>NZ_WTYG01000009.1 GCF_009828015.1 Qipengyuania citrea | reverse complement strand
AGGGCGCGAAGCGGACATCACGAATGCTGAATTTGAAGAAGCTTGGGCTGCTGGACGCGAGCATCCTATAACCGGTTGTAAGTTCTTGCCGGTAGAGGTGCTACTATGTCCAACTCACTAACATCGATGCAGTCGGACCGTGTTCAGAAGATCGTATTAACAAACGATCGGATGAGCTTGCGCGCGTTTTGGGCAAACACTCAATCCCACGAGCATACTTTCCGCAAAGTCTTGCGTCGGATGGGTTTCGAACAATCCTTCCCAATAGAACTGGCAGGCGGTCACCGGTTCACAAATATAGCCGTAAGTGTGCTCGACTTCCAGCAGGCATCTGGATCGGGACCTCGGCTGCTCATTCCGATAGATCCCCAGTCCCATCCGGACGAGCGCGCGATTGAGGCATCGCTTGCCCGATCCATCGGACTGATGCTCGCGGACGCGGCGATGTACGATCAGATCTGGGTCGATACCTACAGCAAACTCCTGCCCCGGTTTGCAAAGAGGCCGGAAGCTTCCTTGGAGCGGATGGATTTCGCGGAAGGGCCTCATGACGGCCTTATGCTGCATGCCGAGTTTCTTCGGCTCGATCACGATTTTTCGACAACCCGATCGAGGCGGATTGCTTCGGATATCGAAGAGCTGATCGAGGCGATTGACTTCGACCTTCGCGAACATGATCGCAATGTCGCTGCCCTGACAGTTGACGAATCGGGATCTCATCAAAGAAAGATTACAGGTCTTACCGCCCATGTTCTCGAGCTCGCTGGCATCAGCCCGGACGACCTGCCGCTGCTCTTCAATGACGATGGTGATCAACCCTTCACATCGGTCGATGGCTCTCTCCCGTTTTCCGCGGGGCGGTTCTATTGGTTGAGAGGAACGCTCGAGTGCTCGCTCGAATTGCGCGAAAGCCGGTGCTGGATCGATGGCAAAAGGGTCATACTTTCGTACCCTTCCAATCTACCTGCGACAACCCTTTCGTCCTGTGTCGGACGGCCACTATATACCTTGCTACAGATTGAAGGGTTGCAATTCGACGCGACTATAAAAAAGGCCCACGCGGCAAGGGATTGCATTGTAGTTGAGATCGAGATGCCCAAGGATGAATTCCCAGATTAATTCGGTTGAGAAATAAAGAATAAACTCCGTTGACAATCATGCAATACGCGGCCGTTCGATCACGAACAGGTTGAATTCAGCTACGCCTGGTTAGATCCCGGCTGTGAAAAAACGCCGAATTTCTGAAGTTAGACCGTTGCCGGACTGCCCACTGTTGAAATGGGCGTTTCGTGAAAGCATACATTTCCTCACATTAATCGCGGCTGCTCGAGGCAGCAGCGATCAGGCTGTTCGCGGGTGAGGGGGAGACGAGCTCGGACGATGTCTAAAGCAGTGTTCGACACAACTAAAAGCGGCAGTGCCTCCCGCGCCGCTCCGGTTGTGGCCTCCTGCGCGGCTGCCGCATGCCAAATAGATTTGGCTAACGGCATCTTCAGGCATGCGGCCAGAAATCGGAACTGGAAGAGCATGCTGAAACGTTGCGCTTACCGGCGCCGGGCGCGCTCCCTCGATCTCGCATTCGAACGGGCGCTCGACGCGGTCGAAAAATGGATCGGCGAAATGAAGATCAGATAGGCAATAGAAGGCAACATAGCAGTCGCTGCGAGACAGGGCACAAGCAGGCTTTCCGCTAATGCAACGAAATATATCTGAAAAGCTGATCCGTTGTGTCCATATCTCTGTTGAAGGAGGCTGCAATGCGAAAAGTGCGCGAAAAGATCATGGCCCGGGCAATGATCAGCAGAAGCTGTGCGAACTTCCTTTCCGACGTCGATGTCAAGCCGGGGATCGCTCAGTCCGGAGGTGCCTTGAACAAGCATCAGCACCATAAGATAAGGTTTCGGTCCAAGTACGACTGTTGGTCAGAAACGGATATCGTGCTCGAAAAACGGGGCTCGTTATTAGCTGGATCTATGGAGCATGCACGGTTCGCAAAACGAGCAACGCTCGACCTCGAGTACAGGTGGTTTCGCTTCCGTGAAAGCAGGAATGGCTTTTCCATGCTTGCAATCTGGGACAAGGAGCTTCCCGCGACGATCTGTGCTGCGGGCTCCTCGGGGAACTACCGTTTGCTTGAACTGGTAGATTTTTCCGATTTCAAACCCTTGTTCTTCGTGCGTTCGAACCCGGTAGTCCATTCCTTGAAAAATGTTACGAGAATGCGCCGTAACCCCGAGATGCAGAGGTCTGGAGGGGAGCGACGGCGATGTAAAGCTCTTCTCGTTACCATGAAGGATGAATGGTCGAAGAGTTTTTGGGGCTATTGGTCTCCGGAAAAGGGCTACCTATCGACCATGGACGCTCCTTGAGCGAGAGCGAGAGCGCGACGCGAGAACAATTAGTGCATAATTTTATGTAAGTGCCTGAGAATGAATCCGGCAGCCCGATTATTCGTGCAGTTCTTAATCGAATAAGTCGACGTCAGCATGCGATCTGTTGATTTCCATCGATTGCATTTTTCGCAATGAGCGGTTGGTCGCATTGCAGCAGGTTAGATATACCTACACTCGCTAAAACATTACCAGTGGAGAAACGTGGGAACGTCAGGAAATGGGCCTATTGTGTTGAAAAACTCGGCCTGACCCGATCCGCAGCCGATTTTCCGTAATAATGATTCAACGGGAGAAGGCGTCTTGAGGTAATGATGCAGGCATGAGCTCTTATGAGTTTTAATATTTCCCGCCGAAGGTGCCTGCGGAGTTTTTCAACACAATTGGGCCGCTAGCCGTCGGTCCGCTTTTGATTGGCTTACATGTGAAAGCGGCCGACCGCGTTGTAGTGCAAATCTGCGTCATCCCTGTCGGTCACGGTTTTTGACCAAACTACACCCCTGTGAACCACAATGGCTGTAGCTTCGAGGCTAGGATTTTCGACTATCGAGGTCTTTCTGTCGCCAACCTTCAATTACGCTATGGTCTTTCATCAATTCGTGAATTGCGTGTGCAGAGTAAGTCGAGATGCTTACGGTGTTGGCCCTCCTGAAGCTCACGACCCCGGATGTCTTGAGGCGACCATCCTTGGTCCACCGCAATCTTTCCTGGTTCGTAATTTTGAGCGCCTTGCAGATCTCTTTCGGTGTCATGGCCTTCGTTGCAATCGCGTCTAGAGCGCCAGCGATATCGCCAGTGATCGAGTTCAGTGCCTGTTCGTCGATCTGACTTCCGATTGGAAAACGAACGGTATCGACTTCCCATTTGGCGCCCTGAAGCCCGCTCAGGTATTTCCGCAGCGCCGCACGTGCTTCCCTACGCCGCAGCCGGAGAATAGGAGAGAGGTGCAGAAACGCCTTCCAGTCAAGCGTGGCAACATGATGGCTCTCATCTCGCGTGATGCAGGAGAGAAGGTTTTCGTAGCTGACAAGTCGCTTCATCATTCGCTTACCGCAAAGGTCCGTGCACTTTGCCAGCCCCGCCAGCACGAGTTAGAGCCATTCTCATGCCTGCAACGACCATTGATGACCCGCAATCGCCATGCCAGAAGATATGTCGATTGTCGGCAAATGGAAATGTCTGCACGGGCTGTGGCCGAACGCTCGATGAGATTGCAGAGTGGTCCGAAATGTCGCCTGACCAAAGGCGAGCCGTAATCCAGGCTGCTGAGAGGCGGAGAGTCGAGGGCTTCACTCTATGAGCTTGGTTCATTTGATCCTCGGCGGTGCTCGATCGGGCAAGAGCCGCCACGCTCTTTCGATATGCGGCCGCATGCGGGGACCGCACAAGTTCATCGCCACCGCGCAGGCGTATGACGATGAAATGACCGAGCGAATCCGTCAGCACCGTGAAGAACGTGCCAATTTCTGGCACACAATCGAGGCACCGATCGAACTCGCTCGTGCGATTACATCGGTCAACGACGGCACCGTGCTGGTCGATTGCTGCACCTTGTGGCTCTCGAACGTGATGCTGGCCGAACTCGACATCGGCAGGGAAGCGGACGCGCTGGTCGAGAGTATTGCGAGGGCTAAAGCGAATGTCGTGTTGGTCAGCAACGAGGTCGGCTCGGGCATCGTCCCGGAAAATCGCCTCGGCCGCGATTTTCGCGACGAACAGGGACGGCTGAACCAGCGGCTGGCCGAGATTTCCGACACGGTCGAACTCGTGGTCGCTGGGCTGCCCCTTCGTCTCAAGGGTTGAGCCCTCGCGCAAGTCGTGAAAACGCGAGCTTGTCGGCGGGCAAGCCGATGCGGAGGTGATGCGCATCCCCGACGAACCGGCGCACGGCGATGCCTTGCTCAGCAAGTCGCCGCCAGAGCGCATTTGCGTCAGATCCACGGACGAACCGGAAAAGATCGGTTCCGCCACGGTCTTCCAACGCGGAGGTCGCGATAAGGGCGTGCATCTCCTGCATTCGCACGGCAAGGTGTCCGCGCGTAGCGGCCTGCCAGTCATGATCAGCATAGGCTGCCGCACCGATATCCAGCGCAGGGCCCGACACGTCCCATCCGCCGAGGCGATCTTCGATGCTGCTCAAGATCTCTTGCGTAGCAAGCACGGCACCCAACCTCACGCCCGCAAGCCCGAAAAACTTGCCGAAGGATCGCAAGATGATCAGCCCCTTTCGTCCCGCAAGCGGAGCCGCACTTAGCGAGGGATTGAGGTCGGCATAGGCCTCGTCGACGATCAGCCAGCCGCCACGATGAGCGAGTGTAGCGCGCGCTGCCTCGATGGCTTCGACAGTCCAACGATGCCCATCGGGGTTGTTAGGGTTCACGATCACCGCGACATCGGCTTCCCCGGCCAATGCCAAGGGATCGAAATGCGTGACCACCTTCGCCCCCGCCAGTCGCCAGCTTTCTGCATGATCGGCGTAGCTGCGAGCGCGCACGGCGACTCTTTGAGCACGCAGGATCGACGGCAGCTGGCGGATGACGACTTCCGTCCCGGCGACCGCGCGGCAAAAAGACGGATCGCATCGGAACGACTCCGCCATGGTGCTTTCGCAGAATGCGCGGGCCACCTCGCCCGGTAAGCGCTCCCATGCATCGGGTGCGATCGGGGGCAACGGATAAGGATACGGATTGATGCCGGTCGACAGGTCGATCCATGGTAGTGGCGCGCTGGGAAACGCGCGTGCCATCGCGTCGATCCGTCCGCCATGGCCTGACACGAGGCCGAGATCGGTCATGACACGTTGATCCAGCCCAGGAGCGCCAGGATGATCGCCATGGCGATGACTACCCACCGATAAAGAGCCAAGGCGCGGCGGATATCGGCTCCGGATGGGTCTCTTGCTCCCGAATTGAGCCAAGGGTCGTTGCTCGTCGTTTCGCCATAAGTCCGCGGCCCCGACAGTTTGATGCCGAGCGCGCCCGCCATCGCGGACTCCGGCCACCCTGCATTGGGAGAGCGGTGCCTGCCGGCGTCCCGAAACATGACTAGTATAGCCCGGCCCGAACCGGCACATAGCACGAAAAGAATACCCGTCAGGCGTGCAGGGATCAGGTTGGCGAGATCGTCGAGCCGGGCGGCAAGTTTACCGAAAGCTTCGTAGCGCGCATTGCGATGGCCGATCATCGAATCGAGCGTGTTGATCGCCTTGTAGGCAAACAGCCCCGGCAGGCCGAACAGCGCGCCCCAGAACAAAGGTGCTGTAACGCCATCCGACGTGTTCTCGGCCAGGCTCTCGATCGAAGCACGTGCGATGGCGGGCTCGTCCAACTCAGCGGTTGCTCGTCCGACGATCTGACTGAGCGAATCCCGCGCAGCCGCGATCCCTGAAACGTCGAACGCCCTGGCGACATCCGCGACGTGATCGTGCAGCGAGCGCGCAGCGATCATGCTGGAGACGACGAGGGCCATCAGGGCAAGCCCTAGCCATCCGGCTGGCAGAAACAGCTGGATGGCCAGACCGATCAAGCCCGCAAGGACCACCAGAAACAGAGTAACAAGACCGCCCGTCGCGATCCGCGCCGACCTGCTCCATGATTGGCGATTGCCCAGACGTTCTGTCCGTTCGACTAGCCAGCCGAACCAGCGGACAGGATGCCCGATCCGCCTGTCCACCGCGTCGGGCCAGCCGACCATGGCTTCAATTGCGAGACCTGCCAACATGATCCATAGCGCGATCACCGCGCAAGCGCCAGCAAAGCGTCAACGTCGAGGGCCTCCTCGAGCCCTTCGGCTAGTTCGTCCAGCGCTGTGTCGACACCATCTTCGTAATTGAGCGTGCTGCTCCGGCCGCTACGCAATTTCTCAAGCCAGCGCGAACGGAATGCGTCGCTCGCAAACACACCGTGAAGATAGGTGCCGATCAGACGTCCGCCCGCTGCGACCGCGCCATCAAGAACGCCGTCTTCCAAGCGAGAGAAGGGCTTCTCCAGCGCAGGCCCCTGCGAAAGACCGGTATGAATCTCGTAACCTGTCACCGCGTCATCATCGGCAATTGTAGTCCCGCTGATGGGGCGGAGCACTTTCTTGCGGGTCATCACCGTCGTCATGTCGAACAGGCCCAGACCATCCGCAGTCCCTGCCAATCCATCCGCGGCGTCAGCATCCTCGATCCGATTGCCCAGCATCTGGAAGCCACCGCACAGGCCGACGATGTGCGCGCCTGTGCGCCAGGCGGCGATGATGTCGTAGTCCCACCCCTCGTTCCGCAGCATTGCCAAGTCGGCCAAGGTCGATTTGGTGCCTGCGAGGATGACTGCATCGGCCTCGCGCGGAATGGGCTGGCCGGGAGGAATGAAGCGGACCTCTACATCCGGCTCGGCACGAAGCGGATCGAGATCGTCGAAATTGCTGATCCGCGAAAGCATTGGCACGGCAATCAAAATGGCCCCGTCTTTCGGTTTCGCTTGTCCCAGCACCACAGCGTCTTCAGCGGGCAGCCGCGCAGCACAGGCCAGCCACGGCACGATGCCGAAATTACGCCAGCCGGTGCGGTCTTCGATGAAACGCACGCCATCTTCGAACAGGGCCTGGTCGCCTCGGAAGCGGTTGATGGCGAAGCCTGCGATCATCTCGGCATCCTCGGTGTCGATTACGGCTCGGGTGCCGACGAGCGATGCGATAATCCCGCCGCGATCGATGTCACCAACGAGCACTACGGGAACATCGGTCGCGCGCGCAAAGCCCATATTGGCGATGTCGCCCTTGCGCAGGTTTACCTCCGTCGGGCTGCCGGCGCCCTCGACGATAACGAGATCGTGCGCCGATCTCAGCCGATCGAATGCCTCGATCACGATGGGAAGCAGACTTCCCCGATTTGCCATATACGCTGCTGCTTCTTCACTGCGCAGCGCCTTACCGTTCAGGACGACCTGCGCGCGCCGGTCGCCTTCGGGCTTGAGGAGCAAGGGGTTCATGTCGGTCGACGGCTGCAGCCCCGCAGCGCGAGCCTGGAGCGCCTGCGCTCGACCGATTTCGCCTCCACCCGGACAGGCGGCAGCATTGTTCGACATATTCTGCGGCTTGAAGGGTGCCGCGTCGATCCCGCGTCGCCGAGCGATCCGGCAAAGCCCCGCAACCAGCAGCGATTTGCCAACGTCCGAGCCGGTGCCCTGCAGCATGATCGCGCGACCGGTCATCCTGCGTTATGCGGGGCCCAGGATGTCGAGCCGGAAACTTGCGCCATTGCGGGAAATCTCCGCCTGGATTCCGAACACGCGCCGCAGACGCTCGCTGGTAAAGGTGTCTTCTGGCGTCCCATCCGCCACAATCCGCCCTTCGTGCATCCAAAGGACGCGGTTGGCGTAACGCAGCGCGAGATCGAGATCATGGACGACCGTAAGCACTCCGTGCCCGCCCTGAGCCATCGAGGCAAACAACCGCATGGTCTGGTGCTGGTAACGCGGATCGAGCGCGGCGACCGGCTCGTCGGCAATGACCAGCGGAGTCTCGGCAGCGAGCGCACGCGCGAGATGCACACGGGCCAATTCACCGCCCGATAGGGTATCGGCTGCCCGCTCTTCGAAACCGTCCAGCTGGCAGGCCCCGATCGCGTGAGAAACCGCCGCCTCATCGCCCGCTGACAGCCGCCCCAAAGCTGCGCCATAGGCGAACCGCCCGAGCGAAACGACGTCGCGAACCGGTTGCGGCCAGACCAGCGGTCGGGCCTGCGGCAGGTAGGCGATCTTGCGCGCCCGCTCGACCGGCGAAAGCCGAGCGACCGGCTCGCCATCGATTGACGCCGAACCGGCTTCTGCTTGGAGAAGGCCGAGCGCGAGGCGCAGCAGAGTCGTCTTGCCCGACCCGTTGGGGCCGATCAGCGCGGTGAGTTCCCCTGGTTCCAGCGAAAAACCAGCATCGACGACCAGTGGCTTGCCGTCCACCGCGTAGCTCAGACCGCTCGCTTGCAGAATGCTCATGCCAGCCTCCGTCGCGCAGCGATCCAGATGAATACCGGTGCACCGAGCAGTGACGCGACCACGCCCAGCTTGAGCTCGCTATCGGTCGGCAGAACCCGCACGCCGATGTCCGCCAGCATAAGGATCAGAGCGCCGAGCATAGCCGATGGCACCAGCAGCCGTGCCGGATCGTAGCGCAGGAAAGGCCGCACCAGATGCGGCGCCACGATCCCGACAAAGCCGATCGCACCAGCAAGCGCCACAGCGGCACCTGTCGCCAGGCCGGCGCCGATGATGACCGCCAGCCGTTGCCGCCTGAGGTCCAGTCCCATTCCTTCGGCCGCCTCGTCTCCCAAGGCGAGCGCGGACAGGCCTCGGCGCGATGCAAGAAGCACCACCACCCCGATCGCCATGAAGGGCAGCGCGAAGATCAGGTCGTCGAAGCTCCGATTGTCCACCGTGCCGAGCATCCAGTTGACCATGTCGGCAAGGCTGAACGGGTTGGGCGCGAGGTTCATCAGCAGCGCCATGATCGCCGCCGAGAAACTCGAAAGGCCGACACCAATCAGGATCAGTGTGACCACGGAGCGTGTGCGGATCGCGGCCAGCGCGACTAGCAACGTCGCGATCAGGGCGCCCGCGACCGCAGCCAATGGCAAGACGAGCGGGCCTGCAGTCGCGAGGCCGAAATAAAGCACGAAAGTCGCGAAGAGCGCAGCGGTGGCCGAAACACCGAGGATCCCGGGCTCTGCCAGCGGATTGCGCAGCAGGCCCTGAAGAGCCGCCCCGCTCATTCCAAGGGCCGCGCCGACGAATGCGGCAGCGAGCGCACGAGGCAAGCGGATTTGCCAGACCACCAGCTCGTCACCCTGACTTGATTGAAATGCGAGAGCAGCCAGCACGCGGTCGAGCGGCAAGGGCACCGATCCAAGCGCCACCGAAAGGACCAACGCACCCGCCAGACCTACAAGCAGGATGGACACCACCCGATTCATCGCGTGTTCTCCCCCGCTGTCGCCAGCGCTTCGACCGCGTCTAGCAAGAACCAACCGCCGCACGAGGTCCACGAACCTTCGAGCGCTACCACCGGCAATTCGCGCAGTTGCGCCCGCGCCACCGGATGACGCGCCGCGCTCCAGTTATCGACGTGGTTGGTCTTGCTTTCGAAAAAGGCTGCCGCGATCAGGTCGGGCCGCTCGTAGGCGAGGCGTTCGAGCGGAAGCGGATTCCAGCCGGGACGGTCCTGGAAATTCCTGAGGCCGGCCGCGACAAACAGTTCATGCACGAGTGTTCCTTCTCCAGCCGTCACACCAGCGGGTGTCATGTAGAGGACTTCGCGAGGAGGGCCGGGCCGATCGGCGAGCACCTTCAGTCGCCGTTCCATCTCGGCGACGAGCGCTACGGCCTCATCCGGCTTGCCGAGTTCGGTTCCCACCCGCAGCACTTCACCCCGCACTTCTGTGATCGATTGGGGGAAGCCGATCTGCACGACCGGCACGCCCGGCTCCTGCATGAAGTCAGCGATATCGTGTCCGCCACCATAGGTTCGCACAACCATGTCGGGCTGCAGCGCCAGAACATCCGCAGCGCGCGGACGGACCGTGGGAATCCCTGCCGCCTCCGCCCGCATGTAGGAGAAGCGCTTCCTCGCATCGGGCGACAGCGCGAGGATATCCTCGCGATCCGCAAATTTCAGAACATACTGGTCGGCGCAGTAGTCGAGGCTGACGATCCGTCGCGGTGCGTCCGCTCCCCGCTCCGCCACCTGCGAACAGGCACAGAGCAAAAGGCACACCAGCGCCGCGAGGATCGTCCGAACCATCGGTTACATCCGGTAGCGCACGCCGCCGAACACCGCACGACCAGGTTGGCCGTAGCGGAAGATCGTTTCATACTGCTCGTCGAACAGGTTCTCGATCCGACCGAAAATTTCGATCTGCTCGGTAATGCCAAAGCTCGCCCGGATATCGGTCACCACATAGCCATCGAGGCGAGTGGTGTTCGTGGCATTGTCGAAGCTGTCGCCCGCCACGAACACGGTGGCACCGATGCCGATGCCGTTCTCCATGCGGTAGTCCGCGACCAGACTGATCGTATCTTCGGCGCGGCGCGGTAGGCGATTTCCGTTCACGTCATTGCGTGCGTCGATCGTGGTGTAGTTAAGCGCGACATCGAAGCCATCGACCGGACGGACTGCGAGCCCGAACTCCCACCCTTCGGCGCTTGCAAGCGCGATATTGTCGTATGTCCCGAAAGGGCGTGGATTGGCGGGATCCTGACAGGCAGGGATGGGGTTGCCAGTGCAGCCGACGAAGGCGATGAGGTTCTCGGCATCGCGTTCGAAATAGGTGACGCCCACCTGCGCCCGCCCATCGAGGAAACTGTGCGTGATGCCAACGTCCCAGCTTTCCGATTCTTCGGGTTCGAGCGCGGTGTTCCCGAAGTCGCTGAACAGCTGAAACAGCGCAGGTGCCTTGAAACCTTCACCGTAGCTACCGCGCAGCACGGTATCGCCGCCGTTGGGCGAATAGGCACCGCTGGCAGCGAAGGTCGTGTTGTTGCCGTAGGTTTCATGATCGTCGTAGCGCACGCCGCCAGTCAGCGAGAGCCCCTGGTAGGGGGTTAGGTTGAGCTGTCCGTAGGCAGAGTTGATCCACACCTTGTCGCCGATAGCGGGCGCGCCGAAGCTGGAGCTGAGATATTCCGATTCCTCGCGCTCGGCACCGAAGACCAGCTCTGCAATCTCGGCTGCGTCGAACACGCCCTGATACTCGTAACGCACGTTCTCGCCGAAGGCGTCGAAGGTCTCGGAATCCGTGTCGAAGCTGAAATTGCTGCGGTCGATCCGGGTGTAGGCGATACCCAGCCGATTGCGCAAACGCCCGTCCAGGAAGTTCGCGTTGATGCCCGCATAGCCGACCAGATCTTCCCGATAGGAAACCTCGTTGGTGTCCCCCAGGCCGGTAGCGGTGAAGCCGTCGATCTCGACCTCGCTGTCGGCATAGAAACCTCGCAGATCGATCGAGAAATTCTCACCCAACGCAATATCGAGCTTGGCGTTGGCGCCCAGGCTTTCAAACCCGTCCGGCTCGGTGCCGCCGCGCGCCTCGCTGAAAGCAGAGATGCCGTCCGTGCGGTAGTAATTGCCGCCGACGCTTAGGCCGACTGGGCCAAACTTGCCTGACACGTTGCCGACGAGTTCCGCAGTATCGCGTTCACCGTATTCGGCGCGTGCGAACACACCAAGGTCCTCGGTCGGTTCGCGGGTGATCAGGTTCACCACGCCGCCGATTGCTTGGCTGCCGTAAAGAACGCTCTGCGAACCACGCACCACTTCGACCCGCGCGATGTTGCCTGTCAGGGCAGGACCGAAGTTGAAGCCGCCCCCGGTCGAAGAGGGGTCGTTGAGCTTGACGCCGTCGATCAGCACGACGGTCTGGTCGCTCTCCGCACCGCGGATAGAAACACCGGTGTTGGTTCCGATCCCGCCATTGCGGTTGAAGGTGACGCCGGGGACCGTGCGCAAGATGTCGAGCACTTCGCTCGGCTGGCGGTTCACGATCTCCTCTTCCTCGACCAGCGTTACCGACTCGCCGACTTGGCTGATCGCACGTTCGGTGCGGTTGGCCGTGACCACGATCGTTTCGGAGATCACTTCCTCGTCTTCGGGAAGATCGACGCCTTGCGCGAACGCGCCGGTCGAACACAGAGCCACGGCCGATGCCGCGACGGACAAATAGAATGCGGTTTTCATTGCAATATCCAAAGCCAGCCCATGCGGAGGCCCCGGTGCCCGCATGGTCAACTCGACAGATGGCCCGCCGCTGCTCGAAGTGAGCCGCGACACCGGAAACCGGCCTGGCTGTCGTTACTTCGGAAAAGAACTTTCCTGTCCCACTGGGCTGGACCCGGCCCCGGACGAACGACGCGACGGCAGGTCTCCTGGCTTGCCGATCAACGCCTTCGAACCGTCTTCCCGGCGCCACCCAGTGCAGGGCTTGGCCAGTGACGTGTTGGTTCGGGGCTCCTGGCTCACAGTTGCGGGCACAGCGCCGGTATCGCACCGGCTTCCCTCTTAGCTCCAAGCGATTTCGCACCTGCAGCACCGTCTGTCCGCGCCAATGCTCGCCTCGTCCGTTGCTGTCAATCCTTGCCTGCTAGAAGTCGATGCCCTGCTGCGCGCGGATACCGGCGTGGTAGGCGTGCTTGATTTCGGCCATCTCGGTGACGGTGTCGGCATAATCGATCAGTTCGGGCTTAGCGTCCCGCCCGGTAAGGATGATCCGGGTATCACCCCTGCGTTCCAGCGCCTCGATCACTGCCGCGGACGTCAGGTATTCGTAGCGCAACGCGATATTGATTTCGTCGAGCACGACCAAGGCGTAGTCGCCGCTCGCGATCAACTCACCGGCCTTGGCCAATGCCGTTTCCGCGGCTTCGATATCGCGATCCCTGTCCTGCGTATCCCATGTGAAACCGTCGCCCATGACGTGCCAGTCCACCAAATCCGGGAAGCGCGAGAAAAACTTCTTCTCGCCCGTCTTCCACTTGCCCTTGATGAATTGCACCACGGCAACCTTCTGTCCCCAGCCCAGCGCGCGGGCGATGACCCCGAAGGCCGAGCTCGACTTGCCCTTCCCATCGCCGGTGTGGACCAGCACGAGGCCGCGTTCTGGATCCTTGAGCTCCCGGCGCCGCTTCGCTTGCGCGGCCTGCAGCTCCTTCATCTTCTCCTTGTGTGTATCGCTGTCGGTCTCGCTCATACGCCCCCTCTTGGTTCAACGGTGAGGAACTGGCCGAAGCCGAGTTCGAGTTCAAATGGGTTAGGTCGGCCGAGGGCCGCGGCGACGCAACGGACGACGCCGAGATGCGTGATGGCAAGGATATGTCCCTCGATCCTCGCGGAATCGAGCAGATATGTGCGAACCCGCTCAGCCATTTGCGCGACACTCTCCCCTCCGTGCGGGCGAGCGCCTTCGATATCTTCTGCCCACTCATCGATCTCGTGACGAGGAATATCGTCCCACGCCTGCATTTCCCAGTTCCCGAAATCGATCTCCATCAGTCTCGGGTCGGCGTGGACGGGAAGGTCGAAATGCGCGGACAACTGCTCCGCCACCGCAGTGCATCGGATCAGTGGGCTGCTGTCGATCCGTGCAAAGCGGCTGGGCAACGCGGCCACCAGTGCATGAAGGTCTTTCTGGTCAAAGGCTTTGGCGGGAACGTCCGACTGGCCGTAGCAAACGCCCGCTTCGATCTGCGGCTTGCCATGGCGGAGCAGGATCAGAGCCATGCGAGGGTGCCAAGATAGAAGCCGACTTCGCTGATCTGCTGCACCGCGCCGAGGCAATCGCCAGTATAGCCGCCAAGCTTGCGCTCGAAGAGCAGCCGCGTCGAGATATGGCCGATGGCAAGGCCGGCCAAGCCGCATAGCGCTGCGCCGGGCCCAAGAATGGTCGCACCGATTGCGACCGCAGCGATCCCGGTGAGCGTCGCCACCACCAGCGGCGCTGCTCCGATCCCCTTCGCAACCGGCTTGGCGATCCCCTCGGCACGTGCGTAACGACTTGTCGCGATCACGATCACTGCCGACAGGCGCGAGGCTCCGTGCGCCACGGGCAGGGCGGCGAGTGCGACCATGAAAGGGAGTTGCGCCAGTGCCGCGATCTTGAGCAGCAGAACTATCAACAGCGCTGCGGCTCCGAATGTGCCGAGCCGGCTGTCGCGCATGATCTCCATCATCCGCTCAGACGTTGTCGCGCCTTGCCCATCAAACAGGTCCGCCAGGCCATCCTCGTGAAATGCACCGGTTGCCAGCAAGGTAGCCGCAGTGCCGAAGATCGCTGCGATGAAGGCCCCGCCGATCGCCCAGCCGAGCGCGAAAGCGGCAGCGCCGATTACGCCGATCAACACGCCGACCAGCGGATAGAAGCCGGGCGCGGCCTCGAAATCGCTCTCGTCGAGCTGCGCCGCGGGCAAAGGAAGTCGCGTTAGGAACACCCACGCGGCCAAAGCGGCGGCGAATGGACGCTTCATGAAATCGGGGGAGCGCCGGACACCCCTGCCTGAGAAAAGCTTGCCATGCCGAAAAGCGAGAGCGCGGCGTGAATAATCGGCACGGCCAACAACGCGCCGGTCCCTTCGCCCAGCCGCATGTCGAGGTCGAGCAGTGGTTCGGCTTCTAGCCAGTCGAGCAGCGTCCGATGGCCGTGTTCTGCCGAGCGATGCGCATAGACAAAGGCCCGTTCACAGTCTGGCTCGATCGCCCGCGCAAGCGCGGCGGCAGCGGTCGCTATAAAGCCATCGACCACCACAAGTTTATTCGATGTCCCGGCGCCAACCATTGCACCCGCCATCGTGCCGATCTCGAAGCCGCCGAGGTCGGCCAGCGCTTCAATCGGCGCAAGCGCTCCAGTCCGCGCAGCTGCGCGTTCGAGAACATCTTGCTTGTGGGAGAGAGCGGTATCGTCGAGGCCCGTCCCTCGCCCGACGAGTTCGGCCACGGAAATGCCGCTCAGCTTGTGCGCAAGCAGGGCTGCAGCGGAAGTGTTCGCGATGCCCATCTCGCCGAAACAGACGATCTTGCTTTCAATACCGCATGCGAAATGTCGCCCTTGCGCAATCGCCTTCCTTGCCGTCTCGGGCGACATCGCAGGCCCTGTCGAACTGTCGGCCGTTCCCCCTCCCAACGACAGATCGATAAGCCCATCACGTCGGCGCGGCGGATGCGCGATTCCGCAGTCAACGACGGTCACCGGTATGTCGAATTGCGCCGCGATGACATTCGCAGCGGCTCCGCCTGCAAGGAAGTTGGCGACCATTTGGCCGGTAACCTCCTGCGGGAACGCGGACACACGCTGTGCGGCAATCCCATGATCAGCTGCGAAAATGGTCAACGATGCCGAAGCATTCGACGGAGTCATGTCGCCAAGGATCGCAGCAGCCTGAACTGCAAGGTTCTCGAGCCTTCCCAATGACCCTATCGGCTTAGTCTTGTCGTCGATCAGGCGCTGGAAGTCGGCTCGGGTCATACGATGCGCGTTTAGCGAATACAGAATGACTTTGGAACGGCATGACAAAGCCATACGCATCGAGCGCTTGTGGAGGTCCATTGGCAAGGGCAGGGCCATTTTGCGAGCCCGAGCAGTGTCGCCACAGTGGCGTGTTGAGCAAACGGCAGCTTTCAAGTCGCGAGGCGAACCATGCTAATGACCGAAATGAGGGCGCGAAGCGGACATCACGAATGCTGAATTTGAAGAAGCTTGGGCTGCTGGACGCGAGCATCCTATAACCGGTTGTAAGTTCTTGCCGGTAGAGGTGCTACTATGTCCAACTCACTAACATCGATGCAGTCGGACCGTGTTCAGAAGATCGTATTAACAAACGATCGGATGAGCTTGCGCGCGTTTTGGGCAAACACTCAATCCCACGAGCATACTTTCCGCAAAGTCTTGCGTCGGATGGGTTTCGAACAATCCTTCCCAATAGAACTGGCAGGCGGTCACCGGTTCACAAATATAGCCGTAAGTGTGCTCGACTTCCAGCAGGCATCTGGATCGGGACCTCGGCTGCTCATTCCGATAGATCCCCAGTCCCATCCGGACGAGCGCGCGATTGAGGCATCGCTTGCCCGATCCATCGGACTGATGCTCGCGGACGCGGCGATGTACGATCAGATCTGGGTCGATACCTACAGCAAACTCCTGCCCCGGTTTGCAAAGAGGCCGGAAGCTTCCTTGGAGCGGATGGATTTCGCGGAAGGGCCTCATGACGGCCTTATGCTGCATGCCGAGTTTCTTCGGCTCGATCACGATTTTTCGACAACCCGATCGAGGCGGATTGCTTCGGATATCGAAGAGCTGATCGAGGCGATTGACTTCGACCTTCGCGAACATGATCGCAATGTCGCTGCCCTGACAGTTGACGAATCGGGATCTCATCAAAGAAAGATTACAGGTCTTACCGCCCATGTTCTCGAGCTCGCTGGCATCAGCCCGGACGACCTGCCGCTGCTCTTCAATGACGATGGTGATCAACCCTTCACATCGGTCGATGGCTCTCTCCCGTTTTCCGCGGGGCGGTTCTATTGGTTGAGAGGAACGCTCGAGTGCTCGCTCGAATTGCGCGAAAGCCGGTGCTGGATCGATGGCAAAAGGGTCATACTTTCGTACCCTTCCAATCTACCTGCGACAACCCTTTCGTCCTGTGTCGGACGGCCACTATATACCTTGCTACAGATTGAAGGGTTGCAATTCGACGCGACTATAAAAAAGGCCCACGCGGCAAGGGATTGCATTGTAGTTGAGATCGAGATGCCCAAGGATGAATTCCCAGATTAATTCGGTTGAGAAATAAAGAATAAACTCCGTTGACAATCATGCAATACGCGGCCGTTCGATCACGAACAGGTTGAATTCAGCTACGCCTGGTTAGATCCCGGCTGTGAAAAAACGCCGAATTTCTGAAGTTAGACCGTTGCCGGACTGCCCACTGTTGAAATGGGCGTTTCGTGAAAGCATACATTTCCTCACATTAATCGCGGCTGCTCGAGGCAGCAGCGATCAGGCTGTTCGCGGGTGAGGGGGAGACGAGCTCGGACGATGTCTAAAGCAGTGTTCGACACAACTAAAAGCGGCAGTGCCTCCCGCGCCGCTCCGGTTGTGGCCTCCTGCGCGGCTGCCGCATGCCAAATAGATTTGGCTAACGGCATCTTCAGGCATGCGGCCAGAAATCGGAACTGGAAGAGCATGCTGAAACGTTGCGCTTACCGGCGCCGGGCGCGCTCCCTCGATCTCGCATTCGAACGGGCGCTCGACGCGGTCGAAAAATGGATCGGCGAAATGAAGATCAGATAGGCAATAGAAGGCAACATAGCAGTCGCTGCGAGACAGGGCACAAGCAGGCTTTCCGCTAATGCAACGAAATATATCTGAAAAGCTGATCCGTTGTGTCCATATCTCTGTTGAAGGAGGCTGCAATGCGAAAAGTGCGCGAAAAGATCATGGCCCGGGCAATGATCAGCAGAAGCTGTGCGAACTTCCTTTCCGACGTCGATGTCAAGCCGGGGATCGCTCAGTCCGGAGGTGCCTTGAACAAGCATCAGCACCATAAGATAAGGTTTCGGTCCAAGTACGACTGTTGGTCAGAAACGGATATCGTGCTCGAAAAACGGGGCTCGTTATTAGCTGGATCTATGGAGCATGCACGGTTCGCAAAACGAGCAACGCTCGACCTCGAGTACAGGTGGTTTCGCTTCCGTGAAAGCAGGAATGGCTTTTCCATGCTTGCAATCTGGGACAAGGAGCTTCCCGCGACGATCTGTGCTGCGGGCTCCTCGGGGAACTACCGTTTGCTTGAACTGGTAGATTTTTCCGATTTCAAACCCTTGTTCTTCGTGCGTTCGAACCCGGTAGTCCATTCCTTGAAAAATGTTACGAGAATGCGCCGTAACCCCGAGATGCAGAGGTCTGGAGGGGAGCGACGGCGATGTAAAGCTCTTCTCGTTACCATGAAGGATGAATGGTCGAAGAGTTTTTGGGGCTATTGGTCTCCGGAAAAGGGCTACCTATCGACCATGGACGCTCCTTGAGCGAGAGCGAGAGCGCGACGCGAGAACAATTAGTGCATAATTTTATGTAAGTGCCTGAGAATGAATCCGGCAGCCCGATTATTCGTGCAGTTCTTAATCGAATAAGTCGACGTCAGCATGCGATCTGTTGATTTCCATCGATTGCATTTTTCGCAATGAGCGGTTGGTCGCATTGCA
>NZ_WTYG01000008.1 GCF_009828015.1 Qipengyuania citrea | reverse complement strand
TGACGTGTCCCTTTGATTTTCCTGCGATTGGGAGCGAGCTGACCTGGCTCATCGACACGGGATGTCGGAAGTGACTATCTACATTTGGAAGTCGAAGTATGGCGGGCTAGAGGTTACCGAGTGTCGACGTGTGTGAGCGCTTGAGAGCGAGAACGCGAAGCTGAAGCGGTTGTTGGCGGATGCGATGCTCGATTGGTTTGCCTCAAAGGACTTGGTGGCAAAGCAATTCTAGTGCTCGGCGGGAAGCGGGAAACTATGGTTCATCTTCAGGACCGCCATGAGATGAGCGAGCGGCGGGCGTGCCGGATCATTGGCGCTGATTGCAAGAGCATGTGCTACCGTTCCACGCCGGAGAATGACGCCGCGCTTCGTGAGAAGCTGCGCGAACTGGTCAACCAGCGTTGTCGGTTCGGCTATCGCCGTCTGCACATCCTGCTGCGCCGGGAGGGCGTGATGGTCAACCGCAAGAAGACCCAGTGCATCATCAGGAGGAAGGGCTGGCGACGCAGTCGCAAACGCGCTGTCGGGACCAAAGCGCCGGCTCCGATCCTGGCTCTGCCGAACCGGCGCTGGAACCTGGACTTTGTGCATGATCAGATGGCGTCTGGGCGCCGGTTCCGCGTGCCCAGTATCGCCGATGATATGCCTAGAAAGTGCCTGCGAGCGGTGCCGGATACATAGGGTCTCTAATCGCAGCGTCGTGCGCGAGCTGGCGGATCTGATCGCCGGGCGCGGCAAGCCTGGGATGATCGTCAGCGATAACGGTATCGAGCTGACCAGCAACGCGGTGCTGGCATGGTGCGGAAGATCAGCGTGGAATGGCATTACATCGCGCGAGGGAAGTCTGTGCAGAACGGCTTCTGCGAGAACTTCAATGGCCGCATGCGCGATGAACTGCTGAATGAGACGCTCTTCCTCACCCTTGCTCATGTCCGGCGCGAGATCGCGGCCTGAATCGAGGGTTACAACCGTGAGAGACCACACTCAGCGCTTGGCTACGCAACCCCGGCGGCGTTCGTCGCCAAACTGAATAAGCAATGAGCTGCGTCGCTACGCCCGACGGGCTCCGCCACGCAGCTCATTGCTTCAACCGCACCCATGCGCAACAAACCCGATCGACTCTAATCCCAGCTGGAGGAACGCTAGGGGTCATGTCACTTCCGTCAGGCGACGTGCAAGCGAATCGCCTGCTGTCCATTGTATTCAGGAACGAGCGTACAAAGGACTTCTAGTGCTTTACTGCGATTACCATTCTCTAGGGCAGTTTCCATCAGTTCGAGCTGTTGGAGCAAATCGGGCCAAGCAAGGCGTTCCTCCCGAGCACGCATAATGCGCGGATGGGACGTCGGGTGGACTGAGTCGCCGATTAAGAGCTCCTCGTAGAGCTTCTCACCTTTTCGAAGCCCGACTTCGCGAATTTCGATATCGCCTTCCGGATTTTCCGCATCACGGACGGTAAGGCCGGACAAATGGATCATGGTCCGAGCCATGTCATCAATGCGGATGGCCTTGCCCATATCAAGCAAGAAGACGTCTCCGCCTTCCGCCATCGCGCCGGCTTGGATCACGAGCTGGGCCGCTTCGGGAATTGTCATAAAATAACGTGTGACATCACGGTGTGTAAGTGTGACAGGTCCACCATCCTTAATCTGTCGCTGGAAGCGTGGCACGACTGAACCGCTTGAACCGAGCACATTGCCGAATCGAACCATAGCAAAGCGCGTAGTTCCATCTTCGGCTGCCAATCCCTGTAGGACGAGCTCGCAAACGCGCTTGCTAGCGCCCATGACATTTGTCGGGCGTACCGCTTTGTCGGTGCTGACAAGAATGAAGTTCTTAACCCCAAATTTTTTAGCCTCGAGCGCACACCTCAGAGTGCCGAAAATATTGTTAAGTAGGCCCGCGATTACGTTCTCTTCCACCAGTGGAACATGTTTGTAGGCCGCAGCGTGAAAAACTGTATCGGGTTTCCACCGTTCGAGCAGTCTGTGCACTGTCAGGCGATCCGTAATGTTTGCCAGTTCGGGGTGGATCGCAGTCGATGGATGGATGGTCCCAGCCTGCTGGGCCTCAAGCAACTCACTCTCGATGAGATAGAGTGCGTGTTCTGTCATTTCGACAAGAACGATCGCGTACGGCTTCAGTTTAGAAATTTGCCGGCACAACTCGCTTCCGATTGATCCCCCCGCTCCTGTGATCATGACCACCCGATCCGCGATGGTGCGATGGAGCAGGAGTTGATTGGGGGGTACGGGATCACGACCAAGAAGATCATTTATCTCGATTTCGCGTAGACTGTCGTAAGAAACAGTGCCGCCAACCAGATGGCTCAACGCCGGCAACGTGAGAACGTGAACAGGAATTCTAGAGAAACTACGAACGATCTGAGCGCGTTCCTGCCGCGATATGCGGGGAACAGCCAATAAAACTGTGTCGATGCCTAGCATTTTTACGAGTTTTTCGAGATCGTGTCTTCTATAGACCTTTACTCCGTCGATATGCTGGCCAGACAAGCGCGCATCGTCGTCGAGGTAGCCACACAAGATCATTCCCGGCTCATGCGCCAGTGAAAGCGCCAATTGCCGCCCCGCCGACCCGGCCCCAAAAATGAGGACCCTGTTTCGTGACCCGTCGAAGCTCCGTTGGTTGAGAATGTCGAAAAGTAGGTAGCGAGCAAACAAACGGCTAATTACGAGCAAAGCAGCGAAGACCAATGGTTGTAGAACTCCGATCGTACGTGGCGGGCCTGCAATTGTTTTGGTAAGAAAGAGGGTAGATAGCACGAACGCCATCAACATGCATGAGATTGCAATATTGATCATCGTACGCGAGCCGACAAATCGGGTTACCGAGTGGTAAATCCCCTTGAGAACGAAAATAGGTAGCCAAACGATTAGGCATAAGAGAGCAGTCTTTATTACAGCTGCACTCTCAAAGTCCCAGTAACCAAGTCGGAGGGAAAAAGCCACCCATACCGCTAGAGTGCAAAGCACAGCATCCATCGTAAGCAGTAATGCGAGCTTTCTAATTCGCCCTAGCGCAACTAATTGGCGAAGAAAATTAACAAGTCGAATTTCCAGTGGTACCCAAAACGTCATTACTTTATACCAATCTAGATTGCGGCGCCTTACATCCCGCGAGGTGCCAGCAAGGCCTGCACAAGAAATTCATTAATGGCCGTACGTCAATTCCGTTAAAATAATGCCACATGTATTATTCTGGGAGGTCGGGTTCCGCTGATATTTGTAGCACCTATGACGTTGGGTTACCGAGCAGTTGCTTATGAATAGGTCGGCCACGCTTGAGCCCTTGAGCGCACGGCG
The DNA here is from genome assembly GCF_009828015.1 of Qipengyuania citrea. Taxonomy (GTDB): domain Bacteria; phylum Pseudomonadota; class Alphaproteobacteria; order Sphingomonadales; family Sphingomonadaceae; genus Qipengyuania; species Qipengyuania citrea. The sequence continues at coordinate 15,973 of NZ_WTYG01000008.1, read as the reverse complement.
TGAGCCGGGTAGACAATAGCTGCGAACCGCAAACCTAGACTGTTCGCTCGGGGACAAACCCAACTGGCTTTCGAAGAGCGGTGTACACATTGATTCATGCGTTACTCCACCGGGCAGGAGGCTCTCGACGTGGAGCGTTCGTCGAGGCTGAAGTTGCTGCGAGTGTAACGCCAATGGGGCGGCGCACGACTCAACAAGATAGCGACCCTTAACGATCAAAATCACCGTGTCCGCCGGACGACCTAACACCGATTATCTCCGCATATAGATCTGAAATCATCATAAGAATTTCAGTTTCAGTGACCGACTTACGTGACTACACGGTCTCCCCGGCCGGCACCAAAGGCAGTCGCCAAGATCAGCTTTATATCATGTTTGAGATTCATACTTGTTAGATAGGTGGCGTCAAGCTTCGCAAGAAGGAGAGGTCTTGACATATCAACCCCAGAAACCTGCGAGATACCAGTGATGCCAGGGCGAATGTTATAAACACCAAGGGCATGCCGAGCTTCTATCAGCTCATTTTGCGAGGGCAGGCACGGGCGCGGCCCAACAAAGCTCATGTCGCCACGAACAATATTCCAAACCTGAGGTATTTCATCCAACTTGTAGCGCCGCAGAACTCTGCCAATCGGAGTTATTAATCCCGAATTAGTCATATGGCTTGCCAAATCTGGAGTGCCAGCGCGCATAGTCCGAAGTTTAAGGCAGGTAAAAAGTTTTTGGTTGCGACCCACTCTTGTCTGTCGGAATATGACAGGGCCGGGACTGCTTAAGCGAATGAGAACCGCAGAAACTAGCACCAGAAAAATCGCAAGTGGGGCGATTAATAGCGCAAAAAGCACATCAAAAAAACGCTTCACGGCCCATCTCTTTCATATCGCCCGCATATGTCGGTTGCCAGCCAACCTCTCGGAGTGGCGTATCTTCTACGACCAAATCGTCCAATAACTGACTCGCTAGATCACTTTTCTTTAGAGCATGCAAACAGCTTCTTAAAATTGTGGTGGGTACGCCAAACATTCTTGGGGGCATGTCCATTGCCTCTCGGCACTCAGCTATTAACCCGCTCAACGAATATTCGGCATCTTTCACATGAAATATCTTTTGTCGAGTATGGGCCATGCACAAAAAATGGATGGCTGAGCAAACGTTAGTGATCCCAACCATACTCCTCTGATTTTCGATCAATGAGAAAGGTAAGGGGGCCCCAGTTGCACATGCTCGCATTAAGGTTGCCAAACTTCCTTTGGCGCCAGGCCCATAGACGAGCGGCGGTCGGAGTATTACGACTTCGATGCCGCTTAATCCTAGAAGGGCGCGCTCTGCCGCCGCCTTAGATTCGCCATAATCAGTGGTGGGACTGTACGTCATCTTGGATGTAAGTGGTTGCCTTTTATGGCCAGCAACCACATTGATCGAAGAGACAAACACAAGGCGGCGCACGCTCAGTCGCCGGGCCTCGTCAGCTAGCCGAAGGGTGAAATCAAAATTGGCCTTCATCAACGCCGCTCGTGATGCACGTTGGTGCGCCAGTCCAGCGATATGAACGAGGGTTTCGCATTCGGGAAGGGGCGATCCCCTTGTTACGGCGACTGCGGTGTCTTCTGTGCCCGAGATAAAGTCGCAGAGATGGCTGCCCATAAACCCGGAACTTCCAGTGACGCCAATTTTCATGATTGTCGCGATAGCTGCTCAAATCCTTTCTCGCAACGGCTATGCACTCAGCAAAAGAGTCATCACGGCTTCGCTCTCGCTCGTTGCGTACAATATAGACGGAGTCCCAGCATGAATATGCGCCATGATCCCGGTCGGCGGAGTGGGCCTGAGCGCCCTCTGCGATGAAGTTTCCTAGGGGTCTGAGAGTGTATCGGTGAGCGCGTACGGCTGAGCTAGACAAAGCGTCCAGCGCAAACGCGTTTTCGTGGCTGGAAAGGTAATGCTCTCTCGTGGAAAAATTTCTGAATAAGCCATGAGACATTCAAGCTCCTTCATCGCTTCTGTGTCTGAAAGCGAGATTGGAAAGGCGCTGTTGAGTGTCAAGGTCTAGTGCTCGGTCGAAGAGATTCCCATAGAATCGGCAGTCTAACTTCCATCGCTACACATGAGACTTGGTGTCGGGAGCTATCTAGCCGGGGTATCGGAGGCGCGAATGCGCCGGATCGAGGCATATTTGGATAAGGGGTGTTTCCCAGCCGTATCGGCTGCAGTAGTAGTGTTTTCTAATGGCCAGGTGTCATGAAATCTGCGATAACTTGGGAAGACATCTGCTCATGCTGAGCAAAGGTCAGGTTGGCGCTTCCAGAACGCTGTACTGTTGCTCAACGCGCTTCACATAACCAAGACATTGCTCGGCGGCCAAGGCTATGGTGCCAACTTGTTCTGCCTGCTCCCGGTGGCCCGGGGATATCTTCCCGCATCCCTTCGAGAGCCAGTTAAAAACTGCGTGTCCCGCACGATCGCAGACCCTATGGTTAACGGCAGAGGGTCGAAAACGTGGTTGGCGAACTTAAAGACTGGCGTCGTATCGGCACTCGCCGACCGCGCGACGACCCCGCCATTTTCCCTTCATTGGTAGGCATTGAGACGCATACCCCAGACTTTCTGGCTGCTCGAACACCTTGTCAAAGTGTTCCGCTTGCTGGCAGCGTGCTAAAAAATGCGTCTTCGCGGTTGCGGAGAGGGCTTAACTCGCTATGGGGAGGCTCGCAACCGGACCAACGGGACGGTTGGAGTTTTCAATACGACATGGAGCAAACGTGGATCTATCCGGCAAACGTATACTCGTAACCGGTGCCGATGGTTTTATCGGCTCGCATCTGGTCGAGCATCTGGTCGGACTGGGTGCTGATGTACGGGCCTTCGTCTATTACAACAGCTTCAACAGCTGGGGCTGGCTCGATCATAGCGCACCGCAGGTCAAGCAGGCGATCGACGTATTCGCGGGAGATATCCGCGATCCGAACGGCGTGCGCACCGCGATGCGGGATTGCGATGTCGTAATGCATTTGGCGGCACTGATCGCGATTCCCTTCTCCTACCACTCGCCCGACAGTTATGTAGACACCAACGTCAAGGGCACACTAAACATCGTCCAGGCGGCGCGCGATCTCGGGGTCGAGCGTGTCGTCCACACCTCCACCAGTGAGGTCTACGGTACGGCGAAATTCGTCCCCATCACCGAAGAGCACCCCCTCCAGGGCCAGTCTCCCTATTCAGCGAGCAAGATCGGGGCGGATCAGATCGCGCAGAGCTTCTATTTATCTTTCGGCACCCCGGTGACGACGATCCGACCGTTCAACGCCTATGGACCGCGCCAGTCGGCGCGCGCGGTTATCCCTACGATTATCACCCAGATCGCCAATGGCGAGGACGAGATACGGCTGGGTGCGACGCATCCTACCCGCGACTTCAATTATGTTGCGGATACGGTCCGCGGTTTCTGTTCGGTGGCGCAATCGGAGCGCGCGCTGGGCGAAGTCGTCAACATCGGCAGCAATTACGAGATATCGATTGGCGAGACCGCGCAGCTGATTGCCGAGAAGATGGGCCGCGATATCCGGATTGTCAGCGACGACCATCGGCTGCGTCCCGAAAAGAGCGAGGTTGAGCGGCTCTGGGCTTCGAACGCCAAGGCCGCCGAGCTTGTGGGCTGGGCGCCTGAATACGGCACGCGCGACGGCTTTGGCCGCGGAATCGAGGAGACGATTGAGTGGTTCACTCATCCGGGCAATCTCGCGCAATACAAAGCCGAAGCCTACAATATCTGATGGGCCGCCCCTTTTAGGCACCGGCATGAGCGACACCGCCCAATCCATTCTCGAGACGGTTCGCCGGGTCATCGGCGAGCGGGACGGCTTTGTTCCGCTACACGAGCCAGAGTTTTCTGGCAACGAATCGGCCTATGTCGCCGATTGCATCGAAACTGGCTGGGTCTCGTCAGTCGGCGCATATGTCGACCGCTTCGAGCAGGATCTGGCGGCGTTCACCGGGGTCGGCCATGCGGTCGCCACCGTGAACGGGACCGCCGCGCTGCATGTTGCGCTGCTGCTCGCCGGAGTAAAGCCGGGCGACGAAGTGCTGATGCCGACGCTAACCTTCATCGCGACGGCGAATGCCACCTCCTATGCAGGCGCGAAGCCCCACTTCATCGACAGCGAGGCCCAGACACTCGCCGTCGATCCAGTCGCGCTCGAACGACACCTCGCCGCGACCTGCGAAATCCGCGACGGCTCATGCCAAAATCGCGAGACCGGAGCGCGAATCGCCGCGCTGATTGTGATGCATGCCTTCGGCCACCCAGCGCAGCTCGACGAACTCGTAGCACTGTCCGAGCGCTGGCGTATCCCGTTGGTTGAAGACGCGGCGGAATCGCTTGGCTCAAGCTACAAAGGCAAGCATACGGGCCAGTTCGGGACGATCGCGGCGCTCAGCTTCAACGGCAACAAGGTCATGACGACAGGTGGGGGGGGGGCAATCCTTACCAATGATCCGGCGCTCGCCAAACGGGCCAAGCATCTCACCACCACGGCCCGCGTGCCCCATCGGTGGAACTTCGTTCACGACGAGATCGGCTTCAATTATCGCCTGCCAAACCTCAACGCGGCGCTCGGCTGCGCGCAGCTGGAACGGGTGCCCGAAATGCTCGCGCGCAAACGGCTTCTGGCCCGGCGCTACGAAACGGCATTCGCGCCGCTCCAAGGGGTGCGCTTCGTGACTGAGCCGAAGAGCAGTTCGAGCAATTACTGGCTGTGCACGCTTCTGCTCGACCGGAGGGATGCGAGGCTCCACGAAGAGGTGCTCGAGACTCTAAACGATGCCGATCTGATGGCGCGGCCAGTATGGACACTGATCCATCGGCTCGCCATGTTCGCACATTGTCCGCGTGCCGATCTGGCCTGCGCTGAAGATCTTGCCGCGCGAATCGTCAACATTCCCAGCAGCCCGAATCTAGTCGGCCCCCCCGGAGGCGTGCGATGACCTTGGCGCTGATCCCTGCGCGTGGCGGATCTAAGGGTATCCTGCGCAAGAATATACGCCAACTTGCGGGCAAGCCCCTGATCGCATGGACCATACAGGCCGCTCTCGCCGTCAAGGGCATCGAACGGGTGGTGGTCTCTACCGAGGACGAGGAAATCGCCGCGGTGGCGCGCGAATGGGGCGCCGAAACCCCATTCCTTCGCCCTGCCGAGCTGGCCACCGATACGGCACCTGGGATTGCCCCCGTCCTTCATGCGATCGATGAGCTTCCGGAGCACGAGGATTTGATTTTGCTGCAGGCAACTTCGCCTTTGCGCAGCGCTGCGCAAATCGTCGAATTGCTCGCCTTCGCGCGCGCGCGCGGTGCGCGTTCGGTAGTCTCGGTGCGTGAGGTCGACGACCACCCGTTTTGGATGCTACGACGCAGCCCGGACGGCGCGCTCGATCGCTACGACAGGACCGCTGAGGCCACTCGTCGGCAGGACTTGTCCGAACTGTATACCCTCAATGGTGCAATGTACTGGAACACGAGAGATTATCTTATTCGCACGAAGGCACTGGTGACGGACGACACCTTGGGCTTCGTGATGGATGCCCAAAGCTCAATCGATATCGACACGATGCTGGACTGGCGGATCGCAGAGCTGTTGCTGACCGCTCCGGAGGAAAGGACTGGATGAATGATCTCTTCATCCTCGGCACCGGTGGTCACGCGCGCGATGTCGCAGACATCGCGCGCGCGTTGGACTTTCGCCCCATTCTCGTAGCGCGCGACGAAGATGAGCGTTCGACCTGTAGGAAGACCTACGATGTCGTTTTGGAGGCCGAGGCGCTTTCTTGGAAAGGTGCGCAATTCGCCATCGGCATCGGAGATAACCGAACGCGGGCCGCCGTCGCGAAGCGAATGGCCGGCCAGCACAGCTTCCCGGTACTAATCCATCCCGACACCAGCATCGGCCTATCGAGCCGGAAAGCTGTGCTCGATAGTAGCGGAACTGTACTGTTTCCCGGAGTGCGCGTGATGGGGCACTGCAGCTTCGGCGCGTTTTGTACACTCAACCTCAACACCACAGTTTCGCACGACTGCCATATCGGCGATTTTGCAAATCTTTCACCGGGGGCGAACCTTGCGGGTAACGTCCACATCGGAGAAGGGGTGTGGATCGGCATGGGTGTCACGGTAAACCAAGGCTCCGCGACCGAGCCGCGCAGGATCGGTGCGTGGTCGACGATTGGCTCGGGTGCAGCTGTCATACGTGATGTGCCCCCTGGCGTCACGCAAGTCGGCGTTCCGGCAGAGGAGAAAGTGTGATGACCTTGATAATCGCTGAAGCCGGCGTGAATCACAACGGAGACATGGGAATGGCCCGTGAGCTCGTTGCAATCGCGGCCGAAGCAGGTGCCGACATGGTTAAATTCCAGACCTTCTCCGCCTGCGAGATAGCCACTGGCGCTGCGCCCAAGGCCGGGTACCAGCTGACGACAACCGGCGCCGAGCAAACCCAGCAGGAAATGCTAGCGATGCTTGAGCTTTCGCGGGACGATCATGACGTATTACTGCGCGCCTGCGAGGAAGCGGGAATCGCTTTCTTTTCAACGGGGTTCGACGAAGGGGCCATCGATCTCCTAATCGAGTTAGGGGTAGACCGTATCAAGGTTCCTTCTGGCGAGATTACCAACCTTCCCCTACTGCGCCACATGGCGGCCAAAGGGCTTCCTATCATACTGTCGACCGGCATGGCCAACCTTGGCGAGATCGAAGCGGCGGTAAACGCTTTGGAGAGAGGCGGGATTTCGCGCAATCGCATAACGATCCTCCATTGTAATACAGAATACCCCACGCCGATGAGCGAGGTGAATTTGATGGCAATGTCGAACATCGGCGCTGCCTTTGGCACAGCATACGGTTATTCCGACCATACCAAGGGGATTGAAGTTTCGATTGCTGCGGTGGCTCTGGGCGCCAGCGTTATCGAGAAGCATTTTACGTTGGATCGAAGCCTGCCGGGACCGGACCATGCCGCGAGTCTCGAACCCGCAGAGCTAGCGCAGATGGTCAGAGCGATCCGCAACATTGAACAAGCCCTTGCCGGCGATGGCATCAAACGCCCCTCGGGCAGCGAGGCGGGGAACCGCGCCATCGTTCGTAAATCGATCGTCGCGAGCCGCGATATCGCTGCAGGCGAGCTATTCAGCCCAACCAATCTTGGCACCAAGCGGCCCGGCAACGGCATATCGCCTATGCGTTGGGACGAGTTGATCGGTTGTCCGGCTCCACGCGCCTTCGCTGCCGACGAACTGGTTAATCTGTTGGCGACCAAAAGCGGAGAGGACGTATGAACGAAGACACTATCCGGGCCTTCTTTATCGGGTGTGTTAAATCGAGCGACGTAGCGCTGGAAACCCTTATCGCCGATCCAAAAGTTGATCTGCGGGGCGTTCTGACCTTGCGGGGCAGCAAGTTCAATGCGGATTTCGTGAATATTGCCGGAAGGGCGGAGGCGGCTCGCGTACCGGTGCATTACGCCGAGGAACTGGACAAGACTGCGCTCCCCGACCTTCTTCGAGAAGCCGACGTGCAAGTCATGTTCGTTATCGGATGGTCGAAGTTGATTTCTCAAGATGTGCTCGATGTTCCAGCCATCGGGACCGTCGGCTTTCATCCGGCAGAATTGCCCGCAAATCGCGGACGACATCCGCTGATCTGGGCGCTTGCGCTCGATCTGAAACAAACCTCTTCGACTTTCTTTCTGATGGACGAAGGTGCCGATAGCGGCCCGATCCTCAGCCAAGTTCCGCTAGCTATCTCCTCGGACGATGACGCCGCAAGCCTTTACAAAAAGGTGTTGAACGCTGTTCCGGGGCAATTGCGGACGATCGTGACAGACATCGTCAGCGGCACATTGGATCCGCAGCCACAGGACGAGACGAAGGCGACCTATTGGCGCAAGCGCGGGCCGGCCGACGGCCTGATAGACTGGCGCATGCCCGCCTCCAGTATCCGCAATCTTGTTCGTGCTCTTGCCCGCCCCTACAGCGGCGCGGAGTTCCAGCTTGGAGAAAACCATGTAAAGCTTTGGCGCTGCGCGGAATTCGACGGGGAAGTGCCGAAAAATGCGGAGCCGGGGAAGGTGCTTGACGCCGGGCCGGATGGTCCCGTTATCAAGGCGGGCATCGGGGCGGTAAGATTGATCGAAACCTCCGACATGCCATCCCTGAATGAAGGAAATTATCTGTGAAACGCCATCTCGTGATCGCTCCGCATCCCGATGACGAGACGCTGGGATGCGGCGGGACGCTGCTGCGTTCCCGAGCCGCAGGCAACCTGACCTATTGGCTCATAGTGACAGGTATTTCCTCCAACACCGGTTTCAGCGCAGAGCGCGTCGAGCAACGCGAGAGCGAGATTCGCCACGTCGCCGAAGCCTATGGCTTCGCCGAAACTATCCGGTTGAATATCCCCACCTCAACGCTTGACCACCAACCTCTTCGCGTCATCATCGGAGGGATAGCAGAGGCGGTCAAACGGCTTGAACCGACAGATGTCTATCTCCCGTATCGGCGCGATGCTCATTCGGACCATGCCGCCGTTTTCGATGCCGGTATTACCACCGCAAAATGGTTTCGCTACAGCTCTGTTCAGCGGACCTACGCATACGAGACCCAGTCCGAAACAGACTTCGACATGTCGCCTGACTCGCCAGGGTTCAGACCCAATGTTTTTGTCGATATATCCGACCATATAGACGAGAAGATTCGTATCGCGGAAATGTTCGTCGGGGAAATCGGAGAACATCCCTTTCCGCGCAGCGCACGAGGAATCCGTGCTATGGCTACCGTAAGAGGGGCAGCGTGTGGTTTCGATGCTGCCGAAGCCTTCATGCTGCTGCGGGAACGGGTCGGGGGCGCCGCAAGATGAAGAAAGTCAGCGTCGTAACCGGCACCCGAGCCGAATACGGACTGCTTCGCTGGGTGATCGATGGATTGCATCATTCGCAAACCTGCGATTTACAGATTGTGGCCACTGGGATGCATCTGGCACCCGAATTTGGATCTACCTGGAAGGCGATCAAGGCGGACGGTTACCCTATCGCCCGAAAGGTAGAAATGCTCCTGAGCTCGGACAGCCCCGTCGGCATTTCCAAGTCAATGGGTCTTGGAATGGCTGGGTTCGCCGACGCGTTGCACGACCTAAACCCGGACCTTGTTGTCATATTGGGCGACCGCTTCGAGATGCTATCGGTCGCTGCGGCCACGATGATCGCAAATATACCGATTGCACATCTGCATGGCGGGGAACTTACCGAAGGCCTCTACGACGACCCAATCCGCCACGCGATCACCAAGATGTCCTATCTGCATTTCACGGCAGCTGAGCCCTATCGCCAGCGCGTAATTCAGATGGGCGAGGATCCAAGCCGCGTCTGGAATGTCGGCGGTCTGGGGATCGATAGTATAGTCAAGATTCCGCGGATGGAACGTAGCGAACTGGAGAGTTCGTTGGGTTTCACCTTGGGTCAGCGCAACCTGCTGGTCACGTTCCATCCCGAAACGAACACAGGCAATTCTGTCGCGGCGCAGATGAACGAGTTGCTTTGCGCACTACAGCAAACGGACGCGAGCCTAATCTTTACCATGCCTAACGCCGATACCGGCGGGCGAACGCTGTTCGATCAAATTTCGAAATTCGTTGCAGCGAATCCCGATCGCGCTTGTGCGCATGTTTCGCTTGGTCAGAGACGATACCTCTCATTGCTCGCTCTGGTCGATGGCGTCGTCGGAAACTCGTCCAGCGGACTGATCGAAGCACCTGCGTTGCAGGTTCCGACGCTAAACATTGGCGCACGGCAGCAGGGTCGCCTGCGCGCCGACAGTGTGATCGACTGCGGCGCCGAACGGGGTGCGATTTCTACTGGTCTGGAACGTATCTTCAGCCCCGACTTCCGCAAGTCGCTACCGCAAGTGGTAAACCCATACGGCGATGGTGGCGCTTCGGTTCGGATCGTCGAAGCAATTGAGCGATGGACGCCCGACCGAGTGAGTAAGCGCTTTTACGACCTTGCCATATCGCCTGATAAAGTCAGGACGCAAACAGAAGAGGCGTCCTGAAATGAGCGTCAACAATTGGCGGAATGCGCTGCTCGGAAGCGAAGCGACGATAGGCGATGCAATTCACTCGCTCAATCGCTCTGCTCTTCAGATCGCGCTGGTGATTGATGGTGGTGACAGACTGATCGGAACGATCACTGATGGCGACGTGCGCCGCGGGATGTTGCGGGGGTACTCGCTGAACACATCTGTTCGCGAAGTCTTGCATCACGATCCGTTGGTGGTACCACCGGACGTCACCCGAGAGGTGGTGCGCGCCATCATGTCCGCCAACCGGATCCAACAGCTGCCGATTGTGGGCGCGGACCGAAATGTCTTGGGCCTTCATTTGTGGGACGAATTTCCCGGGCCCGTGCCTCGCGCCAATCTGATGGTCGTGATGGCCGGCGGCAAAGGCACGAGGCTACGCCCCTTGACCGAGAATTGCCCCAAGCCGATGCTTCCCGTCGCCGGCAAGCCGATTCTCGAGCATATCGTTGAGCGGGCGAAACGAGCAGGGATCGAGCGCTTCGTATTCTCGATTCACTACTTGGGCCATATGATCGAAGATTATTTTGGCGATGGCGCCGCTTGGGGCGTCGAGATCGGGTATCTGCGCGAAGAAAGGCCGTTGGGCACAGGAGGCGCGCTAAGCCTCTTACAAGACCGCCCGACTGCTCCCTTTCTAGTAACCAATGGCGATGTGATGACCGAAGTCGGCTATGGCGATCTGGTTGACTACCACATGGTACATGGTGCTGCCGCCACGATGGCGGTGCGCAATCACGAGCTGAAAAACCCGTTTGGTGTAGTCCATACCAATGGTCTCGACATTACCGGGTTCGAAGAGAAGCCAATCGTGAACAGCCACGTCAACGCCGGGATCTACGTGATTGACCCTTCGGCGCTCGACTGTCTGGAGCAAGGCGAACATTGCGACATGCCAACTTTGTTCGGGCGTTTACGTGATCAATCTCGACGGACGATCGTCTTCCCGCTTCACGAGCAATGGCTTGATGTTGGACGACCAGACGACCTCAATCGAGCAAGGTTAATTAGCCATTAAGCCTTATCCATGCTGCGTTTGATGTGCAGGCCGTCGTATGATGCGTGATCAGCAAAACCGTAGTAGCCAACAAACGAGCTATGCACATAGCGGGCAGACGACTGGCAAGAGGTGTCAAGCATTCGGCGTCTACCGCAGATGCCTGCGGCGAATGCGAGTATCCGGCCGAATTCAGAACATCGACGATGATTTACAACCGGTCCAACCTATGAGCGCAGCGCATCCATTGGTCGAAATTGCTCTATGTAATTGTCGGCGCTGGGGTCGTGGCTCGCGGCACGGCGATAGTCAGCGCCAATGACGGCGCCTAGCCAATACTGTTCGGCAGAAAAAGGAGGCGTCCAGTTTGCCTGAACAGGCGCTAATGCTGAAGCGGCGCCGTCGAAATGCACGCTCCACAAATGTTCGTTACTGTAAACTTGCACTAATGCTGATACAAAAACGGAAACGGCAAAGGTGGTATGCATTAACCCGCCACGGATACAACGGCATCCCAGTCGGACTAAGAACGGGAGGCTATCGCCCGGCACCAACTATCAATATACGATTAGGGAAAATAGGCTTCGAACCAGGTCCGGCTCGACATGCCGCGAACCCGAACGCCAACCTCGACCGGACAACTGGAACAGCCATAAAACGTACCTTCAAAGCCCATCTACCTCAATCGCGCTCCTATTCGCTGAATGCATCTGAACCAGATCCCCATGAGACCCTGAAACCTCTTGAAAGCCTAGTCCTAAATCCATCGCACCTTGTAGAACCTCATTGAAATAGAGTGAGATTAATTTTCAAACGGTTGAAAAGTCGCTGGTTGACGCTATGGACGCCATGAAGGCACGTCCTAACAAATTAAGACTTCTTCCAATCCATCGCCAATGGTACCTCAAAGCATGTCATTACGCCCCACAGTTAGGCGCGCAGCCGATCCATCTTACGCGCACGTTGGACTGTCATCGCCGCAGCAATTAGTCGCCTCAGCGAGAAATAGATTTGCGCGGGAGTCATTCTACTTAAAGATATTTCTGTGGTATTGCGCCATATTTTATTTCGTGCCGTTTGCCCTTTTTATATTCTTGGGAAACCCCCTCGAAGCTTCCTTCGCGCCAGCGCCTAACTATGCTATTGCCTTAGCTTATATTGTCTTTTCTTTGTATTGGTTCGCGTTCGTAGTAAAAATAACGCCAGTAAAATTTCGTGCCGTTCCATACTATATATCTAGCATGGTTTTTGGGCCTTATTCGGCTCTTGTACTGGCACTGTCTTTCCTCTCTATTAGTTTGTGGTCTTATGTGGCGCTGGGGTTTCAATTCAGGCAAACTGGTGACGCTTTGAGCGAGGTCGGATTATTGGGTTTCTTACTCGTATTCGGCAAAGTGCTAATGGGCACTTCAATTATCGTTAACTATCGACTTGTAAAGGAAGGGAAAAGCCCCTCAATAAGAAGTGCGGCCCTTTTACTGATTGCTATCGGATTTATGGTGAACGCTCAAAGTGCGGTAGACATACTTTTCTCATTCACCGCTTACGTTGCCGCTTCCCACATAATTCGGAGAAAAATTAATCTCACGGGTAAGCTAATTCAGTCTGCAAGCTTAATTGTGCTCCCTTTTCTGGTGGTTGCGATCTTTTTCGTCGGTAAATCGAATAAGGTGGGAGTCGAGGAGGCGCTGTATATTGTAAGCGATGCCAAGTTATTTTTCGCGGCGTTTTTGCATAGATATAGTTACGCATTGTATAGTACGGCTGCTAATATCGAAGAGAACTTTTTCAACTTTGGTCTTGCCCTATCAGCATTGAAAGAAGTTGCTTCGATTTTTCAGTTTCGACTTTATTCTGCGATTGGTCTGGCGGCTGAGCGTCCCGAGCTAGGTTCCATTGCCAGGATGAATTTCTTTGTGCTGTCCCACTTCTATCAGGATCGGATCGGTGTATCCCCTTCTATGCTTGGATCGGTTTTTTACTTTCCAGGAGCTGGATTTGCGATATTATACTATGTGTTTTTCATTAGATTTATATACGATTTATTTTGGAGAATCATGGGCACGAAGATGAACAATTGGTTGTTCACCATCCTTGCGGTGCTTCTTTCGGCCACCGCCGTTGATGCTTTTCTCGATAGCATCAATCCATTGAGCAACGGTTTCGCGCGCATCGTGACGCTATACTTAGGTGCAAGCTTTATTGGCCACGCTCTCAGTTTTGGAGTTGACCATGCTAAGGGTGGTTCGGGGCGAAGCAAATTCAGCAACTCAATTGTTCGGAGCTAGTTCGTATGCGGATATGGCTTACGCAGAGGGCGGAACCTACTCCGGTCGATGGAGCGAAACGCAGGCTAATGCGTACGGGGCTGATGGCGGAATATTTCTTGTCGGAGGGCTGGGATGTTCAGTGGTGGACGAGTGATTTCGATCATTACGAAGCCAGGGTTCGGGGTTTCGGGACGCAAGCGGTCGATGTGCGGCCTCGTTATAAGATCCAGTACCTTGAAAGTCGCGGTTATTCTAACACTAGATCTATAAAACGCTTGTGGAGCGACGCAGAGATCGCCCTTAAGTTTGCGCGAGAAGCCCGGGCTGCGAGGGATCTGCCCGACGTAATTATCGCGTCGATGCCATCTATCGATTTAGCTTTTGAATCAGTGCGGTTCGGCCGAGAGCTGGGCGTGCCCGTCGTAATTGATATTCGTGATTTGCATCCAGATATTTTTGTAGATACCGCGGCGTTTCTTCTTAAGCCGATAGTTCGTGTAGCGACACTTCCAATGCGCTTAAAATTAGCCGCTGCACTTCGTGGCGCTAGTGCAATTTGGGGTAACACAGACGCCTTTATTGATTGGGGCTGTCGAGTGGCTCGCCGTGATCGTGGCCCTGATGACGCTACGTTCCCCATAGCATATGAGCCTATTGTATTGAATGAACGAGACGAGGTGCGGGCAAACGCTATTTGGGATACCAAAAACGTATTCTGTCCGACCCAATTCAATATCGTTTTTTTTGGTGCCCTTTCGCAGAGTTTCGACTTCGAGCCTGTCTTTGACGCCGCCAAACGATTAGATGCTCTCAATACCAATCATCGATTCTATTTTTTCGGCCGAGGAATTCAAGAGCCGGCCGTTGAGAGGCATTGTAACGGCTCCTCCAATTCTTGTTTTTTGGGATGGGCTCATGCGAAGGAATTGCAAACGGCCATGGCGCGCTCACATATTGGGCTGGCCCCGTATCATTCGATTCCAAATTACATTAGTAATTTACCGAACAAGCCGGCTGAATACCTTAGCGGTGGCCTAGGTATTGCAACGTCGCTTCAGACGGGGAGCCTTTGCGAAGTTCTTAATGCAAATGGCGCCGGGTTTAGCTATTCATCGGGGGCTGAGCTAGCGGACAAGCTGGCTAATTTGGATAACGACCGAGTAGCGTTAGCGAAGATGCAATTGGCTGCGCGAAGTACCTTCGCAGCACGTTTTGATCGTCAAATAATATCTCGTGGAATGGTCAATGCTGTTCAACAGCTCATTAATCGTGGTTTGGATCGCTAAATTTATATTGCCGCTGAATTCACCTGCAAAAAATTGGTTCTTGGGGTATGTAGGGTTTAGATATCTTTGATGGGGTACGCAGTGATGCTAATTGAGAGTGGAAACTTCCTCTCGATTGCTGAGCCATTATTGGATGTGAATAAGCAATGACATGACCCCTAGCGTTCCTCCAGCTGGGATTAGAGTCGATCGGGTTTGTTGCGCATGGGTGCGGTTGAAGCAATGAGCTGCGTGGCGGAGCCCGTCGGGCGTAGCGACGCAGCTCATTGCTTATTCAGTTTGGCGACGAACGCCGCCGGGGTTGCGTAGCCAAGCGCTGAGTGTGGTCTCTCACGGTTGTAACCCTCGATTCAGGCCGCGATCTCGCGCCGGACATGAGCAAGGGTGAGGAAGAGCGTCTCATTCAGCAGTTCATCGCGCATGCGGCCATTGAAGTTCTCGCAGAAGCCGTTCTGCACAGACTTCCCTCGCGCGATGTAATGCCATTCCACGCTGATCTTCCGCACCATGCCAGCACCGCGTTGCTGGTCAGCTCGATACCGTTATCGCTGACGATCATCCCAGGCTTGCCGCGCCCGGCGATCAGATCCGCCAGCTCGCGCACGACGCTGCGATTAGAGACCCTATGTATCCGGCACCGCTCGCAGGCACTTTCTAGGCATATCATCGGCGATACTGGGCACGCGGAACCGGCGCCCAGACGCCATCTGATCATGCACAAAGTCCAGGTTCCAGCGCCGGTTCGGCAGAGCCAGGATCGGAGCCGGCGCTTTGGTCCCGACAGCGCGTTTGCGACTGCGTCGCCAGCCCTTCCTCCTGATGATGCACTGGGTCTTCTTGCGGTTGACCATCACGCCCTCCCGGCGCAGCAGGATGTGCAGACGGCGATAGCCGAACCGACAACGCTGGTTGACCAGTTCGCGCAGCTTCTCACGAAGCGCGGCGTCATTCTCCGGCGTGGAACGGTAGCACATGCTCTTGCAATCAGCGCCAATGATCCGGCACGCCCGCCGCTCGCTCATCTCATGGCGGTCCTGAAGATGAACCATAGTTTCCCGCTTCCCGCCGAGCACTAGAATTGCTTTGCCACCAAGTCCTTTGAGGCAAACCAATCGAGCATCGCATCCGCCAACAACCGCTTCAGCTTCGCGTTCTCGCTCTCAAGCGCTCACACACGTCGACACTCGGTAACCTCTAGCCCGCCATACTTCGACTTCCAAATGTAGATAGTCACTTCCGACATCCCGTGTCGATGAGCCAGGTCAGCTCGCTCCCAATCGCAGGAAAATCAAAGGGACACGTCA
>NZ_WTYG01000007.1 GCF_009828015.1 Qipengyuania citrea | reverse complement strand
GCAAAAAGAGTTCCAGCGAATACGGAGCGGAAAGCAAGTGATGCATAGCTACAAGCTGCGCGCCCGCGATGATCACAATTCAGTGATTGAAGAGATCGACTTCGAATGTCTCTCGATTGCCGGAGCGCTGGATAAGGCCAAGGCCATGGTCAAAGCCGGCCACGCGGATCTCTACGAAGATGGCATGCCGATCTGTTCGATGGAACTGGTGGCAGAAACAGGCGTGTGGCTGGTTGGTAAGCCGCGGTGATCTGAACGCTAAACGGAATTATAGCCGAGCGACCCTTGAATCGCGGGCAGTTTCCAGCTCTACGTCTGCTTTCGAATTCGCCGCATCGGCAGCTAAAAGGGGATCCGAAAGCAGCCGTGAACGTCCAAAATCAGGACGCCTTATCGACGGCGGCTGCGGGGCCGTCTGCGGACTGTCTGCTTCTGGATCATGTAGGGCACAAAGCGGTCATGGCCGCGGGTTGAGGAATTGGACCATTCGATCAGTCGGATGCGATCATCTCGGCCAAAGCTTCTACTGCACGCCAGTGTCCCTCGACCGGAGCGCCATCAGGATAAACCTCTAGCGCTGTCGACGGCTTGATCCCGGTCTCCTCAAAAATCCTACCGTCGGGCGCGGCGAAGACTTCGTTCGAAAGCTCGAGCAACCAGCCGTTGGGCAGTCGCTTGGCCAGAGGAGTGGAGAACGCACCGCGGGTTGTAGCCCCGGCATGCACTACGCGAGGGTTCTGTCGCAGGGCCAGCGTGGCAAGCTCTCCCCCGCTCACCGTGACATCACTGGTGAGCAAGTAAACTGGGCCGGCAAAGCGCGGCCCTGACGCAGGCTCTATTACGTGCGGAAAGGGAGGGAGGCCGGACCCACGGGTGGCGGTTGTGAAGCCAACATAGGCTTCGTCCGTGAAACGCGCGGGGATCGCCTTTGCGATCTTGTCCCAGCCACCGCGGTTGTTCGACAGGTCAACGATTACCCCTTCCACACCAGCTTCGGCAAATGCAGCGAAGGCTTCATCCATGATGCGATCAAACTCGGCCATTTCCGCTGTTGCCCAGGCTTCGCTGCCGAAGTCCTCTCGGGCCGTGAACCCGCCCATCTGGAAAATCTGCAGGTAGCCAACCCGCCCGTCAATCACGCCCCACACTATTCGGTCGTTGCCGGTGTGGTGGGCGGTTTCACCGAGCTTCTTCATCGTGGTGTCGATCAGGCCGACCAGCCATGCAGTCTCGCCGCCTTCTGCTGCGCGCATCCGGGGCAAGGTTGTGCCTTGGCCGTCTTGCACCCGGCGACGTTCACCACCGACTTCGCCGATTAGCTTGGTGTGGCTGTCCGACAGTCCATCCATGTATCCGGCCAGCGCATCCCACAGTTGGGCGTCGCTCATGTCGGGCCGGATTGCCGAATTCACTCGTTCGGCGCGCTTCGAATGGTTCGGCGGTCGACGGTCGAAGAAGGCGTAATGGCGGTCGAACGCGTCGAGGAAGGCATCTGCCACCGCTCGCGGAGTAGTTGCCGGGGTTTCAGTGCATTCCTCGGGAAGCGCTTCGAGTCTGTCGAACACCACATTGGTATCGCCTCGCAACAGTTGGAAGATCGCGCTCCTGCCCTCCGGCAGGGCACGGAAATAGCGGTAGGAAACCGAGTCCATTGCGCTCAGAGCCTCGCCCGAGGATGCCGGACGATAACAGGCCGCTCCGGTTTCAAACTGAGTGACGCCTGCTTCGTCAATGCGAAGCAATCGTCCATAACCACGGCTTTTCCAAAAACCGCGAATTGCCGGATCTGTGGTGCCGTCTGCTGTAATGATCGCCTGCAAAGGGCCCGCAATGCGCCACGGCGGCGGGGCCTCGTCAGGTGTGGAGGCCGTTGCGCATGCAGCAAGCGGGGCCAAAAGGAGAGGGGCGACAAACTTGGACAGGCGGAGCATCCATACCATGCTGCCGCTTGCCCGGCGCCCGGACAAGACCGGCACTGCGAAATGTACACGACGTTCGATCAACGTTCATGATGGCAGGTAAAGGTCAACTTTTGGGCCGTTTCCAGACGGTCTACTTTCGACGGCCAAATTGGAGAAGCTGCCGTAGCCATCGCGATTTGTTAAGCGACAAAGCGGTTGACTTCGGGCTGTCTCGAGAAGGCGCCTTGGACGCTGAGCGTTGTTAGACCGTGCAGAAGGAGATCCTTACCAGCATTGTGGCAGGCGAAAGTTTTCCGGCATCGGGTCGTTAGTGCACGCTCACTGTATGCTCTCGGAAACGTTACCAGTCGGCAATTCATTCTGCTGGCGTCGCAAAAAACTGTCGATCCGGTCGACTGGTATCGGCGGGCTGAACAGATAGCCCTGGAGCTGGCTGCAACCCAGTTCGGACAAGGTTTGGTACTGCTGGGGCGTTTCGACGCCCTCTGCTACAACCGCAATGGATAGTTGCCGGGCGAGCCCGACGACGGCCATTACGATCGCCTTTGCAGCCTGCGAGCTTTCAATCTCGGCAATGAACGACTTGTCGATCTTGACCTTGTTGAACCCGAAGGTCTGGAAATAGCCTAATGACGAATAACCGACCCCAAAATCATCGACCGATATCTGGATACCTTTGTGTTTCAGCATCTCCAACTGCGAAAACGCCTCGTCGGCATTCTGGATAACCAGATTCTCGGTAATTTCGAGGTGGAGGCGATCGGCGGGAAGGCCCGTGTCTTCCAGGACAGTCTGGACGGTTTCGACCAGCTTTCCGGACAAGAACTGCCGCGGCGAAAGGTTGATTGCCACCTTGATATGCGAGGGCCATTGTAGCGCGTCGGCGCATGCCCGGCGCAGGACTTGTTGGCCCATTTCGTCGATCAGTCCGCAGTCTTCCGCGAGCGGTATAAAAACGTCGGGCGGGACTGGTCCACGTTCGGGCTGGTTCCATCGAGCCAGCGCCTCGAAGCTAGTTATGTCGCCTGTCGAAACCTGAATGATCGGTTGGTAGACCACCTCGATCAAATTTCCTTCCACAGCGGAGCGCAGACTGGTTTCGAGCTTGCGACGGCTACGCTCAGCCGCGTCCATACGGTCATCGAAGAAGCACGCCTCGCGTTTCCCCTCTAACTTGGCACGATACATCGCTAGGTCGGCATGCTGGCGCAGCGTCTCGACGCAATCACCGTCATCCGGGTATACGACACCGCCAATCGACGCACCGATATATGCTGAAATGCCCCCAACCGGTATTGGCGCGCTCATCTCTTCAATCAATTGCTCGGAGATTTCTCTGCTCCTAGCGCGCAAGCCCTGGCCCGTCAGCAGAACGACGAATTCGTCGCCACCTATCCTCGCAACATGGGTCTGATCATCAGTGAAGCTAGCAAGACGGTCCCCGATGAGTTTGAGCACCTCGTCGCCGGTCACGTGGCCGAATTGGTCATTGACCGATTTGAACCGATCGAGATCGATATTGAGGATAGCGAAACGGGTCTTCTTGGCGATGAGTTTCTCTGTGATGTCGAAAAAGCTGGCCCTGTTCAGCAGGCCGGTCAGCGTGTCGTAGCGGGCCAGCTTCCAGCGTTGAGCTTCTGACTGGCGGATTTCGGTCACGTCCTCCGACAGGCCGAGCAGATACTGGTTGGGCCGATCGGGACCGTCGAGAAGAACCCGTGTCGTGCGGATGTTCACCCTCCGCCCATCGTCCCGTTCGAACTCCGATTCCGTTAGTTCCGGTTTGCCGCTCTTGATGACCTTCAGATCGTTACGCCGGAACACACGCCCGCGAGAGGGGAAAATCTCGAAATCGTCCCGGCCGATCATGCTTTTGGCTGAGCGGCCAATAAGCTCTTCAGCCCTCCGGTTGACGAGAAGGTAGCGGTGCGTCTGGGTGTCCTTGACGAACAGCATCGATGGAAGGTTCTTCACCACCGCGTCGAGGAACTTCTTGTTGCTGTCCCGGTCAGCCTGCGGCGCCTTGCGTTCGGTAACATCCCGTATCACGGCCGCAAACCCGCCGCGTGCCTTATCACCCCATGGTGCCAAGGAAAGCTCGACGGGAAAAATCGAATGATCCTTGCGCCGCGCTTCAAGCTCAATGAACTTCCCAACGAGCCGGGTGGGGCCGCCGTTCGCGGCAGCCTCGACGCGATTCTGATGACCTTTGTGAAACTTCACCGGAATGATCAGCTTCACGTTCTGACCGCGCGCTTCGTCGGCCGACCATCCAAACAAGCGCTCGGCTGCCTCATTCCAGTAGACGATCTCTGCCGAACGATTCGTAGCTAGAACGGCATCGGGCGTCGATGCTACGACCTGCCCCGCTATATGCGCGTGCGATCGAGCGCTTCTCGATTCAATAAGTTCGCTTACTACGGAAGCAAGTTCCTCTAGGACGCGCAGCTTTTCATCATCGAAATCGAGGTGCGGCCTCTCATCCAGGACGCACAAGCTGCCGACGCAGTGACCCGATTGAAGGTAAATCGGAGCACCGGCATAGAAGCGAATGCGCGGGCCACCGGTAACGAGCGGATTATCGCGAAATGTCTCGTCTTCAAGAGCATCGGGAATGATCAGAGTTTCACGCCCGGTCACGACGTGATCGCAGAAAGCGACGTCTCGCGGAGTTTCGGTCAAATCAACGCGAAAGCGCGACTTGAACCATTGCCTGTTCTGATCGATGAGGCTGACTGTGCCTCTGCCCACGCCAAGCAAAGAAGCAGCAGCTCTGGTGATCGCGTCGAACTCTCGCTCGGCCTCGGTATCGAGGATCGCAAGATCGGCGAGAGCAGCCAAACGAGCGCTTTCTGATAGTGCGGTAGGATGTCCGGAACACAGCATTGAGGACCTGTTAAAACGCAAACCCTATCATTTTGTTTACGACGATTTTCGTACCTTTCGCGAACGCTGCGACCGTTAGCCACCAAGCCGTACTCAGCGCAGATCTAAGGGACGGGTTCGCCGCAGCCCTCGGGTTCTGGACCGGCACGACCTGATCGAACGGCGGCTTTCGAGATTAGGTGCGGGTCGGCGGAATGACTGGCATTAGGGCGCGAAGCCGCCGTTGCCCGCTGCGCAATCGACGGCGACACGATCAAAAGCAGGTTCGATATACCTACACCCAGAGGTATGAATCCTGTGGATACGAAGATCAGAGCGGCGGGAATGACCGGAGTTGGGCCGGTAGCGGACGGTCGGCTTCAGACGCGATTGTAGCCAAAGCCGACCTTCACCTGGCTCACGGGTATGATCAGAGCGAATGCGGTTCACCGATTATGGCCTACCTACATGCTCTCGGGACCCTAAATTCTGTCCGAGCGTCTTTCATCCTAGGTTGCGATCGCTATCTGCTCATTGCGTCGGTTTGCAGAACACCAAAGACTGTTGTGAGCTTTATTGCTGATCTAACCACACGCTCACGGGAGACGGATGCTGCACGATTGGTTGCCCTATTGCGGAAAAGCTCCAGATCCTGGGGGCTGGTTAACCAATTGGAATTTCGCACCCGAATTGGTCGCCTGCCTTCTGGTCGTGGTAGGGGGCGCATATTGGCAACGCGAAAGTCTGAGAGCCACGCCGACATACGCACTCCTGATCGTCTTCTGCCTTCTCTACATCAGCCCCTTCTGCGCGCTCGGATCCGCATTGTTCACAGTTCGCATCATCCACGATGTCATACTCGCAGCGGTCTTCGCCCCATTGCTCATTGCGGCCTTTCGGCTCGAGGACAAGAGCTTGCCCGGGACGTTGACCGTATGGACTGCGGTACATGCCATCACCTTCTGGGCCTGGCATGCTCCTCAATTGTACGAACTGGCGATGAGTAGCGACGCGGTTTTCTGGCTCATGCAAATCAGCATTGTCGCCACGGCAGCAGCCTGGTGGGTCAAGGTCATTCGATCGCCGGCTCCAGCTGCCGCGACAGGGCTGTTGGCAACGATGGTCGCAATGGGGGCACTTGGCGCGCTACTTACCTTTGCGCACCGTGCGTATTATGCGCCACATTGGCTAACGACCCGCTTGTGGGGTCTCTCGCCGATCGAGGATCAGCAGATTGCGGGTATCGTTATGTGGGCCCCCGCGAGCCTGGTCTATCTAATCGCTGCATTGACGATACTCTATCGATCGCTTGGTAACAGAGCGGCTGCATGAGGCTTCATGACCTAATCCGAAGATGGGCGGTCAGTTATACCGAGCATGGGAAGTATTCTCCGGTCGGTGTCTGGTTTCACTGGATAATGGCAGGGTTGGTTCTCTTTCAGCTCGGCTCAGGTTGGATGATGTCGCGCTATCCCGTCGGGGCAAGCAAGCTTGCCACCTACGAATTGCATAGCGAGCTGGGGCTGACCATCCTGTTCCTCGCCATCTTGAGGTTTGGCTGGCGGCTTTTTGTCCCCGATCCGGTCAACGACGCCGATGCGCCAAGCTGGCAGAGCACGGCAGCACATATCACACAGTACCTTTTCTATGGCCTGTTCGCGCTACTTCCGCTGAGCGGATGGGCGATGTGGTCGGCGATACAGCCGGTGCAGCCTCTGCGGCTTGCCGGATTGGTCGCTATACCCCCGATGCCCTTTCATACACTCTCCCCAGCGTGGCAGTATCAAGTACTCGACTGGGCGGAGAGCCTTCATGTCCTAGGCGTTATCGGCCTCGCATTGCTGGTGCCGCTGCATGTCATTGCGGCACTGAAACACCATTTCTGGGATCGCGATGATACAGTCAGGGGCATTCTTCCGGAAATCCGAGACGACGAGACGGCTCCGGACCATACGCAATATACGCCGCGAGTGGGCTGATTTCGCTCTCTTGCAGCTTGCTGGCCGCATCGTGCATGACGTTTAGTGCATCGCCGTATCGCTCACCGTTGCGCCAGCGTCGCAATTGTTCGGCGTGGTACTCAGCGCTTTGACCGATCAGGGGTGGGTTGCCGCCACCCGAGCCCAGACCGGTTTCCCCATGGCAAGATGCGCAGGACGATAGAGCGCGTTCGGGTAAGCCTGCATGGTAGATCTCGTATCCTTTTGCGATTTCGCACGAGGGTCCAGTCAAAGTCGTGCTTCCCTCCATGCCCTCCGGAAAGTCCATGGCCGCGTAATAGGCTGACACAGCCAACCGCTCCTCGGAATTTAGACGGCCTGCAAGCCAAGTCATTTGGGGATGGCTACGTTGGCCGTCCGCGTAAAAGCCCAGCTGCCGCACAAGATATCCCGTATCCATGCTCGCTATTCTCGGCACCAACGCTCCGTCGCCGCCGCCGTCCAGCCCATGACAAGTGTGGCAAGCGGCCTGCGGACCCGCGTCCCCGCCTGATAAGGCAATCAATTCGCCGGTGTCGTCGAATGGATCGTCGATCGGGGCAGGAGTGCATGACGCCAGCGCCATAGCAAAGGCGGCGACGGACAGGTTGGAGCGGAAAAGCATCGTCTGGCGGGAACGAAGCGTGCAATTGTCCGGTTCCCATGGGAATGGGGAGTGTGGAGCATCGGAATTGGAAAGCCATCGTGACCGGCGTAGCCTTAGCCGCTTGTGCACCGCTTGCCGCATGCAAGGACCCGGTCGAGACGCGGCGAGAGCCGGCTACCGGACCGAAGGATCGCGGCTTAATAGCAATCAAGCGCGCAGGCTGTGGATCTTGCCACGAAATCCCCGGGCTGGACTGGCCATCCGGGCGCTTGGGACCATCGCTTGATGGCTTCGACGATGTCGGCTTGATAGCTGGCCAATTGCCGAACCGGCCGGACGTATTGGCGGCCTTCATCCGCAACGCACCTTCCGTGAAGGAGGGCTCTTCCATGCCGCCAATGCCAATTAGCGAGACTGAGGCGGCAGATATCGCAGCCTATTTGTATGGTCTCGACCATGATTGACGCACTCTGGGGTTGGCCACCTCCGGTACTCGACCCGGCAGGTCCGTATTCAGGCAAAGTTACAACCCTGGCCTGGTCGCTTTTCGGTTTGGGCGCTTTCGTCACATTGGTCGTGGTGCTTGCTCTTTGGGTTGCCATCAAGGGACCAGACAAGTGGAAGGCGAAGCTAGGAGGCGAACGCGCGATCTGGCTCGGCGGGGTGGCCTTTCCGGGCGTCGTATTGACCGCGCTACTGGTGTGGGGACTCACACTTACGGCCAGCCTGACAGAGCCGATCCACGGAGACGAGATGCGTATTCGCGTTACCGGTGAAATGTGGTGGTTCCGTGTGCAATATCTGGACCCATCGGGCGCGGTTGTGATGGAAGATGCGAATGAGATTCACATTCCCGTCGGACGTCCGGTGGTGCTCGAACTGGAATCCGCCGATGTGATTCACAGCTTTTGGGTGCCGCATCTCTCGGGAAAGAAGGACATGATCCCCGGGCGACGCACACTGCTGCGGATCGAAGCAGATCGCCCAGGAGAATTCGGCGGGGTGTGCGCGGAGTATTGCGGGCGGCAACATGCGCTGATGGGCTTCGTTGCTGTAGCGCATGAGGACGACGATTTTCGAGAATGGTATGCCGAGCGGAATGAGCGCCTCGTTTCAGCGGGGCGCGGCATAGCCACGCCAGAAGAACCACTATCCGCCTCAATGACGGTCGCTTCCGAGCAGTCAGCGGATTCGCGTCCGGATGCAGGCGCTGACGCAAATTCTGATCAGCTGTCCGGGCAGCAACTATTCATGCAGTCTGGGTGTGGTGCGTGCCATCGTGTTGCCGGAACAGAGGCGAACGGTCTCGCTGGACCGGATCTCACCCATATCGGATCGCGCCGGACATTGGGTGCGGGTATCTTGCCCAACAATCGCGGTACGCTCATCGGCTGGATCGGCGACAGCCAATCGCTCAAGCCGGGAAATCGTATGCCGAGCTATGACATGCTCAATGCCGACGAGCTCGAAGCTATCGCCATCTGGCTCGAGCAGCAGAGATGAGATCCGAGACGGGTTTCGATTATTCGCTCTATGAGCGCTTCCCCACCGAGAAGCGTCCCGATAGCGAAGTCGAAGAATTGAACCGCATCTGGCGCGCGCCCAAGGGGTGGGCACGTCTTACCGCGGTCAATAACAACTACGTCGGCTTCTGGTACGTCGTCACTGCTTTCGGCTTCTTCTTAGCAGCAGGAATTCTGGCGCTGGGCATGCGTGTGCAACTCGCCGCTCCGATGCAGGATTTCCTCGGCGTCGATACCTACAACCAGTTCTTCACCATGCACGGAACGGTGATGATGTTCCTGTTTGCCGTGCCAATGGTGGAGGCGATCGGGATCATGCTTTTGCCGCAGATGCTGGCGGCACGCGATCTACCGTTTCCCAGGCTGTCAGCATTCGCCTTCTGGGCCTATTTCGTAGGCGGAACGATGTTTTTTCTCTCGCTGTTCGTGGGGCTGGCGCCCGACGGCGGCTGGTTCATGTATCCCCCGCTGACGAGCATCGCCTTCAGTCCCGGTATCAATACAGACTTCTGGTTGCTCGGCATCGGCTTCATCGAGATCTCGGCCATTGCCGGAGCGATCGAGATCATCGTGGGTGTGCTGCGCACCCGCGCGCCGGGAATGACCCTCGACAAGATGCCGATGTTTGCGTGGGCCATGCTGGTGTTCGCGGTAATGATCGTGGTCGCTTTCCCGAGTGTGATCCTGTGCACGATGCTGCTGGAGATCGAACGAGCTTTCAATTGGCCTTTCTTCGATGCGCTACGCGGCGGCGATCCCATGCTGTGGCAACACCTCTTCTGGTTTTTCGGCCATCCAGAAGTCTACATTATCTTCATCCCAGCCGCAGGTCTCATGAGCATGATGGTGACCGCAGTCGCAAAGGTGCCGCTCGTCGGATACCGTCTCAACGTACTGGCACTGGTGGCTACCGGCTTCATCAGCTTCGGCGTCTGGGCGCATCACATGTTCACGACCGATATGCCGCGCGTCTCCGCTGGCTATTTTTCTGCCGCGAGCATGGCCGTCAGCCTACCCGCCGGCATTCAGGTATTTTGCTGGATCGCCACGTTAGCCAGCGGCAAAATCAAATGGACCACGCCCGCGCTTTTCGTGGTCGGAAGCGTGGTGATTTTCACGATGGGTGGGTTGACCGGCGTGATGGTGGGTATGGTGCCCTTCGACTGGCAAGCGCACGACACCTATTTCATCGTCGCCCACCTCCACTACGTGCTCATGGGCGGCATGGTTTTCCCGATGTTTGCCGCATTCTACCACTGGCACGGCATGACCAGCAGCAGGGCTTTGTCCGAACGGGTGGGCAAATGGGTCTTCGGGCTGATGTTCGCTGGTTTGCACATCACTTTCTTCCCGATGCACCTGACCGGCCTCATGGGCATGCCACGCAGAGTCTATACCTATTTGCCCGGACGTGATCTCGATCTGCTCAATCTGGTGTCCACCATCGGCGCTTTCGTTATGGCCGCTGGGATACTCCTTTTCCTGTTCGATCTCGCGCGCCGCTTTCGTTTCACGGTTCATGACGATGCAGGCAATATCTACGGCGGCGGTACGCTCGAATGGCTTCCAACCGGTTTGTACTCCACTCGCTCGATTCCGCTGGTTACGTCTCGCGAGCCTTTATGGGATCGCCCCCAAATCTCGAAGGAAGTCGAGGAAGGGCGCTATTTCCTCCCGAACTCTGCCACTGGTCAGCGCGAGACGTTGATCACCTCGACCGTGATGGCTGAACCACAGTACGTTCAACTCATGCCCGGCCCGTCGCCATGGCCATTGTCAGCAGCTGTGTTCACCGCTCTCTTTTTCCTCTCGCTGACGGTGCAGGGCTACGCCTTTGCAGTGTTTTGCGGGATTGTAGCAGTGCTAAGTACGCTTCGATGGCTTTGGGAAACTGACCGTCCCATCAAACAGGAAAGCGCCGACATCGGCGGCGGTATCGAAGTTCCGATCGCAATCACCGGGCCGAAAAGCCACGGCTGGTGGGCGTTGAACACTTTGATGGTCGTAATCGGCATGATCGGCTTCATGGCCGTGTTCGCCTACCTCTACCTCTATGGCATCAATCCCGAAGTCTGGAGTGCGCCTCCGCCGCTCGGCGAAACTGCAATCATTGTCGGGATAGAAGCGGCGGCGCTTCTTGCGGCCTGGGGCGGGCGTCGGTTTCTCGCATCGAAAGAAGGGCGGCTTGCCGAAGACCTGCCCTGGATGCTGGAGGCACTTGCGGCGACCCTGCTGGTCGGAGCCTTATACCTCGATGTGACTGGATGGCTCGCGACGGGTCTTGAACCCACCGCGAATGGGATGGGTGCGACTGTCTTCATGCTTTCGGTGCTTCAGGGACAGGTGGTCGTAGTTGCTGTCATCATGGCCACCTATCTGGCTTTTCGCGAGGCGCGGGGAATCATGACCACTCCGACAAACGTCACCATGGACATCGTCGCACGTTTCATAATGTTCTGCGCGCTGCAGGGCATGGTCTTTACTTTCCTGCCGAGGGTGTTCCCCGGTGTCTGAAGCAAAGAACAGCGAGATTGGCGAGCCCATCGACCGTCCTTCGATCTATCGCACGCTTCTGATCGCCTTCGTGATCTGGTCGGCGCATTTCGCTATCAGCTACGCCGGAGTGCTGGTTTTCCCCGATGCCGGGATCGCGCGGATCATCGCGATAGGTGCTGGTCTCATCGCAATCGCCGCATTGCTGGGACAAGTCCTGAGGCTACGGGCTCGCCGCTCGCCGCTCGCTCTCGGTTCCCTCGGTCTGGCTGGGGCGGGTGTAATCTTCGGCACCTTCCCCGCGATTGTTGGTTAGTCAGAGTGGCAAAGCCGGAAGAGGAGATTGCCCGCATGGATCGCACAGTCACTAATTCCCGTTCTTTTGCAAATCCCTTGCACGCGATACTGCTTGCCTTTCCCGTGGCGCTTTATCCTGCCGCTCTACTTACCGATATAACCTATCTGAATACGGCGGAGATCCAGTGGACCAACTTCTCGTCCTGGCTCATTGCCGGGGCAGACCTGTTCGCGGGCCTGGTCCTCGCCTCGGCACTGCTCGCCATCTTCTTCGGACGAGCTCGCCACGCGAAAGGTCGCGGTACGCTCTATCTGATTGTCATCGCCGCAATGTTCGGTCTCGGTGTGCTGAATGCATTCCAGCACGCTCGTGACGGCTGGCATTCCGTTGGCACTCTGGGACTTGTGCTTTCGATTCTGTGCTCGATCCTTGCCCTGATCGCAGCGTTTATCGCTTACGGCACCCAGACGGTGGAGAAACGCGCATGAACCGCTTAGCCCATCTCGTCTTGCCGCTGACAATCGCGCTTGCCGCCTGCCAGGTCGGCAGCGATCCCGATCTCGATCAGACCGGTGACCAGCCCGAGCTTCCCGAACAGAACGATGCTCTCGTGCCGGCGATGGAAATTCCAACGCCGGAAGGATGGGGGGACGAACTACCCATCGTACCCGAGGGGTACACTGTTTCCGCCATTGCACAGGATCTGAAGATTCCACGGCAGACGCTCGTGCTGCCCAATGGGGACATTCTGGTCGCCGAGGGTTCTGGCGGCAAGGCGCCAAAGTTGAGGCCCAAGGATGTTATCGCTGGCTGGATAAAGAAGCGCGGCAAAAGCCCGGTCGAAGGCGGGGACCGGCTAACCCTGCTGCGTGATGAGGACGGCGATGGGCAAACCGATCTCCAGACCACTTTTATCGAAGGTCTTGACGCTCCCTATGGCTTGGCCTTGGTCGATGGCACGCTCTACGTAGCCAATCAGGGTAATCTGGTAAGCTTCGAATATACCGAAGGAGCCACCAGAATCGCGGGGTCTGGTACCGAAGTCACAAAGCTTCCCGCGAAAATCAATCACCACTGGACCAAGGCGATGACCGCCAGCCCCGATGGCTCGAAGCTTTATGTGGGCATCGGCTCGAACAGCAATGTCGGCGAACGCGGCATGGATGTCGAAGAGGACCGTGCGGTCATATGGGAGATAGACCGCGAAACGGGTGCCAGTCGGATATTCGCTTCCGGCATCCGCAACCCGACCGCACTCGCCTTCGACCCGTGGAACGAGCAGCTTTGGGCGGTCGTCAACGAGCGCGACGAACTCGGGCCGCAACTCGTCCCCGATTATCTGACTTCCGTACGCGACGGTGCCTTTTATGGCTGGCCCTACAGTTACTACGGCCAGAACGTCGATCCGAGGATCAAGCCGGCGAGGCCCGACCTGGTGAACAAGGCCGTTGTGCCCGACTACGCGCTAGGCTCGCATGTAGCTGCACTAGGTGTCGATTTCACCACCGACGGGGGTTTGGGTGGCCGGTTCGCCGAAGGCGCGTTCGTCGGGATGCACGGAAGCTGGAATCGAGCCGATCCGTCGGGCTATAAAGTCGTCTTCGTCCCTTTCCGCGGCGGGCGCCCGAGCGGCGAACCCATCGATCTGCTCACAGGTTTTTTGAAAGACGGGCACGCGAGGGGGCGCCCCGTGGGCGTGACGTACGATGAGGCGCGTGGTGTACTATATGTCGCGGATGATGTGTCGAACACCGTTTGGCGTATCGCCCCACGCGGTGCAGCACGCCGTAACTCCTCGGGAGACACAACCCAGTTGCCTGGCGACCCACGGCCGCCGTCCACAGCACCCACCACCAGGTAACTCCGTTTGGTAGCGCCGCCCGAAACCGGGATGGCGCTTGCGTGCATCGGATGCGCGCCCTTGGTTCAAATATCAAATCGTACGCTCAACAGCCTTTTCGGGATTGAGTAGATCGGAACATCCGCGCAGGCAGCCCAGTTAGTCAACCATGCCTGGATTTCTTCTTATTGACCGTATCTTGGTGGTGTTGATCGCCACCGCGCTTCTCTGTGTTCCCTCGGTATCGCCGGCCCAGTCAACAACCGATGCCGAAGCGGGTATCGAGACGACACAAAGCGAAAGTCTTGATCTGAAAATCCCACCCTCGGTGCCGGAAACGGCATTTTCTGGCGCTCGTTCGCGCGTAGTGCTTGCCGCGCAGGTTATGCTCGATCGGAGCCGCCATTCGCCCGGCGTGATCGATGGTCTCATGGGCGGCAACACGATGCGGGCGATCCAGCATTTCCGACGAGCCCGCGGGCTTCCTGCCGAGGGAAGCATCGATCCGCAGCTTATGCGATCACTGATAAACTCGCAGGGCGGTGAGATTTTCCAGACCTACACGATCACGCGCGACGACGTGGACGGACCGTTCTTTCGTGTGCCCGACGCTATGTCGGCAATGGCAGCGCTGGAGCGTGTTGGCTGGACCTCGCCGCAGGAGCTGATCGCAGACCGGTTCCATATGGATCAGGACCTGCTTCGGGCGCTCAATCCCGAGGCCGATTTCAGCCGCGTGGGGACGCGGATCACTATTGTTGCGCATCGAGAGGAAACACTTCCTTCGCAGGTCGCCCGGATTGAGGTCCGCAAGTCGGACAATTCGGTCGTCGCTTTCGACGAGCGGGGCAATATCCTTGCCAGTTATCCCGCGACGGTGGGCAGCGCGCAATTTCCCAGCCCCTCCGGTTCGATGGAGGTGGTCGCGGTAGCGCCCGATGCAAACTATACCTTCGATCCGAGCGGGCGCGAATGGGGTCCCGACGAAACGCTGATCGTCCCGCCCGGGCCGAACAATCCGGTGGGCGGCATTTGGATCGATCTGAGCAAACCCGGATATGGCATCCACGGATCGCCCGACCCGCAACTGATCGGCAAGACCGCCAGCCATGGCTGCGTAAGACTTACCAACTGGGATGCGAAGGAACTGGCGGATGCGGTGCGCCAGGGGACGCGCGTGGTGTTCGCTAACCAAGCTGGAGGTGCATCGTGAGCGGCACCGACTATGCTGACCGGCGCCAGTTGATCAACCGCAACCAGATTGCTGCGCGCGGCTTTCGCGACGAGGCGTTTCTGTCCGCCTTTGCCAAAGCCCCGCGCGAAACCTACGTCGATTACCGGATGGATGCGGGGGAAGTCGGGGCAGACGACCGATTGCTCGAGGTCGGGGCGGTAACGGGTTATGCCGCAGCCGTCCTCTCCCGCCCTGCTGGGCAGGTCCATGCGATCAAGTGGCACGAGGCGCTGGCAAGGCAGGCGGCGGCGCGGATTAGGGAGTTGGCCTACGACGATTGCGAGATCATTACGGGAGATGGTCTGAAGGGTCTGCCGAACGAGGCGTCCTTCGACGCGATTTTGGTGGCGGTGCGGTTCGATAGCGTGCCGGACGCGCGGTGATCCGCTGACAGTATGGAGTCTTCTGGCCTTCTTGCGGTACTCGCTCTCGCACTGCTGCCTTCGCTGGGTAATCTTCTTGGCGTTGCGCTGGCCGAGTGGCGCAAGCCGCCCGAATGGCTGGTCGGCGGCGCGCTCCATGCCGCTGCTGGGATCGCCACCGCGGTTGCCGCAATTGAGCTCATCCCGCGTTCGCAGGAGCGGATCGAGACCTGGCTGTTGGTCGTGGCGCTGATCGTCGGGGCAATCTGCTCCGCAAGTATCGCCAAAGCCACACGAAAGATCCGCGACCGAATGGGTAGCGCCGCAGGCCGTGCGACCACTTGGGGGGCCTATGCCGCAGTGGGCGTTGACTTGCTGACCGATGGACTGATGACCGGCGGCGGGGGAGCGGTGGCGCGCGAACTGGGGCTGCTGCTGGCCCTGTCTCAAGTGGCGGGCAACTTGCCGGGTGGCTTCGCCATCGCTGCGAATTTCCGCTCGGCAAAGATTACGCGCAGGCACCGGCTAAGCGCGCTGGCGATCTATCCGCTGCTTCCGGTGATCGGTGCGTTCGCGGGGTATACCGTGTTGGCCGGAGCGGGGGATGTGCTGACGGGCTTCGTGCTCGCTGTGTTCGCGGGCCTGCTACTGACCGCGACGATCGAGGATATCGTGCCCGAAGCCGACCAGCCCAAGGCTAAGCGCCGTATATCGAGCCCGTCCTTCGCACTGGGCTTCGGAGCACTCCTGTTGACTTCGGCTTATCTTGGACAGTGACATGAGCCTTGCTGGCTTGTCTCTGTTCGCGCTCGTCCCGCTGTTCCTGACCGGAGCCGTGCTCGTCTGGTTCGCCGGAGCACGGCTGGCGGGCTATGCCGACACGATATCGCAGCGGAGTGGCATCGGACAGGCGACTATCGGCGTCATCTTGCTGGGCGCGGTGACTTCGTTGCCCGAAATCACCACCACCAGCGTCGCGGTAATCTCCGACAATCCGCGCATGGCGGTCAATAATCTCGTCGGCGGGGTCGCCTTTCAGGTGGTCGTCATCGCGCTGGCTGATCTGTTCGTGGGCAAAAATGCGCTGACCAGTATGGTGCCGGGGCCGCGCGTTATGCTCAACGCGGCAGTCAGCATCGTGCTTCTGGTGCTCGTGGCGCTGGGCGTGATGGTGGGCGACTGGGAATTATGGGGCATCGGGGTCGGCTTCTTCCCGGTGCTGACCGCCACAACCTATCTTTTGTGCCTCTGGCGGTTAGGGAGGAGCGTCTCTTCGAGAGGCTGGACGCCGGAAGCCTTGCCGGAGGTGGATCGACAAGAAGAAGCCCCTTCTGAGCTTTCCAATGCCCGACTTGTCGGCGTCACCGTAACAGCAGCCGTGCTGATCTGTGCAGGCGGCACACTCGTGACATTGGCGGCGGAGGGGATGGCCGAACAAACGGGTACCGATACCGGAGTGATGGGCCTGACCCTGCTCGCCTTCGCCACGTCACTGCCCGAACTCAGCACGGCAATTGCCGCGGTTCGCATCCGCCGTGTGGAATTGGCTATTGGCGATATACTGGGCGGCAACATGTTCGATGTGACACTGGTCCTGCTGATCGATATCTTGGCGGCGGGGCCGCTCGTACTCAATCAGGTCGATCGCAGCGCGATGGTGGCCGCGCTCCTCGGCATATTGCTGACCATGCTGGTCCTGATCGGCCTGCTCGAACGGCGGAACAAGGCCATGCTCCGCATGGGCTACGATTCAATCGCCGTGCTTGTCGCCTATAGTGCGGGATTGGCGGCGATCCTGGGCGGCGCCTTTGCCGAATGACTTTCCGACGATTGTAGAGCCCAGCTGTCCAATCCCGTGGCGGAGAAGGCGATGCCAAAGATGTCGATCGACAGTCACGAGGCCGCTACGGGTGAACTGCATCGCGTCCGGGCCGGTTTTGGAGACCGCTTTTTCCCTCGACGCGATGCCGGAAGAGGATGTTGCTGAATTCGGCAAGGATTATCCGCTTGGCCGCACCGCGCAGCCCGCCGAACTTGCGCCGCCATACGTCATGCTGGCGAGCGATGAAGCAAGCTACATTTCGGGAGCTACAATCGCCGTCACCGGCGGAAAACCGAGATGTGATCATTCGACTCTCTGATATTCGGAATGGGGGCAAGAACTGAGCCTCCGCGACAGGACTGTAGCGGCGGTGGCGTCCGGGGGAGACAGTTGCAAGAGGGCCCGACAGTCAAGCCGGGCCCCCAATGCTCATAGCGCTAAGCTACCTGCGCCGTTTCATAATATTTGTGAACGCCAGACCGGAAATTATCGTCGTAGGCCTTGTGTCGTTCCTCGGAAGTGAAGCGCGGCCCTTCGCGAAGGGCATCTTCGTCGATGTTAAGGTGGTAGCCACCAAGGTCGGTATCATAATCGAGCTTCGACCAAGGGACGCAGTGCTTTTCATCACCCATTCCCAGGAAACCGCCGACCGACAACACTGCTTCTGTTGCCTGTCCACCGCGCTTCTCGATCAATACGTGATCTACGTGGCCGATGTTTTTCCCGCCGCGATCAAAGACGGCTGTACCTTCGACGCGATCACTCGAAATAACAGCGGAATTCTTTTCTGCTTCAGTATGCATTGTGCCACTCCTTTGCTGAAACACACCAGACTACCCGAAAGCACATCGAGAACGGGCCGGTGCTACGGCAAAAAATGCCTTCGATTGAATGTTGATCCGGAACTCGTGGCCCCTGTCAGACAGGACGTTCAACAAGTGGGCTAAGAGGGCCATTGTGCGTTTACTTGCGGCTCGCTCTTGATCGTGTGCGACCAATGGTTCCCGTCATGCGACCGTTTAACAGCCATTGCCTTTGCCGTAGTGTGTGCAGATGATAATCTAAGCTCGGCCGTTGAGGCGGGAAACGGCGCGCCAAGAACGTGGATTTCGTTTCGTCGCCGGAAAGCGGATATTTAAAAGGCAAGGACGGGGGCCGGAAATCAATTTCAGAAGTGAGGTTGCTGATGAGTCACTACGTTCTGCATTCTTGGGACCAACGTTCTGCGGCGCGCGAAGAGATCGCTTTCGATAGCGTTTCAATTGCTGGAGCGCTGGACAAGGCGAAGAACATCGCGAGCGGGACCAAGGCCGACCTTTACGAAAACGGAAGACCTGTCTGCTCTATGGAACTGGTCGGCAAAACGGGGGTCTGGCTGATAGGTAAGCCAAACGAAAGCACGGAAGACTAATCAGGAAGCACTGAGCGCATCGCTGTGATCGGGCTAATATGCGCGTATTTTTCGCCTAGCCGATAAGCGTCAAAAGCGTGCGCCTGTAAATTATCTCTTGGCGTCTGTCGGGGCAGGATTCCTTAGACGCTCTGTTGTCATGCGATATCTGCATTTCGATCGGACGCTACGATTGAAGAACGGAAGATAACTCCCGAGTTCACTAAGTTATCCTCCTGACGATCTTGGGCCGCAACGGCAATCCGCCATCATATCGATTTGATTGCCTGGCCTACTTTGTGATTGCCCGCTCCCATATGTACCTCGAAGGCAGTGCGGGGTTAGGGTATCCTCTGTCCTGATCCGGCGGTGGCGGAGCCAGTAGGAACCCCTATAGTATGGGTCCGTTGGGCACGCATGGAGCAGACATCACTCACCTCGTCGAAGACAACTGCCCCATGGGACGTCGTCACGGAGCCCGGGCCGGTGCTCGTCGCGGCGATTCATGCAGGGCATACAATTCGCGGATCGCTCGCGCCATGGCTTGAGATCGGGGAAACCGATCGACTTAGAGAAGAAGACCCCCTTACCGATTTTTT
Source organism: Qipengyuania citrea (assembly GCF_009828015.1). Lineage (GTDB taxonomy): Bacteria > Pseudomonadota > Alphaproteobacteria > Sphingomonadales > Sphingomonadaceae > Qipengyuania > Qipengyuania citrea. Next base: position 4,264 of record NZ_WTYG01000007.1, on the reverse strand, counting down.
CCTTACCGCTGGCGACACTATAATCCGCGCCAATCGGTCGCGGTTCGAATTCGACCTGAATCGCCCGTCCGAGACTGCGGTCACTACGAACCCCTAAGACACTTGGGGGCTGCGTATCTGGAAACCCGACATGCCTGAGAGGGAGAAGGAACTTTCCCTAAGGCTTCACCGGCAGTTCTACGATCAGGTCGCTCGGCGCGTGGATGAGATGATCGAGGCCCATGGGCGGATCCTCGTGCTCGACGTGCACAGCTACAACCATCGGCGAGCAGGTCGCGATGCGGAGCCAGATGATCCGCAACTCAGCCCCGATATCGATCTGGGGGCTACTACGTTAGACAAGGATATCTTCGGGGGGCTTCTCGAGAGGTTCGGCGATGCCCTGCGCTCGCGTCCGCTAAATGGCCGGACGCTCGAGGTGGGCACGAATATTCGCTGGAAGGATGGCGGGCATTTCCCTGAGTGGCTTCACGCCAAATACGGGGATGCCGCTTGTGTGATCACGCTCGAATACAAGAAAGTGTTCATGGATGAATGGGGCCGCTCGGCGGACATACTCGCGCTACAGGATTTGCGCGAAGGATTCCTCGCGGCGGTGGACGAGGCGCGCGATTGGCTCGCCGAACATCCTGCCCCCGGACAGGCCCAAAGAAAAGATCGAATGCCGGCATGACGCGCATGGCAAAGGAAGGAAATCACCATAACGGCGCGGACGAACTGCTCTGCGAGGCGGCGATCGCCGTTGATCGCGCTCTCGAGGAGATGGACCGGAAAATCGACTGGCTGGAGCGTCTGACGCCGGTTAATATCGACGAAATTTGGGACGGCTTCCAGGCGTCGTCCTTCCGGTCGATGCCCGACAGCCGATATGGCGAGGGGCTCGATCAAGATGCGCCCGTACTTCGTAGCGAACTATTCAGTTTGCCTGTTCGCGAGATCAAGAACCCGATCGTCGAGGCGCTTATGCTTGAGAAGCAGCGTGAGCTCGACCGCCAAATCGAACTGGTTCGTATGCGCGACAAGGATGGCTTCATCCTGGCGAGCATCGACCTTTTTGGACATGTCAGCGAGCGGTTTCTCCAGACGGCAAAGGACTTGCTGGCAACTGTCCCGGTCCTCACGCCGAAACAGGAGGACGTCGGGGTTGCCGAAGTGTGCGAAGCAGCGGAGGCTGCCATTGCCGGTTATCGCAAACGGGCGCCGACCTTTCGGTGCGGTATTGTGGTCGATCCTACGCCGGGGACCTCGATGTACGTGTCCGCAGGTGATTTCCACGTCGCACACGATTACCGTACTTCGCGCCATAGGGTGAAGCCCCTCATCGCCCACGAGATCGGCACCCACGTCTTAACCCGCCATAACGGTCGGCGGCAGCCTTTGCACACCCTAGCAGGTGGGCTGTGCGACTACGATGTTTTGCAGGAGGGCCTTGCGGTGCTCGGAGAATACCTCACGGGGTATCTCCCGGCCGATCGCTTACGCGTCCTTGCCGCGAGGGTCGTTGCAGCACATATGGCCGCTGAGAAAGAGACGGGCGCCGAAATCTATGCCTGTTTGACAGAGCAACACGCAATTCCCTCCAAAGACGCTTTCGATACCGCTGTGCGTGCCAAGCGGGGGGGGGTGGGCTGACCAAGGACGCTCTTTATCTTAAAGGATTAGAAGAGCTCCTCGCCTATCTAAGTCGTGGAGACAAATTCGAGATTCTTTTCCTCGGGAAGTTTGCTCTGAAGCAATTGCCAAGCTTGGAAAAGCTGATCGAACTGGGAATTCTACACCCGCCCGAACTCCTGCCCACCTATTGTGATGACGCGGCCGCCCGCCAGCGGCTTGTGCAGGTGCGCAAGCTTCCGCTCTCAGCGCTTTACCAGGAAACACCTCAGTGACGGCTGATAAGATCAAGCTTGCCTTCGTAGTCAACGACGTAGCTACCGAGCAGGACAACTATTCGACCATTCGCCTCGCCCGTCGGGCAGTGGCGCGAGGACATCAGGTCGCGCTTATCGGCCTTGGCGATTTCATCTACGACTGGGAGGAGGGCATCTGTGCCATGGCCACCCTCAGCAAGATCAGCGAGTTCGAGGACGATACCGACTATCTTGCGCACTTGCAGAATACCGGGATGGACCGGACCAGAATTGCCCTTAGCGACTGGGACATCCTCATGCTTCGTAGCGACCCGGCCGAAGAACTCGTCGCGCGCAGTTGGGCCCCGTCATCCAGCTTGCTGTTCGCGCAACTGGCTTCACTACAGCGAACCATCGTGCTTAACGATCCCCGCCATCTGACCGATGCAGTGAACAAGACCTATTTCCAGGGTTTTCCTGCCAGCGTGCGTCCCGAAACCATGATAACCCGCGAACCGAAAGAGGTCAGGCGTTTCCTAGATGCCCATGGTGGCAAAGGCGTAATTAAGCCCTTGCAGGGATCTGGCGGACAAGGCGTTTTCCTCCTCGACAAGAGAAATCGACAGAATCTCAACCAGATAACCGAAGCGGTCATTCGCGATGGCTATGCTATCGTGCAAGAATACCTTCCCGCAGCCGCGGATGGCGACCTGCGCATTATCACTCTGAACGGGCGCCCGCTCAAGGTAGATGGCACCTATGCTAGCCTACGCCGGTTTAGCCAGACCGAGGATCACCGATCGAACATTTCGGCCGGTGGGGGATACGAGATGATGGCTCCCGACGAAAACGCGCTGGCGATCGCTGAAATCGTGGGGCCCAAGTTGATCGACGACGGCATGTATCTAACCGGCCTCGATATCGTGGGGGACAAGATGATCGAGCTGAACGTCGATACGCCTGGCGGGATCAGCTTCATGGAGGATCTCAGTGGGGTGAATTTTAGCGGCGCAATCATTGACGATCTGGAGCGCAAGATACGCCTGCAGCGTCAATATGGCGGTACGCTGACCAATCGTCAGCTCGCCGTCATATAGGAATTTGAGTGTCTATTGCTTCACTCCCGAGTGGTGATGCTCAACGTAGGCTCGACACTTCCTCAGGATGCATTCTACCTCGGCTTTAGTTGCCTCCCCCATTTGACGACGTTCTCGTGGAGCTAGCAATCTGCGAGGAACTGACGAGCATTTGGAGGTTCGTGGCGAGCTGACCGGTGTCCTGTGGGTTTTCTACTTCTGAGAAACCAGCCGCCTTCAGATAGCTTTTGATCACGTAGATGCTTCTTGCTCGTTCGCATGCTGCTGCAGTCTCGACTTTTCGCCCGGCAACGTTCCGACATCACTGGATACCGTTTGAGTATCACTTTGCGCCGTCCAACTGCCTGACCGATCGCGCTCGTCCAAAGCAACACGCTGTTCCCGACGTTCTGGCCCTCACGCTCAACACGTTTTCCAACGCCGCGGTCGTCTTCATGGAATATCAGATTGTAGGTTGGCATTCTCGGACCTTATGCTGGGTTCGTGCTCAGGGAACCAGCGACGGTCGCAACAAGGAGCTACCAATCATGGCAAATTGCGTTCGATCACCCAAAAGGATCATGCACGGCGGCATTTGACTACGCGCGGCTTATTCTGATGACTAGGCCGAAAGGTTGACATCACCACTCTTCAAATCTCATTTAAAGCGGCCGCTCTCCACCCCTGATTGGACATCGGCGGTGCTCATTACTGGAGCAAAGCTGCCAGTCCGCTTCCGGGCATTTTCCGGGAGAGCCCAAACGACTGAAATTGGGGCGCAAAGCGGACGCGGCTGCGCGAGTAGACTATTTTAGAACGAAAGGAGGTGGCTCTCTGGAAGAGAGCGGAAAAGGGCACGCGATCCCCGCGGCCTATGGAGACTTGAGATGACTGAGATCGAACAACAGAAGCGCATCGCCAACTACCTCGCCGCCGTTGCACACCTGCTGGGCGGCCGGCCCGGACGCTTCACTGAATTCCGAGACAAGGTGGACATCATGCTGAGCGGGTCGGCTCCACACGCTTTCGGCCTGATGCAGTTCGCTTCCCGGGTTCAGACAACCGGCCGTCCGCTCATCTGGGTTCATCAGTCTGCAGAGTGCCCGACGGTTCCGCAAATCGGCTTGGCCGCACAGATGGGAGGGGGGATGCACTACATCGAGAGCTGCATGCTCTGTTTGACTGGCGAAGACGACCGCGCGACCCTCGTGCCAGACGGTTTCAACCTGGGCGCGTACTGGTTCGACCATGCGCTCAATCTGCACCACATTACCGATGCACCAGCATCGACCTTCGAAGCGGCAGATGGCGACATGGTGAGGGCCTACAACCGACTTATCG
>NZ_WTYG01000006.1 GCF_009828015.1 Qipengyuania citrea | reverse complement strand
CGGCAATGGCAACGGCGGTGGCAACGGTGGCGGCAATGGCAATGGCGGCGGCAACGGTAACGGCGGCGGCAATCCCAACGCCGACTGATGCGCGCGCTCCACTTCGATACGCTTTTCGTGGGTTAACCAAACCTACAGGGCTTGGCTGTAGCGCCTTCTTTTAGGTTCGGAGGCGAGAGACAGCAGATGGAGGGGCATTCTCCGCGGGCCGGCAGAGATTATGACGTCCTGTGGGCATGGGTGATCGCGTTTGCCGGTGCTTGGCTGGTTTTCGCGACGGGGATTGGCGAGGGGGTGGAGCGCCAAGCGCGTAATCTCCAGTCGAGTGTGCTCGAAAAGCGGGCTACGGGCGATCTGGCGATAGTGGAGATCGACAGCGCATCTCTACAAGCGCTCGAAGCCTGGCCTTGGCAGCGCGAAATTTACGCCCGGCTCGTGACCCGCCTGTCCCAGGCAGGGGTTGAACTGATCGCTTTTGACGTCGACTTCTCCTCTCCATCGACGCCTGGACAGGACCATCTATTCGCGCGTGCGCTGGCGGAGGCTTCGGCGACAGTCGTTCTACCCACTTTCAAGCAGCGCGCGACGTGGGCGGATGGCGGCTATGCCGAAAGCCTGCCGCTCGAAATGTTTTCAAGGTCCGCTTTCCTGGGCTCTGTCAACGTTCATCCCGATTCGCAGGGCAGGCTCGACTCCTATAGCTATGGCACTGTCACAGGCGGGCTCCCTCGCCCATCGCTCGCGAGCTTGATCGCGGGTGCATCCGGTGAAGTCGACACGCAATTTGCGATCGATCAATCGATCAATCCGGCAACCATCCCGGCCTACAGCTTTTCTTCCGTCCTGGAGGCGCCCGACGATTTCTTGGCGCAGCTCAGAGGCAAGAAGGTCATCGTTGGTGCGACCGCGATCGAGTTGGGTGATCGTTATACAACGAGCCGCCACTCAGTGGTGCCGGGCGTCGTCATCCAGGCGCTGGCGGCTGAAACGCTGATGCACGGCACCGATTTCAACAATTTCGGCTATATCCCCTCCTTCGTCCTGACCGCCCTTCTGATGCTGTTTGTTGGCTTGCGCATGAAGGGACGCTCGAACGGCCTGGCACTTGCCGCAATAGCGATGGTCATGGGCCTTGTTGGCCTTCGAATGCTGGTGCAGTCCCTCAAGCTCGGCACCTTCTCCAACTTGGCGGCCTTCGTCTTCCTAGGATTGTTTTTGCTGGCCGGAAGGGCGCTTCGCACGCAAAATGCGCTGCGCACCACCAAATTCATCGATCCGGCGAGTGGTCTTCCCAACGAGGCGGCTTTCGAGGCCTTCGTCGCAGGACGCAGCGGAAGTCAGTTCATCATCGGCAAGGTGCACGATTTCGGCGACCTTCTCGAAATCGTTCCCTACAAAGGCCGTCGCGACATGTTCGAGAACATCGCCCGCCGCTTGGCTCTGGTCGCTCAGGACGAGCGCGTCTACCATCTGGGGGGGGCTATTTCGCCTGGTCGATGGACGACGGTTATCGCGATGGTCTCGACGATTACTTTCAGTCGATCCTTGCCCTGTTCCGCTCGCCAGTGCTGGTCGGCTCGCAGCGCATGACGGTCGAGTTCGGATTTAGCATCGGCCGGGAATCCATTGAGGGTGCGAAGAATGTCGCCCTGCGTGTTGCCCGGGATGGCCGGCAATGGTCCTGGCACGACGGCGAGATGTTGAGCGAGACCGAGCAGAAGGTCGAGCTTCTTGCCGATTTGGAAACGGCGCTTGAGTGCGGCGATGTCTGGCTTGCTTACCAACCCAAGTGGGACCTTGCGCGGGACCGTCTCGATGGGGTCGAGGCACTTGCACGCTGGACCCACTCCGAAAGGGGCGACATCAGCGCCGCGACGTTCGTCCCGATCCTCGAGGCTTCGGGCAAGATCGGCACGTTCACCCTTCATATCATCAAGTCGGCCCTGATCGACCTAGCGGAATGGCACGCCAGCGATCCGGATCTGCATTGCTCGGTCAATATCTCTGCCAAGTTGCTGACCGACGCGCGCTTCGTCGAAAAGGCCATCCTTGCCGTGGATGAAGCTCCAATCGAGAATTCATGCGTGGTTTTCGAGATCACCGAATCCGCCGCGCTTGCAGAAATCGAGCAGTCGATCGAGGCGCTGGAGCGCATCAAGGCAGCCGGGATAGCGATATCGATCGACGACTACGGCACCGGCCAGTCGACGATGAGCTACTTGCAGCGACTTCCCGCAGCCGAGATTAAGATCGACCAATCCTTCGTGCGGACGATCGAGCACGATTCTGCCAACCGCATCATGGTCGGCTCGACGATCCAGATGGCGCAGGCACTGGGGCTGCGCGTGGTCGGGGAAGGAATCGAAGACCAGCGCTGTCTCGATATTCTCAAGGAGTTCGGCTGCGACGTCGGCCAGGGCTGGCATATTTCGAAGCCTCTAACCGCGGCAGATTTCGTTGCTAACTGGCTTCGTCCCGACGGCCAACTAAGCGCCTGATGCATTAGGGCGCTCCAAGCTGATCGAGCGCGGCACCAGGCCGGTCATCCCCGCCAAGTGCAATCGCACGGTGGATCCCGAGCACGATCGGCAAAGCTGACGCCAGCGCAACGTGGTCGAGCGCAAGTATTGCCGCTTCAAGGACTGTCTCAGTGTGGCCACCCGCTTCGATCAGAATATCAAGACCTTCATGGCAATGATCGCCATCGCTGCCTTCATGGTGGATCTAATGAGTGCGGACCCTAGAAACTTTCCGCCTCATAGTTGGACATCGGCGGTCCGCATACAGGGCGAAGCTGCCTATCCGCTTTCAGGTATTTTTTGAGAGAGCTTGAACGTCCGACAATGGGGCGCAAAGCGGACTTAGCACAGCGGTCCCCAACGCGAGATATACTCCTTATCGGGGTGTGCCTTCAACCCGCGGCATGGCCGGTCAGAATTCCCCGAGTAATCGACAGGTATAATGCAGCGAGGCCGAAGCATCGGTGCCGCTTTCCGATCGCTCGAGCAGACTGCGAACTGGGTCTGGCATCATCAGGTCGGCGAACGGAAACGTGCTGAGCCCGCATTGGATATCGGCACCCTTCGCCAGTACCGAACCCCAGTCACGCGCAAGCTGACCACGGAAGTAGCTTTCGCGGCGGGCCAAGCCCGCCGCGAAATGAGAGTGTGTCCCTGGCCTTGAACCAGCTCACTAACTGTTGCTAGGAACACTTTATGCTTTGGCGGCGGCTGGGGAGTTTCTGCCGCGGAGCCATCGGGTTCCACCGAACCAGTACGCGCGGCGTCAGTTTGAAGGGGTTCGCTCTGTCGCGCAGCCAACATCTGCCTCGCCAGATCGACGGTAGCCTGCATCTGCTGGACGTCAGCTCCTCGTGCAGCCAGACGGGTTGCAGCTACATGAGACGCTTCACTTGTGCTTGAAGTCCTCATGCTGCGCTACTCCACGCAGTCTTGTGCTCACGCCATGCATCGAGCGCACTAGCGTAACCCTTATCGGAGCAAAGGCGCGCATCGACCTCGGTGAGGCCATTGAGCGTGAGCCCTCGCGGAAGCACGACAACGTGCACATGGCTCCCATTGCCGTGTAGCCCCGCGCAGCTCGGCACATGGCCGATCAAGATTACAGGGAACCGATTAGCGAAGTGCGACCGCGCAAATGCGCGAACCCTTTCATAAGCGTGGTGCCATGCCTCGTTCGAGTCGAGGTAGATCTTGGTCTGGATCATGGCGTGCTTCTCGAAGGTCGGCAGCGCTTCATCGAACCGTCGGGTCAGGAAAGCGAGGTCGACGTAATCAGCAGGCGCTGTTGGAGGCAGCAGGACTTCCACTTTCGTGGCTTGGCCAAACTTCGGATCATCGCCCAAGCGCACCTTGCGATCGATCCAACTGGAGATGCCTTCGCGGTCTCTCGTCTCCTGGTACCAGTACCGCGTGAATGCGAAGTCCGGATGCTCTTCGCGCACGTCATGCAGGAACGAGTTGAGCTTCCCCGGAGCAGGTGACTTCTTGGCTGCGCTGCGTTTCTTTGCTGGTGAAGTAGCCATGCTCAGTATCCCCCTTCGAAGGAGGGTTTCTCGGCCGCTCGCATTATGCCGGCGTAACGCTGGTAGCCTGTCTCGAACGGGGGCAGTTCGCACGGTTCGAGCCCATCGGAACTCAGGCGAAAATAGGGGCCTGAGCCAGCGCACGGGATAAGCCACAGACTGCTGAGGTCGAGCCGCCAAGCGACATAATGGTTCAGCCATTCGCTAGCCTCATTCAACAACACATCGAACGAGGCGCCGTGCAAGGCATCAAAGCGAAGCAGGATGAGATCCATACCCGTGATCTGCGCCATGAGCTCGCATTCAGGATAAAGCAGCGGACGATCGCACGAGGTTGCGGCGAGCGCCAAGTTCGCTGCCAGAGAGGTAACTACCCCCTGATTGAGCTGCTCGTCGAGAGGCTCGCCTCCTCGCACCGACACGCCGCAGGCTTCGACGAGTGCTCCTAGGCGACTGCGCGTTCTGTGTGCTGTTTGCGGGAGCAGTGGTTCGCCCATCACCGGGCGTTTGAGTGTGACCAGATTCATATTCTATCTTCCTTGGAAAGAAGCCGTTCTGGCCGAGGGCGGCTTCCCCCTATTTTCATCATCTCCTCGGCCTCACAGCCGATCACTTCCTCCATTGGTTAGGTCGACGCGCCGGCTCTCGGCGCGCGAGAATGAATTACTCTTTTCTTTCGCGGAACGGACTACTGGCGCTGACTTAAGGCACCGCTTGCTGGCGCTGAACCTCGCGTATGCGCAGTTCTGTCGGGCGGTGAAACGACAGATCACCGAAGAGGCTAGCCTCACAGCGCGGGGTCGCATTTCACACTGGATGATCTGCCGTTCCTCTATAAGGTAAGCACGGTGATCACGCTTCACCACCTAGGTGTTCTGCACAGTGTCCCGATGTCGAACACCACGGCGACAGCCCTGCGAGCTCTTACGAATTCTTGTGCCCGCGTCTAATTAGGAAGCCCGCTCGACGCCGCGGTATAAGCAGGAAGTTCGAACTGCGCAGAAGCCTCTAGTTGAACCACCAAGCCAGCCCTACGCCCACTGCAGCGAGGTGAAGGCTCAGGAGCACAAAGAACTCCAGCGTAGTTCCGAGGCCTGCGCGGCTACGCTTGGCCACCGGGACACCACGGCTCGCGTCGGCCGGACCAGGTTCGAGCGAGACCCTCTGCGACTAATTGAGCACCAATAGAACGGCCTGAACGATGTAGGGTAGCGAGCGTGCGACCGTAGCGATCCTGGCCGGTACGGGCGATCTCGAAGGCGCCGGCATTCAAGAGCTGAATGAGCCTGTTCCTGGCCCGCAGGGCCAGCGCCCTCTCGTATTCGCACGCGCCGATTAGCTCTGGCGTATCGATGTCGGCGATCCGGATTTTCTCACCTTCAAGCCAAACTGTATCGCCATCGTGGACGCAGTGATCACGTGGGCCAGGGGCACAAACAGCGAGCGCGGCAGCAATCGAAAACATTTGTCCACTCTAGCTTGAAAGACAGAATTTTCCTACTTGGAACAAATATGGAACATGGTGCCCATTGAGTCGGAGATTTCCATGATCGTTCTAAGCCCGCCAATGCTCGCCGCTATAGCTTGCATCATCACTGCCTGTGCTGCCCTGGTCTGGTCAGTGCGGCGAAAGCCATGAGTTCGAAGCGTCTCGATACGATCGCCGATTACTCGCGCCACGGCTACGTGCTGCGGGTGGACTGTCGCCGTTGCCGCAGGATTGCTTTGCTCAATCCACTCAGCATCGTGTTGCTTTGTCAAATGCGCGGTTGGTCAAAGCAGATGTCTGCGCTTGAAGGCCGCCTGCGTTGCTCTCGGTGTGGAAGCCGCGATACGAGGCTTGGACCGGCGTTTGGCAACGCCAGAGGCTCTCCATAATAGGCGGCTTTGCGCCCTCCATCCGGCCGTTCGGCCTTGTCGCTGACGAACCCGAAAGCCGCCATTCGTTCCGCAAGCGCTCAACTGGTTCAGACCCGACATTGCGCTCACGGCCCAACAGGCGTGGCCACAATTATGTTCGGAGTGCAGCAATCAGGGCGTCCCGAGCCATGGCCACGCGCGGGTGTCGCAGCGATGAGCGTGCCCAGACGAGGTAGTAAGCGTTGCGCGGCACCGTGATCGGGGCGGGGATCTCGATCAGCGTGCACGAAGCGCGTTCGCTGCGGGTGAGATAGCCGGGCAGCACCGTCCAGCCGAGGCCCGCGCGCAATCCCGACCGTAGCACCCGCAGATCGGGCGCGGTCAAGCCTGGCTGGCTGGTCAGCTCGATCTGGTTTGCCTCGAGCCAGGTCCGCAGCAGCGGCCGGTCAAGATCGTAGGCGAGGTGGGCCGTCCGGTTGAGCCCGTCGGCAAGCGGCAATTCGGCAATCCGCATAGCCACGGCGGGCGAGGCTACGGCGCGCAGGTGCTCTTCGCCCAGCACATGAAAGGCCAACCGCGCATCTTCGGGTTGCGAGGCGGTGACGGCCAGGTGCACCTTGTCTTCGAGCAGCAAGGCATAGAGCGCCTCGCGCCCGCCGATATGCAGGCGCAGGTCAAGCCCCGCATCCAGCAGCGGGGCCAGCCGGGGCGTGATCATTTCGCCCAGCAGGTCGGACGGCGCGGCGATGTGGACCGTGCCGGAAATGCGGGACGAGCGGGCCCGCGCGCTGGCCAGAGCCGATTCCGCCGTGTCGAGGCTGCTCCCGATGGAAGCCGCGAGGTCGTCGGCCATCGCGGTCGGTCGCACACCCCGCGAATGGCGGTCGAACAGGGGACGGCCCAGTTGCGCCTCGAGCGATGCGATGTGCTGCGACGCCGCCGGTTGGGTGATGCCGATTGCCCGGGCCGCCTCGCTCAGTGAACGACGGCGGTAGACTTCAACGAAGGTGCGCAACTGCAGGAGGGACATTCCGGTTCCATAAGCAGAATTATGGCCGCCCGCCAATCCCGCTGCATTTCCTGATGCCGTTCCCTGCGTATCTAGGCCGCCGAGAGGAACGCTCGAATGCAAGATCGCCGCCAGTTGATGAAAGCGCTCACCGCTGCCTCTGTGGTGGGCGCGGCGCCGGCGGGTGCGTTCGCGGGTGTTCCCGACATGACCCGAAAAGGACAGCTGACGATGACCCGCATTCTCATGGTGGCCACCTCCGCCGACCGCATGACCCCCGGCACCGAACCAACGGGTGTGTGGATCGAGGAGCTCACCACCCCCTATTACGCCTTCCGCGACGCGGGCGCCGAGGTGACGCTGGCTTCGATCGAGGGCGGCGCCATCCCCGTGGACCAGCGCAGCGTCAACGCCGACGGCGAAAACGACGCTTCGGTCGAGCGCTATCTGAAAGACGACGCGCTAAAGGCCGAGGTTGCCGGCACCCCGGTGTTCACCAGCATCGATCCCGCCGGCTACGACGCGCTGTTCCTGCCCGGCGGCCATGGCACCATGTTCGATTACCCCGGTAGCGAGGATCTGGCGCGCCTGGTCGAACGCTTCGACCGCGAGGGCAAGATCGTTGCCGCCGTCTGCCATGGGCCGGCAGGGCTGGTCTCGGCGAAGAAGGCCGACGGCACGCCCATCGTCGCCGGCCGCCGTGTCGCGGGCTTCACCGACAGCGAGGAACGCGCGGTCGGCCTAGATCAGGCGGTGCCGTTCCTGCTCGAAACGCGCCTCAAGGAGTTGGGCGCCAAGCACGAGGGCGGCCCTGACTTTGCCCCCTTCGCCCTGCGCGACGGCAATCTGGTGACCGGGCAAAACCCCGCCAGCGCGGCGCGCACTGCGGAGCTCGTGATGGACGCCCTCAAGGACAAGGTGGCCTGACCATGCGCTATCTTCACACCATGATCCGCGTCGCCGATCCCGAGGCGGCGGTCCGGTTCTTCACGCTGCTGGGTCTCAAGGAGACCCGGCGCATGGAGAACCAGGCGGGGCGTTACACGCTGATCTACCTTGCCGCTGACGAGGATTTCCGCGGCGACGGCGAGCAGGGCGATGCCGAGGTCGAGCTGACGTACAACTGGCCGCCCGAGGATGGCAGCGCTGCGGAGACTTATACCGGTGGCCGAAACTTCGGCCACCTCGCCTACGGGGTCAACGACATCTATGAGACGTGCGCGCGGCTGCAGGCGGGCGGTGTGACCATCAATCGCCCCCCGCGCGACGGATACATGGCGTTCGTTCGCTCGCCCGACGGGATCTCGATCGAATTGCTCCAGAAGGGCGAACACAAGGCTTCGGCCGAACCCTGGGCCTCTATGCCCAACACGGGCGCATGGTGATGGCGCGCCTGTTCGAACCGCTCGAGGTCGCGGGGCTCCGGCTCGCCAACCGCATCGTCATCGCGCCGATGTGCCAGTATTCGGCCGAAGACGGCGCGATGAACGACTGGCACCGGATGCATCTCGGCCAGTTGGCGCTGTCGGGCGCAGGCGCGCTGACGATAGAGGCGACCGCTGTCAGCCCGGAAGGGCGCATCACCTACGGCGACGTTGGCCTGTACGACGACCCGACTGAAGCCGCGATGCGAAGCGTGCTCGAAAGTGTGCGCCGTTGGTCGGACATGCCGCTGATCATCCAGCTGGCCCATGCCGGCCGCAAGGCGAGCTGCGCCAAGCCGTGGCACGGCGGAACGCAGATCGCCCCCGATGCGGAGAATGGCTGGCAGACCGTGGCACCCGGCGCCATCCCATTCGCTCCGGACGACCATCCCCCTGTCGAACTGGACGAGTCAGGGCTTGCCCGCATCCGGGAGGCGTTCGCGGATGCCGCCCGGCGCGCCGGCAGGCTCGGCATCGAAGCCATCCAGATCCACGCCGCGCATGGCTATCTGCTCCACGAGTTTCTTTCGCCGATCTCCAACCGGCGCGGCGACGACTACGGCGGCAGCCTCGACAACCGGATGCGGTTCCCGCTCGAAGTGTTCGATGCCGTGCGCGAAGCATTTCCGGCCGACCGCCCGGTGACCGTCCGCGTTTCCGGGACCGACTGGGTTGAAGGCGGCTGGACGGCGGAGGAAACCGCATTGTTTGCACAGCAGCTGGAGCGGCGCGGTTGTTCGGCAATCCACGTCTCCGGCGGCGGCCTCGACCCGCGCCAGCAGATCCCTGTCGGCCCCGGCTATCAGGTGCCGCTGGCGCGGACGGTCAAGGACGCGGTCGCCATGCCTGTCGTAGCGGTCGGAATGATCACCGATCCGCACCAGGCGGAGCGCATCCTCGAAGACCGGCATGCCGACGCCATAGCGATAGCGCGCGCTGCGCTGTGGGATCCGCGCTGGCCCTGGCACGCCGCCGCCGCGCTTGGTGCATCGGTCAAGGCGCCCCCGCAATATCTCCGGTCCGAACCCCAAGAAGCGGGCCGCATCCTCAAGGAACTGACCTTATGAAGACCTCCGCCAAACTGCTTCTTGCCGCGGGCGCTGCCCTCTCGCTTGCCGCCTGCGCGACCACTCGCGACGGTGCACCCGCGCCGCAAATCGAACAGGTTGCGACCTTCGATGGCGCGATGCCGACGGGCGTGACCGTCGCTCCCAACGGGCGCATCTTTGTGAACTTCCCGCAATGGGGCGACAACGCGCCGTTCACGGTTGCCGAGCTGGTCGACGGCAAGGCGGTGCCCTATCCCGATGCCGCGACCAACCGGCCCGATCCGGCCGACCCGGCGGGGCATTTCATCTCGGTGCAGAGCGTGGTGGCCGACGGCGCCAACCGCCTCTGGGTGCTCGACACGGCCGCGCCCAAATTCTCTCAACCACAGGCCGGCGGTGCAAAGCTGGTGGCAATCGACCTTGCGACCGACCGGGTGGTGAAGACGATCGTCCTGCCGCCCAGCGTGGTGCTGCCCACGACCTACCTCAACGACGTGCGCTTCGATCTGCGTAAGGGCGCCGAGGGCGTCGCCTACATCACCGACAGCAGCAACGCCGGTGTCGGCGGCATCATCGTCGTCGATATCGCCAGCGGGCGTGCGATCCGGCGCCTGTCCAACCATGCGACGACCAATCCCGAGCCCGGCTTCACCCCGGTCGTCGACGGCGCGGTGCTCATGAACCGCCCGGCCGATGGACCCGCGACGCCGATCGCGATCGCCAGCGACGCAATCGGGCTCAGCGCCGACGGCAGCCTGCTCTACTACGGGCCGCTGTCGGGCCGCACGCTCCATGCGGTGCCCACGGCCATGCTGCGCGATCCTGCGGTGACCGAGGAGGAACTGGCCCGCGCGGTACGCAGCCTGGGGCGCAAAGGCGCTTCGGACGGGATTGCCGAAGACGACCGGGGCCGCGTGTTCGCCAGCGATTACGAGAACAACGCGATCCGCGTGCTCGACCGGGGCCGCTGGACGACGGTGGTCAGCGACCCCCGCATCAGCTGGCCCGACACACTGTCGATCGGCACCGAGTGCTATCTCTACTTCACCGCCAACCAGCTCCACCGCCAACCCGGCTTCCACGGCGGGCGGGATTTGCGCCGCAAGCCTTACGAGCTGCTCCGCATCCGGGTGGGCGCCGGGCCCGTCCTCTTGCGCTCACAGTGATCCCATCAGGCCGGGCGGGCTCGCGCGGGGCCGCGATCCGGCGAAGAATCAACAACTGACTTGAAGGAATACAATCATGACAAAGGGTATCGAAGGCAAGGTCGTTCTCATTACCGGAGGCAGCAGCGGCATCGGCGCGGAAACTGCGCGCCTTCTCGCGGACCGCGGCGCGAAGGTGGCCATCGCCGCGCGGCGCAAGGACAGGCTCGACGAGGTCGTCGCGGACATCACCGCTATTGGCGGCGCGGCACGTAGCTACGCGCTGGACGTGACCGACAAATCGGCGGTCCAGTCCGTCGTCGCCGCAATCATTGCCGACTTCGGCCGCCTCGACGTGCTGATCAACAACGCCGGGCTGATGCCGATCCGTCCGATGGCGGAGGTCAACACCGACGAATGGGACCAGATGATCGACGTCAATCTGAAGGGTACGCTGTACGGCATCGCGGCCGCCCTTCCCGGTTTTCTCGAGCAGGGCAGCGGTCACATCATCAATTTGAGCTCGGTTGCGGGCATCAAGGTCTTCGCACCGGGCGGCACGGTCTACTCCGGCACCAAGTTCGCCGTCAGCGCGATCAGCGAGGGCTTGCGCCATGAGGTGGGGGAAAAGGTCCGGGTCACGTCAATCGAGCCTGGAGCTGTCGAAAGCGATCTGAAGTTCACGACATCCGGCACGGCTGCCGAGACGGTGCTGGACTTCTACAAGCAGGCCATTCCGGCGGCATCGGTGGCGCGTGCTATCGCGTTCGCTGTCGAACAACCTGATGACGTCGATGTCAACGCGATCGTCATCCGGCCGACCGCACAGGAGTTCTGATTTCGACGAGGAGGCGGGGCCGCGTGTGCTCCGCCTCATGGGGAACGTACCGGTCTGCTCGTCCGTTAGTTTGCCGAATAATATCTGTCCGTTTCACTTGAGGAGTCTTTTATGCCCAAACTTGCCCTGTATGTACCACTGAAGGCCAAGCCCGGAAAAGAGCGCGATGTCGCCGATTTCCTCACCTCGGCATTGCCGCTCGTTCAAGCTGAGCCGGGCACTCTGACCTGGTATGCGATCGAGGAAGGTCCCGGTGCGTACGCGATCTTCGATACGTTCGACACAGAGGATGATCGCCAGGCCCATCTTGACGGCAAGGTTGCCGCCGCACTGATGGACAAGGCAGACGAACTGTTTTCCGAACCGCCGCAGATTCACAAGTTCACCCTGCTGGCCGCGAAATAGCGGAGCGGTCGGCACCCTAAGCTGCCGTTTGGCTGCAGTGTAAGGCTCGTGTCTCCATCCCGAATGGATGCCCCGGCCGAACCGAGAAATGAGTAAATGAATACGACAGGCCATCCGCGATAGTGGATGGCCTTGTCTTTTGCGCTTATCACACCTCTGAATTTACTGATCAAGCGCCGTTGACGTGGCGCGATGTAGCGGCACGATTTGTTCGCGGGAGATTCTTGGGCACATCAACTTGGCGCGTTATTCGCCCGTTCTGGCCCAGTCTTCAGAAAACAGCCGTGAATCGATCCGAGAATGGCCCTCCGGGAAGGAACCTCTCAGGTAGCAGAAGGTTCAGGAAACTGAGATCACTTGGAATGGGTGCGACGTCCTCCGTCGTTGCGCTGGACCGGATCATCAGCAAACGCTGGCCTTGATGACGTCTTGAGCAGCGCTACGAAAGGAAAAGTCTATGAAAGCTGTCGTATACAACGGACCCAAAAACGTTTCCGTGGAAACCGTCGATGATCCCAAGATCGAGAAACCGACCGATGTGATCATTCGGGTGACCACCACCAACATTTGCGGGTCTGACCTTCACATGTACGATGGCCGTACCAGCTTCGAGAAGGGCAGGGTTTTTGGTCACGAAAACCTTGGCGAAGTCATCGAGGTTGGCGCTGCCGTAGATCAGATCAAGACGGGCGATCGCGTCTGTATGCCGTTCAACGTGGGTTGCGGGTTCTGCGAAAATTGCGAACGCGGTCTGACGGCGTTTTGCCTCACGACCAACCCCGGAACCGCCGGCGCAGCGTATGGCTTTGCCGAGATGGGTCCGTGGCAAGGCGGTCAGGCCGAGTTGCTGCGCGTTCCTTATGCGGACTTCAATTGTCTGAGGCTGCCCGAGGACGCTGAGGAGAAGGAGGATGACTATGTCATGCTTTCCGACATCTTCCCGACGGGTTGGCATGGCGTCGAACTGTCAGGTTTCCTGCCTGGCGAAAGCATCGCGATCTACGGCGCCGGTCCGGTCGGTTTGATGGCCGCGCATTCAGCCGAAATCCGCGGTGCCTCTCAGATCTTCGTGGTCGATTCTCACGATGACCGTCTCAAGCTGGCCGAGGCGATGGGCGCCATTCCGATCGACATGCGGAAGGGCGATCCCGCCCAGCAGATTCTTGACGCGACCGGCGGCCTCGGGACCGACCGGGGGGTCGAGGCGGTCGGATACCAGTGTTGCGATCGCCACGGCAAGGAGCGCAGCAATTACACGATGAACTGCCTCGTCAAAAGCACGAAGGCCACCGGCGGAATCGGCGTCGTCGGCGTGTTCGTGCCGGAAGACCCGAACGCGCCCGACGATCTCCAGAAGGAAGGCAAGATTGCGTTCGACTTCGGCAACTTTTGGTTCAAGGGTCAGAAGATCGGCACCGGACAATGTAATGTGAAGCATTATAACCGGCGGCTGATGAGCCTTATCGAGCATGGCCGGGCCAATCCTGCCCAAATCATCTCGCACCGGCTGCCGCTTGATCAGGCACCAGACGCCTACAAGCATTTCGACGAGCGCGATGATGGTTGGACGAAGGTCTTGCTCAAGCCGGGCGCCTGACCTTAGTCTTCGACGGAATAGGAAATCAATTATGACTTTGGAAGGCAAATCAGTTGCCATTCTGATCGCACCCCGCGGGACGGAAGAACCAGAATTCTCGAAGCCCAAGCAAGCTATCGAGGAGGCTGGCGGCAAAGTGACCGTGGTCAGTTTTGAGGCGGGCGTGGCTCGCACAGTCAATAGTGACCTTGACGAGGGCGGCAGCTATCCTATCGACAAGACGTTTTCGGAGGTCAAAGCCGACGACTTCGACGGACTTGTTGTGCCCGGAGGGACGGTCGGTGCCGACAAACTGCGCGGCAGCGCCGAGGCAATTGGTTTCATCCGGGCTTTCTTCGATCAGAAAAAACCTGTTGCGGCCATATGCCATGCACCCTGGACATTGATCGAGGCGGGCGTGGTTGAAGGTCGCAACTTGACGTCCTACCCGACGCTGAAGGTCGATATCGAGAACGCCGGCGGTACATGGACCAATGAGGAAGTCGTGGTCGACAACGGCCTTGTTACCAGCCGCGATCCCGATGATTTGCCCGCCTTCTGTGCCAAACTCGTTGAGGAAATCGCAGCAAGGGATTAAGACGGGGCGTTTGGACGAACCATGTGAGGGCCCGCTCCTTGGGGAAGGTCCGCACAAAGCAGGCGTAGCGGATGGCCGGAGATTGGCCGTCCGCCACGTCGTGTATCAGACGAACACGGCGCACCTGACGGGCACCCAAACCCTTAAGCCGCGTCAACCGCGGTGACACATCGCCGGCTCTCGCTTCCAGATGCGACCCATTCCAACGTGTGGTTGAGATGCACCTGATCGAACGTGCGTTCGGCCAGATTTACGACCTATAGTGCCGCCTTGAGATAGCGGGCGGTGAGACTGCCTTCCGCTTCCGCAACGACGCCAGGGACGCCGCTGGCAACGATACGGCCCCCATCTTCCCCGGCCCCCGGTCCCAGGTCGATGATCCAGTCCACCTGTGTGATGGCGCGCACGTCATGTTCGACGACTACGACGGTATTGCCGGCGTCTACCAGGCCCTGCAGGTGTTGCATCAGCCGGTCGCCATCGGAGGGGTGAAGCCCCGAAGTTGGCTCGTCGAGGATGTAGATCGTGTTGCCGCGTTGAGCGCGTTGCAGTTCAGTCGCCAGCTTGATGCGCTGCGCCTCCCCGCCAGACAGCTCGGTCGCCGGCTGACCGAGCTTCAGATAGCCAAGACCGATCTCCCGCAACACGTCGAGGGAGCGCATCACCGATGCCTCGCCAGCGAAGAAATCGCACGCATCGTCGACCGTCAGTTCGAGCACCTGGGCGATATTGCGCCCGTTCCATTCGACTTCGAGCGTTTGCGGGTTGTAGCGAGAGCCATGACAGGTCGAGCACGGGGCAAAAACGCTCGGCAGGAACAGCAGCTCCACCATGACGTATCCCTCGCCCTCGCACACAGGGCAGCGGCCTTGCGCGACGTTGAACGAGAACCTCCCCGGGCTGTAGTGCCGCCGGCGGGCGAGCGGCGTATCAGCGAAGATCCGTCGCACATGGTCGAACATGCCGCTGTAGGTGGATAGGTTCGAGCGCGGCGTGCGGCCGATCGGTTTCTGATCGACCCGCACCAGCCTGCGAACATGCTCCATGCCTGCGACAATGCGTCCTTCAGTGTCGTTCTGCGCAACATCGAGCAGCGGATCGATATCCTCCTCCTCGGCCACGGGGGAGCCGCCGAGGTGTTCCGTGACGAGCTCGGGCAGCGCCTGACTGACAAGACTGGATTTGCCCGATCCCGAAACGCCGGTGACAGCGGTGAAGCAGCCGATGGGAAACTCGACGTCGAGACCATGGAGATTGTTCCGCCTGATTCCTTCCAGGCGTAGCCATGCCTTGGGATCGCGCGGTGTGCGCTCGCTGCGGAGCGGCTTTGCGAACAGGTAGCGGCGGGTGATCGAAGTCTCGACGTCGGCAAGCCCCTCTATCGGCCCGCTGTAGAGGACTTCACCGCCCTTTTCCCCGGCTCCTGGCCCGACATCGACGAGCCAATCCGCGCGGCGGATCACGTCGAGATCATGTTCGACGACGAACAGGGAGTTGCCCGCCGCCTTGAGACGCTCGAGGATGGTGAGCAAGGCTTCGCCATCTGCCGGGTGTAACCCTGCCGAAGGCTCGTCAAGCACATAGACCACGCCGAAAAGCTGTGACGACAATTGGGTGGCGAGCCGCAAGCGCTGCAGCTCTCCGGAGGAGAGCGTCGGCGTGCTGCGGTCGAGCGAAATGTAGCCAAGCCCAAGATCGATCAGCGGCTCTAGCCGCTCGATCAATTCGCAGGCAAGGCGTTTGGCGGCGATCCGCTTCTCGTCGGAGAGATTGGGCGTACGGCGTACGTCGGGCGCGCTCTTGTGCGCAGAGCCGCCCGCCGCAACCCGTTGTTCGACCGCTGCTTCGCGGGCCGCTTCTTCCAGAACATGGCCCTTTGAGGGGGCGGAAACCGCCCCATACGCGCCATGCGCGACGGGCATCAGCAAGTCCTTCAGCTTTAGCACCGTCAGGTCGCCGAACTCGGCAATGTCGAGGCCGGCGAATTTGACCGACAGGGCTTCGCGCTTCAGGCGCTTGCCGTCGCAGGTCGGGCAATCGCGGCCGATGATATATTGCGAGACGCGCTTCTTCATCAGCGCGCTTTTAGTGTTGGCGAAGGTTTCCAGCACATAGCGGCGCGCGCCGGTGAAGGTGCCCTGGTAGCTCGGTTCCATGCCGCGCTTGAGCGCCGTCCGGGTCTGTTCGGGCGTCAGGCCCGCATAGACCGGCACCGTCGGCGCCTCTTCAGTGAAGAGGATCCAGTCGCGATCCTTTTTCGGCAGGTCGCGCCACGGCGTATCGACGTCATAGCCGAGCGAAACGAGGATATCGCGCAGGTTCTGGCCATGCCACGCGGCCGGCCAGGCGGCGATCGCCCGATCGCGAATGGTGAGGCTGTCGTCAGGCACCATCGTCTCTTCGGTCGCGTCATATACGCGGCCGATGCCGTGGCACGTCGCGCAGGCCCCTGCGACCGTGTTGGGGGAGAAATCCTCCGCATAGAGCATGGGCTGATGGCGCGGATATTCGCCGACGCGCGAATAGAGCATCCGCACAAGGCTGGAGAGCGTCGTCACGCTGCCGACGGAGGATCGCGCGTTGGCCGAGCCGCGCTGCTGCTGCAACGCGACCGCAGGCGGCAAACCGTCGATCGCGTCGACCTCCGGCACGCCGGCCTGGTCGATCAGGCGACGGGCATAGGGCGCAACCGATTCAAGATAACGCCGCTGGGCTTCGGCATAAAGGGTGCCGAACGCGAGCGATGACTTGCCCGAGCCCGATATGCCGGTGAACACCACGAAGGCGTCGCGCGGTACATCGACGTCAATATTTTTGAGGTTGTTCTGGCGCGCGCCGCGAACCTGCACGCAAGCGGGCGGCCCCGTATGCCCATGATCGGTGGACGGTGTCGTCGCGTGAATATCCTTGCTCTTCAATTCAGTCTTCCTGCCCTATACGCCCGTGCGGCCCGTGGTTCATCACAGTCGGGTAACAGATGAATGCATTTCGACGCGTTGCCCATTTGCCGGAGCGCGCTTCATCATAGCCGGGGTCGGGCCATGATGACGGCCGAGTTGTCGATCCGAGCGCCTCGCTCCGTTTCGGATCGGCGGGTCAGTAGTGAATGACCGTGCGGATCGACTTGCCTTCGTGCATCAGTTCGAAGGCCTGGTTGATCTCCTCCAAACTCATCGTGTGGGTAACGAACGGGGCCAGATCGATATCGCCTCTCATCGCGTCCTCGACCATGCCGGGGAGCTGTGATCGTCCCTTGACGCCGCCGAAAGCGGACCCCTTCCATACGCGGCCCGTGACGAGCTGGAATGGGCGGGTCGAGATTTCCTCGCCCGCGCCGGCAACGCCAATCACGATCGACTGACCCCAGCCACGGTGCGCTGATTCAAGCGCGGCGCGCATGACGTGCACGTTACCGATGCATTCGAAGGTATGATCGATGCCCCAGCCCGTCATCTCGATCAGCACTTCCTGGATGGGCTTGTCGTGGTCCTTGGGGTTGATGCACTCGGTCGCACCGAACCGGCGTGCCAGCTCGAACTTGGACGGATTGGTGTCGATGGCGATGATGCGACCCGCCTTCGCCTGGCGCGCACCCTGAATCGCCGCGAGGCCGATCCCGCCCAGGCCGAACACGGCGACCGAGTCTCCGGGCTGGACCTTGGCGGTATTGTGGACTGCACCGATGCCGGTCGTGACGCCGCAGCCGAGCAGGCAGACGTGTTCGGGGTTTGCCTCGGGATTGATCTTGGCGAGCGAGACTTCGGCGACGACAGTATATTCACTGAAGGTTGAACAGCCCATGTAATGATAGAGGGGCTGACCGTTGTACGAAAAGCGGGTGGTCCCATCGGGCATCAAGCCCTTGCCCTGCGTTTCTCGGACAGCGACGCACAGGTTGGTCTTGCCCGACAGGCAGAAGTCGCACTTGCCGCACTCGGCGGTGTAGAGCGGAATCACGTGATCGCCCGGCTCGACGCTGGTGACGCCTTCACCGACCTCGACAACGATACCCGCGCCCTCGTGGCCCAGAACCACCGGGAAAACACCCTCCGGATCACTCCCCCCCAGCGTGTACGCGTCGGTGTGGCACACACCGGTGTGCGTCACCCGTATGAGGACTTCGCCTTTCCGGGGTGGAGCGACATCGATCTCGACGACTTCGAGTGGCTTGCCCGCCTCGAAGGCTACAGCGGCGCGAGATTTCATGTTGGGATACCCTCGTTGAGTTAAACTGATTGCTGGTGGGAGGTCGTTGCGTCGTCGCAAATTCGACGACATTTTCATACTGGTAGGGAGTATCTCTATCATACTCCCTACCAGTATACAAGAGGTGTCCTGACGAGGATCTCAAACTAGAGAAGGCAGCAGGGGCTGGCTTCTAAGTTCGGGAGAGTGCGGGCAAGAAAATGAGCCTGAAATTGTCATTTAAGATAAGTACGCAGAATCTTCATTACGCCATCCACGCCGTCATCGTGATCGACGCCTGCGCCTCCGACGGCCCGATCTGCGTCCGGACCGAATGTTTCCCTGAGATGACTCTCCATCACTTCTGTCATCAGTCCATTTGTCGCACCACGCATGGCGACAATTTGCTGCAGCAGGGGAGCGCAATCGGCCCCCGCTTCGATCGCGCGTTCCAGAGCGTCCGCCTGACCCTTGATACGCCGCAAGCGTGTGATGGCTCGCTTCTTGTCCTCTGATGAATGTGGCATCGCGTTTTCCCGAGAAATCGCTCCAGCATACTATACAGGGGGGGAGTTTCAATCCTGCACAGAGCCGGGCGTTTTTATGATCGGGCGAGGTTCCGGTCATGCTCTCAAGGATGCGCCACGAGCAGCCTTGGCACGGGCGCCGCAAGTCCGATCCTCTGTCGGGGAAGGGGGGCGCGATCGCTCACTCCCCCCACCGGTATGCCGGTCAGACCGTAACGACGACCTTGCCGATCTGCTCGTTCGATTCGAGGAAGCGGTGCGCGTCCTGGATGGCGTCGAGCGGGAAAGTGCGCGCGATCCGCGGCTTGAGCGCGCCCGATTCCAGACCCGCCACGATGAACGCCTTGGCGCGATCGAGGGCGGCGTCGTCCGAGACGATCTCACTGTAGAGATAACCCTTGAGCGTGAGGCTCTTGCTCAGCACGGAGAACAACGGGAACGGCGTCGGTTCGCCGCTGAGCGCGCCATATTGGAGCAGGATGCCGCCGCACGCCATGCTCTCGGTCAGCGGCTCGAACGACGGGCCTCCGACCGGATCGAGCACCACGCGCGCACCTTGACCATCGGTTATCTCCATCACCCTCGCTACCAGATCCTCTTCTCCGGTCGCGACGACATGATGTGCGCCGGCATCGATCAGGGCCTGGCGCTTGGCGCCGGTACGCGTCGTCGCGATTACCGTCGCGCCGACCATCCGCGCAATCTGGAAGGCAGCAAGGCCGACGCTGCTGGAGGCAGCAGTGACGATGACGAAATCGCCCTCGCCGAGTTTCGCCTGCTCCACCAGCGCACCCCAGGCGGTGACATACTGCATCCACACGGCCGCCGCTTCCTCGAACGACAGCGCCGCCGGATGCTTGACGACGAGGCGGGCGGGCACGTTGGCGACCTCGCCATAAGTGCCCCAGCGCGCGATATCGAGCGGGGGAATAACGCTGACGGCTTCGCCTTCCGCAAACCCGGTCACGTCCGCGCCGACCGTAACGACAGTGCCGGCAGCCTCATAGCCAAGGCGGCTCGGGAACTCGGCTTCCTGAAGGTAGGCATGGTTGCGGAACATCACCTCGGCGCGGTTTATGCCTATCGCCTTCACCCCGATCTGCACTTCATCGGCCGCGGGCGCGGGGACTGCCACATCTTCAATCCTGAGGACGCTGACGTCGCCATACTCGTGGATACGGACAATGCGGCTCATTGGAGACTCCTTGATTATTGAACGATCGTTCTGTAAGCGGGTGGACCACCAGTTTCAAGATATTATTTATCGATCGTTCTATATCGTGCGCCAGAAATGACAGAGACGAAAGCCCGTCGCCGCGCAGGTCGCCCTCGTGTGTTCGACACTGACGCTGCGCTCGACAAGGCGGTGCGGCTGTTCTGGCAGCGCGGCTACGAGGCGACATCGATGGCCGATCTGGTGGCGGAGACCGGCGTCGCCGCTGCCAGCCTTTATGCAGCGTTTGGCAACAAGGCGGGGCTGTTTGCGGCGGTGATCGAGCGCTACGCCGCGACGTTCAGTGTCCACCTCTATGCACCCATCAACGATCCGGCGTTGTCCACCTACGAGGCCGTCAAAGGTCTGCTGGAACGAGCGGCGTCATCATTCTCGGAACCTGGAACGCCGGCCGGCTGCTTCATGTATTCAGCAGCGGCAGCCGTTTCGCCGGCGTCCGCCGCCATCGAATGCCTGCTGCGCCACAAGCGTATCGCGGCGGAGGCCCTCCTGATCGAGCGTCTGCAACGCGGCGCCGCGCAGGGCGAGCTGGCGGCCAACACCGATCCGGCCGTGCTGGGCAAATTCATCAACACGGTCATGGAAGGCATGTCCGTTCAGGCGCGCGATGGCGCTACGCTCAACGAACTGCTCTCCATCGCCAAAATGACACTGGATCGATGGCCGGCCGCGATATGATCGTTACATGGTGGTCTTCTGCCAATCCGCCTCTATCCGCCCATCGGATGTATAGGACGAAAGCATATGAAACACGTGACATTGCCGGGAGGGGAAGTGGTTCCTTCAATGGGTCAAGGCACCTGGAAGATGGGGGAACGTGCCGAGCGCCGAGCCGATGAGATCGCTGCGTTACGCGCCGGTGTCGAACTGGGCATGACGCTCATCGATACGGCCGAAATGTACGGCGATGGTGCGGCGGAAACGCTGATATCTGAGGCGCTGGGCAGCGTTCGCGACGAGTTGTTCCTCGTCAGCAAGGCATATCCGCAGAACGCATCGCGCTCCCGCCTGGCCGGCGCGTGCGAGGCGAGCCTGAAGCGGCTCGGCACCGACCGGCTCGACCTCTACCTGCTCCACTGGCGGGGATCGGTGCCGCTCGCTGAGACAGTGGAGGCATTGGAGGCGCTCAAATCGGCAGGAAAGATCCGGCACTGGGGTGTCAGCAATCTCGATACGGACGATATGGAAGAGCTTGTCTTTGCCGGCGGGGATGGCTGCGTGACCGATCAGATTCTCTACAATCTCGTCCGCCGAGGCCCGGAATTGGACCTGCTGCCGTGGCTCGCCGAGCATAACATACCGGTTATGGCGTATAGTCCGGTCGAACAGGGACGGCTTTCTACGCACCCCGCTCTCGCCACAATTGCAGCCGAGGTTGGTGCAACCCCGGTGCAGGTCGCGCTTGCGTGGACGTTGCGGCAAGATGGTCTCATCGCCATCCCGAAAGCGAGTTCAGTCGCACATGTGCGGGAGAACCGCGCGGCCGCCGATATCGTTCTTTCCGACGCTCAGTTTGCGACACTCGACGCGGCATTTCCCAGGCCACGCGACCGCCGTCCACTCGAGATGCTTTAGCGTCAGATGACGATATTATCGCTCGAAGGAACAGAGCGCAAACCGGATCGACGGTAGGCGCTCAGCGGTGCGGTGATCGGACCAGTGTCGACACCGCTATCGCGCGGGTGCTGCGCGACTGACGCTTCGAGAACCAGGACTATCGCGCCCCTGGCCCCAATCTGCTCTTAGCCTCCACGAATAACCGTCTGACCGTTCTTACCGTCTATCGGGCGTATCCGAGCTGGCAGGGCATCCAGCCAGGGGCGTTATTCTTGTCCATCGGGCGCTCTGGATCGACGCTCGGGCGGCCTAGCTGTCAGCACGACACCGCACTGCCTGAGTTTCCAAGCTGCCATCCCAGCGTGCGCCGCTAGCGGGAAGGTGAGCCGACTACTCGCTCAAGACCAGTTCGACAGAGCGCAGGCCATGAACCGCTCACTGCACTGCAGCGCCGAATTAGCGCGCTGCTACCTAGAGAACTACCTAGCCCAAAAATGCTCTCTATAGCCCGATCTCGCAAGCTTATTATCTGATTGATGAATACGGGAAATGTGGTGGACGCACTAGGGCTCGAACCTAGGACCCGCTGATTAAGAGTCAGATGCTTGACGGCGGCTTTAGCCGATTTCTCACCAAAAGAGGACGGTCAATAACCGGCCCAATTCCAGTCATTCGACAAGAGGCCCCGCAATGGCAGTTTTGGGCCGTATGCAGACGGTCCGCAATTGGGATCCTCATTGAGCAGAGCAGAACAGTCAGACCAGTGATCGCCGCTCCAAGGCATGAACGAACCACACGAGGCCGCTCTGCGCGCCTCGGCCTCCAAGGCACGCAATCAACTTCGCATCAGTCCCCGTTTATGGGAACGCCTTCGGGGTCGGGGGTAATTTTGGGTCGAAACCATCTTCGATCGGGGATACGGCGCCGGCAAAAGCCAACGGTGCGCCGCATTCCGCGGCGAGTTGGTCGGCGCTATCATCTTCGAGTAATGGACTGCCGCTAGTCAAGGCCTGCACCCGGTACTCCCGACCTAATACCAAAAGTCCCTCTTCGGGTAGGTCCTGATCGCCGAACCTGATACCTTCGAACAAAACTGGAGCGACCCGCCTCCCGTCGGACGACTCGAATAGAACACAGCCACCTTCACGAACGAAGACTCCCGTGCTCTCGTCCATGTTCCGCAAGGATGAAGTTTTGCCATCGAACACAATGACGCCGTCATTCCTCAGTTCGAAGCTCGAATTCGAGCAACCCGTCGCAGCCAAGACCGCGAACGTTGCCAGCATGAGCGATCGAACGTTCACGGCGCACGGAATCCCGAGATGGTGTTGATCGTGTAAGGCGAGTAGCCACGTATCGTCGAAAGACGCATGAAGAGAACATGGCATGTCGTGTTGTTCGCCCCAACGGTGGAGGTGTTTCGACATGGGCGCTCCGAGATCTTCTCGGTCCCGCGATATGTTTCAATGACGGATGCCTTCACCGCAAGTCCAATAGGATGGACGGCCGCGTTATCCGATGTACGGAATGCGAACACCGGACCTCCACCGTCGACTCTCAAGCCGATGTAGCGCTGAGCAGATTCGCTCATCCTGACTAGGTTGCTGTATTCGCTATCGGTGTAGTTGAGCTCGGTGATCCGCCCACAAGTGAGACCGGTGTTCACACCCATCTTGCAGATGAACTGTCCCCGCACGGGTTCCTTGGGATAGTCAATCGGGTAATAATTCGTGGCGTAACCAGGCACGGAGACGTACTCCCCTTCCACTGTCCTTCCGTTCTCGATGTTGATGTAGGGAGCGGTCGCATGGGTTCCCAGGCGATACATCGCATAATCCAGGGTCTGCCAACCGTTGTTGCTGTCGGCGTATGCCGACACCTCGGACAGGACCGCGTTCTGATAGTAGAAATTCATCGTATTGCTTGGCGTCCGGCAATGTCCTGCTGTCAGGATAGCTTCTTTGCCAGCGCTGTCTCGGATCGGTCAGCCGGCCGTGCAGTGTGTGCCGCTGTTGCTCTTCTCGTAGAACCAGCCGCCGTAGAGCGTCGCGGAATCCACGGAAGTCGCACCGGTTTTAATTTCCACGTTCGCAGCGACGGCGGACGGTAGCGCGTTCCGGACCAATTGCTCGTCAAATCCATCGGGAATGGTCACGATGAAGCGCTCGCTTTCCGGTTCATATCCTAGACCGAAGGGAATTCGCGCTGTGCGTAGGGCCTGAGCGATCTGACGGCGCTCGGTCTGGACGGAGTTCTTGTCCTTCTTAGCGGACCTGAATATCAGATATCGACGAAGTTCGACCGGAGCCCCACGAGTTGCGTTCTGCTGCTCGAACCCGTTCTCGTAGAAGACGACCACCTTGAAGCCTGGGGCATGGCGGATCTCTACGTCGACGATCGTCTCACCCACTGAGGAGGAGACGAGATCGTTCACCCAGCTCACCGCTTGCTCCTGCAGCCGGAGCTGCTCGATCGCCTTAGACTTCGGCGCACCGGTCGTCGCGGCGTAGGCTTCAGCCAATGCCTCCCGGTCAGGCGTGGCGATATCGTCTGCGCTGAACTCCGGTGGCTCCGGCGGTTTCCTGCGCAAGAGCAGGAAGCGCCATCGCACCGGTAAAGCCTAGTAAAAGTGATTTCATCGAAGTCCTCATTCGCTTCCTCCATAGCTTCCCAGCCAGAAACGTTTCCATTGAAGGGCACAGAGCGTGTTCAGCGGAAAACGCCAACCTTGCCTCGGCCATGACATACAAAAACAAGGTCGATGGCATTGGTTCCGAACAACTATGATCTGAACTCTTTAGTGCCACCATGTCACGAAGGCTGCGATGGCGCTGCTAACCATAGCAATACGAAGTCCTCCGGTTGCCAACTGAAAGTCGAGTGTGGCGAATGGCTATCCGAATACGATCGAGTAGTTTGCTGCTGCCCTTCGCTGTTTTGCGCCTCTCGCAATGGGTAGAGCCGGGTACTCGATATCTTGGTTGCCCATATGTAAACCAAGACGATCCTGCTTTGCGTGAGCCTTGATATCTAAATCGGCACCCCGCAACGATCTCGATGTCTGTTTTTGGGCAAGCCACCAGAGTTATCGAATGTCCAAGATGGGGCGCGAAGCGGACGCGGCTGCGCGAGTAGACTTTTTTAGAACGAAAGGAGGTGGCTCTCTGGAAGAGAGCGGAAAAGGGCACGCGATCCCCGCGGCCTATGGAGACTTGAGATGACTGAGATCGAACAACAGAAGCGCATCGCCAACTACCTCGCCGCCGTTGCACACCTGCTGGGCGGCCGGCCCGGACGCTTCACTGAATTCCGAGACAAGGTGGACATCATGCTGAGCGGGTCGGCTCCACACGCTTTCGGCCTGATGCAGTTCGCTTCCCGGGTTCAGACAACCGGCCGTCCGCTCATCTGGGTTCATCAGTCTGCAGAGTGCCCGACGGTTCCGCAAATCGGCTTGGCCGCACAGATGGGAGGGGGGATGCACTACATCGAGAGCTGCATGCTCTGTTTGACTGGCGAAGACGACCGCGCGACCCTCGTGCCAGACGGTTTCAACCTGGGCGCGTACTGGTTCGACCATGCGCTCAATCTGCACCACATTACCGATGCACCAGCATCGACCTTCGAAGCGGCAGATGGCGACATGGTGAGGGCCTACAACCGACTTATCG
>NZ_WTYG01000005.1 GCF_009828015.1 Qipengyuania citrea | reverse complement strand
GCTTCATCGCTCGCCAGCATGACGTATGGAGGCGCGAGTTCGGCGGGCTGCGCGGGGCGGCCGAGCGGATAATCCTTCCCGAATTCGGCGACGTCCTCTTCCGGCATCGTCGAGGGGATAAGCGGTGTCCAGACCGGGCCGGGCGCGACGCAGTTCACCCGGATTTTCCGGTCTGCCAGCAATTGCGCGAGGCCGGCCGTGTAATTCTGGATCGCCCCCTTCGTGGTCGCGTAGGGCAGCAGCGTGGGATTGGGCTGGTCGGAATTGATCGACGCCGAATTGATGATCGAACTGCCCTCACCCATGTGGGGCAAGGCGGCTTTGGCGAGATAGAACATCGCGTGGATGTTGGTGGCGAAGGTCCGCTCCCATTCCTCGTCGGGAATGTCCTCCAATGTCTCGAAAGTCATCTGGTGGGCAGCGTTGTTCACCAGCACATCGATACCGCCGAAGGTGCGGACAGCCTCGTCGATTATCGCTCGGCAATGCCCCGCATCGCTGATATCGCCGCGCATCAGGACGCATTTTCGCCCCGCTTTTTCGACCCATTCCTTCGTTTCCTGCGCGTCGTGATCCTCGCACAAATAGGCTATCAGCACATCCGCGCCTTCGCGCGCGAAGGCGATTGCGACCGCGCGGCCGATCCCGCTGTCACCGCCGGTGATGACGACCCTTTTTTCCCTCGAGACGGCAGGAGCCCTCGTAGCTGTCTTCGCCGTGATCGGGCTTGGGGTGCATTGCCTCGGTCGCGCCCGGAACACGCTGTTGCTGCTCAGGCAGGGGCGGCTTGATCCGGTTGGTGGTTCCTTGTCCCATGATGGTCTCCCAAGAGATTACAGAGTGTGAGCGTTCCGGGCCGTCAGGACTTCGTCCCGGGGTAGGTGTCGCCTGCGAGAAGTTTCGCGAGATGTGCGGCATTGATCGCGCACATCTGTGCGGTCTCGGTCACCGCATCGGGGGTTTCGGCCAGCTCCTTGAAGTCGGTGTTGCCCATCGCCTCGCCGACCCAATAGCAGGCCGCGCCCGCCGGGATCGTCCAGCCGGTGTCGTTGAGCGACTGGAACAGCTGTGCCGAGCTCCAGTGCGCGCCATCTTCATTGCCGACGATCGCGGCAATCGCCACCTTGCCGAAGCTCGGCATCCGGCCCTGGTCATCGGTTTCGCTGGTGAAGGCATCCATGCGTTCGAGCACGCGTTTGGCGACCGACCCGATCTGGCCCATCCAGATCGGCCCGCCGAAGACCAGGATGTCATGGCTCAGGATTTTCCCGCGAATACCCGGCCAGTCGTCGCCCTCGCCCTCGTCCGACGTCACGCCCGGGGGGACATTGTAATCGGCGATGCGGATGGTTTCGGCCAGTTCGACATCCTGCTCGGCCAGATGCTCTTGCAGCACGGCGATCATGGCATCGGTCGAGCTTGCTTCGTCCGAAGATTTCTTGAGCGAGCAGTTCAGGGCGATGGCGGTGAGAGGCATAGGTGTTCTCCTCGGTTGTTGCAGATTGGCGAAGGCGTGCGGCCCTAGCGATCGCCGGGTTCGGCCATCCGGCGATGCATCTGGGCAAGCACCGTGTCGGGGATCACGCCGGCGAACATATCCTGGATCTTGTTCATGAAGCCGCTGACCGTGTGGGCGTCGCCTTCGAGAAGGGCCTTGTAGCCCGCCTCGGCGACCATTGCGGGATCGTCCTTGCTGTCCGATTTGCCGACATCGGTGTTCTCCATCCCGGCGCGGTCGAAGAAATCGGTATCGGTCGGCCCCGGCATCAGGCACGAAACAACCACGTCGGTATCCTTAAGCTCGTTGCGCAGCCCGAAGCAGAAGTAGTCGACGTAGCTCTTGGTGCTATTGTAAACGAGCTGGAAAGCGCCGGGGATGTGCCCCGCGATCGAACCGGTCACAAGGATGCGACCGGCATTCTTCGCCCGCATTTTCCGTCCGATATGGTGCAGGAGCCATGTCGTGCCGGTCACATTGGTATGGATGACATGGGCGATGTCCTTCCACTCCTGATCGAGGAACGCTTCGCCCAGCCCGTGGCCGGCATTGGCAAGCAGGACTTCGGGCGTGCGATCGCCGATCGCCGTCACGAGGGCCTGGAGGCCTTTGGGGGTGGCGAGATCGGCTTCGACCGTCTCGACGCCTGCGGCACCGCACTGCCGCGCGGTGGCTTGGGCCGCGCCAAGATCGCGGTCGGCGGCGAGGATCAGGTCGCAGCCATCGCGGGCCGCCAGTTTCGTGAGCTCAAGCCCGATGCCGCTCGAAGCACCGGTAATCACGCATAGCCCGGACAGCTTGTCGATTTTCCCGGCCATGATCAGTTCTCCATCCCGGGCTTCAGAATGACCTTGGTCCATTCATTCTGCTGCTCCTTGAAATTCTTGTAGCCCTCGGCCGCCTGTTCGAGCGGCAGCCGGTGGCTGATCAGGAACGTGGTATCGAGCGTGCCATCCTCGATCTTCTCGAGCAGCGGCTTGGTATATTTCTGGACATGTGTCTGGCCGCCACGGACCTGCAGGCCTTTTTCCATCATTGCCCCGAGCGGCCATTTGTCGGTCATCCCGCCATAGACGCCGGGGATCGAGACCTTGCCGCCGAACCGGACCGCGAGAATCGCCTGCTTCAGCGCGCTCGCGCGGTCGGCGCCCATGCCGACCTTCTGCTTCACGACGTCGAACATGTTGTCGATAGCGAAGCCGTGCGACTCCATGCCGACCGCGTCGATCACGGCATCCACGCCGATCCCGCCGGACATTTCCATCAGGGCTTCGCGCACATCGGTCTCGCGGAAGTCGATGATCTCCGCACCCAGCTGCTTCGCCAGTGCGAGACGGTTCGGATAGTGGTCGATCGCAATCACCCTGGATGCGCCCATCACGATGGCCGACTGGATCGCGAACAATCCGACCGGGCCGCAGCCCCACACCGCAACCGTATCGTCGGGCTGGATGTCGGCATTTTCCGCCGCCATCCAGCCGGTCGGGAGGATGTCCGAGAGGAACAGCACCTGGTCGTCCTCCAGATGGTCGGGAACGACGATCGGGCCGACATCGGAAAAGGGCACGCGGGCGTATTCGGCCTGTCCGCCCGAGTAGCCGCCGGTCAGGTGCGAATAGCCGAACAGCGCGGCCATCGGCTGGCCGTAGAGCGTCGCCGACATATCCTGCTTTTCAGCCGGGTTGGAATTGTCGCAGGCCGAATATTGCTGCTGCTTGCAATGGAAACAGCCGCCGCAGCTGATCGTGAAGGGCACGACGACGCGCTGCCCTTTCTTCAGATCGCTCGCAGACCCCGTCTCGACGACTTCGCCCATGAATTCATGGCCCAGCACATCGCCCGGCGCCACGCCGGGAATGACGCCATCGTATAGGTGAAGGTCGGACCCGCAGATGGCCGTGCTGGTGATCTTGATGATCGCATCGCGGGGATTGATGATTTCCGGATCGCTGACCGTGTCCACTCGAACGTCGTTGGTTCCATGCCAGGTAAGTGCTCGCATCATCCGTTCTCCTGCTTGGCCGCGCGCGTTTCGTCCCGCGTTCGCGCCGATGTCGCTATTTCCCCGGTTTCCATGAGCATCTTGAAACGCTTCAGATCATGCCGGGCCTGGACCTGCGGCTCACGTAGGAACAGCTTCGCCACCGCTCGGCCGAGCGCGCCTGCGGGCGGGTCGTAGGCCATCATAAGGCTGACTCTGGTTCCACGCTTGCCCGGTGCATCCTCGAAACGAACCTCGCCGCTGGTTTCGATCTCGGAATCCTCGACAGAGCGCCACGCGATCAGCACGTCCTGCTTCTTGCTAGCGATTTCGGTTTTCACCGCGACCGCCTGACCCGCGGGGGCCTTGATCCGCCAGGTCGACGCGCCGTCTGCACCGGCTTCGATCGCTTCCACATTCTCCATGAATTGCGGCAGGTTGGCGAAATCCGACCAGAACGCGAACAGCTCGGCTCGTGGCTTGCGGATGGTTACCGATCGGCCGACCTGCGCGTTATAGCCTTCAGGCTGGCGCTTGGTATGATTGGCGGCATCGTCATATCCGCGATTCTGATGCCTGTTGGACAGGAACGCTCCGAATGCGATCGCTCCAGCAGTAAGAACAACGCCGCCCAGTCCAGCGCCGATTTTGTAATTTTGAGACATAGATTTTCTCCGCGACATGATGACGCAGCGAATTTCCGCTCAAACCGTTCCGGACATTCACGGCGAGACGTTGGTGGGTTGAGTTCAATTCTATGAAGACACTCTTTGGCGCCGCTGCGGGCCGGATCTAGCTGTCAGACGCGTTTTAGAAATCGCAATCGCTTGCCGGGTTCGAGCGGATAGTCGGCAGGGCTGACAAGCGGCGGGGCCAGAGCGCAATCACGAAGGATGGAACCGCCACAATGGCGAACATCGCCTGTTCTCCCATTTTTCGATTATTCCGCTCACGAGAGTTGGTCCGATGAAGCTCCCGATTGCCTGCGCCGTCAGAGCCGCGCTTCGCCGGCCCAGTATACTTGCTCACCAGTGATGTCACGATGAGCGGGGGAGAGCTTGCCATGCTGGCCCTGCGACAGAACCCTCGCATAGTGCATGCCGGGGCTACAACCCGCGGTGCGTTCTCCACTCCGTTGGTCAAGCGACTGCCCAACGGCTGGTTGCTCGAGTTTTCGAACGAGGACTTTGCCGCGCCCGACGGTAGAGTTTATGAGGAGGCCGGGATCAAGCCGTCGACAGCGCTAGAGATTTATTCTGGCGGCGCTCTAATCGAGGGACATTGGCGGGCGGTAGAAGCTTGGCCGAGATAATCGCTTCCGACTGATCAGATGGTCCAATTCCTCAAGCCGCAGCTATGACCGCTTTGCGACCTACTTGATCCAGAAGCAGCCAGTCCGCAGGCGGCCCACCTCAAGACGGTCTGTGGTGCGCCTTAGCCGACACATGCGTTCTCCGCTCAGAGCGTTGATCGGGCTGCCCAGAAAACTTCACAACGCGGGGTGAGGGCCTCGCCAATCTATTCGCGGGGTCCGTCCCATCCCGAAACCTCTGAGCCTCTATGAGATCAGCGGCCCAGATAGGCCCTTTGGAGTGGGAGGCCTGACTGACAGGTCGTTCCTTGAGCATTCGATGAGCCGGCGCGGCATCTGCCACGGCAACGCGATAGCAGAAACCTTTCTCTCGTCGCTTAAGCGAAAGCGCATTCGATGCCGAACCTGACAACCCCATGAGAAGCCCGACGGAACGCGTTCGATGACATTGCGATGTTCTACACCGCGGCACGCAAGCAGGTCAGAACGGAATGCTGGCACCCGCATAATTCGTACGGCAACCGATTTCGAAAGCAAAAATTGTCTAGAAAACTAGGGGCTATTCGGTGCTAGATAAGTCGATGGCACCTACGGACCCAACAAATACACCCGACCGGCCTAACACGTATGAGATGCGAAAAAAGGCTGTAAGCTTCGCAGCAGCCCAACTCGTTTTCGACCGCAATTTTGCACTTGATGCGTTCTCATCCGGTTATTCTGCTGGCCGAGGAAAGGCTCTCCCTAAAAACCTCACCGCGGCGATCGTTGATCAGATTGATGAAAATGGCCACGCTAAATTGGCTCAACTTTGTTTGGCTTATCTGCTTGCGCATGAAAACGCCCATGAAGGTCTAGACAAACTAGCCTATCTTTCTTGCCTTCGCACTATTCGAGATGGTGCGAAAATGATCGCACAAGCTGCTGATGAACTTGCTGGGCAGATTCAGCGACACAAGATTGAAACCAACGAAGTCGAACCAGTTCGGGCTGAAACACTTCAGAGGCTTGCGAAGGCCCTACACGGACGGTTTCGCGCCGAAATGGGTGAAGACCAGTTCGATGACCTCACTTCTCCAAAATTTATCGGTAATCCTTTGTCAGACCTTCGGATGACACCCGGTCTTCCCGGTATCGCAGCCCTCCACAATGAAGTGGAGGCGATCCGTGAGGAATATGTTCGCGCTCAAAAGCAGCCTAAGCAGAAAGGAGTTGGGCCCGTTGGTATGCGCCCCGGCAACAAGCCGAACAGGGAGCAAAAAGCCTTTATTCGCGATCTCGCGGCGCTCTACGAAGAGGTTTTGGCGTCGCAGCCGACCGCTCATGACACGGCATCGGGGCCGAGTTCGCCTTTCTTGCGCTTCATACACCGGGTTTACAGGGAGTTCCACGAGCAAAGTGAAGTGCCGGTTGATCCCCACGGCTATTATCCGCCGTCGGTCGGGACTGTGCGCAAGGTGTTGCAATCACGGTGACAAGTAACCCGCCAGAATCATTTTTGTCTGATTTCAGATAGGCCAGTGTGATCCAAAGAGAACGTCCTAAGCAATAGAGGACTTTCATGAGATACACTGGACCTAAATTCGTGTGCTGCAAGCAAATCGCAGATATGTGCAATGTCAGCGTGGTCAGCGCGCGGCGCTACAGCAAGCTTCCTGACTTCCCGCAACCTTTCGAGATCGGCGGTTCAGTCAAGTGGTTGGGCGAGGAGGTTTGGGCGTGGATTATGAGCCGTCGCCGCGTTCGCAAGGCTTGATGGTCAGGCCTTGCGCCGCCGCCGCCCTTCACCGATTTGTCCGACGGCTAATGCGTCGGATAGCAGTATATCAGTCCAAATCGCCGCAAGCTTGCGGCGCCGGTCAATGAAGCCGGCCCGCATGTAGCGAAGCTCACTGCCCGACAATCCGGTCGGCGTGTGGGCGAGCATCAGATCAATAATCAGCGGGTCTCGCGGCCCACCATGCTCAACGATCCACTCGTTCATGATCGTGCTGAA
This sequence comes from Qipengyuania citrea, assembly GCF_009828015.1. Taxonomy (GTDB): domain Bacteria; phylum Pseudomonadota; class Alphaproteobacteria; order Sphingomonadales; family Sphingomonadaceae; genus Qipengyuania; species Qipengyuania citrea. Next base: position 41,962 of record NZ_WTYG01000005.1, on the reverse strand, counting down.
CGTGGAACGCCAGCCATGAGGAACATGGCGCTTTCGTAGACCTTCCCTCAGAAACAAGTAGCTCAGAGCGTTTTCCGACATCGGCTTGTGAATGGAATGTGCGCCAGGGAATACATAATTGCTGCCAGCGCTGAACTTCCACGCTTCGCGCAGCACGTCCGATGCCGCCAGCCCAAGTGGCACTGGATGATTGAAACTTTCGTCTTCGCGCTGTTCCAGTTCCTGTTTCATTTTGACCGCCGGTGCAATCCAGATTGCTTCGGTATCGCACCCCCCAGCTTCAGGATTGAACTCGCGAATGTCTTTCCATTCGAGCCACCGGATCATTCCCGGCCTCTGGGCAGTCAACGCTAGGAAGCGCGCAGCGAGCTTGACGACCGGACTGGCTTCGGCGGTATCGGTGAGTGACAATACGTCTCGAGCCTCTTTAATCGTTATCACCGCCGGCCAGCGTCGTTTCGACGGTTTAGCCTTGAGCACTTTTACGAGCGAAGCGGCAGGATCGGATGTGGCATCGCCGTTCGCGATTGCATAAGCGTATATCGCTGAAATACGCTGGCGCAGCCGATGAGCGGTCTCAATAGCGCCGCGGTCCTCGACCTTCTGCAAGGTCGCGAGCACATGGGTCGCATCAATTGCCGTAATTGGAAGCGAACCAATGTCTTCGAAGACATCGCGCTCCAAGCTTACAATGACGTCCTTCGCATGGACCGGCTTCCAGCGCAGTTCCTGTTTTGAAAACCATTCGCGCGCAACGGCCTCAAAGGTATGAGCCGCAGCTAGGCGGCTAGCGAGCGATGCGCGCTTGGCCTCGACAATCGGATCCTTTCCTCCTCTGAGCAAACGCTTGTCCTCGTCGCGAAGTTCACGTGCCTCCCTGAGTCCGACATCTGGATAGCTCCCAAGCGTGCGAAGCTTCTCCTTGCCGCCATATCTGTATTTATGCCGCCAAGACCGGTGTCCGGTCGGCGATACATGAAGGTAGAGCCCCCTCGAATCCGTCAGTTTATAAGGTTTGGTGCCACCTTTTGCGCCCTTGCACTGAGCATCCGTCAACATTCTCTGATCTTTCTTCGAAACTTGATTACCACAAGCTTCTGACCAGCTGTCCTACGAACGCTCCGCGTTCAAGAAGGTGCTATCCTTCTGGAATTGATTGATATTTAATGATCGCGATTGAGCGGGACGCGAAAGGCAAGGCTGCCAATTTTCGCCTACGATACCGTTTGGAGTGGTCGATCGCCGAAGCTTTGCGATACCCCCTGTTCCGCATATCGATACCCCCTTGCATACCCCCTGCCGTGTGATGTTGGCTGATATCGCGTGATCAAGAAAGATATCTCCTGGTTGCCGTAAGGCCCGGAAGACTAACAATTTTGATCATACCTGATCGCAGATGATAAGCATGAATGGCGGAGAGGGTGGGATTCGAACCCACGGTACTGTTGCCAGTACACTGCATTTCGAGTGCAGCGCATTCGACCTCTCTGCCACCTCTCCGCATATGTCGGGTGCGCTTCGGGCCCAGGGCCCCGGTCGAAGCAAGGCGCGCCGATTAGCCGAGCGCCTGTGCCTTGCCAAGCCCCTTTTCGTCAGAATTCGGGGGAAGCTTCGCCAATCGCCATTGTAAGCAGGCGCCTGGACCCCATATCGTCGCTTCTCATGGAACGAGCACAGTATTTCTCCGCCCAGGCCGGTCGCACCATCGATGTGCCGCGCCGCGTCAAGAGCCGCTTCGCCATCGGTGACGTGGTCAAACACCGCGTGTTCGATTTCCGCGGCGTAATTTTCGACATCGACCCGGTCTTCGCCAACAGCGACGAATGGTACGAGGCGATCCCCGAGGATATCCGCCCCGATCGCAACCAGCCGTTCTACCACCTGCTCGCCGAAAGCGATGACAGCGATTACGTCGCCTACGTCAGCCAGCAGAATTTGGTGACAGATTCGGTTTCGGGGCCGGTGTCGCACCCCGATGTGCACCAGTATTTCGAACAGTTCGAAAACGGGCGCTACCGCATGCGGGTCAGCCTGACCCACTGAGCGGCGCGCGGCGAACGATCAGTTCTTGATCTTCCAGCCCGACTTCAGGATCCGGTAGGTGGCGAAGGCCAGCACTGCGTTGAGCGCGAACAGGCCCAGCGCGGCCATCGTCACCGCCGCCGCATCGCCGATGTCGCTGCGTCCGAGAAAGCCGTAGCGAAAGCCCGAGATCACGTAGAAGAAGGGATTGGCGCGGCTGACCGCCTGGAAGGCCGGTGCAAGCCGGTCGATGACGTAGAACGTCCCCGACAGCATCGCCAGCGGCGCGACGACGAAATTGGTCACCGCGGCATTGTGGTCGAATTTCTCCGCCCAGATCGATGCGAGCAGGCCAAGCAGCGCGAGCATCATCGCGCCCATCAGCCCGAACCACATCACCGCCCAGGGATGCGCCATCGCCAGGCTCACTCCGGGATACAGCATCATTGCCCCCGCGACGACGAAGCCGACCGCCACTGCGCGGGTCATCGCTGCCCCTACGATACCGCACATCAGCTCGCCTTCGGACAGCGGCGGCATCAGCAGGTCGATGATGGTCCCCTGGATCTTGCCGGAAAGCAGCGAGAAGGAGGAATTGGCGAAGGCGTTCTGCATCATCGCCATGGCAATCAGGCCGGGTGCGACGAAGGTGGGGAAATTGACGCCCAGCACCTCGCGCCCGCCCCGCCCCAGCGCGACCGAGAAGATCACGAGAAAAAGCACCGTGGTGACTGCCGGGGCCCAGATTGTCTGCGTCTGGACCTTGAGAAACCGGCGGACCTCCTTCATATAGAGGCTCCACAGGCCAATCCGGTTGATTCCGCGGATCACCGGGCGACCCCGCGGCGGAAACCTGCTCTCCCCTCCGGCATTACCTTCGACGAAGGATGCGTCCGGATGATCGCTTCCGAGCGATTTGGGCTGAGCTTGATCGACCATAGGGCGCGCCTAGGCCCAAGCGTCACGGCATGCAAGCCGCGGCGCCAAGACACGAGATACAGGACTGTACATGAGCTGGACCGACGAACGGATCGCAACGCTTAAGAAGATGTGGGAAGGCGGTTCGACCGCCAGCCAGATCGCCGACGAGCTGGGCGGGGTGAGCCGCAATGCCGTGATCGGCAAGGCGCACCGCCTCGGTCTCAAGTCGCGCCCGTCGCCGGTCAAGGCCAACGACAAGAAGAAGGCCGCCGCTGCCCCCAAGGCCGCGCCCAAGGCACCGGCGCCCAAGAAAGCGGCGAAGCCCGCAGCCAAGCCGGCCGCTGCTGCTGCGCCGGCCGCCCCGCCGGAACCGGCAGCACCGCCGCCTGCACCGCGGCAGGATGCCGGCAACCCGTCGCAGCCGATGCCGAACAAGAATTCCAACCTGCCCAAGATCGTCTCGGTCGGGCCGGGTGGCTTCCTGCGCCAGGGTCCCGGTGACCAGCAGCCCCCGATTCCCCCAGCGCCGCCGCGCCGCCTGGTCCCGGCCAAGCCGAGCCCCGAAATCGCCGACAAGACCAGCCTGCTGGATCTGTCGGACAAGGTATGCCGCTGGCCGATGGGACACCCGGGCGAACCCGATTTCCATTTCTGCGGCGAGGCCGTGAACCCCGGCTTCCCCTATTGCGTCGAACACTGCGGCCGGGCCTACCAGGCCCAGCTGCCGCGCGGCGCGCGCCGTCCTCCTCCGCCGCTGCCGTTCGGCGGACCGCGGGTACGCTAACCGAGATTTTAGCGGGTCGCTCCTCGCCTAGCCCACAACGGGACGGCGTTTACACCCAAGGACACTCGGCCACCTCCCGCAGCGCGGGGGGCGGCTTGGTGTGCGGAACCGTTGGGGGGCGGAAGAGATGGAATGGGGTAGCGTCGGTCTTGGCGCGTTCTTGGGGATTGCACTGACTGTCGGGCTGCTGGCTCTAGCAGTGTATCCGTTGGTGCGGCGCAGCTTCCTGCTTTGGGCAGCATTGCGCGCGCTGTGTTTCGCGATAATGAGCGTTGCCTTGTTCCCGGTAGCGCTCACCAGCCCGACACTTGGGGGCGAATTCCGGACCGATATCGGCGAGATCGCCTTGTCGATCGCGATCGGCAGCACCGGACCATTTCTCGCCGCCTATATCGAAAACCGGCCTCGATTTGCGCGGATTCGCTACTGGCTGCGGACCCTTTTCATCGTCGGCGTCGTCGGGGCGATCGCTACAGCCCTGGCGCCGCTATGGCCGGGCTTCGACCTGGTGCACGACCTCCTTCTGCTCACGATGATCCTCGGCATGACGGCTGGTCTTGCGGCAGCCGTCCGATCAGGCAGCAGGTTCGCGCAGTATCAGGCTGTCGGCTATGCACCATTGATCATCCTCGGCTTGCTAGTCCTTGCGTATGAGTTGAGTACCGGCGCGCCCGTTCCCTATTGGCCGGTGGCCGCGCTGCTTGCGGTGCTGGTCGATTTCATGGTTACTGCTGGCGGCGTCATCAACGGCTATCTCACGGTCAAGCGCGAACGCGACGAAGCCTGGGCCGACGTCAGCGAAGCGCGAATCGCGGTCGCTACCGATCCGCTGACTGAGATAGCCAACCGACGCGGGCTCGCGCTGCGCTTTCGCGATCCCGCCCATCCGCGCCCTGCCGCGCTGGCGGTCATCGATTGCGATCATTTCAAACGCATCAACGACATGTTCGGCCACGATACCGGCGACGAGGTCCTGATCGCGGTTGCCGAGGGCCTGAAGCAGGAGAACGTATTCCCCGCGAGGCAGGGCGGAGAGGAGTTCGTCGTGCTGATCTATGGCGAGGATTATCAACGGCTGGCAGAGACCGTCCGGCGGCAGATTACCCTGTCGGTACTTGAAAAGGTCCCTGAGGTCCCCTTCCCCGTCACGGCGAGCGCCGGGCTGACCGAAGTGCGGCCGAACGACACGCTCGACAGCGCGGTCAAGCGCGGCGACGAGGCGCTCTACGCGGCGAAGGACGCCGGCAGGGACCAGCTGCTGCTGTGGCAGGACGGGAAGCATTCACAGCCGCGCCTGGTGCACGGCGTCTGACGCGATTGCCGCTGGCATCGCCGGGCATCTTGCCTATGTTCGCGCGCTTTCAGAGAGGAGACTTACATGCCGCTTTCGCTACACGCTGCCTATGTTCCGAGCGCCCTGCAAATGCTTGGGACCGCCCGCCACTTGGTCGATACAGCAGAAAAATGGTGCAGCGAGCACGATTGCGAGCATGACGACTTCATCAATGCGCGCGTGTTCGACGACATGCTGCCGTGGTCCTACCAGGTCAAATGCGTGGCCGAGCATACACAGGGGTCGATCGAGGGCGTGCGGGCGGGGCTCTATTCGCCCGATCTCAACCCGCCGCCGACAAGCTTCGGCGCGTTGCGCGAAAAGCTATCGGGCGCGCGCGAAATGCTGGAAGCGCTGACCGAAGAGGAAATGGAAGGCTGGATCGGCCAACCGATGCGGTTCGAGTTCAAGGACCGCGGCATGGATTTCAATGCCGAGGATTTCCTGCTCACCTTCAGCCAGCCGAACTTCTATTTCCACTGCGCCACCGCCTACAACATCCTGCGGATGAAGGGCCTGCCCGTGGGCAAGATGGACTTCATGGGCCGGATGCGGATCAAGCGCTAGCGTTTGCGCGCAAACCAGATCGTGTGGCGCGGCCCCTTGTTGTTGGGCCGCGCCCGCACTTCGCGCACCTCGACGCTGAAGCCGCTGTCCTTGAGCCGCTGGGTGAACTTGTGGTCGGGCGCGGCCGACCACACGGCAAGGATACCGCCGGGTCGCAGCGCATCGCGCGCCTTGCCCAGCCCGGTCTTCGTATAGATCCGGAAATTGGCATCGCGCACGATCCCGTCGGGACCGTTGTCGACATCCAGCAATATGGCGTCGTATTTCGGCGTCGTGCCGTCATTGGCATCGTCGATCAACGCCGCGACATCGCAGATCACCACTTCGCCGCGCGGGTCGGACAGGCTGTCGCCGGTCAGATGCGCCAGCGGCCCTGCAGCCCATTCGAGGATGTCGGGGACGATTTCGGCCACCGTGACCGCGCCGCCCTCGGGCAGTTTGGCCAGCGCCGCGCGGTAGGTAAAGCCCATGCCATAGCCGCCGATCAGCACCCGCGGGCGCGGCGCATCCAGTTCAGCCAGCGTCAGCTCGGCCAGCTGTTCTTCGGAAAACTGCATGCGCGTCCCCATCAGCTCGTCGCGGCCGAGCATGATGATGAAATCGCGGCCGTGGCTGACCAGCGTCAGCGTTTCGCCGTCGGGGACCTGGGCAGTGGCGAGCGTTTCGCGCGGAAGCATCGTCTATTCTCCATAGCAAAGGGGGCCGCGGGCGGACCCGCGACCCCCTGTAATGCCTAGCGAAGGATCAGTCCTTCAGGAAGTCGGGCACGTGGGCTTCACCGCCCCCGTCCTTGTTCCCGCCGCCATCGCGGTCGCGGCGCGGGCCACCCCGGCCACCGCGGCGATCGCCGCCACGGCCACCACCGCCGCCACGCGGGCCACGGTCACCGCGCGGTTCGCGCGCGGGGCGGGTGTCTTCCAGCTCTTCGCCGGTTTCCTGGTCGACTACGCGCATCGACAGGCGGACCTTGCCGCGCTGGTCGATCTCGAGGACCTTGACCTTCACTTCCTGGCCTTCCGACACGACGTCGGTCGGCTTCTCGACGCGCTCGTTCTTCATTTCGCTGACATGGACGAGACCGTCCTTGCCGCCCATGAAGTTCACGAAGGCGCCGAAATCGACGATGTTGACGACCTTGCCATTGTAGACCTTGCCGACTTCCGCCTCTTCGACGATGCCTTCGATCCACTTGCGTGCGGCTTCGATCTCGTCGGCGTTGGAGGAGCTGATCTTGATCACGCCCTCGTCGTCGATGTCGACCTTGGCGCCGGTTTCGGCAACGATCTCGCGGATCACCTTGCCGCCCGTGCCGATGACGTCGCGGATCTTCGACTTGTCGATCTGCATCGTCTCGATGCGCGGGGCGTGCTTGGAAACCTCGGTGCGGGCGCCGGTCAGCGCCTTGTTCATTTCACCGAGAATGTGTGCACGGCCGCCCTTGGCCTGCTCCAGCGCGGTCTTCATGATCTCCTGCGTAATGCCGGCGACCTTGATGTCCATCTGGAGCGAGGTGATGCCCTTTTCCGAACCGGCAACCTTGAAGTCCATGTCGCCCAGGTGATCTTCGTCACCGAGGATGTCCGACAGGACCGCAAAGTCGTCGCCTTCGAGGATCAGGCCCATGGCGATGCCCGACACCGGGCGTTCGATCGGAACGCCGGCATCCATCATCGACAGACAGCCACCGCAGACGGTCGCCATCGAGGACGAGCCGTTGGACTCGGTGATGTCCGACAGGATGCGGATGGTATAGGGAAAGTCTTCATGCTTGGGCAGCACCGGGTGCAGCGCACGCCATGCAAGCTTGCCGTGACCGGTCTCGCGGCGGCTGGTGAAGCCGAAGCGGCCCACTTCGCCGACCGAATAGGGCGGGAAGTTATAGTGCAGCATGAAGTTGTTGTACGAGAGGCCTTCGAGACCGTCGATCATCTGCTCGGCATCCTTGGTGCCCAGCGTGGTGGTGCAGATCGCCTGCGTCTCACCGCGGGTGAACAGCGCCGAACCATGCGTGCGGGGCAGCAGGCCGACCATCGCCTCGATCGGGCGGACCTGATCGAGCTTGCGGCCGTCAATGCGCTGGCCGTCCTTGAGGATGGCGCCGCGAACGATTTCCGCTTCCAGCTTCTTGACCGCCTTGTTGGCGACCATCTGCGTCTGCGCTTCTTCTTCGGCGAAGGCTTCCTTGGCCTTGGCCCGCGCATCGTTGAGCGCATCCGAACGCGCCGACTTGTCGGTCAACTTGTAGGCGGCGGCGATGTCGTCGCCGACGATGCCGCGCAGCTTTTCCTTGATCGCCGAGGTATCGTCCGAAGTGTCGATTTCCCACGGTTCCTTGGCGGCCTGCTCGGCCAGGTCGACGATCGCGCCGATGACCTTGCGGCTTTCCTCATGCGCGAACATGACGGCGCCGAGCATTTCCTCTTCGGTCAGTTCCTTGGCTTCGGATTCGACCATCATCACCGCGTCCTGCGTTGCGGCAACGACGAGGTCGAGGCGACCTTCTTCGTCGAGCGCGCTTTCGAGGCTCGGGTTGAGTTCGTATTCGCCATTGCGGAAACCGACGCGTGCAGCACCGATCGGGCCCATGAAGGGCACGCCGCTGATGGTCAGCGCAGCCGAAGCGGCGATCATCGCGACGATATCGGGCTCGGTCTCGCCGTCATACGACAGGACCTGGCAGATCACGTTGATTTCGTTGTAGAAACCTTCGGGGAACAGCGGCCGTACGGGGCGGTCGATGAGACGCGAGGTGAGCGTTTCTTTCTCCGTAGCGCGGCCTTCGCGCTTGAAGAAGCCGCCGGGGATACGGCCCGCAGCGGAGAATTTTTCCTGGTAGTGGACGGTCAGCGGGAAGAAGTCCTGCCCTTCGCGTACACTCTTGGCGGCGGTCACGGCGCACAGCACCACGGTTTCGCCATAGGTGGCCAGAACGGCGCCGTCAGCCTGACGGGCGATGCGGCCGGTTTCGAGGGTGAGGGTCTTTCCGCCCCACTCCAGCGATACGGTTTTCGTGTCGAACATGTATTTTCCTTATGAACCCGCACGGCCTTATTGCGGTGCGGGGCCTACTGTGCCGGGTATTCCGTCCCGGTCCGGTCCGAGGCTTTTCGCGCCTCCATTTTCCAGCCCCGCGCCGTATTGCGCGCAGGCCGGATAAACAAAGGGGCGGCCTGAGCCACCCCTTCGAGAAACTCTTATTTGCGAAGACCCAGCTTCTGGATCAGCGCATTGTACCGCTCGACGTCCGTCTTCTTGAGATAGGCGAGCAGGTTGCGGCGCTTGTTGACCATCATCAGCAGACCGCGACGCGAGTGATTGTCCTTATGGTTGGACTTGAAGTGCTCGGTCAGGTTGCGAATGCGTTCGGTCAGAATGGCGACCTGGACTTCCGGCGAACCGGTATCACCCTTGGCCTGGGCGTTGTCCTTGATGATTTCCTGTTTCTTTTCGGCAGTAACCGACATGTATTCTACTCCGCGACATCCGGCAGGTTGAAACCCCGCACGACCTTGGCCGTGCCACCGTCGACTTCCACCAGGGCCACCGGCACATCGTGCAAGCTGGCGAGATGGAGCCCGTCGGTATGGGGCAGTTCCGACAATACCCGGCCCTGGCGGACCGCCTGCGCGCTGTCGGGATCGAGTGTCAGAACCGGGATGTCGTCCAGTCCGGCCTCGAGCGGCAAGAGAAGGTTCTCGATGGCCGCGCCCTTAGCGATTTCCTCAAGCTTGTCCAGCGAAATCGCCTGTTCCTCGCGGAACGGGCCGGCCTTGATGCGCCTGAGATAGGTTACGTGACCCAGCGTGCCAAGCGCGCGTGCGATGTCCCGTGCCAGCGACCGGATGTATGTCCCCTTGGAGACATGCGCGACCAGCGTGACGCTGTCCGCCAGTTCGAGCGGCGCCTGCGGATCGTAGGGGTCGGGCCGCCCGGCAGTGGTCTGGAATGTGCTGACGAGGCCAGCATCACTATCGTCACCTCCGCGAAGGCGGGGGACCAGCCGCCCCCGAGGGAGAGAGCTGCCCTTATCTGGATCCCCGCCTTCGCGGGGATGACCGGCAAGATAAAGGTCGTGAACTGTCACGGCGCGGGTCTTCATTTCGACCGTTTCGCCCGCGCGGGCACGGTCATAGGCGCGCTTGCCATCGATCTTGAGCGCCGAATAGGCGGGCGGCACCTGTTCGATGGGGCCGGTGAAATGGTCGAGCACGCCCGCGATCGCTGCCATCGGCGGCCGGCGATCGCTGCGCTCGGTGACCTCGCCCTCGGTATCGAGCGTAGCGGTTTCCTCGCCGAACTGGATGGTGAAGGCGTAGATCTTGTCGGCATCGAGCATGCGGCCCGCAAGCTTGGTCGCTTCGCCCAATGCGATCGGGAGCACGCCTTCGGCCAGCGGGTCGAGCGTGCCACCATGCCCGACCTTGGTCTTGGCATAGCCGCCCTGGCGTAGCACGCGCTTGACCATGCCGACCGCCTGCGTCGAACCCAGCCCGCGCGGCTTGTCGAGGATCAGCCAGCCATGCGGAGGCGCCTTCCGATCGGTCATTCGGCGATCCCGCGTGCGACCCATTCGGCGATGGAGAAATAATGTTCCTGCAGCCACAGCACCGGCGGCAGGACGGTGTTCTCGATCAGCCCGCTATCGGGGAATGCCCAGGTCGCGGCGATCAGGACGACGAAGAACAGCATGCCCAGCGACTGCAGCTTCTGCCAATTGCCCGCCCATTTGCGCGGCAGCAGACCGCCGACGATGTGCGAACCGTCGAAGGGGGGGATCGGCAGCAGGTTGAACAAGGCGAGGAAGACGTTGATCAGGATGAATGTCCCGCCCGCAGTGACCAGCCATTCGGGCGGCATGGCGCCGGCGGCGATGATCGCCCCCGATACTGCGCCGAGCAACAGCGCGCCGACCAATGCCAACACGAGATTGGTGCCCGGCCCGGCGGCCGCCACCGCGACCATGCCGAACCGCGGATCGCGCAGCCGTTCGCCGCGCACCGGGACGGGCTTGGCCCAGCCGAAGATCGGCCCGCCGAACAGCGCCAGCGCCCCGGGCACCAGCAGCGTGCCGATCGGGTCGACATGGCGGATCGGGTTGAGCGACAGCCGCCGCTGTTCCTTGGCGGTGGGATCGCCCAGCGCCAGCGCGACCCAGCCATGCGCGACTTCGTGAAACACGATGGCGACAATCAGGCACGGGATGAGAATCACCGCGAGAAGAAGCGTTTCGGTCATGGCAAGCTAGATAGGGTGCGCCGGACTAACCCGCCAGCGGTTCGCCGGGATAGGCCCCGCCCAGCTTGTCCACGAAGTGCCGGCGGCACAGCGCGACATAACGGTCGTTACCGCCGATTTCGGTCTGGGCGCCTTCGCTCACTGCCCGTCCCTCCGCATCGACGCGCAGGTTCATGATCGCCTTGCGCCCGCAATCGCACACCGCCTTCAGCTCGACCAGCGCATCGGCAATGCCCAGCAGCGTGGCGGAGCCGGGGAACAGCTTCCCCTGGAAATCGGTACGCAGCCCATAACACAGCACCGGAATGTCCGCCGCATCTGCCAGCCGCGCGAGTTGCCATACCTGCGTTTCGGACAGGAACTGCGCTTCGTCGACCAGCACGCAGGCGACCCGCTCCTTCGCATGGTCGCCCAGCACGCGCGCTTCGATATCGGTTTGCGCGTCGTAGCGATGCGCTTCGCTGGCCAGGCCGATCCGGCTCGAGATCGCGCCGAAACCCGGCCGGTCGTCGAGCGCAGCGGTCCACAGCGAGACCCGCATTCCGCGCTCGTTGTAGTTAAATGCGGCCTGCAGCAGCGTGCTGCTCTTTCCCGCATTCATGCTGGCATAATAGAAATAGAGCTTGGCCATGCGCTGGCCCTAGCCCCCGGCGGCGTGGCTGTTAAGAAGGGCGTCACATGCGATCGGGGATGATCGCCCCGACGAGAGACGACAAGAGATCAGGGAACTTCGATGGCTGAAGCGACGACAGCGGAAAACACCCAGACCGGCATTCTGGGCTGGGTCGAGCGGACGGGCAACAAACTGCCCGACCCGGTATTCATCTTCTTCTACCTGATTATCGCGCTGGTGGTGGTTTCGATCGTCGCGGCGCTCTCGGGCGTGTCGGCCTTCCACCCCACCGCCATCGACGATGCGACCGGGTCCGCGCTGCGGATCGACGCGGTCAGCCTGCTTTCGCCCGAGAACATCCAGCGCCTGTGGGTCGAAATGCCCGCCACGTTCACGCACTTCCACCCGCTCGGCTACGTGCTCGTCGTGATGCTGGGCGCGGGCGTCGCGGAACGTTCGGGTTTCTTCGCCGCCGGCATGTCGAAAGCGGTGAAGAGCGCGCCCAAAGCACTGCTCACCCCGGTGGTTGCGCTGGTCGCAATGCTCGGCAACCATGCTGCCGATGCGGGCTATGTCGTGCTGATCCCGCTTGCCGGCATCCTTTTCGCCGCCGCCGGGCGCCATCCGCTGGCCGGGATCGCCGCCGCATTCGCCGGCGTATCGGGCGGTTTCTCGGCCAATATCTCGCCCGGCCAGCTCGATGCGCTGCTGTTCGGGATCACCGAGGAGGCGGTGGGCGCGAGCGCGCTGGATCCGCTGTGGACTGCCAATATCGCGGGCAACTGGTTCTTCATCAGCGTGATGACCTTCGTGTACCTGCCGATCATCTGGTATGTCACCGACAAGATCGTCGAACCGCGGCTCGGCCCGTGGAAAGGCGGCGCGACTGCCGGCGCGCAGGCCGACGACATGAGCCCCGATCCCGCCGACGAAAGCGGCGCGCTGGCGGCCAAGGGGCTGCGGCATGCCGGCTATGCCGCGCTGTTCGTGGTCGCGCTCTGGCTGCTGATGGTCTTCGCCCCGGGCACGCCGCTGGTCGACGAAGCCGCGTGCGAGGCGGTCCCTGCGGCCGATTGTTCGATCCATACGCAGCTTGCGCCGCTTTACCGCAGCCTCGTCGCCGCCTTCTTCCTGCTGTTCCTGCTGACCGGCTGGGCCTATGGCCGCGCGACCGGCAAGATCAGGTCGCACCGCGACCTGGTCGAGATGATGGCCGAGAGCATGAAGGACATGGGCTATTACCTCGTGCTCGCCTTCGCCGCTGCGCATTTCGTGGCGATGTTCGGCTGGTCGAACCTCGGCCTTATCAGCGCGGTGCATGGCGCGGCGGCGATCCAGTCGACCGGCCTGCCGCTGCCGCTGGTGCTCGGCCTGATGGTGCTGTTCACCGGGCTGCTCAACCTGTTCGTGGGCTCGGCAAGCGCCAAGTGGGCACTGCTTGCGCCGATCCTCGTGCCGATGCTCATGCTGCTGGGGATCAGCCCGGAAGGCGCGACCGCGGCGTACCGCGTCGGCGACAGCGCGACCAATATCATCACCCCGCTGATGGTCTACTTCCCGCTGATCCTGGTCTTCGCGCAGCGCTGGCAGAAGGACTTCGGCCTGGGCAGCCTGACCGCGATGATGATCCCCTATTCGGTCTGGCTGCTCATCTCGGGGACGGTGCTGATCGTGCTGTGGTTCTACCTCGGCATTCCGCTCGGGCCGGATGCGCCGGTCGGCTACATGCTGCCGGAAGTCGCGGCACCCGCGGCGCCGCTCATGAATTGATCCATGCGTTCGTCATTCCCGTCAGCGCGGGAATGACGAACCGCAGGTGCATGGAACCCCGGGCGCGCGCCTAGTCGTCGGTATCGTCGAGGTCGCGCGCGACCTTGGGGTCGGACAGCAGCTTTTCGATCCGGCTGGCTTCGTCGAAGCTCTCGTCGGGCTGGAAATTGAGCCTGGGGGCGAATTTCAGACCGAGCCGCTGCGCGACTTCCTTCTGGAAGAACGCGGTGTTGGTCCGCAGCGCCTTGAGCACCTGGCCCTCGTCTTCGCCGAGCAGCGGCTTCACATAGGCCTTGGCGTTGCGCAGGTCGGGTGTCATGCGCACTTCCGTCACCGCGATGTTGCTGGCGGACAGCACGTCGTCATGCGCCTCGCCGCGCGCGAGCAGTTCGGACAGGATATGGCGGACCCGCTCGCCCACCTTGAGGACGCGGACCGATTGCTGTTCGGGAGTGGAGTCGTTTCGGGCCATCAGGCAAGTCTTTCGGTAAGTCGCTTGAGCGATCGCATGTTGCGCGCCGTGCCCTGGCAGCCGAGGCGGCGCTCGATAAAGGCGGCAGTCAGCTTGCTGGTGCCGACACCGTTCACATAATCGATATGGAGTGCGCGTGTTCCGGGGGCGATCCGCTCGTCCCCGCGCCCGGCATGGTCGGCAAGAAGCCGTTCGAAGCGTTCCGGTCCGGGCTGCGCGGTGAGAAAGTGGACGTGGACGAATTTGTCTTCGCCCGTGCCGGAGAAGGGATTTTCCGCGATCGCCGCTTCGAGTTCGGCGGCGCTGAGTACCAGTGCGAAGGTATCGACGCCCAATTCGCTGCGCACGATATCGGCTATCCGGTCGGGCAGTTCCTTTTCCAACACGCCGGTTGGCGGGTCGAACAGGATATTGCCGCTGGCGACGACGGTCTCGACATCGGCGAAGCCGTGCCTGGTCAGCGCGCCGACCAGATCCGCCATCGTGATACGGTTGCCGCCGACATTGATCGACCCGAGCAGAGCGAGATGACGCCCCATCAGGCGGACCCGCCCGGGCGCGGCGTGGGGATTGCGGTGCTGGTTGCGCGGGCGAGCAGCTTGCCCGCCTCATCGAACAGTTCGCCTTCGAGGAAGATGACCTTGCGCCCGCGGCGGATCACACGGCCCTTGCCGATGACCGGCCCGGCCATGACCGGCTTCAGCAGACTCATCGAGATGTCCAGATTGAGCGGCGCCTCTTCGTGGTCGGTAGCCCAGACATGCGCCCAGCCCATCACCTCATCGAGGAAGCCCGCGACAAGCCCGCCCTGCACGCTGCCGCGCGGGGTGATGAAGCTGTCGGGCGCGTGGAAACGCAAGGTGATTTCCTCGCGGTCCTTGTCGAAATGGTCGAACTTCACGCCCAGCAATTTGGCGTGCGGTGCGCCGAGGATGGCATTGTCGGCCATCAGTCGTCCTTTCCCGGCAGCGGCGTGGGAATGGCGCTCGAAGTGGCGCGCACCAGCAGATTGCCATCTTTGTCGAACAGCTCGCCCTCGAGGAAGGCGACCCGTTTGCCCAACTTGAGCACGCGTCCCCTGGCAGTGACGGTTTCCATCGGGACCATGCGCAGATAGGTGAGGTTCATGTCGAGATTGAGCGGCAGGCGCTGCTCCGCCGCACCGAAGCGGGCTTCGGTAACGGCAAGCAGCGCCCCGCCCATCACTTCATCGAGGAACCCCGCGATGAGGCCCCCCTGCACCGCGCCGCGCGGGCTCGCGAAGCTCGGCGGCGGGGTGTAGCGCGTGGTCAGCTCGCCCCGCTCCACATCGAAGGAGACGAAGTCGCTCGCCATCAGCTCGGCCGATGGCGAACGCCTGCCTTCGTGGATTTTCGCCATCCGTCCTCAGCCCCCGGTCACAGCGTGCGTTCGCGCTCCTCGACTTCGAAGACTTCGAGCTGGTCGCCCGCCTTGATGTCGTTGGTATCGGCCAGCACCACGCCGCATTCGAGCCCGGCGCGGACTTCGTCCACGTCGTCCTTGAAGCGCCGCAGCGATGCGATGGTCGTTGCCGAAACGATGACGTCGTCGCGGGTGAGACGGGCGAACAGGCCCTTGCGGATGACGCCTTCCTCGACCAGCAGGCCGGCGGCCTTGTCCTTCTTGCCCGAACGGAACACTTCCTTGACCGCGGCACGGCCCACGACATGTTCGATCCGTTCCGGACCCAGCTCGCCTGCCATCTCCTTCGCGATTTCCTCGGTCAGGTGGTAGATGACGTCGTAATACTTCATCTCGACGCCGTCGCGCTTCACCAGTTCGCGCGCCTTGGCGTTGGGACGCACGTTGAAGCCGATGATCGGCGCGTTCGAAGCAGCCGCCAGCTGGACATCGCTTTCGGTGATCGCACCCACGCCGGCGTGCAGCACGCGGACCTTGATGAGATCGTTCGACAGATTGTGCAACGCGGTCGTGATGGCTTCCACCGAACCCTGCACATCGGCTTTCACCAGTACGGGGAACTCGACCACATTCGACGCGAGGTTGTTGAACATCGTATCGAAGCTGGTCGGGGCCAGCGCGGTGCGCTTCTCGGTTGCCTTTTCCTGGCGGTATTCGGCGACTTCGCGGGCACGCTGTTCGTTCTCGACCACGCTCAGCACGTCACCGGCCGACGGCACGCCGCCAAGGCCGAGGACCTCGACCGGCATCGACGGACCGGCCTTCTTGATCTGCTTGCCCTGGTCGTTGACGATCGCGCGGACGCGGCCGCTCTGCGTACCGACCACGAAGGTGTTGCCGCGCTCCAGCGTACCACGCGTGACGAGCACGGTGGCCACCGGGCCGCGGCCCTTATCGAGCTGCGCTTCGATGACCGTGGCTTCGGCCATGCGGTCGGGATTGGCCTTAAGCTCGAGCAGTTCGGCCTGCAGGCTGATCGCGTCGAGCAGCTTGTCGAGACCGGACTTCTCCTTGGCCGAGATTTCCACGTCCTGCACATCGCCCGACATCTTCTCGACGATCACTTCGTGTTCGAGCAGACGCGTACGGATGTTGTCGGGATTGGCTTCGGGCTTGTCCATCTTGTTGATCGCGACGATCATCGGGACGCCCGCGGCCTTGGTGTGATTGATGGCCTCGATCGTCTGCGGCATGATGCCGTCATCGGCCGCCACCACCAGCACCACGATATCGGTGACATTGGCACCGCGCTGGCGCATCTCGGTAAAGGCGGCGTGACCCGGCGTGTCGAGGAAGGTGATCGTATCGCCGCCCTTCGTATTCACCTGGTAGCTGCCGATATGCTGCGTGATGCCGCCGGCTTCGCCCTTGACGACATTGGCGCCGCGCAGGGCGTCGAGCAGGCTGGTCTTGCCGTGGTCGACATGGCCCATGATCGTGACCACCGCGGGACGCGGCTTGAGCGTCTCGGGCGGATCGACGTCATCGACATTGGCGATGTCGACATCGGCTTCCGAGACCTTCTGGATGTTGTGGCCGAACTGGTCGACCAGCAATTCCGCAGTGTCCTGGTCGATCGTCTGGTTGACGGTCACCATCATGTCGAGATTGAAGAGTTCCTTGACGAGATCGGCACCCTTTTCGCCCATCCGTTTGGCCAGTTCGCCAACCGTGATGGCTTCGGGGACGATGACATCGCGGACCTGCTTTTCGCGCGGCTTCGAGGGGCCGCCCTGCATGCGGCGTTCCTTTTCGCGGGCGCGCTTGAGCGCGGCGAGCGAACGTGCACGGCGTCCTTCGTCCTCGTTGAGGGCCTTGTTGACCGTCAGCTTGCCGGCGCGGCGCTTGTCCGGCTTCTCGGCAGTGCGCGCGGCCTTGTCGTCCTTCTTCTTGCGCTCGGGCTTCTTGGGCTCGGGGCGCGCAACCGGGGTGAAGCGGCGCGGCGCCGGCGACGGGGTCCCGGCAGCGGCCTTGTCACCCGCAGGCGTTTCCGCCGCGGTTTCGCCAGCAGCCGCAGCGGGTTCTTCCGCGGGCTGCTGCGCCGGCTTCTGCGCCGGCTTCTGCGCCTCCTCGGTAGCGGCCTTGGCGGCCTCTTCCTCGGCCTTGCGTTTCTCTTCGGCGCGTTTCTTCTGGTCTTCGGCAGCCTGGCGGGCCTGCTCTTCCTCGCGCTTGCGTGCGTCCTCGCTCTGGCGCAGGCGATCTTCCTCGGCCTCGCGCTGCAGACGCGCGACGCGTTCCTGCGGGGTTTCGTCGGCGGGCGCAGCCGGTTTCTTCGGCGCAGCCTTCTTGGCCACCGGTGCCGGTGCCGGCTCGGGAGCGGGCGGCGGAGGCGGCGGCGGCGGCGGCGGCGGGGGCGGCGCAGCAGGCGGGGTTTCGCCGGGCTTCACGAGCTTGCGGCGGCGCTTCACCTCGACCGCGACCTTGTTGGTGCGGCCGTGGCTGAAGGTCTGCTTGACCTCGCCCGGCTGAGCACCCTTGAGGGTCAGCGGCTTGCGGGCTGGTTTCTTGTCGTCGTCGCTCATTATTGCTCGTTTCTCTCGTTCGTCTCGTTCAGTTCGTCATCCGGCGCGCATACGGAGGCGCGCCGCTCAGCGGTGGGCAGGTCATGCCCCAGATAGTGCATGAGGCGCGTCAGCGGTTTCATGACCCTCGCGACCGCAGCATCATCGGCCAGCGCCAGATGGACGACATTGTCGCGGCCCAATGCCACAGACAGAGCGCTCCGGTCCAGTGGCAGTTCGAGACCGCGCTCGCCCGACCCTTCCGCATCGCGTCCCACGCGCCACGCCTGGTCGAGCTTCTTGCGCCCGTCTTCGCTGGCATCATTAGCATGCAACAGCATGGCCACTGAGCCCCCGCGCGCCGCTTCCGCGATGCGCTGGGTGCCCAAGATAAGGCTTCCGACGCGCATTTCGAGCCCCAGTCGGTCGAGCAGCACGCGAGTCAGCGCATCCTCGACCATCTGCGGCAGCGTTTCGGGCAATTCCAGATCGCCGGTCTTGAACGCGCGCGCCAGCGCTCCCTTCAGCTTGCCCGAGGCCAGCGCCGCTGCGAATTCCGCGCGCGGGGCACCGGTCCAGGCGCCGCGTCCGGGCGCTTTTTCATGCGCATCGGGCAGCACCAGTCCGGCAGGCGAAACCGCCAGCCGCACGAGTGTTTCGCGCGGGGCGGTCTCCCCCGAAAGAATGCACCGCCGTTCGGGCTCGGAAGCTTTCCGTGCCTTGGGCGTGCCAGCGATGTCGGACGTCAGGCGCTCATTGGGTGGAGTCCGCATCGGCGGCCTCCTGCGTGTCGGTCGCTGCGGCAGGTGCCGGGGCTTCCTCTTCGTCGTCGAACCAGTGCGCGCGGGCAGCCATGATGATCTCGTTGCCCTGCTCTTCGCTCAACCCGTATTCGCCCAGCACGCCGGCCTTGTCCTGTTCGCGGACCGAGGGGCGGCGCATCGGCGGACCGTCGGCATTGTTGCGCCGACGCGGGGCTTCGCGCTTCTTCTGGATCAGCTCGTCGGTGGCGAGATCCGCCAGGTCGTCGAGCGTCTTGATACCCGCCTTGCCCAGCGTCACGAGCATCGCTTCGCTGAGGTGCGGCAGTTCGGCGAGGTCGTCCTCGACGCCCAGTTCGCGGCGTGCCTCGCGATGCGCGGCCTCCTGGCGGTCGATCGCTTCCTGTGCGCGGTTCTGCAATTCGCCGGCCAGGTCTTCGTCGAAGCCTTCGATCGCCGCCAGCTCGTCGAGCTCGACATAGGCGACTTCCTCGAGTTCGGCGAAGCCTTCGGCGACGAGCAGCTGCGACAGCGTTTCGTCGACATCGAGCTCTTCCTCGAACATCTTCGAGCGCTCGGCGAATTCCTTCTGGCGTTTTTCCGAGGCTTCTTCCTCGGTCATGATGTCGATCTGGTTGCCTGTCAGCTGGCTGGCGAGACGCACGTTCTGGCCGCGGCGACCGATGGCGAGCGACAGCTGGTCATCGGGAACGACGACTTCGATGCGGCCCTCTTCCTCGTCGAGCACGACGCGGGCGACGGTGGCCGGCTGGAGCGCGTTGACGATGAAGGTCGCGCCGTCATCGCTCCACGGGATGATGTCGATCTTTTCGCCCTGCAGTTCCTGCACGACCGCCTGGACGCGGCTGCCCTTCATGCCGACGCAGGCGCCGACCGGGTCGATGCTGCTGTCGTGGCTGATCACGCCGATCTTGGCCCGGCTGCCCGGGTCGCGGGCGGCGGCCTTGATCTCGATGATGCCGTCGTAGATTTCGGGCACTTCCTGCGCGAACAGCTTGCGCATGAAATCGGGATGCGCGCGGCTGAGGAAGATCTGCGGGCCGCGGTTGTTGCGTTCCACCTTGGTGATCAGCGCGCGCACGCGTTCGCCGACCCGCGCGGCTTCGCGCGGGATCTGCTGGTCGCGGCGGATCACGCCTTCGGCACGGCCGAGGTTGACGATCACATGGCCGAACTCGACCGACTTGATCACGCCGGTGATGACTTCGCCCGCGCGGTCCTTGAATTCTTCATACTGGCGCTCGCGTTCGGCATCGCGGACCTTCTGGAAGATCACCTGTTTCGCGCTCTGCGCGTCGATACGGCCGAGATCGACCGGCGGCAGCGGATCGACGATGAAGTCACCGACCTTGGCGTCGTCCTGCAGCTTTTCGGCGGCCTTGAGATCGATCTGCTTGAAGTAGTCCTCGACTTCCTCGACGACCTCGACGACGCGCCACAGGCGCAGATCGCCGGTCAGCGGATCGAGCTTGGCACGGATGTCGTTTTCCGCACCATAACGGTTGCGGGCAGATTTCTGGATCGCTTCTTCCATCGCCTCGATGACGATCGCCTTGTCGATCATCTTTTCCGAAGCGACCGAGTTGGCGATCGCGAGGAGTTCAGCCTTGTTGGCGGAAATGGCACTGGCCATCAGTCGTCTGCCTTTTCTTCGTCAGGAATGTCGGGGGTTTCGACAATTTCGTCGGCACCGCTCGTGTCGAGCGGCTGGGTGGCGGCAATCAGTTCGTCGGTCAAGACGAGCTTCGCCGAATGGATCTGGTCGCGGGGGACCGTAACGAGCCCCTGCTTGCGGTCTTCGATGGTGACGATGTCGCCGTCGATGCCCTTGAGTTCGCCGCGCAGGTTGCGCTGGCCGTCATAGCTCTTGGCCATGGAAATCTTGGTTTCGTGCCCGGCCCAATTGGCGAAATCCTTGGCCCGGGTCAGCGGCCGGTCGATCCCCGGACTCGATACTTCGAGGTGATAGGCCCCGGCGATCAGCACATCGCCCTGCTCTTCGAGCGCATCGATCCGATCGGACACGCGGCGCGACAGGGCGGCGCACTGTTCGATCACCAGCTGGCCCGTGGCGGGATCTTCGGCCATGATCTGGAGCGCCTCGCCGCCATCACCGGCTTCGGACGGCATCATCTTGACGCGCACGAGCTCGAATCCAAGGGCCTGTGCCTCGGGTTCGATTACTTCGGTCAAGCGGTCCAAATCGGCCATGCAGTCTCCAATACGCGCCCCATGCGACAATGGGGTTTCGTGCCGGCCCCTCGCGGCGCCAGCCCCTCCAGTGTCGCGACAATGTCGGGATGCCCAGCCAGATAGGCGCGAGTCCTGCAAAAAGCAAGCGGTAAGCGGGAAGCGCCGAACAGCGCGCGATTGCAACAGCTTGGCGGGCGCCCGGCCGGCCCCGCACCGGTCAGTCGTCGTCGGTCAGCCCGTGCTTCTTGATGCAATGGCGCAGCTGGTCGTATGTCAGGCCGAGCGCCTTGGCAGTCTGGCGCTGGTTCCAGCGGTGCTTGCCCAGCGCATGCTCGACGATCGCGCGCTCATGCGCATCCACCGCTCCGCGCAGGTCCGCGACGAGATCGAAATCGGGCATGGCAGGCGCGGCCGTTGCAGCCGACTGCGGCGCCGGACTGTCCTTGCGCGGACCCGGGCCGGCGGGTTTCCACGGGCTGTCGAAGGGATCGAAAACGACGTGCCCGATCGGCTGGTCCCAATCGTCCCAGCGATAGATCGCGCGCTCGACAACATTGCGCAATTCGCGCACATTGCCCGGCCAGTCGTGCCGTTCGAGCTGGTCGGCGACATGCGGCGCGAAACCGGGCCAGCCTTCCCAGCCGAGTTCGGCGGCCATACGGCGTCCGAAATAATCGGCCAGCACCTCGACATCGCCTTCGCGCACGCGCAGCGGCGGCAGGGTGATAACCTCGAAACTCAGCCGGTCGAGCAGGTCGGCGCGAAACTCGCCCTGCTCCGCCTTGGCCGGGAGGTCCTCGTTGGTCGCGCCGACGATCCGCACGTCGACGCGCATCGGGCGGCTCGATCCGATCCGCGTGACCTCGCCATATTCCACCGCGCGCAGCAGCCGTTCCTGCGCACCGGTCGATAAAGTGCCCAGTTCGTCGAGAAATAGCGTGCCCTTGTCGGCTTCCTCGAACCTTCCGGCGCGCGCCTTGGTAGCACCTGTGAACGCGCCCGCCTCGTGCCCGAACAGTTCGGCTTCAATGAGCGTTTCGGGCAAGGCGGCGCAGTTCATGACGACCAGCGGTTCGTCCCAGCGGGTGGAAAGGCGATGCAGGCGTTCGGCGATCAGTTCCTTGCCCGTTCCGCGCTCGCCCACGACGAGCACGGGCCGCCGCATCGGCGCTGCCCGGCTGGCCCGTTCGACCGCATCGAGGAACGCCCCCGACTGGCCGACAAACTGATTTCCCCGCTCCATGGCCAAGAGATAGGAATATTTCCCAATGCTTGGCAAGAAAAACCAACACGCTATTTGATGCATCTGGAAAAACCCACGCTATCCTCCCGTTTCCGGGGTTTGGCACACCGCTTGCTTAACCTAGGACAACAGCAATTGGCCCACCGGCCCCAAGGGAGGTAACCCACAGATGTACAACCGCAGCTTCTTCCGCAGCCAGCTTGGACAGGCCGCGATCGCCAGCATCGCTGCGATGGCCACCTTCGTCGTACTGAGCTCGCAGATCGCGGTGACGACGCCCACGCCGGTGCTGGCCGCATATGAACAGGTCGAGATTGCATGACCCTGCCCCCCGATCATGATCCCCTAGGGCCGGAGCGGCAGTCCCCCGAAAACCGCCGGGACAACGACACCGGCGACGCTTCGGCCCGCCCTCGCTTGTCGCGTATCGAGGAGGAGGTAGAACGGCTGCGCCGCTCGCCAACTCCGACGCGCGACAGCGGACGGTCGAAGGGATCGGACTTTTTTTCCAGTGGAGCACCTTTAATGGGCATTTTCAGCCGCACCCGCGATATCATCGCTGCCAATTTCAACGACATGCTCGACAAGGCGGACGACCCCCAGAAGATGATCCGGATGATCATCCTCGAAATGGAGGAAACGCTGGTCGAGGTCCGCGCCAGCGCCGCGCGCACGATTGCCGACCAGAAGGAAATGCACCGGCACACGGTCAAGCTGGACAAGCTCCAGGCGGACTGGGGCGAGAAGGCGCAGCTGGCCGTGTCCAAGGATCGCGAGGATCTTGCCCGCGCCGCGCTGGTCGAGAAGAAGAAAGCCAGCGACATGAGCGAGCAGCTCAAGCAGGAAATCGCCGTGCTCGACGATGCGCTGCGCGCCTACGAGCAGGACATCCAGAAGCTGCAGAACCGCCTGCGCGAAGCCCGCAGCCGCCAGACCGCGATCGCCGCGCGTCTCGAAAGCGCCGAGAACCGCGTCAAGCTGCGCAGCCTGATGACCAACGAACGCGTCGACGATGCACTCAGCCGCTTCGACCAGCTCGAACGCCGGGTCGATTATGCCGAAGGCCGCGCCGATGCGCTGAACATTGCCGATCAGTCGGACAAGCCCAGCCTGTCAGACGAGATCGCCGCGCTCGAGGGCGCCGATGCGATCGACGACGAACTCGAACAGATGAAAAAGGCGCTCGGCAAGGGCAGCGCCGGCAAGGAGGACTGAACCCATGGAAGAGATTATCATCATTCCCGCGATCTTCATCGGGCTTCCGTGGATCATCCTCCACTACATCACCAAGTGGAAGACCTCCGCGACGATCACCGGCGACGACGAAGCGCTGCTCGAGGAACTCTACAACCTCGCCAAGCGGCTCGACGACCGGATGGACACGGTCGAACGCCTCGTCGCCAGCGACAACCCCGAATTCCGTCCCGCGCGCATCGTCCACGACAGCGAACAGGACAACCAGCAGCTGCGCGAACTCGAACAGCTGATTGCCGAGAAAAAAGGAGCCAGCCAGTGAACAGCCCCCGCACGACGCTTTACCGCGACAAACAGAACGCGAAGCTCATGGGTGTCTGCTCGGGCATCGCGGATTACACCGGGGTCAACGCCTTCTGGGTCCGGCTCGGCTTTCTCGGCCTGACCTTCATGACCGGCGGATCGACGATCCCGTTCTACTTCATCGCTGGCCTGCTGCTGAACAAGAAGCCTGCGCACCTCTATGTCGACCGCGAAGAGCAGACCTACTGGCAGCGCGTGCGGCAGAACCCCAAGCGTACCGCGCGCGAAATCCGCGCCCGGATGAAGGACGTCGACCGCCGCCTGGCCGAAGTGGAAACCTTCTACGTCAGCAACAACCCGCGGCTGACCGCCGAGATCGAACGCCTCCGGTAATCCGGCGACCGACACAGGGGGAGCACAAGCAATGTTCGACTGGGCCTATCTCATTCCGCTGGCGCCGTTCCTGATCGGCGGGCTGGCAATCTGGACCCGCCACCAGCACAAGATGGCCGAGATGCAGCTCAGCGCGACCGCCGAAAGCACTGCCGAAAAGGCCGCCCAATATGCCAGCCGCGTGGGCGATCTCGAAGAACGGGTCCGGGTGCTCGAACGCATCGTGACAGACAGCGGCTACAACGTGGCAACACAGATCGAAGCCCTGCGCGACCAGCGCAGCGTGGAAGCGACCGACAGCGGAACACCGCTCGATATGAAACAGGGAGAACACAAGTCATGAATTGGGGTGGACCCGAATTCGTCATTGCCATCATCGCGCTGAGCACCGGTGGCTGGCTGATCAACAACTGGATCCGTGCCAGGCACGGCTATTCGCTCGAGGATGAATGGGGCGGCAAGACCGAACGCAGCGACACGGCGGAAACCAAGGCGCTGAAAGCCGAGAACCGCCAGCTGCACGACAAGCTCGACACCATGCAGGACCGCATGGTGGTGCTCGAAAAGATCGTCACCGACCGCGGCTATTCGCTGCATGACGAGATCGAGGCGCTGCGCGACAAGCCGGCAAGCGATGCCGGCGAGCCGCTGAACCGCAAGCGCGGGGAGAAGGCGTGATGGAAAAGGCTATGCTGGTTGAGGCCTTGGCCCCGTTCTTGGCAGTTGGCGTTCTGTGCATCTCGATTGCCTGGGTCACGACCACTTGGATGCGGATCAAGAACGGCTACCCGCTCGAAAACAGCTGGGGCAAGTCGGTCTATCCCAAGAACGACCAGGCGGTCGAACGGGTGAAGCTGCTCACACAGGAAAATGCCGAACTGCGCGCCGAACTCGGTTCGGTGAAGGACCGGCTCGGCAATGTCGAACGTATCGTCACCGACAGCGGTTATCACCTTACTCATGAGATCGATCGCCTTCGCGACACGAAGGATGCCAACTGATGGATGCCGACCTGCTTCTGATCTTCGGTTTCGTGCTCGCCATCCTGCTGATCGTGCTGACCTTCGGTACGGTCGCGGGCAACCGCAGCCGGGCCCACAAGTTGCAGAGGCTCGAGCTGGAAGCGCGGATCGCCGAAGCCAAGGCCGGACAAGCGGCCACGGGCAATACCGAACATCGCCAGCTGGAAGAACGCATCCGCGTGCTCGAACGCATTGCCACCGACGGCAATCACGCGCTGGCATCGCAGATCGACGAATTGCGCGACCTGCAGGAAATCGAGGTCCGCACCATGCCGCAGGGAGCGACCCGATGAGTTTCTGGACCGCCATTGTCGCAATCGTCGCGATTGCCACGATCGCCGCCATCATGCGCGAGCGCTACCGGGCAATGGGACGCATCGAACGCGGCCGGCAGCAAGAGAGCGAGGATCGTATCTCTGCCGCCGAGAAACGCGAAGTCGAGGAATTGCGCGAACGCATCAAGGTGCTCGAACGGATCGCGACCGACAACAATTCGCTCGATGCACGGCAAACCAAGCAGATCGCCGCCGAAATCGAAGAACTGCGCGACAAGCAGTCCGATTGAGGCGGCGAGGTTCAAGGAGGACATGAGGTTATGTTCGAACCGACTTTGATAATCGCAGGCGCAGCGCTGGTCGGCCTGACCATCGTGGCCGCCGCCCTCCTGCGCGCCTGGCAGGGCTGGCTGGCGCTCAAGCGCGAGGAGTTGGACCGCCACCCCGCGGCCGACCGGCCCGACAGCGGATCGACGATCGGCGCGGCGCGGATCGAGCTGGCCGACCTGAAGGAACGGATCAAGAAACTCGAAGCCATCGCCAGCGGCGTCGACCTGTGACCGTGGTCCGCACCGACGCCGCGCGCGCCGGGATCGGCCTTGGCAGTGCGATTGCGGTGGCCATCAGCTGGAGCCTGCACGGCTCGATCGTCTGGGCCGCGATCCATGGCTTTTTCGGCTGGTTCTACGTGCTCTACCATGCGCTCACCCGGCCCGGCGGCCTGTTCGGCTAAGCCCGATGGACGCCCGCAGGCACGCCCGCTAAAGGCGCGGCATGCGCACACTTTCCGACATCGCCGAAGAATACGAGTTCCTCGAAGGCGACGAACGCTATCGCCTGCTGATCGAACTGGGCCGCGAACTCGAAGCGATGCCCGATGCCCTCAAGACCGATGCCACGCTGGTGCGCGGCTGTTCGGCACAGGTGTGGGTCTATCCCACCGGCGAGGCCGACACGCTGCACTTCCTGGCCGACAGCAACGCTGCGATCACCAAGGGGATCGTCGCGCTGGTGATTGCCGCCGTCCAGGATCGCCCTGCCCACGAAGTGGCGGCCATGGACGTGGCTGGCGCGCTCGAACCCTTCGATCTCAAGAACCAGCTGTCGAGCAATCGCACGCAGGGCGTGCCGAACATGATTGCACTCGTCCGGGAGCACGCGGCGCGAATCGCGGCCGGGTGACTTGAAACGGCCGCTCTACAAGGGCCTCGGCTTCCTTGCCGTCGGGCTTGGCGCCGTGGGTGCGGCTTTGCCCATCATGCCGACCGTGCCTTTTCTCCTCCTGGCAGTCTATTTCTTCGCCCGGTCGAATCCCGAGCTCGAGCAGAAGATCCTCGATCATCCCCACTGGGGGCCGCATGTGAAAGACTGGCGCGAGCGCCGTGCGATAAGCCGCAGGTCGAAGACCATGGCGATCGGCGCGATGGCCACTGGCGCGGTGTTCACCTGGTATACGCTCGGCCATCCCTGGTACTGGATTTCAGTCGCCGTGCTGGTGATCTGCGGCAGCTGGATTGCCACGCGCAACGAATAGGCCGGCGGAACCGCGCGCGCCCCGGCCCGTTGATGACCCGAACGACGGGAGGGACGACAAAAGGACATTTCCCATGGCAATTCTTATTCTTATCGCGACCATCCTGCTGCCCCCGCTCGGCGTTGCCGCCAAGCACGGGCTCGGCAAGACCGCGCTGATCAATCTGGTGCTGACGCTGCTGGGTTATATCCCCGGCCTGATCCACGGATTGTATGTAAACTACGCCAAGTAAGACCGCACACGGCGGACTGGAAGCGCCGGGGCCTCAGGCTCCGGCGCTTTCGCGTACGATGGCGATGCCCGCTTCGCGCTGGCGGCGCAATTCGGCCTTGAGTGCTGCCGGGCTGCGGGCGAAGACGAAGCCGAAGCTGACCCCGCCTTCCTTGCCGATCGTGGCATGGTGCAGCTTGTGCGCCTGGACCAGACGCTTGGCGTAACCGCTCTTGGGGACCCATTTGAAGTAGCGCTGGTGAACCAGCCCGTCATGCACCAGCGTGTAGATGAGGCCATATGCCATTATGCCGAGCCCGATCCACGTGGCCGGCCACCAGGCCCCCTCGCCCATCACCCATTCGCTGCCCAGCGCGAACATCGAAATGCTCATCGCCGCGCCGACGACCGCATAGAGATCGTTTTTCTCAAGCAGATTGTCGTGCGGTTCGTGATGGTCTCGGTGCCACCCCCAGCCGAAGCCATGCATGATGTATTTGTGGCTCGCCCATGCGACCCATTCCATCGCGACCACGGTCGCCAGAACGATCAGTGCGGGGATG
Organism: Qipengyuania citrea; assembly: GCF_009828015.1. Taxonomy (GTDB): domain Bacteria; phylum Pseudomonadota; class Alphaproteobacteria; order Sphingomonadales; family Sphingomonadaceae; genus Qipengyuania; species Qipengyuania citrea. Next base: position 14,589 of record NZ_WTYG01000005.1, on the reverse strand, counting down.
AAAACGGCCATTGCGTGAATATAGGAGCTAGCGCGCGGCAGGCAAAGGGCGGTCGGCGCTTTAGCTGCCGGTTTGCGCCTTCGGCTTGCCGGGCAGGCCGAAACAGGTTTCGGCGACTTCGCGGCTGATTCGTGCCGGTCGCAGGCTCTTGGCATCGATGCAGCACCACATGCTCTGCACTTCGGCCAGCACGTCTTCGCCGCGGCGAATCACCGTATTGTAGAAACTGCGCGCGCCGGCGATCTTCTCCAGCACGGTTTCGGCAATGACATCATCGTCGAGAAAGGCCGGGCGGCGATAGGTGATCTCGTGCTTGAGCGCGACCCAGGCCTTGCTGGCCACTTCCTCGGCGGGGGCGAGTTTCTGCCAGTGCGCGAGCACGGTGTCCTGCACCCAGTTGAGATAGCGCGCGTTGTTCACGTGCCCCATGAAATCGATATCGTCCGGGAGGACCTTGATCGGAAAGGTGAATGGCTTTGCTGACATTCATGTCAGTAGAGCAGGGAAAGGTTAAGTTTGGAAGACTCTTGTTTTGCCTTTTTGCGCAGGTGGGCTTCCTCCCGCACATTCCCGGGCCATGGGCAACACACCGCGCACGCTTTACGAGAAGATCTGGGACCAGCATGTCGTCGAACAGCGCGACGATGGCACCTGCCTGCTCTATATCGACCGTCACCTGGTTCACGAGGTCACCAGCCCGCAGGCCTTCGACGCGCTGCGCCTGGCCGGACGGCAGGTGCGCCGTCCCGACCTGACGCTGGCGGTCCCCGACCATAACCTGCCCACCACGCCGCGGGTGGCCGCGGATGGTTCGCGGCTGCCGATCGAGGATGCACAAAGCGCTGCCCAGCTCGCCGCGCTCGAACGCAACGCCCCCGGATTTGGAATCGATTACATCGATGCGGTCGCGCCCGAGCAGGGCATCGTCCATGTCGTCGGCCCCGAGCAGGGTTTCTCGCTGCCCGGTGCGACCATCGTATGCGGCGACAGCCATACCGCCGCGCACGGCGGCATCGGCGCGCTGGCCTTCGGGATCGGAACCAGCGAGGTCGAACACGTGCTGGCCACGCAGACGCTGCAGTTGCGCCGCTCGAAATCGATGGAAGTCCGCGTCGATGGCGCGCTGGGCCCGGGCGTCACGCCCAAGGACCTGATCCTGCATATCATCGGCGTCATCGGCACTGCCGGGGGCACCGGCCATGTCATCGAATACCGGGGTGAGGTGTTCCGCAAGATGAGCGTCGAAGGCCGCCTGACGGTCTGCAACATGAGTATCGAAGGCGGTGCCCGCGCCGGACTTATCGCCCCCGACGATATCGTCTTCGACTACCTTCGCGGCCGCCCCTATGCGCCGCGCGGCGACGATTGGGACCGCGCAGTCGCATGGTGGCGCTCGCTGGTGACCGACGATGGCGCGGTGTTCGACAAATCGGTCGTGATCGATGCCGCCGACATCGAGCCGACGGTCAGCTGGGGGACCAGCCCTGAGGATGTCGTGCCGGTCGGCGGCACCGTCCCCGAACCCGCCAGCTTCGCCGACCCTTCCAAACAGGAAGCCGCGCGCAAGAGCCTCGATTACATGGGGCTGGAACCCGGCATGCGGATCGAGGACATCGCGGTCGAGAATGTCTTCATCGGCAGCTGCACCAACAGCCGGATCGAGGACCTGCGCGCCGCGGCGCAGGTGCTCGAGGGCCGCACCAAGGCGCTCAATGTCCGCTGGGCGATTGTCGTGCCCGGTTCGGGACTGGTCAAGCGGGCCGCCGAAGCCGAGGGACTCGATCGGATATTCACGGACGCCGGTTTCGAATGGCGCGAACCGGGCTGTTCGGCCTGTCTCGCGATGAATCCCGACAAGGTACCACCCGGCGAACGCTGCGCATCGACCAGCAACCGCAATTTCGTCGGCCGCCAAGGGCCGGGCGCACGCACCCATCTGGTCAGCCCGGCAATGGCGGCTGCCGCCGCGGTTACGGGGCGGCTCGCCGATGTGCGCAAGCTACCCCTTGCCAAGCGAACGGTGGCTGACCATTGAGAACCGATGACCAAGAAGCTTTCCGGAAAAGCCGCCATCGTCGGGGCCATCGGCTCCGCCGCCGTTGCCGCAGCCTTGCTCTATGCGAACAAGCGCAAGGAAAAGAAGAACGGACCGCGCCAGCCGGGTCCGATCCCTTCGGGGGAAAATCCCGAAACCGATTGATCTCACACGTCGCTGGGGGGAGAGCCATGGCGCCGAAATCAGGATTTGGGACTGCGCCACGCGTGGCGGGGGCCGTGCGATGAAAGCCGTGTCCACGATCGAAGGCCGCGCGATTCCGCTGGGGCTGAAAAATATCGACACCGATGTGATTATTCCCGCGCACTGGCTGAAGACGGTCAGCCGCGAAGGCCTCGGCGAAGGCGCGTTCGAGACGATCCGCGCAACCCCGGGCAACCCCTTCGATGTCGAGGATTTCGCGCAGGCGCCGATCCTGATCGCGGGCGACAATTTCGGCTGCGGATCGAGCCGCGAACATGCCGCATGGGCGATGCTCGACATGGGTCTTGCCGCAGTGATCGCGCCCAGCTTTTCCGACATTTTCGCCGGCAACGCCTTCAAGAACGGTATCCTCGCGGTCGAATTGCCGCAGGAACATGTCGATCGCCTGCTCGAGGTCGCGAAAGAGCAGCCGATCACCATCGACCTCGAGAACCAGGTCGTCACAACGCCATTCCAGGATCGCTTCGCATTCGAGATCGATCCGTTCCGCAAACGCTGCCTGCTCGAGGGACTCGACGAGATCGGCCTGACGCTGGGCAGCGAAAGCGCCATCACACAACACGAACAGACGCGCGGGGGCGCCCTGCCCTGGCTCGACAAACCACAGAGGAGAGAAGCAGCGTGAAGGCAGTCCTTTCAAAGGAAACCGGCGGACCCGAAACCCTGGTCGTCGAGGATATCGACGCCCCCACCCCCGCCAAGGGCGAAGTGCTGGTCAAGGTCGCTGCCTGCGCCATCAATTTTCCCGACACGCTGATTATCCGCGACATGTACCAGTTCAAGCCGCCCCGCCCGTTTGCTCCGGGTGGCGAGATCTCGGGCACGATCGAGGCACTGGGCGAGGGCGTCGAAGGCTTCGCCGTGGGCGACCGCGTGATGTGCGGCATCGGCAATGGCGGGCTGCAGGAAAAGGTCGCGGTGGCGGCCGAACGGCTGTTCAAGGTGCCCGAGGGGATCGACCTGGTAAAAGCCAGCGCGCTGCTGATGACCTATGGCACCACGATCCACGGCCTGAAGGACCGCGGCGATATCAAGGAGGGCGAAACCGTCCTCGTGCTCGGCGCAGCGGGCGGTGTCGGCCTGTCGGCGGTCGAACTGGCGAAGGCCTATGGCTGCCGCGTCGTGGCCGCGGTTTCGACCGAGGAAAAGGGCGCAGTCGCCAGGCAGCACGGCGCCGACGAAGTAGTGATCTATCCGCGCGCGCCGTTCGACAAGGATACCTCCAAGCAACTGGCGAGCGACTTCAAGGCGGCGGTCGGCCCCAATGGCGCGGATATCGTCTACGACATCGTCGGCGGCGATTATTCCGAACCCGCATTGCGCGCGATCGCCTGGGAAGGCCGTTTCCTCGTGATCGGCTTCCCCGCCGGGATCGCCAAGATGCCGCTCAACCTCACCCTGCTCAAGAGCTGCGACATCCGCGGCGTGTTCTGGGGCGCCTTTACCGCGCGCGAGCCCGAGCGCAATCAGCGCAATATCGAGGAACTGTTCGACCTGTGGAAGGCGGGCAAGATCAATCCGCTGGTCAGCGAAACCTATCCGATCGAACGCGCACATGAGGCCATCGCCAAGCTCGAAAACCGCGGCGCGATCGGCAAGCTCGTGGTCACAATGGAATAGCTGCTCGCGCGGGAGGATCACACAAGCGCCCTTGCGGGCTTGCGGGGCCGGGCCTATTCCGGCCCCCAAGATTCCATCCCGAGAGGACCATCATGACCGATTTCAAGGATCGCGAGCGCGGCGAGGAAGCCAAGTTCGCCTTTGACGAGGAAAACGCCTTCAAGATCGCCGCCCGGCGCAACCGCCTGGTCGGCGAATGGGCGGCAGGCCTGATGGGACTGACCGACGAGGAAACCGACGCTTACAAGAAAGCGGTCGTGCAGGCCGATTTCGAGGAAGCGGGCGACGAAGACGTGATCCGCAAGCTGCTGGGCGATCTCACAGCGGCCGACTGCGACGTCAGCGAGTCCGATATCCGCACCAAGCTGGAAGAATGCGCTGTCGAAGCGCGGCGCCAGTTCATGAGCGACGGGGCCTGATCGGATGCCGATGGCTGCCGACGACATCGTCGCGTTGATCGAGGAAGCCCTGCCCGGTGCCAGCGTCGAGATGCGCGACCTTGCGGGCGATAACGACCACTGGGCGGCCAAGGTCACGGCGCCCCAATTTGCGGGGCTGACACGCGTCAAGCAGCACAAGCTGGTGTATGACGCGTTGGGCGGGCGCATGGGCGGCGAACTGCACGCCTTGCAACTCACCACCCAAGCCCCCACCTGATTCCGACCACCAGATTCATACAAAGGACGGGCCGATGTCCGACACCAACCAGCGCATCGCCGACATCGTTGGCGCCAACGACGTCACGCTTTTCATGAAGGGCACGCCGCTCTTCCCGCAGTGCGGCTTTTCCAGCCGCGCGGTGGCCATTCTCGATCACTGCGGTGTCGCCTATGACAGCGTCGACGTGCTGCAGGACATGGAGATCCGCCAGGGTATCAAGGCCTATTCGGACTGGCCGACGATCCCGCAGCTTTATGTGAAGGGCGAATTCGTGGGCGGCAGCGATATCATGATGGAGATGTTCGAAGCCGGCGAACTCCAGCAGATGCTCGACGAAAAGCAGGTCGCCAAGGCGTCTTGATGATTTTGCGATACGGCGTCACGCGCGCCGTATCCTCCCAGAACGGGTAAGGCCCGCCGGGTGGAGAACCGGGCGGGCCTTTTGTTCGTCCGGATGCTGGGGGGAGCATTCCGTTGAAGACCGAACATGATACCCATCGATATGCATCCCCCGTGCCAAACTCCATGCAACGCTGCTATCCGGCGCACCTCAATGGTAAACGCGATTTTTCCCGCGATGCTTAGTGTAAAATAGCCCGACAGGCGCTGTTTACCTTTGCGCTTGGCATTCCCCCCTCCCCCCGCCACAACATGGGCATGAGCGAACAACCACAAGCCGGGCCCGAAGGCATTCCCGCTGCCACCGTCGTCATATTCCGCAATGCGCCGGCCGGCGGCCCGCCGGAAATCCTGATGACGATCCGTTCGCGCGAAATGGTATTCGCCGGCGGCATGGCGGTGTTCCCGGGCGGCCGGGTCGATCCCGCCGATTTCGATCTCGGCGCGCGGATCGGCGGACCGCTCGATCCCGAAGAGGCGGCCCACCAGGTCGCAGTGGTTCGCGAAACGCTGGAGGAGACGGGTCTCGCGATCGGGCTTGCGGGCGAAATCGATGCCGACAAGGCGCGTGCCGCACGCCGGTTCCTTCAGCAAACCGGCGAGCTTGCCCCCGTGCTCGAACATTTCAACTGGGAACTCGATCTGGACCAGCTGGTGCCGTTTGCGCGCTGGTTTCCCAAGAACGAACGGATCCCGCGTGTCTATGATACGCGCTTCTATCTGGCCGATTTGGGCACCGGGGCGGTCGAGATCGAAGCCGACCTGTCGGAAAACACGCATTTGTTCTGGATCAGCGCACAAGGTGCGCTCGACGCTGCCGAACAGGGTGACATCAAGGTGATCTTTCCGACTCGGCGCAATCTCGAACGGCTGGCGATGTTCGACAGTTTCGCGGCCGCGCGCGCGCAGGCGGAAGCCATCCCCGTGCGCACCATTACCCCCTTCATCGACGATACCGATGGCCGGTCATGGCTGCATATAGGTGAGGATTTCGGCTATCCGGTCACCGGCGAACCGCTGGAGAATGCGGCGCGCGGCTAATCTCGCCGGATCGACCAGGCCCCCGGGCTGGCGATCCGTAATGCGACCCGTCTGGCCAGAGCGCTTTTATGCGAAAAACATCAGGGTTTCCCACATTGCGGCCCAAAGCTTTTTTAAGCGCCCGTCATGTACAGCCTGTTGATAGTGCCCGCCATTTCTCGACGGCCTTTTCGGTTCTTTCCGGCGGGATTGTACCAACAGCCGCTATCTTGCATACCGCAGGAGCAATAGTGCGCAAAACTCGGGGTCGGGCGTCGTAGACATGAGCATGGATTTGCAATCGGGTCTGCTCGGCTTCGCTCTCGGTGCCGTCTCGGTCGTGCTGCTGGCGCTGTGGCGTACCGCACGCAGCAGCAACCGCGGCAAGACCGAAGCCGTCGCTGGTCTGCCCGCCAAGACCGAGCCTGCCGCCCCCACGATCGAGGAAGTCGTCGAGGGTCTGCCCGACATGATCGTGGCCATCGGTCCCGATCGCGTCCGCCGCTATGTCAGCCCGTCATGCAAGTGGCTGCTGGGTTTCACGCCCGAGGAAATGATCGGCCTCTCGCCGATCAACGCCATCCACCCCGATGACCGCGCGCTCACCATGGAAGCCAGCGAAAAGCTGTTCAACGGCGAGGTTTCGTCGACGCTGACCACTTACCGCCACAAGCATGCCGATGGTCATTACGTGTGGCTCGAAGCGCATATGACGACGCGCTGGTGCGACGATGGCGAGATACGCGATTTCGTGGGCGTCGTGCGCGATATCGGCGGACGGCGACGCCAGAAATTGCGCGACAGCGAGCGCAACGCGCAATTGCGCGAAAACAACCGCCTGCTCCAGATGGCAGAGGAGAGCGCCAATATCGGACACTGGCGGGTCGACGTGCAGGAAGGCACGCTGTTCTGGTCCGATCAGGTCTATCGCATCCATGGCGTGGACAAGGACTTCGTCCCCGACGTGGCTTCCGGTCTCGACTTCTACTGTGAAGAAGATCGCGCGCGGGTTTCGGAAATGGTCGACAAGGCGTTTTCCGAAGGGGCCAATTTCGAATTCCAGGCCCGTATCGTGCGCCCCGACGGTGAGCTGCGCCATGTGGCCAGCCTGGGCAATGCCGAAACCGCCCCAACAGGCGAAGTCGTCACGGTATTCGGCATTTTCAAGGATATCACCGAAACGGTGGAGGCCGAAGAGCAACTCCGCCAGTCGCGCGACATTGCCGAGCGTGCTTCGCAGGCCAAGGCACATTTCCTGGCCAATATGAGCCATGAAATCCGCACGCCGATGAACGGCGTGATCGGGTTCGCCGATCTGCTGCTCGAAAGCGAGCTCGAGAAAGAGCACCACGACTATGCGCGGATGATTTCGGATTCGGGCAAGGCCATGCTGCGCCTGCTGAACGAATTGCTCGACCTGTCGAAGATCGAGGCCGGCCGGATGCAATTGACCCGCGAACCGGTGGATTTCGGGCATATCGTACGCAGCAGCGCGCGCTTGTTCGAACCCAATGCCAAGGCCAAGGGTATCAAGCTCGACATAGATGTCCCCCCGGACATGCCCGAAGGCATTGGCGACAAGTTGCGCATCCGCCAGATCGTCCTCAACCTCGTCGGCAATGCAATCAAGTTCACCGAGCGCGGATCGGTGCGCGTGGAGGCCTGCGAAAAAGACGGCAAGATCGTGTTCCGGGTGATCGATACCGGTATCGGCGTGCCGCCCGACCAGCTTGCCTACATCTTCGAGGAATTCGCGCAGCTCGATAATTTCGGCAAGGGCAAGGCCAGCGCTTCGGGCGGTGGCACGGGGCTCGGCTTGGCGATTGCGCGCCAACTCGCCGAACTGATGGACGGCCGGCTGACCGCCGAGAGCACGCCGGGCAAGGGGTCGACTTTCGAACTTGTCTTGCCCTTGGCGAAATGCCCTGCGCAGAAGTCCGCCGCCAAACAGGACAACTCGGCATCGAGCTACCGCACGGCGCTGGCCGGGCGGCGGGTGCTGCTGGCGGAGGACGCGGAAATAAACCAGAAGCTCATCGTCGCGATGCTCTCGCGCCTGGGAGTGGAAACGCAGGTCGCCGACGACGGTCAGCAGGCGGTCCAGCAGGTCATGGAGGCGAAGGCGCAGGGCCAACCGTTCGATGCCGTGCTGATGGACATGCAGATGCCGGTCATGGACGGGCTCGAAGCGTCACGCGCGCTCCGCGCGAATGGCGTCGGTCCGCGCGAACTGCCGATCATCGCGGTTACCGCGAATGCCTATGCCGACGATATCGAATTGTGCATGGAAGCCGGCATGCAGGACCATGTCGCCAAGCCGATCTCGGCCGAACGGCTTGGCCCCTGTCTCGAACAATGGCTCACCAAACCGACGCCGGGATCCGGCGAGTTGGCGGAAACCGACCTTTCGGTGGATGTGGACGATGCCCGGAACATGTACGAACAGCGCAAGCTCGAACTGCGTAACCAGCTTGCCGCGCTCGAGGGCGAGGACATGCTTGGTTCCGCGCAATGCGACCTGCTGCGCGACAAGCTCCACGTCATGGCCGGCATCGCCAAATACTTCGGTGACGAAGAACTCGGCCAGCTTGCAGGCCGGATCGAACGGGATCTGAAGCTTGCCGCCGACGACGCGAATATCGGTCGCGCTCTCGACGAACTGCGGCACTGGTTCGACACCTGAGCGATCAGCCGCGCGCGGGCACTCCGGCAAGCGGGGTGATCGGCCGTTGCCAAGCCGCAGACTTGCAGGCAGACTTTGCGGTGCGCGGCCCGGCAAGCGCGCGGGTGGGATAATAGCGCTCGGGAGGCGCATGACGGAGGAAACCGGCGATGAAAGGTAGGCCGCCCGTGGACGACCCGATCGAAGAGGAAACGGATCCCGAACTGCGCGCCCTGTTCGAACAGCGCCGACAAGCCAGCCTGGACGCGGTCGATGCCGCTCTTGCCAGCCACTCTATCGATGCTGAGCAGAAGCAGGAAATTGCCGAGCTTCTCCACCAGGTCACCGGGGTGGCCGCCTATTTCGGCGAAGCCGACCTCGGCGAACGGTGCCGGGTCGATGAACGCCGCCTCCTGCAATCCGCAGACCAGCAGGAAACCCGCCAGCTGCTCGAAATGCTGCGGCCACGCCTGGCAGGTTGCGAAACCCCACCGTCCTGAAGCGCAGGGGACCCGGTAAGTGGATAGACGGGAGATCGATTGCGATCCGACCGCAAGCGCCATCCTGCAAGAACGGCGCAAGGTCTCCCTCTCGGGAAATTGGCGCGCCCGGCAGGACTCGAACCTGCAACTCCAAGCTTAGAAGGCTCGTGCTCTATCCAGTTGAACTACGGGCGCGCTCCGGGGCTGCCATAACGTGCCTTTCACGGCAGGCCAATCGGCACTAACCGTGTTTGCGATGGAAAACGCTCCGACGAATACGCCCGCACCGCATTTTCGCTATTACGATCTGGTGATGGCGGCCTTCGTCACCATCCTGTTGCTGTCGAACCTAATCGGCGCATCGAAACCGAGCTACGTCATATTGCCGGTCATCGGCGAATGGTCGTTCGGCGCCGGGGTGCTGTTCTTCCCGGTCAGCTACATCATCGGTGACATCCTGACCGAAGTATACGGCTATGCCCGTGCACGGCGGGTCATCTGGACGGGCTTTGCCGCATTGCTCTTCATGGCTTTCATGGCGTGGGTCGTGGTGCAGTTGCCGCCGGCGGAGGGCTGGCCCGGACAGGAAGCCTACGAGTTCGTGTTCGGCAACAGCTGGCGGATCGTACTCGCGTCGATGGTCGCCTTCTGGGCTGGCGAATTCGCCAACAGCTATGTCCTCGCCAAGATGAAGGTGTGGACGCAGGGGCGCCATCTGTGGATGCGCACGATCGGATCGACGGTGATCGGCCAGGGTCTCGACAGCCTGATCTTCTACCCGCTGGCCTTCTGGGGCCTGGCCGGATGGCCAGTCGAGCTGCTGTGGCAGGTCGTGCTGTCGCAATGGGCGATCAAGACGCTGTGGGAGGCGCTGCTGACCCCAGTCACCTATGCCGCGGTCGGCGCGCTCAAACGCGCCGAAGGGGTCGAGCTGTTCGACACCGATACCGACTTCTCGCCTTTTGCATCCAGCAAGCGCTGAACACGGCGGGAGGCCGGGACCGCAAGGGCGATTGCCGCGACTTCATGCAGGAGGAAATCTTCGAGCAGCCGACCGTGGTCGCGCCGACGCTGCGCTCCTACCTGCCCCAGTCGGACAATCCGATCGCGTTGCCGCTTTTCGATTTCGACATCTCGAAGATCCGCCGGGTAGCCATAGTCGCATCGCGCACCGCCTTTTAGACCGCATGGTCGCCAAATACTGGTTCGAACAGATCGCTCGCGCACCGGTCGATTTCAATGTCGCGAACGAATTCCGCGCGCGCGACGGCACGCGCTGGTCTCGGACGCTGATAGACTGGCAGCAGCGGGCGCGGTCTGCATCGCCATCATCGAGATGCCCAGTGGCTAACCGCTCAACGTGTCGCTGGTCAACGTGCGCTGGTCTATGCGATACGGTTGATATTGTAGGCCTATCACGTAGTCTGCGCCAAGGACAGCCGTCTATCAGCCTCGCATTCCCGCCAATGCGGTGACAGTCGAGTGATCCCCACGCTGCTGGTCCGTGGCCACATTTTCGTTCCTCCCAACGGGCAAACAAATTGCTTTCATCTGATGCTTGCAATCGTCCCTTGTGCGCGCCAAGCGCTCTGGGTGACTGACTCGCACTGAAGCCGAGTAATCCTAGGGGACCTTCTTGCCAAGCAAAGTGTTCATAAGTGGTACAGCCGGGTTTATCGGCTTTCACCTCGCCAAGCTGCTGCTGTCCGAGGGCTTTGTCGTTGCCGGTTATGACGGGATGACAGATTATTATGATGTTCAGCTGAAACGGGAGCGTCACCGCCGCCTCTGCGAGGACCCTGCCTTTATGGCGACCGAGGGCATGCTTGAGGATCAGGGTTTGCTCGACGCGACGATAGATGCATTCGCGCCAGATGTCATCGTCCACCTAGCTGCGCAGGCTGGCGTTCGTTATAGTCTCGAAAATCCACGCGCCTATCTCGACAGCAATGTTGTTGGCACTTTCAATGTGATGGAAGCCGCCCGCAGGCTCAAGGTCCAGCATCTACTGATGGCTTCCACTTCCTCAGTTTACGGCGCGAACGAAGAGATGCCGTTCGTCGAAACTGAAAAGGCTGACACCCAATTGACGATTTACGCGGCGACCAAGAAGGCCAATGAATCCATGGCGCACGCGTATGCTCACCTGTGGAACTTGCCGACAACTATGTTTCGATTTTTCACGGTGTATGGCCCTTGGGGCCGCCCAGATCTGGCACTTTATAAATTCGTTGATGCTATGCTCGATGGTAAACCCATCGATATCTACAACCATGGAGACATGTATCGGGATTTTACACATGTCAACGATCTGGTTCGCGCGATCCGCTTGCTGATTGACACCGCACCCGAGCGACCGGCGGCCCATTCAGACATTGTGCCGGGCGATTCGTTGAGCCCCGTCGCGCCATTTCGCATTGTCAACATAGGTAACAATGACAAAGTCCGACTACTCGATTTTATCGAAGCAATCGAAGCAGTATTGGGCTTCAAGGCAGAGCGTAATTATCTGCCGATGCAGCGGGGCGACGTCCCGGCAACTTGGGCTAATGCTTCGTTGCTTGAACAGCTGACTGGCTATCGCCCTAGAACGGATTTTCGCACCGGCATCACCGATTTTGTAGCATGGTTTCGGGAGTATTCGGGAAAATGAAATCAGAAATGCTTGGTGTAGCGACACTTCCTTCATTTGAACACTTAAGGATCGCTGTGATAGGATTGGGCTACGTTGGCCTCCCACTAGCGGTTGAATTTGCTCGTAAACGGGAAGTTTTGGGTTTTGACATCAATGAGGCTCGAATAGAGGCATTGCAACGAGGTCGAGACGTGACGCTTGAAACTGATGCGAATGAACTCGCAGCAGCAAAGGGGCTTCACTTTTCAACTGATCCGACGGAGCTAGCTCAATGTAATATCTACATTATCACGGTTCCAACGCCAATAGACGTGCATCGGCGTCCTGATCTTTCACCGCTATTAAACGCATCGAAAACTGTTGGCAGGTTTCTTAAACGAGGGGACGTCGTTATTTATGAATCTACAGTTTATCCTGGCGCGACAGAGGAAGAGTGCGTTCCAGTTCTCGAACAATGTTCAGGCCTGACCTATAACTATGACTTTTTCTGCGGCTATAGCCCGGAGAGGATCAATCCTGGCGACAGAGAGCATCGCCTACCTGACATTCGCAAAGTGACTTCTGGATCGACAGATAACGTCGCAACGTTAGTCGACAATCTTTATAAATCAATTATTACTGCAGGAACATACCCTGCCGAATCGATACGAGTAGCTGAAGCCGCCAAAGTAATTGAGAATACACAACGCGATGTCAACATAGCATTGATTAACGAGCTATCTATTATATTTAATCGTTTGGGAATCGATACTGAGGCGGTGCTACAAGCAGCAGGAACGAAATGGAATTTCTTATCGTTTCGCCCCGGTTTGGTGGGCGGGCATTGCATCGGAGTAGATCCATACTACCTAACTCATAAAGCTGAGGAGATTGGCTACCATCCTGACATAATTCTGGCCGGCCGCCGACTGAACGATGGGATGGGAACTTATATAGCCGGCCAAATGATTAAAGCGATGCTACAAAAGCGCATTCAGGTTAATGGTAGCCGGGTTTTAGTAATGGGGTTGTCCTTTAAAGAAAATTGCCCGGACCTTAGAAATACACGGGTCGTCGACGTAATCAATGAGCTCGCCTCCTTCGGCGTATGTGTTGACGTTTTCGACCCACTCGCTGATCCTTTTGAGGCAAAGTCTGTGTATGGCTTGGATTTAATCGACTCGCCCGGCGAAAATATTTACGACGGTGTAGTACTGGCTGTTGCCCATAGAGAGTTTAAGGCGCTTGGCGCGGAACGAATTTCAACGTTCTGTCGGACGAACCGGGTAATTTATGATCTGAAATATCTGGTAGATGAGGGTTTTTCTGATTTGCGACTGTAAGGCATTCGGGCGGGAACTTACTTTATTTACTTAGCGCTTATGTGGAAAGTAATCCTCTGGACCTTTGTCCCGCGGTTGATGGTTCGGATCTGTCGCAAAGCCACTCAGCTCGCTGCGCTCTGCAGTTAGCCGGGCAAGGTGAGAGGCCCTATAGGGACTTGGGGCGGCAATGAAAGGTGTCGACGCCGATGTGCATCGCCGGGCAGTTATGAGCATCTGGCGATCTCCGACCCACTCGACAAATCAAAGGTGGAGGTCAGCCGATTTCGTTTGGTACCGGGCTTCTAGTCGCACCCATAGTACCAGAACAACGTACAAAAGCTCGCTTAACTAGGCTGTATCGCTTGACGTGCTGCCTTAGTCGTTGTGTTGTGACGTGTCCCTTTGATTTTCCTGCGATTGGGAGCGAGCTGACCTGGCTCATCGACACGGGATGTCGGAAGTGACTATCTACATTTGGAAGTCGAAGTATGGCGGGCTAGAGGTTACCGAGTGTCGACGTGTGTGAGCGCTTGAGAGCGAGAACGCGAAGCTGAAGCGGTTGTTGGCGGATGCGATGCTCGATTGGTTTGCCTCAAAGGACTTGGTGGCAAAGCAATTCTAGTGCTCGGCGGGAAGCGGGAAACTATGGTTCATCTTCAGGACCGCCATGAGATGAGCGAGCGGCGGGCGTGCCGGATCATTGGCGCTGATTGCAAGAGCATGTGCTACCGTTCCACGCCGGAGAATGACGCCGCGCTTCGTGAGAAGCTGCGCGAACTGGTCAACCAGCGTTGTCGGTTCGGCTATCGCCGTCTGCACATCCTGCTGCGCCGGGAGGGCGTGATGGTCAACCGCAAGAAGACCCAGTGCATCATCAGGAGGAAGGGCTGGCGACGCAGTCGCAAACGCGCTGTCGGGACCAAAGCGCCGGCTCCGATCCTGGCTCTGCCGAACCGGCGCTGGAACCTGGACTTTGTGCATGATCAGATGGCGTCTGGGCGCCGGTTCCGCGTGCCCAGTATCGCCGATGATATGCCTAGAAAGTGCCTGCGAGCGGTGCCGGATACATAGGGTCTCTAATCGCAGCGTCGTGCGCGAGCTGGCGGATCTGATCGCCGGGCGCGGCAAGCCTGGGATGATCGTCAGCGATAACGGTATCGAGCTGACCAGCAACGCGGTGCTGGCATGGTGCGGAAGATCAGCGTGGAATGGCATTACATCGCGCGAGGGAAGTCTGTGCAGAACGGCTTCTGCGAGAACTTCAATGGCCGCATGCGCGATGAACTGCTGAATGAGACGCTCTTCCTCACCCTTGCTCATGTCCGGCGCGAGATCGCGGCCTGAATCGAGGGTTACAACCGTGAGAGACCACACTCAGCGCTTGGCTACGCAACCCCGGCGGCGTTCGTCGCCAAACTGAATAAGCAATGAGCTGCGTCGCTACGCCCGACGGGCTCCGCCACGCAGCTCATTGCTTCAACCGCACCCATGCGCAACAAACCCGATCGACTCTAATCCCAGCTGGAGGAACGCTAGGGGTCATGTCA
>NZ_WTYG01000004.1:327500-330050 GCF_009828015.1 Qipengyuania citrea | reverse complement strand
CAGAGACGAAAAAGCCGCCGCGCGGTTTGCACCGGCAGCGGCTTTTTGAAATCGTGAATGGGTTTGTTCCGCGTCCGTCCGCTATAATGCCTGGCGGCGACCTACTCTCCCAGTGCTTGAGCACTAGTACCATCGGCGCAGTCCGGTTTCACGTCCGAGTTCGAGATGGGATCGGGTGGGTCACAGACGCTATAGCCACCAAGCAATAAAGCGGGCGGACGGGCCGCCCGCAGGTTTTGCCCTGCGGGGACCGTATCGGATTTTAAATCGATGCTGTTGAGCTTTTGAGGGCTTATCCGGCTGAAGTTTCCTCTACCACCGTTGAGCCGCCTGTCTTGCGACAGGGCTGTCATTGATGGTGCAGATCCTACAAGCGCGAAAAGAACTATTAGGACCGGTTAGCTACACGCATTACTGCGCTTCCACACCCGGCCTATCAACGTCATGGTCTATGACGGTTCGAAGATTGCTTATCTCAAGGGAGGCTTCCCGCTTAGATGCTTTCAGCGGTTATCCCGTCCATACATAGCTACCCTGCGGCACCCTTGGCAGGATGACAGGTACACCAGAGGTATGTTCACCCCGGTCCTCTCGTACTAGGGGCAACTCCTTTCAACAATCGACGCCCACGGCAGATAGGGACCAAACTGTCTCGCGACGTTCTGAACCCAGCTCACGTACCACTTTAATTGGCGAACAGCCAAACCCTTGGGACCTGCTCCAGCCCCAGGATGTGATGAGCCGACATCGAGGTGCCAAACGATTCCGTCGATATGAGCTCTTGGGAATCATCAGCCTGTTATCCCCGGCGTACCTTTTATCCGTTGAGCGATGGCCCTTCCACGAGGGACCACCGGATCACTATGACCGACTTTCGTCTCTGCTCGACCTGTCGGTCTCGCAGTCAGGCATGCTTATGCCATTGCACTCTTGCAGACGGTTTCCAACCGTCCTGAGCATACCATCGCGCGCCTCCGTTACTCTTTAGGAGGCGACCGCCCCAGTCAAACTACCCGCCACAGAGGGTCCCAACACCGGATAACGGTGCGTGGTTAGACATCAGAAAATCACAGGGTGGTATTTCACAGGTTGGCTCCACACCAGCTGGCGCCGATGTTTCAAAGCCTCCCACCTATTCTACACAGTAATTTCCTAATGCCACTCTGAAGCTGCAGTAAAGGTGCACGGGGTCTTTCCGTCTAACCGCGGGTACTCCGCATCTTCACGGAGAATTCAATTTCGCTGAGCATATCCTGGAGACAGTGGGGAAGTCGTTACGCCATTCGTGCAGGTCGGAACTTACCCGACAAGGAATTTCGCTACCTTAGGACCGTTATAGTTACGGCCGCCGTTTACTCGGGCTTCAATTCGGAGCTTGCACTCCTCCTCTTAACCTTCGAGCACCGGGCAGGCGTCACACCCTATACGTCGTCTTGAAGCCGACTTAGCAGAGTGCTGTGTTTTTGCTAAACAGTCGCTACCCCCTGGCCTGTGCCCCCCACAAAGACTTGCGTCGATATGGGGCCTCCTTCTTCCGAAGGTACGGAGGCAATTTGCCGAGTTCCTTCAGGATACTTCTCTCAAGCGCCTTGGTATACTCTACCTGACCACCTGTGTCGGTTTCGGGTACGGTCTATAGTGAAGAGGCTATTTCCTGGAACCGCTTGGCTGCCCTCTCAATCCAATAAGAGAAAACAACTTCCACGATCCGTCACACATCTTCAGGCCCACGAATATTTACGTGGTTCCCATCGACTACCCCCTTCGGGCTCGTCTTAGGGGCCGGCTAACCCTGCGCCGATTAGCGTTGCGCAGGAACCCTTGGTCTTTCGGCGACAGGGCATCTCACCCTGTTTGTCGCTACTCATGTCAGCATTCGCACTTCCGATACGTCCAGCGTCGGTTACCCTTCGCCTTCACTCGCTTACGGAACGCTCCGCTACCGCTCAGAATAAATTCTGAACCCTAAGCTTCGGTGCATATCTTTAGCCCCGTTACATCTTCGCCGCAGGAACCCTTGTTTAGACCAGTGAGCTGTTACGCTTTCTTTAAAGGATGGCTGCTTCTAAGCCAACCTCCTGGTTGTTTTGGGATTCCCACATGCTTTCCCACTTAGATATGACTTGGGGACCTTAGCTGTAGGTTAGGGCTGTTTCCCTTTTGACGACGGACCTTAGCACCCGCCGTCTGTCTGCCGGATAAGACTCGATGGTATTCGGAGTTTGGTTAGGTTTGGTACCGCTCGCGCAGCCCTAGCCCATCCAGTGCTCTACCCCCATCGGCATACATCCGACGCTCTACCTCAATAGATTTCGCGGAGAACCAGCTATTTCCCGGCTTGATTGGCCTTTCACCCCTAAACACAGCTCATCCGAGAATTTTTCAACATTCACCGGTTCGGTCCTCCAGTGCATGTTACTGCACCTTCAACCTGGCCATGCCTAGATCGCCGGGGTTCGGGTCTAATCCATCATACTCAGTCGCCCTATTCAGACTCGCTTTCGCTGCGCCTACACCTAACGGCTTAAGCTTGCATGGTAGATTAAGTCA
>NZ_WTYG01000004.1:0-325000 GCF_009828015.1 Qipengyuania citrea | reverse complement strand
CAGACCAGCTATAGATCGTCGACTTGGTAGGCCATTACCCCACCAACTATCTAATCTAACGCGGGCCCATCTAAAGGCGATAAATCTTTGGTCCGAAGACATTATCCGGTATTAGCAGTCATTTCTAACTGTTATTCCGAACCTAAAGGCAGGTTCCCACGCGTTACGCACCCGTGCGCCACTCACCCCGAAGGGTTCGTTCGACTTGCATGTGTTAGGCATGCCGCCAGCGTTCGTTCTGAGCCAGGATCAAACTCTCAAGTTTGTGTCACACACCAATCAAGCACGGGGAAAACCCCGCTAACCTGCTTGGCATGAGCTTCAAGGAGCCGATACCTGCACTGTCAAACGTAATGGATACGAATGAACATGCATCACCCAATGGCAAACGTGGAGTTCACCAGAGGATGTGGCAATCGGCTTGAATTAACCGGTATCCGGAGCCTTAAAACCCCCGGACCGGGCGCCGTCGCCCACATGTCCCTTCATCAATAAACAACAATGTCAAAGAACCGCCAGACACTAACAACGGACAGCTGATCCTGCCCCGACCTTAAACCGGGGGACCGGCTATCCGACAATGTTGGCGACCGTTGCAGCGGACAGTGGAAGCCGTCAGCACCGCGTCGGTGAGGGCCATCTAGGTCCCACCAAGGATTCGGTCAATAACCTTTTTGCAGTTTTGTTTCGGGTTTTTTGCAAAACCGCTCAATCGTGCGGCTTGCAGCGTCCCCGCTGCCATTCCGATATAGGGAGCGTGCGGTAATGATCAACCGCGCCCCGCCCGAAATTCTCCGACCGATGGCGCTGCACGGCCGGATTCGGGGCAAATTACCCGGACGCCGGGCCGCCTCGCGCCTCGCAATCGCGACGAATCGCGCCTAGCACTGCAGGCATGACGATGCGCGACGCTGCCGAGCACGATGCCCCCGAAGGTTTTGGCGCGCGCGTGCGCAAGGCGCTGGCCTGGCGCTGGGGCAGCCAGCTGGTCGCGCAGTTCATCACCTGGGGATCGACGATCATGGTCGTGCGGCTGCTCGAGCCCTCCGACTACGGCCTGTTCGCCATGAGCCAGGTGATCGTGACTGCGCTCCACTTCCTGAATGGCTGGAGCTTTGCCAGCTCGCTGATCCAGGCCGACCGGGTCGGCGACCGCGAGATCGGGCAGGTGTTCGCGCTGCTCCTGCTGACCAACGGCCTGCTCGCGGCCGCGCAGCTGGCGCTGGCCCCGATCGTGGCCGATTACTACGGTCAGCCCGAGGTCGCCCGGCTGCTGCGCGTGCAGGCGCTGATCTTCCTCGCCATCCCCTTCACTGCCCTGCCCACCGCGCTGCTCGCGCGGCGGCTCGAGTTTCGCAGCCAGGGGATCGCCAATCTGGTGTCGGCCGCGGTCGCTGCAACAACGGCGCTCGCGCTGGCATGGTACGGCTTCGGCGTCTGGGCGCTGATCTATGCACCGATCGCGGGAATCGCGGTCCGGGCAGTGATCATGAGCATAGCGGCGCGGTTGTGGGTGCGCCCGGTGTTCGATCTCAGGGGCGCCCGGCGAATGATCGGGTTCGGCGGTGCGCTGACACTGTGCCAGCTGTTCTGGATCATCCAGAGCCAGAGCGACATCTTCATCGCGGGGCGCGTTTTCTCGGTCTATGAGCTGGGGCTCTATTCCGAGGCGCTGTTCCTGACGCTGATCGTGACCGGACGCTTCATCCCGCCGCTCAACGACGTGGCCTTCCCTGCCTATGCAGAACTGCACAAGGCGGGTCGCAGCCTGGGCCCCTATTTCGAACGCACCATGCAAAGCGTGCTGCTGGTCGTCACGCCGATCTATATCGGGCTGGCGCTGACCGCCCCCGAAGCGATCCTGGTGGTGTTCGGCGAGAAATGGACCGGGATGGCGCCCATCGTATCGGGGCTCGCTATCGTCATGCCACTGATGGCGGTGCAGATCATCTGTTCGCCGACCTGCACGGCGACGGGGAAGGAAGGCTTCTATCTTGCCACCAGCATCGCGGGCGCGATCCTGTTTGCCGGCTCCTTCTTCATCGGCGTCCAGTTCGGCGCGCAGGGGCTGGTGCGGGCGTGGTGGGTGGCCGCGCCGCTGCTGTTGATCTTCACGCTCGCGCTCACCCTGCCGCAGATCGACCTCCCGCTGCGCCGCCTCGTGGTGGCCGCCGCGCCGCCGGTGCTCGCCTGCCTCGCCATGGTCGGTGTGGTCGGTGGCCTGCGGCTGGCCCTGCCGGCGGAAATCGGCCCGGTCGCCACGCTCGCACTGCTCGGCACTGCAGGCGCCGCGACCTATGCGGGCATGCTCTACCTCGTATGGCCCGATATCGTGCGTCAGAGCATCGCCATGATCAGGCGGACCCCGGCAGATCCCCTGCCCACCGCCGCTGCCACGCCGGCCCCCGCCGGGCGGACCCGCGACGCCGCCGAGTGAACTGCGGGCCCGAACTGCGGCACGCGGGAGAAATGGCGCCCGCGCTCGGCCAGTACCCCTGCGCGCGGTCGCCAATCGCCATGTCCACCGCGCGGGGGTTATGGCGGAGCGCCGCCTTGCCCCGCACACGCATCCCTCCCACATAGCCGGGCATGCCACCCGACTACGCTTCACCCGCCCGGCCCGACGATCCCGAAGGCTGGGTGACGATCCGGCGCTTCCTTCCCTATCTATGGCCCGCCGACAATCCCTCGCTCAGGCGTCGGATCGCCGGTGCGATGGTGTTCGTGCTGCTGGCCAAGGGCACGATGCTGGCACTGCCCTTCGCCTACAAGGGTGCGGTCGATGCCATGACCACACCCGCGAACGAAACCGCGATGGTCGCGCTGGCCTTTGTCATCGCCTATGCCGCCGGGCGCCTCGCCGCCGTGGTGTTCGACAATCTGCGCAACATCACCTTCGAACGCGTCGGGCAGGATGCCACGCGCCAGCTCGCCGAGGACACCTTCCGGCGGCTGCACCAGCTGTCGCTGCGCTTCCACCTTGCGCGCCGCACGGGCGAAGTGACCAAGACGATCGATCGCGGGACCAAGAGCATCGACACGATGCTGTACTTCCTGTTGTTCAACATTGCGCCCACCGCCGTCGAGCTGGTGGCGGTCGGAGTGATCTTCTATCTCAATTTCGGGTGGGAACTGGTCGCCGCCACCGCGCTGACCGTGGCTGCCTATATCACGCTGACGCGCAAGGTCACCGAATGGCGCAACGAACTGCGCCGGCGGATGAACGAACTAGACGGCACCGCGCTCGCCCGCTCGGTCGACAGCCTGCTCAATTACGAGACGGTCAAATATTTCGGCGCCGAGACGCGCGAGCACGCGCGCTATGCCGAATCCGCGCGGTCCTATGCCGATGCAGCGGTGCGCAGCCAGAACTCGCTCGGCCTGCTCAACATCGGCCAGGCAGTCATCATGAACCTGCTGATGGGCGGCGCGATGGGGTTCACCGTGTGGCAATGGAGCAAGGGCGTGCTGACCACCGGCGATCTGGTGCTGGTGAACACCTATCTGATCCAGCTGTTCCGCCCGCTCGACATGCTCGGCATGGTGTACCGGACGGTCCGGCAGGGGCTGATCGACATGGCGGAGATGTTTCGCCTGATCGATACCGAGACCGAAGTGAAGGACGCACCCGCTGCGCCCGCGCTCGTGGTCCGCCAGCCGACTGTGGTCTTCGACGATGTCCATTTCGGATATGAACCGGACCGCGAGATCCTCCACGGGCTCAGTTTCGAAGTCCCCGCGGGCAAGCATGTGGCGATCGTCGGCCCGTCGGGCGCGGGCAAGAGCACGATCGGGCGGCTGCTGTTCCGGTTCTACGATCCGTGGCAGGGGCGCATCCTGATCGACGGGCAGGACATCGCGCAAGTGACGCAGGCCAGCCTGCGCGAGAGCATCGGCATCGTTCCCCAGGACAGCGTGCTGTTCAACGACACCATCGGCTACAACATCGCCTATGGCCGCGGGGGTGCGTCGCGCGAAGCGGTGGTCGCAGCAGCGGCCGATGCGTCGATCATGCCCTTCATCGAACGCCTTCCCGACGGGCTCGATACCGAAGTGGGCGAACGCGGGCTGAAACTGTCGGGCGGTGAGAAACAACGGGTCGCGATCGCGCGCACGCTGGTCAAGAACCCCCCGATCCTGCTGCTGGACGAAGCGACGAGCGCGTTGGACAGCCGGACCGAGCAGGAGATCCTCGCCACGCTGCACCGCGTGTCCGAAGACCGCACCACGCTGGCCATTGCCCACCGCCTGTCGACGATCGCCGATGCCGACCGCATCCTGGTGCTCGACCAGGGCCGACTGGCCGAAAGCGGCACCCATGCCGAGCTGCTGCAGGCGCGCGGACTGTATGCCGAAATGTGGGCGCGCCAGCAGGCGGAACGCAGCGACTAGGCACCGTCCCGGGCCGCAACCGAGCGGCACGGCCCGGGCCGCCAATCCGCGCGCATCTTGTGCTGCAATGCAACATCGTTCATAGGGCGATGCGAATTCTGCGCGCCGGTCTGCGTGCGCCATTTTCCGAACCTGACAGGACATTTCCCATGCTCGACCGTGCCGCGATCCACCGCGACTGGTTCTCCAACATCCGCGCCGACGTGCTCGCCGGGCTCGTCGTCGCGCTGGCGCTGATACCCGAGGCGATCGGCTTCTCGATCATCGCCGGGGTCGATCCGCGCGTCGGGCTCTATGCCTCGGTCGCGATCGCGATGGTGATTGCCTTTACCGGCGGACGCCCGGGCATGATCTCCGCAGCGACTGCGGCGGTGGCCGTGGTGGTGGTGCCGCTGGTGCGCGATCACGGGGTCGAATATCTCTTCGCCGCGACCATATTGATGGGGGTATTCCAAGGCATTGCCGCGCTGCTGCGGCTCGACCTGCTGATGCAGTTCGTCAGCCGTTCGGTCATCACCGGCTTCGTCAATGCGCTGGCAATCCTCATCTTCATGGCGCAGTTGCCGCAGCTCGACCCGAGCAATGCAGGGATCGGCTGGGTGACCTATGCCATGGTCGCGGCCGCGCTGGCGATGATCTACCTGATCCCGAAGGTCACCACCGCCGTGCCCAGCCCGCTGATCGCGATCATCGTGCTCACCGCGCTGACGATATACCTCGATGCGCCGGTCAATACGGTCACCGACATGGGCGAATTGCCCGAAGGCCTGCCCTATTTCGCGCTGCCCGATGTGCCGCTGAACTGGGAAACGCTGGCCATCATCGCTCCCTATTCGGCGACCATGGCCGCGGTCGGCCTGCTCGAATCGCTGCTCACCGCGCAGATCGTCGACGACATGACGCATACCGGCAGCAACAAGCGCCGCGAAAGCGGCGGCCAGGGGATCGCCAATATCGTCGCGGCCTTCTTCGGCGGGATGGGCGGCTGCGCGATGATCGGCCAGTCGGTCATCAACGTGACCAGCGGCGGCCGCGGCCGGCTGTCGACCTTTACCGCCGGCCTGTCGCTGCTGATCCTGCTCGCGCTGCTCGGCGACCTCGTCGGCCAAGTGCCGATGCCCGCGCTGGTGGCGATCATGATCATGGTGTCGATCGGCACCTTCTCGTGGAACTCCATTCCCAATATCGGCAAGCACCCGTGGCAGAGCTCGGTGGTCATGCTGACCACGGTCGCCGTCGTAGTGGCCACGCACAACCTCGCGCTGGGCGTGTTGGCAGGCGTGATCCTGTCGGGCGTGTTCTTCACCCACAAGGTGATGACCATGTTCGAGGTCGTCCGCGAACGCGACGGGGAAACCGCGACCTACCGCGCCAAGGGGCAGATCTTCTACGCCAGCGTCGAACGCTTCGAAGCCGCGCTCGGGCCCGAGAGCATCATGCCCGATCCGGCCGACCACGTGATCATCGACGTGTCGAAAGCGCATTTCTGGGACATCAGCGCGGTCGGCGCGCTCGACAAGGTGGTCGAACGCATGCGCCGCAATGGCCGCAGCGTGCAGGTCGTCGGGCTCAACCGCGCGAGCAGCGATCTGGTCGACAAGTTCGCGCTGACCGACAAGACCGGTGTCGAAATCGGGCTGGCCCCGCATCCGTAAGCCGCATGTCGGGGGCACTGGTCGCCCCTTTGCGGGCCGTTGCTGATACGCAGCTGCAGGCATGAAAAAGGGCGGGCACGGTCAATCCGCGCCCGCCCTTTTTAGTGCATTCGCCGAAGCCTAGTCCGCTTTCAGCGCTTCCAGCAGCTTCTCGGCCGCAGGCTCGCTCGACGGCGGGTTCTGGCCAGTGATGAGCAGGCCGTCCTGAACGACATAGGGTTCGAAGACGCCCTGCTTGGAGAAGGTCCCGCCCTGCTCGATCAACACGTCTTCGAGCAGGAAGGGCACGACATCGGTCAGGCCGACCGCGTCTTCTTCCTGGTTGGTGAAGCCGGTGACCTTGCGTCCCTTGACGATCGGGTCGCCATTCGGCGCGGTGACGTTCTTCAGCACGGCAGGCGCATGGCAGACCAGCGCTACCGGCTTGCCGGCGGCCAGCGTGTCTTCGATCACGGCTTTCGAAACCGCGCTCTCGGCAAGGTCCCAGAGCGGCCCGTGACCGCCCGGGTAGAAGACGCCGTCGAACGATGCGACATCGACATCCGCGAGTTTCTCGGTCGAGGCCAGCTGCGCCTGCGCCTCGCTGTCCTTCTTGTACCGTTCGGTCGCCGCGGTCTGCGCATCGGGCTCGTCGGATTTCGGATCCAGCGGCGGCTTGCCGCCGGCCGGGCTGGCCAGCGTAATGTCATGCCCGGCATCCTTGAGGACGTAATAGGGGGCAGCGAATTCCTCGAGCCAGAAGCCCGTCTTGTCGCCTGTGTCGCCGAGCTCGTCGTGGCTCGTCAGAACCATAAGAATTTTCATAGCGTTCGTCCTTTCGGGGGGGTTTGGGCGTGGCCGGAGTGTTCCGGCGCTTCACCAAAGGAACACACGTCGCGCGCTTCGGTTTCGCTCTATTCGAGTGGCCGATCCCGGCCCGGAAGCTGGCGCCGATCGTCAGGCCCCGGCCACCAGGGCGCGCAGCACGTCGAGTGCCTCCGCAGCGCGGGCGCAAGGTACGAAGGCGTGATCATGGTGGAATGCCGCGATCATATTGCAGGCGATCCCGGCATTGGCCAGCGCGCCCGACACGGCGGAGGTCAGTCCGACACCTTCAAGGTCGGAATGCACCGTCAGCGTGATCCTCGCGAAGTCGGGGCCCTCGATGCCCAGTTCACCTGCTACATCGGCAGGAACGATCGCCGTTACGCCCTCGTCCTCGCGGAAGGTACCGATCGCCGCGCCGAGCAATTGCGGCGCCGTGTCCGGTTGCACGAGCACGAAGCGCCAGCGGCGCGGGTCGAGCCGGGGCGCCATGGCGGCGATCATCGTCCGGCCACCGCGCCCCAGCCCGTCCATTACAGGATGTATTTGCTGAGGTCGGCGTCGCCCGCCAGCGTTTCGAGCCGTTCGCGTACATAGGCTGCATCGATCGTGATCGTCTCGCCGGTCCGGTCTTCGGCCTCGAAGCTGATATCCTCGAGCAGGCGTTCCATCATCGTCTGCAAGCGCCGGGCGCCGATGTTCTCGACCGTCTCGTTGACCCGCGCCGCCAGCTTGGCGACTTCGGCGATCGCGTCCTCGGTGAAGTCGAGCGTGACGTCCTCCGTGCCGATCAGCGCGCGGTACTGTTCGACCAGATTGGCGCGCGTTTCCTTGAGGATGCGGACGAAGTCCTCTTCGGTCAGCGCGCGCAGTTCGACGCGGATCGGCAGGCGGCCCTGCAGTTCGGGCAGCATGTCGCTGGGCTTTGAAACGTGGAACGCGCCCGACGCGATGAACAACACGTGGTCGGTCTTCATCGGGCCGTATTTGGTCGCCACCGTGGTGCCTTCGATCAGCGGCAGCAGGTCGCGCTGCACCCCTTCGCGGCTGACCGATCCGCCGCGCACGTCGCTGACTGCGATTTTGTCGATCTCGTCGAGGAAGACGATGCCGTTGGTTTCCGCATTCTCCACCGCGACGCGGTTGACGTCGTCCTGGTCCATGCGGTTTTCGGCCTCTTCATCGACCAGCCGGTCCCATGCATCGGGCACCTTCAGCTTGCGGCGCTTGAGCGGGCTCTTGCCCATGGCCTTGCCGAACATGTCGGACAGGTCGATCATCCCGACCCCGCCGGGCATGCCGGGGATATCCATCGGCGAGCTGGGGGCCTCGCGCACTTCGATCTCGACTTCGGTATCGTTCATCGAATTGTCGACGATCCGCTGGCGGAACGCCTCGCGCGTCGCTTCGCTGGCATTGTCGCCGACCAGCGCGGTCAGCAGCCGTTCCATCGCGGCCTTGCTCGCGGCCTCGCGCACCGCGTCGCGGCGGCGTTCCTTTTCCAGCCGGATGGCTTCATCGACCAGGTCGCGCGCGATCTGGTCGACATCGCGGCCGACATAGCCGACCTCGGTGAACTTGGTCGCCTCGATCTTGATGAAGGGGGCCTCGGCCAGCTTGGCCAGCCGCCGGCTGATCTCGGTCTTGCCGCAGCCGGTGGGGCCGATCATCAGGATGTTCTTGGGGGTCACCTCGTCGCGCAGCTCGGGGCCGAGCTGCTGGCGGCGCCAGCGATTGCGCAGCGCCACGGCGACCGCGCGCTTGGCATCCTTCTGGCCGATGATGTGTTCGTCCAGCGCGGCGACGATCGCCTTGGGGGTCAGTGCTTGTGTCATGTCTTCCTATCGTCATCCCGGCGAAAGCCGGGACCTGTCTCGATTTGGCGCTCTGCGGCATCCCGGCTTTCGCCGGGATGCCGCAGATCAAACCGTTTCGACGGTCACATTGCCGTTGGTGAACACGCAGACATCGGCGGCAACCGCCATGGCCTTGCGCGCGATGGTTTCGGCGTCGTCCTCGTAATCGACCAGCGCCTTGGCCGCGCTGAGCGCGTAATTGCCGCCCGACCCGATGGCCGCGATACCGCCTTCGGGTTCCAGCACATCGCCATTGCCGGTGAGGACCAGCAGGTTTTCCTCGTCCGCCACGATCATCAACGCTTCGAGATTGCGCAGGTACTTGTCCATGCGCCAGTCCTTGGTCAGCTCGACCGCGGCGCGCAGGAGCTGGCCATTGTACTGCTCGAGCTTCTTCTCGAGCCGTTCGAACAGCGTGAAGGCATCGGCAGTCGCGCCGGCGAAACCGGCCACGACCTTCTCGCCTTCGCCGATCCGGCGCACCTTGCGCGCATTGGGCTTCATCACGGTGTTACCCATGGAAACCTGCCCGTCGCCGGCGATGACCGTGGCACCGCCGCGCTTCACGCCGATAATGGTGGTGGAATGCCACTGGGTCAGCCCGTGGCGATTGTCTCTATCATCCATGCGCGCGATATGGGGCGCGCGCGGCGGGGGTCAAGCCGGAGCAGGCCCGCAGGCTTACTGCCCCTGGCCCAGGCCCGGCTGGCCGACTGCACCGATATTGCCGAACAGGTCTTCGAGGAAGCTGCGTTCGCGGCCCAGCGTGGGCGTCTCGTCGCCATCGGGGCGCAGGTAGACCACCTGGTCCATGCCCGTCCGCTCGGCCGAAACGACATTGCCCGCGGCATCGAATTTCACTGCCAGCACCGAATGCTCGCGAATCCGCGGGCGAACGAAGGGTTTGCGGCCCGTCGTGCTCGACACGTAGTACCAGGTCTTCTCGCCATACTGGCTTTCGAACGTCGGACGCCCCAGCGTACCGGTGACGCTGCGCTCATTGTCGATCCCGGGCTGGACCGATTGCACCAGCGTGGCATCGACGATGTAGCCACGCGGCTCGCGGATCGCGGTGCAGCTCGTCGCGGCGATGGCGGCAGCGCCGATCGCGGCAAGGCCCAGAATTTTCGACCTGTTCATGGGAACAGCAAATCTCCGTCTTTCGGCAGGCGCTTGGCCGCAGGCGGCCACCTCCCTATATGCTTGGCCCACGCCTTAATCCGAAAGCGCCAGCCCATGCAACTCGGCATTGGGGGGCGCTTGGGGATCGCGGCCTGTATTGCCGCTGAACGGAGTTGTTTGTGTCCTTCCTAGCCCGCCTTTTCGGCAACGTCTTTTCCCTTGGCCCCGACCCGCGCGAAGAGTGGCGCCCCCTGTGGCAGCGCACCGTTGCCGAAGCCCGCGATCCCGACTGGTATCGCATGTGCGGCGTCGCCGACAGCGTCGAGGGTCGCTACGACATGATCACGCTGGTGCTCACGCTGGTCATGCTGCGGCTGGAAGACGAAGGCGGGATGGCCGCCAGCACCGCGCGGCTTACCGAACTGTTCGTCGAGGACATGGAGGGGCAGCTGCGCGAAGCCGGAATCGGCGATCCCACCGTAGGCAAGAAGATCAACGCGCTGATGGAAAGCATGAACGGCCGCATCGGCGCCTATCGCGAAGGATTGCGCAGCGATCCGAAGGTGCTGGTCGAAGCCGTGCGCCGCAATGTCACCATGGCGCAGCCCGACGAGGCCGAGGCGCTGGTCCAGCGCATGGCCGCGCTGCATGCCCGGCTCGAGCGGACGAGCATGGATCAGCTGCGGGCGGGCGAGTTTGCCGCATGAGCGCACCCGAACTCAGCCGTCCGATCAAACCGCGCGCCCTGCCTGCAGGGCCATTGACCGTTGACGCCGGCGAGACCGAACGCGCAGCGCTGGCTGCGCGGTTCGGCGTCACCGCTATCCCGGCGCTTACCGCCACCGTGGATTTCGGCACCAAGGATGATGCCGTGCTGGCAGAAGGCACATTGGCCGCGACCATCACCCAGCCCTGCGCGGTCACGCGCGAGGAACTGAGCTATGACGTGAGCGAGCCGCTCATGCTGCGCTTCGTGCCCGCCGGATCGGTGCCCGACTATGCGCCCGACGAGGAAATCGAGCTCGACGCCGAGGATCTCGACCAGATCGAATACGAAGGCGATGCGTTCGATCTGGGCGAAGCGATCGCGCAGACGCTCGCGCTGGCGATCGATCCCTATCGCGAAGGTCCGGGCGCCGAGGAAGCGCGCCGCAGGGCCGGCATCGTAAGCGACGAGGAACAGGCCCCCAGCGGCCCGTTGGCCGAGGCGCTGGCAGCACTGAAAAAGGACCAGGCATGACGGCGCTGACAATCACCCCCATGGCCTCGCTCGAGGAGCTTGTTCCGGCGCTCGCGGCGGAGGGGCTGCCGGTGGATGATATCGAAGACGACGGGCGCGCGTTTTTCGCCTTCCATCACGCGGGTCGCTGTATCGGTTTCGGGGGGATCGAGGGCGATGGCCCGGACCGCATTCTGCGCTCGGTCGTCATCCTCGGCGCGGCGCGCGGTCAGGGCACAGGGCGCGAGGCCGTCGCGCTACTGGAAAGCGAGGCGCGCCGTCAGGGTGTCGCCCGGCTGCATTTGCTGACCACCACCGCAGCGGACTTTTTCCGCAAGCTGGGTTACCGCGATCACGACCGCGAGGATGCGCCCGCAGCGGTCGCATCCTCGCGCGAATTCGCCGCGCTGTGCCCCGCCAGCGCCGAATATCTGGTCAAGCCGCTGTAACCCATCAGAACGGAAGATCGTCGGCGAGGCCGTCGTAGTTCGAACCGCCGCCGGGCCCGATGCCGCGCCGCTCTGGCCGCGTGGGTCGTCAGTTCCGCTCGAACCAGTACAACGTTCGCGTTGGCAGCACATCCACTGCCTTCACGATCCGCGCGCGCTGCGACAGCAGGTTGGCGAAGGTTTCGTTGCGATAGTCCGGGAAGATATCCGGCCGCTGGGACAGCAACAGCTGCACCATCGGGTCTTCCTTGTGGGGGAATTCGATCACTCCGGCAGGCGCAAGGGACACGAGCCAGTCGACTGCCATGTCGAGCGGTACGTTGCGCCCGATGGCAATGTGGTGAATGAACGCGAGTGCCAGAAGCGCATCGGGCTGGGCGCGCCCGGCAAGGCCCATCCGCTCCGCCTCCCCCCAGCCCTGCGAGGGACTTGGATTGGCTGCATCGAGCCACAGCGGCAGCAGATCGAGCTGTTCCAATTGCGCGCGCTTGAAGGCAATTTCCAGTGCGCCGTGGTCGAAATCGAAACCGATGACCTTCCCGGCCCCGGCCTCTAGCGCCGACTTCGAATAATCGCCCGTATTGCAGCCGAGATCGTAGAGCAGGCCCGGCTCGATGGCGGCGACCACCTCCTTGACCAGATCGTGCTTGGCCTCGGCTTCGGGAGCGGCGTAACTGGTGTTGTTCGCGTAGTCGCCCCACACCGTCTCGTGCGACGGGACTTCCATTTTCGCGATGGCCCCGCGCAGCCCGCGAAGCATGCCTTCGAAGCTCGAGCGCGGCAGGCGCGCCTCGCGGTACCGCGACGACCCCGTCGTCGTCTGCACCGACCGGTTCTGCAATGTCGCCTGGGCGATAACGTGGGTCAGCACGGTCCAGTTGAGCCGCTTCCTCAGCGGAACGAGTTTGGCCAGGTCTTCCGGCGCAATGCCTTCGAGCGATCCGCGGAACCAATGGTTCGGCTGGAGATCGAGCATCGACCACATCAGCAGCGGATTGAGGAACTGCATGCAGAACTGGCGATGCGCGGCCCAGATCTCGCCTTCCTCGTACGGGCGGATCGACAGATGGTCGATATGGACCGGTCGAGTCCCGTCGAATTGCATGTTGTAAGCAGTCGCATCGCTGAGCGTGAAGTCCTGGGCCAGAAGCTCGAGATGCAGGTCGAGATGCGCCAGCGCCGCCACCTTGTGCAGGCTGAAGCTCCATTCATACGGATATGAGATGAACGGGATCTGCGGATGGGAAAGGAGCACATCGGCCTGTTCGATCCCTACTTGCGATGCCTGTTCGGTCACATCGGTGAAATCGACTAGCCGGCCCCTCTCGACCAGTTTTCGCATGACGCCGGATTCATCCGCTCGTGCAAAATTGCTCGCCGCGTTACCCGTTATCGAGCGGAACACCTTCTCGCCGACGCGGAATATTCGACCGCCCGGATCGCGAAACGAACCGGGGTCCAGGACTGCGCTGGCGCTCATTCTTCGCCGCTGGGTTTCTGGCGGCTAAACAGCGCTTTCACCTTGTACAGCGAAGTGCGGAAGAACAGCGTCGCACCGGCAACTGCACCGATCGCCGCCTGCAGGACAATGCTGCCCGTCGCGGGATCGATATACGCGTGGGCCGGCGCAGATAGACTGAGCATGGCGGCAAGGCCAACGAGCGAAACCATGGTTCTGTGATACATCGAGATTCCTTCGCAAGGGGTCTGGGCTGTGGTCAAACGTGAAGCGGTTTGGCTAAAATCTTATTAATCTACCGGGTAAAACCCGGCAGCGGCCGCCACTCGCGCGGGGTGCCAGCCGCATCTGTCACCGCTACCTGGTCCACCGCGGGCGCGGGCCGCGGAGCTGCAGCGAACTCGCGCGCGCGGAAATCGGCCATCAACCGGCCGAGAGAATGCGTTCCGGGCACCTCGCCCGGGCTTTCACCGGGAACGCGGATCGCGAAAAAGGTCGAATAGGACATCAGCAACTCGCGCGGCGAAAGCTGTGGCCCGTCAACAAATGGCTGCGTAGGAGCAATCCGCGATCCGTGATCGCCGTGGATCAGGACGATCGCCTCGCGGCCTGCGGGAGTGCGATCGAGCGCATCGAGCAGCCGGTCGAGCCGCTGCTGGAGACAGCGCACCTGGTCGGCATAGCCTTGTTCGCGCGCAGCGGCAGTGCCCGGCCCGTGTTCATCGAGCCACCGGGATTCGGGTTTCACCGTGCAATCGGCGGCTAGCATATAGGGATCATGCGGCAGCAGAATATGTGCGAACTTCACTTCCCCCTCGCGCAAACCGGCGACGTCAGCGATGAAACTGTCGAACTGCCCTAGCGAGGTCAGCGGAAACAGCTCGCTGCGATTATGGGCCAGCCGAGCCCCGGGGTCCGGGCGAATCCTGCCCGTGGCGGAGCGGATCGTCCTGGTCAGGTTAAGCATCGTGAAGCCGAACACTTTCGCACGGTCGGTCGCGCTCATTTCGGTGTCGAGCATGGAAGACAGCCCGGAACTTTCGAACGTTCTGCACCGTGTCAGTTTCTGTTTCACGCACAGATCGAAATACGCGGGGAGCAAGGCGTCGATGCGATAACCCATCAAATCGAGATCCGCGAAATATGGCAGTTGTTCGGGTATCGAATATTCCGAGGTGATCGAGTGGACCACGGGTTCGTCCTGCCCGTAGGAAAACAGTGCCGGAAGCGAGTTCAAGGTCTTCGCATACGGGCTGTAGGCGCGCGGATAGACCTGGAAATCATGGCTGGTGAAGAAGCGGACCTGCTCGGACCGCAAGTCCCGGTAGATGTCCGGACCCAGTGCCATGCCGTCCAGCCCGAGATAGGAATCGAGCACCAGGTGAACGATCGCCGGGCGGTCCGCGCGATCGCGATCGGGGTCCTGCAGGTTCTGCGCCTCGTTCCCGGCTTCGCGCGGGCTGCCGTCATCGAGAACCAGTTCGGCACCTTGAAAGAAGAGGACCGCTGCGGCCGCCGCGAAGAGGATCTTCACGAAGACCTCGCGGACATAGAAAGCGATCACTGCGAAAATGGCCCAGCAGCCTAGGAACCAGATAGCAGAGATCGATGCGTTCAAGTCGACCAGCACCGCTGCGAAGAGTGCCACGACGAGGAACCACAGGCGCGGTTTGGCTGCTTGCTGGATGAGAGCCATCACCCCCCCGACCAGCGCAAGCGCCAGCATGGTTATCGCTACCTCGGGCCGGAAAAGCGGATAGCCGTTGAAGTTGAGCAGATTGAAGAAGCTGGCCCACAGCGCGACAATCCACACGCAATGCGAGAGCCAGCGATCGCTCGATGTCTCGTCCTGAATGCTCATCCTCACGTACCCCCTGAACCGGGTCGGGGTAGGTGCATCTTGGTTAAGATGCCCTAAAGGCGCGGGGGGCGGGCTGATCCGGCAGGAACGGCTTCGGATCGCTGCGCGGCAGGGGTTACCTGCCTATGGGCGCTTGTGGTCGGCGCGAGCGGCGTTGGCTCATCGAGCGCAGCTGGCAAGAATGTCGCTCGCTCCGAAGAGGCAAGCTCCTCCGGTTCCCTGCCACCCCACCGCTGCACGCCTCGTGGCAATACGCCAGCATCACAAGCACCTCGGCCCCCTACCCGCGAAGGAAGGAGGCCGTGGCTATCACGATTGCGATAGGCAGTTTGGCGCGCCCCGGGCGCAAGTCGATCAGAACGGAATATCGTCGTCGAGGTCGTCGTAGTTCGAGCCGCCGCCGGTTCCGCCCATGCCGCCGCCGGCAGCGCCGCCACCCGCAGCGCCGCCGCCCTGGTTCCAGCCGCCGCTCTGGCCGCCACCGCCCGAACCGCCTCCCTGGTCCCACGACCCGCCGCCGCCGCCGCGATTGCCGCCGCCACCCGCACCGCCCTGGGCACCGTCAAGCATGGTCAACGTGCCGTTGAGGCCGCGCAGCACGACTTCGGTCGAATAGCGGTCGTTACCCGACTGGTCCTGCCATTTGCGCGTCTGCAGCTGGCCTTCGATATAGACCTTGCTGCCCTTGCGCAGGAAGCGTTCGACAACGCCGACCAGACCTTCGGAAAAGATCGCGACCGTGTGCCATTCGGTGCGTTCCTGGCGCTCGCCGGTGTTGCGGTCTTTCCAGGTTTCGCTGGTGGCGATCCGCAGATTGGCGACCTTGCCGCCATTCTGGAAGCTGCGGATTTCCGGATCGGCACCGAGATTGCCGATGAGCATGACTTTGTTGAGGCTTCCGGCCATCGAATCATTCCTTCGTAACTGTTGACCCACGGCCTAACCCAGCCCGCCAGCGGGGGCTAGACGGGCGCGGCTGCGTTTCCACCGGACCGGACCCGGTTTCTACAGTCCCAGCGCGGTCGCGATCCAGAAGGTCAGCCCGGCAAAGACATAGGCCAGCACGAACAGGTAGACGACCATGAAGGTCGGCCATTTCCAGCCATTGGTCTCGCGCCGGGCGACGGCGATGGTCGAGATACATTGCGGCGCGAAGACGAACCAGGCGAGGAAGGCCAGCGCGGTCGGCAGGCTCCACAGCGCGGCGATCCGGTCGGTCACGCCTTCGGCGGCGAGATCCTCATCCTCGGCATCGACGGCATAGGTCGTTGCCAGCGCCGACACTGCCACTTCGCGCGCCGCCATGGCGGGGATCAGCGCGAGGCTCATCTCGCGGTTGAAACCGATCGGTTCGAGCACCGGGTGCAGGCCGTCGGCCACCATGCCCGCAACGCTGGCATCGAGCTGGCTTTCGCCCGGCTCGGCCTTGGGGAAGCTGAGCAGCAGCCACAGCGCGATGGTGACCATGAAGATGATCGTGCCCGCGCGGCGCAGGAAGACATAGGCGCGTTGCCACAGGCCGATCGCAAGGTCCTTGATCCGCGGCAATTGATAGCGCGGCATTTCCATGATGAACCCGCTCGCCGCGCCCTTCGCCAGCGTGTTGCGCAGCACCAGCGCAACCACCAGCGCACCTACGATCCCGGCAAGATAAAGCGCGAACAGCACCAGCCCCTGCAGTCCGATACCCGGCCCGACGCTCGTCTCCGGGATGACCGCCGCGATGATGACGGCATAGACCGGCAGCCGCGCCGAACAGGTCATCAGCGGCGCGACGAGGATCGTGGTCAGCCGGTCCTTGGGATCGGGGATCGAGCGCGCGGCCATGATCCCGGGGATCGCACAGGCGAAACTGGACAGCAGCGGAATGAAGCTTTTGCCCGACAGGCCGACCCCGGCCATCAGACGGTCCATCAGGAAGGCCGCGCGCGCCATGTAGCCGCTTGCCTCCATCAACAGGATGAAGAAGAACAGGATCACGATCTGCGGCAGGAAGACCACCACCGACCCCACGCCGGCAAGCACGCCTTCGGTGATGAAATCGCGGATGAAGCCTTCGGGCATGATGCCGCTCACCCAGCCGGAAATCGCCCCGACTGCGCCGTCCAGCGCATCGGCGAACGGGGTCGCCCAGGCGAACACTGCCTGGAAGATCACGAACAGCAGGCCGAACAGGATGACCGGGCCGACCCACGGATTGAGCAGGACGCGGTCGATGCCGTTCTCGATCGTGTGCCGTGCCGATGCCGAGAGCGTGGCCCCGCGGGCCATGTGCTTGGCGACCAGCCGCCGTTCGGGCAGCGTGACATGGCCGCGCCACTGCGCGTCTTCGGCGGCATGGGTTTCCGCCTCGGCGATGGCGGCGGTCAGTTCCTGCAGCCCCCTGCCCCGCACGGCGACGGTCGGGATCACCGGTACGCCGAGCGCGGCGGACAAGGCCGCCGGATCGAGCGTGAGCCCGTCGCGTTCGGCGAGGTCGATCATGTTCAGCGCGACCACCGTCGGCCGGCCGAGCTCGAGTACTTCCTGCGCGAAGACGAGATGCTGTTCGAGATTGGCGGCGTCGACGACGAGCACGATGACCTCGGGCGTGGCCTCGCCTTCGAATTCGCCGTGGACGACCTTGCGCGTCACTTCCTCGTCGGGGCTCGCGGCATCGAAACTGTAGGAACCCGGCAGGTCGATCAGCTCGAGCGGTTCTCCGCTCGGCAGCGTCAGGCGGCCGGCCTTGCGCTCCACCGTGACGCCGGGATAATTGGCGATCTTCTGCCGCGCGCCGGTCAGCGCGTTGAACAGGGCCGACTTGCCCGCATTGGGGTTGCCGACCAGCGCGGCGATACGTTTGCGGGTCATACGGGTTCCACCTCGATCGCCAGCGCGTGGCTGCGGCGCAGTGCGATGGTCATCCGGCCGACGCGCACCGCCAGCGGGTCGCGGGTCCCGAAAACGCCGCGCCGCGTCACCGCGACCTCGACGCCTTCGTCGATGCCCAACGCCTTCAGGCGCTTGCCTTCGCTCTCGTCCAAGGAGGCCCAGTCAACCGCCACGATTCGCGCGGTCCTGCCGTTTTCAAACCCGTCCAGCGTCATGCGCGCCGCACTGTCAGAACTGCGCGCTTGTTGCAACCGGTTATCAATAGCGCGCTGTTTGCGCGGGCCTATCTGGCGGGGTAGCGCAACCGGCCGAGAAAGCGCGTTACGCTGAAGGTCTCGCGCTCGGGACCGAACCATTTGGCCTTGGCCTTCTCGAACTTCATCACCCCGTCGATCCGCCGCTCGAGAAATGCCGCGGTGTCGGCCTTGCCGTCGCTTTCGTCGGCGATGAACACCGTCAGCGTCGCGCCGTAGATCGAGGCAAGGATCGCGCGCTTGGTGTAGTGGTTGTAATCGGTCGCCGTATCGCCCGCGAGCCGCCACATCACATCGGCGCTGTTCCAACCGGTCTTGAGCGCGCGCGGTGCGTTCTGCGGCATGGCCATGATCGCCAGCGCGCGGCGCAGGGATTCTTCCTGCCCGGCCACCGCATCGAGCCGGTATTGCACCAGCGCGCGGATGCGTTCGCGGATCTTCATGCCCGCAAGTTTCTCGGGCGGCAGGTCGAGCACCATCTGCCGGTCGATCGTTTCGATCCAGGCGCAGATCATGCCCATCGCGCCTTCGTCCTTGAACGCGAGCCGCGCGACATCTCGGTCTGCGCCGAGCTGGTCGGCGGCCATTTCCAGCGCGGCATCGCTCCAGCCGTCGAACACCGCCGCATCGGCAATGCCGGGCGCCAGCGCGAGCCGCAATTCGTCGAGCGTGAGGTCGGCAACGTCCATGGTTCAATTCGGTCCGTAGGTTTCGGTCTGTTCGCCGCGATCGGCTTCGGCGCGTTCGATTTCCTGGAGCAGACCGGAACGCGCGCCCATCAGCCGCGCATAGTCGCGCGCGGTGCGGCCCGAATTGTCGGCCCGGTCGGCATCGGCTCCCTCGGCGATCAACAGCCGCACCAGCGGTCCGTCGCGGCGGTGCACGGCGGCGATCAGCGGCGTTTCGCCGGTGCTGTTGGGGACATCGACCGCGGCCCCGCGTTCGGCGAGGATCTCGACGCCTTCGACAAAGCCGAGCTGCGCGGCAAGCTGCAGCGGCGTGGCGCCCTTGCGGTCAGCGATATTGGGATTGGCGCCCTTGGCCAGCAAGAACCGCAGCCAGACGGGATCGCGCCGCTGGGTGACGATGTGCAGCGCGGTCTCGCCGCTGGTGATGTCGCGCGAATTGACCAGCACGTTGCCGGGTTCGGACAGGAGCTGCGTGGCTTCGGTCCCGTTGCGTTCCTTAACAGCATCGAGGAACTTGTACCCGTCGCGCTGCGCCTGGGCATGGACCGGCCCGGCGACCAGCGATCCCGCCAGCGCTGCCAGAAGAGTGTATTTCGCGAACCGTTTCACCGTCGGAGCCCCTATTTTTTCGCAGTTCATTGGCTGACTCGCCCTTGCCGAGCGCGGGTTAGCAGACCATGAACCGTGACACCATGCTACGCAACTCCGCCCCGCTTGTCGCCGCCCTGCTCGCCCTCGCCGCCTGCCAGGATGCCCCGCCCGAACAGCCGCCGCTGGCCGGTGCCGCGATCGGCGCCGAATTCACGCTGACCGGCGAGGACGGCGATCCCGTCAGCTGGAGCGACTTCGACGGCCAGTACCGCACGCTCTACTTCGGCTACACCTATTGCCCCGACGTCTGCCCGGTCGATACGCAGCGCGCGATGGCCGGCCTCAAGGCCTTCGAACAGGCCAATCCCGAGCTGGGCGCGCAGATCCAGCCGCTGTTCGTCAGCGTCGACCCCGCCCGCGACACCCCCGCGGTGCTCGCCGAATTCACCGACAGCTTCCACCCCCGCCTGGTCGGCATGACCGGCACCAAGGAACAGATCGACGCGGTGACCGAAGCCTTCGCCGCGGTCTATTCGATCGAGGAACCCAACGAGGCGGGCGGCTATCTGGTCGGGCATACCAACATCACCTACCTGTTCGGCCCCGATGGCGAGCCGCTGGCCATGCTGCCGACCGACCAGGGCCCCGAAGCGGTTGCCGCGGAACTGGACAAATGGGTGCGCTGAGGGACCGGTTCTGGGAACGGCCGCTGGCCGATCTCACCACCGAGGAATGGGAAGCGCTGTGCGACGGCTGCGGGCGCTGCTGCCTGCATAAGGTCGAATATGAGGACACGGGCGAGATCGAGCACACCAATGTGGCGTGCACGCTGCTCGATCCGCAGACCGCGCAGTGTACCGATTACAAGCATCGCAAGTCCTTCGTCCCCGATTGCCTGCGGCTGACGCTGCGCATCGTCGAGGATGTCACCTGGCTGCCGGCGACCTGCGCCTATCGCCGCCGCGCAGACGGGCAGCCGCTACCGCGCTGGCACTACCTGCTGAGCGGCGACCGCAAGGGCGTGGTCCGGGCCGGCGTATCGGTGGCCGGGCGCGTCGTGCGCGAAGACGAGGCGGGTCCGCTGGAACACCATGTGGTCGACTGGGGCGACGGTGACGGGCCGGACGACGACGAAGGCGGTGCCACGTGATCGACTGGCTCCGCCGCGACGCGCTGGAGCCGGTGATCGAGCTCGGCGATCGCACGCTTCCGATCGAGATAACCCGCCACCGGCGGGCGCGGCGGCTGACGCTGCGGCTGGCAGCGGATGGCAGCGCGGTGCGGATCACCCTGCCGCACTGGGCGCGCAGCGCCGAAGCGACTGCCTTCGCCCATGCGCGGCGCGACTGGCTCGCCGCGCAGCTCGCCAAGATCCCGCCCAAGCGCGATCCGGCGGGTGAGGGGCGGCTGCTGTACCGCGGTCGCGAGCTCGCCGTCGACTGGCGCGGCGATGCACCGCGCAGCCCGCGGCTGGATGGCGGCAGGCTGACGCTGGGCGGACCGCACGACACGCTTGCCAGGCGGCTCCAGCGCTGGCTCGAACAGGAATCGCTGCGCCTGTTCGCCGAAGATGCGGCGGACTATTGCGCGCGCGGCCAGCTCGCTCCCGCGCCGGTCAGGCTGAGCCGGGCGCGCAAGCGTTGGGGCAGCTGCTCGTCCGAAGGCGTGCTGCGGCTCAACTGGCGGCTGGTGCAGGCGCCCGATGCGATTCGCCGTTCGGTGGTCGCGCACGAGGTCGCGCATCTGGTTCATTTCGACCATTCGCCCGCGTTCCACGCCTTGCTCGCCCGGCTGTACGAAGGCCATATCGCGCAGGCCAATCGCTGGCTCTCAGCGCATGGGCGCGAGCTCTACGCCGCCTTCGACTAGCCCCACTGGCGCGGGCCCGCGAAAGTGCCTATCTTGCGCCGCATGCGCTTCAAATCTCGCTTCGATGCCAAGGCCGGGTTCGCCGACCTGTGGGACTATATTCGCGAACCGCGGCCCTATCGCTGGCCGTTTCTCGCGTTGTCCCTCGCCATCCCGCTGACCGGGCTGGCCATGCTGACGAAGGAATCGCATTTTCGCCCGCCCGACGCGCCCAAGGTCACCTATATCTCGACCTTCGCCGAAGGGCGCACCGACGAGGAAATCCGCCAGTCGAACATCGCCAACCAGCAGCGCAAGGAAGCGCGCGAGGCCGAGCTGGCCGAACTGGAGGCGCGCAGGATCGAAGCCTACAAGGCACTCGGCCGCGCAACCGGGCTCGACGTCGAGGCGATGGAACGCGAAGCGGCCATCGAACGCGCCCGCGAAGAAGCGGAAGCCGAAGCGCGGCGGCGCGAACTCTACCCAGCGGGCACGGCGGTTGACGACAGCGGCGAGTGACACGCGCTGGCTTGATGCGGCCGCGCGGCTGAGCACGCGCGCCCGCCCCGCCAGCTATCCCAATCCGGGCGTGGGATGCATTCTGCTGCAGGGCGACCGCGTGGTCGGGCGCGGCTGGACTGCTGCGGGCGGACGCCCCCATGCCGAAGCCGCCGCGCTGGCGCAGGCGGGCAAGGAAGCGCGCGGGGCCACCGCCTATGTCACGCTGGAACCCTGCGCCCACCGCTCGCCGCGCGGTCCGGCCTGCAGCGACCTGCTGGTCGAAGCAGGAGTGGCCCGCGTCGTCGCCGGGGTCGAGGATCCCGACCCGCGCACTGCGGGCGACGGGCTGGCGCGCCTGCGCCATGCCGGGATCGAGGCCGGGCTGCTGCGCTCCCCTGCAGCCGAGGCCAGCCTTGCGGGCTATCTCACCCGCACCCGCCATGACCGGCCGCATGTCACGATGAAGATCGCCATGTCGCTCGATGGCTGCATCGCCATGGCCGGCGGCGAAAGCCAGTGGATCACGGGGCCGCAGGCGCGCGCGCATGTCCACGCGCGGCGCGCGATGGCCGATGCGATCCTGGTCGGCGGGGGCACCTGGCGCGCCGACCGGCCCAGCCTCGACGTGCGGCTGCCCGGACTGGGCGAGCGCAGCCCGCAGCGGGTGGTGCTGTCGCGGGGCGTCGCGCCCGACGGCGTCACGATCATCAACCGGCCGGAGCAGGTCGCCCAGCTCGAAGCGCTGTATCTCTATGTCGAAGCAGGGGCGAATGTCGCGGCCAGCTTCCTCGCCGCCGATCTCGTCGACCGGCTGGAAATCTACCGCGCGCCGATCATCGTCGGGGCCGGGCGCGGCGCGGTCGCCGATATCGGGCTCGAACGGCTGGACGACGCACACGGGCGCTGGGCGCTGGCCGAACGACGCCAGCTTGGCAGCGACAGCTTCGCCGCCTACAGCCGCCTGCGGTAATCAGGGAGTACGCATGTTCACCGGGATCGTCACCGCCATCGGCACCATCACCACGGCAGAGGACAAGGGCGACCTGCGGGTCACTGTGGCCTGTCCGTGGGACCCGGCGGGCATCGATATCGGCGCCTCGATCGCCTGTTCGGGCGTCTGCCTGACCGTTGTCGAAAAGGGCGGCGAGGAAGGCGATGCCTGGTTCGCGGTCGACGTCTCGGGCGAGACCGTCAGCCGCACGGCGCAGGACCAGTGGCATGCGGACCGCCGGCTCAATCTCGAACCGGCGCTGCGGCTGGGCGATGAACTGGGCGGCCATCTGGTCACCGGTCATGTCGATGCGGTGGGCAGCGTGGTGCTGGCCGAGGATATCGGCGGGTCCACCCGGCTCGAAATCCTCGCTGGTGCGGACATTGCCCCGTTCGTCGCGGAAAAGGGGTCGATCACCATCGACGGCGTTTCGCTGACCGTGAACGAGGTCGAGGACGAACCCGGCGGCGAAGTACGCTTCGCGCTCAACATCATCCCCCATACGGGCGAAGTGACCACGCTGGGCGACCTGTCCGAAGGCGATACGGTCAATCTCGAGATCGACGTGCTCGCACGCTATCTCAAGCGGATGCAGAGCCTCGCCGGCTGATACGGGTACCGACAAGACAATGCTGAAAGCTTTCGCCGGTTCGCGCCCGCTGCTGTGGCTGGTGCTTGCCCTGCCCGGCCTGTGGATCGCCGGACGCTGGACCTTCACGCCCGATCTCTACGGCTATGGCCACGCGATCGGCGACAGCGGCGACTGGGCGGCCTGGCTGCTGATGGCGACGCTGGCGGTCACCCCGCTGCGGTTGCTGCTGCGGCGGCAGAGCTGGACGCTCTGGCTGATGCGCCGGCGCCGCGATATCGGCGTGGCCAGCTTTGCCTATGCCGCGCTGCACACGGCGATCTACCTGGTGCGCAAGGGTTCGCCCGAATTCGTGCTGGCCGAATTGTCGAGCGGCTATATCGTCGCGGGCTGGGCCGCCTTCGCCTTGTTCCTGCCGCTGGCGCTGACGTCCAACGACCTGTCGGTGCGGCGCATGAAGCGGGCATGGAAACGGCTGCATCGGCTGGTCTATCCCGCCGCGATCCTGACCTTCCTGCACTGGGTCTGGTCGGCCTTCGATCCGACCACGGCCTGGATCCACGTGGGGATCCTGGCCGCGATCGAGATCGTCAGGGTTGCGCTGCAGCGCCGTCAGAGAGTGACGTAGTTCTTGAACCGTTCGACTTCGGCTTCGTCGACATACTTGCCGATTTCGCGATCGAACACGCCCATGTCGGCATACGGACGGTATTCCTCGAATTCGTGGACCATCTTGTCGGTCATGCCGGGGATGAGGCGGATTTCTTCCTCGGTGCCGCTGTTCAGATTGACCGGCACGAAGACATCGACCAGCACCTGTGCGGCTTCATCCTCGCCCAGCGTCTCGAGCAGCGCGGCGTTGAGATCGGTCACGCTGGCATAGGGCTGGCCGGCAACGATCGCGGCAGCCAGTTCGTCGCTGACGCCGTCGAGCGCGGCGAGCTGTTCGGCAGTGGCCGTGTTCGCGTCGAGCACGGCGGCGGTTTCGGCGGCCGCGGCGTCATCGATGGTTTCGACTTCGGCGGTGTCGGTCGTCTCGGCCGTTTCGTCGGCAGCGCCCGAGCAGGCGGCCAGCGAGAGCATCGCACCCGAGAGGGCGGAAGCGAGAACGAGTTTACGCATAAATTGATTCCTCCTTTTGAGAAGCGCTCGCAATAAACACACTGGCGGCGAATGGAAAGCGAAGCGTGGCGATTTTCCTACGCCCGCAAAATCTGCTCAACGCTGGAGGATGCCGCAGCCCTCTCGCCCCTTGCGATCCTCCCGTTCGGCAGATGCGGTCACCTGCCGCCGTTTTTTCCGTCTGGACCGTGTAACATGCGGTCCATGTGACAGGACTTGGGGGCGGCAGTCCTACATTCGTCCTACATCAGCCCAGCGGCCCGCCAGTGAAAGCTTCGCGGTCGATCTCGTACACCAGATGGATCACCCGCTTGCCCTGGTACTTCTCCAGTTCGTAGCGGGTGGTGCGCTGCGCGCCGATCGCCTCCAGCGCATTGCGCGAGCGGTAGTTGGTGTCGCCGACGCGGAATTCGACCAGTGCGACGCTTGCGAACGCATGAGCCAGCATGGCGCGCTTCATCTCGGGGTTGTAGCCCTTGCCCCAGCAGCGCGGCGCCAGGAAGGTCCAGCCGATCTCGACCACCCCGCCCTCGTCGGGATCGAACCGGTCGAAACGCGTCATGCCGAGCATGCGCTCGTCGCGCCGGTCGAGCACGGCCAGCGCGCCCCCGCTGGCCAGACAGGTGTCGAAAAAGGCGTCGAACACCTCGCGCCGCCAGCGGTCGTGGATCGGGTGCTGTTCCCACACCGCCGGGTCCGACGCGATGGCATGAAGCGCTTCGCGATCGGTCTCGGTCAGCGGGCGCAGGACCAGCCGCTCGGTCTCGAGGATCGGCTGGCGATCCATCGCCGTTCAGTTCCCGGTGACGTCTGCCAGCGCGGCGATGAACTTGGCGGTGTTGCCCTCATGCAGGCCAGCCACGTTGATCCGGCCCGACCCGGCCATGTAGATGCCGTGGTCCTCGCGCAGGCTGACGATCTGGTCCTTCGACAGCGGCAGCACTGCAAACAGGCCGTTCTGGTGAGCCAGCGTCGCGAGATTGAGCCCGGGCACGTCGTTGTCCGCCGCGGCCAGCCGCTCGCGCACGCGGCGCATGCGTTCGCGCATCTCGGCCAGCTCGTCGAGCCAGGTCGCGGTCAGCGCGTCATCGCGCAGCACGGTGCGCACCGCCGCGCCGCCGTGATCGGGCGGCATCGACCAGTTGGCCCGCGCCAGCGCATTGGCGTTCGAGGTGATCGCGGGCAAATCGTCCGCGCTCTTCGCGATCATGTAGAAGGCACCCACGCGGTCGCGGTAGAGACCGAAGTTCTTGTCGCAGCTGTAGGCCACCAGCGCTTCGGGCACCTTGGCCAGCACCTTGCGGACGCCCGCGACATCCTCTTCCAGCCCCAGGCCGAGGCCGTGATAGGCGACATCGAGGATCGGCAGCACGCCGCTATCGGCCAGAGCGTCCGCGATCCGGTCCCATTGCTCGGGAGTGTAATCGACCCCGGTCGGATTGTGGCAGCAACCGTGCAGCAGCACCGCATCGCTGGCGCGCGCATTGGCGATCACGTCGAGCAGCGCGTCGATATCGGCCGTGCCGTCCGGGGCTGCATGGCGGAAGGTGCCGGTTTCGACGCCCACGTCCTCGAGGATCTGCGCGTGATTGGGCCAGCTCGGCGTGCCGAGATAGACGCGCTGCACGCCCGCCGCCTTCGACAGCGCGACTGCGAGCCGCACCGCGCCGGTGCCGCCCGGCGTCTGCATCCCTTCCAGGCGGCCACCCATCGCGGCGTCTTTGCCGAAGATGTAAGGCTTGAGCGCATCGACGAAGCCGGTGTCGCCTTCGGGCCCGAGATAGCTCTTGGAATCCTGCGTATCGACCAGCTTCTGCTCGGCCGCCTTGATCGCGCGGAAGACCGGCGTCGCGCCGTCATTGGTGCGATAGACGCCGACGCCGAGGTCGATCTTGTCCTCGCGCGGGTCCTGTGCGTGCATCTTGATGAGCGCGAGCAGCGCGTCGGGAGACTGGGCGTCGAGTTGGTCAAGCATGCCCGCCTCATCGCCCGATATGCCAAGGGCCGCAACAGGAAATCCCGCTGCGGCCCCGTGCCCGTGCGAATTATGGTTGGGCGGTCCGAAGGGCGTCTTGTGCGCCGTGGTTCAGAAGGGCAGCCAGCGATGCTTCTTGGAGAACTTCATGTAACCCGCATTGACCCCGAGCCGCAGCCCGGCGCCCATCCGGATCGGGATCAGCACGATGTCGCCCTTGCGCAGATAGCTGGCGGTGAGCCCGCCGATGACGTAGGCCTGCCCCTCGCCCGCGGGATAGCGCTCGTACAGCTCCTCGCTGTCGTAGAGGTTGTAGACCAGCACGAAGGTGCTGCCGGCATTCGCCCCGGCGTCGAAACCGATCGACGGGCCCGTCCAGTAGACCGGCTGTTCGCCCTCGACCTTGTGGTAGAGCGTGCCCGATCCGTACCGCGCACCGACGATGAACGCCCCGCCCGCCTCGCGACCGACGATATAGGCATTGGGCTCGCCCTGGTCGGCCAGCAGGTTGCGGATCATCTTGGCGACCCCTTCGGCGCCCTTGCCGAACACGCCCTCCGCCGCGCCGATCAAATCGTCCTCGCGGTAAGTGGTCGCGGGATCGTCGACACCGGCGCCGTTAACCGCTTCGCCCGCGGCCTGTTCGGCCGATTGCT
Source organism: Qipengyuania citrea (assembly GCF_009828015.1). Lineage (GTDB taxonomy): Bacteria > Pseudomonadota > Alphaproteobacteria > Sphingomonadales > Sphingomonadaceae > Qipengyuania > Qipengyuania citrea. Next base: position 298,093 of record NZ_WTYG01000004.1, on the reverse strand, counting down.
CGGACCATTGCGGCTGGTCGGCATAGGTTTCCGCCGGGCCCTCGGCGGGCGCGGCCGCCTGCGGCGCGGGGGTGTAGCTCGGCGTCGGCGCCGGATCGCCATAGACTGGCTGGTCGCCCGGCTGTTCGACCAGGTCGCCATCGATCGCATTGTTCGGATCGATCGTCTCGACCTGTGCGGCCAGCGGGGCGGCGGCGAGCCCGAATGCGGCGAGCGCAAGGCCAAGGCGCGGCCAGTTGCGTGTGAATGTGGTCATCGATCCCTCCGTGTCGGCGGCGCTGGCGCAGACAGCTGCGCCGTGAGAAGAATCCCCTTTGAGCGCCCCGGCAATGAAACGGCGATGAACCGAATCGGAAATGCGGCGAAGCGAGTCGTTTCGGGGGTCGGGCGGTGTCCGCAGCCTTGCCGCAAAACTCCCCTTGATGGGCCGGGATACCGTGGCTATAGCGCGCCCCTCGCAACCGGCAGCGCCGGACCATGCGACATGCGGAGACGTGGGTGAGTGGCTGAAACCAGCTCCCTGCTAAGGAGCCATACCTGGTAACGGGTATCGAGGGTTCGAATCCCTCCGTCTCCGCCACTGGCTTCTCGGGCCGATATCCGAATCCCCTCTTGAGAAAGGCGAACGTCCGTCCGGCGCGAACTCCGAGCCGGTCGGTCAACCGGCGAGGATACGGCTGTGGGGCACGAGGGATGCGGTGCGCAGGCACTGGTATCGCGCCGCCTTCGTTCAGCAATACTGTCTGGCAATCGCGCCCCGGTGCCCCTCCCGCGCGGCGGCGGGCCGGGGACCGGGACACGCCTTGGCGCCTACGGCTGGTCGAAGAAGTCGACCTTGCCGGTGTCGAGGTCGTAATGCGCGCCGACGACCTTGAGCTTGCCCGCCGCCTGCGGGTCGAGCAGCAGCGGGTCGGTCGTGGTGCGCAATTGCTTGACCACGCGCGACACATTCGCGCGGATGGCGTTGTCCAGCATGTCGCCCTCGCTGCCCCGGACTTCGAGAACCGCGGGAATGATCGGTTCGATCATGCGGCCGATGCTGCCCGGGAAGGTGGCGTTGTCGTCGACGACTGCCTTGGCCGCCTTGACCGCGCCGCAGGATTCGTGGCCCATGACCACGATCAGGGGCACGCCCAGCTCTGCCACGGCATATTCGATCGAGCCCAGCGCCACCGTATCGACGGTGTTGCCCGCATTGCGGATGATGAACAGTTCGCCCAGCCCGCGGCCGAACAGGATTTCGGGCGAGACACGGCTGTCGGAACAGGTGACATAGGCCGCGAACGGCGCCTGTCCCTGTGCGATCTCGAGGCGGCGCTCGCGTCCGACAGGAGCGGCCGTCGGCACGTCGTTAAGGAAGTTGCGATTGCCCTCGATCAGCAGTTCGAGCGCCTGATCGGGAGAGAGCGCGGTCTTGCCGTCGACCACGGGGGCCAGCCGGGCGGGCTGCGGGGCCTGGGCCGCGGCCATGCCGGTACCGGCAGCCATCGCGCCGCCGGCCACTGCGGCACCGGCGAGTACATTGCGTCGAGACATCATGTTATGCTCCTTTGGTTCATGCGGTGAGGACGAGGAAACCGAGATAGCCGGCATACGCCGCCAGCAGCGCGAAAGCGGGCAGGCGCGACACTCCGCGGGCTGCGGTGAGGAAAAGGATGACCACCGCGCTGGCTACGACAAGGCCGATATCGAGCGGCAGCAGCCCTGCCGGGACCGCACCGGGAGCCATCAGCATCGTGGCGCCGCCGATCCCCAGAAGGTTGTAGATGTTCGAGCCGACGACATTGCCGAACGCGACTTCGGGCTGCCCCTTGCGCGCAGCGACAACCGAAGTGACCAGTTCGGGCAGCGATGTGCCGATCGCGACGATGGTCAGACCGATGAGGGTCTCGCTCAGCCCCGCGATCCGCGCGAGATTGATCGCCCCGTCGACCAGCAGGCGGCCGCCACCGACCAGCACCGCCAGCCCGATAAGCGTCAACATCACCGGCCGCGTCCAGCCATTGCGGGCGCCGTGCAGACCTGTATCGGTCAATTCGAGGGCCTGCGCCCGATCGTAAGGCGCATTATGAACCACTGCAGGGTCGGCAAGGCGTTCCTCGCGGTAGCACCAGGCGATATAGCCGGCGAGGGCCGCCAGCAGCAGCACTCCGATGACCAGGCTGCCCACTCCGGTCAGCGCGAGCAGGAACAGTACCACGCTGCCGGCAAGCGCCACTACCGGATCGCGCCAGCGGTTGGTCGAGGCAATCGCCATCGGGGCCACCAGCGCGGCAGCGCCCAGTATCAACAGGCTGTTGGCGATATTGGAGCCGACGATGTTGCCCCAGGCGATCGCGGGCGATCCCATAAGGGCAGCTTCGATACTGGTCACCAGTTCGGGCATGGACGTGCCGAGACCGACGATCACCACCCCGATGACCAAAGCGCTGACGCCCGCCTTCTCAGCCAGCGCGACCGCGCCGCGCACCAGCAATTCGCCGCCGAAAACAAGCGCGACCAGACCGAAGACGGTGAATAAAAGAGCAGATATCATATAGTAACGGTACCATCGGCCCGGCGCACAGCAAACCGGAGGACCAGGATGCCTGCCAGCGCCGAGACCAGCGATCCGCCCAGCACGCCGAACTTGACCGCGGCGATCTGTCCGGGATCGACGAAGGCGAGATTGCCGATGAACAGGCTCATCGTGAAACCGATGCCGGCAAGGCAGGACAGGCCATAGACGTGGCGCAGGCCCACACCCGCGGGCAGCGTCGCCAACCCGCTTTTCACCGCCAGCCAGCAGGCCCCGAATATCCCGAGTTGCTTACCGACGACCAGCCCTGCGGCGATGCCGAGCGACAGCGGTGCGAGCAACGCGTCGATCCCGGCCCCGGCGAACGACACGCCGGCATTGGCAAAGGCGAAGATCGGCAGGATCAGGAAGGCCACCCAGGGGTGCAACGCATGTTCGAGCCGCTCGAGCGGACGTTCGTCGCCGACCGCGATGGGCACGAACATCGCGGTGGCCACACCGGCCAGCGTGGCGTGCACGCCGGACTTGAGAACGCAGATCCACAGGAATGCAGCGAGCAGGAAATAAGGAATCGACCGGGCAACACCCGCGCGGTTGAGCAGCAGCAACCCTGCAGCCGGCACCAAGGCAAGGGCGAGCGCGCCAAGGTTCATGTTCTCGGTGTAGAACAGCGCGATGATCGCGATCGCGCCGATATCGTCGATGATTGCAATCGCCAGCAGCAGCGCCTTCAGCGCGACGGGAACGCGCGATCCGAGCAGCGCGAGCAAGCCCAGCGCGAAGGCGATATCGGTCGCCGCGGGGATTGCCCAGCCCCGCAGGTTTTCCGGTGAACCGAGATTGAGGCCCACGAAGACCAGCGCCGGCACGACCATGCCGCCGATCGCGGCGTAGACCGGGAGCGACGCCTGTTTCCAGCTGCGCAACTGGCCGGTCACGATCTCGCGCTTCACCTCGAGGCCGATCAGGAAGAAGAACAGCGCCATCAGCCCGTCGTTGATCCACAGCAACAGCGGCTTGTCGATCGCGACCAGACTGCCCGCGCTGAATACCACCGGGGTGGCGAGGAAGGCCTCATAGGCGGGCAGCAGCGCGGAATTGGCGATGGCCAGCGCCACCGCGGCAGCGACGATCAGAACGATGCCGCCCGCGCTCTCGCTGGCGATGAAGGCGCGCAAGCGCTCGGTGGAAGTGAGTAGGGTCATGGGAGAGAAGGCGACGGCCGGCTCCTGAGCTTGGTTGGGGAGGGGAAGTTCGGCCGCCGCCTGCGGGTCAGCTTGGGAAGCTGCGCCCGTAATAGTGGTTCTGGAGCGAGGCGATCTTGTCCTTGAGACGCAGCCTGAGGCGCTTCATTGCCTTGACGTCCTCGGTCGCGCCGATCGCCTTGGTGGTATCGATCAGCCGATTGAGCGCGCGATGTTCGCGCAGCATGCGGCGCAGATAGGGCTTCATGATCTTTTCATCGGGTGACCTCTTGGTCATGTCGCTCTCCATCGTTGTGTCGAGCCGATATGCGCGGTGCCCGCACTATAATCCAATTCGAATTCTTGCGCCGAGCTCATAAGAAAAGCTAATGGGAGAGCATGGCTACTCTCAAGCAGATCGCGATCTTCGCGAAGCTCGCCGACACCGGCAATATGAGCGAGGCGGCGAACGCCCTTGCGCTGACCCAGCCGGCTTTGAGCCAGCAGTTGCGGACGCTCGAGACCAGCCTGGGGCTCAAGCTGTTCGAACGCGTCCCCAAGGGCATGCAATTGACCCCGGCAGGACGCGACCTGTTGAGCGCGGCGCGCAATGTACAGAATGCGGTGCGCGACTTCGATGATGCCGCCGACCGCGCGGCCGAACGCTTCGTGGGATCGATCCGTTTCGGAGTGACGCCAACGCTCGGCCCCTACCTCATGCCCAGCGTGATCAAGACGCTGCATCGGCGCTATCCGGGGCTGCGGCTGTACATCCGCGAAGGCATCCCCGACCAGCAGCACGCGGAACTGGCGGCCGGCGAACTCGACATGGTGCTTTCCCCCTTGCCCATAGCGGGCCGGGGTCTCGCCATCGAACCGCTGTTCCGCGAGCCGCTGCGCATCGTGGTCCCGCCCGACGATCCGCTGAACGAACGACCGCGACTGGCCGCTGCCGACTTCGCTGGCCGGACATTCCTCACGCTCGACCACCGTCACCACTACCACCGCCAGCTCGAGACTATCTGCGGACATCTGGATGCCACCGTGCTGGCCGATTACGAAGGCACCAGCCTCGACGCCGTGCAGCAGATGGTCGGCTCGGGCGTCGGGCTGGCGATACTGCCCGAACTCTACATCCGCTCCGATGCAGGCGGGCTCGATGTCGTCCGCATCGCCGAACCGGAAGGATGGCAGGAATATCGCAGCGTGGGCGTCGCCTGGCGGTCCTCCGCGGCCTTTGCCGAACTCTATACCGAAATCGGTGAAACCATCGCCGAAGAAGCGCGAATCCGCCTGTCGGGTGCCGGCCCCAGGGGCTAACCGGCCGGCGGATCGCAGGCGTCGCCCGCCCCGCCCTCGTCCGCGTGGTGGGCGCGCTTGGGGGCAGGATAGGGCAGGTCGAGGACGGTTTCGGCGCGCGATCCGCGATGGCGCACGGTCAGCCGCAAACCGTCCTCAGCAATCGCGAAGCCGATCGTCGCGCTGCTCGTCACCAGCGTTCCCTGCGGCGCTGCACCGGCATCGCTGCAATAGCTTTCCGCGCAGCTTTCGCAGCCGGCACCCCCCGCAGCTGGCCCGGCCGCAACCAATCCTGCGAAAGCGAGCCAGAGGCTAGTCTGCATGACGGGTTTCTCCGCCGTTCTGCACCACGGTGAATCCGCCCCCGCCCTCGGACGGACCGGCATAGGTGATCCGCAGACTGTTGTTGTCGCCGTTCTGCGTGATGCTGACATCGTAACCGCTGCCCGACTGAGTCACTTCGACCGCGTTCCCCGAACCTTGCTGCGTGACGGTGGCCCCCAGTTCGCTGCCGCGCTGGTCCCAGGTGATCGAGTTCCCGTCGCCCTGCTGCTTGAGTTCGGCCTGGAGGTTGCCATTGCCCTGGGCGTCCTGGGTTAGCTGCACCGTATTGAGATCTCCCGCCATCTGGACGTTCGCGGTCATGCCGTTCGCCGCGCCCGACTGGTCGATCGCGCCATCATTTTCGCGGCCCGACTGCGCCAGCGAAGCGCTGCGGACGGTGCCCCCACCCGTTTGCACGATCGAAGCGATATTCTGCACATCCGCGCTCTGGTCGATATCGGCTTCGACCGTCCCCGCCTCAGGCTGCGCATTGGCCTGTTCGATCGTCGCCTCGTTGTTGGGAGAAGTCTGGTCGATGGAAGCGATCGTCCCGCCCGTTTCCTGGAAAATGCGGGCCATGTTGTTGTCGGTCCCACTGCCTGCCTTGATCGACGCTTCGCCGGCGGTGCCCGTGCCCTTCTGGCTGATCTCGCCCTCGTTGGCGTTGCCGTTCTGGTCGATCTGGGCTTTCAGCGCGGGCCCTTCCTGGGCCACGGTTGCGCGGCCGCGGCCACCCGGCTGGGTGACGCTCGCATTGCTGCCCGTGTCGCCGCCCCCGCGTCTCTGCTCGATCGTCGCGCGGTTCGCGCTGCCGCCCTGATCGATGTCGACCGTGTCGGTACCCGAAGCGGCATCTACGACCTGGTCGACCGTCGCCTCGTTCTCGTCGGTGTTGTCGGTCGACTGGTCGATCCCCGCGACGCTGCCGCCACCCGCGCCACGCTGGCGGACGACCGCGGTATGCGTGCTGCCGGTCTGGTCGATATCGGCCGAATTGTTGCCGCCCGCGCCGCTCTGCTCGATCAGCCCTTCCAGGCTTACCGAACCCGCGCCCGCCTGATCGATCTGCGCCTTGTTGTTCGGCGAATTTTCCTGCCGCACCACCGCGCTGCCATCGGTCCCGTTCTGGTCGATCGTGGTGACATTGCCCTTCCGGCCCTCCTGCACGATGGCAACTTCCGATTTCTCGCCCGCCTGCGCCACGCTGGCTTCGTGCGCTCCATCCTCGCCGCGCTGCGAGATATCGGTGGTGTTCTCGCCGCCATCCACATCGACGTCGGCCACGTTACCCCGGCCCGAACCGGTCTGCACCAGTCGCGCGCGGCTTGAGGGGCCATTCTTGATCGCGATCGACGCCTTGGCGCCGATTTGGGTCTGGCGCACCTGGCCCGTGCTGCCCCCGCCCTGCGACAGCGTGACGTCGGCCAGCGTACCGCTCGCTTCCTGGACGATTTCGCTGCGATGGTCGTGACCCGCAAGCGTATGCGTCTGTTCCGCACCGCTGGCGCTGCCCGCGGGATTGGCGTGCTGGATGCCGACCGAGAAATTGGCATCGCCCTGCTGGCGGATATCGACCACGCCCTTGTCGCCGCGCTGGTCGATATAGGCCGTGCTGTCGGTGCCCGCAGCGCTGTCATTGCCAAGGCGGATCGTCGCGGACGAACCGTCGGCTCCATCACCCGCGTCGTCGCTCTGGTAGATGGCCGCGGCATTATCGACCCCGAGATAGGTGATCCGCGCCGTCGCCCCGCGCGCCTTCTGGAAGATGCCGCGGGCCGGGTCGGGCTGTAGTTGCCGGCCGGTGAACAGCTCGATCGCCGTCACTTCGCCCAACGTACCCGACTGGTCGGAGCGCTGGACGATTTCGGCGGTGCTGGTCTCCCGGGTCACGGCGTCGGCCTGTTCGACCAGCGACCCGGAGCCGCTTGCGCCGCCATCCTGCGCAGCTGCGGCTGATGGTGCACAGGCCGCATATCCTGCGCTTAACGCCGATACGGCTGTCGCCGCGGCCAGGGTGTTGAGCTTCTTCATGGTTTCCTCCTTTGCAGTGGGGATCGCGGGCGGGGCCCTAATCCTTGCCGGATCGGTCGGCTGAGGCCGTGTCGTCGTGCTGTGACCCAGTGCCCGGTGCCTTGTCGCTCATCCCCGGATCCTCGTTCTCGCCGCCGTCATCGGCGAACAGATGAGCGTTGAATGGCTGGTCGACCTGCCGCTCCCAGAATTCGAGGCAGAAGGTTTCGAAGCGTCGGCCCAGCTCGAGATGCGCGCGCTCGTCCTCCCAGCCCTGCTTGCGGCCGAACAGCTCGTCGACGCGGTCGAATTTCGCGAGCCGCTCGGTGCATTTGGCCGCCTGTTCGCGCGCCAGGGCGACCACATCCGCCGGGCCGACAATGCCTGCGAAATACAGCCGCAGCAGGCCCGGCTCGTTCATCGGCTCGCGCATCCAGTTGCGCAGCACGGCTTCGCCCGCCGGGGTTACGATAAACGAGTGGCGCTGCCGCCCGATGCTGCGTTCCTCTTCCTCGTAAAGCAGCCCGGCCGCCGCGAGCCGCGCCATTTCGCTGTAGAAGGGGTCGCGCTCGCGATCGGCATAGGCGTTCCGGTCGTGCCGCCTGACGGTGACCACCAGATAGGCAAGCAGGACGAGGATGCAGGCGATGATCAGGATGATGAGCAGCATGGGGTTACTCCGCTTCGCTCTGGTCGCGGCGCTCGGCCGAATGCTCGTTCGCGACATCGTTCCAGAAGGTCAGGCAGGCACGTTCGAAGCGTATGCCCAGCCGGCTGGCGGCGAGCGCGTAGCGCCACTCGGGCCGGTTCACGAGCAACTGCTCCAGGCGTTCGTATTCGGCCTTGCGGGCGGCATGGATGGGGCGCCGGCTGCGTGCCACCTCGAGCGGGTCGTGCCGTTCGACGATCCCGGCGTAATTGCGCATCAGGAAGCCGGGATCGTTGGTCGGCTCGCGCAGCCACGCTCGCAGCCCGGCCTCCCCCGCCGGGGTTACCGTATAGGTGTGCGACTCTTTGCCTTCGTAGTCCTTCTGCGAATACAGCAGGCCGCAATCGACCAGTTCGTCGGGCTCGGCGTAAAACGGCTGGCGATCCTGATCGAAATAGTTGTTGCTGTCGTGGCGCCGCAGGGCGGCGACGATCAGGCTGGCCAGGATGACCACGATGACCAGGATGAGGATGATCGTAAGCATGGCTGGGCCTTTCTCGCCTAGTTGCTGCGCGTCGGTTGGGGGGAAGCGGGTGTTTCGGTATCCGCAGTTGCCTGATCGGGCGCGGCGCCTTCGCCCTCGTCTTCAAACAGGGCGGCGACCGCCCCTTTCAGCGTGGGGCGCATGAGCACCCGGTCACCAAAGACGATGACGACCTGCTTGAGTTCGGGAACGCTGGACAATTGGGCGCCGAGCAGTTCGGACACGCTCGACTTGTCTGCCTGGACGAACAGCGGCTGGACATAGAGCACTGCATTGTCGAGCGGCACGGTCAGCAGCTTGCCACGCGAGACGCGCGAACCGGACTGCATTCGCAGCGTCATCCATGCCGAGATCCGCGGATCCTGATCGATCCGCGCCTGCGCCTGCGAGGGCCCGACAACCGTCGTGTCCGGAGCGAATTCGTAGGAGGTCAGCCGCCCCAGCCGGTCGCCGTCGCTGCCCCCGACCAGATAGCCCGACAGGACGTTGCGGCTTTCGGGACTGAACGGCTGGACGATCGCGAATTCGGCGTCTTCCTCGCCGGGAAAGCGGGTCTTCAGCCAATAGGGCCGCAGGTCGGCATTGCGCTGTTCGTGGCCGAGCCGCGCGCGTTCGCGGCGCAGCGAGATGAAATTGGCGTCCTGCGGGATCTGCCAGGCACCCTCGCGCGCATAATAGGCGTCGGGCGCGCGCATGTGATAATCCGCCCAGATCACCGACTGGATCTGGAACTGGTCCTGCGGATAGCGGAAATGCGCCCTGATCTCCGCGCTGGCTTCTTCGACCGGTGTGAAGGCGTCGGGAAAGGCGCGGCGCCAGGCCTGGAGCAGTTTGTCGTCCGGGTCGGTGACGTACAGCGTCACACTGCCATCATAGGCATCGACGATCGCCTTGACGCTGCCGCGCACGTAGTTCGCGCGCTGCGTGCGCCGTTCCAGCAGCCGGATGAACTCGGCCGGGATGATCCCGGAATCTTCCTGCTTGCCCTGGAAGACCTGCGACAGATCGCCCAGGTTCACCCGCTTGGAATAGGGCATCATGTCGCTGGTCGTGTAACAATCGATGACCCATTTGATCCGTCCGTCGGCGGCGACCGGATAGGGGTCGGAATCCACTTCGAGGAACGGTGCCACGCGCTTGACCCGGTCGCGTACATTGCGGTGGAACAGAATGCGGCTGTCGTCCCCCAGCAGCGTCGTCACCGCCAGCCGCAGGTCCCAGAACCGGGTGGCGAACAGCAGCCGGGGGACAAGCCCGTCGATCGAAACCCCGCGCCCGCCAGCGTAATCGTGCTTGGCGAAGCTGCGCCCTTCCTGCGGCCGGTCGAGTTCGATCGTCTTGGTCCCGACGATCGAGAACTCGGGCGAATTTTCGCCGAAATAGACCTGCGGATAGCGTACGAACAGCGGCCCCATCCCGGCGCTGGGCGCGTCGCCCGAGAGGAATTTCGGCAGGCCTGCCGGAGTCGATTCGACCGCCGATGCCGACACGAGGCCGTAACCATGCGTGTAGATCATCCGTTCGGATTGCCAGCGCCGCGAATGCTCGGGCAGGTTCTCGGTATTGACCTCGCGCGCCGCGATCATGACCGGCTGCAATTCACCGTCGATGCGGTAACGATCGACATCGATGTCGGTGAAATCAAAATAGGCCCGGAACGCCTGCAATTCGCGGAAATTGATCAGCAGCGTTGCAGGGTCCCACAGCCGAAGCGATTCAAGTAGGCGCCGGTCGCCTGCGATCGCCTGCAGATCGCCCGTGTCGGCAATCGACGCGGTGCGGCGTTCGACCTGGTCGAGCGCGAAACCGTAGCGGGTGAATTGGAGATGGTCCTCGATATAGGGCCGCTCGCGTTCGAGCTCCTGCGGTTCGACGATGATCAGCTGGAACAGGTTGGGATAGAACCGCACGATCGAGAGGCCCACGAGGATCAGATACACGATGATCGCGGTCGGGATGATGTAGCCGGGTCGGCGGATGTTGACCTGGAACATCACGAAGCCGGCAACCACTGCCGCGGCGACGAATTTGTAGGCGAGCAGGCTGGCATTGGCATCGGTGAACCCCAGCCCGGTCACCACACCGCGCTCGGAATAGCTGAGCAAGTGCAATTGCAGCAGCATCCCCCACCCCAGCAGCGCCATCAATGCGAAGACGAGCGCCGACAGATGCAGATTGACCTGGAACGGCAGCATCGAGTTGGGGGCCTGCGGCCTTATGCCGCCGAACACATAGCTGGTCAGCGCGGTCAGCAGCAGCACCACCAGCACGCAGACGAAAAGCCAGTGATTGATCGCGACATGCAGCGAGAGCTCGAACATGAAGTAGCTGAGATCGCGCCCGAACTGCGGATCGTTACGCCCCCACTGCTCGCCATTCGCCCACAGGATGTAGTCCTGCCAATGCGGATAGGTCTGCAGCGCGAGCAGCAGGCCGCAGATCAGCGCGATGGTAATCACGATAGGCCGGAAATAGGGTTCGGCCGTGCGCCGCCAGCTGTCCACGCGCCGCTCGTCCGCGGAAATGATCCGGTCGACCCGGGCCAGCTTGTGCGCCAGCAGCATGTTGCCCGCGACCATTGCCGCCATGAACAGGAACGGCACCACCCCCATCCAGATCTTGGTCTTCACGATGGTCAGATAGACATCGAGATAGCCGATATCGTCGAACCACAGGACCTCGGTGTAGAAACGGGCGGAGAAGATGACCGCGAGCAGGAAAGCGGCCAGCCCCACGATCCAGTAGAACAGCGTGCTGGTCACACCGCCGAGGAGGAAGAACGTCGCCACGCGAACCTTGGTGGACGGGCGCAGGGTCATGACAGCTGCGGCGGCTTTCCCGCCAGCGCGACTTCGACCGAATGCGCGGCGCGGAAGATCTTGTCGAGGTCGGCCTGTTCTTCGACGGCGCGTATGGCAGCCCGCTTCACCAGTTCGATCTGCGCGGCGATCCGTTCGCGCTGCTCGGCGCGATGCGCGGCGGCGCGGCCGACATCCTCGAGCATTTCGCACAGGCGCAGCATGACCGCCATGTCGGCCGGGCAGGTGTTCCTGAGCGGGGTGACGACCATGTCGAGATAGTCGCCGAAAGACCGCCGTGGCACTGCGACCCGCACGATCCCATCGTCATCCTTGATCAGCCGGTCGCCCAGCCGGTGCTTGGACAATTGGACGAGCACGATTTCCGCCGAGCGGATCGATGCACGAGCGGTGGTGGGATCGTTGATGGCGCTCGAAACCGCGCGCAGGGCGATATCGACCAGCTGGGTCAGCCCGAAGGCGACATCCGCCTGGACGCTGCGCTCATGCCCGAGTTGCAACGACCGGATCACGCGCTTGCGCAAATCGCCCGTGGGATCGGGCTGCTCCCGGTCGGGATCTCGCGTCCACACCCACGCCAGCGCGGTATCCATCACCGCCTGGTCGCCGAGCAGGTAGGTGTATTCGATAACGAGGTCCTCTTTCTGCGCATAGCGCAGCATGAGCCTGGGATTTATCCGCTGGATGATGCCCGAAGCCGGCGCGAGGACCGGCACCGCATGTGCCGGTATGTCGGGCAGTTGGGGTTTGGGGTCGTCGTCGGTGAGCGCTTCGTAATTGGCGGAAATCGACGCGACGGTGTGCTCTTCGACCTGCCGCAGCACCTGCTCGATCCGGACCGCGTGGACGATGTGGTGAATGAAATAAACGAAGGCGACGACGCTCGCGAGCGCGAAGAGGAACGCCAGCGTCACTGCGAATTGGGGAACGAACCCCTCCTTCTCGTGGATCGAGCGGAGCACCGTGAGGCTGTAGACGAAGGTGAAGATGAACACCGCCATCACGAACTGCGTGGCGCGGTCGCGGATGAATTGCCGCGGGACGCGCGGGGAATATTGCGCTGCCGCGACCTGCAGCGCCACGATCGTCACCGAGAAGGCGATCGTGACCACGGTCAGCGAGGTGGTCGCCACGATCTCGACCAGATTGCGCGCTCCCACCGGGCCGCCCGTGGTCAGCACGCCGCCAAGGCTTGCGGAAGTGGTGAAGTCCAGCCGCGCGACCGATGCCGCCGTGGCGATCGCCCCGAAAATCGCCAGCATGGGCGCGATCCAGAACGCGCGATGGACCCGCATCCGCAGCCGTCCCAGAATGGCCGAATAGTTGATCGGTATTCTCATGGCTGCGCTCGCCGGGCGTGCAGCGCCTGGGGACCTTGCTTGGGCCCGCGGTTGAGCAGGGCTGCCAGATAGGACGATCGCCGCGGGCGCAGGTCTTCGTCATAGCCGAGATCGTGGCTGACCGCCGCGACGAACGCGCGGGTCTGCCGATCGGCAAGGAACCAGTTGCGATAGCGGGTATAAGCATCGCCGGGACGACTGTCCGTGTCGGCGACGTCACCCAGCGCGTGGCATATTTCGCGGTAACGCATGACCGATGGCGCGCCCTGCAGTGTGTCGCTGCGCATCGTGGTTTCGAATTCGGCGCGCGATACCGGCTGCGGTGTCGGCCCCACGGGCATCGGCGCATAGGCTTCGCGCAAATCGCCCACCAGGTCGCTCATTCCCGCGGTCAGCGCGCGCAAGGCCGGGCTGGTGTCGGACCGCGACGGCGATGGCAGGCAGTGGGTGAGCCCGTCAGCGATCCGGCCCAGCGCCTGCAGGGTCTTCTGCAGGCTGCGCCCGCGCTCCTGAGGCCGGTAGAAATAGACGATCGGATACCGGGCCAGGCCCTGGTGCATGCCGATCAGCCCGTCATGCAACCGCTCGAGCCAGCGTTCGAGCCCGTCGATATCCTCGGCGGCATAACGCTCGGCGACGATTTCCAGCGGATCGTCGCGGCCGTCCATTCGGTGGTGCAGATCGGCGACCACCCGGTCGTAATCGAGTATCCGCCGGTGCACGCTGAGGAAGTAGGTGATCGAGAAAGTGAGCAGCACGCTGCCGAGCAGCGCCTCGAGCGCCACTGCGACCGAATAGGCCATGTTCGACGGGCTGATCTCGACGAAACCGATCGTCGAAAGCGTGACCCAGCTGAGCCGGAAAGCAGCAGCGAGGCTCGGCTGCGACCCGCCCCCGGTGATGAAATCGCCAACCGACAGGCCGCCGAAGAAGATCAGCGCGAAGGCGGTCACGATACCGCTGACCCACAGGACGATCATCAACGCGATCATCAGTGGTGCGGCCATGCTCAGCGCGCGCTGGGCGACCGGATAGGGCAGCAGTTTCGCGCAGTGGCGGCCGATCCACCAGAACAAACGGTAGGCGCGCGTCGAAAACAGGCTGCGCCCGTTCGCATCGAGCACGGTGAGCAGCGCATCGAGCACTGTCACTGCCAGTATCAATATGCCGATTACAGAAACGAGCATTGGCGGGCCTTGACCTCCAACGCCCGATTAGGGGGCAAGTTATGTCCGAACCCCTTCCGAACCTGCCTTCGAGATGCGGTAAAACAACAACCTCAAGATATTGATTGAAAAAGTTATGACTTAACCATCGCGATAAACGGCAATATTGTGAAGTATAGACTGGTATTGTTGACGCTATACGGCATCTAAGAGGCAGTTATATCAGTACTAGCTTATTAACTATCGCCTGTACTTGCTCAATATCAGAATACTTATCGCGGTAAACGTGTTTTGGATAATATCTGGTTTGCAGCCGTAAGTATCCGGAAAGGTTTTTTTAAGCCTGAGCGGAATTGAAATCTCAATCTTCCCGTTCGGCTGATAACAGGGTCTGTGCCAGATGCTGGTAGCCGGACCATAGCGCCGTCATGCCGGTTCCTGCCCCCAAGCACCGGTCGACGATACCGCGTGCGCCTCCCGTAATGGCAATCGCATGCAGTTCTTCACCGTGAGGATCATCGACGCAGCGGCCATCGGCAAGGTGACGCACCCAGGCCGCAAAACCTGCAGCGATCGCGTCGCAGGGCAGGCTGCGGCGTGTCAGGACGGCGGCCGTGTCGAGCCAGCGCTGCGGGATCTTCTGCGAACCATCCATGGCGATCTGGTCGAGCCGGTGCATTAACGCGGGGTCGCCAAAGCGCTGCATCAATTGGCCGGCATAGGCCGCCAGATCCTGACCGGGTGCGGCGGGGATCGTCGGGAGCGCTTCATCGCGCATCAGCCGCTCGGCAAGTGCGGCGAGGCGGGGATCGGCGACGGCTTGGTGGACATAGGTATGGCCTGCCTCGAGACCGCAATAGGCCAGCAGTGAATGCGCGCCATTGAGCATGCGCAGCTTGGCGGTCTCGAAGGGGGCCACGTCATTGACCAGTTGCACCCCGTGGCGTTCCCATTGCGGGCGTGGCCCTGCAAAGTCGTCCTCGATCACCCATTGGCTGAAGCCTTCGGTAAACACCGCACCGGCATCGCGCATGCCAAGGTGTCGTTCGAGCGCGGTCAGCGCTTGCGGCGCCGTGCGCGGAACGATGCGATCGACCATCGTCGAGGGAACGCGGCATTCGCGCCGGAACCACTCGACCATGTCGGGCATGTCCGCCGCCAGCCACTGCTCCATCAGCCGCGCCAGCACCTTGCCGTTTTCCGCCAGATTGTCACAGGGCAGGAGCGTGAGGCCGCCCAGTCCGCGCGCGCGGCGCTCGGCCAGTCCTTGCGCCACCAAAGGATAGAAGCTGCTGCGTCCCGCGATGAGGTCGAGCCCGCCGTCAGGGCTGCGCGTATAGCCCTTCTCGCTGACGGTGAAGCTTGCGATATGGCAGGTCGGATCAGCGAGCCGGGTAACTACCGCCCCGGCCTGATCGGGGGCGTAGAGTACTTCGCGAACCGCCCCGATAACGCGCGTTAGCGTAGCCTCGCCCTGGCGTTCGGTTAGCGTATAAAGCCCGTCTTGCGGATTGAGCTGCCGGGCGACGTCGGGCGAGCGGAGCGAAACGCCGCATATGCCCCAGTCGCGGTCCCCCGCCGCCATTGCGCAATCGGTATACCAAGCCTGATGCGCACGGTGGAACGCCCCGATCCCGAAATGGACAATGCCGATCTTCTGCGCGTCGCGGTCGTAAGGGCATGTGCCGACATCGGCAGGCAGGTGGGCCAGCGTATCGGGCCCGAGCCTCACAGGCGGTAGGCCCGCTTCGCCAGCGTATAGGCGAGGTCACGGGCGACCTCGGCGGCCTCCCAGTCCTCGATTCGGTGTTCGGCGACAAGCTGAGCAAGGAAGCCGCAATCGACCCGCCGGGCGACGTCGTGCCGCGCGGGGATCGACAGGAAGGCGCGCGTATCGTCGTTGAAGCCGACCGTGTTGTAGAAGCCGGCGGTCTCGGTGGTCATCTGGCGGAAGCGGCGCATGCCTTCAGGGCTGTCGTGAAACCACCACGCCGGGCCGAGCTTGAGGCACGGATAATGCCCCGCCAGCGGCGCCAGTTCGCGCGCATAGGCGCTTTCATCGAGCGTGAAGAGGATGATCGAAAGTCCCACCTCGTTCCCGAACCGGTCGAGCAGCGGTTTGAGCGCTTGCACATAGTCGGTGCGTGTGGGGATATCCGCCCCCATGTCGCGGCCGAACCCGGCGAACAGCTGGTGGTTATGGTTGCGGAAACTGCCGGGGTGGATCTGCATCACCAGACCATCGTCCACGCTCATCGCCGCCATTTCGGTGAGCATCTGCGCGCGAAACAGTTCGGCATCGGCGGCGGAGGCGCCCCCGTGCTTCACGCGCTCGAACAGGGCCGCCGCGTCGGCATCGGACAGATTGGCAGTTGCCGCGGTGGGGTGGCCGTGATCGGTCGAGGTCGCCCCCATCGCAGCGAAGTATTCGCGCCGCTGGCGGTGCGCGGCGAGATAGCCCGGCCATGACAGCGTATCCTCGCCAGTGAGGTCACCGAATGCGCGCAGATTGTCGGCAAAGCCTTCGAACTCGGGATCGACCACCGGATCGGGGCGATAGGCGGTAATGACCCGGCCGCCCCACCCGCTGCCGCGAATGGCGCGGTGATGGTCGAGCGGGTCGAGCGGGCTTTCCGTCGTGGCGAGGACTTCGATGCCGTAGCGGTCGAACAGCGCGCGCGGGCGAAAATCGTCTTGCTGCAGCTTCTCGGTGATCGTATCAAAATAGAGATCGGCCGTGCCCGCATCGAGCCGCACCTCTATGCCGAAGGCCTCGGCGAAGACCCAGTCGAGCCACATCCGCGAAGGCGTGGCGCGAAACAAATGATAGTTCTCGGCGAAGATGCGCCACGCGGCACGCGGATCGGCCCCGCCTCCCCCGATGCCCAGATCCTCCAGCGCAATGCCCTGCGAATACAGCATACGGAACACGTAATGGTCGGGATGCAGCAGCAATTCGGTCGCATTGCCAAACGGCTCGTCATGAGCGAACCACGCCGGGTCGGTATGCCCATGGGGGCTGATGATCGGCAGATCGGCGACATCGGCATAGAGCTCGCACGCAAGCGCGCGGATGCCGGGCTCCGCCGGGAACAGGCGATCCTCATGCAGCTTCAGGGGCGTGCTCATTCTTCTCTCCCGCGATGAATTATGGTAACCGGTGTCAAGAGCGGTTTCTGCCGCTTACCGGAGAGGAAATCAACCGGTCAGGCAGGGGGATAAGGAGCGACGCGCAATGACCGAGGCCGACAGCGCTTCCACAGGGATGAGGTTGCCCGATGTCTGGCGCTCGCACCTGGCCGATGGCGCCGGCGTCGCACTGCGCGATCACAAGGCCGGCGAATGGATCGAACTGGACGGAATTGTCCTGCGGCTGCCCGAAGCGATCCCGAGAGGCCATAAATTCGCCCTCCGCCCCCACAACGAAGGCGAACCGGTCTTGCGCTATGGCGCCCCGATCGGCCTTGCCAGCCAGCCAATCGCAGCGGGCGAGCATGTCCATTCGCACAATCTCGCCACCGCGCTGGATGGGGAGATGGAGTATGGCACATTTGCGCCGCCTGCGCCGAGCCCGGAAGCCTCCCCACCACTGGGCAATTGGCAGGGATACCGCCGCGCCGACGGGCGCTTTGCCACTCGTAACGAGATCTGGCTGCTGCCCACCGTCGGCTGCGTTGCACCACTGGTGGAATTGGTGGCGCGCGAAGCAAACGCAATCCATCGCGGCAGCGTGGATGCAATCGTGGGGTTCGCTCACCCGCACGGCTGTTCGCAATTGGGCGACGATCTTTCGGGCACGCGCGCATTGCTGGCCGCGCTGTGCGACAACCCCAATGCGGGCGGCGTGGTGCTGGTGGGGCTCGGCTGCGAGAGCAACCAGCTCGATGACCTTGTTGCCAGCGTCCCCGAACGTAGCCGCGCTAAGCTGCGGCTCGTCCGCGCGCAGGACCCGGGCGACGAGCGCGAACGCCTGCTTGCGCAAATTGCCGATCTGGTGGCTGAACTCGCTCCGGTAATGCGCGAAGACGCGCCGGCGAGCGCGCTGACCGTGGGGCTGAAATGCGGCGGGTCGGACGCGCTGTCAGGGCTGACTGCCAATCCCCTGCTCGGTCGCTTCAGCGATCGTCTCGCAGGGTCGGACGGCAGCCTTGTGCTGACCGAAATCCCCGAAATCTTCGGCGCCGAGGAAGCGCTGTTGGCGCGCGCCGTGTCACCGGAGGTTTTCGAGCAGGCAGGCGTGTTGGTGAACCGCTTCAAGCGCTATTTCCTCGACCAGGGCCAACCGGTTTCGAAGAACCCCTCGCCCGGCAATATCGCGGGGGGGATCACCACGCTGGAAGAAAAATCGCTGGGCGCGGTGCAGAAGGGCGGCTGCGCCCCGCTGGTCGATGTGATCGACTATGGCGGCACTGTATCGCGGCCGGGCCTGACGCTGCTCGAAGCGCCGGGCAATGATGCGGTCTCCTCCACCGCGCTGGCCGCGGCGGGGGCGACCTTGGTGCTGTTCACCACCGGAAGGGGCACGCCGCTCGGCTTTCCGGTGCCCACGGTCAAGATTTCGTCCAACACCGCACTTGCGCAAACCAAGCCGGGCTGGATCGATTTCGACGCAGGCTGCGCGCTTGCCGAAGGGGTGGACGCGGTCGATGCCGCCTTTGCGGATTATTTGCTCGCCATTGCCAGCGGCGAGCCCACCGCCGCCGAACGCAGCGACCAGCGCGTCATTTCGATCTGGAAACGCGGGGTAACCCTGTGATCACCCGCCGAATGCCCCCGGGAGCCAGAGCGAGAGCGCAGGCACGAAGGTAATCACTACCAGCGCCGCAATCAGCGTGAGATAGAACGGCCAGATGGTCTTCACCAGCGCGGTCACGGGGATCTTGCCCACTGCCGAGCCGACAAACAGCACCGAGCCGACCGGCGGCGTGACCAGGCCGATGCCCAGATTGAGCATCATGATGATCCCGAAGTGCACCGGATCGACCCCGACATCCATCGCCACCGGCAGGAAGATCGGCGTGGTGATGACGATCAGAGGGGCCATGTCCATGAAAGTGCCCAGCGCCAGCAGCATGAGGTTGATGATCAGCAGGGTCAGGATCGGATTGTCGGTCATCACGCCGATCAGCGCGCCCATCGCGGCGGGCACTTCGAGCAGCGCGAGCGCGAAGCCGAAGGCGGTGGCGGCAGCGATGATGAACAAGACCATCGCAGCGGTGCGCACCGACTTCCCGGCGGCTTCCCACATGCCCTTCCAGCCCAGACTGCGATAGACGAAGGTCCCGATGAGCATGGTGTAGATCACTGCGATGGCCGAGCTTTCGGTAGGCGTGAAAAACCCGCTGAGGATACCGCCCATGATGATCACCGCGGTCATCAGACCGGGGATTGCATAGGCGCTCGCGAGGATGAACTCGCGCCAACCGGGGAAGCGGCCCAGCGGCAGTTTGCCGCGCTTGGCCACCAGCCACGCCACCAGCATCAGCATCAGGCCGGTGAGCACGCCGGGGATGACGCCGGCAAGGAACAGATCGCCGATCGATACGCCGATCCCCGAGGCGGCGGAATAGATGATCATATTGTGCGAAGGCGGGATCAGCAGGCCCACGATCGCCGCGGTTACGGTGACGTTGACCGCATAATCTGCAGGATAGCCTTTCTCCTTCATCAGCGGGACCATGGTCGAGCCGATCGCCGAGGCGCTGGCGATAGCCGAGCCGGACACCGCACCGAACATCATCGAGGCGCCGACATCGACGATCCCCAGCCCGCCGCGCACGCGCCCGATGGCGGCATCGGCCACGCGGACCAGCCGGTCGGCGATCCCCGCGCGGTACATCAGGTCGCCTGCAAAGATGAAGAAGGGGATCGCCATCAGGGTGAAAACGCTGATCCCCGCGGCGACGCGCTGGACCGCGACGATGGGAGGGATATCCATCGCGAGGAAGCAAGCTAGCGCCGCCGCGAGCAGGGAAAAGGCCACCGGTACGCCGATGACGAGCATGGCGAAGAGCACGCCGAACAGGACGAGGAGTTCCATCAGCCGCGCTCCCCTTCACTGGCATCTTCACTGTCATCATCCGCCGGATGACGTCCGGTCAGCAGCTGTGGCAGCGCGAACCATGTCATCAGCAGTCCCGAAACGGGCAGCGGCACATAGGCTACGGCGCGGCTGACGCCGAGCGATGGCACGACATTGCCGCGCACCGCCCAGCACAGCTGCGCGCCGTAAACGAGCAGCACCAGACCGATCACGGCGATGACGAGAGCGACGATCCGCAGCAGCGGCCGCGCGCGGCCGCCCAGTTTTTCCTCGAGCAGCGCGATGCGGATATGGAAGCCTTCATAGACGCCCGCGGCGGCGGCAAACATCACGTACCAGATCATCATGATCAGCGAAGCCTGTTCGGTCCAAGACGGGCTCGAGTTGAGCACGAAGCGCCCGAACACCTGCCAGCCGATGATCGCGGTCATCGCCAGAAGCCCGATCGAACCGAAACCGATCAACCAGCGCGATAGGGTCGCGGCCATAGTCATCCTTCCCTCATATCGCGGATCCGCCGGACGATGTCCTGCTGCGCGGGCGTCGTAATGAATTGATCCCACACCGGCCGCATCAGCGCGGCAAAGGGTTCGGTATCGACCGTGTTCACGGCAACGTCCGACGCGGCGACCGCAGCTTTGGCTTCGTCAACGCGAATGTCCCACAAGCGCCGCATCTCGACCACCGAAGCCTTGGCCGCCTCGCGCACGAGCAGCTGGTCCGCGCGCGACAGCCGTTCCCAGCTCGCCTTGCTCATCACCAGCGCCTCGGGGGTCAGCAGGTGCTGGGTCAGGCTGAGATAATTGGCGACTTCGTAATGGCGCTCCCCAACGAAGGTGGGCCAGTTGTTTTCCGCGCCGTCGATCACGCCCTGGGCAAGCGACTGGTAGATTTCGCCAAAGGGGATCGGCACCGCATTGGCGCCCAGCGCATTGACCATCGCGATATAGAGGTCCGATGCGGGCACGCGGATCTTGAGCCCGCGCAGATCATCCGGCGTGGTGATGGGGCGCCGCACATTGTAGAAGCTGCGCGCACCAGAATCGTAAATGCACAGGCCGATGAGATTGTGCGGTTCGAGCGAGGCCATCACCTCATCGCCCACTTCGCTGTCGACCACGCGCCGCATATGCGCGACCGAATCGAATACGAAGGGCAGACAGAAAGGCAGCGTCATCGGCTCGATCGAGTTGAGCGGCGCGAAGTTCACCCGGTTGAAATCGATACCGCCGAAACTGGTGATCTCCAGCGTATCGGTTTCGCTGCCGAGCTGGCCGCCGGCGAACATCCTGATGCCCAGCCGGCCGCCCGTTTTCTCATCGAGATAGCGGCCCATGAACTCGACCGCGCGTACGGTCGGGTAATCGCCCGGATGCGCATCGGCGCCGGTCAGTAGCCCCGACATCACCGGTTTGCAGCCGGGCAGGATCGCGCCTGCCCCCAGCACCATGCCGCCGGCCAGCACGCTTCGCCGCGACAGCGCCATGCGCCCGTTCGTCATGTTTCTTCCGCTCCCCGTCATTTTGTTCAATCTTCGAGCGCGGTGAAGCGGAAGTCACGGAATTTCGCCTCGCCCGGCCCCGCCGCATAGAGGCCGGGCCGCAGCATCAGGAAATCGCCGCGCACATTGTGGTGGTATCCGGAGACTTCCATCCCGCGGTCAAAGCGGTGCCAGGTTTTCCCGCCATCCCCGCTGGTATCATAGGTGACGATGTGGCGCCGATTGGTCACGCGCATCCGCATCCGCCCACCATGCGGATTTGCCGGCCTTGCCCGCTCGCGGCCATATTGGTGCGTGACGAAGCGCTCCGCATCGAAACCCAGCCCGCAATAGAGCTTGTCGTCATAGAACAGGATCAGCCCCGCCCGTCCGCCGGGCGCGAGTTCGATATCGCATTCGAAGCGATAGGATCGGTCGCCTGCGGTCAGCAGCAGCGGCGAGCCGCTGGACGGCGCCGCGCCCTTGCCCTTCAGCCGCAACACGCCGTTGCCGCTGGTCGCCCGCGCCGCTTCATCGGCGTCGGGCTTGAAGAAGGCCCATTTGCTGCCCAGCGCAAGCGGGGCGGAGAAATTGTCGGTCAGCGGCATGCCATGCGTGACCGCAGCCCCGCCGCCCGGTTTGGCGATCGGTGCCGACAGGTCGCCGCCGGTCATGCGGAACCACCCGTCGGGGGTGAATTCCACCGGATCGAGCAGGCATTGGCGGCCAAGCGTCCAGTAGCCGTTTTCATAGCCGTGATAGAGCGACCACCAGCTGCCATCGGGCGCTTCGACCAACGAGGCATGGCCGCGCGACCACCACGCCTCATCCACGCTTTCGGTACGAACCAGCGGATTACCCGGATGGTGCTCCCACGGACCATGGAGCGAGCGTGAACGGGCGGCGATGACCATGTGCCCGGTCGGGGGACCGGCGGTGCCGCCCACGGCGGTGATCATGTAATACCAACCGCCGACGTGGTGGATCTTCGGACCTTCGGGCGAAAACCCTTCGACGATCCAGTCGGACGGATAGCGCCACGGATCATAGACATGCTCGACCGCGCCCGCGAGCGAGAGATTGTCGTCGGACAGGCGAACACGGTCGCCGCCCGACAGGAACAGCCAGCGGCTGCCGTCTTCGGCCACCGCATGGCAGGGATCGATATGGCTGGGCAGCCCGAGCGGGATCGGATCGCTCCACGGCCCGGTGATATCGTCCGCCCAAGCGACGAAGATGTCGTTCTGCGGCTTGGCCTTCACCGGGATGTAGAGGAGGTAACGCCCCTTGTCCTTGTGCAGGCTGGGGGCCCAGACCGACCCGATATTGCGCGTCAGCGCGGCTTCGAGCGGCCGCCAGTTCACCAGGTCGCGCGAATGCCAGATCGTCAGACCCGGATAGGCGTCGAAGGTGGAGAAGGTCATGTAGTAATCCGCACCATCCTTGAGGATCGCGGGATCCGGACGGTCGCCCGAGACCACGGGATTGAGGAAGGTGCCATTGCCAAGATCGGGAATTCGCTGGTTGTCGAACCCGCGGCGATAGGTCTGCAACGAGCCGCCGGAACTGCGTTTTGTGTGGGTTCGCGCAGCGAGGGGCGCTGTAAAACCGGGCGAGAATGCGCACATTCCGGCCCCGGCGACACCGACCAGGAGATCCCTTCGGCGGATAGTCATGCAAGCTTCCTTCTTGCGGCCCAGGCCAGCCAGAGCTCGGGCCAGTTTTCCACCGGCTTGCCTACCGCCCTGCGCAGCCCGAACCCGTGTCCGCCGCTGGCGAACAAATGCGTCTCGACCGGCACATCCTGTGCCTTGAGTGCGGACCGCATCCGCAGGCTGTTTTCCACCGGGACCGAGCCGTCGTCCTCGGGGTGGAGCAGGAACATTGGCGGAGTGTCCGCTGCGACGTTGTGGTCCGGCGAATGCGCACGCTCGCGTGTGGCGTTGGCCCCCTCGCCGATCAGCAGGCGGCGCGAACCGGCATGGGCGATCGCGGGATCCATGCTGATCACCGGATAGATACAGGCCGCGCCATCGGGACGGGGCGAAAGCGCGTCGGCTGCGTCGCCCGGACGGTAGGTTTCCTTCGCGAACCGCGTGGCAAGATCGGCGCACAGATGCCCGCCCGCGGAAAAGCCCATGGCGCTGACCCGCGCCGGGTCGATCGCGAAGCGTTTCGCCTGCGCGCGAATGAGCCGCATCGCACGCTGCGCATCGCTGAGCGCCACGTCGGGTCCGGCCGCCCAACCGTCGCCGGGCAAACGATAGAATAGCACGAAAGCGGTGATGCCGCGGCCGGCAAGCCACCGGCCCATTTCATGGCCCTCCTTGTCCACGACCACATGGCGGTATCCGCCGCCCGGCAGCAGCAGGACGCTGGCCCCGGTGGGACGTTCGGGCTGGAATACGCTCACACGCGGAGCGGTTATCCCGGCGACCGCGCGGTCCTGGTAGGACGGGTCTGCCGCCCGGTCGGTGATGCGTTCCAGCGGCGGCCGATCGGGCAAGCCGGGCGCGCCCCCCGGCCAGAGTTCAAGCGCCGCGAGTTTCGCATCTGCAGGGTTGCGGTCGGCGCGCGCAACCGCCCCGCCGGCCAGAACTCCCGACAGCGAGAGACCCGCGACGAGAAGCGACCGTCGATCACTTCTCATACGCGGGTCCTCTTTGTCGTCACGCGCTTCGGGTCAGTATTCGAAACGCACACCGGCCATGATGATGCGACCGAAGTGGTTGTTTTCGTAGTTCCGGCGAGCGACGTCGTCGGTCCAACGGAAACGGTAGTCGTCGGTCAGGTTGTTTCCGTCCAGCGTCAGCTCGATGAAGTCGTTGAGCTTGTAGCGGATCGCGGCATCGAGATTGAACGACGAACTGAAGCCTTCTAGGAAGTTGCCATTGCCGCTGCCGCCGGCGTTGTATCCGTCGCGATAGGCGGCCGAAACGCGCACCGACAGGCGCCCGTCGTCATAGTACGCGGTGCCGTTGGCGGAGTATTTCGAAACCCCTGCGAAGGTTGTTTCGAAAGTCTCGCCCTCAAACTCGATTTCCTGCGAGCTGTCGACATAGGTGACGTTACCCAGCACGCCGAAGTTCGACAGCGCACCTGCGGAAAAAACGGAGAACGGCAGGTGCAGGCCGAGCTCGAGCCCCTTGATCGTGGCGCCTTCGCCATTCGTCGTCGACCGGAACTCGAACTCGCGGTTCGGGTCGGTCCCGTTGACGATGGCATCGTAGGCCGGCGTTCCCGAAGTCAGCAGCGACAGCGGCAGCCCGCTCTGCGCATAGGTGATCTGCTGCGAACTGCCCACCGGGAAGCTTTCGACCTCCTTGATGAAGCCTGCCAGCGAGAGGATCGCACCCGGGGCGAAATACCACTCCGCGGAGAGGTCGTAATTCCAGGCTCGATAGGGTTCGATGAACGGGTTGCCGGTGGTGATCCGGAAGTTGAATTCATCGACCGAACCGCCCGGCGTCAGATTGCCAAGGGACGGGCGGGTGATAACCCTTGCGATGGCACCGCGGATGATGAAGTCGTCACTCGGGAACACATTCAGGTTCAACGCGGGCAGGAAGTCTTCATAAGTGCGTTCGACAGTGACGTACTGTCCGTTGTTGAACCCCTGCGAGGCCTGCTCGGTGCGCGCGTAGCGGGCACCGAAGTTACCGGTCACGCGCATACCCTGGTCGATTTCGAAGTCGGTCTGGAAATACCCCCCGGTGACCTTTTCCTCGACGCCGCGCACATCGCCCTCGCGGGTGACGGCCGGACGATTGTAGAGATCGAGGAACGCGATCGCCGCATCAAGGTCCGGCACGATCCAGCTATTGGTGTTCCCCGCCGGCTGACCGGCATCGCCCAGTTCGAACAATTCGGCGAGGTCGCCCGTGACCGGAGCACCATAGGCCCCCGGAGCGCAGGTGAAGACCGAACAATACTGGCTGTCGCGACGCGCGCTTTCGGTCGCGTAATCGAACTTCCGATAGAACGGACCGCCCGAAAGCTTCAGGCCTTGGGTCGGCTCCCATTCGAGATCGAATGCGACGGTCTTGAACTTGTTCTCAACCGAGCTCGGCCGGTCGCGGAATTCGGCAAGCTGAAATGCGCCCGGAGTGGTGACATCGGATTCGAAGGTCAGCCGCGGGAATTTCATATCGGTGTAATCATAGCTGTATTCGCCATCGCGATCGTCGAAGATGATCGTCGTTTCGACCGGGATGGTGGCGTCCGACTTGGAAAAGCCGGCCAGCAGCGAAACGCGGAACGTGTCGCTGAACGCCTGCTCGAGCCGACCCGAAATCTGGTAGAAATCCGTTTCGCTTTCGCGGTGGTATCGCTCGTTGCGAACCCACGCGTTCTGCAGGTCCGCGCTGATCAGATTGTTGTCGCTGTCGATCACATAATTCGACAGGTCGATCTCGTCCTCGTTCGAGCGCAGCAGCACTTCGCCCCAATATTCGTCGCGGTCTTCCTTGAAGTTGGAATAAAGCGCATTGAGCTCGATATCCGTTCGATCGGTCGGGCGGAACTGGATCGCCGCCGTTGCGCCCAAGCGTTCGCGGTCGTGATTGACCAGGCCGTAGCGCGGGATGCGCGGATGGAACGCCTCGCGCACCTCGACGCATCCGGAATCGGCCGGATTGGCCGCGCAGTCGACGCCATCGACCGAACGGAAGGTCGCATTGTTCGCCCAGCGGACCGAATTGTTGCCCAGTTCGGGCGTTTCATACTTGGTCCAGGCCGCAGATGCGGAAATGCCGAAGGTCTCGTCGGCATTGTTCCACGCGAGCAGGCCCGCGACACGCGGCGCCAGATCATCGTTCAGATCGTTGTAGCGCGCCTGCGCCGAACCCACGAGCTTCAGGCCCGCACCATAGGACAAGGGGTTGCCGGTATTGAGGTCGATCACGGCCCCCAGCGAGCCTTCGTCAAGCGCGGCCGAAGCGGTCTTGTTCACGACGATCGAATTGAACAACTCGGATGCGAAGACGTTGAAGTCGAACGCGCGGTCGCGGTTGAACGAGGCGCCATCGACCGAGGTCGCGATCGTTTCCATGCCGTTGACGCGAACCCGCGTGAACTGCGCCCCGAGGCCGCGGACCGTAATCTGGCGGCCCTCGCCCGCATCGCGTTCGATCGCGACGCCGGGAATACGCTGGAGCGATTCGGCAAGGTTGGTGTCGGGGAATTTCGCGATGTCTTCCGCTACGATCACGTCGACCTGGCCGACCGCCTCGCGCTTCGCCGCGATGGCCGCATTGAGCGACTGGCGGAAGCCGGACACGATGATCACGTTATCGCTATCGGAAATCTCGCCCGAGGCTTCCGAGGCCGCATCGCTCACCTCCTCGGCATCGAGCGTACCCGCGTCCTGCGCAAGCGCAGGCGTCGAAATTACCAGCGCGCTGCCAGCCAGCAGAGCCGCCTTCACGCTCCCCGTGGGAACCACAAACCTCATCGCATCCTCCTCCAAATTGGCACCGGTGTCTTTTTTGGAGAAGCGAAATAGCGGCCTTGGCCGCACCCCTCCCCGACACTCTGAATTCCCTCGACCCGGCTGTTTTGGTAACCGGTGTCAATTCTTCTTGCTCGATCTCGCCTTCAGTGTCAAGGATGCAATCAACGGAGAGGAAACAGTCATGAAATATATCGTGAATTGCCTGCTCGCGCTGTGCGTGTTTGTGATTGCTTCGCCAGTAGCGGTAAATGCTGCCGAACCGACCGACGGCGGCGCGGGCGGGCAGATCGTCCGCGTGATCACGCTTGCAAAGGATGGCCCCGGCAGCCTTGCCGACGCGCTTGACCGCGAAGGACCGCGGATCATCGTGTTCGAAGTTGGCGGCGCGATCGACCTCGAGAGGTCTTCGCTCACCATCACCCAGCCGCATGTTACCATCGCGGGCCAGACCGCGCCCTCGCCCGGCATCACCATCCTGCGCGGCGGGATCAATGTAAACACCCATGATGTCATCATCCGCCATTTGCGCGTGGCGGTGGGCAGCGACGGCCTGCCGAAACGCCACGGCTGGGAAGTGGACGCTTTCTCCACCCGCTCGGCGCACAATCTGCTGATCGAGAACAACAGCTTCTTCTGGGGTGTCGACGAGAACATGTCCGCTTCGGGTCCGCGCTTTACCGGGGATACGGTGGAAGAATGGCGCGAAGGCACCAGCCGCAACATAATCTTCCGGTCGAACCTGGCGGCCGAGGGCCTGGCCGATTCGACGCACCCCAAGGGCGAGCATTCGAAGGGTTCGCTGATCCATGACAATGCCACCGGCATCGTGTTCGAACGCAATGTCTGGGCGCACAATGTCGAACGCTCGCCGCTGCTGAAGGGCGGGGTCGAGGCACTGATGATCAACAATCTGATCTATGATCCGCAATATCGCGCGGTGCATTACAATCTGATGGATCTGGAATGGGCGGGCCACACGCCGGTCGACGGCCAGCTTACCGCGGTGGGCAATGTCATGCGCGGCGGCAACAGCACCGATACGGGCCTGCCGTTCCTGACGATCGGCGGTGTTGGTGATCTGCAATACTATGGCCGCGATAATGTCGCGATCGACCGGTATGGCAACGACCTGCCGATGTTCGGCCGCTATGGCCACACACGCGCACAGATCATCGAGCAAGATGCGCCGCTGCACGACTTGGATGGCTATTCGATCATGCCCAGCGAGGATGTCGAGACCGTCCTGCTCGCAACCTCGGGCGCGCGCCCGTGGGACCGCAGCGAAATGGAAATCCGAGTCTTGTTTTACATCGCAGAAGGACGCGGCGAGGTGATCGATTCGGAAAACGAGGTCGGCGGCTATCCGCAGTTCGAAGCGACAAGCGCGCCCTTCGTCGAAGCGGATTGGGACCTTGCCACCATGACCCCCAAGTCGGGGATCTGGCCGGGACAGAAGGACGGTGCGCAGGAGCATCTTTCGCCCCGCGATCGTGAGATGCGCGCCACCAATCGGTAAACATGCTGGGGCTTTTGAAAAGGTAGGCGGCTTCGCTGCGGTATGTCTTCACGCCGCAAGCGAGCCGCCTGCCGCTGTCACGGACCACCGCATCAGCTCTGACCGAGTTTCAACTGCCCGGCTGGATATAGGGGCCCCGCGCCCACAGCTCGCGCTCCCATCCGCGCGGGTCGCTCCGGGTCGCGATGCTCTCTTCGTCGATCACCAGCGTCGCACGGTCGGCAAGCGTATAGGGCGCCCATGATGGAAGCCCCGGCCGGCCCGTATGCGCCATGCCCGCAAAGGCAGTTATCATCGCATCGCTGACCGCGCGGGCGCGTGGCCCGGTTCCCGAATAGCTGCCCGGTGCAGCGAGCGTCCCGAAGACATAGGGCAGATCGTCGGTATGCGCCGCACCGCGCGTGGGATCGATCGGACTGGGCCGGTCGAGCTGGTAAACCCAGGTGGCTTGCGCCCCTGCGCGGGCGCGCGCATCCGCCTCGATGACCTGACCGGGCCAGCTGCGTCCGGCGGTGGTCGCGGCATAGAAAAGCTGCTCGGCTGACCAGTGCGGAAACTTCGCGCGATATTGCGCAACCACCCAGTCCGCGGGCAGATCGATGCGGATCTGCTTGGCCAGCCGCTCGGCGATATTCTGCCAGTCGAGACCTTGCACGACGGGCCCGTCGCTGCGGATGAAGGCCCGCGTCTCGTCCCGCGTGTTGCCGAGGATCATCGGGATGTGCCGCGATTGCGGCGCGGCATCGGGCCAGAACGGATGGCGGTGCAGATGCAGCATATCCAATGTCGGGCCGAAATAGAGACTGCCCCCGAGCACCGGGTCGGTCGCCTCGAGACCTTCGAGCAGGCGCTCATACGGGAGGGCAAGCAGGGCAGCGCCGCCGTCTTCCGCCAGTCCGAGATGGTCGAACAGGGCGCGCGTCCGCCGCCAGGCATTGCCGGGACCCTGCGCGGTGACCTGCTGTCCGCTCATCGTCGCGGCAGTGTGGAAGAGACCATCGGCTGCGGGCATCGCCATCAGCGTCGCCATCTTGGCGCCGCCGCCCGACTGGCCGAAGACCATCACGCGGTCCGCGTCCCCGCCGAAGGCCCCGATATGCTCGCGAATCCATTCGAGCGCGCAGATCAGGTCGAGCTGCCCCGCATTGCCGCTATGGCGGAAACGCTCACCGAGCGGTCCCAGCCAGCCATAGCCGAACAGGTTGAGCCGGTGATTGACCGTGACGACCACCACATCGCCTTGTTCGGCAAGCTTCGCCCCATGCGTCAGCGGGTCGGTGACCGAGCCCCAATTGTAGGCCCCGCCATGAAAATAGACCATCACCGGGCGGCGCGCGGAAGAATGGGCATCTGGCGTCCAGATGTTGAGGAACAGGCAGTCCTCGCTCATCGCCGGGGTCATCGGACCACGTTGGGGGCACAGCGGACCGAACTGCGTCGCGGGCGTGGGCGCGGTAGGAACAGGCTCGCGCACAGGCCGGTCGAACCGCGCCGCGCGGGCATAGCGGATGCCGAGAAATGCGGGCACCCCGCGATCGATCATGCCGCGATAGGCTAGAGCCCGGGGATCGCCGCTACTCCCTGCCGCCACCGCCGGGGCCGCAAGCCATGCGCCCCCTGCGAGGCCCCCGCGCAGAGCCGCGCGGCGGGTCATACCGTCAGCGGCTGACATCGGCTCCTGCCGGAAGGAAGCTGTCCAGCTCACTGCGCGTCACCGCTATCGTATCGCCCGGAATACCGTGTTTCATCACCGCCAGCGACAGCCCTGTCTTGGCCATCTCCTGCGCGGACCCAACTTCCAGCCAGCGCAGCAGCACGCCCGCGGCGAAGGCATCGCCAGTGCCGATCCGATCGACCACCGGGGCGATCCGGACTTCGTCGGTCTGCCAATGGCTTTCGCGCAGGTCGACCCGCGCGGCGAGGTTATGCGTGGTCGAACTTTCGATATGGCGCGCGGTCGAGGCGATCGCCGCCAGGTCGGGGAAGCGCGCGAAGGCGGCTTCGGCAGCTTCGCGTCGGCGATCGGGCCCGTCGCCCGAAAAGCTCTTGCCGAGCAGCAGCGAGATATCGCGGTGGTTGCCGATCAGGATGGTGGCCGCTTCGACCAGTTCGGTGAGGATCGCCTGCGGATCGCAGTCCCAGGCATCCCATAAACTGGCGCGGTAATTGCCATCGAAGCAGATCGGCACGCCTGCCGCAGACGCGGCGGCGACGGCCTTCTTCGCCAGCGCCACCCCGTCGGGGCCCAGCGCAGGCGTGATGCCCGAAAGATGTAGCAGCCGCGCGCCATCGAGCGCTCCGGCAAAGTCGAAATCTTCCGGCTGCGCCATGGCGAAGGCGCTTCCCGCGCGGTCGTAGGTCACCCGCCCCCCGATCGGACCGCTGGGCGGCTCGAACAGATAGAGGCCCATCCGGCCGGCTGCGCGGCGCACGAAGCGCTGATCCACACCCGCTTCGCCCAGCGCGGCGAGCGCGCGGAGCCCCAGCGGATTGTCCGGCACAGTGCTGAGCATCGCGGCAGGCTGGCCAAGGCTGGCGAGCGCAATGGCGACATTGGCTTCGGCCCCGCCGATCGCGAGCGCGAGGCTGTGCGCGCGCGCCAGCGGCGTCCCCGCCTCGGGCGACAGGCGCGCCAGCAGCTCGCCGAAACAGACCACGTGGCCCGATTTCGGCGACGCGGTCATCGCGCCAGCCATCCGCCATCGACCGCGAGGATATGCCCCTGGACATAATCCGCCGCGCGGCTGGCAAGAAAGACCGCCGCGCCGCCGATATCGGCCGGGTCGCCCCAGCGCTGTTCGGGGATCCGCTCGAGGATCTGGCGATTGCGCGTTTCGTCCGCCTGGAGCGCAGCGGTGTTGTTGGTCGCGATATAGCCCGGCGCGATCGCGTTGACGTTGATGCCGCGCGGCGCCCATTCATTGGCCATCAGCTTGGTCAGGCCCCCGACGCCGGATTTGCTGGCAGTATAGCTCGGCACGCGAATGCCGCCCTGGAAGGTCAGCATCGAGGCGATGTTAACGATCTTGCCGCGCTCGCCATCCTGCGATGCCCAGCCGGTCATGTGGCGCGCGGCCGCCTGGCACAGGAAGAACAGCGTCTTCAGATTGGTGTCCATAACCGCGTCCCAATCCTCTTCCGAAAAGTCGAGCGCATCCTCGCGGCGAATAATACCGGCGTTGTTGACGAGGATATCGAGACGCCCGAGCTTGGCGACGACCGTGTCGACCACTTCGGTAACCGGTTCGATCGAGGACAGGTCGGCGGAAACGAGCTCGCAGCGGCGGCCCAGCGCGCGGACCTGTTCGGCGGTCTCGTCGGCGGGGCTGCGACCCACCGCGGCAATATCGGCCCCGGCCTGTGCCAGCGCGATGGCGATGCCCTGCCCGATACCCGTATTGGCACCCGTGACGAGCGCAGTGCGCCCCGTCAGGTCGAAGGGGGTGGTGGCCATGGTATTCACTCTCCCAGTGTGGTGCGGTGGGGATCGCGCCGCGACGACGCGATCCCCTGCCCCCGGTGCCGGTTCATGCCGGTCATGCGATTCCCGAAGGGGTCAAAGATTGCGCAGATAGTCGCTGATCGCGTCATCCTGCGAATTGGCGTAGAAATATTCTGCGAAGCGCTCGCCCGCGATCGCGGCGCGCAGCAGGTCCTGATCGACATTCTTCAGCACGGTCAGCATGTCATGCGTGCTGGCGGTCTTGAGGTCGGCGAGGAAGCCGCGGTTCTTGCGCATCAGTTCGGCCCGCTCGCGCGGATAGCCCGCGCCCGCTTCGTTTTCGAACAGCTTGCGATAGCAATCCTGCAGGTTGAGCTCGGCGGCCCAGCCAAAGCCCTTGGCATAGGGCATCGCGATCGCATTGCCGGCATTGATCTGGTTGAACAGGAAGGCATCGGTCGGGTCGATCACGAGGCCGCAGAACACGCCGGGCATCGCATTGCAGGCGAGCATCGACCCCATGCCCGTGCCGCAGCCGGTCACGACGAAATCGGCGGCCTTGGAATTGAGCAGGATGCCCGCCAGCACACCGTTCATCACATAAGTCAGCGATGCGCTGTCTTCGGCGGTGTACATGCCGTAATTGAACACTTCGTGGCCGAACGGTTCGGCAGCAGTGTTGAGGGCATCGTAGATAAGGCCGTTCTTGGCGGCCTGGCTGTTCTCGGTGATGAGAGCGATCTTCATGGGTTCTCCCTGCCCGCTGGGGGCGCTGGTGCGAAATCGAGCGGCTCCAAGAGTCCAGTTAGGAAACCGGTGTCAAAGCACGTTGTATCCGCAAACCGGAGGCTATTTCAAGCGGCGGATCAGATTTTCTTGGAAGGCGGGGCGACCGAATTGCGCGTAACCAGCCGCGCGGGGAAGCACGATGGCTTGGCTTCCGCCGTATCGGGCGCGACGAGCTTGAGCGCGGCGGCCTTGCCCATTTCGCGGATCGGCCAGCCGACCGTTGTCATCGGCGGCCAGATATGCGCGGCGATGGGGGAATCGTCGAATCCCACGATCGAAAGATCCCGCGGGATGTCGACCCCCCGTTCGCGCGCCGCGTGGTAGGCGCCCGCGGCCATTTCGTCATTGCTGGCGAAAATCGCGGTGACATGCGGGTTCTGGTCGAGCAGCCGGTTCGCCGCCTCGACCCCTGAACTGAACCGGTAATTGCCCTGCACCAGCGCGTCGTCGGGCATTTCCAGCCCGTGCCGCGTCATGGCGGTAAGGAAACCCTCGCGCCGTTCGAAGGCAGAACGAAAACCCTGCGGCCCTTCGATCAACCCGATCCGCGTATGCCCGATCTCGACCAGGTAATCGACCACCCCTTCGACCATTTCGCGATCGTTCGACTGGACCAGTTGCTCCGCCTCGTCGAGCGCTGCAGATCCCATGCGAACATAGCCGCAACCCATTTCGCGGCACAGCGCGGCCAGTTCGTCATTCTCGGAAATCGGCGGCAGGATCAGCACGCCGTAGAGCCGCTGCTGCTCGAGAAAATTGCGGATGTCGTCGAGCATGGCAGGCGAATGGCGATCGACCGGCCGCACCACCAGTGCGAATTCGGTGTCGCGGATGGCGTCGAGCACCCCTTCCTGGAAATTGAGCACGGTCTGCGCATTGGGATTGTCGTGCAGCAGCCCGAGCAGGAAGTTGCGCCGCAGCGCCAGGGCCCGCGCTTGCGGGTTCGGCGTGTAGCCGAGCTCGGCAATGACCTTCTCGACCTTTTCGCGCGTGGCCTGCTTGAGCAGGGGGGACCGGTTGATCACCCGGCTGACGGTTTTCTTCGAGACGCCCGCAACCCGCGCTACGTCGTTGATCGTAGGTGCCGGACCGGACTTTGCCATTCGTCGCAACCTTTTGCTGTGCGCCATCTTCATAGCCGCCACCTCGGAAAATGGGAGGGCGCAGCTGAACGCTATCCGCAGGGCGATGGCGAAATACGTTTTGACACCGGTTTCCTTTTTCGTCAAAGACACCCTGCAAGTGGGATATTTCGAGAGGGGCCCCCATGAATTCCGCAGCCGGCGACATTGCACGCGCCTTTGTCGATGCCCGCCGCAACTGGAAGACCCTGGCCGCATATCCCGGGCGCCGGCCGACCGATCTTGCCGGGGCCTATGCCATCCAGGATGCCGCCCTCGAACAGTGGGATCGCCCGGTCGGCGGCTGGAAGGTGGGCAAGATCAATCCCCCCGCCAGAGATGAACTGGGAGCCAATCGCCTGATCGGGCCCGCTTTCGCCGACACGATCAAATCGGAAGCCGAAGGCCTGGCCGAATTTCCGATCTTCAGCGGCGGCTTCGCTGCCATGGAGGCCGAATTCATGCTGCGGCTCGCCCCGCGCGAGGCCGCGCCGCCCACCTCCCCCGAACAGGCCATGGACTGGGTCGACGAGGTTCGCATCGGGCTCGAGGTGGCGTCTTCGCCCTATGCGGCAATCAATCGCGACGGCCCCTGCGTGACCGTGTCCGACCATGGCAATAACGCGGGCCTGCTGCTGGGGCGCCTGGTCGATCGGGCAGACTGGTCGCGGCTCGATGAGGTCGGGGTCACGCTTGCGATCGACGGCGAGGAAAAGGGCCGTGCGACGACTGCGACGATGCTCGACGGGCCATTCGGCGCGGCGGCCTTCCTTCTGCGCAATCTGGTGGAGCGCGGCATCGATCCGCAGGCGGGTTGGTGGATTTCGAGCGGCGCAATTACCGGCGTGCACGAAATAGCCGCTGGCCAGCACGCCATCGCGGTATTCGACGGGATCGGTGAAATTGCCGCGCGGGTGATCGCCGGGGACCGGGACTGACCCTGAGCCGAGAATGCGCCGCAACAGCGCTAATGGGCGCTATCCGGTAAAACCGTCGGCGCGGTAGATTTCCTGTCCGCGGCGG
Source organism: Qipengyuania citrea (assembly GCF_009828015.1). GTDB lineage: Bacteria > Pseudomonadota > Alphaproteobacteria > Sphingomonadales > Sphingomonadaceae > Qipengyuania > Qipengyuania citrea. The sequence goes on along the minus strand of NZ_WTYG01000004.1, from coordinate 263,374 downwards.
AAGACCACCAGCTTCTTCAGCGTGACGGGATGGAAGAAAGCCTCGATCGACTGTCCTTCCTTCGTCCGCGCATAGACTTCGTAACAATCGCCCTCGACCTGCATCTTGAGCAGTTCCCACTCTTCCAGCCAGGCTTTCTTCTTGAGCTTGGACATCTTCTGCCAAGCCTTCTGCGGGCCGGCATTGCAGGTCACGTCGCCATCGGCCTGCGCAGGCACTGCAAGGCCGAGTGCTGCGAATGCGGCAGCGGCAAGAGCAGAGCGTTTGGCGTTTTGGCGAAAGGTCATGCGATACTCCTCGATGGCGATTTCGGGCGCCGCAGCGCGAAACGTAAGCTCCAGGCGAGTACTAGCGGCGCCAAATGAACGAGTGCTGGCCCCCACTGCCAGTCGAGCAGCAGCCAGTGGATCAGCGCCAGCAGGAATGCCGGGTACACCAGTCGCTGCCAGCTTTTCCAGCGGCGGCCCAGCCAGCGCATGGCCCGGTCGGAACTGATCGCCGCCGGAACCAGCATCAAGACGAGGGCGAGCCAGCCGGTCCAGATGCCGGGGATAACCACTTCATCGAGCATCGCGGCGATCATCCGCATGTCGAGCACATAGAATACAAGGTGCAGCAGCGCGTAAAGGAATGCGGCCACGCCGAAATTGCGGCGGATCGCCAGCCAGCCGCACAGGAAGCGGCTGTGCCCCAGCGCATCCGCCAGCGGACCGGGCAGCAGCGCAAGGATCATCAGCCGCACTGTCATCTCACCGCTCGGATGGTACAAGTCCATCGCCAGTGCCTCGCCGCTGGCGAAGCGCTGGATCATCAGCGCCGCCGGGATTGCCAGCGCCACCCACAGCAATGCCCGCCGTGTGCCGATCACACCTGGGCCCAGCGCCGCAGCAGATTGTGATAGATGTGGATCAGCCGGTTGATCTCGGGATCGTCTTTCGGCCGCTCGGGCGTCAGCCCCCTGATCGACTGATCGAGATCATACAGCAGCGCGCGCGCCGGCGTATCCGCGACCGCGCTCTGGATCCAGGTTATCGCACAGATCCGCTGCCCGCGCGTCACCGGCGCCACCTGATGCAGGCTCGACGAAGGGTAGAGGACCATGTCGCCCGCCGCCAGCTTGACCGCCTGCGCGCCGAACTGCTCCTCGACGATCAGCTCGCCGCCGTCGTAGCTGCCCGGGTCGGACAGGAACAGCGTGGCCGAAAGGTCGCTGCGAATGGTCAGGTCCGCTTCAGGCAGCCGCATCAGCGCCGCATCGGAATGCGTGCCGTAATGTCCGCCGTCCTGGTAGAGATTGAACACCGGCGGCCAGATCTTCTCCGCCAGCGATGCAGACACGAACTCCGGATGCTGGCCGAGCTGCCGCAGGACCGCATTGCCCAGTTCCTGCGCCAAGGCATCTTGCCGGGGGAGCTGGAGGTTCTGCTTCACAGCAATCGAGCGGGTACCGGCGGTTCCCGCCCCGTCCTGCCAGTCGGCAGCATGCAAGCGCTCGCGAAAGCGGCGCACCTCTTCATCGTTAAGCAGGTTCTCGATGATGGTCAGCATTGCAGTGTCGTCTTGTCGCAAGAGTGGAAGGGCGCGAGCCGAAGCCCGCGCCCTGCCTTATCAGAACTTGCCGGTGAGCGTCAGCGTCGCCCGGCGTTCGTCACCCTTGTAGAGGAAGTGACCCGAGCGATAGCCCGAGACGTAATAATCCTCGTTACCGATGTTGGTCACGTTTACGCGGGCACCGAAATTCTGGTTGAAATCCACGCTCGCGAAGGCGTCGAAGGTCCAGTAATCCGGCACGCGGTAGGTGAAGATGTCCAGATTGCTGTCGTAGCTCGCCGCATCGTCAGGCTGGCCGGTGTACTGTGCGCTCTTGTAGGTCGCGGTGCCGCCGAAGGCGATCGCATCGGTGACCTGGTAGCGCAGCTGGCCGCTGAACTGCGTGTTGGCGAAATTGCTCAGCCGGCGGCCGATCTTGTCGGGGTCGTTCGAGTCGGTGATTTCCGAATCCATCACGGTCAGCGCCGCTTGCGCGAGCAACTGCGGGGTGATGTTGCCGACCAGCCCGAATTCGAGACCGCGTACACGGTTCTCGCCGGTGTTGAGCGAGCCACCGGCGCTGTAACCGTCGCCGGCAGATTCGAACACGTCGCCCTTGGTGATCTGGAACGCCGCGGCAGTCAGGAGGAAGCGATCGTCGAACAGGTCGGCCTTGACGCCGAGTTCGAAGCTCTCGCTGCTTTCCGGGCTGCCATCGCCGATGCCGGTACCGTCGTCGACACAGATGCCGCCGTAGCCGCAATTGCCGCCAAGATCGGATTCGCCGCCGTTGATGTTCTTGGCCGTGCCGTAGTTGAAGTAGACATACACTTCTTCAAGCGGCTTCACCCCGATCCCGGCATGGCCGTTCCACAGCGTATCGCTGTAGGTGTAGGGCGTGACCGTGCCGCGGCTGGTCACCACGTTGCTGTAGCTGAAGGCATCCATGCGGATCCCGCCATGAACCGACAGCCAGTCGGTGAAGTCCACCGTGTCCATCGCATAGACCGACAGCGTCTCGACCTGCCAATCGCTGTCGACACTACCATCCGCGATCGTGCGCTGCACGATGTTGTGGATCTCGTTCTCGCCGAAGATCACATTGCGGTTCTCATCGGTGATGCAGTAATTCGGGCTTAGTCCGCCGCGCCCGGCAGTGACGCAATTGGTCGCGCCGTTCGCGGTCAGGTCGTAAGTGCCATTGGCGACCTGGAGGTTCGAATATTCGGCACCCACGATCAGATTGTGCAGCACGGTGCCGGTGGCGAATTCGCCCAGCACATTGAACTGGTTGACGAAATATTCGACTTCCTGATTGCCCTGGTGCGTGCTGAGCGTGACCGGGGCGTAGGTGTCCGTCGCCGGATCGTAGGCACCGCCGCGAAGACCGGTAAGGACATAGCCATTGCTGGTTTCGCCGTAGCGGGTCGAATTGACGATCGTGAAGCCATCGAACGGCGTGATGTAGATGCGGCCGGTGACCGTATCGACATCCGAATCCAGGAAGTCGCCGTTCTGCGTGTAATTGGGCACGTCGTCCCACGGTTCGTAAACCGTTACATCGTCCGGGCCGGTACCGGTCGGCCGGGGAACGTAGCCGCCGAGATCGGGTGTATCGTTCGCCGTCAGGTGATAGTAGTCGAGCACCAGTTCGAACACTTCGCTGGGCTTGAAGGCGGCCGACACAGTGGCGCCGTAGCGCTCGCGGTCGGAGAAGTTGCGGTTGGGCACTTCCTCGTAACCGTAGAGCAGGTTGGCACGCAGCGCGAGCGTATCGGTCAGCGGCACGTTGGCGTCGAGCGTGACGCGGTAATAGTCATCGGTACCGATGCCCGCGTCCACCCGCGTAAACTGGTAATCGGTGCTGGCCTTCTTGGTGATCGAGTTGACTGCGCCGCCGGTCGAACCGCGACCCGCGAAGCTCGAGCTCGGCCCCTTTGTGATTTCGATCTGGTCGACTGCGAAAGTCTCGCGCGTGGTCATGCCCGGATCGCGCAGGCCGTCGACGAAGACGTCACTGCGGGCCTCGTGGCCGCGGATGATGTAACGGTCGCCGAAGGCGTTGCCGTTCTCGCCCGTACCGATGGTCACGCCGGGAACATTGTCGAGCACGTCGCGCAGGTCGGTTGCGCCCTGTTCCTCGAGCTGCTGTTCGGTCAGCACCTGGATCGTCTGCGGGGTTTCCGAGAGCGGCTTCACGCGGCGCAGATCACCCGAAGTGCGCGCCTTGTAGGGTACGCCCGGCTGGGCGTTGGGGTTAACGTCAGCGGTGGCGTCTTCGATCTGCAGCGTGTCGAGGACGACTTCGTCTTCGCCATTGGCATCCTGCGCCTGTGCACCGCCGGCAATCAACGCGGCCGACAGGCCCATCGCCGCAGCAGTGCCCCGTCCGGCACCGCGCAGGCTGAGCGGGCGGATCACGCCCCGGTTACGATCCCTCATGGTAAAACCTTTCTCTCATTTCGTGCGTAGTGAGTAGTCGATGGGAAGCGAGATCGTGACGCGGTCGCGCGTCATCGATCGCGGGAATCTGGGCAGCGGGGCGACGCGCTCCATCAGGTCGAGCGTGGCCTGGTCGAGCAGGTCGTGGCCACTCGATGTGCGGATCGAACTGCCGCTGATCCGGCCATCCGCATGGACGGTGAAGCGAACGGTGACGACGCCCTGCTGGCGGGCCTTCTTGGCCTCGCTGGGGTACCGCTTCTTGCGGTTGAGATGCGCGCTGAGCAGAGAATAATAGTCGGCCTCCTCGCGCTTCGCCTTCGGATCGTCGCCGGGGGTAGCCGCGGTTCCGGTGCCACTGCCCGCCGGTGCGATCGCCAGGGCAGCGCGCGGCGGCGCGGCCGGGGCAGCGGGCCTCGGCCGCGGGGGCGGGGGCGTAGCGACGAATTCGCGCGGCAAAGGTGCATTCACGCGCGGCGCTTCGACGCGCGGCGGCAAGGTTTGCGGCGGGACGTAGTCGGCCTGCTGCTGGACCGGCTGCACAACGGCCGGCGCAGGCGCTGGAGCCGCCTGCGGTGGCAGCTCGACCAGCACCACCGGATCCTCGACCGGGGGTTCCACCGGCCCAGTGTTGACCAGGAGCACGCCCGCCAGCACGGCTGCATGGCCGGCGATCGCGAAACCGCCTCCCAGCATCCAGTGGCTGCGGCCTGCCCCCATATCGATCACAGCGCCGCTCCGGGGGCTTCCGCGCCGACCAGGGCGACATGGACGTAGCCCGCAGCCCGCAGGGCGTTCATGGCCTGCATGATCTCGTCATAGGTGATCGCCTTGTCGGCACGCAGGAAAACGCGCTCCTCACGGTCGCCTGCAGTCGCCTGTTCGATCGCCATACCGAGCCCGCCGAGCTCGACCGCGTCCTCGTTTACCAGGATGGCCCCGTCGGCCTGTAGCGAAAGGTAGACGGGGGTTTCGGGCTTGGCAGCCGCCTGCGCGTTGGATACCGGCAGGTCGACCTTGACGTCGACGGTCGCGAGCGGCGCGGCGACCATAAAAATGATCAGCAGCACCAGCATCACGTCGATGAACGGCGTCACGTTGATTTCATGCGCGACCGCGAGGTCCTCGCTGTCCGAAGCAAGTTTGAGCGCCATGGTCAGCCCTCGACCGCGGGCAGCGTGCCGCGGCTCAGATCGCGCGAGACGATGCGTAGCAAGGCGGCCGCGCTATCGGCGACCACGGCGCGGTGCGCGGCGATCACACGCGCGAAATGGTTGTAGATCACCACGGCGGGGATGGCGGCCACGAGGCCCAATGCCGTCGCCAGCAGGGCTTCGGCGATGCCCGGCGCCACCACGGCGAGATTGGTGGTCTGCGATTCCGCAATCCCGATGAAGCTGTTCATGATGCCCCACACCGTGCCGAACAGGCCGACGAAGGGCGCCGTCGCCCCGATGGTGCCGAGGATCGTGACCCCCTGCGTCATCTTGCGGGCGACTTTCGCTTCATAGCGGTCGAGGCGCGAGACGAGGCGCTCCTTCAGGCCCTCGGCATCCGCCAGAGCATCGGCGGACTGGGCAATTTCCGCCCGCGCCTCCCTGACGATGGGATGCGCGGCGGACGCGGCATCGAGCTGCGCCAGCGATCCCGCGTCGGCCAGCGTGTCGCGGAAGGCTTCGGCGCTCTTGCGCTGGCGGGCGAGCTCGAGATGCTTGGCGATAAGGACGGTCCAGGTGGCGACCGAGGCCAGGACCAGCCCGACCATCACCAGTTTCACCACCCAGTCGGCCTGCGTGAACATGCCCCATACGCTGAGATCGTGCGGCAATGTCTGGGTGCCTGCCGCGGCCGGAGTCGCGGCGATGAGAATGACTGCGGGAAGGAGTTTTCGGAACACGTGTGCTGGGCCCTGCTGATTCGCTTGGAGCGTCCGCCTAAGCCCGCGCAACTTCTATTGCAAGTCATTCTCATTTGCGTTTTCTGCTGCGCGATGGTGCATAAATTGCACCATTCGCCGCCTCCCTGATCATGATCAGGGAGCGTGCTTATTGGGAGTTACGGAATTCGCCCCAGCTCAGCCGAGCTGTGCAAAATTGGCCACGCCGGGCGCTGAAGTGCGGCGACGGACCGGCGCTTCTGACCCCACCGCTTCGCCGGCGAATTGCGCCAGCGCGGCGGTCACGTGACCGAGCTTGGTTTCGTCGATCCGGTAATAGACCAGCTTCGCGTCCTTGCGCGTGGCCACCAGCCCGGCACCGCGCAGGACGGCCAGCTGCTGCGACAGCGTCGGCTGTCCGATCTCCGCCGCGTCGTCGATTTCGCCGACATTGCGTTCGGCGCCCGACAGCGTCTGCAGGATGCGCAAGCGGACCGGGTGGGCCACCGCCTTCAGCGCCGCGACCAGATCGTCATCGTTCACCTGCGCGCTCCCGCCCCGGCCTTGCCCAGGAACCAGTCGGCCTCGCCTTGGGCCGCGAAGACACTGTCGAGGTCCGCCTGTGGCTGGCCCAGCAGTGCCTCGCCCGGCTGCCAGTTCGCGGGTGCCAGCGAAGTCTCCTTGTCGACCGCCTGCAGCGCGTCGAGCATGCGCAGCATTTCGGGTGTCGAACGCCCGACATTGGCGGGATAGCAGGTCATCGCGCGGATCACCCCCTCGGGATCGATGAAGAAGGTCGATCGTACGGCGCCGCTGTCGCTGTCGCCCGGTGCGACCATCCCGTAACCGCGGCCGATCACCAGCGTCGGATCCTCGAGAATGGGGAAGCGGACTTCGACATCAAACCGGTCGCGGATCATCCTGAGCCACGCGAAATGGGAGAACAGGCTGTCCACCGACAGCGCCATCAGCGCGCAGTCGCGCTGAGCGAAATCACCCGCCGCACGCGCCAGCGCGACGAATTCGGTGGTGCAGACGGGCGTGAAATCAGCCGGGTGCGAAAACAGCACCAGCCAGCGCCCGCGGTAATCGGACAGACGGACATCGCCCGTAGTGCTGCGCGCCGAGAAATCGGGGGCCATGTCGCCGATCCGCAGGCCCGCGCAGGGGGCCGCAGATGCATCGCCGGAGTTGTGCGCGTCCTGCCTCATTGCGCCTTCCTACCACTTGACATCAATAGTGCAATACATATACATAGTTTATGTAATTTATTGGAGTAAGTCCGATGGCCACCGACCAACCACTCGCCCACGCCACGCAGCAGATCGGGCGCGCCCGCGACGATAAGACGCGCCGTCCGTCGATCGCCGGCTTCTTCGACGAAGCCACCAACACCATATCCTACGTCGTGCATGACCCAAAGACTGCAGAAGCGGCGATCATCGACTCGGTGCTCGACTTCGAAGCGGCCTCGGGCCGGACTTCGAACGGCTCCGCCGATCGAATTATCGAATATGTCACTTCGAATAATTTGAAAGTTACCTGGCTGATCGAGACGCATGCGCATGCCGATCATATCTCGGCGGCGCCCTATCTGCAGGAAAGGCTGGGTGGCAAGCTGGCGATCGGCCGCGAGATCATCCGCGTGCAGGAAGTGTTCGGCAAGCTGTTCAACGCCGGTACCGATTTCGAGCGCGACGGATCGCAGTTCGACAAGCTGTTCGACGATGGCGAAAGCTTTGCCCTTGGCGAGCTCGAGGGCATCGCGCTGCACGTGCCCGGACATACGCCCGCGGACATGGCCTTCATCATCGGTGATGCGGCCTTTGTCGGCGACACGATCTTCATGCCCGATTTCGGCACCGCACGCGCCGACTTCCCCGGCGGTGATGCACACGAACTGTTCCGCTCGATCCGGCGCCTGCTGTCGCTTCCCGACGAAACCCGCCTGTTCCTGTGCCATGACTACAAGGCGCCGGGCCGCGACGAATATGCCTGGGAGACCACGGTCAAGCAGCAGCGCGAGGAAAACGTCCATGTGAAGGACGGCGTCACCGAGGAAGACTTCGTCGCCATGCGGACCAGCCGCGACAAGACCCTGGACATGCCCAAGCTGATCATGCCTTCGGTGCAGGTCAACATCCGTGGCGGGCGGTTGCCCGAACCGGAAGATAATGGCGTCAGTTACATCAAGATCCCGGTGAACGCGGTATGACACTGCCGGGCTATCCCGAGGCGGCCCCGCTTGCCGGCCTTGCGGGCGGCGTGCTGATTGGCCTTGCTGCAGCCGTCATGCTGCTTGGCCTGGGCCGTATTGCAGGCGTTTCCGGGATTGCGGCCAAGGCTGCGGGGCTGGGCGGCAGCGGCATTGCCCGCAGCGGAGCCTGGACATTCGTTATCGGGCTACCGCTTGGCGCGCTGGTCGTGTCCATGCTGCAAGGCGGTATCGAAGCCCGCTTCGCCAGCGCCCCGGTCCTGATTGTCGCGGGCCTGCTGGTGGGTATCGGGACGCGGCTGGGCAGCGGGTGCACCAGCGGTCACGGGGTCTGCGGCGTCAGCCGCCTGTCCGCCCGCTCGATCGTTGCCACGCTGACCTTCATGGCGGCGGGCATCGCCACTGTCGCCGCGATGAATGCGCTGGGCATGGAGGTGCTGCGATGACCCGCCCCGCCCTCCCCGCCCTCGTTTCGGGTACGCTGTTCGGCGCCGGTCTAGCACTTGGCGGAATGACCGACCCGGCGCGCGTACGCGGCTTCCTCGACCTGTTCGGCGCGTGGGATCCGACGCTCGCTTTCGTGATGGGCGGGGCAGTGCTCGTCATGGCAATCGTCTGGCGAGCGGTTCCGCGGATGCAGACGCCGTGGCTGGCCGAGGCCTTCCACCTTCCCACCCGCGCCGATCTCACGCCGCGCCTGATCGGCGGAGCCGCCTTGTTCGGAATTGGCTGGGGCGTCGCCGGCCTGTGCCCCGGCCCCGGAATTGCCGCTCTGGTGATCGAACCGGGTGCGGCCGCAATATTCGTCGCCGCGATGCTGGCGGGCATGGCGCTGGTCCGGTTGTTCGAAGCGAAATCGGCATGACCTACAAACGCGTCACCGATCGCTTTGCAGTGGCTCCGCAGCTTTCGCCCGAAGCGCTGCCGGCATTGGTCCAGGACGGGTTCAGCGTGCTGGTCTGCAACCGCCCCGATGGCGAGGACGATGACCAGCCCGCCGCGGAAGTCATGCGCGCGGCGGCGGAAAGCGCCGGCATGCGCTTCCACCATATCCCCGTTGCCGGCGGCGCATTTCCTGCCGAAGCGGTTGCCGCCTTCGGGCAGGTCCGCCGCGAAGCCGGCGGCAAGGTGCTCGCCTATTGTCGCACCGGCACCCGTTCGATCACGCTCGATGCGCTCGCCAATCCCGAAGGAGTGAGCGTAGCCGACCGCCTCGAGCAAGCCGGCGCCGCGGGTTACGACCTGTCCGCGCTCGCATCGCAACTGGCCGAATAGCACCCGCAAACCGGAGATCTGGCATGGCACACAGCTACACGCACGAAGTGGTTATCATCGGTGGCGGCGCGGCCGGCATCGCCACCGCCGCATCGCTGCTCAAGCGACGGCCCCTGCTCGACATTGCCATCGTCGAACCGAGCGAACACCACTATTACCAGCCCGGCTGGACCATGGTCGGCGGCGGGGTGTTCGATGCGCCCGTGACCTGCCGCCCGATGGCCAGCGTCATGCCCAAACGCACCCGCTGGATCCGGCAGGCGGCGGCGACCTTCCAGCCCGAAGACAACCAGCTTACGCTGCGCGATGGCAGCACGATCGCCTATCGGCTGCTGATCGTTGCACCGGGCATACGGCTCGCCTGGGAACAGATCGAGGGACTGGAGCAGACGCTCGGGCGCAATGGCGTCACTTCGAACTATCGCTACGACCTGGCGCCCTACACCTGGAACCTCGTTCGTACGCTCAGATCAGGCCGGGCGATCTTCAGCCAGCCGCCGATGCCGATCAAATGCGCGGGCGCACCGCAGAAGGCGATGTACCTGTCGTGCGACGCCTGGGCCGATCGCGGCGTGCTGGGCGATATCGATGTCGAGTTCCGCAATGCCGGCGGAGTGCTGTTCGGTGTCAAGGAATACGTCCCCGCGCTGATGGAATATGTCGAGAAATACGGCATCGACCTCAAGCTCAACCAAACACTTGTCGCGGTCGACGGACCGGCAAAGACCGCCACGTTCAAAACCGAAGCCGGTGAGGAAACGGTCGCGTTCGACATGCTCCATGTCGTTCCCCCGCAAGTCGCCCCGACGTTCGTTGCCGACAGCCCGCTCGCGCAGGCCGAAAGCGGCTTCGTCGATATCGATCCGATCACCCTGCGCCATGTGCGCTATCCGAATGTCTTCGGGCTCGGCGATGCCGGGTCGAGCCCCAATGCCAAGACCGCAGCCGCCGTGCGCAAGCAGGCCCCGATCGTCGCGGTCAACGCGCTGGCGGTGCTCGACGGCAAGCAGCCGGTCGCCGATTACGACGGCTATGGTTCGTGCCCGCTGACTGTCGAACGCGGCAAGATCGTACTCGCCGAATTCGGGTATGGCGGCAAGCTCCTGCCCAGCCTGCCCACCTGGCTGATCGACGGCACCCGTCCGCGCCGGCTCAGCTGGCTGCTCAAGTCCGAGGCGCTGCCGTGGATCTACTGGAACGGCATGCTCAAGGGCCATGAGTGGCTGGCACGGCCGCAAGTCAAGACCGCAGCCTGATGGAACCGGCCGGCACCGAAGGCGGCGCAGCACCGGCAAGTGCACCCGGGCAGCGCCAGCGCGCGCATGCGCTGGCGCAATACTTCCCGATTCTCGAATGGGGCCGCTCCTATAACGGCGCGGTTCTGACGCGGGATCTGGTGGCGGCCGTGGTCGTGACCATCATGCTGATCCCGCAGAGCCTGGCCTATGCGCTGCTGGCGGGCCTGCCCCCGGTCGTGGGTCTCTATGCCTCGATCCTGCCGCTGGTGGCTTATGCCATCTTCGGGACCAGCCGCACGCTGGCGGTGGGGCCGGTGGCGGTGGTTTCGCTGATGACTGCAAGCGCGGCCGGTGCGGTGGCAGCGCAGGGCACGGCGCTCTATCTCGAAGCCGCGATCACGCTCGCCGCGCTGTCCGGCATCATGCTGGCAGTGCTCGGCCTGCTGCGGATGGGCTTCCTTGCCAATCTGTTGTCGCATCCGGTCATCAGCGGCTTCATCACGGCCAGCGGGATCCTGATCGCGACCAGCCAGCTCAAGCACATATTGGGTGTCGGCGCGGGCGGGGATACCTGGCCCGCCATGCTCGGCGGGATTGCCGCGGCCATCGACCAGATCAATCCCTGGACGCTCGCGATCGGGGTGCCCGCCACGCTGTTCCTGTTCTGGGTGCGCAAGGGGTTGAAGCCGCTGCTGGTCAGGCTGGGCCTGACGCAGCATGCCGCCGATATCGTCGCCAAGGCGGGGCCGGTTGCCGCTGTCGCTGCAACCATCGTGGCGGCGCTCGCGCTCGACCTCGGCGCGCGCGGGGTCAACCTCGTCGGGGCGATCCCGCAGGGATTACCGCCATTTGCCCTGCCCTCCACCAATCCCGACCTGATTGCCCAACTGTGGGTGCCCGCGCTGCTGATCTCGATCATCGGCTTTGTCGAGAGCGTGTCGGTCGCGCAGACGCTGGCCGCCAAGCGCCGCCAGCGGATCGCGCCGAACCAGGAACTGATCGGCCTCGGCGCGTCCAACATCGCCAGCGCCTTTTCGGGCGGCTATCCCGTCACCGGTGGTTTCGCCCGGTCGGTGGTCAATTTCGATGCCGGTGCGGAAACGCCCGCGGCGGGCGCCTATACCGCGGTGGGTATCGCGCTGGCGGGGCTGTTCCTGACACCGCTGCTGTTCAGCCTGCCGATCGCGACACTGGCCGCGACGATCATCGTTGCCGTCCTCAGCCTTGTCGACCTGAAGACACCGGGCCAGCTGTGGCGCTATTCCAAGGCCGATTTCGCCGCGCATATGGTGACCATCGTCATCACTCTGCTGGCGGGCGTCGAACTGGGTGTGATCGCCGGGGTAGCGGTGGGACTGCTGCTCTATCTGTGGCGCGCCAGCCGCCCGCATGCCGCGATCGTCGGCCGCGTTCCCGAGACCGAGCATTTCCGCAATATCGACCGCCATGACGTGTTCACCGTGCCGCACGTCCTGTCGATCCGCATCGACGAGAGCCTGACCTATCTCAACGCGCGCTGGCTCGAGGAATATGTCCTCGAGGAAGTCGCCGACCGACCCGCAGTCCGCCACGTGATCCTGATGTGCAGCGCAGTGAACGAGATCGACGCTTCTGGCCTCGAAAGCCTCGAGGCGATCAATCATCGCCTCGCCGACGCCGGGATCGGATTGCACCTGTCCGAAGTCAAGGGGCCGGTCATGGACCGGTTGAACCGCACGGATTTCGTCGCCGAGCTCAGCGGCCGGGTGTTCCTGTCGCAGAACCGCGCCTTTCGCGAGCTTGCGGCCAATGGCGGCCCGCCCGAGGTGCCGCCCTCCGACATGGCGCGGGGGATGATCTGATGCCGCGCATCCCCGACAAGGACGCCCGCTGCCGCCGGATCGCGGCGCTCATTGCCGCCGGCCGGGGCGTATGCGAAAGTTGCCGCGAAATCGGAATTTCGGAGAAGACCTTCTATCGCTGGCGCGCCGAGCGCCGATCCAATGCAACACCCCTTGCGTAAATCGGACGGGCCCCGAGCCCCCCGCTCCGCTAGACAGGCAGAGAGATAGGGAAAAAGTCATGTTCGAAGGCGTCGACGCACTTCTACTCGCCCGGATCCAGTTCGCCTTTACGGTGAGCTTCCACTTCATCTTTCCGGCATTCTCGATCGGGCTCGCCAGCTTTCTCGCAGTGCTCGAAGGCCTGTGGCTCAAGACCGGCAAGCAGCTATATCTCGACCTGTTCAAATACTGGCTGAAGATCTTTGCCATCGCCTTCGCCATGGGCGTCGTCTCGGGCATCGTGATGAGCTACCAGTTCGGCACCAACTGGTCGGTCTTCTCCGACATTGCCGGCCCCGTCATCGGCCCGCTGATGGCCTATGAGGTCCTGACCGCCTTCTTCCTCGAGGCCGGGTTCCTCGGCGTCATGCTGTTCGGCATGAACCGCGTCGGAAAGAAGCTCCATTTCGCCGCCACGCTGATGGTCGCGGTGGGGACCTTCGTGTCCGCTTTCTGGATCCTGTCGGTCAACAGCTGGATGCAGACGCCGGTGGGGTACGAGATCGGCGCCAACGGACAATATCTGCCGGGTGACAGCTGGCTCGAGATCATCTTCAATCCCAGCTTCCCCTATCGCCTGGTCCACACGGTGACTGCCGCCTATCTCACGACTGCCTTCGTCGTCGGCGGGGTCGGCGCTTGGCACCTGCTGCGCGACCGCACCAACCTGCACGCGCGAAAGATGTTCTCCATGGCAATGTGGATGGCGGCAATCGTCGCGCCGATCCAGATCGTCGCCGGCGACATGCACGGCATCAACACGCTCGAGCACCAGCCGCAGAAGGTGATGGCAATGGAAGGCCATTACCAGAGCCACCCCGACGGGGCGCCGCTGATCCTGTTCGGCATTCCCGACAGCGAGGAGAAACGCGTCAAATATGCACTCGAAATCCCGAAGTTGTCCTCCCTGATACTCAAACACGACCTTGATGCCCCGCTCGCCGGGCTCGACACCATTCCCGACGACGAGGAACCGCCGGTCGGCATCGTGTTCTGGTCGTTCCGCATCATGGTCGGCATCGGCTTCGCCATGCTCGGGCTGGGTCTGTGGAGCCTCGCCGCACGGTTCCGGCGCAAGCTCTACGACTGGCAATGGCTGCACCGTGCGGCGCTGGTCATGGCGCCCAGCGGCTTTGTCGCAGTGCTGGCCGGCTGGATCACGACCGAGGTCGGTCGCCAGCCCTATGTGATCTACAATCTCCTGCGCACGGCCGATGCAGCCAGCCCGCTCGATGCGCCCGCGGTCGGCGCATCGCTGGTGGCCTTCGTCCTGGTCTATTTCGCGGTCTTCGGCGCGGGTGTGTGGTATATCCTCCACCTGATGCGCAAATCGCCCCATCTCGGCGAGAAGGGCGTCAAGCGCGGCGATACGGGCCCCATCCGTACCGCCGGCATTACCCCGGGGCCGTCGCAGAACCCGGGCGACCCCAGCACCCTGCCGCGCAATCAGGAGGAGGCGACCGATGGCCGTTAATTTCGACCTCACCGTGATCTGGGCGTTCATCATCGCCTTTGCGGTCTTCGCCTATGTCGTGATGGACGGGTTCGATTTGGGCATCGGCATCCTCTTCCCGACCTTCGAAGTCGGGCCCGAACGCGACCGCGCGATGAATTCGATCGCCCCGGTCTGGGATGGCAACGAAACCTGGCTCGTGCTGGGCGGCGGCGGGCTTTTCGCTGCTTTCCCGCTGGCCTACGCGGTGATCCTGCCCGCCACCTATCCGCTGATCATCGCCATGTTGCTGGGGCTGGTCTTTCGCGGAGTCGCCTTTGAATACCGCTGGCGCGACCCTGGCCATCGGCGGCTGTGGGATGCCGCCTTTACCGGCGGAAGCCTTGTCGCGGCGATGGCGCAAGGGATGACGCTGGGCGCGTTGCTGCAGGGGATCGAGGTGGTCGACCGCGCCTATGCGGGCAGCTGGTTCGACTGGCTGACGCCCTATACGCTGCTGACCGGGCTCGGCACGGTGGCGGGCTATGCCCTGCTCGGCGCAACCTGGCTGGTATGGAAGCTCGACGGGCCTGGCCAGCACCACGCGCGGCAGATGGGCAAGCGCGCGGCATGGGCCACCCTCGCGCTGATGGGCGGGGTCAGCCTCTACAACGTCTTCCTCAACCCCGAATATGCCGATCGCTGGCTGACGGCGCCGGAGATATACCTCGCTGCGCCCGTGCCCATCCTGACCGGAGTTATCGCCATCGCCCTGCTGCGTTCGCTGTCGGTCGAGCGCCACAGCAAGCCCTTTTGGCTCAGCCTGGCGCTGTTCTTCTTCGGCATGGCGGGGCTCGGCTTCACCATGTGGCCCTATGTCGTCCCGCCCGGCGTCACCATCTGGGATGCCGCGGCACCCGAACGCAGCCAGATCTTCATGCTGGTGGGCGTTGCCATCACCATGCCGCTGATCATCGCCTATACCGCCTGGGCCTATTGGGTCTTTCGCGGCAAGGTGGGCGACGAAGGCTACCATTGATGGGGCAGCCCGAAGATCCCCCGCTGTGGCAGCGGCTGGGATGGATGGCAGCAATCTGGCTCGCCAGCGTCGCAGTGCTGGGAACGGTAGCCTTCCTTATCAGGACCTGGCTCAAGTCCTGATAGGGCGCCCTTAAAGCTACGCGAGCGCACTTCGCGAAGGACCCAAGTAACGGTCCTGAGAATTTTTCTGGGCGTTCCGACCATGTCGATCTCTGCCGTCGCCGCCTTCACCGACGACAAATGAAGCGTTCAAGCAAGCCTAGCTGCACGAACAGTCGCCCCCCCGATCTCGCTGGGTAGAATGCAGCCGCGCCCCATCCTAGGCCCCGTCCGATAGCATCTTGTTTATGCGCCGCAAATTTGCGTTCCGACGATGTTAATGATAATTCGGCTAACCCCCACATCCATTGTCGGGGCGCGCCGATTGCTCGAGGGCGGGGTAAGAGCAGGTTCCGGCCGGAAAGGGGTTGTATTGTGCGCCTCGATGCGCCGATACGACCGAGCAGGGGTGGAGGAACTATTGACTGCTGATCCGCAGGACACGAACGACAATAACGACGCTAAACACCGCATCGCGATCGTCGATGACGAATCCGGTGTGCGCCAGACGCTGGTGCGCGGGCTCGAACGGTTCGGCTATGTTTGCCGTCCCTTTCGCAGCGGCGTGGATTTCCTCGACAGCCTCGAATTCGAGATTCCAGATTGCGTAGTCCTCGACATGCGGATGCCCGAACTCGACGGGCTGGGAGTACTGGGCAAGATCCCGGCCGAAGCGCAAGCAATACCCGTCATCATGCTCACCTCGCATGGCGAAGTGAGCCTAGCCGTCGAAGCCATGAAATGCGGCGCGGTCGATTTCGTAGAGAAGCCGGTGTCGATCAAGAGCTTCGCAGACAAGATCGCAGGGCATATCGAACGATCGGTGGAACTGCGGCGGCAGGTTGCGGAAGTGGAAGCGTGCAAATCGCTGATTGCACGGCTGACATCGCGCGAAAGCGAAATCGCGAGCCAGATCGTGCATGGCAGCAGCAACAAGGAAATCGCCCGCGCGCTCGATATCAGCCCGCGAACCGTCGAAGTTCACCGTGCGAATATCTTCAAGAAGCTGGAGGTCCGCAACGCGGTGGAATTCGCTCTGACCTTCGAAAGGGCGAAGTTCGCCGCCCGGCCCGCATCCGTCAACTGCTGAGCGCGGTCAGCTTCGCTCCATCTGCGCCAGCGCACCCGCCAGGTCACGGCGGGTGAACGGTTTGGGCAGCCAAGCGGTATCGCTCCAATCGAGCGCCTCGCGCAGCGATGCCTCGCTCGCATAGCCTGAAATGACCAGCACCTTGAGGCCGGGTAAGCGGCGCTGCGCCTCGCGCGTGAGTTCGATACCGTCCATCCCGCCGGGCATGACGACATCGGTGCACATCAGCCCGATTTCCGCATGCTGCTCCAGTATCTCAAGCGCCTCGGAGCCATCGGACGCGCTCAGCACCGAATATCCTTCGGCGTTCAGGATCCATTCCACGTAGTCGCGCACCTGCGTATCGTCCTCGACCAGCAGGATGGTCGCATTTTCCCCGTCTATCCTCGGACTTGCGTCGTTTGAGCGTGGGACGGGCCGACCACCGGCTGCCTGCGGAAGAAAGATGCTGACCGTCGTCCCCTTGCCCGGGCTGCTTTCCACCAGCGCGTGGCCGCCGGATTGCTTGGCAAAGCCATAGACCATGCTGAGCCCCAGCCCCGTTCCATCGCCGATCGGCTTGGTGGTGAAGAAGGGTTCGAAAACGCGCGGCGCGATCTCCGGCTCGATCCCGGCACCGGTATCGACCATCGCTATCCGGATGTAGTCGCCAGCCTCCAGCACGGAATCGAGCAGGCCGGCCTCGACCCGGTACGGGCGCGCTTCCAGCGAGAGCGAACCGCCCCGCGGCATTGCGTCGCGGGCATTGAGCGCCAGATTGACCAGCGCATTGTCGAGCTGGCTGGGATCGACCTCGGCATAGAGCGTTTGGCCTTCGACATCGACCGTCAGTTCCACCTGGTCGGGCAGTGCGTGGCGGATCAGGCGGGCTGCCTGCGCCATCTGTTCGGCAATATCGATCCGTTGCGGGGCCAGCGGCTGCTGCCGCGCGAAGGACAGCAGGCGGCTGGTAAGTTCGGCTCCGTTGCGCGCCGCCGAGTGGATCAGTTCGAGCCGTTCGCGGTCCGACGGGCTCGCGAGATCTTCGGCCAGCGTCTCCGCATTGCCCATGATGATCATCAGCATGTTGTTGAAGTCGTGGGCCACCCCACCGGTAAGCTGCCCCAGAGCCTCGAGCGACTGGTTCTCGCGCAGGATGTCCTCCAGCCGCCGGCTTTCGGTGATATCGCGCACCGCCCCGACAACGCGGATTGCCGTGCCGTCTTTCGACCGGATGATCGCCGCCCGATCCTCGACCAGGAGGTGTGACCCGTCCGCGCGCTCGATCCGGTATTCGGCGCGCCAGCGATCCGCCTTGCCTTCGATCGCCTCGCAGAAGGAAGCGATCACCTCCCGTCGGTCTTCGGGCAGGATGGTGTTGTGCCACACGCCGCCCGAATAGGGGGCCAGCGACGGATCGAGCCCGAGCCGCTCCACCCCTTCGCTGGCGCGCCACAACAGGTCGGTGCGCGGGTCGAGTTCCCACAGCATGTCACTCGACAGTTCGGCCACGATCCGCAGCCGCTCTTCCGAGGTTTCCAGCCGCTGTTCCTTGCGCCGCAGCTCGGTCAGATCCCGGATCGCCCCGACGATACGCACCGGTTTTTCGTCATTGTAATGGATCATGAATTCCGCATGCGCGATCCCGACGCCGCCCCGCGGCCGGGCAAAGCGGAATTCCCCTTCGAGCCGTTCGCTGCCCTGCTCGAACGCCTCGAGCAGCTGGCCATGCGTAGTCTCGCGCTCGGCCTCGAGGACGAACTGCGCGACATTGTCCAAATTCATTTCGGCCGGGGGCTGCGTTCCGAAAATCCGTTCGAAATTCTGGTTGGTCCAGAGCGCGCCGGTGACGAGGTTCCAGTCGAAGATCATGCTCTTCGCGGCGCGCGATGCCAGTTCGAACCGCTCGCGGTCGCGCTGGGCTGCGAACTGCTGTTCGCGCGCATGGGTGATATCGGTCACGCTGGATACGATGACCGTGACTTCGCCAGCGTCGTTGCAGATCGGAAAGGCGCTGCAGGACAGCCACCGCACATCTTTCAGCCCGTCCTGTGTAAGAGCGACGATCAGGCCGCGCTTGAATTCGCCCGTCGCCGCCACCTGCCGCGCCGGGTAATCCTCCTTCGCCAGCGTCGTCCCGTCCTCGAGCATGAGCGTAAGCTCCTCGAATTCGCCCAGTGCGGCATCTTCATCGTGCGAAAGACCCAACAGGCGGCAAGCCTGCAGGTTGATCATCTCCACATCCCCTTCGGGCGAGTGGACCACGATACCCGCCTGGATCTTCTGGAAGATCAGGCGAAACTGCTGCTCGAGCTCTTCATTGCGAAGCTGGCGGGCCTTGCTCTCGGTGACGTCACGCGTGATCCCGACATAGCCGATCAGTTCACCATCGTCGCCGAACTGCGGCGTGATCGACATGCTGTTCCAGAACGCATCGCCATTCTTGCGATAGTTGAGGACGTCGCCATCGAATTGCGTACGCGCATCGAGCGCCTGCCGGATCCGCCACTTGGTCTCGGCCGCAGTCTCGGGCCCCTGCAGGAACCGGCACGTCCGCCCGAGCACCTCGCTCTCGTCATAGCCGGTAATCTCGCAGAAATAGCGATTGGCGTAAGTGATCTTCTCTGCGGGATCGGTGAACACAACCCCGTGCCCGATCGCCTCGAGAATTTCTCGGCGAAACATCTTGTCCAACTGCCGAACCTCCACGACGCGAAAAATTGCGTAGCGCAGCCAAGTGCTCCAATACCAGCCCTCGGCGCGCGCCAGCGGGCGTTATCCGCTGCACTGCAAAAGCGAGCGATTACGCCTGGTGGCGGTCCGCCGCATGCCGCGCCCGGCCGTCCAGCCATTCGAGCTGTTCGAGGATCACCGGCGTGACATCGCGATGCGCGCTATGCCCTATGAACAAGTCCATATGGCCGTAATCGGGCACGATGCGCTGCTGGTACAGCTCGCGGTCGTTGCGATCCTGCAGCCAGACCCGAGTGCGCTGCCCGCTTTCGGGATAGAACAGCTTGTTGGTCGCGCCCGACAGGAAGCTGATTGGCAACGCCAGCCGCCGCGCCGTATCCTCCGTTGTGTAGATCGCATCTCCCGCCGCATCGACGGCCAGCCCCTGCCGCATGATGTCCTGCAGGTGTTCGAACGGCTTGAGCGCAACACGGCTGAACATGCTGCCCAGCGCCAGATGCGTATCGTGGCCCAGTTGCGCATGATCCCAGCTCGGACCGAACACCCCGAATACCCTGCGGCATACCGGGTTCTTGCAGGCCTGCCCTTCGGGCACCGGGATCTGGTAGGCGATAGCATCGATTTCATTGTCCTCTTCGGTGCCCCGCCCGACGAAATCGAGATGGCCATCGAGCATCGACACCTGTTCCAGCGCGCCGACGAGGCCGAGATCGGCCTTCATGTAGTTGAGCCAGTCGGTTACCGGATGCAGCGTCAGCTGCGAGGCGATCATCGACCGCACGCCCGACACCCAGCCCGCGCCGATACCCATCAGGAGGCTCATCGAACCGACGCAATGCGCGATCGCCTGGACGCTGTCGGCGCCCGTGACAGCGCGGATCTTGTGGATCGCCGCAGGCCAGTCATGCCGCGCAATGTCGTCGATCGTGAACTCGGGCGGGTCCTCGGTATCATTGCCCGAATCCGCGCTCGCGCGGTAATCGAACAGCCACACATCATAGCCCTGGGCGACGAGGCTTTCGGTGAGGTTTTCCTCGACCGTAGGTGTCGCGAAGCTGGAGGCGCGCACCGACAGTCCCGGCGCCAGTACCAGCGGCCCGCGCGGGCCGCCGCGATAGCGGGTCAGGCCGATGTTGATGCCATCGGCAGTCGGGACGACATGGCGTTCGGGAGGGGGTAGCCGCAAGGCGCGCGCGACCAGGCCGGCCGCGTCCTTAGCGGGGAAATCGTTGAGCGTTGCCAGCATCCCGCCATAGGCGCGGAACGTAGTCATCGCGAAGAAGCCCGCATATTTGGCGACGAAATAGGTTTCGATCGCTTTGCGCGCCTGCGGGATCAGGTTCACCACGTGACCGATCAGGCTATTGCTGTCGTGCACTTCGATCGTCGTCAGCTGGCGCATGAATTCATCGATGCCCAGCTTCAGCACGCCGCGCCCGATCAGTTCGCCGGTCGCATCCTCGCCTGTGCGCAGCGTCACGAACAAAGTGGTCAGATCGGTCCACGGGTCGGACTTGCCGCGCTGCGCAAGCGTCTTGAAGCCATGGAAATGAACGGGGCCTTCAGGTCCTTCGAGGACCATGTCGTAAAGCATCGTCCAGCTTTCCGCCCGTTCGGGATCGGCGACCAGCAGCCGGAAGGTTCCTTCGCGAACGGGCAGCGGATCGGGCGATAGCGCGCTGACCGTCACCGCGCCGGTGATCCGCGAGCGATGGTCCTTCTCCTCGAGCATGCGATGGAGGTTGTCTGTGGTCACCGTCAGGCGGAAATCGCACGCGCTGCCCTCGCTGCGTCCCCAGGCTTCGCCATTGGCATAATCGTCGCGGATCCGTTCGACATGGCCGCACGGACGGTGATGGCATCCGGTGGCGCTGATGTGGCCTGCCATGGTTTCGGTGAACGACAGCCCCGGGCTCATCGCACGGGGATGGTCGATCACCAGCTGGCGGATCGCTGCCTTGCCTTCATCGATCGCCCCGGTCCTGAAATGCCGTGCGGCTTTCTCGACGGCTTGCGCCACAGCCTCGATTGCATGGCCGGGCACCCACTTGGCGATGTCGAGCCGCATGCCATGGCCGGTCGTAGCCGCCGCGGGTTCGGGTGCTGGGTCGGCTTGCGGCTTTTCTGCGGCTTGCTCCACTGGCGCCGGCAAGGGCGCTTCCTGGCCCAGCGTGTAATCGATCTGCCAGCCCTGTCGCCGGGCCAGTTTTTCGATCGCACGTTCGGCCACTGCGGTGATCGTCAGCAACGGATTGACGCCCACCGCCCCGGGCAGCGCCGCCCCGTCGCAAACGTAGAGTCCTTCGTGTACCTCGGCTCCGCTCGTCCCGGCGAACACGCGGCAGGTATCGTCGACCACGCCATGCGCGGCATCGTCACCCATCCCGCAGCCACCGATTGGATGGACGGTGATCAGCTTCTTGCCGAACGGATCGCTCCACAGGGGATCGGAGAAATATTGCGCATCGATTGCGCGCGCGGCTTCGGCCATACGGTCGTCGTCGCGCCGGAAACTGCGCTGTTCGCCGGCCTGCGCCCAATGGATCGCAAGCCGGTCGTCTTCGAGTGCGAGCTGCCCACCCGAATCGTCGACGCTCATCACCAGATAGGTCTGCGTACGCGCCATGGGCCCCTTGTATGCCCATTGCGCGATGCTTCCCGGATCGGTCTGGACCGCCTCGCCCATTGCCTTGGCATCGAGCAGGCGCGGCTTGATCTGGTCCATGCCGAACCGCGTGAACCCATCGGCCAGTGCCTCTCCGAAGAAGAAGGCAGGCGCGAGCGCGGTGGCGATGATCCCCGGGGCGACACCTTCCTGGATAACCAGCCCGTCGGTGACATCCTCGGTCGCGCGCATGTCGATCACGCCGGTAATGCAGGGCCCCGGATAGGCATCCTTCGCGATATCCGAAGCGCCAACGCCAATCGCATAGAGGGGCTGCGCAGTCAGCGTATCGCCCTGCTTTTCAGCCTTCAGGTAACTGTCATAGGCGAAGCCCAGCGCATCGCCATTGCCCGAGAAATTCGCCCCCAGCCGGTCGGACAGCGGCAGTCCCTTCTCGCGCGAGCGGAGCAGGATCTCCGTCGACCCCAGCGCGCCCGCGCCAAGGATGACATGGTCGGCCGTGATGCTGCCCGGGCCCTGAGCAGCCCCTTCGCCATTGGGCTCGATATGGACGCGCCAGCGCGGTCCGTCGCGTTCGATCCACAGGACCTTGACCTGCGTGAAGATGTCCGCCCCGTGGTTCGCGGCATCGGGCAGGTAGTTCATCAGCGTCGTGTTCTTCGCCCCGACATTGCAACCAGAAACGCAGTCGCCGCAATTCGTGCAGGCCGGCTGCGGAACGCCGAACTTGTTGATCTTGTTCTCGAAAGTGACGTTGATCGGGGTCTTGTAGAAACGCTGCCCCATCGCCTTGGCCGAATGTTCGAGCGCTTCGAGCTTGCCCAGTACGGGATGGCTGTCGGGATAGGGGTTGGGCGCCAGCATTTCGCGCGCCCGTTCGAAAAAACCGTCGATCTCGCTGCGGTTGTCACGAAAGGCTGCGGGCCAATGCGCCTGGTCGAGCAGCCGCTTGTCGAGCTCGAGCGCGACATTGGCGTTGATGAGCGATGTGCCGCCCAGCCCGCAGCCGACCAGAGCATATTGATCGTCGTTTACATGCAGTTCGAACAGGGCGTCGGGTTCACCCATCCGCCCGCCCTTCGCGTTGATCTGCATCGCACCCTGCGCATCGGCGAGCTTGTTCGGATATTCACCCGGCAGGCGTTCGCGGCCGCGCTCGAGCACTGCGACCTGCTGGCCGGCACGGGCCAGCCGCGAAGCCGCAACACCCGCACCGTAGCCGGAGCCGACGACGAGAACTGTATAATGCGATAGCGCCTGGTCGAGAGGCTTTGCGATGCGTTTCTGGGTAGTCATTCTGCTGCCTCCCGCACGGCGTGGTTCGATTGGTCGAGCATGTCGCGGACCCGCCGGTCGGCTTCCGCGACGATGCGCCCGTGTACTTCGCTGGAGAATGCGGCCCATTCGTCGGCTGCGTCCGCCACCGCTTCACTCGCGTCATCGACAAGCCGCGACACGCGCCCGCTGCCTTCGACGCGAACCGGCGCCATCGTGCCGTCGGTCGGGTCGTTGAAGAGCCGCAGCGAGGCGACCTCGAGCTCGTCGGAAATCAGCATGGCGGCACAGCCCTGCACCGGCATCAGCGTCGGTTCGTCGAGTACCCAGCCGCCGGTGTTGAAGACACCGACCGGGGTGGCGTAGCCATCGACCATCAATTCGTCCTGGAACGGCTTGTGCGTGTGTCCGAACACGAACTGCAATTCGCGGGGCAGCTCGCCAAGTTCCTCGCGCAGCTGGGCAGCCATGGGTTGCCCGAGATACCAGCCAATGTCGCCGATCTCGGCTTCGCCAAGTACGTGGCCATAGCCTTCGCGCTGGCGTTCGGCGGCGCGTCCCGCGGTCAGATCGACCCCGGCGCGGATGAGATTGTCGAGCGTGATTCCGTATTTCAGCTGCATTTGCGGATTGATGCCCAGCTTCGCGTTCAACCCGCCGGTCAGCCGCCGCGCGATGCTTTCGGCGAAATCGTGGCTGGCGCCGGCGCTTAGCATGGTCTGGTAGAGCGAACCGGTCTGCCCGCCGACTTCGCCTGCGCTGCCCAGATCCGACCACAGGAAATCGATCCACGAACCGTTCTCCGCCTCGAGCTGGTGCATCGTTGCCGGGCGTGCGGGCGTCTGTTCGAGAAAGCCGCGCATGTTCGACAGCGCGCGATACATGCCGTCGAGATAATGTCCGTGATGCATGACCACCGCCCGCTTGCGATCGGCATCGGCCAGGCCCCAGTTGGGATAGGCGATCCGCACCGAAGCGCCGGCCAGGTGCGGACGCTGCGCGATCAGCGATTCCATCAGCCGACAGCTGTGCGTCGGCTGTCCGATGATCGGGGTGATGTGTTCGAGATCGCCCGGGATCTGCCCGTCCTGCAGCTGCTTCACGAAGCGGTGGTCCTGCGCCATGCGCCACAAGTGATGATCGTGATTGCCCGCGATATAGACGATGTCCCGGCGGTAGATTTCCTGCCCGTTTTCCGGGTAAAACGCATCGATCAGCTGGAGGAACGCCTTCGACACATCGCCGAAGGGCGACAGTCCCAAGTCAAGCGCATCGCCCAACAGCACGAGCTGGGGCTTTTCCCGATCCCCCAGCGTCGCACGCAGACCCGCAGCGAAGGCCGCCAGCACGGGGGACGGTTCGCGGGCGATTTCCCCGCCGCCGAGCACATGGGTAAGCAGGCTGTCGCGGGCCCCCAGATGGAGGTCCGACAGAACGATCTGGGCAATAGTCATGAGCGGTTCTCCAGGCAGGCATAAAAGGCGTCGCGGACGATTTTCTCGCGCGGGTCGTCCCATTTTCCGGTGCCGAGCTGGTTGGTTATCCAGGCGTAGGCGACTTCGTCCTCGGGATCGGCGTAGGCCAGCGAACCGCCCACTGCGAAGCTGCCGAAGGCGTTCCGGCTGCGGGCGTATTCCCAATCCGCGAATGGTTTCTCGAAGCCGTGCGAATAATACATGTCGAGCGCGAGGATCCGGTCCTTGAGGCCCTTGCGCGGATAGCGATGGCCCGAGGAAACCTTGTTCATCACCGCGCGGGTGATCCCGAGGCGCTCCCCGCCCTCGGCAAAGACCTGGTAGAGTGCGGCCAGCCCGCGTGCAGAGGCCATCCCCCCGGCGGCCCCCTGCCCGGCCCGCCAGAAAGCCTCGCAATCGAGCGCCCCCGGCCCCTGCAGCAGCAAGGGGTTGTTGAGCGTTCGGAACGCCAGCGTGCCGGGAAGGCACATCCTGATCGTCAGCGGCCAGGGCATGGTGGTGTGGTGCAGGAACAGGTCGGGCACGCCGAAGCCAGCGATCCGGGCGATGCGGCTGCGATCGAAGCTTTCGTCCAGCCCGATGAAGACGTCGATCCCCAGCGGGGCGGCGATTTCCTCGGCGAAGAACCGGCCCAGGCTGCGGCGCTGCGGATCGCGGCGGCGGATCAGCTCGCTGGCGATCCAGCCCAGCGTATAGGCATGGTTGCCCGCATAGTCTCCGGGTGTCCAATTGGGCTTCTGCCGCGCGATGGCAGCGCAGATGGCGTCCTCGTCACCCATGGTATCGAGCGTGAGCTTGAAATCGATAGCCGCGAGCCCCGCCTGTTCTGACAGCGCTTCGCCGACTGTCACCGCGCCCTTGCCCTGCGCGGCGAATTCGGGCCAGATATCGGCGACCGGCTCTTCATAGGCGAACAGGCCGCGCGAGACGGCGACTGCCGCAGCCATTCCGGTCACCCCCTTGGTGAGCGAATAGACCAGCGCGATATCGTCACCCTGCCAGGCCATTTGGCGCGATCGATCCTGCCACCCGCCCTGCAAGTCGACCACCGTTTCGCCGCGGTGGATGATGGTGCAGGCAGCGCCCAGTGCCGCGCCCGACCGGATGGTCGCTGCAAAAGCATGTGCTACCGGCTCGAAGCCCGCGGCCACATGACCGCGTGCCCAATCGTCGTCATTGAACCGGTTCGGTTCGGCCGATCTCGGCAAAAGTGCCTGCTGCGACATTCTAGCTCCCCGTCTTTTTCCGGCGAACCCCCGCTCGCCTCGCGAATATAGCTAATGTTAAATAGTTAATTCCCGGTTCGGGGGATTACGCAGATGCGGGATCCGATGGTCCCGGCAGCGTCGCGGGTCGCGGCGTTTGAAATGCCTCGTCGGTGCGTGCAAAGCCCTGGGCCATGAATGCCAAGGCAAATCCGGGCGCATGGCGCTTCGCAGTCGATCGCGGCGGGACCTTTACCGATGTCGTCGCCGTGACTCCCGTAGGACGGCTGGTCACCGACAAGCTGCTGTCGGAGAGCCCCGGCCATTACGACGATGCCGCGAGCGAAGCCGTGCGGCGGCTGATGGACCGTCACGGGGAGGGCCCGATCGCCGAACTGCGGATCGGTACGACCGTAGCCACCAATGCGCTGCTCGAACGTAAGGGCGAGCGGTTGGCCCTAGCGATTACGAGAGGCTTCGGCGATGCGCTGCGGATCGGCAACCAGGCGCGCCCCGAGATATTCGCACGGCATATCCTGCTGCCCGAACAATTGCCCGCACGTGTCATAGAGATCGACGAGCGGGTCGGTGCCGACGGCACGGTTTTGACCCCGCTCGATAAAGCAGCGGCACGCGCTCATTTCGCTGCGCTGAAGGCCGACGGGTTCGATGCGCTGGCCATCGTCCTGATGCACGGCTGGCACTACCGAGCACATGAGGAACGCCTCGCCGAGATCGCGCGCGAGGAAGGCTTCTCCCAGGTCAGCGTCAGCCACGAGGTCGCCCCGCTGATCCGCTTGGTTCCGCGCGGCGACACCACGGTGGTCGATGCCTATCTCTCGCCTGTTCTGAGGCGCTATACCGATGCCTTGCAGGCAGGCCTGCCGCAGACCGACAGCCTGCGCTTCATGCAGTCTAACGGCGGGCTGGCCGAAGTGGGCGCCTTCCGCGGGAAGGACGCTATCCTCTCAGGCCCGGCCGGCGGTGTGGTCGGGATGGTCGCGGCGAGCGAGCCGCTGGGCCATCGCAAGCTCATCGGGTTCGACATGGGCGGGACCAGCACCGATGTCACCCACTACGCGGGCGAATACGAGCTTACTGCCGACAGCGTAGTAGCCGGAGTGCGGATCGCCGCACCGATGATGCAGATCCACACGGTGGCCGCAGGCGGCGGCTCGATCTGCCGGTATGATGGTGGGCGCTTCCGCGTCGGCCCGGAAAGCGCAGGCGCAGATCCGGGCCCGGCTTGCTATCGCAAGGACGGCCCGTTGACGGTGACCGACTGCAACCTCTTTCTCGGCCGGATCGATCCAGCGTTTTTCCCGAGCGTCTTCGGCCCAGATGGCGACCAGCCGCTCGATCCAGCCGCGGCGCGCGCGCGGCTGGAAGACATCGCCGCTGGCCTGCCCGAAAGCCGTTCGCTCGAGGACATTGCCGAAGGCTTCCTGGCCATCGCGGTCGACAACATGGCGAATGCAATCCGCAAGATCAGCGTCGCGCGCGGGCATGACGTCACCACTTATGCGCTCGCCTGTTTTGGCGGAGCGGGCGGACAGCATGCCTGCCGTGTGGCCGATGCACTGGGCATGGGCACAGTGCTGGTCCATCCGCTGGCGGGGATCCTGTCCGCCTATGGCATCGGACTTGCGCCGGTAAAGGCGATCCGCGAGGTCAGCCTCGTGCGTCCGCTGACCGAAGACTTCACCGCCGAACTCGGCGCGCTCGAGGCGGATAGCCGCGCCGCCCTTGCCGAACAGGGCATCGCGCCTGACCAGATCGTTCTCGAACGCCGCGCCCGGCTGCGGTTTGCCGGCAGCGACAGCGTGCTCACGCTCGACTGCGAAGATCGCGCGGATATGGACGCCGCTTTCCGCACGCTCCACCGCCAGCGTTTCGGCTATTCGGACGCCTCCGCCCCGATCATCGTCGAAGCGCTCAGCGTCGAAGCCAGCGGCACTTCGGGCGGGCTTGGCGAAGCGGTTGCCGAACCGGTATCATCGGGCACGGCTGCCACGGGCGGTTGGGAGACCATCGACCGCGCCGCAATGGTTTGCGGCGAACCGGTCGCGGGGCCCGTACTGGTCATCGATCCGGCCTCGACCACGGTGGTCGAACCCGGCTGGCAGGCGGAGCGGGCGGTCGAGGGTAGCCTGATCCTGAAGCGCAACGAACCTTTGGCGCGCAGCAGTGCGGCGGGGACCCTCGCCGATCCCGTCCGGCTGGAGATCTACAACAATCTGTTCATGGCCATTGCCGAGGAAATGGGCGTCGTGCTGCAATCCACCGCCACCTCGGTCAACATCAAGGAGCGCCTCGATTTTTCCTGCGCGCTGTTCGATGCGGCCGGCGAACTGATCGCCAATGCCCCGCATATCCCGGTGCATCTGGGCAGCATGGGCGACAGCATTGCGCGCGTGATCGAGGCCCGCGGCGAAGCCCGTGACGGTCGCGGGTTCAGGCGCGGCGATGCCTACATGCTCAACGATCCCTATCGCGGCGGCACCCATTTGCCCGATATCACCGTGATCGTCCCGGTATTCTATGGCGAGGACAGCCGCGAACCCGATGCGTTCGTGGCCGCGCGTGGACATCATTCGGACGTCGGCGGGATCGCGCCCGGATCGATGCCCCCCGAGAGCCGGACGATCGAACAGGAAGGCGTGTTGATCGACAATATGTTGCTGGTCGATGAAGGCCGCTTCTGTGAAAGCGACGTGCGCGAGCTGGTGGCATCAGCCCGCTATCCGGCGCGCAATCCCGATCGCAACATTTCCGATCTGCGCGCGCAGTTGGCAGCGTGCACCCGGGGGATGGAACTGCTCCAGGCGGCAGCGCGCGACGAGAGCGCAGAGGTCGTCTCCGCCTATATGGATCACGTGCTCGCCAATGCAGAGGAAAGCGTGCGCGGTCTGCTGTCCCGACTGGGCGATGGCGAGTTTGCCTACCCGATGGACAATGGTGCGGTGGTCAAGGTCGCGATCCGGATCGATCATGCCAGCCGCTCGGCCGTGTTCGACTTCACCGGCACCAGCGACCAGCTGCCCGATAATTTCAACGCTCCCAAATCGATCACCCGGGCAGCCGCTCTCTATGTCGTTCGCACGCTGGTCGACGATGCCATCCCGATGAACGACGGGTGCCTGCGGCCGGTCAAACTGGTGATCCCAGAAGGATCGATGCTCAACCCCCGCCCCGGCGCCGCGGTGGTGGCGGGCAATGTCGAGACCAGCCAGGTCGTGACCGATACGCTGTTTGCGGCAACCGGCCGCCTGGCGCCCAGCCAGGGGACGATGAACAACTTCACTTTCGGCGACGGAACCGACCAGTATTACGAGACGATCTGCGGCGGTTCGGGCGCGGGGCCGGACCACGATGGCACCAGCGCGGTGCAGACGCATATGACCAATTCGCGCCTGACCGATCCCGAAATCCTCGAGACCCGCCTACCCGTGCGGGTCGATGCTTTCGCGATCCGCGCGGGGTCGGGGGGTGATGGCGAATTTCGCGGCGGCGACGGGGTGGAGCGGCGGATCACCTTCCTCGAACCGATGCACGCCAACATGCTCGCCAACCGGCGGGCGATCGCGCCGCGCGGCATTGCCGGCGGGGGTGATGCCGCGCCGGGCCGCAACTGGGTCGAGCGCGCGGACGGGTCGCGCGAGGATCTGGGCGCTACCGCCAGTGCCGAGATGCAGCCGGGCGATACCTTCGTGGTGCTGACCCCGGGCGGCGGCGGATTCGGCCCGCCCCGCCCGGAGTAAGCATATCGATCAGACGGCGGCGTCGCGCTTGACCGTGATCACCTGCGGATAGGTAAACTCCTTCAGCCCATCGATGCCGTATTCGGCGCCGAAGCCCGACTGCTTGTGCCCGCCGAAGGGCGCGAAGGGCGACAGCTGCATGAACTCGTTGATCCAGACGGTCCCGGTTTCGAGCTGTTCGGCGATTTCGACGCCCTTGTCGGTATCCTTGGTCCAGACCGCACCGGCCAGACCGTATTCCGAATTGTTCGCGCGCTCGATCACTTCGTCGACGCTGGCGAACTTCATCAGCGGCATGACCGGGCCGAACTGTTCCTCGGCCACGATGCGCGCATCCTCGGGCGGATTGTCGAGGATGGTGATCGGCACATAGTAGCCGGTGCCGGAAGGATCCTTGTCGCCGCCGGTGAGGAACTTGTAGCCATTGTCCTTGGCGTCCTGGATCAGGTCGAGCACGCGCTCGTACTGTTTCTTGTTCTGGATCGGCCCGACGCCCGTGCCCTGCTGCGAACCGTCACCGACGACCACGGTCTTGGCGTAGTCCGCGATCGCCTTCGACAGGTCGTCGTAGATATCCTCGTGGATGTAGATCCGCTTGGCCGCGATGCAGACCTGGCCAGCGTTGGAGAAGCTCGACCAGAACAGCTGTTCGGCGACCTTTTCGACATCCGCATCGGGCAGCACGATCGAGGCGTCGTTGCCGCCCAGTTCCAGCGTGATGCGCTTGAGGTCGCCCGAGGCGCCTTCCATGATCTTCTTGCCCGTAGCGGTCGAACCGGTGAAGGTAATCTTGTCGATATCGGGATGCTCGGTGATCAGCGGACCGAGCGTGTCTTCGCCGGTGATGATGTTCACCGTACCCGCGGGCACGACATCCTTGATCAGTTCGGCCACCCGCAGCGTGGTGAGCGGCGTGAAGGGCGACGGTTTGAGCACGATGGTGCAGCCCGCGACCAGCGCCGGGACGATCTTCTGGATCGCCATCATGATCGGGAAGTTCCACGGCACGATGCCGCCGACCACGCCCACCGGCACGCGCCGCGTGCGCGACAGGCGGGTATCGTCGTCCTGGTTGATCACATCGTCAAGCGTGAGCGTCGACTGGGCGGCGGCGAGGCCCGCCGCGCCGTAGATTTCCTGCTGTGCCTGCGCATGCGGCTTGCCCTGCTCGCTGGTCAGCAAGCGGTAGAGCTCGTCGGCATTCTCCTTGATCGCAGCGGCGATCCCCTGGACGACCTGCTGCCGTTCTTCGGCGGTGGTCTTCTTCCACTGGGTGAAGGCGCGGCGTGCAGCTGCAACGGCGCTGTCGAGTTCTTCCTTGCCGCAGGACGGCACACGGCCGACGACCTGCTCGGTGGCGGGGTTGAGCACCTCCAGCCATTGGCCGTTATCGACCATCTTGCCGTCGATCAGGTTCTTGTAGTCGGTCATGTCTCTCTCCTCGCGCAAATCTGGGATTCGTCCCTTGGCATCACACTGTCGAAATTCGTTGCTCGATGCAACGGGTCTTGCGGTGCGGCGCCAAATTGGAGAGAGAGGCGCCGAAGAG
Organism: Qipengyuania citrea; assembly: GCF_009828015.1. GTDB lineage: Bacteria > Pseudomonadota > Alphaproteobacteria > Sphingomonadales > Sphingomonadaceae > Qipengyuania > Qipengyuania citrea. The sequence continues at coordinate 232,530 of NZ_WTYG01000004.1, read as the reverse complement.
GAGAGCAATGCAGACCTTCGTTACCGAAGCCGTCGATTGGCCCGGGACCGCGCCGGACCTGCGCGAACAGGTGCGCGCGCTGGTGGCCGCGCATGGCGAGCGCGACCCGGTCCGCCGTGCGAATTGCTGGACCAAGGCAAACCCGCAGTTCAGCAAAAAGCTGGGCGAGGCCGGGCTGCTCGGCATGACCTGGCCCAAGGAATACGGCGGGCATGAACGCAGCCAGCTCGAACGCTATGTCGTGATCGAGGAATTGCTTGCTGCGGGCGCGCCGGTCGGCGCACACTGGATTGCCGACCGGCAAAGCGGGCCATTGCTGTTGCGGCTTGGAAACGAGGAACTGAAGCGCCGCTGGGTGCCAGAGATCGCGCGCGGCGAAGCCTTCGCCTGCATCGGTTTGAGCGAACCGGGGTCGGGTTCGGACCTCGCCTCGGTCCGCACCACGGCACGGCGCGATGGCTCGGATTGGGTGATCGACGGGCAGAAGGTCTGGACCAGCGGCGCGCATGTCAGCCATTTCATGATCGCCCTGGTACGCAGCGAAGCGGGCAGCGAACGCCAGCAGGGCCTGTCGCAATTCGTCATCCCGATGGATACGCCCGGTGTGACGGTGAAACCGATCACCGACCTCACCGGCGCGCATGAGTTCAACGAGGTGTTCTTCGACGCCGTCCGCCTGCCAGCGCATGCGTTGCTGGGCGAAGAGGGTGCCGGCTGGAAGCAAGCGACTGCCGAGCTCTCGCTCGAACGGTCGGGACCCGAACGCTATCTGTCGTCGATGGTGCTGTTCCTCGAACTCGTGCGCCATGCGGAAACTGCGCAGGATCCCGCGCTGGCCGAACTGGTCGGCAGGCTGGCCGCGGAAGCCTGGACCCTGCGGCTGATGAGCGCATCGGTCGCTGCCAAGCTGGCGCGCGGCGAAGACCCGGCGCTGGAGGCGACCATGGTCAAGGACCTCGGCAATTCCTACGAACAGGCGATCCCGCAGCTGGTGCAGGCCGCGGTCGATTGGGAACGCATCGATGCACAGGTCGTGCAGGCAGTCTGCTTCTACCTGCTGCAGGTCAGCCCGAGCTTCTCGCTGCGCGGGGGAACACGCGAAATCGTCAAGGGCATCATCGCCCGGGGGCTGGGACTACGATGAGCGACACCAGGCGCATGCTGGCCGAAATGGCCGATCCGCTATTTGCCGAACTGGGCGCGGATGCCACGATGGACCGTGACGGGGCCAGGCTCGAACAATTGGGCCTGCCCGCGCTGCTGATGCCCGAAGCCGATGGCGGTTTCGGCGGTGACTGGATGGACGCGCTGACCGTCTTCCGCCTCGCCGGCTACCACGCCTTGGCCATCGACCTGCCCGCTATGATCGTTGCCAAGACGGCCGGGGAAGGCACCGAAGCGCACTTCGCCCTGATGGCGTTCGCGCGCACGGCGCAGATCGCCGGCGCGCTCGATGCGGCGCTCGCGCTGTCGGTCGGCTATGTCAACGAGCGGCAACAGTTCGGCCGGCCGCTCGGCAAGTTCCAGGCCGTGCAGCAGTCGCTCGCCGGATTCGCCTGCGAGGCGGCTGCCGCGAATTGCGCGGCCGTCGGTGCGGCACAGGCGCTTGAGCGCGGGGATGCCGGGTTCGAAATTGCCGCAGCGAAACTGCGCGCCAACCGCGCGGTGGAGGTGGGCACGACGGTCGCTCATCAGGTCCATGGCGCGATCGGCTTCACGCACGAATACGGCCTTCATCCGCTGACGCGGCGGCTGTGGCAATGGCGGTCCGAATACGGGAACGACGCCTACTGGAGCAAGCGTCTGGGCACAATGGTGGTCGATGCGGGAGCCGACTCGTTCTGGCCCGGGCTGACCGCGCGAACCGACTAGGCCAGCGCAAGCACGCCGGTCAGGATGTTGCGCACCAGATCGACTTGCCCGCGCGCGCCCGTCTTGGCGTAGATTTTCTTTGAGTAATAGCGCGCGGTTTCCACGGTCAGACCGTGCGCCTGCGCCGCCTCGGAGATCGAGAGCCCTTGCGCCAACGACCAGGCGAGCCGCGCTTCGGCGGGGGTCAGATCGAACAGATCGACCAATTGTTCGTGCCGGTCGGCGCTCGATGACCGGTCGCCGCGCAGATAGACCACTGCCACCGCCTCGCTTTCGCGAGCGAGCGCATCGATCCGCATCGGTGCCACCAGGATATCGATCCACGGATCCTGTGCCAGGTTGATGGCACGCGGTCGGTGGCGGCGGTCCCGCGCCATCGCTTTCGCCAGCGCGGTGAGTTGGCGATCGATCACGGGAGAAGATGGGACCAACCGGTCATACGGCCCCCGGCGCAGCACGCCCGAGCGTTCGAGCAAGCGCTCTGCCTGCGCATCCATATCGACGATGCGGCAACGCTGGTCCAGGGCGATCCAGCCGAAATTCATCCGCCGGAACGCCTCCGCACTGACCGAAGCGCGGTTGCGCTCGCGCGCGATCGAAGCGACGACCTGGAGCGCCACGCGCACATGCGGGACGAGCGCCGATAGCAGGCTGGCGACTTCGGCCCCCGGCGCGTTGTCCGCGAGCACGCACAGGGTGAGGTCGATGTCCGCTCCGCTCACGCGGACGGCGCGCAGGCCATCCTCGCGACCGTCCAGATCGCCACCCGAATAGATACGCGCCTCGCGCATTGCGGCAGTAACAGCCTCAATCGGGGCCCCGTCGCCCAAGGCGATATCGCCCCCCTCACCCGCGCTCGCCAGCCGGATCGCCGCACCCCGCGCGCCGCAGACGCGCCGCAACTGGCGCAGGAATGTCTGCCACATGGGTTGCTCGAAAACGCCCGAATGGAGCGGCACGAGCAGGTCGGTCTCGCCGAGATTGGGAATCCGCATGCAAGCTTTTCTATCACCTCCCATTTGGGAGGTCTATCCTGACGATCCGCTCCTATCTCTGGGGCAAGTGTTACGGAGCCCCACATGACCGAACCCCAGACCCTGACCCACCTCCAGCGGCTCGAGGCCGAGAGCATCCACATCATGCGCGAGGTCGCTGCCGAGGCAGACAGGCCGGTGATGCTCTATTCGATCGGCAAGGACAGCGCCGTCATGCTGCACCTCGCCAAGAAGGCCTTCTATCCCTCGCCACCGCCCTTCCCCTTGATGCATGTCGACACGACCTGGAAGTTCCAGGACATGTACAAGCTGCGCGAGAAGGCGGCGCGGGGCGCCGGGATGGACCTGATCGTCTATCAGAATCCCGAGGCCGAGGAACGCGGGATCAATCCCTTCGATCACGGCCCGCTGCATACCGACATGTGGAAGACCGAGGGGCTCAAGCAGGCGCTCGACAAGCACGGGTTCGATGCCGCCTTCGGCGGTGCGCGGCGCGACGAGGAAAAGAGCCGCGCGAAAGAACGCATCTTCTCCTTCCGCACCGCGACGCATGGCTGGGACCCGAAAAACCAGCGCCCCGAGCTGTGGAACATCTACAATGCGCGCAAGAAGAAAGGCGAGAGCATTCGCGTCTTCCCGCTGTCCAACTGGACCGAGCTCGACATCTGGCAGTACATCATGGCCGAGAACATCGAGATCGTGCCGCTCTATTTCAGCGCCAAACGCCCGACCTACGAGCATGAAGGCGGGCTGTTCATGGCCGACGACCTCGAACGGCTCGAGAAGGTGATGGGCTACCGGCCCGAAGTCACCGAACGCTCGATCCGCTTCCGCACGCTGGGCTGCTTCCCGCTGACCGGCGCGGTCGAGAGCGAGGCAGCCACCTTGCAGGAAGTGGTGCAGGAAATGCTGCTCACCACCACCAGCGAACGGCAGGGCCGCGTGATCGACAAGGACGCGGGCGACGCGTCGATGGAGAAGAAAAAGCAGGAGGGTTATTTCTGATGACCGATCCCATCTACAAAACCGACGCGCTGATCGCGGACGATATCGAGGCCTATCTCGATCAGCACCAAAACAAGTCGATGCTGCGCTTCATCACCTGCGGCAGCGTGGATGATGGCAAATCGACGCTGATCGGCCGCCTGCTCTACGATTCGAAGATGATCTTCGAGGACCAGCTCGCCGCGCTCGAGAACGACAGCAAACGCGTGGGCACGCAGGGGCAGGAGATCGACTTCGCCTTGCTCGTTGACGGGCTCGCCGCCGAGCGCGAACAGGGTATCACGATCGACGTCGCCTATCGCTTTTTCGCGACCGAGAAACGCAAGTTCATCGTCGCCGACTGCCCGGGACATGAGCAATATACGCGCAACATGGTGACGGGCGCCTCGACCGCCGATTGCGCGGTTATCCTGATCGATGCGCGCAAGGGCGTGCTGGTCCAGACCAGGCGTCACAGCTTCCTGTGTCACCAGCTCGGCATCAAGAACCTCGTGCTGGCCGTCAACAAGATGGACCTGATCGACTACGATCAGGAAAAGTTCGAAGCGATCGTGGCCGATTACCGGAAATTCGCCGACAGCATCGGAGTTGAGGATTTCACGGCCATTCCCATGTCCGGCCTTGCCGGCGACAACATCACCACCCGATCCGGCAACACGCGCTGGTACGATGGTCCCGTCCTGATCGACCACCTCGAGACCATCGAGGTCAGCAGCACCGCCAGTCAGGCCAAGCCGTTCCGCATGTCGGTGCAATGGGTCAATCGCCCCAATCTCGATTTTCGCGGCTTCTCCGGCCTGATCGCCAGCGGCACGGTCAAACCCGGCGACGAACTGCGTTCGCTGCCCTCGGGGAAGACCAGCACGGTCAAGTCGATCGTCACCATGGATGGCGACCTGGACCAAGCGGTTGCCGGCCAGTCGGTCACCATCACGCTGGCCGACGAGATCGATTGTTCGCGCGGCGATGTTCTGGCCGCAGCCGACAGTCCGCCCGAAGTCGCCGACCAGTTCGAGACGACCATCGTGTGGATGGACGACGAACCACTGGTCGTCGGGCGTGCCTACTGGCTCAAGCTAGGCGCACAGATGGTCAGCGTGACCGTGGCGGAACCCAAATACGAGATCGACGTCAACAATCCGTCAGGCTCGGGGTCGCACCTCGCCTCGCAGACACTTCACCTCAATCAGATCGGCGTGTGCGAGATCACCACCGACCGGCGGATCGTGTTCGATTCCTATGCCGACAACCGTGCGCTGGGCGGGTTCATCCTGATCGACAAGATCACCCATCGCACGGTCGGCGCAGGCATGTTGCATTTCAGCCTGCGGCGCAGCCAGAACGTCCATTGGCAACCGACCGACATCACCCGTGATCATCACGCAGCAATGAAGAACCAGACGCCGCGCGTGCTGTGGTTCACCGGTCTGTCGGGCTCGGGCAAGTCGACCATCGCCAACGAAGTCGAAAAGAAGTTGGCGCTGATGAACCGCCACACCTTCCTGCTCGATGGCGACAATGTCCGCCACGGCCTCAACAAGGATCTCGGTTTCACGGAAAGCGACCGGATCGAGAACATCCGCCGCATCGGCGAGGTCGCCAAGCTGATGACCGATGCGGGGCTGATCGTCCTCACCGCCTTCATCAGTCCGTTCCGCGCGGATCGCCAGCTGGTCCGCGACATGATCGACGCGGGCGAGTTCGTCGAAATCCACGTCGATACGCCGCTGGAAGTGGCCGAGGCGCGCGACGTGAAGGGTCTCTACAAGAAGGCGCGCGCAGGCAAGCTCAAGAACTTCACCGGGATCGACAGCCCATATGAGCCTCCTGAAGACCCGGAGATCCGGGTCAACACGGTCGAAATGACCCCCGAGGAAGCCGCGGATTACATCATCGGCCGCATCCTGCCGCTCAAGTGACCATACGGCCGGGGCCCGGCGCGAAGCTGGCCCCGGCCGCCGTGATCGAGCGGGCGAAAGCGTAGATTGCACGCGCTTCAGATAGGATTTGTCGAGCTTGCACTTGTCAAAGGCGCCGCGCTTCGCGAAGACCTTCACCTAGCCGAATGGTCCGACCCGGTAGAAACTGGACGGGGAATTCCGAGCCTTAGCGGATGGAAACCGGAGCTTGAGCATATGAACCTCGAATTCACCCCTGAAGAGCAGGCCTTCCGCGACGAAGTGCGCGCCTTCATCGAAGAAAATTACCCCAAGCACCTTGGCGACGTGGGCCTGCGCGAAGACCTCTCGCGCGAGGATTTTCTCGCTTGGCACAAGGTCCTCGGCGAAAAGGGCTGGTCGGTTCCTGCCTGGCCGGTCGAGTATGGCGGCACGGGCTGGACGCCTACCCAGCGATACATCTGGTCCGAGGAGAACGCGCGGGTCAATGCGATCATGCCGCTGCCGTTCGGCGTCTCCATGGTCGGGCCGGTGATCTACACCTTCGGCAGCGAAGAGCAGAAGGCGCGGCACCTCCCGGGCATCCGCAGCGGCGAAGTATGGTGGTGCCAGGGTTATTCCGAACCCGGCGCGGGTTCCGACCTTGCCTCGCTCAAGACCACGGCGGTGCGCGACGGCGATCATTACGTCATCAATGGCCAGAAGACCTGGACCACGCTGGCGCAATATGCCGACTGGGGCTTCTTCCTCTGCCGCACCGATCCGGACGCCGCCAAGCCGCAGGAAGGCATCAGCTTCATCCTCGTGGACATGAAGTCGCCAGGTGTCGAGGTGAAGCCGATCAAGCTGCTCGACGGCGGTTACGAGGTCAACGAAACCTGGCTGACCGATGTCCGCGTCCCGGTCGAAAACCTCGTGGGTGAAGAGAACAAGGGCTGGACCTATGCCAAGTTCCTGCTCGCTCACGAACGCAGCGGGATCGCCGGTGTGGCCCGCTCGAAGCGCGGCGTCGAAAAGCTACGCGAAATTGCCGCCAACGAAACGCTCGATGGCGAACCGCTGATCGACGATCTGGATTTCGCCCGCAAGGTGAGCCAGCTCGAGATCGACCTCGCCGCGCTCGAGATCACCGAACTGCGCACGCTTGCAGGCGAGCAGGCCGGCAAGGGTCCGGGACCGGAAAGCTCGATCCTCAAGATCAAGGGCACTGAAATCCAGCAGCGCCTGACCGAACTCACGCTCGAAGCGGTCGGCAGCTACTCGGCCCCCTATTACGGCAGTATCGCCAACGACACGGGATCGAACGAATACCCGATCGGCCCCGACTACGCTCACGATTCGGCGGCGACCTATTTCAACATGCGCAAGACATCGATCTATGGCGGATCGAACGAGATCCAGCGCAACATCATTACGAAAATGATCCTCGGGCTCTGAGAGCGCCGGACGGCACGGGAAAGGGACGACACGTGGATTTCAACTTCACCGAAGAACAGGACATGGTGCGCGACGGTCTTTCGCGCCTGGTCCGTGAACAATACGATTGGGAAACGCGCCGCGCTGCCATCGAGAGCGATGCCGGATGGCGCCCCGAAATCTGGGCGCAGCTCGCCGAACTCGGCATTCTGGGCATGCCCTTCAGCGAAGATGTCGGCGGTTTTGGCGGCGGCGCGATCGATGCGATGATCGTCATGGAAGAATTCGGCAAGGGCCTGGTGGTCGAACCTTTCGTTCCCACCGTGGTCTGCGCCGGCGGCTTCCTCAAGCATGCCGGCAGCGACGCCCAGCGCGAGGAACACCTTTCGGCCATCATCGGCGGGGAACGTGTCTTCGCATTCGCCTATGCCGAGCCGCGTGGCCGCTACGATTACGCCGATCTCGAGACGACGGCGAAGAAAGACGGCGATGGCTACGTCCTCAACGGCCACAAGGCCGTGGTCATCGGCGCCCCCTGGGCCAGCCACCTCATGGTCACTGCCCGCACCGGCGGCGACCGCCGCGACCGCGAAGGCGTCAGCGTTTTCATTGTCGATAAATCGGCCGACGGTATCGTCACGCGCGACTATGAAACCGTCGACGGCCGCCGTGCATCGGAAATCTATTTCGAGAATGTCTCGGTCCCCGCAGATGCGCTGATCGGCGAAGAAGGTGCCGCGCTCCCGCTGATCGAGCAGGTGACTGACGAGGCGATCGCCGCGCAATGTGCCGAGGCCTGCGGCGCGATGAAGGTCGCGCATGCGATGACGGTCGAATATTCGCGGCAACGCAAACAATTCGGCGTGCCGATCGGCAAGTTCCAGGTGCTTCAGCACCGCATGGTCGACATGTATACCGCCTATGAGACCTCGGTCTCGCTGACCTATCTCGCCACGATCAAGCTCGATGCCGGCGAAAAGGAACGCAAGCGCACCGCCTCGGCGGCTAAGGTCGGCGTGGGCCAGGCCGCGCGCCTGATCGGCCAGGAAGCCGTGCAGATCCACGGCGGCAATGGCGTCACCGATGAATATGCGATCGGGCATTACTTCAAGCGCCTGACGATCTTCGAATCCGAATTTGGCAGCGTCGACCACCATCTGAAACGGCACGTTTCGCTTTCGTGACAGCGTGCGTGGATGATACATGCCCCATGAGCGGCGCGGCTGGCTTCCAGCCCGCCCTCATGGGGTGCGCCGCCGGCAAGTCATCATCCAATCATTGACCAGCGGCATTGACCGCTTCAGGCCCGCGGGCGAGAGATGTACAGCGGCACGGCGAGCATGCCGGTCCCTAGCTGCTGCTGTTGGTACGGCAACGGGCTGACGCTTCCCGGAAGCACGACCTGATCACGGATGTCTCACGACAGACTGGGCTGACCGCCAGTCCACCTGCCCCTCGGCAGCATGGGCCAGGCGTCGGCCGGTCGGATGAATCAGGACAGGCGCCAGCGCGCCCCGGTGACAGCGCATGACACCGCTTGCACCTGCTCGGATAATCGTAAGAAAAATATCGGGAATTTGCTTCCGATTCCCGCTTTTGATAGCTTGGTTTCAAATAATAATAACACGAGTCGCAATCCGCTAGGTTTTGGGGATTGTCAGAAATGAACCCACATGGGGCTCGGCGGCTCGTCGAAACCGCTTTGCAGGCTACCCTTGCTGCTTCATCCCCGCCTGAGGCCGCTCGCGCCTGCGCGCGGAGGGGCCGCCGGTGGCTTCCCGAAAAGCCGCTGTGGCCGGATCGGCTCGGCGCCCCGGCTTTCCGCACCGTCTGGTACAGCATGGTCGGCGGGCGCGCATGCCGCCCCCCAAAGCCCGCCTCCTCCTGCACAATCTTCAATCGTGGGTTGACCGGACCAGCACCGGAACGAGGTCCCCATCGCCGATAGCGGCCCTCCCGCCGCGAGCGCGCAGCGATACAGCCGGTCAATCGGGAACGAGGCCTTACGCGTGACAGGCATGAAGGGTTTGGTTTACCTTCTTTGCGATACTCAGACTCCCTAGGATGAGGTTCGGATGTCAACTTTAGGCGTGGATCGTTTGGGAGAAGTCGTCGAGCAGTCGGCGTCCGAGATCTACGTCTTCGCCGCGGATGACTTCCGCTTTATCCTGGTCAACAGGGGTGCGCGCGAAAACCTCGGCTATTCGTTGGCAGAACTCAGCGAAATGCACCCCTGGGACCTGAAGCCGGAGTTTTCTGAAGAAGAATTCAAAGCCTTCGTCGGCCCACTGTTATCCGCAGAAGTTCCCAGGCTTTCCTTCGAGACGGTCCACGGCCGAAAAGACGGAAGCACTTACGAAGTCTCGGTCTCGCTGCAATTGATCCAATCCCAGGGCGAGTTCGTTTTCTTCGCAGCGATCCGGGACATTTCTGAATTCAACTCGATCAGGGACCGCCTCGAACGGACCAGCTCCCGGCTGGATGCCATCCTGAACAACACCAGGATGGCCATCTTCATGATGGACGAGCAGCAGAACTGCTCTTTCATGAATCGCGCTGCCGAAGAATTGACCGGTTACAGTTTCGAAGAGGCGGTCGGACGGTGCCTCCACGGCTTGATCCATCACCAATACCCCGACGGGTCGCCCTTCCCGATCGAAGAATGCCCCATCGACCGGGCGTTTCCCGAACGCCACCAGATTAGCGGCGAAGACATGTTCGTCCACAAGGACGGCCATTTCTACAACGTCTCCTACACCGCTTCTCCGATGGTCGATTCCAGCGGATCGACAGTCGGGACGATCGTCGAGGCGTTTAACATCGACGCGGTTGTTGCCGCGCGAGACGAACTGGCCAAGTCGCATCGCAGGCTGGAACGAAGCGTCAGGACATTCCAGCAAGCGGAAAAAATCGCGAAGCTGGGTTCATGGGAATTCGACGTCGAGACGCAGTCGCTGACCTTTTCCGATCAAGCCTACAAAATCATGGGGCTGGATCAGCAGCGTCCGATGACGCTCGACGATACCCTCGAGTTTTACTCCCCGCATGAGCGCGAGCGCGTCGAAGCGCTCTATCTGGAGTCCCGCCGGACAGGGAAGAACCTCGATTTCACCGCGGAGATCGTGGGCCGGGGGGGCCAAAGACGACAGGCCCGGATAATCGCGGAGTTCGTCGAGAATGCCAAGGGCGGCAAATCCGTGATGATCGGTACTGTCCGCGATATTACGGAAAAGCTCCAGGCGATGCTGGACCTGCGCTATGCGGCCAGTCACGACGATCTGACGGGCCTGCTCAACCGCAATGCGTTCGAAGCGCGGGCAGTCGAGCGGCTGAAAGATGCCGCGGCGATCAATTGCACCTTCTACGCGATGCTGTTCGACCTTACCGGCTTCAAGTTCGTCAACGACACTTTCGGCCATCAGACGGGCGACAAGCTCTTGCGGCGAATTGCGAAGCAAATCGAAGACGCCGTACCCGCAAACGCGATCCTTGCCCGGTGGGGCGGCGACGAATTCGCGGTGCTCAGTCCGCTATCGATGTCAGAGGACGAGGTTCAGGACTTCGCCAGCAACCTGCTGCTGACGATCGAAGAGGCGGTCGACCTGGGAGAAGGCGGCGTCGGTGTCAGCGCGACATGCGGCGTTGCGGAGAGCACGGCGCTCGCATCCCTCGACGCGCTGATCCACAAGGCCGATCTGGCGCTGTATCATGGCAAGGCCCGCGAACCGGGAACGGTCCACTTCTACAACTCGTCCATGGAACTGCCGCATGTCGAGCGTAGGCGGGCCATAGAGACCGTAACCCAGGCTCTGGGCGAGGACCGGGTGCAGTCCGGGTACCAGCCGATCATCCAGATCACCGACAACCGGCTTATCGGTTTCGAATCGCTCATGCGACTGAAAGCCGGAGACGATACGCTGATACCGGCATCCGCCGTCATTCCCGCGATCATGGACCCCATCCTTTCCCGCCAGATCAGCGTACGAATGTTCGAGAACGTATCGCGCGATCTTCCGAGCCTGATGGCCGCGCATGGCGGAGTGCAATATGTCAGCATCAATGCCACCGAAGCCGACCTGATAAGCCGCGACTTCGTACCCCGCGTGTTCGAGGCGCTGGAGCGACACCACATCAATCCGGCTTGGGTAACCCTGGAAATTACCGAAACCATGCTGATGGTCGGCGACAACCAGAATGTGAAAAGCGTTCTGGACCAATTGAGAAGTCGCGGGATCCGGATCGCCCTCGACGACTTCGGCACCGGCTATTCCTCGCTCACCCATCTTCGCGATTTCCCGATCGACCGGGTCAAGATCGATGCCTCTTTCGTACGCGACATATGCACTTCGGTGATGTCCAAGAACATCGTTCAGGCGATGGTCGTGATGAGCCGCAGCCTCGGTATCGAGGTGATCGCTGAAGGCATAGAAACCGAAGAGCAGAGAAGGACCTTGCTCGAGATTGGCTGCTATTACGGGCAGGGTTACCTGTTCAGCCCTGCCGTCCCGGTGGACGAAGCCTGCGCGCTTCGCTTCGGATATTCGGACAAGGAAACCGCCTGACCGCGCGGCTTCCCGGCCGCTCCTGCTCCCGGATTGCCAGCGCGTCAGTGCTCGCGTCAAACTGTCCCCGCCGCCCGGCTTTCTAAGTGATAATCCTAGGGTGTATCGGCCCTCCGATTTTCTATTGGCGTCTCGCCGAACAGACGAGGGCGCCGTGCAGATCGCTTATTACCAACTCGAAGGAACTGCAGTCATAATCGACACCAGGCATTCCCTGCCGTGGTGCTGGCGGGATGGTCAGTGGACGAAGGCGCCCGATCTGCTGGATGTGTGCGCTGCGACCGGAACCGAGCTTGCCCGCGCGGACTTCTTCCGGAGGTTCCCGAGGGCGGCGCTGCAGATTTCGACCCTACCCCTGTCGGACTAGACCACTCGCCGCCGGCAATGTCCGACGTGGCGGGGTGATCGGCCAAATAACTTGGCAACACGGCGGGCGGAGCCGCAACGCTCGCGCGCAAATGCCGGACCACGCTCGCGCTTCTTCTCTTTCATTCGGCGATGCAGCTGGAGCGGGCTGGGCGCTTTTCGGCCTCGGCCGTGAATGGTGCCGCTTACAGGACTCGAACCTGTGACCCCATCATTACGAATGATGTGCTCTACCAACTGAGCTAAAGCGGCACTTTCGCGGGTTGCGCGGGAAGTGGAGGCCCGAGCCGGAATCGAACCGGCGTGCAAGGATTTGCAGTCCTCTGCGTAACCACTCCGCCATCGGGCCTCGCCCTCCCTCTCGGGAAGGAAGCGGCGCACTAGCGATTCTCCGCGGCAAAGGCAATCGCCCAGTGATGCCTTACGTAACGTCAGTCTGGACGCATGGCCGGATAGGGGCAATGACCCTGCGCATGAGCATTGCCAACCTTCTCGATCCGATCACCGCAGCAGGCGGCGACACGCGCTTTTCCGGGCTCGACCACTGGATGCAGGGCCGCACGCTCTACGGCGGCGCCTCCGCGCTGATCGCCTATACCGCGGTCACCCGGGCATTCCCCGACCTGCCGCCGCTGCGCGGCGCCCAGGTTGCCTTCGTCGCCCCTACCGGACCCGATGCCGAGCTGCGCCGCGAGATCGTCCGGCAGGGCCGCAATGTCGCACAGGTGCGCAGCGAGATCTGGTGCGAGGGGCAATGCACGCTCACCGCCTTCTGGCTGTTCGGCACCGAACGCGAGGCGAATGCGATGCACGATGCCGCACCGGTCGCCGACTGGCCCGGTCCGCCCGAGGAAGCCGAGAACGCGATGCACGGCAAGGGCCCCGCCTTCATCCAGAACAACTTCGAGATCCGCCGCGCGCAGGAGCAGCAGGGTCCGGGCGACCCGGTGGTGCGCCGCTGGGCGCGGCTGACCGACCGCGAAGGGCTCGACCCGGTGAGCGAGCTCATCCTGCTGGGCGACGTCCTGCCCCCGGGCGCGATGCGCGCGATGAAACGGCAGGGACCGATCAGCTCGGTCAACTGGTCGTTCAACCTGCTCGAACCCGCGCCCGCGACCCGCGACGGCTGGTGGATGAGCGAGAACGCCAGCCAGCACGCTGCGCATGGCTACTCCTCCGAACGGCTGCGGCTGTGGAACGCCGATGGCAAGCAGATGCTCGATGGGATGCAATGCGTGGCGGTGTTCGGCTGAACGTGGACCGCTTTACGCTCCTGCGGAAAGCGTGACCTTCCCGGAATGATCAGCGCAGCCAGCAGTTTGCCCCCGGCAACGCCCGCGCATGTGTGACCTTCCGGCAGTATAAGGCACTGCACCGTTCACGCCCGGCAGGGTAGCAATTTCACGCGGTCAAAGAGCGGGCCGCTCATGCCGATCGCCCACGCTGTAGGAAAGCGGCGCGCGAGTCGCCTCTATCCGGGGCTAAAGGAGCGAGCGCGGGGGAACTGGCGTACCCGCGAACCCACCGGCCGGCTGCCGAATTACCAGCCCCGTTCCGGAACGTGTCCGCCCCGCAGCCATTCGGTTGGCATGGATATCATCGAAGAGCAGCGCCGGTTCCGCGACAGCACCCCTTCCCGCCTCGGGCGCGGACTGGAGCGGCTGACGCATCCGTTCGGGGCAGCGATCGCCAGCGTGGTCCCGAAGGGTCTGGTCGAAACCGTGCTGAAGGGGCTCGACCGGGCGGCGGGCGCCCCGCGCCTCGTCCAGTTCGATCACGATGCGGCCGATCTCGAGGCGGCGCGGCAGGCGGCACGCAAGGTCTCGCGCGCCGCGCGCAGCGTCAGCGCGACCACCGGGGCCGCCGCTGGCTTGGGCGGTGCGCTGTCGATGAGCGCGGACATCCCGGCCACCATCGCCATTGCGCTGCGCGCCATCCGCGATACCGGGCGCGCCTATGGCTACACGGGCGATGGCCCGGCAGAAAAGCTGTTCCGCCTCCAGATCCTCGAACTGGCCGCAGTGGACGAACCCGAGGCGCGCCGGGACCGCATTGCGGCGCTGGAAGCGGCCCTCGGCCCGGCCGGGGAACTCGTCCATGCCGATCACGAACACATCGCGCCGATCGTCGATCAGGCAGTCGAGCGGATTTCGCGCGCAATCGCATTCACCAGCTTCCGCAGCCGGGCGGGCATGGTCGTACCCCTCGTGGGTTCGATCGTCGGCGGACTGGTCAATTCATCGTTCCAGGAGGATGTCGGCAGGGCCGCGCGCTTCGCATTCCAGGCACGGCGGTTGAAGGGCGACGCTTCCGCCGCCGCCTGAGCACCGCACGGCGCGTTTCCTGATCCGAGACTGCGCGTAGCCGTGAACCGGGATTACCGGGCGGGCCTGGTGCCCATCACCTCTCCCAGCCGAACCGGGCCTTCGGGGCGCCAGTCCGCATTGAATTCGATGACATCCTTCTCGAACAGCATGATCACCGTCGATCCGAGAAGGAAGCGGCCCATTTCCTCGCCCTGTTCGAGCACGACCGGCTGGTCCGAATAATCCCACTCGGCAATCGCCCCGGTGCGCTGCGGATTGACCACCCCGTGCCATGTGGTGGCCATGCTGCCGACAATCGTCGCGCCGACCAGCACCATCACGAAGGGCCCATGCGTTTCGGAATCGAACACGCAGACCACGCGTTCGTTGCGGGCAAACAGTCCGGGCACGCCGCGCGCGGTCACGGGATTGACCGAAAACAGCGCGCCGGGAACATAGATCATGCGCTGCAGGCGGCCCGCGCACGGCATGTGCAGCCGGTGATAATCCCGCGGCGAGAGATACAGGTTCGCGAAACTGCCGTGGCGGAACCGGCCCGCGAGCGCGGCGTCCCCGCCGACCAGTTGGGTCGTGGTGAAGCGATGCCCCTTGGCCTGCAGGATATGGTGATCGTCGATCGCGCCGAACTGGCTGATGGCACCGTCCACCGGCGAGATGAAATCGGCATCGGCCAGCGGCCGCGCGCCCGGTTTCAGCGGGCGGCCGAAAAAATCGTTGAACGAGGCGTAGCTGGCAATGTCCGGGTTTTCGGCCTCGCTCATGTCGACGCCGTATTTTCCGACGAACCAGTGGATCAGCCGGGTCGTCGCCCGCCCCCCACGCGCCCGGGCAACGCGCCCGGCAAGACGTGTCAGCCCGCGTTTGGGCAGGAGATATTGCGGCAGGACAGACAGGCGATCGAACATCATGACCTCTAACGTGGAGCAAGCCCGATCGTGCCCCTGGATGAACCGGCTGCGGTGTTGAACACGCGCAATCGGGCAGCGCAATGGGGATGCCGGCGATACCCGAGAATTTGCTGCGATGGGAAGGCCCGCGGCCAAGCGCGGAGCGGTGACAGAACGGCGCCGTGGCGCACCCACTGACCGGCAATTTCTTAACGGCTCGGTAAGCCAGACTGGTTAGGATAGCGAAAATTCAGGAGTGAACCGGGTGTTGCAATTAGCCTATGTGAGCAGGGCATCGAGCGTCCTTGCTCCCGACGATGTGTTCAAGATCATCGAAACCTCGGCACGAAACAATTCCCGAGACGATCTCACCGGGTTCCTGATCTTCGCGGAAAACCGCTTCTTCCAGGTCGTCGAAGGTTCCCGGAGCGCAATCGATGCGCTGCTTTCGCGGCTTGGCGAAGACACGCGCCATTCGCAGATCGAGATCCTGAGCCAGACCGAAATCGCGCAGCGCGCATTTCCCAACTGGCGCATGAAACGGCTCAAGCCGGACACGAGGATCGGGGCACCGATTGGCGAGGCCCCCGGGCTCGACCACTTCCCGACGCATCTCAAACACCTCGTACGGCAATTCCTCGCCGCGTCGCAGCCCGCAAGCGAAGCGGCCTAGCCTCAAGCGAGATAACCGCGGACGAAAGCGATTTTCTCCGCGCGGTCGAATTGGGCGAGGCAATCGAGGCGCAGCATTCGCGCCCCGTCCCTACCGAAATGACGCTCGCCGCAGCCGGCGGCAGGCTGTTCCCCGCGATCACGCGCGGCCTGGGCTACGCTTCGGCCTGCGCTATCCCGCGGGCGGGGTGATTGGTGGGTGCGGCGGTAGGATATGGTGGCGAGCGCTGGGATGTTAGCCGAGCCGATTAGCCAACTTATCGGTATCTAATCCAAAACCGCGATTGCAGCTATCAAAGGCGACCAACGAGATAAAACATTCCATTTCACCTCATTGTATCCTTTTGGAAGAGCCCACTAAAATCACCAACGGGAAAATCTTCTGGGAAGTCCTCATTGGAGAGATTCATTTCCCTGATATTGCCCAACCATCCCAGCCGTTGCTCAATCCCGCTAGTAACCGGATCGTCGGTGATCTGCACAGTGATGCGCTTGAGGCGGACCCCTTCTCCGAATGTCGCGGCCAGATCGTCGGGGTCGACTCGTTCGACGCTGGCAGGATCGTCGAGGTCGCCGAAAGTGACCAGCATCGGATAGGCCGAGCGTTTATTCACCTGGTCGGCACGCGAAAAATGTCGCGGCACGGTCCTTTCCGGCCGGTGCCGCAGCATGTTCCGATACCCGTCCCGAAGAGCATTTTCGCCGGCGTATTGCGGAGAAAGGCGGTACATTACCCGTCCCGCCCAATCGATGTCGGCCTCCGAACGCAGCAGTGCGAACAACACCCGCCCCTCGCCGAGATCGACCGTCACCGCTTCGCCGCGTACGCGATTGGTAACCCGCCCGGGTGTCGGGATCGAATATCCGCCCGCTACCTCGGTATCCACCTCGATCACGCTCGATCCGGTTTTCACCCCATCGGGCGTATCGACCTCCACGGTCAGCCGATAGCGATAGACTGGCGTCTGATCGGTGAGCGAACACCCCGCGACTGCCAGTGCAAGGCAGAGCATGACCCATCCGGACAGGCGGCGAGTGATTTGGCCGAATTGCTGCATAGTGGCGTGCCTAGGCGCAGATCGTCATAGCTATGTTAACGCGCGCAGCCGGCCCGTGAGGCCAAGCCCCCCCCTTACACGTCCTTGAACACCGGCGCGCGTTTCTGCATTTCGGCCATGACCGCCTCGATCTGGTTGGGCTGGCGCATGATGGCGTCCTGTTCCTCGCTCTCGGCCAGCAGGATCGCATCCTCGCCCTCTTCATGCATCACGCGGAACAGGCGCTTGGCGCCGCGGATCGCTTCGGGGTTCTTGTTGGCGATGGTTTCGGCCAGCGCGGTGGCGCGGGCGTGCGGATCGTCGTCGAGCATGGTGGCGAGGCCGAGTTGGAGCGCTTCCTCGCCGATGAATTCGCGGTTGGTGTAGGTCAGTTCGCGCAGCACGTCGTCGCGCACCAGCCCGCGCCACAGGGCATAACCACCCATGTCGGGCACGAGGCCCCATTTCATTTCCATCACCGCCATGCGCGTCTGCGGGTGCACCACCCGGATATCGGCGCCGCTGGCGATCTGCAGCCCGCCGCCGAAGCACACGCCGTGCACTGCGGCAATCACCGGCACGGGGCATTTGCGCCAGGTCATCGCGGCTTCCTGTGCGCGGTTGGCATTGCCATAGCCGCGTTCGGCAAGCTTGGACGATCCGCCGCCGTCGCCGCCGAAGCTGGCAGTGTCGAGCCCGGCGCAAAAGGCGCGCCCCTCGCCCGACAGCACGGCGATGCGCAGCCCTTTCATCGTGCGCAGCGCTTCGCCCGCGGCGATCACCGCGTCGAATTGAGCGGGATCGAGCGCGTTCATCTTGTCGCCGCGAGTGAAGCGGACCTGCGCCACGCCATTATCGGCCAGGTCGATGGAAACGCGATCGTTGAACTGCATGCTGAAACCTCTCTCCGCAATTGTGCGCCCCTTGGTACCCATCGGGCGGGCCATGTCCAGTTGCCGCGTGCCGGCAGCGGCACGGACGGTCAGGCGCATTGCGCCTCGCAGGGAATGGCCGCGGGCCGGGCCGCCAGCCGGTAGCCGCCTTGCGGATGCGTTTCCACCAGCCAGCTGCAGGCGGAGACCGCCAGCTTGGCCCGGAGCCGCGAGACATGCACGGCGAGCGAGTTGGTTTCGGGCGGATGCTCGATCCGCCACACATCGCGCAGCAGCTGGCGGCGGGTGATCGGCATGCCGCGCGCTTCGGCGAGCCGCCAGAGCAGGCCGAATTCGCGCGGATGCAGCCCCAGCCAGCGGCCATCGAGCCGCCCGTCGCGGTAGAACAGGTCGAGCGTCACCGGCCCCGCCCGCAGCGACCGCGGGAGCGAGCTTTCGCCATGGCGCAGCCGCGCCAGCCGCACGCCGAGCTCGACGAAGGCGACGTGGCTGGAGAGCGCATCGCCCAGCCCGGCATCGAGCAGGCGCGCGCGTTCCCGCGGGCTATCGACCCCTACCGCGACGATCCGGCTGCGTCCCGCAAGCTCATGCCAGTCACGCGGCCGGCTGGCGGCGCGCCAGTCGAGCACGCCCGGCAACGCCGCGGACGCGCTGGCGGCATCCGGTGCGTGTTCCATCGACCAGCCGGCATGGCCCAGATCCCATCGGACCGGGACAGCCGGGCTGGTCGACAGCCATGCGAATGTCGCGCCCCTCATCAAGCGACCCCTCGGTTTTCCGATGCGGGCCGGAGACTAAGTAAAAACCGAGGTTTGAGAACCGCCCGGACGCGGAAATGCTACCGATCCGGATGCAACAGCCGCATCAGCGACCCGCGTGGTCGGCGAGGAAGCGCTTCACATTGCGCGCTGCCTGGCGAATGCGCTGCTCGTTCTCGACCATGGCGATGCGGACATGGCCTTCGCCCTCCTCGCCATAGCCGACCCCGGCCGCGACCGCGACATCGGCATGTTCGAGCAATTGCTTGGAGAATTCGAGGCTGCCCATCTCCTCGAAACCGGGCGGCAGCTTGGCCCAGGCGAACATGCTGGCGGGCGGCGTGGGGATATCCCACCCGGCGCGGGCGAAGCTTTCGACCATCACGTCGCGGCGGCTCTGGTAGCGCGCGCGGTTTTCCTCGACCACGTCCTGCGGCCCGTTGAGCGCGGCGCAGGCGGCCGCCTGGATCGGGGTGAAGGCGCCGTAGTCGAGATAGGACTTCACCCGCGTCAGCGCGGAGATCAGCGTGGGGTTGCCGACCGCGAAGCCCATCCGCCAGCCGGCCA
This sequence comes from Qipengyuania citrea, assembly GCF_009828015.1. Lineage (GTDB taxonomy): Bacteria > Pseudomonadota > Alphaproteobacteria > Sphingomonadales > Sphingomonadaceae > Qipengyuania > Qipengyuania citrea. Next base: position 213,275 of record NZ_WTYG01000004.1, on the reverse strand, counting down.
TCGAATAGGTTTTCGACATCGAGGTGAATTCCACCGCGACATCCTTCGCCCCCGGGACCTCGAGGATCGAGCGGGTCGGCTTGCCGTCGTAATAGAGTTCCGAATAGGCGAGGTCGGACAGCACCCAGACCCGGTTCTCCTTCGCCCATGCGACCAGCCGTTCGTAGAACGCGAGGTCGACCGTTTCGGCAGTCGGGTTGCTGGGATAGTTGACCACCAGCACGGTCGGGCGCGGCACGGTGTAGTCCATCGCGTTCTCGAGCGCGCGCCAATAGCGCTCGTCGGGCGTGGTCGGCACGCTGCGGATGGTCGCCCCGGCGATGATGAAGCCGAAGGTGTGGATCGGATAGGACGGGCTCGGCGCGAGGATCACGTCGCCCGGCGCGGTAATCGCGGTGGCCATCGACGACAGGCCTTCCTTCGAGCCCATCGTCACCACCACTTCGCGATCGGGATCGAGATCGACGTTGAAGCGGCGGCCGTAATAGTTCGCCTGCGCCTTGCGCAGCCCGGGAATGCCCTTGGACTGCGAATAGCCATGCGCGCCCGGCTTGGCCGCGACCTCGCACAATTTGTCGATCACGTGCTGCGGCGGCGGGTGGTCCGGATTGCCCATGCCGAGATCGATGATGTCGCGCCCCGCGCGCCGCGCCTCGTGCCGCATCGCGTTGACCTCGGCGATGACATAGGGCGGCAGGCGCTTGATACGGTAGAATTCGTCGGACATCATGGCTCTTTCGGGCGTTGGTCGAGTCACACTGATTACCTATTCACCTCCCCGGTGCAATCGGCGCGCGTGCATGCGGAGGCGGAATATCCTATTGCGACCCCAACAGGCGCTTGGCACCAGGCAGGAGCGATGATGACCGACGACGGCCCCGACCCCTTCACCAACCTTTTCGAAGCGCCGGCGAAATTCGCCCGCGCGCTGTTCGCGCCGATGGCCGAGGCGGCGGGGGGCAACCCGCTGTCGGCGGAGGACATGCGCCACTGGGCCGAGGTCGGGACGAAGCTGCAGACGATGTGGCTGGAATACCAGGCCGAGCAGCTGGCCGATCCGCAGGCGCTGGTGCCGTGGATGGACCCGGCGCGGTGGATGGGGCTGGCGCAGGACTGGTACCGCCAGATGCCGCTGGGCGATCCCGCACAGCAGCAGGCGCTGTGGCAGGAAGGGATGGAGGTGTGGCAGCAGGTGCTGGCGCAATACGGACTGGGCGCCGGCGGGCAGGAAGAGGCCCGGGACGCCGCCGACATGCCGCGCCGCGACCGCCGTTTCGCCGACCCGCGCTGGCGCGCGCACCCCGCCTATGCGCTGATCCACCAGACCTATCTGTTCCTGGCCGAGCGCGTGGCCGAAATGGTCGACCGGATCGACGGGCTGTCCGACGACAAGCGCGAACAATTGCGGTTCACCACGCGGACGATGACCGATGCGGCCAGCCCGGCCAATTTCCCGCTGCTCAACCCGGTGGTGATGGAACGCACGCTGGAAACGCAGGGCGAAAACCTCGTCACGGGGATGGAACACCTGCTCGCCGATCTGAGGCGCGGGCAATTGTCGCATACCGACGCGAGCGCTTTCACGCTGGGCGAGAACATCGCGGTGACGCCGGGCAAGGTGGTGCACGAGACCCCGCTCTACCAGCTGATCCAGTACACGCCGACGACCGACACGGTGCTGGCGACGCCGCTGGTCATCTTCCCGCCATGGATAAACCGGTTCTACATCCTCGACCTCAACGCCCGGAAAAGCTTCGTGCGCTGGGCGGTCGAACAGGGCGTCACCGTGTTCATGGTCAGCTGGAAATCGGCCGATGCCAGCATGAAAGACGTGGTGTGGGACGATTACGTGCGCGCGCAAATCGACGCGATCGACCATATCCGTGCGCGGCTGGACGTGCCGGCGGTCCACGCGATCGGCTATTGCGTGGCCGGAACGACGCTGGCGGGGACGCTGGCGGTGCTGCACCGCCGCGGCGAGCAGGACAAGGTCAGGAGCGCGACCTTCTTCACCGCGCAGGTCGATTTCGAGAAGGCGGGCGAGCTGCGCAACTTCGTCGACGACCAGCAGCTGGCGGCGATCAAGGGCCTGACCCCCGAAGGCTATCTCGACGGGCGTTACATGGCGGCGACCTTCAACCTGCTGCGCGGCACCGACCTGATCTGGAACTACGTGGTCAACAATTACCTGCTGGGCGAGGATTACCCGGCCTTCGACCTGCTTCACTGGAATGGCGACGTCACCAACCTGCCCGCCAAGTGGCATGAACAATATCTGCGCGATTTCTACCGCGACAACCGGCTGGTCGAACCCGATGCGCTGGGCGCCGATGGCACGCCGATCGATCTCGGCCTGGTCGAGACCCCGACCTACGTCCAGGCGGGCAAGGAAGACCACATCGCGCCCGCCGAAAGCGTCTGGCGGATTACCGACCATTTCGCCGGCCCGCTGAAATTCGTGCTGGCGGGATCGGGCCATATCGCGGGCGTGGTCAATCCCCCGGGCTCGGGCAAGTACCAGTACTGGACCAATACGGGATCGCCGCGCACCCTGGCCGAATTCCGCGACGGTGCGCAGGAGCATCCCGGCAGCTGGTGGCCCGACTGGATCGAATGGCTGCGCGAACAGGATCCCGCCACGGTGGCCGCGAAGGGCAAGCGCAAGCCCGGCGGCCGCGGTGACCGAGTGATCGAGGATGCGCCGGGACGCTACGTCGCGGCGCGATAACCGGCCCCACCCGCCGCATTCGCGGCTTATTGTGCAGTGCACAAAATATCCTTGACTTCGCGGCTGCAGTGCCTATTTTGTGCACTGCAACATAGCGAGGTTCCCGATGGGTGACAGCCAGAACAAGAGCGCCAAGGCGACTGCCACGGTTTCGACCGAGCCTGCGGCTGCGCCGGCAAGCGATGCAGTAAGCACCGCGGCCATCGCCAAGGCCGTGGAAGCCGATGCCGGCCCCGCCAGCGTCGCGAAAAAGCCGAAGAAAGCCGCGACGAAAAAGGCCGCACCCAAGACCGCCCGGCGCAAAGCCGCGCCGGCGGCGAAGCAGGCCACTCCCGCGGCGCCGGCTGCGGCGCTCGCCAAGACCGCCCCGATCTCCCAGTTGAAGGACACCATCATGGCTACTGCCAAGACCGCTAACACCACCGATTACACCGCCAAGGCGCAGAACATGGCTGCCGACATGCAGACCCGCGTCAAGGCCGCCTACGAAAAGGGCACTGCAATGACCAAGGAAGCCGCCGAATTCCAGAAGGGCAATCTCGAGGCCGTGGTCGAATCGGGCAAGATCCTCGCTTCGGGCATGCAGGACATGGGCCGCAGCTATGCGGAAGAAGCCAAGTCGGCTGCCGAGACCGTCCAGGAAGACATGAAGAAGTTCACCGCGATCAAGTCGCCGACCGAGCTCTTCGAACTGCAGGGCGAAATCGCCCGCCGTAATTTCGATGCCATGGTCTCGACCGCTTCGAAGAACACCGAAGCCATGCTCAAGCTGGTCAACGAGGCGTTCGCGCCGATGTCGAACCGCATGAGCCTGGCCGCCGAAAAGGTCGGCAAGACCGCCTGAGGCCGAATTTCCAGCTTCAATTCCACCGGGCACTCTCTCCTCTCTCCCTCGCCCGGCGAATTGGACACCGTGGGCCGGATGGTTTTGCCATCCGGCCCTTTTTTCCGTCTGCCGCACAGGCTGCATCCGTGCGGCCCAGCGGGCGCGCACAGGCACGGGCTCACCGCTCGTGCCTTGCGATTTGCCCAAGCGTTACGATAATGGGTTCAGCAATGGCCGAGATTCCCCCCCTTACCCCCATCCGCGCTGCCGGCGAGGACGACGATTCGCGCGAGGGCGACGGTCAGGTCGGCATTGCCACCAAGACCCGCGCCAAGCCCAAGAAGCCCAGCCAGTACAAGGTGCTGCTGCTCAATGACGATTACACGCCGATGGAATTCGTGGTCATCGTCCTGAAACGCTTCTTCAAGATGGACATGGAGGAAGCCACCCGCGTGATGCTCCACGTCCACCAGAAGGGTGTCGGGGTCTGCGGGATCTTCCCCTACGAGGTTGCCGAAACCAAGGTCCACCAGGTGATGGACTTCGCCCGGCAGAACCAGCACCCGCTGCAATGTACGCTGGAGAAGGCCTGAACCGGCGATGCCGCGCGGCCCGTCCGCACAAGGGGCATGACCTGCAGGCAAAAGCGCGCTAGGGGCTGGCGCGGAGACAATTGACCGGCGGCCCCTTGCTCAAATTCCTGCCCAGCATCGATCGATACATCTTCCGGCTCGTGACCGTGCCGATGCTGGCGGTGTTTGCCATCGCCGCGTCGCTGCTCGTGCTCGACAAGATGCTGCGGCTGTTCGATTTCGTCGCGGTCGAAGGCGGCCCGGTGGGCGTCGTGTTCAAGATGCTGATCGCGCTGGTGCCCGAATATGCCAGCCTCGCCATTCCGCTGGGCCTGCTGCTGGGCATCCTGCTTGCCTTCCGAAAGCTGGCGACGACCAGCGAACTCGATGTCTTCCACGCGGTCGGGCTCGGCTATGGCCGCCTGCTGCGCGTCCCGTTCGCCATCACCGCCGTGCTGATGATGGTCAATGTCGCGCTGGTGTTCTTCATCCAGCCGGTCAGCCGCTATTATTACGAGCAGATGGAATATGAGCTGCGCTCGGGCGCGCTCGGCGCCTCGATCAAGGTGGGCGAATTTACCACGCTGGCCGATCGCATGGCGCTGCGGATCGAGGAAAGCGAGGACGACGGCCGCCGCCTGAAGGGGATTTTCGCCCGCGTCGCGAACGACCGCGGCCAGGTGCTGTCAATCTCCGCCAAGGAAGGCGCCTTCCTCGCCACCACCGACAGCCCCGATACGATCATCCTGCGGCTGACCGATGGCACGATCGTGCAGGACACCGGCAGCCAGACGCCGCGTGTGCTGACCTTCACGCGCCACGACCTGCCGATCGACCTGCCCGCGGTGGAGGAATTTCGCGCGCGCGGCGATGCCGAACGCGAATACATCCTGCCCGAACTGCTGCGCATCGGGTGGAGCGACGAACGCCCCGAAGCCCAGCGCGACGCCAGCCAGGCAAGCTTCAACTTCCGGCTGGTCGAAGTGGTGATGATGGCACTGATGCCGCTGCTGGCCGTGGCGCTCGGCGTGCCGCCCAAACGTTCGAGCAGCGCGCTGGGCGTGTTCCTGTCGATCGTGATGGTGGTCGCCTATCACAAGGTGAACCAGTATGGCGAAGACGTCGCCGCGCTGGGCCGCGTCGATCCGATCCTGGCGCTGTGGGGGCCGTTCTTCCTGTTCGCCGCGCTGATCGTGTGGATGTACTGGCGGGTCGCCTACGTCCCCGGCGGGCAGGCGATCGGTGCGCTCGAAATCTGGTTCGACAAGCTGGCCAAGCGCGTCGGCCGCGTATTCCGCCGCCGGCGGCTCAAGATCGACCTGGCAGCAGCCGAATAGCGGGAACCCATGCAGCTCGATTTCTTCCCCTCGCGCACGCTGACGCTGTACCTCGCGAAGATGTTCGTCGCGCGGATCGCGGCGATGCTGTTCGTCCTCGTGCTGGTTCTGATGATGCTCGACCTGCTGTCGAGCAGCGGCGAGATCCTGGCGGTGGAAGGCAATGGCCAGGGCGAATTGCTCACCTATGCGGGGCTGCGCATCCCGCAGCTGGTGTCGCGTTTCCTGCCCTATTCGGTGCTGCTCGCCACGCTGATCACGCTGGTCACGCTCAACCAGAACAGCGAGGTCATCGCCATGAAGGCGGCGGGGCTGTCGGCGCATCAGGTGCTGGCCCCGCTGCTGCTGACCGCGGGGCTGGTGTCGGTGGCCACCTTCGCCTTCAACGAGCGCGTGGTCACCCGGGCGACCGAGACGCTCAAGGCGTGGGAAGCGGTCGAATACGGGCCGATCCCCGAAGAGGAGCGCGTGCGCACCAATATCTACCTCAACGACAACGGCAACATCCTGACGGCTGGCTATCTCGCCGGGTCGGGCGAGGGCATCGTGATGCGCCAGGTCACCTGGTACGAACGCAATGCCGACGGCATGATCACCGAGCAGGTCGAGGCCGAGGAAGCGCGCTATGCCGCGCCGGGCTGGCAGCTGTCGGGCGTCACGCGCTTCGGAGTGCAGAACGCAGTGACCGACACCCCCGATACGCTGTTGGTGGGCGAAGCGCTGACCCCCGATCAGATCGATCTTGCCAAGATCGACCCCGATGCCGAACCCTTCTGGACACTGACCCGCTCGATTGCGGAATTCGAACGCGCGGGGAGGCCGACGGCCGAATTGCGCGCGAAATGGTGGCACAAGATATCGGGCCCGCTGTCCGCTTTCCTGATGCCGCTGCTTGGTGCGGTGGCGGCGTTCGGCCTGGCCCGGTCGGGGCAATTGTTCGTCCGCGCGGTGATCGGCATGGCGCTGGGCTTCGCCTATTTTGTGGTCGACAATGCCGCGCTCGCAATGGGCAGCTTCGGCGGATACCCGCCCTTCCTTGCCGCCTGGGCACCGTTCTTCCTGTTCCTGCTGATCGGCGAGACGGTGCTGATCCGCACCGAGGAATGAGCGCGTTCTCGATCCGGCTGGCGCGCCCCGAAGATGCCGAGGCCTTCCACCGGGTAGAGGACGATGCCGCCGCACTGCTCCTCGAAGCGCCCTCGCTCGAAGGCATTCCCATCCCGCCGACGGCGTCTGCGCGCGATCACGCCAGGACCATTGCCCGGGGCCGCTCGCTGACCGCCACCGTCGGCGAAGTCGTTGTCGGTTTCGCGGCGGCCGAGCCGATGCGCCGCGAACTCCATCTCCACGAGCTCAGCGTGGCGCGCGCGCACCAGCGCCGCGGGATCGGCGCGACGCTGCTCGAAGCGCTGGTGATCGACGCCCGCAATTCGGCCTTTCGCGCGATCACGCTCACAACGTTCGCCGATCTGCCTTGGAACGAGGGCTTCTATGCCCGCCACGGCTTCGTGGTGGTGGAGAATTTCGAAAGCCACCCCCATCTGACGCAATCGCTGGACCGGGCCGTCGCGCTGGGTATTCCGCGCGAACGCAGAGTGGCGATGATCCGCTTTCTCGGCTGACAGGCGCGAAAACCTGCTGCGCTGGCGAGATTAGCCGCGCGGGCGCATCGTGTTGCGTGCGATGCGCGATACCAGCACGCCCATCCCGGCATGGTTGGCGCCGTGGTAGCTGGAATCGGTTGCCAGCTCGGCCACCAGCCGACGGTGCGCTTCGGGCAGCGAGTGATAGGGCATCGACGGCATCAGGTGATGCAGCGCATGATAGCGCAGGCCGACGGGCGCCCACAGTTCGGCGATCCGGCCCGGGGGCGGCACGTTGACGCTGTCGAGGAACTGCGCGGTGACGGTCATGGCCTCGCCCTCGTTCTCCCACAGATGCGCCACCAGAGTGCGCAGCTGGTTGAGCAGCGCGACCACCGAGGCAACCGCGAGCGCGACGAGCAGCGGCTTCCAGCCGAACGCGAAGACGCTGCCGATCAGCGCCCAGCTCCACAGCATGCCGCCCGCTTCCTGCAGCAGCACCCGGCGGCGCAGGTCGCCTTCGGGATTGCGGCGACGGAAATCGGGATTTATCGCCAGCGCGCTCAGCCGCTGCCAGGTCAGCCGGCGGATCGGCGGGACAATCGCGCCCAGCGGGACCAGCACAGCGAAGCGCAGCAGCAGCGCGACCGGTGCGAGCAGCGCGATCAGCACGAATGCGGGCAGGCTCCACGGCTTCATCAGCGCCAGCGGAAGGTATTCGGGATCCTCGATCGTGCCGTATTGCGTGCGCTTGTGATGCAGCGTGTGCACGCCTTCATACATGAACGACGGGGTGAGCATCGGCACGCCGACCAATGCGTTCCACGCGGTGCGGAAGCCCGGCAGCGCCCCGTTACGGAAATGTGAGATCTCGTGGATGAACAGCAGCGCGCGGTAGAGCGCGAGCACCGAAACCACGCCCAGCGCAATTGCCAGCGGCAGGCTGCCGGTCAGGATCGCGCCCGCCAGCGCGCCATAGCCGACCAGCGCCGAAGCAATCATGTCGGCCCAGTAGATGTCCGCGCGGTGGGCGGAGATATCCTTGGTCAGGTCGCGCGCGGCGCGCAGCATGGCCTTGTCGTCGGGGATTTGCGCATGCCAGCCGCTTCCCGCCTCGCGACGCGAAAGGGTATCGGCAGCCGAAATCTGTGTCTGTTGAACATTCATGGTCTGGTATCCTGGAGCGGCCCTTAGCCGAAAACGCACCCGCATTACAGCGATGGGTTGCGATCATAGTGATCGGCGCGGTGCGGTTCCTTGACAAAGATCAGCTAGCGCACACAGGGCTAATCCAAGCTGAACGAGGTGTGCGCGAATGAATGGTGAAGTGGTGATCGATCCGGTCGAAGGCAAGCGGGGCCGTGCCCTTTTCGTCGATACGGGCCGCCGCTTCGCATCGCGCGAGCCGCATGCGGTGCCGCAATTGCGGGGCGAACAGCTTGAACTGGTCGATCCTGCCAAGAACCCCTTTTTCGGCCATGCCGCACACCAGCTGTTCGTGGCCCGGCGCGGCGACGCGGTGGTCGGCCGGATCTCGGCGCATATCGACCGCCTCGCGCTGGAATTGCCGCGCCAGCAGGGTTTCGGCCCGGGCGCAGGCATGTTCGGCTATTTCGACGCCGCCGACGAAGCGGTGGCGCATGCGCTGCTGCGCGCGGCGGAGGACTGGCTGCGCGGCCAGGGCATGGACCGCGCGATCGGGCCGATTTCGATGTCGATCTGGGAAGAGCCGGGCCTGCTCGTGAGCGGACAGGACCACGCGCCGATGATCATGATGGGGCACCATCCCGAAATCTACCAGCACTGGATCGAAAGCGCGGGCTATGCGCGCGCCAAGACGCTGCTGACCTACGATCTCGACGTGACGGTGGGGTTCCCGCCGCTGATTCGCCGGATCGTCCAGTCGGGCCAGCGCAACGAGCGGATCAGCCTGCGCCCGGTCGACCTGTCGCGCTGGGACGAGGAGGTCGAGACCATCCTCGCCATCCTCAACGATGCATGGTCGAACAATTGGGGCTTCATCCCCTTCACCAATGCCGAGATCGCCTATGCGGGCAAGAAGCTGAAGCCGATCATCCATCCGCAGATCAATTTGATCGCCGAGGTCGACGGCAAGCCGGTGGCCTTCATGCTGACCCTGCCCGACATCAACGATGTGCTGCGCAAGGTGAACGGCAGGCTGTGGCCGCTGGGCTGGCTCCGCCTGCTGCGCTGGATGCGCAAGCCGAGCGGTGCGGGCATGCGCGTTCCGCTGATGGGGGTGCGCCGCGAACTGCACAATTCGCGGCTCGCCAGCCAGCTGGCCTTCATGATGATCAGCCAGATCCGCGAGGTGGCGATCGCCGAATACCAGACCAAGCGCGCGGAGATCGGCTGGATCCTCGACGACAACCAGGGGATGAAGGCAATTGCCGATGCGATTGGCAGCACGGTCAACCGCGAATATGCGATCTACGAACGCTCGCTTGCCTCCTGACCGCGGGATTGTCGCAATTGCGCCACGGCCCGGCGGCAATGCACGCGGGCCGGGAACTGCGCCCGGCCGCCTCCCGTTGGACAGGCGAAAGCGGCGCCCGTGTCGCCAGCCATGCGAGAGACGATGACGCAGCACCCCGAGACGGCCGCCCCCGCTAAACTGCCCGGCCACGTGCTGGTCGTCGAGGATGACGCCGTGCTCGGCATGACGATCGAGCAGGCGCTGCTCGATGCAGGCGTGGCCCGGGTGGCGCTGTGCGCGTCGACAGAAGAAGCCATGCAGCACCTGCGCGACGGGCGTCCCGAAGCGATCGTGCTCGACGTCCACCTGGCCGATCGCGACGACGGCTGGGCGATTGCCGAACTGGTGCGCACGCTGGGCGCCGACAGCCCCCAGATCATCTTTTCGACCGGCGCCCCGCAGGACATTCCGGCGGACATCGCCGCGCTGGGCTGCACGCTCGAGAAGCCTTACGACGCGCAGGAACTGATTGCCGTGCTGCGCCAGTCGAAGCCGCGCGGGATCATCTCGCGGCTGCGCGGCGCGCTGCGATAGACGCGGCCGCACGCGCCGGATCAAGGCGCGCGTTCCGGATCACAAACCCTGCCGAAACTACACCGGACAGAAAAAAGGCCTCCGTTGCCGTGCAACGGAGGCCTTTCGGGATCGTATCACCAGCCGCTTTGGACGGGAGGGGGGGGTCTCGGCGGTGACATAAGGAATACGCGCCGCCAGAAACTGGGTTCCCAAGCGGGGTGAAATTTTTTGCCTAAAATGACATTCCGAAGCAAAAACAATCAGATGTATGGCCGTCCGCCGCCCTGCTTGCGCTCGAACTGCGCATAGTCGGCGGCGTGGTCGAGATCGGGCACGTGGATCCGTCGCGACTGCCAGTCCACCAGCCCTTCGCGCGCGAGCTGGCGCAGCGTGCGGTTGGTATGCACCAGCGACAGCCCGAGCATGTCCGCGATCTGCGCCTGCGTGATCGGCAGCGCGAGCGTATTGTGATGATCGGCGAGACAGGTCGCTTGCGCCCGGTCGAGCAGCCAGACCGCGAGATAGGTCACCCGTTCGCGCGCACTGCGTTGTCCCAGCGAAACGATATGGCCTTCGAGCGCGGTCTCTTCCTTAGCCGCCAGCCAGGTGATGTCGTAGCCCAGCGCCGGGTGCTGCGCGATGAGATCGGCGAAATCGGCGCGGCGGAAACGGCACAGGCGCGCGTCGATCAGCGCCTCGATCGTATGGGTCGCCGGTTCGTCGAAGGCGCTTTGCAAGCCGACCAGATCGCCGGGGAACATGAAATTGAGGATCTGCCGGCGCCCATCCTCGAGCGCACGCGAGCGAATGAGCACGCCGTCGAGCAAGGTAAACAGGCGGCGATGCGACGCGCCTTCCTCGATCAGGATATCGCCGCGCTGCAGCGCGATTTCGCCGTCCTTGAACCGCTGCATGTAGGACAATTGGTTCGGCTCGAGCGGGCGCAGTCCCGGACAGGACTGGAGCGGACACTCGACACAGGCAATCGGATCGGCAATTTCTTGCAACGCGGCAGTCCTCGACAGGCAATCCCCAGCACCCGGAATGGGCCTGAAACGGCATGGATGTCAAACCTGCGGGTTGCGGCATCGGCCCAAGGAACCTAACCCCCATCGGGACGTTAGAAGCGCGCACCTTAAGGAAGGGGTCTAAATGTCGCTTGGTGATCAAATTGCTCGTAACCTGCCGTACCTGCGCCGCTATGCACGCGCACTGACCGGTTCGCAGGCCACGGGAGACGCATTCGTACGTGCCACGCTGGAAGCCGCACTGGCTGACAGCGAACTCAAGGAATCGCTCGAAGGCGGCCGCGTCCCGCTGTACCGGGCGTTCAACAAGGTCTGGTCGAGCGCTTATATGGAAGTGCCCGAAGCCGTCGGCGACAACACGCATGAGAATGCGGCGCAGGACCGGCTGAAATCGGTAACCCCGCTGAACCGGCAAGCGCTGCTGCTGACCACGCTGGAGGACTTCTCGTCCGACCAGGCCGGCGAAATCATGGACATGTCGGCCGAGGATATCGAGCGGCTGGCCCAGGAAGCGGTTTCGGAAATCGACCGCGAGTCGTCGACCAGCGTGCTGATCATCGAGGACGAACCGCTCATCTCGATGCAGCTCGAAGACCTCGTGACCTCGCTCGGCCATGAAGTCTGCGGCACTGCTGCCACGCGCACGCAGGCCCAGGAAGTTGTCGCCCAGAAGACGCCCGGCCTGGTCTTGGCGGATATCCAGCTGGCGGACGGGTCCTCAGGCCTCGATGCTGTCGACGATATCCTTGCGATCAGCAGCGTGCCGGTGATCTTCATAACCGCCTATCCCGAACGCTTGCTGACCGGCGACCGTCCCGAGCCGACCTATCTCGTGACCAAGCCGTTCCAGGAACAGACCGTTCGTGCCGCGATCAGCCAAGCGCTGTTCTTCGGCTCGAGCCGCCCGCTGGGCTAACCCCCGCCGGCAATCGGTTTTTGAAAGCCCGGGTCCCTGCGGCCCGGGTTTTTCTTTGCCTGCAGTGCGAAGGCTGCACCGTGCCGATGCGGTCGGCACCGACGCGGCGCGATCGGGCCGCGTTTTTCTCGGATCAATTGATGTAGTTGCGAGAGGTCGGCGCGGGGTCTTGCGGCCGCGAAACCCGTGCTGTTAGCGCCCGACCTGTTAGCGCCCGACCGCCGCGGGACCCTTGCGGCGCAGTTCGAACTCGCTCGGTTCGCGCACCGGTACCAGCAGCGTGCACCGCACCCCTTCGGGGCAGAAATCGAGCTCGACCGGGTGGCGCAGTTCATGCGCGACGATCTTCTCGATCAGATCGGTGCCGAAACCGCGGCGGCGCGGCTTGTCCACCGGCGGCCCGTTGCTTTCGATCCATTCGATTTTCGCCAGCGTGTCGTTGACCTGGCTCCAATGCACCGCGACCTCGCCCCCGGGGACGCTGAGCGAACCGAACTTGGCCGCATTGGTCGCCAGTTCGTGGATCGCGAGCCCCAGCGACAGCGCATCATTGGGCGCCAGCTCGGTATGCGGCCCCACCAGATCGAGCGAATGGTCCTGGTCGCGCGCATAGGGTGCGAGCTCGACCTCGACCACCGAACGGATCGGCGTGGTGCCCCATTCGGACTGGGTCAGCAGGTCGTGCGTGGCCGACAGCGCGCGGATGCGGCCGTCGAGACCTTCGGCGAATTCGTCGAGGTCCTGCGACCGCCGCCGCGTCAGCGATACGATCGAAAGGACATTGGCGAGCGTGTTCTTGACCCGGTGGTTGAGCTCGCGCGTCAGCGAGTTGCGGATCGAGTTCTGTTCCTCGAACCAGCTGATCGCGCGGCGGTCCTCGAGCGTCTGCTGGGTCAGCAGGCGGGCCACGAGCATCAGCAGGCTGGCGACCGCCAGCCCGAACAGCAGCGTGATCATCGACATGGCCGACAACCCTTCCTCGCGCGCGGATTGCACCTCGAGCAGCATCGACCGGTTGGCGAGGCTGAGTTCGCGGGTAATCGTGGGGCGCCCCTCAATCCAGCTGTTGCTATGCGCGATCGCGACCTCCGCCGTGGCATCCGTATCGAGCAAGCGCGCCCCGACCGCCTCGTAACTGACCAGTTCGCTGGCCGAGCTGAGGAATTGCGAGGCATTGAACGGACTGTAGATGAAGCCCTTGAGCTCGCGCGTGCTGCTCAGCCCTTCGAACACCGGCATATATATGAGGAAGCCCGCAGCCTCGCTGTCGCCTTCCTGCTGCAAGACGATCGGCCCGCTGGCAGTGGGCCGATCGTTCGCCCCCGCCAGATCCATCGCGGCCCGGCGGATGGGTTCCGAATACATGTCGTAGCCGAGTGCGCGGCGATTGCGCACTGTGTCGGGCTGCAGGTAGAGGATCGGAGTGAGCATGTCGCGCGGCTGTTCGGCCAGGGTCGGCGACACCCGCTGTTCTTCCACGCGGCTGCGGCTCAGCCGGGCTTCGAATTCAGGCAGTTCGGCCGCAGTGACGACCGGGGCCCAGCCGATCCCCTCTGCCCCGCGGTAATTGGCATCCAGCCGCAATTCGGAAACGAAGCGGCGGAACAGTTCGGGCGTGATCTCGTCCTGCGTGGACAGCAGCGCGGCGCCGGCACGCAGGTAGGCCGAACTGGTATAGGCACGGCGTTCGATCGCCGAAGTCATCGCCTGCGCCTTGCGCGCGACATCCGCGGCATCGCGCTGCGCCTCGCCGCGCTCGATCGCGAAGACGCTGAGCACGGTTATGGCGGTGACCAGGACGAAGATCAGCACCGGGATTCCGCGCGGATAGTCGATCAGCCAACGCCTGCGGCGCCCTTTGCGTTGGAGTTCTTCGCTTACCAGCTTCCTGCCCCTGACGGTTTGCCTGGTCCCATAGTAACGCTTACTATGCCGCGGGGGCCTAATTGTTCCATTGCACAAAGCAAGGGAACTCGACATCGTCCCATGCGTTGTGCGAAGCACATTGCGGGATCGAAAGATGCTGGTAGGGCGTCCTGCCGGTGACATACGAAAAGGGTAGCAGTCTTCAAGCCATGAGCTCAGATACGCCGAACACTCCGCAGCGGGCACCCGCTGGCGGGCCGCCGCCACATCCATCTGCTCCGGGGAAGGAACAGGATCCGGATTGGGCGAACGGCCTGCGCCAACTCTATGACTCCGTGGTTGAAGAGCCCCTCCCCGACAGTTTCCAGGACCTGCTCGACAAGCTGGATGTAAAGGACTGATGTCGGACCACGAACGGACGGCAGCGGACAAAGCCGACTTCAAACGGGAACTGACCGAGGTCGTCCCCCACCTGCGCGCTTTCGCGCGCGGCCTGTGCGGACGCGCCGACATGGCCGACGATCTGGTCCAGGAAACGCTGCTCAAGGCATGGGCGGCGCAGGAGCGCTTCCAGCCCGGCACCAGCATGCGCGCATGGACCTTCGTGATCCTTCGCAATGCCTACCTCACCGACATGCGCCGCAACCGCTTTCGCGGCGAATATGACGAGACCGTCGCCGAGCGCGTCCTGACCGCACCGGCGGGACAGGAAGAACCGATCCACCTGTCCGACATGCACCGGGCGCTGCTGACGCTGCCGCCCGAGCGGCGCGAAGCGCTGCTGCTCGTGGGTGCGGGCGGCTTTTCCTACGAGGAAGCCGCGACGATCTGCGACTGTGCGGTGGGCACGATCAAGAGCCGGGTGGGCCGTGCGCGCGCCGCGCTCAATGCAATGCTGGCGGATGGCAACATTCCGAAGCGTTCGATCGGCGACAGCGCAGCGCACCGCGCGATCCTGCAGGAACTCGACGATGTGGCCTCCGGCATGGGCAGCAGCCGCAGCTAGCAACCGTCGCGACCGCGCCGCTTGTCACCAATCGCCATGCGAGGCAGATAAGCGCCGATGAGCGAGACCAAGCCGCCCGAGGAAACCGTGTCACCGGCGCCGCGCCGCCGGTCGAGCAGGCACGCCTTCGCCGAACAGGAATTGCGGCTGATCTCCTCGCTGGTGCTGCTGATCGGGCTGGGCCTGTTCCTCGCCCTGCCCTTCGTGCTGTCGATCGGTTCGGTGGTGTTCCTGCCAGTGGTTACCGCGCTGGTGCTGACGGTGATCCTTTCGCCGCTGGCCGACAAGCTCAACGGCTGGGGCCTGCCCAATGCGCTTGCCTCGCTCGCGGCGCTCCTGTTCTTCTTCGCCATCCTGCTGCTGGCGCTGGCGCTGATCCTGCAGCCGGCCGTCGCGCTGTTCGACGACGTGCCGGCGATGGCGCAAGGCGTGATGGCGCGCTTCGGCGAATTGCGCGAGCGCTTCGCCTGGATCGCCACGCTCAACGAACAGCTCGCCGCGCTGATGAACAGTGACGGCACCCGCGAAGTGGTGCTGGCCGCTCCCAGCCTGCTCGAACAGGTGGCCTTTGCCACGCCGAGCCTGATCCTCGAGACGATCCTGACGCTGCTGATGGCCTATTTCATGATCGAGGCGCGCGTGCGGCTGCGCCAGCGGCTGCTGTTCGGCCGCGCCAGCTTCGGCACCAGCATCAAGGCCGCGCGCGTGATCCGCGAAGTGCAGGACCGGGTCGCCGCCTATATCCTCACGGTGGGGTCGATCAATGCCCTGGTCGGCGTGGTCGTTGCGCTGGGCGCCTGGGCGCTGGGGGTCGATGCCCCGATCATGTGGGGCGGGCTGGCGGCGCTGCTCAATTTCCTGCCCTATGTCGGACCGATCGTGATGGTCGCGTTGCTCGGGCTGTTCGGCATCGGCACCGCCGATACGGTGGTGCTGGGCCTCGTCCCGGCAGCCGCCTATCTGGCGCTGCACACGGTCGAAGCCAATCTCGTCACCCCGTCGATCCTTGGCGCGCGCTTCACCATGAACCCGGTGCTGATCCTGATCGCGCTGTCCTATTTCACCTGGATCTGGGGCGTGTTCGGCGCCTTGCTGTCGGTCCCCATCCTGTTGATGCTGACTGCGCTGTTCGACCATATCGGACGCCCCAATCTGGTCGGGTTCATCTTCGGCGAACCGCTGTTCGCGACCGATCTGTTCGGCGAAGCTGAGACCGCCGAAACCGCCGCGCAGCAGTAAAAAAACCCGCCGCCATTGCTGGCGACGGGTTTCGAAATCGTCGGGTTCCTGACGCTTAGCAGGGATATTCCCAGGTCGTACCGCGCGCGAGGTTTTCGCTCGCGAAGCTCCAGTTGAGCTTGCCATTGACTGCCTCGAGATAGGCCGGGCGCGCGTTCTGGTGATCGAGGTAATAGGCGTGTTCCCACAGGTCGATCACGAGCAGCGGGTTCACCCCATCGAGATCGGCCAGCGTGTCGCCGTCATGCGTTTCCTCGATCGTCAGCTTGCCGTCCTTCACGGCGAGCCAGACCCAGCCGCTGGCGAAGTGGCCCGCACCGCGTTCGGCGAGCTTTTCCTTCACGCCGTCGACCGAGCCGAAGACATCGTCGATCATGCTCTTGAGCTCGTCCGACGGGCTGGTTTCTTCCGGCGCCATCGAGTGCCAGTAGAAGCCGTGGTTCCAGCTCTGCGCCGAATTGTTGAACAGGCCCTGGTCGCTATCGCGCGCGGCGGCAACCACCTCTTCCAGCTTCTTGCCTTCGTGGGCGGTGCCCTCGATCGCCTTGTTGGTCTTGTCGAGATAGGCCTTGTGGTGCTTGCCGTGGTGATACGAGAGCGTCTTGGCCGAAACCGCAGGTTCCAGCGCAGTGTCGTCGTAAGGCAGGTCGATCAGCTCAAAAGCCATGGAATGTCCCCTCTTGGGTTGGTGTGAACAAATTTCGTACTCGCGTCCCTAACGCCCCTGTAAGCGCGTGGTTGCACATAGCGGCGATATAGCACGCGAAAAGAGGGGCGCTGGCCTTTTATTTCTCGGGCAACCGCGCCATTGGGGCTCCGACACAAGGGAGTTTGACCATCCATGGCTCGCAAGTTCTTCGGCACTGACGGAATCCGCGGACGCACCAATAGCGGGGTGATGACTGCCGCAATTGCGATGCGCGTCGGCCAGGCGGCAGGCACGCATTTCCTGCGCGGCGACCATCGCCACCGCGTGGTGATCGGCAAGGATACGCGGCTGTCGGGCTACATGATGGAAAGCGCGCTGGTGGCGGGCTTCACCAGCGTCGGCATGGATGTGGTCATGACCGGGCCGCTGCCCACCCCTGCCATCGCGATGCTGACCCGCGAGATGCGCGCCGATCTGGGCGTGATGATTTCGGCCAGCCACAATCCGTTCGAGGACAATGGCATCAAGCTGTTCGGTCCCGATGGCTTCAAGCTGTCCGACGAGGCGGAGGCCTCGATCGAGGCGCTGCTCGAAGAGCAGCCGCAGCTCGTCGAGCCCGGCCATATCGGCCGCGCCCGGCGGATCGAGGATGCCCGCGGGCGCTATATGCACGCGGTCAAGCAATCGATCGGCAGCGACGTGCGCTTCGATGGGCTGAAGGTGGTGGTCGATTGCGCCAATGGCGCCGCCTACGAGGTCACCCCGGGCGCAATCTGGGAACTGGGCGCCGAAGTGATCGCCATGGGGGTGGAGCCCGACGGGACCAATATCAACGACGGCGTGGGCTCGACCTCGCTCGCGGCGATCAAGGCGCGCGTGGTCGCCGAAGGCGCCGATATCGGTATCGCGCTGGATGGCGACGCCGACCGCCTCATCGTCATCGATGAGAAGGGCGAGACGGTCGACGGGGACCAGATCATGGCGGCAATCGCCACCCGGCTGCACGAACGCGGCAAGCTGACTGGCGGCGGCGTGGTTGCCACGGTGATGTCGAACCTGGGTCTCGAACGCTATCTTGCGGGCATCGGGCTGACGCTCGAACGGACGCAGGTGGGGGACCGGCACGTGCTCGAACGCATGCGCCGCGGCGGCTTCAACGTCGGCGGCGAACAGTCGGGGCACATGATCCTGTTCGATCACGCCACCACCGGCGACGGCACGGTCGCGGCGCTGAGCGTGCTGACCGGCCTGGTGCGTTCGGGCAAGCGCGCGAGCGAATTGCTGCGGCTCTTCGAACCGGTGCCGCAATTGCTCAAGAACGTGCGCTATGATGACGGGGCGCCGCTCGAGCAGGACAGCGTCCAGCAGGCGA
This sequence comes from Qipengyuania citrea, assembly GCF_009828015.1. GTDB lineage: Bacteria > Pseudomonadota > Alphaproteobacteria > Sphingomonadales > Sphingomonadaceae > Qipengyuania > Qipengyuania citrea. The sequence continues at coordinate 195,140 of NZ_WTYG01000004.1, read as the reverse complement.
TCGCCGAGGCCGAACGCGAACTGGGGGGCAACGGACGGCTGGTCATCCGCCCGTCGGGCACCGAACCGGTTATCCGGGTGATGGCCGAAGGCGACGATGCCGCCCAGGTCGAGTTGCTGGTCGACCGGATCTGCGATGCCGTGCGGGCGGCGTCCTGACGCCTCGCCGCGCGCACCATCGATAAATTGAACCGCTGCGCATTGCGGGGGCGGAAACGGAGCAAGCCATGCTGGACATGAGACCCGATTGCGAGCGTTGCGGAACCGACCTGCCGGCGCAGGATCCCGGCGCTTTCATCTGCAGTTTCGAATGCACTTTCTGCGCCGATTGCGCGAACGAGCTGGACGATCTGTGCCCCAATTGCGGTGGCGAACTAATGGACCGCCCGACCCGGGCCAGGAAGCTGCACGAAAAATTCCCGCCTGCCACCAAGCGAAAGGCTGCCGCGTGAGCGACGCGCCGCCTCCCCGCATCCTGTCCATCGCGGGCTCCGACAGTTCGGGCGGCGCGGGTATCCAGGCGGATATCAAGACCATCACCATGTTGGGCGGTTATGCGATGACGGCGCTGACCGCGATCACCGCGCAGAATACGCGCGGCGTCCAAGGTGTCGAACCGCTGCCGCCCCAATTCGTGCTCGATCAGGTGGCAAGCTGCCTGTCGGACATCGGCGCCGATGCGATCAAGATCGGCATGCTCGGTTCCCCCGAAACTGCCCGGCTGCTGGCCGAGCAGCTCGACACCTTCGCCGGCCCGATCGTGTTCGACCCCGTCATGGTGGCAACCAGCGGATCGGTGCTGGCCGACGATGAGACGATCGCCGGGTTCGCCGCGTTGATGGACATCGCCACCATCGTCACCCCCAACAAGCCCGAACTCGAGATACTGGCCGGTCGCGGTCCGCTTGCCGACGATGAGATGTTCGATGCGGCCCACGCGCTGGCCGAACGCCATGGCGTCCAGGTGCTGGCCAAGGGCGGCCACGGCGGCGACGAAACGCAGGTGGTCGACCGGATCGCCTCGCCTTCGGGGAAATTCGCCAGCTTCGCGCATACCCGCCTCGACACGCGCCATACGCATGGCACCGGCTGCACCCTGTCGGCCGCGCTGGCCACGCTGCTGGGGCACCGGCAGCCGCTGACCCACGCGATCCGGATCGCCCGCGCGTTCACCTATGCCGCGATCGAGAATGCGCCCGGTTTCGGCGACGGATCAGGCCCGCTGGGCCATCAGGCGGTCCGCAACCGGGGCGAACGCGATCAGCAGCCCAGATCGTAGAAGTCGCACAGATATTCCCACGCCTCGTCCGCGGTTTCGCACCAGCGGAACAGATCGAGATCCTTCTTCGAGATCGTGCCCTCCTCGGCAATCGCCTCGAAATTGACGACGCGTGACCAGAAATCCTTGCCGAACAGCAGGATCGGGATGGGCTTCATCTTGCCCGTCTGGATTAGGGTCAGCAGTTCGAAGAATTCGTCGAACGTGCCGAACCCGCCGGGGAACACCGCAACCGCGCGCGCGCGCAGCAGGAAGTGCATCTTGCGCAGCGCGAAATAATGGAAGTTGAGCGACAAGTAGGGCGTCACATACTGGTTGGGCGCCTGTTCGTGCGGCAGGATGATGTTGAGGCCGATCGATTCGCCGCCCGCCTCGCTGGCACCGCGATTGGCCGCTTCCATGATCGACGGACCGCCGCCCGAGCACACGACGAACTGGCGCTTGCCGTTCTCGATGATCGACTTCTCGGTCGCCAGCTTGGCCAGCTTGCGCGCTTCCTCGTAATATTTCGACTTGGCGACCAGGCTCTCGACGACCTTGCGCTCTTCCTCGGGCAGGTCCTTCGCGCCTTCGAGCGCGGTTTCCGCCGCTTCGGGAGGCGGAATGCGCGCGCTGCCATACATCACCAGCGTCGAGCCCACGCCGGCCTCGTCGAGGACCATTTCAGGCTTGAGCAGTTCGAGCTGGAAGCGCACCGGGCGCAATTCCTCGCGCAGCAGGAAGTCCTTGTCCTGGAACGCAAGTTTGTAGCTTGGATGCTCGGTCTGGGGAGTGTGGGATTCGAGGCCCTGTTTCTCGAACCGGGCTTCCTGTTCGGCAGCGTAAAACTTGCGGTCTTCGATGCCGCGCCGGCGCTTTTCGTCTTCTGTCATGCGCTGCCCGATAGGGCGCGCGGGAGCCAACGACAAGTCACCGCGAAAAGGAAATGGCAGGGGTGACAGGATTCGAACCCGTGGCCCTCGGTTTTGGAGACCGATGCTCTACCAGCTGAGCTACACCCCTGCAGGAAGGGCGCGCATTAGTATGCCCATCCCTACTTGGCAAGGCGGATATCGCTGGCAATCGGGAAGTGGTAGAGCGCAGCGCGATGCATGCCCCCAACCTCTCGCTGATTCCGGTCGAATTGCTGCTCCGCGCCTATCGCGGCGGGGTATTCCCCATGGCCGACCACCGGGACGACCCCGAAGTCTACTGGGTCGAGCCGCGCGAGCGCGCGATCATTCCGCTCGGCGAGTTCCGCATGTCGAAGAGCCTGCGAAAGACGCTGCGGCAGGACCGCTTCCGCGTGACCTGCGATCACGCCTTCGCCGCCGTGATCGCCCAATGCGCCCTGCCGCGCGAAGAGCATGCCGAAAGCTGGATCAGCCACCGCGTCGAAGCGAGCTACAACGCGCTGCACAGGGCCGGTCACGCGCATTCGATCGAATGCTGGCAGGACGGCGAGCTGGTCGGCGGGCTGTACGGGGTGGCGTTCGACCGGGTGTTTTGCGGGGAAAGCATGTTCAGCCGCACATCCGATGCCAGCAAGGTGGCGCTGGCGTGGCTGGTCGCGGCATTGCGCGAGGCGGGCTATGCCGTGCTCGACTGCCAGTTCATGACCGAGCATCTGGGCCGGATGGGCGCGGTTCCGCTGCCGCAGGCGCAATACATGGCGGCGGTGGCGCAAGCCGGCGGTCAGGCCGCGGCGTCGCTACCTGCAGTGGTGGCCGGGTTCGGCGCATCTTCCTCGCCCGGGAAGGCCATCGTGCATTCCTTGACCCACACGTCGTAGATCGGGTGTTCGACCACGTTCAGGCTCGGCGAGTTCTTGAACAGCCAGCCCGAGAACACCTTGCGGAACTGGTCCTCGGTCCCGCGTTCCTTGACCAGCAACTGGACGAAGGCCCCGGTTTCGCTAGGCATTTCCCACGGCGCCGTGCGCTCGCAGGCTTGCAGGCGGACGATCACGTCGCCCACGCGCTGCTGGTCGCCGGGCTGCAATTCGAGATCGCGGCTGACATTGTTGCGCTTGTTGAGCAGGCCGAGCGTGGCGACGCGCTCCGCCATCGGCGTGCCGATTCCCGCCTCGGCGGCAGGCTGCACCGGAAGCGCGTCCTGCTGCAGCTCTTCGGGAATGTCAGTGGCGACGGCTTCTTCGGGCGCTTCGGCCTGCTGCTCGCAGCCCGAGGCAATCGCCGCCATGGCCAGGAGGGCAAGCGCCCCGCGCATCGTCACGCCTCGGGCGACCAGGCTTCGTAATCGCCGGTGGCGCGGGCCCGCTGCCCGCCGCGCTCGAGCGCTCCGGCGGGGCGATAGGCAGTTGCCGTACCCGTGGCATTGGGCGTGTAATCGGTTTCCCAGATCCGGGCGGGCGGCAGATGGCTTTCGGGTACGTCGTCGAAGGAACCGTGCAGCCAGCCGTGCCATTCGCTCGGCACGCGGCTGGCATCGTTGGCACCTTCGTAGATCACCCAGCGGCGTTCGCGCCCGTCCCCGGTGGTCTTCTTCGACCGGTAGTACTTGTTCCCCTGCGCATCGGTGCCGACGTGTTCGCCATTGCGGGCCGACCACAGATGCGTGCCGATGGTGGCACCGTTCCACCAGGTGAAGATCTTGCCGAGGAAGTTCATGTCCGCGCGGTTAGCCGTTTATTCGCCGTGCCTCAAGCGCCCGCGTGCGGGCCCGCGCGACTTTACCATTCGACCCGGTCGCCGGGTTCGATCCCCAGTTCCGCCGCGCGTCCGCCGCGCAGTTCGAGCACGCCCAGTACCGGGCCCACCGAGTAGACCGGGTCGAGCGAATAGGGTTCGGTCTCGGCGGCGATATTGCTGATCCGGTTGTCCGGCCCGACATAGATGATGTCGAGCGACAACGGCGTGTTCTTCATCCAGAAGCTTTGCGCGCGCGTTCCGTCATAAGGAAAGATCATCCCTTCGAAATCGCCGAGCTCGGTGCGGAACATGAGGCCGCGGGCCTGCGCTTCGCGCGTGTCGGCCACCTCGACCGCGAACTGGTGGCGGTCTTCGCCGCTGGTCACGGTCAAGGGAACGACCGCGAGGCCCGAAACGGGGTGGACCGCGGCTTCGGGGGCCTGCGCCTGCGCGCCGGCCGGCTCGGAGGAGGCCCCGGCCTGTGTCTGCGGCGAACACGCAAGCAGCGCCGCCATCCCGGCCATGGCGGCCAGCACCTTCATTCGTACCCCTCGGCGGCTTCCGCGACCCATTCCTCTAGCTCCTCGACATCGCGCGCTTCGATCACGCGCCGGGCAATTTCGAAATCATGGCCTGCGCGCACCATCGCGGCAAGTCGCTTCTCGTGCAGCTTGCGCTGCGCCTCGGCGTCGCCTTCTGCCGGGCGGGCATAGGGACCGAAGCGGCGCTTGCGCGCTAGCACCAGCGCCGCGCGGCGCCGCTGGTGCTCGCCGGGTTCGAGCGCCTGGCGCAAGTCGTCCTCGATTCCCGCCGCCCGCAAGGCCTGCTCGACCCGCCGGGCGCCATAGCCGCGCGCTGCCAAGTCACCCGCCTTGGCGCGGCCATAGGCCTCGTCGTCGACATAGCCCCGCGCGACGAACTTGTGCAGCAAACCGTCGAGATCGGGCTCCTCCCCCTCGGTGAACCCGCGTTCGCGCAGCTTGCGCTGGAGATAGGTCCGCAGCTTCCCCGCGCTGGTCGAAAACCGGGCGACGTAGGACACCGCCAGCTCTTCCAGCCGGATGCGATCAAGCGGTTTTGCCCGGCGACGAGCACGACCGGATGTTGTGCGTTCATCATCCATGGGCCATATTCCTGCCACAGTCCTTTAAGATTGGGAAATGTGGGAGAGCGCGCCCATCCTACAATGAGCGCGAAAGAGCACGCAAAGAGAATGGCCGAAAGGCCCCAGCTATTCACGGGTATCGCCGAAAATTATGACCGACGCCGTACTGACGCCGACGCCGAATGACTGCGACCTGCCACGCCGCCGGTCGGACTTCGCGACGTTCAATGAGGCTATCGATTACGCTGCGCGAAGCGCCAAGGGCCTCAACTTCCACGACATGCGCGGGACGCTGGAACGGGTCTATCCCTATGCGCAGATGCAGCAGGACGCGCTGCAGGCCGCGTACCGGCTGGTGGCGATGGGTATTCGCAAGGAAGACCGCGTCGCGCTGGTCGCCGAGACCAGCGCCGAGTTCGCCGCATTGTTCTGCGGCTGCACGCTGATGGGCGCGTGGCCGGTCCCGCTGCCCTTACCGACGACCTTCGGCGGCAAGGAAAGTTATATCGACCAGCTTTCGGTCCAGCTGCAGAGCTCGGACCCGAAAATCCTGATCTATCCCGCCGAAATCGCCGAAATGGCCAAGGCCGCCGCCGACCGGCAGGGCTGCGACGGCGAAAGCTGGGACGATTTCGCCCAGCGCGCCGGCCCGCAATGCGAGCTGCCCGAAGCGCAGCCCGAAGACATCTGCTACCTGCAATATTCGTCGGGCTCGACGCGCTTCCCCACAGGCGTCGCAGTAACGCACGAGGCGCTGCTCCACAATCTGCGCGGACATGCCGAATCGATGCATATCGGCACCAACGACCGCGTGGTCAGCTGGCTGCCGTGGTATCACGACATGGGTCTGGTCGGCTGCTTCCTGTCGCTGATCGCCAACCAGGTGTCGGTCGACTACCTGCGCACCGAGCATTTCGCCCGCCGTCCGCTCGCCTGGCTCGACCTGATCAGCCGCAACCAGGGCACCACGCTCAGCTATTCGCCGACTTTCGGCTACGACATCTGCGCGCGCCGCATTTCCAGCCAGAGCCAGGTCGCCGACCGCTTCGACCTGTCGCGCTGGCGCGTGGCGGGCAATGGCGCGGACATGATCCGTCCCGACGTCATGCAGAATTTCGTCAATGCCTTTGCCGATGCCGGTTTCCAGGCAAGCAGCTTCAACCCCAGCTACGGCCTCGCCGAAGCCACGCTGGCCGTAACGGTCATGCCGCCGGGTGAAGGCATCCGCGTCGAACTGGTCGAGGAAGAACGCCTGTCGGGACGCCCGCGCGACCTGTCCAAACCCGCGCGGTACCGCGCCATCGTCAATTGTGGCAAACCGATACCGGGCATGGATGTCGAGATCCGCGGCGAGAACGGCCGGATCAAGGGCGATCACCAGATCGGCAAGGTCTGGTGCCGCGGCAAGAGCGTGATGCATTCCTATTTCCGCAACGAGGAAGCGACCACCGACTGTCTCGTCGCCAAGGACAATGGGGACGTCTGGCTCGACACGGGCGACATGGGCTACATGGCCGATGGCTATCTGTTCATCGTCGGCCGCGCCAAGGACATGATCATCATCAATGGCAAGAACCTGTGGCCGCAGGACATCGAATGGGCGGTCGAGCAATTGCCGGGCTTCAACCACGGCGACATTGCCGCCTTCTCGGTCGATACCGACAATGGCGAAGAAACCCCCGCCGTGCTGGTCCATTGCCGCGTCTCGGACCCCGAAGAGCGGATCAAGCTGCGCGACCAGATCGCCGACAAGGTCCGCGGCGTCACCGGAATGAGCTGCGTGGTCGAGCTGGTCCCACCGCGCACCCTGCCACGCACAAGTTCGGGCAAACTCAGCCGGGCCAAGGCGAAAAAGCAGTATCTCGCTGGCGAAATCGTACCGCTGGACCTGGCCGCCTGAAGCAATCGCCCCCGGTCGGGCGCTGGCGCTGCGAACGGACCCTTTTCCGAATTGCCTTGCGCTTCGCGCCATCGGCGCGGCACTATCGCTGCGCCGCGCGACTGCGCGCTTGAAGATCGTGTATTGCCACCCTAATACAGGATTATAGCCGCTTGGAGAGATCTGCGCCCATGAGCGATACGAAAACGCCGACCGCAACTGCCACCGAAACCGCCTTCGACCTCACGCCGCCCGATCCCGTGCCCGAGGTCAAGCCGGAGAAGGCTGCGGGCCTCGTCCCGGTTTCGGAAGAGGTGAAGAGCAAGCTGCAGACCAAGGTCGACGGCTTCGTCGCCGATCTGATCGCCGAGGATGCGAATTCGCCCGAATTCGGCAAGAAGGTCGACCAGCTGACCAATATGGGCCGCAAGGAAATCATGGCTGCTGCGGGCATGTCGAACCGTTTCCTCGACCGCCCGGTGCGCGCGATGGACAAGGACGAAGGCGTCGGCGCCAATCTGGCCGAACTGCGCCGCGTGGTGGAAGACCTCGACCCCGGCAAGCGCGGCAAGCTGTCCGGTCCGCGCAAGATCCTCGGTATCATTCCCTTCGGCAACAAGCTGACCAATTACTTCCGCAGCTACCAGAGCGCGCAGACGCATATCCAGTCGATCCTCAACAACCTCGCCAGCGGCAAGGACGAGCTGATCATGGACAATGCCGCGATCGACGTCGAACGGCAGAAACTGTGGGAGGCGATGGGCAATCTGGAACAGATGATCCACATCTCCAACTCGCTCGACGCGAAGCTGGAGGAAAAGGCCGCCGAACTCGACGCGACCGATCCGGCCAAGGCCAAGGCGGTGCGCGAAACCGCGCTGTTCTATGTCCGCCAGCGCACGCAGGATTTGCTCACCCAGATGGCGGTGAGCGTGCAGGGCTATCTCGCGCTCGACCTGGTGAAAAAGAACAATGTCGAGCTGGTCAAGGGCGTCGACCGCGCCAGCACCACCACCGTCGGCGCGCTGCGCACGGCAGTGACCGTGGCCGAGGCGATGACCAACCAGCGCCTCGTGCTGGGCCAGATCACCGCGCTCAACGAAACCACTGCAGGAATCATCGACAGCACCAGCACGCTGCTGCGCGACCAGACCGGCAAGATCCACGAACAGGCCGCAGCGAGCACGATCCCGCTGGAAACGCTGCAACGCGCCTTCCAGAACATCTACGACACGATGGACGAGGTCGACAGCTTCAAGCTGCGCGCGCTCGACAGCATGAAGCAGACGGTCACGCTGCTGACCGACGAGGTCGAGAAGTCGAAGGGCTATATCGCGCGCGCCGAAGGCCAGGCGCAGGCGCAGAAGCAGGTCGCCGAAAGCAGCCTGCTGAGCATCGAGGGCTGAGGGCGGCATCGTGAACGACCTCACCCGCGACAGCGACCGCATATTGTCCGAGAGCAAGGCGCTGGTGCGCGACAACCGCGAAGGCGGCCGCCACCGGCGCGCGCCCTCGATCGGGCAGGGTTCGGCCAAGGCCAAGCGCGACCACCTGATGAAGAAGGTGCGCAACCTCTTGATCGCAGTGGCCGTCATCTGGGTGGGAGCCGGAATTGCCGGGGCGATCTTCAGCGGCATCGGTTTCTGGGGCGTCATGGCTGTCGTTGTCGCCACGGCCATCGCTACCGCAATCTTCTCCAGTTATCCGAAGATCAAGACGCCCAAGCGCGCCGACATCAACAAAGGCAATGTCCAGCAGATGGTCGGCCGCACCGAGCTGTGGCTCGAAGCGCAGCGCCCCGCCCTGCCCCCGCCAGCGGCGAAGATCGTCGATGACATGGGCGTCCAGCTGGATGCGCTGGGCTTGCAGCTCGAAGGGCTCGACCAGAACCATCCCAAGGCACGCGAAGTGCGCAGCCTGGTCGGCGAACAGCTGCCCGAAATGATCGACAGCTACCGCCGCATTCCCGCGCATCTGCGCACCGAGCAGCGTGCCGGGGCGACGCCCGACGAGCAGCTGACCGACAGCCTCGGCAAGATCAGCGGCGAAATCGATTCGATCACCCGGCAGCTGGCCGAAGGCTCGCTCGACGACCTGGCGATCAAGCACCGCTATCTCGATTACAAGTTCGGCGAAGCGGCGCAGACCAGCCCGCAGCTGGAGGACAAGAGCTGATGCGCGTTCCGCTTTCCCACGATCTCGGCAAGGACGAAGTCCGGCGCCGCCTGCAGTCGCGCAGCCACGAAATCGGGCAATATGTGCCCGGCGGGTTGGCCGACGTGACCACGAGCTGGCCGAGCGAAGACCGGATGAACCTGGCCGTGAAGGCGATGGGCCAATCGATCGACGGATGCGTCATCATCGAGGAAACGCAGGTGATCTTCGAGGTGAACCTGCCTCTGGCGCTGTCCTTCGTCGAACCGATGGTCGCTAGTGCGATCCGCCAGCAGGGGCAGAAGCTGATCGCTCCCAAGTAACCCGCCGGATGAGTGGATCACGCGAAAGCTAGTTCGGGAACCATTTCGATCACTGCGCGCTTTTCGTTCTGGCGGGGCTTGGCCGATAACCAATCGTTGAGGCCTCTGCTTTTAGCTGGGGGTGAAACGTTTGATGAGCGAGGCCGCTCGTATGCCGGCAACCGACGCGGTGGGTCGCACCATCCGGGAAATTCTAAAGCATGGGACCGCGGCCGAGCATGATATGCTCGACGCCCGGCTGGGTTCGCTCGTCCTCGCCGATCGCGATGGCTACGCGCAGTTCCTGGACATCCAGTACCGGGCACGGCGCGGTGTCGAGCGCTGGCTGGAAGCCCGCGCCCTCGGCGATCCGCCGCCGCCGCAATCCGATCTCGTCGCGCGGGACCTGGCCAGCCTCGGCCAGGCGATCCCCGCGGAAGCGCCCGATTTCACGGCCGCGGATGACGAGGACACGCTGGGGGTATGCTGGGTTCTGGCCGGATCGGCGCTGGGCAACCGGGCGATCCTGGCGCGGCTGGCAAAGGCGCAGGCCGATGTTCCCACCGCCTTCCTCGCCGACCCGCGCATGGGCCAGTACTGGCGCAGCATGCTCCCGGCCCTCACCCGTCCTTGCAACAGCCGCGACTGTGAAAGCATACTGCGCGCCGCACGTTCCACATTTACGCATTTCAACCTAGTTGCATCACACTGCCTTGTAATTAAGGCCGCTTGATGCATTCGACCGACGTCAATCTGAGCAATTGCGACCGCGAACCGATCCACCAGCTGGGCCAAATCCAGAATTTCGGCGCGCTGCTCGCGCTCAATGCCGACTGGTTCGTCGCGCACCGATCGACCAATCTCGAGACGATCCTCGGCGCTGGCCGGACGATCGAAATCGGCGACCGGCTGAGCAGGCTGTTCGCGCCCGATGCGATGGACCAGTTGCGCAGCGCGGCTGCCGCGCTGACTTTCCCCGACCAGGTCGAACGGATCTTCGGCCTTGCGCTGTTCGACGGCGACTGCCTGTTCGACTGCGCGCTGCACAGTTCGGGCGGCAATACGATCATCGAGATCGAGCCGCATGCCGCAGGCGTCCTCAACCGCCAGCTGGCCGTCCTGCGCCCGATCATGGCCCGGCTGGAGAAGCATACCGAAGTCGAACCGCTTGTCGCCGAGGCTGCGCGCCAGCTGCGCGCCGCGCTCGAGATCGACCGCGTGATGGTCTATCGCTTCCGCGACGATCTTTCGGGCGAGGTCATCGCCGAGGCGGCGCGCGACGATCTCGAGAAATTCCACGGCCTGCGGTATCCGCGGTCGGACATTCCCGACCAGGCCCGCGCGCTCTACGTGCGCAACCGCTTCCGGATCATCGCCGATGTCGAGGCCGAACCCGTCCCGATCGAACCCGGTCTCTCGCTCGAAGGCGAACCACTCGACCTGAGCATGAGTTCGCTGCGCGCGGTATCGCCGATCCATATCGAATATCTCAAGAACATGGGCGTCGGCGCCTCGCTGTCGATCTCGATCATCATCGGCGGCAAGCTGTGGGGCCTGTTCGCCTGCCATCACTACGGCCCCGCGCTGCTGCCCTATTCGCAGCGCACCGCGGCGGAGCTGTTCTCCGAATTCTTCTCGCTGACGCTCGACCGTACGCTGGCCCGGCAGACCGCCGAACGCCGCGAACACGGGCGGGCGATGCACACGCAGCTGATGCGCGATGTGGCCGCGGGCACCCCGCTGTCGGCCAGCCTGCCGATGATCGAGCCGGTCATCCAGCAGGCCATTCCGCATGACGGCGCGAGCATCTTCGTCGACGACCTCTACGATTCGCGTGGTTCCGCGCCCAACGAAGAGGAATTCCGCGCGATCGTATCGAGCCTGAACGGCGCGGCGACCAGCCGGATTCTCGCCAGCGAAGCGATCGCCGACCGCCTGCCGCGCGCCGCGCGTTTCGCCGATCGGGCGGTGGGGGCGCTGATCATCCCCGTCTCGCGCACCCCGCGCGATTATCTGGTCCTGTGGCGCAAGCCGCTGGTGCAGACCGTGACCTGGGCGGGCAATCCGGAAAAGCCGGTCGAGATGGGCCCCAATGGCGCCCGGCTGACCCCGCGCAAGAGCTTCGAAGCGTGGCAGGAGACCGTCGAGGGCCGCGCCGAGAAATGGTCCGATGCCGATATCGAGATTGCCGAAAGCCTGCGGGTCACGCTGCTCGAGATCATCCTGCGGTTGACCGACGAAGCGGTGACCGAGCGCGCCCGCGCGCAGCAGCAGCAGGAATTGCTGATTGCCGAGCTCAACCACCGGGTGCGCAATATCCTCAATCTCATCCGCGGCCTCATCAACCAGTCGAAGAACGATGCGCGCAACATCGAAAGCTTCGTCGAGATCGTCGGTGGCCGCGTGCGATCGCTGGCCTCTGCGCATGACAACATCACCAAAGGCAATTGGTCGCATGCGCCGTTTTCCGAGCTGATCGAGACCGAAGCGCATGCCTATCTGTCGGACCAGCGCGACCGGCTCGCGCTGATCGGCCCGGAGGCGATGATCGCCCCCGAAGCCTATACGGTGCTGGCGCTGGTCATCCATGAGATGATCACCAATTCGGCCAAATACGGCTCGCTCAGCGACAGTTCGGGCATGCTCGAAGTGACCGTGACCCGGCAGGACAATGGTGATCTCTGCCTCGACTGGCGCGAACGCGGCGGCCCGCCGGTCAAGCCGCCGCAGCGGCGCGGCTTCGGCAGCACGATCATCGATCGCTCGATCCCGCACGAACTCAAGGGCGAGGCCGAGATCAACTACCGGCTCAGCGGAGTCGAGGCCCGCTTCTGCATTCCCTCGCAATATGTCGAATGGCGCGCCGCCGAGGGCAACGAAATCGAGCCCACCGCCACCAAGAAGGAGACCGGCTTGGCCGATGTTCCCAATACCGTCCTGCTGGTCGAAGACAGCATGATCATCGCGCTCGACGCGGAGGATTGCCTCAAGGAACTGGGGGTCGAGAACGTTCGGGTCGAAAGCTCGGTGGCCGCCGCCCTCGACGCGCTGGCGAAAACCGAGCCCGAGCTGGCGATCCTCGATTACAATCTGGGCAAGGAAAACAGCGAGCCGGTGGCGCTGAAGCTCAAGGAACTGGGCGTGCCGTTCTGGCTGGCAACCGGATATGGCGAAATGCAGGACCGGCTCGAAGAACTGGGGGCGGCGGGCCTGCTCACCAAGCCCTATGGCCGCGACGAACTGCTGCAGGTGATCGGCAGCAAGACCCAGACCTGACCCGCCGCAGCGAGGCGCCTCAGTTGAAGAAGCGCTGCTGGTAATAGAATTCCGCGGCCACCGGGTTCCCCGCACGATCGCGGGCGGGCTCGAAGCGCAATTGTTCCAGCGCCAGCCGGCAGACGGTGGCGTCGGTCTCGGGAAACGGGCTCGGGCGATAGATGCTGCAGCGGGTGGCGCGTCCCTGCGCCGATACGCTCAGCCGCACGATAACCGATTGGCCGATCCGCGCGGCACGCCCGCCGGGCGGCACCGGGAAGGCGCTGGCATCGGTGATCGCACGGACCAGCTGCGGCTTGGTGGCCGCACCCCCGCCCTGCCCGCCGCCGCCCTCGCCACTGCCGGTGCCCTCGCCCGTGCCTGATCGGCCCGTACCGCCCCCCTCCTCGGTCGCCCCCGACGTATCGGCAGTGCCGGTGGACGACGCACGCGGGGCGGGCGGATCCCGGCGCACCGGTTGCGGCGGCGCGGTAACCGCATCGGGGACTGCCTCACGCCCCGGATCGCCCTGCGCGCCTTCCGGTTCCGGTTCCGGCTCCGGCGGCTCGTTCGGCTCCTCGGGTGCCGAGACGGTGACGGTAAATGCCGAGACCACCGATTGCTCGACCCCGGTGACGGCGCTGGGCGCAAGCGCCCTTGCAAGCAGGTAGAACAGTCCCAGGTGGATCACCGCGATCAGCGCGATCACCCAGGGGTTCAGGCGCTTCCTGGTCTGGGCATAACGAGTTGCGGGTTCGGCCATCGCCCCCTCATGGCAAAGCCGCCCCACCGGGTCCAGCGACCCCACGAAAAAGGGCGGCCCTCCGAAGAGGACCGCCCTGATCTTGCCGAAGAGCTACCGATTAGAATTCGTAGCGCACGCCAACCTGGACCTTCCAGGCCGAGCTGGAGACCGAGACAATCTGGTCGTCATCCGGATTGAAGCTTCCGATTTCGTAGCGACCCTGCGCATCGACACCGGTGCTGGTTACCGGAATATCGTTGAAGAACTTCACGCGGTTGGCACTCTTATCGAGGAAGTTCAGGAAGTTATCGAAGTCGGCGAACAGTTCGACCCGATCGTCCGCGATCCCGGTCAGGCTGCCGAGGAAGGGCAGTTCCTGACTGAAGCGGAGGTCCAGATCATACGACCATTCGTTGCGGCAGCTGTTGCGCTTGATCGAAGCGCCCGGCGTGTAATCGCAGCCCGATGCTTCGACGTAATCGATCAGCGCCTGAATGTCGCCGGCATCGCCAGTGACATTCGGATCGTTCACGCCCGACGGAACGTAGAGCAGCGCGTTGTCCGATCCCGAGGAGCTGTCGTTGAAGACGCCGCTGCCGTCGAACACGAGGCTGTACGGCCGGCCCGAACGCGCCCGGAAGAAGATGCCCAGCTGCGTGGCATAATCACCGAAGAAGCGTTCCTTCCAGCTGAACGCTGCCGTCAGATTGTGGCGGGTTTCATAGTTGGACGTCGAAATCCCAGGGTTCTGACGGTCGAATGCCGCGGTCACGTCGTAGGACGAAGTGGCCGTCGACGACCCGACATTGCGGTTGTTGCTCGAGTCGGTGAAGGCATAGCCGAAGCGAAGGCCAACGCTGCCATTCTCGGTGAGCAGGCCACCGCGGAAGTTCTTCGACAGGAGGAACGATGCCACGTGGCTGTCGTAGCTCGGGCCGTTCGTCAGCTGAATTTCATCATCGCGGCCCGTTGCGAAGCACGGTGCCGTGACATTGTTCCAGACCGGCGGGGTCCCGCCCGTTCCTTCGAGCGTCGCTTCACAGCCTGCAGCCGTCGGATCGATTGCCCGGTAGATCGGACGACCGTCGACGGTGAAACCGTTGACACCGCGGCTCGGATCGGGGGTCTGCGACAGGTCGACGAAGTTCAGCGTGTCGTTGTACCGCGAGTAGATGTAGTCGAGGTTCAGGCGCCAGTCGCTGAAGAAGCCCGAAGTGGTGCCGAAATCGGTCGAGAAACCGAGGTTCGCACGCACCACCGTGGGGATGTCGAAATTCGGATCGGTCGACTGGGTATCGGCAAGACCCTGGGCCGCGCTGTCCGAACCGGACGCGATCACGCAATCAGGGAAACCGGTGAACTCGCCGTTGACGACCACGTCCGAAGGACGGTTGGCGCAGAAGATGTCCGTGCCGAGGCCAGCCGAGAACCCGTTGTTCGAGAAGGCATTCGAGAAATACACGACCGGGTCGCCGCCGGAGAAGACACCAACGCCGCCGGTTACGCGCGAATTCGAGAAGAAACCGGCATTGTCGAGTTCATAGGTTGCCGACAGACGGGGCAGAAGAACCGGATCAAGCTTGCTGAAGGGGTTCGAGTTCGTGAACCCGTAGCGAGCGAGGAAGTTGGGGTTCGCCCGCGGCGCATCGCCCGAATAGAACTGCACCCGCAGACCTGCAGTGATGTTGAGCTGGCTGGTCGCCTGCCATTCGTCCTGCGCATAGAAGGAGTAGATGTTGCGGGTGAAACGCGCGGCTGCTTCGTTCACGTCACCGGTCGGAGTGGCGTTGATATCCGCGCCGTAGCCTTCACCAAGGAACACTTCCTCGTTGGTCGGGAAGAATTCGCCACCCTGGCTGAGAATGCCCTGCTCGAAATCGTCGAGGTTCGAGAAGTACAGCGTCCCCGTCGCATTGATGACGAAGAGGTTGTAGGTGTCGAGCGAATTGATTTCGGCGCCCAGCTTGAACAGGTGATCGCCGGCGTCGATGTTCATCTGGAACTTCGCTTGATCGATCGTGGTGTCGAGCTGGTTGGCCGAACGGAAGATGCCGGGGCCGGTCGAAAGCAGACCGTATTCGCCATTGTTGAAGGTACCGACAGCCAGACGGACCGTGGGATTGTCCGACTGCGCTTCACCGAAGCCCACCGGGCCCTGAACGTCGCCGACCTTCGAACGGCTCAGCCGCAGTTCGGTCGAAATCGTGTCGGTCCAGTCCGAATACAGACGGCCCGAATAGTAATCGGAGATCGTGCCTTCGGCTTCGAAGGAGTTGAGACCGCCCAGAGCATCGGTGCCGAAGTCGGGCTCGACATTGTTCTCCTCGAGCCGCTGGTAGGTCAGTTCCAGACGGTGGTCTTCGCCGAGATAGGCGTCGAGACGACCGAAGTAGCGCTTGCTGCTTTCGTCAAGCGTGCGCGGATAGCCGCCGATGTCCTGGCCGTAGACGTTCTGCGCGATCGTGGCGAAACGGTCGAAATCGGCCTGCGTGACGGCATCGACCGAATTGACGAAACCGGCGCCTGCGGGGCCCGTGTCGTTCGCATCGCCAAGGTCGGTTTCCTCGTATCCGGCATAGAAGAACAGATAGTCGGGAATGATCGGACCGCCGAGGGTGGCACCCCAGCGCTTCTCGCTGCCCGAAGACAGCGGCTGTTCGACACCGTCGCCGTCGATGATGGTGTCGGCGAGCATGCTGTCGTCGTAATAGGTGTAGAAGGCCGAACCGTGGAACTGGTTCTGGCCCGATTTGGTCACCACGTTCACGAGGCAGCCGGTGAAATCGGAATACTCGACGTCGAAAGGCGCGAATTCGACCGAAGTCTCGCGGATCACATCGTACGGCAGGGGCAGCGAGTTACGCGCGGCGAACGGCGTTCCGTTGAGACCGAACACGTCGGCCTGGACGATGCCGTCGACAGTGAAGGTGTTCGACCGGTCGTTGCCGCCGAGGCAGGAAATCCGGTCGACTTCGTCGGAGCGATCGAGGCTTACGCGCGGGTCGAGACGAATGATGTCGCGCACGTCGCGCGAAATGCTCGGGAAACTTTCCAGCGTTTCGACACCGAAGGCGGTGCCCGGTCCGACGGCAAGCTGCTGCACATTGGCGCGCGAGCCGGAAACGATGATGGTGTTCGCCGCGACACCCGTCGTCAGTTCGAAGGTGAAATCGGTGTTGCCCGAAACGGTGATGAAGGTGTTTTCGACCGTCTGGCCTTCATAGCCATCGGCCGTGGCGGTGACGGTGTAGGGACCGCCCGGGACGAGCGAGCTGGTGCGGAAGCTGCCGTCAGCTGCCGTCACAAGCGTCCGGTCCTGGCCGGTGCGGGTATCGGTGACGACCACGGTTGCGCCATTCAGCGGCTCGCCAGCTTCGCTGACCACGCGGCCTTCGATTCCCGAGGTGATTTGCTGTGCGGCAGCGGGCGCTGCAATCATCGCCGTCGTGGTTGCCAGTCCGGCAACCGACGCGGCCAGGAGATATTTGAACTTCATCGAGCGGATCCCTTCGTCTCGTTAAAAGTAGGCTAGTGCTGCTGAGCCGACTCCCTGGCGGGAGGACGTTGCGGCAAAGCTATCTTTTTGTGACAAGATCAAGACATATGTTGCAGGTGCGAGACGCATCGCCGCACCAAACGGGAAATCCGCTGTATTTCAGGTATTTACGTTAGTTGCATAAAGGCAACAAATCCGATTCTTCCGGGAACCGGTGCATAAGTGCAACAGCCCCCGGAAGCGGCGTGCGGATCAGGCCAGGCCGATCTCGCGCAGGCGCTGCATCAGGTAGTCGTGACTTGAAATCGGTTCGGGCGGTTTGGTGCCGCTGTCCGCGTCGATGCAGGACGGCAGCGTCTCGATCACGTAATCCGGCCGGAAGTGCAGGAAGAACGGCATCGAATAGCGCGCACGATAGGCGGCATCGCCGCGCGGGTTCACCACGCGGTGCGTGGTCGAGCGCAGCTTGCCGTTGGTAAGCCGGTCGAGCATGTCGCCAACATTGACCACCAGCGCACCTTCGGGCGGGGCGACCGCTTTCCAGTCGCCCTGCGCGGTCAGCAGTTCCAGCCCGGCCTCTTCGGCACCGAGCAGCAGCGTGATCGTGTTGATATCGCCATGCGCGGCGGCGCGGACCGCGCCTTCGGCTTCCTCGCCTTCCAGAGGAGGATAGCGCAGCAGGCGCATCACCGAATTGCCGTCCTCGATGGTCGGCGCGAAGAACTCGCGGTCGAGCCCGAGATGCAGCGCGATGCCTTCGAGCACGCGGCCGCCGGCTTCCTCGAACGCCGCATAGAGTTCGCTGAAGGTTTCGCGAAAGCCTGCGACCTCGGACGGCCAGACATTGTCGGCCATGAATTCGGCCAGGGGATGGCCTTCGGGCAGCTCGCGCCCGACGTGCCAGAATTCCTTGAGATCGTGGACCTTGGCGTCCTTGGCCTTTTCGGTCCCGAAGGGGGTGTAGCCACGCGCCCCGCCACCGCCGGGAATGTGATAGGCGCGCTTGACCTCGTCGGGCAGCGCGAAGAACTGCTTCGACAGCGCTTCGGCGCGGTCGATCAGCTCCTGCGGGATCCCGTGGTCGCGAATGACGGCAAAGCCGTATTGCTGAAAACTGCGGCCAAGCTCGTCGGCAATCGAGTCGAGCGGCTGTGCCAGCGACACAACCGCAATATCTGTGTTCGAATCGGTCATAATGGACCGGCCTTTAATACGGGAGGAAGAGTCCCGCCAGCGCCGCGCTCATCAGATTGGCGAGACTGCCCGCCGCAAGTGCACGCAGGCCGAGCTTGGCAATCACCGGGCGCTGGTTGGGTGCCAGCCCGCCGGTCACCGCCATCTGGATCGCAATCGAGCTGAAATTGGCGAAACCGCACAGCGCAAAAGTGACGATCGCGCGGCTGCGATCGGACAGCACGCTGCCATCCATCGAACCGAGTTCGATGAAGGCGACGAATTCGTTGAGCACGATCTTGGTGCCGAACAATCCGCCCGCCGCGCCTGCCTGGTCCCAGGGAATGCCGATCAGATACATCACCGGGGCGAACACCAGTCCGAGCAATTGCTGGAAACTGACGTCGGGATAGCCGAACCAGCCGCCGATACCGCCGAGAATCCCATTGGCGAGCGCGACCAGCGCGACGAAGACCATCACCATCGCGCCAACCGCCACGGCGAGCTTCACGCCGGTCTGCGTGCCCTGCGCGGCGGCTTCGATGACATTGGCGGGCTTGTGCCCTTCCTCGAAGGTCTCGGCGACTTCGACTTCATGCGCCTTGCCGCCTTCGGTCAGCGCGGCAGGTCCTTCGGCGCTGATCCGGCCCTTCGGCAGCACGATCTCGCCATGGGGGTCGACCCCGGACATCTGCGCGGCATCGCGCGCCAGCACGCTGTCGTCGTCGGGCATGATGATCTTGGCCATCAGGATGCCGCCGGGCGCGGACATGAACGCCGCGGCGAGCAGGAAGGGCACTGCCTCGGCGCCGATGAAGCTGGCATAGGCCGCGAGGATCGTGCCGGCGACACCCGCCATGCCCACGCTCATCAGCGTGAACAGCCGACTGGGGGTCAGCGCGGCGAGATAGGGGCGCACCACCAGCGGGCTTTCGGACTGGCCGACGAAGATGTTGGCCGCGCTGCCCAGCGCCTCGACCTTGCTGATCCCGGTGATCCAGCCGATCGCGCCGCCGACCCAGCGCACCAGCCGCTGCATGATGCCCCAGTGATACAGGATCGACACGATCGCCGCGAAGAAGACGATCACCGGCAGCGCGGCGATGACGAAGGTGTTGGTGAAGGGATTGGCGCCCATTGGCCCGAAGATCGCCTCGATCCCGACCTTCGAATAGTCGAGCAGGGCAATGACCCCGTTCGACAGCGCCTGGATCAATTGCACGCCCCACGGGGTGCGCAGCACCAGCAGCGCCATCAGCGCCTGCAGCGCGAAGGTCGCCCCGACGACGCGCAGGCTGATGCGTTTCTTGCCCGTCGACAGGAGGAAGGCGATCAGCAGGATCGCCACGATACCGACGAGATTAATCAGGATAGGCGCCATCGCTTTCCCTTTGGCAGGAGGACAAGTTGCGGATGAAATCGGGCGCTGTCTTGCGTGCGCCGCCGCATTAGTCAATTTTCAGGGCCCGCCGACGGCCTCGCCGTCCACGAAACTTGTCGAGGCCGAGAGATGACCCACCCCGCCAACGAGACCCGTCTCGCCGCTGCCGCCATGCCGCTGGGGCTGTTCGTATACACGCTGCTCTATGGCGGGATGACGGTGCTGGCGGGCGTGCTGGCCTTCAAGCAGGTGCAGTTGTGGCCGACCGAACTGGCAGTCGAATCGGGCATCTTCGCCTTCCTGCTGCTGGTGGTGATTTCCAGCACGATCGCACAGCTTTACGGAGAGAAGCTGGCCAATCGCATCGTCTGGTGGGGCTTCGTTCCGCTGCTGGTGGCGTCGCTGCTGATGCAATTGGTGCTGAACCTGCCGCCATCGGTCGAGATGACCGAATTCCGCGCCGACGACCTCGCCGCCTTCGAACGCGTCCACGCGACATTGTGGCGCGTGTGGATGGCGGGACCGGCCGCCTACATCGTGTCGCTGCTGCTCAACGTCTGGATTTTCTCGCGGCTCCGCGGATCGGCCGAAGGCGCGTCGACACTCTCGCTGATGGCCCGCGGGGCGATTGCCTCGGCGCTGAGCCAGGCTATCGATTCGGTGATTTTCATCACGCTGGCATTCTATGGCCAGTTCGCCATCACCAACCTGCTGATCGGGCAGATCATCGCCAAGGTCGTGCTCAGCCTGGTGCTGGTGCCGTTCCTGATCACCGGCGGGGTCGCATTCGCCCGCTGGCTCGACCGCCGCTAGACGCGCTTCACATTCTCGACGATCGTCTCCTCGAGATGGTCGCCGTGCAGCACCGACACGTCGCCGGTGGTCTCGAGCACTACGGCGCGAACCTGTCCGTAATCGAGTACATTGGCCTCGCGCAGCTTGGCGATCAGATCGCTCTTGGCGACGCGCGTGTATGTCAGCGCATCGTCACAGAACTTGCCGTCGCGCATCAGGAAGACCGGATCGTTCTGCATCAGGTCCTCGACACTGTCGGAGGTCTTGCGCAGCCGCGCCGACGCCGCCTGGACGACGAACAGGCCCGCCATCGCGACCATGGCCTGCGCGAAGGCTTTCCAGTCGCTTGCCTGCGCCGCGCCCGCGACCAGGCTGCCCAGCGCGATCGTCATCACGAAGTCGAAATTGGTCATCTTGGACAGCGAGCGCAGCCCGTTGAGGCGGATCAGCACCACCACCCAGATGATGGCGGCAATTGCCAGCAGCACGCCGCGGGCGATGATATCGGGCCAGGGAGTATCGAGGATCATGCTGCCCTAACGCATGGCTGACGCAAATCTATCCCGCCAAGCGTTCAGCCCTGCAAATGGCGCGCGTGCCAGCCGACATGCTCGGCCATGAAGGTCGAGATGAAGTAATAGGAATGGTCGTAGCCGGGCTGCATACGGATGTCCGCCGGCATGTCGGCGGATTTGCAGGCATCGACCAGCAGATCGGTCTTGAGCTGTTCCTCGAGGAAATTGTCCGCCGTGCCCTGGTCGACCAGCAGGTTCGCATGGCGCGAACCGTCTTCGATCAGCGCGCAGGCATCGTATTCGCGCCAGTCGCTGCGGTCATCGCCCAGATAGCCGCCCAGCGCCTTGTCGCCCCATGGGCAGTTCAGCGGGCTGACGATCGGCGAGAAGGCGCTGATCGAACGGAAGCGGTCGGGATTGCGCAGGCCGATGGTCAGCGCGCCGTGGCCGCCCATCGAATGGCCGCTGATCGCCTGCCGCTGCATGTCCGCGGGGAAATGCTCGGCCAGCAGCGCGGGCAGTTCCTGTTCGATATAGCTACGCATCTGGAAATGCTGCGCCCAGGGTACCTGCGTCGCATCGACATAAAAGCCCGCGCCCTGCCCGAAATCATAGGCCTCGTCATCGGGCACGGCCTCGCCGCGGGGCGAGGTGTCGGGCGCGACGAAGATGACCCCGTGCTCGGCGCAGGCAGCGCGGAATTCGCCCTTCTCGGTGACATTGGCGTGGGTGCAGGTCAGCCCCGACAGGAACCACAGCACGGGCAGCTTCGCGCCGTCTTCATGCGGCGGGACGAAGACCGAGAAGGTCATCTGCGTGCCGGTGCTGGCCGAGGCATGGCGGTAGACGCCCTGCACGCCGCCATGGCTGCAATTTTCCGATACCGTCTCGAGCGTGCCCGCAGTGGTCATAGCGCGACCTCGTATTTCGCGGTCGTCTTCTCGGCGATTTCATCAGCCGTCACGCCCGGCGCCAGTTCGACCAGCCGGAAGGGACTGTCATGGTCGGGCCGCTGGAACACCGCCAGATTGGTGACGATCATGTCGACCACGTTCTGCCCGGTCAGCGGCAGCGTGCATTCGGGAATGAACTTGGGGCTGCCGTCCTTGGCGGTGTGATCCATCACCACGATGATCTGCTTGACGCCCGCGACCAGATCCATCGCGCCGCCCATGCCCTTGATCATCTTGCCCGGGATCATCCAGTTGGCGATGTCGCCGTTCTGGGCCACTTCCATCGCGCCCAGCACGGTCAGGTCGATATGCCCGCCGCGGATCATCGCGAAGCTGGCCGCGCTGTCGAAATAGGCGCTGTGCGGCAGTTCGCTGATGGTCTGCTTGCCCGCATTGATCAGGTCGGCGTCGACCTCGTCGGGGTAAGGGAACGGCCCGATGCCAAGCATGCCGTTCTCGCTCTGCAGCGTGACATGCATGCCTTGCGGAATGTGGTTGGCGACCAGCGTGGGAATGCCGATACCCAGATTGACGTAATAGCCGTCGCGCAATTCCTGCGCGGCGCGCGCCGCCATCTCGTTGCGGTCCCAGCCTGCTGCTTCCTGGGGCATCAGGCGCTCTCCCTTTCGCGCGTGGTCTCGAATTCGATCTTCTTGTCGTAGGGCGCGCCCACGATCATCCGCTGGACATAGACGCCCGGCAGGTGGATGCAGTCGGGGTCGAGGCTGCCGGTGGGCACGATCTCTTCGACCTCGACCACGCAGACCTTGCCGCAGGTGGCCGCGGGCTGGTTGAAATTGCGCGCGGTCTTGCGGAACACGAGGTTGCCGGTTTCATCCGCCTTCCATGCCTTGACGATGGCGAGGTCGGCGAAGATGCCGCGTTCGAGGATGTAGTCCTCACCGTCGAAGGTCTTCACTTCCTTGCCTTCGGCGACCTGCGTGCCGACGCCGGTCTTGGTGTAGAAGCCGGGAATGCCCGCGCCGCCGGCGCGCATGCGTTCGGCGAGCGTGCCCTGCGGGCAGAACTCGACCTCGAGCTCGCCCGAAAGAAACTGGCGTTCGAATTCCTTGTTCTCGCCGACATAGGAGGAGATCATCTTCCTCACCTGCTGCGTGCGCAGCAGCATGCCGATGCCTTCATTGTCGATGCCCGCATTGTTGCTGGCAAAGGTCAGCCCCTTCACGCCGCTATCGCGGATCGCGGTCAGCAGGCGTTCGGGAATGCCGCACAGGCCGAAGCCGCCGCTGGCGATGAGCATGTCGTCGCGCAGCACGCCGTCGAGCGCCGCCGTGGCATCGGGATAAATCTTGCCGGCCATCAGAATACCACCACGCTGCGGATGCTTTCGCCTGCATGCATCAGGTCGAAGCCCTTGTTGATTTCCTCGAGCGACAGGACGTGGGTGATCATCGGGTCGATCTCGATCTTGCCGTCCATGTACCAGTCGACGATCTTGGGCACATCGGTGCGCCCGCGCGCGCCGCCAAAGGCAGTGCCGCGCCAGTTGCGCCCGGTCACCAGCTGGAACGGGCGGGTGGCGATTTCCTTGCCCGCTTCGGCCACGCCGATCACGATGCTGGTGCCCCAGCCGCGATGGCAGGCCTCGAGCGCGGTGCGCATGACCTCGGTATTGCCGGTGCAGTCGAAGGTGTAATCGGCGCCGCCATCGGTCATTTCGACCACCTTCGCGACGACCTCGTCGCGGCTCATGCCCTTGGTGTTGAGGAAGTGGGTCATGCCGAACTTGCGGCCCCATTCCTCGCGGTCAGGGTTGATGTCGATCCCGATGATCATGCCCGCACCCGACAGCCGCGCGCCCTGGATCACGTTGAGGCCGATCCCGCCGAGGCCGAACACGACGACATTGTCGCCCACCTGCACCTTGGCAGTGTTGGTCACCGCGCCGACGCCGGTGGTGACGCCGCAGCCGATATAGCAGCTGGTCTTGAACGGCGCGTCTTCGCGGATCTTGGCGACCGCGATTTCGGGCAGCACGGTGAAGTTCGAAAAGGTCGAGCAGCCCATGTAATGGTAGATCGGCTCGCCCTTGTAGGAAAAGCGCGTGGTCCCGTCGGGCATCAGCCCCTTGCCCTGCGTCGCGCGGATCGCGGTGCACAGATTGGTCTTGCCGCTGAGGCACGATTTACACTGGCGGCACTCGGGCGTGTAGAGCGGGATCACGTGATCGCCCGGCTGCACGCTGGTCACGCCCGCGCCGACTTCGCGCACGATGCCCGCGCCTTCGTGGCCCAGCACGCTGGGGAAAAGACCTTCGGAATCGAGCCCGTCGAGCGTGTAGGCATCGGTATGGCAGATGCCGGTGGCCATGATCTCGACCAGCACCTCGCCTGCCTTGGGCCCTTCCAGGTCGAGCTCGACGATTTCGAGCGGCTGCTTGGGGGCGAAGGCGACTGCGGCGCGGGTTTTCATGGATGACGGCTCCGGACTAGGGGCGCCGGCGCACCGGCCTCGGGGCGGAATTCAAGGTGGTGAGCCGTGCTGGGTTCGAACCAGCGACCTACTGATTAAAAGTCAGTTGCTCTACCGACTGAGCTAACGGCCCGACCACGGCGTGCCACCTAGGGGCGCTGTCGCAGGTGGTCAAGCCGGTGTTGCGGCAATCCTGTCAGCGCCGCCGTACGGCGCGTGCCGCCAGCTGGCGCAGCGTCAGGCCGGAGACCGGATCGCGCCAGTCGGGCGCGATTTGCGCCGCCGGGCGCAGGACGAAGTCGCGCTGCCGGAACAGGGGGTGCGGGATCGCCAGGCGCGGGCCGTACCATGTCCCCCCGCTCCACAGCACGATATCGAGATCGAGCGTGCGCGAGCGCCAGCGCTGCCCGCGCCGGTCGCGCCCGAAAGCGCGTTCGATCGCCTGCAGGCTCGCCAGCGCGGCCAGCGGCGCGCGATCGCCCGCGATGATCGCTGCGCCATTGGCATAGCGCCGCAGCGACGGGCCGACCGGGGCACTGTCGATCACGCGCGCAACCGCCTCGACCTCCCAGCCGCTTTGGGCCAGCGCCGCCACCGCCCCCGCCAGCACCGCGCGCGGCGCGCCCAGCCCCTGCACCCGGCGGTTGGAGCCCAGCGCGACCAGATATCGATGCTCGCTTGCGTCGCCCATGCCCCCGCCCTAGCCTCGCTGCCGACAAGTACCAAACGGGAGCGGCAGGCGAATGAAGATCAAGGCGATTCTGGCAGCGGGTGCGCTGGCCATGGCGGGGCAGGCCGCCGCCGACGACCACGCGCCGCGCGCGCTGACCGCGCATGAGCAGCGGGTTTACGACATCTACCGCGATATCATCGCCTTCCGCACGGCAGCAGGTCACGGCCAGATGGACGACATGGTCGCCTATCTTACCGGCCGGCTGGCGGCCGCGGGCTTTGCCGAGGAGGATTTGCTGGTCACCGATTTCGACAGTGACGGCGATCCGACGCAGGGACTGGTCGTGCGCTACCGCGGTGACGGGTCTGCCGGCGCGAAGCCGATCGTCATGCTCGCGCATATGGACGTGGTCGACGCCCTGCCCGAGGACTGGGAGCGCGATCCCTTCACGCTGGTCGAGGACGAAGGCTATTTCTTCGGCCGTGGGACGCAGGACAACAAATACGGCGTCGCCAACCTCACCGGCACTTTCATCCGCCTGAAGGAAGAGGGCTGGCTGCCAAACCGCGATCTCTATCTGGTTTTCTCGGGCGACGAGGAAACCGGCATGGTCTCCACCCGCGCGCAGGCCCGCTGGGTCGCCGACAATGTCGATCCCGCCTATGTGCTCAATTCGGATGCTGGGGGCATCGGCCTGGCGGACGATTTCGCCCCGCTCGCGCAGCAGGTGCAGCTGGCCGAGAAGACCTATGTCACCTTCGATGTAACCGCGACCAATCCCGGCGGGCATTCCTCGCGTCCGCGCAGCGACAATGCAATCTATGACCTCGCGGGCGCACTGACGCGGATCGAGCAGCTTCGCTTTCCGGTGCGCGAAAGCGAGTTGACGCGCAGCTATTTCGGCGCGCTGGGGCAGAGCATTCCGGGCGAACTTGGCGCAGCCATGCGGACATTTGCCGCCAATCCCGCCGATGACGAGGCAATCGCGCTGATCAGCGCCAATCCGGGCTATGTCGGCACGCTGCGCACGACCTGCGTGGCGACCATGCTCGATGCAGGTCATGCCGAAAACGCGCTGCCGCAATCGGCCAGCGCCGCAGTCAACTGCCGGGTTTTCCCGGGTGAAGGGGTGGAAACGGTCAAGGCTGCGCTGGAAACGGCAGTCGACAATGAAGCGATCACCGTGACACAGCGCGAAGAAGCGACCGAAAGCCCGATGAGCGCGTTCCCCGACGAGGTTCGCGCAGCGCTGGCGAAATCGCTTGCAACCCGCTTCGGTGAAGCGATCCCGATGATCCCGACCATGTCATCGGGCGGCACCGACGGCATGCATTACCGCGCGCTGGGCTACGACACGGTGGCCATCGGCGCTGGCGCGAGCCGGCCGCAGGACATCTACGCGCATGGCCTTAACGAACGGATGCGGGTCGAGGCCTTCTATGCCGGGCTCGACCATTGGAACATCGTGCTGAAGGAGCTTGCGGGCGGCTAGAACAGCTCGTTCGCCGCTTCGCGGGTGGTGAATTCGCCCAGCGTCAGCTTGCGCCTGCGGCGGAACACGCCGCTGGTCGCGAGCGTGAAAGGCGCGGTCACGTCGCGCGAATAATTCGCCGCCTGCAACCGCACCTCGATCGCCGGCTCGGCGCTGCGGAACAGCACGATGGCGGCTGCCTGGATGGTTTGATCGGCAGCGCGGGGGCGGAGCACCTGGACCAGCCGGTCGATGACCTTCTGCGCGCCCTCGGTTGCGCCGGTATCGAGCACCGCGACGTTCTGGATGAGGCCATTGGCGCGCAGTTCGAACACCAGCGGGAAGAACGTCCCGTCCTTTTCGATCCGGGCGATCGCGGCTTCGAGCGCGGCCGGGAACAGGGCATCGAGCCGTGTCTGGTCGATGCCCCCGACCAAGCTCAGATATCCTCGCTGATGCGCCCGTAGAGCTGCGGCCGCCGGTCGCGGAAGAAGCCCATGCCGGCGCGGTGCTTGCGCGCGCCGTCGAGATCGAGCGTGGCGGTCAGCACGCCTTCGCTCGACCCGCCGAATTCCGCGACCAGATCGCCCCATTCGTCGCTGATGAAGCTGTGGCCATAGAAGCTCTGCTGGCGATCGGCGGGGCCTTCGTGCCCGATCCGGTTGGCGGCGCAGACGGGCATGCAGTTGGACACCGCATGACCGATCATCGCGCGGCGCCACATTCGGCTGGTGTCGAGATCGGCGTCATAGGGTTCGGAGCCGATGGCGGTGGGGTAGAACAGCACTTCGGCACCCTTGAGTGCCATCACGCGCGCACATTCGGGATACCACTGGTCCCAGCAGATCCCCACGCCGATGCGCGTGCCGAACACGTCCCACACCTTGAACCCGTCATTACCCGGGCGGAAATAGTATTTCTCTTCGTAGCCCGGGCCGTCGGGGATGTGGCTCTTGCGGTAAGTCCCCATGATGGCGCCATCGGGGCCGATCATCGCCAGCGTGTTGTAATAGTGCTGCCCGTCGCGTTCGAAGAAGCTGGTCGGGATCGCCACGCCGAGCTTTGCCGCCAGTTCCTGCATCGCCTGCACGCTCGGGCTTTCGAAGGTGGGATGCGCGAGGTCGAACAGCTCTTCCTCTTCCATGCGGCAGAAATACTCGCCCGCGAACAGTTCGGGCGGCAGGATGACCTGCGCGCCCTTGCCCGCGGCTTCTTCCACCAGCGCGGACACGGCAGCGATGTTGTCGGCCGGCTCGGGGCGGGCGAGCGGCAATTGCAGGACGGCGACGGACAGCTTTCTCATGCGCGCGAGATAGGCAGCCGCCGCCGTCCAGACAATGGTTACTGCGCCTTGCGGAACAGCAGCGTCATGCGGTCGCTTTCACCGATCGCTTCGTATTTCGCGCGGTCCTGATCGCCGTAACGCAGCACCGGCGGCAGCGTCCACACGCCGCCTTCCCAGTTTGCCGGGTCGTTCGGATTGGCATTGATTTCGCTTTCCCCGGCCAGTTCGAAGCCGTTGGCGGCGAAGATCGCGACGACATCCTGCTTGCGCATGTAGCCGCGCTGGCGTGCGCCGTAATCGTCGTAGCTGGCGCCTTCGGGCGCGCGGTGCTGGACCACGCCGACCATGCCGTCGTCCTTGAGCATCATGCGCGCGGCCTTGAGCACATCGTCCGCCGCATTGCCCATGTTCAGCCCGTGCATCGAGCGGAAGATCAGCACGCGGTCGACCGTGCCGGCGAGGTCTTCGGGCATCTCGTCGATCTCGAATGCAGTGACGCTGTCAGCTTCGACCCCTGTCATTTCGGCGACTTCGGCCTTGAACCGCTCGGTCCAGCCCTTCGCGCGCGCTTCCTGCGCCCGGCTGTTGTAGGTCCGACCGTCGCTGTCCTGATCGAAGGCGATATATTTGCCCGAGGAGTGCAAATAGGGCGCCAGCACGCGCGTGTACCAGCCGCCGCCCGGACCGTATTCGGCCACGGTCATGTCGGGCGCGACCTGGAAGAATTCGAGCGTTTCGGCGGGGTTACGGTACTGGTCGCGCGCGCGGTCGTCATCGCGCATGTCGGCTGTCAGCACGGTTTCGAGATCGGCGGCGTGGTTGTCGGCGGCGAGCGGTGACGCGACAAGAGCGGCAACGGCGGCAGTCAGCATAAGACGCATGGAAAATCCTCCTCAATTCATCCGGCAGTGTTCTGGACCTGCCGCCGATGGATGACAAGGCGAAGACGGCTTCCTATCTGCTGGGCACAAGGAGATTGACGAGTATGGCGCAACAACAGGCGATCGTGGCCGGTGGATGCTTCTGGTGCACCGAAGCGGTGATGAAGGACGTTATCGGCGTCAGTAAGGTGGAAAGCGGCTATATCGGAGGGGACAAGCCCGATCCGACCTACAAGGAGGTCTGCACCGGCAATACCGGCCATGCCGAGGGCGTGCGCGTGACCTTCGACGATGCGCAGATCACGCTGGGCCAGCTCTACGATGTCTTCCTGGGGACGCATGATCCGACCCAGCTGAACCGGCAGGGCAACGATGTCGGCACGCAGTACCGCAGCGCGATCTTTCCGCTCGACGGGCAGGAAGACGAAGCCCGCGCGGCGGTCGGGCGCTGGAACGACGATCATCCCGGGCAGCAGGCGGTGACCACGATCGAGAGCGGTCAGTGGTATCCGGCCGAAGATTACCACCAGGAATATTGGGAAGGCGAAGGCCAGCGCAATCCCTATTGCCAGGCAGTGATCCCGCCCAAGCTGATGAAGCTGCGCAAGAGCTTCCAGAAGTACCTCAAGGCCGATGCCTGACGCGGGCGGCGCGATGCGGATCGCGATCGTCGGTGCCGGTATGGCCGGGTTGAGCTGCGGCCAGCGGCTCTCCCGGCTGGGGCACGAGGTCCGGTTGTTCGACAAGGGCCGCGGACCCGGCGGGCGGATGGCGACTCGGCGCATGGAAGACGGCGGCACCACGCTGCATTTCGACCACGGCGCGCAGTATTTCACCGCGCGCAACCCGCGCTTCGTCGAGCAGGTTGCGCACTGGGAAGCCTCCGGCGTGGCCGCGCGCTGGGCCGCCGCAGGCGATGACGCTTGGGTCGGCACGCCCGCGATGAATGCGCCGCTCAAGGCGATGGCCGGTGAGCTCGGCGTGCAATTCGGGACGCGGATCGAACAGCTCGTGCGCGATGGCGAGGGCTGGCAGATCGACGGAGAAGGCGCGCTGGATACGCCTTTCGACACGGTGCTCGTCGCGGTGCCGGCGGAGCAGGCCGGCCCGCTGCTGCAGCCGCATGCCCCGGCCATGGCCACGCTCGCGGATCAAACCGCTTCGGACCCATGCTGGACGCTGATGGCCGGGTTCGAGGCACCGCTGGCGCTGGTGCAAGACACGCTGCGCCAGCGCGGCCCGATCGGTTGGGCCGCGCGCAACAATGCCAAGCCCGGGCGCGCAAGCGAGGAATGCTGGGTCGTCCAGGCCTCGGCCGAATGGTCGCGCGCGCATCTCGAAGAGGACGCGGAAACGGTTGCAGCCGCGCTGCTGGCCGAACTGGCCGAAGCCAATGGTGGCCCGCTTCCGCGCCAATTGGGCGCAACCGCCCATCGCTGGCGCTTTGCCAGGTCGGGCACGGCTGGCGAAGAGGCCTTGTGGGACGCAGAACAGCGGATCGGCGTCTGCGGCGACTGGCTCATCGGTCCGCGGGTCGAGGCGGCCTATATGTCGGGGCTGCTGCTCGCCGAAGCTGTCGGCGGTCGATAGGAGGCAGCACTTCGACGAAGCGGCGGGCGGGTTCCATTGCCCGGAGGAAGGATGGCGCCTAGCCGTCGATTTCCCCGATATTGCCGGAGCTTAGCGTGTCACCGATCATATCCTTGCTTGCCGCCGGCGCAGTCCTGTCGCTTGCCGCGGCCGCTCCGGCAGCGGCGGGCGAACCCGCAGAGCGGCCCGGGTTCACCCCCTGCGCTGACGCCGGCGCGCTTCCAGCACTTGGTGACACGCAATGCGCGCAGCTGGCCGTCCCGCTCGATCACGGCGCGCCCGAAACGGGCACCATCGATCTGTTCGTCCGCAAGTTCCCGGCACGCGGGGCTGCGACCGGTGAGCTATGGCTGATCGCCGGCGGACCGGGGGAATCGGGTGCGTCCTTCTACCCCTACATTGACAGGTTGCGCGCGGCGGCGCCCGGCTTCGACCTGATCGTGCCCGATCACCGCGGGACCGGCCTGTCCACACGGCTGTGCCCGTCCGAGGAAAGCGCGGACAGCGCCGGCGGCATGGCGCTGGAGGGTGCGGAATGGGGCAGCTGCATCGGCGCTTTGCATGCCGATCCGCAGCGCACGCTGGCTTTCACGATCGGCAATGCAGCGCGCGACGTGAGCCTGCTGATGGACCGCCATGGCGGTGACATGCGTCGGCATCTCTACGGCGTCTCCTACGGCACGCAGCTGATCTTGCGCACACTGGCAGTCGCCCCGCCCGAGCGGCTCGACGGTGTGATCCTCGACTCGCTCGTCCCCGCCGACGACGATCTGCGCCACGACCTCAGCCGGCGTTCACAGGTGACCGATGCGGTCGGGCGGCAGGTGCTGCGCGATTGCGATGAGCGGCCTGACTGCAGCCGCTATTTCGACCAGCCGCTCGACGAGGCGCTGGCAGCCCTGCTCGCCGATCCCGAACTGTCGGAGCCGCTTGGGCCGAAGCCGAAATACCTGCTCGCCGCATTGATCGACTTTCCCCGGACGCGGGCGATGTTGCCCTTTATCATCGCGGGCCTGCACCGCGGCGACACGGCATGGCTGGAGCACGCGCAGGCCGAGCTCGGGCGTGTCCAGCAGACCTTCGCCGCTTTCCCGCAGTTCGGTTCGTCGATCCCGCTGGTGAGCCTGATCAGCCGGTCGGAGAACAACCGCCGCGCCGAGCTGACAGAGGAAATGATCGAGAGCGAAGAAGCCGGGCTGCTGTTCGCCAGCCCGCTGCCGCGGCACTTGCTGCCCGGCGGGTTCCCGACCTATGAAGCACCCGCGGATCTGGGCCGTCTGCCCGAACGAATCCCGCCGACGCTGGTGCTGCACGCAAAGCGCGATCCCAAGACCGCCTTCGCCGGGGCGGCAGCCCTTGCCGAGCGGCTCGATGCTGCGGGCGATATCGAACTGGCGGCAAGCGATACGGCGGCCCACTATGTGTTGATGACCGATCCCGATTTCGCGATCGCGCAACTGCGGGACTTCATCGCCCGCTGATCAGAGGTCCCGCCGCCATCGCGCGATGAAGAAGCCGTCGAGACCGCCGTGCTCTTCGAGCATGCCGGGGTCGGTGCGTAGCCATCCCGTGCTGCCCGGCTCGACACCCTCTGGCAAACCATCACGGGTTATCGGATCGGGGGTGAGCGAGACGGCGCTGGCCTGGTCTTCGCCCTCCGCGCGTTCGAGCGAGCAGGTTGCATAGACCAGCGTCCCGCCCGGCTTGAGCCAGCCTTGCGCACGCTGAAGCAGTGTGGCCTGCAATTGCGCCATTTGCTTGATGGCCTCCGGGCCGATGCGGTGCAGCACATCGGGATGACGCCGCGCGGTCCCGGTCGCCGTGCAGGGCGCATCGAGCAGGATCGCATCGAATGTGTGCTTCGGTTCCCACTTGAGCGCGTCGGCGCGGACGGCGCCCGCCTTCAGACCCGTGCGCCTGAGATTGGCCTTGAGCAGGTCGAGCCGGCGTTTAGATATGTCGAGCGCGGTCACCTGCCAGCCCTGCGCGGCCAGCTGCAGCGTCTTGCCCCCCGGCGCTGCGCACAGGTCGAGCACGTGGCGCCCCTCGCCCGGGCCCAGCAGCCGTGCGGGCAGCGAAGCAGCGATATCCTGTACCCACCAGGCCCCTTCGCCAAAGCCCGGCAGCTTCTCGACATTGGCTCCGCGCGGCAGGCGCAAATGCCCGGGCATCAGGCTGTCGGCGGAAAGCTGTACGGCCCACTGCGCGGTGTCCGCAGGATCGCGCAGTGTAAGATCGAGCGGGGGCGGTTCGGCCAGGCCGGCGGCGATCGCGGGGGCCCGCTCGCCCCAGCGCATAGCGACTGGCTCGGGCAGCGTCGGGGCGTCGGGCAGCGTGTCGCCGCGTTTGGTCAGAGTGGAGAACACGCCATGCGCCAGCCGGCGCTGCCCCCCGGCGAGCAAGTCGAGCCCGGTTGCCAGCACCGCGTGCGGCGGGGTGTCCAGCCGCAGCCATTGCGCCAGCATCATCCGCAGGACCATGCGCGCCTTGGCATCATGCGGCAGCGGCTTCTTGGTCGCGCTGTCGATCAGCGCGTCGAGATCGACCAGCCAGCGCAGGACTTCGCTGGCAATGGCCCGCGCCAGCGCCTTGTCCTCGAACTTGCGGATGTCGCGGGTCGCGCCGTTGAAGGCGATGTCGAGCGTTTCGCCCTGGCGAAGCACTGCATCGAGCAGGCGCAGCGCAGCGCGGCGGGCGTGGATACCGGTAGGTTGGGCCATGGGGGCCAGCCCCTACCCCCACTTGCACAAAGCCGCCAGCGGCATCATGTTGGCGGCATGCCGAAACGCGCAACCACCCGCCCCGAAGGGTTCAAGAAGCCCGCTCACTGGACCAACGATGCCCCGCCTGCGCCCAGGAAGGGCAGCAATGACGAGGACCTCAGCCCGACGCGCTATGGCGACTGGGTAAAAGACGGCATCGCCATCGATTTCTGAAATGATGTTCCGGTTGCGCACCGACATCCGTCGGTGCGTCCTCGGGGCTGTTCCTCTGCTTCGCTGCGGGCCCCTGCGGGCGGGCATGCAGGTGGCCTCTGGCCAGCTGTGTCTTCGACTTCGCTTCCGCCCTTGCCGGCCCTCATTCCGGGCCGGGGCTAGCACTACTCGATCGCTGGGCGAGAATCCCCGCGCCGCAGGCGAGGCAAGGCCGACTGGCCGCCCACAGCGACGCGACCATCAGGTCGCGTGAGCGAGGATGCCCGATAAAAACCGAATCAGATGGCGGTGAGCTTGAGCTTCAACCCGTCCTTGGGCTTGGGGATCGGCCACGCCTGCCATTCGGGATCGCCCGCCGCCAGTTCGATACGGTAGCGCGGCAGCATCTGCGCCAGCAGGATCTTCACCTGCATGTAGGCGAAATGCAGCCCCAGGCACATATGCGCGCCGCCGCCGAAGGGCACCCAGGCATATTTGTGCCGTGCCTTCACCTGCTCGGGCGTAAAGCGCATCGGGTCGAAGGTGTAGGGATCCTCCCAGTGTTCCTCGTCGTGATGCGTGTAGTGGATGTTAATCCCGACATGGGCCCCGGCGGGGATGCGGTAGCCACCGTATTCGAAGGATTTCAGCGCGCGGCGCGGCATCGAGGGCACGGGCGGCACGAACCGCAGCGCTTCCTTGAACGCCATTTCGGTCAGGTCGAGCTTGCCCAGATCGTCATACTCGAGATCGCGCGGGCGGCCGCTGGCATCGCTGCCCCCGGTGACCGCGGCGATTTCGTCGCGCAGCCGATCCTGCCATTCGGGATGCTTGGCGAGCAGCCACAGCAGCGAGGTGGCGCTGGAGGTGATGGTGTCGTGCGCGGCCATCATCAGGAAGTTCATGTGATCGACCACTTCGTCGACCGGCATCAGGCTGCCATCGTCATATTCGGCGGTGGCGAATTGACTGAACATGTCCTGCCCGCCGCCCTCGGCGCGGCGGCGATGCGTTTCGCGCGTGAAATAGTCGACCAGATAGGCGCGGCCATCGACGCCGCGCTTCATCTGCGTGAACGGCAGTGGCTTGCGCACCGGCGCCACGCTGGCCTGGACCATGTCGACGAAGGCGGTGTTGATCCGGTCCGCCTCGGGGCCCCACGGAATGCCAATGAAGCTGTCGGCCGCCAGGTCGAGCGTCAGTTCCTTGATTGACGGATAGAAGAGCAACTGCGCCCCCGAGCCATCGCCGCCCCATTCCTCGACCCGCTTGGCGATGCCGCGGTTCAGCGCGTCCGCATAATGCCGCATCGGGCCGGGCTTGAAGGCGATCGACAACGCGCGGCGATCGGCGCGGTGATGATCGAAATCGAGCAACATCAGCCCGCGCGGGAACAGCTTGTCGAGAATCGGTCCCCAGCCCTGTTCGGAGCTGAAGATCTTGTCGCGGTTCATCAGCAGCATCTCGTTGGCCTCGGCCCCGATCAGCGCGACATTCCAGCCACCGAAGGCTCGGTTCTTGTACACGCGGCCGTATTTTTCGACCATGCGCCGCGTCTGGCCATGCGGGTCGGCCAGCATCTTAAAGGTGTTGCCGACGATCGGCCACCCCCCCTCGCCCGGGATGTGCGCGAGCGCATCTTCGCTGGGATTGCCTTCCTGCCAATGCGACGGCGCGGTCTCGGCAGGTTGGTGCGGGGCAAGCGTGGCCATTAGGTAGCTCCTTAAAACTTACTTCGTTGTAAGTAATTTTCAGGCGCGAATCCACCCCATCAATTCACGGCGCAAAAGCGTCTCCAGCATGGCCAGTCCGGCGTCGGAAGTATTGAGGCAGGACAGCGCGGCAAACTGCGCTCCGCCGGCCTCGGTGAACTGCTCGCGGCCCTGGATGGCCAGCTCCTCGAGCGTCTCGAGGCAATCCGCCGAAAAGCCCGGCGCAGCGATCGCCAGCCGCTTGGTTCCGGCCCGCGCCTCTTCTTCCAGCGTATCGTCGGTCGCAGGGGCCAGCCACTTGGCCGGCCCGAAGCGCGACTGGAAAGTG
This sequence comes from Qipengyuania citrea, assembly GCF_009828015.1. GTDB lineage: Bacteria > Pseudomonadota > Alphaproteobacteria > Sphingomonadales > Sphingomonadaceae > Qipengyuania > Qipengyuania citrea. Next base: position 160,191 of record NZ_WTYG01000004.1, on the reverse strand, counting down.
GTGCGGAAACGGAGCCCCGGCCGCGCCAGCCGCTCCTGTAGCAGGCGCGAGGTCTTCTGGCAGTGGCAGTGATAGGGATCGCCGAGTTCGAGCGTGCGCTGCGGCATGCCGTGGAAGCTCAGCAGCAGCACTTCGGGCGCGAAATCGAGCGCATCGATCTGGCGCGAGAGATCGCTCGCCAGCGCATCGATATAGGCCGGGTCGTCATGATAGGGCGGCAGGGTCCGCAGTGAGGCTTGCCAACGCATTTCCCGCAGCTTGTCCGCAGCCTTGTCCACAACCGTGGCCGTGGTCGCACCCGAGTACTGGGGGTAGAGCGGAGCCAGCAGGATCCGTTCGCAACCGTCCGCCATCAGCGCCTCGATCCGCTCGGGGATCGACGGAGTGCCGTATCGCATCGCCCAGTCGACCTTCACCTCATCGCCCAGCCGCTGCTGCATTGCGGCCGCCTGGTCGCGCGTGATCACCGCCAGCGGCGAGCCTTCCTCGGTCCACACCTGGCGATAGGCATGCGCGCTTTTCTTGGGCCGCGTGTTGAGAATGATGCCGCGCAGGATCGGCTGCCAGGCGATTGCCGGGATTTCGACCACCCGGCGGTCCGAAAGAAATTCCGCGAGATAGCGTTTGACCGGCCCCTTCTCGGGCGCATCGGGCGTGCCGAGATTGACGAGCAGCACCCCGACGCCGCCCGACTTGACTGCGGGGTGGTCGGCGGGAAGCGATTGTTCTTGCCAGGTCATAGGCCCTCCGAAAGCAATGGCAGACGGCGAAAGCGCACTCCTGTCGCGGAGTAAAGCGCATTCGCGATGGCGGGCGGCGCCACGGCGACGCCCAGTTCGCCGGGATCGAACGCGGGTGCGTCGCTGGCGAGGAATTCGATAACGATCTCGGGGCAATCGGCCAGCGTCGGCAAGCTCAGCCCCGCAAGGCGCGCGGGGACGGGCCGGCCATCCTCATAGGCCACGCTCGACCCGGTGGCGAGCGACAGGCCGAAGATCAGCCCGCCTTCGATCTGCTGGCGCGCAATGTCGTGATTGACGATCCGCCCTATATCAACCGCCGCGTGCAGCCGGGTCACGCGCAGCCCGCCTTCGCCCAGCGCGGCCTGCGCCACGCAGGCGATGCGCCCGCCCCCCTCCCCGGGTCCGCCCATACGCACCATCGCCAGCCCCTGACCGGTGCCGCGGCGCCCGCCGTCCCAGCCGGCCAGCCGCGTCGCGCGGCGCAGGCAATCGGCCATCCGCGGCGTCTGGCCCAGCATCTCGATGCGGTAGAGGAACGGGTCGCGCCCGGCGCGTTCGGCCAGTTCGTCGATGAAGCTCTCGGTGAAGAACGCGGTGTACGCCGCGGCATTGCCGCGCATCGGCCCGGTCGGGAAGGGCAGCGTCACCGGCAGGTGGTCGACTGCGACATGCGCGATTCCATAGGGCGGGACCGCGCCCTCGCAGGCCAGCGCATCGGCCTCGCCCGCAGCGTGTTCCATCGCCGCTTCGGGCGTGTTGTTGTCGAACAGACGGTGGCCGAATTCGCGCATGGTCGCGGGCATCGCCAGCCGCGTGCGCCAGGCAGCGATGCGGCCGCCGCTCGCCGGGACGAAGCCCGCCTCCAGCCGCGCGCTGACGGGGGTGCGCACCGGCACCAGCTGCAATTCCTGCTGGCGCGGCCAGGTCAGCTGGACCGGGCGGCCGATCTGCTGCGCGATCTGCGCAACCTCGATCGCGTGCCGCCGTTCGAGCCGCGCGTCGAAACTGCCCCCCGCCGCAGTGGGATAGAGCACCACGTCCTGCGGCGAGATGCCGATTGCCTTGGCCGCCGCGCGGCGCGTCAGTTCACCCGCCTGCGCGGCGATCCACAATTCCAGCTTGCCGCCGTCGAAGCGCGCCGTCGCGCTGGCGGTCTCGATCGCGGCGTGAACTGCCTGGGCGACGGAATAATCCTGCGCATAATCGGGCCGTGCGAGAGCGCCGTCCGGATCCCCTTCGGTCACGATGCGCTCGCCCTCGCCCTCCGCCAGCGCGGTATCGAGCGCGCGCAGTGCACCCGCGCTCTCGACGGCCGCGGGCCCGGCGAAGACCGGCCGCATCGCCGCAAGCGCGCGGTCGGCAATCCACCAGCTTTCGGCCACTGCCGCGAGATAGCGTTTGGACTTCACCACCCCCACCAGCCCCTTGAGGCCGGCCACCGCTTCCTTGTCGAAGGCGGTCAGTTCGGCCTTCCCCAGCGGCCCGTGACGGATCGAGGCGTAGACCATGCCCGGCAAGCGGATATCGCCGGCGAACAGGAAGCTTCCGTCGACCTTGGCGGGCAGGTCGAGCCGCGGGAAGGCGGACGCCAATTCGGCCTCAGCCGGGGACGGATCCTCGCTGGCATGTTCGACCCGCAGCGGCGGCGGATCGGGCGGGTCGAGCGTGGCAGCCTGCGCGGCCAGTTCGCCGAAGCCCAGTTCCTGTTCGCCGTGGCGCACGAGACCCGCTGCGACTTCGCATTCTTCCCAGCCCACGCCCCAGCGTTCTCCCGCCGCCATGGCGAGCAGCGCGCGGGCCGCCGCAGCGGCCGCGCGCAGCGGCTGTTCATAGGCTGCGAGCGAAAGGCCTTCGGCCGTGGCGCAGAAGGCGTTGCTGCGCGCAAAGCGTTCGGCCAGCAGGCCATCGGGATCATCGGCCAGGCCGGGCAGACGCGACCACAGCGGCGCCCATTTCGCGGCGAGCGCAGTGTTGGCGAACAGGCCTGCAGGCGGTGCGGGTTCGATGGCGACCTGCCGCCAGTCGGCACCCAGTTCGACTGCCACGACCTGCGCCAGCACGGTGGTCACGCCCTGCCCCATCTCGAGCTGCGGCAGAGCCACGGTGACCACGCCGTCTTCGGCAATGGTGAGCCAGCCGCCGAAGCCGTGTTCGTTCGGTCCGGGAACCAGCGGGCTGGAATAGCGGCGCGGCCACAGCCACCAGCCGACCGCCAGCCCGCCGCCGACCGCGGCCCCGGCCAGCAGCTGCCGCCGCGAAACCGGCAGCGCGGCTAGCCCTGCGCGCGGATCCACGCGTCGACCTTGGCGGCGATATCGTGAAACGGCGCTGCGAGCGCATCTTCGCCGCAAGCGGGCGGCTGGCCGCGGTCGCTGCCTTCGCGGATCGCTAGGTCGAGCGGGATGCGCCCGAGGAACGGCAGGTCAAGCCGCCCGGCGGCGGTTTCGACCCCGCCCCTGCCGAACGGGTCGGACACCTCGCCGCAATGCGGGCAGGCATAGCCCGCCATGTTCTCGACCAGTCCGATCACCGGCACCCCCGCCTGGTCGAACAGCTGCCCCGCGCGGGCGGCATCGATCAGGGCAAGGTCCTGCGGAGTGGAGACGAGCACTGCGCCCATCGGCTTGTAGCGCTGCAGCATGGTCAGCTGCACATCGCCCGTACCCGGCGGCAGGTCGACCAGCAGCGTATCGACATCGCCCCAATGCGCATCGATCAGCTGCGCCAGCGCATTGCCCGCCATCGGGCCGCGCCAGGCCAGCGCGCGCCCCGGTTCGACCAGATGGCCCATCGACAGCACGGGGATCCCCACCGGGCTGTCGACAGGCTCCAGCTTCTTGTCGCGGGCCACCGGCTTCGAACCCTGATTGCCCAGGATGACCGGCTGCGAAGGGCCGTAGATATCGGCATCGACCAGCCCGACCTTGCGCCCGCGCCGTGCCAGCGCAATCGCCAGATTGGCGGTCAGCGTCGATTTGCCGACGCCGCCCTTGCCGCTGCCCACCGCAATGATCCGCCGCTGCGTGCGTTCGGCGGTCATCACGACGCGGGTTTCGGAAACCTCTTCGCGCTGGCCGAGGATATCGGTGATCGCGCGTTCGATATCGTCGCGCTCCTGCTGGCCCAGGCCCGCGGCATCGACGATGGCGATGGCCCTGCCTTCCTTGATGGTCAGCGTCGAAACACGGGCGGCAAGGCTGTCGGGAAGCAGCGCTTTGGGATCGGTCGAACTCATGGGCGCGGCTGCTGTAGCATCGAAAAGCGCGCGGCAACCCCTGTTTTTCCGCCGAACCGCACCTATAAGGAACAGCATGAGAATTTTTGACGGGTTCGGACAGAGGATTTCCCTCGCGATGGCGGGCAAGAAAAGCCCTTGGGGCGGTGGATCGGATGATGGCGGCACGGGCGACACGCCCGGCGGATCGCAGGGCGGCGGCGACAAGCCGAAGGGCCCGCGCAACCCGTGGCTGCCACCCGGCGGCACCAGCGACGATGGCCGGCGCGCGCCCAATATCGAAGACATCTTCAAGAGCCGCGGCCCCGAAGGCCCGCGTCGCTCGGGTGGCGGCGGCGGGCCCGGCGGCCCCAATTTCCGCTTTCCCCAGCGACCCGGCGGCAAGAGCTGGTTCCCGCTCGCCGTGGTGGCGATCGTGGGCGTCGGCCTGCTGGCAACCAGCGTGCATCTCGTGGCACCGCAGGAAGAAGGCGTGGTCAAGACGCTGGGCAATTACACCCGCAAGATGGAACCGGGCCTCAATTTCTCCGCCCCCTTCCCGATCGAGACGGTCGACGTGGAAGACGTCGAAGGCGTGCGATCGGTGCGGATCCCGGGCAATAACAACCAGGCCAAACTGATCCTGACGGGCGACCAGAACCTGGTCGACCTCAGCTATATCGTGCGCTGGAACATCAAGGATCTGGCGAATTACAAATTCCGCGTGGTCGACCCGATAGAAACCGTGAACGAGGCTGCCGAGGCCGCCATGCGCGCCGCGGTCGCCGAAACCCAGCTCGACGAGACCTTCTCGGGCCAGGGGCGTGCGGCCATCGAAATGGACGTGCGCGAACGCATGCAGCGCACGCTCGACGGCTACCAGGCCGGGGTGCGGGTGCTCGGTGTCGAAATCGAGAAGGCCGATCCGCCCGCGCAGGTGGTGGATGCCTTCCGCGACGTGCAGGTTGCGGAACAGAACGCCGATGCGGCGCGCAACCAGGCACAGGGCTATGCCCAGCAGGTCCTCGCGCAGGCCGAAGGTGAGGCTGAGGCCTTCGACAAGGTCTATGCCCAGTACCGCCTCGCCCCCGAGGTGACCCGCCAGCGACTGTATTACGAAACGATGGAGCGCGTGCTGAGCCAGACCGACAAGACGATTGTCGAGACCGACAATGTCACACCCTACCTACCGTTGCCGGAAATCCGCCGCCGGTCGCAGCAGCCCGTCACCACCGTGACCGCACCGGAGGGTCAGTAACATGAGCAATTTCCTGCAGGATCACCGCAACACGGTCATCGCGCTGGCAGTGCTGGTGATCGGTTTCATGATGAGCGCCTATGTGGTGCCCGAAGAAGACCAGGTCGTGATCATCCGCACGGGTGAACCGGTCGGCACGGTCAACACGCCCGGCGGCGAAACCGACGCCGGCCTGTATTTCCGCGTGCCCTTCATCGACAGCGTCAACCGCATCGAGAAGCGCCTGCTCGATCTCGAAATGACCGACGAGGAAGTCCTCTCGGCCGACCAGCAGCGCCTGCTCGTCAACGCCTATGCCCGATTCCGGATCACCGATCCGGTGCGCATGGTCGAACGCGCCGGTTCGACCGATGGCGTGCGCAACGCGCTCGAGCCGATCCTCAACTCGGTGCTGCGCCAGGAACTCGGCCGCCGGACCTTCCAGGCCATGCTGACCGCCGAACGCGGCAGCGCGCTGGCCAATGTCCGCACCAATCTCGATCGTCAGGCGCGGCAGTACGGGGCCGAGGTGGTCGATGTGAAGATCATGCGCACCGACCTTCCCGAAGCGCCGCTGCAATCGGCTTTCCGCCGGATGGAATCGGACCGCGAACGCGAAGCCCGCACGATCCGCGCCGGCGGCAGCCGCGACGCGCGCATCATCCGCGCCGAAGCCGATGCCGAAAGCGCACGGATCTATGCCGAGGCCTTCGGCAAGGATGCCGAGTTCTACGATTTCTACCGCGCGATGCAGAGCTACGACGCGACCTTCTCGAACGACGACAACCCGTCGGAGAGCAGCATCATCCTGTCGCCGGACAATGAATATCTGCGGCAGTTCCGCGGGCGGCGTTGACGGTTCGTCGAACGGCGCCGGCACCGTTCAATCGGCATTCACCGGCGGGCCCGACATTCACCCGCCGGAACGCGTGGTTCCCGCTTGGTCAGCGTTCTGCCGACCGCGGGGCCCGCACAGTAGAGAAGAGGACGAAAAGGACGTGAAGCCAGTGCGATATGCATATTCCGTAACGAGTGCGCTGCTGGTAGGCGGCGCTGCCATTTCGCTCGCGACCGGCTATCCGGCGGGTGCCCAGGTCGCCCAGAACGACGACAGCCAGATGGCGCGCGTGGTGCCCCGTGCGGGCGCTCCCGAAAGCTTCGCCGATCTCACCGCGCAATTGCAGCCTGCGGTGGTCAACATCTCGACCCGCCAGCGGATCGAGGTATCGGGCAACAATGGCAATCCTTTCGCGGGCACGCCCTTCGAAGGCCTGTTCAACCGCCGCGGCGGGCAGCAGCGCGAACCGCAGTACCGCGAAGGCCAGTCGCTGGGTTCGGGCTTCGTCATTTCGGCCGATGGCTATGTCGTGACCAACAACCACGTGGTGAGCCCCAACGGGCGCGGCACGGTGGAAGAGATCACCGTCACCATGCCCGACGGCACCGAATACAACGCCGAGCTCGTCGGCACCGATGCGCAGAGCGATCTCGCAGTGCTCAAGATCAGCCGCCGCGAGCCCTTCCCCTTCGTCGAGTTCGGCGATTCGACCCAGTCCCGCCCCGGCGACTGGGTGATCGCGATCGGCAATCCCTTCGGCCTTGGCGGCACGGTCACCTCGGGCATCGTCTCGGCGGTCTATCGCAACACCGGCCAGGGCGGTGCCTATGACCGCTACATCCAGACCGATACCGCGATCAACCGCGGCAATTCGGGCGGCCCGCTGTTCGACATGCAGGGCAATGTGATCGGCATCAACAACGCGATCTTCTCGCCTTCGGGCGGGAGCGTGGGGATCGGTTTCGCCATTCCCGCCGAAATCGCCGCGCCGATCGTGCAGAAGCTGCGCGACGGGGTGGAAATCGAGCGCGGCTATCTCGGCGTATCGATCCAGCCGGTCGACGACGACCTGGCCGATTCGCTTGGCATCCCGCAGAACCGGGGCGAATTCATCCAGGGTGTCCAGCCCGGCGAAGCCGCCGAGCAGGCGGGCATCCGCCCCGGTGATATCGTCACCAAGATCGACGGGCAGGAGGTCACGCCCGATCAGACCCTGTCCTTCCTCGTGGCCAACATCGCGCCGGGCACCACCATTCCGGTCGAACTGGTCCGCGACGGCGAAACCCGCCGCGTCACGCTGACCGTGGGCAAACGTCCGAGCGAGGAGGAACTGCGCCAGCAGCAGCAGTTCAACCCCGACATCGAGGACGAGGACCCGATGGAGCCGGGCGAGAATGCCGTGATCGAGGAACGGCTGGGGCTCCAGGTCCTGCCGCTGACCGCCCAGATCGCGCGCCAGTTGGGTGCCGGCGCGGATACGCAGGGCCTTGTCGTGGCACGCGTCGATCCCAATTCGGATGCGGCACGCAAGCGCCTGCAGCGCGGCGACATCATCCTGACGGCCAATTATCGCCAGGTGCGCTCGCTCGACGATCTGGAAAGCATCATCCGCACGGCGGAAAGCGAAGACCGCGAAGCCGTGCTGCTGCGCGTCCAGCGCCGCGGCCAGCCGGCGGCCTATGTGGCGGTTCGGCTGCGCTAGCCCCTGGCCCGGACCAGACGACAGCAGGGCGGCTCTTCCGATGGGGAGAGCCGCCCTTTCTGTTGCCAGCCTAGCCTAGTTGATCTGCCGCTGTGCAGGCGGCGAGCGATTGCTTCCGCTTGCCCCGGTGGCTTCCTCGAGGAAATCGTCGCCGATCGCCTGCGGAGCGCCGTCGGCGCCGCGCGGCGGTTGCTGGGGCGGCCGCGGCCCGGGCCCGGGCTGAGAGGTGTTAGACGGGTTCGGCCGCTCGGGGCCGAGCGTGCGGTCGAAGTCCTGCGCGAAGGGGTCATTGCGCGGCGTGTCCGCAGTGCCCGGTTCGATCAGGTTCCCCTGCTCGTCGATGAAATAGTAATCTTCCGGATCGCCGAACATGTATTCATCGTCGGGCTCCAGCTGCCATTCGGGCAATTGCAGATCGGTGTCGAATTCCTCGACCGGGCGATCCTTGACCGCGTAGCGCATATAGGCGGCAAAGGCGCGCGCCGGGGCGGTACCGCCCTGCAGGCCGCCGACGCGGGTGTTGTCGTCGCGGCCCATCCACACGCCGGTGGTCACGCCCGAGGAAAAGCCGACGAAATAGCCGTCCTTGTTCGAGCTGGTGGTCCCGGTCTTGCCCGCAACCGGACGCCCGATCTGCGCCGCGCGCCCGGTCCCGGTCGCGACGGCGGTCTGCAGCAAATCTGTGATCCCCGCGGCCACGTAGTCGGGCACCAGCTGCGAGCTGCGCGGCTTTTCATGCTGGTAGAGCAATTCGCCATCGGCGGTCTCGACCTTGAGAATGCCATAGGGTTCGACCGATTCGCCCCGCGCCGACACCGCGGCAAAGGCCCGCGTCATGTCGATCAGCCGGACCTCGTTCGAGCCCAGCACCATGGCCGGATAGGTGTTGATTTCGGTGGTGATCCCGAAGCGCCGCGCCATCGAGGCGACCGAGGTGAAGCCGACCTCATTGCCGAGCTGCGCCGCAACCGTGTTGATCGAATAGGCGAAGGCGGTGCGCAGGTCGATTTCGCCGACATTGCGCCCGCTCGAATTGCGCGGGCTCCAGCCGTCGATCGTCACCGCCGTGTCGACCACGCGGTCGTCGGGCGTGTAGCCCGCTTCGAGCGCGGCGAGATAGACGAACAGTTTCCATGACGAACCCGGCTGTCGCAGCGCATCGGTGGCGCGGTTGTAATTGGTCTGGACGTAATCGGTGCCGCCCACCAGCGCGAGCACAGCGCCGTCGCGGTCCATGCTGACCAGCGCGCCCTGCGCCCCATCGGGCGTGTTCGCCTTGATCGAGGCCGTCGCCGCACGCTGCATTCCGACGTCGAGAGTGGTCCACACCTCGATCGGCTCGAAGGTTTCGGGCAGCAGCATGTCGAGCTGCGGCAGCACCCAGTCGGTGAAATAGCGCACCGAGTTCTGCCCGGCCTCTTCCTTGAGCCGCACTGCGCTGGGATCGACGGTGACGTCGGGTGAAATGCGCCCCTGTTCCTTCATCAGCCGCAGCACCACGCTGGCGCGGCCGACCGCGGCATCGACATCGGCAGTGGGCGAATAGCGGCTGGGCGCCTTGACCAGCCCGGCGATGATCGCCGCCTCGGCGACCGAGAGCTCGGTTGCGGGATGGCTGAAGAACTTGCGGCTGGCCGAATCGATGCCATAGGCGCCGCCGCCGAAATAGACCTTGTTGAGATAGAGCTCGAGGATCTGCTCCTTCGAGAACTTCCACTCGAGCGCCATGGCGAGGATCGCCTCGCGCAGCTTGCGGTCGAGCGACCGGTTGTTGTTGAGGAAGACGTTGCGCGCCAGCTGCTGGCTGATGGTCGACGTACCGCCCACGCGCGCTCGCGATCCGGTCAGCCCCTCGATGATCGCGCCGCCCGTGCGTACCGGATCGATGCCGAAATGCGAATAATAGCGGCGATCCTCGACCGAGATCATCGCATCCTTCATCACCTGCGGGATCTCGTCCGCGGTCAGCCACTTGCCGAAGCTGGGGCCCAGCTCGACGATCTCGGTCCCGTCGCGCGCGCGCACGACGATGGTCTGCGCGGTCTGCGTCGCCTTGAGCTGGTAATAGCTGGGCATCGAGCGGACCGAAAAGGCCACTGCCAGACTGACGAACAGCACCAACAACAAGGCCAGCGCGGCGCCCCAGATCGCCAGCCGGCGGCCCCATGTCCGCAGCCGGCCCGGCGGTGTGCCGCCCGCTGCGGAGCCGCGTTTCTGGCGTCGCGTCCGCTGGCGACCACTGCGTCGGTTATTCATTGCTTACGCTGGCACCCTTGTTGCTGTCCGCCCTGTAATTGCCGCAATCTCGCATGGCGAGAGCTAACCGCATGTGAACGGCAGGCGGCGGCGCTTAATCCTCGGGCTCGAAATCGAGCGCGGCGGAATTGATGCAATAGCGCATGCCCCCGCGATCGCGCGGACCGTCGGGGAAGACATGGCCGAGGTGCCCGCCGCAATTGGCGCAGGTGACTTCGGTTCGCACCATGCCATGCGAGGTATCGCGGTGCTCGTTCACCGCCTCGCCCTCGGCCGGGGCAGTAAAGGCGGGCCAGCCGCAGCCGCTGTTGTACTTGTCGTCGCTTTCGAACAGCTTCTGTCCGCATCCGGCGCAGTAATATTCGCCTTCATCGTAATGCTTGTCGTACTTGCCGGTGAAGGCGCGTTCGGTGCCTGCCTGGCGCAGCACCTGATATTGTTCGGGGCTCAGTTTCTCCCGCCATTCGGCATCGGTGAGTTCTTGCTGGTCGGGCAATGCCTTGTCCTTTCGAGTGAGGTATCCCATATAGGGCCAACCGGAGCCGATGCACGCGGTTCCGCGAATGGTCGACGATTTGCTTGACGATTCGCAGGGGCGCCGCTAAGTGCGCCGCTTTCCGGCGGCCCGTGCCGCCTTTCCGTACGCAATACAGAGATTTTCCGCCGCGCATGCCGTGCGGCCTGACGAGGACAGACATGGCCAATACGCCGCAAGCCAAAAAGCGCATCCGTCGCAACGAAAAGCGCGCCGAAATCAACGGTGCCCGCATGAGCCGCATCCGCAACTTCCTCAAGAAGGTGGAAACCGCGATCGAAGGCGGCGACAAGGACAGCGCGCAGACCGCGCTCCGCAACGCCCAGCCGGAACTGGCGCGCGGTGTTGCCCGCGGCGTGCTTCACAAGAACACGGCGTCGCGCAAGATGAGCCGTCTGAGCAAGCGCGTTTCCGCGCTCTGATCTCCGACCGCCGGCTTTCGCAGCCGGCTGCAAGCGAGTCATTCGAAGGGGCCGCCGGTGTACCGGCGGCCCTTTTGTCGTATTCCAGTTTCATTCCGATACCGGCCTGTAATGACGCCGTAACATAACCCATGGGAATCCCGCGATTCGCGCTGCCATTTCGGGCTTATCGTAGTAGATTCATCGACTTGAACGGGCCTCTGCGGGGTCCACTTGAGTCAACAAGTATATTTCGTGTTTTTTACAGTTATCCCCCTTGCGACTCATCCGGAGAGCGACCTACACCAAGGCTCTCAGTCGGGGGCGGGACAGCTCCGGCTTTTAAATGATCGATGTGCGAGGGCGACCTCCGGATGAACCGATTCCGGAGCGGGACTGTGCTGTGCCCGGCCTTGCCGATGTAAGAACAACAAACAGGCGGCGGGTCAGCCGACCGGGGGTGATAAGTAGTATGCGAAAGACATCGGACATCGGCGCGCAGAAGGCACAGGACGATTTCATGGCAGACCAGGAAGCCGTAAACCTCGCCGCCGATTGGGCCGACATCAGCCAGGGCCTGCGCAAGGACCTGGGCCACCAGCTGCACAGCCAGTGGATCAAGCCGATCCAGGTGGGCGGGATCGAAAAGGAAACCGGCACGCTCGACCTCTTCCTGCCCACCGAATTCAGCGCCAACTGGGTCAAGGACCGCTTTGCCGACCGCCTGGGCCTGGCATGGAAGATCGCGCGCAGCGAAGTGCGCGACGTCCGCATCCAGGTCCATCCCGGACGCCGCCAGGTAACGGATTTGCGGCTGCATTCTGACGGCCGCCGTCCGGCCAATGACGGGCTCGACACCTCGATGATGGCGATCGGCGCCGACACGCTGGGCGACACCGGTTTCACCAGCTCGGTCGGCCTCGACCCGAGCCTCACCTTTGCCGCCTTTATCACCGGCGAAGCCAATGTGCTGGCGTTCAATGCCGCGCAGCGCATGGGCGCGACCGAGAAGCCGCAGTTCAGCCCGCTCTACCTCAAGGCCGCCACCGGTCAGGGCAAGACGCACCTGCTGCACGCCACCGGCCACGCGTTCCTGCAGGCGCATCCGCGCAGCCGTATCTTCTACTGCAGCGCCGAGCGCTTCATGGTCGAATTCGTCCAGGCGCTGAAGGCCAACCAGATGCTCGAATTCAAGGCGCGCCTGCGCAGCTTCGACCTGTTGCTGGTGGACGACATCCAGTTCATCATCGGCAAGGCCAGCGCGCAGGAAGAACTGCTCTACACGATCGATGCGCTGCTCGCCGAGGGCAAGCGGCTGGTGTTCGCCGCCGACCGCGCCCCGCAGGCGCTGGACGGGGTCGAACCGCGGCTGCTGAGCCGGCTGTCGATGGGTCTGGTCGCCGACATCCAAGCCGCCGATATCGAGCTGCGCAAGAAGATCCTGACCTCCAAGCTGACGCGCTTCGCGCCGCTCGAGGTCCCTGCCGACGTGCTCGACTTCCTCGCGCGGACGATCACGCGCAACATCCGCGAACTGGTTGGCGGGCTCAACAAGCTGATCGCCTACGCCCAGCTCACCGGGCAGGAAGTCTCGCTCCAGCTGGCCGAAGAGCAGCTGACCGATATCCTGTCGGCCAATCGCCGGCGGATCACGATCGACGAGATCCAGCGCACCGTGTGCCAGTTCTACCGCATTGACCGCAGCGAGATGAGCAGCAAGCGCCGCGCGCGCGCCGTGGTCCGACCGCGGCAGGTGGCGATGTATCTGTCGAAGGTGCTCACCCCGCGCAGCTATCCGGAAATCGGACGCAAGTTTGGCGGACGCGATCATTCGACCGTGATCCACGCAGTGCGGCTGATCGAAGACCTGCGCCAGCGCGATGCCGATATGGACGGCGATGTGCGCAGCCTGCTGCGCCAGCTGGAAAGCTGACGCCCCCGCTGCCCTGCAGCGCCTTCCTCAACCGGAGCACAGCTGATCGACAGGTCTGTACACAGACCTGTCGACAGGCACGCCGCGACGCGTCAAAGAGCCTCCATGCCCGATCCCGCCCCCACTGCGCAGCCTGCAGGCATCGACCTGCCGCATTCCTTCGGCGCGGCGCTGCTGCGCGGGGCGCGCTGCCGCTGCCCGCGCTGCGGCGAGGCGCGGCTGTTCCGGCGCTGGCTCAAGCCTTATGACACCTGCCCCGCCTGTACGCTCGATATATCGGGCCAGCGGGCGGACGATTTCCCCGCCTACATCTCCATCTTCGTGACCGGGCACTTGCTGGCGCCGGTGCTGATCGTGCTGGCAAGCGATTTTGCGCTGTCGAGCACGGCGATCCTCGCGATCATCCTGCCGCTGGCGGTGGCCTTCATGCTGCTCACGCTGCAACCCGCGAAGGGCGCAGTGATCGCGCTGCAATGGTGGCATGGCATGCACGGCTTTCGCGCCGAACGCCGCCCCCAGCCCGGCAACGACGCATGAGCCTGTCGCCCGAGCGCCTCGACCGCTTTGCCCGTCACATCGTGCTGCCCGAAATCGGCGGCGCGGGGCAGGTCGCGCTGGCCGGCAAGCACCTCGTGCTGGTGGGCCTCGGCGGGATCGGTTCGCCCGCGCTCCAATATCTCGCCGGGGCGGGAATCGGGAAACTCACGCTGGTCGACGACGACCGGGTGGAGGCGTCGAACCTGCAACGCCAGACATTGTTCAATGCGCGCGATGTCGGCCATGGCAAGGCGGTCATCGCCAAGCGCTGGGTGACCGGCTTCGATCCCGAACTCGACGTGACGATCAGCGACCGCCGGATCACGCGCGACAATGCCCATGAACTGGTGGTCGATGCCGACCTGATTCTCGACGGGACCGACAATTTCGCCACCCGGCTGGCGGTATCCGACGCCTGCGTCGCCGAACGCGTCCCGCTGCTGTCCGCGGCGGTCGGCCGCTTTCAGGGGCAGGTCGGCGCCTTTGCCGGGCACTTGCCGGGCGAGGCCTGTTATCGCTGCTTCGTCGGCGATGCGTTCGATGCGGAAAATTGCGACAGCTGCGCCGAGGACGGCATGCTGGGCGCCATGGCCGGCTGGGTCGCGACATTCGCCGCGCTGCAGGCAGTGCGCACTCTGCTCGACGGCGTCAGCGCATTCGGCGCAACCGATTGGGGGCGGGTCCATTTGCTCGACGGGCTCAAGCCCGGCATGCGCAATTTCACCATTGCGAAGGATCCGGCCTGCGCCGGCTGCGGATCAGCCGCCTAGCACCTCGTCGACCCATTCCGGCACCACCTTGGTTGCCGGCCCCTGACGGGTTTCGTGGAACCAGCGCGAACCCTGGCTTGCTTCGAGGTTGAGCTCGAGCGTGCGGACGCGCCGCTGGCGCGCTTCCTCGACGAAACCGGCCGCGGGATAGACCGCGCCCGACGTGCCGATCGACACGAACAGGTCCGCCCGCCGCAGCGCCGAATATATCCGCCCCATTTCATAGGGCATCTCGCCGAACCAGACGACATCGGGGCGCAGGCTGCGCGCATCGCAGGCCGGGCAGGCCGGGCGATCGATCAGCGGCCCGGTCCACGGCGTGCGCACGTCGCAGGCTGTGCACCAGGCGTTGAGATGCGTCCCGTGCATGTGGAGCACGCGCCCCGCGCCAGCGCGTTCGTGCAGATCGTCGACATTCTGCGTAACGATCAGCAGCTCGCCGTCCCAGTTCGCGTCCAGCCGCGCCAGCGCCTCATGCGCGGCATTGGGCTGCTTGGTCTGGATCGCCTCGCGCCGCATGTCGTAGAAACGCAGGACCAGTTCGGGATCGCGCGCGAAGCCTTCGGGCGTGGCGACGTCCTCCACCCGGTGCTGTTCCCACAGCCCGCCGGCATCGCGGAAGGTATCGATGCCGCTTTCCGCGGAAATCCCCGCCCCGGTGAGTATCACGATGTTGCGCATGTCGGTCATTTGCCCTCAAGTAGCGATGCAGAAGGGCAAGTCAAAGACCGGCCATGAACCATAACCGAAAGGGAGCAGCAGTGGCACGGATCGGAATTATCGGCAGCGAAGGCGCAATGGGCCAGGCGCTGGCCGGCGTGATTGACGCCAGCGACCACGAATGGGCCGGCGGCATCGACCGCGGCGGCGATGCGGCATCGCTCGCCGACGCCAGCGATGTGCTGGTGGATTTCTCCTCGCCGCAGGCGCTCGACGCCAATCTGCATGCCGCGATCGGCGCCGGCATCCCGCTCGTCATTGGGACCACCGGGCTGGAGGAACGCCATCACGGCGCGATCGACGATGCCGCGCGTGCAGTGGCGGTGCTGCAGACGGGCAACACCTCGCTGGGGGTGACGCTGCTGGCGCATCTGGTCCGCGAGGCGGCCGCACGGCTGGGCCCGGACTGGGATATCGAGATCCTCGAAATGCACCACCGCCGCAAGGTGGACGCACCCAGCGGGACCGCGCTGCTGCTGGGCGAAGCCGCGGCGGCCGGGCGCGGGATTGCGTTGGGCGATCATGCAGTGCGCGGGCGCGACGGGTGCACCGGCGCGCGAGAAGAGGGCACGATCGGCTTCGCGGCATTGCGCGGCGGCACGGTGGCGGGCGAGCACAGCGTCATCCTCGCCGGCAGCGAAGAGCGCATCACGCTGTCGCACAGCGCGGAAAACCGGGCGATCTTCGCGCGCGGCGCGGTGCGCGCGGCGGAATGGATGATCGGCCGCGCCCCCGGCCGCTATGCGATGGATCAGGTGCTGGGGATCTGACCCGGTGACGCTGCG
Organism: Qipengyuania citrea; assembly: GCF_009828015.1. Lineage (GTDB taxonomy): Bacteria > Pseudomonadota > Alphaproteobacteria > Sphingomonadales > Sphingomonadaceae > Qipengyuania > Qipengyuania citrea. The sequence goes on along the minus strand of NZ_WTYG01000004.1, from coordinate 144,520 downwards.
CGCCAGGCTCCACCGGCAGCTCCACATCGGCTCTTGGCCGAACGGCAAGCTGACCGGGCTCAACGTATTCGTCGTGTGGGTCATCCTCGCGGCGCTGCTGGTGGGGATCGTCGCGACCGAACCGGCGATACGCCTGCCCTATCAGGGCGAAATCCTGATCGCGGAATTCATCTTCGGGCTGGTCTTCCTGCTCGAATATGCGGGGCGGATCTTCGCCGCCCCCGAGCGCGAAGGCCCCGGCTCCCCCTGGCAGAAACGCTGGCGCTTCATCTTCTCCCCGATCGGGCTGATCGACCTCGTGGTGGTGGTGGTCAGCCTGGCGCCGTTCTTCGTGGCCAATGCCGCCGTGCTGCGCGTGATCCGCCTGCTGCGGATCGTGTCGATCATGAAGTTCAGCCGCTTTTCCGCCGCCATGCGTGAAATCGGCGCGGCGCTGCGCGAACGCAGCTACGATCTGCTCGTCTGCGCCACGCTGGCGCTGGTCCTCGTGCTGCTGGGCGCTGCCGGCCTCTACTGGGTCGAGGGCGACCTGCAGCCCGAGCAGTTCGGCTCGATCCCGCGCGCGCTGTGGTGGGCGGTGATCACGCTGACCACGGTGGGATATGGCGACGCCTATCCGGTCACCGCGCTTGGCCGGCTGATCGGTTCGGCTGTCGCCATCGGCGGCGTGCTGCTGGTCGCCCTGCCCACCGGAATCGTTGCCGCCGCCTTCAGCGACGCCATGCAACGCCGCCGCGAAGCGATGGCCCGCGCGCTCGAGGAAATGGAAGGCGCAGGCCTGGAATGAGCCGCCAACAGCTATGACCAAAGACCAGATATTCGAGTTTTTCCGCCGACTGGCGGAGGACAATCCCTCACCCGAGACCGAGCTGGAATATGGCAATGCCTACCAGCTGGTGGTGGCCGTGGCGCTGTCGGCGCAGGCAACCGATGTCGGCGTCAACAAGGCCACGCGCGCGCTCTTCGCCGAAGTGGAGACGCCCCGGCAGATGCTCGAACTGGGCGAAGAGGGACTGAAGGAGCACATCAAGACCATCGGCCTGTTCAACTCCAAGGCCAAGAACGTGATCGCGCTGAGCCAATTGCTGGTCGACGAGTATGACGGCGAGGTGCCCGACACGCGCGAGGATCTCGTCCGCCTGCCCGGCGTCGGGCGCAAGACCGCCAATGTCGTGCTCAATTGCTGGTTCGGGCAGGAAACCTTCGCGGTGGACACGCATATCCTGCGCGTCGGCAACCGCACCGGCCTCGCCAAGGGCAAGACGCCCGAGCAGGTCGAGGCCAAGCTGGAAAAGCGCGTGCCGCAGCCCTTCCGGCTGGGGGCGCATCACTGGCTGATCCTGCACGGCCGCTATATCTGCAAGGCGCGCACGCCCGAATGCTGGCGCTGCCCGGTGGTCGATCTGTGCAGCTACCGGAAGAAGGTGCTGGAGAAGCCCAGGGGACGGTAGGTCCAACAGCTTCCCCATCCGGCGCCGCCAGACGGGGCGGATTCTCTATTCAGACATCGTCCGCCGAGATCATCTCGCGCGTGTCGATCTCGCCGGTCATCACCGCCACCGTAGTTGCCACGGCCGCGTCGCCGCTGACATTGGTGGTGGTGCGCATCATGTCCATGATCCGGTCCACGCCGGCGACGAAGGCGATCGTTTCCAGCGGCACGCCGACCGCCCCGAACACCAGCGCCATCATGATCAGGCCCGCGCCGGGGATGCCCGCCGCGCCGACCGCGCCCAGCGTGGCGAGGATCGAGATGAGGAAATAATCGCCCATCGACAGGTCGACGCCGAAGATCTGCGCGCCGAACAGCGTCGCAAGTCCCAGGTACATCGCGGTGCCGTTCATGTTGATCGTCGCCCCCAGCGCGATCACGAAGCTCGCCACCGAGTTCGACACGCCGAGGTTCCGCTCGGCGCAGCGCAGCGTCACCGGCAGCGTCGCGTTCGAACTGGCGGTCGAATAGCTCACCGCCATCGCATCGACGATGCCGCGGAAGAAATCGCGCACCGGCAGCCGGGCGAGGAACTTGATCATGCTGCCATAGATCAGCACGATGATAAGCAGGCAGCCGAGATAGTTGAGGCCGACGAGCTTGGCGAGGCTGACCAAGGCATCGAGCCCCAGCGTGCCCGCCACCCAGGCCATCAGCGCGAAGACGCCGAAGGGGGTCAGCTCCATCACGATCATGGTGACCTTCTGCATGATCACCGCGCCGCTATCGAACACCTTCTGGACGGGAAGGCCTTCTTCCTTGGCCATCAGGATGCCGATGCCGATCAGCAGCGAAAAGACGATCAGCGGCAACACGGCTACGTCCGCCATCACCTGGACCGGGCTTTCGGGCACGATCGAAAGCACCATGTCGACCGCAGTGGTTTCGTTGGGAACCGGAGTCTCCCCCATCTGGATCGCGCTGGTATCCACACCCGCACCCGGCTGGATCAACGTGCCGAGGCCGAGGCCCAGCCAGACCGCGATCTGCCCGGTGACGACGAACAGCAGCAGCGCGCGTCCGCCGACCGCGCCCAGCTTGCGCAGGTCGCCGATCGCGGCGACGCCCGACACGAGGCTGAAGAAGATCAGCGGGACGACCAGCATCTTGATCGCCTTGATGAAGAAATCGCCGATCCACTTGATGCTTTCGGCATCGGGACCCCAGGCCCAGCCGGTGAGCACACCCAGAATGAGCGCAGTGACCACGCGCTGCCACAGTGGAATTTCGAACCACGTCTTCAGCAAATTCCCAACCCCTGTCTACCGTCGTTGCAAGCGGCATGGCCGCGCGCCAATCCATGACGCAGTTCTCGGCGAAAGCAAAGCAAAGTGAACGCCGGACCGCCGCTGCCCGGCGTCCTGGCCTAGGCCTGGCCGGCCAGCACGTCCCGCGCGATGCGCGCGTAAATCCGGCCGAGCGCGGCAAGGTCTTCCACCGCCACCGCCTCATTGGTCTTGTGCATGGTTGCATTGACCAGCCCGAATTCGATCACCGGGCAGACGCTGCGCAGGAACCGCGCATCCGACGTGCCGCCGGTGGTCGAGGGTTCGGGATCGACGCCGGTTTCCGCCTTCACGGCGGCGGCGATCGTATCGCTGAAGGCACCGGGGGGGGTCAGGAACGGCTCGCCGCTGATGATCGGCAGCGCGCTGCCGCCGTGCTTTTCCGCGATTTCGCCGACCTTCTCGGACAGCGTTGCGCCCGAATGAAGATCGTTGAAGCGGATCGAGATCCGCGCCTTGGCGACCGCGGGGATCACATTGTGTGCATCGTTGGGCACGTCGATCTCTGTCACTTCGAGATTGCTCGGCTGGAACCAGTCGGTGCCTTCGTCCAGCACCAGCGCATCGAGGTCGGCGAGCATCGCCACCAGCCTGGGGATCGGATTGTCCGCCAGATGCGGATAGGCGACATGCCCCTGCGTGCCCTGCACTTCGAGCCAGATGTTGACCGAACCGCGCCGCCCGATCTTCATCATGTCGCCCAGCCGGTTGACCGAGGTGGGTTCGCCGACGAGGCAGAGGTCGGGCTGGTGGCCCTGCTCGCGCATGAAATCGATCAGCGCGCGCGTGCCGTGCAGCGCGGGGCCCTCCTCGTCGCCGGTGATGATGAAGCTGATCGTCCCCGCATCGGCAGGCACCTGCGCCGCCGCATCGACCATGCAGGCGATCGCTCCCTTCATGTCGACCGCGCCGCGGCCATAGAGCAGCTCGCCGCGCACCTCGGGTTCGAAGGCCTCGCTGGTCCAGCCGCCACCGGGCGGGACGACGTCGAGATGGCCGGCAAAGGCCAGGTGCCGCGAGGCTTCGGGCCCGCGGCGGATCGCGAAGAGGTTCTCCACCGGCGCCTCGGGCGTGCCCGCGGCGCCTTCTCCGCGGGTGAACCGCGTCACCTCGAAGCCGAGCGGCGCCAGCATCGCTTCCAGCGCATCGAACACCTCCCCCGTGGCGGGAGTGACGCTGGGCGCGGCCATCAGCCGCTTGGCGAGATCGAGAACATCAGTCATGCTGTGTCCGCTAGCAGGAGTGCGCAGCGATGCCCAAGCTCGATCTCGATGCCATCCCCCAGACCAATGCGACGGGCTATCCCGCGCCGTTCGATGCGCCCGTGAGCGGCCGCCGCTACCGCCGCCTCGCCCCGGCCTGCGGGCTCGAGCATCTGCGCGCGAGCCACGTCGTGCTCGAGCCGGGCGCCTGGTCGAGCCAGCGGCACTGGCACACCGATCTCGACGAACTGCTGGTAATGCTCGCAGGCGAAGCGGTGCTGGTCGAGGGCGATGGCGAAACCGCCGTGTGCCCCGGCGACATCCTCGCCTGGCCCGCGGGCGCGGCCAATGGCCACCACCTGCAGAACCGGGGCGAGGAGCCTTGCGTCTTCGTGGTCGCTTCTGCGGGCGATTTCGCCATCGACGGCGGCGAGTATCCCGATATCGACATGCGGTTCAGCCCCGAAGGCTATTTCCGCCGCGATGGCAGCCGCTACGAGACCGAGCGCGTGCCCTAGTCGCGTGCCTCTTCGGGCAGCGGCCCCGGCTCGAAAGCGCGGTCGAGATATTCGGCCATGCGCAACCCCGCCTGCAGCACGCGGCGCCGCGCGATCGGGGCCGAGCGTTCGATCAGTTCCTGCGACAGCGCGGTTTCGCGCGGCAGCTCGCCCTCGCACGGGTCGCAGCCGAAGGTTTCGGGATAGATGAAATCGCGCGAGATCTGCCAGCTTTCGCGGCCCCAGTCGGCGGCCTTGCCCCCAGCCAGTTCGGCGCGTTCGGCCGCGCTGTAGCGCCGCGCGATCGGCGGATTGCCGCTGATCGCGCGTTCGGCCAGCGGCCCGTCCCACACCCAGTGCAGGTTCAGCCCCGGGACGATGCCATAGGCGGCCTCGCGATCGTTGCCGCCGCGGTCGTCGTGATCGCCCGAATGCAGCGGCATGTGGATGTCGCCGATGAAGTGGACGAGGAAGGCGAGCGCTTCAACGCGGACATTGTCGGGCAGGCTCTCGTCCGCGAGGATGCGCTGGTTGCGTTCGACCTGCGCGCTGACGCAGCCGAGGCCCGAGCAGTTCTTGCGCGCGTCATATTCCTCGGTGACCGGCTCGGTCTGGTAGTGCCAGGCGAAAGTGTGGCCCCAGCGCCAGTACTGGCCGCGCAGGCAGTCGGGCCACACGCTTGCATCCTGCAGACTGTCCAGGTCGCACTCTGGCGTGCCCAGCATGGGCGAAGCCTGCAGCAGCCGGGCAATATCCGCGCGCGTCTGCGGGCGCACGTTTTCCAGCGCGATATCGGCGGTCACCGTATGCGCGTAGAAGCCCCAGGCCTGCGCCTGCGCGGGGAGCAGCAGCGCCGCCAGCGCGGCGCATGCGCTCAGCCAATGGTTTCGTATTGTTCGATGACCCATTCTTCGCTTTCCGATGTTTCGATCCACGCCTGCAACCACTCATGCTCCCACACCGCCTGCATATAGGCGGCGGCGAAGCCGGGTACGGCGATCTGATAGCTGATGAAGCGTGACACGACGGGGGCGAAATAGACATCCGCCGCGCCGAAAGTGCCGAACAGGAACGGGCCGCCGCTGCCGAAGCGGCTGCGCGCCTCGGCCCACAGCCCGAGAATGCGCAGGATGTCCTGCCGGCAGGCCTCGCTCGGGGTGAAGCCCTCGAACCGCTTGCGCACATTCATCGGGCATTCGCCGCGCAGCGCATGGTAGGAGGAATGCATTTCCGCGACCATCGAGCGCGCCATGCCGCGCGCGACCGCGTCCTTGGGCCAGAACCGATCGCGCCCGACCTTGTCGGCGAGATATTCGAGGATCGCGAGGCTGTCCCACACCACCGCCTCGTCGTCCCACAGGATCGGCACCTTGCCGTGCGAGGGCTGCGTACCGCCATCCTCGCTCTTGAGCGCATCCCATTGCTTGCCGAACATCGGCACGGTGATTTCCTCGAACGACAGGCCCGACTGCTTGGCCGCGAGCCAGCCGCGCAGGCTCCAGCTCGAGTAATTCTTGTTGCCGATGATCAGCTTCATGTGTGCACCCACCTTGCGTGGGGCGGCGGTAGAGACCCGGCCGGGCACTGTCGAGGCTGAACAGGCAAGGTCGCCCGGCCCCGGTTCGTCATTCCCGCGCAGGCGGGAATCCAGATAACGGCAGCGATGCTCGATGCGGTTTCCATTAGGCGGAAGGTGTGCCAGCAAGACCCCATATCTAGGCCCCTGCCTCCGCAGGGGCGACGGAGTAGACATGTCGCTCAGGCCCTTCCACCTCGCTTTTCCAGTCGACGACCTCGCCGCGGCCCGCGCCTTCTATGGCGAAACGATGGGTTGCCGCGAGGGACGATCGAGCGCCGAATGGGTCGATTTCGATTTCTACGGCCACCAGATCGTCGCGCATCTCGCCCCCGGCGAAGCGGGCGACCGCGCGAACAACCATGTCGACGGGCACGGCGTGCCCGTGCCGCATTTCGGCGTGGTGCTGGCGATGGCGGACTGGCACGCGCTGGCCGACCGGCTCGAGGCCGCGGGCACCGAATTCGCAATACCGCCGACCATCCGCTTCAAGGGGCAGCCAGGCGAACAGGCGACGATGTTCTTCCGCGACCCCAGCGGCAACGCGCTGGAGATGAAGGCCTTCGCCGACGACGCGATGCTGTTTGCGACGTAAGAGATCCAAGCCGACGAATCCAACCGCGGTCATGCGCCCGATCGCAATTCCGGCTGTTTCCCGGCTGAAGACTAGGCAAGGGGTTAAGAACGCTCGGAAACCTTGCGAACAAGGGCAGTACTTTCCCTCCCCCTAGACTCTGTCTCGCCCCTGTGTATCCTCTGAAAAACTAAAGACACAAGAAACGACAGGAGGTCCGCAGTGAAATGGCAGGCGTTACTTTTTCTTGGTCTGACAATATCTGGTGCGGGCATGGCTTCGGCCGATGAGCGTACGGTCAAGCCGGGTTACAAGGCTTCGGGCGAACCGATCACCAATCCGGCTCATCCGGGCTACGATCCGGACCTGATCGTTTGCCGTGATTGGAGAAAGACCGGCACACGGGCGAAGGTGAGGAACGTGTGCCTCACGAACAAGCGCTGGGCCCGTGTGATGCGTGACGGAAATTCCTTCGCGCGAAGCCTGGTCAGAAATGCCTCGGGTGAGAATACGGGCGGCTGGTAAATGCCCCGCCAGCCTGGCCCTGCCAGTCTTGCCGATCTTGCAGCTGGAGGTGCGAGAAAGTCCGCCGCGAAGCGGATGCCACCTAGACCCCCGCGTCGCCCAGGACCGCCGCCCTTAGCTCGCCGATACCCATGCCCTTTTCCGCACTGGTAACGTGGATTTCGGGGAAGGCGGCGACGTGTTTGCGTGCTTCGGCTTCGGTGGCCTCGATCACCTTGGCGAGTTCGCTGGCCTTCATCTTGTCGGCCTTGGTCAGCACGACACGGTAACCCACCGCTGCCTCGTCGAGCATTTTCATCATCTCGCGGTCGACATCCTTGGGGCCGTGGCGCCCATCGACCAGCACCAGCGTGCGCGCCAGTACGGGCCGGCCGCGCAGATAGGTCTTCACGAGGCTCTTCCACTTCTCGACCACTTTCACTGGCGCCTTGGCAAAGCCGTAGCCGGGCATGTCGACGAGACGGAACAGCGTGGGTTCGCCCACTTCGAAGAAGTTGAGTTCCTGCGTGCGGCCAGGCGTGACCGAAGCGCGCGCGATCGCCTTGCGCCCGGTCAGCGCATTGAGCAGCGAGCTCTTGCCCACGTTCGAGCGTCCGCAGAAGGCGATCTCGGGTACGGTGGGTTCGGGCAGGAACTTGAGCTGCGGCGCCGAAAGGAGGAAATCCACCCGGCCCGAGAACAGCTTGCCCGCGCGCCGTTCGAGCGCGGCCCGCTCGGCAGCTTCTTCGGTGCTCATGATCCCGCCTTTGCAGCTTCGGCGGCTTTGCGCGCCTTTTCTTCCTCGATCGAGGCGCGCAGCTGCGGATGCTTCGAATAGAGGTACTTCTGCTGCGCCAGCGTGAGCACGTTGGAGGTTACCCAGTACAGCAGCAGGCCGGCGGCGAAGGGCGCCATCACGAACATCAGGATCCACGGCATGATGTCGAAGATCTTCTGCTGCATCGGGTCCATCTGGCTCGGGTTGAGGCGGAAGGTCAGCCACATGGTGAAGCCGAGCAGCACAGCGAGCACGCCGAGGCCGAAGATGATCATCAGGAACTGCGGCACGTCGATCCCGACATAGGCCAGCGCATTGGCAAGATTGGCCGGGTCGGGCGCGGACAGGTCGCCGATCCACAGGAAGTCGCGGTGCCGCATCTCGATCGCGAGATAGAGCACCTTGTAGAGCGCGAAGAACACCGGGATCTGCAGCAGCATTGGCAGGCAGCCCGCAACGGGGTTGACCTTCTCGCTCTTGTAGAGCGCCATGATTTCCTGCTGCTGCTTGGGCTTGTCGTCCTTGTACTTCTCCTGCAGCGCTTTCATCTTCGGCTGGATGGCCTTCATCTCCGCCATGCTGGCGAAGCCGCGCTGCGCGATCGGGAACATCAGGCCGCGCACGATGAAGGTCAGCCCGATGATCGCGATGCCGAAATTGCCCACCGCGTCGTAGATCGTGCGCAGCAGCCACAACATCGGCTTCTCGAACCAGCGGAACCAGCCCCAGTCGATCGCCAGGCCGAACTTCTGGATGCCCGCATCCTCGTAGGAATCGAGCACCGCGCTTTCCTTGGCCCCCGCATAGAGGCGCGAGGTGACCGTCAGCGCATTGCCCGCGGGCAGCGTGGTCGCTTCGTAGATCATGTCGGCGCGGTAGGTTTCGTCGCCCATCGCGCGGAAGGTGGTTTCAGGCGCGCTGTCGTCCTGCGGGACGAGCGCGGCGAGCCAGTAGATATCGGTGAAGCCGACCCAGCTGGTGCGGCCTTCGGGCGAAACGCGCTGGTCTTCGTCGAGATCGTCGTAATCGATGTCGTAATCGGCGCTGTCGCCGAACACGCCGATCGGCCCCGAGTGCGCGATCCACAGGTCTTCGCTGGCCGTACGGCTGGTGCGGTTGACGAGTCCGAAAGGCTGCACGACCACATCATTGCCCGCAGTGTTGGCCACCGTCTGCGCGGCAGTGATCATGTACTGGTCATCGATCGTATAGCGGATCGAGAAGGTCAGCCCTTCGCCATTCTCATGCGTCAGCGTGAGCGGGGTGTCGGCGCTCAGCACATCGCCATCGGCTTCCCACAGCGTCTGCGGCCCGGGTACCTTGAGGTTCGAGCCGACCCAGCCGAACTGCGCGAACTGCTGCGCCGGGGTGCCGCTGGGCGAGAAGATGCGGACCGGTTCGCTGTCCTTCTGCGTGGTCTCGTCATACTCCTTGAGGACGATGTCGTCGACGACGCCGCCGCGCAGATTGACCGAGCCGGCCACCCGCGGGGCGTCGATGCGCACGCGGTCGGGACTGGCCAGCGCGGTCTTAACGTCGGCGACTTCCTGCGCGCGCATCGCCGGATCGACGAGCCCGCCGGTGCGCGAATGCTGCGTCGCCGCCTGGCTGGCCTGTTCGGTCGGGGTGTCCGCCCGGTCTTCCACCAGCGCCTGTTCGGGCTGCGGATAGAAATAGTCCATCGCCGACGTCCAGCCCAGCAACAGCAGGAAGGAGAGCGCAATGGCGAGGATCAGGTTACGCTGGTTGTCCAAGGTCGGTCCCGTCTTTGTCCGGTCGAATACAGAATGTGGGGAGGTGTCTTAGCCTGTCAAGACAGTGCTAGGGCACCGGATCGTGGCCGTGGCCGCCCCATGGGTTGCAGCGCAATATACGCTTGAATGCCATCCATCCACCCTTGATCGCGCCGTGTTTTCCCAGCGCCTCGATCGCATACTGGCTGCACGAGGGGTGATAGCGGCAGGTCGGCGGCAGGATCCGGCTCGGCCCGAGCTGCCACAGGCGGGCAATCCAGATGAGCGGCTGCTTCACGCGCGGCGGCTGCGATGCGCACGCGGGCTGCGCGCGCGATCGCCCTTGCCCTGCGCCGCGCGGTCGAGCGCAGCGGCCAGCTCGTCGCGCAATTTGGCGAAATCGCGTTCGACCCCGCCCGCACGGCCGATCAGGACATGGTCGTGATCGGGCAGGCCGCTATCGGGGAGTGCGTCCCACAGCAATTCGCGGAACCGCCGTTTCATGCGGTTGCGCACCACTGCATTGCCGATTTTCTTGGTCACCGTGATGCCATAGCGCTTGCCCCGCCCGTCATTGGGGTGGGCCAGCAGCACGAAGCCGGGGCGCGCCACCCGCAGCCCGCGATTTGCCGCCAGGAAGTCGCCGCGCTTGCGGATGACGGAAAGACTCGGGTCCATGGGAGTCAGATACGCGAACGGGCCCCCCGAGGGGAGCCCGCTGACTGTCCGTGACTATCGCTGCGCCGGAGCGCAGCGCATCACATCACGCGCAGAGGTTCTTGCGGCCACGGGCGCGGCGCGAACGCAGCACCTTGCGGCCACCCGGGGTAGCCTTGCGCGCGAAGAAACCGTGGCGCCGGGCGCGTACGAGGTTCGAGGGCTGGAATGTCCGCTTCATCGGATCGTCCTTACTAGATAGGTTGGTTGCCGGTACGAACGGTTCGCTCCGGCACAAGGGTCGCCCCGCTTGATTCGATCTCGGGAGCGACCGCCTTACAGGGCCGCGCGCCTAGGCGATAGGCCCGGGGGCGTCAAGAAAAAGTGACGTTGGCGTAGGTCAGCGTCGGGGCGGGCTGTGCCTGCTGGTAGCGTGCAGGCGACTGGGCGCGCTGCGTCTTGCGGCCCGTCCAGCGGCGCATGTCGCTTGCATCGAGCCACAACGCGCGGGCGTGCGGCACCGAATTGGTGAAGGCGTAGAACGAACGGGCCTGCTCGGCGCTCATACCCATTTCGCGATAATAGTCGAGATACTGGCGGTTTTCCTGCGCATGCATGGCGAAGTCGTCGGCTTCGCGGCCATAGGCGTCCATCCAGCTGTGCACGGCGAATTCGGCACCCTGCGCAATGTCGCGTTCGACACCGGCAAGGAACAGCTCGACCGCGCCCGAACGCACCGACCCGACGGCGGGCACATGCGTGACGAGACCGGCTGCGCGAATCATCCGGCCGACCTGCAGGTTGGCGCGGTCGTCGCGCGTGCCCGGGCATTCGACCATGTCGAGCTGCTCGAGATCGGGAAAATCGCGCATCATGGCGCGGAAGTAGCCCGGCGTTGTGGCATCGGTTTCACCGACCAGCGCGACGCGGCGATCGTCGAGCACGCGGAACGGGCCGTATTGCGCGACGCCGCGGTTGTAATTGCGGAACCGGCGATCGACGAAGGCGGGGGCCTTCCACACAGGCAGCGCGGCGGGCGCATGGACCTGTGGACGCATGGCGGCGAGCTGCTTGGTCTCGGTCTGCGGCTTTGCTGCGGGGCGCGAAACGGCCTTCGGCGCGATCGCCTTGCCCTGATGGGTTTCCTGGACCACCGGGCTGGCGACATAGACCACCGGGAGGTTGACCAGGGTCAGCGACTGGGCGGCTGCGGGGGCAGCAAACAGCGAGCCGACGGCGGAAGCGATAAGGGCAGTGATTCGAAACATGGCAAGCTTATGCGGCTCGCCCGGTTTCGACCGGCTCAAGAGGTATGGCTAACTCGCTGTTAACCATAATAGTTCACTGGCGTTGTGGTTTCTGTTTACCCTCGACAAGCGAGGCGTTCGCGGCCATCATCTACGGGTAACTACGGGGGTGGGGATTCACGCTGGTCGCGCTGGTCAAAACCGTTGCCTATCTGGGGCTCGAAGCGCGCAGCGTGGAAGTTCAGTGCTCGGTCGCGCCGGGCCTGCCCAAGTTCAACATCGTCGGCCTGGCCGACAAGGCGGTCGGCGAAAGCAAGGAACGCGTGCGCGCGGCGCTGGCGGGCATGGGGCTGGCGCTGCCGCCCAAGCGGATAACGATCAACCTCTCCCCCGCCGATCTGCCGAAGGAGGGGTCGCATTACGACCTGCCGATCGCGCTGGCGCTGCTGGCGGCGATGGGCGTGACCGATGCCGAACAGCTGGGCGACTGGATCGCGGTGGGCGAACTCGCGCTCGATGCGCGGATCGTCGCTTCGCCCGGCGTACTGCTGGCGGCAATCCATGCGAGCGAGGCCGAGGTCGGGCTGATCTGCCCCAGCACGCAGGGATCGGAAGCGCGCTGGGCGAGCGAGGTCCCTGTGTGTGCCGCGCCCGACCTGGCCAGCCTGCTCAACCATCTCAAGGGTACGCAGCTGCTGTCCCAGCCCGAACCGGGCGTGGTGGCGAGCGAGAGGAGCGGCGGCGATCTCAAGCAGGTGAAGGGGCAGGAAACCGCCAAGCGCGCATTGGAAATCGCCGCGGCGGGCGCGCACAACCTGCTCAGTTACGGTATGGCTACACTTCAATCGGAAATAGCGATAAGAAGCCATGATGGATTGTGTCATTTACATGCGGTGGTCGAGCGCTGAACAATCACGCGGATCGACACTCGAACGGCAAAGAGACGATTGTCGTCGCCACGCTTCGGAAAACGAATGGTCGGTAGTCGATGAACTCGTTGACGATGGTATCAGCGCTTTCAAGGGGCAGCATGCATCAACCGGTGCTTTAGGGAGATTCGTCGCCGAGGTGGACGCCGGACGGTATCCGGACGGGGTCGTCCTGCTATGCGAGAAATTGGACCGGCTTTCGAGGCAGGAGCCGGGGAAGGTGTTCCTTTGGATGATGAACCTCACCGAGGCCGGTGTTACTGTTGCCACTGTCGATGGGAGCCGTCGCTATTCGAAGGGCAATTTCGACATGGCTTCAATCATCGAGGTGGTGGTGAAGGCCCAGCTCAGTCATGAAGAATCCGAGAAGAAGAGCCAGAGGTTGGGTGCGGCTTGGGCGGCGAAGCGGCGCCGTCTGAACAGCGGCGAGAAGTTCGTGATGACCCGCCGTGCGCCTGCTTGGCTTGATGTGGTGGGTTCGCCGCCGGTCTTTATACCCAACTCGGAACGAGCCGAGATCGTTCGTCGTATTTTTGAGGAGACCGTTGCCGGCTTCGGGAAAGCCCATATTGCGCGAAACTTGAATCTGGACGGCGTGCCGCCGTTCGGGAGGGCCGAAGCCTGGCACGCCAGCTATGTTCAGAAGATACTTCGGAATCCGGCCGTCATCGGTGAATTGCACCTGGCCCAGAAGGCGCGTGGAGGCGAAAGGATGATGACCGGGGAGGTGATCCTCGATTACTATCCAATAGTGATCGATGCAGACCTCCATCGCCGCGCAATGCTCGCGATGAAAGAAAGGTCTCGCGTTTCGACCGGCCGCGGTCGACGATTGGTCAATCTGTTTTCGGGTCTCGCACGCTGTGACGCCTGCTCGTCGAAGATGATCTTCAGGAGCAAAGGCAGGAAGCAACGCGCTGACGGCTCATGGGTGAACGAAGACTATCTGGTTTGCGACGGCTACCAACGGGGCCGCGGATGCCAAAACCGCACCCACTACAACTACACGATCTGGGAGAATGGCATCCTCGACCCCATCATCTTCGAGGCTCTTCACGAAGACCATGCGGCATCGCAGTCCGAGCTGCGTGGAAACGAGATCGAGATCGCGCAATTGGAACGGATATGGGAGGTGGCCAAGGCAAAGGCCGATTCCGCTCTACGCATCGCCATAGAGACCGGGAGGCCCGAAGCACAGGTTGCCTGGACCGCGTTGACAGATGAGGTCGATATTGCCTCGACAAAGCTGGAGGAAGCTCGAGAAAGGCTTCTCGCCTTGAAACACGCGCCCAGCAAGGAGGAGCAATGGGAACGCATCAACGGTCTCCGTGCATCCCTGCACGCCGACGACGGGGATGTGAGATTCGAGGCTCGGTCCAAGGTCAGATCGGCGATCTTCGCATTGGTGACAGACTTGCGGTTCCACGGTCCAGACACGGTAGGGGTGACGATGATTGTGGGAAACGAATGGTCGGTGACCATAGATTACAATGACATGCTCGGCGGCACTGAGTGGATCAGAGGACCCATCGATCCAATGTCGTGATCCGCGCGACGTCGGATGAGGATGGGTAGCGATCGGCACGAGATCGTCAGCGATCGCTACTCAACAAGTTAACTCAGCAGATTGCCTTGCGAGTCGAACGGTATGGGGGTCGCTTCGAGAGCAAGTTCCTGACCGACAGCCTCCTTTTTGTGTACCGTCTCGATGCGCACGCCGCTCGGAAGCCGAGGCTTGCATTCTATCACATCCGCGACTTCGCGACCTTTGGCGGTCTTCGGCACGGTCTTGTTCCCAAGGTCGAGCCTGATCCGCCGCTCTTGGAAACGGATGCCATCGCCGAGAATGTATGTCCCTGTGAGCACTCCGTTCTTCCAGTAGACGATGATATGATTTCCATCCTCCATGCGGATGCTCTGCGATCTGCCCAGATCCCGATGGATCGAACGTAGCGTTTCTTCGATGGGGAGGTTGCGTTGGACATCCGGCCGGGACGTTCGTAGGCAGAGCCCGCATCCGTATAGGAACCGGTGATGACGAGGCCGTGCTTGTCTAGTCTGACGAAATAGGCGAGCCACGACGTACCGGGGGCGGCCCGGCCATGATGAACTATGCTCAGGTGTCGCGCAGTTCATGGGTACGATCGGCCCGGTGACGCACCGTGATGCCCGTCAGGTGCTCTTCGCCGTCGAGTGGTCCGACCTCGGTCTGCTAGTGGATTGTGATCCACGGATCCGCTTCCAGGCGCTTTGAAAGGTAGCTGGACATCGATGCTGCCAGCATCGTTTCCCTTACATGTGGATGCACACGTCCGGTGGATCGGCTGAGATCATCGCGGGCTGGCCTGCGGAAGTTTCGGCACCGATTATGACTGCATGGTCTCACGGCAGGATCGAGCTTCGATCTCGGTCGCAGCGTAGTACATGCCCCTCGGCGCGGCCGGGGGCGGTCGCTCAGGGTCGTAAGTCCGAGAAACGGCGGAGGAATTCGGCCTTTGCCTGTTGAGGGAGGAGACCACGTACCGTTATATCGGCTGGTGCGATCCCGGCCTCGACCGCCCAGTCCGCACATTCGGGAGCCATGACCTGCATCTGTTCGGCTGCCAGGACCCGCAGATCCGCTTCCTTGATGACCGGTTTGGCCGCCTTGCTCAATCCGAACCGCTCGTTGATCGCTTCTTCAATGTCGGCCTCGATTGCCTTGTAGTCGGGGAGCAGCTGTTTCAGGGGACGCGTGATGTCGCCTATGAAGGCTTCTGCGGCATCGTGCAGAAGTGCCTCGTACGCAAAGTCAGCGACAGTCTCGCTGACGAGGATGGAATGTTCCGCGACGGAATAGAATTTCCTGCATTGCCCAGCATAGCGGCAAACGTGGGCGAGTCCGTGGGCGACGTCGTCTATGTCGAAGTCGCTGCCAGAGGGATCGAGGAGATCGAAACGTTTGCCGCTCGCCAGCATGATCGTCGGCCCCTTCTGCGAGACGATGGCCAGGGTAGGTGAGAAAATGTTCACGCTGGTTCCTTTTGTCACGTGCGGTGCGTCGAGGCGTTGTCTAGGCAATTATAGGATGCATGAGGTCAAAACCAAAAACAGGAAGGAAGTGATTCCATGAAGCACCTGATTGTTCTGTCCGGACCGATCGGCGTAGGCAAATCCAGCTTCTTTGAAGCTTTGGAAACATTCGGTGCAGAACGCATCTCAACTCGCTCGTATATCCTGGATACGACCGGGTGCGAAAATGAGCGGCGGGCGCTTCAGGACGCAGGAGATCGGCTCGACCGCGAGACCGATGGCGGTTGGGTGGCCGACGCCGTGGAACCAGTGGTGGAAGCATCCAGCGCTCCGATCCTCGTTCTTGATTCCGCCCGCATCGCAAAGCAGGTCGCAGCATTGCGTTCAAGGTTCGGCGGGAAACTCGTCCACATCCATCTCTACGCGGACCACGAAGTGCTCGAGGAGCGATACATGACACGGGCCTCCGATGTCCGCGAGTTCGATACCTACGAGCAAGCCGCCGCCCATGGTACCGAGGCGCAGGTGTCGACGCTGGCCGATATCGCGGATCTCGTCCTGGATGGTTCCGCCGCGACCAGCGAGGAACTCGCTGCCACCGCGATGGCCTGGCTGGGTCAGCCGGCACCGCGCCTCGAGCGCACGCTCGACGTGATAGTTGGCGGACAGTACGGCAGCGAGGGAAAGGGCAATGTCTGCGCGCATCTGGCGGAGAACTACGATTGCCTTGTACGCATCGGCGGCCCGAACGCCGGCCATCGCGTGGCCGATCCCAAGTACAAGTATGTGCAGTTCCCGTCAGGATCGAAGTCGAACCCGAACGCGAAGATCGTCATCGCAGCCGGCTCGACGCTCTGGCTGCCGCAGCTCATGCTCGAGATGCTGGATCACGATGTGACGCCTGAACGACTGACGATCGATCCTCAGGCGATCGTGATCGACGATGAAGATCGTCGTATCGAGGCCGGGGATACCGAACGCGGCCTGAATCGGATCGCGACGACGGCACAGGGCGTCGGCGCTGCCGCCGCTCGGAAGATCCTCAATCGTGGTGATCCGGTCTTCGGCCCTCCCGTCAAGCTCGCGCGGGATGTCGAGCAGCTGCGGCCCTACGTCCGTTCCGCGCGTGAAGTCATCGAGGCCATGCTGGCGCAAGGCCGTCTGGTCATGCTCGAAGGCACTCAGGGTACCGAACTCAGCATTCATCACGGACGCTATCCCCATGTCACCTCGCGCGAGACGTCGAGCTCAGGCTGTCTGGCGGATGCCGGTGTCTCTTTCGACGTGGTGCGTGATGTCATAATGGTCGTGCGGACCTATCCGATCCGCGTAGGTGGACCGTCCGGCGCGATGGGTCAGGTGATTGATTTCGAAACGATCCAGGAGCGGTCGAACATTCCCATCGAGGAATTCGACAAGACCGAACGCGGCACGGTGTCCGGGCGAAAGCGCCGCGTTGCCGAGTTCGACTGGGCGCGCATTCGGCGTTCGGCGCAACTCAACGGCGCCACCAAGATCGCCCTCACCTTCGCGGACTACTTCGGCGTCGAGAACCGGGAGGCGACCGACTACGCGTCGTTGAACGAGCAGACCCAGGCGTTCATCCGGAAGCTTGAGATGGTAACCGGCGTCCCGGTCGCCTACGTCTCGAAGGCGTTCGCAAAGGATGGCGTTCTGGAGAAAGGAACCTGGACGTGAAAGTCGATACCCTCGTCGAGAAATACCCACGCCTCTATCACATGGCGCATGAGGGCGCGTGGCCGGCGATAGTAGAGCACGGGCTGCTGAGCGTGGAGGCGCTGCTCGATCTCTACGGCATCGAAGGCGAGGAACGGGAGGCGCATTTCGCCCGGCACCGGCCGGAGATTGTCCCGCTCTCCGCGGATGGGCTGCCCGGTGCGGTGCTGCGTGACCAGAAGCCGATGCGAGACAGCGCGTTGGAGAAGTGCCTGGAGGATGGGCTTCAGCCTTCCGACTGGTATCGGACACTCAATTCGAAATCCTTCTTCTGGCTGTCACGGAAACGGGTCTGGAATCTCCTGGACGCACGAGCGTACCGCGGACGGAAGCAGACGGTGCTCACCCTTGATACCGCGAAGCTTGTCGATGCCTACCGGGATCGTATCCTGCTCAGCCCGATGAACAGCGGCTCCACGATCTATGCCCCCCTGCCCCGAGGCAAGAGCACGTTCCGGCGGATCGAGGATTTCCCTTTCGAGGAACGCCGGAAGGCGGGTCGCGGCCTGTATGGCAATGTGGTCGAACTCCTGGTCGAGAGTGGGGTGCCTGACGTGTCCGAGTACGTCCTCGCGGTCCACGAGGCCGAGAAGGACAGACTGCTCGGAGAAGTCTGGCGCAGCGTTGACGCCACGGACGAAGACCACCCTTAGGCGTGGGTCTTGGTGGCCGTGAAACGGGCTGGCCGTCCTTCCTTGCGCAGCACATCGGCTATGTGACTTGTAAGACCCACCTTGCCCTCGACCAGGACGCCAGCCCCGCGCGGCATCTCTGCGAGTAGGTCGCGGAGCGCAGGCAACCCGCACGAAACGTCGAACTCGAACCATTTTTCGGTCTCGCCGTCGACTATGACACTTCGGGTACTGACGCTCTGACCCCTGTGGAGCTGGACGCACCAGGCCGTCTTGCCGTCGTGGACCCATTCGAAGCGGACGGGGCCCAGTGAAGAGGAGAGACGCCGGTTCAGGTTCTCCACGTCCGCCCGGATTTCCTGAGGAAGATCGCCAGGCTGGACCCTGCCCGTCATGAATTCATCGCCCTCGCCTTGCACGCCTTCGATCAGGAAGCCGCCATCCGCCGTGGTGATTGCCGCACCTGAATAGCCGGCTGCCACGGCGTCCTGTGAGAGCACGGATGCGATCTGGTCCCCTTCCGGATCCTCCTTTTGCAGCAGTGTGAAAGGGTCGATCCAACCTTTTACCGTCGTATAGAGACCGGGCTGCTGCTCCGTCGGACAGGTCCGCGTCCACACTTCCTGCTCACCGGTCGATCTGCCGAACTCGAAGGGACGGATCCGTCTCGATATCACGAGTGTCCTCGGCACGCACGCTCCCGCGAGGTGCGCAATCATGAGGCCGAATGCCTTGTCGCCGATCATTCGGCTGAAGTTGTTCGGCCAGGTCACCTCGCCACCGGCAACCGAAGGAGCACCGAATTCGTGTTCCCAGAGCAAGGTGTGGGTCTGTTTCCAACCCATGGGCCGTGGGTGGATGCTGAATTCGGTCCGTTCTCCGATTGCCGCGTCGAGATCGGGGCGAAACCCGTACACCATTTCCAGAAGCGCCATGCCTTTCTCGAACGGCATCGAAGCCGTCCCGGGCTTCTCCACGCATCTGGGAGTGTCGTCGGGAGAGAATTCGAGCGTCTGACCCTGCAGTACCCCGGATACGCCGCCATCTGAGATGTCGACCGTCTCGTTCACGATCGTATGGAGGCCCTCCGCAGTGAGCCGCTCGACCGTCCTGCAGGCCTCCTTTGCACTCTTCAATCCATACACGAACTCCCGGCTGCGAGGATCGCTGGGGAGATAGCTGCGCACGTTGACCGAATGGTCTGCGCTCGCCGCGAGGAGTGTCTCGATAGCCTCGTGGGTATCGAGATAAAGCTGATTGGGTTCGTGACCGGCGATGCGCGAGTGGCTCTGCCTCGCCTTCCCGCTATCGGGACGGAAGGCGACGAACTGGGCGACGTTTCCCCGCATGGCGAGAGAGTCGAGAATCGCGTCCTTGTGATGCATGATGCGTTTCCTTTCGCTTGTGAGTTGACGGAGTTCAACCTCGTTCGGCCCACGATGCCCGATTGACCGCCTCGGCTTGGCATGGCGGTTTCTTGCTCGACGGATGCCTTTTCGGCCGTTGCGATGCGTGCCCACCGACCGTTGGCTTGGCTGGCATCGTCCGGGAGATGGCTAACACCCCGGGAACTACTTTAAAGTAGTTGCATTGATCTGCTCGACGGGATCGCTTTCTTGAAGGGACACGAGCCATGCAGCTTCCGCAATTCGACGAGGTGAGCCATCTTGCCGGTAGGGTTAAGGCCAGGGCGCCTCTTTTCGGCATCGGCACGAGGGAACTGGAGATGCTGTTGGCGCCGCTGCCGCCGAAGGAGACCTTCGAGGCGAAGCTGCGCCAATTGGATGCCGTACTCGGTCTGGCCGCGTGGTCGGAACAGAGAGATCCCGCAGCCTGGTTTCGCCGGTCCGATCCGTTTCTCGAAGGCTCGGTTCCGTGCGAATTGGCGATCTCGCTAGCCGGGCTGCGACTGATCCGTGTCTCGCTGGAACGCCGGTATCACGGCTCTGCGTCGTAAGTCTCGTCATTCCGTGCGCGCACAATGATGGTCCTTGCAGCGCAGACATCAGGCCTGGGAGCATGAAGCGGTCCACTCCCATCGGCCGCTGGCGGGCTGAGTGGCTCGAGGTCACATCGTCGGGGCGGTTCCTGCGTTACGAATGCGTTGACACCCCGCGGCAGTTGAAGCGCATCGTGGCGCAATTGGCATTAGGCGCCTGGAACGCGGAGATCGCGGTCGTTCACCGAGAACATCGTCTGATTACGACGCGCTCACGGATCGATTCATGGGACCCATCGATAATGGAGATGCCGGACCCCGCGCCTGATCCCTTGTTTTCTCGCGACGAGAGAAAGAACGCGGCCACCAATGACCTGCGTTCGGGTGTGAGGCTCTTGGCAAGGGCGGCAGTCGACGCAGGGCTGATGACGAAGCATCACGCAAGGCTTCTCATCTCTGCTGCAGAAGCGCTGCTTGAAACGGGCACTAGCCTCGAGAAATAGGTTCGGGCTGTCCGGTGCCGGCGCAGAGCAGTTGACAGCGAGTGCCCCGCTCAACGGTCGCTCCCACGCGTCACGAGACGGCGGACCGGACCGGGATCACCCTTCCCCTCTTGCGTGGCGTTGCGCGTGACCAGCATCTGGACGTTCGGCGGCCTGACGGATTCCATGAACGCATCGCGCTCGGCCGTCGCTTCCTTCGCCTCGCGCTTGAAGCGCGGGATCAGCTTTCGCAGGCGCCGGATGAGCGCGATGGCATAATCGAGTCTTGCGGTGAGATGTTCGACCCTGCGCTCCAGAGCTTCGATCCGCGCGTCGCGGGGATCGCCGGACGCGTCCCGCTCGCCATCCCCCCATTGGGGGTGGGGTCCGAACTTCTCGACCCAGCGGAGGCGCGCCGGCCGCAGGATTTCCTTCCTTCGGCTGACCACCGCTTCCGACACGCCGGCCAGCGAAGCGATCAGTGCAGGGGATGGCCACTCGTCCTTCGCGACTGCCTTGTCGCAGGCGTTCGATATCGCTCTGTCGCGTTCTCTGCGCTCGACACCGCGCCGCTTCCTCATATGCTTCGGTCCGCCCGAGCCATCCGATAGACGCTTGCTCATGCTTCGGCCCTTCTGAACTCGGCATCTGCGGCTATGGTCCGCATCTTCGCCACACGGTTACTGACCGCAGTCGATTTCTGGCGCTTGGTCCAACGAGCATAGTAGCCTGCGATCCTGAGATCGGAATGGTTGAGCATCGCCCGGATGTAACGCATGGGGACCCCGGCCTCTCGCATCTCGTTCGCACCGGCGTGACGCAGATCGTACCAACGTACCTCCCGCCACCCGACCAGCAGGTACCTCAGGAACAGGGCGATCTCGTCCATCCGGAGGGCTTTGCCGTTCCACTGGAAGATCAGCGCGGCATCGCCAGGCAATTTCCATCCTACCGCAGGCAGGGGTGTGACCATGGGCAGGTGCCCGTTTTCGTACTCATGGATGCCCGATATTCTTTCGGCCAGCGCGAGGGCGCCCTTGAAGGTATCGTTCGAGACCGGGAACCACACGGGCTCTTTCGGCAACGGCTTTCCCGGTCCGCATTTGGGGAACGCTTCGAAACCCGCCTGGGCCTGCCCCCTCACCCGTTTCACCGACCAGCCGTCCGCATCCTGTACGGTCTGCAGGACTTCATGAGGGCGCGCCAGCGTGTCCCTGGACAGGTCATAGGCGACGGATGCGAAGCGCATGGCCGTCCCGAATTCCTTGACCGGCACGATCACCCTGTTGCGTGCCAAGGCGTAACGGTAGACGCTCCAACCGCACCTATCGAAGGTCAGGAGACCCCCCGAGCACGCCGTATAGGCGGGTAGGCCCGTTCGGAGGAGAGCCCTGTGACGGATACGCCGTGATCTGACATCCAGTCCATTCGGAGCTGCGATCGTGGCCATTGCGAAGGGAAGAACGAAGAACGGCATTTCACTTCGTTCGCCTACCAACGGCACGCACCCATTGTATTCGAAGAATATCTCATCGGGCCTTTCCCCGCTTTCGGTGAGGGCTGCGAGGCTCGTCAGTCCCTGTTCGTCTCTTTCTACCACTGTCCCGTGGGTCGTCCGGATGGTCGGGATGATCGCGCTTGCCCGCCAGATGGTCCAATAGGTCCTCTGGCTACCGCTGAGTATCCTGCCCTTCTCATCGAGCACCGTCGTATCGATCGCGCAGCGCAGGCTTCCGCAGGCCGGCAGTTTCGTTGCGGCCGCATCGAGACCGGCTTCGATGCCTTTGAGCTGTTCCATCCTGAACGTTGTGCAGTCATCGATTTCCGGAAGCGCGTCGCTGACCTTGTCGCTATGGGCTTTCCGCCGCCCTTCCGCAGAACCCTTTCGGCCCTTGAACTCGGCGTGGAACAATTCGACGATCTCGTCGAGGTCGGCAGGTGTCGCGAGCGTGAGGTCTTCCATTCCTCCTGCCGCTTCTGGATCGGCATGCGCGATCCATCGCTTCATCTGTCTCATGCTGGACAGGACGAATGAAACGAGGCGGTACCGGACGTAATAGCGATAGCGCGACCTGCATTCGTCATCGGTGATTATGTGCTTCAGCGTGTCCCCGATCGCCTCCTGGTCGCGATGATCGGACTCGGGATGTCGTTTCGCGAACTCCTGGTCGAAGCGCAGGAATGCTCGTGCGATCTCGGACGTACGGCGAGGGGCTCGGCTTTTCGGTGCGAACAGGAACAGGAAAGAGGACGCGGCGGGAAAGATCCTTTCGACCTGGCCCAGACATCTCCGGGACGCCGGACAGGGGGCTTCGATACCGGGGTTCGTGAAGTGGGTTTCGGGGATCGCGCGGAGTCGCGGTTCACGTTCGCACAGACTGTCCACACTGGGGACCGCCCCTTGGAGAGCCAGTCTGCGGCCTGCTTCTCCACACAGGGCCTTGAGAGCTTGTGTGGTGGATTCTCTTACGCATTCCGGCAATGGGAGGAATGCGGCGATCTCGGTCTTGTGGAAGGAACCGATCTCTTCCAGCTTGATGGCGGCACCGAGCAGGACGTTGTGCGGATGGGGGTATCGGGCGACGACCCGCATCCAGCGGCGGACGGATTTGTAGAGGTCGAACTGCTTGTGCTTCGTGAGCAACGGAAGGTCCGCAGCCCAGTCTTCGTAGACCCGCTGGATGTCCTTCGAAGGATCGATGCGCATCCAGTATGTCGGCTTTCCGGCTTTGCTGCCTGAGCGTTTGCTCTCGAAGATGCCAGCGCGGCGCAGTTCGGTGGCTGTTCCTCGGTTGAGGGCATAGACGGACTGGAATGCTGCGAAGCTGACCCATATCGGCTTGCAGAAGGTGCGGACGTCGACATCCACCCCTAGACGAGCCGTCATCTCGCCCCGATCATCGGGATGGATGGCGAACGAAGCCACCTCGAACCGCGGCATCTTGGTGCGCCTGGTGCTGCGCTTGGCACGCTCCTTGGTCACGCGTCCGTCCTCCGCCTCGGAAGGTTCGCGATAAGCCGGTCAGCCTCTGGATCCTCCAGCTTGTTGTCTCGCGGGAGCACGAAGCCTTCCCTCTTCGCCCGCTGACGCTCCTTGCGGCGCTCCATCTGATCGAACTGTTTCTCGATCGCCCTGCGCTTCTCTATGAGGGGTGCGTATCGGCCGGACTGATCGGAATTGTGCCCGAAGGTCTTGCCCAGCTCCTCGCATTTGCCCGGGATGTCCTCTTCGTGCTCTGTGGTCGCGTAGATCTCTTCCATCTCGGCGGTGTAGGTGGCGTGCCGGTACCAGCCGGGAGTGGGCCTCCGGGTGCCCTGATCGGAATGGATGAGCACACCGCCCTTTTCCATGGCTGGTCTGAACCAATGCCCGTTGAAGGTGGAATAGTGAAAGGGGGTTCCGCGACTGCTTGGAAAGAGAGGGATGGAAGCGAGTTCGCTCCTTGCTGCAGCGTCATTCCGCTCGGCCAGTTCGCGGACCCTGTCCATCAGCGATCTTCCCTCCTCGGTGGGATGAGGGCGGCAATCGAATTCCTCGATCAGACGCTCGCGCACTTCCGGATGGAGGATGATGGGCTTCTGGTAGTTGCCGCGCTCGAACTTGTTGCGCCCCCAGAACCAGTCCCCGAAACCGCTGCCGGACCAGCCGAGCGTGTCACCGAAGGCCACATCGGAGTAGCGCTGTCCGCTGACTTCCATCGTCATGCAGATCTGCAGGACTTTGACCGGCGCGCCATAGGCTCGCACGGCTTCGGTCATCGTGGGTCCGCATTGGTCCGGATCCTCCATTAGGGGCGGATAGATTTCCCGGTTCACGGTCCGGAAGCGACCGCCCGCATGGACGAAGCCCCACTTCGCCTTGGGATGGCGGCGGCGCCAGTAATCGTGTTTTTCCGTGTCACTCTTGTCGTGCCAGCCGGTGATGGACCAAGGATTGGCCTTCGGACACAGGAAATGCTTGGCGCATGTTTCACGGAACTTGCGGAGGGTGGCTATGCGATCTGAGATGGGATTGTTGCATCCCTTCGGATTTTCGACATGGAAGTCACCGTCAAAGCCGGGGGCACTGACGACGATCAGTTTCAGCGCTTCCAGATGCGCCTTGGCCCTTCTTACCCCCGCCCCTTCGCAGTCCTCAGTGAAGATCGCGTCTTCTGGCTCACCCGGTTCCAGTTCGAAGTTAAGTTCCTCACGGATGAACCGCAGCCGCCTTTTGCGGTCGGAGACCGCATAGCTTCCGAGACAGTCCACCAAGCAAAGGCTCATGGTCTCGCGGTAGCCGTTCTCGAGTGACACCACGTCGCCGGGAGGAGAAATCAGATAGCGCATGACGCATATATATGAGCAGGAGATGCATCTTGCAATCATATATCGTTATCGTTTCAGTTCACCCGGTTAGCGCTATCTTCCGAGACGGTCGGACGATACCAACAGTCGTTGTCACTTTGCTTTAGATTGTTTCCTAGTGTCCGAGGGGGTCGGATCATTTAGGCAGCGCCACAATTGGGAACTGGTACCCCCTCCAGTTCGCTCTCCATCGTCTGCGCAATGCCTACGCCATCTATGCTGACGCACCGCAATGTCCTCTCGCTGATCAATGTCGGCGTCGTCCGTCAGTCCATCGCAACCCACTCTACTGAGCGGATCCAGTCTCTTGAGAAACTCGATCGGTTCTCCGAGCAGGACGTCCGCGAAGAGATCATCACACCGCTTCTACGGGCAATCGGTTACAGGAAGGAGTCGATGTTCTCCGTCGATCGGGAAGTCTCGCTCCGGATCGCCAAGAAAGGTCTCGCCGTCGACTACAGCGTCACGCTTTGGGAGGAGAACTTCTGGATCATCGAGGCCAAGAAACCGGACGTGACAAAGGGCGTCTTCGGCTACAACGCGCTCTGGCAGGCGGTCCAGTACGCGATCCATCCGAAGATCAATGCAGCACTCGTGGTGCTGTGCGATGGTCACGCGCTTGAAATCTACGACAGGGAAGAAAGCCTGGAATCACCCGTGCTGCGGGTGATGCGCGAAAACCTCTTGAAGGACCTCGATCTGATTCGCGCGCTACTTGGCCCCCTGCAAGCATGGTTCTTCGAGAAGCGTCGGGTAGTGCGGCTGCTGGACAAAGTGTTCGATCGCGAGTTCAGCCTGGGTCGTTTCGAGGAAATGGCCAAGCTTCTCCGGCGGCGGCTCGACAGCAAGCGCGATCGGATCATCGACAATATGAGAGCCTTGCCGGATGGCGATACGCCGGAAAAGGTAGATGTCGCGCTGCGGTCGCTGGAGACCCCTGAGCTCATCGAAAGCCGATTCTGGCTCGAGATGCCTTGGCGCCAGATGAAGACTATCGCATCGACTCTCGTATCACGGAGCCGCGACGATGCTATTGCGATTTCCTCTCGCATTTTCCCTGATCGTCCGCGCTCCGCCAATCACGCGTTTCACATTCATTCGCTCCAATACCTTATTACGCTGCACGCCGACGGCGGTGAGGCGCGTCATTTACCCGCCTGGCTCTTTCGCGACTCCAGTAAGCCTGATCTCGAAGAAGCCATCAATGACCTGATCGGTCTGTGCCTGACAAATTTCAGCGCCAATCGTGACCGGCAGGTTATTCTCCTGCATGCGGCGGCCAGCCGTCGCGTCGCAAAATTACTTTTCGTGCTGGTACCGCATTTGCGCAAGACAGGTCAGGCGCTCCACTTGGCGCAGCGTCATTTCGGCGACGAGTTCGCTTTCGGCCAGCTGGTTTCGAGCCCCGAGCGGCATCTCATCTTCGAGACCGAACAAATCGAGCGTATGAGCAACGAGCGTTTCGTCGACGCGATGATGGATGAGAAGCAGAGATTTCGGTCGGCGTCGGCACGCAATGAACTGAAGCGCCTCTGGCGAAGCGAGATCACGCTGTTGGACAGCGTTGACAATTACCGCGAGCTCCTGCGCGAGCGCGACCTTGGCGAAACATTTCCGACCGAGACCGCAGCTGTCCGCTACGATCAGCTTGGGCACGGCTGTTTGTGCATGCTTGACGAATTCGAAACATGGAAGGCGCATGCGATCGCGAACTACGCTGATGAAATCGAAACGCTCGCCCGCTTGGGTTCTTGGCAGGCGCGACAGTGGATCGGAATGCCGCGCGACGAGCCAGTCCAAGTGACCGAGCAGGAATATGCGACGCGTTTCTTCCTCAATGACAGTGAAATCTCCGAGCAGCTGGGACGTAGCTATCAGGGATTTTAGGGCTCATTCTTTCAACGGCAGACATTACGAATACCTGCGTTGCGTCAATTGGCTTTCGTCAGCGCTCTTGCCAGCTGGCAGTTTCGGGAAGTTAGGCAATTGGCTGCTATGCGCCCTAATCTCGGCCATTGCAGCTATTTTCGGTCCTTGCCCAAACCTGCCATTCGCACAAGAATGACTGAGGTTACCCTCCACACGAGTGAGGCCCAAGTTCAAGCCTTGCCGCGCCTACAAACTTTTCAAATCTTAGCTGGATGGACGGCCCCGCCAATTCGGTGAGAGGTATTTTCGGGGTAGCGACCTTTACCCCGACGCTTTCATTTTCCTGCGACGTTGAACGGCGGCGTTCTTCCTGGCAGTCCACGATGGATCCACTATCGCCGCCTCGCTCAGCTTGCCGATGAGCGACGGCATCACCCTCAATTTATCTGCTGTCGTTTCGGCTTCCGCTTCTTGCTGTTCTAGCTGGGCGATGCCTTTCGCGCGCCGGTGTGGAACCTCCCGCCCACGCCGCGTCTTTGCGATGCCGGTGAGGACCCGTGGCTGGTTCGGGGAGAAGGTCTTCGCCTTGTGAGCTCGCAACCCGTAGCGCGCGATGATCTTCCGAGCGGCCTGTTGAAACTTGCGGTTTGCGAATACGCCGGTGATTGACATGTCATCGACATAGAGCGTGAATTCGCAATCGTTCTCCCGAGCCAGCGTGTCGATCTCATCGAACATGGGCTTGTATGCCCAAAAGGAGAGGATGGGACTGGCATTGCCGCCGGTCGGCAAATGCCCGTCATGGGTCAGCAGTTGCTTCGCTCGAGAAGCTACGTCCGGCGGATACTCGAGAACGTCCTCGAAGAACCGCTGAACGTGGTGGGAGCTTGAAGACGGGAAGAACTTCTTGATGTCGAGCTTCACGCAAGCGTCGTCAGCGCCGTGGGCGTTGGCATTTGTGATGTAGGAGCGACCCTTCACGCCAGAATGCAAATAATCCGGGGTTTCGATTTGAGCGAGCAGTCGCGCGAAGCGCTGATGAATGAGCTTGAGTTGCGGTTTCGGTTCCTCGATTATCCGGCCGGACTTGCGGTCGGGCCGGACGAGGTAGTTGTCATCGCCCGCCTCGACCAAGCGCTCAAGGGTTGCGCGGGGCACAAGCAACATCTCAGCGAGGCGACGAGGGGAGGTGAGCCGGAAGAGGGCACTGCCCTTGAGTGGGACGCGCTTATGCGTGTTCATGCTCGTCCCGCTCGGCAGTCACGGTCGAAATCCAGTCGAGCATCTTGAGGGTCTTGCCCGCGACGAATGTGCGCGTCTTTTCAGCAGTGGAGGGGTCAGCCGCCTGTTCAGCGAAGAACATGAGCGACGACAGCGGGATGGAGAACGCCTCTGCGTACTTCTCCAGCACCTCCATCGACACTTTCTTATCGCCCCGCTCGAGCTCGGTGATATACGACTTCGACAGCCCGACGCGATTTGCAGTCTGCGTCTTGTTCAGATCATGGAAAACCCGAACCAGTCGCAGAGCTTCGTTCAGCATCATGCATCCTTTCTTGTGAATGACGCCTAGAAGTGACGGAACAACTCGAGGATGGCGCTGATCAGTTTCACGATGGCTTCCGCCATCTTAATCAGCGACATCAGGACAAGGCGGTTCCGCAGAACCTTTCTGAAGCTCCAACGCACTGCTTCCACAATGCGCCGGACCGCCTGCCGTCCGTACTTCCACAACCCGGCGTCTGGGCTCTTTTTCGGCAAATGAGCCATCATGAGTCTCCCAGACCGTCAACCAGCCGAATTGCTGGTCGATCTGCACTAGGTCCGAGAGCGGATCAGGGTTGAGGTTCTACTCCTAGGCGCACACTGCACACGGAAAATCCGAATTACCGAATAACTGTATGCCGAGACCATCCTCGTTTCTCCGACGCCGGGACGCCGGAACGAGAGCTGGAAAGGTGATAAAGGTCCTTGCGGTCCTTCACTGGCGGCGAACCGCCATGCTTCTAGTGCATCTCCATTACCCAAACGCTGAAACGTATGTATGACGGCTGTTCGCCAGACGCAAGCAATTGTTCGCTGCTAGCGAACTTTTCCACAGCTACCTAGCAAACGGGCTCACGTCGCTATTGCGGCATCCGTTACAAATCCGATTGTGCGGCCCCTCGCTCCCGAAGGGCTTCCGGCATCGGAGCCAGTGCCGGCTCTCGGTCGGCACAAGCTCGCCGTTCATGTCCCGGCGCTTTCGCCCGGCGTGGGTGTTGTCGGTGTTGCCCGGACTACTCACGCCACATAGTGTATCGCCAGCATCGTGCCGAAGGCCCGGCGCTGGCCTGCGCGCTTATCAGATCGCGGACGAGCGATTGGTTGTGAGGCGAGCGGACCACATCCACCCAGACCTCTTCCTTGAACGTCTGCATTGCGCCGTACCGGGCCGAGGCGCGCGGACTGTAGGCTCGGGCCGCGTACGCCGAAAGCGCAAGCCTCCGCCCCTGAGGGGGCGGTTCCCAACTTGGCTTGCGCGGGCCTGTTCACCAATTATGAGGGTCCCTCACACCGAACGAGGGAAGTCATGGAACTGACGAAGAAGGAACGGCTGTCATTTGTTTATCAGCTCCGTATTCTTGAAAAACTGTATCCCGAGGATGCAGATCATTACGCAAAGAACAGGACCGCTCTCGAAGAAGGGTACACCTACCACTACGATTGGATGGTCGAGCATCTCTACGACGAGTTGAGCGAAGAACAGTGTCGCGAGGTGATCGACATCCTCGATATGTTCAGCGAAATCGCATGGGGCATCGAGAAGCTGGACGAGGGCGACAAGCTCAGGGAGCACCACATGGCGCGTTTCCCGGGGTTCGACGGCAACAACGAAACGCACCTGATGGCGTATGTCCGCTACTTCGTTGTCGATCTCGACCGCTTCTCGATATTGAAGCACGACGAATATCCCTACTTCAACAGCCACTGCCCGATGCTCGACACCTATCGCGAGATGTTGGCGCGTTGGCGGGGACTCGAGCGGCAGCACAATCTCGGACGCGAACAAATAGCCGCGCTTCTCGGTGACTGACCGTGACCAGTGAGACCGTCACCTGGATTGGCACCGCCTTCTCGATCCTTGGGGCCGGGATTGCGATCTGGCAGGCTTGGCAAGCGCGAACCTCAGCCAACAAGGCTGAGACGGCTCGTCAACAAATCATCGGCCGTTTCGAACATGGCGAGTTGGGAGTGCTTGACGGCGTTCTAGCGGCTGCCCTGAAGGCGATGGAGAAGTATGGCCCGGGTAGCCGCGCATCCTCGCTTCGAGGAACTTCTCCGGACAGCGATGCAAATGCCGTTCGCGCGTTCACAGCCGCCCTTGACCGGCATACTGATATGCTGACCAAGGCCTTCGGTGGGCCGTGTGTTGACGTGCGCGACCCGATCAACGCTTTGCTGGTCGAGTTTGGTGCGGCGAGATCAGCCGAGGAGCGCCTGCCAAAGGGGACCGAAATCTATCTCGAGATTACCACCTTCACTGGAAACATGAAGAAGGCTCTGGACGATCGCACGCTCGACGCTAACGGCGCTGCCGACCCAGCGTGACGAGCTTGCCCAGACAAGAGCTTTAGCTCCAATTCCGCCACCCCGCGCGGGGACCCCCTTCTCTAAGGGCGGCTGCGGACCTTGGAAAGGATGGAACGGCAGCGGGCGGCCCGGCCCTCATATAGGACAGGTCCGATCGGACTGGCCGGTTTGTGAAGAACTCAGGTCCAAAGCTGACTGAGTTGTTCCGGCCCAGTTCGAGTAATCCCCGAGGCCAACCGCCTCGGCTGATTTTCAGCACTGATCCGCTTCGTGAATGGCGTGATCGTCGATCTCCTCCACCTCTCTCGGTCCCGATTGGATAACAATCTGGACGTGCCTCATACGGGCCGCCTACAGCGAAGCGGCGCGACGTCCTACATCGAGGGCTTGGACGAAGGATCCGGACGGATGGCTGATAGCAACAGGGCCTGTGCGGGGCAGGAGGTCGAGGGGCTTCCCCCGCACTTCTACGTGCCGCGCGAGGGCGAGTTGCTCTACCACTACACGAGCATTGCGGGTGCGCGCGGGATCCTCGCCGGGGACGCCCTCTGGCTGTCGGATTTTGCCTGCATGAACGATCCGGACGAATATACCTACGCCCGGGATTGCTTTCTCGAAGTCTACCGGGACCGTCCAGTCTTCGTCGATATGGTGCCACGACTTTTGGCCACGTCCGCGCTGCTTGGGCTTGAGAACAATACCAAGATGTTTATCGGCTGCCTATCCCCGACTGATGACGACCCCGGCCAATGGGAGCGCTACGGGGACGGCGGAACTGGCTGCGCTATTGGAACCGACGCCCGCTTCCTCGTGGATTGGGCAGGGGTGAACGTCCGACGCGTCGTCTATGATCGTGACGGACTGGACCGCTTCGTCGGAGCGGGACTGATGATGCTCCAAGAGGAGCATGAACTGGAGCCCGACGATCGGGAAGCGCTTCTCGAGCTGGCGCAATTCTTCGTCAGCGACCTTTATGCGTTTAAACGGCCTCAGCATCGATCCGAACGGGAGATCAGGATCTCTCGGCTCCTTATCCGGGATGCGGGCGTGGCGAGCGGGTTTAGTGATCACGGCGGCAACTGTCCCGAAGGGCACGTAGATGCCCTACCAGTAGGCGTCAGGGAAGGCCGCTACGGCCCGACGCCTTACGTGGCGCTGCCGCTGTCACAAGGCGATCGAAAGGGTATTCGCTCTTTGACACTCGGGCCGTCTTTCCCCGGCAACCGTCCAGCAGACGCCGATGAATTAATCGCTTCCTGCCCGCCAAGCATCGAAATTCGGCGCGCTGAACCGCGTTCGTAGCGGACCGACAGCTACGTGGCCTCTGTGCTCCGAAAGAAGACAGTCCGCTTCCGACCCATTCAAGCCGCCGGTTAGACTGTTTCAGTTTCAAATCTGATTTGCGGCGCGCGCGAGTTCGCGACCTAAATTGACAAAAACCTTGACCGCCGCGGGCGGATAACGTCCGCTTAGGCAATAAATGCACAAGGGCGCGAGCATAGGGCTCCACGACCGTTGTCTTCTCTGTCGGTTACCCAGCAACGCCAGGTTGGCCCGGCTGCCGGAAAGTCTTCGCTCCGAATAACTAACGACCATCGCCGGTCGTCAGAACCCCACCGTGAGTAAATGATCGTTGCCGCTCCCTTCTGGAAGACACGACTGCGGGCCGCAATAGGGGTGTGCAGGGCTACTTTTCACATTTCCACTTCCGGCATTTCGATACCAATTACAAAGAGTTCGCCCATCCTACTGACTTTCGAAACTCGAGCCTCGAAATTCAGCCCTTCGATTGCCACGAAATCGCCCGAGGGCCGACCCGCGGAGGATGCGAGCAAGGTCTCCGGGATTGCTCCGGAGGTGGTTAGCAACACCCGATCGTGGTCTACCCAGCAGTTCTGGCTTCGCATCGCGAGCGAGCACCCGAGGACCCCTCTTGACCATATGAACCTGCCCGAAGAGAACGGCAGGGAACTGTCGATGACTTCGAAACCGAGACCGTTATCGGCGTCGACCCGCATAATGAGGCTCGTGGGATCCATTCCGACGAGCTCGAGCACCTTCGCGGTGAGAGAACTCATCCTCGTCTGATCGAAGGGCTCTCTGTCATCCTTCATGACCGACACATACGCATCGTGATCCTGCAATACCGAAGTCATGAGTGCGACGAGTGGTTCGACGCGCTCGGCGACTATCCTCGACCGAGCCCTGTCGAGATCGTCTCGCACCGTGACGACCCGAGCATGGAGAAGAAGGCGTCCTCCGTCTCCCTTCACGAAATCGATCCGCTCGAGAGTGGCCTTGGATCTCGTTTGAAACATGGGTTGCAGCTGTTTCCATGTTTCCTCCGCCATCTCGATCAGAGCCTCTTTCTCAGCGATCAACTGGCCGATCGATGCCATTAGGGTCGATCGGATGACACGAACGTCCGGTTCGGAAGTGGTATCGATCGGTATGAGGAGATTGGGGGAGGACAATCGTCGGATGTCTTGATCGAATACGGATATCTCGACGTTCGCGGAACCTTGGACGTGAGACAGTCGGATCGGGAAGGTTGCGTCCAACCCGAGGTCCGCAAGAACTCGTCGAAACGCATGCTCATGGCCCTGCGCTGCCTCCCAATCCGAGCGGCCACTGTCCTGGCAATCGTCGAAGATGATTTTCTCGCCTACGACTGGATCAATATGGGTGCTCGATAAGGCCATGCTGCAGTCCGTTGTGGTGTTGGGCCGGTACTTTATATGATGGAGGATCGGCGCTCCCAAGCTGCCTCGACGCGACGCGGGCTACCGCTTGTAAATGAGAATATTGATCTAGAGCAGCCGACCAGCACGACGCGAGAGCCTGAGCTGTAGCGCATTAGGGTCAGGATGACGCTAGGCCGCCGAGCGCTTTGACGGTCCGCCATCCGAACGATGGAAATGTGTGCCGAGCCGTAACGGCAGTCGCGGGGCGCATCCGATTACGGCAGCTAGATCAATCCCAGCGCGAGGTCCGTCATGAACTTCTCGTGCCACCTTCGTCCGAAATGCTGCCCGGCGCTCCGGGGGAGCTTCAGGCCGATCTCGTGGAGAAGGCCTTCGAGATGGACGATCCGGGCGCCGTGGCCCTGCCGGTGACCCAGCCTCATGCTACCCCCATCGGGACCGCAAAATATCCAGGCATCCTCGCGAGCGAGCGCATGCGTCCACAGATGAAGTTCTCCGTCATGAACCGATGAGCCGCCATAGAGACGAAGTACGAGCACCTCGTCTTCGTCCACCTCGTTCACGGTCAACGATGCACGCAGCGCTCGTTCATCGATTTCGACCTTCCGTTCGCGCAGCTGGTTTCCCGTCTGCGTCTCCTCGATGCATTTCTCGACGGTCTCGAGGTTGTAGCCTCCCGCCAATGCATCCCAGCAACCCGTAAGATGGGCTTCGAGGATGACGTTCGTATCGACGAGAACCGGTTTGTCACGAAGCCGCACGGTAGGTGTTTCAGGCCGCGTCCGCCATAGGTCCGCCCATCGTTGACGGACGCACGACCCCGTGATCATCGAACAGCCGACCCATTGCTTCTATCGTCAGATCGGTGAGCACGGCTGCCCTGCTGACGGAGATCAACCCTCTGGATATTGCCTTAGCCAGACGTTCGGCGAAGGGGCGGCTGAAGAGAGGGGGCAGTGCAGTGGCACGGCGAGCAAGCTTCCGGCGCGAGGAGTTATGCAGGTATTCCGGACAGATGATGCCTGCGTCGATGAGTTCGTATCCGAGGGCCTGAGCAGAAACCCCGAGAACGCCGGCCTTCTCCTTCACCCACTCGTTCACGTCTTCTCCCGGCTCGCCGAGTGCCTCGATGGCCTCCTTCGGCATGAGGAGGCCGGCTGCGAAACGGTCTGCGAGTTGCTCGATGCGCTTCAGTTTCTTGGCTTCGGCATCATTGGCCGCCTCACCGTCCAGCCATTTCGGCGGCATGGTCTTCCATGTCAGGAGGTGGAAGAGTTCATGCGCGAGATCGAAGTTTCTGCGGCCTTCCGGTTCACGCCGGTTGATGAGAGCGACATCTAGGTCCGGAAGGGTGCTCGCGGCGCCGGAAATTCCGGGCAGCGCATCCACCATCAGCACGAGGATGCCCATGCGCTGCTGCATCACGTCAGCCAGTGCTTTACCGGGAGCAATTCCCAGCTCGAGTTGGCGGGCCATCGCACTTCCCGCTGCGGTCGCCTCTTCGAAGGAACTCTTGAATGTCAGGTCGAGGGTATGACGGAGCGCACTTCGATCCTCCCCGAGAGCGCGACCGAATTCGCGGTACGCCCCGATCCATTCCGAGGCTCGCTCCTCGAACTGCCGTAGGTCATCGATCTCGCTATCCGATTGCCTCCAGGAAAACTTCGGCGTCGCCATGGGTATGAACGGGTTGGTGAAGCGCTCCAGAGGGACATCGAAGAATTCGAGTACCGTCATGAGTTCTGGAACCGTGATACGACGCTCATCGGCCTCGATCTGGCCGATCGTCTGCCGGTTCTCAAGCCCGAGAACCTCCCGCAGTCTGTCCTGTGTGACGCCGCTCTTCTCTCTCAACGCACGTATTCGCTCGCCGACTCTGATTTCCATTTTCATTCTCCACTATGCAATATAATCTTGCATTTTCTCCTATGCAAGGCCTTCCTATCGTCGCTGCCGTACCTTCATCGCCCTGAAATGGGCATGGCGAAGAAACTGCTCGAGATGCGGCGCCGCACGCTCGGGGTTTTTGGCGGCGATCATTGCCTCGAGCGAGCGCCAGCCGTTGTACAGAACGTCGTGATCCCGCTCAGCTATGGCGAGTTCGAAAAGCATGAGCAGAAAGGTCGCGACCACATCGGTTTCCGCCTTGCGCGATGGCAGGCCCGGGTCGACGGCATTGGCTGCGACAAGGCGGTGATCGGCTGCGATGCCCAAACCGGCACACGCATCCCGCAACGACGGGAATCGGTCCTTCGCTGCCCTGGTGTGGCGACGCATGAGATCGACGTGATCGGCTTGCTGGAGATATTCGAGTAGGGGCAGATCGAACAACCAGTGGCGGGCCGCTCTTCTGCGTATGACTCCCAGATCATGGCCTGTACCGTTGTACGAGACGAGGATCGAACTCGCTGGATGAGCGCCGACGATCGCGTCGAGGCGGAGAAGCAGATCGTGCTCTTCCTCGCTCTCTCCCGAGACCAGTTCGACATTATCCCAGACATTCTTTCGCAATCGCGCGGTGAGGACCGCGAACGCAGAAAGCTTTTCCAGGCCGATGCGCCACCCTTTGCCGCCGCCGGCAAGCGCACGAGCGGTAGGATCCTGCTTGGTCTCGATATCGAGCACGAGATAGTTGGCTTCTGGGGAAGATGCGTCTTCCATTCTTTTCCTCCATCCTGAAAATCGCTACTTCCGCTGCTCTGCGTCAGGAGATTGAAGATGTTCGCGATCGGCTACGGCGTCCTGGATGCCGCCTTGCGCGTCATCCATGACATCAGGGACGACAAGGCTGGGCTGCTGGCCCGCTATAAGAACTTCCAGCGAAACGGCTTTCCGAGCGGCGTCAATGCCGGCCGAGGCAAGGCCGTGATGTTCGGGATCGACCAGATCCTGCAGCTTCTCTTGGCGTTCGAACTGGTGGAGACTGGCTGTGGTCCTACGAGGATCATTCGGATCGTGCGCACCAACTGGCCCGAACTCAGGCCCGCCTTCGCACAGAGCTGGCTGGTGGCTGCGGGCCAGGCGAACAATACGAGGGGTCGGCCGCAACTGGTCATGGCTCCATCGGCACTGGCCGAGATGAACACCCCGGACAGGCCGGACCTCCCGGTCCGCTCACCATTCGCGGTTTCTAATTACGGCGAAATCGGCGAGTGGCTGTCAGATCCTCGGACCCAGGCGACGAGGGTGGTCGTGGATCCCGCGGCGATCATTCGAGGCTTCCGGGACTTCCTCGCTCAGGCCGATGAGAACATCGCTCAAGCCTTCGACGATGGTTTCCGGGATTGGGCCAGTGACGAAGTCGGCGTGGCGCTCGGTGAACGACGCGCCTCACCGTCTATCTGACCATTGTGCGAGTTGGCGGGCGCATCCCGCTTCGTCGAAGATCTCGTCCCTCCGTTGGCAGTATCGGAGCGCGATATGCTTCATATGATCGAGCCGCGACCTTCGGGAGGGACAGATGGCACGAAATCGTTCGATGGACGCAATCCGCGCGGATGTCGGCCGTGACGACTGGTCCGACAGATCGTACCCGCTTTCCTCCAGAACGAGTAGAAGACAGTCGGCTAGCCGGGCTCCGTTACCGACATCGATCTCATGTAGGCCAGCTCCATCCGGCCCGAAAGTCCTCCGCGTGTAGATCCGCCGCTTCAGGT
The DNA here is from genome assembly GCF_009828015.1 of Qipengyuania citrea. Classification (GTDB taxonomy): domain Bacteria; phylum Pseudomonadota; class Alphaproteobacteria; order Sphingomonadales; family Sphingomonadaceae; genus Qipengyuania; species Qipengyuania citrea. The sequence continues at coordinate 108,093 of NZ_WTYG01000004.1, read as the reverse complement.
CTCGCGCCGTTCCCGGAGCGAGGACACGATTACCGGCGCCAGCGGCACGAAGGAGCCAGTCCATCCATGTCCATGCGTCCGATGCGATCGGATGACCAAGGTCGCTCTCTTCAGTCTGGTCTGAAACCATCCCCGAAGCATGCCTGGATTTCCTGAAGATTCTCTGGACGTCGCTTTCCGCGCAAGTCGCAGGTCACCACCGGATCCGAATTCGCCGCGCGGATTTCGCGCCGCTTCCCGCAGGTGGTTGCAGAAGCCTCTCCACCTGAACGCGCATTCATTGGCGCTTGAGCGGCGATGATGACGAACCTGACCAGGCACCGATGCGAGTGGTGCGCAGCATGCGCGGTGAATGCAGATCGTCGTCGTGGCTAACGCGGATTGAGGGGGTTTTGCCGCCACGATGCCGGTGATAGAATTGCAGGATGGCAAAGGCGGACGACACGACCGACGATGATGGACTTGCCCTGTCCTTCGGCAGACGCCTCGCCGAATTGCGGGAGATCGCGGGGATCGATGGCACCGAACTCGGGCGTCGGGTCGGCATGTCGCAGGCTCATGTCTGGCGCCTCGAAGCAGGTCGCGCCGTTCCGAACTTGAGGACGATGGCGAGGATAGCCGTTGCGTTGGACGTGTCGCTCTCAGCGCTCGTAGCGGACGTCGATTGCTCGAGCGTCGAGTTGCGCAACAGAGACTACGTTCGGCACAAGCCGGTCCGGTCGTGACCGTCAGACATCGGGCCGCGGCAGACGTGGCAGTCGCGCGAGAACATGGAAACCGTCCTCGCCACTACTGTAGCTGAAGGCCCCACCACGAGTTCGGCACAGAGCGCGCATGATCCGCAGGCCTCCGCCGCCTTTGCGCCCAATCCCACAAGCCTGGCTCGAATTCTCGCAACGCAGGAGGACGGATCGGCGCGTGAAGCGGATCGAAAGGAGGATCTCGTGGGCCCCCGACCCGTGCTTCATCGCGTTGGTGAGCATTTCGTGTGCAAGATTGAGGATGGTGCGCGCGAGATCCGGCACGACCCGCACGGTAAGTGTGCACGTAGTGAGCGCGATGCCTCCGGGTATCGAACGGCCTTGCTCCATAGCTATGGCGAGATCGCGAAGGCACTCTACGATGTCACATCCGCGCTCTTCTGGGCTGGCGAGAATTCGGCGCACTGCGACGAACCCCTCCAGTCGCTTGATTGCGCTTTCGACGAACGGAAGCGAACCTTCCTCGTGATCTCGGACAGTCAGCTTCAGAGCAGCGAGCGCAGAAGATAGTTCGTTGGCGGTCCGATGCTGTTCGTCCTGAAGCATCAACTCGGCTGCCGCCCGACGTGTGCGTGAGGTCTTTGATGGATTGATTCTGTCCATGGGGCCCTTCCTTACTCACGTATGTAATACTTTAAAGTATTTTGCGCAAGCGGTTTTGTGAGCGGCTTGGAAGCGGCGGTCATCCCACTTATAGAAAGACCATTGACCCCCAGACGGACGCTAGTTCTCCCTAGCTCGGATGGTTTCTGGGGCGCGGGATCCTCGACAAGTGGGATTTCCGGGTGCAGCCAAGGTCGCGCAGTTGGGTTTCATGAGCCTGGGCGGTAGGAAACCTCGGGCGAGAGGATCGCGGCGTCCTTCGGCATGCGAAGCACGTCACCGGGAAAGATGTCGCCCGGATGATCGAGCAGATCACGATTGAGAGCGAATATCTCGTCATGGCGATCCGAATCCTTCAGGATCCGGCGGGCAATGCGCCATAGGCTCTCGCCCGGTGCGACGACGTAGGTCGGTAGATCGGCTTTGCCCAATGGATCGAACAATTGCCTTCCTGCTTCAATACTGCGTTCCAAGGGCGCGAGCGGCGCCGGACGGTAATCCGCTCCGCCGAGAGAAGAACCGGGCAGGAACCAGCGACGCAACGCTGAGGGATGTATATCCTCAGCCTCGACAGGCCCGCTGCGGTCAGCGGTGAGCAGCTGGTCCTTGGCGGCGGAAAGTACCCTACTGGCCGACCTTCGGAGCGAAAAACCCTGCTCGGCCAGCGGCTGCGGCGTATTGGTCAAGGGCGCATCCGCGCGGTAGCGTATGTCGTCGAGTTGCGAACGTCCTCCGAGATCCACCTCGAGCCCCATCTCGATGGCGCCCTTGAGGACCCAATGCAGAGCGGCGTTCGAGAGGCCGCGTTCCGGACCACCGCCCCCGACCGAGCCATGGTCGCCCGCGAACCACTTCTGCTGATAGGGTGCCTCGGTCGAATAAGGGTCGTGCCCCGACGCGACATTCAGTTCGCGAACGTTACGCCAGAGCGTCGGCATGAAGTGGACCCGCCGCTCGTCTATTGCGACCGCGTGCCTGCCGGCCTCGACGAGATCGGACAGCTGGGTGTCGTGATCGGAGTAGCGTTTGTCTTTACGCCGGTCGAAGGTCGCCGCTATCGCCTTCCAGCCGAGCGACCCGACCGTGTCCCACACGCCGCAATAGCGTACCTTGACCATTTCGGCATCCGTAGAGGGGTCGTCTTGCCGTCGCCAAGCGAGCTCCGCAGCGGAAACGCAGGACGCAGGACAGTGCCTGCGGCGGAATTCGAGCAATTCTTCCGGTTCGTCCGCGTCGCGGTTGGCATGCATACCGTAGAGTTCCCAGGCCCGCCTCAGTTGCGAGGCATCCGCGACCGAGATGATTCCCGCACACTTGATGAATCCGATGAATGTGCGCGCGGTGAAGGCGCCGCGGCTGAAACCGAAGACGAATATCTCGTCGCCGGGGCGATAATTGAAGATGAGGAAGCGATAGGCCTCTTGGACGTTGGCGACGAGGCCCTTCCCGAATGCCCCTCCGCGGAACGTCTCGTCTGACGCCGTGCCTACCCCCTCATCATAGTAGACGATTTGGTCGCGCCCGTCTCGGTCGACGGGCGGCACACTTTCGGCCAGCAACACGACATTCGTAGGGTGCTGACTTGAATCCAGTTTATTCCATGACCCATCGAAGCACAAGACCAAGCGCCGCGTCTGTCGCCGCTCCTCTCCACTTTCGAGGCTTTCCAGTTGCAGTTCGTCCTGGGTCATTCTGTCATGCACCTCCTGCGTTTGAGCGGGGACGGCCCCATCGAGCCGCCCCCGCCGAGGATCACTTCTCGCGCACCGTCGTACTCGGGCTGCTCTTCCCGTGCTTGGCGGTCACGAAGCGGCCGCTGATAGCGCTGCGATATGCGCCGCCGGTGCTTCCACTCTTGCCTGCGGCCTCGCGCACGGTCGTGCTGAGGCTCGCCTTTCCATGCTTTGCTGGTGACGTAGCGACCACTCCCGGCGCTACGGTAACGACTTCCTGCCATGATCTTGCTCCTTCACGTGCTTCCGGCGGGCGGACCGATTCGCCTGCCATTGCCCTTGTCGCACGCGAGGGTGTCGGAACATGTCACCCTCGAAGCGAGCCGATCAACGCTCGCCGTGTTCTTCGAGAAGGCATAGGGTGTTGACCAACTTCATCTGCTCGACTGTACTGACCGGCGTGTCTAGCAGCGAGGGGCTCATGATCACGCGCGCGGCGACCTTCGCGCGCGACACGGCCACGTTGATCCGGTTGAGCGAGAATAGAAACTCCACGCCACGAGGTATCTCCTCCCCGTCCGACGTCGTCATGGATACGATGCACACGGGTGCCTCCTGCCCCTGGAAGAGATCCACCGTGCCGACCTTGACGTCGGAGTCGAGGGCCGATCTCAAGGCGTTGACCTGCGCGTTGAACGGCGCGACCACGATCACGTCCTTCGATCCGATCACGTGCTGCTCGCCGTCTCGATCGACATATCGCGCGCCCAGGACGGATTCGATCTCCGCATGCACGCGCTCGACCTCCTCTGGCGAGACCTGCGAACGGCCCTCGTGGCAGGCTCCCACGACCCGCGCCCCGGCGAGATCCGTCCCGTCAGGTGCGACGAGCGACTGCGCCGAAGCCGCGGCGTCGTTCTCGAGCCGTCCTTCGTAGACCGCTCGCGAGATGAAGGCGCATAAGTCGTCGTGCAGTCGCCGCGTGGTCGGTAGGAAGATCCCCCTGTCGGCAGGGACCGTGCGGTGCTCGCCGATTAGGTATTCCAGGCTGGAGAGACCGCTCTCGCCAGGATGGGCGCCTTGTATCGGTTGCGGAAGCTGCATGGGATCGCCGACCAGCACGATGTTGCGGGCCACTCGCGACATGGCCATCACGTTGGCGAGCGACACCTGCCCTGCCTCGTCGATTACCAGGTGGTCGAACGCCGCATCGTCGTATCGGGCGAAATGCCATGACGTCGCCCCGACCACATCGGCCGCGGCGATCTCGGGCGCCTCGTTGTCGCTCACGACCTGCACCGCGGGGTGGTCGCCGGCGTCCGAGGGGTCCGAGACCTTCTGCGCGATACGGCACTCGACGCCCTGATCCCCAGCCTCCTCCGCCACCCCCTTCAGCAGGTTGCCGATGGCACGGTGGCTATTGGACGATACCGCCACGCGGCGTCCTGTCCTCACCAGTGCGACGATCGCCTTGGCCGACACGTAGGTCTTGCCCGTGCCGGGAGGTCCCTGGATCGCGAGGACCGTGTCCCGCATCGCGCCGATGGCCTCGACGGCTCCTTCGACCAGTTCCCTGCCTTCCGCGACGATCGCGACCCCCGGTTCGACGCAGTCGATGCGGGGATGCGCCTTGGTGAGAAGATCGACGATGGCGGAGGCGCGAGGGTCGGCCGCTATGATGCGCTCGGTCGTCGAGGCCATCGCCTTGCGGACGATCCGGTTGTCGATGGGTCGTGGAGGGAGGAGATCGAGTCTGTCGGGCAGTGGACCCTTGGCCGTCGATCGTCGTAATACGACGGTGCGGGCCTCCTCGTCGAGGGCCACAAGGTTGATGCCTTCGGGCATCGTCGCCGGCTTCACGCACGGCGTCTTGCCGACCCTGAGCTTCGTCTCCTGCTCGGGAAAGCGGTATTCGCGTTGGAACGAGCGCTTGTCCTTGATTGCCGCACCCGTCGCTTCGAGCCCCTGCAGGCATTCCAGGTCGTCCAGCAGATCCTCGCTGTCTTGGGCGAGCCTGTCGAAGATCGCCCAGTAGGCCGGCTTGTCCTCCCTCTGGTGGAAGCGACTGAGATCGAAAAGGAGCGTCGCGACGTTCTCGCCGAGCTTCTCTCCAACCGGCACCAGCCTCTCGCGCAGGGCCTCGTCCTCGTCCTCCTCGGCCTGGACCTTCTCGTCGGCCTTCGGACCCGGAGTGTCGCCGAAGACTGGATAGGGGCCGGCGGGCCGCACTTCCGACACGAGCCAGTCGCGCAGAAGCTTCGTCGATATGCAGTCGGTGCGGTTGTAGTCGCGGATCTCGTCGAGGATTTCCTGTCTTCGGGTCCTGCGCCATTCCTCGTAGGCGACGACGCTGGCGCCGGCGGTCGCGACCTGGTCGTCGCGCTTCGCCATGTAGAAGGCCTCAAGGTCCTTGATGGAGTATCCCTTCTCGGACGCGATCAGGCCGCCTGCCACCACCCTGAAGAGATCGACGAACCGACGTTCGCGTTGGAGCTGGTCCATCGCAGCCTCGCCGGTCCTGTGCTGAGAGGTCAACCGTCGCAGTGCCGCTATCTCGTAGTTGGCGTAGTGGTAAATGTGGGCCCTGGGGTGCGCACGCATGTGCGAGGAGAGGAAGTCGAGGAGGTCGTGGGTGAGCTTCGCCTCCTCCGTTCGGTCGTGCGCCCAGAAGTCCACGAAGTCCCAATCGCCGTCCTTCAGCATCCAGATGCCGTGGAGGTACTCCAGTCCTCCGTCCGGATAGTAGGGATCGCCCTCGATGTCGTAGAAGAGGTCGCCCTCGTCGGGTTCGGGAAGCAGGTCGAAGCCCTTTTCCGCTCTCTTTCAGAGAGCCACCCCCTTTCGTTCTAAAAAAGTCTATACGTGCGGCCGCGTCCGCATTTCAGTCATCCGTCCGCAGTGGGGCGGTACCGGAAAGCAGCCGTACCGCCCTGATGACAAGCGTCGATGGTTCAATGCGGGAGGCTCGACTCCAGCATTCTAATGGGGACAGCTTAATCACCTTCGCCAATGCCGATCCAACGCAGCCAAGCGCGGAGCCGGCTGATGAGGCGCCGCCACCAACCTTCCGGCTGGTCGTAATGCGCCTCACGGCGCAAATCCTCGCTCGCCCGGCTCACCGCGATCTGCTCCGGGCTCCACTGACTGGCCCATGCGACCTCGCCGCGGGTGATCCAGTAATGAGCGTTGCACACGTTCCAGTTCCCCACCGACGGGCTCAATGTGGGGCCGGAAGGATCCACCGATATTGAATAGTCGACCGGACCGATCGGCAGATAGATGACATCACCGCATCCACACGCACAAAGGTGCGCCGAAATTTCATATTCCCGGGACCAGTAGAGCGCGCCCGCCCCGAGCGTTTCGGGCAATTCTTCCACCTCAACGAGCCGGTATCTCATGCTTCACCAATCCAGTTACTGGAGCCGATCGAGACCAGGCTGTGCCAGTAGGCAGCGTCATCAGTATAGAAACCCCGAAGCTGCTTGTAGCGCATGACCGCGATCACCGCATTCAGCGCATTTAGCTCAGCGATCTGCACGAAGGTGCGATAGGCGCCATCTTCGGTCCGGCGATCCAGCGGAACCTCCTTGATGGCCCGCGCCGCCGTCGCCGGGGTGAACAGGGTTGTCCGGACCAAGCCGTCCAGGGAGCCCTCCTCTTTTTCCACGCCCATGCCGACATCGATAAACGTGATGCCGAGGCGGGTGAGCATCTCGCAGATTTCGGCCCGCGCCTCGCCATCGTCGATGCACACGAACGCAAAGGTCGTTTCGGCGAAGAGAGCCTCGTCCCCGGCGCCGATGCGCTTGTTGCGAAAGGTAAGGCCATGACGAAGCGGCTCATATTTTCGCTTCAGCACCTCGGTCTTCAAGTGCCCGAATTGGTCCATCGGGACTCCGCCCGGAAGGCGGAAGCCATTATGAACCTTGAAGGTGTCGAAATCATAGGCGTCGATCGCTGCGACGGGCGTCTTCACGATGAAGTCGAGCACGAAGCCGCCAGTGCCGCCCAAGCCGATGACGGCCACCCTGTCGTTCGCGACCCGCTGGTTCAGGTCGGTGATCTCGGCCCGTGCCGAGAAGGTGTCGCGGACCTTAAAAGGCGAGGTGTCGGGCGGTACATCGTAGGTTGCGCCGGTCCGCGCGGACACGCCGAATTTCTGTTCGGCCGGCGCGGAGATTAGCGACACATAATGCTCGACTAGGAGGCCGTAGGTCGCGAAGCCTTCGGGCGGCTTGTTGGATAGATGGCGCACGTAGGTCGTGTCGCCGATCGGCAGCGAAACCTCGCCGGTCCCCAAGTTCGGGATCGCGCTGCCGTTGGCATAATGCGGGGCCGAGCCGGACCAATACATCTGGTGGTTGACTGGCGGACCTAGGTTCTCCGGGGTCGGCAGATTGAGAGGCGCCGCGAGGCGCCCCTTCTGCAGCGCCCCGGCGGCGTCAAGATAATAGACGTCGTCGACGACCAGATGGGCGCCGATGATCGAAACAGCGTAGTCTCGCTCGACCAGCTGTCTCAGGTCGTCATGACTCTCCAGTACGTTTGACACGGAAGCGCATCCCTTCAACGATCTCGACGGAGCCGTCCTTTGACAGCGTGCCTTGGGCGCGCCCCGAGGCGCCGCGCTCGTAGACGATGCTGTAGGTGGCGTCGGGGAATTGTGCGTGGTCCGGATAGGCCAGCGCGACGACGCGGTCGTATGTGATCTTGCCCTTGGGCTCCTCGAACTTCCGCGAATTGATCGCGATCGTCACCAGCTTCTCTTTGGCCATGATATTCAATTTCCTTCTTGCTTGGCGGCGCACCCGACCGTGGGCGCGCCGCCGGCTTAGTGCTTCATGTCACGGGGCGGATTGGGATCGTTGCCGTAGGAATCGGCGTCCCGGATCCGGCCATCGGGCCGATGGATCACGACCTCGCCGCTCTCACGGATAGCCCGGCCGCGGGCGGCCTCGATCGCATCCGCTTGGGTCCGATGGGTGGTCCCGACCCGGTCGGCGCCCTCGCGGCGGGTGGCCCATTCCCCATTGTGAGGCACGACGTGGATCCGCTTGTCATTGCTCATTTCGTCACTCTCTATAAGGCGGGTTGACCCGCTACAGCTCGTAAGCCTATCTTGACGAACTCGTCATTACTGCGATGGCCCCTCTCCGCGGCGCCCTAGCAGGGTTTATGACGATATCGTCAACTGAACTATACGGAATCGTCATGAATGGGTCAAGCTCGCAGTCTGTGTTTGGGGCGCGCCTCAAAGAAGCGCGCGAACAACAAGGACTTAGCCAGGCAGAATTAGGGGAACGCGCCGGGATGCAGCCATCCGCGATCGCCCATTTCGAGGCGAATCGGCGCAAGCCCTCGTTCGAGAATGTGCGCCGGCTTGCGACGTCCCTCGGGGTGTCTTCGGATTATCTGTTGGGGGTGCAGGCGACGGTGGCATTCAGGAACGAAGAGAAGCTCACTGCTGGCGACAGGGATTATATTCAGGGCCTGATCGATCGGCTTGCGGGAGGAGGGAAGACCTGAGATGGCGGGCAAATTCCGTCTCCTGATGGCGACGCAGACCGGGCAAAAGCGCGCCAGGGACGAGGGGTTTCACTCCTTTCCGGTGGACCCGTTCGCGATCGCGGCGAAGCACGACATCCATATCGAAGAGAAGCCGGCCGGGATGCAGGGTGTCTCCGGTGCGCTGATTTTCGCCGAGCCGCGACCGATCATCATCTATTCCGCTGAGCTGGAGAATGAGGGGTTCGAGCGGTTCAGCGTGGCCCACGAGCTGGGGCACTATTTCCTGCCCGATCATCCCGATCAGATCCTGAAGGCCGGCGGGCAGCATTTCTCGCGAGCCGGATTTACGGAGGGGACCAGCTCGATTGAGCTTGAAGCGGACCATTTCGCCGCCGGATTGCTGATGCCGGCAGGGCTCGTCCGCAGCCACCTCGAACGGCACCAAGTCGGCCTTGAGGGCATCTGCCGGCTGGCGGAGGACGCCCACGTGTCGCTCACCGCGGCCGCGATCAGGGCCGCCGAGTGTGCGTCCTTTCCACTGTGCGTAGTCGTCAGCAACGGTGGGGAGGTTCGCTACGCCTTCTCGTCGGATGCGTTCAAAAGCCTTGGCACACGCATTTTCCTGAGGAAGGGAGACCCTTTGCCCGCCGGGGTGACGGCGGCGTTTAACGCTCGGTCCGGCAATGTGACAGCGGCCCGCCGATCGGCCGGCGAATGCGACCTCAAGGACTGGTTCGACACCGACCGCCACGCCCGCCTGGACGAGGAGGTCATCGGGATTGGCCGCTATGGCTTCACCTTGACTATCCTGTCCTCAGAGGCCTTGGCCGAGCCCGACGACGATGGCGAAGAAGACGAGGAAGCGGTGATCGATCGCTGGACGCCGCGCTTCGCTTACGGTCGCTGACCCAAGGACAGTCGATCCAATGCAACATCAAGATAGCGCCCGATCTGCCTTAAAACAGACAATTAGCTTTCGGCCCCACAAAGGACCCTACGATGGGGTCAGCCCCTGTATAGGCCCTCGTTTTGCTAATCGCCCAGTTGCAGTATTATTTCGATTTCGAAATGCTCTTTGCATCTAGGATCACGCGAACCGTCTCCTCTGGCTGATCCCACATCGGGAAGTGTCCACTACGCTCGAACCAGTGCAATGTGGCTTGAGGGAAGGCTTTCATCGCGCGCTCCGCCTGCTGCGGTAGACACAACCGATCCTTGCGTCCCCAGCCGATAACAATGGGCGCAGCCGTCTTTGCAGGGCCCTCCTGCATTGGCCCATTGGCAAGATCTTTCACAAGCGAATTGACGGTGCGCGTATCAGCCAATGACTTCAATTCACGCGCGACGAATGCCGGGTCGAGTGCCCACGGCCTTGCAGAGAGCTGGGCCATGAGCGCGGTCCGTCCTGCGACATTTCCGGTGATAGCAGGAAGCGCCGGTTGCAGCGCGCGAACCAGAGCAACTGATGGCGTTATGGTGGCTTTGAAGAAGGTGCGCTCCCACCCCTGCCAGAAGCCGCCCGGATCCAGTGCGACAACCGCGCCCGCTCTGCCGCGCCGCGCCATCTCGAGTACCAGGCGAGCACCCAGCGAGCTGCCAACCATATCAATACCTGTGAAATTCTCTGCGCCGAGCCATTCGTCGAGACTGCGCGCGAGTCCTTCGAACGTGCCGCTGTCGGCCTCTTCGCTTGTCTGCCCATGGCCGGGAAGGTCGAGGGCAATTACCTCCCTGACTTGAGAAAGCGCAGGCGAAATAGTGTCCCACGAGCCGCAGGTTGCCCCCAGTCCGTGGACAAGGAGAAGGGGTTTTCCGCGCCCCGTGCGCGTGTAGTGCATGGTCATGTGGTGGTAACGTCTCGCGCCGACTTATGGGCCCGTGGATGTCCACATTGCCGAAGGTGAAGCCAAGAGCGGACAGTCAACTACCGGCCCCGAAGCAGTCAGTTCGGAGTTGCGGAAATACTACCCTGCAATTCCACGAACCTGCGCGCCACGTCCATCCACAGCAGCTTGCCGCCTTCGTCTCCGATCGCATCGAAATGCAGGACACGTTCCGTGATGAAGCGTTCACCGTCCTCGCCATGTTCGCGGTCTACCCAGAGCGCCATAGCCCATAGCTCTTGTTCTCGCGTCACGCTCACTATCGCACCGTCATCGTTGGCATTTGTTACGGCTTTCCGCTTAGGCAGGCCGAGATACAAGGTTTCTACTCGCAGCCGATGCCGTCATTGTCTCGATCGAGATGCCGACCGTAGCCTGGCTCACCGCGCCGAACCGGAGCTGCTCCAGCTTCACGTGCTGCGGCGCAGTTCGGATAGTAGATATCGCCGGACCGGGCGGGTTGCGATGACTTCCCAGCATTCGGCCCGCGATGACAATGCCTACCGCCATTCTTTCGATCATTGTGACAACCATCTGCAGCGAGCCCACCAGGGTGAGCCTCTACCGGTTGAGGCGAGAAGATCGCCAGAGCCAACGCGAAAAGAGCCGCAATCTGTAGCAGGGCAAGCAGGCTGGCTTCGAGGTAGATAGCGAGGCTTGGCTTTGCCTCTTTGTCAGACCACTCCCGCATAACCACTTCGCCCTAGCACCATGGCTCTCGGCGGCCGGACCAGATCCTTGCCAATCCTTCAGCTACGAGCTGCCCGCCAATCGAGTTGCCCGAGCGATGTAGCACCGCCAGCGTTCGACCGTAGCGATCGGTGCCAGAGCGGCTTATGTCGAATGGACCAACGTTGAGAAGCTCGACAAGCCGATTGCGCGCACGAAGCGCCAGCTTTCGCTCAGAGGCGCATTCTCCGTTCAATTCCGGCGTATCGATGTCGGCGATGCGGATTTTCTCGCCATCAAGCCAGACTGTGTCGCCGTCATGGACGCAGTGGTCGCGGGGACCGGGAGCACATACAGCGAGCGCGGCAGCAATCAACAGCATGCGACCGGCTTAATCGCACTTTCCTAATTTTCCTACTCGGAACAAATGTAGAACAAGTGCGATCTCGATTCGGAGATAGCTATGATCGTTCTTGATGCACCCATGGTAGCAGCCTTCGCTGCTCTGTTGACCGCCTGTTCCGCACTATGTCCCCCGTCAGCGCCAATGGCACAGATTTGAGGTTGTGATTTAAGGAGGATTTGGGCTTCGTCGTAGTGACGAAGGAACGAAGATGAAGCCCAAATCCTCAAGGTCCAAATTGCCTGCCGAGCAGGTCGTAAAGGACATCCGCCGCAAGACCCGTCGGCATTTCTCTGCCGAGGATAAGATCAGGATCGTCCTCGATGGCCTGCGCGGCGAGGACTCCATTGCCGAGCTGTGCCGCCGCGAAGGGATTGCGCAGAGCCTGTATTACACCTGGTCCAAAGAGTTCATGGAAGCTGGCAAGCGCAGGCTTGCTGGCGATACAGCCCGTGCTGCTACCACGGACGAGGTGAAGGACCTGCGCCGTGAGGCCCGCGACCTGAAGGAGTGCGTGGCCGACCTCACCCTGGAGAACCGCTTGCTCAAAAAAAGCATGATCGCGGATGGGGGAGGCGACGAATGAGATACCCCGCATCCGAGAAGCTCGAGATCATCCGGATCGTCGAGCAATCGCACCTGCCCGCCAAGCGCACGCTGGACCAGCTCGGCGTTGCTCGCCGGACCTTCTACCGCTGGTATGATCGCTACCTTGAAGGCGGGCCCGAAGCGCTGGCAGACCGGCCATCGACGCCGAGCCGGGTGTGGAACAGGATCGCGCCCGAGGTTCAGGATCAGATCGTCGACATGGCTCTGGAACACAGCGAGCTATCGCCGAGAGAGCTGGCGGTGCGCTTCACCGACGAGAAGCGCTAGTTGGGCGCGCTACGCTTGCCCTTCTTCGCTACGCTTCGAATCCGTGTCCGAAGCCACGGTCTACCGCCTGCTCAAGGCCCACGACCTCATCACCAGCCCGGCCTATACGGTGATCAAGGCGGCAGAGGCGTTCCACACGAAGACCACGCGCCCGAATGAGATGTGGCAGACAGACTTTACCTACTTCAAGATCATCGGGTGGGGCTGGATGTATCTGTCGACCGTGCTCGACGATTACTCGCGCTACATCATTGCATGGAAGCTCTGCACCACCATGCGAGCCGAGGACGTCACTGACACGCTCGATATGGCGCTAGCAGCCTCAGGCTGCGATCACGCCAACGTGCTGCACAGGCCCCGCCTGCTCAGCGATAATGGCCCCAGCTACATCGCTGGCGAACTGGCCGAATACATCGAGGCCAACAAGATGAGCCACGTGCGCGGCGCACCCTTCCACCCACAGACCCAAGGCAAGATCGAGCGCTGGCACCAGACCCTGAAGAACCGCGTGCTGCTGGAGAACTACTTCCTGCCCGGCGATCTCCACCAGCAGATCGAGGCCTTCGTCGAGCATTACAACCACTGCCGATACCACGAGAGCCTCGACAATGTGACACCCGCCGATGCCTACTTCGGCAGGGCTCCTGCCATCATCAAACGAAGAGAAAGGATCAAGCGACAGACACTCGAATATCGGCGCTTGCAACACCGCAGGCTCGCCGCCTAAACATCAAACCAAGACGAGGCCCACACTCCGTAACTCTACGCCGCGAGTTGTGCCAAATGTTCTGACGACGGACAGGGCCGATATCATCGGATGCATATGGTGCATAGGTCTTCTCCACTAAAACGACGTCCCTCTGCTCGCACGATCCTATCTGAGTCGGATTGTTCCGGCACGCAGTGTGCGGGCGCCTTGCACGAGGGACGATCCGCTTAGCCGAAAGTTGCAGGAGGGGGGCGGAGAGCCTCCGGAAAATGGTCAATCGGAGACGACCGCGCGATAGCCTGCCTCATCGATTGCGCTGCGTATGCGATCGGCGGAGGCGTTGGAGCGGACCGCGACCGACTTGGCAGCAAGGTCCACTGCCACTTCGGCTTCTGGATCGATCGCTCGAACGGCATTGGTGACACCTCGGGCGCAGCCGCCGCAGGTCATCCCTTCAACACGGAACTTCATCATCATTCTTCTCCTTTATTCGATGACAACGATGTGGGGTTTGACATCGTGTCAAGGTCAAGGGACCATGATAGCTTTTTCGCCTCTTGACCTTCACATCATGTCAAGGCGCATATGAGGGTCTGCTCGCAAGAGGAGGCAAGACATGGACGTTCAGACACTCGCACGCCCGGAGGCGAAAGACGGCCAGGGCGGCAGCATCACGCTGCCGGTGGCCGGCATGACCTGCGCCTCCTGCGTGGGGAGCGTGGAGAAGGCGGTCGGGAAGGTGCCGGGCGTTCGTACTGTCAGCGTCAACCTCGCCACCGGCCGGGCCGAGATTGAGTTCGAGAACGCGGTCGATGTCGCCGGTGTCGTCGGAGCGATCGAACGGGCGGGCTATGAGGTTCCCGAAAACCAGGTCGAATTGGCCGTGGAGGGCATGACCTGCGGCTCGTGCGTGTCGCACGTCGAACGCGCTCTGTTGAAAGTGCCCGGAGTGACCACCGCGACCGTGAACCTGGCTACCGGCAGGGCGAGCGTCCTCTTCCGCGGCAGCATCGCCTCGATCGAAGACCTTGAAGCGGCAGTCCGGGGCGCAGGCTATGAGGCAAAGCGTATCATCGCCGATGATGGCGGAGTCGATCGTGAGCGTGCTGTCCGGGACCAGGAGATCTCTAGCCTCCGCCGTTCGACCCTGATCGCGGCACTGCTCACTCTGCCGATCGTCATTCTTGAAATGGGCTCGCACTTCGTGCCCGCAATCCATCGGCTGGTGATGGGGACCATCGGCATCCAGGCGAGCTGGCTCGCTCAGTTCGCTTTGGCGTCGATCGTGCTGTTCGGACCGGGGCTGCGCTTCTTCCGCAAGGGCGTTCCGGCGCTGCTGCGCGGGACGCCAGACATGAATTCGCTGGTGACGATCGGCACAAGCGCAGCCTGGGCCTATTCTTTGGTGGCGACCTTCGCTCCGGGGCTGCTGCCCGCGGGCACTCATTATGTCTATTATGAAGCAGCCGCCGTCATCGTGACCCTGATCCTTCTGGGCCGCTATCTCGAAGCCAAGGCGAAGGGCCGCACCTCGGAAGCGATCAAGCGGCTCGTCGGCCTTCAGCCGAAGACCGCTCGCGTGGAGCGCGATGGTGCAGTGGTGGAGGTGCCCCTGGCGGACGTCCGCCGCGGCGATATCGTCCAGGTGCGTCCCGGCGAGAAGGTCCCGGTTGATGGAGAGGTGGTCGACGGCTCGTCTTATGTCGATGAGAGCATGATCACCGGCGAACCCGTGCCGGTAGCCAAGGCAGCGGGCACAGACGTGGTCGGAGGGACGATCAACAAGACGGGCGCGTTCAGCGTCCGCGCCACCAAGGTCGGGGCGGATACTCTGCTCGCCCAGATCATCCGCATGGTCGAGCAGGCACAGGGCTCCAAGCTGCCGATCCAGGCGCTCGTCGACAAGGTCACCGGCTGGTTCGTGCCAGCCGTCATGGCCGTGGCGGCGCTCACCTTCCTTGTCTGGCTCGTCCTCGGGCCGTCGCCGGCGCTCACCTTCGCGCTGGTGAACGCCGTGGCCGTGCTGATCATCGCCTGCCCGTGCGCGATGGGCCTCGCGACACCGACCTCGATCATGGTCGGAACCGGTCGCGCCGCGGAGCTCGGCATCCTGTTTCGCAAAGGAGAGGCGCTGCAGTCGCTCCGCGATGTCGAGGTGGTGGCGCTGGACAAGACCGGCACTCTCACCGCAGGACGGCCGGCGCTCACCGACCTTGCGCCGGCGCCGGGCTTTGCGCACGACGAGGTGCTTGCGCTGGTTGCTGCTGTGGAATCCCGATCCGAGCATCCGATCGCCGAGGCGATCCTTGAAGCGGCGCGTGAGCGCGGCCTTTCTGTGGCATCCCCGCGGTCGTTCGAGACGCTCCCGGGCTTTGGCGTTTCCGCGGACGTGGAGGGCAGGCGCGTCGAGGTCGGGGCCGACCGCTATATGGCGCGGCTCGGCCATGATGTGGGCCTGTTCACCGCCGAGGCCGCCCGCCTCGCGGGCGAGGGCAAGACGCCGCTTTACGCTGCGGTGGAAGGGCGGATTGCGGCCGCCATTGCCGTGGCGGACCCGATCAGGGAAACGACTCCCGAAGCGATCGCGGCGCTGCATCGCCTCGGCCTCAAGGTCGCGATGATCACCGGCGACAATCGCGGCACGGCCGAAGCGGTCGCTCGCCGGCTCAGCATCGACCAGGTGGTGCCGGAGGTGCTCCCCGAAGGCAAGGTCGAGGCCATTCGCCAACTGCGCGAGGGAGGGCGCAGGCTCGCTTTTGTCGGCGACGGCATCAACGACGCGCCGGCGCTTGCGGAAGCGGATATCGGTGTCGCGATCGGGACGGGGACCGACATTGCCATCGAGTCGGCCGATGTCGTGCTGATGTCCGGCGACCTGCGCGGGGTGGTGAACGCGATCGCCATTTCCAAGGCGACGATCCGCAACATTCGGCAGAATCTGTTCTGGGCTTTCGCCTATAACATCGCGCTGATCCCGGTCGCAGCCGGCATCCTCTACCCCGCTTATGGCCTGCTTCTCTCGCCGGTCTTCGCCGCGGGCGCGATGGCTCTGTCCAGCGTGTTCGTGCTCGCCAATGCCCTTCGCCTGAAGCGTTTCCGCCCGGTAATCGGCCATGGCAAATATGGTCTCGCCGCAGAAGCTACAGCATGAACATCGGCCAGGCTTCGAAGCAGTCGGGGGTCAGCCAGCGGATGATCCGTCATTACGAGGCGATCGGACTCATCCCCAAGGCGCCGCGACGGGAATCGGGCTATCGCGACTATGACGCGCGCGACCTTCATATGCTGCGGTTCATCCGCCGCGCTCGCGACCTCGGCTTCCCGATCGAGGAGATCAGGCAGCTGCTGGCGCTGTGGAAAGATCGCGGCCGTTCGAGCGCGGACGTCAAGTCGGTCGCGCTCGCACGGGCCGGGGAACTCAGAAACAGGGAGGCGGAGATTCGCTCGATGCGACGCTCGCTCGAGGATCTCGCACGCGCTTGTCATGGCGATGATCGGCCCGATTGTCCCATCCTCAGCGACCTCGCCGGCGACAGTGGCGACTACGTCGAACTTGGCGCCACCGTCCTCGATAAGTCCTAGGCTTCGGACCCATGAAGTGGTTCCCTAGCGGCTCGTATATGGTTTAGCTCTGCGAGAGCCGAGCGTGGACTTGAGCGAGTTCCGGTTCGCGAGAGAAGTTTCAGCGGGTCCGGTTGTTGCTGCCGAACAGGGCCGCAGCGTTACGGGGGTCCGAGGGGTCCGGCAGGACGCCGAAAATTCGTGAGGTAAGAAAAGACGATGAGGCTGGTTGTGCTGGGACCGCCGGGAGCGGGAAAGGGAACGCAGGCGAGGCGCCTGGCCGAACGCTATTCCATTCCGTGGCTTTCCACAGGCGAGATGCTGCGTGCGGCGGTGACGGGCGGCACGGAACTCGGGCTGCCGGTCAAAGCGATCATGGATCGCGGTGAGCTCGTACCCGATGATGTCGTCGATCAGATGGTATCCGACCGGATCGATCGCGAGGATTGCCGCACCGGATTCATTCTGGACGGCTTTCCCCGGACCGTCGCGCAGGCGGAAGCCCTGACGGCGATGCTCGATCGAAAGGGCGTCAAGCTAAGCGCTGCGATCGAACTGAAGGTCGATCCCGCCGTGCTGATCGAGCGAATGGCGAAGCGCGTCGCCGATACCCTGGCCGCCCACGACCCAGTGCGAAGCGACGATAATCCGGAAGTCTTTGCGAGGCGTCTCGACGAATATCGGGAAACGACAGGGCCGCTTCTGGGCTATTATCTCCGCAGAGGAGAACTCGTTCAGATCGACGGGATGCAGGGCATGGACGCCGTTACGCGTGATATCGCGAGCAGACTGACGAGAGGATATTCCGGTTCGTCACCATACCGATAAACGGGCTTCCGCTGGAAAGCATCGCCGCCTCCCCAGAATCGGCTTGAACCGATCTGCGCTCTCTCCACTGCTTCCAGGTCAGAGATATCCGTAATGTCAGGCGGTCAGTTTCGGTCAGCGTTATCAGATGCATGAACCCCTAGTCCTGGCAGAGCCAGACGCTTGAGTGCTGCATCATCTGATAGCGCCGCGCAGCTACGCGTCCTCACACTACGCTTGCCAAGCACTTAGCCGAGGCAAAACCAAGGATGTGTCCGCCTTATGAGGGTCATCAGGCGCCATGTGCGCCATGTGCGCCATGTGAGCCGATGGAAAGGTCCCCGACGTCGATTGCTGCTGCTCTGTCTTCGCCGGAGAGGCAGAGTTCCTCGATCTGGATGGTCGAAAAGTAGATGTTGAAACGGTCCCGGAGAAGGTTGCTTACTTCGGTGAGAATATGCTGCCCCGTGCTGGCATCCTGCACGCGCACATGGCTCGAAAAGATGTTGAGTCCCGACGTGAGGCTCCAGGCATGCACGTGATGGACGTCGATAACGCCGTCGAGACCCCCTATGGCTGAAATGGCGGCATCCAGATCTACATCTTCCGGCGTCCCCTGCAGCAGGATGTGCAGGGACTCCTTGAGGATGCCCCATGAGGCCCAAAGGAGCACGACTCCGAATGCCATTCCGAGAAGCGGGTCGATGGCCAGGAAGCCTGTGAAACGAATGACGAGGGCCGAGATGATGATGAGGAAGCTGCCGACGAAGGTCTGCATGACGTGCCAGAAGGCTCCCCTCATGTTGAGGTTGCCCTTCTGGCGTTGGTAGAGAAGCCGGAGCGCGACCAGCTCCGTGGCGATGCCGCCCGCTGCCGCCCAAAGCATGGGAGTCGTTGGCAGCTCGATCGGGTCCATCAGGCGCATTGCTCCCATCCCGAAGACGAACAGCGCCATCAGAACGAGGAAGAGGCCGTTGAAGAGAGCTCCCAGAATCTCTGCCCTGGTGTAGCCGAAGGTCCTCGCAGGCGTGGATTTGCGTTCCGCGAGCCGCATCGCCACCAGGGCGATGAGTACGCCACCGACAGCCGAAAAGGTGTGGAAGGCATCTGATGTCACCGCAACGGAGCCTGTCCACAGGCCGATCACCAGCTCGACCACGAAATAGCTGCCGGTGAGCCAGCCTGAGACCACCAGCGCGCGACGATCCGTCGACGGGGGAACATGGCCTGAATGGCCTTTAGAAGTGGGTGCCATCGAGCGGCTCCTTTGGCGGAAATGAGGGCAGGGATGACATATGTACTTTCCGCTCAAGTCGCTTGCTCGAAATCGATGACGACGCGGCCCTGGATGTCGCCCTTGTTCATCCGGGAGAAGATGTCGTTGATGTTCTCGAGTTTGTCGGTTGAGATCGTGGCCTTCACCTTGCCGTCACCGGCGAAGTCCAAGGCTTCCTGTAAATCGAGCCGCGTCCCCACGATCGATCCCCGCACGGTCACGCCGTTCAGCACCGTGTCGAAGATCGGCAGCGGGAAGTCACCGGGCGGCAGGCCGTTGAGCGCGACCGTGCCGCCGCGTCCCACCATACCCATCGCCTGTTCGAAGGCCTTGGGCGACACGGCGGTGACCAACACCCCATTCGCGCCTCCGATCTGCTTCTTCACGAAAGCGATCGGGTCTTCCGAACGGGCGTTGACTGCCAACGTGGCCCCCAGCGACCGGGCGAGGTCGAGCTTCCTGTCATCGACATCGACGGCGACGACGTTGAGGCCCATCGCCTTGGCATATTGCACGGCGAGATGGCCGAGACCTCCGATGCCGGAGATCACCACCCAGTCGCCCGGTTTGGTGTCGGTTACCTTGAGGCCCTTGTAGACGGTGACGCCGGCGCACAGGATCGGCGCAATATCGACGAACGAAACGTTGCCGGGCAGATGCCCCACATAATTGGGATCGGCGAGAACATATTCGGCAAAGCTGCCGTTCACCGAATACCCGGTATTGTGCTGCTCCTCGCACAGCGTTTCCCAGCCGCCCAGGCAGTGCGTGCAATGGCCGCAGGCATCATATAGCCATGGCACGCCCACCCGGTCGCCCTCCTTGACATGCTTCACACCTGCGCCAACCGCGACCACATGTCCGACGCCCTCGTGACCAGGAATGAAGGGTGGATTGGGCTTGACCGGCCAATCGCCCTCAGCGGCATGCAGGTCGGTGTGGCACACACCGGTGGCTGCGATCTTGACGAGGATCTGGCCGGCGCCAGGTCGGGGCACCGCGACTTCCTCCATGACCAATGGCTTTCCGAATTCACGGACGACCGCGGCTTTCATCGTGCTTTCCATGGCGATGTTCCTCTCTCAGAAATGCGCGTCGATATCGACGACATCGATCAGCTTGTGATTGACGAACTCCTTGAGGCCGAGGCCCAGCAGTTCGCGGCCATAGCCCGAGCGACGGATGCCGCCGAACGGCAGGTCGGCCTCCACCTTAGTCGGGTGATTGACGAAGACCATGCCGGTGGAAATCCGCTTCGCCACTTCGGCGCCGTGGACAGGATCGGAGGTGAAGACGGAGCCGCCCAGGCCAAAGGGCGAGTCGTTGGCGATGCGCACGGCATCGTCCTCATCCTTCGCACGGAACAGCATCGATACCGGACCGAAGAATTCCCAATAACGGGCCGGATTGCCCTCATCGAGGTCGGTCAGAAAAGTTGGCTGCACGAAAGCCCCCTTGTTCGGCACTGTAGGACCGACTTCCTCAGCCTTGGCGCCCAGTTCGACGGCCTTGCGGATCTGTTCCTTGATGTCGTCGGCCGCCTTTTGCGAGGAGAGCGGCGCGAGAGTGGTGCCGGGGTCGGAGGGGTCGCCCATGACGAGCTTGGCTACGCCCTTGCGATAACCGTCGAGGAAGGTGTCGTAGACTTCATCGACGACGATCATGCGCTTGGACGAAACACAGACCTGGCCACCGTTCCAGTGCCGGCCGAAGACGGCCCAGTCGATCGTCTTGTCCATGTCGGCATCGGCGAGCACGACAAAGGCGTCGGCGCCGCCCAGTTCCATGGTCGACTTCTTGAGCGCCTTGCCGGCCTCGGATGCAACCACCGCGCCGGCAGCTTCCGAGCCAGTCAACGCCACGCCATGAACGCGCGGATCGTTGATGATGAGGTTGATCTGATCGCGCGTTGCATAGAGATTCTGGAACGCGCCTTCCGGCAGACCCGCTTCGTTCATCAGTCTCTCGAACGCCGCGGCGCTCTGCGGAACGTTCGAGGCGTGCTTGAGGATCAGCGTGTTGCCGGCCGAGAGTTGCGGCGCGAGAATGCGGGCAATCTGATAATAAGGGAAATTCCATGGCTCGATCGCCAGGAGGACGCCGAGCGGCTCGTGCACCAGCATCGCCTCGCCTTCGGCGGGATCGAGCACCGGCAGCTTCTCCGGCTTCAGCAGGTCTTCCGCATGCCGAACATAATATTCGAAGATCTTGGCGGAGAGTTCCACCTCGGCCTTCGCTTCGGCGACCAGCTTACCCATTTCCAGCGTCAGCAGGCGGGCAAAAGCATCGCTGTCCCGGCGCAGGATGTCTGCGGCATTCTGCAGGATACGGCCGCGCTCGGCGAAGGAGGTTTCGCGCCAACTGAGGAAAGCCGCGTCTGCTTTGTCCAGCGCGGTCTTCACCTCCTCGTCCGTTGCGTCGGGAAAGGTCGCAACAGTGTCTCCGGTATAGGGATTGATGGTCGCGTAGGTCATTGTCCATTCTCCTGTGGTGAATCAGATTTCGGGGGTAAGGGGTACGGTCACGCGCCGAGATCCTTCACGGCCTGCACCATCTGCGTCAGCACCGCCTGGGCATCCCCATAGACCATGCTGCAATTCTCGTTGAAGAAGAGCAGGTTCTCGAAGCCGGAATAACCTTTGCCCTGACCGCGCTTGACGACATAGACCTGGTGGGCCTGGTCGGTATCGAGGATGGGCATGCCGTAGATCGGCGAGGATTTGTCGGTGCGTGCCGCCGGGTTGACGACATCGTTGGCCCCGATGACCAGCGCGACATCGGTGTTGGCAAACTCGGCGTTGATATCTTCCATATCGAAGATGATGTCATAGGGCACGCCGGCTTCGGCGAGCAGCACGTTCATGTGACCGGGCATGCGCCCCGCAACCGGATGGATCGCGAACTTCACGCCGACGCCTGCGGCCTGGAGCAGCTTCACGCGAACTCGTTCATCTCGGCATACTCGGCCGCTCTTGACCCGGCCATCGGCAACCGCACCGCCATAATCGACGGCCATATAACCGCCTGAATGACCGCCCGGATAGAACTCGGTACCTGGACTGCGCCATGCTGTGCCCCTCCTCTCTGGAGGCGAATAAGGCCTCAAATTACGTATTTGTCCCAGCTCGCATAATGTTCGGGGCTGCGCTTGCCGCGCGGCAGGCTGAGCCCGATGAGCGCGATTCCCACGACCACCGACACGATCGCCCCGAGGGGGCCGGCCCCTGTCAGCAGGAACGGGGCAGCGACGAGCCATGCCCCGAACGCGACATTGATGAAGCGGAGAGCGCGGGCCACCTCTGCGGTGGCAATGATCGCGACTGTGATCACGAGGGCGCCGACGACATGGTCGCTGTTCGCCATCTCGCCTTCGTTCCCCAGGATCACCCGCGTCAGCATCAGGAAGGCGCCGAGCACGATACTGGCCGCCAGCGTCCACGGCAGCGTCAGCCCGCGCTTCGCATCCGCCCAGAAGGTAGAAGGCGAGGCCATCACGTCGGATGCGTCCTCGGCCCCCGCCTCGACCGCGTCGCCCTGGAAGAAGGTGCGGATCAGCGGCTTGCCGCGGCGCTTCGCCCAGGCGAGGAACTGGCCCATGGCAATGACCTCGTCCAATGCGAACGGGATCATGATCAGCATGGCGAGCGCGGCGATCAGCGCCAGCGTGCTCCACGTGCCGATGACGATCGGCTGGCTGATGATGAAATAGATGCTGACGACGCCGAGCGGAATGACGAGAATGCCGAAGAAGGTCACCATCCACGGCATGGTCCGCCAGCGGTCGCGGGTGCCCATCACCGCCATAAGAATTTCGAGCACGTAGCTGACTGTACCAAGACCGCCGTCGGGGATCGGCCAAGCCTTCGACATGTCGGATGTAATGATCTCCTCGGTCCCATTACGCGGGTCGGCCAGCGATCCAGCAAAGAACGGCTCCCACACAGTATCGATGTGGCCTAACTGGTAGGCCGTCAGGATACGCGAGGTCAGAAGCCCAATCAGCGCCATGGCGACGATCGGCAGCCGCTGCGCGTCCGTCGATGGCGAATAGGTCCAGCCAGGCGGGATGTTCTTGGGGTCCATCATGCCCGCCATGCTCATGCCCGGCATCATTGGCACGAGCACCGACAGGGCGATCACGGCCGAGCCGATGAGCAGGTTGTTGTTGTACTGCGCGGCGCTCGGGCTCCAGAAGATCAGCGGCGCGAAGAACAGCCAGATGCCGATGAACGCGACAGCCCACTGCGCCCATGTCTTGGTGCGCGGGGCGAGCGACAGCGCGCCGAACAGCGCGATGGCGAGCCCGCTGACGACATCGCTGATAGCCAGTGCGCTGGCCCGCCATTCGATCGAAGGCAGCCCGCGATCGACGGTTACGAAACGCGCGGCTTCGCCGACGCTCTGCGTGGTCATGGAATCATAGATGAGCGGGCTGGAGGCGAGCCACAGACCGAGACCGATGTTGGCGTAAAGCGCCCAGCGTGCGCGGCGCTCATCGCGGTCCATCAAGGCCATGTGATCGCCGTGCCCGCCGTGGTCCGACATGACCGCGACCGCGGCGCCGGACCCGTGCCCCATCGCCGCGTGGTCCATTTTGCTGTGATCCATCCCGCCGTGATCTATGCCGCCCGTTCCGGCGGCCGCTGCGGGCTGGTGGTGGCCAGACCCCGCAAGCTCGGCCTCTGGCTCTTCATCCCACGCGACCAGGTTCTCGTTGAGCTTGTTGTTCCGGTACCAGGCCCGCGGATGCCGCTTGAGCGCAGCGACGATCGTCGGCAGCGTGTCGCGAAGGTTGTGCTTCGGCTCCCATCCGAGCAGCGAACGTGCACGCGAGATGTCCAGGATGTAGTGATCGTTGCTGCTGTCGATCATCCACGGCTTGATAAAGTCTTCACTGCCGAGCGCCTCGTTCTGCAGGATGATCCCGGCCTTCGCGAGCGGCTGCGGGATGCGGATCGTCTTCCAGCCCTCGCCGTGGAGCGCCTCCCCGACGATGTCCTGGATCTCGGCATAGCCGGGCGGGTCGGGTTCGCCGACGAGCAGTGGCAGTTCTGACGGCAAGTCGTGCCGCCGATCGACGAGGCGCACCACGGCGTCGGCCAAGTCCTCGCGGTGCACCGATGACTGTGCCGCGCACAGCATGCCGGGATAGAAATGCGAGATCAGGCGGTGCTCGTAGATCTGCGATATCTGCTGCGCGAGAAACGCCGAGCGCCCGTCGTCGTCGTAAACTCCTGCGGCGCGGAGGAAGACGGCGGGGATGTTCCCGTGGCGCTCATGCAGCAATGCCTCGGTGTCGACCTTGGACTGCGGATACGCCCAGGACGCACCGATTGGCGACTCCTCGCTGATGCGCTCCTCCGGAGTGGCGGTCGGCTTATGGACCAGCATCGTGCTGGCGAAGACGAATTGCTCGACCTCGAACGATTGCAGCCCCTCAATCAGCCGGCGGGTGCCCTGGACTGTCACCTTGTCATAGAGCGGGTTAGGCTTGCCGGTTATGTCGTAATAAGCGGCTAGGTGGATAACCGACGCGATGCGGGCGCCGTATCGTGCGCGCACCTCCTCGAGCGCGGCGCGGACCGCCTCGTCGGACCCGAGATCGATGGCGACCGCGGCCGCAGGAGGCGGCGGGTCCGGAGGACCGGCACGATCAAGGCCGACAACCGTGTAGCGTTCGCCGAGCCGGGCAATTAGCGCGGCGGCGATGAAACCGCTCGCACCCGTGATCAGAACGACGCCGCCGCCACCCTGGCCGCTGCCGGCTTCACTGCTTTTGCCATCGATCATGACTTGCTACCCTCGTTCGTTTGTCTCTGAAAACGTTAACAGGCCAGCTTTTCAGCCTTAACCCGCGGCGTGTGCGGGCATCCGGTCATAGAACTCGACCTGCATTCGCATCGGTCCGAACGGTTCGACAAAATGTGGTTGGTCCGGGAGCACCAAGCCAGGACAATCGGGATCGAGTATGGTTTCCGAGGCCGGGTCGAGAACATGATAGCGCAATCGCCCGGCGCGCACTCGAATGGCGCCCACACCCCAGGCTTAGTGCGATGCTCTTTTCGCAGCCCGGCCGGAAGCGTGTTCTCGTCGAACACAGGGGTGCATTTATAGGGCAGCGGTCGCTCTGGAGGCGGAGAGCTCATGACAATGAATCCATCACTTCGTAGCCGCGTAGGTCAGATATTCGTCTGATCGGCGGGAACGTCGCGCGGCAGCGTCGCGGCGTCCTCTGCGTCCGTCTCGACCGGTAGGTTCGCGCCGAGTGCGTGGCATGTCATCGAGATCGAACCCATCGAAAAGCCGCGCACGATCGGTTCCGGCCGGGCGTCCTCAGCGGCCGCCAGGCCTGCCAGGTAGAGGAGCGGAACGAAGTGGTCGGGCGTAGGCACGGCGCGCGCGTAGTCGGGATGCTCGCGCACCCTCAGAATGTCGCTTGGCGCGTCGGCGAGCTGCGCTACCACGGCGTCGTCGAACCGCTCTGCCCAATCGAATGCTGTGTTAGGCTGGTCCCACTGGATTTCTCGTAGGTTATGGACGACGTTGCCGCTGGCGAGGATCGCCACGCCGCTGTCGCGCAACGCGGCGAGCCGCGCGGCGATGTCCACATGGTATTCGAGCGGGCGCAGCGCATTGATCGAAAGTTGCACCACGGGCACGTCGGCTTGCGGGTAGAGGTGCGCGAGCACGGACCAGGTGCCGTGATCGAGCCCCCACTGATCGCGGTCGAGACCAACCCATTCCGGTTTCACCACTTCCGCAATCTCCTGCGCCACGTCCGGCGCGCCGGGTGCCGGATAGTCGAAGTCGAACAGCGCCTGCGGGAAGCCGTAGAAATCGTGGATCGTTCGAGGTCTCGGCATGGCCGTCACCGCGGTCGCACCGAAATACCAATGGGCCGAGACGACCAGCAGTGCACGGGGACGGGGCAGTGTTCGCCCGAGCGACTTCCAGGCGTCGGTGAAGCCGTTCCGCTCCAGCGTGTTCATCGGGCTACCGTGGCCGATGAACAGTGCAGGCATCCGCCCGGCGACCATCATGCCCCTTCCCCGCGACGCTGGAGGGAAGCGTCCATGCCCGGCATCGCTGCCATGGTAAGGTCGGCCTTGGAGAAAGCCGGCACGAGTTTCTCGCTGAACTGAAGGCTGATCTTCTCGGGGGTCGCGACGGCCGCGTTGGCGGCGGGGCTGGAGGACACCAGCTTCGGGTGCGCGTTCGCCACGCCGCCTGCGAAGAATAAGGCCGCGGCGGCAGTCGTGATGAACAAGCGACGCATCAGGGTAATCTCCATTTCGATTGGGTTCACCTGTATTACGCAGCCGGGCGGGTCACCCCTCACGATCTTTTTCGTGCCGCCGCGCCTCTCGATGAGGGGTTAGCGGGGGAGGCGCGTATTCAGAAGGGAGTACAGAGCGCTTTTCACTGCGCCTTCCCGTCCGGACGAGGTGTCGCGGCGGGCCTGACGGGCGCTTGCGCGGGGTAATGATGAGGTTGCGGTTGACCAATCAAGGCTGGACTGGCGATCCCGAGGAGGTCATCGACTGTCTGATTGTGGGCGGCGGTCCCGCAGGCCTCACGACCGCGATCTATCTGTCCCGGTTTCTCAGGAGCTGCGTCGTCTTCGACACGGCGGCAGGGCGCGCCGCCTCCATCCCGCGCTCGCACAACCTTCCAGGATTTCCCGGCGGCATTTCCGGCGTCACGTTTCTTGCGCGCCTGCAAGCTCAGCTGCACGAATATGGCGGTACGATCCAGAGCGGTGAGATCGACGCGATTGTCGCATCAGGCGACCATTTCTCGGCAAGCTGCGGACTGAACGTCATGTACGCGCGGACCGTGGTCCTCGCGACCGGGGTCGTCAATCGACGTCCAGAGATGCCCGATGCGATGCATGACATCGGCGTCGCGCGTGGTCTTATTCGCTACTGCCCGATTTGCGATGGTTATGAGGCTCGGCGGATGAACGTGGCGGTGCTCGGCTGCGACGGCCATGGCGCTGAAGAAGCCGAATTTCTGCGCGCTTATGGCGCCAAGGTCACGCTTCTCGCCGAACGGTCGCTCGACCTCGCTCCAATGGAATTTGCCAAGCTGAACCAGCAGGGCATCGATGTCGCGCCTTCGCCTCTCGAGCAGCTGCGTCTGGGCGAGTGTGTCGAGGTGCGGTTGGCCAACGGCCTGGGGCTACAATTCGACACGCTTTACCCTGCGCTCGGCTCGTCGCCTCGAACGCGGCTTGCCACTTCGCTGGGCGCGAAGCTCAGCGAATCAGGTTGCGTGCTGACCAACGCCCGCCAACAATCCTCTGTTGCTGGCCTCTACGCGGTTGGCGACGTTGTGGAAGGGCTCGATCAGATCAGCGTCGCGACCGGACAAGCAGCGATCGCTGCGACCGCAATCCATAACCTGTTGCGCGACAGCGACAGCGGATTGGCATCCGCCATGGCCGGGCTGTGTCCCGCTCGGGGCGTACTGCCGACCTAGCGCGAGCTATTGGCAGTGCAACGAGTAAAGCCGCCACCCAGCGCTGAATCGTACCCACACGACGATCGGCGACACGGCCCTTCTCCGTTCAAATTCCCGCACTACGATCCCGGGCTCGCTCACGCAGGCGGCATGGGCGTCGAGACGGTGCGCTACCACCAGCGCCAGAGGTTACTCGACACGCCAAAGCGGCCGCACGGTCGTAAGCGCCGATGGAAGGTGGCGTTGACGCGGCCTGTCAGGCTTTGCGGCGTGTCCGCGGCGCCCATTTTTTCGCGAGCGCTTCCAGCCTTGCCTCGATCAGTGGGATATCGGGCTGGGCGTTGGGATCATGGTCGTCGCCGAGGGTATCGAGCGCTTCTTCATGATATTCATGCTGGGGGTCGCCGAACGCTTCGAGTTTTTCGGCGTAACCCCATGGGCCGCCACAGTCCTCTGGCGGCCGCATGCCTACTGCATTGAGAATGAGCGGATATGTCAGGTGCGGGCTGGCCGCGGTGACGCGCTCGATCTTGACGCTATGCTCCCAGGCGTCGCCAAAGTCGTAGAGATATCGGAAGGTCTTTCGCCTGGTGTCCGCCAGAACCTGAGCGAGAGTGGCCTTACGGGCATCGAGCGGTCCGTCGAAGCCATATTCAGGATCAGGGATGCCGAAGCCGGTTTGCCCGAAGCTCATTTCCCACAGGTGAGAGTCCGTCCAGGAGAAGGCAGTCTGGAAGACGGTGTGCAGACGATCGAGCCGGATATTGAGCGGCACCTCCAGCGTTCGGCTGACGATGGGCGGGACATCGTCCAGCGTAATCTTCATCCGCACGACAGTGCCGTTGCTCACGCAGCCTTCTCCAGATCGTTGGTCAGCCTTGATGCCTGCCAGTTCCACGGCAAGAAGTCATCGATCCGATTGATCGGGTGATCACCGATGCGCTCGATGACGTCAGTGAACCATGCCTCGGGCTCGACGCCGTTGAGCCGGCATGTGCCCGCCAGGGCGTAGAAGAGCGCCGCCGCTTCTCCCCCCTTCATGGAGCCGACGAACATCCAGTTCCGGCGCCCGAGCGCGACACCGCGCAGGGCGTTCTCCACCAGATTGTTGCTGATCTCGAGCCGACCGTCATCGCAGTAACGGATCATGGCCTGCCAGCGGTTGAGCGGATAGCGACAGGCACGCGCCAGATTGCTGTCGGAAGACAGGCCACGGTTCTGGGTTTCAAGCCAGACGCGCAAAGCCTCGAGCTTCGGCACCGCCTTGATCTGGCGGATGCGTCTTCGCTCATCAGGTGGCGCACCCTTGATATCGCGCTCGATGGCGAAGAGTTCGGCGATCCGCACGACCGCCTCCGCCGCGATCGGTGACGGGCTCTTATCCAGGATGTCGGTAAACTTCCGGCGCGCGTGGCTCCAGCATCCCACTTCGACGATATCCCTGAGCGCCTTGGTCTTGGGGTCACGGTAAAGTGCGTTGTACCCGGCAAAGCCGTCTGCCTGTAGATACCCCCGATAGTCGGCGAGATGTTCTGCCGGATGCGCTCCGCCACGATCGGCGCTGAAGCGGAAGACCACGGCAGGCGGGCTCATGTCGCCGCTGGAGCGGTCATCACGCAGATATACCCACAAGTGCCCGGTCCGGCTGCCGTCGCCATTGCCCAGCAAGGTGACCGGCGTGTCGTCACCATGAATCTTGGCGGCTTCCCGGATATAGGCGAACAGCCGCTCGCCCAGCGGCGCCAGCAGCCATGCCAGTTTCCGTGCCCAGCGGCTCATCACGTCCCGATCGATGTGGAGTCCCACGCGGCGAAAGATCACTGACTGCCGGTGCCAGGGCTGATGATCGACAAAGCGGCTCACGACGAGGTGGGCCAGCAAGGCGCTGCTCGCCATCACCTTGGGCAGCGGCAGATCGACAGCGGGCGCCTGGCGGATCTGTTCGCAGGACCGGCACACCAGTCTTGGCCGCACGTGACGGATGACCCGGAAGCGCGCAGGGACATAGTCGAGGACCTCAGTGACAGCCTCGTCGATCTGTACTGACGGCCCGTTACAACCGGTACTGCACGGGCGGGGCTGATGATCGACTGTATGACGCGGGAAGTGCGAAGGAAGCGGAACACGGCCGCCGGATTTGCGGGCCGATTTCACCACAAGCGGCGCCGCCACCTCATCGTTGGCGGGTTCTGGTGCATCGACCTCCTCGAACATCAGCCGCAGCTGGGCGATATCCATTTTCTCGGAGCTGCGGCCGAACTGGACGCGCAGCAGCCGCGCGACGCGATGCTCGAGCTTTTCGATCCGCAAGGTCTGGGCTTTGACGGTGGCTTGCGCCGCCGTCAGTTCGGCCCGTTCCTGCTCCATGACATCGGCCATCTCCAGCAGCATTTTCTGCAGGAGAACCGGGTCTGTGGGAAGGCGATCAAGGGCGAACCGCATGCCGCCGATAATAGCCGAAGCCCACGGTAAATCCTACATAAAATGGCGGTTTTCCTGATCTTTGTGGCTATGCGAGCCTCGGCGTGATCACCGCGTCGTGGACGATCGCCTGCTTCCAGTTCAGCCCTTCGACGAGCATCGCAAGCTGGGCTGCCGACAGGCGTAGCGCGCCCTCATGAGCACGAGGCCACACGAACTTTCCGCGCTCGAGACGCTTCGCATACACGCATAGCCCGGACCCGTCCCAGACCAAGGCCTTCAACCTGTCGCCCCTTTTCCCGCGGAACAGGAAAACCGCCCCCGAGAAGGGATCAAGCTGAAGAATATTGCGCACCTGCGCCGACAGCCCATCAAACCCCTTGCGCATGTCGCACGGCGCCAGCGACAGATAGATTTTCGTCGAAGGCGGGAACGCCAGGCTCATTGATCCAGCTCCCGCAGGACATCGAGCACCTGTTTCAGGGCGGCCCGATCGACCTCGCCATCAACCAACACCGTCAGGCCGCACCGCCCTCGAACCTCAATCCGCCCTGGCTCCCGAGCTTTGGCCGACGGCGAAGACGATGCCAATTCGACAGGCACGAAGCCCGCCATCGCTCCGCGAAGCAGCTGCTTGCGCCAGGTATAAAGCTGGCCTGTTCCAACGCTGTGCCGCCGAGCCACGGCCGATACGATCGCCCCCGGCGCCGTCGTCTCCTTCAGGATCGCCAGCTTCTCCTCGTCGCTCCAGTTCCGACGCCGCTCCACCCGTACAAGCGCTCCGCCATCACCGCGACCGCTCATACGAGGCTCGTTTGACTGCTCGATGTCCATGCTCACGCCTCCTCAAAGGCCGCGAGCTTTCCTATTCCGGTGCCGGCAACAAGGCCGCCTTCCGTCGGCGCTTACGCACGGTCCAACGCAAAGGCCGGAACATTCAGGTTTGTAACCTCTTGCTTCGACAGGTGGTGAGACCACTGCCTGAACAGGAGAGAACGATGCACCACATGAAAGAGATGATCGCGACGCATCCGGACGTGAAAGGAAGCACGAACGATGCACTGATCCGCTGTCTCGAGGAGTGCTACTCATGTGCTCAAACCTGCACGTCGTGCGCTGATGCCTGTCTGGCGGAAGAGATGGTCGCGCAGCTTCGCCAGTGCATTCGTCTGAACCTCGACTGCGCCGACATCTGCTTGGCGGCAGGCTCGCTCGGCACCCGCCGCACCGGCAGCAACGAGCAGGCGCTGGTCGCGGCTCTTCAAGCCTGCGCCATCGCCTGCGGGCTGTGTGCGGAGGAGTGCGAGAAGCATGCGAGCATGCACGAGCATTGCCGCATCTGCGCTGAACACTGTCGCCGCTGCGAACAGGCTTGCAACGAAGCGGTTCAGTCGATCCGCTGATCAGCCGAGGACGCGTCCTTGGCGGAGACGCGTCCTCGACGGTCCCTGTTCAGGAAACGACCGCTTCACGCACACAGCCGGACTGGGTCAGAACGCCAAGTGGTTTATTCCGCCATGCATGAAGGTTCCGCCAAGGAACCCCTGGATGGAGATCGCCAGCGTCATCAGGCCAAGCAACACCCAGTACAACGTCCGCGACCGCTCGGGACCCTTACGGTGGCGCGCTGCCATCCAAGCCAGCGCAACGCCGAAGACCGCGATCAACGTTCCCAGCCAGCGATGCGTCATCAGGATCGGGTTGCGGTCGGTCAGGTAGAACCCGCCTGCGAACCAGCCCAGGAACGCCGCCGCGATTGCTCCCAGCGCTCCGACGACCAACATTATATGTGCGACATGCTGATAGTCCCGGTTGCGGCGCCACAACCCGAACAGCTCCACCCCGAACGCACCGATGAACAGTGCGATGGGAAAATGAATGACCATGGTGTGCAGCCGACCCAGCCAACTCACAAGACGTTCGCCGAAACTCTTGTTCTTGTTAGCGGTCTCCTCGTGCATGCCGCCCATGTCCATGTCATCGCCGGCGATGTCGCGGCCGGCCATGTTCATGTCCACGGTCGACATAGAGCCCATCCCCATGTGACCGTCGCCAGCGTCTGCTCCATCCTTTTTCTGAGTCTCGCCTGCGCTGTTAGCGGCCGGCCCGGGACCGGCCCCGAGCGCATCGTGATCTTCATGAGCCGATGCCGACGTGCTTACTGACATTGCAACCGCAAGGAGCAAAGCGAAGGCCCCGCCTCGTTTACCGCCCATCACCCGACCCCTTGATCCGTGTTCATCGATTCCCGTTTTCCTCACCCGTCCGAACCCTTTTGTGAACTCTTCGCCTGCTCTTTCAGACGAACTGGACCGTGGAGCTACGCCGGCTGCGGCGGCCGGGTCCTGCGCCGCTAGCCTGAAAAAACCGCCGATCAGCTGCCGTGGCGCGCGAACAGGCGGCGCCCGCCGGGACCGAAGGCGACCACGTCATAGGCCTGCGTCTTGACGCCCGGCACTTCCATTCCCGGCGAGCCGAGCGGCATACCGCCGACCGCGAGGCCTCGCACACCCTTGGGCCGGGTCGCGAGAGCCCGCTTCATATCGGCAATCGGCACGTGGCCCTCGAAAGCCATGCCATCGGCGATTGCTGTGTGGCAGGACGAGACGTCCGCAGGGACCCCCGCGCGCTTCTGCAGCGCCGGGCGATTGGAATCATCGACGACGCGCACCTGGCGTCCGAGCTGCCGCTGCACCTGCGCTGCCCACTTGGCGCAACAGCCGCAGCCGGGATCGCGGTGCATAACGATCGGGGGTGGCCGCGCTGACGGCAACCGGAACCAACAAGGCTGCGGCAGTAAGCGCGGATCGTAAAGCTGTCTTCATGGAAAAACTCCTTGGTCATTCCTCCCGCCCCTCGTGGGGCGGGAGGAACGAAGATTATCACTGAGGTCGCTTGCTCATCGACCGGAGCATCGCCTGGAGTTCACCGATGCTCTTGTTTTGCTCGGCAATAGACTTCTGAGCCATTTGCCGGGTCTTCGCATCGGGCGCCTCGCGGAGAACGATCTGCGACATGGCAATCGCACCGCGGTGATGCTCGATCATCTTGCGGGCCCACGTCTCATTTGCATTGGCGCCTTTGGCCCTCATCATCTTCTCGTGCATCGCCATCTCGGCGGGCATGAAGGGCGTGTTCATGCCAGGCATGTTGTCGTGGTTCATGCCCTGCATTTTCGAGTGGTCCATGCCTTGCATCTGCTGCTGAGCCAAAGCCGGGCTCGCTGCCATCGCCGCCAGAGCCAGAGCTGTAAGTGTCTTAAACATTGCCTGCTCCTTCTTGGACTTAGTCAACGCAACAAAGCCCAATCGGCCTCAAAACCATGTGCGAATGCCCAGAACAAGGCTGGTCGATGACGCATCCTCGCCGTCCTCGCGTGCAAAACGAGCAGAGCGGCCCACTCTGCGCTCGTATGAAACACCGATATAAGGGGCAAACTCGCGCTTCACCTCGTAGCGCAGCCGCAAGCCAAGCTCGAGGTCCGACAAGCCCGAGCCGATCCGGTCTTCCGGAACGTCTTGCGCCGCAAATTCCGCTTCGAGACGAGGCTGGAGGATCAGGCGCTGGGTGATACGCTGATCGTAATACCCTTCAACGCGGCCGAGCACGTCACCCTTGCTAGACAAGAACAGTGCGCCCTCCACATCGAAAAAGCCTGGGGCCAGGCTCTCGAACCCAACCGTAGCGTAGACACGGGAGGGGTTGGGCTTGAAGTCGTAACGAATCCCGGCCTGGAAGTCGGTGAAGGGTCCGATCGCCCGTGCATAGAGCGCCTGCAGCTCCGCCCTTTCCAGGCTTCTCCCAAAGTTCCCTTCGCCTTCGGTTTTAAGAACCAGGCGATTGATGTCGCCACCGTACCAGGCACCGCCATCCCATCGATAGGCGTCGCGACCGTCGCGGACCTGGTATTCGGCCAGATTAAATATGACCTGCGAGAAATTCTGGCCGCCGTGCATCGACTGCAGATGCTGCTGCGAATGCGCCATGGCGTCGGCAAGCCGGGCGTTGTCGGCCCTGAGTTCAAGCTCCAAGGCACGCCTTCGAACGGCGAAGCGTGACTCCAGCGTCTCGAGCTTGGTCCGTTGAGCTTCGTCCAGCTCGAGCCCGTCGTGGAGCAAGCTATGAAGTTCCACGCCCGGGCTCGGTGGGGAAGGGAACAACTCGCGCCCAGCCCACACGCCTGCGATCGCTGCCAAGAACACGACGGCCGCGATCAGCATCGTTCTCCGGGCGCTGCTCGTCACTGGAACGCCAGCAAGGTCGAAGGCGCTAGCGGCGTGGCGGGCCCGAAAGGTGTCAGCGCCGGCACCTGCGCAGTCGCCGCTGCGGACGACAAGCCGCCGCCCACCACTCCCAAGGCGACTGCGCCTACCGCTGCCAGCATGCCAGTCCGCAGTGTCACTCCGCCGCCGGCGCGCCGCTCCGCCGCGATCTACCGCATGACATCGCCTTCCAGTTCAGCGAGCCGGGGATGAAGCGGCTGCTCGGCAAGGCGGCGCAAGGCGCTGTCCAAATCCATATCCATGTTCATTCCTCCGCCGTGCTCACATCCTTTACGCACGGCCGGCGAACACCCCTCGAATCCGACGTGAACGAATGTCACTAAGCGGGAACGCCCCCGGGCGCGGCGGCGCACTTTTCCATTGCGTCCAATCGTTCACAGCTCGCACGCAGGCCGGCGATCCACGCGTCCCGCTGTTTCAATTTCCCTGATTAACCTCTGTTGACATTCCGAGCGCAGCTACGGCGGCAACCATGGTGCTCGTTAGGTCAAGCGAGGCGGCGACTATTATGTGCGTGGCGGCTGCCGGCAAGGGCGTGGCCGTACATATGCCGACGTTTATCGCGGCCACATAGCGCGATTGGCGACAAGCCGCCGATATTGCTCGTGAGCCGGGCAGCGGCACATGGCCATGCCGCTGCCCGCAGAAGCTGGACGATGGCCAGCGGAATCGTCAAAGAATGGTAGCGGCTCGGTAGATGGACCGACACTATCGACTTCTGGAGGAAATGAATGGGGCGGTTCAGTGTGCCCCCCCAACGAGGAGGCGGTTTAGCGCATGCTGAACGACTGTGGTGAAGCATCCAGCAGCAACGGGAACTCCTTGTCTAAAAGCTCATTCTAACCGTCGCTCGCGCCGTCGTCGGCGCACCAGGCATGATGTTGTTGTCGTTGTAGGCGGACGAGAAATAGTTGCTGTCGAGGAGGTTCTCGACGTTGATTTGCGCCTCGATCTGGGGGGTAAGCTTGAAGAATGCGGCCGCATCGACGCGGGTGAAGGCGGGCAGGACGGCGGTGTTGCTGATGGAAGTGAAGCTCTTCGACTGGTGGTAGACGCCGACGCCGGCCCCGAAGCGCGGGGTGAAGTCGTAGCGGGTCCAGAGCGAAACCTGCTGTTTGGGAACCAGCGGTACCTCGCGCCCGGCCGGGGCCGCGCTCGTCGTTTTGCGAATCTCCGCGTCCTGCAGCGCATAGCCCGCACTGACCTGCCACTGGGGCGTGATCGCTCCGCTGAGGCCGATCTCAAGCCCTTTGCTGCGCTGTGCGCCGGTAAGCACCGTCCGCGTGGCATCGTTGGGGTCGGTCGCGCGGGTGTTGGTACGATCGAGCCGGTAGACGGCAGCGGTCAGGCTAAGCGTTGGAAAGATATCCCATTTGAGGCCAAGTTCGTAATTGTCGAACTTCTCCGGCTCCAGCGCGGCGCTTGTGATGTCGAGCGATGAAAACTGATCGCCCGACTGGGGCAGGAAGGACCGGCTATAGCTGGCGTAGATCGAGACGGGTTGCACCGGCTTCAGCACCACCCCTAGGCGGGGAGACCAGAGAGTGTCTGTCCGGCTGTAGCTTTGCCCGGCGACCAGGTCGTCGATGCTAAGCTCGAAGCGGTCGCGGCGAACGCCACCGATAACATCGACATGGTCGCCGATCGAGATCTGGTCCTGCACATAGAAGGCAGTGGCGTCGGCGTTTGTCCGGATCGACCGGTAACCGGTGTTGGCGGTGGTGCGCAGCGTGACCGGCGGCACCGTGATCCGGTCGGCCAACCCCACAAAAACTCGCCGGCCCCCGTTGACCACGTCACCGCCTGCGAAGAAGCCATTGATCCGCTGGTTGCGCGTGCGCTGATCGCCAACTTCAAAGCCGGCGAGCAGCACGTGGCGGACGGGTCCGGTTGTGACCGTCCAGACGAGGTCGTTCTGGTTGAGCAAGTTCTTGCGCGTCGTGGGATCGCTATAGGCTTCGAGGCCGACGCTCTGGACGCCGCCGCGCAGGGTGACCGGGGTCACCGCGAAGGCATTCCGATAGAGCTTGTCATAATCGCCGTACAGGACCCGGCTTGTCAGGGTCAGGTTGTCGCTGAACCGATGCTCGATGCGCCCGCTCAGGACCTTGGCCTCGAAGTCGCTGACGTTGAAGCCCGGAACACCGAAGAAGGTGTCGCGGTAGCCGGTGAGGGGGCGTGACGGGCTCGTCAGAAAGCCCTGGACAGCCGAGGGGACACCTCGATCGATCGTGCGCTTGTCATTGTTATATTCGAAGCCCAGGTCGATCCGGGTGGTGCCGCCGAGCGATACCGCAAAGGTCGGATTGATCGCAATCCGGCGTCCGTCGTAGAAGTCGCGGTTGCTGTTGAACTCCTCGTAAACGGCGTTCAGCCGAGCGGAGGCGGATTCGCCGATTGGCTGGTTGATGTCGGTGTCGACATACCATGCGCCATATGTGTCCGCCGAGCCGCTGCCGCTGATGAAGGCGTTGGCAACGGGGCGCTTCGTGACGCGGTTGACGATCCCACCCCCGCCGCCGCGCCCGAAAATCATCGCGTTGGGACCTTTCAGGACCTCGATCCGCTCCGCGTTGTAGAGGCCGCGGTAATATTGCACGTCGTCACGCAGGCCATCGACAAAGAAGTCCGCGGTGCTGCTGTTCCCGCGCAGGATGATCTGGTCGCGGTGGCCCTCGCCCTGCGAGATCACCGCGCCGGGGACATAGCGAAGCACGTCGGCGATCGAGCGCATCGCCTGGTCGTCAATCTGCGCCTCGGTGATGATCGAGGCCGCCTGCGGAACGTCCTTGAGACTGGTCGGTGTGCGGGTGGCGGTGCTTGTCGCATCGACTTGGTAGCCGTCCCGGACGCCGGTGACGATGATTGTTTGGCGGGCGTCCGTAGCCGGAATGGCTGGCTGACCCTGAGCCGCTGCGGGCACGGCCATCAATCCAAGGCCTAGCGCACCGCTTAATCCACTTTTCCTCATTTTCACCCCTTTGCGAATCGTTCTCAATCGTTGACGCGCCCTATGATAGATGCGAATGCATCGCAATAGCGGCTCTGATGAAATATGGGCGATGACGGTGATGGTGCGCATAGACCCCAATGCAGGGGACGCCGAGCAGATCGTGGTGCGGCTGCTGCGCCGCTACGCGGCGTGCCGGCAACTCGGTGAGCAACCCCTGCCGCCGTTCACCAGACTAGGGGGCGAGTTCGGGATTCCGGCTCCTGCGGTGGTCGCCCTCGCTAGCGTCTTTCAACTAACCGAAGGATGCCTTGGCCGAGCATTGGTTCCTGAATGCTGTTGTAATCCAATGCTCAACACGGACGAGCGGGCGCTGTTACGGCTTCTTAAGCGGACGGACGCTGAGCCGGCTTTGGGCAGCTCAGATATACCGCACGGTTTGCCAGGTGCGC
This sequence comes from Qipengyuania citrea, assembly GCF_009828015.1. GTDB lineage: Bacteria > Pseudomonadota > Alphaproteobacteria > Sphingomonadales > Sphingomonadaceae > Qipengyuania > Qipengyuania citrea. The sequence continues at coordinate 70,792 of NZ_WTYG01000004.1, read as the reverse complement.
TTGTCTGGGCGGTTGCAAGCACACGCCGGCTTCTCGATCCATCATTTCCAGAGAGGATGAACGGCGCCAGCCAACCTTTGACAACGTGTCCCTTCGCAAAGATGACATGAAGGGCCCAGCCACGAGTCCCCTGCACTTCTACATAATAGTAATGTCCTTCTATCCCGCGAACGGTCGTTCGCGGGAGACCGTGACCGGGAATGGTCTGATCAGCTGGGGATAGCGCTACGGCTTCCCGAAACCGTCTCTTGTTTCCTTCTCCGAAAACGGGATACCCGACGTCGAGTTTTCGGAGAACGACTGTGCTTGTCGGCTATGCCCGCGTATCAACCCGCGACCAATCTCCTGCTCTACAGCTCGACGCGCTGCGCGAGGCAGGCTGCGAACGCGTGTTCACCGAGAAAGCATCGGGCGCCGCGCGTGATCGGCCCGAGCTGAAAGCGGCGCTCGATTACATCCGCGCCGGCGACACGCTAGTGGTCTGGAAACTGGACCGTCTGGCGCGGTCCGTTCGCCAGCTGGTCGAGACGGCCGAGGATCTGGCTAACCGCGAGATCGGCCTTCGAGTGCTTACCCAGGCGATCGACACCACCAGTCCCGGCGGGCGGCTCGTGTTCCATGTGTTCGCGGCCGTGGCGGAGTTCGAGCGAGAGTTGACGCTCGAGCGCACGCATGCGGGGCTCGCCAAGGCAAAGGCACTGGGCCGGCGCGGCGGGCGCAAACCGGCAATGGGTCCAGCGGAAATCAAGCGCGCCAAGGCCATGCTGGCCGACCCGGAAATTACGGTCGAGGAAGTGGCGCAGCAGATTGGGGTGCGGCCCTCGACGCTATACCGGCATATTCCCGGCGGGCGAAGCTCGCTGGTCGGGCCAGTCTCATGACGCTTGCGAAAGACTATTTTGGTAGTCGCGCTCTCGTTGTCGCGCTTGGACTTGTCGGCGGTTGCGCGCCCAGCGAGCCCGGTCCGACCACTGGCGAGGGTGGGTGGACCGTGTTTGCTCCTTCCCCCTCCCCTTCTTCCTCTTCGACGCCGAGTGCTGACAGTCCGCAAGCGTTTGAGCCATACGATCCTGGCTTGCGCTGGATGCTCGACAAGACAGCTTACGCCGAGGACCCGGACCGTCCCTGCTTGATGCGCCAACCGCCCCGCCCGGCGTGGGTCGAGAGCCCTACGGTTCGGACGAGGCTGCGGGAAGTTCGATCAGACAGTTATTGGCTCGGCCGATGGGCGCGCGACAATCTGGGCGACAGACTCGCTTATGCTACCGTGACCTATGATTGGGAGCCGATAAGAGGCGAGCCGCCGCCATCCTCTCCCCCGCCCCTGATCTATGAGATCGCCGTGACCGGCGAGGACAAGATCAACCCTCCACCCTTGCGTGATCGTGCTAGGGGTGTGCCGGTTGAAGTCGTCTACGGCGTACCAATCAGCGATGCCGAATTCATGCGCAGGCGCGATGTAGGTCGGCCCGTCGCGCAGCAGCTTGTCGATATGACTGGTGAAGGTGGATCGCCCGAGAACGGATGGGCAGTGCGGCTCAATGTTTACGGCGAGGACGGGCAGCCGGACCCCGAAGCCTTGGCGCAATGTGACGCGCTGCGCCGTGCCTATCGCCTGCCGGTGTTGATGGAGTTCTCCTCAGCGCGAGCCTCTATCCAGTGAATTATAATTACCGCAGGCATTCACCGAATGTTCTTGACATATGCACTATATATGGTGCAGTTGGTGGAGAAGAAACTTGATGGATACCAGTTCGCCCCAAAAGATCGAATTGGTGTTCTACCAGACCGAGAGCGGCAATGAGCCGGTCCGGGATTGGTTGGTCGAATTGCCGGAGGAGCATCGGCGCGCGATCGGACTCGATCTCATGCGGGTCCAGTATGGATGGCCCATCGGAATGCCGCTGGTGCGACCGATGGGAAAAGGATTATTCGAGGTCCGCACAAACCTAGCGGACAACACGATTGCCAGGGTGATGTTCTGTTTCAACGCTGGCGAGCTGTATGCGTTGCATGGGTTCATCAAGAAGGCGAAGAAGACCCCGCCGCCCGATTTAGCATTGGCGCGCAAGCGCCAGAAGGAGATTGAAAATGGCTGAGAACAAGCATCGGGGATCGACGCTCGACAGCTTTCTTGAAGAGGAAGGCGTCCTTGGCGAATTTCAGGCGAAGGCGATCAAGGAAGCTATCGCCTGGCAGCTCACCGAGGCGATGAAGGAGCGTAAGCTCAGCAAAAGCCGCCTCGCATCAATGATGCACACAAGCCGCACCCAGGTTGACCGGGTGCTCGACCCGCAGGACGGCAATGTCACGATCGAGACGTTGCAGCGCGCCGCTGCAGTTGTGGGACGACGCGTGCAGCTCGAACTTGTCTAAGCCAGCTTCTTTCGCGCGCAGCGCGCGCCCTGCCCCGGCATCATCGTTTCGCAAACCTGCAGACCTAGAGCAGCAGCGTTACGAACTGACGCGCGCGCGCCAACTCGCTCGTGCATGGGCGCAGACCTTACCCGAGCCACGGCGGCGAGACCAAGCCGCGCTGTTCACGCGCCAGGCGATCGAAGCCTACCAGCAGCACGCGCGGCCACATGCACGCCTTAGCCCGCCTCTGGCGCAGCCTTACGGCCAGCTCGATCCTGCCATTGCCGAGCTGGCGCAGACGATCGGCCGCGAGACCGCGCCACTTCCGATGAATGAAGCGGCCTATTTTCTGACCGGGCTTTACACCGTGCTCTTGGCGGCACGCGAACGCGGTGCGCTCGGAGCATTTTACACACCCCCGGCTCTGGCCAACCGCTTGCTCGACATGGCCGAAGAACAGGGTGCCGATTGGAGCACGGCGCGCGTACTCGATCCCGCCAGCGGCGGTGGGGCATTCCTGTTGCCTGCAGCCGAGCGGATGATCGCTGCCCTCCCCTCTGCCGACCCGGCATTCGTGCTTCGACAGATTGGCGCACGCCTGAGAGGCTTGGAGCTGGACCCCTATGCGGCCGGACTAGGCCAGAACGCGATCGAACTGCTGTTGGCCGATGTGACCGCCGCTGCAGGTTTGCCCGCGCCGATTGTCACGCAGGTTGCCGATACGCTGGAAGAGCCTCCAAAGGCTCGCTTCGACATCGTGATCGGCAATCCGCCCTATGGCCGCGTTCGGCTGACGCCGGAGCAGCGCCAGCGGTTCGCGCGCGGGCTTTACGGACATGCCAACCTCTACGGCGTGTTCACCGACATCGCCATGCGATGGGTGAAACGAGGCGGCGTGATCGCCTATCTCACTCCTACCAGCTTTCTCTCTGGCCAATACTATTCCGCGCTGCGCGCGCTGATCGCCGATGAAGCGCCGCCCGTGGCGATCGATTTCGTCCATGCGCGGCGCGGCGTGTTCGAGGACGTGCTGCAGGAGACTCTGCTTGCCGTCTACAAACGCGGTGCCAAACCTGCGCGCGCCCAAGTTCACTACGTCCATGTCGCGAATGAGCGCGAGGCACGGGTGATCAAGAACGGTACGATTGGCCTGCCCTCCCCCGCCTCGCAACCGTGGCTTGCGCCGCGCGAGCCGGATCATAGCGCATTGATTGCCGCTGCCGAGAAGATGTCCGCTCGCCTGGCGGATTGGGGCTATACCGTCTCGACCGGGCCTTTGGTGTGGAATCGCTTCAAAGGTCAGATGCGCCATCGCCCCGGCCGCAATGTGCATCCGCTTTTATGGGCGGAAGCGGTGACGGCCGACGGCCAATTCATCTACCGGGCCGAGAAGCGCAATCACGCGCCTTATTTTAAGATTGAGCGCGGCGATGGATGGCTCTTGGTCGATCAGGCCTGTGTTCTGGTGCAGCGCACGACCGCGAAAGAGCAGGCACGCCGCTTGATCGCGGCCGAGCTTCCCGCCGACTTCATCGAGGATCATGGTGGTGTCGTCGTCGAGAACCATTTGAACATGGTTCGGCCTAAATCCCGGCCAGCGCTATCCCCGGCGACGGTTGCGGCCGTGCTGAACAGCCAAGTTATCGATAAGCTGTTCCGCTGCATCAATGGCAGCGTGGCGGTATCGGCCTTCGAGCTGGAGGCGATACCCCTGCCCTCGCCTGATTCCATGCTCAGCATCGAGCGAATGGTCCGGCGCGGTGCGAGCGGTGCGAAGATCGAGGCCGAGCTGGCAAAGCTCTATGAGCAGTTTGTATGAAACCGTTGCTCGACCGCGATGCCGTCCATGAGCGGCTGCAGACCATTTTTCCCGATGGCGCGCCCAACCGCGTCTATCTGACCCGTATGCTCGCTGCGAGCACTGTTTTCGTGGCGCTTTACATCGAGGCGATCGAAGGCGGCGACACGCTGCTAGGGCCAAAGCATATCTACCGCATGACGGACGAACAGGCCGCGCTGACCGACGACGATAGCCGTGCGGCCTATGCAACCGGTGTCCTGCGTCCCGGCAGCGCGATTGAGGGCCAGCGCTGGTATCAGGACAACACGCGCGAGCCGATCCGCGACGAGACGCTCCGCGAAGGTCTTGTGGCGATCGGCGCGGTGAGCGAGCGAACCGACCTTCCGACGACATCGAGCAAGCCGCGCTATGCCTTGACGCCGGGCTTCGCCGCGCTTTTCGATCCCGCGCTCACTGGAGAAGATCTCGCAACGCGCATCAAAGCCTGGCGCAGCGAGCTTCTCAATCCCGGTGCGCTCGCCAGAATGGCTATCGTGCGCCGGGGCGCGGGCATGAGCGACGATCAGGTGCTCGTCACTTTCCCTAATGGGGAAACGCGCCGCATGAAGCCGGGTCCGAGTTCGGCGATCAGCAAGGCGGTGCTAGAGGTTTTTGCGTCAAGCTATCTAGGCGAGCCTGCAGTCGTCTTTCTGAGCGAGAGCGGGAATAAGGTGGTCGAGCGCGACGACGAGCTGGCGCGATCGATCGGCCTTGCCATCCAGGCCGACAAGAACCTTCCGGACATGATCCTGGTCGATTTGAAGCCGACCCATCCTCTTCTCGTTTTCATCGAGGTCGTGGCGACCGATGGACCGGTGAGCGAGCGCCGCAAGGAGGCGCTCGAAAAGTTGGTCGCTGAATCAGGCTTCCCGGCCGAGCACGTCGCCTTCGTGACCGCTTATCTCGATCGCAGCGCCGGACCGTTCAAGAAGACAGTCGATAGCCTCGCATGGGGAAGCTACGCCTGGTTCGCGGCCGAGCCGGAAAATCTCATCGTTCTAAGCCAGGCGCGAACGGGACTGCAGGGACGGCCCTAAAGGTGGGTGCGCCGGCGGGACTTGAACCCGCGACCTCCCTGGCCGTAGATAGGGGTGCCAACCACCCACCTACGTAGCAACCAGGGGCTCTATCCGCTGAGCTACGGCGCAATCTCGTTATTCGTCGTCGCCTTCCTTGCTGTGGACCAGCTTCAAGCGCCGCTTCGGTGCACCGCGCCGATTGCGCCGGGCTGCCTCGCGCGCCTTTCTGCCCTCGATCTCTTCGAGCTTTTCTTCGGCGAACGGCAGGACGGATTCGATCAGCCCATCGAGATGATAGATATCCCGCATCCGAGAAGCTCGAGATCATCCGGATCGTCGAGCAGTCGCATCTGCCGGCGAAGCTCACCCTCGACAAGCTGGGGATCGCACGCCGGACGTTCTACCGCTGGTACGACCGGTTCCTCGAAGGCGGACCGGAGGCGTTGGAAGATCGGCCATCGGCACCGAGCCGCGTGTGGAACCGGATCCCGCCTGACATCCTTGATCAGATCATCGAACTGGCACTGGAGCAGTCCGAGCTGAGCCCACGGGAGCTGGCGATGCGCTTTACCGACGAAAGGCGTTACTTCGTGTCGGAAGCCACGGTTTACCGCCTTCTGAAGGCCCATGACCTGATCACCAGCCCGGCCTATGTGGTGATCAAGGCCGCCGATCAGTTCCACACCAAGACCACCCGGCCGAACGAGATGTGGCAGACCGACTTCACCTACTTCAAGATTATCGGGTGGGGCTGGATGTACCTGTCGACCGTGCTCGACGACTTCTCACGCTACATCATCGCCTGGAAGCTGTGCACCAACATGCGCGCCGAGGACGTGACCGACACGCTGGACATGGCACTGGCCGCATCGGGCTGCGACAGCGCCACGGTGCTGCACAAGCCAAGGCTGCTGTCGGACAATGGCCCCAGCTACATCGCCGGCGAACTGGCGGAATACATCGAGGCCCTGAAGATGAGCCATGTGCGCGGTGCCCCGCTACACCCGCAGACCCAGGGCAAGATCGAGCGCTGGCATCAGACCCTGAAAAACCGCATCTTGCTGGAAAACTACTTCCTGCCCGGCGACCTCGAAGCTCACATCGAGGCCTTCGTCGAGCACTACAATCACCAGCGATACCACGAGAGCCTGGCCAATGTGACGCCTGCCGACGCCTACTTCGGCAGGGCTCCGGCAATCATCAAACTGCGCGAAAGGATCAAGCGACAGACCATCGAACATCGGCGCTTGCAGCACCGCAAGTTCGCCGCCTAACATCAACCCCCTGACGAGGTCCGCACTCCGCTAATCTACGCCGCGAGTTGTGCCGAATGTTCTGACGACGGACAAGGCCAATCCAGTCCACCTCAAACGACCGTTTCAGATGATCGCTGCCATAATGGGTCGGGCCCTCCGGGCAGCGCCTGGCTAATCCCTGGAGAGAAGAACGAGCGGAAGGACGTGTGAACAGCGAAAGAGGCCCTGCCGTTTCCGGCAGAGCCTCCTATGGCTGGTTCGATGGCGCCGGATCAGTCGATCGGAGGAGCGTCCTGGTTGTCGCCGCCATTGGCCCGCGAGAGGAAATCGACCTTGTCGGCAAGGATCTCCGAGCCATACCGCGTCACACCGTCCTGGTCTTCCCACTGGGTGTAGTGGATGCGGCCCTGGACCGAGACCAGCTGGCCTTTCGAGCAATACTGACCGACGGTCTTGGCGAGGCCGTTGAAGCAGGTCACACGGTGGAATTCGCTGTCCTTGGCGGTGTAGCCGTTCTCGTCCTTGTAGGTCTTGCCGTCCTTGTCGCGTGCAGGACGATCGGTGACGACAGTGATCCCGGTGACGCTGGTGCCGCCCTTGGTCTCGCGGGTGTCGGGATCGCGGGCGATGCGGCCGGTGAGGATTGCGATATTGGTCATGATCAAATTCCTTCAGTTCCTCAAACCGGAGACCATCTCCGGCTTGCGAACATCCAGAAGAAGCAGGGCATGGGAGGACTGCACCGCAGGCCTGAAGGGCCGAAGGGAAACCTGTTCATGACGGGTGGTGCGGGCAGGCGGCGAAGCCGCCAACACGGCCGGAAAGGAACGGGTTGCGGCTCCTCAGCTGACCTGGTTCAGGACTGTTCGCGAAGAAAGCCGGATGGGTATCGGGTGCGGGTCTGAAGGTGCCAGGACCCTGCTGCAATCAGCTTACCTCATTGCCTTCCGATGCCGCCAGGAGATCCATGAAGTTGCGGGCTGCTTCCCGGTCTTCCTCGTTCTCGAAGGCCACGTCGAGGTCGGGGGCAGACCCGAGCAGGTAGAGCATGGCCCACAGGGCAAAGCGTTTTCCCCGGTCCTGCTCCAGACCGAGATCGACCTGGCATCGCTCGATCCCCGAGGCCAAGGTTTCTGCGCCAATCGCTCCAGGATCGGCAGTGCCAAAATAGCGGATGAGAAGCGTATCGAGGTCCATCGCACTCTTTTCGGATCATCGGTCGGGCCGCGGCGAGGAAGGCCAGCATTCGTGGCCCGGTCATGCGTCGCTCAATCAGCGGTGGGTTGCTCGCGAAGCCGCCGGGCGCGCTCGACGAAGTGCTCCATCTGGGTGGCGGCATGCAGGGTAAGCGGATGCGGCTTCGCATCGGCACGCGGGGATATGAATTCCGCGATTTCTTCGATTGCTGCAAGCTGATCGGCGCTGGCCTTCGACAGAAGGCCGAGCACCATGTTCTCAAGGGCGATCACCCTGATGCGCAATTGGATGATCTCGGCATCGGAAAGTGGCGGAATATCCCATTTCTCGCAATCGGCAGCGAGCGCTTCCTGCGGCCCGCAGGGCAATGCCCCGCCTTCGTCTTCCCAGCGCGACAGCGCCCCGGCTTTTCCCGTTTCCGACATATGCGGTTCCTTTCATAACCAACGAGGCGATCGTCTGCACGCTGCTCACATAGCACAAAGCCCTACCGGGATGCGCCTGGCACGGCGACAGCGAAGCCGGGCAAACGGAACCCCGCGCGGGTTGGTCTTCACGCGGGGTTCCTGAACGACCCCTTGGGGGCACCTGCGACCCGCAGGGCTTCGGGGGGAGGCGGGGCCGTCCTTTCCTGATCTTGCGTTGTTCGTTGCGATTTCTTGCCGAGGGTCTCTCCTGAATAACTGTGTCACCGGGAAACGCGTCCGATCACATGCCTTCCATGTCGTGATCGGCCATCGAGGACATGTCATGGCCCGCATGGGGATCGGCGGGTTGGGTCGCTTCGCTCGCGGGTTGCGTGCCCGCTGCTGGCGCTGCGGGTTTGGCAGTTGCGCGTGATGCGGGAGAGGCAGCAGGCCGTGAGGCGGTCGGCGCGGCGCCATTTGTCGAAAGAGCGTCCTGCCGCGCAGTCGCTGCCTCATCTTCGGAGGGAGAGGCTGCCGGATCGGCGAGGCCCGGCTCGGGTGCCGTGCCAGCCACCACCGCAGCTTCGCCCATAGGCGAAACCTCGGTGATCGGTGTGCTCTCCTGCGCCTCGTCGCAAGCAGCAAGAGCGGACATCAAGGGCGCGATCGCGAGAAACCCGATCGCTACATTCAATCTGGAAGTACGCATGCTTTTCAACTCCTTCAGAGCCAGGAAATACCGAGGTGGTTCGGTCCATGCGCGAGCTCGCCGCCAAGGAAGCCCTGGATGAGAACGAGTGCCGCCATGGAGAAGATCGAGGCGCGCAACCATGCACGGCTCTGGCTCGGCCTGCTCGCGAGATACGCCATCGCAATACCGAGAACCGCGATCAGCATACCGTTCCATCGATGCACCTGCATGACAGTGTCGCCGCCGAACCACAGCCCGGTGTGAATCCATCCGAACAGGACTGCGACCACCGCGCCGATGGCTCCGCCGTAGACAAGCACGCGCACCGCACTTTCCAGGCCCGCTCCTTTCCGGCGCATCACGAACAATTCGGTGGCCGCAGCCATGAGAAACAAGGCGATCGGGAAATGGATCGTTGCCGGATGCAGCTTCTTCATTACGGCCATGAGTCCGGCCTCGCCCACATCCGCATGGCCACCGGCCTCGTCATGGCCTCCGCCCGCTTCGTCGTGCGCGCCGGACGACTCGCCAGCATCGGCAGTCTCGCCCATCTGCGCCATGGCCGCCTGGTCGTGCGCATCGCCATTGGTGGCAGCAGGCGCGGCGCTCGCCTGTTCGCCGTGCTTTTCGTCGCCATGAGCCTGAACGGGTCCGACGAAGAGCAGGCTTGCGGCGAGCAGCGCCAAAAATGAGGGGGCTTTCATGTCTCGTATATCTCCCGGCCCGGCAGTTGCAGTGCGACCTATGTGCCTGATACGCACGGCAGCCGCGTGCCCCTCACATTAATTTGATGGTATTGGTGCGACAGATGTGCGTCCGCCGTATCACGTCTGCTGACGACTCGATCGCGATCGTCGAACGCATTCGGCTCCTGGCCCAGTGCGCCCACGCGAATAAGCCCCATGGGCTCAGGCGAGCTTGCTCTTCTTTGTGCGACGACGCAGCCTCGGCATCCGGTTCGCCAGCAGGACGAAACCCGACAGGGCTATGATCGTGCCGCCAATACCGAACAGGAGCAGCCACCAACTGTTGATGCGATCGCGCTCGGTCCAATCCATGATGTGCAGGCCCCAGATGAAATCGAACAGGCGCCATGTATCGCTGCGCGCCGCCCCGAGCGTGCCGCTGCTGGCATCGATGTAGATGCGCGTCGAAGCCTCGTCAGCATAGGTGACCTGCCAGGCCGGAAATGGTCCGCGAAACTCGGTTCCCACCGGTTCGTGAACGAGCCGCGCGCCTTCGATCGTCGTGCGCGGTCCGGTCCATGCGCGCAACGCGATGGATCTTGCCGTCGCAGCAGAGATGGGGGAGAGTTTGCGCCCTGTCACCGGATCGTGGAGGCTCACGCTACCGTCGACCTTTCGGACCTCGGTCACGGCATCGCCGTCGAGCGAACGTGTCGCTACCGCTGCAAGAGTACCGTCGCTTGCGACCCAGGCCGGGAGCGGGGCGTCGGCGGGTAGCGCCTCTCGTTCACGCGAAACGACATGTTCGGAGCGAACTTCTTCCAGGTCGAGAAACGACATGAGGGCGCCGGTTCCCATCCACAAGAGGACCTGGACACCGACGAAAATCGCCAGCCATTTGTGGATCTTGCTGCCGAGCACATGCAAGCGCAGCTTCAGCGACGGCGTTGCCAACCGGTGCTACCTCTTCGAAAGCCGTAATCAGTTGCGCGGCGCGCGCGACGAGGAATGGTACTGGACGATTCTCCACCCGTCCGCATCGTGAGCAAGCACCGATGTCGCCACGCCGTCGCGCTCGATCACCCGGCCATCGGTAAGTTCGATACGATAGCCATACGTCTCATAGGCATGGGCCATGTGCCCCATCCGGGTGACGGTCAGCGTGGGGTCGGTAAAGGTGAAGCTCACGATCGCGTCGAGCTCGGGTCCGAGATGATGCTCCATGTAATTCGCGAAACTTCCTTCGGCCTTGCCATTCTCGAAGATGGCCGAGTCCTCGGTGAAGAGCGCGCGCATTGCCTGCGCGTCGCGCGCTTCAAGAGCGGTGCGATAGGCCTTGAGGGTTTCTTCAGCGCCCGCGACATCGTCCGCCGAAGCGTCCATCGCGTGCATCTGATGGTTCGCATGGGAAGAGTGGTCCATCTGCTGGGCGAAGGCTGGCAGCGGTATCAGCGTGGCAACAAGCGCAGTCGCCGCGATGCGTGTCAAAGTCTTGGTCATGGAAGTTCTATCCTTTTTGAAATTTCAGAACCAGAATCGCACACCGACGACATAATTGGTGACGCTCGGATCCTCTCCGGCGGCCCGCGCAAAATCCGCGCTGTCGCCGATGCGCCATTCCTGCGAAACGCCGACATAGGGTGCGAATTCGCGTGCGAACTCGTAGCGTAGACGCAGGCCCGCCTCGATCCGATCAAGACCGGCACCGATGCCCAGCTCGGGAATGTCCTGCGCAGAAAGCGCGAGTTCGGCTCTGGGCTGGAGGATCAACCGCTGCGTGATGCGCTGGTCGAGTTCGCCCTCGATCCGCGCGGTCACATCGCCCTTGGTGGACACGAAGGCCGCAGCATCGACCTCGAAACGGTACGGCATGAGGCCCTGTATGCCGATAACCGCGTGCGTGCGCTCCGGACCGGTGAGGTCCTGGCGAACACCCGCCTGGAAATCGAAGAAGGGCGCAATGGCGCGGCTCCAGAGCGCCTGAACCTCGGCACCTTCTATGGGTTCGCCGAAGCTGCCCTCCCCCTCTGACTTGAACCAGAATTTGTCGATGTCGCCGCCATAATAGCCCTGGATGTCCCACAGATATCCATCCTTCCCCTCGCGGGCGCGGTATTCGAGCCGATCGCCCTGAAACCAGAAGCGCATTCCTCCGTCGGTCTCGCGGACAAGCTCGCGGCGCGCTTCGTTCATGGCTTCCTCGCCCCAGATGGCGACCGCCGCGCGCGCGGGGCCGCTCCCGGCTTCTGGAGGAGGCGGCAGCAGCGGGATATCATCGTCCGCGCCCATCTGCATCGCCGAATGGTCCATGCCCTGCATGTCCTGCGAAGGCGTCTCCCCATGGCTCATCTGGCTGTGATCCATCTGCCCATGGTCCATCGACGAACTGGCTTCCGCCTGTCCCATCTCGCCGTGATTCATCTGCGAATGATCCATCGCGCCTTCGGCAGGCTTGCCCTGCGGCATAGAGCCGTGATCCATTCCGTCATGACTTTCGGGCGATGCCTGTGGACGGGCAGCGTCCATCGGCATTGTCATGCCAGAATGACCGTCCCGAGCGGTCATCGAACCATGATCCATGGTTGAATGATCCATCTGCGAGCGGTCCATGGCGGCTTCAGGCTGAGCAGCCGGTTCGCATGCTCCATCTGCTACGGGATGCCCCTTTGCGCGATGGCGCTCGGCTTCTAGTTCGCACTTCGTCTTCGCGTCAGACTGCGCCTCGACACTCTGCTGCGGTTCCGTCGGCGAATGACCGGCATGCTGTGCCGCCGCGGGGGAGGCGAGAACTGAGCCGGCTGCGACCGATGCGAGCAGGCTGGCAATACGAATTTTCATGCTTCGCTCCCGTCGGGATTGGCGACCGTGACGATCTGAAACATCCCGGCATGCATGTGGTAGAGAAGGTGACAGTGGAAGGCCCAGTCGCCCGGCTCGTCCGCCGTCAGGTCGAACTGCGCGCTGCCACCCGGCTGCAGGATTACCGTGTGCTTGAGCGGTTGACGATCGGCCGGCGCGCCATTGACCAGCTCGAAGAAATGACCGTGCAAGTGAATGGGGTGCGCCATCATCGTGTCGTTGACGAGCTTCACGCGCACGCGCTCGTTATAGGCGAAACGGATCGGCTCGTCTGAGACGGCGGAGAACTTCTTGCCGTCGAACGACCACATGTAGCGCTCCATATTGCCGGTCAGATGAATTTCCATTCGCCGGGACGGCGTGCGGCCCTCGCGGTGTGGAGTCAGAGCGCGCAGCTTGCGATAGTCGAGCGTACGATGCGGCACATCGGCGAGACCGATGCCGGGATCGCCCATGCGGTCGACCGGGTTCATCGAGACCATGTCGAGACCGGGCCCGACCTTCACATCGGGCGGCAGAAGCGACGTGTCGCGCATCTGCATCCCCGACATGCCGGCCATGCCTGCCATCTCGGATTGGCCGGACGAACCATGATCCATCCCCGCCATGTCGCCGCCACTTCCGTGGTCCATGCCCGACATGCCGGCATCGCCAGACGAGCCGTGGTCCATGCCGCTCATGCCCATGTCGGCCATGGTCAGAAGCGGCGGATCGCGCAGCGGCGGAATGGCGGCGCGAGCGCCGGGCGCGCTCGCGAGTGTGGCAATACCCATGCCCGAGCGGTCCATCGACTCCGCGACCAGCGTGTAGGCTTGTTGCGCGCCCGGCGTCACGACGACGTCGTATGTCTCGGCCACACCGATCTGGAACTCGTCGACCTCCACCGGCTCGACGTTCTGCCCGTCCGCCTGAACGATGGTCATCGGCAGGCCGGGAATGCGAATATTGAAGAAGGTCATGGCGCCGGCATTGATGAAGCGCAGCCGCACGCGTTCGCCCGGGCGGAAGAGGTATTCCAGATTGTCGAGCGGGCCATGGCCGTTCAGAAGATAGGTATAAGCCGCGCTCGACACGTCGAGGATGTCCGTCGGCATCATGCGCATTTTCGCCCACATCCGGCGATCCTCGCCCGAAAGCGGGTAATCGTCGGTCCAGGTGTTCTGGTTGTAGTTGAAGTAGCCTTCGCCCTTCTTGAGCTTGTCGAAAATCGTGTGGGGCGACATTTCGCTGAATTCGCTCAGCACCACGATATATTCGCGGTCGGCCTGGACCGGATCGGGTCCGGCGGGGTCGATCACGATCGCGCCGTAATGCCCGGCCTGTTCCTGCAGGCCGCTATGCGAGTGCCACCAGTAGGTACCCGACTGGCGAACCGGAAATTCGGCGGTGAAGGTCTCTCCCGGTTTGACGCCGGGAAAGCTCACGCCAGGCACTCCATCGAGCTGAAACGGCACGAGCAGACCGTGCCAGTGGATCGAGGTATCTTCCTCGAGCTGGTTATGGACATTGAGCCGGACGGTCGTGCCTTCCTGCAATCGCAACAGCGGACCGGGGATCGTGCCATTGACGGCGATCGCGCCGCCGCGCCTGTTGCCGGTCGCGAAGGCCGATCGGGCAACGGTGAGGTCGATATTGGGGCCGGATATCTCGTCCAGCCCCTTGCGGGCGTTACCTGCGAGGATGTCCGCGCCCCGTGCCCAGGCAGGCATCGCCCCGGCAAGGCCGAGCAGACCCATTCCTCCTGCTCCGGCTCCGAGAAACTTGCGTCGATTGACGGCGATCATAAAGGGCTCCTGACTTGGCGTTTACCGTTACTTACGCGCGCGCCCAGCCAACCCCTCAAAGTTTTTCGAAGCGCTCCTTCAGCCTGTTGCGCGCGCGATATACGCGGGTTTCGATCGCCTTTTCGGTCGTTCCGAGAAGATCGGCCGCCTCGGCCTGGCTACGCCCCTCGATGGTCACGAGCACAAGCGCTTCGCGCAGCCTTACAGGCATTCGCGCGATCTCGGCCTGAACGAGATTGAGCTCTTCCCTGGAAACGGCCAACGCTTCAGGACCAGGCAAATCGTCGGCGATGGAATGGAGTTCGTCATCACCCGACAGTCCGAAAAAGCCCGCGACCTTGCGCCTGCGCAAACGGTCCCGGCAGCGGTTGAGGACGACGGTTGTCAGATAGGGTCCGATCGGCTTGTCTGGATCAAGCCGATGGCGCGTCAGCCACACCGAAGCGAGGCTGTCCTGAACAACGTCCTCGGCCTGAGAAGGAGAGGAAAGCATGCGTGTCCCGAGCGCGAGAAGCCGACCAGTTTCATGCTCGACGAGTTGGCTGAAAGCCCGCTTGTTTCCAGCCCTCGCCTGCGAAACAAGGGCCTCATCCGGATTGTCGCCCGCCCCCGACATGGCGCTTCAGTCGCGAGGGTCGCGGGTCAAGGCGTCGGAGACCTTGCGGTCGAACTGGCGTTGCTGCTCGGGTTCGAGAATTTCGCGCATGTCGAAGACATGGCGCACCGTTGCTTTCTGCAGATCGCCCATGCGTGCATGCACCTCGTCGATCGCGGCCGAGACCTCGGGACCGTACTCATGCTCGGTTTCCATCGCCTGGGCGAGCCGGGCATTGGCTGCACGCGCCGATCCTTCGAGCCGTGCCCTTTCGACAGCGAAACGAGCCTCGAGCGCATCGAGACGCTGCTCCTGGTCGGCCGTCAGGGTGAGTTCGTCGTGCACGAAATCGTGGAGGCCGGAGCCAGCCTCGTGATTGGCCCAGCGGTCCGCGGCAATCGCGCCGAGGCATCCTGCAAGTGCTGCGAGAAGCACCGCGAGAACGATATGCGTCGTCTTCAAACCCTATTGCTCCACATGGAGGAGCGCCGATGGGGACAGCTGTTCGCCGAGGATAAGACTCTCGCCAAATGACGCGGAAGACGTGCCATAGCCGCCGGGCCAACCGCTCGTTCCGGCGCCAGCTCCAAGCCCGACGACGAACAGACCGACGAACAGAGCCGTCCGGCGGCGTCGGTCGGCGATTTCGCCAAGCTGTCCGGCGCGCTGCCAAACGCCATCCATGAAGTCGGCTGGGACCTCGTTGGCGGCGGTGGTGGAAAGCGTTCCGAGCACCGCATCAAGAGAGTGATTGTCACGCATCCGAAAAACTCCTGTGGGTTGCACGTGTCCTATACGCGCTCGCCTGCACAATCCCTTAAACTTCTTTTTTTGAGGGAATGTCCACCGCCATACGTAACCGAGACGGGTCTGTCAGAATCGGGTCGAACCCGGGATGAATGGGAACCAACTCGTGAGCAATATCACCGCATCTGAAGATCACGGCGAATTTACGCCTCTTCTTGGCAAGAGCTTTCTGACGCCCCTTTACGACCGGGCGATCGGTCTGTTCACCCGCGAACATCTCTGGCGACAAAGGATTGTCGAAGAACTGCACCTTATCCCCGGCGACCGGGTGATCGATGTTGGCAGCGGAACCGGCACTCTTCTCAAGGCTTTGATGACGGATTGTCCGGAAGCGGGTCTGATCGGTGTCGAACCCGACCAAGAGGCGCTCGCGCTTGCGCGGCGCAAGTTTGGTGCGGGAGCCGATCTCGTGAAATGGCACAATGGCTTTCTCGAAAGCCTCGAGCTGCCCGCAGGGTGGCAGCCGAACAAGATCGTCAGCAGCCTCGTCCTTCACCAGGTTCCCTTGCGCAAGAAGCAGGCAATCCTGGAAACCATCGAAAGCTTGCTCGTGCCAGGCGGAACCGTCTTGATCGCCGATTATATGAAGCAGGATAGCCCACTCATGCGGAGCCTCTTCCGGGCGACCGTCCAGTCGCTTGACGGCATTAGCGACACGCAGCCCAGCGCCGACGGCGAAGTCGAAAAACTGTTCGCCGAAATCTTCACCGAGCCATGCCTGCTCCACCGGTTCCCGACGGTGACCGGGACGATCTCGCTATGGCGCGGATACAAGAAAGGAATTGCACAATGATCTGGAAAAAGCCTGCCCTGTTCCGGCGACCGATTAGCGGCGTGGCCTTGCTCGTGCTGGCAGCCTGTTCGAACGTGGCTCAGGCAGCGACCTATACGATGTTCAGGGACCCCGGATGTGGATGCTGTCTCAACTGGGCAGGCCATCTTGAAGATGGGATGAACGCGAAGGTGGCATCGGTCGATAGCAACGACATGGCGGCGATCAAGACAGCGCGCGGCGTACCGGAAGAATTGTGGTCGTGCCACACGATGGAGGTCGATGGATACATCATCGAAGGTCACGTGCCCGCCGAGGCAGTAGACCAGCTTTTGCGCGAGCGGCCCGCCGGCGTTGCCGGCCTTGCGGTTCCGGGAATGCCTCTGGGATCGCCCGGCATGGAGGCCGGAAACCGGATCCAGCCTTACGACGTCATCGCCTTTGGCCCAACCGGACAGAGCGTCTTCGCGTCCTTTCCGTAAGGGGGTGAAGCCACTCCATGCGTCGGCATGAAAGGTTGCAGGCGATGAGGACTAATTGCGGGAAGCGACACAGAAGCCTGTCGAACTTCTCGCCGGGTCCGGGCTGGCTGCCCCCACAGTCCCGGACCCTTCCAATTTGTATGATTGCAGCACGCACGAAATAGGAGAAATGCGATAGTCAAAAGCTCGGTCAGAAATGCTGGATCTTTTTAAGGGGTGAACCTCTGCCCAACGTACTGCTTGTCGTGATGCTTCTCGGACGGGATGACATAGACAGGGGAAAGACTTGCAGACAGATGGCGACGATCAACATAGCGAGAATGCGGGCTCGATAACGTTGCTGGGCGGTGTCGCGATGGGGACCGGCGTCATGATTGGCGCAGGTATCTTCGCACTGACCGGCCAGATTGCCGAACTGGCTGGACCGTTATTTCCGCTTTCTTTCATAGTCGGCGCGCTGGTTACCTCGCTTGCCGCCTACAGCTACATCAAGATGTCGAACCGCTGGCCCTCCTCTGGCGGCATCGCGATGATCCTTCAGAAGGCTTACGGACCGGGCGTCGTTGCAGCATCGGCATCGCTCCTGATGGCGCTGTCGATGGTCATCAACGAAAGCCTGGTCGCTCGGACCTTCGCGACCTATGCCTTGCGGCCCTTTGGGCTCGAAAGCAGCGGCATTCTGGTCTCCGTCGCGGCACTGGCCCTCATCGTTTTCGCCTATTTCGTGAATGCTGCCGGCAACAAATCGGTCAGCGGGTTTTCGCTCATTATGTCGGCAATCAAGATCGGCGGCATCGCCCTGTTCGCAATTGCGGCGATCTGGGCCACCGGATTTTCAGGCGGTGCCTTCGCAGAGCCGGTCGCGCTTTCGGGCCTCGACGCGTTGCTCGCTTCGGTCGCTTTCTCGATCCTCGCTTTCAAGGGTTTCACCACCATCACCAACAGCGGCGGCGAAATCATCGATCCGCATCGGAATGTCGGCAGAACCATTATCATTTCGATCGCAGTATGCGTGGTCGTCTACCTTCTCGTCGCGGTGGCGGTCGGCGCCAGCCTCAGCACTTCAGAAATAGCCGAGGCGCGCGATTACTCTCTTGCGGCAGCTGCGCGCCCCGCGCTCGGAGAGCTTGGCTTCTATTTCACAGTCGCAATCGCGATCGCAGCCACGACCTCGGGTGTCATCGCCAGTGTTTTCGCCGTTTCGCGAATGCTGACGATGCTGACCGAGATGAAGATGATCCCGCATAGCCATTTCGGCATGAGCGGACCGATCCGCAGTCACATGCTGGTCTATACCGTAGTGATTGCCGGCACGCTCGCGGTCCTGTTCGATCTGTCGCGGATCGCTTCGCTCGGAGCATTTTTCTATCTCGTAATGGACATGCTTGTGCATTGGGGCGTGCTGCGCGGTTTGCGGGAAGAGATCGGTGCGCGTGCCTGGGTGCTATGGTCGGCACTCGTGGCGGACAGCGTAGTCCTGACAGCTTTTGCCTTCGCCAAGCTCAAAACCGACCCTGCGGTCGTCGCCTATGCGGTCGCAGGCATTGCCGCCGTTTTCATCGCCGAATGGTTCTATTTGTCCAGGCGTTCGCAAGCGATGGACTCCGCTTCAGAAAGACCGGCGGAAGAGAGGCGGTGACCCCGTTAGTAGAACACGAGCGCAAAGGCAGCGACCAAAAGCCGACGAGGATCGAGGCGCCAAGTTCGCGGATCAAAAGAAATTCAAGACGGAGCATATCGTGACGACTAAAACTGCCACCGTTTACCGAATGGTCATGCCGGACCACGTTTGTCCGTATGGATTGAAAACGGTCGATTTGCTCAAACGCGAAGGTTTCGAGGTGGACGACCACCATTTGAAAACGCGCGAGGAGACCGATGCGTTCAAAGAGCAGCATGGGGTAGAAACCACCCCCCAAACCTTCATCGGCGGGAAGCGCATCGGAGGTTACGACGATGTCCGTGAGCATGTCGGCAAGAAAAGAACGCAAGCCGGTGATGACGAGACCAGCTACCAGCCCGTCATTGCCATTTTCGGCGTCGCTTTCCTCCTGGGTCTGGCAATTAGCTGGTACGTTTTCGACACGATTTTCACGGTGGAAGCGGTCGAATGGTTTGTCAGCCTATCGATGGCCTTGCTCGCGATCCAGAAGTTGCAGGACGTGCGCAGCTTCTCGACCATGTTCCTCAACTACGATCTGCTGGCGCGACGCTGGGTACGATATGGATTTCTATATCCGTTCGGTGAGGGTTTGGCTGGAATATTAATGGTCGCGCACGCGCTTCCGATCGTCTCGGTTCCGGTATCGCTGTTCATAGGGACGGTCGGCGCGGTCAGCGTGTTCAAGGCGGTCTACATCGACAAGCGCGAGTTGAAATGCGCTTGCGTCGGCGGAAGCAGCAACGTGCCGCTCGGCTTCGTATCGTTGACCGAGAACCTGTTCATGATCGGTATGGGTCTTTGGATGGGTGCCAAGGCCCTGGGTTGGGTCTCGCTATGATTTGGGCACTGCTTCTCGGTTTCGCGCTGTTCGCGATCTCTCTCTACTTCCACATGTTGATGCTGCGCGGGGCGAAAGCCGTTTCTCCGCCAGGCAAGGACCCACGCCATTTCCGGCTGCTTGCAGGCTCCAGCCTCGTTCTTCTCAGCCATCTGGTCATCGCCGGCATATTCGCGGGCGGAATGTATCTCGCTTCCGTCTGGGGCCTTGGCGGGCTCGAGAAGGACGTCATCAACAGCTGGATGGATTATTACTACTTCGCGCTGATCACGATCTCGACGGTCGGTCTCGGCGATATTCTGCCCGCCGGGCACATGCGCGCCATTTCCGGCATCGCCGCCCTTACCGGGTTCCTGATGATCAGTTGCACCGCCCAATATGTCTATCAAACCATGAGCGAAAAGGAGAATTGATATGGCTGAAGCTAGGCACGATGCACACGAAAAAGGTGGAGGGGGCGGCAACTACTGGCGGTTCATGGCAATGGTATCGACCTCGACCGTGATCATGTTCTTCCTGATGTATGCCAACAGCTTCGACATGGACGACGTTTTCTGGAGCGAGACGCGCTTCTGGATGATGTTCGTCATGGGCGCGATGATGATGGTGGTCATGCTTCTCTTCATGTGGGGCATGTACAAGGACCGGACCAAGAACTTCATCATCTTGGGTGTCGGAGCCGTCGTCTTCGCGCTCGCGCTATGGCTCGTACGCAGCCAGACCACGGTGGACGATACCGAATACATGGCCGCGATGATCCCGCACCACTCGATCGCGATCATGACTAGCGAGAGGGCGAGCCTGAAGGATCCGCGGGTTCGCGAACTCGCGCAGGCCATCATCGTCGCGCAGCGGCGCGAGATCGCCGAGATGAAATATCTCATCCAGGACATCGAGGAAAACGGTCCGCGCACCGAAGAACGCCTGCCCGAGGAGATGCAGCAATGAACAAGATCGCAATCCTGACGCTTGCAGCCCTCCCTCTGGCGGCCTGCAACACCAATACCGCGGTCGGCAATGATCGCGAAGCACAGCTCGATCCCCCGGCAACTGCGGCGCCGATAGAGAGTGCTGCGAGCGCTCTTGCCAACCTCAGCCCGGGCCTCATGCTGCCCGAGACCATGAGCGACGCGGACCTCGCCACGCTGGGAGCCGAGAACACGTGTCAGTTTCGCCTGACTGAGGTCGCGTTTCCGTCGTTCGTCTACGACAACAGCGGTGGCGGCGCGATCAAGATCAACGGCAAGCTGATCCCTGTCACAGCAAGCGCCTCGGGTGAGTATGCGAATGGTGAGCTTCGTATCCGCACGCGCCTTCTCGATGACGAAGGAGACGCGGGCCTGCAGATGCAGGAACTCATCGTCGCCGGCCCCCGGATGAAGGACGAGTTCGGGTTCTGGGGGTACACGACCTGCGGCAACAGCGAGGCGTGAACACGAGCGAGCGGGCGCCAGCGTGCGTCGGTGCCCGCTCTATGATCATGTTCGGCCCGGCACGCGCGGCCGAATTTATAATGAGGTGCTACAGTGGAAGCTGAGCCTGTGAGCGATGCAGCCCCCCTTGCGGTCTTCGGTGCCGGAGGAAAGACCGGCACGGAAATACTGCGCCATGCGGTTCACAAGGGCATCGAAGTTCGAGCGTTCGAGCACACCTTGCCCGAACCATCGGACCGGGTCGACAACGTCGAGTACCTCCAGTGCGATGTACTCAATGACGACTTCAGCAGCGAGCTCGAAGGTTGCCGTGCTGTTATTTCCGCACTCGGTATAGGATTTAGCCCATCCACGGCGATCGATCCGCCTCCGCTTTACACGGAGGGAACCCGCAGGCTTGTGGAAGCGATGTCGGCGACCGGCATTTCCCGGATCGTCGTGATATCGGCGGCGTTCGTAGAGCCGCAGCCCAGCGTTCCTGCATGGTTCGAGCTCACAGCAAGACCAGCCTTGCACAATATTCTCGAACAGATGCGCGCCATGGAAGATCTTCTGGAGCGCGCGAAAGGCCTGAAATGGACGGCTGCGCGACCGGGCTGGCTCCTCGACGAACCCTATACGGGTGAAGCCGTCATTACCGACGAGCGCCTTGCCCAAGATTGCTTTCGCTGCAGGCACGCCGACCTCGCGGCAGCGATGCTCGAATTCGTCTGCGAGAACACCTGGGTCAACGCTAAACCCGCTATCGCCCGGCCAGAAGAAGACCGCTTCGAGAACGTCTCGGCGCTCAAGGCCGAACTCGGGATCGACTAGATCGATGCGGACTTGCGGAAACATTCAAACAACGAGGTAAGATATGCTGCTCGAGAAGATAAAGACCCCCGGCCTTTCGCACCTTTCCTATCTGATCGGTTCGCAGGGCAAGGCAGCGGTCATCGATCCGCGCCGCGACTGCGAGATATATCTCGAGCGAGCCCGCGCCGAAGGGCTGGAGATCACGCATATCTTCGAAACGCACAGGAATGAGGATCTCATCACGGGATCGCCGGTACTGGCCAAAATGACCGGCGCCCGGGTTCTGCACGGTCCAAACCCTGCGGATGAGGTTGTGTTCGCCGACACCGCGCGAGAGGGCGATGTTTTCGAGATCGGTAAGATCAGGGTCGAAGTGCTCGAAACCCCCGGTCACACCGACGATCATCTCGCCTTCGTCTTTCACGACGACGATTATCCCGAAGGACCGGTCGGCGTGTTCACCGGCGATGCGCTCTTCGTGGGCGACGTCGGCCGAACCGATTTCTATCCCGAGCGCGCGCGGGAGGTCGCGGGCCTCCTGTACGATTCATTGCAAAAGATTTGCGCTCTGGGTGACCAGACAATCATATACCCGGCGCACGGTGCCGGATCAGTTTGCGGGTCCGAAATGGCAGACCGGGAATTCTCGACAATCGGCCATGAGCGGCGCAACAACCCGCGGCTGCGCATTGCTGACCGCGACGAGTTCATCAAGGCGAAGGTAGAAGAGCATCATTACCAGCCACCTTATTTTCGGCTAATGGAGCGGCTCAATCTCGAAGGCGCCAATGCCGCGCCGCGAGTCATGCGGCCAAGGCTTCTGGGGCTGGAAGACCTCGGCGAGAGCGGCGCCGATCACCTGGTCGATGTACGCGAGCCGCTCGCCTATGCCGCCGGTCATATGCAGGGTGCCGTGTGCCTTCCAGTGGGAATGATACCCGCCTTTGCCGGGTGGTTCATCAGCGAAGGCGACACGATAGCCCTAATCGCTTCCGAAGAAGACGAGCTCGCTCAAGCTATGGCGCATTTGGTGCGCATTGGTCTCGATAATATTGTCGGCGGTTATGTCGGCGTGATCCCAGCCGCCGCACAGGGCAAAGCGATGCAAAGTATTGCCATGATCGACACCGAGGAAGTCGCACGCAGGCTCGCTGAGGACAGCGAAGATTGGACCTTGCTCGACGTGCGCGCCCTTGACGAACGGCAGCAAGGCAGCATCGATGAATCCGAACATGTCTATGTCGGCGAGCTCAACACCCGCTGGAAAGAGCTCGATCGCGACCGTCATTACACTTTGATGTGCGCCAGCGGCATGAGGGCGAGCGTAGCAGCGGGCTGGCTCGCAAGCCAAGGCTTCAAACACCTCGACGTCTATCTGGGCTCCATGGGCGCATGGACAAACGCGCAGGGCTAAAAAGCCGGAAAACCTCGAAAATGGCCAACCCGCGATCCCTTCAGGGCCGTGCGCGAAAGCTGTTTGGCCTACCGGAAGACACGCTGGTCTATCCTGCGCTTGATTGTGCAGGGGGGCGCGTCTCGACGATCATACAGGCAGGCAAACGCAACCCCCGCTTGAATGGCGATGTCTCACTTTTTCGAATTCCAGCAGATCAGGGCCGTGCTGGACCTGCCCTACCTTGAAAAAATCGACGTGGCCGTGCCTACCAATCTGAAATGCGGAAATTGCTCTGAAGATGCTGTCGAGCGACTGCACGAGCTCGGCGGGAAATCACCGCAGGGATAGGTTGGATTGCCTTGGCCACCGCGGAGCCATGTGCGGGCTATTGCGCGCTATCCGCATTCCCAATCATTTGAACGAACCGGGAGGCTATCATCAGAACCACACCGGGATGACAATCGAATTGGAGTCCTTCGGGATTGGGGAGCTTTTTTGAACCTGTCGCAATTAAGACCGCTTTTTTTTCGCTCGATTCCGAAAATGCTTCCCCTCGAACATTGCCAAGGCGCATTTGTCTGTAGGACGTTGCGCGCAGAAGATCGTCTGAACCCTCATTGTCCGGTGGCGCTTTATAGACCCCCGCAAAGTTTCGCTATCGCAGTAAAAGGAGCCAATCCGAGTGTCGTTCTCTCAGAACCTCGGATTACATAAATGCTTTCATGAGAGTTGGCTCGAAATAGCCCCAAGCGGCCGCGATGAAGCTCATCACGGTTGCAACCAGGAGCAAAATTATCTGACGGTTCTTGAGCCATTTAACTGCGGCCCGGGAGTGGCAATGACTCTTATGCCGATACTTGCGCAGAACAATGAGCCAACTAGCCGCCACCGCAATCATCGAAAATGCGGTCATTGGCCAATGGAGCGAACCCAGAGGTGCCAAAACACTGCTCAGGCTCGCACTCAGCCCGGCGGCAACCAGCACCATCGGTAGAATGCAGCAAGAGCAAGCTGCCAAAACAGCAGCCGAACTGCTTATGATGCTAACAACGGTCGTCTTGCCGTCGTGCAAAGGTAGTGGTTCGACAGCATGAGTCGGTTCGGCCATCAAGCGACTAGCAACCACGAACGGCCCTTACCCATATGAAGTCATCAAATAGGTCTGCCATAGTACTCTTCCGAACAGAGGCTTCACACGCGAGGATTCATTGTATTTCGCGGATGTGGCATAGCCCTCCACCAAATGAAGGTCGAGGTCAATTGCGTCAAACTTTCTGACAGCTCCTCAACCCCGTCACGCAGCTGAGGTGTCCAAGCTCGGCGGACGCCGCAGTCCTTTGACCAACATAGCCGCGCTCAACAGCCATTGTACCTGAGAGACGGAACCCCGCGCCAGGGTTGGGTGAAGCGCGGGGTTCCTGAACGGCCCCGGAACACCTGCGATCCGCAGGGTTCAGGGGGAGGTGGGGCAGCCATTCGATTAACGAGGAGAAAACCGATCAGGACCGGATTTGGTTTCACCGTACACCTAATCGCTTACGCTTCTTGCCAATCTATATATCGAACAGATAGATCCACTCGCAGGTGTGGCGACGCGCTCAAATTCTAGCATGAGCATGCTATATTCACGCCGACATGCAATTGCTGGCAACCTGTTCGCGCAATTAGTCGATCGGTTCTTGGATCACACGCAAATACGGTTTCTTTTCGTCCCAGCCATCGGGATATTTGGCTTTCGCATCTTCGTCCGACAAGGAAGGCGGAATGATCACATCATCACCCTTCTGCCAATTAACCGGTGTCGCTACACCCTTGCGTTCGGTGAGTTGGACCGAATCCAGCAGCCGGAGCACTTCATCGAAATTCCGCCCGCTGCTCATCGGATAAAGCAGCATGGCGCGAATTTTCTTGTCTGGCCCGATGATATAGACAGCGCGGACGGTGGCGTTATCGGCTGCGGTTCGCCCCTCCGCATTACCCGCTTCGTCGGCCGGCAGCATATTATAAAGCTTGGCGACCTGTAGGTCGCTGTCGCCGACCACGGGATAGTCGACCTTATTTCCACTCACCTCCTCGATATCGGGAAGCCAATCGCGATTATCCTGGCTGCTGTCGACCGAAAGGCCAATAATCTTGGTGTCGCGTTTGGCAAATTCCTCGCCAAGCCCGGCCATATAACCAAGCTCGGTCGTGCAAACCGGTGTAAATGCCTTGGGATGGGAAAAGAGGATTGCCCAGCTGTCACCCATCCAATCATGGAAGTGAATGTTTCCTTGTGTGGTCTGGGCTGTGAAATCGGGGGCTGTCGAGCCAATTGAAAGGGTCATGTAAAATACTCCTGCTTATTTTGTGGGTACTCAGGGCACATTTCTAGCGATGCTCTGAGAAAAATGCGGATCCGACCTCGTCTTCATCCTGTTCCTAAAGGAAGAGCGCCAGATCCGCTTTGCTCGGGTCAACCGGTCATACGACAAACCGATCCCAGCCAGCATAATGCTCACCGCTACGCTTGCCTTGAGGCAGGCTCAGTCCGATCAAGAGCAGGCCGACCGCAACCGACGCCACCGTTCCGGCAGACGACGCTCCCGCTAGGAGGAATGGCGCTGCGACCAGCCAGGCACCGAATGCAGCGTTGATGAAGCGCAAGGCGCGCGCGACTTCCGCGGTCGCGATGATTGCCACCGTAATCACCAAAGCACCCACCACGTGATCGCTGTTGGCCATCGCCCCCTCGCTGCCAAGCGTTATCCTTGTCAGCATCAGCCACGCTCCCAGAGCCGTGCTGGCCACCAGGGTCCACGGGAAGGTCACGCCGCGCACCGTGTTGTTCCAGATCGAACGCGCGTCGGTCATATAGTCGGTATCGTCGATTTCACCGTTTGACACTGCGCCGCCCTTGAAGAAGGTACGAACGAGTGACTTGCCTTCCTTTTTCGACCAGTAGAGATACTGTCCCATGGCGATGACTTCATCGAGCGAGAACGGGATCATGATGAGCATCGCAAGCGCAGCAATCAGAGCCGGCGTACTCCACGTCCCGATCATTATCGGCTGAATGATCACGAAATAGATACTGACCACACCGAGCGGAATGACCAGAATGCCGAAGAAGGTAACCATCCACGGCATCGTGCGCCAGCGCGTGCGGGTTCCCATGACCGCCATCAGGATTTCAAGCACATAGCTGACCGCCCCTAGTCCGGCATCCGGGATCGGCCACGCCTTGGATACATCCGACGTGATGATTTCCTCGGTGCCGTTCTTGGGATCGCCAAGCGATCCGGAGAAAAACGGCTCCCACGCCACATCGATATGGCCAAGCTGGTAGGAGGTAAGCATGCGCGATATCAGAAGGCCGATGATGCCCATCGCCACGATCGGGAATCGCTGGGCATCGGTCGAGGGACTGTAGGTCCACCCGGGCGGGATGGACTTCTTGTCCATCATCCCTTCCATGCTCATGCCGGGCATCATTGGCACCAGCACCGAGAATGCGATCGCCAATGTACCAACCAGGAGATTGGTCAGATATTGGGCCGCGCTCGGACTCCAGAAGAACAAGGGCGCGAAAAGCAGCCAGATGCCGACAAAGGCCGTAGCCCACTGCCCCAACCAGGCGGTGCGCTTCGAAAGCGACATCGCGCCGAAGATCATCAATGCGATCCCGCTCAGCATATCGCTTAGGGCAAGAGCATTGGCCCGCCATTCGATCGACGGCAAACCCCGCTCGAGAGTGACCGCTACGACCGAAGCACGCGCAGTATCGGCGGATACGACGTCATAAACACCAGGACTTGCAGCAAGCCACAGGCCAAGCCCGATGACAGCAAACTGCGTCCAACGGGTACCGCGCTGGGGGCCGTCCATGTCGTGCATGTTGCCGTCCATCTGGTGCCCATCATGAGCCATGTCGGTGTCATGCGATGGTAGTCGCGCCGGTTCGGTCTTCGCTGCATCCGAACTCTTTGGATGCCAGGCCACGCGGGACGTGTTCAGCTTGTTCGTTTCGTACCAGTCCTGCGGGTCGGCTTGCAACGCGTCGATGATGGTCGGAAGCGTTTCGCGGAGCGAGTGCTCTGGCTCCCACCCCAACAGGTTCCGGGCACGGGAGATATCAAGGATGTAGTGAGCGTTGGCATCATCGACCATCCATTGCTTGATGAATCCGTCATGGCCAAGGACTTCTTCCTCGATCCACGTGCCCAGTTTCGCCACGCTCTTTGGAATGCGCACTGTCGTCCATTCCTCGCCGTGGATCCGGCAATGGACGATGTCCTGAATCTCGGCGTAGCCCAGCGTTTCGGGCTCGCCGACAAGTATCGGCGTCTCGCCCTCGAGGTCAGCGCGATTTGCAATTGTACGCTCTACCGCTCTGGTCAGATCTTCGAGGTGCAGTGCCGATTGCGCTGCGCACAACATGCCGGGATACAGATGCGCCGACACGCGGTGCTCATAGACACCGGCAATTTGTTCGGCGAGAAAGGCGGAGTGCCCCTTATCGTCATAGACTCCGGCGAACCGCAGGAACACAACCGGAATGTCGCCACGGTTCTCGCGCAGTACCTGCTCGGCGTCGGCTTTCGACTGGGGGTAAGGCCAGGTTGGTCCGAGCGGGCTCGATTCGTCGATACGTACGCCCGGCAGCGGTTTGGGCTCGTGTACAAGCATTGAGCTTGCATAGATGAACTGTTCGATGTCGAAGGCCTGCAGCGCCGTGATCAGTCGGCGTGAACCCTCAACGTTGACCGTCTCGTAGAGAGGATTGGGCTCGCCGGTGATATCGAAATAGGCGGCCAGATGGATACAGGCAGCAAGCTCGTTTCCGAAATCGCCCCTGACCTTTTCGAGGGCAGCAGCCACGGACGCGTCATCGCCGAGATCCATGGAATAGGAGGCTGTGAGACCGGGATTGTCCTCGACGGGAGACCGGTCGAGACCAATGACGCGATATGCGCTGCCAAGGCGCTGCGTCAGCGCGCGGCCAATATATCCGTTCGCGCCAGTAATCAGAACGATACGCTTGTCCATGGGAGTGCCTTCGATTTAATAGCCGGAAGATGTTCCACTTCGGTACGAAGCAGACGGCAGCCGCCCCCTTTCAAAGAGCGGCTGCTGTATATCGTCGCCCTAACAACAGCCGGAGGATTTCCCATCTGCGCGTGACTGGGAAACTTCCTGCACGAGCTCGGCCGTCTTTGCATCGTTACCGGTACGGGCGACATCGGCTTGCGAAACCATGCCGCAGCATTTCCCGTCATCGCCGATAACCGGGACACGGCGAACCTGGTTTTTCTCCATGGATGCTAGACAGTCTTCCAGAGAGGTGTCGGGGGTAACGCTTACAACCGACCGGGTCATCACGTCTCCGACGCGTGTCTCCGCCGACATTCCCTCGGCCACGGCCCTGCAACACACGTCGCGATCCGTGATCACGCCGACAAGACCACCTTCATCGTCGACGACCGGAATTTGCCCACAATCATTGTCAATCATAAGCCTGGCGGCGTCCTGAAGGCTTTGGTTTTCCTTGCAGCATGCCGGATCGCTAGTCATAATTTCGCTGGTTTTCATCTGTCTCTCCAAAAGTTCGGCGTTCCGTTCAATGGGAAGCCATCTCCGCCTAAGCAAATGGAGGACGTGACCGCCGCATCGAATCATCGGGTCCAGCAAACCTAGTGCTTGCCATCATTGGAAGGTCAAGGCCGGCTTGCGAGATTCCAGACTTCCAACAATCTGGCGCCGGGTCGGTTTCCATGGCCCAAGGCTGAAACGATCAAGCATTGGTTTGTCTCAATAGAGACGTTTATTCGTGCTCGATGCAAATACCTCTTGACCCTCCAACGATGGCAAGCGGCACCGTGGGGCCAGGGCCCGGTGAGTGGATCTTCGTAGGCTGTTCGGTTTGGAGCTACGGAACTCGACCCAGCATATTCGGGTCTGTGGCGATGCCAGAACTTCGTGGCAGCGGGCTGCATTACGCAAGACAGGAAACTCTGTCGGCATAGGCAAGCGAAGGGGGAAAGACCGATGGCTTGGGGTTTAGCGGCGATCATGGTCGTCATCGTATCGTGGGTTTTCTACCGGTACTTCGCCCCGCGCGGATGGCGCGAATGGACCGGCGCCGGCCTCGTGCAGGCTTTCATCATCGCCCTCTACGCTGAAATGTTCGGCTTTCCGCTGACAGTCTATGTGCTCATACGGACGTTCGGACTAGACCGGGAGTATATCAGCGCCAATCTGTGGTCGACACTCGTGGGTCTGGGCGAAACCGGGATGTTTGTCTCGATGCTGGTAGGCTACTCGCTAGCGATCATCGGCGTGGGAATGTTCATTCACGGATGGCGCGCGGTCTATAAGGCGCGTCACGATGACCGGCTTGTCACCGATGGACAATATCGTTTCGTACGGCACCCGCAGTATACCGGGCTGTTTCTCGCTCTGTTCGGAGAAGGCGTCATTCACTGGCCGACAATCTTTTCGACCGTTCTGTTCCCGGTCATCGTGCTTGCCTACTATCTTCTCGCGCGCAAGGAAGAACGCGACATGATCAATAAATTTGGCGACGAGTATCGCGCTTATATGCGCAAGGTTCCGATGCTGCTGCCACGCCCCGGTCGTTGGAAAGAGCTGGCCAAGAAATTGCAGCAGCCAAGAAGCTAACGGCGACGATGACCGAGCGCCAACTCTGAATCCGCATATCAAGAGAAGCGGCGCTGGACCGGCGAACGGTACGCGTGAAATTTCGTCGTGAAGGATAATTGTCCTGCACCTGCCAGCACATCCTTCATACAGACGAGTTTCGGGGCCTTCCGTGCCCTTGATGGCCGATGTCCAATGGGCGGGCTTGACCTTCCCATGATGGGAAGGCCTACATAACCGCTTGAACTCAATCTGGCGCTATGGAGACGTTCGACATGTCGGCAAAGGAATTGCTTACTACACGCCGTGCAGTCCTCGCAGGTTCCGGTGTTCTGGCGCTGGGCGGCGGCGCGGCGGCGATATTCGGAGCTGGAGGCAGGGCGCCGGTAGTTGCTGGGACCGACACCGATAATCTTGTCCTTAAGGCGGGAAAAACGAGCGCGCCGCTTGCGGGCGAGAACGCGGAAGTACCCGTTTGGGGTTACAATGGCTCGGTGCCTGGTCCCGAAATCAGGATCCGTCAGGGGCAAGCGTTCGAGGCCATGCTGGACAACGGTCTCGACGAGGAAACGACCATTCACTGGCACGGGGTTCGCGTTCCCAACGCCATGGATGGCGTTCCCCATCTCACCCAGCCACCGGTCGAACCAAGAGATTCGTTTCGATACGCGTTTACCCCGCAGGATGCGGGCACATTCTGGTACCATCCGCACCAGCGCAGCTTCGAGCAGGTCGGTCGCGGCCTTTACGGACCGCTCATTATCGAAGAGGCAGATCCTCCGCAGGTCGATCGCGACCTCGTCTGGATGCTCGACGACTGGAGGCTCAATGACCAGGGGCAAATCAGTGGAGGATTCGGCAGTCGGCACGATGCGATGATGGCAGGCCGGATCGGCAACACGATCACAATCAACGGAAAGCCGTCGGCACCACTGATCGCGAGGCCGAATGAGCGGATCAGGCTGCGGCTCGTGAACGCCGCCAATGCCCGGATCTTCGGGCTCGACTTCGGCCAGCTCGACCCGGTGGTCATCGCGCTTGACGGCCAGCCCGTCGAACCTCACCGTCTCACCGACCCCCTGCTCCTCGGCCCCGCGATGCGGGCGGATCTGATCATCGATCTCAATGATCCCACCGAGCACTCTATCCGCGATGTCTTTTATGAAGGTCTCGAATACGACCTCAGCGCGGTCATCTGCAAGGGCGAACCGATCCGGGGGGCCCGCCTGCCCGAGCCCGCGCCGCTGCCCTCGAATCCCCTTCCTGAGCCCCGGCTCCCCTCTGCGAAGCGTCATCAAATCCTTTTCGGAGGCGGAATGATGGGGATGATGAGCGGAGATGGGGGCTCAATGATGTCGCGGAACCGAAGCGGCTCCGGAATGATGGAAGGCCGCATGGGCGGCTCGGGGATGATGTCTGGAGGCATGATGGGCTGGACGGTAAATGGCGTTTCGG
Organism: Qipengyuania citrea; assembly: GCF_009828015.1. Lineage (GTDB taxonomy): Bacteria > Pseudomonadota > Alphaproteobacteria > Sphingomonadales > Sphingomonadaceae > Qipengyuania > Qipengyuania citrea. The sequence goes on along the minus strand of NZ_WTYG01000004.1, from coordinate 39,820 downwards.
CGACCGGTCATGTGCACGATCCGATTATTACCGTCGCGCGGGGAGAGACACTTCTCCTCGACATGTCGAACGATACCGCCTGGTGGCATCCAATCCACTTGCACGGACACAGCTTCCGCGTGCTGTCTCGCAATGGACGACCCACACGATATCGCGAATGGCAGGATACCGTCCTCATGGCTCCGCAGGAACGCGTCGAAATCGCGTTTGTCGCGGACAATCCCGGCGACTGGATGTTTCATTGCCATATTCTCGAGCACCAGGCCGCGGGAATGATGGCCACGATTCGAGTGAACTGAAAAGAAAGGAAAATCTGATGCGTTTCTTACACAAGGTCGCGATGTCATTTGCGGCGCTAGCCATGATGCCATCGGTTGCGGTGGCCCAGGAAGCACGGCCATTTGCAACAATCTTCAAAAATCCGCAGTGTAGTTGCTGCGAGAGCTACGGCGATTATCTTGAAGCCAGCGGATATGAGGTCAAAATGGTCGCGACGCATGATCTGGCGCTGATCAAGGAGCGACAGGGTGTGCCCGCCGGCCTCGAGGGGTGCCACACAATGCTCATTGGTGGCTATTTCGTGGACGGTCATGTGCCGGTCGACAGCGTCAGTCGCCTGCTCCAGGAGCGGCCCCGGATCTCCGGCATTACCCTGCCCGGGATGCCGGCGGGTTCACCGGGAATGGGCGGCGCAAAGACAGGCACCTGGACGATCACGGGTGTCGCTGCCGCTGGCGTGACCAGTGTCTACGCACGCTACTAAGAGAGATGCGCGAAGCTAGCAGACGCGTTCGAAGCCAAACTTGTGCCCGACCTGCTTGGGTCGGGCCGGTTTGGCCGCGTCCGCCAGGTCGTCGAGGATTGGACAATCCGGGCGTTCATCATTCGTGCAACCATCGAATAGTTGTTCGAGGGCATCGATCATCGAATGAATTTCTGCTGCCTTAGCGCGCAAAGCGACGAGGTGGCCATCGGCCACTCGCCGAACGTCCTTGCTCGTGCGCGTGTCGTTCTTCCATAAATCCAGAAGCTCGGAAATATCGTCCACTGAGAAGCCCAGATTCCGTGCGCGACGAATAAAGCGCAAAGTGTGAATGTCGGCGGGCGTGTAGAGCCGGTAGCCGGAATTTGTCCGTTCCGCCGCCTCGATTAATTCGATTTTTTCGTAATGGCGGATCATCTTGGCCGAGACGCCGCTTGCAGAGGCAGCCTCGCCGATCGTGTTTGTGTGTTTCATGAGAACGACCTAACCTTCCAATGGTGGGAATGCAAGGTGTTTGGCTCAAGATCAATATATTCTGCCGAAAGCCCTTGACCTTCCAATGATGGGAGGCCCTATTTTCTTCGTATTGGTTGATTCGATGAAGGAAAAGAAATGAACATCCCGTCGTCCCGCGCCCTGGTGCCGGTCCCTGCGACTGCCAGTACCTCGAATAGGAAGGCGGGCGAATCTTGTTCGGGTGCTTCGAGCCAGCGGCGCAAATGGCTGCTCGCAGCCAGCGCTGTTTTGGCACTCGCTGCGCTTGCGTTCGGATCCATGTGGCTCGGCTTCGCAGCAATTTTTCCTTTTCTTTATGTACTGCCCTGCTTGGCCATGCTTGCAATGTGCATGCGCAAGAACGGGACATCGACCGAGACGTGATGTCGATATGATTTTGCATGTGTGCTCGCACGATGACCTGAAGATTTGTGCAGCGTGCTATTTGATAACTGAAAGGAAAACCCCATGAACAACTTCAAAATTACCGCGCTTGGTGCTCTTGCAACGATTGGCCTCGCATCAGCGGCCATAGCGCAGCCGAAGGTCGATCATCAGCCCGACAGAGCGCAAAGCGCGCAGCAACAGGAGCGCGGCGAGATGCGGGGCCAGATGCAGGGCGATATGTCCGGAATGGAGCCGTCGGGCATGATGGCCATGATGAACGATCCCGAAATGCGCGCCGAAATGATGGAGATGATGCGCAACTGCAACGAGATGATGAAGAAAAAGCAGGAGCAGATGTCGCAGAGCGAAGACGGTTAAAACCGGTCGCCAATCTTTGTCGAATGCTTCGACCCTCCCCCACCTGCCCCGCACTAGCCTGCGGGGCGGGAGCCTTTTGCTCATAAGGGCCAGCAAACTTCATGATAACAGCTAGCCCGACAACAACGATTCCCCTTTGGCTGACGCGGTTTGACTTGCGCCTGACCGCCAAGTCGCGCCGTCTTGGTACCGGGTGATTGGAATGCTGCGCGCATTCGGCCTCATTCTGATTGGATTTGGACTTTTCGTCCAATCGGCAGCTCATGCGTCGATGCTTTCGCAGGAGCCGATAATCGAGCGCCAGTGCGATGAACTGCCCACGTCTGGGGGTCCAAACGAAGGTGAAGAATCGCCTTGTGATAAGCTAGGCGCTGGTTGCCTTGTTTCGCTCGGCTGTATCGCGCCGATGGCGATTGACAACGATGCGTCGGAAGTACGGACGCTGTCAGCCACGCGCTTGCGATTCGCCGGTTTCGGCAGCTCTACACCGGGTGAGACTGGAGCAGGACCGGAACCGCCACCTCCGCAAGCTGAGGCCTGAAATCGATGCAGGGGGATTTATGCAGATTTTGGCTGGACATTCTGCTGGCACCAAAGTCGCTGGCTGATCGTCCCGAACGCGTACTGGTGGCGCACTCTAGCGGAATGAGAATCATGAAACGACTACGTTGGACCGCACTTCCGGTTCTGCTGGCCTTGGCGCCCGCAAGTTATGCCCAGTCGATTGGGTATGAAGAAACTTTGAGAGTCGCCGTGGCCGAACAGCCCCAGGTGAGAGCGCGAGAACTACAACTCGATGCCCGCCGCCAGGTCGCGGATGCTGCCGATGAACTCCCTGATCCGAGGCTGCGCGCAGGCATTCAGAACCTGCCGATAAGCGGCCCGGCCGCATTCGAACTGGATCGACAGCTTCCCACGCAGATTCAGGTGGGGATCGAGCAGGAAATCCCAAATCTTGCGAAACGCCGTGCACGAGCCGCGATGGCAGTATCCGATATCGACTTTGCCACAGCGCAACTCGCCCACACGCGCCATATGACGCGGCTTGGCGCGGGGGAAGCGTGGATTTCGCTCGCTTATACCCAACAAGCCCTGAATGTTGCCGATGAGGCACTTGCGCAGATCGAAAGGCTGGTGCCACTGGCGCGTAGCGCCGTTGCCGCGGGATCGGCCAGGCCGGGTGAAAGCCTCGAGATTCGCCGTGCCGTTCTGGAAGTCGAGGATATGCGGACGCGCATCGACGCTGACCGTGAAGCGGCGCAGGCCATGCTCGCGCGATATATTGCCGTGCAAAACGCAACGGCGACTGGAAGCATTCCGGCCCCCGATGTCGATGTTGAACAACTTCGGGCGACCCTGGAATCTAATCCTGAAATTATTCTCGCTGTCGCACAGGTGCGCCAGGCCGAGGCGAGCATCGATCTCGCCCGATCGGAGAAGCGACCCGATTTCGGCATCAATGTCAGCTATGGCCGGCGCGATCCGATGTTCGGCGATGTCGTCTCGGTCATGGGCTCGATCACGCTCCCCATTTTTGCGGGCAGGCGGCAGAATCCGAGGATTGCCGCCGCTGAAACCGAAGCGAGCGCAGCGCAAGCGATTCAGCTTGATCGTTTGCGCGAACTGCAAGCGCAATTCGAGGCCGACCTTGCCGCCTGGCGCAGCGCATACCGGCAGTGGCAGCGAGCCACGGAGGAGTTGCTACCCCTCGCCCAAAGCCGTGCTGATCTGGAAAGGGCCAGCTTCGCGGCAAACCGCGCCGAACTGCTCGACGTCATCGAAGCGATCAAGGCGCTGGCGCTCTTACAAATCGAGATCCTTGAGCGTGAGGAGGCGACAGTTGAAGCCGCTACGACCTTGCGACTGACCTATACGGAGTTCCAGCCATGAGAGCCAAAATGGGAGCCGCGTGGGACAAACTGTCGCCGCGCCAGAAATCCTGGACGATGGCGGCAACGGTCGCCCTGATCAGCGTCACCGCAGGATACGGGTTATCGCAGCTGGGTGAGAGCGGAAGTCAGGCAAATGGCAACGGGGGATCATCCAGCGCCGAATGTGAGGACGTGCTTTACTGGTACGATCCGATGGTGCCGGGACAGCGTTTCGACGAGCCTGGAAAATCGCCGTTCATGGATATGGAACTTGTTCCCAAATGCGCTGGCGAGGAGGCCACCTCCGGGGTTCAGATCGACGCGGGGCTTGTCCAGAACTTCGGCATCCGCACCGCCGAGGCCGAATACGGCGTACTCGAGCCGGACGTGTCCGTTACCGGTGTTCTCGCTTACAACGGGCGGGACGTTGCAATTGTCCAGCCAAGGGCTGGCGGCTTTGTACAACGAACCTATGGGCGTGCTCCAGACGATGTGGTGAGCCGAGGCGCGCCGCTGGCCGATATTCTCGTACCCGAATGGGGAGGAGCGCAGCAGGAATATCTGGCCGTCCTGAACAGCGGCGATGAACAGCTTGCACAGGCCATGCGCGAGCGGATGCGGCTGCTCGGCATGTCGAATGGGCAAATTTCATCGGTGGGCCGGACCGGCCGCGCGCAGGCGACGATCACGGTCACCGCGCCGACCGGCGGGGCCATCACCATGCTCGGCGTGCGACCCGGCATGACCGTGATGGCAGGTCAGACCCTGGCGGAAATAACCGGATTTTCGCCGATCTGGCTCGAGGCATCGGTGCCCGAGACCCAGGCTGCGAATATCCGGGTCGGCCAACCTGTCAGCGCAACTCTGACCGCATTTCCCGATGAGAGGTTTTCCGGACCGATCATCGCGATCTTGCCGAGTGCACAGGACGCGAGCCGGACAATCACCGTCCGCGCGCAATTGCCCAATCCTTCCGGACGGCTCAAGCCGGGCATGTTCGCGCAGGTCTCGCTGACCCCCGACACCCGGCGCGCTCTGCTGGTTCCTTCCGAAGCGGTGATCCGGACCGGGCGCCGCACCATCGTCATGATCAAGCAGGACGAGGGCGGCTTCATGCCTGCCGAAGTCCGGATCGGCCGTGAGGCGGGAGGCAGGACCGAAGTGCTAGCCGGCCTTTCGCAAGGCGAAGAGGTCGTGACCTCGGGCCAGTTCCTGCTCGATTCCGAGGCAAGCCTGGCAGGGCTCGATGTTCGTGCGATCGATGAGGCAGGCCCGGACCGGGACGGTGAAGACCAACCAGCGACATTCAGCGCAATCGGGACGATCGAGAAGATTGCCGATGGCTCCGTCACGCTGCGGCACGGACCTGTCCCGCGGCTAGACTGGCCCGCCATGACGATGAGTTTCCGCACGAAGAATGCAGCGCAGATCAGCGGGTTCGAGGAAGGCGATAGAGTGCGCTTTACCTTCACCCAGCAGGACGCCGGCCCCCGTATCGAGACCATCAGGAGTGCCGGGCAATGATCGCGCGCATTATCGATGCCTCGATCGCCAATCGGCTTTTCATCGTCCTCGCCGCCATAGCTGTGACCCTTGGCGGGTTCTGGGCCGTCCGCACAACTCCGGTCGATGCTTTGCCCGATCTGTCCGATGTCCAGGTTGTCGTCCGATCCAACTATCCGGGCCAGGCGCCCCGGATTGTCGAGGACCAGGTGACCTACCCGATGGCCACGACCATGCTGTCGGTGCCGGGAGCGAAGACCGTACGCGGCTACTCGATGTTCGGCGACAGCTACGTCTATATCATTTTCGAGGACGGTACCGACCTTTACTGGGCACGGTCGCGGGTGCTCGAATATCTCAATCAGGTGCAGAACCGCCTGCCCGAGGGTGTTACGAGCACGCTCGGTCCGGATGCGACGGGCGTGGGGTGGATTTACGAATATGCGCTTGTCGACCGCACCGGCGGACATGATCTGGCGGGGCTGCGAAGCCTGCAGGACTGGTTCCTGCGATACGAGCTCAAGACCATTCCAGGCATCGCCGAAGTGGCGAGTGTCGGCGGCATGGTCAAACAATACCAGGTCGTGCTCGAACCTTACCGGATGGCATCGTTCGGCGTCACGCATGCCGAGATCGTAAACGCCATCCAGTCGTCCAACCAGGAGGCCGGCGGTTCGATCGTCGAGATGGGTGAGGCCGAATACATGGTACGCGCGTCGGGCTATCTGACGACGCTGGACGATTTCCGCGAGATTCCCCTCAGGACTGCAACTGGCGGGGTTCCGGTTACCCTTGGCGATGTCGCCACAATCCAGGTCGGGCCGGAGCTGCGCCGCGGCATTGCCGAGCTCAACGGCGAAGGAGAGGTCGCCGGCGGCATCATCGTTCTCAGACAGGGCGCGGACGCTCGCAGCGCAATCCAGGCGGTCGAGGAAAAGCTGGACGAATTGCAGGCGAGCCTTCCCGAGGGCGTCGAGATCGTCACCACCTACGACCGATCGCAGCTTATCGACGCCTCGGTGGAGAATTTGACGACCAAGCTGATCGAGGAGTTCATCGTCGTCGCGCTCGTATGCGCCCTTTTCCTGTGGCACGCGCGCTCAGCGCTGGTCGCGATCATAACCCTTCCCCTGGGCGTGCTGGCGGCGTTCATCGTGATGCGTTTCCAGGGGGTGAATGCCAATATCATGTCGCTGGGCGGGATCGCTATCGCGGTCGGCGCCATGGTCGATGCAGCCGTTGTGATGATCGAAAATGCGCACAAGCATCTCGAGCGATGGGAGCATGAAAATCCCGAGACGGTGCTTTCGGTCAACGAACGCTGGCGCATCATTGCCGATGCTTCGAAAGAGGTCGGACCCGCGCTGTTTTTCAGCCTTCTGATCATAACCTTGTCGTTCCTGCCCGTGTTTACCCTGCAAGCCCAGGAAGGCCGGTTGTTTGCACCGCTTGCCTTCACCAAGACCTATGCCATGGCGGCCGCTGCGCTGCTGTCGGTTACGCTGGTTCCGGTGATGATGGGCTGGCTGATCAGGGGTAAGATACCGTCAGAAGACTCCAATTTCCTCAATCGCTGGCTGACCAGGATTTACCGACCGGGGCTTAATTGGGTGATGCGCTGGCCCAAAGCCACGCTCGCGGTTGCAGGCGCAATCTTCCTCACCACGCTGATCCCCTTCTCGCAGCTCGGCGGAGAGTTTCTCCCGCCGCTCGACGAGGGCGATCTGCTCTACATGCCGAGCGCCCTTCCCGGTCTATCGCCAGGCGAGGCCTCGGCGCTGCTGCAGCGGACCGACCGCCTCATCAAATCGGTACCGGAAGTCGAAACAGTCTTCGGCAAGGCCGGCCGTGCAGATACGGCTACCGACCCGGCTCCGCTCACCATGTTCGAGACCACGATCCGGTTCCGGCCGCGGGAGGAATGGCGCGAAGGCATGACGACCGATGCGCTGATCGAAGAACTCGACAGAATTGTGCAGGTGCCGGGACTCGCCAATGTCTGGGTACCGCCTATCCGTAATCGCATCGATATGCTGGCGACCGGAATCAAGAGCCCGATCGGGGTCAAGGTCTCAGGCGAGGATCTTGCCGAGATCGAACGGGTGGCGCTCGAGGTCGAGGGTGTTGCAAAGACGATTCCAGGGGTCAGTTCGGCTCTGGCCGAGAGACTTTCCGGCGGGCGCTACGTCGATGTCGACATCGATCGCGCCGCAGCGGCCAGGTACGGCCTCAACATTTCCGATATCCAGCAGATCGTTTCGGGCGCGATTGGCGGGGCCAATGTCGCGCGGACTGTCGAAGGCTTGGCGCGCTATCCGATCAATGTGCGCTACCCCCGTGAAATTCGCGACAGCGTGGACGAATTGCGAACCTTGCCCCTGCTGACCCCTTCGGGACAACAGATTACACTCGGCACGGTCGCACGGATCGGCGTCAGCGATGGCCCCCCCATGCTCAAGAGCGAGCAGGGCCGATTGACCAGCTACATCTATGTGGATGTGCGCGACCGCGATCTTACATCGGTGGTCGCCGACCTCCAGGAAGCCGTTGCCGCAGGCGTCAATCTCCCGGCCGGCGTCAGTCTGTCCTACGCGGGTCAGTTCGAGTACCTTACCCGCGCCTACGAACGGCTGCAGATCGTCGTACCCGCCACGCTCGTCATCATTTTCCTGCTGCTCTATCTGATCTTCAGAAGGTGGGACGAGGCAATGCTTATCATGGGTACGCTGCCATTCGCCCTGTCAGGCGGCTACTGGCTCCTCTATCTGATGGGCTACAACCAGTCGGTCGCAACTGCCGTCGGATTCATTGCCCTGGCCGGTGTATCGGCCGAGTTCGGCGTGATCATGCTGATCTATCTCAAGGCAGCCCTCGAGAAACGAAGTGGTGATTTGAGTGCCGAGGAAGTGGATCAGGCGATCCGCGAAGGGGCGCTCTTGCGTGTCCGGCCCAAGGCGATGACCGTAGCGGTGATCCTTGCGGGTCTGTTCCCGATCTTGATCGGAACCGGAGCTGGCTCGGAGGTGATGAGCCGGATCGCGGCACCGATGATTGGCGGTATGATTACCGCGCCGCTCCTGTCCATGTTCGTACTTCCCGCCGCATATTTGCTGTTGCGGCGGCCCCGTCCGGAAAAACCGGTCGATCCCCAAGGAGAAGAAGAATGCGTACCACAACCTATATGATCTTGCTCGCAGCTCCGCTGGCATTGGCAGCTTGCGACAATGCCGCCGAAACAACCGAACAGCCTGGAACGATGATGTCCGACGACATGGCGGATGCCGATGCCATGCCGATGTCGGACGACATGCCGATGATGGATTCCGCCGCAGCTGGACAAGCCGGAAGCGGCGAAGGATCGGTTACGGAAATTAACGAGGCCGAGGGCAAGATCACGATCGATCACGGTCCGATCGCTGCGGTTGGCTGGCCGGCGATGACAATGGCCTTCTCCGCAGATGAGGACAGCATGGACAAGGTCGCGGTCGGCGATCGCGTCACCTTCGAATTTCAAACCACGGAAGGCGGCGGCGGCGAACTGACCGCGATTGCCAAGCAGTAAGGATCAGACAGCGCCGTGCCGAGATGGGCGCGGCGCTGGCTTCCGAGCTTTCTGAAATCCGACCTGACCATTGATACTGGAGATGACGATGACCTGCGATGGAATGATGCAGAACCCCATGATGATGCTGGCCATGGGTGCGGTCTGGATTGGATTGCTGGGCTTAATAATACTCGGGAACTTCGCACTCATATAATATCTCAAGTCATGAGCTGTCCTCGTGGCGTCTGCAGACAAACATCTGGCGGGATCAGCTATTCGGCCATTGTGGAACGCCTGGTGCTTCGACAGAGTATTCGAACGACGCGCTCTTAATAGGGAATGACAGATGACCGACACTCTTTCCGACACGGCTGACAAGCCGGTCCCCAGCGGAACTGCCGTCGATCCGGTCTGCGGCATGAGCGTAGAAATCGAGGGCGCCAGCTTCGTCCACGAGCACAAAGGCTCACATCATTATTTCTGCTCCTCGCGCTGCCTTGACAAATTTCGGGCCGATCCTGAGCTCTACCTTTCGAACGCGCACCTCGATGCGGTCGAAGATGTTCCAAAAGGCGCAATCTATACCTGCCCGATGCATCCTGAAATACGCCAGCCAGGCCCGGGCTCCTGCCCGATCTGCGGAATGGCGCTCGAACCCGAAACGGTGAGTCTCGATGAAGGCCCCGATCCTGAACTCGTCGACATGCGGCGACGGTTCTGGTGGAGCGCACTCTTCACGCTGCCGCTCTTTGCCTACGCGATGGGCGACATGATCCCGTCGCGGCCGTTCGATCAGCTCATCGAACCCGCTTCCGCGCAGTGGCTGCAGCTTCTGCTGGCCACTCCGGTGGTGCTTTGGGGCGGCTGGCCCTTCTTCACCCGCGCGCTGCAATCGGTCCGGACCATGAACCTCAACATGTTCACCCTGATCGGCTTCGGCGTCGCCATCGCCTATCTGTTCAGCCTTGTGGCAACCCTCGCCCCGGACATCTTCCCCGAGGCTTTCCGCGATCATGCGGGCCGGGTCGGCGTCTATTACGAGGCAGCAGCGGTTATAACGACCTTGGTGCTGCTCGGGCAGGTGCTCGAACTCAAGGCGCGCGGATCGACATCGAGCGCCTTGCGGGCGCTTCTCGAACTCGCGCCCCCGACCGCGATGAAGATCTTCGGTCGCGGGGACGAGCGCGAAGTTCCGCTCGACGAATTGACGTCGGGGGACCTGCTGCGCGTGCGTCCGGGCGACAAGGTCCCCGTCGATGGCACGCTCGAGGATGGAAGCAGTGCCATCGACGAATCCATGATCAGTGGCGAGCCCATTCCCGTCAAGAAAAGCGCTGGCGATCCCGTGATCGGGGGCACTGTCAACCAGACCGGCAGCTTCACCATGCGCGCGACGCAGGTCGGCGCGGACACCATGCTCTCGAAGATCGTGCAGATGGTGGCGGAGGCGCAGCGCAGCCGGGCACCGATCCAGCGGCTCGCCGACCAAGTCACCGGATGGTTCGTGCCCATCGTCGTCCTTGTCGCTATCGTGAGTTTTGTCGTCTGGGCCATCTGGGGACCGGCACCGGCCCTTGCCTACGCGCTCGTCAACGCGGTCGCCGTTCTGATCATCGCCTGTCCCTGCGCGCTCGGACTGGCGACGCCAATGTCGATCATGACCGGCACCGGCAAGGGAGCCCAGCACGGCATCCTGATCAAGAACGCCGAAGCGCTCGAAACGCTGGAAAAGATCGATACCTTGGTGGTCGACAAGACCGGCACACTGACCCGGGGCAAGCCCGATCTTGTCGACGTAAAACCGCAGTCAGATTTCGACGAGCAGGAATTGCTGAGCCTTGTCGCTGCCGTTGAGAGAGGAAGCGAGCATCCGCTCGCCCACGCGATCGTGGAAGGGGCTCAAAACAGGGGCGCTGCCATTCTCGACGCTTCCGATATCGAATCCGTGACCGGCGAAGGTATCCAGGCAAATGTCGACAAGCGCCTGGTCGCGATCGGGAATGAAAAGATGATGGAGCGTATAGGGGCGCTCGAAGAAGGCTGGCGGTCAACGGCGGACGAAGGCCGAAGCCTCGGACAGACGGTGATGTTCGTGGCCGTGGACGGGGCACCGGCAGGCCTTATCGCGGTCGCCGATCCGATCAAGGCAACCAGCCGCACCGCTATTGCCGCGTTGCATGAGCGCGGCATCAAGATCGTGATGCTTACCGGCGACAGCGAAGCCACCGCGCGTGCGGTAGCAAGCCAGGTCGGTATCGACGAAGTCGAAGCGAACGTCTCGCCCGAGGACAAACATCGCAAGATCGAGCAGTTGAAGAGCGATGGTCGCCGGGTCGCTATGGCCGGCGACGGCATAAACGACGCACCCGCGCTTGCCGCTTCGCATGTCGGCATCGCGATGGGAACGGGTACCGATGTCGCGATCGAAAGCGCGGGCGTGACATTGGTGCGCGGCGACCTCGTCGGCGTTGTTCAGGCGCTCGTCCTGTCTCGGGCCACTATGCGCAACATCAGGCAGAACCTGTTCTTTGCCTTTGCGTATAATGCGCTCGGCATACCGGTCGCAGCAGGTGTCCTCTATCCATGGACCGGGTTGCTTTTGAACCCGATGATCGCGGCCGCAGCGATGAGCCTGTCTTCGGTATCGGTGATCGGCAACGCCCTGCGCCTGCGCGGCCTCGCTCTTCCCAAATTCGATACCTGAGCGATGGGGACGGGACGGAGATCGCAGGAGTGACGAATCAGACGATGCAGGATCAGGACCAAATCTCTGAGGAATCGCGCGAATGGCGCGGTGCTCATCCAGCCCTCTGGATCGCGATATTCGGAATTCTCATCGCTTTCGCCTGGGAGATGCTCCAGCTTCCTTTCTACCAGTCGGGAGGTCTGTCGCCTGCCGAGGCAGCACGTCGCTGCGGCCTGGCCTCGTTCGGCGATGCCGGGATCATGGTGGCCGCTTATCTCGGCGCCTCTGTCGGCAGTGGTAAAACGCCGTGGCTCGTAGACTGGCCGATCTCGCGTTTTGTCGGGTTCCTGGGAATCGGCCTGGCCATTACTGCCATGGTCGAAGTGCTGGCTGTCGGTGCCGACTGGGGGTGGTCCTATAGTGCAATCATGCCGCTTGTGCCCGGAACCAAAATCGGTCTCATACCGATCGCGATGTGGGTCGCGGTTCCCACAGCCTCCTTGTGGCTCGCGCGCCGTCTCGGCACCGGACCCCGCTGATCGCAAACCGGGATCACCTATCCCTCGACAGCTGCCGGCTGCGGTCCCGATGGTGATCGACTTATCCGAAATCCGGCAATCAGAGCGAGCAGCGTGAGCAATTGCGCGCCGATCGTCTCGACAGTCGGGAAGAAGCCGAGTTCGGCGAGGCGCGGCAAGCCGGCAATGAAAGTGGCGGAAAGAACTCCGGCCTCCTGGAAAGCGCCCACGCCCTTGCCCGCGAGAATGACCGCAAGGATCGCAATCAGGATAGCACTATAGCGGAAGAACTGGGTGATCGGCAGTTTGCGGCTGTAGCGCAGCATAACCCATGCGATGAACGCTAGCAGCGCGACTGCGGACAAGGCACCTGCCAATAAGATGCCGCTGCTCTGCGGGTTCCACAGGGCAGCGTAGAACAGAATAGTCTCGAACGCTTCCCGGTAGACGACCACGAATGCAAGACCAAAGAGAAACCATGCCGATCCGCGCGAAAGCGCCTTGCCCATTTTTTCCTGGATATAGCGCCGCCACTCCTCGGCCTGGGATTTGCCGTGCATCCAGATCCCGACCGATACGAGAATGACAGCCGCAAGCAGCGCGCCGATCCCTTCGGTCATCTCGCGGCTCGCCCCGCTGATGCTTACGAAGTAGGTTGCTACGACCCAGGTGGCGACACCTGCGAAAAGAGCAGCGATCCACCCACCATGGATATAGGGCAATACCTCGGAGCGCTGCGACTTTTTCACAAAGGCGATCATGGCGATCACAACCAGAAGTGCTTCGATCCCCTCGCGCAGCAGGATGGTGAACGCCCCGAGAAAGGTCGAGATTTCGCTGGCCGCCTCAGGAGCCAACGCTTCCTCGGCTCTTGCCAGCAGACTATCGATGCGAGCCCTTAGTTGCTGTAGTTCGGATGGATTCGCACCGGACTCTATTCCGGCCCGGAATTGCCCGAGCGCCTGTTCTACCTCCCGCATCAAACCGCCATCGCGCGTTGCCAGGAGGGCCTCCAGGGGTTCAAACCCGTCGAGATAGGCAGACAGGGCAAGCTGCCGCGCTTCCTCTCGGTTGCCAGCCCGATAAGCTGACAGGCTGCGATCGAGCGTATCGCGAACGAAGGCGAGCGAACCTGCGTCATTTGCCTGTCCCACCGCATCGGGATTGGCGCGAAGATAGGCCATGACGGCGAGCGCACGGTCCTCGCCGATCTGCTCGGCCAGACTTTCCGGTGTGAGCGCGGCGAGCGTCTCGAGATCGGGGACAAGCTGGCGTATGCCATCATCTTCCCGCCAAATACGCTCGCCCTTGGCCACATCTTCAAAAGCAATGCTGCCGGCAAGGAATGCAAGCGCCCAGCGATCCTCGTCGGACAGCGATGCGAAGCTGGCCATGGACGTTCCTTCCAGCCCTTGCGTGATGACCTGGTAAAGCCCGAACGCACTGCGCTGCCGCGCCCGGTCGATATCGGTGAAGTCGATCGGCGGGGGATCAAGTGCCTGCATTGCGGCCGGTGGCGCACTTCCGGCGGCGCCGTGACACGAGGCGCAGTTCTGCGCGAAGAGAGTGCGGGCGCGGTCAAGGTCGGGCGCTTGCGAAGGGGCAAGCGGAACCGGGTAGGCTGTCAGCAACGAGGCTGCCAGCGCGCGCGCTAAGCGCCCAACTCGCTCGGCGGGTTCCTTATTGGCGATCAGAGCTCGCAGCTGGTCCGATCGGCGGATGAGTGCTTGATTGTCTTTAGTATCCGGCAATGCAGCGATCTGCCGCGCCACGACATCGGAAAACTCCACCATTTCGCGATATTCGAATTCGTCGGCAACACGTCCCTCGGAAACGGCGGAGGCGTAGTCGACCGCGATATAATCGAGCAGACGCCAGGTGGTTCGCACGTCGGGTTCTTCCGCGTTCGCGGTGACGGACAGACACAGCGCAAGCGCCAGCAGAATGAGCCGCAGTGCCGGATGGACGGTGGCGGAGACGATGCGATGCATGAGGGGTCTCTATATCTGTTGCAATTAATTCGCAATAGCAGGGTGTAGACGGAAATGTATTTCCTCCAACCCCCGATCGCGGGGATATTCTGGAGTTTAGGTAGAGCGCAGTTCGCCACGGGCCTGTTTGGAGACTTCGGCACTTCCCCACACCGCCAGTCCTGCCATGATGCTCGCCACAACCAGATCGGGCCACGCACGGCCGGTGCCGAAAACGCCAATCGCTGCCGCCAGCACGGCGATATTACCGATCGCGTCGTTGCGCGAACAAATCCACACCGAGCGCATGTTCGCATCGCCCGAGCGATACCGGAACAGCATCGCGGCGACGGCGAGATTTACCGCCAGAGCAAGAGAACCGATGGCGCCCATCGTTCCCGGGTCGGGCGACGCCCCGACAAAGAAACCCCAGATGGCCGAGCCGAGCACCCACAGGCCGAAAGCCAGCATGGTCGCCGCCTTTACGAGAGCCGCACGTGCGCGCCAGACGAGCGCCATCCCCGCTACGCCAAGACTGATAGCATAGTTTGCCGCATCACCGAGAAAGTCGAGCGCGTCGGCCTGCAAGGCGCGCGAATCCGCAGCAATGCCTGCCACGATCTCCACACCGAACATGATTGCATTAAGGCCCAGCGCGATCCACAGAATGCGCCGCCATGTCGGATCGTTGTTGTTTGCACCGGCCTCATCGGGGCCGCAGCAGGTCTTTCCCATTTACTCGACTCCTTGCGTCGATCCGCCCTATGCACCTTGTAGTAACTACAAGGTCAAGCGGCAGGAGCCTTTGTCATGAGAATTGGTCAACTTGCCCGGATAACCGGCGTCAAATCCGAAACAATCCGCTTCTACGAGCGCGAAGGTATCCTCGCTGCCCCTCCGCGCACGAAGGCCAATTATCGCGACTATGGACCTGCAGAGGAAGCGCGCCTTAACTTCATACGGCGCGCGCGTGATCTCGGCTTCTCGATGGCACGCATCAGGGAATTGCTCGATCTCTCCGATGATGCCGACCGGTCCTGCGCGGGCATTGACGCTCTGGCCAGAAGCCATCTCGGCGAAGTCGAGCGCAAGATCGCCAGCCTGGAGGCGTTGCGGACGGAGCTTGGGCGCATGATCGCTGCCTGCGAGCAAGACACGGTAGGCGATTGTCGCATCATCGATGCACTTGCCGGTACCACCGAGCCTTGATGCCCGCGCCTCGTGCGCCAGTTCGGTCAGGCTCGCCGATGCACGGCTTTTGTCCGCCGCCCCTAAGAGACTTAACTTCGGGAAAGGCCGACGGGTGCGAAGCTGCCCGTGTCGCCATCCCGGGTCTGTCGAACGGGTTATGATGCTGCTGTCGGCCAGTTCAAGACGGCCATTTTTTCAATGCTCATATCCGCCATAGTATAGGCGATCCCGCCGACGCCAAGCCCGGAGCGGCGCAGCCCTGCAAAAGGCATCCAGTCGACGCGGAATGCCGTATGGTCGTTCACCATCACAGCCGATCCCGCCAGAGACTGTATGCAATGATTGGCGATTGACAGGCGATCCGTGAATACAGCGGCCTGAAAGGCGTAAGGCAGGGCATTGGCCTGCTCGATAGCCAGGTCGATATCGTCATAGCCATACACGCAGATCACGGGGCCGAAGATTTCTTCCTGGGATACCTTGGAACTTTCGGGAGGATCGACAATGACGGTCGGGGATAAAAGAGTATCACTCAGACGGCTTCCCCCGCACACCAGGGTGCCGCCTGCTGCAATGGCTTCATCGACCCAGCGTTCGACGCGGTCAACTTCCTCCGTCCGGATCAGGGGTCCGCATTGGGTCTGAGCATCGGCGGGATCGCCCACGACCAGCTTTTCGGCTGCTCGCCCTAGGTCATTGGCGAAGTCTTTCAATTCTGCAGCAGGGACGAATACGCGCTGTACGGAAACGCAGACCTGACCCGAATGATAGAACCCGCCTTTAAGCAACGAGGCGATCACTGCTGCGCGCTCCACGCCGTTGTCCACGATTACCGGCGCCGCGCCGCCGTGCTCGAGAGCAATGCGGGTCCCCGGCGCCAGCTTCGAGCGAAGCATCCAGCCGATTTTCGCAGAACCGATGAATGAGAAGAACGCCGTGCGCGGATCGGTTACCATTCTTTCGGCGATATCGTTGCCGCAAGGTGCGAACCGGCACCAGGCCTCGGGCAGGCCGGCTTCATGGAGAATGCTCACGAAGCTCTGGCATGACAGAGGCGTTTCCAGCGCAGGCTTGATGAGAACGGGGCACCCGGCTGCTACCGCCGGTCCAACCTGATGGACGATCAGGTTGAGCGGGTGATTGAATGCCGAGATCGCCACGACAGGACCGATCGGCTCGCGGAAGGTATATGCCGTCCTTCCCGCACCCGCTTCTGTCAGGTCCATGGGGATCTCGTGACCGCCGCCATCGCGGAGCGCCTGAACGCATAAGTCGACGCTGTTGATCGCGCGACCGGCTTCCACGCGCGCATCGACCAGCGGTTTGCCGCCCTCCCTGACGATCTGGAGAGCCAGATCCTCGGCTCGTTCGCGCATGATATCCGCAGCCCGCCGGAGGATGGCGATACGCTCGTGCACGGCAAGCCAGCCATGGCGGTCGCGGTGGAGCAACTGCGCTTCACTCAGCCATTCATCGATTTGAGGCCAGTCGACAAGCGGCACTTCTGCAACCGGCTCGCGGTCGAAGGGATTGCGAACGATCGTCTTCATAGCTCGCACACCTTTGCGCCGAGTTCGTCGATCAGCACCTTCTTGTTTTCGGAGTAGTCGACGGGCAGATCGACAAGGTGCACGCCGCCCGCCTCGAATGCGGCGTTCAGGACCGCCACAAGATCTGCGCTCCGCTCGACCCGGTGACCGGTCGCTCCATAGCTTTGTGCGTAGGTGACGAAGTCGGGATTGGAAAAGGTTAGGCCGTAGTCCGGAAAGCCGAGCTGGTCCTGCTTCCAGCGGATCATGCCGTATGCTGCATCGTTCAGGACGAGTACGACGAGGTTCAGGCCCAGCCTGACGGCCGTTTCCAGTTCCTGCGAGTTCATCATGAACCCGCCATCGCCGCATACCGCGAGCACTCTGCGCCCCGGCGACAGCATCGCCGCCATCATGGCCGATGGAAGGCCTGCGCCCATCGTCGCCAATGCATTGTCGAGAAGGATGGTACCCGGTTCATTCGCAATGTAGTTTCTGGCGAACCAGATCTTGTAGATACCGTTGTCGAGCGCAACGATATCATCGCGCGCCATTACGCTGCGTACGTCGGCAACCACGCGCTGGGGGACCATCGGAAAACGTTCGTCGTCGCTGGTCTCGGAAATGTGCGAAGCAATCTCGTGGTGCAGCACAGTGTAATAGCTGCGATCGCACTGCAGCTTGCCATCCAGACGGTTTCCCAGCCGCTCGACCGATCCGGCGATGTCGCCGATGACCTCGAGCTGCGGGAAGTAGACCTGATCGACTTCGGCTGCCTTGTAATTGATATGGATGACGGTCTGCCCGCCCGGCTCCATGAAGAAGGGCGGCTTTTCAACCACATCGTGACCGATATTGACGATCAGATCGGCCTTTTCGATTGCGCAGTGAACATAATCGCCCGACGATAGCGCCGCGGTGCCCAGATAGAGCTCGCTATCTTCATCGACCACGCCCTTGCCCATCTGGGTGTCGAAGAATGGAAAGCCGGTATCAGACACGAATTTGCGCAACACCTTCGAAGCGCGGCGGCGGTTCGCTCCGGCTCCGATCAGTAGCAGAGGTCTCTGTGCAGCGAGGATACGTCTCGCTGCCTCATCTAGAGCGGCGTCACCCGCTACGGCATAGCGCCTGTCATGCGGCGGTATGACAGGTTCGACCGTTTGCTCTTCAGCAATGTCTTCGGGCAGCTCGAGCAGCACAGCGCCTGGCCTTTCTTCCTGCGCCAGGCGAAATCCCTCGCGAACGAGCGACGGGATGCGGTTGCCGTTCACGATCTGGGTCGAAGCCTTGCACAAAGGCCTGAACAGGGAAACGACGTCGACAATCTGGAACTGGGCCTGTTTCGATGTCTTTATCGGTTTCTGCCCGGTTATGATGACGAGCGGAAAGGCCCCGAGCGCGGCATAGGCCGCCGGAGTTGTCAGGTTCGTCGCACCAGGCCCGAGCGTTGCCAGGCACACACCTGCCTTGCCGGTCAGGCGGCCATAGGTCGCCGCCATGAAGCCAGCGCCCTGTTCGTGACGGGCCAGAACCAGCCTGATGGTGGATGTTCGCAGCGATTCCAGAAGATCCAGGTTCTCTTCGCCTGGAACGGCGAAAACATACTCGACCCCCTCGGCTTCGAGTGCGGCGACCATGAGATCGGATGCTTTCATTCGTTGGTCCTCATTTTACGAGTTGCAGGGCGGTTCATGTCGTGCGCTGCCAAGCTGCTTGCCCACAGCGACCAACCCGATCGCCGCGCTTGTCAATGGTCGTGGTCATGGTCGTGATGATGGTTCTTCTCGACCTGATGGTCCGGGACCATGTCCGGATCACAGTCTGCAGCGAGACAGGCTTCGAAAGTTGCATGAGCGATGGTGTGCTGCGTCTCGAGCATACCGCGAGCCCGCGCCTTCACATCCTCGAAAGCCTGCAACGAAGATTCGGCAGGAACGATATGCGCCGCCGCAACCGCTCAAAAGTGCAGCCCCCATCGGGGCAAGCCATAGTCGCGCCTGTGATTTGCCGGCGCGCTTCATCGATCCTGCTCCAGAAATTCGACCAGCCAATCCGGCAGTGGTCGCAGATGGCCTTCAGGGGTTCGGCAAAGACCGGCGTTGAGGCTGCTGCCGGGCGGGCATTCGGACGGATCCATCACTGGGCGCGGCGGCATTTCGACCATCATCGTACCCGTGATTGGCGGCAGCGCGATGCCTTCCGGGCTGGTTTGGCGATTGGCCTCACCCCTTGCATCGAGCCAGTCAAGCGCACGTCCGGCCTGCCGCGCATCCAGGCCGTATCGGTCCCCCAGGCTGCGGATGGCATTGGCACGGTCGGTCACTTTCCTCTGCGCATCGCCTGCGGCGGCGCTTTCCATTCCCTCCACCTTGATGACCTTGCCCGGTCCGCAAGCGGCGTGGATCGGATCGACCAGCTCTGGCGTCGTTACCTCATTGACAGAGCCCATGAACTCGACCGCTTCGCCCACGCGCGCGTATCCGGGACGCTCGCCACTGCCGAAAGCGAGGTAGTTTGCACTATCGACGAACAGTTTTGCGCCGAAGGGAAACAGCACCAGCGCATCGTCCCTGTCGGCGGCGCGGAAGCAGCCGTCCTTCAGAACCACGGTCACGCGGCTGTTTATTGCGTGCAACGCGCCTGCAGGGCGATCGTGTTGAGGGAAGATACGCAGATAGGGTGCGACTTCGTCCGGAACCGCCTGATCCTGCGCAGCCGGGCGTGGCGGGTTGACCAGGGGCACCATCGGCGTCGCGCGAAACACCAACTCAACCGGCTCGGGAATGATCACGCCCTTGCGTTTCACCAGCGCCCGGAATTCTTCTTCCGAGACGCTGATCTCGACAGTGGCGACCTGCGTGCCAACACCGGTTGACTGGATCACGCGATCTTCGCGGAACGTTTCCCACATGAAATCAGCGGCAGCCCTCAGTTCCTCCTGTGACCAGCGCACGGTTTCCCCGCGAAAGGTCGGGTTTTTGCTATACTTGCGCAGCGTGGCCGGGCCATCGCGCAGAAATTCGAAGACGACGCCGAGTTCGCCCTCATTGTCATAATGCAAGGTCTGGAAGTTTCCGCGCTCTTCCCGGCGCAGTCGTTCAGCCAGCGCCTGCACTTCGTCCATCACGCTGTTTTGGTAGTCCGCGACCCGCATGAAATCCGCGTCCGCCGCATCCTGTTCTGCCGTACGGGGTGCGGGCACCGGGGGTTCGACCGGATCAAATGATGCAGGCGGCGCAGACAGGATCGTGGCGAAACCGCTCGTCCCGATTTCCGCGTGAAACGGTAAGCCATCGGACAATGGCGGCGATGCAGCATCTTGCGAAGCGCAACCGGCAAGGCTGGCGGCCAGCAAGCCGGACAACGCGGGGGAGAAGATCTTTCGCTCAGTCATCCTTCCAGAACTTCCATGTTTCGCAGCCGCATGATGTCGTCTTTCGGGCAGGCCGCAGGGATCGTAACTCCATAGAAACGCTCGATATCCGAAATCGGCCATCCCTTTGCATTCTCGCGCAAAAAGCCCCCTCCGCCGCTAATGCGTTGGCCGAAAGGAATGTCGTTGCCGGAATGTGGATCGTGGAGCCCTTCAACCGATGGCAGCAAGGTGACGCCCGGATCGAACAGGACCGTCGAATTGCGGCGGGGACCTTTCATCACGACGCAGCCGCGCACCACCGCCAGTTCGCCCCGGATCAGCGCCTCTCCCGCACGTGCAGGCTTCGCGATGGTAATCAGGTGCGGCGATGATGGCGCGCCTTGGCAAGCGGTCAGCGGTATGACCAGGGCGAGCGCTGCAATCCTCACCAGTCTTCGGGCTGGCTGCATGCGAATATCTCCGGGCCGGAATGGAGGTAGATCGGGCCGTCGCGATTGGGGAAGATCCACAGATCCTTCATCCCTTCGCGCGCCGCGACGATGCGCTTGCCGGGGATCACCATGCCTTCGTCGATGAAGCCGTTGGGGTGATCCCACAGCGCCGCGCCTTCATCGGCCCAGAAGATCATATTGGAATCGCGGTTGGTCGCGATCAGTTCTCCGGGTCGTTCGGCAGGGTTGCGTTCCTCGAACCGGCACACGCCGTTACGGGTCGGCACCAGCTTCTTGGGAGACGATGGAGGGAAAAGCGGTTCGGTGGCGGATTGCGTCTGCATTCCGGGCAGCAGGGGCGGCGGCGACGGCGGAGGCGGGTTTACGGGGTTACCCCAGATGCCGAACAGTTTGGCGCATTGTGTCGGATGTTCGCGCCCGCCGCGCAGGCGATTGTCCGCCATGGTCTGCTCCTGCGCCAGCATGCATTCGTTCGCGCGGCGCATGGCCTCAGCGCTGCTGATCCCTTCGCGGTCGCGATATTCGCGCACGGCGAACCAGTCATTGCCATACCCCGCCGCCTGATCGAGCGAAGTCACGGCAACAACGCGATGGTTGCCGCAGGCCGAAATCAGCTCTGCCGGCGGATCGCTGATTTCACCTCTGCTGCCCAATTGCAGGCGCGTCCCGACACGCCCGAACCGGCGGGTATCGGTTGAAACGCGGGGGCGAAAGGCGACGTGCCCCTGCTCATCACGCCAGACACCAGCCTCGAACGGGAACAGGACGAGCGGATCATCATCCCCGCCTTCGTCGATGAAGAAACAACCATCGCGCAGGACGATAGCATCGAAACTCGCCAGGTCCGGAGGCGGGACAGAGGATATGTCTGCCTGCGCGAAGTATCGGATCTGGCCTGCCACATCGGGTGCAATCGACGGCAAGTCGGGGTTGGCGCGCGGTTCGAAACGCAGCAGCAGGTTGACTGGAATTTTCCAGCCTTTCTCCTTTCGCAGCGCGTCGAATTCAGTACGCGGCATGACGATGGAAAGCCACGGCACACTCATGTTCCCGAAACCGGGATAGGCCCGCTCGGGACCGATGCGTTCCGCCCATTCGCGAACGATCCGGTCCTGATCCGAACGCGAAAAACCAGCTTGTTCGGCGCGGAACAGCGGATCTGATGTGTAACGCGCCAGTGAGGCCGCCGGCTCGCGCAGGAACCAGGCAATGCCTTGCACGGTCCCGAGGCCATCGTTTTCCGGTCCATCGCTCCAGCGCCACTCGATCCCACCGAAATTGCCGATTTCGCCCTTCTTGAGGCGGCGCAGCATCGGCAGATGTTGCTGCTCCAGCTGGTCGCCAAAGCGCATTCGCCGGTCTTCCACGGTCGGCGTGTAGGCGGCAGGGCCAAGCGTTTCGATCGGCGTGTAAGGCGGCGCCTCTACGATCGTGGCATAGCCGTCACGATCCGCGCCCGAATTCTGTGCAGAGCAAGCCGCCAGACTGGCGCACAGGGCAACAGCAAGTCGAATCAATACATCATCTCCCAGTGTGATGATGTATCATGGAGCGTTCTCGCTGAACGGCACTGAAACGAAACGTTTTCTTGAAAGCAAAAGCTTCCGCTTATGTTGGAATTTCCGGATCCGGGATAATCCGTTGAGTGTAGCCTCCTTGGACTGCTATGTTTTCGATCATGAAGAGCTCTCGCTTCATCTGGCTGGTTACAACTATTGCCGCAATCGTAATTGTGGCCGGGGGAAGCTGGTATGCTTTTTCGCCCAGGCTGGCGATTGCAGCACTCAGCGATTGGGAAACTGCGCCCGAAGAGTTGCTCGCTCTATTCGACCGGGCGCGCGTGCGAGCAGCCTTCGAGAATCAGATGTTGTCTCAGGTCGATACCTATGAGCCGCCCTACACTAAGGACGTCATTCTGGATGCGATGTCGGACCTGCGTGCAGTGCGGATGTTCGTCAACGAACCTTATGGCGAATGGCAGTTCGCAGCCGCCGCCGGACTGCCCGCAGATTTTCCCGAGGAAGAGCCCGCCGGCCCCATGCCCCGCATAATGGAAACCACCGATAGCTGGTCGTTCGACTGGTCCGCGCTGAATACAATCGTGGCGACGCCTTCGGGCCGCAGCGAAGCAAGGGGCAACAGCTATCGCTTCGAGCGGGATGGGCTCAGCTGGCACCTCGTAGCAATCGAACTCACAACAGACATTAGGTGATCCGCTCACCTGTAGGTGCTTCCCATTGACCTCCCCGAAAACCAGAAGCGCCGAAGAGCTGCGCTTCCAGGGTCTGGTTTCGGATTAGAGTTACGACGGCATCTACATCGGTAGTTGGGATCGCTTCCAGAATGACGGCTTTCTGCAATTTGGGAATTGAAAGCCGACAGTCCCCTCACGGCCCTATTGTGTTGAAAAACTCGGCCTGACCCGATCCGCAGCCGATTTTCCGTAATAATGATTCAACGGGAGAAGGCGTCTTGAGGTAATGATGCAGGCATGAGCTCTTATGAGTTTTAATATTTCCCGCCGAAGGTGCCTGCGGAGTTTTTCAACACAATACGCCCCATGTCGGCCATTTGAGCTCGCTTGAATCTTTTCCGAAAGCTGCCTGTCGTCAGCATCAGCCCAGATGGCAGCTTCGCACCTTAGCAACCACTCCTTGCGATCGGCGTGCTGACCCCCCCGAGAGTGGGCGTCGGTTCAGCACAAGGGATTGCTGCAAATGTGCGCTCCTATTGCGACCGCCTTGGTCGGCAGCGCCGAGGCATTGCATAACAAATGCAACGATAACGGGTCGGTATCCTCGCTAGAACGGGGATAGTTGTGAGGCTGCGATTAATAGAACTTATACAATTCTCGCGCCTTCGCGTTGGGATTGTCAAATGGCTCGGAGAAAAAGGGCAAGAAGCCGTGTGCATTAAGCTACAATGGCGAAATGCCTCGCCAACTCGTGCGTGATGCGGTGCAGCTGCCGTGTTTCTCGGTCGATGCAGCACAGGGTCGTGTCCACTTCGGCGACAGACACGCTGCCGCGGCTGAACTGTATTTCGAATTGCGAGCGGGACCCACGAAAGCCCCTGAGGAGGACTTTCGCCTCGAGCTGGTCGCCGAGAAACGCCTCGCTGCGATATCTGATGTCGTGGCGCAGGGCGATCCATGCGATCTTTACGACCTCCTCCGCCGGCGCATGTGCGACCCAATAGGCGGTGATCGCCTGCTGCACCCAGGTCAGATAGACCGCATTGTTGACGTGATCGAGCTCGTCGATCGCATCAGGGCCGACCGTGATGGGATAGACGAAAGCCGAACCGCCCTCCTGCCCCCTCTGTGGGTTCATGGGCTCGCGCCTTCGTCCCATGCGCCGTCGCCAATCCAGCGCAGGGCCGTGAGCGAGGGCATGAACATGTATTCTCCGCCGCGCAGCCGGTTGAAGGTGGTCACGTCATCGATTTTTCGGCGCACCGGCGTTTCGGGAATGGTGAAAGTCCCGGGCGTCTGGTGCAGACCGACGATCGGATCCCGTTCTTCGCCCAGGTCGACGAAGTTGCCACGGTTGATCCATTCCTGCTGGAGAAATTCGATCGTATCGAATGCCCTGGCGCTGATGAAAATGAAGAACAGCCCGCGATCCTCCTGCGCATCGGACTCCGACGTCACGTCGCGGCTCCATTTCGGACCGTAGGTAGATGAGCGCCTGATGATGCGGTGGATGTTCACATCGCTGAGGATCGTAAGCTGGCTGTCGCGCGGATTGAGGCGGCGCATATGCGCGGCGTGCGGGCAGACGAGGCCGCGATGATCGTCTTCGTAGGAGAAGTCGTTGTTGCGTCGGGAATCGGCGCCGAGTTCCGGATCGTCCCGGTCCGGCGCTAACGGCAATGGCGCACCGCTCTGCCACCGGCCGAACATCTTCGCGGCTATATAATCCTGCTCTCCTTCGTCGGCGGATTGCTCGCGCAGGAAGTCGTTAAACGCGCCGACGCGGCTCTGATATTTTCGCAGCACGATGTATGACCCGTTGCGCCCAAGCGGTGCGGGTTGCGGCATGGCGAGCGGGCTACCGGTCTCGCTGTTCTCGCCCAGGATGAATTCTCCAGGCGCGATCGCGCGCTCCTGACCGGGCAAGGGGTCGACCCCGCTCCCGTCGACCAACGGCTGCGAAATGCTGTCGCGAAAGCCGAAGGGGTTCTTTGCGTCCTCGTCGGCACCGAAACGGTGCGTACCGATCAGCGTGATGCCGGTGGATTTTTCCAGTTCGGCCTCGGCCTTTGCCAGCACGTCGTCGAGCGCATCGTCGTCGCGCGCATAAATGGTCAATGCGATATGGCAAGTGCCGGGGCGATAGGGATCCTCCCATGTTTCGGGCGCGTTTTCGCCGAAATCGCGCAGCTGCTCGGCACGAGCGGCCATGCCCTGCTGGAAGGCCAGCGGAAAACTCGCCAGCGAGGTCTGGGGCAGCCCGAGTGCCTCCAAGCCGTCATAGCTGATGGCGACGCCGGTCCACGAATCCAGTTCGTCCGTCCAACCCGATGCAGCAGGAATATGGTCGGCCAAACGGCGTAAAAGATCCCGCCCGCCGGCAGGCTCGTCGACATGGATCATCGAATGGATGCCGACATAGGGTTCGGGCCGGGATCGCAGGATCAGCGCCTGGATATCGTCGAGCTGGAGCTTGACCTTGTCCGGGCGGAAGCGGGCGGAAAGTTCTTGCAGAATGCCCATGTCAATAATCCACGCCTTCGGGTTGCGCGATGGCCGTGCTCAGCTCGTCGAGAGCCTTGCGCGTGGCGGGGTCCGTATCCGCATTCGCCCGGGATTTTTCGAGGAAGTCCTCCAGCGCGTGCTCCATCCGCTGGTACCGACGTGTATCCACAACCGTCACTTGCGGATTGGCCACAAACCATCCCGATGCATCGATCTGGTGATCGGCGATAAAGTCCTTCACCTTGGGGCTGTCGATCCCCGGCCAGCCTTCGACATTGGCGAACAGCAGGTCCATCAACCCCGGAATCTTGGTGGCGAAATCGTTGATATAGGTGTCCCAGTCGCCATCATAGGTTGTGGCGAACAGGATGCGCGTGTCGTCGTCGAAAAATACGAAGCGCATATCGTGCAAGGTCGACACCCGCTGCGCGCCGTCCATATTGCCGTTGGTGAGGTCGAAGATGCGGCGCAGGCGGTCCGCCCCGCCGGGCTTGACCTTGGCGATGGCGGTCAGTTCGGACACATTGCCCGACTGCATGCCTGCGCGACCCGCCTTATTGGCGGTACCCTTGTAATCGGGATTGTGGTCGCGGATCATCGCTTCCAGCGCGATTTTCGCGAGCTGCGGCAGGTCTTCTGCCAGCTCTCGCGCGCGGCGGCGGATTTCTTCGGGCTTGCTCTCATCGGCGAGACGCGGATCGGTGCTTCTGGTCATGGCGCGCTCCTTTTGCGCTTGGTGGTCAATCGGGAATGTCGGACAGGGCCTGCGGCTCTGTGCGCGGGCGATCGTTCTGGGCGTGACGATAGGTGCTGGACCGTTCGTAGGCCGCGCGGCGAATGCGCATGATGCCGCCCAGCGGGCGATGCGCCTCGACGCCGTTCCATGGATTGAACGACAGCACATCGTCGCCGAAAACCTGGCGTGGCGGGCTGTAGGGGTCCTGGCTGTCGAAGCGCAGCGTGGCGATGGCACGATGGGGAGACTTTTCCTCTTCCCACAACACGGCAGCATCTTCCACCGGCATCGTTTCGAGATCGGTGCAGAGCTGCGCGCGCAATTCATATTCGGTGCCGTTCGCGCGGAAAAAATCGCCGATTACGTCGCGCATGGTCGAATATTGGACGTCTTCGAGATCCCGACCGGTCAAATCGCGCACGGATTGGGATTTCGGGGCGAGCGACAGTTTGGCGACATGGTCGCCGAACCGGACAGCAGCCTGCGTATGATAGGTTTCGCCGAGAGGATGATTGTTGTCGCGCGCCAACCCCTCGAGCGTCGCGCTCGGCACCTTGCCCACCGCTTCCACCGCATCCTTCGCGCCGCGCGCCACGCCGGCAACGAGGCGTTGGAAGAAATCGGGCGCATGCGCGTTCTTTTCGAGCAGACCCAGCATCTGCTTGTATTTCGGGATCGTGCCGAAGGCGAGCACCGGGAAATTCACCATCAGGAAATCCTGGTTCTCGCCACCGATGTCGGGCGAAAGCCGGTCACCCGGAACGCCGATCACCTTGATCGCGAAACCGCGCGGGGCCGGAACCTCGTCCGAATGGATATCGCCCGGCGCGGACGAAAGCCGCGCGACGACCTCGTAGGTCTTCGGAGAAGCGAAGATGCCCTGCGCAAGCTCAGCCGACAGACCGTCGTGCACGGTCATGCTACCCTTAAGGATCGCGTGCGATTTCGCATGGGCATCGCGATGGGCGTGCCGATGCCGTTCGAACGCGTTGCGCGCCGTCGCATTCATCTGTTCGACGATCTCGCGCGTCAGCCGCTGTTCGTCGGGATCGACTTGCTCGACATCAGGGGTGAACCGTATGGGCTGCATGGGCAACAACTCCTGCCTGTTTTGCCTGCTGAAAAGGATCGACGGGAAACCGATCCTCTGGCCGGGCATTTGAAATATCAAGTGATATCTGAAAATTTGGTTCCGAAAATCAGAACTTTTGAGACGGATCGAGCACCATGAGCGGCGAAACCACCACCAAATCGCGTCGGCAAAGCCAGGCGGAAACACGCGCCAAGCTGATCGAATCGGCCGAGCGGCTGATGATCGCCCATTCCATCCCGGCACTTTCCGTGCGCCAGCTCTGCGCCGACGCCGGATTTACGCAAGGCGCCTTTTATTCGAACTTCGAGAGCAAGGAGTTGCTGCTGCTCGAAGTCATGGAAGGTCACTTGGCCGAACAGCGGGACCGACTGGAAGACCTCGCCGCCTCGATCCCGGAAGCCGATATCGACCAGGCCATGCAAACGCTTGCTGCGTGGCTAGCCGGCATCCCCGATCGCCAGGCCTGGGCGGCGCTGGCGCTGGAATTGCAGCTCTATGCCTTTCGCAACCCGGAATTCCGCGCGCAGTACAAGGCTGCGGAGGCGCGTGTAACGGCCCAGTTCCGGGTTCTGATCGAAGGCCTGGCCGCCCAGTTTGGGCAGCCACTCCGCTTGCCCGCCGATGTCATCACCGAAACCTTGCTCATACTCTGGCATACCGCGGTCTTGCGATCGGGCGACGGCACCCAGCCGGAAGAAAGTTACGTGAAGGTCTTCAGGCAGATCATGTTCGGCGAACCGTCAGCCGGATAGCGTTGCGTGACCGCCACCATACCGCGTCACCCTTGCCCGGTTTCGTCCTTGCGCAGGTAAAGGGTCTGTGTCGGGAAGGCGAACCCGATGCCTGCCTGTTCCAATCGCTCGTAGATGTCGAGCATGAGATCGTTGCGGATTCTCAGGCTTTCGTCGAAATCGGCGGTCATGATGTAGGCAAAGGTTTCGATCGCCAGCGAGTCCGTTGCAAAATAACGTAATGTCGCCCGGCGCGGCTCCGGGGCGATGTACTCGTTCTGTGCGAGCGCCTCTGCTATCAGGCCAATCCCTTCACGCAGCTTGGCCGCATCCAAGGCGTATTCGAGGCCGATCGTCTCGTTGAAGAGGAAACGTTCGCGCTTGGTATAGTTTTCGATCTGGCGTGAGGAAAAATCGCCATTGGGGATCGTGACGACGGTTCGTTCCAGCGTCCTGATCCGGGTCGACCGCATCCCGATATCCTCGATCGTGCCGAGCACATCGCCGACCTTGCACACATCCCCGACCTGCACCGGCCGGTCGGCCAGCACGGATACGGTGCCGACCAGGTTCTCGACCGTCTTCTGTGCACCCAGCGCCAAGACCAGACCGCCGATGCCGAGCGCCGCCACACCAGCGGTGACATCGAAGCCGAGCGTGTCGAGGATGCCGAGCGCCCCCAGGACCAACAGTCCGGCCTTGATAACCCGGCGGGCAAAGACGGTGACAGACGCGCTCTGGTACCGCGCGCGCCGCGTCATGCGCAGCGACAGCCACCGGGCGAGCGCATCGACCAGGCGGAACAGGAACCACAGGAACACGATCCACGCTGCAATGCCGAGATAGCGCAGCACGACCTGACGCGCGACGATCGAGATCGGCGCAGCGTCCGACCACAGCCGGAAACCGACGATGGTGACAACCAGCGCCAGCGGCGGCAGGGCGGCATCGAGGACCCGGTACACCGCCCCATCGCGCGAGAGGACCTGCCGCAGACCGAGCAGGACCAGCGCGGCCAGCAACCGGGTCGCGATGAAGACGGCGATCAATAGTCCCAGCAGCTTGACCCAATCCAGCGCAGGGGCACCGGCGACGATAGCCTCTTCTTCCGGGATCGCCTGCGGTTCGATATCCGGGAGCGCCTGTAGCGTTTCCGCCGACAGCCGCCAGATGGCAGGCCCGTCCGTGCCGCTGCTCTGTGTCAGCAGGATGGGTATCTCGCCCCCGGCGAGTGTCCCGACCTGTTCGCGTGTCGGGCCGAGGCCATCGTCGAGCCGCCCGTTGGGCTCGTTGGCCAGTTCCTGATAGGTGGCGAGCGTCCCGCCCGCATCGAGCGCAGCGCGCAGGCGCGGCACGACCTCTGCACGATCCATACCGGCAGGCAGGTCGAGATAGGGATCGAGGGCACCAAGATCTTCGCTCGCCAGCACGCCCAGCAGATTGGTCACGGTCGATCGCGGCGTTTCCCGCCCGAAGGGATCCATCGCCACCTGCGCCTCGGCGGCGTCCCCGGACGACGGAAGAATCGACGTCGCGGCGAAAGCTGCGACGCCGCAAGTGAGCAGTACGGTTGCCAGCAAAGCGTGGAAAAAGGCGAGGATCTTACGCATTTTGGGGGAATGTTTGGCGCGCGAGTGGCGGTTTTTCAACAGCAGACGTGCTCACCATTGTAGTACAGGTAACTTCCTGCGCTGGAGAGCTGTCCTGTTTGCCCGAGCAGGCGGGTAGGACACGCGCGCGCCTCCAGCGTCAGATATCGAGGCACAGCAAGAAACCGAAGTCGTAGCATATGGCTCGCTCGCGTTCAGCGTGATCAGTATTGCGTAGCGGCTATCGGTTTGGGCGGTTTGCTTCAAGGCCACAGCGCGCGCAAAACCTCGTCCACCAACGCGTCTTGCGCCTGCGCGTCCACCTCTCCCGACCGCATTGTCGCGGCCAGCCGTCCTTCGGTGGCCAGATGCGCCAGTCCGTGCGCGGGGGCGATGGCGGCGATCAGGCGCGGATCCAGTCGCTCGAACTCGGGGGTCGGCACGCCGAGGCCGCGTGTTCCGGCAGCGGCGGCGGCGAGCGGGCGCATCGCCCGATAGACCGCAGCCCGCAGGTCATCGTCCTCCAATTCGATCAAGTCGGTGCGGCCCATCAGGCGGAAACGGCCCGTGTAGTCGCGCGCGAACCTAACATAGACGGCGGTCAGCGCGCGCAGCGCCGCGTTGCCTTCCAGCCCCTCTGCCGCGCCTGCCAGTTGCTTGCCCAGTGCCTCGTAACTGCGCCGCGCCACCTGCGTCAGCAAGCCCGCCATGCTGCCGAAATGATGCGTTGGCGCGCCGGGGGATACGCCCGCCTTGCGCGCTGCCTTGCGCAGCGTGAAGCCTTCCACGCCTTCTGCGGCGATGATCTCTTCCGCGGCGGAAATCAGCGCGCTGCGCAGGTCGCCATGATGATAGCTGTCGCGTTTCGTCTTGGTCATGAGGGCAATCTGGCACGCAATCTAAACAGTGTCTAGACAAAAGCGCGCGAGGTATCTATACAGTGTTCATATCGATTCGGATGCAGGGGCTTTTCGCCCCTCACCCCCGACAGGAAGGATACAGCAATCATGACCCAACGCGCCCTTATCGTCGGCCTCGGCATCGCCGGAATGGCCAGCGCCATCGCGCTAAAGAAAGCCGGGTGGGAACCCGTCATCGTCGAACGCGCGCCAGAACGACGCACCGGAGGCTATTTCATCGGCCTGCAGGATGCGGGCAAGGATGCGGCGGAAAGGCTGGGAGTGTTACCCGGCTTCCATATCCGCACGCCCGAAGCCTCGCAGAATTGGCACATGACGAAAGACGGCGGACGTGTGCGCGTAGCCGGGTTCGCCGACCAGCCGACCCGGCCTGCCACGCTGCTGCGCGGTGATATCGAAGAAGGGTTGTGGAACGGCGTCGACGGGCAGGTCGAAATCCGGTTCGGCACAAGCCCCGTCGCCATTGTCGAGCGGGGCGACGTCATCGACGTGACGCTGGAGACGAAAGACGGTAGTTCAACGATCGAGCGCTTCGACCTGGTTATCGGTGCCGATGGCCTGCGCTCCACCGTGCGCAAGCTGGTGTTCGGCCCGCACGAGAAGTTCATGCATTCGCTGGATGCGGTGATCTGCGCTTATCAGGTAGAAGAACAGATGGAGACATTCCGCCAGCGCGACGGAGTAATCCTCAATCAGGATAAACGCTCGCTCTGGGTCTTCCCGCTGCAGGATCATACGCCGACGGCGTTTTTTGCCTATCGCACCAAGGATGTAGATGCGCAGTTCGAACGGCCTGCGGTGGAAACGCTGCGCGATGTCTTTGCCGATGTGGAGCCCCACTCCATCGTGGAGAAAGCGCTGGAGGATCTGTCCAACGCGCCCGACTATCTGTTCGATTCGGTCCACACGGTGGAGATGGACCGCTGGCACAAGGGCCGCGTGGTGCTGGTGGGGGACAGCGCATGGTGCCTCACGCTGTTTTCCGGCATGGGCGCGACAGCCGGGTTGATGGGCGGGCAGCAACTGGGTGAAGCCCTTGCCGCTCAGAACGGCAATGTGCCCGCCGCGCTGAAAAGTTGGGAAGGGGCTTGCGCCCCCACATTGAAAAACAGCGCAAGACCGTGTGGCTCAAATCGCAGATGTTCGTGCCATCGAACGGGTTTTTCTTCGTCCTGCGCCGACTGGTCTTGCGCTTCGGCGGGCGTTATCTCGCGAAGCTTTCAGCAGTGCATCAGTCGCCGGTAGACAAGTAATCGGTCTTAAATCTGCACGGATGGATGTCCGCTTCAACTCAAATCATGTTCAAAACCGGACAGACCGCTAGCGGCCCAATTCCGGACCAAAGACCCGATCCGCCGCTGACGCCCGGTTTCAGGATCGTCCGAAGATCGTCGGGACAGCAGCAACATGGGTGTGAAGCAGTCCGTCCGCTACATGGAACTTTTCCATCCTAGCGGACGGACCAACTCTTCAAAATATGCCTGTCACTTGACCAAAGCCCGCCGGATAGCTTGCTCGACCGGGGAGTAATCATCGTCTGGCCGTTCGAGACAGATCGGTTCGCGCGGTAGCAGCGGTGGTTGCGCCATGAAGCGCGGTTCCTTTCCACGATGCTTCTGTGCTGAATGCACCAGGAATGGATGGCATAGATATACCGTGCCGGCTGGACCCGTTGCCAGTTCCTCCCGGCAATGGGCGGATCCCGCAAATCCGTCCGATGCGAGTTCGCGAAGGGTGAGGCCAGCTTCCCCGGCGGGCGCGAGTTGTTGCGCTATGTCGATATGCGATCCGACCCGAATGCGGGTGGGGGCATCGTCGGCACCAACATCCGAAAACAGGAACAGCAGGAGCAGGGCGCGGCCTTTGCTCTGCACATTGGCCCGCCAATCCATGAAGTCCGGTTCCTCGTAACCGAAGCTGACATCGATGTGCCAGCCATCGTCTCCCGGTTCTTCGGAAGAGGGGAACCGGACAGGAAATGTGCCGAGCCCATCCCGGGGCAGCCACCGACCTTTACCGACAAGCTGGTCGAACGCGCTATGCAAAACGGCTGTGTTCGCGGCCTTGCGAAATGGACTTTGATCGAACTGATCGAGCCGAACAATGGGCTGAGCCCAGGTCGCCGAGTCAGCAGGATCGTATCCTGTGGCCGCCCACAAGATGGCGCGAGCATCTGCGGCAGTCTCTGCCGAGAATGCCGCATCCACCCGAACGAAGCCGTCGCGAACGAAGCGCGCTATCTCATCTGCGCCAAGCGCAGGATCGAGTTTAGTTTCCATGATATCTCTCAATTAGGCGCGTAGAATCGAGCGGCATTGCCGCTTCACGAGCCGGAAAACCGGCAAGATCAGCTAAGCGGAAAAGCTGAGGCGCGATTGAGATTAATGAACTTCATCGGCTTCCGTTACCTGGTGGGCGGTGGATGCACAATGAACGGACGCTTTTCATTAGGTGGTAAGGATCAGCGGCAGGTCCGCGATTGGATTGATCGGAATGTCCGCTTTCTGCGCTTCGCCGAATAGAAACGGACTGACTGCTTGCGGCCCAAAAGCTGAAGCAAGTTCGTCAACCTTTCCTCTTCGAGCCGTTTTGTCTAAGCGCTTGAACGAAGCGGAAATCTGGAGTGGATATGCCTGATAAAATACTCGAAACCACCCTCGAAGTCCTTAAAGAAGATGCCGAAGGCATCCTGGCTGACTGGATTGAGCAGGCCGACGAGGACGGCGCGAAGCGCATCGACCTGTTTTCCGAAAAAGAAGAGCGCGACCAGGCGGCCAGCCTGCTGCGATCCTTCCGCCTTGGCGTGCGCGACGCTTCGAAGGATGGTGAGTTCGACCTGCAGGACGAACACTGGGCCGACCTGCGCGGTATTTTGTCGGAGATCACGCACGAGCGTGTCGAGCGCGGCGTGTTGCCGGGAGAAATGGCGGCGCTCATCTTGGCGCTCAAGACCCCGCTGTTCGAGCGTCTCACCGAAAAGCTCGAAAGCGATCCGGAACGATTGATTGAAGAGGTTCTGCTTCTTTCGAAGGCGATTGATGCATTCGCGATCTACTCGAACGAGGTTTTTATCGCCGAACGCGAGCAGGTGATCGAGCGTCAGCGCGACGAGATGATGGAGCTGTCCACGCCGGTCGTGGAACTGTGGGACAAGGTGCTAACCCTGCCGCTGATCGGCACGTTGGACAGCCTGCGTGCACAAGAGGTGATGGAAAGCCTGTTGCAGGCTATTGTCGAGCGGCAGGCCGAAGTCGTCATCGTCGATATTACCGGCGTCAAGACCGTCGATACTCAGGTCGCCCAGCATCTGCTGCGCACCGCCGCCGCCGTACGCCTGATGGGCGCGCGCTGCATCATCAGCGGAATTAGCCCGAAGATCGCGCAGACGATGGTCGAACTGGGCGTGGATGTAGGCGAAGTCCGCACACGCTCGTCGCTACGTAGTGCCCTGATGGACGCGCTGACCTCGGTCGGTGTGGCGATCCGCCCGATCAACGACGATAAGCGGAACGCGAAGTGAATGCCGCCGCGATCTATGCCGTAGAAGGCGTTCTGCTGGTCTCGATCACCAGCGATATCACCGATACCGATATCATCGACCTGCAGGAGGCGCTGTCGAAGCGCATTGCTGATACCGAGTGTCGCGGGGTGGTGGTCGATATCTCGGCACTGGAAATCGTCGATACCTTCGTTGGCCGCGTGCTCGCCCAGCTGACCAGCGTCGCCCGTCTACTAGATGCTGAAACCTACGTGGTCGGCATGCGTCCGGCTGTAGCAATGACATTGGTCGAACTCGGCATGTATCTTCCCGAAAACCATACGGCGCTCACCCTGTCCCATGCGTTGGACAAGATGCGCCAGTCCGGCCTGATCGATGGTCTTCGACGAGGCTGATAGGATCGCGACGATCGAACTCGAACAGGATCGTGATGTGGTGCGGGCTAGGTCGCGGGTCGCAGACGCAATGAAGGAGTGCGGCAGTAGCGAGTTAATGCAGACGCGCTTCGTGACCGCAGTGAGCGAAGTGGTGCGCAACGCCTTGACCCATGCGGGCGGTGGGACGCTGGCGATCTACGCTATGCCCAATAAGCGTCAGGTTGGGATCGAATGTCGTGATTGCGGAAAAGGTATCGAAGATATCGATGCCGCAATGGCTGATGGGTTCACAACACGTCGAGGAAGCATGGGGCGCGGGCTCGGCGGAGCCAAACGCCTCTCTAAAACGTTCGCTATCGATAGTTCGCCGGGAAAGGGCACCACGGTGCGAATGATCGGAGCGTGCAGCCTGCGATGATCGGTTGGTTAAAAGTGAGGGAAACGAGCGCCGTCGCGGAAGCACGGCGGAGAGCTCGTCGCACTGCGAACGCGATGGGCTTGCACTCGACCAAGGTCGAGCACGCGGCGATCGTGGCGACCGAGATCGCGCAGAATATCCTTCGCCATGGAGGGGGCGGGCAGATCCTGGTCGAAATCTTCGGCGCGCCCGCGCTCGAACGTCTCCACATCGTGGGGCACGACGAGGGCCCGGGGATCGGCCGTGTAGACCGGATGATGCGCGACGGAGAGACGACGAAGGGTTCTGCCGGAACCGGGCTCGGAGCGATTAAACGTCTGTCAGATCGTTTAGATATCTTCAGCGAGCCGGGCCGCACCGTCGTTGCCGCAGAGTTCCGGCGGCAGACGATACGGCAGGCCGATCCGGTCGATCACGCGGGTTTCAAGCTCGCTTTTCCGGGAGAGCGGCGTTGCGGTGATATCGTCGCGGTGCGATCGAGCCATGACGAATGCTTCTATTTCATTGCCGATGGGCTAGGGCACGGGGTCAAAGCCGCTGGGGCTGCGGCCGCAGCGAAGAAATCCTTTCTTGCCGCAAAAGGTGATGACCCTGCCGAAATTCTGCTGCAGGTTGGCAATGCTCTGCAGGATACGCGTGGGGCGGTAGGCGCGGTCGTTGCGCTGGATCGGTCACATGGCCGCCTGCGCTATGCAGGTATCGGCAACATCAGCACGCTAATTGTGCAGGGCAAAACGGTGCGTCGGCTCGTTGTTCGCGACGGTTTGCTCGGAGGACGCCTGACGACGCCGCATCAGGAGACAGTAGAGCTCGAAAAGAACGCGATACTCGTTATGCATTCCGATGGGCTCAACACGCTCCGCTCACTCGACACGCAAGCTACTCTCCTACAGCGCAGCGCCCCCGTGATTGCGGCGGACCTAATGGCCAACAATCTTCGCGGGCGGGACGATGCGAGCATTATCGTGTCTCGCGTATCGCAGGCGAGGACACTCTAGAATGGATTTGCTGAGCGTAAGGATTGCTGCCGAGCCGGACATCGCTCGCATCCGCCAAGTCACTGGTGTGATCGCCGACACCTGCGGGCTGGCAAGCTTCGCCAAGACGCGCGTCGTCACCGCCGTGCTCGAGATCGCCCGCAACGCCCTGCAATATGGCGGTGGAGGTCGGGCGCATTTCGCCATTCGACCGGAAACCGACCTCTGCTGGCTGGTGGTGCGGGTCATCGATCAAGGTGAGGGCCTGCCCAAAGGCGCGGATTTCGTGAAAGGACGCCGACCCTTCAAGGCTCAATCTGGCGGCACTCGCGCGCAAGGGATGGGGCTCGGTCTCACGGGCGTTCAGCGGCTAGCCGACAAGTTCGACCTGGACACCTCAAAAAACGGGACGCGAGCGGAACTGGCGTTTAAACTACCATCGGCCTCCGAGGAGGAATCCGAGCTTGGCGAGCGAGTGATGGCCAGTATCGCTGAACTCAGTTCCACCGATCCCTTGGCCGAATTGTCGCGGCAGAACCGCGAACTGGCCGAAGCCATGGCCGAACGCGAATTGCTAATCGATGAGGTCCATCATCGCACCGGCAACAACCTCGCTCTTATCGTGAGCTTCATCCAGCTCAGCAAGCGAGGTGCGCAATCAGAAGAGACACGCCAGGCGATGGCGCAACTCGAATCGCGCGTACTGTCGGTTGCCAAGGTCCATCAGGAACTTCAGCGCGCCAATCTGGCCGACCGGATTGCGCTCGTCCCCTTGCTCGAAACCGTGGCGAATCACGCGCAGGATGCGTTTTCCAACGATGAGCTCGACATCGCGATCTCCGTGTTCGGAGATGAGGTTAGCGTTTCCGGCAGTGCAGGAATCGATTTGGGGCTAATCGTCAACGAACTTATCACGAACGCCTACAAACACGCGTTCGAGAATAGGAAGAACGGGCGCATCGACGTGAGTTTCGAGCGGGAAAGCGACGAGGACAACATGAAGCGCTGGGTCTTGACCGTGAAGGATGATGGCGTCGGCCTATCCGAAGACGTCAAGCCCGAGCGATCGGATTCCCTAGGCTGGCGTATGATCCGAGCGATGACCGCGCGTTTATCCGGCACCATCGAGACGGGCAGCGACGAAGGCTTTCACACCCGTATCGAATTTCCGGGAGCGTTTGCTGAAGGCAAGACTTGAGCATCTGATCAGGCCGATACCGCCCCATATCGTCTCCGCTTCTCCTTCGGTTTTTTGCGATGATCGACATCGTTTTGTGCCTGGCAGGAACGTCTGTCCGGACCTTTTTTAGCTGCGAAGCTGACAGTCCGCTTCCGGCCCTATTGTGTTGAAAAACTCCGCAGGCACCTTCGGGGGGAAATATTAAAACTCATAAGAGCTCATGCCTGCATCATTACCTCAAGACACCTTCTCCCGTTGAATGATTATTACGGAAAATCGGCTGCGGATCGGGTCAGGCCGAGTTTTTCAACACAATAGGCCCACTTCCCGCCATTCTCGACCGCTTTCCACAGCATTTATCCGTGCGAGTGTAGCCGGACACAACCTGGTGCAATGCGACCAACCGCTCATTGCGAAAAATGCAATCGATGGAAATCAACAGATCGCATGCTGACGTCGACTTATTCGATTAAGAACTGCACGAATAATCGGGCTGCCGGATTCATTCTCAGGCACTTACATAAAATTATGCACTAATTGTTCTCGCGTCGCGCTCTCGCTCTCGCTCAAGGAGCGTCCATGGTCGATAGGTAGCCCTTTTCCGGAGACCAATAGCCCCAAAAACTCTTCGACCATTCATCCTTCATGGTAACGAGAAGAGCTTTACATCGCCGTCGCTCCCCTCCAGACCTCTGCATCTCGGGGTTACGGCGCATTCTCGTAACATTTTTCAAGGAATGGACTACCGGGTTCGAACGCACGAAGAACAAGGGTTTGAAATCGGAAAAATCTACCAGTTCAAGCAAACGGTAGTTCCCCGAGGAGCCCGCAGCACAGATCGTCGCGGGAAGCTCCTTGTCCCAGATTGCAAGCATGGAAAAGCCATTCCTGCTTTCACGGAAGCGAAACCACCTGTACTCGAGGTCGAGCGTTGCTCGTTTTGCGAACCGTGCATGCTCCATAGATCCAGCTAATAACGAGCCCCGTTTTTCGAGCACGATATCCGTTTCTGACCAACAGTCGTACTTGGACCGAAACCTTATCTTATGGTGCTGATGCTTGTTCAAGGCACCTCCGGACTGAGCGATCCCCGGCTTGACATCGACGTCGGAAAGGAAGTTCGCACAGCTTCTGCTGATCATTGCCCGGGCCATGATCTTTTCGCGCACTTTTCGCATTGCAGCCTCCTTCAACAGAGATATGGACACAACGGATCAGCTTTTCAGATATATTTCGTTGCATTAGCGGAAAGCCTGCTTGTGCCCTGTCTCGCAGCGACTGCTATGTTGCCTTCTATTGCCTATCTGATCTTCATTTCGCCGATCCATTTTTCGACCGCGTCGAGCGCCCGTTCGAATGCGAGATCGAGGGAGCGCGCCCGGCGCCGGTAAGCGCAACGTTTCAGCATGCTCTTCCAGTTCCGATTTCTGGCCGCATGCCTGAAGATGCCGTTAGCCAAATCTATTTGGCATGCGGCAGCCGCGCAGGAGGCCACAACCGGAGCGGCGCGGGAGGCACTGCCGCTTTTAGTTGTGTCGAACACTGCTTTAGACATCGTCCGAGCTCGTCTCCCCCTCACCCGCGAACAGCCTGATCGCTGCTGCCTCGAGCAGCCGCGATTAATGTGAGGAAATGTATGCTTTCACGAAACGCCCATTTCAACAGTGGGCAGTCCGGCAACGGTCTAACTTCAGAAATTCGGCGTTTTTTCACAGCCGGGATCTAACCAGGCGTAGCTGAATTCAACCTGTTCGTGATCGAACGGCCGCGTATTGCATGATTGTCAACGGAGTTTATTCTTTATTTCTCAACCGAATTAATCTGGGAATTCATCCTTGGGCATCTCGATCTCAACTACAATGCAATCCCTTGCCGCGTGGGCCTTTTTTATAGTCGCGTCGAATTGCAACCCTTCAATCTGTAGCAAGGTATATAGTGGCCGTCCGACACAGGACGAAAGGGTTGTCGCAGGTAGATTGGAAGGGTACGAAAGTATGACCCTTTTGCCATCGATCCAGCACCGGCTTTCGCGCAATTCGAGCGAGCACTCGAGCGTTCCTCTCAACCAATAGAACCGCCCCGCGGAAAACGGGAGAGAGCCATCGACCGATGTGAAGGGTTGATCACCATCGTCATTGAAGAGCAGCGGCAGGTCGTCCGGGCTGATGCCAGCGAGCTCGAGAACATGGGCGGTAAGACCTGTAATCTTTCTTTGATGAGATCCCGATTCGTCAACTGTCAGGGCAGCGACATTGCGATCATGTTCGCGAAGGTCGAAGTCAATCGCCTCGATCAGCTCTTCGATATCCGAAGCAATCCGCCTCGATCGGGTTGTCGAAAAATCGTGATCGAGCCGAAGAAACTCGGCATGCAGCATAAGGCCGTCATGAGGCCCTTCCGCGAAATCCATCCGCTCCAAGGAAGCTTCCGGCCTCTTTGCAAACCGGGGCAGGAGTTTGCTGTAGGTATCGACCCAGATCTGATCGTACATCGCCGCGTCCGCGAGCATCAGTCCGATGGATCGGGCAAGCGATGCCTCAATCGCGCGCTCGTCCGGATGGGACTGGGGATCTATCGGAATGAGCAGCCGAGGTCCCGATCCAGATGCCTGCTGGAAGTCGAGCACACTTACGGCTATATTTGTGAACCGGTGACCGCCTGCCAGTTCTATTGGGAAGGATTGTTCGAAACCCATCCGACGCAAGACTTTGCGGAAAGTATGCTCGTGGGATTGAGTGTTTGCCCAAAACGCGCGCAAGCTCATCCGATCGTTTGTTAATACGATCTTCTGAACACGGTCCGACTGCATCGATGTTAGTGAGTTGGACATAGTAGCACCTCTACCGGCAAGAACTTACAACCGGTTATAGGATGCTCGCGTCCAGCAGCCCAAGCTTCTTCAAATTCAGCATTCGTGATGTCCGCTTCGCGCCCT
>NZ_WTYG01000003.1 GCF_009828015.1 Qipengyuania citrea | reverse complement strand
CTGCAAAAAGGTTATTGACCGAATCCTTGGTGGGACCTAGATGGCCCTCACCGACGCGGTGCTGACGGCTTCCACTGTCCGCTGCAACGGTCGCCAACATTGTCGGATAGCCGGTCCCCCGGTTTAAGGTCGGGGCAGGATCAGCTGTCCGTTGTTAGTGTCTGGCGGTTCTTTGACATTGTTGTTTATTGATGAAGGGACATGTGGGCGACGGCGCCCGGTCCGGGGGTTTTAAGGCTCCGGATACCGGTTAATTCAA
This sequence comes from Qipengyuania citrea, assembly GCF_009828015.1. GTDB lineage: Bacteria > Pseudomonadota > Alphaproteobacteria > Sphingomonadales > Sphingomonadaceae > Qipengyuania > Qipengyuania citrea. The sequence goes on along the minus strand of NZ_WTYG01000003.1, from coordinate 383,022 downwards.
GCCGATTGCCACATCCTCTGGTGAACTCCACGTTTGCCATTGGGTGATGCATGTTCATTCGTATCCATTACGTTTGACAGTGCAGGTATCGGCTCCTTGAAGCTCATGCCAAGCAGGTTAGCGGGGTTTTCCCCGTGCTTGATTGGTGTGTGACACAAACTTGAGAGTTTGATCCTGGCTCAGAACGAACGCTGGCGGCATGCCTAACACATGCAAGTCGAACGAACCCTTCGGGGTGAGTGGCGCACGGGTGCGTAACGCGTGGGAACCTGCCTTTAGGTTCGGAATAACAGTTAGAAATGACTGCTAATACCGGATAATGTCTTCGGACCAAAGATTTATCGCCTTTAGATGGGCCCGCGTTAGATTAGATAGTTGGTGGGGTAATGGCCTACCAAGTCGACGATCTATAGCTGGTCTGAGAGGATGATCAGCCACACTGGGACTGAGACACGGCCCAGACTCCTACGGGAGGCAGCAGTGGGGAATATTGGACAATGGGCGAAAGCCTGATCCAGCAATGCCGCGTGAGTGATGAAGGCCTTAGGGTTGTAAAGCTCTTTTACCAGGGATGATAATGACAGTACCTGGAGAATAAGCTCCGGCTAACTCCGTGCCAGCAGCCGCGGTAATACGGAGGGAGCTAGCGTTGTTCGGAATTACTGGGCGTAAAGCGCACGTAGGCGGCTTTTCAAGTCAGGGGTGAAATCCCGGGGCTCAACCCCGGAACTGCCCTTGAAACTGGATGGCTAGAATACTGGAGAGGTGAGTGGAATTCCGAGTGTAGAGGTGAAATTCGTAGATATTCGGAAGAACACCAGTGGCGAAGGCGACTCACTGGACAGTTATTGACGCTGAGGTGCGAAAGCGTGGGGAGCAAACAGGATTAGATACCCTGGTAGTCCACGCCGTAAACGATGATAACTAGCTGTCCGGGCTCATGGAGCTTGGGTGGCGCAGCTAACGCATTAAGTTATCCGCCTGGGGAGTACGGTCGCAAGATTAAAACTCAAAGGAATTGACGGGGGCCTGCACAAGCGGTGGAGCATGTGGTTTAATTCGAAGCAACGCGCAGAACCTTACCAGCCTTTGACATCCTAGGACGGTTTCTGGAGACAGATTCCTTCCCTTCGGGGACCTAGTGACAGGTGCTGCATGGCTGTCGTCAGCTCGTGTCGTGAGATGTTGGGTTAAGTCCCGCAACGAGCGCAACCCTCGTCCTTAGTTGCCATCATTCAGTTGGGCACTTTAAGGAAACTGCCGGTGATAAGCCGGAGGAAGGTGGGGATGACGTCAAGTCCTCATGGCCCTTACAGGCTGGGCTACACACGTGCTACAATGGCATCTACAGTGAGCAGCGATCCCGCGAGGGTTAGCTAATCTCCAAAAGATGTCTCAGTTCGGATTGTTCTCTGCAACTCGAGAGCATGAAGGCGGAATCGCTAGTAATCGCGGATCAGCATGCCGCGGTGAATACGTTCCCAGGCCTTGTACACACCGCCCGTCACACCATGGGAGTTGGATTCACCCGAAGGTGGTGCGCTAACCAGTTTACTGGAGGCAGCCAACCACGGTGGGTTCAGCGACTGGGGTGAAGTCGTAACAAGGTAGCCGTAGGGGAACCTGCGGCTGGATCACCTCCTTTCTAAGGATTGGTACGAAAGCGCCGGCGCTGGTCGTCGGAAGAGCTTCGCACCTTTTCAAAGAAACATGCCGTCGTCCTCATGTCCTTTCATCAATCGGATACAGCCTGGCGGGCGTTTGCCTGCCGTGGCTGTTTGCCTGAGCTGGCTCATGCCGCCCGCGGCCATGCCTTTTCCTAAGAGAAGGGGGCCTGCGCTGGCGCATAGGCCCGTAGCTCAGTTGGTTAGAGCGCACCCCTGATAAGGGTGAGGTCGGTGGTTCAAATCCACTCGGGCCTACCATTTGCCTGGTCTTACGGGGCCTTAGCTCAGCTGGGAGAGCACCTGCTTTGCAAGCAGGGGGTCATCGGTTCGATCCCGATAGGCTCCACCAGGCGTTGTGGTACGGTTTTGGCCGGCTGTGCGTGGCAGTTATCCGATAGATGAAACGAAAGCGGATCCCGCGTCATGCGGGTAGGCGGCTTCGAGCCGCTGTCTTTGACATTGTGAATGGGTTTTTAAATCGATGCCGTGGCGCATGGATTGTGATGGTTGGCTTTGGCCGATCGGAGCGATCGATGCATCACAAACAAGATCAATCAAATTGATTTATCTGGCTGAGATATTCCTCTGCACTATCGCGAGACGTCGGACTTTTATGCAGGTCTGTCGTTGATGGTGTGGATTCTCAAGCGTGAGGTAAGAGCATTTGGTGGATGCCTTGGCATGTGCAGGCGATGAAGGACGTGGCACGCTGCGATAAGCGTCGGGGAGATGTGAGCAATCTTTGATCCGGCGATTTCCGAATGGGGAAACCCACCCTCACCATTTCCTTTCGATTGTTTTCGGACAGTCGGAAAGAGGTGGATAGGGTATCACCAGACTGAATACATAGGTTTGGTGAAGCGAACCCGGGGAACTGAAACATCTCAGTACCCGGAGGAAAAGACATCAACAGAGATTCCCGTAGTAGTGGCGAGCGAACCGGGACCAGGCCAGTGCCTTCATTTCAACTAGCAAAACACTTTGGAAAGAGTGGCCATAGCGGGTGACAGCCCCGTATGCGAAAGTGATGATGAAGGACTCGAGTAGGGCGGGACACGTGAAATCCTGTCTGAACATGGGGGGACCACCCTCCAAGCCTAAATACTCGCACATGACCGATAGCGAACACAGTACCGTGAGGGAAAGGTGAAAAGCACCCCGATTAGGGGAGTGAAACAGTACCTGAAACCGGATGCTTACAAGCAGTTGGAGCCCCATAGGGGGTGACAGCGTACCTCTTGCATAATGGGTCAGTGACTTAATCTACCATGCAAGCTTAAGCCGTTAGGTGTAGGCGCAGCGAAAGCGAGTCTGAATAGGGCGACTGAGTATGATGGATTAGACCCGAACCCCGGCGATCTAGGCATGGCCAGGTTGAAGGTGCAGTAACATGCACTGGAGGACCGAACCGGTGAATGTTGAAAAATTCTCGGATGAGCTGTGTTTAGGGGTGAAAGGCCAATCAAGCCGGGAAATAGCTGGTTCTCCGCGAAATCTATTGAGGTAGAGCGTCGGATGTATGCCGATGGGGGTAGAGCACTGGATGGGCTAGGGCTGCGCGAGCGGTACCAAACCTAACCAAACTCCGAATACCATCGAGTCTTATCCGGCAGACAGACGGCGGGTGCTAAGGTCCGTCGTCAAAAGGGAAACAGCCCTAACCTACAGCTAAGGTCCCCAAGTCATATCTAAGTGGGAAAGCATGTGGGAATCCCAAAACAACCAGGAGGTTGGCTTAGAAGCAGCCATCCTTTAAAGAAAGCGTAACAGCTCACTGGTCTAAACAAGGGTTCCTGCGGCGAAGATGTAACGGGGCTAAAGATATGCACCGAAGCTTAGGGTTCAGAATTTATTCTGAGCGGTAGCGGAGCGTTCCGTAAGCGAGTGAAGGCGAAGGGTAACCGACGCTGGACGTATCGGAAGTGCGAATGCTGACATGAGTAGCGACAAACAGGGTGAGATGCCCTGTCGCCGAAAGACCAAGGGTTCCTGCGCAACGCTAATCGGCGCAGGGTTAGCCGGCCCCTAAGACGAGCCCGAAGGGGGTAGTCGATGGGAACCACGTAAATATTCGTGGGCCTGAAGATGTGTGACGGATCGTGGAAGTTGTTTTCTCTTATTGGATTGAGAGGGCAGCCAAGCGGTTCCAGGAAATAGCCTCTTCACTATAGACCGTACCCGAAACCGACACAGGTGGTCAGGTAGAGTATACCAAGGCGCTTGAGAGAAGTATCCTGAAGGAACTCGGCAAATTGCCTCCGTACCTTCGGAAGAAGGAGGCCCCATATCGACGCAAGTCTTTGTGGGGGGCACAGGCCAGGGGGTAGCGACTGTTTAGCAAAAACACAGCACTCTGCTAAGTCGGCTTCAAGACGACGTATAGGGTGTGACGCCTGCCCGGTGCTCGAAGGTTAAGAGGAGGAGTGCAAGCTCCGAATTGAAGCCCGAGTAAACGGCGGCCGTAACTATAACGGTCCTAAGGTAGCGAAATTCCTTGTCGGGTAAGTTCCGACCTGCACGAATGGCGTAACGACTTCCCCACTGTCTCCAGGATATGCTCAGCGAAATTGAATTCTCCGTGAAGATGCGGAGTACCCGCGGTTAGACGGAAAGACCCCGTGCACCTTTACTGCAGCTTCAGAGTGGCATTAGGAAATTACTGTGTAGAATAGGTGGGAGGCTTTGAAACATCGGCGCCAGCTGGTGTGGAGCCAACCTGTGAAATACCACCCTGTGATTTTCTGATGTCTAACCACGCACCGTTATCCGGTGTTGGGACCCTCTGTGGCGGGTAGTTTGACTGGGGCGGTCGCCTCCTAAAGAGTAACGGAGGCGCGCGATGGTATGCTCAGGACGGTTGGAAACCGTCTGCAAGAGTGCAATGGCATAAGCATGCCTGACTGCGAGACCGACAGGTCGAGCAGAGACGAAAGTCGGTCATAGTGATCCGGTGGTCCCTCGTGGAAGGGCCATCGCTCAACGGATAAAAGGTACGCCGGGGATAACAGGCTGATGATTCCCAAGAGCTCATATCGACGGAATCGTTTGGCACCTCGATGTCGGCTCATCACATCCTGGGGCTGGAGCAGGTCCCAAGGGTTTGGCTGTTCGCCAATTAAAGTGGTACGTGAGCTGGGTTCAGAACGTCGCGAGACAGTTTGGTCCCTATCTGCCGTGGGCGTCGATTGTTGAAAGGAGTTGCCCCTAGTACGAGAGGACCGGGGTGAACATACCTCTGGTGTACCTGTCATCCTGCCAAGGGTGCCGCAGGGTAGCTATGTATGGACGGGATAACCGCTGAAAGCATCTAAGCGGGAAGCCTCCCTTGAGATAAGCAATCTTCGAACCGTCATAGACCATGACGTTGATAGGCCGGGTGTGGAAGCGCAGTAATGCGTGTAGCTAACCGGTCCTAATAGTTCTTTTCGCGCTTGTAGGATCTGCACCATCAATGACAGCCCTGTCGCAAGACAGGCGGCTCAACGGTGGTAGAGGAAACTTCAGCCGGATAAGCCCTCAAAAGCTCAACAGCATCGATTTAAAATCCGATACGGTCCCCGCAGGGCAAAACCTGCGGGCGGCCCGTCCGCCCGCTTTATTGCTTGGTGGCTATAGCGTCTGTGACCCACCCGATCCCATCTCGAACTCGGACGTGAAACCGGACTGCGCCGATGGTACTAGTGCTCAAGCACTGGGAGAGTAGGTCGCCGCCAGGCATTATAGCGGACGGACGCGGAACAAACCCATTCACGATTTCAAAAAGCCGCTGCCGGTGCAAACCGCGCGGCGGCTTTTTCGTCTCTGCTTGAGGCGTAAAAGAAGGTACCGCGGGGTGGAGCAGTCCGGTAGCTCGTCAGGCTCATAACCTGAAGGTCGTTGGTTCAAATCCAACCCCCGCAACCATCTCCCAAATAACTCTCCAATAGCGACGCTCCGCCGCAGCATGCCCGCGGACCCGGAACTGCGCGCATGCGCACCGTGGGTTCGGGAAGAGCAATTCGCTCTGAGACCTAGGGAAAGAGCAAATGAACGCCTCACGGCAGTTGCCGGTGATCTCCTAAGGATCACGGGAAGCGGTTTGGCTACAGACGCTTCGTTTGGCGACGGGGTTTCTGGTACCGCGAGACGACATCGCCCAGTTCGTGCGGGAGAACCGGCTTCGAAAGCATCGCCAGGGGACGGATCGCAAGCCGTTCCTCCTCGGTGACGCTGTGCAAGCTCCCGCTCAGGATTATACAGGCCACATCCAGTTCGGAGCGCAGGACCAGCGCCGCGTCCTGCCCGCGCGAGCCGTCAGCAAGCTGGAGATCGACAAGCGCGAGGTCGGGCAGGGTCCGGCGCGCGGTGTCGATCGCCTGGGCTGCGGTCACCGCGACGCCAACGACATCGCATCCCAGGTCTTCCATCTGTGTTTCGAGATCGAGCGCGATGAGGGCGTTGTCCTCGATGATGAGCACGCGGACGCGGGAATCCCTATTCGGGGAAGAGGATGCGGGTTGTCCATCCATTCACGCATTCCTCTTCTATCGTACCGCGCAGCTGGGCCGCCATCCCGCGGATAAGCCGCTTGCCCAAACCCGATGACGGCATGTCCTCGCTCAACAAGCCGGACGTGCCGCCTGTTCCATTGTCCGACACTTCGAGCACGATCTGTTCGCCTTCCTCCCGTCGCAGTTCGACCGTGACGGTTCCGCCCTGCTCGGGCCAGCTGGCATGCTTGACCGAATTGGTCACCAGTTCGTTGACCGCCAGCGACAGCGTTACCGCCTTGTCGATCGGCAGGCGCAGCGGCGCCACCTGCAGAACGATCTGAGGCGCCTGTTCCTCTCTCCCGGGCAGCGATGCGCGAAGATGTTCGACAAGGCGCCCGATATGGTTGTCCAGCCTGACCGTCTTCAAATCGTTGTCTTCGTAGAGCGAGGCGTGAATGGCGGCGACCGCCTGCACGCGCGCCGTCGCCGCATTCAGCGATACGCGGGCGGTCTCGTCCCCGGTCGCTTGCGCTTCGAGGTTCAGGATGCTCGTGACCATCTGCAGCGAATTCTTCACGCGGTGATTGACCTCGGCGATCAGCAGGTCGCGCACGGCGATCGCGTCCCGCAGCTTGGCTTCGCTCTGCTTGATATGCGTGACGTCGAGCAGCATGCCGACGACCAGCAGCTCTTCCGTATCGGGATTGCGGATCGATTCCCCGCGGACCAGCAGCCAGCGCGTCGTACCGTCCGGCCAGACAGTGCGAAAATCCTGGTGCAGGTCGGCGCCCACTGTCCGGGAAACCCGCTCCATCTCGGCCTCCAGTCCGGCCAGGTCGTCGGGATGGACCCGCTCCATGAATGGCCGGATGGGATTGGCGTGGTCCTCCTCGGCGAAGCCGAACATGGTATCGAATTGCGGGGTTCTCGACACGCTCCGGCTGCCCGGGCACCATTCGAAATAGGCAAGATCCGCGCCGCGCATGGCAGCGCGCCGCTTCGCCTCGTGAACGCGGTCGCCGAGGATCCTGCCGGTGATGTCCTCGGCCGTATGGATGATGTGCGTGACCTTGGTCGGATCGCCGCGATCGGCGAACACCGGCGAATTGACGATCCGCCAGTACCGGACCCGGTAATGTCCGTCGGGCCCTGCCACATCGTGCTGGCGAAGCGGCATCTCCTGCGCTTCGCCCGTCTCCACGACGCGATCGGCCGACGCCTGCAATTCGGCTTCGGCATCCGCTTGGGGATCGTCGGGATTGGCGGGGAAGGCTTCGAAGACACGCTTGCCGACAAGCTCCGCCCATTCGATACCGAGCATCTCGCAATAGCAGCGATTGGCAGCGACGACGTGCAGATCGGGCCGGAACACCATTTGTGCCGTCGGTTGGGCGTCGAACAGCACGCCCATGTCGATCGAAGTATCCAGGGCCGAATTCCTCTCTTGGGTGACTGGGCCCGATCGCGCCGGATCGGGACGCCAGAAGCCAAAGCCTGAAACAGAAACGACCGGCTTGATATGCAGCTTGGCCTATCGGGGCAAGGTCAGTGGTTTTTGGTACGGTGTGCTTGGCCTGACGGAGGCGGGAGACCCGCGTGGCTACTCGAGCGGCCGCTACGGTATGCCGATAGCGCGTATCGCCGCCAAGTCAGTCCTGACCGGCTTTGCCTCCTCTTATTCTTTACGACTATTTAAGATGGCTGGCTTCCCCCGTTTTGAGGCGAGAAGCCAGCCAAAGGGTATCCGGTTCAGAAGCGTGCGCGAATACCCATTGTCACCGTTCGGCCGCCATTGAATTGGTAGGCCTGCGGATAGCTGAAGAACGCGGCACCGTCGCCGAACTGCGAACTGGTGGTGCTGCGGATATCCGCGTCCTCGGCGCCGCGCAGGAGATCGTCGCCCTCGAGGAAGATCGACCAGAGCCCGCCGAAATTGTCGAATGTATAGGACAGGCGCGCATCCAGCGTGTCGTATGACGGCACGACCGTATTCAGATTGAACTCGTCGAAGGCTTCGACGGTAGCCGACTGGCTGGTGTAAATGACCCGGCCCTGAAACCCGTCGCGATCATAGTCGAGCGAAAGGTTGTAAACCCAGCGAGCCTGGTCGCGCAGCGGGCGGTCGAGGCTGAGCTGGATGATTTCGTTATCGTCGGACCGCGCCGAGACCAGAGTCGGGAAATGGCCATTGGTATAGGTCGCATTCGCAAGCACGCCGAAATCGCTGAGGAAACCGGGCAGGAAGTCGAGCCGCCGGATGAGTTCGAACTCGAGCCCCCAGATCTTCCCGCCTTCTCCATTGGTCGGAAGATTGACGAGGAATTCGGTATCTTCGGGCAGCGCCAGCAGGTCGGGACGGCTCTCGGCAAGCGGAGCGAACTCGTCGAGGAAACGCTGACGCACACCATCGTCGTCCACCGCGGTAAAGTTCACATTGGTGAAGTTGTTGTTGATCTTCTTGTAGAAGAAACCCGCGCGAACAAGGCCCGGCGTGTCGTCGAAATAATAGGCCAGGTCGAGGTCGATATTGTCGGTGGTCGACGGCTTGAGGTCGGGATTGGCTTCGAGGATCGTGACGCGGCCGAAACCGGGGCGCAGGTCGACGCTGTACTGCGTGTTGCGATTGAGCAGGCGGAAGTCGGGATTGACGGTCGAACGGAAGTAGCCAAGCCGCGCCGCGATGTTGGGATGAGGCCGGTAGGTCGCGAGGAAGCTGGGCGTCCAGGTGTCGACCGTGCCGCCGGTGTTGGCGAAGCGTACGAGGCCTGCCTGCACGAAGGTTTCCCGATCTTCCGAGCGGAAGCCCGGTTCGTCGAGCCGGACCGATGGCGAGGATATGGTGAAACCGTTGCGCTTTTCACGTTCGTAGCGCACGCCTGCGATTACCGACAGGTCACCGAAGACGAACTTGGATTCGAGATAGGTGGCCCAGTTGTCCTCGGTCGTCTCGGTCGGGACCAGGTTCCCGGAACCATCGGCGATCGGGTCGAGCTGCGTGAAATCCGTGAATGTGAACCGTTCTTCGTTGATGGCAGTCGCAGGATCATCCTCGGTGTATCCCGGGAGTAGGTCGAAAATCGTGCGTCCGCCGCTTGCCGACAGATAGGGCAGGTCGAAGGCATCGATGCCGATCAACGAGATATCGTCAGCGCCCAGCAGGTTCGGGTCGAACAATGCGAGATCGCTTTCGGCCCCGAAAATGCGCAAATAACGCTGGCTGGTCACGTTGCGCGGGTTGGTCACATTGCCGACCGTCTGGCGCTTGCTCGAATCGTATTTACCTCCGAGTTCGACATATTCGAGGAAGCCGAGCGGCGTGTTGTAACGTGCCTGGAACTCGCCGATGTAGGATTCCGAAGGGCTGTCGATCGGGTTCGTGACCGCCGAGAACAGGTCATACTCGCCTGGATCGCCGATCAGGGCGAACCCTTCGGCGGTCAGCGATGGAAGCGGCAGTCCGTCGGGTCCGGGGATGAAACCCCCGGCGATCACTCGCTCGGTTTGCGCCGCATCATCGTCGGGCGCGGTTTCGAGCGTTGCCGGGTCGATCAGGTCTTCGAGATTGGTGAAGCTGTTCCCTAGCAGCGTGATGGACGTGTTGCTGCCCTCTTGCCGTGCCTTGGAATAGCCAAGCTTGTACTCGAACTCCCAGCGGCCGACGTGTGTGTCGCCGCGAAAGCTGATTGTATCGGATGTGAATTTCTGATCGGTCGAGCGAAAGGCGATGCTGGGGCGCAGCGCGCGCAGCGTCGTGCGGCGGCGCACTTCGCCATCCAGCTCGGGGATCGGCATGTCGAGACTGGAGGTCAGGAAGCCGATTGCGGTGCGCGAATCGCTGCCCTCGCTGTCGCGGACGTTGCGCTGGAGGTCGAGCCGCAGCCTTGTGTGGCTGGCAATGTCCCATGCGAGGTTGACCGAGCCGACGAACGCTTCCTCCGCACGCTCGCGGCGCAAATAGCTGGTGCTGGTGACCAGTTGCTGGTCGAGCGCGGGATCGAAGGGAAACTCGAAGCTGGCGGGGACGAAGAAGATCGACGTGTAGCCTTCGGGCAGAACCGGCGGGACAGTATCGAGAATGGAGACGTCGTAGTTGAGCCGGTCGGTGTTACGGTACTGCAGCGTGGCGGCGATACCGAAACTGGGCGTCAGTTCCTTGGCTATGGTTCCGTTGATCTGATATTCTTCGCCGAAGTCGCGTTCGAAATTGGTTTCGCCCTCGACGCTCACGTTGAAGGCGAATTCGCCATAGTCGAGGCCGGACTTGGTCTCGATCTCGACCAAGCCGCCCGAGCCGGTGGATTCGTGGCTCGGCAGCAGCGATTTGTGGACCTGTCCCCCGTCAGCACCTATGGCACAGATTTGAGGTTGTGATTTAAGGAGGATTTGGGCTTCGTCGTAGTGACGAAGGAACGAAGATGAAGCCCAAATCCTCAAGGTCCAAATTGCCTGCCGAGCAGGTGGTCAAGGACATCCGCCGCAAGACCCGTCGGCATTTTTCATCGGAAGACAAGATCAGGATCGTGCTGGAAGGCCTGCGCGGCGATGACTCGTTAGCTGAGTTGTGCCGCAAGGAAGGCATTGCCCAGAGCCTGTACTACACCTGGTCCAAGGAGTTCATGGAGGCCGGCAAACGCCGCCTGGCTGGCGACACCGCCCGTGCAGCAACTACGGACGAAGTCAGGGATCTGCGCCGTGAGGCCCGCGATCTGAAGGAATGCGTGGCCGACCTCATCCTGGAGAACCGCTTGCTCAAAAAAAGCATGATCGCGGATGGGGGAGACGACGCATGAGATACCCCGCATCCGAGAAGCTGGAGATCATCAGGATCGTTGAGCAATCGCATCTCCCGGCCAAGCGCACGTTGGACCAGCTCGGCGTCGCACGGCGCACCTTCTACCGCTGGTATGACCGTTACCTTGAAGGCGGGCCGGAGGCGCTGGCAGACAGGTCATCGACGCCGATCCGCGTGTGGAACAGGATCGCACCCGAGGTTCAGGATCAGATCGTCGAGATGGCGCTGGAGCAGACTGACCTCAGCCCAAGGGAACTGGCGGTGCGCTTCACTGACGAGAAGCGCTACTTCGTGTCGGAAGCCACCGTCTACCGGCTGCTCAAGGCCCACGATCTGATCACCAGTCCGGCCTATACTGTGATCAAGGCGGCAGAGGCGTTCCACACCCAGACCATGCGCCCCAACGAGATGTGGCAGACCGACTTTACCTACTTCAAGATCATCGGGTGGGGCTGGGTCTACCTCTCGACCGTGCTCGACGATTACTCGCGCTACATCATCGCCTGGAAGCTCTGCACCACCATGCGAGCCGAGGAGGTCACCGACACGCTCGACATGGCTCTGGCAGCCTCAGGCTGCGACCATGCCAATGTGCTGCACAGACCACGTCTGCTGAGCGACAACGGTCCCAGCTACATCGCCGGGGAACTGGCCGAATACATCGAAGCGAACCGGATGAGCCATGTGCGCGGTGCACCCTTCCATCCGCAGACCCAGGGCAAGATCGAGAGATGGCATCAAACGCTAAAGAACCGCGTGCTGCTCGAAAACTACTTCCTGCCTGGCGACCTCGAACAGCAGATCGAGGCGTTCGTCGAGCATTACAACCACCAGCGCTATCACGAAAGCCTCGACAACGTGACGCCTGCCGATGCCTACTTCGGCAGGGCTCCCGCCATCATCAAACGACGAGAAAGGATCAAGCGAAAGACACTCGAACATCGGCGCTTGCAACACCGCAAGCTCGCCGCCTAAACATCAAACCCAGACGAGGCCCGCACTCCGCAATCCTACGCCGCGAGTTGTGCCAAATGTTTTGACGACGGACACGAGATAGGAGACTGCGAACAGCCCCGGGGTCGCCAGCGCGGAATAGGCCGAGGGATTGGTTTCGTAACCGACGTTGACGAAGTCGCGCTGCGGCGTGCCGAGTTCGCTGCGGTGCTGCCACCCGGCGCCGAAGACGAAATTGCCCGTGTCGCCCAACTCGACACCGGCCAGTGCGCTCAGGCTGTAATTGTCGTCGGAACCGTCGATGAAATTGTAGTCACCCTGCACTTCGAGACCGGTGAAGGTCGAGCGGGTGATGAAGTTGGCGACGCCCGCGATCGCATCCGAACCGTAGGTCGAACCGGCCCCGTCCTTGAGCAATTCGATCCGTTCGAGCGCGAACAGCGGCATCAGCTGGGTGTCGACGAAACCCGCGCCGGGGCTGAGGATGGTGCGCTTGCCGTTGAGCAGCACTAGCGTGCGCTGCGGCCCGAGCCCGCGCAGGTTGAGCGAGCCGACGCCCTGGAAACCCTGTGCGTCGGTGGAAAACTGGTTTGTATCGCCCAACGATGCGCCGACCGAGGGCAGTTCCTTGATGAATTCGAGCGGGCTGTCGACGCCCTGTTCGGCGAGGTCGTCGGCGGTGAAGACATCCACCGGCAGCGCCGCGTCTTCGGGCGTCCCGCGAATATAGGAACCGGTAACGACGATGCGGTTTTCATTTTGCGTCGCGGCTCCGGCGGTCTCGACCTCTGCCTGGGCCAGGGCCGGGGTTGCCGAAAGCGCAGCAGTGGCGAGCGCGCCCAGCGCGCAACTGTGGCGTAAAGTGAATCTGGTCATGTCCCTCTCCATTTGGAGGTACGTCTTTTTTATCGCGTACCTTCCACTCGAAAGAGAATGCGCAGTTTCGCTTTATGTCAAGTCGGCAACAAGTTCCTTTTGTAATCGGTCGCCCTAGGCTCATACCGATAATTCTAAATTACTCTTTAAGTTACGCGGGCATAGCGGCGCGATTGCTACGGCCCGAAATTTTTCCACCGACCGTGCTCGACGCACAAAAAAGGGGCCCGGCATCGCGTGATGCCGGGTCCCCGTTCATGGTCGGTGACGCGATCAGAAGCCTGCGCGTACCGTGATGCCGTAGGTGCGCGGTTCGGCGAGGAAGGCCGAATAGGTCTGCTGCTCGGCAACGAACGGCGTGTTGAAGGCCACCTGGCTGTAGTCGATGTCGAACAGATTGTTCGCCCACAGCTCGACGCCCCAGCGACGGTCGGGACCGGTGATGCCGACGCGTCCGTTGACCAGCGTGAACCCGTCCTGTTCCTTGCCGTACAGCAGGTCCGAACCGGTGTTGAAGTCATCGGTGGTGCGGGCGTTCAGGAAGAACAGGCCCGACAGACCCGAATTGCCGATCGGCGGGGTCCAGCTGAGCGAGGCGGTGGCGGTCACTTCGGGGGCGTTCGACAGATTGTCGCCCGGAAGCAGCCGCAGCGCGGGATCGAGCGGCGATCCGTTGTCCTGGCCCACGAGATTGTCCTCGTAGCTGGTATCGGCATAGGTGAGACCCATCGTCATGGTGAGGTCGCGGATCGGGCTGACCGATGCCTCGAACTCGACACCCTGCGCGATCACGCCCGGAGCGACGTTTTCGGCAGCGCAGCTTCCGGTGGTTCCGTCGCCATCGCGATCGGCCCCGCCGAGATCGGTGTCACAGCCATTGATGTTCTGGACCAGGAAGACCGTGCCGTTGAAGGTGTTCAGCTGGAAGTTGGAGAACTCCTGGCGGAACGCGGCAACGCTGAAGCCCCAGTCGCGGGCCGAATATTTCACGCCCACTTCGAAGGCATCGACCGTTTCGGCGTCGAACTGCAGCGCGCTGGGGTCCAGAGTGGCAGCGTCGAATTCGACCGGCAGAGCGAGCGCCGAGCGATCGAGATTGAAGCCGCCGGCCTTGTAGCCCTTCGAGTAGGAGCCGTAGACCATCCAGTCGGGATCGGGCTTCCAGCTGAGGATCGCGGTACCGGTGAATTCGTCTTCCTTGCGCTGGTCCGACAGCGTCACGCCGTCGAGTTCGGCAGTCGAGTTGCCCTGGCACGACAGGCCGATGAGACCGCCAGCAAGCCCAGCAAGCGACGGGACCGAGAGCAAGCCGTCCAGCAGCGCGCGGCTCTGCGGGCAGAACACGTTGTCATTGCTGAAGGCTGCGTCGAAATCCTTGGTTTCGTTGGTGTAACGAAGGCCAAGCGTCAGATCGACCGTGTCGGTGACGTGGACGATGTTATGCGTGAAGACCGCGAAGTTCTCGCTCGTCTGGTTGTACCGGTCGCCATTGCTGCCGATATCGCGCACCTGCGCCAGATTGTTGATACCGGCGATGATCAGCGGCGTTGCCGGTCCGAATGCCGGAGTGCCGGTAAGCGTCCCGTCCAGTGCAGCGACATTGGCACCCAGGCAGTTGTCGGCCGACGGGTTGGCCAGCGCCGGGTTGATCGCCAGCACGATACGGCAGTTGGCGAAAGTGCCGTAATCGTTGCCGAACCGCAGGTTGTCGCGCGTTTCCAGCTTTTCATTGGCGTAATAGGCGCCGATCAGCCAGTCGAGCGTGTCGTTGAATGCCGTGCCGTTGAGGCGGAATTCCTGCGTGAAGGTCTTGAATTCACGCGCGCCGGCATCGGGGCCGGGGGCACGGTACAGCAGGTCGACCTGCGTGTAGTCGGTGTCGGAACCCTGGAAGTTCGAATATTCGCGATAGCCGGTGATCGAGGTCAGCGTCACATCGCCGAAGTTCCAGTTCACTTCGCCCGAAATGCCCCAGTCTTCGGTCTCGCCCTGGTAGGAACGGCCGGGAGACACGTAGATATCGCGGTTGAAGGTCGACTGCGTCAGCCCGCGCGGATCCTGCCCGAGCCCGAGCAGGATCGGGATGATCGGATTGTCGGTGCTGGTGAGGGCGGGGCCGCCTTCGGGCCGGTTGTACCGGTCGAGCCCGGGCGATACGCGTGCGAGCGGCGCAAATTCGGGCTGGACGAAGGTTGCGGCGCAGCACGCCTCGTCCTTGTTCGAATAATCGCCAACGAGGCGGATGCTGAGATCGCTGGTCGGTTCGAACAGCAGCTGGCCGCGCACGAGATAGCGGTCGCGGTCGTTGATCCGCACATCGTTGACGACATCGTTGTAGAAGCCGTCGCGCTCGAAATAGACGCCGTCGATCCGCGCGGCGACCGTATCGCCCAGCGGCGCGTTGATGCCGGCTTCGACCTTGATCGCGTCGTAATTGCCATAAGTGAAGGCGCCGTAGCCCGAGAATTCGAACTCGGGCGGGGCGGTGTAGATGTTGATGAGGCCGGCCGAGGAGTTGCGGCCGCCCAGCGTGCCCTGCGGGCCGCGGAGGATCTCGACCCGGTCGAGCGGTCCGAGTTCGGACAGCGCATTGCCCGAGCGCGAGCGATAGACGCCATCGACGAAGACCGCGACCGAGCTTTCGAGGCCGGGGTTGTCGCCGACCGTACCAATGCCACGAATACGGGCCGAACCATTGGCTTCGTTACCGGTCGAGGAGACCAGCAGCGAAGGCGCGACCTGGTTGAGGTCGCGAATGTCGGCCACGCCCGATTTCTCGAGCATTTCGCCCGACACTGCCGAGACCGCGACCGGAACGTCGGACAGCGCCTGTTCGCGGCCCTGCGCGCGCACGATGATGACATTGCCGCCATCGACTTCGGCATTGTCGATTAGGTCGGTATCATCGACACTTGTGGCTGCATCCTGCGCCTGGGCCATGGCCGGGGTAAGCGCCAGCGCACAGGCGAGGGCACCGAAGGCGCATTGGTGGCGTAAACCGAATTTACTCATTTTTTCTCCTCTCACCGGGCCCGGCACACACCGGGCCCATTTGTTGTTTTTTTGCAGTTCAAACGGGCATGGCGGGCGCTGTCAAGGCGCAGCGGACGAACGACTTCACCGTTCGACCGATTTCCATACCGGCGTTTCAATTATGTCGCAGATTCGATGAAGGTCAGGCGAACTTTCCGCTGTCTTCGGCTCGCGCGCGCAGATAGTTGCTCACCGGCAGTCCGTGCTGCTCCAGCCCGGCGACCACCGTATCCAGCCCGATCGTCTGCGCCCAGAACATCGGTCCGCCAGTGTAGAGGGGCCAGCCATAACCGTTGATCCACACCACGTCGATGTCGCTGGCGCGCTGCGCCATGCCTTCATCGAGGATTTCGGCGCCCTCGTTGACCATTGGATAAAGCAGCCGTTCGCGGATCTCGTCTTTCGAAATCGCGCGCTGCGGCTTGCCTTCCTGTGCCGCGAAATCGGCGATGATCTGCTTGACCTCGTCCGACGGCGTGCGGTTGCGCGCCTCGTCGTAGTCGTAGAAACCCTTGCCGGCCTTCTGCCCGAACCGCCCCGCCGCGCACAGCGCTTCGCGGATGGTGGTCACCTTGCTCGGATCGCGGTGCCAGCCGATGTCGATACCGGCGAGGTCGGCCATCTGGAACGGGCCCATCGGAAAGCCGAAGTCGAGCAGGACGTCATCGACTTCCCAGTAATTGGCGCCTTCCATCAGCAGTTCGTTCGCCTGTTCCTGCCGCTTCGACAGCATGCGGTTGCCGATGAAGCCGGGACACACGCCCGACACCGCCGCGACCTTGCCGATCTTCTTCGACAGCTTCATCACCGTGGCCAGCACATCGTGCCGCGTTTCCTTGCCGCGGACGACTTCGAGCAGCTTCATGATATTTGCCGGCGAGAAGAAGTGGAGCCCCACCACATAGCCCGGCCGCTGTGTTGCCGTGGCGATCTCGTCGACATCGAGATAGCTGGTGTTCGATGCCAGGATCGCACCCTGCTTGACCACCTCGTCGAGCTTCGAGAACACCTCTTTCTTGACCTTCATGTCCTCGAAGACGGCCTCGATCACCAGGTCGCAATCGGCGAGGTCTTCATAGGCCAACGTCGGGGTCAGCAGGCCCATCGCCTGCTCGACCTGCTCGGGCGACATGCGGCCTTTCTTCGCGGTCGCTTCGTAATTCTTGCGGATGATCCCGGTGCCGCGATCGAGCGCGTCCTGCGCCATCTCGAGGATCGTCACGGGGATGCCGGCCGCCAGGAAGTTCATCGCGATGCCGCCGCCCATCGTGCCGGCGCCGATCACGCCGACCTTCTTGATCGGGATGAGCTGCGTGTCCTTGGGCACGTCGTCGATCTTGTTCGCAGCGCGTTCGGCGAAGAAATAATGGCGCATGGCCGCGCTCTGCGTGCCGGTCATGAGCTCGGTGAACAGCTCGCGTTCCTTCTTCACCCCGTCGGCATAGGACATCTGCCCGGCGGCCTTGACCGCCTCGATCGCGGCATTGGGTGCGTCGAAGCCGCGGATCTTACGCGCCTGCGAGGCGCGGAAACGGTCGAACAGGTCGGGATCGCGCAAGCCGTCCTCATTGGCCTTGCCTTCCGACGAACGCGGCACCGGCTGGCCGATCTTCGACCTGGCGAAGGCGATCGCATCGGCTTCGAGACTGTCTTCGCCCACGAGCGCGTCGAGCAGGCCGATCGCCTTGGCCTTCTTGGCAGGGATCGGATTGCCGCCCACGACCAGCGGCAGCGCGGCTTCGGCGCCGATCAGGCGCGGGAGGCGCTGCGTCCCCGCAGCCCCGGGGATCAGGCCGAGCTTCACTTCGGGCAGCCCCATCTTGGCGCTGGGCACCGCGACGCGGTAGTGGCAGGCCAGCGCGACTTCGCACCCACCGCCCAGCGCGGTACCGTGGATCGCGGCCACGACCGGCTTGTCGCTCGCTTCCATCGCGTCGAGCGTTTCGGGCAGGTTGGGCCCGACCGGCGGCTTGCCGAATTCGGTGATGTCCGCCCCGGCGAAGAAGGTCTGCCCGTCGCAGCGGATGACCACCGCCTCGACGCCATCGTCCGCCAGCGCTTCCTCGATCGCGTCCTTCAGCCCGGCGCGGACGGCCTGGCCCAGCGCGTTGACCGGCGGATTGTCGGAAATGACCACCAGAACATTGTCATGGCGTTCGGTGCGAATGGGGGACGTCATCGGTTTCTCCTCAGGCGTGGGATTGGGTGAGGGCGGAATAGATCAGCGTCTTGAGCTGCCGCCGGATGGGATAAGTCGACGAAGGATAGACCTGCGTCATGAAAACCATGGTGATCCGTTCGACCGGATCGACGAAGAAGGCGGTCGAATAGGCGCCGCCCCAATAGAATTCGCCCAGGCTCGACGGCATCAGCGTCTTCGCCGGGTCGATCACCATCGCAAAGCCCAGGCCGAACCCGGTGCCGGCATTGTTGGCTTCGGAAAACAGACTGCTCGACATCTCGGTAAGGTCGGCCCCGCCGGGCAGGTGGTTGGTGCGCATCAGCCGCACGGTCTTCGGGCTGAGTATCCGCACGCCGTCGAGCTCGCCGCCGTTGAGCAGCATCGTGGCGAAGCGGTGGTAATCGGCAATGCTGCCGACCAGTCCGCCGCCGCCACTGTCGAAGGTACCGGCTCGGTTGAGTTTGCTGGTGGCCCCGGCGTCGATCATTTTAGGGGGCTTGTCGGGCCGATAGGCATAGGCATCGACCAGCCGGTCCGCCTGGCCTTCGGCGACCCCGAAGCGCGTATCCTTCATCCCCAGCGGGCCGAAGATATGCTGCTCGAAATAGTCGCCCAGGCGCATGCCGCTGATCCGCTCGACCGCAATCCCCAGCACATCGGTCGACACCGAATAATTCCATCCCTGGCCGGGCGCGAATTCGAGCGGCAGCTGCGCCAGCTTCTCGATGTAGCCGTCGCTGTCGAGGTGATTGCGCGCGAAGTCGAAATTGTTCTCGCGATAGACCGCGTCGATATTGGTGCGGTTCTGCAGGCCGTAGGTGAGGCCCGACATATGCGTCAGCAAATCGACGAAGCGCATCGGCGGCGCAGGGGTGCCCGGCGCGAAGGGGATCGAACCGCCGCCGCCCGCATAAAGCGCGAGGTCAGTAAATTCGGGAAACACGCGCGTGACCGGTTCCTCCAGCGCGACCTTGCACTGTTCGACCAGCTGCATGAAGGCCACCGAAGCGACCGGCTTGGTCATGCTGGCGATGCGGAACAGCGCGTCGTCGCGCAGTTCGCGCCCGTCGTCGCCCATTTTGCCGAGACTGGTGTAATGGACCGGCCGGCCATCGCGCGCGACCACCAGCTGCGCATTAGGCAGACGCCCGTTCGCAATATAGGCGTCGCTGAGGAAGGGCGCGATTCGTGCCAGCCTGCCAGCGTCGAATCCCAGCTCTCCGGCATCTGCCAGATCGAACATCCTGATCTCCTCTCCGCACATACCTATGCTTCGGTTTTGCCTGAATAGCGATTTCATCTGTTCTTGCCACCCTCATACCTTTGCTTCGAAGGCGACTTGCGCGACGCGGCCCCGCGGGGTTAGACCGATTGTTTGAGAGAGTTGGAGACTCGCCCACAGAGGCGGGAAGGGGAGAGCCATGAATAATCTCGCGCACGAAATCGGATTCGTGCCACCGGCCGGCTGGCCGGCCATGTCGCGGGCCGAATGCCGCGACCGCCTCACCGCACCGGGCGAACGCTTCGAAATGGAGACGATCGACATTCGCGGCGTGCCCACCCGCGTGTGGAAGCACGCGCCCACCAACATGCGCCAGGTGGCGATGGCCGCACGCACCCACGGGGACCGGCTGTTCGCCATCTACGAGGACGAGCGGGTCACTTATGAAGCGTGGTTCCGCGCAGTCGCGCGAATGGCGGCCGAACTTCGCGAGCGCGGCGTGGCGAAGGGCGACCGCGTGGCGCTGGCGATGCGCAATCTGCCCGAATGGCCGGTCGCGTTTTTCGCCGCGACCACGATCGGCGCGATCTGCGTGCCGCTCAATGCCTGGTGGACGGGCCCCGAGCTCGCCTTCGGCCTGGCCAATTCGGGCGCCAAGCTGCTGGTGTGCGACGCCGAACGCTGGGAGCGTATCGCCCCTCACCGCGGCGAGCTGCCCGATCTTGAACATGCTCTCGTATCGCGCAGCGATGCGCCACTGGAAGGGGCAGAGCAGCTTGAAGACGTCCTCGGAACGCCCAAGGATTATGCAGCGCTTCCTTCCGCCGAGCTGCCCCAGGTGGACATCAATCCCGAAGACGAAGCGACGATCTTCTACACCAGCGGCACCACCGGCCAGCCCAAGGGCGCGCTCGGTACGCATCGCAATCTGTGCACCAACATCATGTCGAGCGCATACAATGGGGCGATCGCCTTCCTGCGCCGCGGCGAGGAACCGCCGGCGCCGGTGCAGAAGGTCGGCCTGACCGTCATTCCGCTGTTTCACGTCACCGCCTGTTCGGCGGGCCTGATGGGCTATGTCGTGGCCGGGCACACCATGGTGTTCATGCACAAATGGGACCCGGTTAAGGCGTTCCAGTTGATCGAGCGGGAGAAGGTCAACCTGACCGGCGGCGTTCCGACAATCGCCTGGCAATTGCTCGAGCATCCCGAACGCGCGAATTACGACCTCTCCAGCCTTGAGGCGGTGGCTTATGGCGGCGCCCCGGCGGCCCCCGAACTGGTCCGCAAGATCCACGAGGAATTCGGTGCGCTGCCGGCCAATGGCTGGGGCATGACCGAGACCATGGCCACGGTGACCGGCCATTCGAGCGAGGATTACCTCAACCGGCCCGACAGCTGTGGCCCGCCCGTCGCGGTGGCCGATCTCAAGATCGTGGGAGATGACGGCGTTACTGAACTGCCGGTGGGCGAAGTGGGCGAGCTGTGGGCGCGCGGTCCGATGGTGGTGAAGGGCTACTGGAACCGGCCCGAGGCGACCGCCGAGACATTCGTCGATGGCTGGGTCCGCACGGGCGATCTGGCGCGGCTGGACGAGGAAGGCTGGTGCTACATCGTCGACCGGGCCAAAGACATGATCATCCGCGGGGGCGAAAACATCTACTCCTCCGAAGTCGAGAACGTGCTCTACGATCACCCCGCGGTGACCGATGCCGCGCTGGTGGCGATCGCGCATCCGACACTGGGCGAAGAACCCGCGGCGGTCGTGCACCTCGCCCCCGGCATGTCCGCTACCGAGGACGAATTGCGCGAATGGGTCGCCGCGCGTCTTGCCAAGTTCAAGGTGCCGGTGCGCATCGCCTTCGTGCAGGACACGCTGCCGCGCAATGCCAACGGCAAGATCCTCAAGAAGGATCTGGGTGCATTCTTCGCATGATCCGGCCAGCGGCGACCCGCAAGTTCGGCGAGAAGCGCGAAGCGATCGTCCATGCCGCGGCGGTGTTGATCAACGAGGTCGGGGTCCAGGCGACCACGCTGGCCGAAGTGGCGCGCGCAATCGGGCTCAACGCCACCAGCGTCACCTATTACTTCCCGCGCAAGGAACAGCTGGTCGTTGCCGTATACGACCAGACGCTGACGCTGATGGAAGACATTGCGCGCGAGGCGCTGTCGCAGGCCGATCCCGCCGCGCGGCTGCGCCATTTCATCGCTGCGCATGTCGAGCTGAGGAAGCGTATCCGCGCGGGCGAACGCGGGCTGACAGTGGCGCTGTCGGAAATCCGCACGCTCGATCCCGAAGTGCAGGATCCGCTGATGGCGCATTACCTGCGCGTGGTCGATCTGGTGCGGCGTTTCTTCGGCGAATGGCACGACAACGCCGAACGCGCGCTGTTTTCGGCGCGCGCGCATATCCTGCTCGAAGCGATGATGTGGTGGCCGGTGTGGTCGATCCGCTATTCGGTGCTCGATTTCGCGCGCATCGAGGAACGGCTGTTCGACGTTCTGGCGCATGGCCTGCCGGCGCAGCGCGGCCGGTTCGAACCCGAACCGCTGACGGGCGGCTGGCGGACGGGGGAAGACGACGATGCGACGCAGAACGAGGCCTTCCTGCGCGCCGCGACCGTGATGATCAACGAGCGCGGCTATCGCGGCGCCTCGGTCAACCGCATCGCCGAAAGCCTGAATGTCACCAAGGGCAGTTTCTACCACCACCACGAAGCCAAGGACGATCTGGTGCTGGCCTGTTTCCAGCAGAGCTACGACCGGCTTTCCACCGTGCAGATCGCGGGCCGCGATATCGGCACCGACTATTGGAAACGCCTGTCGAGCGTGCTGGCGGAGCTGGTCGACCTGCAGTTCTTCGACCGCACGCCGCTGCTGCGCACCACCGCGCTGCAGGCGCTGGATACCGAACACAAGAGCGGCGTCGTCACGCGGTCCAACCGGCTGGCCCGCCGCTTTGCGGGCATGCTGATCGACGGGATTGCCGATGGTTCGGTGCGTCCTATCGATCCGCTGGTGGCGGGCCAGGTGATCATGTCGACGGTCAACTCAGCCTATGAGGCGCGGCACTGGGCGGCGCGTTTCGAACAACCGGAAAAAGCGATCGAGACCTATCTGTCGGTCATGTCGGAAGGCGTGCTGGCACCGTCACGCTGAGGTGCGCGGTTCGCGCACGCGCCACAGCATCAGCGCGAGGCTGGCCAGCAGCGAAGCGAAGGCGGCAACGATCAGCGGGGCATAGCCCAGTGCCGCGATGCTCAACCCGACGAGGATCGGGCCGACCGAGGACACGCCGCCCTCGACCGTGGTCGTCAGCGCCAGTCGCATGGGAATGTCCTCGTGCTCGCCGAATTCGAGCACCAGTGTGACCGCGGCCATCATCCAGCCCGAAAACCCGAAGCCCAGGAAGACGAAGCTGGCATAGACCAGCCAGCCTTCGCCCAGCACGAGCAGCAGCATGCCCACCAGGCTGCTGATCAGCGCGCCGAGATAGACCGCGCGGAAACCGAAGCGGTCTCCCAGCGATCCCCAGACGAGGTTCGACATCGTGTCGGCCGCGAGGAAGGCGAAGCTCAGCGTCCCGATCAGCGCGCCGTCGAGGCCCAGCCGGTCGCCGACATAGAGCGTCCAGAAGGGCAGGCCGACGCGCGCGATCGCGGCGAGGCCATGCGCCCACAGGAACGCGCGGAAATCGCGGTGGCGAAGCAGGTCGCCGAACTGGCCGATCCGTTCGCGCAGCGGGATGGCGGGCCGCCGCTGCGGGGCATCGGGTTCGCGGATCCCCAGCCGCAATACGAACAGCCCGACCGAGGTCAGGATGAAAGCCAGCAGGAAGGTGGTGGCATAGCCATTGCCCAGCCATTGCTGCTCGATGAAATAATGGCCCGCCACCCAGGCGAGCACGGCGGCAATGAGGCCGCCGACCATGTTGCGTATGCCCTGGAGCCGGCCGCGCCGGTCGATCGGGATCAGCTTGGCCATCAGCATCTGGAACGCCACCCGCTGCGCCCCGCTGAAGAAACCGAGCAGCAGGAAACTGGCGAGCGTGACCACCAGCAATGCGGTGCCTTCGAGCGTCCAGGCCGCGATCGCCAGCACGAGGACCATCACCCGCATCATTGACCCCACGGTGATCGCATAGGGCAGGATACGCTTGCGGCTTTCGACCTGCGCCCCCGACAGGATCGGCGATACTGTGCCGCCCAGCTGCAACAGCGCGGTGCCGAGGCCGACTGCGGCGGCGCTGCCGGTCAGCAGGTAGAGGTAGGCGGGGATGATCGTGGGGGCGTAGATCAGGCGAAAGCCCGTCATCCCGAATACGCCATGCGTCAGGTTGGTAGTGTAGTTGCGCCGGAGATTGGCTTCCATGAAGGCGCTGTGGCGCCCCCAGACATCGTCGTCCGGGAGCGCCCCTGCGGTGTCGCCCGAAGAGGCGTTAGCGTCGCTCAATCGCCGGTCTCAATAGCTGGACAACTTGGCGAACCGGTCCTTGAGATAGCTCGTCGATCCCCAGCTCGCCTCGAGCACGCGCGCGCGCTTGAGGTAGAAGCCGATGTCGTATTCATCGGTCATGCCGATGCCGCCATGCAGCTGGATGCCCTGGTTGCTGATCACGTGCAGCACGCGGTTGGCTTCGGCCTTGGCGATCGTGGCCGCGCGGGCCACACCGAAGCCGCCATCGACCGCCTGCAGACCGGCTTCCACCGCCGAGCGCATCTGCGCCAGATCGGCGAACAGGTCGGCCATGCGGTGCTGGAGCGACTGGAAGGTGGCGAGCACCTGGTTGAACTGTACGCGCTGCTTCAGATAATCGAGCGTGGTGTCGAACACCTGCTGCGCCATGCCGAGCATTTCGGCAGCCGCCAGCACGCGCGCCCGGTCGAGCACATCGTCGAGCAGCGTATCGCCGCCGCCTTCGAGTTTTTCCGCCGCGGCGCCATCGAACGCCACATCGGCATGGCTGCGCTGGTCGGTCAGCTTGCGCGTGGTCAGCGTGACGTCGTCACCCTTTTCGACCAGGTAGAGCCCGTCCCTGGCCGCGACCACGAACAGGTCGGCGCCATGCGCTTCGTGGACGAAGGCCTTCTTGCCCGACAGCTTGCCGCCCGACACGCTGGCTTCGATGGCGGAGGGATCGTGATGCGCGCCTTCATCGACCGCGAGCGTCGCCACGGTTTCGCCGCTGGCGAGTTTGGGCAGCCATTTGGCTTTCTGTTCGTCACTGCCGCCAAGGATGATCGCGCTCGCGGCGATCGTCGTCGCGACCAGCGGGCTGGCGGTCAGCGTCTTGCCCAGTTCCTCGACCACGAGGCCTGCCGACATGAAGCCGAAATCGGACCCGCCATGCGCTTCGGGGATGATCACCCCGGCCCAGCCCATTTCCGCCATCGTGGCATAGGCTTCGGTATTATAGGCCTGAGGTTCGCCGGCCGCACGGACCTTGCGAAATTCTGCCACCGGGCTTTCATTGGTCGCCCAGTCGCGCGCCATGTCGCGCAGCATTTCCTGTTCTTCGTTGAGAACTGCCATTGTCTGTGCTCCCCTATCTTACTGGTGGTCGAGCATGCCGAGCACACGCTTGGCGATGATGTTGTTCTGGATTTCGGTCGAGCCGCCGTAAATCGTGGTGGCCTTGCCGAAGAGCCAGCCGCGCACTGCTTCGAGTTCGCCGTCGGTGAATTCGTCGCCTTCCCAGCCGAGCCCTTGCAGGCCGCGGATCTCTATCAGCAACTCGCTGCGTTCCTGGCTCAGCTTGGTGCCGAGCTTCTTGAGCACCGAGCTGATTTCCGACACGCCGCCCTGCGCCTTGCTTTCCTCCACCGCGCGGCGCGCGGTGAGCAGGAAGCTGTTCCAGCGGATTTCGAAGTCGGCGATCTTGTCGCGCAGGACCTTGTCGGCCAGTTCGCCATCGGCATCGGTCTTGCCGTAGCGCTTGGCAATCTCGCCGAGGCTGCGGCCCATCATGCTGGCGAGCCGCCCGCCGCCCGAAATATTGGTCCGCTCGTGTTGCAGCAGGCGCTTGCCGATCGTCCAGCCCTGGCCTTCCTCGCCGACGAGGTTTTCCTTCGGCACCTTGACGTCGCTGAAGAAGGTTTCGCAGAACGGGCTGGTGCCGCTGATCATGGTGATCGGACGCACTTCCACGCCGGGGGCATCCATGTCGATCAGCATGAAGCTGATGCCGCGGTGCTTGTCGCTCTTGTCGGTGCGGACGATGGCGAAGCACTTGTCCGCCCACTGGCCGCCGCTGGTCCAGGTCTTCTGGCCATTGACGATGTAGTGATCACCCTTGTCTTCGGCGAAGGTCTGCAGATTGGCGAGATCGGACCCGGCATTGGGTTCGCTATAGCCCTGGCACCAGCGGATCTCGCCGCGGCAGATCGGCGGGATATGCTCCTGCTTCTGTTTCTCGCTGCCATACTCCAGCAGCGTCGGACCGAACATCATCACGCCCATGCCGCCGATCGGGTTGTAGGCCCCGACCTTGGCGAATTCTTGCTCGACGATCTTGGCCTGCGCCTTGGTCAGGCCGCCCCCGCCATATTCCTTCGGCCATGTCGGGGTGCCCCATCCGCGCCCGCCCACGGCTTCGCGCCATCTGGTCTGCGCAGGCGTTTCGTCGGTCGGGCCGTCGACCCCGGCCAGCGCATTGGCCTTGCCTTTCAGTTCGGCAGGGAAATTGGCCGCGAGGAATTGCTGCACTTCGGTGCGGAATGCCTCCTCATCGGCATGAATGTCCGGTTCTAGCTGGGTTGCCATGGGTCTCTCCTCCTTCTCCGTCGCAGTGCATATCGCAAAGTTTACGCTTACGGAAATACGCTAGGGCATGCTTGACGAACGCTCCGCTTTGCGTCTCAAGCGCGCGGATGACCGATATTCAGCCTACCCGAATCCGCATGCGCAGCTGGCTGTTCGCTCCCGGCGACAGCGTGAAAAAGATGGCGAAAGCCGCCGAAGGCGACGCCGATATCGTGATCTTCGATCTCGAGGATGCGGTGGTCGAAAGCGGCAAGGAAGGTGCACGCGCGAGCATCGCCGAATTCCTGTCCGGCAAGAGCGAAAACGAACGCGCGCGTCTGTGGGTGCGGATCAACCCGCTCGACGGGCCGTGGGCCGCCGACGATCTGGCCGCCGTCATACCCGCTCGGCCGGGCGGGATCATGTTGCCCAAGTCGCGTGGCCGCCACGATGTCGAAGAACTCGACCGGCTCATCACTCCGCTCGAAGACGAGAACGGGATCGCGACCGGATCGACCCCGGTGATTGCACTGGTGACCGAAACCGCCGCAGCCATGTTCACTACCGGCAACTACGGCGGTGCGCCGCGCCTAGCGGCAATGACCTGGGGCGCGGAAGACCTGGCCGATTCGCTCGGCGCGCAGAGCAACAAGGATTTCGAAGGCGATTTCGCCTTTACCTACAAGCTGGCACGCAGCCTGTGCCTGCTGGGCGCCGCGGCGGCCGAAGTCGTGCCGGTAGAAACGATCGACACCAATTTCCGCGATCTCCAGGCGCTGCGCAAGCGCGCGATCGAGGTGCGCCGTCAAGGCTATCGCGGCATGCTGGCGATCCACCCGGCGCAGGTGCCGGTGATCAACGAAGCCTTCACTCCCTCCGATGAGGAAGTGGCCGAAGCGCGCGAGATCGTCGATCTGTTCGAAGCCAATCCCGGTGCCGGCACGATCGGCTGGAAGGGCGGCATGCTCGACCGCCCGCACCTGTCCCGCGCCCGGCAATTGCTGGCACAGGTAGAAGACTGATCAGCCCAGCCGGGCGACCTCTTCCAGCACCCGCTCGGCCCATTCGGTCCGGCAGATAAGCAGGTCGGGCATGTAGGTGTCACGCTGGTTGTAGGTGAGCGGAGAGCCGTCGATCCGGCTGGCATGCAGGCCATGCGCAAGTGCCACCGCTGCGGGGGCGGCGCTGTCCCATTCGTACTGGCCGCCGGTGTGCAGGTAGATTTCCGCTTCGCCCCGAACAACGGCCATCGCCTTGGCCCCGGCGCTGCCCATGCCGACCAGCTCGGCGCCGATCGTTTCCGCCACGCTGACCGCCTCGGCTGCCGGCCGAGTCCGGCTGACCACCATGCGAGGCGTTCCGGCTGCGTCGGGCACAGCGGCAGGCGTGTCGGTGCGTAGCACCAGGCCAAGACCGGGCAGGGCGACGGCCCCGATTTCGGGCCTGCCGTCGATGCATAGGGCGACATGCACGGCCCAGTCTGCGCGCTCTTCGCCATATTCGCGCGTGCCATCCACCGGATCGACGATCCACACGCGGCTCTTCGCCAGCCGTTCGTCGGTGTCCTTGCTTTCCTCGCTGAGCAGGCCGTCTTCCGGCCGCTGTTCGCGTAGCGCATGGACGAGGAACTGGTTGGCGGTCTCGTCGCCCGCCTTGCCCAGGCTCTTGCCCTGGAAGACCCCGCTACCGCGCACTTCGAGCAGGATCTTTCCGGCAACCTCGGCTAGGTGGGCGGCGAGTTCGGCATCGGTCATCACGGCAAGGTATTCCTGGCTGGTAAGGGTGGCCGATGCGCATGGCAGAGACCGCCCGCGCTGCGAACCCCCTGAGGCAGGCCAGATGCAATTTTGCCCGCCCCGCGCTGCAGCTTTCTTGCAGCTACGGGCTTTGCGCGTCTCCATGGTTGCCCAAATGCCGGGGCGCGACTAGCTGGGAAGCCGATGTTCGATCCCCAGGCTTTCCGCGATGCGCTCGGCAGCTTCGTCACCGGCGTGACCATTGTGACCGCGCGCGACGAAGCAGGGCGGCCGTACGGGCTGACAGCGAACAGCTTCAATTCGGTCAGCCTCGATCCGCCGATGGTGCTGTGGAGCCTGTCGCTGCGCTCGGGCAGCCTCCCGGTCTTTCGCGATGCCGACAATTGGGCGGTGCACGTCCTTGCGGCGGATCAGCAGGCGATGTCCGACCGGTTCGCCCGCCCGGGCGATGGCAAGTTCGCCGGGGTCGAGGATGTCGATGGGCCGGAGGGCGCCCCGCTGCTGGCGGGTTATGCCGCTCGGTTCGGTTGCCGCGCGCGCTTCGAATATGAAGGCGGCGACCATGCGATCTTCCTCGGCGAAGTCGTCGACTTCGATCGGCGCGAGGCTGACCCGCTGATCTATCACGGCGGGCGCTACGGCCGCGTGATGCGGGCTCCGACCGGCGAAGACCTCGAACGCGAAGGGCTGGCCGAACGCGCGGGCACCGGACTTTCCCTTACGGCGAGCGGGGCCGACCTGCTGGCCGCTCTCGAAGCTGTGGCGAAGCGCTAGACTCAGCGCGTTTGCGCCGATACCCGTTGCGAAAAGCAACCAAGGGAAGAGGCACAGCACATGAAAACCCGCATCACCGAAATGTTCGGCATCGAGCACCCCATCATCCAGGGCGGCATGCATTATGTCGGTTTCGCGGAAATGGCGGCCGCGGTTTCGAATGCGGGCGGGCTGGGCATCATCACCGGATTGACGCAGGGTACGCCCGAGAAGCTGGCGAACGAGATCGCGCGCTGCAAGGATATGACCGACAAGCCCTTTGGCGTGAACCTGACCTTCCTGCCGACGGTGAACGCGCCCGATTATCCCGGCCTGGTCAAGGCGATCATCGACGGCGGCGTCAAGGCGGTCGAGACCGCGGGCAACAATCCCGCGCAGGTGCTGCCCTATTTCAAGGACGCCGGGGTCAAGGTGATCCACAAGTGCACCAGCGTGCGGCACAGCCTCAAGGCGCAGTCGATCGGCTGCGATGCGGTCAGCGTCGACGGCTTCGAATGCGGCGGGCATCCGGGCGAAGACGATATTCCCAACATGATCCTGCTGCCGCGCGCAGCGGATGAACTCGACATTCCTTTTGTCGCCAGCGGGGGCATGGCCGACGCACGCAGCCTTGTTGCCAGCCTCGCCATGGGCGCGGAAGGCATGAACATGGGCACGCGTTTCATCGCCACCCAGGAAGCGCCGGTGCACGAGAACGTGAAAAAGGCGATCGTCGCGGCGAGCGAGCTCGACACGCGGCTGGTGATGCGCCCGCTGCGCAACACCGAACGCGTGATGACCAATGATGCCGTCGAACGCCTGCTGGAAAAGGAACGCAAGCTGGGCGACGACCTCAAGTTCGAGAACATCATCGAGGAAGTCGCGGGCGTGTATCCGCGGATCATGACCGAAGGCGACATGGATGCAGGCGCGTGGTCGTGCGGCATGGTGGCAGGTCTGATCAACGACATCCCGACCTGCAAGGAATTGATCGACGGGATCATGGCGGAAGCCGAAGTGCTCATCCGCCAGCGCCTCGCCGGCTTCCTCGACGCCTGAGAGGAGGACGGACCATGCTCGATACCAGCTATCGTACCGCCTATAACGACGATCACGAGGCCTTTCGCGACACCGTGCGCAAGGTCTTCGCCGAACATATGACGCCCTATCTCGACCAGCACGAGGAAGAGGGCATCGTCCCGCGTTCGGCGTGGAAGGCGCTGGGCGAGGCGGGCATGCTGTGCCCCACGGTCAAGGAAGAGAACGGCGGGCTCGGCCTCGATTTCGGCTTCAATTGCGTGTTGTGCGAGGAGCTGTCCTATCTCGGCAGCTCGGCCGGCTTCACGCTGCAAAACGATATCACCGCCAATTACATCGAGCGTCTCGGCACCGAGGAACAGCGCGCCAAATACCTGCCCGGCATGGTTTCGGGCGATGTGATTTCGGCGATCGCGATGACCGAACCCGGCGCGGGCAGCGATCTGCAGGGCATCCGCACCACTGCGATCAAGGACGGCAATCACCTCGTGGTGAACGGGTCCAAGACCTACATCACCAATGGCCAGAACGCCGATGTCGTCATCGTCGTGGCCAAGACCGATCCCGCGCAGGGCGCCAAGGGCACCTCGCTGGTGCTGGTCGATGCCGGCACCGAAGGGTTCGAGCGCGGGCGCAATCTCGACAAGATCGGCCAGCATTCGGCCGACACGTCCGAACTGTTCTTCAACGATGTGCGTGTGCCGATGACCAATATCCTCGGCGGCGAGGGGCGCGGCTTCATCCATCTCATGGAAGAACTGCCGCAGGAACGGCTGGGCATCGCGGTGGGCGCGCAGGCCGCAGCGCAGCGCGCTTTCGACGAAGCGGTCAAGTTCACCAAGGACCGCAAGGCATTCGGCAAGACGGTGTTCGAGTTCCAGAACACCAAATTCGTCCTCGCCGATCTCAAGGCCAAGATCCAGGTCGGCTGGGCGCATCTCGACTGGGCGATCAGGAAGCACCTCGCCGGCGAACTCACCACCGACGAGGCCAGCGCGGCCAAGCTGTGGCACACCGATTTGCAGTGGGAAGCCTGCGACATGGCGCTGCAACTGCATGGCGGGGCGGGTTACATGAATGAATATGCGATCGCCCGGCTGTGGCGCGATGCGCGTGTCACGCGCATCTTCGGCGGCACCAACGAGATCATGAAGGAAGTGATCAGCCGCTCGATCTGAGGAGCAATACCGCATGACCGATCCGCTCGACTTCTCCGGTAAGACCGTCCTCGTCGTGGGCGGGACGAGCGGGATCGGCAACGGTATTGCGCATGGCTTCCGCCAGCACGGGGCGCTGGTCCATGTCAGCGGAACCCGCGCTGCGGCATCCGATTATGCGGCCTCCGAAGGCAGCGATCTGGCGGGGCTGACCTTCCACCGGCTCGACGTGTCGGACGCCTCCGCCACTGCCAGCTTTGAACTGCCCGACCGGCTCGATGTCGTCGTGCTGTGCCAGGGCAAGGTGTGCTATCGCCGCGAGGAATTCGAGCGCGAGGGCTGGGACGCGGTGATGGAGGTCAATCTCAACTCGCTGATGGATTGCGCGCGGATCGTCCGCCCCCGGCTGGCCGAGCGGGGCGGATCGCTGATCGTGGTCAGTTCGGTGGGCGCCTATCACGCCATGCTGGGCAACCCAGCCTATGCCGCCAGCAAGGCGGGTGCGGTCAGCCTGGTGGGCAGCCTCGCGCAGGCCTGGGCGGGAGAGGGCATTCGCGTCAACGGCATCGCGCCGGGCCTTGTCCCGACCAAGCTGACCAAGGTCACCACCGAGAACGAGCAGCGCGCGGCAGGCGCGGTGGCGCGCATACCGGCAGGCCGGATGGGCACCCCGCAGGACATGGCCGGGGCGGCGTTGTTCCTTGCCTCGCCGCTGGCCGATTATATCGTCGGCCAGACCATACGCGTCGATGGCGGAATGACGCTCGCCTGAAACCGGCCTGCTCCTGAAAGGGGATACGATCATGGATTACGTCAATCTCGGGCCTTCGGGCCTCAAGGTTTCGCGGCTGTGTCTCGGCTGCATGAGCTATGGCGACACCAGCAAGGGCTGGCATGGCGACTGGGTGCTTTCGGAGAACGAAAGCCGTCCCTTCATCCGCGAGGCGGTGGAGGCGGGTATCAACTTCTTCGATACGGCGAACATGTATTCGCGCGGCGCATCGGAAGAGGTGATCGGGCGCCTGCTGCCCGAATTTGCGCGACGCGACGAGATCGTGGTCGCGACCAAGGCTTTCCTGCCCTGGCAGCAGGCCCCCAATGCGGGCGGTCTGTCGCGCAAGGCGCTGATGCAGGCGGTGGACGACAGCCTGACGCGGCTGGGGATGGACTATGTCGATCTCTACCAGATCCACCGCTGGGACGATGCCACGCCGATCGAGGAAACGATGGAGGCGCTGCACGACATCGTGAAGGCGGGCAAGGTCCGCTATCTTGGCGCCTCGTCGATGTTCGCCTGGCAGTTCGCCAAGGCGCAGGAAGTGGCCCGCGCGAATGGTTGGACGCTGTTCATTTCGATGCAGAACCACGTCAATCTGCTCTACCGCGAGGAAGAGCGCGAAATGCTGCCGCTCTGCGCCGATCAGGGCATCGGCATCATTCCGTGGAGCCCGCTGGCGCGTGGTAAGCTTGCCCGCGCATGGGACGAAACCACCGTGCGCAGCGAGACCGACGGCTTCGGCAAGCTGCTCTATCGCCAGCAGGAAGAGGCGGATCGCGCAATCGTAGAAACCGTTGGTGCGATTGCCGCGGAACGGGATGTATCGCGCGCGAGCGTGGCTCTCGCCTGGCATTTTGCCAAAGGCGTGACCGCACCGATCATCGGAGCGACCAAGCCCGGTCATATCGACGCCGCCTGCGCGGCGATGGATCTGGCACTGACCGAGGACGAGGTCCGCCGGCTGGAAGAGCCCTACCTGCCGAAGAACCCGGTCGGCGTGGCCTCCACCGTGCCCCGCGATTGGTCGCTCACGATCGCCAGTCCGTAAGACGCGGCGCATTTTGCGCCGCAGTGTTACAAACGCGCAGACGAGGTCACATACGAGTCATATGACTGCGGCATCGCTGCCACCTCACTGGTGGGGTGACGGCTGCGTGCGTACGATCAACATATTCCTGACCGACCCGATGGCAGGCGATTTGCCAGACTTCGAAAACGGCGATCTGTGCTACGCCTTCGCGCGGCTCTATCCCGATGGACCGCGGCGGCTGGTCGAAGGACCTGTCTGCGCTTTCGTCGACTGGGTGATGGATGATCTCTCGGGGCTTGAGATGTGCCGGCGGCTGCGTTCCGACCCGCGAATGCAGGATGCCCACATCACCATCGTGCTCGAGGAAGACGATGCGCAGGACAAGCGCCGCGCGCTCCGCGCCGGGGCCGACGACTACATCACCGGCCCGATTGATCGCACGATGGTGCTGGACCGCGTGATGGCGCTGCAGATGGGCGGCGCACAGCCACGCGTCAACGAACGGCTGGAACTGGGCGCGCTGCTGGTCGATCTCGCGGCCTTGCAAGCGCGGTGGAACGGCCGGGCGCTGGATCTGCGGCCCAATGAATTCCGTCTGCTGCATTTTCTGGCGCAGAACCCCGACCGTGTGCTGTCGCGCGGCGCTCTGATCGCGGCGCTGGGCAAGCAGGAGCCGCCGATCGACGAGCGCACGGTCGATGTCTGGGTCGGCCGGTTGCGCCGCGCGCTACGCAAGGTCGGGGCGGGCGAACGCTTGCGGACGGTGCGCTCGCTGGGATATGTGTACGACAGCTACGATTGAGCGCCGGGCGATAGCAGTCTGTCTGTGTACGACCGCGATTGCGGACGCTTGCTAGATGCGATTACGCCAGAAGAGCCATCGCTGCAATTGCAGTGAGCACGCCCACAAAAGCACGAGGGCGAAAGCGATGAAAATTACATACATCGCGACACCTGCAGCGAAGTGCCAAGTGGGCTCGGACCTCAAGGCATATAAATCAAACCAACTCGATATTACGAGCGGCTCTCCATGAAGCCCGTCAATTATGCGGCGAGTCCAGCCCACAATCTGAAAGAGAAAAAGTGGAGT
Source organism: Qipengyuania citrea (assembly GCF_009828015.1). Taxonomy (GTDB): domain Bacteria; phylum Pseudomonadota; class Alphaproteobacteria; order Sphingomonadales; family Sphingomonadaceae; genus Qipengyuania; species Qipengyuania citrea. The sequence continues at coordinate 349,480 of NZ_WTYG01000003.1, read as the reverse complement.
TGCTGCCACGGCCCAGAATAGCTCATTGCGACTAGGACGCCCCTCAGCTTCAAGCTCTGATCGAGAATGCCACAACATGGCAAGGCGTTAGCATCCCTTCGCATGCCGAGCAAAGCATCGACGGCCGCTAACCACCCAACTTCAGCCGCCAATCAACGAAAAAGGGCCGCCCGAAAGCGGCCCTTTCCGAAGGAGATTTGTGTGTGTGTAATCAGAACTCGGCAGATACCGACAGGCTGAAGCTGCGGCCGACGTCGTAGCTGTTGTTCTCGATCCGCGTGGTGCCGGTGGTCTGGTATTCGAAATGGTCGCGGCCCGTCAGGTTGCGCGCTTCGAACTTCACTTCCATGTCCGTCCCGGCCAGTTCGAAACCCTGCCGCGCGACGAAATCGATAGTCAGGCCGGGGTTTTCGAGGATGTCCGGGCGCGACAGCGTGCTGCGGCTGATCACGCGCTTGCTGCCGTAATTGAACAGGAAGGTCATCTGGCTGACGCGGTCGAGGTCTTCGAGCCCCAGCTGGACGTTGGCGATATGGTCCGACTGACCGGTAAGAGCGGTACCGTCCTCGAAGAAGTTGGACGCCGACTGCAGGCCGCCCAGTTCGGGGACATTGACCTGGTCGCCCGCCTGCACGCTGATGTCGGACTGGGTGTAAGTGTAGTTGGCAATCGCGACGAAGCGCTTGCTGTCCCACCAGTCGCCCAGCGTGTAGAGGTCCTTGTTCCACTGGACTTCGACTTCCGCACCGTAGAGTTCAGCCTGGGGCGCATTGGCGAAGCGGCTAACCACGGTGTTGTCGTTGAAGCTCGAAAACACCTCGATCGGGTTCTCGATGTCCTTGTAGAACCCGGCGAGGCTGAACTTGCTGCCCGAGCCCCAGTAATATTCGACGCGGGCTTCGTAATTGGTCAGCTCGCTATCGACCAGCCCGGGGTTGCCGGTGAACTGGCGGTTGCTTTCCGGATCGTAATAGGTCTGCAGGATCAGCTCGCGGAACTGGGGGCGCGCGATGGTCTTGGACGCATTGAAACGCGCTTGCAGGCTGTCGGCGATTTCCCAAGTCAGCGTGGCTGCGGGCAGCCAATAATCGTTGTTCAGCAGCGTGGCATTGGCCGATCCGCTGGGCAGGCCGTCGAGCCCGAGCGGCACGACTTGCTGCGTCGCGTCTTCGTAGCGCACACCCGCATCGAGCGAGACCCCGGCAAGCGGTTCGATCCGCGCCTGCGCATAGCCAGCCTTGATCTCGAGCCCGGCGGAAAACGCCGGATCGGCGGCGGTGGTATCGATAATGGTGTAGGAGAACGGCCCGATCCCGCCGGCAGTCTGCGCTTCCGTATCGTAACCCAGCGCGATCAGCGCATCGCCCAGCAGATTGTCGGGGCGCAGCGCGCCGAACGCCAGCGGGTAATCGCCCGTCGTGCGAATGTCGAATTCGCGGCGCCGCGACAGGCGTTCGGTGTCGGTATAGGCGCCGCCCACCGTCACGCCGAGCCAGTTGGTCAGCTGGTAACTGACATCGAGACCGCCGTAATAGAGGTCTTCGGTCAGGTCGGAGAACGCCACCGTGGTGCGACCACGCTGCCCTCCGTTCTGCAGGTTGAGATAGATATCGTCGAACCCGCCCGAGGGATTGAGGTCGCGCGAATAGACGAATTCCCATTCGTTCGGCGCTTCGCGCTGCGTCTGGGCATAACCGCCGCGCAGGTCGATCGACAGGTCGCCGAATTCGAGTTCGCCGACAAACTGCGTGTCGAGCAGCTGGCGTTCGTACCAGCCGGTGTTCTGGAACAGATCGTCATCGTCGTCGGTGAGGTCGGAAATCTGCGCCAGCGACGCGCGCTTGAGCGAATCGCGGATGTAGAGGTTCGTCAGGCGGAAGCGGTGCTCGCCCACTTCGAGCCCGAAACCGAGCATGGCATTGGCGAGGATCCGCTGGTCGGTCTGGAACTGGTTGCCCGTCTGGTCGAGGTCGAGATCGCCGTTCAGCGCGGCCTGCCGCGTGATGAAGCGATTGCGGTACTTGTTGCTGAGCGAGGCAGTGGCGATCACGCCGAACCGGCCGTCGGAGAAGACATCGACGCTGGTGCCCGCGGTGATGCCGCCCGACCAGTTGACGGGCAGTTCGTCGGTGCTCTGCAGGAGGATCAGATTGGGATCGCCCAGTTCGGTCAGGATGGCCTGCTGGTCCACGCCGGGGTCGTTGAGCGACTGCCCGCTGTCGAGGAAGGATTGCAGGTTGGGGCCGGGGTCGCGGCGCCCATTGTCGAAGCCGAACCAGTCGTAATCGGACCCGTAATAGGTGTAGCCCGTGCCGAAGGTCGTTTCGGTGTCGCCTGAAATGCCCGCGCTGATCTTGACGAAGCTCTCATCGGGCACCGCGCGGGTCGTCAGATTGATGACGCCACCGCCGAATTCGCCGGGGAAGTTGGCCGAATAGGTCTTCTGCACCAGGCTCGATGCGATGACGCTGGTCGGGAAGATGTCGAGCGGGACCACGCGGCTGAGCGGTTGCGGCGAGGGCAGCGGCAGGCCGTTGAGCAGCGCGAGCGAGTAGCGATCGCCGAGGCCGCGGACATAGACGAGGCCGTTGCCCACGGTCGACAGGCCGGTGACGCGGGTCAGCGCGCCGGCGATGTCGCCTTCGCCCGTCCGCGCAATGCTGGCGCTGTCGAGCACCGAGACGACCTGCGACGAGGCGCGAGTGACGTCCTGCCGGCGGCGACCGGTGACGACGATTGCGCCCCCGGGGACCGAAATATCGGGTTCCTCGAACGCTTCCTCCGGCGGCGTGTCGTCGATGCCCTCGGCCTGCTGCGCCATGATGGCGTCGGTGGCGGGATCTTCATCGGCGGGTACGCCTTCGGCGCCGGTGCTCGCTGCCTGGGCGAATGCGGCCCCGGCAGGGAAGGTGAGCGCGGTGGAGAGCAGGAGCAGCGCGGAAAGCTGCTTGCCGGTCGACATGGTTCGAGACCCCCTCATATTCAGGTCTTAAAAACTGTGCTGGAGCCCTGCGAAGGCGCCGATGCGAAATGCGAAACCGGCTGCGGGACGCACGGAATGCGCGCCCCGCAGCCGTCGATGCGGATCAGTAGACCGGGAGGCTGCTGCAGTCGGAGACCGCGGCATCGAAGGTCACCGTTGCCGAATTGCAGGTCCAGCCCTGGATCCAGGTGTCGTTGCCTGGATAGACCGCGCCGATGTTGGTGGGGGTCTGGAAGAACGACGAGATCGCGGTCGGATCGAACACGGCGACACCGTTCTCGTTGGTGCCGTTTACGAAGCCCATCGACAGCGTGTTGGTGAAATTGGCATCGTTGTTCGAACCGGCGTTGAAGCGTGTTTCGATCTGCGCCGCGGTCACCCCGCCCGAACTGTCGCGGAAGTCCACCGAGCAATCGAGCACGAAGGAATTGAACACCACCGGGCCGGCTTCGTCGATCGCGCCATTGGCAGCGCGGTTCAGCGTTTCGGGATTGTCGATGCGCAGACACGGCGTGGAGCCTTCATTGTCGACCAGGACCGAATTGACGATCGTGTAGTCGGCGAAACCGCGGATACGGATCGCCTGGTCGCCGGTGCCGCTGTTGGCGATGAAGGTGGCGTTCGAGATGCGCGTGTTCTGGCGCGGGGTGTCTTCTTCGAGCCCGTTCGACGAGTCGGCTTCGATGATCGTGTCGCCGACGCCGGGGCGCTGGATGGCAATCACGTTCTGCATGTCGACCTTGACGCCGGTGTCGGTGTCGAGGCTGTCGTCTTCGGCGCCGACCACGATCAGGTTGCGCAGGTTGAACTGGCCGCCGAAGAATTCGACGCCGTCATCCGAGCTGTTGTAGCTCATGATGTTGCTGAGCTGCGTGCCCGAACCGGTGCCGCCGGTGGTGAGCGCCTGCAGTTCGCTGTCGCCCGACAGGACGAAGCCCGAGTAGCGGATCTGGACGTAGCTCATGCTGCCCGAGCTGTCGGTCGGGGTCGCGCCGCCGAACAGGGCCGGCTGCGCTGCGCCTTCGACCTGGCGTTCGCAGGCGGTGGTGCCCGGGGTTGCGCCCGGGGCGATGCAATCGGTTACCGGAGCGCGGCCCGACAGGACGACGCCGCCCCACTGGCCCGAGGAATTGGCCGTGTTCAGCCCCTGCACGTTGTCGCGGCTGGTGAAGATGATCGGACGCGCGGCAGTCCCGTTCGCATTGATCGTGTTGCCGCGGTTGACGTTCAGCCAGCCCGAACCCGACGAGAACAGGATCACGCCCGGTTCGATCGTCAGTTCGACGTCGGTGTCCGCGCCCGTATCGGCAGCCCCGCCGTCGGTGCCGACATCGACGCGGCCGTCGATGCGGTAGAGCAGGCCTTCGATGTAGGGCAGGGTCGAAGAAGCGGTGAAGCGCGCGGGCAGAGTGCAGACGCGGTATTCGCCGGTGGGGCCGGTGATGGTGTTGCCATCGGTCAGGCCGACCGGGTCGGAAATGGTCGGGCAGCCCGCGGCCGGGGTCACCAGCGTCGACGTCGGGGTCGGCGTGGGGGTCGGCGTCGGGGCCGGGGTCGGGTTGTTGATGATCACGTCACCGCCGGTACCCGGCGAGACGATTTCGTCGGCGCCGCAGCTGGCAAGAGCCAGTGCAGAGCAGCCAAGGACGAGCGAACGATGGAAATTGGTCACGGGTAACGGTCCCCTCAAAAACCGGATGAATCGGATGCGAAATCTCGGATCGCGAATCCCCCGCTAGGGATCGTTCGTGACAGTTTTTGTCGAAAGATGACCGTTGTGTTGCAGAACCTCGGATCATCCCGGGCGGCTTGGCCGAAATGGCGGAAAACCGTTTCCGTGGGGTCGGATTACGCTTTTATGACAAAGTTACAGATTTGTTGCAGTCGGCAGGGCCGGGGTTCAAACATGCACTCACAACATAAAAGGAGAGCTGTCATGGCGATCATTACCAGCGTTGCCCTCGTCCTTCTCGCGCAGGGCCCTGTTGCCACCGCGCAGGCCCCGGACACCGCGTTCGACGTCGGCTATGAAGAACTGGTGGCCAACGACAATGCCGCAGCGCGGCAGGCCATCGAGAATTGCGACGAACTGGCCGCGAACGATCCAGCACGCCTGATCAACCACGGTATCGCGCTCGCGCGGATGGGCAATTACGATGCGGCCCGCACCGAATTCGCTAGCGCTGCGAACATGCGCAGGAGCGTCGAGCTCGAGACTGCGACTGGCGAATGGGTCGATTCCCGCCGGCTTGCCCGCAAGGCGCTGGCCATGCTCGAGCAGGGCGAATTCGCACGCTATTACGCGCTATCGCTCCGCTGATCTTCGCAACGGCCGAGCCGCAGGGCCCGCCTTCCACAGGGAGGCGGGCTTTTTCATGCGGTCACCGGATCCAGCCCTCACTCATTCGCCGCTTCGTCACGTTCTTGTCATGAAACGTGCCCAGACGCGGTGGGACGGAGGGTGCAATGATTCTCGCACGCTGGGCCTTGGCAATCGGATTGTCCTGCGCCGCGCTTCCCGCCCTTGATGCAAGGGCGGATGTCTTGGAGATTGATGCGGACGGTGCGCGCTGGGTAACCGGCGCAGGCCGCGCGCAACCGGCTGCGCCAGATGAATCGATGACCTTTGGCACGGCCGAGGTCCCGGGCGACATCGTCGTGCCCGACATCGCCGTGGCGGACCCGGTCCGCCACGCGAGGCTGGTGCCCCAGGACTACCAGGCCAAGGTCGCCGAACTCGCCGGACGCTTCGATCTCAGCCCGACCTTGATCGAGGCGCTGGTGTGGCAGGAAAGCCGCTGGCGCGCGAATGCAGTATCGCCCGTGGGCGCGCGCGGACTGGCACAGCTCATGCCCGGCACGGCGCGCGATCTGGGCGTCGACCCCGACGATCCCTTCGCCAATCTCGAAGGCGGCGCGCGTTACCTGCGCGAACAGCTCGACCGGTTCGACGGCGATCTCGAGAAGGCGCTTGCCGCTTACAATGCCGGGCCCGGGCGGGTGATCCGCGCCGGCGGTGTCCCGCGCATCCGCGAAACGCAGCTTTACGTGGCGGCCATCATGGGCCGCCTGTCCGATCATTCACGGGAGTAATCAATTGAGTCGCAAGTTCACCCTTCCGGCAGTTCTGGCCGCCTTCCTGACGCCCAGCGCTGCTTTCGCGCAGGCTGCCGATCCCGCGGGTTCGGGGCCAATCGTCGCCGCGCTCGGCTGGCTTCAGGGCACGCTGCTTGGCAATGTCGCAACGGCGGTGGCAGTTATGGCGGTTGCCGCAGTCGGCTTCATGATGCTGACCGGCCGCCTCAACTGGCGTTTCGGGGCGACCGTGATCATCGGCGTGTTCATCCTGTTCGGCGCGGCATCCATCGTGGCCGGCATCCAGGGCGTGGCCGCGTGAGATGACCACGCTCGTGCGCCATCCCGTGCATCGTGCACTCACGCGGCCGCAGATGTTCGCGGGAGTGACATATAACTATTTCATCATCAACGGGATGGTGACGACCGAGGCCTTTCTGATCACCGGCAGCTGGCTGGCACTGCTGGTCTTCGCTGTCATGCACGGGATCGGATATTTCGCCTGCCTGCGCGAGCCGCGCATCTTCGACCTGTGGATCACCAAGGTATCGAAATGCCCGCGGGTGAAGAATTACCAGCGCTGGGGGTGCAATTCCTATGCCGCATAAGACCAAATGGATGGGCGCTGCCGCCTGGAGCGCGAAGGAAGCGCGGGCCGGCGACCGGCTGCCCTATCTCCGGCTGATCGACGAAAGCACGCTGCTGCTGCGCGACGGTTCTGTCATGACCGCGATCCAGGTTCCCGGGCTGCTGTTCGAAACCGAGGACAGCGAAGCGCTCAACGCGCATGCGGCCACGCGCGAAGTGGTTCTGCGCTCGACACTCGATGCGCGGTTCGTGCTGTACCACCACGTTATCCGCCGCCGCGTATCGGTCGATCTCGAAGCCGAATTTCCCGATCCGATCAGCCGGCATATCGATGCATGCTGGCGCGACCGGCTGGGTTCGGGCCAGCTGTTCGTCAACGACCAGTTCATCACGCTGATCCGTCGTCCCGCGCGGGGCAAAGCGGGCCTGGTCGAACGGGTCGGCAGGAAATTCCGCCGGCAGGACGGCGACCGGCTCGAACCCGATCCCAAGGACCTGCGCTCGCTGCGCGCGGCTTCGCAGGGTCTCGTCGCAGCGCTGAGCGCATATGGGGCGACCCCGCTGGGCGAATACACGGGCCCGCAGGGCAGCACCAATTCGGAAATGCTCGAACTGCTGAGCGCGCTTTACAATGGCGAAATGCGCCCGGTGCGCAAGCCAGCCGACGATGTCGATATCGGCCATATGCTGCCCTATCGCCGCGTGAGTTTCGGGCTCGATGCAATCGAAACGCGCGGCTCGGGTGCACCCGAATTCGCGGCAATGCTCGGGATGAAGGACTATCCCGAAGCGACTTCTCCGGGCCTGCTCGACAGCCTGCTGCGGCTGCCCTTCGAAATGGTGGTCAGCGAAAGCTATGCCCCGACCGAGCGACAGACCGCGCGCGAGCGGATGGACCTCGCAATCCGCCGGCTCAAATCGGCTGACGAGGAAGCCGCTGCCGAACGCGCGGACATGCTGGCGGCGCGCGATGCGCTGGGCAATGGCGCGGTCGGCTTTGGCGACCATCACCTGACCGTCATGGTCCGCGAGCGGCAGCTCGGCCAGCTCGATGACGCCATGGCCGCCTGCGCTGCCGCGCTGGCGGATACCGGCGCGATCGCAGTACGCGAGGATACCAATCTCGAACCCGCCTTCTGGGGACAGTTCCCGGGCAACGAGGCCTATCTCGTAAGGCGCGCGCTGATCTCGAGCGCGAACATGGCGAGTTTCGGGAGCTTGCACGGCTTCGCGCTGGGGCAAGCCCAGGGCAATCACTGGGGCGAGGCAGTGACGCTGCTCGAAACCACCAGCGCGACACCGTTCTTCTTCAATTTCCACCATGGCGACCTGGGCAATTTCTCGGTCATCGGACCTTCGGGTTCGGGCAAGACGGTGGTAATGAACTTCCTCGCCGCACAGGCGCAGAAATTCAGCCCGCGCACGATCCTGTTCGACAAGGATCGTGGCGCGGAACTGTTCGTGCGCGGCATTGGCGGACGCTACGACAGCATCCGCTCGGGCGAACCGACGGGGTTCAATCCGCTGGCGCTGCCCGACACGCCCGGCAACCGGGCCTTCCTGCGTGACTGGCTGGGCGTGCTGCTCAAGGCCGATGGTCCCGAAGAAGAGCAGACCATCGCGGCGGCGGTCGATGCCGCCTATGCCAACGATGCTTCGCTGCGCCGCCTGCGGCATTTCAGGGAACTGCTATCGGGCACGCGGCGTCCGCAACCGGGCGATCTGGCCGACCGGCTCGGCGCATGGATCGGCGCGGGTGAGGGGCCAGGGGGCGAACATGCCTGGCTGTTCGACAATTCCGAGGACCGGCTCGATCTTGGCGCGCGCGTCCTCGGTTTCGACATGACCGCGCTGCTGGAAAACCCGCGGCTGCGGACGCCGACCATGATGTATCTCTTCCACCGGATCGAGGAACGGCTCGACGGCAAGCCGACCATGATCCTGATCGACGAGGGCTGGAAGGCGCTCGACGACGAAGTCTTCGCTGCGCGCATTCGGGACTGGCTCAAGACCTTGCGCAAACGCAACGCGCTGGTCGGTTTCGCTACGCAATCCGCGCGCGATGCGCTTGAAAGCCGCATTTCGACGGCGCTGGTCGAACAGACCGCCACCATGGTGTTCATGCCCAACAGCCGCGCGCGGCCCGAAGACTATTGCGATGGTTTCGGACTTACCGAGCACGAACTCGCCTTGATCCGCACGCTGCCTGCGCACAGCCGCTGCTTCCTAGTGCGACAGCCCGATGCCAGCGTGGTGGTGCGGCTCGACCTGTCGGGCGCGCCCGAAGTGCTGACGCTGCTGTCGGGACGGGAAAGCTCTGTCCGCCGGCTCGACCTGTTGCGCGAAGCGCTGGGCGACGCGCCGAGCGAGTGGTTCCCCGCCTTGACCGGAACCCGGTGGCCGGGCGGCGCCAATGATGAAGGGGAGGCCGGGGTCGAGGCCCTGCGCCTCGCGGCCGAGTGAGCGTGAACTGCCAGCAAGCCGCCGATCAGGTCGGCAATGGCGTCGCCGCGGCGCTGCGCGGGGTCGACTGCATCGCGGGTGAAGCCAGCGCGGCGGCCTTCGGCCGGCTGTTCGCTCCCGGGGGATCACTCGGCACGGTGCTCACGCTCGTCCTGACGCTGTTCATCGTGCTTTTCGCGTTCGCGCTGCTGACCGGACGCACCAATATCGGCGTGCGCAGCCTCGTCCCGCGCATGATGACGCTGGGGCTGGTGCTGACCTTCGCCACCAGCTGGCTCGCCTATCAGAGCGTGGTGTGGAACCTCGCGGTTGCCACTCCCGATTACCTTGCCGGGGTTCTCAGCGGGACACGGGGCTCTGCCACCGATCTCTTCGCGCAGAAGATCGATATCGTGTTCCTCGCGGTGCAGGAAGCCAGCGCGGGCGCGCAGGATATCTCGACCTTTTCGCCTGCCGGGATGATGTGGTTCGGCGCGCTGCTGTTCATGCTCGGAACCGTGGGGCTGCTGGTAACCACCAAGATCGCCCTGGGCGTGCTGGTCGCGCTGGGTCCGCTGTTCGTGGTCATGGCGCTGTTCAACGGCACGCGGGGCCTGTTCACCGGGTGGGTCAAGGGCCTGACGTTGTGCGCGCTTGCACCGCTGTTCGCGGTGCTGGGTGGCAGCGTGATGCTCGAACTCGCCGTGCCGATCCTCGGTGCGCTGACCGCCACCCCCGGGCAGGTCGATCCGCAGGCCGGAATGGCCTTCTTCATGATCGGCGCGGTGCATGTCGCGCTGATGGCAATCGTGCTCAAGGTAGCGGGCGCGATGGTGGCTGGCTGGAGCGTGTTCGGCCTCGCGAGCGAGCGCGAGGAACAGTCCTCGACCGCCGCAGCGCCGCAGCAGGCCGCGCCTGCGGCTGCTCTCGCGCAGGCGCAGGCCGCCAGCCAAGCGAGTTCGCAGGCCCGCCGGATCGATGTTTCCGCGATCCCTGCCGCCTATGCCGCGAATGACAGTGGCGGCTCTGGCGGAAGCGGCGGTTCGCGCACGGTGAAGGTCTATGCGACCTCTTCCGGCCCTGCCCCGTCATCCCCCATCAGTTCCGCCCGTGCGCGCGGTTCCGGCATCGGAAGCCGGTTCAAGTCCGCCGCGCCGAAGGCCCTTGATCGATCCATGGAGAAAACCGCATGATCCGCGCGCTTATTCCCGCGTTCGCCCTCGCGCTGATGGCCAGCCCAGCCGCCGCGCAGGATGCTCGCCTCGTCGAAGTGCTGTACGACGAAGCCAAGGTGGTGCGTATCGATGGCCGCATCGCAGTCCAGGCGAGCATCATGTTTGGCGACGACGAGGTGATCGAGAATGTCGCCATCGGCGACAGCGCGACCTGGCAGGTGACGCCCAACAAACGCGCGAATATCTTGTTCGTCAAACCGCTCGAGCCGCGCGCCGCGACCAATCTGACGGTCGTCACCAGCAAGCGGACCTATCTGTTCGACCTCGTCGCCAGCCCGTCGGCCAAGCCGCTCTATCTGATGCGCTTCGCCTATCCGGAAGAGCTGGTGGAGGTGGCCGGAGCGCCCAACGCGGTGGAGCGGCAGGCCGCGGGCGATCCCTATGCCGTGGTCGATCCGGCGGATCTCAATTTCGCGTGGAATGCATCCGGCGATCCCGAACTGCTGCCCGAGAACACCTATGACGACGGGACTGCCACTTTCCTGACTTGGCCGGGCGGCAGAGAGGTCCCCGCAATCCTGGTGACCAATAGCGAAGGCGTCGAGGGGCCGGTCAATTTCACGGTGCGGGGCGATACGATCGTGGTCGACGGTGTGCCGCGCAGCATCGTTCTGCGTTCGGGCGAAGACAGCGCCGAACTGGTCAACACCGGCCCCCAGCGGCCCGCGAACAGCGCGGGTGCCAGCCCCGCTTTCGCCGCGAGAAGGAAGTAACCCATGCGCCTTGCCATGCGCCTGCCCGAACAGAAGCCCGGCGATAGCGGGGCCGCCAACGATATCGATCCGCGCGAGGGCAGCGATGCCGAGGTCATCGACCTTGCCCAGCGCAACGCCTTTCCCGTGGTCGCACGTCCGGCGGGCAAGTCCGATGCGCTTGGCCTGGTGGCGGGGATCGCGATCGTCGCGGGTCTCGGCCTTGTGACCATGTGGAGCATGAATTCCGCGCGCATCGCGCCGAGCGAGGGGATAGGCGGCGGCCAGCAGGCGCCGGTCGAAGCCGCATCCACGGTGCCGCCGCAAGCGGCCCCGGCGCCGATCGCGCCGCAGGTTGCCGCCGCGCCCATTGCCCGGCCCGATCCCGCACCGCAGCCCGTGCTGTCGGCGCAGCCGCAGCCGGGACTTGCCGCCAATCCCTATGCCAGCCCCACCGTGGTGTTCGATGCCGGCAACGCCCCCGCTACTCTGGCACTGGGAGAGGCAAGCGGGGCCGGCGAAGCGGCCGGAAACGGAACTTCCGGCAACGGCGCCAGCGATTTCGCCAGCCGGATCGGCGGTGTGGGCGGGGCGCCGGCGCAGGCCAAGGCGATGGGCAATCCCACTACCACGGTGACGCAGGGCACGCTGATCCCGGCGATCCTCGAAACGGCGATCGACACCAATGTCCCGGGCTATGTCCGCGCCGTGGTAAGCCAGGACGTGCGCAGTTTCGACGGGACCAAGGTACTCGTCCCGCGCTCGAGCCGTTTGATCGGTCAGTACCAGTCGGGCCTGCAGAACGGCCAGAAGCGCGCCTACGTCATCTGGACCCGGCTGATCCGTCCCGACGGAGCCTCGGTCAATCTGGCTTCGCCCGCGATCGGTTTCGACGGGACCACGGGTCTTGCGGGCAAGGTTTCGGGTGACGGTTTCTTCAGGCGGTTCGGTTCGGCCCTGCTGCTGTCGGTCGTCGGCGGCGTCGGCTCGCTCGCCACCGGCGGTGCGGCAGGCGTGCTGATCGGCGGGGCCAGTTCCTCGGCCGCGGCCACTGCAGCCCAGCAGGACGGCCAGCGCGGGCCGACCGTGCGGGTGCGACAGGGCGAACCGATCCGCATCTTTACCGCGCGCGATCTCGATTTCTCTTCGGTCAGCTGATCCGGAAGCCCTGCCGTGAGCGCCGACATCCACCCTTTCCAACCCGACGGACAGCCTGAAGTGGATGCCCCGCCGGTCGATCTGCACGGCGAACGCAGCGTCTATCTCGACGCCTATCTCGCGCCATTCCGCGAGTGGCTCGAATGCGACACGGTGACCGAGATCCTGGTCAACAGGCCGGGCGAGGTCTGGGTCGAGGATGCGGCGCGGGGCGGTATGCACAAGGTGGTGCGGCCCGATATCGACGACCGGCTGATCCAGCGCTTGGCCGAACAGGTCGCGCGGGTCAGCCACCAGGGGATCAACCGCGAACATCCGCTGCTCGGTGCGACGCTGCCCGGCGGCGCGCGCGTCCAGTTCTGTGGTCCGCCCGCGGCGCGCAAGCACTGGGCCATGGCGATCCGCCGCCATCGGCGGCTCGACCTGCCGCTCGATGCCTATGACACCGGTCCGCTAAGGCCGCAGGGGCGGGGCGCCATGCCCGATGCGCAGGCTCAGCCGATCGCCTTTCTGCGCGAGGCGATCCGCCAGCGGCGCACCATCCTCGTCTCGGGTGGGACAAGCACCGGCAAGACGACGTTCCTCAACGCCATGCTCGGCGAAATCCCGCGTCACGAACGCGTCGTGCTGGTCGAGGATACGCCCGAGCTCAGGTTGCCCGGCGAAAACGGCGTCGGGCTGGTCGCGGTCAAGGGCGAACTGGGCGAAGCCAAGGTCACCGCCAACGAATTGCTGCAGGCCGCGCTGCGCCTGCGCCCCGACCGCATCGTGCTGGGCGAACTGCGCGGTGCGGAAAGCGTCAGCTTCCTGCGCGCGATCAACACCGGCCATCCGGGCAGCTTCTCCACCGTCCACGCCAACTCGCTGCGGGGCGCGCTCGAGCAATTGTCCCTGATGGTCATGCAGACGGGAATCGGGCTGACACGGAGCGATACCATCGCCTATGCGGCCAGCGTGATCGACGTGTTCGTGCAGCTTGGACGCGATGAATCGGGCAGGCGCGGCATTATCGAACTGGCCGAAAGCCATACTCTCGTCTGACAGCGGTATTTTTGTACACACCCTGCGCAGCGTCGAGTGCCGTAGCGTCAATGATCGCTCGGCTAGCGTCTCTAAAACAACACTCGCCAAAATTCGCCGTCCTTTTGCGCAACAATCATGCGCTCGTGCTTGCGTGCATACGAATGTGTGTTAGCAATACGCCATAAGCCGCAAAGACGGCACATGGAGAGGAGAGGGTTAATGAGGGTAAGGGCTTCCCTGCTCGCGGGTATCTGCGCGAGCGCTATTTCGTTCCCTGCATTTGCGCAGGACGCTGCCGAGGATGGCTTCGATGATCCGCGGTTCGATAACAACGTGATCATCGTTACCGCGCAGCGTCAGAACCAGTCGCTGCAGGAAGTGCCGATTGCAGTCAGCGCGTTCGACAGCGAGGCGCTCGAGGCGCAGCAGATCGAAAACGCCAGCGATCTCCAGCTTACGCTGCCCAATGTCTCCTTCACCAAGTCGAACTTCACCAGTGCGAGTTTCACGATCCGCGGGATCGGCGACCTTTGCGTGGGCGTGACTTGCGATAGCGCGACTGCGATCCATACCAACGGTTCGCCGCTGTTCGGCACGCGCCTCTTCGAAACCGAATATTTCGATCTCGAGCGCGTCGAAGTCCTGCGCGGCCCGCAGGGCACGCTGTTCGGTCGCAATGCGACTTCGGGCGTGGTCAATGTGGTGACCGCCAAGCCCGAACTGGGTACTTTCGGGGCCGCTGCCGAATTCGAATACGGCAATTACAACAGCATCAAGGCCAAGGGCATGGTGAATGTGCCGCTCGGCGACACGCTGGCCTTCCGCGCGGCCGGGTTCTATCTCAATCGCGACGGGTTCACCGACAACCTCTACGACAACTCCGATATCGACGGACGCGACATGTATGCAGTGCGCGGATCGTTGCGCTTCGAGCCCACCGCCGACACCACGCTCGACCTTATGGCGTTCTACTTCCGCGAGAACGACGACCGGTTGCGGATCCAGAAGCAGGCCTGCCAGCGCGACCCTACCGGTGTGCTGGGCTGCCTTAACAACCGCCGCGATTTCGACAGCACCAATGCCAATTCGACGCTGGGTTCGGTCCTGTCTTCGGTAGAACTGTTCCGCATCCAGGGCATCCCCGAGGCGCTGGCCCTGGGCAGCGTCTACGGACCCGACGGATACGCCAATTTCGACGAGCCCAACGATGTGCGCACGGTCAACACCGCGTTCACGCCCGAATACTTCGCCGACGAATTGCAGTTGCAGGCCCATCTCGATCAGCGGATCGGGCCCATGAACCTGTCGCTTACGGGAATATATCAGGAAACCTCGGTTGATTCCCGCCAGGACTACAACCTCGGTATCCTCGATCGCAGCGGTTATGCCGGCGCCCTGAACACGCTGGCTTTCTTCGCAGCGAACGGAATTCCCACGGGCGTACCGGCCCAGCCCTTCGTTCCGGGGTCGAACGCCTATTTCGCGCCGATCGCAAACGCGCTGATCCCGAACGGGCCCAACGGCGTGCTGTGCACATCGGATAACGATGCGGGCAATCTGGGGGCGTTCGAGGGCAATTCGATCTGCGCCGATGTTCCGCTGGCCTTCGACCGGTCGAGCCAGGAGCAGACCTCGTGGTCGGGCGAGGCAATTCTTTCCAGCGATTTCGACGGACCGTTCAACTTCCTGCTGGGCGGTATCTACGCCGAATCCGAAGTCGGCGAGAACAGCTATTACGTCAACAACTTCGGGCTGGACTACGCCAGCGCGATCCTCGGGACATTCGCGGCATTCGGGGCAGGGGCACCGCCATCCTACCTCGCGACGTCGATGTACCGGAACAACACGACCGACTTCAAACTGGAAAGCTTCGGCATCTTCGGCGAAGTCTATGTCGACATCACCGACCGGCTCCAGTTCACGGGCGGCATCCGCTACAATGACGACAGCAAGAGCGTTGCCGCGCGGACGACCTACGCAAGCTTCCTCAATCCCTTCGGCAATGGCGAACCGTTCACGTCGCCATTCGTCGGAAGCTTCGATGCGGACGCCGGGACACCGGGGAACCAGTTGTTGCAGCAACGCGAAGTCAGTTTCGACGCGATTACCGGGCGCGCGGTCCTCGACTTCGCGATCTCGCCCGACAACAATCTCTATTTCTCCTATTCGCGCGGCTACAAGTCGGGCGGGATCAACCCGCCGCTGTCACCGGTCTTCGCAGTTTCGGAAAGCTTCGATTCGGAGAAGATCGACGCTTTCGAAATCGGTTCGAAGAACAGTTTCCTGAACGGTGCGGCTCAGGTGAACCTCACGGGGTTCTACTACAAGTACAAGGGCTTGCAGCTTAGCCGCATCGTCGCTCGGACTTCGGTCAACGACACGATCGATGCCAATATCTGGGGCGTCGAGCTCGAGACCATCCTGCGGCCCAGCTACAACTGGATGGTCAACATGAATGTCAGCTACCTCAATGCGAAGGTGGCAGGCGACCAGTTCTTCAGCAATCCGCGCGATCCGGGCGGCGGCGATCCCGACGCCGTGATCATCAAGGACTTGTCGAACGGCTCGCTGTGCGCGGTGACCGGCGCGGGGGCCAACGCTTTCGTCGGGGCGGTGAACGCCGGACTGGGACTGCAGGGCCCGGCCGCCTTTCCCGCCGACGGGGGGATTGCCTCGACCGGTGCGTTCAGCATCTGCAGCGTGCTCGACGCGCAGACCGCCAACCCGGCTTTCGCAGCTCTGGGTCCGATCGACGTGCTGAGCCCGGGCGTGGAGGTCAATCTGAGGGGCAATCGCCTGCCTCAGGCGCCTGAATACAAGGCTTCGGTGGGCGTGCAGTACACTGCCGATTTCGACAATGGCATGTCGCTCGTCCCGCGGTTCGATCTGGCCTATACGGGCGAACAATACGGCAATGTGTTCAACGGCAACGTCAACCGGATCGAACCGTTCGTCCAGGCGAACGCCTCGATCACGCTGAACGGGAACGACAACCGCTGGTTCGTACGCGGTTTCGTGCAGAACATCTTTGACAGCGACTCGGTAACGGGCCTTTATGTCACCGACGCTTCGTCGGGCAATTTCACAAACATCTTCACGCTTGATCCGCGGCGTTACGGCATCGCGATCGGGGCGAAGTTCTAAGCTACCCGCAAGAGCGGGGGGAGAGGGAAGGGGCGGCCTGCGGGTCGCCCCTTTTTCGTACCGACTACAGTTGCTGAAACGTCAGAGGTGGTCACCTCTCACTCGACCAGCGCTTTCTTGGTATCAAGATTTCAACCCCTTCCAGCGGATTGCCGCGCAACCGCAGCAGTACCGTCTTGATCGTTCTTCGGGGCTCGCCCCGCTCTCAACCCCGCGCGAGATCAGATACGCGACTATCTCGAACTCGGTCTAGCTCATGAAAAGGCTATCTGCCGCGTGCAACTCCTCGCGCAACTCGCTGAAGTTCTTGATGATGCTGCTGTGGTCCAGCGCGCCATGCTAGGTCGCATGAGGAGAGGTGTTGTCCTCGGTCAGCGCGCCGTGGGGCCCACCGGGTGTGCGCGGTACCAATGTCGCCGGAGCGGATCGCTGGGCGAGTTCGACGATCAGATAAACATGCTTGTCCTGAGCCCGGCGATGCATGAGATCACCCGGATCGATCGTGCACAGCCCGGCACCATCGTGGACGCGGCATTTTATCCCCCTACAGCTATCGACCCAGCTGATCCGCAACAAATCCTTGTCCACGATGCCGGTAATGCCGCAAGTAGCCTAGTCCGCCTTCAATGCCGAAATATACAGTGGGCCGACGCTCTCACGGCAACTGCAGCCGTAGCTAGAGCTGGCTAGCCTTTCGACTCGCGCGCTGCTGCTCTCGCGCTTTCTTAGTAAGAGTTCTTGCGATCTCAAGATACCGAGCGTCAAGCGCAAGACCCGTGGATGCGACCATCTTGGTCAGAATTATCGAATGAGTTAGTAGTGCATGGTCCTTTCTAGCGGTACGCAATATGGTAAGGCGGCGGGGAAGCGGCGGATGACCAATCGGGTTTGTCCGGTTTGAGATAGCGCCATCGCCTGTATCATCAAATGGATCTGCTCACTGTCATGGCTGATTCGGTCTTCCGGCAATTTCTCGAGACATCCCAACTGTTGCTGTGCTCGAGCGGCAAAGAGGTAAAGCCCGGGGCCTCGTCATCGACTGCAGAGGGTGGTGTTGCCGTGATTCAAGCGGCGCATCTCGGACACCGTAGAAATTTGCGAAGGGGTTACAACGCGCGCCGCAAGCGCAACATTGGCTTCCAACATAGCAAACTGAAGCGGATCAACCAGTCAGAAATCCACGGTTTTCTGGCGCGTTGGATCTGTGAAAGAACGGTAGTGATCCCGCTATTCTCTCTGGCAAATCACTAGGCTAAGCAGCGTTTATAGGTGGCTTGGCCTCCCGGGTGTCTCACACGTCTTTACGGTGCGATTCCCACCATCTATAGCCCACCAAGAAACATTCTACGGAACCTCTGTCCTATGCGTCATTATTTCGCCCTGTCTGCGGCTGCGCTTGCGCTCGTTGGGTGCGCAGGCCAAGCGCCGATACATTCTACACCAGAGCTAACCGTCTTCGAAGGTCGGACGGAGATGCCGACCCCAAATCGCGGTGATCTTATTGCTGAGGACCGCTTGGCGCTGGTCGGGCCGCTGGATACCATATCCGTCAGCGTTTACGGTGTTCCTGAGCTTAGCCGGGAAATGCAGGTCGATGCGGGCGGCCGTATCGCGATGCCGCTGATCGGCGCTATAGATGCGGGCGGGAAAACCGCCGCAGAGTTGGCTCTCGATATCGAGGAACAATTGTCAGGTCGGTACGTGCGCAATCCGAACGTCACGGTGAACATTGTCAGTTCGGTTAGTCAGGTCGTTACCATTGATGGTCAAGTGGTCGAGCCAGGGCTCTATCCCGTGACCAACCAGATGACCTTGTTGCGCGCGGTGGCGTCTGCTCGCGGCCTTGCCGAATTCGCAGACGAGGATGATGTCGTCGTCCTGCGCACGGTGCAAGGTCAGCGCATCGCAGGCCTTTATAATATCGAAGCGATCCGCCGTGGCCTCTACGATGATCCACCGATCTACGCTAACGATCTTGTGGTAGTTGGCGACAGCCCTCAGCGACGTCTATTCCGCGATTTCATCAGCGTGGCGCCATTGCTTGTTGCGCCCATAGTTGCTGTCTTGCGGAGATAGGTTGGAGCAATGAATATTCTTTCTTCTTATTCCGATCGCGAGCAGCAGGTCGATGAACCTCGTTCACCCAACTTCATCGGGGCGGTCAACAGCGGGCCGTCCATTTTGGGGCAGTATCTACGTGTCGCTCGGAGATGGCGGTGGGTAATTGCTGGGGCGGTTTTGGCTTCCGTCTTATTGGGTGTTGTGTTTACGCTACTCATGACGCCGCAATATACGGCCGTGTCGACTATCGAGATTTCCCGCGAGGCCGATCAGGTCACGAATATTGAGGGGGTTGAGAGCGAAGCGAGTGTCGCTGATCAGGAGTTCTACCAAACGCAATACGGGCTGCTGCGCGCGCGTTCACTGGCAGAGCGCGTGGCGGCCGAATTGGGGTTGGTTGACCGCCCGGAATTTTTCGAAATGTTCCGCTTCGATGGGGCGGATAATCCGGCGTTCGAAATTGCCAATGGCCGATATCCTGCAGAAGGTCGCGCACAGCGGCAACGCGAAGCGGCTAGAATTTTGCTCGACGAAGTCGACATTGATCCCACTCGTCTGTCTCGCCTCGTGGATATTAGCTTCACGAGCCCCGACGCTCGGTTTTCAGCCCAGGTTGCGAACGCTTGGGCGGAGAATTTCATCGAAATCAACCTTGAACGCAAGGTTCAGTCGACATCATACGGTCGCAAGGCGCTTCAGCGCCAGCTAGCAGAGTATAAGGACAGGCTTGACGAATCTCAGCGCCAGCTCGTCACATATGCCTCTAATCAAGAAATCATTAATCTGCCCTCTCAGTCAGCAGTTAATGGTTCAAGCACTCAGGAACGCTCGATTGTCGTCGACAACCTAGCAGCACTCAACGCGGCGTTGAACGACGCTACCGCAGATAGAATCGCTGCGGAGGCTCGCTTCCGCCAAGAAGGCGGAAGCGGCAGTTCCGCAGAGGCTTTAGGCAATTACACCATTAATAGTTTGCGGCAGAAGCGTGCGGAACTCGAATCTGAATACCAGGAGTTGATGGTACGGTTTGAACCTGGCTACCCTCAAGCCCAGTCGCTTCAGTCGCGTATAGATGAACTTAGCCGTGCACTTGAGCGCGAAGAAGCTCGTATATCGGCTTCAGTGGAGGCAGAGTACCAGCAGGCGCTTGCTCGCGAAGGTGCGCTTCAGCAGCGTGTCAGCTCACTCAAAAGCGACTACCTCGATCTGCGCCGTCGTTCAATCCAGTACAACATCTTTCAGCAGGAGGTCGATACAAACCGGGCGCTGTATGATGGTCTATTGCAGCGATTCAAGGAAATCGGTGTTGCGGCGGGGGTTGGCGTCAACAATGTGGCTATCATCGACACCGCCACGGTGCCAAAGGTTCCATCCAGTCCTCAGTTGCTGCTCAATGTCGTCATTTCGCTTCTAGTAGGCTTTGGCCTTGGCACTGGTTTGGCGTTCGCACTTGAACAGCTGGACGAAGCAATCGCGGATCCGTCCGAGGTTGAGCACCGGTTGGGCCTCCCATTGCTTGGCTCTGTACCCAAAGTCGACGATGGTGGAACGCCCCGCGATGCTTTGCTTGATCGCAAATCGGAACTGGTCGACGCATACATTGCTGTCCAGACCAATTTGGCTTTCACGACGGAGCGCGGAGTTCCCCGCTCTTTCTCGGTGACTTCTACGCGGCCGGCCGAAGGCAAGTCGACCACCTCGCTGGCTCTGGCTACCATGTTGGCGCGGTCCGGAAAGCGCGTCATCCTTATCGATGGGGACATGCGTTCGCCTTCGGTCCACCATTTGGGCAACGTGGGCCACGATCATGGGGTGAGCAACTTCCTTGCTGGCGACGACAACTACGAGCCATCCATTTTCCACATGGATGACCTTAATCTGGATGCGATGAGCGCTGGCCCGATCCCGCCGAACGCAGCAGAGTTGTTGACCGGCACCCGGATGCGTCAGTTGATTGATCATCTTCATGAAAACTACGATCATGTGGTTGTCGATTCCCCGCCTGTGATGGGGCTTGCGGACGCTCCGCTCATCGCCGGCCATGTTGACGGCGTCATTTATGCGGTGGAATCGCATGGGATACGTTCGAGCCAAGTGAAGACCGCTCTCAGCCGCCTCGCTGCGGTGCGGACGCGGATCTGCGGCGCCGTGCTGACCAAGTTCGAGGCTCGCAAGGCTCACTATGGCTATGGCTACGAGTATGGGTATGGCTACGGGCGCGACGTGGAGACCGAGACAGCCTGATGGGCCGGCGAAGGCGGAAGCGGGGGCTCAAGTCCGAATTTGCTCGGCGTTCGAGACGCGAATGGTCCATTCGCATTGGCTTGGCGTTCGGCGCTCTTGTCTTTGGCTATTTCAGTACAGCGCATAGTCTGGCCAATGTCATTGCCAAAGTGGACCCAGCGACCGCCTATGCGATAGCGCCCGGTAACGGAGTTATTGCTGCCAAATACGCGCAGGAAGCTTTCACGATCGCCCCCACTATGGAGGCAAACTCAAAGCCTGCTGACCTTGCACGCCGCGCTCTGCTAGCCGATCCCACCGCGGTAGAAGCATTAACAGTGTTGGGGTTTCAGGCGCAACTGCGTGGCGAAGTCGCACGCGCGGATCGCATATTTTCGTATTCTACCGCACTATCCCGGCGCGAACTGCGGCCACGCATATGGGCGATCGAAAAGGCTGTTGATCGAGGCGACGTAGCCGATGCACTTCGCAATTACGACATCGCATTACGTACATCGAACAGCGCGGCAGGAGATTTGTACCCCACGCTTGCAGCGGCGTTGTCCGAGCCCCGAATTCGCGCGGACCTGCTGACGATCTTGGCAAAAGACCCGGTCTGGGGTGACGGCTTCCTCGCCTATGCGGCGACCAGTGGAGTTGAGCCGGAAGGTGCCGTTGCTTTGTTCCGCGAAGGACGGAAGGTTGGTTTAGAAGTGGGTGAAGACCTGGGCTCCGCTCTTGTCAATGTCTTGGTGTCGCAGAATAAATTCGAGAATGCTTGGGCATATTACAAAAGCTTTCATCCTCGGGCGCAACGCAATCGGTCTCGCGATCCCGGCTTTGCCATGCAAGCAAATGATAGAGCGGCGTTTGACTGGAGAGTGGGTCACGACGCCCGGCTTGGGGCTGCAATCTTGCGCGACGGGAAGGGCGGCCTCCTCGATTTTTCGGTTCCACCTAGCACGGGCGGCCAGCTGGTAAGTCAAACTCAGTTGTTGCCCGCCGGTAAATATCGTCTGGTGGGCCGCAGCAGAGGTTTGGACCAACCCCGAACGTCACGGCCCTACTGGGTGCTTACCTGTTCCGACGGCCGCGAGATGGGGCGTTTCTCAATGCCCAACTCGGACGAGCGGGGTGGGCGTTTTGCTGGGCAGTTCACAGTTGCGCAAGACTGTGACGCCCAAACCTTGTCTTTGGTTGCCCGTGCGTCAGACGACATCATGGGTGTGACCGGACAAATCTTACAGGCGCAACTGTTGCCGGTGCAGTTGCCGGAAGGGAGCCAACCGTGAACCACTTGACTTCCGCCAAGCAGATCATGGCATTCACGATTTCGGCGCTGAGCGTACCCTTAGCGGCACAAAATGTGCCGATCGATCCGAATGTGCGTCAAACCGAGGAACCCGCGCAGAACCAAAACGATGGTCTTGGCGACACCGGTCGGACAGCGGATACTGGTGTAGGTGAGGTGGGCCAGCGGCAAATCCAGCGTGGTACGCCGGAGGCAGTTTCTCCTCTGGGGCGTATCAACAATCGCGTCGAAAACCGCGTGCAGAACCGTATTCGGAACCGGATCGATCGCAACTACGATCCCACGGCCAATGCCACAGCTCCGTTCGAGCGTGCGGAGCGCCGCGCACAGACGGTAAAGCAGCGACCAACAGCAGGGCCTCAATAGGCTGCTTCGCTAGATCCGTTCGTCGCCGTTACGATCAGAATTGAGGTCATTCATACAAGATCTCGCAGACACCCCATCGCGAACCGTGCGCGGTCTTTTGCTTCGGGATAGGCTGCTTCGACGTCGGTCCGTGTCTTTTCGCGCTCTTCGGTCGTCAGGCCCACACCAGCACGATTCTGGTAAATGGCTTTTGCCTTTTCGAAGACCTCGATTTGCTCTGACGTTAACAGATCGGTGTTCTCCAACCGCTCACCAATCGCTTCCAGTGCGAGGTTGCAGAGCATGGCTTCGTATTGGGGCGTCGCGTCAGCGCGCTCGACGTTGCGACCGATCGATAGCGCTTGGGCCACTCGTTTGTCCTCGGCACTAAACTCGGCCTGCGAAGGCTGCTGCTTCTCGACATCGGTCGCAGCAGAGCAAGCGGTAAGCATCAAAGTCGCAGCGGAAGCCAAGCTGGCACGTAAGACGGATTGGATCATGCGGCTTCCATACGAAGAATCTGGGGTCCCGCCAAGCGACCTAACCGGTCCGAGCCCATTGCCAGAAAAAACTTGCGTGACCTCGGTGCCGCCATGGCAACTTGTGAAGCAGTCCAGAGGTTCGCTGTGACAAACCCGCATGGTTAACGCGCCGTGCCGGCTTGTTCACAGGCTTTGCACAGGCGTTAACGGTTCTCCCCAGCGTGGATCGCCGCGCGGATTGCCAAGCCGGGTCCCGGTTCTGCATTCCGTACCCATGACGGCCACGGGACAGCTTCGATGAGGGCAGCGGAAGAGCGCTACGACACGGATCAGGACGCAGCGCCGCTCGACATGCTGGCTGCGCTGTTCCGGGCGCGCGGCTGGCCATGCGAGACGACGGCGAACGAGCTGTGCGGCGAGATCCAGGGAAGCTGGACCAATTACCAGCTGCGCGGCATCTGGCGCCCCGAGGACCTCGTCCTCCAAATCCTCTGCCTGCCCGACATCCGCATCGGCAAGGACAAGCGCACGCAGGCGCAGGAGCTGGTCAGCCTGGTGAACGAGCAGATGTGGCTTGGCCATTTCGACATCTGGTCGAATGGCGGCGTGCTGCTCTACCGCAATGGCACGATGCTGGGCGACGACGGCATGCTCAGTCTCGACCAGGCGCAGGCGCTGGTCGAAATCGCGGTCGAGGAATGCGACCGGTTCTACCCGGCGTTCCAGTTCGTGCTGTGGGGCGGGCGCACGCCGGCAGAAGCGCTCGAAGCGGCAATGGTGGATGCCGCCGGAGAGGCGTAAGGCGCTGGGGTTCGGGGTTAATCCGAATTAGCCGTGCGAATTCCGGTTTCGCTTGAAATCGCGCGCCAAAGTGCCGATATTCTTCCCAGGAGCAGCGCGTATCACCGCGCCGCCAAAAGGAGTTGCAGACACATGGCCAATTGGAACGACACCGACCAGAGGCAGGGCTTCGGCTCGGTGCCACGCGCTGGCGACGCCGTTGCCAGGCAGGAAACCTTCGATGCGGGCCTGCGCGCCCACATGCTCAAGATTTACAATTATATGGCTTCGGGCGTGTTGCTGACCGGACTGGTCGCCATGCTGACCGCGCGCAGCGGCTTGGCGCTGACCTTCGCCAGCGGTCCGCTGATGTGGATCGTTGCGCTGGCGCCGCTGGGCTTCGTCTTCGCGATGAGCTTCGGCGTCAACAAGTTCAGCCAGGCTACGCTGCAGCTGATGTTCTGGGCCTTCGCCACAGTGATGGGCCTGTCGCTGTCGACGATCTTCCTCGTCTATACGGGCGAAAGCATCGCCGCGACCTTCTTCGCCACGGCAGGGGCCTTCGCCGGTCTCAGCCTGTTCGGCTACACCACCAAGAAGAACCTGCAGGGCATGGGAACTTTCCTGGTCATGGGCGTGATCGGCCTGATCATCGCCAGCGTGATCAACATCTTCCTGCAGTCGAGCACGCTGACGCTCGCCGTGAGCTTCATCGGCGTGCTGATCTTCGCCGGCCTTACCGCCTATGACACGCAGCGCCTGAAGCGCGAATATCAGTACCTGCGCGGTACCGAATTTGCCGGCAAGGCCGTGATCATGGGCGCGCTGAGCCTGTATCTCGACTTCATCAACATGTTCCTGTTCCTGCTGCGCTTCATGGGCAGCCGCGAATAAACCATTCGTCGCAAACAGGAATCGTTTGAACGTGCCCGGGGCGTAACCAGCGCCCCGGGCATTTTCTTTGCCATTGCCAAACGCTAGGCAGTTTTTCTTCATCCCCCGTCAACCGATGACGAGGCAGGATGATCGCCTTATTTTCCGAGGAGGGTCACGCGTCATGAACCGCGGTTCGAACATCACCATTCGCATGGCGGCCGTGGCTGCCGGCATCGCCGTCCTGGGCGCCTGCGCCACCCCGCCGCCGCCGCCGCCCCCGCCGCCGCCGGTGGTGGAAGCGGTCCCGATCCGTCCGCAGCCCCCGGGCCAGGCATCCTATGTGATGACCATCCCCCGCGTGAACTCGCTCGGCCAGCGCGAGACTGTGCACCTGGGGATTTCGGACGACGAGAAGGTGTGGCACTTCCGTTCGGCCTGGAATGTCGCGGCGCTCAACTGTCTCGATCCGCAGTACCAGCCGATCCTCGACGCCTACAGCAGCTATATCTCGGACCATGCGCGCCCGCTCAAGCGGGTGAACGATCGGATCGATGCCGAATACCGGCAGGAACACGGCGCCCGCCGCGCCGGTATCCAGGCGCGCGAAAGCCAGATGACGATGGTCTACAACTATTTCGCGCTGCCGCCCGCACGGGCGGATTTCTGCCGCACCGCACTGGGCGTGTCGCAACAGTATCTGGCGGCCGAACAGATCGATCCGATTGCCTTTGCGCTGGCCAACTTCCAGACGTTCGAAGGCCCGTTCGAGCGGTTCTTCGTGGCCTATGAGGAATACCAGCGGGAATCGGCGGCATGGGATGCGCGCTACGGCGATCGCTATGGCTCTTCCCAGCCGGGATACGTCGCGGTCAAGAACGCCTATGGCTACCAGGCGCCGCAGCCGGGTTCGGATCCCGCGACGCTGACCGCTACGCCGCTGCAGGAAACCAAGGTTGTCGATCCCGATACAGGGGCGCAGATCCCCGTAGCGCCGGTCGACGAAACGCGTTCGTCGCTGCCGGTCGTGCAACCTATTCCCAGCGACGACAATTCGAACTAGTTTCCGCAAAGATGATCCTGCGAGGCGCGCCGTTCCCCGGTGAACGGCGCGCCTTCGTTCGTATTGGCAAGCACCGCCTTGCGCTCGCGCCTACGCCCATCACCGCCAGCAATGTTTGCCCCTGGCGCCGGCCGCGCCTATCGGCACCGCGATGGACCTGCAGACAATCGTTACCGAGACATGGAATGCGCTGGCCGATGATCGCGGCAGCGGCAATCCTGCGCGCTATATCCCCGCGCTGGCAGCGGTCGACCCGCGCAAGTTCGGCATAGCCATCGCCACGCCCGACGGGCGCGTGGCTGCCGCAGGCGATGTCGACGAAGCCTTTTCCATCCAGTCGATTTCAAAGGTCTTCGCACTTGCGCTCGCGCTCGAGCGCGAGGGATCGGCGCTATGGGACGCGGTCGGCCGCGAACCGTCGGGCGATGCCTTCAATTCGATCGTCCAGCTCGAGAAGGAAAAGGGCATTCCGCGGAACCCCTTCATCAATTCGGGCGCGATCGTGACGACGGACCGGTTCATCGGCAACCGCGGCGTCGACGCAGCGGTGCGCGACCTGCTCGATCGGCTGCGCCGCATGGGCCGCAACCCGGCGATCACGTTCGACGAGGACGTGGCGCGCAGCGAGAGCGAGGCGGGCGAACGCAATCGCGCGCTGGCGTGGTTCCTCGCCGATTTCGGACGTCTGCTGAACCCGGTGGAAGAGGTGCTGTCGGTCTATTTCCGCCAATGCGCCCTGTCGATGAGCTGCCGCCAGCTAGCCGAAAGCGCGCTATTTCTTGCCTTCGATGGCAGCGACCCGGTGACCGGCCAGCGGATGTGTTCGGCCAGCCGGGCGCGCCGCATCAATGCGCTGATGCTGCTGTGCGGCCATTACGACAATTCGGGGCAATTCGCTTTCGAAGTCGGCTTCCCGGGCAAATCGGGGGTGGGCGGCGGGATTCTCGCCAGCGTTCCGGGCCGCGCCGCGATTGCCGTGTGGTCGCCCGGGCTGAACCGCGCGGGCACCAGCCTGCTGGGCGCGCGGGCGCTTGCCGAGATTGCCCAGCGGACCGGCTGGTCGGTCTTCAGCGGACCGCTTCCCGAAGGCTAGAGCGCGCCGAAGGTCCAGCCTTCGGTGCGGGCGATATCCCGCGTCAGCCGCGCCGGTGCCCAGCGCGTCCGATCGCTTGCGACGCGGCGAAGCCACGCGGCGGTGAGCAGTGCGTCGGACGAATGGTCCTCGATCGCGCCCCGTCCGGCCACGGGCGGGCTGCCGAGTCCGGCCAGCGCGGAATTGAGGTCTTCGAAGCTGCGCATCTTGGCCTTTGCCGCGCTGCGCCCGGATTCCAACGCGGCGAGGCTGGTGTAGATTTCGACGACCAGCGAGCCGTGTCCCGGATCCGGATCGACCGGCCAGACGGGCAGGTGCCCGCGCAGCCGGTGCAGCACGCGCATTCCCGTCAGGCTGGACTTGCCCACCTGCGCCGCACCGACGAGGTTGAAATTCGAATAGGGCTTGCAGCCCATCTCCGCCTGAGCCTGTTCGGTGACTCGGAAACGCCCGCGTCCATGCGCGGCACCGTCGCAACCGAAATGCACGCCCGTATCCCGGCCATTGCGAAAATAGGGCGCGAACCCGGGATGGTCGACAAAGCTTTGCGCGCCCAGATTGGGATCGCCGGCGCAGATATCGTCGATCAGCGCCCATAGCGACGGGGCATCGGGCAACAGCACGTCGCGGCGGGGGAAATAGGCCCCGCAATCGGCGAAGGGCAGCGCAATCCCCAGATCCATCCCGACCAGCGTATCGTCGGGCAGGTCCTCGCGCAGCAGCGCCAGCACGTCGCCGCGCGACCAGCCACGGCCCCGTTCGACCAACACGGGCGGGCCCCCACCGGCATCGGCCAGCGCCAGCGCGATGCCCTTCTGTACCGGCCCTTTTGCGCCCGACCAGTCGATCGCCAGGAAGTGCCTAAAGCTGCGCACGGTCGCGTCGCAGCTTGTCCCAGTAATCGAGCCGCTTCTTCACCTCGCGTTCGAAACCGCGTTCGACCGGTTGGTAATAGCTTTGCGGCTCCATTTCCTCGGGCCAGTAATCGTCGCCCGAGAAGCCTTCGTCGGCATCGTGATCATAGGTGTAGCCCGAACCATAGCCGATGTCCTTCATCAGCTTGGTGGGCGCGTTGAGGATGTTTTGCGGGGGCATCAGGCTGCCCGTTTCCTTCGCCGATCTGAAGGATGCCTTCTGCGCCTTGTAGGCGGCGTTCGACTTGGGCGCGGTTGCGAGATAGATGCAGGATTGGACCAGCGCCAGTTCGCCTTCGGGACTGCCGAGAAATTCGTAGGCGTCCTTGGCGGCCATGCATTGCACCAGCGCCTGCGGGTCGGCCATGCCGATGTCCTCCACCGCCATGCGGACCAGTCGCCGTGCGAGGAACCGCGGTTCCTCCCCCGCGGTCAGCATGCGCGCGAGGTAATAGAGCGAGGCCTGCACATCGGACCCGCGGACCGCCTTGTGCAGCGCCGAAATGAGATTGTAATGGCCTTCCCGGTCCTTGTCGTAGACCGCGACGCGGCGCTGGAGAAATGCCCCCAGTGCCGCGGGATCGAGCGGTTCGGGGAGCTGGGCGTTATACAGCGTTTCGGCCTGGTTGAGCAGGAACCGGCCATCGCCATCGGCGCTGGCGACCAGCGCATCGCGCGCCTCGGGGGTCAGCGGCAAGGGCCCCTCGAGCGTTTCGCCGCGGTCGAGCAACAGGCCCAGCGCTTCCCGGTCGAGCCGCTGCAGGATCAGTACCTGCGTCCGGCTGAGCAGAGCGGCGTTGAGGGCGAAGCTGGGATTCTCGGTCGTCGCGCCGACCAGCGTCACCGTCCCGCGTTCGACGAACGGCAGGAAGCCATCCTGCTGCGCACGGTTGAAGCGGTGAATCTCGTCCACGAACAACAGCGTGCGCTGGCCGGCCTGCGCAGCCTTGTCGGCAGCCGCGAAGGCTTTCTTGAGATCGGCCACGCCGCTGAACACGGCGCTGACGCTTTCGAAGCGCATGCCCACGCTGTCGGCAAGCAGCCGTGCGATGGTGGTCTTGCCCGTACCCGGCGGGCCCCACAGGATCATGCTCGACAGGCGCCCGGCGGCGACCATCCGGCCGATTGCGCCCTCGGGACCGGTGAGGTGATCCTGTCCGATCACTTCGCCGAGGGTGGCGGGACGCAGGCGATCGGCCAGCGGTGCATCTTCGCGCGGCGTATCCGGCGCTGCGCTGTGCGGGAGGTCTTCGGGAAAGAGATCGGCCATTGGTCGGCTGACATAGGGTGTTCGCCGGAAAATTGCAGGGGCGACTTGCATGGCGCCTTTAAAGATATATCGTAGATCTATCGAAGATAAGGCAAGGATAGCGATATGAACAAGGCACACAGGCGCCACGGCGCGCGCAGGCGCGGCTGGCCGTTCATCGCGGCGATGATGGCCGGGGCGGAAGCGCAAAGCGGGTTCGGTGCATCGGCGCGCTTCGGCGGCTCCGACTGGGGATTCGATTTCGGCCCGCGCAAGGGCGAACGCCGCCGGCGCATGTTCGGGCCGGGCGAACTCAGGC
This sequence comes from Qipengyuania citrea, assembly GCF_009828015.1. Classification (GTDB taxonomy): domain Bacteria; phylum Pseudomonadota; class Alphaproteobacteria; order Sphingomonadales; family Sphingomonadaceae; genus Qipengyuania; species Qipengyuania citrea. The sequence goes on along the minus strand of NZ_WTYG01000003.1, from coordinate 320,426 downwards.
TGGTGCTGCTCAAGCTCGTCGCCGACGAGCCGCGCCATGGCTATGAGCTGATCAAGGCGATCGAGGAACTGACCGAAGGGGCGTATGCCCCGAGCCCGGGGACGATCTATCCGACGCTGTCGCTGCTCGAGGACGAGGGCGCGATAGCGCCGACTCCCGGAGACGAGACCCGCAAGGCCTACCAGGCCACCGATGCGGGGCGGTCCGAACTGGCGGAACGCGCGGATGAAGTGACGGCGCTGTTCGAGCGGCTGTCGGGTCATGGCACTCATCGCCGCGCCTATGCCACGCCCGAAATGTTCCGCGCGGTCGGCAATCTCGCCAGCGTGCTCAAGAACCGGGCGCGTTCGGGAAAGCTGGACGAGGACACGGTGCGCGAGATCGTCGATCTGGTCGACGACCTGGCCAAGAAGATCGAGCGGCTCTGACCCCTGCCATTTGGCGATCCGCGGGAGACGGGCTAGGCTGCGCCCGCGGGTCGCGATGGGGGAGGGTTCGGACATGACGGACACCACACACACGCCCTGGCACCTCTGGGTGGTGGGCATAGCGACGCTGCTGTTCAATGCGATCGGCTGTTACAGCTACCTGATGACGCAAACGGGTAGCTTGGCCGAACTGGGCATGACGCCCGAACAGATCGCATATTTCGATACCTTCCCGGCCTGGGCCGATGCGGCCTGGGCGCTGGGCGTGTGGGGCGCGCTGCTCGGGTCGATCCTTCTGCTGCTGCGCCGCAAGCTGGCCTTCGCCGCGTTCGCCGTGGCGACCGTGGGGCTGATCGCGACGACCTATTTCGAACTGCTGGTCTCGCAGATCCCCGACAGCCTGCAGAACCCGCTGCTGATGGCGGCGATCTGGATCTCGACGCTGTTTTCGCTGTGGTATTCGCGCTGGATGAGCGCAGCAGGCGTGCTGCGCTAGCGGGCGGCGGCGCGTGTTTCGATCAGCCGCAGATAGGTGTCGACCACCGCCTGGTTGATCGCGTCCCACGTATAGGCGCGCGCGACCTGTTCGCCATTGGCACCATGCAGCAGGCGCAGGTCGTCATCGGTGCAATAGGGCGCCAGCGCCTCGGCGCAGGCGGGGGCGAAGACATCGGGCTTGCCCGGCGCGACCAGACGGCCCGTGCGCCCGTCGTCGACCAGGCTCGCCGCACCGGTGGCCCCGGCGGCCACCACCGGCAATCCGCAGGCCATTGCCTCCAGCGTGACATTGCCGAAAGTCTCGGTGATCGACGGATTGAAGAAGATATCGCCGCTCGCCAGCGCCTTGCCCAGATCCCTGCCGGTCTGGAAGCCGGCGAAAATGCCGCCGGGCAACGCCTTTTCGAACCATTCGCGCGCGGGCCCGTCGCCGATTACCAGAACCTTGTGCGGGACCTGGCGCTTGCGCAATTGCACGATCGTTTCGGCAAAGACGTCGAGCCCCTTTTCCATCACCAGCCGGCCGAGGAACACGATTGCCACATCGTCATCGGCCAAGCCGTGCGCGCGGCGCCATGCATGATCGCGTTTGGACGGATCGAAGACCGTGCGGTCGACCCCGCGCGACCAGATCGAAATATCGTCATGCATCGCCTGCGCGGTGAGTTCGGCGATCTGGCTTTGCGATGGCGCCACCAGCGCATCGCAGCGCTGGTAGAAGCGGCGCAGCATGCCTTCGACTAGCGGTTCGAGGAAACCGAGACCGTAATAGCGCGGGTAGGTTTCGAACCGCGTATGGACCGACGCCAGCACCGGGATATCCTTCGCGCGCGCCCATTTGAGCGCGCCGTGCGCGGCCGGATCGGGCGATGACAGATGCACCATATTGGGCGCAAATTCGGCCAGATCGGCGCGCACGCGGTCGTCGATGCGCAGCGGCAGGCGGTATTCGCCGCGGCCCTTCACCGGCATGCGGACGTTGGGAATGTCGACCAAGTCGCCGGTCGCGGGGAAATCGGGTTCGGCCACGACCGGGGCATAGACGCGCAGCGCCGCGCCCTGCCTGAGCAGGAAGCCTGCCAGGCGGTTGAGCGCCTGGTTCGCGCCATCGCGAGTGTAATTGTAGTTCCCGCTGAACAGCGCGATGCGAAGATCGGTCACATCCATTGCGCGGCGCTTTAGGGAAGATGGCCGATGCCGTCCATCGGCTTGCAGCGTGATTGTAACCGCAGGGATTTTTCGCATTCCACGATCATGCCTTCGCGGCTGTCGCCTGTCGTGTCGTAGCTGCACTTTATCGCACTACCGGTATTTCACATTGACTCGCTGCGGCGCAACATTAGTGCGGGCGGCGGGCCACGCGGTCCCAACGCCGCGCGAGCTCTCTGCAAGGAGAGAATACATGACTGCCGAACCTACGCTCAAACCCGAGCGCCCTTTCTTTTCGTCCGGACCGACCGTCAAACACAAGGGCTGGTCTGCCGCCAATCTCAAAACCGAATCGCTCGGGCGCTCGCATCGCAGCGCGCTCGGCAAGTCGCGGCTGAAATATGCCATCGACCTGTCGAAGGAAATGCTCGGCGTGCCCGAGGATTACCTCGTCGGCATCATGCCGGCCTCGGATACCGGCGCGCTCGAATGCGCGATGTGGACCATGCTGCGCCCCGATCGCCCGGCGACCGTCGCGGCATGGGAAAGCTTCGGCAATGTCTGGATCCAGGACGCGGTCAAGCAGCTCAAGCTGCCGCAACTTACGGTCATGGACGCCGATTACGGCGAAATCCCCGATCTGGCGAGCATCCCGCAGGACAACGACGTCGTCTTCACCTGGAACGGCACCACTTCGGGCGCCAAGATCCCGAACACCGACTGGCTGGCCCCGGGCCGCGAAGGCGTGACGATCAACGATGCCACCAGCGCCGTTTTCGCGATGGAGATGGACTGGGCCAAGCTCGATGCCACGACCTACAGCTGGCAGAAGGTGATGGGCAGCGAAGCGCAGCACGGCATGCTCATCCTCAGCCCCAAGGCGGTGCAGCGGATCGAGGAATACGACCCCGAATGGCCGCTGCCCAAGCTCTTCCGCCTCAAGAAGGGCGGCAAGATCAACACCGGCATATTCGAGGGCGCGACGATCAACACACCCTCGCTGCTGGCGACCGAAGACTATATCGACGCGCTCGAATGGGCGCAGGCGATGGGCGGGCGCAAGGCGATGTTCGAACGCGCCGATGCCAATGCCAAGATCGTGCTCGACTGGATCGAGGCGACCCCCTGGCTGCGCAACATGGTCGCCGACCCGGCCAAGCGGACCAACACCGGCGTGTGCTTCGTCTTCCAGGGCGAGTGGTACGATCAGCTACCCGATGACGAGAAGGCAGCGGTGCCGAAGAAGATCGTCAAGCTGCTCGAGGACCGCGACGTCGGCTATGATTTCAACGGCTATCGCGACGCCCCGCCGTCCTTGCGCATCTGGTGCGGCGGCACGGTCGAGCAGGAAGACCTCAAGCGTCTCCTGCCGTGGATCGAGTGGGCCTACGAACAGGTGAAAGCGGCATAATTGGCGTCGTCCCAGCGAAAGCTGGGACCGCTATCCGCTCGCTCCGACCAAATCGAAAGCGATCCCAGCTTTCGCTGGGATGACGAGAGAAAAATCATGAACAAACCCAAAGTCCTTATTTCGGACAAGATGGACCCGAACGCCGCGCGCATTTTCGAAGAGCGCGGCTGCGATGTCGACGTGAAACCGGGCATGACGCCCGATGAACTCAAGGCGGTGATCGGCCGGTACGATGGCCTCGCCATCCGCAGCGCGACCAAGGTCACGCCCGAAATCCTCGATGCGGCGACCAATCTCAAGGTCATTGGCCGCGCCGGTATCGGCGTCGACAATGTCGATATCCCCTACGCCAGCGGCAAGGGCGTGGTGGTGATGAACACGCCGTTCGGCAATTCGATCACCACGGCCGAACACGCCATCGCGATGATGTTCGCGCTGGCGCGGCAGATCCCCGCCGCCAATGTCCGCACGCAGGCGGGCGAATGGCCCAAGAACGACTTTATGGGTGTCGAAGTGACCGGCAAGACGCTCGGTCTGATTGGCGCGGGCAATATCGGCAGCATCGTCGCCAGCCGCGCGCTGGGCCTGCGCATGAAGGTCGTCGCCTACGATCCCTTCCTGACCGAGGAACGCGCGGTCGAAATCGGGGTCGAGAAAGCCGATCTCGACACGCTGCTGGCCAAGGCGGATTTCATCACGCTCCACACGCCGCTGACCGACGAGACGCGCAATATCCTGTCGGCGGAAAACCTCGCCAAGGCCAAGCAGGGCGTGCGGATCGTCAACTGTGCGCGCGGTGGCCTGATCGACGAGGCGGCGCTGGCCGATGCGCTCGACAGCGGGCAGGTTGCCGGGGCCGCGCTCGACGTGTTCCAGAGCGAACCGGCCAAGGACAGCCCACTGTTCGGCAAGCCCAACTTCGTGTGTACGCCGCACCTCGGTGCCAGCACCACCGAAGCGCAGGTCAATGTCGCGCTGCAGGTGGCCGAACAGATGGCGGATTATCTCGTCAGCGGCGGCGTCACCAATGCGCTCAACATGCCCAGCCTCAGCGCCGAGGAAGCACCCAAGCTGCGCCCCTATATGGGTCTGGCCGAAGACCTCGGCAGCCTGGTGGGCCAGCTGGCGCATGGCAATCTGACCAAGATTTCGATCGAGCGCGAAGGCGCGGCAGCCGAACTGTCGGGCAAGCCGATCGAAGGCGCGGTGCTGGCCGGGCTGATGCGCCAGTATTCGGACACGGTGAACATGGTCAACGCGCCCTATCTGGCGAAGGAACGCGGGCTCGACATCCGCTCGATCCGCCACGAGAAGGAAGGCGTCTACAACACGCTGATCCGCGTGACGGTGGGCACCGACCAGGGCGACCGTTCGGTGGCGGGCACGCTGTTCGGAGCCGATGCCCCGCGGCTGGTCGAGCTGTTCGGCGTGCGGATCGAGGCCGAACTCGACGGCCACATGCTCTATATCGTCAACGAAGATGCGCCCGGTTTCATCGGCCGGATCGGTTCGTTGCTCGGGCAGTCGGGCATCAATATCGGCACCTTCCACCTCGGACGGCGGCAGGCCGGGGGCGAAGCCACCGTGCTGCTCAGCGTCGATGCGCCGATTCCGCCCGAAGTGGTCGAGCAGGCCTGCGCGCTGGAAGGCGTCAAGGTCGTGATGCCGCTGGCATTCTGACAAACGATAGGGCAGGGGGCGCGTCATCATGACTACCCAAGACGACCTCCTGCCCGTCGGCCTCGAAGACGCGCTGCCCGAGCGGGCGCGCACGATGACCACCTCCATGCGCGCCGTGCTCGACGCGATGGATGCGCATGGCTACGACCGTGTGCGGCCCCCGCTCGTCGAGTTCGAGCATTCGCTGGCCGGGCGGATGGACGGCGTCGCCACGCGGCGGATGATCCGCTTCACCGATCCCGACAGCCTGCGCACGCTGGCGCTGCGGAGCGACATCACGGTGCAGGTGGGCCGCATCGCCGCGACCGTCATGGCGGCTGCCCCGCGTCCGCTGCGGTTGTGCTATGCCGGCGATGTCGCGTTGCTCAGCGCCGACCAGCTCGATCCCGCGCGCCAGCGCCTACAGATGGGCGCCGAACTCATCGGCACCGACAGCGTGGCTGCCGCCAGCGAAGCGGTTTCTGTGGCGATCGACGCGCTCAGCGCCGCGGGCGTGACCAATATCTCGATCGATTTCACGCTCCCCGACGTCGTCGATACGCTGGCGCAAGAAGCCATGCCGCTCGGTGCGGAGCAGCGCGACGCGGTCCGGCGCGAGCTCGACACCAAGGATGCCGGCGGCCTGCGCGATGCGGGCGGCGAAGCCTATCTTCCGCTGCTTTACGCCACCGGGCCTTTCGACACGGCGATTGCCAAGCTGGCCGCGATCGATGCGGGCGGCGCGCTTGCCAGCCGGATTGCCGGCTTGCGCGAAATCGCCGCGACGATCGGCGACCGCGCGCGGGTTACGCTCGACCCGACCGAACGCCACGGGTTCGAATACCAGAGCTGGTTCGGCTTCACGCTGTACGGCGAAGGCGCGCGGCGCGCGCTGGGCCGCGGCGGGACCTATACGATCAAGGGCAGCGACGAGGCCGCCACCGGCTTCTCGCTCTACATGGACCCGTTGCTCGATGCGCTTGGCGCGGCGAATGCCGACCGGCGCGAGACGCTGTTCCTGCCGCTGGGCCATGACCGCGCCAATGCAGCACGGCTGCGCGCCATCGGCTGGCGCACGGTGGCGGCAGTGTCGGCCAGCGACGATCCGCGCGCGCTCGGCTGCTCGCACGTCCTCGACGAAAGCGACGTCAAACCGCTCTAGGCGGCCTTCCATTGGGCGTGCTTGGCCATGATGCCCGTAAACAGTTCGGATCCGACGAGCCCAGCCAGCCAGGCCTGGAGGTGGGGCAGCGGCTGGGCGTCGAACCAGTCGTGGTCGGCGTTGGCGAACTGGCGGATGAAGGGAAATATCGCGATGTCGGCAAAGCCGCGCGTCTCGCCCCGCAGATAGGCTGACTGCGAAAGCCGCTCGTCCAGCCTGCGCAGGATGTCCAGCGCCGCCGTGCGATGCTGCGCCGGATCGACATCGTCGTACCGGGTGGCGTATTTGTAGCGGTCGAGATGGTGCTTGAACGGCCCGTCATTGGTTTCGATCAACTCCGGATCGTCGCGCTCGAGCCAGCCTTCGGGATCGCTGCGCGCCAGCGCCCAGCGCATGATGTCGCGGCTTTCCTCGATCACCTCGCCCGGTCCGGCAACCAGCACCGGCACCGTGCCCTTGGGCGACACCTCGAGCATTTCCGCCGGCTTGTCGCGCAGGACGACCTCGCGGTGTTCGTAGGATGCCCCGCCGATCCGCAGCGCCATGCGCGCGCGCATGGCATAGGGGCAGCGGCGAAAGCTGTAGAGGACCGGTTCAGCCATCGCGCTCTGCTTCGTCGCGCCGGCCGATGTGTTCTTCGCCGCGTTCGCGTGCGAGCCGCGCCTGACGGTTGCGCTCGGCATAACGCGCGCGCTGCTCGTCGCTGCGCTCGTCATAACAACGCGGGCAGGACACGCCCTCCCTGAAATGGTCATGCGCCATGTCGGCTTCGCTCAGCGGCCTGCGGCAGGCGCGGCACAGGCCGTGGGTGCCCGCCGCCAGTCCGTGGCCGACGCTGACCCGTTCGTCGAAGACGAAGCATTCGCCGCGCCACAGGCTGTCCTGCTCGGGCACGTGTTCCAGGTAATTGAGGATGCCGCCCTTGAGATGATAGACCTCGTCCACCCCCTCGGCGCGCGCGAAGGCGGTCGATTTCTCGCAGCGAATCCCGCCGGTGCAGAACATGGCGATTCTGGGTTTGCGCCCCTCGGCCTCCAGTTCGGCGCGCTTGGCGCGAAACCATTCGGGAAATTCGCCGAAGCTGGCGGTTTGCGGGTCGATCGCGCCTTCGAAGGTGCCGATCTGCACTTCGTAATCGTTGCGCGTGTCGATCACGATCGTCTCCGGATCCGAAATCAGCGCGTTCCACTCCTCGGGCGCGACATAGGTGCCGACCCCTGCAAGCGGATCGAGATCGGGCTGGCCCATGGTCACGATCTCTTTCTTCCGCCGCACCTTGGTGCGGTGGAAGGGCATGATCGCGGCGCGCGATTCCTTGATCTCGATCTCGGCGCAGCCCGGCAGTGCACGGATATGGTCGAGCGCCGCTTCGACACCCTTATCACTTCCGGCGATCGTGCCGTTGATGCCTTCCTTCGCCAGCAGCAGAGTTCCGCGCACGGCGTTCGCTTCGCATACCGCAAGCAGCGGCGCGCGCAGCGCACGCGGATCGTCGAAACGCGCAAACTGGTACAGCGCGGCAATACGGATGGGGTCGTCGGTCATGGTCACGGGTGCGCCATTAGCAGCCTTGCCGCCGTGGCGCACCCCGCCGATATTACCCTTCGAAATCGCTCGGATCGGGCCCGATCCGGCCTTCGGGATCGTCAAGCGCGTCGATGCGCGACATCTGGTTGTCCGTGAGGGTGAACTTGAGCGCTGCAAAATTGGCTTCGATGTGATCGCGGCTCGATGCCTTGGGGATCGGGCACAGGCCATGCTGCATGTGCCAGCGCAGGATCACGGCGCTGGCAGGCTGGCCGGTTTCCTCGGCGATGGCGGCAATGGTCTCGTTTTCGATCCCCGCGCCCTGGCCCAGCGGCGACCAGCACTGCGTGACGATGCCCAGTTCGTCGTGCAGCTTGCGCAGTTCGCGCTGCTGGAAGGTGGGGTGCAGTTCGATCTGGTTGAGCGCGGGCGTGACGCCGGTTTCGTCGATGATGCGGCGCAGGTCCTCCTCGCGGAAGTTCGATACGCCGATCGACTTTGCCTTGCCTTCGTCGCGCAGTTCGATGAACGCTTTCCACGTTTCCACGAACAGGTTCTTTTCGGGGCAGGGCCAGTGGATCAGCAGCATGTCGACATGGTCGCGCCCCAACCGTTCGAGGCATTTGTCGGCGGCCTTCTTGGTCCGCTCGTAGCCCTGGCTTTCGTTCCAGATCTTGGTCTGCAGGAAGATGTCGGACCAGTCGCCAACACCTTTGCCGACGCCGCGTTCGTTCTGGTAGATGGCCGCGGTGTCGACCAGCCAGTAGCCGACATCGAGCGCGGTCTTGACCGCTTCGGGTGCATCGTCCTCGTCGATCTTGTAGGTGCCGAAGCCGAGCTGCGGGATCTGGCGGTCGTCATTCAGCGAAAGCGTGGGGTAATCGGTCATGAAATCTCCTTTGCCCATACAATGGTGCAGACGGCGCATGTTTCCGGCAATTCGCCTTGCCCCGTGCCATAGATCAGCCTAACGCCCGCGGCGTTTGATTTCCTTACATTTGCGAGAACTATCGAATGGCCAACGTCACCGTGATCGGCGCCCAATGGGGCGATGAGGGCAAGGGCAAGATCGTCGACTGGCTGGCCAGCCGCGCCGATGCCGTGGTGCGCTTCCAGGGCGGGCACAATGCCGGCCACACACTGGTCATCGACGGGACCACCTACAAGCTCTCGCTGCTGCCCAGCGGTATCGTTTCGGGCACGCTCAGCGTGATCGGAAATGGCGTGGTGCTCGACCCGTGGGCGCTCAAGGCCGAGATCGAGAAACTCGAAGCGCAGGGCGTCACCATCAATGACGACAACCTCGCGGTGGCGGACAATTGCCCGCTGATCCTGCCGATCCACCGCGATCTCGACGGGCTGCGCGAAGCGGCCGCCGGATCGGGCAAGATCGGCACCACCGGGCGCGGTATCGGTCCGGCTTACGAGGACAAGGTCGGCCGCCGCGCGATCCGCGTATGCGACCTGGCGCATCTCGACGCGCTCGAACCGCAGCTCGACCGGCTGTGCGCGCATCACGATGCCCTGCGCGCTGGGTTCGAGCAGGAGCCGGTCGACCGCGAGCAATTGCTCGCCGAACTGCGCGAGATCGCGCCCTTCGTGCTCAAATATGCGCAGCCGGTGTGGAAACGGCTGAAGAAGGTTCGCAAGGCGGGCGCCAAGATCCTGTTCGAAGGCGCGCAGGGCGTCCTGCTCGACATCGACCACGGGACCTATCCCTTCGTCACCAGCTCGAACACGGTCAGTGGCACGGCCGCGGCAGGCAGCGGGCTGGGCCCCAACGCCACCGGCTTCGTGCTGGGCATCGTCAAGGCCTACACCACCCGCGTCGGCAGCGGTCCCTTCCCGACCGAGCTGGATGACGAGGTGGGCAAGGGCATCGGCGAGCGCGGGCATGAATTCGGTACGGTTACCGGGCGCCAGCGCCGGGTCGGCTGGTTCGATGCCGTGCTGGTGCGCCAGACCTGCGCAATCAGCGGCGTGACCGGCATCGCGCTGACCAAGATCGATGTGCTCGACGGTCTCGACGAGGTGAAGATCTGCACCGGCTACCGGTTGCGGAACAATGTCTACGACTATTTCCCCAGCCATGCCGCCGACCAGGCCGCTGTCGAGCCGATTTACGAAAGCATGGAAGGCTGGCAGGAATCGACCGCGGGCGCGCGCAGCTATGCTGACCTGCCCGCCAATGCGGTCAAATACATCCAGCGCGTGCAGGAACTGATCGAAACGCCGGTGGCGCTGGTTTCCACCAGCCCCGAGCGCGACGATACGATCCTGATGCGCGATCCGTTTATGGATTGATGAGAAATCCGCGCTAGGATGCTTACGTAATGCGCGCTTTCCTCGCCTTTTTCGCAGCGCTCGGTGCACTGTGCGCCGTGCCGCTGCAGGCGCAGCAGGCCCGGGCTGGGGAACGGGCGGATTTCATCCTGATCGACAAGTCCGAGCGCACGCTGCTGGTCTATCAGGACGACCGCGTGATCCGCCGCTATACGGGCCTGCAATATGGCGATGCGCCGGTCGGCCACAAGCGTTTCCAGGGCGACGAGCGCACGCCCGAGGGGCGCTACACCATCACCTATGGCAACCGCCAGTCGAGCTATTACCTCAGCCTGCACATCGATTATCCCAATGCGCAGGACCGCGCCTATGCGCGCAGCCGCGGCCGGTCGCCGGGCGGGCTGATCTTCATTCACGGACAGCCCAACGGGCTCCCCTACGATGCGCGCGTGCCGGGTGACTGGACCGACGGCTGCATCGCGCTGTCGAATGCCGAGATCGCCGAATTGTGGAGCCTGGTGCCCGACGGCACGCCAATCGAGATCCGGCCCTAGCCGCGATCTTCCTGCAGCATGGCGACCTGCAATTGCAGCCGTTTGACCTCGGTCAGCACGGCCAGCATGTTCATCCGCGCGAACATCCATTCCTTGAGGAAACCCTGCATTACCAGCAGCGCGAGGCCGGTAAGGCCCCAGCCGATCAGCGCTTCGAGGCTGTCGAAGGTCAGCGCGCGGTACAGGCAATAGGCCAGCGCCAGCCCGATCACGATGGCCAGCGCGAAGCTGAATTTCATCCATCCACCGAGCGGACCATGCATGCTGTCGCCGATCTGGCGGAACATGCCGCGATCGGGCCCGAGGCTGGCGAGGAATTCCCTGTCGTCCGCGTCGAGCGCGCTGCGAATACGGGCATCTGTGTCGGTCATGGGTCGTCTCCGGATAGAGCCGCCTTCAGCTTGCGGCGGGCATGGAACAGGCGGGTCTTGGCCGTACCCAGCGGTACGGCCTGGACCTCGGCGATTTCGGCGAGCGTCAGCCCCTCGCCGAAGAACAATTGCGCGGCGAGCCGCTGGTCCGCCGGCAGCGCGGCAAAGGCCTGGCGGATGGCCGTGCCCTCCGAAGCCGCGGCGGCGATTGCCACCAGCGCGGCGTCGCCTGTGCCTTGATGGCGGCGCTCGCGCTGCGCCGATCGCACCCGGTCCGCGCAGCGCCGCCGGAGGATCCCGAAGGCCCAGGGTGCGAAGCGGGCGGGGTCGCGCAGGCCGCCGATCCCGCGCAGGATCGCGATCCAGCTGTCCTGCACCGCAACCAGCGCGCTGTCGGTGCCGCCGAGCAGGCGCCGCGCGGTACGCAGGAGCCGCGGGTGCCAGCGCCGGGCCAGCCGTTCTCCGGCTTCGCGGTCACCCGCTTGCACCAGCGTGACGAGCCATTCGTCATAGCGCCGACCGGCTTCCGATTGGGCCGGTGGGGGAGGAGCGGTCTTGCTGCTAGTCACATGGGGATAGTCGCAGCAGCCGCGCGAATGGTTCAGTCGTGCGCGCGATTTGTACCCCGCTTCTTGACCTGATCCGCTTTTGTTCTCACCATGTTCTACATCTGCAGTGAAGGAGCGCGAGTCGATGCAAGCCAATTTCGATTACGAGCCGGTGCGCGATGCTGCCGGATGCCAGCTGTCGGTCACCGTCCTGGCCGACCGCGACCATATCCGCGCGGAAATGCGCGAAGATGCGCTCGCGGCGGGTTTCCGGGTGCGCGAATGCTGCAGCCTCGAAGAATATGCGCAGGGGCCGCTCGCGGCGCTGGGCGATCTCGTGATGGTCGATTGCGCGGTAGCGAGCGCGGATGCGCTGGCGCTGCTCTCGCGGCTCGACATGCGCGGGGGAAAGGCCGGCGCGCAGTTGGTGGTATCGACCACCATGGCCGCGCTCGATAGCGTGTTCGGCTGCTTTTCGCTCTCGGCCCCGCAGATCCTGGTCGATCCGGGCCGCGCCGAACGGATCATCGCGATCGGCCGCGTGCTGGCGCGCGTGCCCAACCTGCGGCTGCGCGAAATGGGCGAAGAGGACCGGCTGATGCTGTTGCGACTGACCGAACAGGTCGGCCGGATCGCCGAACGGCTGGAGAAACTTTCGCCCGGGCAGCGCGAGGGCGGGGGCGCCTTCCGCTTCGAATCCCCCGCGCAGGCATGGCGGGCGCAGGGCGAAGACCAGCGGTCCGCGCGCGAAGAGGAACAGCGGCCGCGCCTGCCCGAAGCGGCCGTGCTGCGGCGGATCATCAAGGCCCGCCAAGCGCGCATGCGCCATTTCGACGCCGACCTGTTCGCCGATCCGGCGTGGGATATTCTGCTCGATCTCGCCGCAGCACGCGCCGAACGCCAGCAGGTTTCGGTTACGTCGCTCTGCATCGCCGCCGGGGTCCCGGCAACCACGGCATTGCGCTGGATCGGGCAGATGGTCGATGCCGACCTGCTGGTCCGCGTGTCCGACCCGCACGACCGCCGCCGCGCCTATATCGCGCTGTCCGAAAACACGGCCGACGCGCTGGCCCGTTATTTCAGTGAAATCGGCGTCACCGACCTAGCGGTGGTCTAGCTGCGTCGCAGGATGACCGTGAGGCCGCTTGCGGGTGTCTCTGCGGGAAGGGGCGCGCGGGCGGCGTCGGCGCGGGCGCGGATCAGGATGGTCTCGGGAACCTGCGGGTCGTGCAGCACAGTGTCGGCGCGGCCCAGCGCGCGCGCCTGGCGGATCGTCAGGTCCTCCGGATCGTCGCTGGCAAGCGTGACGTCGACGACCTGCGCCCCATCGTCAGCCCGGGTCCGATCGAGCCAGCCGTCGACACCCTCGGCACTCGCGGGTTCGAACGGGTCGAGCCGGCCGCCTTCCTGCAGCGCGGCGTCGATCGCACGGCGGCGCGTATCGCCATCGGGATAGCGCGCCCGGATCCGGTCGCGCGCGGCGCTCAGCCCGCTCGCCAGCGCGCCCAGCGATTGCGGCAGGATGGCTTCGAGCCGCAGCCGCAGGTGTTTCGCCAATCCGGCCGATGCGCCGCCGGTGCTTACTGCGACCAGCACAGGGTCGCGGTCGAGCACGCTGGGGAGCGTGAAATCGCACAGTTCGGGACGGTCCGCCACGTTGACCAGCAAGCCCATGCGCTTGAGGCGCAGCGCGGCGGTCTGGGCGGCATGTCCGTCTTCCAGCGCCACGAATGCCAGCCTGGCGTAATGCGCTTCTGTCTCGGGGCAGGGGATGCCCCCTGCGCGTTCCACCAGCCGCGCCTTGGCCGCCGCCATTTCGCCTTCGCCGACAACGACAACACGCGCGCCGGCGATCCGGTGGAAGAGCGGCAGGCTATGCATCGCGACGCTGCATCAGGTGAGCCATTCGGGTACGCGTTCGGCATCCATGATCGCCGCTGCCGCGATCCGGTCTGCAACCACGGCATAGCGGTCGCCGTCGACCAGCGCTTCGGCCACGAAGCCGCGCGAGTTGTAGGATGAGGCCATCGTCGCGCCATAGGCGCCGGCGGTGCGAAATACGGCGAGGTCGCCCGCCACCAGCGCATCGCATTCGCGGTCCATCGCGAAGGTATCGCCCGTCTCGCAGATCGGTCCGACGATATGCGCGGTCATGCGGTCGCCGGTCGGCGCGACCGCGTCGAAATCGTGCCATGCGCCATACATCGCCGGGCGGGCAAGGTCGTTCATCGCCGCATCGACGACGACGAACGGGGGGCCGTTACCGCTGCGCTTGGCACGGATCACCCGCGTCAGCAGCACGCCGGCATTGCCCGCGATCACGCGCCCGGGTTCGAACATCAGCTGCACCCCCCAGTCGCGCGTCACCCGCGCGACCATTGCGCCGTATTCGGCGGGGGAGGGCAAGTTTTCACCTGCCTTGTAGGGCACCCCCAGTCCGCCGCCGAGATCGGCATGCGTCACCGTGCATCCCGCGGCGCGCAATTCCGCAATCAACGCGCCGACCTTGCCGAAGGCGGTCTCCAGCGGCTCGAGCGTCGAGAGCTGACTGCCGATGTGCACTGCCACGCCGCGCATATCGAGGCCGTCCTCCTGCGCCAGCCGGCCATAGATATCTGCCGCCCGGTCGAGCGGGACGCCGAACTTGTTCTCGCGCTTGCCGGTCGAGATTTTCTCATGCGTGCGCGCATCGACATCGGGGTTGACCCGCAGTGCGCAGGCCGCGCGCTTGCCGTGCCGCGCGGCAATCGCGGCCAGCTCGTAGCCTTCCTCTTCGCTCTCGATGTTGAACTGGCCGATGTCCGCCTCGAGACCCTGCACCAGTTCGGCATGCGTCTTGCCCACGCCCGAGAAAACGATATCCGCGGGTTTCATGCCCGCTGCCAGCGCCCGGGCCAGTTCCCCGCCCGAGACGACATCGGCGCCATAGCCCTCGCTGGCGAGGATCTTGAGCACCGCCAGGTTGGGATTGGCCTTCACCGCAAAGGCGATGTGCGGGTTGTCGACCCCTGCCAGCGCTTCGCGAAACACGCGTGCGTGCCGCGCGAGCGTCGCGCGCGAATAGATGTAGACGGGCGTCCCGACTTCTTCCGCAATGCGCGGCAGCGGAACGTCCTCGGCGTGAAGCACGCCGTCTTTCAGCTCGAAATGGTCCATGGCAGGCCCCTGCCCAAAGGCATTCTCTTTGTCGAGCAAGCCTTGCTTGCCCGATTGAAATTCACTCGGGCGGCAGATCGAAAGGATCGTCCTCGCGCTCTTCCGAACGGGTCCGCAGCTCGACGCTGCGCGCGGGGGCGGCCTCGGGATCGAGCACCAGCAGTTCATCGGCGGTGGGCTGCACATCCGCGCCATAGGGGGCGGGCGGCAGCGCTGCGCCTTCCACCGGTTCGAGCGCGGATTTCTGCCCGCAGGCAGCAAGCATCAGCAGCGCGGCAAGGGCGATCCGGTGGCGCATCAATCCTCCATGCCGAGACGCTGTTTCGCCGCGGCCACCTGCTGCCTTACGCGCTGCGGCGCCGTCCCGCCATAGGAAGCGCGCGCCGCGACCGAGGCATCGACCGACAGCGCATCGAACACGCGCTCGTCGATGCGTTCGTCGATAGCCTTCAGATCGCCGATCGACAGTCCATCGAGCGCGACGCCCTGCTCGTCGGCCAGCTTCACGGCCGCCCCGGTAATGTGGTGCGCTTCGCGAAACGGAATATCCGCCTGCCGCACCAGCCAGTCGGCCAGGTCGGTCGCGGTGGCGTGGCCGGCTTCGGCCGCACGGCGCATGCGCGCGGTGTCGAAGCCGCTGTCGGCCACCATCCCCGCCATGGCGGCAAGGCTGAGATCGATCAGGCCCGCAGCCTCGAACACCGGCGGCTTGTCGTCCTGCATGTCCTTCGAATAGGCGAGCGGCAGGCCCTTCATCGTGATCATCAGCGATGTCGCGCAGCCGATCACGCGGCCGGCATGCCCGCGCACCAGCTCGGCGGCATCGGGATTGCGCTTCTGCGGCATGATCGAACTGCCCGTCGACAGCGTGTCGGGCAGCTTGACGAAACCAAAGGGCTGGCTGGCCCAGATGATGAATTCCTCCGCCAGCCGCGACAGGTGCAGCGAACACTGGCTCGCCGCGGTCAGGTAATCGAGCGCGAAATCGCGATCGGATACGGCGTCGAGGCTGTTGCGCGTGGGCTGTGCGAAGCCAAGCGCCTCGGCGGTCATGTCGCGGTCGAGGTCGAAGCCGGTGCCCGCCAGCGCCGCCGAGCCCAGCGGGCATTCGTCCATCCGCGCCAGTGCATCGGCGAAGCGCGAACGATCCCGCATCAGCATTTCGAAATAGGCCAGCAGGTGATGGCCCAGCGTCACCGGCTGCGCGGTCTGCAAATGCGTGAAGCCGGGCATGATCGTGCCGGCATGCTCCTCGGCGCGGGCGACCAGCGCGGCCAGCACCGCTTCGATGCCCGCGATGGCGCGCCGGTTGGCGGTGCGCACCCACATGCGGAAGTCGGTCGCCACTTGGTCGTTGCGGCTGCGCGCGGTGTGCAGCCGCCCCGCTACCGGGCCGACGATTTCGGTCAGGCGGGCCTCCACGGTCATGTGGATGTCTTCCAGGTCCCAGTCCTCGGGGACCCCGTCGCGCTCGTACTCCGCGGCGATCTGCTGCAATCCTTGATCGATGGTGCCCGCATCTTCGGCCGAGACGATACCTTGCCGCGCGAGCATGGCGACATGCGCCCGGCTGCCTTCGATATCCTCGCGCCACAGGATCTTGTCGAACGGAATGGAGGCGTTGATTTCGCGCATGATCGCGCTAGGTCCTTCGGCGAATCTGCCGCCCCACATGCTGTTGGAGCCCTGAGTGTCCCGCTTGTCGTTCACGCTTGCCATCATCCTCGGTCTTGCAGTCGCGGGCTGCGATAGGGGCGCACCCGATGCGGCGCAAGAAAGCAGCGCTTCGTCTGCCCTAACCGGACAGATCGACGAGAGCGCGGCGGGCGAACTGATGCCGGCGCTGAATGTGACCGATCCGGCAGGGCGCACGCTCAATCTCGGTGCGCTGCAGGGCACGCCCGTCCTGCTCAATCTCTGGGCAACCTGGTGTGCGCCGTGTGTCGAGGAGATGCCGCTGCTCGATACGCTTGCCGG
Organism: Qipengyuania citrea; assembly: GCF_009828015.1. GTDB lineage: Bacteria > Pseudomonadota > Alphaproteobacteria > Sphingomonadales > Sphingomonadaceae > Qipengyuania > Qipengyuania citrea. The sequence continues at coordinate 303,703 of NZ_WTYG01000003.1, read as the reverse complement.
CGAATACGAAGATCGCCTGCGGGTGCTGACCGTGAGCCAGGACATGCAGGGCGCCGAAGTGGTCGGCCCGTTCTTCGCTCAGGGCGGCTATGCGAGGCTCGAACCCTGGATGGATCCCGAAAGCGCAATCGGCTTCGCGGTTGGCGGGGGGAGCATGCCCACCACCGTGCTCTACGATGCGGCGGGGCAGGAGGTCTGGCGGGTGCAGGGCGGTTACGACTGGACCAGCGAGGAGGCGCGCGCCGCGATCGACCGCGCTATTGCGGAGTAGGGCGGCAAGCGGCGCCGAGCGGGTGCCACGATCGCGGCACCGGCGGAAATGGTGGGCGATGACGGGCTCGAACCGCCGACCCTCTCGGTGTAAACGAGATGCTCTACCAACTGAGCTAATCGCCCGCTCCGTTTCAGCGGTGCGCTGCACATAGCGCCCAATTCGGCAAAATCAATTGCCGAGATCGCGCGTGGCCCGCTAGGCGGCGGGCATGACCACCAAGCTTACCGTCCTCGCCACCGGCGGCACGATCGCCGGGATCGCCGGTTCCGCGATTACCCCGGGATACCGTTCGGGCGAGATCGGGATCGAGGACTATCTCGAAAAGGTCGGCGGGCTGGGGCTCGAGGCCGAGCTTTCGGGCAAGCAGATCGCCAATATCGATTCGGCCGACATCGGACCGATGGTGTGGACCCCGCTCCACCAGGCTGCGCAGGCGGCGCTGGCGGACCCGGCGTGTCAGGGTGTCATCGTAACCCACGGCACCGATACGCTGGAAGAAACCGCGTTCCTGCTCGACCAGACGCTGCCGGCGGACAAGCCCGTGGTGGTGGTCGGCGCGATGCGGCCCGCCGATGCGGTGGGCTATGACGGGCTGCGCAATTTCGCCAATGCCGTACGCGTGGCGAGCGATCCCGATGCTGCGGGGCGCGGGGTGCTGGTGGTGATGGGCGACCGGATCTTTGCCGCGCGCGACGTCTACAAGGTCCGCACGCGCGGGACCGAGGCCTTTCGCGGGTTCCCGCGCGAATCGGTCGGACTGGTAACGCCCGCTTCGCTCGAATGGTTCGGCGCACCCTGGCGGACCGGGGCCGGGGCGGCCTTCGGCTGGCCAAAGAGTTTCCCCGGGGTGGCCATCGTCTACGCCTATGCCGGTCTCGATGGGGCCGACCTGAACCGGCAGGTGAGCGATACCACGCGCGGCATCGTGCTGGCTGGTGTTGGCGAAGGGAACATGCCAGATGGCGTCCGTCAGGAACTGGCGAGGCTTGCTTCGCGCGGGGTCTGCGTCATCCGCGCCAGCCGGGCCGACGAGGGACTGGTCGACCGCGAGGACGAGGACGATGCCAACGGTTTCGTCGCGGCCCGCGCGCTCAATCCGCAAAAGGCGCGGATCCTGCTGCAATTGCTGCTGGCCGCGGGCGAAAGCGATCCCGCCACGATCCAGCGCGCCTTCGACATGAGGTAGGCCGGACGCTGTCCCCGCCCGCATCGCTTTGCGGACGGGGAAGCATTCGGGTCGCGCCTAGCCGTGCGGCATCACGAGATATTTCTCGCCGGTCTTCATCTGGCGATAATCGAGGATCGCATCCTTGGTCAGCATGCCTTCGAGATCGACCTTGGTCTTGTAGCCGCTGGCGAAGGTGGTGGTGAGGTTGTCGAGCACGCGCTTGCGCATGCGCATCACCGTTTCCATTCCCGCGGATTGCAGGAACGGCGTCAGCAGCCAGCCCGAGAGCGTCCAGCCGAACCCGTAGCTGGGGGTCAGCGTGGTCGGCCCGAAGTCGAGGCGGCCATAGATGAACATCCGCTTCTGCTGGTTCGAGCCATAGCGCGAATATTCGGTCATCTTGCCGACCGCGACCTGTTCCATTGCCTTGAAGCAGGTGTCGACCATCTTGCCGCCGCCGATCGGATCGAAGCCGTAGAAAGCATCGGTATCGTCGATCGCCGCCTTGAGCTGGTCGAGGAAATCGTCGTCGGAGGAATTCACGACATGCGTCGCGCCTTGGTCCTTGAGCAGCTTGGCCTGCTCGTCCTTGCGCACGATATTGACGAGGCCCATGCCGTCCTCGAGGCAGATGCGGTTGAGCATCTGGCCGAGATTGGATGCGCCGACGGTGTGCAGGATCGCCTTGTGGCCATCCATCCGGGCGTTCTCGACAAAGCCGAGCGCGGTCATCGGATTGACGAAGCTCGACGCGCCGGCTTCGGCGCTGTGATCGCCCAGTGGCAGGCACATGGCGGCATCGGCAATCGCGTATTCGCTGTAGGCGGTGCCGGGCACGCAGGCGACCCGCTGGCCCATCAGCGCCTTGGCCATGTCGCTGTCGCCGGTCGCGATGACCGTGCCTGCACCTTCGTTGCCTGCGGGCAGGCGCTGGCCATGGCGTGCTTTCTGACCCGAGTTGAACGGCTCGGGCATCTTGGCGACGACCTTGCCGGGCGAATAGTCGGCATTCTCGAAATCGGCCGCGCCGGTCAGGATCGCGAGGTCCGACGGGTTGATCGGCGCCGCTTCCATCTTGACCAGCACCTGATTGCCGGTGGGATCGGGAAATTCGCTCTGCGCGATCTCGACGGTCAGCGTACCGTCGCTTTCAAGAGTGGTGAAAAGCTGCTTTCCGGTGGTGGTCATCTGCATTCTCCCAATTCAATTCTGGACCTAACCGGCCTATCGCTAGGCGCGCTCGTGGCGCTTGGCTAGGGTGACGTTGGGTCAACTATCCGCGGGGTAGCTCGCCGATACGAAATACAGGCCGTGCGGCGGCGCGTTCAATCCCAGCTCTTGCCGGTCGCGCGCCGCCAGCGCTTCGGCCATGCGTTCCTCGGGCCAGCGGCCCATCCCGACCAGCGCGAGGCAGCCGACCATCGAGCGGACCTGGTGATGGAGGAAGCTGCGCGCGGCGGCATGCACGCGCACTTCCGCGCCCATCGGGGTCGCCACCTGCTCGACATCGAGCCGATCGAGCGTCTTCACCGGGCTGTCCGACTGGCAATGCACCGAGCGGAAAGTGGTGAAATCATGCAGCCCGACCAGCGCCTGCGCCGCGCGGTGCATGGCCTGCGCATCGAGTTCCTGCGGCACCTGCCACAGCCGGCCGCGTTCCAGCGTCAGCGGCGCGCGGCGGTTGGCAATCCGGTAGACATAGGACCGCCCGGTGCAGGAAAAACGCGCATGCCAGTCGTCGGGGACGATCGCGCAATGCGTCACCGCGACGGGATCGGGGCGGAGGTGCGCATTGAGCGCCTCCATCAGGCGGTAAGGCTTGATGTCCTTCTCGGCATTCAGATGGCTGCGCATCGCGATAGCGTGCACGCCCGCATCGGTCCGGCCGGCGCTGTGCAACCGCACCTCCTCGCCCAGCACGCGAAACGCCGCTTCCTCGACCGCCTGCTGGACGCTGGGCCCGTCTTTCTGCCGCTGGAGGCCGAAGAAGGGCGTCCCGTCGAATTCGAGAGTAAGCGCGAAACGAGTCATCGGCGGACTATACTCCTCGTACCGGTCATTCCCGCGGAGGCGGGAATCCAGCCGACGATCGCGGCAGGCGAGAGGGTATCTGGACCCCCGCCGTCGCGGGGGTGACGTGCTGAGGTTGCGGTCATTCGAGTATCGTACCCGGCACCACCGCATTGCCGCGCAGGACCGTCGAATTCGAAAGTGAGCGTGAAGCGGGTCATTCTGGCATTACGCTCCCATCCGTCATTCCCGCGGAGGCGGGAATCCAGCTAACCTTGCGGACTGGCGAGAGGGTACCTGGGCCCCCGCCATCGCGGGGGTGACGGATAAAGTCAGCAGTCATTCGAGAATGACACCCTTGGCCACCGCATTGCCCCGCAGGAAGGTGTCGAGATCCATCTTCGGCTTGCCCGCGCGTTGCAGTTCGAGCGGACGGATCGCCCCCTCGGTGCATGCGATCGCCAGCCGCTCATCAAGAAGTTCGCCAGGCGCGCCCGCCCCCTCGACCACCTCGGCGCGCAGCAGTTTCACCCGCTGGCCACCGAGTTCGAACCAGGCCCCGGGAAAGGGCGAGAGACCGTGGATATGCCGAACCACCTCCACCGCCGGACGGTCCCACTCGATCCGCGCCTCGGCCTTGTCGATCTTGGCGGCATAGGTCGCATCGGCATCGTCCTGCGCGATCGGCACATGGATCTTGAGGTCGCGCAAGGTGCCAACCATTAGTTGCGCGCCGAGTTCGGCCAGTTCCTCGGTAAGCTCGCCGGTGGTCTTGCCCTCAATCGGGGTGCGCGCCATCGCCAGCATCGGGCCGGTATCGAGCCCGGCCTCCATCTGCATGATCGTGACGCCAGTCACATTATCGCCCGCCATCACCGAGCGGTGGATCGGCGCCGCACCGCGCCAGCGCGGCAGGATCGAGGCATGCACGTTGAGGCAGCCATGCTCCGGCGCATCGAGCACCGCCTGCGGCAGGATGAGCCCATAGGCAGCGACCACTGCGACGTCGGCATTAAGTGCGGCTAAGGCCTCTTGATCTTCGTCCGATTTCAGTGATTTGGGATGGCGGACCTCGATCCCCAGATCGCTGGCGCGCTGGTGCACCGGGGTGGGGGTCAGTTCCTTCCCGCGGCGGCCACCCGGACGCGGCGGCTGGGTATAGACGCAGACGACCTCATGCGCCGCATCGACCAGCGCCTGCAGCGTCGGCACTGCGAAATCGGGCGTTCCCATGAAGATTATGCGCATGATTGGGCGGTTGGCCTTTCTCTGTTTGGCTGCGGCCCCTATCTGTCGCCCCATGGCATCGCAAGAGATCGAAACCCTCGCCGCTGCACTGGCGCGCCTGCCCGGGCTCGGACCGCGCAGCGCCCGGCGCGCGGTGCTGTGGCTGGTCAAGCGCCGCGAAAGCGCGCTGCCCGCACTGCTCGAAGCGCTCGCCACGGTGGGCGAAGCGCTGGTCGAATGCGACACTTGCGGCAATGTCGACACCACCAACCCGTGCGGGATCTGCCGCGATCCGCGGCGCGACCTGAAATCGCTCTGCGTGGTCGAGGATGTCGCCGACCTGTGGGCGCTCGACCGCGCGAAGCTGTTCACCGGGAAATACCACGTGCTCGGCGGCAAGCTGTCCGCGCTCGACGGGGTGCGGCCCGAAGACCTCAATATCGCGCAATTGCTGGCGCGCGTGGAGGCGGGCGGGGTGGACGAGGTGGTGCTGGCGATGAACGCCACGCTCGAAGGGCAGACGACCGCGCATTACCTCGCCGAACGGCTGGAAGAGCATCCGGTGCGTATCACGCAGCTCGCCCACGGCCTGCCCGTCGGCGGCGAACTCGACTATCTCGACGAAGGCACGCTCGCCCAGGCGCTACGCGCGCGGCGGCCGCTGGGGTAGGTTTTTGATGCGTGCGGGAAGCGCCTCCGCGCTTCCCTTGCGGCTGTGCCATCCCACGCCCCCTCCCGGCCACCCACGGCACGGTATTCTATGGGGGGCCGGGAGGGGGCGTGGGATGGTACAGCAAGAGCCGGACGGAAGTCCGGCGCGCACGCAACGAACAATTGAAGAATCCGCATGGCGCGACTATCTGGCAACCCATGGCTATCCGTGAAATCCTCGAAGTGCCGGATCCCCGGCTCAAAACCGTGTCCGAACCCGTCACCGAATTCGGCGAAGAGCTGAACGAACTCGTCTCCGACATGTTCGAAACCATGTATGCCGCGCCCGGTATCGGCCTTGCCGCGATCCAGGTCGGCGTGCCCAAGCGCGTGCTGGTGATCGACCTCCAGCCCGAGGATGAGGATGCCGAGCCCGAACCGTGCAATCACGACGGGCACGAACACGTCCACTATCCGACGAAGAAGGAGCCGCGGGTTTTCATCAACCCCGAAATCCTCGATCCCGCGGAAGACCTCGCCAGCTACCAGGAAGGCTGCCTCTCGGTCCCCGACATCTTCGCCGATGTCGAGCGCCCGGCGACCTGCCGCGTGCGTTATCAGGACCTCGAGGGCGAAACGCATGAAGAGGACATGGAAGGCCTGATGGCCACCTGCATCCAGCACGAGATGGACCATCTCGAAGGCATCCTGTTCATCGACCACCTCAGCCGTCTCAAACGCAACATGGCACTCAAGAAGCTAAAGAAGCTGCGCGAAGCGGCGTAAGGGCTTCCCGGACGATTGCGTCATCCCCCGCAGGCGGGGATCCAGCCAAGCTATCGCCTTTGCGAGAAGGCATCTGGGCCCCTGCCTGCGCAGGGGCGACGCATGTGTTGATTATGGCAATGTGCACCTAGCGTTCCCGCTCCGTTCTGCGTAGGGTCGCGCCATGGATCCGACCCTCATTGCCATCATCGTGCTCGTCCTCGGCCTCGCGCTGGGATATTTCCTCGGTCACCGCTTCGGCTCCGCGCCGGTCAAGGACTGGCAGGCCCGCCATGGCGAGCGTGATGCGGAGGCGAAGGAACTCGACGCGAAGTTCCGCAAGGCGATCGTCGACCTGGAAAATGCCACGGTCCGCGCCGAGCGGGCCGACGCGCTCGACGGCGAATTGCGCGAGACGCGCCGCCAGCACGAGGCGGTGCTCGAGGAAATGCGCCGCAATAACGGGGCGCTCAGCGCCGAGCTTGCGACGCTGAAGGAAAAGACCGCCAATTTCGACGAGCAGAAACGCCTGCTGATCGAAGCGCGCGAGGAAATGCTCAAGGAATTCCAGAACACCGGTTCGGCGGTGCTGACCAAGGCGCAGGATGCGTTTCTCGAACGCGCGACCGAGCGGCTGGGGCATTCGGAAAAGACCTCCGAAGCCAAGATCCGCGAATTGCTGCAACCGGTGGGCGACCGGCTCAAGAAATACGAGGACCAGGTCGCCGCGCTGGAGGAAAAGCGCACCAATGCGTTCTCCTCGCTTGCGGTGCAGATCGAGCAGATGCGGCTGGGCCAGGAAGAGGTCCGGCGCGAGGCGCAGCGGCTCGGCAACAGCCTGACCAATGCGCCCAAGGCGCGCGGCCGCTGGGGCGAGCGCGCGCTGCAGAACGTGCTCGAACAATGCGGCCTGTCCGAACACACCGATTTCATTCTCGAACATTCGATCGAGACCGATGAAGGGCGCTTGCGCCCCGATGCGGTGGTCCATGTGCCGGGCCAGAAAAAGCTGGTGATCGACGCCAAGGTTTCCTTGAACGCCTACCAGGCCGCGTTCGAGGCCGATGACGAGGGTGAACGCGTCCGGCATCTCGACCTGCATGCAAAATCGATGCGCGGGCATGTCCAGACGCTGGGTTCGAAAAGCTACCAGAGCCAGTTCGACGACACGCCCGACTATGTCGTCATGTTCGTCCCCGGCGAGCATTTCGTCGCCGCCGCGCTCGAACACGATCCCGAATTGTGGGACTTCGCCTTTCGCAACAAGGTGCTGCTCGCGACGCCGACCAATCTCGTCGCGATCGCGCGCACGGTCGCGCAGGTCTGGCGGCAGGACAAGATGGCGGACGAGGCGCGCGCGATCGGTGCGATGGGGGCCGAGCTTTACGATCGCCTGCGCGCCGCTTCGGAACATCTCAAGCGGGTCGGCGGCGGGCTCGAAAGCGCGGTGAACAATTATAACAAGTTCGTCGGCAGCTTCGAGCGCAACGTGCTGTCCTCGGGGCGCCGGATGGCCGAGAAGGGGGTCGAGATCGGCAAGGCCGAAATCCCCGATGTCCCGCTGGTCGAGGCGACCCCGCGCTACAATGCCGAGGATGCCGCACAGATCGGAAGCGCGGGAACGCCGGAATCCACGCCGGCCGATTAGGGCGGAAACCTTCGTCCGGGATCGACGTTGGTCGCAAAACGGGTTCGTCTGCAGGACGTGTTTCGCCCGTAGAAGCAGATCGAGGACTTTCTCATGCAGCGCGGTGATGGTGGAGGCGAACGCGCCACCTTCGACCAGTCCCAGCAGGCTGGCCGGACCTTCAGCCCCGATTCGGACAATTTCGCCGGCGCCACCGGGCTGCTGTTCGAGCAGGCCATGGCACAGACGCGGATGGCGGTGTGCCTGACCGATCCGCACCAGCAAGACCAGCCCATCGTATTCTGCAACAAGGCGTTCGAGAAACTGACCGGGTACCGGCAGGATGAGATCATCGGCCGCAACTGCCGTTTCCTCCAGGGCCCGAAGACCAGTTCCGAGCAGATCGCCAAGCTTCGGCATGCGGTGGACAATGAAGACGTGCTGGTGGTCGAGCTGCTCAACTATCGCAAGGACGGATCGACCTTCTGGAACGCGCTCCACCTCGGCCCGATTTACGATGAAGATGGCGAACTGCGCTATTTCTTCGGCAGCCAGTGGGATGTCAGCGATATCCATCTGGCGCGCGCCGAGGAAAAGCACGCCAAGGTCATGGCGCGCGAAGTGTCGCACCGGCTCAAAAACGTCTTTGCGGTCATCGGCGGTATCGTGAACATCACCGGCCGCGCGATGAATGCGCGCGAACTGGCGAGCAAGATCAACGAACGGATCAAGGCGCTCGGCCGCGCATACGAGCCCACTCTCGACGAAGCCTCGTTCGGCACGATCGAGGTGGGGCAGGCGATCCGCTCGGTGCTGGCCCCCTACGATCCCGAGGGCGACCGGATCGTCTTCGACGGGGACAGCGCGCGGACCGAACCCAATGCAGTGTCGGCGCTGGGGCTGACACTGCACGAATTCGCGACCAATGCATCGAAATACGGGGCGCTGTCGAACGATGGCGGGACGATCACCGTATCGTGGTGCCACGATGAAGACCGCCACGGCCGCCAGTCGCTGGTGATCGAATGGGTGGAACGCGGCGGGCCGCCGATCCACCGCAAACCCGAGCAAACCGGGACCGGTTTCGATATTGCCGAGCGGCTGCTGTCCTATTCGCGCGGCACGCTCGACCGAGCCTGGGAGGAAAACGGCTTGCACGCGACCATTTCGTTGCCGCTGACATCATGAAATCCATCCTGATCCTGGAAGACGAGCCCTTCATCGCGCTCGACCTGCAACTCGCCTTCGAAGATGATGGTGCGCGCGCGGTCGTGGCGGTCAATTGCGACGAAGCTTTCGAGCTGCTGCGGACCACCGAGATCGATGGCGCGGTACTAGACGTGAACCTAGGCCGCAGCGAAACCTGCGAACCCGTGGCGGTCGAGTTGAAGAAACGCGGCGTACCCTTCCTGCTGCATACGGGCGACCTCGACCGTACGGGCGAAGCGCTGCGCGAACTCAATGCGCCGATCATGGCCAAGCCCAGCGGGGCCGAGGAAGTGGTGGCGAAGCTGTTCGGGTTGCACGGTTCCTGCGAACCGGCCTGAGCGCCGCGACCCCGGCAGACACGAAGTCAGCCCTCGAGGTTGGCGAGAACCTCATACCCCAGAACCGCCGCGGCTACGGCCGCATTGAGGCTGTCGGCGCGGCCCTTCATCGGCATGGTCACGCGCAAGTCGCAGGCCATTTCGTACGGTTCCGGCAATCCGCGCGATTCGTTGCCCACCATGACGAAGCAGGGCGCGGCATAAGGCGCCCCGCGATACGGCTGCGCATCGCGCAGGCTGGCCGCGACCAACTGGGCGGGCGCACCGCGCAACCAGGGTTCGAATTCGTCCCACCGCGCCTGCGCGATCCGCTGCGTGAAGATCGCGCCCATGCTGGCACGGACCGCTTCGACGCTGAAGGGATCGGCGCAATCGTCGATCAGGATCAACCCGCCGGCGCCGATCGCATCGCCGGTGCGCAGCATGGTGCCCAGATTGCCGGGATCGCGCAGCGCCTGCGCCACCAGCCAGATCTCTGCCGTCTCCCTCTCGATCGCTTCCAGCGCAGTGCCGAATTCGGCAAACACCCCGGCCACGGCCTGCGGGTTGTCCTTGCCGGTGATCTTGGCGAGGATGTCGGGCGTGGTCTCGATGATCTCGCCGCCCGCTGCGGCGACCGATGCCTCGAGTGCGGCGAGCAGCGGGTGCGGTTCGCGGCGGTCGGCCAGCACCAGCACTTCGGGTACATGGCCGCATTCGCGGGCATCGGTCAGCAACCGCAGCCCTTCGGCGAGGAACCGGCCCGCGGCCTTGCGATGCTTCTTCTCGCGCAGTGCGCGCAAAGCCTTGACGGTGGGATTGGAAAAGCCGGTGATGTGGCGACGCTCTACCGTCACGTCACGGTTCCCCGAAACCATCCTCGACCATGGCGGCGAGGTTCTCGATCACCGGTTCGGCATCCTCGCCGGTCACGATGATCTCGATCATATCGCCCTTGGCGGCGCCCAGCATCATCAAGCCGAGGATCGATCCGCCGGCAGCCTCGTGGTCGCCCTTGGCGACACGGACCGAACAGCCCTCGGGCAGCTCGGCGACCGCATTGACGAACTTCGCGCTCGCGCGGGCGTGCAGCCCGCGCTGGTTGACCACCTCGACGCTGCGGCGCTGCTCGCTCAACAGGCTTTCCGCGCGCTGGCGAGGTCCTGGCCGAGGAACTCGCTGGCCACCGTGATGTAATTGCGCCCGGCGGTCTGCGCGGCGTTGACCGCATCGACAACATTCATGCTCTTGCGCGCGCCGGCGAGGCGGATGAGCATCGGCAGGTTGATCCCCGCAATCACTTCGACACGCCCCGTGTCGAGCAGCGAAATCGCGAGGTTGGACGGGGTGCCGCCGAACAGGTCGGTCAGGATGATCGCGCCCTGGCCCTGGTCGACCGTGCGAATGGCATCGGCGATATCGGCGCGGCGTTGCTCCATATCGTCATTGGGACCGATACAGATCGTGGCGACGCCTTCCTGCTTGCCCACCACATGCTCCATCGCATCGATGAAATGGTCGGCCAGGCGGCCGTGGGTGACGAGGATCATGCCGATCATGCAGCTTCAGTTCCGTTTGCGATGCCCGAAATTGTATCTGCGAGGCGCTTAACCATTCCTTGGCCCCCGGTCTATCCGCGTTCGAGCGGGTCGGCCGGGCGTGAACCAAGATTGCGGTGTATAACCGTGGGCGAAAATCCCGCTTCGCGCAAGACCGCGGCCGCGCGTTCCGCACTGAAGACGGACCGGTGTCTCCCCCCGGTACAGCCGAAGGCGATGTTGAGGTAGCTGCGCCCCTGGCTCGCATAATGCGGCAGCGCTTCGAGCAGCAGGTCGATGATCCGGCTGAAAACGGGTTCGAAGGCAGGATCGGCGAGGATGTGTTCGCCCACCGGGGCATCGAGCCCGGTCTGTTCGCGCAGCCCCGGGGCCCAGTGGGGATTGTCGAGGAACCGCATGTCGAACAGCAGGTCGGCCAGCGGCGGGATCCCGCGCGAGAAGCCGAAGCTGGTCACGGTCACGGCCATCGTCTGATCCGCCCGGTCGGCGAACCGTTCGCGCACGACCTGCTGCAGGTGGTTGGTCGAATAGTCGGTGGTGTCGATCACCATATCGGCCCAGCGGCGCAGCGGTTCGAGCAGTTCGCGTTCGGCCTTGATGCCGTCCATCGCGGTGCGGCCGCGCGCCATCGGGTGCGGCCGGCGTGTCTCGTTGTAGCGCCGTTCGAGTTCGCCGCTGCCGCAGTCGACGAACATGGTGGTCACTTCGACGTCGTCGCGCTCGTCGAACTTCTTGAACTGTTCGATGACCTTCGACGGCACGAAACCGCGGGTCCGCGAATCCACACCGATCGCGAGGCGCGAATTGTCCGCCTTGGCGCCGACCAGCCGGCCGAGCAGCCGGATGGGAAAATTGTCGATCGTTTCCCATCCGAGATCCTCGAGCACCTGCAGCGCGGTCGATTTCCCCGCGCCCGAAACGCCGGTGACGAGGAGGATGTGCTGCACGGGAAGCGATTCGTCGGCCATGGGCGCCGTGCCTATGCGCTTTCGCCGGGTTTGGGGAGGGGGAGACCGTGTTCGCGCAGCGCGTGTTCGGCGCGCAGGGCCTGCGCCGCATCGCCCGGCGCGAAGGGCAGCACGGGGATTGCGACGCCTGCGATCGTGCGCGTGGCGATTTCGAGCGGGAACCTCGCGGCCCCCGGATCGAGGGCGAGCAGCAGCGCGACCGGGCCTTCGCCCACAGGCAGTTCGATCACGCCGACATTGCGCACTTCGACCAGCCCGGCGGTGTTGGGCGGGGGCGATCCGTGCAGCCGGTCGTCGCGGCGGGCAATGGTGACGGCATCATCCCCCACCAGCACCGCGCCGCGATCGATCAGCGCCAGCGCCAGCGCCGACTTGCCGGCGCCCGGCGGGCCTTCGATCAGCAGGACCTGTCCGTCCACGACCACTGCGGTCACATTGGCAAGGACCTGCGCGCTCATCGCTTTTTGGGTAGGCCGAGTTCGAGGCACGCGCCGCTCTGGCCGTCTCTCCGCGACGTCGCCAGCAGCGTGCCGTCATGCGCTTCGGCGATGGTACGCGCGATGGCGAGGCCCAGGCCCGAATGGTTGCCGAAGTCTTCTTCGGCCGGGCGATCCGAATGGAAGCGCTGGAACACTTTCTCGCGCTTTTCCTCGGGGATGCCCGGTCCCTCGTCCCAGATGGTCAGCGTGATCCAGTCCTCGCGCTGCACGATGTCGGCCCAGATCCGCCCGCCCGGCGGCGAAAAGGACACGGCATTGTCGAGCAGGTTCTGGATCACCCGCTCGAGCCGGACAGGGACGCCCATGACCCTCGCCGGGCGGTCGGCGCCGGATATCTCGAGCTGACGCCCTTCGTTCTCGTCCCGCGCGGCGCGGTTTTCGGCGATGGTGCACAGCAGCTGCGCGAGGTCGACCGGTTCGAACTCGGTGCGAGACATTTCCGCGTCGATCCGGCTGGCATCGGAAATCTCGGTGACCAGCCGGTCGATCCGGCGGACGTCATGCGTCGCGATCTCGAGCAATTGCGCGCGCAGCGCCGGGTCTTCGACCTTGCCCAGCGATTCGGTGGCGCTGCGCAGCGATGCCAGCGGGTTCTTGATTTCATGCGCGACGTCGGCGGCGAAATGTTCGACCGCGTCGATCCGCTGGCGCAGGGCAGCGGTCATGTCGGAGATCGAGCGCGCGAGCATGCCGATTTCGTCGCGTCGCTGCGGCAGTCGCGGCACTTCGACCTGCCGGTCGCGCCCCTGCCGCACGCGCACCGCGGCCTGCACCAGTTCGCGCAGGGGCCGCACGATCGTCTGCGCGAGGAACAGCGACAGCAGGGTCGAGATAACCAGCGCCAGCAGCACGATCAGCGCTACCGTCGAACGCGCCTGCCGCACGCTTTCGGTGATATCGACCGGATTGCGCGTGAGCAGCAGCGTGTCGCCCTCCAGCCCGACCGGCGCGGCGGCATTGATCACATGCGTCCCGTCGGGGGCATCGCGCAGCACGATCTGCGTGAGGCTGTCTTCGCGGGCGCGAGTTAGTTCGGGCCAGTCGGCGGCGTCATCGGTTTCGGGCTCGACGTAATCGGGCAGCGAGGGCGCACCGACCACGCGGTCGAACCAGCGGTCGAGCTGCAAGGCGAAGGCATCCTGGTCGACCTCCTTGGCCTGCGGCAGCGTGAAGCTGGGCGGGGCGAGCCTGAAACTGTCGGCTTCGAGCTTCCCGTCGGGGCCGTAGACGCGCAGGCGCAGCCGCTGTTCCTTGCCGATCTGGATCAGCAGCGCTTCCTGCCGCTGCGGGGTCGCCCCGGCCAGCGCTTCGGCAGTGATTTGCGCTTCGACGAGGGCCAGCTTGAAGCGTTCGTCGAGCAATTGCTTGCGATAGGCGTCGACATAGATGACCCCGCCGCCAAGCAGCACCAGCGGCAGGACATTGACGAAAAGGATGCGGCTGGTGAGCGACAGGCGGCGCGACCAGCGCAGCTTCTCGATCCGCGGATCGCCTTTGAGGACACTGCCGGTTTCGGACATGGCGGGCGTCCGGATCAACCTTCGTTGAAACTGTAGCCTGCGCCGTACAGCGTCTCGATCGCGGAAAAGTCCGGGTCGACGCTGCGGAACTTGCGGCGCATGCGCTTGATATGGCTGTCGACCGTGCGGTCGTCGACGAAGACATCGTCGGGATAGGCGGCATCCATCAGCTGGTTGCGGCTCTTGATCACGCCGGGGCGTGCCGCGAGCGCTTCGAGCAGGAGGAATTCGGTCACCGTCAGCGACACCGGTTCGCCGTCCCATGTGGCATGGTGGCGGGCAGGGTCCATGAACAGCCGCCCGCGTTCGAGCACTTCGCCGGGCTTGTCGTCGAACTGTTCCGACAACAGCAGCGGGTGATCGCCGCCGCTGCGGCGCAGGATCGCGCGAATGCGGGCCAGCAGCAGGCGCAGGCTGAACGGCTTGGCGATGTAATCGTCCGCGCCCATTTCGAAACCGGCCTGCTCGTCGGTCTCGTCATCCTTGCTGGTCAGGAAGATGACCGGCAGCGGCGATTGTTCGCGCAGCCGGCGCAGCAATTCCATCCCGTTCATCTTGGGCATCTTGATATCGAAGATCGCCAGATCGGGCGGGTTCGACAGCAGTGCGCCCAGCGCGGCTTCGCCATCCGAATAGACGCGCGTGTCGAAGCCTTCGGCCTGCAGCGCAATCGAGACGGTGGTGAGGATGTTGCGATCATCGTCGACCAGCGCGATGACAGTGCGGTTTTCGTCGCCCCTGGGGGCCGTTTCTGCGCCGGTGACTTCCATCGTTCGGACCTAGCCGCAATGCCCGGGCAAGACAACGCGGCGCGAATTCTTCGCCGCTACTCGCGATGCGGGCGCCGGTTTGACGTCGAGGCCGGGGATGACTATTGCCTGCCGGGAACCTCACGCATTCGTATGCGCGAGCGATTCCCGGACGAACCCGCATCCCGCGCTGGAGAATTCAGTGACCTTTTCGCTTTCCCATTCGCTTGCCGACCAGGGCATCGAGACTTCCGCCACCATCCATCCCAACCTGACTTCGGAAGAGCTGACCGCCGCCGCGCTGGAGCGCAGCGAGGGCCGCCGTGCCAAGGACGGTCCGCTGGTGGTCGAAACGGGCAAGCACACGGGCCGCAGCGCGAAGGACAAGTTCATCGTCCGCAACGCCGAAACCGAAGACACCGTATGGTGGGACAACAATGCCTCGATGACGCCGGCGCATTTCGCCGCGCTCAAGGAAGATTTCCTCAGGGCGGTGGCGGACAAGGGCGAGCTTTTCGTCGCCGACCTGTTCGGCGGCTCGCAGCCCGAGCACCGGGTCAATGTCCGGGTGATCAACGAGCTGGCGTGGCATAACCAGTTCATCCGCACGCTGCTGGTACGCCCGACCGAAGCCGAGCTCGACGGTTTCGTGCCCGAATACACCATCATCGACCTGCCCAGCTTCCAGGCGGACCCCGAACGCCACGGCACGCGCAGCGAGACCGTGATCGCGGTCAATCTCGAAGAGAAGCTGATCCTGATCGGCGGCACCAAATATGCCGGCGAGATGAAGAAGAGCGTCTTCGGCATTCTCAACTACCTGCTGCCCGCCAAGGGCGTGATGCCGATGCACTGCAGCGCCAACATCGGCCCCGACGGCAAGACCGCGGTGTTCTTCGGCCTGTCGGGCACCGGCAAGACCACGCTGTCGGCCGATGCCAGCCGCACGCTGATCGGCGATGACGAGCATGGCTGGTCGGATACGGCGGTCTTCAACTTCGAAGGCGGTTGCTACGCCAAGATGATTCGCCTCAATCCCGAGGCCGAGCCGGAAATCTACGCCACCACCAAGATGGAAGGCACCGTGCTCGAAAACGTCGTGATGAACGATGCGGGCGAAATCGATCTCGACGACAACAGCCTCGCCGAGAACACCCGCGGCGCCTATCCGCTGTCGTCGATACCGAACACCAGCGAAAAGAACCTCGGCCCGGTCCCGTCGAACGTAATCATGCTGACCGCCGATGCTTTCGGCGTGCTGCCTCCGATCGCGCGGCTCACGCCCGACCAGGCGATGTATTATTTCCTGTCGGGTTATACCGCCAAGGTCGCGGGCACCGAAATCGGCGTGACCGAACCGGAAGCGACTTTCAGCACCTGCTTCGGCGCACCCTTCATGCCGCGCCACCCCAGCGTTTACGGCAACCTGCTCAAAGAACGCATCGCCAAGGGCGGGGTTCAGTGCTGGCTGGTCAACACCGGCTGGACCGGTGGCAAGTACGGTACCGGCAGCCGGATGCCGATCAAGGCCACCCGTGCGCTGCTCAATGCGGCGCTCGACGGGTCGCTCAACGACGCCGAATTCCGCAAGGACCCCAACTTCGGTTTCGAAGTGCCGGTTGCGGTCGCGGGCGTCGATACGGGCATTCTCGACCCGCGGTCGACATGGACCGACAAGGACGAATACGATCGCACCGCGACCAAGCTGGTGCAGCTTTTCGTCGACAATTTCGAACCCTTCGCAGCGCATGTCGACCAGGGCGTGCGCGATGCAGCGCCGAGCAAATCGGTCGCTGCCTGATCCGGATACACCCCGCTTGGGGGTGAACGAGTTGGAGAGGAGACCCCCGGCCGCGGCGACGCGGACCGGGGGCTTTAATTTGCAGCGGCGCAGGCGCGCGCAAGAACGCGAGCGCCTGGACGGGTTGGTGCCTTGCTCAGTGCAGCTTGGCGCGGATGCCGCGCGAACGCCTCCGCCGGCGCATTACTCTGGCCGATCCGCCTCGTCGCCATCCTCTGCCTGCTGCGGTTCCTTCTCGGCCACGGACCTGGCGATGGAGCTCAGGGCCCGGGTCAGATCGACAACCGGCCGCCGCCGCCACGGCGTGCCTTCTTCGGCGTTCTCCAGCTGGTCGAGCAGCACCTGCGCCTGCCGAGCAGCGCTGCCACCATGCGGGTTGGCTGCGACCGGTGTGAGATACTGGCGCGCGGCCGCGATATTGCCGATCTTCGCATGCATCAGCGCCGCATTGACTGCGAGGCGGTGATCGAACGGCGCAAGCTGCGCCGCGCGGTCGAGCGCGTGCCTGGCGGTCTCGCTGGGCTCCACTCCGCGCTCGGCGAAGCTGCGATAGTAATGGATCAGCGGCAGCGGGTGGTCGTTCTCCAGCCGGTTGAGCGCCGTGAAGGGCTTCATCGCTTCCTTGTAGGCCGCAGTTTCGTCCTCGGCGTCCGCGGCCTGGGCGAACAATGCGTAGCCCTTCTGGACATAAGCGTTCTTGCGCGCCGGATCGATCGCGATCGCCGCATCGGCCGCTGCGATGGCGGCGTCGAGATTGCCCGCGTCGTACTCGGCTTCCGCCAAGGCCGCCAGCACACCAGCGTCTCGCGGATAGTCAGCCGCGACCTCGCGCACATCGGGGAGCAGTTCGAGCGCCTCTTCACGGCTGACACCACGCTGAGAACGGATACGTAGCGGCATCATTTCCGCCTCGCCATCCGACAGGCGGCGGACCGTCACCGGATTGGTCGGCAGCATATGGGCCGGCAATGTGTACACCTTCATCCGCCGCTGAGCGATATAGCGATCCAGATCCTTCTGCAGCGCATCCAGATCGCCGAACGCCGCCACTGCCGCCTCGGTCTGTTCGGAGCCCGCCATTATCAGACGGAGGTATTCGGTCATTTGCCCGGCGCGATCCTTGGCAAAATAGAGGTAGTGAAACAGCGCCCATGCGCGGCCATAGTAGGCGTCGAAGCGGCGGCTTTTGTTTTTCGCATACAGTTCGGGATCGATCAGCTCGTGAACGCTGACGTCGTTGGCAAGGTAGAGTTCTGCAGCGCGGTGATAGGCTGGGCGACCGATCGCGATCCCGCCATCGTTATCGAATTTTGCCGAGGCATAGAATTCCGCCGCGCCCTCATTGACCCAGCGCGGCAGTGCGCTCGATGTGCGCGACATGAGATAGTGATGCGCGTATTCGTGTAGCAGGATGGTGACCGAGATGTCGGTCTCGCGCCCACGCATGCTGATCCTGGGCACGAACGCACGCGAAGATCCCGCGCGCGGAATATAGAAGCCCGCCACATTGTTCGATTTGTCGCTGGCCAGCTTGCGGAGCCTGCCCTCGCTGCCGACGACGAAAATGGTCAGCCGGTTGGACGGGCTGGGGACCGTGTTCTCGCGCATCTGAAGCACGTTGAGCGCCGCATGATAGCGCTCCAGCGCTTCCCCGAATTCCTGCAGGTCCTGCCAGCGATCATCGGCATAGATAACAAAATGATCCGATTCGGCGACATGCCAGTCGGCCTGTGCAGGCATGGCGAAAGATAGCGCTGCGATGGCAGCGACAAGTCTGAACATGGTTGCGACCCCCTGTCGTGTTGTTGCTGCCGTTAGCCTAGCGGCAGGGGGCCGCATTTCCATGACAAATGCGTCAGCTGCGTGCTGCCGCGATATAGCGGTCGACGTACTTTTCGAGCACATCCATCGGTACGTTGCCGCCGAGCACGACCGCGTCGTTGAACGCCTTGAAATCATATGCCTGGCCCAGCGCGCCCTGCGCCCGTGCGCGCTGGTCGACGATACGGCTGTGTCCCAGCTTGTAGCCGGTCGCCTGCCCCGGCCAGCTGCAATAGCGATCGACCTCGCTCTCGACCTCCGCGGGCTTGCTGCCATTGCGCGTGACGAAGAAATCGACCGCCTTCGCGCGGCTCCAGCCCTTGGCGTGCAGACCGGTATCCACCACCATGCGGCAGGCGCGAAAGGCGAGGCTTTGCAGATAGCCCAGCCGGCCGACCTCGAACCCGTCATAGGCGCCCAGTTCGTCGGCGATCTGCTCGCCATAGAGCGCCCAGCCTTCGCTGAAGGGATTGAACGCTAGGATCGAGCGGATCAGCGGCAAGCGGTTCGAATATTCGCCCTCCCAGACGTGGCCCGGGATCGTCTCGTGATAGGTGAGGTCGGCGAGGTCGTATTTGCGGTGCAGGTCGGTGGTGCGCAAATTGATCCAGAACCGCCCGGGGATGCTGCCGTCCTTGCTGCCCGCGCCGCCATAGGCGCCCGGCGCGCCGACTTCTTCGGCCGGCGGGATACGGCGGACTTCCATGTTCGGATCGACCAGCGTGTTGAAGGCGCGCGGCATCTGCGCCTTGATCCACTCGACCCGCTCGGCTATGAAATCCATGATCTCGGTGCGGCCCGGATCGCCCTCGGCGAACTTGTAACGTGGATCCTGCGACAGCGCCTGCATGCGCTCGCCCACCGAACCGCTGGTATAGCCGATGCTTCGCAGGATCGGGTCCATGCGCGCGTGGAGCGCGGCGAGTTCGTCCAGCCCCTGCTCGTGCACCTCGTCGGGCGTCAGCCGCGTGGTGGTGCTCGAACGCAGGGCCCAGGCGTAAAATTCGTCGCCGCGCGGACGCGCGGACATGCCCGGCGCATCGCTGGCGACCGCGCGTTCGGCGCGCAATTCCTCGAGCTGCCGCGTCAGCGCTTCGGCAATCGGTCCGGCTTCGAGGATCGCCGCGCGATTGGCGTGGCTTTCGGGCATGCCCGCGGCCTGCAGCTTGCTGCGCAGATCGGCGGCGAACAGTTCGCCCTTGCCCGCGCTGGCGATGGTCTGCTGCATCTGCCCGATCGCCTTGTCGAGCAGGAAGGCAGGCGGCACCACGCCCATGGCGCGCGCCGCGCTGATGCGCGCGAGTTCGCCGTCGAAGGTGGTGGGCATCTGCTCCATCCGTTCGATATAGGCGTCGGCATCGTCGCCGTTTTCGACCTTGTGGTTCGACTGCATGAAGCGCGGCAGCGCCAGATATTCGCCGACGTTCTGGATCACGACATAGGGCGCGGTGCGCCAGTTGCCGACGGGCGTATCGCCATAGGGCAGGGCAAAGCCGTCGAGCGCGAGATCATAGGCGCTTTCGACCACGTCGAGGCTGGTCAGGGTTTCGCTGTCGAGTCCCTCGCGCGGGAAGGAGCGGACATGGGCGAGGTCCTGCCGCAGGGTTGCGGCATAGGCCTGCTGGCCGGCGGGAGACTGGTCTTCGAGCCGGCCGCGCAGATAGGCATGGCGGCCCGTGTCGACGCCCAGTGCGGTCGCCCGCTCGGGTTCGTGTTCGAGCAGGTTGTACCCCACGACTTCGAGGAGGCGCTGCGCCCCGATGACGCGCGCCTGCGCAATCGCTTCGGGACGCGCGCTGGCGGCGCATCCTGAAAGCGCCAGGGCGGAAGTGGCGCCAAGCCCTGCGAGGGCCTGGCGACGGGTGATGGAAAGGCTGGTCTGGCTCATGCGCGAAGGTGTGCTGCCCGCGCGCAAGCCTGTCAAATCAATCGCGGAATTCGGCAGGTACCTGGCCGCCATTGGCGCCGAGTTCGTTCATCACGCGGCGGTGCAGCCAGACATTGTCTTCGGCGCTGCCGGTGTAATCCACGCGGCCCAGCTCGCCGGCCAGCGCCTTGCGGCTCTCGTAATCGGAATCCACCCCGATCAGTTTCATCAGGTCGACGATCGACGTGCGCCAGTTGAGGCGGTCGGCCCCGGGCATGTTGTCGAGACTGCTCTCGATATCGACCATCGGGCGGGCCTTCGGCTCGACCACCGGCGCGTCGGCCCAGGCATTTCCGGTCGGACTGGGCCGGGGCGTTTCCTGCGCCTCGGCATCGCTGCCGAAAATCGCGTCCTTGATCCTGCCGAAAATGCTCATCGTGCCGTCTCCTTTGCTATTGCGAACGGGCCAGTCCCCGGCCTGTTCCGCGGTGACGGCGTGCAGTGGCGGCTTGCAGTAGAGTGGGGGCCGGGTATGGAACCGCCATGCTCGATGCCGTCCTCTCGATTACCGTCCTTGCTGCCATCCTGCTGGTGATCGGCGCGATCTTCCTGTGGCGGCGGACGGGGGCAACGAGGAACGCGCTGCTGATGGTGCTTCTCGCCGTGGTGGCGCTGGCGAATGTAGCGATCTGGGTGCTGCCCGATGCGGGCGGCGACGCCCCGCTCGACAAGCTCGAGCAGGGCTCCCGCTAAACAGTCGGGGCTATTCGGGCAGCTGCCACAGGACCGCGCCGTCGTAACTGCCGGCGACAGCCTCGCCGCCGGCACCGCGCGCGGGTTCGAACCGGGCACGCTTTGCCACCAACTGGCAGGTCGCCGTATCGAGTTGCGCATGACCGGTCGACCCGGTCACGGTGCATCCGGTCACGCGCCCGTTCGCGGCAATCTCCAGCCTGAAGCGCGCCAGCCCGGTCATTTCGCGCCGCATCCATGCGGGGCGATAATCGGCAGCCGAAAGCCAGGCGGCAGGATCGTTGCGCGGCTTGGCGGCCACGGGATCGAAGCCGGGCACCACGCCGGGTTTGGGCAAGTCGAGCCCGAGGCCCGGGCGCGGGCTCGGCAGCGGGGGGATGATCAGCGGGGCGGTTTGGAAGCGCGGCTCGGCAATCACCAGATCGCGCGCGGGCTTGGGCGCATGGACCACGGTATCGTTCTGCTGCGCGGGCCTGGGTTCGGCCGGCTCGGGCGGTTTCGGGGGCGGCGGCGCGACCGGAATGTTGGTCGCCCCGATCCTGGTGACGATATCGGGCACCGTGCCGGTAACCGTCAGTCCCGCGACGAGGATCGCGCCGATCGCGGCATGAACCCCGATCACCGCGGCCATGCTGGCAGGCGAGGGCCGGTGGCTGTGGTCGACATAGGACATGATGTTGCTCCTCTTCCATTGCGGAAGGCTGACCGCCTTCTCATGAAGAGAATGTTACAACATAACGGCCGTGCGCCAAGCGGTTTCGCGTTGCATTACGCAACCTTAGCCGTTTCGAAGGCAGGGTGCGGCCCGTCTCGAGGCCGCCGGGATCACTTGATCGGGCAGCTCGGATCGAGGCGGAAATCGAGGTAGTTGTCGACCGACTTCATCAACTCTTCCTGCTCGTTTTCGAAGAAGTGGTTTGCGCGCGGAATTTCTTCGTGATGCACCGTGATGTGCTTCTGCGTGCGCAGCTTTTCGACCAGCTTGGTGACCGCCTGCGGCTGGACAACCGTGTCCTGCGCACCGTGGATGAAGATGCCGCTGGCAGGGCAGGGCGCCAGGAAGGAGAAATCGTACATGCTCGCCGGTGCGCCGATCGACAGCCAGCCGCGAATTTCGGGGCGCCGCATCAGCAGTTGCATGCCGATCAGCGCGCCGAAGCTGACCCCGGCAACCCAGGTGACCTGGGCTTCGGGGTGAACCTGCTGGACCCAGTCGAGCGCGCTTGCCGCGTCGGACAGTTCGCCCACGCCATTGTCGAAGCTGCCCTGGCTGCGCCCGACGCCGCGAAAGTTGAAGCGCAGCGTGGCGAAGCCGCGGTTGACGAAGGTCTTGTACAGACGCTGCGTGATCTGTTCGTTCATCGTCCCGCCGCCCTGCGGGTGCGGGTGCAGGATCATCGCCACCGGCGCGCGCGGGCGCGGGGCGGGAGAGAAACGGCCTTCGAGGCGGCCTTCGGGGCCGGGAAAGATCACGGTCGGCATGGGAGGTGTACCCTAAGCAAATGTCGAAGCGCTTGCGCCGGATAAGGCTTTGCGCGAGGTCGCGCGCTATATAGGGTTTGTCCATCAAATCGCAATCATTTCGAGCACGTACCATCGCGAACCGCATCTATCTCGATCACGCCGCCACCACCCCGCTGCACCCCGCGGCGCATGCAGCGATGGAGGAGGGGCTGGCGCACTGGGCCAATCCCTCGAGCCCGCACGCCGAAGGGCGCAGGGCACGCCGCTTGCTGGAAGATGCGCGCGAGCGCGTGAAGAAGGCGCTCGGCTGGGACGGCGAGGTCATCTTCACTTCGGGCGCAAGCGAGGCGGCAGCGCTGGCGCTGGGCCATGCCAAGGCGGGCGCGCGGCTCGTCAGCACGGTCGAACACGATTGCATCCTCCAGGCCTCACCGCAGGCGGAGCAATTGCCCGTCCTGGGCAATGGCGCGGTCGATCACGAAAACCTCGCCGAAGCGGTGCGGCGCGAACGACCGCTGGTGGCGGCCCAGCACATCAATTCGGAAACCGGCAACCGTCAGGACCTCGCTGCCATCGCCGCGATCACCCATAGCGAGGGCGGTCTGCTGCTGGCCGATTGCGCGCAAAGCGCGGGCAAGTTCGATCTGCCGCCGTGCGACATGGCGATCGTATCGGCGCACAAGTTCGGCGGGCCGATCGGCAGCGGGGCACTGCTGGTGAAGGATTACGCCATGCTCGAACCCTCGGGCGGGCAGGAACGCGGCTACCGGCGCGGGACCGAGAACATGCCTGCCGCGCTGGGCGTGGCTGCAGCGCTCGAAGCCTGCGCCGATGGCTATCTCGCGCCCGACGTGCTCGAACCGCTCGATGCGCTGGCCGGAGAATGCCGCCGCATCGGCGGGACATGGCTGTCCGATCGGCTGGCGGATCCGACCCGCTACATCCGCGCGATCGCCATGCCTGCGATGAGCGCCACTGCGCAGGTCATGCGGTTCGACATGGCAGGCATCGCGGTCAGCCAGGGATCGGCCTGTTCGAGCGGGACGATGAAGACCAGCCGTGTCCTTGAGGCGATGGCGCTCGATCCGGCCATCGCCGCCAACACCATCCGCGTGTCCTTCGGCTGGAACACCACCCGCGCCGAGGTGGAACGCTTTTGCGCGGTCTGGCTTGAACTGGCGGATGCCTAGCCCGGGCCTCCCTTGCAGCGAAACGCCGGCCCGGCGGGGCCTGCGCAAGGACACCCGGGCTCGCTTCGCTTTGACCGCAATCACTGTATGAGACCGCAATGATCTACCTCGATTACCAGGCCACCACCCCGCTTGCGCCCGAAGCGCGCGACGCGATGATGCGCTGGCTGGACGGGCCGGGCGGGACCGGTTTCGGCAATCCGCACAGCCCGCATCGCATGGGACGGCAGGCCAAGGCCGCGGTCGAAATGGCCCGCGACCAGGTTGCCGCGCTGTTCCCCGCGGGCGGGAAGGTGATCTTCACCAGCGGCGCGACCGAGGCGATCAACCTGGCAATCCGCGGCAGCGGAACGCAAGGCACGGTATCGGTTTCGGCGATCGAACACGCCGCGGTGCTCGACACCGCGCGCGATGCCGGGGCCTGCCATGTCCTCAATGTCGCTAGGGACGGGCAGTGCAACACCCGGCAGGACCTGCCCGCAGATACGCGGCTGGTCTGCCTGATGCAGGTCAACAACGAGATCGGGACCATCCAGCCAACGGTCGAATGGCACCGCAAGGCGAAGGAGAACAACGCGCTGTATTTCTGTGATGCGGTGCAGGCCTATGGCAAGATCGAAGTGACCGGCGCCGACATGATCGCGGTTTCGGCGCACAAGTTCCACGGCCCCAAGGGGGTCGGCGCGCTGTGGGTGCGCGATGGGGTCGACCTGCACGAAGTCCAGACCGGGGGCGGCCAGGAATTCGGGCTGCGTTCGGGCACGGTGTCCCCCGCGCTGGTCGCCGGTATGGGCGCTGCCGCCGCCGAAGCGCGCGACCGGATGGCGCAGGATGCCGACCATGTCGAGGCGCTGTGGCACCGCGCGTGCGAACTGTTCGACGGCTGGGAGTTCAACGGCAGCGAGGACGCGCGCTGGCACGGCAATCTCAACATCCGCCGCGACGGGCTCGATGTGAACCGGCTGATGAGCGACGTGCGTGACGTGATGTTTTCCGCCGGGTCCGCCTGTGCCAGCGGATCGGGCCGCACCAGCCATGTGCTCGAGGCGATCGGCTGTTCGAAGGCGCAGGCCAAGTCGTCGATCCGGCTCGGCTTCGGGCGCTACACCACCATGGAAGAGATCGAGGAAGCGGCCGGCAAGATCAACGCCGCGGCAAAGGAGCAGGGACTGTGAAGGTCGAGTTCGAAACCGCCCGTGGCGAAACGGTGACAGTCGAGGCGCAGCCGGGCGACAATCTGTTGCGCGTCGCGCAGGCGGCAGGCCTGCCGCTGGAAGGGACCTGCGAAGGCCAGATGGCCTGTTCGACCTGCCATGTGATCGTTGCGGACGAATGGTTCGCGCGGCTGGACGCGGCCAGCGAGGAAGAAGAGGACATGCTCGACCTGGCCGCGGGCGTTGCGCGGACCAGCCGGCTGTCGTGCCAGATCGATCTCGCGCCCGACCTCGATGGCCTGAAAGTGCGGCTGCCTGCCGAAAGCTACGACATGAGCCGCTGACCCAAGCGCGCGTTCGGGCCTGCGCCTCCTCGTACAGGGGGTTCTAGCCCTGCGCTTCGTCTGCGCGCGTCAGGTCCATCCGCACTTCGCGTTCGCGCGGGAAATAGGCGGGGGCCGGTTCGCGGTCCGCCCCTGCATCGAGTTCGGAGGCTACCTGCAGCATCCGTTCGCGCAGGCGGCAGTGCATCGCCCAGCCGCACTTCGGATCGGCCGCGCGGGCCATGAAGCGCACCGTCATTGCGCGCGCATTCTGCGCCACGACTTCGCACTGGGCATCGCCCGGATCGACCACGTCCTCGTCATTCTCCACGAAGTCGCGAAACGGCTGGCGCAAGGCGTCGACATCGGCCCGGTTGTCGAGTTCGAGTTCGACATGCATCATCAGGCTGGCGTCTTCCTTGGTCCAGTTTTCGAAGCTGTCATTGGTGAAATCGCTGACCGGTGCGATCAGGCGGCGTTCGTCCCAGGTGCGCAGGCGCAGGTGGGTGAAACCGATCTTCTCGACATAGCACCATTGCCCGTCATAACGGATTGCATCGCCGATGCGGGCGGTCTGGGCAAAGGCGATCTGGACGCTGGCCATGATGTCGCCCAGCACCTTGCGCGCGGCAAAGGCCAGCACGAGGCCCAGGATGCCCGCCGATGCCATGATGGAAAAGCCCAGCGTGCTCGACAGATTGCTCGCGACGAGCAGGAAGCCGATACCCGCGAGCAGGATCATCACCGTGATGATGCGGCGGATCGCGCTCATCTTGGTGTAGAAATTGCGATCGGCGTTGTTGTCCGGCGCTTCGAGTTCGTCGGTACGCTGCGAAGTGGCGAAATCGAACAGCGCTTCGATGACCGACAGCGCGATCCCGATGATCGCGGCGATGATCAGCACCAGCTGCAGCGGGTCGAGCAGGTCCTTCACCGGCCCCGACAGGCGGAAGAAGGACAGGCGGACGAGCGCGAAAGTCCCCGCGAAGGCCAGCAAGGTCGCGGGCAGGTGGATCGCCTGGAGCACGCCGTAAAGCTTGGAATCCTCGTCCTGCCGGCGGCGCAGCCGGCTGATCGCGAGATAGGTCAGCGCAGCAGCCAGCGCGCCCGCGAACAGGATCAGCGGCAGCGCAATCACTTCCCACCAGGCGAGCGTCCAGAACGCCTGCTCGCGCAGCGCCGGCGGCAGGCTCTTCTCGAACTTGCTGGGGCCGTAGACCGCATAGAGCGCGGGAACATTCTCCACCGTCTGGCGGCTGAACACCCACACCGGTTCGCCGCCCGGGGCCTGCACCCGCGCCAGCCGGATCGGGACCGTGCGGTTGGACAGTTCCAGCTGGCCGATGGTGAGCGAACGCCGCGCGACCCCGGACATCGGGTCCTTCGAAGTCGTGGTGGTGTCGACCGCATCGGGGCGGTCGGGCAGGGTGGCCCAGTCGAACGCGACCGAGCGGTGCATCAGGTCGTAAAGTTGCGCGGTCAGCTGTTCGGGCTGCCGCTCTGCCGGGTCGACATTGGCCAGGTCCAGCGCCGCGCCCGCGCGGGCCCAGTCTTCCTTCTCGCCCGCGCGCATGAAGCTTTCCATCAGCCCCATCGGCGTATCGAGATCAAGCGGGGTCTGTGCGGACCCGGCCGCGTTCTGCAGCTGCTCGACCTGATAGACGAAGGGTTCGGAATCGGATGCGACCGTGCGGCCCGACTGCGCGGCGGCCTGGACGGCAAACAGCGCGCAGATCAGCATGACGAGGGCGCGAGTGAAGCTGGTGTGATGTTTCCCCATGCGGCCCCAATGCATCACGCGCGCGATCGGTCCCGGCAAACAAAACCCCGCTGCGCGAACGCGGCGGGGCCATGCTGTTGATATCGGATGGTTTTAGGCGGCTTCGAGCTGCT
The DNA here is from genome assembly GCF_009828015.1 of Qipengyuania citrea. Classification (GTDB taxonomy): domain Bacteria; phylum Pseudomonadota; class Alphaproteobacteria; order Sphingomonadales; family Sphingomonadaceae; genus Qipengyuania; species Qipengyuania citrea. The sequence goes on along the minus strand of NZ_WTYG01000003.1, from coordinate 276,893 downwards.
CGTCGGCGACGCTTTCGCCCAGCATCTCGATCAGTGCCTTGCTGAAGGCGGGAATGTCGCCGGGGTTGCGGCTGGTGATGAGCTTGCCGTCCTGCGCAACTTCCTGATCGACCACATTGGCACCGGCATTCTTGAGGTCGGTGCGGATCGAAGGCCAGCTGGTGACGGTCTTGCCCTTCACCACATCGGCTTCGGCCAGCAGCCAAGGCGCATGGCAGATCGCGGCGATCGGCTTGTCGGCCATTGCGAACTCGCGCACGATTGCCACGGCGCGTTCGTTCATCCGCAGGATGTCGGGGTTGATCTGGCCGCCGGGCAGCAGCAGCGCGTCATAGCCTTCGCAATTAGCGACATTGTCGACCGTCTTGTCGACCGCGACGCTTTCGCCCCAGTCCTTGTCGTCCCAGCCACGGATCGAACCTTCCTCGAGGCTGACGACCTCGGTTTCGATACCGGCCTTCTCGAGATTGGCTTTCGGCTTCATCAGTTCCGACTGTTCGAAGCCATCGGTGGCGAGGATCATTACGCGCTTTGTCATAGGTAAACTCCGTGATTTGGTGTTGCCCATGCAACGCGTGGGGAAAGCGCACCGTTCCGTGCTTCTAGGCGGGCCGTGGCGGTGATAGGGCAGATCGCATGGCCGCCAACGACACCACTCTCGACAGCGAGAAAGACCCCTTCGACGCGATCGTCGATGCGCCCTTCGACAGTGCGCTTTCGGAACGCTATCTCGTCTATGCGCTCTCCACCATCACTGCCCGGTCGCTGCCCGACCTGCGCGACGGGCTGAAGCCGGTCCACCGCCGGCTGCTGTGGACCATGCGCCAGCTCAAGCTCGATCCCTCCAGCGGCTTCAAGAAATCGGCCCGCGTGGTGGGCGAGGTGATCGGCAAGTACCACCCGCATGGCGACACCGCGGCCTATGACGCGATGGTCCGCCTCGCGCAGGATTTCTCGCTGCGGTATCCGCTGGTCGAAGGGCAGGGCAATTTCGGCAATATCGACGGCGATAACGCGGCTGCCTACCGCTATACCGAAGCCCGCCTGACGAAGACCGCGATGCGCCTTATGGAAGGCCTCGACGCGGGCACGGTCGATTTCATCCCGACCTACAACAACGAGGAAGAAGAGCCGGAGATCATGCCCGGCCTGTTCCCCAACCTGCTGGCCAATGGCGCCAGCGGCATCGCAGTGGGCATGGCGACCAATATCCCGAGCCACAATGTCGCCGAGATCGTCGATGCCACGCTCGAGGTGATCGACAATCCGCATGTCGAACACGCGCGGTTGATGGAACTGTTCAAGGGCCCCGATTTCGCCACCGGCGGGATCGTCGCCGAAAGCGCTGCTACAGTCGCCAATGCCTATGAAACCGGGCGCGGCAGCTTCCGCGTTCGCGGGCGCTTCCACGCCGCCGAAGCCGAGAAGGCCGAGGATCGCGAAGCGGGTATCGAACGCACCGGCGGTGGCCAGTGGCAGCTGGTGATCAGCGAGATCCCCTACCAGGTGCCCAAGGGCAAGCTGATCGAGCAGATCGCCGCTGCGATCGGCGACAGGAAGCTGCCGATCCTCGAGGATGTGCGCGACGAAAGCGACGAGCAGATCCGCATCGTGCTGGTCCCGCGCAGCCGCAATGTCGATCCCGAACTGCTCAAGGAAAGCCTCTACAAGCTGACCGATATGGAAACGCGGTTCGGGCTCAACCTCAACGTGCTCGACGCCAGCCACACGCCGATGGTGATGGGGCTGAAGGAACTGCTGACCAACTGGATCGGCAGCCAGATCGACATCCTGCAGCGGCGCAGCCAGCACCGGCTCGACCAGATCGCGCGGCGGCTGGAACTGGTCGAAGGCTATATCACCGCCTTTCTCAACCTCGACCGGGTGATCGAGATCATCCGTTACGAGGATGAGCCCAAGGCGGTGATGATGAAAGAGTTCAGCCTCACCGACCGGCAGGCGGAAGCCATCCTCAACATGCGGCTGCGGTCCCTGCGCAAGCTGGAAGAGATGGAACTGCGCGGCGAGAAGGACGAATTGCTCAAGGAACAGGACGGGCTCGAGAAACTGCTTTCCAGCCCCGCGCGCCAGCGTACGCGGCTGAAGCGCGAGCTGGGCGCCCTGCGCAAGGAATACGGCCCCGATACCGCGCTCGGCCGCCGCCGGACGTCGATCGAGGAAGCCGCCCCCGCAGTCGAATTCAGCATGGACGCGATGATCGAGAAGGAACCGGTCACGGTGATCCTGTCGCAGAAGGGCTGGGTGCGCGGCGCCAAGGGGCACCTGCCGCTGGACCAGGAATTCAAATACAAGGAAGGCGACGGCCCCGGCTATGTGCTGCACGCGCAGACCACCGACAAGCTGCTGCTGGCGACCGACAAGGGCCGGTTCTTCACGCTGGGGGCGGACAAGCTGCCCGGCGCGCGCGGTTTCGGCGAACCGGTGCGCAACACGCTGGATATCGATGCCAGCGCCCAGATCGTCGCGGTGATCGTCCACCGGCCCGGCCAGCGGCTGCTGCTGGCCGCCGATACCGGCAAGGGCTTCGGCGCGACGACCGACGACCTGCTGGCGGAAACCCGCAAGGGCCGGCAAGTGGTCAATCTGAAGGGCGATGCCCGGCTGGCGGTGGCGCGGGTGATCGACGCGGCGCACGATCACGTCGCCGTGGTCGGCGACAATCGCAAGCTGGTGGTCTTCAATCTCGAGGAGCTGCCGCAATTGTCGCGCGGGCAGGGCGTGACGCTGCAACGGTACCGCGATGGCGGCTTGTCCGACGCGATCACCTTCACGCTCGACGAAGGGCTGAGCTGGACGATGGGCGGCAAGGAAGGCCGCACCCGCACCGAAGGCGAGATGTGGCAGTGGAAGGTCGCGCGCGGCGGGGCGGGGCGGATGCCGCCGCAAGGCTTCCCGCGGGACAATACGTTCGATTGAGGTTGGTCGAGTGCCGCAAGCTGGCGGCGGACGCCGCTAGCGCACGCAGAACAGACCCATCCAACAAAAAGCCGGAGACGATCGCTCGTCCCCGGCCTTGTTGCGACCCGGTAAAGGGCTACGGAATTATTCGCCGGTGCTTTCGGCAGCCGGAGCCGATGCGGCCATGGCGGCATCGATCTGTTCGTTGGTCAGCAGCGCCATCAGGCTGCCGTCGGGGGCCGCAGCGAAATGTTCGCGCAGCAGCGTGATCTTGTTGGCTTCGTCACCACCGCGGGCGATGATGACATTGTCGCCTTCGATCTCGAGCACGGTGCCGAGCGGGGCGTTCTTGGCAGTCACGGCTTCGGCGCCGACAACCAGCGCGGCGTCGCGCTTGGCCATGGCTTCCTGCTGCGCAGCCTGCAGCATGCCGACGATCTGCGCCTTGGTGGCGTTCAGCGTCGCGCCGTTTTCACCGGTGCCGAAAGCGGCAGCGGGAACCGGGGCCTTCATGCCGTCGACCACAAGGATGGCGGTTTCGCCGTCCACGGTTTCGACCGTGCCGATTTCTGCGCCGTCATTGCCGTAAACGGTGGTGCCGGCAGCGACGCTGGCTGCAGCTTCCTGGGCGACGGCCACGCCGGGGGCGACCGCGGCGGTGGTGGTGAGGGCGGCAGCGGCAAGGGCCAGCTTCGCGATTTTCATACTGCAACTCCAAGGCTTGTTTTGTGGATTACGCGGTTCTCCCACACGCGAGACGCGCGATCGAACCGATCAAACTGGAAAGAGCCGGCGAGAACGGGGTCCTGCGCCATCGGTAATTCCCCGCGGGGGAACCGGGACTCTATTTCACGGTCGGCTTTTTTTTGCAACCGCGTGGCCCTTATGCTGCAATGCACCTTAAGCCAGGCTGAAGTCGCCGCGGGGCCCGCGTTCAGCTGCCCGCCAGCGCCCGGTCGAGCAGCTCTTCCACCCGCGCGCGCGGCGGGAAGCGTTCTTCCACCCACAGCGCCTCGACCTCCTGCAGGATCCGCGCGACCTCGGGGCCCTTGGCGACCCCGCGCGCGACGATCTCGCCGCCCTTGAGCGGAAAGGCGGGCGCCTGCCAGCCAAGCATGGGTGCCGGATCGGCGCCCGTTATCAGCAGCCGGTCGAGCGCGCAGTCGGCGCCCACGCGGTAGGCGAGGCCGCGCGGATGTGCGCCATCCTGCGCGCTGCGACGAGCGACGCAGACCAGCCGGTCGCGCTGCTTGCGCGACAGGCGCAGTCGGGCGGCAACGGCTTCGGCGACGGGAACGATCGGCGGCAGCAGCGCGGCGAGGCGGCGCATCGGATCGGCCGGGATGCCAGCGCTATCTTCGGCTGCGATGAGCCGGACGAGCTGGTCGATCTCGCGCGTGCCGCATTCGGGGAGCACTTCGGGCAGGACGCCCAGTTCGCGCATGCGCGCCGCAGTGGGTGCCGGGTTTGGCAGCGCCAGCAGGTTCTGCAGCTCCCACCCCACGCGTTCGCGGCTCAGCCCCTTCAGCGTCGGGGCGAGCGCGGCGCAGGCGGCACTGGCTTCGGCGTCCCAGTCGTCACCGAAGCGCGTGGCGAAGCGGAAATAGCGCAGGATCCGCAGGTGGTCCTCGCGGATGCGGGTTTCGGCATCGCCGATAAAGCGCACGCGGCGCGCAGCCAGATCGCCCAGCCCGCCGAAATAGTCGTCGATCTCCAGCGTTGCGGGATGCGCGTAGAGCGCATTGATGGTGAAGTCGCGCCTTGCGGCATCATCCTTCCATTCCCCGCTGAAGGCGATCGTCGCGCGCCGGCCATCGGTCTCGACATCGCGCCGCAGCGTGGTGATCTCGACATTGCCGTCATCGAATATGGCGGTCACCGTGCCGTGGTCGATCCCGGTCGGGATCGTGCGGATCCCGGCAGCCTTGCAGCGGTCGATCACGGCGGCGGGCAAGTGGCGCGTCGCGGCATCGATATCGTTGCTGGCGTGGCCCAGCAGCGTATCGCGCACGCAGCCGCCCACCCAGCGGATATCCTCCGCGCCCAGCGCCGCCACCAGCCGGGCGAGGCTGTCGCGCCGGGTCCATTCGGCTTGGGGCAGGTGCGTGGTGGTCACTTACGTATCCGTTCGAGGCTGGCCGGCTCGCGGCGTGGTGTGCGCGCCGATTAGGTCATGCACGGCGCGGCGACAAGCGCGCGGCGCGACGCGGGAGGCAGGCGCTCAATCGAACCAGGCCACGCGGCGCGACAGGTTCCAGCAGATCGCCGCGGTGACGCCCCAGATCCGGTAGCCGTCATGGTCCATTTCCAGATAGTCGCGCTGCGCGCCCTGCCAGAACACCGAATTGCGCTGCCACAGCTGCGCGTCCATCAGCTTGTCGAGCGGGCATTCGAACCAGCTTTCGACCTCGCGCGGGTCGGGGCGGATGGGCAGGTCGTGCGGCACGGTGGCCAGCACCGGGGTGATATCGAAGCCCGTGCCGGTCTGGTAACGGTCGGTGGTCCCGATCAAACGCACCTGTTCGGGTGCGATCGCCAGCTCTTCCCACGCCTCTCGCAGCGCGGCCTCGACCGCCGTTTCGCCGTGGTCCAGCTTACCGCCGGGAAAGGCGACCTGCCCGGGGTGGTCGCGCATGGTGCGCGGGCGCTGGGTCAGCAGGACGGTGGGGCGGGGCTGTTCGGTCACCGCGATCAGCACCGCGGCATCCGCGGTGCGATCGGCATCGGCAAAGCGGCTGTCGGTCAGCAGGTCATCGAGGTCGCGCGTGTGGCCGTCTTCGAACAGCCGGGTCAGCCGGTCGAAGATCGCGCTCATGCGGGTCGGAGCGAGAAGGTTTCGCCGCCGCTGGTCACTGTCCAGTCGTCGCCGCGCTCCAGCGCGATACGGGCCAGCTGTTCATAGGTCGAGCGGTTGAGCCGCGCCTCGCAGCTGCGGCGGACATGCAGGTACAACGCGGGGCTGTCGGGATCGCCCGATGCGCGGATGCGGTTGTCGGGGCCTGCGACCACCAGTTCGTCGGTGTTGAGCCGGAAGGCCAGATCGCCTTCCGCCTGGCTGACATCGGTGGCGATGAAGCAGGCATCCTCCACCTCGATCGAGAGCTTCTGGTAAGGGACCACGAGCCAGTAGCGGCCATCCTCTTCGCGGTTGAGCAGGCCGGCGAAGGCGCGGACCATCGCGGGGCGTTTGATCGGCGAGCCATCGTGATACCAGGTGCCGTCCGCGGCGATCCGCATGTGGCTGTCGTCGGCCGCTTCGGGCGACCATTCCTCGACCGGGGGCAATTTGCGATCGGCCACCGCCTGCGCGATCTGCGCGAGCGACATTCCGGCGAGCTCGGGGGGCGGGGTGTAGGGCACGGTGCGAGCGATGGCAGAACACTCCCGCTCACTCAATACCCCCTAGCCCCCGCGCAGGCAGGAGCCCAGATGGCTTCATGTCAGCTCATCCGGGGTGGCTATCTGGATCCCTGCCTGCGCAGGGATGACGGCGCAAAGATGGCGTCTGTTCGCGGCTGACTGCGTCAGACGCTGCGCAGCCGAGGGAAGCGCGGGTGCGCTTCACGCCCGCATCAGGAATTCCACGGCCCCAGCATGCCTTCATCGGGCAGGATCGCCGGATTGCCCGAGCGCGCCAGCAGACGGTGCTTTTCATACGGGCCGGGGCAGTGCCAGCCCTGCGTATGGTCGGCGATGAAGCCCCAGCGGTCGTAATAGTCGGGATCGCCGATCATCACCTGCGGTAGTGGGGCCGCACCCTCTTCGAACCCTGCGTCGATCGCGCCTAGGCTGGCGGCCATCAGCGCCTTGCCGAAGCCTTCGCCCTGCCGGCCGGGCATGACCGCGACCGGGCCGACCATGATCATCGGGTGCGCGCGCCCCTTGGGGTCGGTCAGCGCCACCGGCCACAGCTGGATGGTGCCGACGAGGTAATCCTCGTCGTCGAGCGCGGCGAAGCTCAGCGCCTCGAGCCAGTCGGCGCCTTCGCGGATGCGATAGGCGGTACGCGCATGGCGCCCCTCACCGAAAGCGGTGTCGAGCAATTGGTCGACCAGCGCGGGATCGATCGCGGCAAGGGGGACGAGCGTCGCCATGGGGCGCGCCGATTAGGGGCGCTGGCCGGCCAAGTCGATATAATTCGCCTTAGCCGGGGCGAAGTTCGAGCAGTCGGCCGCCGTCGCCATCCTCGAGCACCCACAACGCGCCATCGGGTCCTTCGACGATCTGGCGGATGCGTTCACCCATGTCGTAACGCGCCACTTCGCGGGCGCTGTCGCCATCGGTCGCCACGCGGACGATCGCCTCGCTCTTGAGCCCGGCGATCAGCAGGTCCCCGGCCAGTCCGTCGAACAGCGTACCCGAATAGAAGACCATGTTGCCGGGCGCGATCACCGGGGTCCAGTTGACCGCGGGCTTGGCAAAGCCGTCGTCCGCCGAATGGTCGGTGATCGGATCGCCGTCGTAATGGACGCCGTTCGACCGCTGCGGCCAGCCGTAATTGGCGCCCTTGCGGACCACGTTGAGCTCGTCGCCGCCCTTGGGGCCGTGTTCGATTTCCCACAATCGGCCCTGCGCGTCGAAATCCATGCCCAGGATGTTGCGGTGGCCCATCGACCAGACATCGTCCAGCGCCCCGTCGATCGCGCCGTCGCCCGCGGGTGTCCCGTCGAGCTCGAGCCGGACGATCTTGCCCAGATGGCTCTGCCGGTCCTGCGCGGGTTCCATCTTCTGGCGGTCGCCGCTGGCAAGGAAGATGTGCTGCCCATCGGGGCTGAAGGCGATGCGGTGCGAATAATGCCCGCGCCCGGTCACCTTGGGGCTCTGGCGCCAGATCACGGCGAGATCGTCGATCCGGCAGCTGTCGGCCAGCGGGCATGACAGTGTGCCGCGCCCCAGCGCCGCGCCGCGCGTATCGCCTTCGCCGGCTTCCGCCCAGGTAAGGTAGATCGTCCGTGTGCCGACGGCATTCGCGCTTTCGCCGGGCAGGAAGGCGACCTCGCCCAGACCGCCCTGGCCGCCATAGTCGACTTGCGGCAGGCCGCTGACAGTCATCAGCCGGTCCTGCACCGTATCGTAGACCTTGGCCGTTCCCGGCTTTTCGGTGATGAACAGCATCGACGTGCCGGGAATGAAGGCCGAGGCCCAGGGTTCGGAGAAGCTGCCATGCTCGGCAATCGCGAAATCGCCGTCCCATGCGCCCGCCGGGTCGCCCGCGGCAGCGCCCTGCGCAGGCGGGCTATCCCCTGATCCGGCGTAGCCGCAACTTGCGGCAAGCAGCAGGGGCGATAGGGTGAGGGCCCAGAAAGGCTTTGGGATAGAGGTCCGTTTCATGTTCAGTGCAACTCCCCAGAATGGACTTGGTGCCGCGCCGTTGGTGGTGGGCGTCGACGAGGCCGGGCGCGGCCCGCTGGCAGGCCCCGTTGTCGCAGCCGCGGTTGTGCTGTGCAAGCCATGTCCGGGCGGACTGGACGATTCCAAGAAACTGTCGGCCAAGCGCCGCGGCGCGCTGGAACCGCAGATCCGCGCGCGCTGCGCCTGGGGGCTGGCCGTGGTGGAACCGGCGGAAATCGACCGGCTCAACATCTTCCACGCGACCATGCAGGCAATGACGCTGGCAGTGACGCGGCTGGTCGATGCGCTGGCGTGCGAACCCGATGCGGTGCTGATCGATGGGAACATGACCCCGCACGGCCGCAACCCCGCATGGCGCTGGGCGCAGGCCCGGCCGATCGTCGGCGGTGACGGGAAGGAACGCTGCATCGGGGCGGCCAGCATCCTGGCCAAGGAATATCGCGACCGGCTGATGCGCGAAGCGGCGCGGCAGCACCCGCATTACGGGTGGGAACGCAACGCTGGCTACGGCACGGCAGAGCATCTCGAAGCGCTGCGCACGCGCGGACCCACGCCGCTGCATCGGCGCAGTTTCGCGCCGGTGGCACAGGTCGATCTGTTTGCGGAAAGCGCGGCCTCGGCGGCCTAGGCGCTCGCTTCGGCTTCGGCTTCGGCGGCCTTGGTCGCGGCAATCTTGCGGCGCTGTTCGGCCACTGCGCGGGCCTGGTCGGCAAGCGCCTGCCAGGTCGCTTCCGAGCGCAGCGCACGGTCGCGCACATTGCTCAGCGTCGCCGCCTCCGCATCGGAGGCAGCCTCTGCCGCACGCGCGGCATAGAATTCGTAAGTCTGGCTGGCCATAGGCGTCTCCGGGGGGTGCGGCGGGAAGGGGGCGTAAGGTGGTGCGCGCGCCGCGGCCCGTTGCGGGGCCGGCGGCGCGCGAACCGGAATGGAATCAGTCGGCAGCCGAGAGATTCACGGCGCTGGCCTTGCCATTGCGGCCGGTTTCAACTTCGTAGTTGAGGCGCTGCTCTTTATCGAGCGAGTGCATGCCGGCGGCCTGGACGGCGCTGATGTGGACGAAGCTGTCGTCCGAACCGTCGTCGGGCTGGATGAAGCCATAGCCCTTGTCGGTGTTGAAGAACTTTACGGTTCCGGTCTTGCTCATGATGGTTCCTTTCGAGAACGCGAGAGGTTGCCGCGCCGCGACATGCGGTGCGGTCGTGCGTCAAATCGTCCGATGAAAGGAAGTCGTCGTCTGGTTTGCGCCGGGGCCACTGAAGGCAAGCGGCGGTCGTCAAAATCCGAAGTCCGTCGCAAATTTCGACGTCAGCGGCATCCTTGTAGCAGACATGTGCGGCATTCCCTAATCATTTAATCCGCTGCCCGATTGAGTCCTGCGCGCCACACCGCACCATCTAGAGTCCTGCGAATCCACGGGGACTCAATATCTTGTGACGGGCACCTTCTGTTCTTTCTGCGAAGCCGGCGAACCCGCTTCGCGCCGCCCAATTTGGCGCTTGACCGCGACTCCGTTTGGACTCACCCTGTGGATAAGTCAGGACAGGGAAGCATATCATGGGGGTCATCGAGACCACGAAGAGTCGCGTCAAAGCGGCTGTAAAACCGGCGCATACGCCGAAGGAACTGCTCCCGCTGGGGCAGATCCTCGATGGCGATTGCGTGGCCGCCATGCGCCGGCTTCCCGATGCGAGCGTGGACCTCGTCTTCGCCGACCCGCCCTACAATCTCCAGCTCGGGGGCGATCTCAACCGGCCCGACGGCAGCCATGTCGATGCGGTGACCGATCACTGGGACCAGTTCGACAGTTTCAAGATCTACGACGATTTCACCCGCGAATGGCTGACCGAGGCCAAGCGCGTGCTCAAGCCCGATGGCGGGCTGTGGGTGATCGGCAGCTATCACAACATCTACCGCGTCGGCGCGATCCTGCAGGACCTGGGCTTCTGGATCCTCAACGACATCGTCTGGCGCAAGTCGAACCCGATGCCCAATTTCCGCGGCACGCGCTTCACCAATGCGCATGAAACGCTGCTGTGGTGCAGCCAGGGCGAAAAGGCCAAGTACCACTTCAACTACCGCGCGATGAAGACGCTGAACGACGAATTGCAGATGCGCAGCGACTGGGTGCTGCCGATCTGCAACGGCGCCGAACGGCTGAAGGAGGGCGGCCACAAGGTCCACCCGACGCAGAAGCCCGAAAGCCTGCTCTACCGCGTGCTGCTCTCCACCACCGAGCGCGGCGACGTGGTGCTCGATCCTTTCTTCGGCACCGGTACCACCGGCGCGGTGGCCAAGCGGCTGGGGCGCGAATGGATCGGCTGCGAGCGCGAAGGCAATTACCGCGACGCCGCGATCAAACGGATCGAGAAGGAACTCCCGCTCGACGAAAGCGCGCTCACCACGATGCAGGCGGGCCGCAGCGCGCCCAAGGTGGCCTTCGGCGCGCTGGTCGAAAACGGCTTCATCAAGCCCGGCACCAAGGTGTTCGACAAGAAACGCCGCTGGACCGCCACCGTCCGCGCCGACGGCTCGCTCGCGCATGAGAAACAGACCGGTAGCATCCACGGTCTCGGCAAGGAGCTGCAAGGCGCGCCCAGCTGCAACGGCTGGACCTTCTGGCACTATGAAGTCGAAGGCGAAGCCAAGCCGATCGACGCCGCGCGGCAGCTGTACCTCCTGGCGGTGGAAGACTGAGGGTCGCGATTTCCACTAGCTAAACTGTTGACAGGCTAGTTGCAAAGAACAGAGTGCGAACTTATCTTTCCAACGTGAGGGATTGGAAGGATTGCCATGGAAATTCTAACTGGAATCGCAGCGGCAAAACAGGCGCTGGACATCGCGCGTGGGATGAGAAGCCTAGAGCAGAGTTTCGATCAAGCCACGATGAAGTCGAAACTAGTGGATCTAATTGATGCACTCTCCGATGCAAAGTTGGCGCTCATTGATGCGAAAGAGACTCTTGCCGAACGGGATAGAGAGTTGTCGATCCTAAAAGCGAACTTCGAAATTAGCGGAGCGCTCGTAAAAGCAGATGGCGAGTACGAGTATTTCACCGGCGAAAATGGAAAGCCTTTGGGTTTCCCGGTGTGTCCGTCTTGTCGGCTCGAAGGGTCTATGATCCAACTCAAACAAGACGGTGCGTCATTCGATGCAAAATGCCCGAAATGCAAATCCAAGTTTACTCCCGTGACTTGCTATCTCGGTCCACAAGATACCGACGTCACCTTGACCGGTAAGGAAAAAAGGGTGGCTGATGAGAAATATAAGCGTGGATTGGAAGGACTCGCACGGCTCAACAGTGGTGCAAGATTGATCCGTTAGATACGTCGGGTTCGCCGTGCAGTCGTATCTGAACTTGTCGAGCTCCGATCACGGAGGGATTTGGCCGCCCTGTCCTACTTCCCATCAACCCGCTAAGACCCTGCGCATGATCCAGCGCCTCACCGCCTCCCACCCGCACGACCGCAGGCCCGCCAACCACTCCGCGCCTTTTTTCGCATTGGACCGTGTAACACCCGGTCCATGTCGCGGTGCTTGCCCTGGGGAAGTCCAACAATGAGCGGTCAGGTCTACATTCGCCCCATCGGCTTCGTCCCCGGTCCGCAGTCCGAGCACGGCAATGCCATCCGGCTGGCAGGCACAATGGTCTATGCCAGCCGCTTCGCGGTGATCCTGCGGCGGGATGGCGAGGTGGTCGAGCGCTGGCTTGCGGCGCCGGACACCATGGCCGAAGCGCTCGGCCGCCTGCCCGAAGAGCTTGGCGCCGAGGCCGAGGCGCAATGGGCCAATCTGACGCTCGCGCATCCGCCATTGCAATTGGGTGCGCGGACCGTGCCGCTCGACCAGCCGCAGGTGATGGGCATCCTCAACGTCACCCCCGACAGCTTCAGCGACGGCGGGCGCTTCCTCGACGATGCCGAGGCAGGCCGTGACCACGCCGCCGCCATGGTCGAAGCGGGGGCGGCGATCATCGATGTGGGCGGCGAAAGCACGCGCCCGGGTGCCAAGCCGCTGTGGGAAGGCGACGAGATCAACCGCGTCGTCCCCGCGATCGAGGCCTGCGCCGGCATGGGCGCGGCGGTCAGCGTGGACACGCGCAAGGCGGCTGTAATGGAAGCCGCGCTGGAAGCGGGCGCCCATCTGGTCAACGACGTCTCGGGCCTCGCGCATGATCCGCGCAGCGCCGAAGTGGTCGCACGCGCCGGTTGTCCGGTGGTGCTGATGCATGCGCCCGGCGCGGCGGGCGAGGACCTGCATGCGGGCGCGGACTATGCCAGCGTGGTGTTCGACGTGTTCGACGCGCTGCGCGCCCGGCGCGATGCCGCGCTCGAAGCGGGGATCGCGGCGCAGCACATCCTGCTCGATCCGGGCATCGGCTTCGGCAAGAGCCTGGCGGAGAACCTCGCGCTGATGAACGCGCTGCCGCTGTTCCATGCGCTGGGCCATCCGCTGCTGCTGGGGGCCAGCCGCAAGCGGATGATCGGCGCGCTGTCGAAGGAAGCGCCGGTCGAGCAGCGGCTGGGCGGCAGCGTAGCGCTGGCGCTCGAGGGGCTGCGCGCGGGCATGCAGATGGTGCGGGTCCACGATGTCGCCGAGACGGTGCAGGCGCGCAATGTCTGGCGCGGCCTGCGCGATGCCGCGCTGACCGACTTCGCCGACCTGCCCGCCTAGCTGCGAGCCTAGCTTCCGGGCGAAGCGGCGCTGCCCGCCAGCAGCCCGCCGTCGAGCGTGAGTTCGGCGCCGGTCATATAGCCGCTGTCGGCGCTGGCGAGGTAGACGCATGCCGCTGCGACCTCTTCGGCCGTGCCGAAGCGCTTCAGCGGCGTGTCGGCGACCAGCGCGGCCATCTTCGCGTCGCGGTCTGGCCCGTCGCCCAGCATCGGCTCCCAGATGTCGGTGAGGATCGCGGCGGGGTGGACCGAGTTGCAGCGGATCGCCCAGCCTTGCTGCGCGGCGTAGAGCGCGACCGACTTGCTGTGGTTGCGCATCGCCGCCTTGCTCGCGGCATAGGCCGCTGCGCCGGGAATGCCGACGAGGCCCGAGCGCGAGGACATGTTGATGATCGAGCCAGTCCCCTTGGCCTTCATCGCGCGCAGGGCATAGCGGCAGCCGAGGAAGCAGCCGTCGGTGTTGACGCTGTGGACGCGGTGCCATTCGGCAAGGCTGGCGTTCTCGGGGTCATGCGGCGCTGGGCCGTCCTCGAACCCGGTGATCCCGGCGTTGTTGACCAGCACGTCGATCGCGGGGAAGGCCGCGGCCAGCGCGTCCCATTCGGCTTCGCTGGCGACGTCGAGGCAGTGGAAGCTGCAACCGAGCCCGGCGGCGGCTTTCCTACCTTCGTCTTCGTCGATATCGGTCAGCACGACGCGCGCGCCTTCGGCAAGGAAGGCGGTGCAGATCGCCTTGCCGATTCCGCGTGCGCCGCCGGTGACCACGCACAGCATGTCGTCGAGTTTGCCCATGGCTACGGGCTAGTCCGCTCAGGCGGCGCTGTCGATGCCGAGTTCGCTGAGCTTGCGGTAGAGCGTCGAGCGGCCGATGCCGAGCCGGCGCGCGACCTCGGTCATCCGCCCGCGGTAATGGCCGATGGCGAGGCGGATGATGTCGGCCTCGATCTCTTCCAGCGGGCGGACGTTGCCGTCGTCGGTATAGAGCAACAGGCCAAGGCCGCGTGCCCGGCTTTCGCCGCGGTCGACCTCGTCACCCAGCATCTCGGCCAGCTGCGGGAAGCTGTGCGCGGTCAGCGCCTCGCGCTGTTCGAACACGCAGGCACGGAACAGCGCGGCCTGCAGCTGGCGGACATTGCCGGGCCAGTCGTAGCCTTCGAGCAGGCTCAGCGCGCTGTCGGCGATCGAATGGTGCTTGAGCCCGGGCTGTTCGCCGAACTTGGCGAGGAAATAGCGGGTCAGCGCGGGGATGTCGCCCAGCCGCTCGCGCAGGGGCGGCATGCTGATCCGCGTGGCCGACAGCTGGTCGAACAGCGCCTGCGAGAACTGGCCCGCGGCCACGCGGTCCTCGAGCACGTGATCGCTGGTGGCAAAGACGCGCAGGTCGATCTTGAAGCCATGCGCGGCGCCGGTCGGGCGGACGATCCCGGTGGCCAGCACTTCGGCAAGACGGTTCTGCTGTTCTTCAGGAATGCGGTCGACATCGTCGAGGATCAGCGTGCCGCCGTCGCATTGTTCGATCAGTCCGCTCTGGCGGTCGAAAGCGCCCGCGAAAGCGCCCTGCTCGTGGCCGAACAGCAGCGATTCGAGCGATGCTGACGGCAGGCCGCCGCAGCGCACCACGCGCAGCTCCGCCTTCGCGCGGGTGCTGGCGGCGAGCATCGCGCGGGCGACCATGTCCTTGCCGGTACCGCTTTCGCCTTCGACCAGCACATGCGCATGGCCGCGCGCCGCAGTCGCCGCCTTGGCCAGCGCGGTCCGGAACGGGGCGGCGGTGCCGACCATGCCGTCGAAATCGACCGGGTGGGGCAGCTTCTCGGCCAGCGGCTGCAACTCGGCGTTGGGCCGCGCGCCATAGGTGGCATCGGCCAGCGCAGCGAGCAGGCGGTCGGGATCGACCGGCTTGATGAGATAGTCGGTCGCGCCCGCGCGCATGGCTTCGACTGCCAGCAGCGGCGAGGTGTTGGCCGTCAGCATCAGGAGGGGGACATCGGGGCGCGCCGCGCGCAGTTCGCGGATCAGTTCGCACGCCTGGTCGCCCGGCACCCACTGGTCGAGCAGGATGGCGGTCACTTCGCCGCCGCCCGGCGATGCCAGCATTTCGAGCGCGTCTTCGCCTGTCGCCACGGTCAGCGTACGCCATCCTTCGCGCGCGGCAAGCGCCGACACCAGCCGGCCCTGGGCCGGCTCGTCGTCGATCAGCATCAAGAGGCGCGATCGCTGTGTCGCCATATCTCTCGCCATTCTCCCCAGGGACATGCGGGCCTGAAGCACGTCCGCGTGAAAGCCCATTACCCCGATAGCGTAAAGAGGCGATTAAGCCTGTCCCGCCGGGGACGCGCAAACAGCGGGGCTTGAGCAGCGCGCACCTCCGCGATAGACCCGCCGCGATATCAATTCCACACAGGGAAATCGCATCATGGAATCCGCCAACGACCACAAGGCGCACAACCGGACCTACGGTTCGTTTATCAGCATGCTCAAATGGTCCGTCCCGCTGATTGCTGTAATCACGCTGATCGTCGTCATCCTGATCGCCGAATAACCGGATGGCGCTACGCATCGCGGTTCTGAGAGAGCGCGCGCCGGGCGAAAGCCGGGTCGCGCTGACACCCGAAACGGCGAAGAAGTTCGCCGCGCTCGGGGCCATAGTCGCTGTCGAGGAAGGTGCCGGCTCCGGCGCCTCCGTGACCGACGAGGCGTACCGCGAGGCTGGGGCCGAAGTCGGCCCCGCTGCACAGATGGTGAAGGATGCCGACATCGTGCTCGGCGTTCAGGCTCCCGACCCGTCCGCGCTGGCGGGTGCGAAGCCGGGTGCCTGGGTCGCGGCCACCTTCGATCCCTTCCGCAACGGCGAGCTGGTCGAGGCCTATGCTTCAGCACGCCTCGAAGCGCTGAGCATGGAATTCATGCCGCGCATCACCCGCGCGCAGAGCATGGATGTCCTCTCCAGCCAGTCGAATCTCGCCGGCTACAAGGCAGTGCTGACTGCGGCCAATGTGTATGGCCGTGCCTTTCCGATGATGATGACCGCCGCCGGCACCGTGCAGGCGGCGAAGGTGTTCGTGATGGGCGTGGGCGTGGCGGGCCTGCAGGCGATCGCGACAGCCAAGCGGCTTGGCGCGCAGGTCTCCGCCACCGATGTCCGGTCGGCGACGAAAGAGCAGATCCAGTCGCTCGGCGCCAAGCCGATCTTCGTCGAGAATGTCGCGGGCATCGAAGGCGAGGGCTCGGGCGGCTATGCCACCGAGATGAGCGACGAGTACAAGGCCGCGCAGGCAGAGCTGGTCTCCAGCCATATCGCCAAGCAGGATATCGTCATAACCACTGCGCTGATCCCGGGCAGGCCCGCGCCGCGGCTGATCTCGGATGCGCAGGTCGCGAGCATGAAGCCCGGCAGCGTCATTTTCGACCTCGCTGTGGCGCAGGGCGGCAATGTCGAAGGCTCACGTCCCGACGAGGTGGTCGAGAAGCACGGGGTCAAGATCGTCGGCTATTCGAACACTGCCGGACACCTGGCAGCCGATGCCTCAGCGCTGTTCGCGCGCAATCTCTACAACTTCCTGTCCGCCTTCTGGGACGAGGAGGCCGGCAGGCCCGTGCTCGACGAGGAGATCGGCGACGCCGTGCGGCTGACGCAGGGCGGCAAGGTCGTGAACGAGAGACTGACCCCCGCGTAATCCGGGCCCGGGGAGGGGCCGCACATGGACTTCATTTCGATCCTGTCGATCTTCGTGCTGGCGTGTTTCGTCGGCTATTACGTGGTCTGGTCTGTGACGCCCGCGCTGCACACGCCGCTGATGGCGGTCACAAATGCGATCTCCTCGGTGATCATCGTCGGCGCGCTCATCGCCAGCGCCGAGGCGGGCAGCGCGGTTGCCAAATGGCTGGGGCTGGCAGGTGTGGTGCTCGCCAGCGTGAACATTTTCGGCGGCTTTGCCGTGACCGAACGCATGCTTGCCATGTACAAGAAGAAGGAGAAGAAGTGATGTTCTCCTTCAACCCCGTCATCCCAGCGAAAGCTGGGATCTCTCTCGGCACGTTCCGCGCCAATTGGGCAGCGATCCCAGCTTTCGCTGGGATGACGATGTGGGCCACCCCCGCCCACGCGGCGACCGGTGAAGCGGTGAACCCGTGGGTCGCGCTCGCCTATCTCGTCGCGGGCGTATTCTTCATCCTCGCGCTGCGCGGCCTCTCGTCGCCCTCGACCAGCCGGACGGGCAACCGCTTCGGCATGGCGGGCATGCTCATCGCGGTGGCGACGACGCTGGTGACGCACGATATCGCCAATATCGTCGAGATCGCCATCGCCATCGCGATCGGCGGATTGGTCGGCTTCCTCATAGCCCGCCGCATCGCCATGACCGCGATGCCCGAGCTGGTCGCCGCCTTCCACTCGCTCGTCGGCCTTGCCGCCGTGCTGGTGGGCTGGGCGGCCTATCTCAATCCGGGCGCGTTCGGCCTGCTGACCACAGATGGCGGGATCGGCGCGGTCTCCAAGGTCGAGATGGGCCTCGGCATCGCCATCGGCGCGATTACCTTTTCCGGCTCGGTCATCGCCTTTGCCAAGCTGTCGGGCCGGATGAGCGGTTCGCCGATCCTGCTGCCTGCGCGCCATGTCATCAATCTGGGCACGCTGGCGGCGATCGTCGTGCTCACCGCGCTGTTCGCCATGGCGACCGGCCCGGCGGAAACGCTGCCGCTGATCGTTGCGCTGACCGTGCTCGCCTTCCTGATCGGCTTCCTGCTGATCATCCCCATCGGCGGGGCGGACATGCCGGTCGTGGTGTCGATGCTGAACAGCTATTCGGGCTGGGCCGCGGCGGCGATGGGCTTCACGCTGGGCAACAGCGCGATGATCATCACCGGCGCGTTGGTGGGCTCTTCGGGCGCGATCCTCAGTTACATCATGTGCCGCGCGATGAATCGCAGCTTCCTCAGCGTGATCGCGGGCGGCTTCGGCGCGGAGGACGGCGGGGCGGCAGGCGGCGAACCGCGCGAACAGCGCCCCTACAAGCAGGGCAGCGCGGCGGATGCGGCCTTCATGCTCGAACAGGCGGAGAAGGTCATCATCATCCCCGGCTACGGCATGGCGGTGGCGCAGGCGCAGCACGCGCTGCGCGAGATGACCGATATCCTCGAGGAAAAGGGTGTCGAGGTGAAGTTCGCGATCCACCCAGTCGCGGGCCGCATGCCCGGGCACATGAACGTGCTGCTCGCCGAAGCATCGGTCGATTACGACAAGGTGTTCGAGCTGGAGGACATCAACAGCGAGTTCGCGCAGGCCGATGTCGCCTTCATCATCGGTGCCAACGACGTGGTCAATCCGGCGGCGAAAACCGATAAGTCCTCGCCCATCTACGGCATGCCCGTGTTCGACGTGGACAAGGCCCGGCAGGTCTTCTTCATCAAGCGCAGCATGGGCGGCGTCGGTTATGCCGGGGTCGATAACGACGTCTTCTACATGGATCAGACGATGATGCTGCTGTCCGATGCGAAGAAGATGGTCGAGGAAATCGTGAAGGCGCTCGACTGAGGTGAAACGCATCCTGATCGTTCTCGCGCTGCTGGCCGTTGGCGGGGTCGCCCTGTGGGCGACCATCGGCGGCGGATTGCAGGATACCGCGGAGGGCCGGCTGGAGGATGAATTCGTCGCACGCGGCCTGCCGCAGCCTATGGCCGGGTGCATGGCCGAGCGCATGGCGCAGCGGCTGTCGGTGCTCCAGCTGCGCAAGCTGGAAAACCTGCGGGCGCAGGAAGGCGAACGCGCCATACCGCTGAGCATTGCCGAATTCCTCGAACGCGTCCGGCGCGTGGACGATGGCGAAGTGCTCGAGGTTGCCGCGAGTTCAGCCGCGGTCTGCGCCTTCGCACGGGGCTGAACCGCACCCGCTTGCAATCGCCGTCCCTTGCGGCACAATGGGTTGCAAGGGAGAGACTCATGACCATCAGACTGTCGATCGCCGCCGCGCTGCTTGCAGGCGCGGCGCCGGCCATTGCCGCCACGCATTCTATCGTGCCGGGGGACGGCGCGCAGGAAGCCCTGCAGGAAGCGCTGATCCTTGCCGAACCGGGTGACGAGATCGTGCTCGCTGCGGGCCGCTATACGCTGACCGATGGTCTCAGCCTCGATGTCGACGATGTGACCGTACGCGGCGCAGGAATGGACGGCACCGTGCTCGATTTCACTACGCAGCAGGGCGCGGGCGAAGGGCTGCTGGTGACCAGCGACGGCGTGACGCTGCGCGATTTCGCGCTCGAGAACCCGAAGGGCGACGGGGTGAAATCCAAGGGCGCGGACAATATCGTCTATCACCGCATCCGCGTGACCTGGACGCGCGGTCCCCATCCCGAAAACGGCGCCTATGGCGTCTATCCGGTTGAAAGCGACGGCGTGCTGGTCGATGGCGTCAAGGTCACCGGCGCATCGGATGCGGGCATCTATGTCGGCCAGTCGCACAACATCACCGTGCGCAATTCGATTGCCGAGGCCAATGTCGCCGGGATCGAGATCGAGAACAGCCGCAACGCGCTGGTCGAACACAATGTCGCCACGCGCAACACCGGCGGGATCCTGGTGTTCGACCTGCCCAATCTGCCGGTGATGGGCGGCGGCAATGTAATCGTCGCCAACAATCTGGTGATCGCCAACGACACGCCCAATTTCGCGCCGCCGGGCAATATCGTCGCGGGCGTGCGGCGCGGCACCGGGATCATGGTGATGGCCAACGACAAGGTGCTGATCGAAGATAACATCCTGTCGCGCAATCCGACCGCGCCGATCATGGTCATCGCCTACACGCAGGAGTTCGAGGACGAGCGGTACAATCCGCTGCCGCGCGACGTGGTGGTGGGCGAAAACCGCTATGACGGCGGCGGCTACGATCCGCAGCTTGAGGGTGCGGACATGCTGCTGGCGGCCTTCGGCGGCGAACTGCCGCCGGTGCTGTGGGATGGCCTCGGTTCGCTTTCGGCGGTCGAAGGGACCGCGGGGTGGAACCTCAACCTGACCGAAGCGGGCAAGGGCCTCGGCGCGGCGCAGCCCGGTCCGCTGGCTGTGGGCACGCCCGGCCAGCCATTCGACCGGAGCGGCATCGGTGCGCCCGCAGCGCTCGAACAAAGGCTTGGCGGATGAAATCCTTCGGATGGCTTGCCTGTGCGGTCGCAGCGCTCTCGGGCGCGATGATCGCGCGGGCGGCCCCGCCGCAGCAGGCAGCCGTCAACGATGCCGCGATCATGGGCGATGGCATGCCGCGGCTGCTGTCGGACTACGGGTTCTTCGACGACGCAGGCGCGCAGTTGCCCGTGGCCGGGGTCCATCCATATCGCCTGAACACGCCGCTCTATTCCGATGGCGCTGAGAAACTGCGGTTTGTCTACCGCGCAGCGGGCACGCAGTTCGGCGCGCAGGGTGAAGGCCTGCTCGATCTGCCGGTGGGTACGGCGCTGATCAAGACCTTTGCCTTCGGCGAGGGCAGCGAACGGCGGCTGATCGAAACACGCGTGCTGCTGCACCGCGCCGACGGCTGGCTGGCGTTGCCCTATCTGTGGAACGAGGCGCAGACCGATGCGCAGCTGGCAGTGGTCGGCGCGCGGATCGCCCTGACCACTCCGGCAGGGCAGGCGATCAGTTACCGCGTCCCCAACAAGAACCAGTGCAAGGAATGTCACGGGCTGAGCGGTGAAGTGGTGCCCATAGGCCCCAAGGCGCGTAATCTGTCGCACGCCTGGTTGAGCCGGATGGTCGCGGACGGGCATCTCGATACCATGCCGCAGGATGCCGACCAGTTGCCACTGTGGGAGGCGCGTGAAAGCGCGCCGCTGACCGCCGCTGCGCGCGCCTATCTCGAAGTGAACTGCGCGCATTGCCATCAGCCCGGCGCGACCGCCTCGAACAGCGGGCTCGACCTGAGGTGGGAGCAGCAGGCACCCGAGGCGCTGGGGATCGGCAAGCGACCCGTGGCGGCCGGGCGCGGGGCGGGTGGCCATCTGTTCGATATCGTGCCCGGATCGCCCGACGCGTCGATCCTCACCTATCGCATGGCAAGCCCGGAACCCGGCGTGGCGATGCCCGAACTGGGCAAGGCGACGGTTGATGAAGAAGGACTCACCATCGTGCGCCGCTGGATCGAGGAGATGGCACCGTGAAATGGTTCTGGCGCATTCTGGGCGCTCTGGCGCTCGTCCTTCTGGCCGCGTTCTTCATCCTGCGCGTGCCCGACACCGACCCGGCCGAAATGCAGGCGAAATACGGGGCCGCCCCGTCGCGCATGCTCGCGGTCGGGGATGGCCGGCAGGTCCATGTCCGCGACGAAGGCCCGCGCGATGCACCCGCTATCGTACTGCTGCACGGATCCAACGCCGATCTGCATACGTGGCAGGCATGGACCGATGCGCTGAGCGCGGATTTCCGCGTGGTCCGGTTCGACCAGCGCGGTCACGGGCTGACCGGCCCCGCTGCCGATGCCGACTACAGCATCGAAGCCTTTGCCGGCGATATCGATGCGGTCGTCGATGCTCTGGGGGTCGAGCGGTTCGTGCTTGCGGGCAATTCGATGGGCGGTGCGATCGCCATGCAATATGCCATCGCCAGTCCGGAGCGGCTCGACGGGCTCGTCCTCGTCGATGCCAGCGGGGCCCCGATCGAGCGCGATGCCGATGGCAATATCGCCTTCAAGCTGGCTGCAATGCCCGGCGTGGGCAGCGTGATGAGCCAGGTCCTGCCGCGCTCGCTGGTCGAACGCAGCCTGTCGCAAAGCGTCTCCAACCAGAAGATCGTCACCGGTGAAGCGGTTGACCGCTACTGGGAACTGGCGCGCTACCCCGGCAACCGCGATGCCACGCGCGCGCGTTTCTCGACCCCGCGCAGCGCCTTCTCGGCCGAGCAGGTTGCCCAAACCGATGTGCCGACGCTGGTCATGTGGGGCGAAGAGGACAAGCTGATCCCCTACGAAGCGGCGGGCTGGTACATGGATCACCTGCCCGATGCGACGCTGGCCGCCTATCCCGGGATCGGCCACCTGCCGATGGAAGAAGCCCCCGAGCGCAGCGCTGCCGATCTGCAACAATGGCTTGCCCGGACGCTGTCTTCGCGAGATACGCCGCAAGACGGAACCGGCGTATGACCCGCCCGTTGTAAGCCCTCGATACGCGGGCCAACCGCGGTCGCTGGTTATCAGGGTGAAAAAGGGACAGACGCTTGCGCAAGCTCGGCATTATCGGGGGTATGAGCTGGATCTCGACCCGCGCCTATTACGAACGCATCAACAAGTTCGTGCAGAAGCGGTCGGCGCCGATGGCCAGTCCGCCGCTGCTCATCGAAAGCCTTGATTACGCACCCATTGCGGCGGCGAAAAATGCCGACGACTGGGATGCGATCGCGGCGACGCTGATCGAATCCGGACGTCGGCTGGAAAGCGCCGGGGCCGAAGCGCTCGTCGTCGCGGCCAATGCCATGCACAAGGTGTACGACCGGCTGACCGAAGGCGTGTCGATCCCGGTGCTGCATATCGCCGATGCGGTGGGGCAGGCGATGGAAGACGCCGACTGCAAGAGCGCGGCGCTGCTCGGCACGCGCTTCGTGATGACCGAAAGCTTCTATCGCCAGCGGCTGGTCGGGCACGGGGTCGACCTGCTGCCCCCCGATCCGGGCGATGTCGAACTGGTCGACGGGATCATCTACAAGGAATTGATGCTGGGCCGCGTCACCCGCGATGCCGAACGCGCACTCAAGACGGTCATCACGATGAAGGAAAAGCAGGGGGCCCAGGCGATCGTGCTGGCCTGTACCGAGCTGGAACTGGTGGTCGATACCGATGCCAATGTCCTGCCGGTGTACGATTCCACCGATATCCACTGCCGCGCCGCGGCCGACTGGATCCTCGGCTGACAGCGCCCGCGCGGGGCCCCGGCTCCGCGCTCGCACATTCTGCCGAAAACCCCGCGGGTTCGCATTTCGTTCACGTTGTCGCCCCGCGGGCGAACACCTAAGCCTCTGCGCGCATGCACAGAGCTCCCTACGCTTCCGATCCCGCCGCCAGCCGCGGCCGTGAATTCCCCGAGGAACGCGAAGGGACGCGCGGGCCGCGCAGCGAATTCCAGCGCGACCGCGACCGGATCGTCCACTCGATCGCCTTCCGCCGCCTGCGCTCGAAGACGCAGGTGTTCATCGCGCCCGATGGCGACCACTACCGCACCCGGCTGACACACAGCATCGAGGTCGCGCAGATCGGCCGCGTGCTGGCGCGCGAGCTGGGCCTGGACGAAGACCTCACCGAGGCGATCTGCCTGGGGCACGACATCGGGCACCCGCCCTTCGGCCATGCCGGAGAGACCGCGCTCGAGGAAGCGATGGTCGGCGCGGGCGGTTACGATCACAATGCCCATGGCCTGCGCACGCTGGCGCGGCTGGAAAGCCCCTATTGCGACCACGACGGGCTCAATCTGACCTGGGAAACGCTTGAGGGTCTGGCCAAGCACAATGGGCCCGTGTCCGCGCCGGGCTGGGCCCTGGAAGAAATCGACCGGGCTTTCCCGCTCGAGCTGTCGACCTGGCCCTCGCTCGAGGCGCAGGTCGCTGCGATTGCCGACGATATCGCCTATGACAATCACGATATCGACGATGGCCTGCGCGCGGGCTTCCTCGATCTCGACGACCTGCTCGCGCTCGACTGGCTGGCCGACCAGTGGCGCGCGGTCGAGAAACGCTTTCCCCACGCCCCGCGCGACCGGCAACTGCGCGAACTGGTGCGCACGCAGATCGGGCTGATGGTCACCGACCTGCTGATGCATACGCGCGAGCAGGTGAAGGGCGTCGGCAGCGCCGCCGAAGTCCGCGCGGCAGGGCGCCAGCTGGCGGCTTTCTCGCCCGCGATGCGCGAGCATGAACGCGTGCTCAAGCGCTTCATGTACGACCGGCTGTATTACCACGAGGAACAGATGGAAACGGCCCGGCGCGCGCATGACGTCATCTCGCGCCTGTTCGCCGCCTACCACCGGGATCCGGCCACCATGCCCGAGGAATGGCGTGTGAGCCTGCCCGAAAGCGAACCGCAGCGCAGCCGCCATATCGCCGATTTCATCGCCGGGATGACCGATCGCTTCGCCATCACCCAATGCGCCCGCATCTATGGCAGCATGCCCGAAGGGCTCAGCAATGTCTGACGCGGTGCGGATCGGCCTCATCGGGGCCACCGGGCTGATCGGCGCGGGGGTGATGGCGCAATGCGTGGGGCGCGAGGATGTGCGCCTGACCGGGATTGCCCGGCGCGAGACGCAATTGCCGCGCGGTATCCAGATGGAACTGTTCGTCGCCGATCCCGCCAATTGGGGCGACGTGATCGAAGCGGTCAGGCCGACCGCGATCATTTGCGCGGTGGGCACGACGTGGAAGAAGGCCGGTGCCGACGAGGCCGCGTTTCGCGCGGTCGATCGCGATCTGGTGATGGACACCGCGCGGACCGCGCAGCGCCTCGGGGTCGCACGTTTCGTCCATGTCAGTTCGGTCGGCGCCGATCCGCACGCCCGGGCCTTCTACCTCCGCGTGAAGGGCGAGACCGAGCGCGAACTGGCGAAGGTCGGTTTCGCGCGACTCGATATCCTGCGTCCCGGCCTGCTGCGCGGCACGCGTGCGGAGGAAGACCGGCGGCCTGCCGAGCGGTTGGGGATCGCTGCTGCGCCCTTGGCAAATCTGCTATTGCACGGCAGGCTGCGCCAGTATCGCGGGATCAAGGCCGAGATCGTCGCGCAGGCTGCGCTGGCGCTGGCCAAACGCGCGGCGCGCGGCCGGTTCGTACATGACAATGACGCGATCCGGGCCGCCGCCCGGACGCTGCCGCAACTGGGACGTGAGGCGCTGTGATGACATGGGAAACGGTATTCGGTACGGCAAACCTGCTCGCCATGGTGATGTGGGCGGGGCTTATCCTCTTGCCGCGCTGGCCCGCATTGCTCGCAGCGGTGCTCTATGCCGGCGTGGGTCTGCTGTGCCTGGCCTATAGCGCCGGACTGATCGGTATCCTGACCGGCGCACTCGCTGCGGGCGGCGGCGATGCGCCCGCCGATTTCACCAGCATCGAAGGCGTCCGCGGCATCTTCGCCAGCGACGGCGGGGCGACGATCGGATGGATCCACTATCTCGCTTTCGACATGTTCGCCGGATTGTGGATCGCGCGCGATGCGGATGCGAAAGGCTTTTCGCGCTGGATCCAGGCGCCGATCCTGTTCGCCACCTTCATGGCGGGGCCGCTGGGACTGTTGCTGTGGCTGGCCATCCGCGAGCGGCGGGCGCGGGCCGGCGGGCGCTGGCAATAGGACGCGGCGAATCGGGTTGCGCAACGCAACCCATCTGCCATGATGACCCCAACTGCTGAAAACAGCGGAGAGGATCTATGGCAGAACACGAAAAGCTCACCTTCGATGAGCTCATCAGGCACTGGGCGAAGGAAAAACCCGATCAGGTCGCGCTCGAGCAGGAAGGCAGCGCGCTGACCTTTGCCGAGCTCGAGGATCGTTCGCGCAAGATCGTGGCTATGCTCCGCGCGCGCGGACTGGAAAAAGGCGACCGGATCGCCTGGCTGGGCAAGAACGCGCGCCACTATTTCGAACTGTTCTATTCGGCCGCGCGGCTGGGGATCGTCATGGTGCCGATCGGCTGGCGTCTCGCCGCTCCCGAAATCGCCTATATCCTCGGCGACACCGGCGCGAAGCTGCTGTTCATCGACGAGGGGTTCGGCGAACTGGCGGACAAGGCCTGCGGCCAGATGGATGCCGCGCCGCCGATCGTCGACACGCCGACCGCCAGGGCCGAGATCGCCGCTGCCCAGCCGGGCGATTTCGCCGCCGCCGGGGCCGACGATGCCGTGCTGCAGCTCTATACCTCAGGCACAACGGGCAATCCCAAGGGCGCGGTGCTGACCAACGCCAATCTGTTCTCGCTGCGCCTGCCCGCCGAGGAAGCGGCGCAGCCGTGGTCGAGCTGGGACGAGGACGAGGCGATCCTCATCTGCATGCCCTGCGCGCATATCGGCGGGACCGGGCTGGGGATCATGGCGATCGCTGCCGGCATCCGCGCCATCGTGCAGGCCGAGTTTACTCCCGAAGGGGTGCTCGATGCGTTCGAACAGGGCATCACGCGGCTGTTCATCGTGCCTGCCGCGCTGCAAATGGTGGTGCAGCATCCGCGGGCGAAAGACACCGACATGTCGGCGGTCAAATACGTCATGTATGGCGCCGCGCCGATCCCGCTCGACCTGCTGCGCGAGGCGGTCCAGACCATTCCCGGCGCAGGCTTCCTGCAATGCTACGGCATGACCGAGACGACCGGCACCATTGCCATGCTCCCACCCGAGGATCACGCGCTCGACGGCAACCAGCGCATGCGCAGTGCGGGCAAGGCCGTACCGGGTGCGGAGCTCAAGGTGATCGGCGAGGACGGCGGCGAACTGCCCTGCGGTGAAGTGGGCGAACTGATCTGCAAGAGCCCGTCGAACATGATCGGGTACTGGAACCTGCCCGATGCCACGCGCGGCGCGCTGAAGGACGGCTGGATGCACACCGGCGATGCCGCCTATATGGACGAGGACGGCTACGTCTATATCCAGGACCGGATCAAGGACATGATCATCTCGGGCGGCGAGAACGTCTACCCCGCGCAGGTCGAAAGCGCGATCTACGGTCATCCGGCCGTGAGCGAGGTGGCGGTGATCGGCGTGCCCGACGAAACCTGGGGCGAAGCGGTCAAGGCCTGCGTGGTGCCCAAGCCGGGGACCACGGTCGATCCCGATGACATCATCGCCTTCACGCGCGAGCGGCTGGCCGGGTTCAAGGTCCCCAAGACGGTCGAGGTGATCGATGCGATGCCGCGCAACCCCAGCGGCAAGATCCTGCGCCGCGAATTGCGTGCGCCGTTCTGGGAAGGGCGCGACAGGCAGGTCAATTGAAACGCCACGCGCCCGCTACCGCGCGCAATTCGCAGCCGCTGGCCGAAGTGCTGGCGCGCGAGCTGCCCGCCAGCGGGACCGTGCTCGAGATCGCCAGCGGCAGCGGCGAGCACGCGGTGTTCATGGCACGCCGCTTTCCCGCGCTCGACTGGCAGCCGAGCGATCGCGATGCCGAGGCGCTGGCCTCGGTCGATGCCTGGGCGGCGGAAGCGCGGCTGGCCAACCTGCGTCCGGCGACCGCGCTCGACGCTGCAGCGCCCGATTGGCCGATCGTGAGTGCTGATGCGCTGCTGTGCGTGAACATGGTGCATATCAGCCCGTGGGACGCGGCGGTCGGGCTGTTTGCGGGGGCGGGGCGCGTGCTGGGATCCGGCGCGCCGCTCGTGCTCTACGGCCCCTTTGTCGAGCCGGATGTCGAGACCGCGGCTTCCAACCATGCCTTCGACCAGTCGCTGCGCCAGCGCGACCCGGCCTGGGGCCTGCGCTCGACCGCCGATCTCGACCGGCTCGCTGCCGGTCACGGCATGACCCGCACGGCGCGCTGCGCCATGCCCGCGAACAATCTGGTGCTGGTCTATCGCCGCGACTGAGCGCGGGGGGAAGGTGGCGCTGGATAGCCGAGCGCGCGTCAGGCGAGCTTTCCCGCCTCTTTCCGGATCAAGCCCGCCAGCTTTTCAATTCGTGCGGAGCGGCGCCTTCGCTTCAATTCCACCAGATGCAGTTCGAGGAAGCTGGGCTGCGCAAACTGCGCGGTCGCCAGTTTTTCCCGCGCCGGGTAAGCGAGAATCCCGCTGCGAGGCAGGATCGCATAACCGAGGCCCCTGGCAACCGGTTCGGGGATCTGCCCGATCTGGTTGACGAAGCTGCGCACCTGCAGCCGGTCCGTACCGCGATAGTCCTTGGCGAAGTTCGCCCCCAGCACCGCATCGGCATAGGCCGCGGCATCCGGGTGCCGGATAAAGCCGAGCGACTGCAACTGGTCGAAACCGGGCAGGCGCCCGGCCCATTCACGCGGCAGGATCAGATCGAGCGGTTCGGCGCCCAGATATTCCGCGGCCAGCCGGGGATGGCGCGGGGCCCCCGCTATCACGCCGACATCGTAGCTGCCCGACAGCACTCCTGCGACAATGCTGTCCTCCGGCGCTGCCGTGAGGCGGGCGGAAATGCCGGGCGCCTGAGCCATCCAGTCCATCAGTGCGGGATAGAGCAGCATTGCGAAACTGCCCGAACTCGCCACGCTGATCGTGCCGCGATCTTCATCGTCACCATCGAGACTGTCGAGGAAGTCGCGTTCCTCGCGCCACCGCATGCGCGCCATGGCGAGCGTCTTCTCGCCCGCATCGGTAAGTGCGAAACCCGGCGCGTCGCGTTCGACAAGCGGCACGCCCAATTGCTGCTCGAGCTTGGCGATATGCTGCGACATGCCCGGCTGGGTCATGTTGAGCCGCTCGGCCGCGCGCGTGAAATGACGTTCCTCGCACAGCACGGTGAAGGACTTCAGCCATAGCGAATTGAGTTCTCTCATAATTCTGTATTATCATATCTATGAGAGATAATAATTTCTAATTCTGGGGCGCTGGGGCGATATCGGTCGGGCCAACGATCGAAAGGATCCCCCATGAACGTA
This sequence comes from Qipengyuania citrea, assembly GCF_009828015.1. Taxonomy (GTDB): domain Bacteria; phylum Pseudomonadota; class Alphaproteobacteria; order Sphingomonadales; family Sphingomonadaceae; genus Qipengyuania; species Qipengyuania citrea. Next base: position 248,388 of record NZ_WTYG01000003.1, on the reverse strand, counting down.
TCCCCCAAGGCCTTCTCGCATATCGGTCTGTCGGTCCCCGACCTGGACGCCGCGGTCGCATTCTACACCGAAGTTCTCGGTCTCTATACCATCATGGAACCGACCGAGGTGTTCGAGGATGACAGTCCGATCGGCGTCATGTGCACCGATGTGTTCGGCCCCGATTGGAAGTCGCTCAAGATCGCGCATCTGGCCACGGCCGACCGCGTGGGCATCGAGATATTCGAATTTCCCGAAAACTACGCCCCTGACGACAATCTGGACCACAAGCGCCACGGGACGTTCCACTTCTGCGTGCAGGATCCCGATGTCGAAGGACTGGTCGAAAAGATCGTCGCCGCCGGCGGCAAGCAGCGCATGCCGGTCCGCGAATATTACCCGGGCGAGAAACCCTATCGCATGTGCTATGTCGAAGACCCCTTCGGCATCGTCTTCGAAGTCTACAGCCACAGCTACGAACTGACCTATTCGGAAGGCGCCTATTCCTGAGTAGGATAGCGGGCGGGGCGGTCACACCGCCCCGCCTTTCCTGGCGCTGGTCCCACCTGCCGCTGCGGCTGGATATGAAAACGCCCGCCGGTGGGGCGGGCGTTTTCGTGTGGGGCTTTGCTTGCGCCTCAGGTGGCGTCGTCGACCGTGTTGGCGGCGGATTGCAGGTCGTCGCCCGCACCGCGCACGGTGTTGCAGGCGGCGGCGGTCAGCGTCATCGTGGTGATGCCGAGGGCAAGCAGAATTTTCTTGGTCATCGTCGTTCCTTCCCAAAGGGCTCCCAACGCGGGGTGCGACAGGTTCAACGGGTCATGCTTCCTTCGGTTCCGCCAGCGCCCGGCGCGCAAGGCCCAGCCGGTGTTCGCGCCAGGCGATCAGCAGTCCGGCCCCGACGACCAGCGGCGCGCCGATCCAGAACGAGGCGGGCGGCAGATTGCTGAAGACCAGCCAGCCGAACAGCGTGGCCCAGACGAGGCCCGAATAATCCATGACGATGACATTCGCGACCATGCCGTAGCGCAGTGCCGCAGTCAGCAGGACCTGTCCCAGCAGGCCGATGACGCCGCAGGCGAGCAGGAGCAGCCAGTCCTCCAGCGGATGCGCCTGGCCGACGAACGGCATCGCCAGCGCGAGCACGGGCACCGAGAAGAGCGAGAAGTAGAAGACGATGGTAAAGGGGTGTTCGGTGCGCCCGAGATCGCGCAGCTGGACCGAAATCAGCGCGATCATCAGCGCGGCACCGAGCGCGATCGCGGCCCCCAGCAATGGCAGTTCGCCGCCCCATGGCTGTGCGATCACGACGACGCCGGTGAAGCCCAGCGCCACCGCGCTCCAGCGCCAGACCCCGGTCGGTTCGCGCAGCACCAGCGCCGACAGCACAACGGCAAAGATCGCCGAGCTGTAGTTGAGCGTGGTGGCAACCGCGAGCGGCAGCAGCGTGGCCGCGCCGAAGTTCATCGTCATGCCGACCATGCCGAAACCCGAACGGCGCAGGTGCGATCCCATCCGCGCGGTCTTGAGCGTGCCGAGTTGCCGCCGCAGCGCGAACCATCCCAGCAGGATCGGAATGGTCGGCAATTGCCGCCAGAACATGATCTCCGCGAGGTGGATGCCGCGTTCGCTGGCGAGCTTTACGCAAGCGAGCAGTCCGGCCAGCACCAGCGCCGCCGCCAGGCGCAGTCCCAGCGCGAGCAGCGGGCGGTGATGGGGATGATCGCTTTCGGGCTGCATCGCCTGTGGCGGATAGAGCAGCCATGGCTCAGTGCAAGCGGGAGATTGAAGCCGCCGCCCGGCCGGCCCATATGCCCGCACTGTGAAAGAACCCGAATTCCTGCTGTTCGCAAGCGATGCCGAACTGGCCGCCTACTGGGGCGCGGCCTGCATAGCCGCAGCGCTTGCTTGCCTGCTGATGGAACGGCGGCGGATGAAGCGGGCCGAACTCAACCGCGTTGGCTGGATGCCGTGGACCGGACTGTTCCTCGCCCTGGCGGTCATCGGTGGCGGATTGCTGGCGGCCGCGGTGCCGGCGATCCTGCAGGGCTAGCTGCAGGCGTCATCTTCGCGGCCGAAGGCGCTAGTCAATTCGCGAAGCTCCTTAAAGGCACGCCTCGAGATAGGCTTGGTCGAAGCCGAACTGGCGCGCTTTTTCGAGCGTATAGGGGCGCAGGCCCGACGAGCGGTATTCGCCCATGATCTTGCCGTCTTCGCCCTCGTCGAGATATTCGAACTTGAACAGTTCCTGCGTCACGATCACGTCGCCTTCCATCCCGATCACTTCGGTGATGTTGGTCGTCCGGCGCGAACCGTCGCGCAGGCGCTTGACCTGGACGATGATATCGACGCTTTCGGCGATCTGGCGGCTGATGGCTTCCTTGGGGATCTTGATGTCGCCCATCAGGATCATGTTTTCCATACGGCCAAGGCATTCGCGCGGGCTGTTGGCGTGCAGCGTACACATCGAACCGTCGTGGCCCGTGTTCATCGCGGCAAGCAGATCGAAACATTCCGCGCCGCGAATTTCGCCCAGGATGATGCGGTCGGGCCGCATACGCAGGGCGTTCTTGACGAGATCGCCGATGGTGATCGCGCCCTGGCCCTCAAGGTTGGGGGGGCGCGTTTCGAGCGGCAGCCAGTGCGGCTGTTGCAGGCGGAGTTCGGCGGCGTCTTCGATAGTCAGCACGCGCTCGCCCGGGTCGATCATCTTCGACAGCGCGTTGAGCATGGTCGTCTTACCCGAACCGGTACCGCCCGAGATGACGATGTTCATCCGGCATGCGCCCGCGATCTTCAGCGCGGTGCACATCTTTTCCGACATCGAACCGAATTCCTTGAGCATGTCGAGGGTGATCGGTTTCTCGGAGAACTTACGAATGGAGATCGCAGTGCCGCGCAGCGACAGCGGCGGAACGATCACGTTCACACGCGAACCGTCTTTGAGGCGGGCGTCGGCAAGCGGCGTTGTCTGGTCGACGCGGCGGCCAACCTGGTTGACGATGCGCTGCGCGATCTGGAACAGATGCGTCTCGTCGCGGAACTTGATCGGCGCGATGACGAGCTTGCCGTTCTTCTCGATATAGGTCTGGTCGGGGCCGTTGACCATGATGTCCGAGACATCGGGATCGTTGAGCAATTCCTCCAGCGGGCCGAAACCGAGCAATTCGTCGACCAGCACCTTCTCGAGCGCGAACTGCTCGCGCCGGTTCAGCGTGACCTTCAATTCGGCCAGCACTTCCATGATGATCGGGCGGAATTCCTCCGACAGTTCATCCTTTGTCAGCGTGGCGGCAGCTTCGGGATCCACGCGTTCGAGCAGGCGCGGGAGCACCTGCTCCTTGATCTTGTGGACGCTGGCTTCGAAACCGCCGACCTCGCTCTGGCCCGAATGGGTCGTGTTCATCCGCTCCGCGAGGCGCGACATCGCATCGCCGTTCGCGGAGGCGGGTGCCGCGGCTTCGGGCGCGTCGGTCGGCAGCGGCGGAAACTGTTCGCCGCCATCGTCGGGTTCGGGCGATTTCGGGGACGGCGTCGGAGTGCCGCCGCGCATGGGCTTGGCGACTCCGAATTGCGGACGTGCACCGGCATTGATCCCTGCCGGCCCGTTTTTCCGTCCGAATGCGCTCATTGCCGAAAACCCCCGAGGAAATACTTGATTGGTTGGGTGAACCTTGTCCGGATATGACAAAGCTCGTCTCTCGAAACAGGGTAAATAGGCTGGAAACCTTGATTAAACGCTAATGCCCGGCTGCGCATGCGCGCCATGCCCAAAGCGCTGCGAAAACGCGCGTTTCGCCCGGATGCGCGTGGCCGAACGCGCAAAGATTGATTGCTGGACGAGAACCGCTAAGTCTCGCCGCAAGCAAGTGCGGAGAATTGAGTTAATGTGCGGAATTATCGGTATCGTGAGTTCGGAGCCGGTCGCCGACCGGCTGGTCGACGGCCTGCGCCGCATGGAATACCGCGGCTATGACAGCGCCGGCGTGTGTACGCTCGACGATGGCAAGCTGATCCGCCGCCGCGCGGAAGGCAAGCTGAACAACCTCGTCGCCGAACTCGCTGCCAATCCCGCCCCCGGCGACATGGGGATCGCGCATACGCGCTGGGCCACGCATGGCGCTCCGACCGCGCAGAACGCACACCCGCATGCAACCGATCGCGTCGCGCTGGTGCACAACGGGATCATCGAGAACTTCAAGGAACTGCGCGCCGAATTGCAGGCAGACGGCCGGACGCTGGAAAGCGACACCGACAGCGAGGTTGTGGTCCATCTCGTCTCGCGCGAAATCGAGAACGGCAGCAGCCCGCGCGAGGCCGTGGCGCAGGTCCTGCCGCGCCTGCGCGGCGCCTTCGCGCTGGCGATCGCCTTTCGCGACCATCCCGGCATGCTGATCGGCGCCCGCCGCGGGTCACCGCTGGTGGTCGGCTATGGCGACGGCGAAACCTATATCGGTTCCGACGCGCTGGCGCTGGCGCCGCTGACGCAGCAGATCAGCTATCTCGAGGAAGGCGACTGGGTGGTCGTCACCCGCGAAGCCGCTGAAATCCACGATGCCGAAGACCAGCCGGTCGAACGCGAGATCCAGACCTCGGGCGCCTCGGCCGCAGCTGTCGAGAAGGGCAATTACCGCCACTTCATGCAGAAGGAGATCTTCGAGCAGCCGACCGTGGTCGCGCAGACGCTCGGATCCTACCTGCGCCAGTCGGACAATTCGGTCGCGCTGCCACAGTTCGATTTCGACCTGTCGCAGATCAAGCGCGTCACCATCGTGGCCTGCGGCACGTCCTTCTATGCCGGAATGGTCGCCAAATACTGGTTCGAGCAATTCGCGCGTGTCCCTGTGGACATCGATGTCGCCTCCGAATTCCGCTATCGCGAACCGGTCCTCGAAGAAGGCGGTCTGGCGCTGTTCATCTCGCAAAGCGGCGAAACCGCCGACACGCTGGCGGCGCTGCGGCACTGCAAGGAGAACGGCCAGACCATCGCGGTGATCGTCAACGTACCCACCAGTTCGATGGCGCGCGAGGCGGACCTGCTGCTGCCGACGCACGCCGGGCCCGAAATCGGCGTTGCCTCGACCAAGGCCTTCAGCTGCCAGCTGGCCGTGCTTGCCGCCCTGGCGGCGCATATGGCGGTCACCAAGGGGCTGATGAGCCGCGAGGAAGAGCAGGAGGTGGTCGGCCACCTGCTCGAAGCCCCGGCCGCGCTCAACGCCGCGCTCGATCACGATGATGATATCGCCAGCATGGCGCATCTGATCGCGCCAGCCCGCGACGTGCTCTATCTGGGGCGCGGACCCGACTATGCACTTGCTTTGGAAGGTGCGCTGAAGCTCAAGGAAATCAGCTATATCCATGCCGAAGGCTATGCCAGTGGCGAGATGAAGCACGGGCCGATCGCGCTGATCGACGACAAGGTGCCGGTAATCGTTCTGGCACCGTCCGGGCCCCTGTTCGAAAAGACTGTTTCGAACATGGAAGAAGTGCGCGCGCGCGGCGGGCAGGTGGTGCTGATTTCCGACGCCGATGGGCTCGAGCAGGCGGGCGAGGGATGCCTCGCCACGATCGAGATGCCCAAGGTCCATCCGCTGATCGCGCCGCTGGTCTATACGATCCCGGTGCAATTGCTTGCCTATCACGTCGCCTGCGTCAAAGGTACGGATGTCGATCAGCCGCGCAATCTGGCGAAGTCGGTAACCGTCGAATAGGCCCGGCAATTCGCTGTCTGCGCGGATTTCGCTAGAGGCCTTTACCGGGAGCTAAGACTTTCCCGTTAACCGTGCTGCGGTGACCGACCAGGCAACAACACAGAAAGCAAAAGCGGCGTCGCTGTCGATCAGGCAAGCCATCGGGTTCGAAACGCCCGAGGGCACCAACTGGTCGCTGGTTCACGGCCAGCAATATGCCGTCCTCAAGGACCGCGTTGTCGCGCGGGTGCTGCTGCACCTGGTCAGCTTCGCGCTCGTCGTGTTTACCGTTTATCAGACCGTCCCGGTTGCCGCGCTGGCAGCTTGGGGTCTGGGCCTGATCTCGGCGGTGCTCTATTCGGCGCGGGCCGATATTCGCCTGGGCGATGCCGACAGCCGTTCGATCTCGGTCACCGAAATGGAATCGCATGCGTTAACGACTGCCGCGAAGGGCGCGATGTGGTCGGTCGGTCTCATCCTGTGCGCGGTCTATGGCCAGCTCGGCGATACCCTGCTGGCCTGGGCGATCGCGGCAATGCTGGTTCTGGCCAGCAGCGCCAGCCGCTATGGCGCGCCGCTCAGTTCGATAACCTTCGCGCTTGCGGCAGGTGTCGGCGGCCTCATCGCCAGCCTGATCGATTTCCACCCGATCCTTGCGACCGTGGTTGTCCTGTCCACGCTGCTCGCCGTGTTCGGCGTGATCGAAAGCGCGCGCGTATCGGTAGCGGTGCGGCTGGCAGAAGCGGCGATGCAGGAAAAGAGCGAAGTGGTCTCGATGCTGCTGCGCGAATTCGAGGAAGGTCAGGCCGACTGGCTGTGGCAGGTCGATACCGGCCGCCGGCTCAGGTCCGTCTCGCCGCGTTTTGCCTTTGCCCTCGGACGCGAACCGGCGGAAATCGAAGGGGGGTCGTTCCTCCAGCTGATTTCGGGCGATTGCTGGCAGACCGGACGCTTTCCGCAAAGCCTACACGACCTGGCCGACAAGCTCAAACGGCGCCAGAATTTCTCAAATCTCGAAGTCAAGGTCACGATCGGCGGGCAGCAGCGCTGGTGGGAGCTTTCGGGCACGCCGATCGTCGACGACCGGGGCCGCTACCAGGGTTTCCGCGGTGTCGGGTCGGATATCACCGAACAGCGCGAATCGTCGGAAAAGATCGCCTACCTCGCGCGCTACGACACGCTGACGCACCTGCCCAATCGGCGGATGCTGAATGAGGCGCTGGGCGAAGCGCTCGAGCATGCGGCGGCATGGCGCTCGCGCTGCGCGCTGCTGATGATCGACCTCGACCGCTTCAAGGGCATCAACGATTCGCTCGGCCACCTGGTCGGCGACCGGATGCTGGCGGAAGTCGCGTCGCGGCTGAAAGCGCTGGTCCGCGACGGCGAAACCTGCGGCCGGCTAGGCGGCGATGAATTCGCCGTAGTCCTGCGCGAAACGAGCGACCGCAGCCGGATCGACACGCTGGCGCGCGAAATCATCCAGCGCCTGTCCGAACCCTACCAGATCGAAAACCACACGCTCTACGTCGGCGCCAGCGTCGGATCGGCGATCGGCCCGCGCGATGGCCGGACGGTGGAGGAATTGCTGCGCAACGCCGATCTCGCGCTGTACCGCGCAAAGGACGAAGGCGGCGGGGCCCACCGCGAATTCGAACCCGCGCTGCATGCGAATGCCGAAGAGCGACGCCTGCTCGAAAACTCGCTCCGCCATGCACTCGCACGCGACGAATTCGTGCTGCATTACCAGCCGGTGGTCGATGCGACGACCGAGGAAGTGGTCAGCTTCGAAGCGCTCATCCGCTGGAACAGCCCCGAACACGGTTTCGTCAGCCCGGCCAAGTTCATTCCGCTGGCCGAAGATACCCGCCTGATCGTCCCGATCGGCACTTGGGTGATGGAACGCGCCTGCCTCGAAGCGGCCGAGAACTGGCCCGAACACGTGCGGGTCAACGTCAATGTTTCACCCGAGCAATTGCTCGAAACCGATTTCGTCGCCTCGGTGGTACGCGCGCTGTCGCAAAGCGGGCTCAACGCCAAGCGGCTCGAGATCGAAGTCACCGAAAGCATCTTCCTGCGCGATGCCAGCATTGCGCGCGAGGCGCTGGAACGGTGCATGGCGCTGGGATGCTCGATCGCGCTCGACGATTTCGGCACCGGCTATTCCTCGCTCGGCTATCTGCGCCGGCTCAAGTTCTCGACCATCAAGGTCGACCGCTCGTTCGTGCAGGGGGCCGCGCAGCAAAGCCCCGAATCGCTGGCGATCATCCGCGCGGTCGTCGCCATGGCGGACAGCCTCGGCATGACTACGACGGCGGAGGGCGTCGAGAACGACGAAGAAGCGCAGATGATCCGCGAGCTGGGCTGTACCAAGATCCAGGGCTACCACTTCGGACGCCCGATGCCGGCCAGCGACGTCCTCGACGTTATGGCCCGCCAGACGGGAAGCCCGCGCGCCGAAAGCGCCTGATCAGGCGTCCGCGAGCGAGCGGAGCGCGTTTTCGAACAGCGCCAGCCCGTCGGTTCCGCCATGTGCCGGATCGACGGCGCGTTCGGGGTGCGGCATCATTCCCAGGACATTCCCCGCAGCGTTGAGCACGCCGGCAATGTCGCGCCGCGAGCCGTTGCAGTTCTCGACATAGCGGAAGGCAACGCGGCCTTCGCCTTCGAGCCGGTCGAGCGTATCCTCGTCGGCAAAGTAATTGCCGTCGTGATGCGCCACGGGAATGTCGATGGTCTGGCCGCTGGCAAAGCCCGCGGTGAACAGGGAAGTGCTGTTCTCGACCTTCAGCGGGACGGTCCGGCAGATGAAGTTCTGGCTTGCATTGCGCATCAGCGCGCCGGGCAGCAGGCCGGCTTCGGTGAGCACCTGGAAGCCGTTGCAGACGCCCAGCACGGGCACACCGCGTTCGGCCTGTTGCTTGACTCCGCGCATGACCGGGCTGTTCGCCGCCATCGCGCCCGAACGCAGGTAGTCGCCATAGGAGAAGCCGCCGGGCAGCGCGATGAAATCGAGCCGCTCGGGCAGTTCGGCATCGGCGTGCCAGACCCGCAGCGGCGCGGTGCCCGTCACACGCTCGATCGCCACCGCCATGTCGCGGTCGCAATTGGAACCGGGGAAAGTGATGACGGCGGCGCGCGGGGGCATCAGCCGACCTTCTCGATGCGGTAGTTTTCGATTACCGTATTGGCGAGCAGCTTCTCGCACATATCGGTCAGCGCCGCGTCGCTGGTATTGTCGGCCACGTCGAGTTCGATCGACCGCCCCACGCGGACATCTTCAACGCCCTCGAAACCAAGCCCTTCGAGGGCGTGGTGGACGGCGCGACCCTGCGGATCGAGAACGCCGGGCTTGAGCGAGACATGGACGCGGATTTTCATCGAGCAGGCCTTTCGTGTTGGCGCGCCTATGGCGCAGGCTCTGCCGGCATTCAAGTAGGCTGCGGGGTGCCGGGTCATGGCCGGCGCAGTGGCTAATCGGTGACGGTTGTAGCGCAATTGCAACAACGGTAATGATTCTGCCGCATTGGCGGCGGTGATGCCCCCGGATGCCGCGCGATCTGCTATGGCGCGGCCACGGCGACGATGCCGCTCCCCTCCAAATGCGTGCCCGACTCTGGACGCGCTCAAGCAGGAATCCCCCACGACATGACCATTCGTTCCACCGCCGCCCGCTTCATCGGGGCGAGCACTCTCGCTGTGGCAGCCTTCGCCGCGCAGCCGGCCCTGGCGCAGGAGGCCGATGCCTCCGATGCCGAAGAAGCTGCCGACGGCCAGCTCAACACCATCATCGTGACCGCCAACCGGCGCGAGGAAAACCTGCAGGACGTCGCAGTCTCGGCCGCCACGCTCGATGCCGACACCGTGCGCACGATCTTCGATGCCGGTGCCGAAATCACCGCGCTCGCTGCGCGCGTGCCGGGCCTGTTCGTCGAAAGCTCGAACGGCCGCGCCGCACCGCGCTTCTACATCCGCGGTCTCGGCAACACCGATTTCGATCTCGCCGCATCGCAGCCGGTCTCCGTGGTGATGGACGATGTCGTGATGGAGAACGTCACGCTCAAGTCCTTCCCGATCTTCGATGTCGAGCGCATCGAAGTGCTGCGCGGCCCGCAGGGCACGCTGTTTGGCCGCAACACGCCCGCCGGCATCGTCAAGATCGATACGGTCAAGCCGGGCGATGAGTTCGCGGTCGACGGTTCGGTCAGCTACGGCAGCTTCAACAGCATCTCGGCCGATGGCGGCGTGACACTACCGCTCGCACCCGGGGTGGTGTCGCTGCGCCTTTCGGGCCTGTGGCAGCAGCGCGACAACTGGGTCGACAACGGTTTCACCGGTGAAGAGGACGCCTATGGCGCCTACAGCGAAGTGGCGGGCCGTGCGCAGCTGCTGATCACCCCTGGCGATCGCCTCTCGATCCTCGGCAGTTACTCGATCCGCGACCTCGACGGCCAGTCGACGCTGTTCCGCGCCAACATCCTCGGCCCGGGCGACAACGAGCTGAACGAAAATTACGATCGCGACACCGTGTTCTACGATGCCGGCGGGCGCAACGATGCCGCCTACAAGGCCGAGATCGCGACTGCCAAGGTCGATTACGAAGCCGATTTCGCGACCTTCACCAGCATCACCAGCTGGGCCAACAGCGAAGGCCGCAGCCGCGGCGATATCGACGGGGGCAACCTCGTCACCGGTCCGGGCTTCATCCCGTTTCCCAGCGACACGCAGGATTCGATCGATCTCGAGCAGTTCACGCAGGAAGTCCGCATCGCGTCGGCTTCGAATGGCCCGGTGCAATGGCAGGTCGGCGGCTTCTATTTCGACAGCGAATTCGATGTCACCACGATCGGCTTCGATTTCCCGCCGCCCGTGACCGTCAACCACACCAACGAGAGCTGGGCGGTATTCGGCCAGGTGACGGGTGAAATCACCCCCGCGCTCAAGCTGACCGGCGGCCTGCGCTATACCGAGGACGAGAAGGCGTTCGCAGTGACGCAGACCTCATTCATCTCGGGCCCGGGTGCGCAGGAACGCAGCGTCAAGGACGAGCGCATCAGCTGGGATCTCGCGGCATTCTACGATGTCGGCGCCGACGCCAGCGTCTACGCGCGCGTGGCGAGCGGTTTCCGCGCGCCGACCATCCAGGGCCGCGACGTGGCCTTCGGTTCGGCACCGTCGATCGCGACCTCGGAAAAGATCATGAGCTACGAAGCCGGGTTCAAGTCCGAATTCGCGGGCCGCAGCGTGCGTCTGAACGGCGCGGTCTATTACTACACCATCGACGATCCGCAGTTCACTGCGGTCGGTGGTGCGGGCAACCTCGTGCAGCTGGTCAATGCCGACCAGGGCCGCGGCTACGGCTTCGAACTGGACAGCGCCTTCCAGATCACGCCCGATTTCCTCGTCACTGCAGGCGTCAGCTGGAACAACACCGAGATCCAGGACGATACGCTCGCCGTGGGCATCTGTTTCCAGTGCACCGTGACCGACCCGACCGTGGTCCTGTCGGGCAACACCCGCGCGCTGGTGGACGGCAATCCGTTCCCCAATGCGCCCGAATGGATCGCCGACGTGACCGCCCGCTACGCCGTTCCGGTGGGCAATTCGGGCGAGATCTTCGCCTTCACCGACTGGGCCTACCAGGGCAAGACGAACATCTTCATCTACGAAAGCGCCGAGTTCAACACCAACAACCAGATCGAGGGCGGGCTGCGCGTCGGCTATGCCAAGCTCGACGGGACCTTCGAAGTCGCCGCCTTCGTGCGCAACATTCTCGATGCCGACAATGTGAAGGGCGGCATCGACTTCAACAACAACACCGCCTTCGTCAACGATCCGCGCGTGTTCGGTATCTCGGCCCGCGTCAGCTACTGAGCGGCGACGGACGACCGACAGAAAAGGGCCGGGGGGAAGCGATCCCTCCGGCCCTTTTTCTATGCCAACGCCGCGCCGCCCGGCTAGCGCCGGGTGCGGCTGACCGCGTTACTTCTTGGGCTTGGACGGCGTCCGCAGCCGGCCGCGATGCGCGCTCATGTCGAGCACTTCGCCCGGGCCGCTGTCTTCGTTCTGCAGCAGGCCGAGACGCCGCGCGACTTCCTGATAGGCTTCGCTTTCGCCGCCCATGTCGCGCCGGAAGCGGTCCTTGTCGAGCTTTTCGCCGGTGTTGATATCCCACAGGCGGCAGCCGTCGGGGCTGATCTCGTCGGCCAGGATGACGCGGCTGTAGTCCCCGTCCCAGATACGGCCGAATTCCAGCTTGAAATCCACGAGGCGGATATCGATCGCGCTGAACATGCCCGACAGGAAATCGTTGATGCGGATCGCCATGCTCGACATGTCCTGCAGCTCTTCATGGCTGCACCAGTTGAAGCAGGCGATTTCCTCTTCGGAGACCTTGGGATCGCCCAGCGAATCGTCCTTGAGGCAATATTCGATCAGCGTGTGCGGCAGCAGCTCGCCTTCCTCGATCCCGAGGCGCTTGCTCAGCGTTCCGGCAGCCACGTTGCGGACCACCACCTCCAGGGGGATGATCTCCACCTGGCGCACCAGCTGCTCGCGCATGTTGAGGCGGCGCATGAAATGGGTGGGGATGCCGATGTGCGACAGCCGCGTGAACACATATTCGCTGATGCGATTGTTGATCACGCCCTTGCCATTGATCGTGCCCTTCTTCTCGGCGTTGAACGCAGTCGCGTCATCCTTGAAATACTGGATGATCGTGCCCGGTTCGGGGCCTTCGTAGAGGATCTTGGCCTTGCCTTCGTAGATCTGGCGCCGACGAGCCATGAATATGCGTTCCTTCACGCTGGAAAAGTCAGCGCCCCGGCGACGGAATCGACTGGCGATTGCGACTGCCGGGGCGTGTAGCGAGCCATACAGAAGCCGATTGACGAAAGCAATTGCAGGCGCGCGGCGGGGTGTTTAGCGCGCGCGGCATGGCTATGGGTCGCACCACCAACACCCCCCTTGCCGCGCAGGTCGACGATCTGACGGGTCTGGCGCGCGCGGCGCGGCTGCGCAGCCTGTCGCTTCCCGGCGGCACCGATTTCTCCTCGAACGATTACCTCGCGCTGGCGGGCAGCGAAAGGCTCAAGAACGCCGTGATGGACGCGCTCGAGCGCGGCGTTCCCGTCGGTTCGGGCGGTTCGCGGCTGCTGCGGGGCAACTATCCCGAACACGAGGCGCTGGAAGCGGAGGCCGCCAGCTTCTTCGGCTGCGAAAGCGCGTTGTTCCTTGCCAATGGCTACGGCGCCAACAGCGTGCTGCTGTCGGCACTGCCCCAACGCGGCGATGCGATCTTCTACGACGCGCTGGTCCATGCCAGCGCGCACGAAGGGATGCGCCTGTCGCGCGCCGAATGCATTGCGGTGCCGCACAACGATGTCGGCGCCTTTGCCGAAGCGCTTGCGCACTGGCGGGCGGGCAATGCCGCGGGCCAGGCCTGGATTGCGGTCGAAACGCTCTACAGCATGGACGGCGACCGCGCGCCGATTGCCGAACTGGCCGATCTGGCGGATCGCCATGGCGCGGTGCTGCTGGCGGACGATGCGCATGCGACCGGCGTGTTCGGCAATGGCGGCCGGGGACTGGCAGCGCATATCGACGGGCGCGACAATGCGATCGTGCTGCGCACCTGCGGGAAGGCCCTGGGCAGCGAAGGCGCGCTGCTGTGCGGGCCGCGCGTAATGCGCGACCATGTCATCAATCGCGGGCGGGGCTTCATCTTCTCCACCGCACCATCGCCGCTGATGGCCGCCTGCGTGCGCGAGGCGCTGAGGATCGTGGAGGAGGAGCCGGGGCGGCGCGAAGCGCTGCACGATCTGATCGGTTATGCGGGCCGCAAACTCGCGCCCTTCGGCGTCAGCGCCAGCGGATCGCAGATCATCCCGCTGGTGCTGGGTGACGAAGCACGGACTATGCAGATTGCCGGGGCTCTGCGCAGCGCGGGCTTCGATATCCGCGGCATTCGCCCGCCCACCGTTCCTGCGGGCAGCAGCCGCCTGCGCATCTCGCTCACTCTCAATATCGGCCGGGCGCAGATCGATGCGCTGGCCGACACGCTTTCGGAGATTCTCGCATGAGTGCATTCACCGTCACCGGCACCGATACCGACGTCGGCAAGACCGTCTTCGCCGCCGCGCTCACCGGCGCGCTCAATGCGCATTACTGGAAGCCGGTGCAGGCGGGGCTGGACGAAGGCGGCGACCGGGCGCAGGTGGCGAAGCTCGCGGGTCTGCCCGAAACCCGCGTGCTGCCCGAGGCCTATCGCCTGGCGACGCCCTGTTCGCCGCACCGCGCAGCCGAGATCGACGGGGTCGCCATCGATCCCGACCGGTTGGCACTCCCCGCGCAGCGCCCGCTAGTGGTCGAGGGGGCCGGCGGCGCGCTGGTGCCGCTTGGCGGGGACTTGCTCTACGCTGACATGTTCGCGCGCTGGGGATTGCCTGCGATCGTCGTTGCGCGCACCGCGCTGGGTACAATCAACCATTCGCTGCTGACGATCGAAGCGCTGCGCGCGCGCGGGGTAGCGATCCACGGCGTGGCCTTTGTCGGCGACGCGGTGGAGGATAGCGAGGCGACGATCTGCCGGCTCGGCGGCGTAAAGCGGCTTGGCCGCCTGCCGCTGCTCGGCACGCTCGACGCGGCGACGCTTGGCCGGGCCTTTACCGACAATTTCGATATGGTGGATTTCGCATGACCCACTCGCCCGTATGGCATCCTTTCACGCAGCACGGGCTGGGCGATCCGGTTCCGCTGGTCACGCATGCCGAAGGCGCTGTGCTGCATACCGAGGACAGGCGCCGCGTGGTGGACGCGATCTCGAGCTGGTGGGTGACCACGCATGGCCACTGCCACCCGCGGATCATGGCGGCGATTGCCGACCAAGCGCAGCGGCTCGACCAGATGATCTTCGCCGGCTGGACACACCAACCGGCAGAGGACCTCGCGCGTGAATTGTGCCGGATCCTGCCCGAAGAACTGACCCGCGTGTTCTTTTCCGACAGCGGTTCGACTGCAGTCGAGGTCGCGCTGAAGATGGCGCTCGGCTTCTGGACTCACCGCGGCGAGGGCCGCAGCCGGATCGTGGTGATGGAGCACTCCTATCACGGCGATACGATCGGCGCGATGTCGGTGGGCGCGCGCGGGGTATTCAACGCCGCCTATGCGCCGATGCTGTTCGATGTCGGGCGCGTGCCCTTTCCCGGCAATGATCCTCAGCCCACTCTCGACGCGCTCGAAGCCGAATGCGCGGGCGGGGCGGCGGCGTTCATCGTCGAACCGCTGGTGCTGGGGGCGGGCGGCATGCTCATGTATCCGCCCGAAGTGCTGGCCGAGATGCGCGCGATCTGCGCCCGCCACGGCACGCTGTTCATCGCCGACGAGGTCATGACCGCCTGGGGCCGCACCGGCACGCTGACCGCCTGCGAACAGGCCGATGTCGTGCCCGATATCATGTGCCTGTCCAAGGGGCTGACCGGCGGGGCGATGCCGCTGGCGGTGACCATGGCGAGCGAGCCGATCTGGGACGCGCATTATTCGACCGACCGCACGCGTACCTTCTACCATTCGTCGAGCTATACCGCGAACCCGGTGGCCTGCGCGGCGGCCAATGCCAATCTCGCGATCTGGCGCGAGGAACCGGTCCTCGAGCGGATCGCGGCGCTGGCAGCGAAGCAGCAGGCGCATCTCGATACGCTGGCGGATCACGCGATGGTGCGCAACGCGCGGCGCTGCGGGACGATCGCCGCGCTGGAGCTGGGCGATCCGGGAGGGAGCTATCTGTCCGACCTCGGGCCGAAGCTGCTGCGCCGGTTCCGCGAGGCGGACCTGCTGCTGCGGCCGCTCGGCAACACCGTCTACGTCATGCCGCCCTATTGCATCGAGGACGATGACCTGGCGCGCATCTGGGCCGAGATCGGCACCGCAGCGGACGCCATCGCCGCCGACTAACGAACAGTCGGTTCGCGTGCGGGGGCAGCGTCTTCGACCGCGGGGGCGTGGTCGCGTTTCAGCTTCTCGATCAGCCGGCCCAGCGTGGCGCGCTGGACGAGGACGCTGAACAGCACCGCGGCGAAGGTCGCGGCAAGGATCAGGTCGCGCGTCTCGCCCGCGGGTAGCGACAGCGCCAGCGCGATCGAAATCCCGCCGCGCAGCCCGCCCCACCACAGCACGCGGCCCGCGCCCTTGTCCTGCAGCCGTGCGGCGGGGATCGCCTTGGTCGAGACAAAGATACCGACCCCGCGCGCGGCCAGCGTCAGCGGGATTGCGGCCAGCGCCAGCACCAGCTCGTCAAAGCCCGCGACCAGCACGATCATTTCCAGCCCGATCAGCAGGAACAGCACCGAATTGAGCAATTCGTCGACCAGCTCCCAGAACTTGACGAGGTAATCGCGCGTCACGTCGCTCATCGCATAGGTAACGCCGTGGTTGCCGATCAGCAGGCCGGCCACCGCCATCGCCAGCGGGCCCGAAAGCGTGAGGTAGTTGCACAGCGCATAGCCGCCCATCACCACCGCCAGCGTGACCAGCACCTCGAGCGTGTATTCGTCCATCCCCGCCAGCGCGCGGTAGCCGACATAGCCCGCGACGAGCCCGATCAGGATGCCGCCGCCCGCCTCGATCGCGAACAGCCGTGCGCCCTCGGCGAAGGAGAAGTCGTTCCCGCTCACCGCCGCGCCGAGGAGAATGATGAACACGACGATGCCGACGCCGTCGTTGAACAGGCTTTCGCCCGCCACCGCGCTTTGCAGCGATTGCGGGACCTTTTCCTCGCGCAGCACGCCGAGCACCGAAACCGGGTCGGTCGGGGCGATCAGCGCGCCGAAGACGAAATACCAGATCGGCGCGATCCCCAGCGCCAGCAGCATGCCCACGCCCCACATGGCGAGCCCGACGAGCACGGTCGAAATCATCACGCCCACGGTGGAGAGCAGCAGCACCGGCAGCCACGCGACCTTCAGGCGGTCGAGATCGACATGCAGCGCGCCGGCAAACAGCAGGAAGCTGAGCATGCCCTGCAGCAGC
Organism: Qipengyuania citrea; assembly: GCF_009828015.1. Classification (GTDB taxonomy): domain Bacteria; phylum Pseudomonadota; class Alphaproteobacteria; order Sphingomonadales; family Sphingomonadaceae; genus Qipengyuania; species Qipengyuania citrea. Next base: position 231,697 of record NZ_WTYG01000003.1, on the reverse strand, counting down.
GTCTCGGTGAAGTTGAGCTGCTGCAGCGTGTCGGCGACCCAGTCGTCGAGCGTCACGCCGGGAATGAAGGCATCGGCCACCGTCAGCCCGATTGCCCCCAGCGCGCCCATCACGGTCAGCCCGATGACATGCGGCAGCTTGAGGAAATGATGGTTGAACCAGCCGAGCAGCGCGGAGGCGACCACGAGGATCGCGGCGATGTCGAAGGCGGAAAGCGCGGTGCTGGTGGTGTCATGCATCCCGGCTGACTAGCGCGGGCGGGGAAGCAGGGGAAGCTATCGGGGCGAAGTGGTGCCCAGGGGCGGAGTCGAACCACCGACACGACGATTTTCAGTCGTCTGCTCTACCACTGAGCTACCCGGGCACACTGCTTCGGCGGAGGGGCCTGAACAGCCCCGCGAGCAATGAGAGCGCGCCTATGGCGAAGCTGGCACGCCTTGGCAAGGGGGGAATTTCAGTCTTCCGAACCTTGCGTCACTGCAACCGCGATTTCTTCGGGCAGTGCGGGGCGGCCGGGCACGGAATATCCGTCGCCGAACCACTGCGACAGGTCGCGATCGCGGCAGCGCGCGGAACAGAACGGCGTGTGCTCCTCGCTGCGCGGTTTCTTGCAGATGGGGCAGGGGCGGGGTTTAGTCGTCATGCGCCACGATCTGGGCGGTGGCCGCCTCGATCGCAAGGCCCGGATCGATCTCTATCCGCACCCGGCGCGCGGTCCGCCGTTCTAGCTCCGACAGCCACTCGGGCTTGAGCTTCGCTTTTACCGCGGGATGGACGGTGAGCAGCGTCGCGCCCGGCCCTTCGACCAGTTCGGCGCGTCGCAACGCCATGCGCGCCGCCGCCCCGATTCGCGCGGTGGCAAAGCGGTGCAGCAGCGAGGGCCCGTCGAGCCGCGCCACGATATGGACGAAACCGAAGCCGTTCATCGCGGTCCGCTCGTGCGGCCAGCCGCCCAGCGCGGCATCGAGCGCGGCATCCACGGCCTTGCGATCGGCCTTTGTTGCCAGCGTGGGAAAGTCGATCCCGATCGAACCGCCGAGGTCGAACAGGCGCAGCCAGCGCGCGATTTCGGGCACCGCCGCCAGGGCCAGTTCGCGCGGCGGGCGGTCGCCGTCGATATCGATCAGCGTCATGGCGGGCGTCACGCTGAACAGCAGCGCGCCGCCGGCGAACGCGACCTCGCCCGCAGACGCAGTGTGCCATACCTCTTCCCACGCGCCAGCAGGCAGCCGGCGGACCGTATCGCCCATCGCGAAAACATCGTCCGCCTGTTGCGACGGGCTGTTGTCCGTGTCCTCGACCACCCGCGCCTGCGCACGCTTGAACCGTCCGCGTTCGGCGATCGCCGCGCGCGTGACGACCAGCGGCACCGCCGCGCCTTCGTTGCAATGGGCGGGAATGCGGTCGACCATTAGCTCGGTACCATTGGCCATCCGCGCGAGGCCGCGGCTGCGGCCGGCGGGCTTGGATACCAGCACTGCCTGTGCCCGGCTGCCGACTGGCAAATCGCCCGGCCAGCGCAGCCTGGCGGCGAGGATGTCATCGCCTTCGACCAGCAGGGCACGGCTTTCGCCGATGCCATGCTCGACCAGCCAGTCAGGCAAGGTCGAACCCGGCGGATTTGAGCAGCGTGCGCGTTTCGTAGAGCGGCAGGCCGACCACGCCCGAATGGCTGCCCTGGATCCGGCGGATCAGCCCTTCGGCGATCCCCTGGATGGCATAGCCGCCCGCCTTGCCTTCCCACTCGTCGCTGGCGAGATAGGCGTCGATCTCGTCGGTCGAGAGGCGCTTGAAGATCACCACCGTCTCGCTCAGCCGTTCGCGCAGCCTGCCGTCGGGGGCGCGCAGCGCGATCGCGGACAGCACGCGGTGGCGGCGGCCCGACAGCAGTTCGAGACAGCGCCGCGCGGTCGCCTCGTCCTCTGCCTTGGGCAGGATCCGCCGACCGGCGCAGACCACCGTATCCCCGGCCAGGACGTGGCTATCGTCCGAGGCCGCGGCTGCGGCCTTTTCGCGGGCCATGCGGGTGGCATAGTCGCGCGGCAGTTCGCCAGCGAGCGGGGTTTCATCGATATCGGCAGGATTGATCGCAGCCGGCTCCACGCCGAGGCGCGCGATGAGTTCGCGCCTGCGGGGACTGGCCGATGCGAGGATGAGTGTGGGCTGGCCCACGTGCCGTTACTGCGGGCCGGGGCCGCCGCGACCGGGCATGAAGCGGTAGGTGATGCGCGCCTTGGTCAGGTCGTAGGGCGTGAGTTCGCAGAGCACTTCGTCGCCCACCAGCACGCGGATACGGTTCTTGCGCATCTTGCCGGCCGTATGGCCGAGCACTTCATGGCCGTTCTCGAGCTCGACGCGGAACATCGCATTGGGCAGCAGTTCAACCACCTTGCCGCGCATTTCGAGAAGTTCTTCTTTCGCCATGTATTTCCTTGGATCGTGTCGTTGGACGATTTGTATCGCGCGCCCATAGCCTCAGTGGGTGAGAAAGGGAAGTGGCAGACGTTAATCGCGGTGCAAGTCTGCTGCGACACTTTGTTACGCAAGGATTGTTGCTCGCCCGCCTGAGCTGCTTCAGGACCGGGTGAGGGGGCGGACACGAGACCACGATTGAGGACCGCGAAACCTGCCATGCAATTTCTCACCCGCATATCCGCACTTGCGCTGACCATCGCCCTTGCCGCGCCGGGCCATGCCCAGGACGCGGCGCCCGCCACCGGCCAGGGCGGCACCGGGGGCGAGGCGCTGCCCGAGAACGCGATCATCGTGACCGGCGAACGCATCCGCGGCGAAGTCGAAACCGAGGTTCCGCCGGTGGTCGAACTCGATGAAGACGATATCGCCGCTTATGGCGCGGATTCGCTGGCCGATCTGGTCGAACAGCTGGCGCCGCAGACCGGTTCGGCCAGCGGCCGTGGCAGCGGGCGTCCCGTGTTCCTCGTCAACGGTCGCCGTGTCTCGGGCTTTCGCGAATTCCGCCGCTATCCTCCCGAGGCAATCGTGAAGGTGCAGGTCTTCCCCGAGGAGGTCGCGCTGCAATATGGCTATCCCGCCGACCAGCGTGTGATCAACTTCATCCTCAAGGACAATTTTTCCAGCCGCGAGGTCGAACTCGAATACGGCCAGCCCACGCGCGGAGGCCGGTCGAACGGCGAGGTCGAATATTCGCAGCTCACCATCAATGGCGGAGACCGCCTGCTGTTCGGTGCCGAATTCAACAGCTCGTCGCTGCTGTCCGAGGCCGAGCGCGATATCATCCAGACCACAAGCAACACGCCCACCGTAGCGAGCGATCCCGATCCGGCCGAGTTCCGCAGCCTCGCCTCCGACAGCGAGGGCATCGAACTCGAAACCACCTGGAACACCACCTTCGGCGAGGGCGCACGCGTGCCAAGCCTGTCGGTCAACGCCAATCTCGACCGCAGTTTCTCGCGCTCGCTCTCGGGTCTCGATACGGTCCTGCTGACCGATCCGGACGGGAATTCGCAGCTGCGCGCGATCGACGACGACCCGATCACGCGGCGGACCAGGTCGACCACCGCCTCGCTCGGCAGTTCGTTCAACGCCCCGATCGACGATTGGGATCTCGCGCTTACGGTGGATGCGACCCGCGGGTGGAACACCACGTGGACCGATCAGCGACGCGATACCGCCGCGCTCGTTGCGGCTGCCGCCGCGGGTGAAATCGACATTGCGGGCGATCTCGGTCCGCTGGCGGCCGGCGGTATCGAGCAGGCCGACAGCAGGACCTACACGCTCGACAGCCTCCTGACATTGACCGGGCGACCGATCCTCCTGCCCAGCGGCGAGGTGAACGTCACTGCGAAAACAGGTTTCAACCTCGACGGGATCGACAGCGAGGACACGCGCAATCCCGGCGTCGAAACCTCGCTCGATCGCCGCGAATTGCTGGCGGGGCTCAACCTGGCCATCCCGCTCGCCAGCGCGCGCGAGGGCTTTCTCGCGCCGCTGGGCGAGCTGACGCTCGATCTCGGCGGCGGGGTCGAGGACCTGTCGGACTTCGGGCTGCTGACCAATTGGAACGCGGGGCTCAACTGGCGCCCATCCGACAGCCTCTCGCTGCAGGCCAGCTACAGCGTGCGCGAACAGGCCCCGGGGATCGCGCAGCTCGGCAACCCGCAGATCGTCGACCTGAACGTCCCGGTCTACGATTTCACGACCGGTGACACCGTGCTCGCCAATGTGGTCACCGGGGGCAATCCCGATCTGCTGGCGGAGACCCAGCGCGACATCAAGCTGGCGGCCTCCTACGATTTCGACCTGTTCGACCGGTCGAACTTCCGCGTCGAATATGTCCGCAACCGGTCGGACGACGTGACCGAAAGCTTCCCGCTGCTGACCCCCGCAATCGAGGCGGCATTCCCCGATCGGGTCACGCGCGAGAACGGCCAGCTGGTCGAGCTTGACCGGCGCGCAGTGACCTTTGCCGAGCGCGGCTCGTCGCGCATCCGGTATGGCTTCAATTTCTTCGGCCGCGTCGGCTCGGAATCGGAGGGCGGCTCGCGCAGTGGGCGCGGCGGGATGATGGCGCGGATCGCGTCTGCAGCCGCAGGTTCGGGCGCGCAAAGTCAGGGGCAGGGACAAGGGCCGGGAGGCGGGACCAGCGATCGCGCGCGCTTCCAGCAACTGCGCGAACAGTTCTGCTCATCCGAGGGCCAGCCCGATATCTCGCAACTGCCCGAACGGATGCAGCAGCGCCTGCGCGGCGAGAATGGCGAGGTCGACCCGGAGCGTGTCGCACAGGCGCGCGAGCGGATTTGCAGCGCCGACGGGATGCAGGCCCGCGAAGAGATGGAGGCCGCGCGCATACGGCTGTGCACCGGCTGGAATCCGGCCGATCCCGCCGCCTCGACTCCGGTCGACCTCGCGGCTCTGCCGGAACGCGTGCGCGAGCGGCTGGCGGGCCCCGACGGCCAGGTCGATCCCGAGCGGCTCAACCAGCTTCGTGCGCGCGTCTGTGCAGCCCCCGGCGGCGAACGCGGTCCCGGCGGTGAGGGCAGCGACGCGGGCGAATCGCCGGCTGCGGGCGGTGAAACGCGCGGCGGCGGCGGGCGCGGTCGTGGCGGTGGTTCTGGTGGCCCCGGTGGCGGACAGGGACGCTGGAACCTTTCGGTCTATCACACGATCGAGCTGGAGAATTACGCGGTCATCGCCAACGGCATCCCGCAGCTCGACCTGCTGGGCGGCGATGCGCTCAGCGGCAGCGGTGTGAACCGGCACAATGTCACGATGGAAGGCGGGCTGTTCCACAACGGCCTCGGCGCGCGCCTGTCGGCCAACTACGCCAGCGGATCGCAGGTCGACAACCTCAGCTTCCACGACCTTGCGACCTTCGACTTGCGGTTGTTCATGAACCTCGAACAGCAGCAGTGGCTGGCGGGCGACAATCCCGGCTTCCTCAAGGGCGCACGGCTCTCGCTGCGAGTGGACAATCTGTTCGACGCGCAGCAGCGCGTGACCGACGAAACCGGCACGGTCCCGCTGAGCTACCAGCCGTGGCTGGTCGACCCGCTCGGCCGGACGTTCGAGATCGAGTTCCGGAAGGTCTTCTGATTGCCCGCGACGGGGGGCGGGCAATCCGGCTAGAGCGCTTCGCCCGCCGCCACGCCGCTGGCCCAGGCCCACTGGAAATTGTAGCCGCCCAGCCAGCCGGTGACATCGACGGCCTCCCCGATGGCGTAGAGACCGGGCACGCGCCTGGCTTCCATCGTCTTGGAGGAGAGCTCGGCGGTGGCGATCCCGCCGACGGTGACCTCGGCCTTGGCGAAGCCCTCGGTCCCGTTGGGCTGGAACGTCCAGCGCTTCAGCCGTCCGCCCGCCCCGCGCAACGCCTTGTCGGGCGCATTGCCGAACTCGACTTCCAGCCTCAGCCGCTCGGCGAGGATATCGGCCAGCCGCGCGGGCAGGCGCTCGCGCAGCCATGCGCGCAGCGTCGATCTGGGCGCGGCGCGCTTGGCGTCGAGCAGGAAATCGCCGCTTTCGTCGGGCAGGAAATCGACGAACAGCGGCTCGCCCGGACGCCAGTAGGAACTCGCCTGCAGGATCGCGGGACCCGACAGCCCGCGGTGCGTGAAGAGCGCCGCCTCGGCAAAGCGCGCCTTCCCCGCGCTGGTCACCACCGGCGCGGAAACCCCGGAGATGTCGCGGAACAGCACTTCCTCGCCGCCCAGCGTCAGCGGCACCAGCGCCGGGCGCGGCTCGACCACCTTGAGACCGAACTGCCGCGCGAGGTCATAGGCATAGCCGCTTGCGCCCATCTTGGGGATCGAGGGTCCGCCGGTGGCTATCACCAGCGAAGGCGCGCGAAACCTGCCCGATGGCGTGGTGACGGTGAACCCGCCGGCCTGTTCGACCGAGGCGATTTCCTCGCCGCAGCGCAGGTCTACCTCGCCCTTCGCGCATTCCTCCAGCAGCATGGCAACGATCTCCTTGGCCGACCCGTCGCAGAACAGCTGGCCGAGGGTCTTTTCGTGCCAGGCGATGCCATGGCTTTCGACCAATGCGAGGAAATCGCGCGCGGTGTAGCGCGCCAGCGCCGACTTGGCGAAATGCGGATTGGCCGACAGGTAATTGGCCGGACCCGCACCGATATTGGTGAAATTGCAGCGCCCGCCGCCCGAGATCAGGATCTTCTTGCCCGGTGTCGCCGCGCGTTCGAGCAGCAGCACGCGGCGCCCGCGCTGCCCCGCACGCGCCGCACACATCAGCCCCGCCGCGCCGGCGCCCAGGACGATCGCATCGAAATCCTCGGCCATCTATGCCTCGTCGAGCGGATACTCGGGCTTCTGGCGCGCCGCGATGAAATAGAGCAGCGTGCCCACCACCAGCAGCCCGCCGAACACCAGCCACGACTGCGTCTGCGCCTGCGCCGCGATGAACAGCGAGCTGGCCACCGCGAAGATTACGCAGAACAGGTGCAGCGGGTCGATCCGCCCCTCGCGGTGTTCGAGCACCGGCAGCGCGCAGCTGGTCACGACATAGGTCACCAGCCGCACCAGCGTGCCCGCGATCGCCAGCACTTCGAAGCCTTCCCACAGGCCGAACAGCATTGCCGCCACGCCGTAGAACAGGATCGCGTTGAACGGGGTAAGGAAGCGCGGGTGGACATATTCGAACCACCGCGGGAGCATGCCGCGCTCGGCCATGCCGTACATCAGCCGCGGCTGCGCCACGCCGCTGGCGAAATTGTTCGCCCCGATGCTGAAGCTGGCCGCGACGACGATCGCGAGCGACCCGATCTGCCCCATCGAGGCACCGGCCACGCCCGCCAGCGCATTGTCCTCGCCCGCGAACTGGGGGCCGATCGCGATGAAGGCCCAGATGATCGCCATGTAGAGCAGCGTTACCCCGCTCACCATGGTCACGATCGACAGCGGGACGTCGCGCTTGGGATGCTTGAACTCGCCCGCCGCCTCGACCACGCCCTCGAAGCCGATGAAGGCATAGAAGGTCAGCAGGATGACCGTCTCGACCTGGCTGAACTGCGGCAGCGTCACCGCCCCCATCTCGCTGCCCGCGAAGAAGGCCGACAAGATCAGCGCGCCCAGCGGCAGCAGCTTGATCGCGGTCATCACGCCCAGCGCGCCGACCGAGGCGCGCATGCCGTAGAGATTGATCGCGGTAATCAGCGCCAGCCCCACCGCCACCGCGACGGGCGAGGCGACCGGCCCCGCCAGTCCGGGGAACAGCGCGGCTAGATAGGCGACCATCACATGCATGTTCGCCGCCGCGGTCACGATCGCGCTGGCATAGCGCGCCCAGCCGGCCTGGAAGCCGACGAACCGCCCGAAGGCGGCCTCGCCATAAAGCACCGATCCACCGCTATGCTCGAACCGGGTGGCCATCCAGGCGTAGCACAGCGCCAGCGGCAGGAAGAGGATCCCGCCGACCAGCATCATCCATGGGGCGAAGTTGCCCACTGCCGCCACCAGCACTGCGGGCAGCGCGAAAATCCCCGCGCCGATCATCCCGTTGAGCGGGAACAGCGAGGTGCCCCAGAAGCCGACCGTGCGCGGCGGTGCAATTTTGGTTGGGTCCATCGCCCGGGGGATGGCGGCAAAACCGGCTTTGCACAAGCCGATGCGGCACACTATCTCCCCTTGCATGTCGCGCACGAAAGCCGGTTCCCCGCATGATCCGAGAGGCAAGGAGCGGTTCCACGAGGACCGCGCCACCAAGACCGTGGCCGGTGCGCAGCCCGATCTCGAAGCGGGCATCACCGCGATCCGCGAAACGGTAAAGACGCTCAAGCCGCGCCCGGGCGTCTACCGGATGCTCGATGCGCGCGGCGACGTGCTCTATGTCGGCAAGGCGCGCAGCCTCAAGGCGCGGGTCGCCAATTACACGCAAATCAAGGGCCTCACCAACCGCATCCAGCGGATGATCAGCCAGTGCCGCGCGATGGAAATCGTGGTCACCAATTCGGAGGCCGAAGCGCTGCTGCTCGAAGCGCAGCTGATCAAGCGCTACCGCCCGCCGTTCAACGTGCTGCTGCGCGACGACAAGAGCTTCCCCTTCATCCTGCTGCGCGCCGACCACGCCTTCCCGCGCATCACCAAGCATCGCGGCGCGCGCAAGGCCAAGGGCAATTACTACGGCCCCTTCGCCAGCGCGGGCAGCGTGAACAAGACGCTCAACGCGCTGCAGAAACTGTTCCTGCTGCGCAGCTGCACCGACAGTTTCTTCAACAATCGCGACCGGCCCTGCCTGCTCTACCAGATCAAGCGCTGCAGCGCGCCCTGCGTCGGCCGGATCGACGAGCCGGGGTACGAGAAACTGGTGCGCGAGGCGAAGGACTTCCTCGGCGGCAAGTCGAGCGCGGTGCAGCAGGATCTCGAAAAGCAGATGGCGAAGGCGGCGGAGGAGCTCGATTTCGAGACCGCCGCGATCCTGCGCGACCGGCTGCGCGCTGCGACCTTCATCCAGGGCAGCCAGGCGATCAACGCGCAAGGCGTGGGCGATGCCGATGTCTTCGCGCTGGCCGCCAAGGGCGGTCAGGTTGGGGTGCAGGCCTTCTTCATCCGCGGCGGGCAGAACTGGGGCCACCGCACCTTCTATCCGCGCAACACGGGCGAGCTCGAGAAGGAAGAGGTGCTCTCCGATGTGCTGCTGCAATTCTACGAGGAAGTGCCGCCGCCGCGCACCATCCTCGTCGACCGCGCCTTGCCCGAACAGGACCTCGTCGCCGAGGCGCTGTGCGAAAAGGCGGGGCACGGCGTGGCGATCTCGATCCCGCAGCGCGGCACGCGGCGCAAGCTGATGCAGCAGGCGAGCCGCAATGCAGTCGAGGCGCTCGAGCGGCGGCTGGCCGAAACCGGGACCAAGGCCAAGGTGCTGCGTGACCTCACCGAATTCCTCGAACTGGAAGAGGTCCCGCAGCGGATCGAGGTCTACGACAACAGCCATATCCAGGGCGACAAGGCGCTGGGCGCGATGGTCGTCGCCAGCCCCGAAGGCTTCGAGAAGGGCCAGTACCGCAAGTTCAACATCAAGACCGCGCAGACCAATGACGATTTCGCCATGATGCGTGAAGTGATGGAACGCCGCTTCCGCAAGCTGGCCGAAGCGGGCCGCGATCTCGACGCGCGCACCGAGGGCAAGGGGCACGAGGCGATCTGGCCCGATCTGGTGCTGATCGATGGCGGGAAGGGGCAGATGTCGAGCGTGCGCGACACGCTGGAGGAAATGGGGATCGAGGACGTCCCGCTGATCGCCATCGCCAAGGGCCCGTATCACGGGCGCGAGGGGCGCGAGGTGTTCCATTTTCCCGACGGGCGCGAAAAGACGCTGCCGGTCAATTCGCCGCTGCTGTTCTATCTCCAGACGCTGCGCGACGAAGTCCACCGCTACGCCATCGGCGCCCACCGCGCCAAACGCAGCCGCGCGATCACCGCCTCACCGCTCGACGAAATCCCGGGTATCGGCCCGGCCCGCAAACGCGCGCTGCTGCTGCATTTCGGCACGGCTGGGAAGGTCAGGGCCGCGGCGCTGGACGACCTCAAACGCGCGCCGGGTATCAGTGCGGGGGTGGCGCAGCAGGTGTATGATTTCTACCACGCGGGTGGGTGAGGGCTGGCTGGCCGCTAACGACCCGATTGTGGACATTGGGCAGGTTTGCAGCGTTACCTGACAGCCGACCTTTCTCGCTTCGACAGCCATTCGGCTAATTCCTCAGCCCAGCTATTGTCGCCTTCAAGATTGAAGCGGATCCACCGATCAAAAGTCGAAAATCTCATCTCTCGCGGGGAGACCGTCGATTCTGAGTTTGCAGCTACCACCTCGGCCATTTCGTGTATTCCCTGATGAAATGCCCAAGCTCCTAAACTAAGCCATTCATCATCATCATTGCCGAGACGTTCCTCAAGCGGCCAATAGATCGCGTTAAGAACAACCAGAGGGTCATCGCCAAACACCACCGACTGGGGCCACAGCCCCTTTACTCGCTGGAATAATTCTCGCGGATCGACACTTTCTGCCATGCTTCTTTGTAATGCCGCATCGTCCGCTTTCCACCCTAAATCTCGCCGTTCCCGTTGCCGCCAGGCGACCTTCAGAACGGCCAGGCAGCTTCAACCTGGTCACTGCCTAAACTCGCCTTTCTACTGCCGACCCGATTGTGGTCCGCAAGGAGTAATGCTCAATGGATGTGGGCCGCCGTTTTTGGAAGGCTTTTCGTCATCGACCATCCAAAGAGGGCACTAAAGATTGGGGTTGGCAGCAAGCCAAACGTGATCCCGATGACTAAGCCAACCTTCGCTGCTTCAGGGTCGCCGTCACCGCCCAGTATTTGGCTAAGGCCTTCCCAGCCAAAGGAGGCATCCGTTAGCCAGAACACGGTCGAGCCCCAAGCAAAGGTGAGAACCAACTCAGCTACTGTATTGCCGAAGGCAAACCGCAACCGTTCTATACCTGGCATGGGACGGTTCTCGGCTTTAACGAACCAGCCGACTGACAATGCAACTGCTATGATCGTAATTCCTGTCGATGGAATCGACGGCTCGCCATCGAAGTTCATTGCATACAGTAGCAGCGCACCGGCAGCGGCTAGCTTCACCGCGAAGTAAGCAGCAATATAGCGAAGCATCGAGGTTGGTTCCAAGTCGTGATCTTCCATACTTAGGCTATATCTTCGCGACGTCCGCTTTCCACCCCATCTCGGTCATCCCAGCGAAAGCTGGGATCGCTCGACGCGCGCGGCTAGCTGTCGGGGCGCATGAGCGCGTGGGTCTACATCATGAGCGACCGCAAGGATGGCGTGCTGTATATCGGTGTGACCGCCGACCTCTCTCGGCGGATCATACAACATCGGGAAGGGAAGGGCTCGGCCTTCTGCCGCCGGTACGGGCTTAAGCGGCTCGTTTATGCAGAAGAGCATGACAGCATCGGAGACGCGATCGCACGCGAAAAAGCGATGAAGGCGTGGAAGCGTGCGTGGAAGATCGAATTGATCGAGGGTGTGAACCCTGCGTGGGACGATCTGTTCGACGTGGTGCTTTGATTGCGGGCGATCCAAGCTTTCGCTGGGATGACATGGCGGGGCAGAGTTGACGTGGCGGGGCTGGCTGCCTTGGTGGGGCTGGGCCGAGGGCGATCCCAGCTTTCGCTGGGATGACGAAGTGGGCTGGGCTGACGCCGTGGTGGCAGGGCTTTCCTACACACCCTGTCCCGTGCCTTATCCTCTCGGATGAAGCACTACCCACCGCGCTCCGCGCGTCCGCGCAGGCCCTCCATTACTATCCCGCCGTTCCACGCCGTCCCGCTGCGTCATCGCGCCGATGGATGGACGCCCGTGCGGCAGGCGGAGTTCATCGGGCATCTCGCCGCGACGCGCTCGGTCGCGGCGGCAGCGCGCGGCGTTTCGATGGCGCGCGAGACCGCCTATCGCCTGCGCGCGCGGCCCGGGGCGCATGGCTTTGCGGCGGCGTGGGACGTGGCGCTGGGGTCGGTGCGTTCGGAGGCGGGGCGGGCGCGGCTCGAGGCGGCACTGGCGGCAGCGCGCGCGGCGAGGCAGGCCGATCGGAAGGTCACGATCCCCGAGCTCGAATGGCGGGTGGCGACCGGGCTGTGGCAGGTCATGCTGCGCGGCGGGCGCTATGCCGGCGTGGTCCGCAAGCCCGATGAAACCGCGCTTCTTGTGCTGCTCTCGCGCACGCGCGCGGCTGCGGGGCGGGCATGATGCGCGGTGAAGGTCACGCTTTTCGGGCGCGCGTTTCGCGGTCCATGAATGCGCGCGAATTGATCTCGATCAAGGAGCGGTGTCGGACAGCTGCTATACTGGCCGCATCAAGCGGGGACTCGGCCCACCGGCCGGACCGCAAGCTGGGAGACGATCAATGAAGACGATCCTGTTCAACGCCGCCGATGACGAGGCTTTCACCGGCCGGCTCGATGCCGCGCTCGATCTGGCGCGACAGTTCGATGCGCATCTCACGCTGCTGCACGCCATGCCCTATGAAGCCGCGGCGACCATCGACTTCCACGGCGCCGCCTTCGCCGCCATGGTCCCCGTCTGGCGCGAGGAAGCCGCGAAGCTGCGCGAGCGGACGCTGACCGACCTCGCGAACGAGGGCGTGTCGTGGAACTGGGTCGAATCCGCCGGCCCGGTCGCGCTCGCGATGCTGCGCGAATCCTCGCTCAGCGATCTCATCGTGATCAGCGCGCGCGATGCGCATACCGCCAAGGGCACGCCGTCCTTCACTGCGGGCGAGCTGGCGCTGACCGCCGATTGCCCCGTGCTGGTCCTGCCAGAAACCTGCACCCGCTTCGAGACCGGTGCGCCCGCACTGGTCGCGTGGGACGGATCGGCCGAGGCATCGCATGCGCTCAAGGCGGCGCTGCCGCTGCTGCGCGAAGCGGGGGCGGTCTATCTCGCCACGGTCGGCGAAACGGGCAAGTCGGCCGATGCGCTCGACCTGCCGCCGGTGAAGGGGGCGGACTACCTCTCGCGGCACGGGATCGCCTGCGAGATGGTCGAGCTCGAATGCGGCGACAAGGATGTCGCGGCGACGCTGCTGGGCGCGGCGGAAGCGCGCAAGGCGGGGCTGATCGTGATGGGCGCCTATGGCCGCACGCGGCTGACCGAACGGATCTTCGGCGGGGCGACACGCCGGATGCTGTCCGACGTGCGCATTCCCCTGCTGATGACCAACTGAACCCGGCGGGTCCGCGGGTCAGTCGCCGCGCGGACCTGCGGGTTTGCCCTTGCCTTTCGGCTTGCCCTTGAACTTGGGCTTTCCGGCAAAGGGCTTGCCGGCAAAGGGCTTGCCGCCCGCGCCCGCGCCCTTGCCTGCGCCGGGTTTGACGCTTCCGGGCTTGCCCTTCTTGAAGGGCGGCTTGCCCCCGGGCTTGCGGTGGGGGCCGCGGCCGGCGGGGCGGGGATCGACCCGGCCGCCGCCATCGGCGTGCTTGCGGCGGTTCTCGCGGGCTTCGATGCGGGGGCCGTCGGGGGCCTCCTCGATCATGATCTCGTCCTGCTCGTCCTCGGGCGAGGCGGTGCGGGTGACGGTCTCGGCAACCTTGGCGGCGATCGGGCGCGGGACCTGGAACCAGCTCTCGTGCTGGCCGATGCGGATCGCGCCGATCTCGTTGCGGGTGATGTGCCCGCGGCGGCAGATCAGCGGCAGCAGCCAGCGCGGTTCGGCGTTCTGGCGGCGGCCGATGCTCATGCGGAACCACACCACGTCCTCGAAGCCGGGACGGTGGCGTTCGGCCTTCGCCCGGTCGCGCGCCTCGGGGGTGTTGGCGATCAGCTCCTCGGGTGCGGGCATCTCGGCGCGCAGCGTCTGGACCAGCGCGGTGGCGATGTCCTCGGGCGACATCTTCGCCATCAGCTGGGCGCCGAGCTCGCGCTCGTATTCGTCGAACTCGCGCGGTTCGGTCAGCCGCTCGATCAGCCGCGTGCGGTCCTTCGCGCGGATCGCCTCGGGGGTCGGTGCGTCGAGCCATTCGGCCTCGATCTGCGCGCCCCGCAGCATGCCCTCGACCCGGCGGCGGCGGTTGTACGGCACCACCAGCGCGGCGGTGCCCTTCTTGCCCGCCCGGCCGGTGCGGCCCGAACGGTGCTGCAACGTCTCGGCATCGCGCGGGATTTCGACATGGATCACCAGGCTGAGCGTGGGCAGGTCGATCCCGCGCGCGGCGACATCGGTGGCCACGCAGACCCGCGCGCGCCGGTCGCGCAGCGCCTGCAGCGCCTGGTTGCGCTCGCTCTGCGAATGCTCGCCCGACAGCGCGACGACGCCGAAGCCGCGGTTCTGCAGCGTGGCATGCAGGCGGCGCACGCTTTCGCGCGTGGCGCAGAAACAGATCGCGGTTTCCGCCTCGTGGAAGCGCAGCAGGTTGACCACCGCGTTCTCGATCTCCGACGGGCCGACGGTGATTGCCTGATAGGCGATGTCGCCATGCCCGCGCGTCTCGCCGGCAAGTGACAGGCGCAGTGCGTTGCGCTGGTAGCGTTCGGCCAGCCGTTCGATCGGGCGCGGCATGGTGGCGGAGAACAGCAGCGTGCGGCGCGTATCGGGAGTCGCATCGAGGATTTCCTCGAGATCTTCGCGGAACCCCATGTCGAGCATCTCGTCGGCTTCGTCGAGCACCACGCCGACCAGGCCCGACAGGTCGAGCGCGCCGCGCTCGAGATGGTCGCGCAGGCGGCCGGGGGTCCCGACGACGATCGCCGGACCGGCGCGCAATGCGCGGCGTTCCTTGCTGGCATCCATCCCGCCGACGCAGGTGGCGATGCGTAGTCCGGCGCCCGCATAGAGCCAGCCGAGTTCGCGGCTGACCTGTAGCGCGAGCTCGCGCGTCGGCGCGATCACCAGTGCCAGCGGCTTCTCCGACAAGGGCGTGCCGCCAACCGCGTCGAGCAGTTCGGGAGCAAGCGCCAGGCCGAAGGCCACGGTCTTGCCGCTCCCGGTTTGCGCGGAAACGATCATGTCGCGCCCGTGCGCTTCGGGTTCGGTCACGGCCTGCTGGACGGGGGTAAGCGCGTCGTAGCCACGGGCGCTCAAAGCCTCGCCGATAACCGGCGGGAGGTTGGAAAGGGGCATGGTATTCTTTCGGTTGCGCGTATGCACGGGCGGGGGGTGCCCGGCTGGTCGCGGCGCGGGCACTGCCCGCAGTCGGAGGCGCCCCTACACGCAATTGGAGCGTTTGGCCCGCACTTTCTTGCGCAGGCCGAAATGGCGCGCGGCACGCAGCCCGCACTTTGTGACGCAACCGCGTCAGCGCACGCGCAATTGTCCGCAAACCGACGCGATGCGGAAATATCGCAGTCAAACTGCGCGCCTAGGCGGCTCTCAACGATAGCGGAGGGCAATAATGAAAATCAGGAATACGCTTCTTGCCGGGGCTGCCATTGCGGCGCTGGCACTTCCCGGCATGGCGCAGGCCGGCGATCTTGCCGGCACCGTATCCGATGCCACCGACACCATCGCGCTGCGCAGCGCGCAGGTGCGCATCGTCGAGATCGACCGCGTGACCGCGACCGAGCGCGATGGCTCGTTCCTCTTCGCAGACGTTCCGGCCGGCGATTACACGCTCGAAATCAGCTATGTCGGGGCGGAAACGGTCAGGCGCGCGATTACCGTCCCGGCCACCGGCACGGTGCGCGCAGAGATCGCGATGACCGGCTTTGGCGACGATGAGATCCTGGTCGTGGGCCAGGTCGCGAACCTTTCGAGCGCCCTGTCGCGTAAGAAGGAAGCTGATGGCGTGTCCGACGTGCTGACACGCGACGCGATCGGCCAGTTTCCCGATCAGAACGTCGCCGAAAGCCTGCGCCGCCTGCCCGGCATCAATGTCCTCAACGACCAGGGCGAGGGCCGCTTCGTATCGGTCCGCGGCCTGTCGCCCGATCTCGTCTCTTCATCGCTCAACGGCGTGCGCCTGCCGTCGCCAGAGGCCGATATTCGCGCGGTCGCGCTCGACGTCGTATCTTCGGACATCATCGAATCGATCGAAGTGAAGAAATCGCTCACGCCCGATATGGATGCCGACACGATCGGCGCGTCGGTCGAGATTGAGACCACCAGTGCGTTCGACCGCAAGACGCGCCTTCTGACCGCCAAGGTCGAAGGCAGCTATAACGATTACGCCGGTGAGATAAGCCCCAAGGGAAGCCTGGATTTCGCCACCCGGATCGGCGAAAATTTCGGCATTTCGGGCGGCGTCAGCTATTACCGCCGCACCTTCGAGACCGACAATATCGAAGCCGACGGGTGGGAGGAGGACGACGGCGTCATCTATGCCGAGGATCTCGAATACCGCGACTACGATGTCGAACGCGAACGTATCAGTGCGACGCTCGGCCTCGACCTTCGCGCGGGCGACAGCACCGAACTGTATGCCCGCGGCGTCTACAGCCAGTTCGACGACCAGGAGAGCCGCCGGCGCCTGATCTTCGATCTCGGCGATGCGATCGTTACGGGTGCAGGCAGGACGGTCGGTTACAGCGACACCGATCCCGACCCCGACGAGGACGCGGCGATTACCGTCGAGCGCGACGTCAAGGACCGCTTCGAATCGCAGAAGATCCGTTCGCTCGTTTTCGGCGGCGAAAGCGATTGGGGTGATTGGTTCGCCAATTATTCGGCGAGCTGGGCAAAATCGAGCGAGCGGGAGAACGGCAGCCTCGATCCCATCGCATTCGAACGCGAATATGAGGAAGAAGGGTTCGGCGTCGCTCTCGACTTCGCCGATCCGCGCATTCCGCTGTACAGCGTCACCGATCCGACGAGCGATTTCACCGACCCCGGTGCCTATGCGCTGAACGATATCGAATTCGTCGCGTTGTCGGATGCGCAGGACGAGGAATGGGCCGCCAAATTCGACCTGGGACGCCGCTTCGCCGCCGACAATGGCGAGTTCACCGTACAGGTGGGTTTCAAGGGCCGCTGGCGCGACAAGACCTATGACGCGAACGTCGAGTTCTACGAAAACGACGCCATGACGCTAAACGACGCGTTGGGCGAAGGACAGACCTATCGCCTGACCGGTATCGGGCCGGTTGCAGGTTTCACCGAAGGGTCCGACTTCTTCCGCGCCAATTTCGGCGATTTCGAATTGCAGGAAATCGACAGCGCGTTCGACAGCGCGGTCGAGGATTTTGCAGTCGCTGAAGACATCATGGCCGGCTATTTGCTCGGCCGCTGGGAAAGCGCGGACCTGCGCGTGGTCTATGGCCTGCGTTACGAGCACACGGACAACACGCTGGTGGGCAACAACGTCCTGCTGGTCGAGGAAGACGGGACGCTGCCCGACGGGTCGATCGCGGCTGATGACACGGTCCTCGTGTCCCCGGTCTCGATCGACAAGAATTACGATCACTGGCTGCCCAGCCTCAACCTGCGGTACGAACCGCAAACCGATCTGGTGCTGCGCGCCGGCTTCTACCGTTCGATCGTGCGGCCATCGCCGTTCCAGCAGGCGCCCCATTTCGCGGTCGAGGAAGCCGATGACGGCGAACGCAGCGGTGAATTCGGCAACCCCGCGCTGCTGCCTACCGAAGCCTGGAATTTCGACGCTGCGGCAGAGTATTACATGAGCGCGACCGGCGCGCTGCACGCATCGGTCTTCTACAAGAGCCTCGACAATTTCATCGTCGATGTGAACACCGATGTCGCGGGCAGCTTCCGCGGTATCGCCTTCGACGAAGCGACAATCGCCCGCAACGGCGACGAAGCGGACATCTTCGGTATCGAACTGGGCTTTTCGCAGGCCTTTTCCGGCACGCTCGACGGCGTCGTGGTGCAGGCGAACTACACCTTCACCGATGCCGATGGCACGGTGACCACGCTGGCCAGCGAGGGACCGCGATCGATCCCGCTGCCTGCGACGGCGAAACACACCGCCAATTTCTCGGTCGGATACGACAAGGGCCCGATCGATATCCGGCTGTCGGGCACATACCGCGACAAGTATCTCGACGAGCTGTCCGACACGAGCGATCTCGACCGTTATGTCGACGACCATTTCCAGCTCGACCTGTCGGCCAAGTACCGCGTGACCGATTCCGTTCAGCTGTTCTACGAATGGGTGAACATCAACAATGCCAAGTACTTCGCCTACAATAGGTTCGGCGGCGGGCGTAACCTGTATCAATATGAAGAGTACAATTGGACCATGAAGGGCGGCGTGAGGGTGACTTTCTGATGCGCAGGGATTTTCGTATATTCGCACTTGCCGGGATCGGCCTGACCGCAGCTTGCGCCACCGTACCCGCGCCGGGCGACCCCGCCGTGCCGGTTTACGCGGTGGCGGAAACCCAGCCGGTGGTGACGGCCAATGAAGATGCGGCGGACGACCCGGCGATCTGGCGCAACGCCGCTGCGCCCGCCGACAGTCTGATCGTTGCGACCGACAAGAAAGCGGGGCTCTACGTCTATGATCTCGGCGGCCAGCCGAAGAGCTTCACTGCCCATGCGGCGCTGAACAATGTCGATCTCGTCGACATGGAGGATCAGGGCATTGTCGTCTTCGCCAGCGACCGCAGCGATCTGGCACAGGCGCGGATCGCACTGTTCCGGCTGGACACGGCCGGCGGATCGCTTGTCGAACTGGGCAGCGTCACGTCCGGACCCGGCGAGGCCTACGGCATTTGCGGGACCCGGCGCGGCGACCGGCTGATCGTCTATACCGCGCCCAAGAGCGGCCGGATCGGCGAATGGGAAATCACGCTAAGCGATACCCCGACCGCGCGCGAACTGCGCACGATGCAGGTTCCTTCGCAGCCCGAAGGCTGCGCCGTCGATCACCGCGATGGCACGCTTTATATCGGCGAGGAAGCGGCCGGGATCTGGCGCTTCCGCAGCGGTGCGGCGGCGGGCGAACTCGTCGCCGCGGTCGATGGGCGCAAGATCGTGGCCGATCTCGAAGGTCTTGCCCTGGTCCCGGATGGCGACGAGGGCGGCTGGCTTTATGCCTCGAGCCAGGGCGACAACACCTACATGCGTTACGCGCTGCCGGATGTGACCCCCGCAGGCCGCTTCCGTATCGCCGCAGGGCAATATGGCAGCACCGAGGAAACCGACGGGATCGAGGCGCAGCGCGGTGACTTCGGCCCGAACTTCCCCGGCGGGCTGTTCATCGCGCAGGACGGCGTGAACGACGGCCGGGCGCAGAACTTCAAACTGGTGCCGCTTGGCGCGATCGAGAATGCGCTGGGCGACTGATACCGGCGATGCGGTCCGGGCCGGTTACTCAGCGAGAGCGAGCGCCGGTCCGGACGCGGCCTCGCGGTCGCGCCGCAAACGCAGCAGCGCGACCGCCACGGTCAGTGCCAGCGTGCCCCAGAACAGCGCGACGAAAGGTGCGCCATTACCGATCAGCAGGCGGGCAAGCAGCGTGGTCACCAGCGCTATCGGCACACCGCTGACGAAGCCCGACCAGACCGCTCTCGTGCGCGGGGCGGGGCGGCCCTGGCGGGCCCGCTTGTTAAGCCAGATGAAGGTCCCGGTGGCCACCACCGCGGTCAGCGCGAGCCCGAAGGCGATATAGGCGATCTTGACCGGCAACCCACCGTAATTGCCGAAGTGCAGATTGTAGGTCGAGGCGGCCAGTTGCTGCCCGATCGTCCCATCGGCGAGGCCGGTGGTTCCGTGGAATTCGCCGTCCGGACCGTAAGCGTAATACTCGCCGAAAATCAGCCGGCGGGGATGCTCGCCCACGATCTGGATGTGCTGGCCGGCCGTGCGCGGATCATGCAGGATGACGTAATAGGGCTCCACCTCGGGATAGGCGCGCGCCATATGCGCCAGCGCCGGGCGCGCGTCGGCGACCGGAGCGCTGGCGGGGTCCTGCGGGGCTTCCTCGCCGAAAATGGGGGCCAGCGCTGCCTCGCTGTCGCCGCCATAGGCGGTTTCGGCCACAATGCCGCCGGAGACGTAGAACAGGCCGATCATGGCGCCGGTGAGCGATATGGCAAGGGCAAAGGGGAGGGTCCACACGGCCAGCCGATTGTGCCAGTCGACTGTGGCGACAGCGTCGCGGCGCCGCGCGCGCAGGCGGAAGGCATCGCGGAAGATGCGCGGGTGGGCGACGATACCCGAGATCGACAGCGCGACGATCATCGCGCCGAATGCACCCACCAGCGTCATTCCGTAAATCGCGGGGAGGTTGAGCCGGTAGTGCAGCGCCAGCAGGAATTCAGACCAGGCGTTCTCCTCTGGCATCACGATGGTGCCGTCGGCATCGACATGGAATGCCTGCGTATCGGTGGTGATCGTCGTCCGCGGCAGCGCATCGGTCGGCATGTGCACGAAGAGGTGGGTGGTGGTTGCGCGATCGTTTTCGACCGACAGCACGTTCTCGATCCCGCGCTGGACCGCCGCAGGTTCGATCGCGGTCATTTCGGGCGCATCCCGCTGCTCGAACCGCTGCCATTCCTCGTACAGCACAATCGCCGTGCCGGTCGCGCAGATCAGGTACAACAGCGCGCAGCACACGAGGCCGAGCGCGGTGTGGGCGGCAAGGCCCTTGCGGACGGTTTCCTTGGCAAATCCCAGGCTCATCAAAATCCCCCCACAAGAACGGCCAGCGCCAGCGCCGCTATCGCAACCGCGCTGGTGAGTAGCAATTGCTTCCCGCGGGTTTGGGTGATCAGCAGGACAAAAGCCAGTATCGGCCATACCAGCGGCACCAGTCCGAGGACGGCGACATTGCCATTCGCTTCACCCGCGCCTGCCGCGATCAGCGCCAGGCGCGCCGCAAGTGCGAACAGGACCGACACGACGAGCGCCAATGGCCCGGCGATCGCAAAGGTCGCCAGTGCCTGCCCGATCCGCGTGCCGCCGACGCCGTTCAACGCTTCGGTTTCACGCAGCGGCCGCGCGGGTCGCTGGCGGCGCGGGTGTTCGAACACCGCTTTCGCGAGGATCGCTATCGCAGTCCCGACCGCGAACAGCGACGTGACCGCGATCCCCCAGGCGCCCGCCACGGCCCCGCCGATGACGACGCCGATGGCCAGCGCAGCCCAGCCCAGGGCGTTGAGCCCTGCAGCCCGGCCGGGCCGGCCCCAAGACATTCGCAGCAAGGCGATACCCATCACCGCCAGCGCACCCGCCAGCCAGATAAGCTCCGGGCTGACCATCAGAAGTTGAACGCCAGCGAGCCGTTGATCGACCGGCGTTCGCCGGGGAAGCAGTCGCCGCGCACGAGGCAGACCGAGAAATAGTCCTCGTCGGTCACATTGCGGGCGGTCACGCGCAGTTCGAAGGGCCCGAAATCATAGCCCGCCGAAAGGTCACCGACCGTACGGCCGTCGACGCGGTAGGTCAGCAGATTCCCGTCGAGGGCCGAAATGCCGCTGCTTTCGTTGCCGCCGACATAGCGCACGCCGCCGCCGAAGCTGAAGCCGTCGAGCGCGCCAGCGAAATCATACATGGCGAAGAGCGAGGCCTGCCAGTCCGAGATCGACGAAAGCGGCAGGCCGTTGGGGTCTTCGGCATCGAGATAGCTGGCATTCGCGTCGAGCCGCAGTCCGCCCAGCAGCGCGTTGGCCTCGAACTCGACACCGCGGACCTTCGATACGCCTTCCTGCTGGCTGTTGGCGCCAAACAGCGAATTGGGGTTCGGCAGGTTGGAAATCTCGATGTCGAATGCCGCCACCGTAACCAGCGCATTGACGCCGCGCGGCTGCCATTTGATCCCCACCTCATACTGGCGACCTTCCTGCGGCTTGAGCTGCTGGTTGGTTATCGTGTCGATGCCCACAACCGGCTGGAAGCTCTCGGCATAGCTGGCATAGGGCGAAATGCCTGCCGGGCCGCGATACAATACGCCAAAGCTGACACTGGTCGCATCATCTTCCTGCGTTGTACCGTTCTCGACCGCATTGGTCACTTCGTCGAAACGGATGCCCGCCGTGGCTACGAGATTGCCCAGCGTCATCGTGTCGGAGATGTAGTAGCCCGTCGTATCGATGAAGTTGCGCGGGCCATTGCCCTGTGCCTGCCGCACTTCGTCCACGCTGAGCACGTTCTGGTACTGCGGATCGAAGGCATTGAGGACACCCCCGTTGAAGATGTAGGCGGTGTCGCTGTCGGTGAAGACATCCTGATACTGGACGCCGGCGAGAAGTTCGTGCTCGATCGGCCCGGTGTCGAATTCGCCGCGCAGGCGCACGTCGAAGGCCATCTGTTCGCTGCGGTTGTCGGCGAGGTAATAGGTCCACAGCCCGTTTCCATCGGCGTCCAGCCGCGGCACTCCGTTGCCCGCGAAGGCGATCCACGCCTGCCGGTATTCGGCATCCGAGCGCATGTAGCGACCGATGCCTTCGAGCGAGAATGCCTGGCTCAGCTCCTGTTCGACGATCAGCGACAGCGCGAAGCTCTGCGTGTCGTATGCGTTGAAGCCCGGGGCCCCGTGGTAGACATAGGGATCGATTTCCTGCCCGCCGGGTGCGGGCAGAAGTGTGCCGGTGACCGGCAGGAACTGGTGCGCGGTGTCCGATTCCTGATCCGAGTAATTGGCCAGAATGGTGATTTCGGTGCCGGAAGCAGGACGCGCGGTGAAGGACGGCGCGAGGACGAGCTTGTTGTCCGAGACTTCCTCGATCTGCGAATCGGCATCGCGGTATAGCCCGACGAAACGGAACTGGGCCTCGTCCTCCGCGCCGGGAATCGCGACATTGATATCGGTCGCGATCTGCTTGCGATCGAAGCTGCCGTAATCGACACGCAGCTGACCTTCGCTTTCGCCATGCGGGCGCTTGGTCACCACATTGAGAATGCCGCCGGGCGCGCCCGCGCCATAGAGCACCGAGGCCGGGCCCTTGAGCACCTCGACCTGTTCGAGCGTGTATAGGTCCTGCCGCGTGTTGTTGTAGAAACCGAACAGATACTGGAGGTTGTCACGATACTCAGGTGCATCGAGGCCGCGAACCTGCACGAAATCGCCGCGGGTGGAAAAGCCGAACGGTTCCGCCGTGACGCCAGCCGTATAGGTCAGCGCATCGTCGAGCGATTGCGCGCCCTTGATGACGAAGTCCTGCTGCGTTTCGATCGAGATCGAGCGCGCGACTTCCACGATGGGAGTATCCGACTTGATCGCGCCGAATTCGCTCAGCGTCCCGGTCACCACGATGGCGCTGGCATCCGCCTGGGCGGTCTCATTGTCCGTGTCGGCCTGCGCGTCCTGGGCAAAAGCGGGGGCGGCCAGCGTAAGTGCGAGCGTGGCAGTGGTGGTGGCCAGAATAGCCTTCATCGACGAATCCCTTGTTCTGAATGTTTATTCGGCGCGCTGGTAATGAGAGTCACTCGCATTAGCAAGGCCAGTCTGAATCTGCGCGGTCATCTGCCCGCCAGAGTGCCCGCGATGGCCCGTTCATGTGCGCGTGCGCGCACGTCCGACCGAAGTCCCGATCACTTGGTCGATTTGGAGCGGGGCAGCGCCATACGCCGCCGGAATTGCCCGTTCAGCTGTTCGTTGCGAATGGGGAAAATGCAGGGCCGCGTTCAGGGCCTGCTGGGCCGGCTCAGCTGTCGCGCGGGACGCGTTTGCGCATCATGCCTTCCTGCGCAACGCTGGCGACCAGTTCGCCCTGCCGATTGAAAATGCGACCGCGGTTGAAGCCGCGGCCCCCGCCGCTCCATGGCGCATCGGTGGCATAGAGCAGCCATTCGTCGGCGCGCGCGGGCCGATGGAACCAGATCGCGTGGTCGAGGCTGGCCCCCACCAGTTCGCCGCGCATCCACGACAGGCCATGCGGTAGCGCGCTGGTGCCCAGCAACGTGTAATCGCTGGCATAGGCGATTACCGCGCGGTGCAGCGCGGGATTGTCTTCGATCGCGGGCAGCGGCGCGACGGTGCGGAACCAGCTGTGCGCGCGTGGCTCGCGCGGTTCGCTGTTCATCCAGTGCAGCCGGTCGACCGTGCGCATTTCGATCGGCCGGGGGCGCAGCACCAAATTGCGCTGCTGCTCGCTCATGCGTTCGCCCATGCGTTCGACCATCTGGCGCCGCATTTCCATGTCGCCGCGCAGGTCCTCGGGCGGTTCCACTTCGGGCATGGTTACATCGTCGTGCGACAGGCCGTCTTCGGGGCGCTGGAAGCTGGCGGTCAGGTTCAGGATCGGGCGTTTGTCCTCGCCTTTCTCCTGCTGGCTGGCGACCACCCGCCGGTTGGCGAAACTGCGGCCATCGAAATCGCGCGCGATGTCGTAGGAGATGTCGAGCCCTTCCTTGCCGCCGCGCAGGAAATAGGCATGCAGCGAATGCGCTTCGAGGCCCTCGGGCGCCGTCGCCTGCGCCGCTTGCAATGCCTGCGCGATGACCTGCCCGCCAAAGACGCGGCCCACCCCGTTGGGCTGCTTCAGCCCGCTGAAAGCGTCATCCCCTTCGCGTGTGACGGACAGCAGGCTAACGAAGCCTGCGACGAGTTCTTCCGGTGTCTTTTCAATGCTCACGGGTGCCGGTTTGCGGGTGCTTTACGTTTGCGTCAAGCACTGCACGTACGTGATTGCCGAAAAGCGTACATCGCGAGGCCGATGCTCATAAACAGTTCGCGGTATTCGGAGCTGTCGAAGACCATCAGCTTGGTGGGACCGAGTGCGAGCATGGTAAGCTGGCCCATGCCGACCCAGATCGCGAGCGCGCTCCACAAGAGCGTCTCCCGCCGCGTGGCGCTGCTGCGCGCGAAGGCCACGCAAACGGCCAGCCCGGTCCAGAAGGCGGCTTGCACGGGCAGCAGCGTCCAATGGCTGTAGGTGAAGACCAGCATCGGCGCGGACACGGCGGCAACGGTGCGGTCGGGCAGGAACGGCGCCACAACGCGCACCATCGGCCAACGCGCCACATCGCTTTCGCGCAGCAGCGGCAGCAACAGGAGAAAAGCGCCGGTGCCCGAATACAGCGCCAGTTCGGTAATATCGGTATGGAAATTGTGCAGGTTGAATTCACCCTGCCAGTTGCGCGCGGCGATCGCTTCGGGCGTGGCGAAGCCGATCTGCCTCTGGAACCAGCTGACTTCTTCGAGAGCCATCAGTGCGAAGAGTGCGGCAAAGCCCAGGCCGACCACCATCGGAACCCAGCTCTGGCCATGCGCGGGTTGCCGCCGGGTACGATCCCGCAGCCGCCATCCCATCAGGCCCGCCGCGCCGAACAGCAGCACGGCGGAAAGCCATTCGATCGTGCTGTCCTCGGCCCCGATCTGCGCAAAGGCACCAGGGCTCGCGGCGAGCAGGGCGATCGCTGCGAGCGAAAGCAGCGCGACCGCGAAGACGAGAGCTCCCGCGCGCACGCTCACTTGCTCGCGGCGAACCTGCGATTGCGCCAGCGATGCAACGAGCAGGAAACTCAGCACGGCTATTCCCGCGGTGCGCATCCAGTGCCAGCCATCGTGGATTGGCGCTTCCTCGCGGGCGAAATGCCAGCCCAGCACGATTTGTTCGTACGCCGCGACCGCGATCATGAAACCGCACCAGAGCAGCGTGCTGCGGATGACGGGGCATCGCAGCGTGATCACGCCGCGCGCTCCCACCACGGCGAAAGCAAACGTGCCAGAAGGGCATTGCGGACGAACAGCAGGTCGATCAGAAGCGCGCCGGGCTGGGCGCCCATCTCGCTCTTGTACCCGGCATCGCCGACACCCCAGCTGATGCGCCGCACGCCGCGCTCGCCCGCCCGCGCAAAATCGTCATAGAGCAGGACGCGGCCGGCACCGAACTGGTTGAAGCGCTGGTCGTAATTGTTGGCGATGTAATAGCGCACCGGTCCGGCCTCGATCCCAAAGGTGAAGGCGGCGGGTGTGTCCCCGATCCACATCAGGCTTCCGAATAGCATGGCTGCCAGCACCGGGTCGGTGCAGATATCCTCCCAATAGCGCCGCATCTCGGGGTCGCGAAACTTGGTGTCCCCGCCATCGGCAAGCGTCCCGAGCCAGCTCTCCGCTTCGATCTGAGCCAATGCGTCGCGCTGCCGCGCAGTCCAGTCGCTTCCGCTAAAGAATTCGACCGAGACCGCGCCGCCTTCTTCCTCCAGCCTCCGCTTGCGCCAGCGGTTCTTGCGCTGCGTCTTGGTCGACGGCCAGGCGCCGTCCTGCCGCAAGGCTGCGAGATCGATCTCGAACACCTGGCCTAGCGGACGCGCAAGCGCGTGCCACCCGGCCTGGCGCAGCGCCAGGCGTAGCCGCTTGAGTTCGGGATCGCCGGCTTCCACCGGGCCGAGCCGCCAGATCGAACCCAGCCGCTTGCGCTGCCGGCCGAGCGCGGCGGCAAGAACCGCCTCGTCGATGCCTTGGGCTAGCGGAACTCCGCGGAAGGGCCAGTAGCTCCCGGCAATCTCGCGCAGCCGGAAAGGGCCGCCGCGGCGCATGGCCAGTCCTAATGCAGCAAGCGCCATACCCTCTTCGCCGCGCAGCACGATGCGGTCGGGCGGGGCGGGGGAGGCATCGAACCACCGGCTGCGCAGGAACGCCCGCTGCTGCGGACCATTCTGCGCCAGCGCGTCAAACTGCGCTGCGTCATCGCCGTGCTGCTGGTCGCTTGTCATGCTCTCGGGGGGACGTATCAGTTCGGACTACCGAAAACCCTGCGCCAGGCGCGAAAGGCCAGCGACTTTGCACGATTGCGCGCCGGCCAGCGTCCGGGCGCGGCGGGGCGATAGCCGGTTTTGCGGACAAGGCCGTTGAAGCAGCGCGCGCCGGCCTCGTCGTAGCTCCATTGGCTGCGCCAGGTGATCGATAGGGAGAGCGAGGGTTCGGATCCGTTGCGGACGAAATGCGGTGCCATGACCGGCACGTACACCGCCTCGCCCGGCTCGAGCGCGAAGGGCGTGCCGTCTGCAAGCAAGGCATCGTCCCACGGCAGCTCGCGCGGCCCGCCGAGGTGATAGCTTTCGTGGACACGATCGGGTGCAAAGCGGGCATCGCCGGCGGGGAACTGCGTCATGACCTTGGTCCCGCGAAGCTGCAGCAGGATATTGTGTTCGGGATCGAAGTGATACGGCGTCACGGCGTTGGGACTCGAGACGAAGATGAACCCCTGGGGAGCCAGCAATTCGCCCGTGGTTGCTTCTATTGCAGGGCGCAATTCGTCGAGCAGCCCCATGAGCAGCGCCTGGTATTCCGGCACCTGTTCGATGTTCTTGAGTACCGCCCAGCTGCGGCAGGTGGCAATGTTACGGATGGTATCTCCGATTGTGAGGCCGGTGGCGCCGGGTTTGCCGTCGACCCCGATCGGCAGGTCACCGCGATTGTATTCGACCGAGCTGCCCGGCAACGCTTCGCCCAATTGCGCCAGCGAATCGAGCGACAGCCGGAAATCGGCTTCGAGCCCGTGACGCAGGACATGCGGCGTTTCCGGATAGGCGCGGGCGAAGGCCGCCAAAGATTGCGCGGGAAAGACCCGGTGGTCCGAAACAGATGGGGTGCCGTCATGCCTGGTCATTTGCGGTTCCTGCCCCGGCGCAGTTCAAGCGCGGTCAGCGCGCGCCCGATGCTGCGGCGCAAACTGCCGCCGATGGGGATCGACAGTTTGACGATTTCGCGCCGGTCGGGCCAGATCTGGCCAATCATCGGGTGGTCGGGTGCTGCGCAGCTGTCCGACAGGGTTACGCCGCTGCGTTCGAGAATTGCGAGATTTTCGACCTGCAGCAGCATGCCGGGGGAGAGTTTTGCCAGGCTTTCGTCGAATGTGGTCTTGAACCCGAAGGCGTGGGGCTCGCAGATGAAACTGCTGAGCATGGCGACTGGCCGTCCGTCCAGGTGGAAGGCCAGCCGCTGCAGTTTTCCCAGACGGGCGGCCGCCGTCATGCTTTCGCGGAACACGGCCTCGGTATTCGGCGCGCTGGAGATCGCCGAGCCTTGGGCGCCTTTCCAACCCGCCTGTTCGAGTTCGAGAAACTGGTCGATCCAGCTGCCAAGCCCGGTGTCATCGTCGTGGCGCGTCAGCACCAACTCGCCGAGTTCTTCCAGCCGCCGCCGCTTGCGGTTCAATTCCTTGCGGCGCTTCTTGTCGAGCGCCAAGCGCAAATGGTCTTGCGGGGATCGTCCGCCGTGCAGCACGGCGCGCTCGATCGTTTCGACGATGCGCAGGCCGCGATCCGGTTTTCCGGCGATATCACGCAGCGCCGCCAAGGCAGCGCCATCCGCCGGGATTCCGGAAAGGTGGAAGAACAGGCTGCCGTGCGCGTGACGATCGCACCAGTCGAGCATGTGCTGCCAGAATGACGCGCAATGATCGGCCCTGACCAGGGGTTCGCCGCTGAAGGCGTTGGAATGCAGCCAGTTGGCGAGATGCGGCAGTGGCCTGCCGTGATAGTCGCGGTCGCGCAGCATGGGCATCAGCCCGGCCAGTTCTCCGCGCACGACATGGGTGGCGAGCATGACCTCGCCCTTTGGGTCGAACTGGCGCAGCGATGGCAGCAGAAACCATGCTTCGTTGAAGGGATTGGGCGTCGCGCTGGCAAGCGCCAGGCGATGCCATTTTTCGATGAAACCGGCGTTATCCGCATCGCGCCATGACGCGACCGAGAACCCTTCGCTCAGGCCGGTCATGCCGCTGCGCGTGCTGGTGCCCTGCAAGCGAGCCTCGTGCTCGCCGCCGGGACCGAGCCGGTTGCTGGTCGTGAGTTCATCGATATGCGCCACTGCATTCCCCATCGGGCGACAAGCATAGGAAAAAAGCGCTTAAACTGGGTTAATGCGTCGAAAAGGACGGTGGCGGCACGTCTGTCCATGCCACCACCGCCTTCACCCGGACGCGTCGTCAGCCGCCCGCAAGCGCGGCAAGCAGCAAGAGCGCCACGATATTGGTGATCTTGATCATCGGGTTGACCGCCGGACCGGCTGTGTCCTTGTAGGGATCGCCGACCGTATCGCCGGTAACTGCGGCCTTGTGGGCTTCGCTGCCCTTGCCGCCGTGATGGCCGTCCTCGATATACTTCTTCGCATTGTCCCATGCGCCGCCACCTGCGGTCATCGACAAGGCCACGAAGATCCCGCCGATGATGACGCCGAGGAGCAAAGCCCCGAGTGCAGCAAAGGCGTTTTCCTGACCCGCGAGGAAGTAGATCGCGTAATAGATCACGATGGGAGCCAGGACCGGCAGCATCGAGGGTACGATCATTTCCTTGATCGCGGCCTTGGTGACGAGATCGACGGTGCGGGCATAGTCGGGCTTGCTGGTGCCCGCCATGATCCCCGGATCGCCCGCGAACTGTTCGCGCACGTCCTTGACCACATCGCCCGCAGCGCGGCCCACCGCGGTCATGCCCATCGCTCCGAACAGGTATGGGAGCAGTGCGCCCAGCAGCAGACCGACGATCACGTATGGGTTCTCGAGGCTGAAATCGACGTCCGCATCGGGGAAGAACTCCGCGAGGTCGGTCGTATAGGCCGCGAACAGCACCAGTGCGCCCAGACCTGCAGAACCGATGGCATAGCCCTTGGTCACCGCCTTGGTGGTGTTGCCCACTGCGTCGAGCAGATCGGTCTTTTCACGCACGCTGTCGTCGAGACCAG
Organism: Qipengyuania citrea; assembly: GCF_009828015.1. Taxonomy (GTDB): domain Bacteria; phylum Pseudomonadota; class Alphaproteobacteria; order Sphingomonadales; family Sphingomonadaceae; genus Qipengyuania; species Qipengyuania citrea. The sequence goes on along the minus strand of NZ_WTYG01000003.1, from coordinate 202,225 downwards.
CCATTTCGGCGATCCCGCCGGCATTGTCGGTCACCGGACCATAGGCATCGAGCGCGACGACCATTCCCGCCAGCGCCAGCATGGCCGTTGCGGCATAGGCGATGCCCATGAGCCCGGCGAGCTGGAAGGTGGCGATGATTCCCGCGACGATAACGATCGTCGGCAGCGCGGTCGATTCAAGGCTGATAGCCAGTCCCTGGATAACATTGGTGCCGTGTCCGGTCTCGGAAGCCTTGGCGATCGACCTTACCGGGCGAAACCCGGTTCCGGTGTAATACTCGGTGATCCAGATGATGAGGCCGGTGATGACCAGCCCGATGACCGAACACCAGAACAGGTCCCAGCCGCTGAACGAGCGGACCTGTTCGGCAGTGCCTTCTTCGGCCAGCGGCGCCCCGGGGTCGATCCCGGCGATACTGCCGCCGATTTCGGTACCCATGCCGCCGAGAACCTGGCTCATGACGAGCCAGATCAGCGGGATTGCGAGAACAGCGGTGACGATGAAACCCTTGTACATCGCGCCCATCACATTGGTGCTGTTCTTGCCCAGCTTCACGAAATAGGTGCCGATGATACTGGTCACGATGCAGGCCCCGCCGATGAGCAGCGGCAGCGCCATCATCGGCAGCAGCAGATCGCCCAGCGTTTCACCGAACAGCAGCGCGGTCAGCACCATGGTGGCCCCGACCGTGACGACATAGGTTTCGAACAGATCGGCAGCCATGCCCGCGCAGTCGCCGACATTGTCACCGACATTGTCGGCGATGACCGCAGGGTTGCGCGGATCGTCCTCTGGGATCCCGGCTTCGACCTTGCCGACCAGATCGGCGCCGACATCGGCGGCCTTGGTGAAGATCCCGCCGCCAAGACGCGCGAAAATCGATATCAGCGAGGCGCCGAAGGCCAGGCCGACCAGCCCGTCGATCACTTCGCGGCTATTGGGCGCGTGTCCGCCGGGGCCGACGAGGTACCAGAAGAACACCGCAATCGCGAGCAGGGCGAGGCCTGCCACCAGCATGCCGGTGATCGCACCTGCACGGAAGGCCAGCGTCAGCCCCTGCTGGAGCCCGCTTTGCGCGGCAGCGGCGGTCCGCACGTTGGCGCGCACCGAAATGTTCATGCCGATGAAGCCGGCGACACCCGACAGGATCGCCCCGATCACGAAGCCGACCGCCGGCACGATGCCGAGGAAGGCGAAGACCAGCACCGCTACCGCGATGCCGACCACGCTGATCGTCGTATACTGGCGTTTCAGATAGGCCTGTGCGCCTTCCTGGATTGCGCCGGCGATTTCCTGCATTCGTTCGTTGCCGGCGCCTGCGCCAAGCACCTGGCGGCTGGTGACGAAGCCGTACACGACGGCCAGCAGTCCCAGCAGTATTGCTATGAGAACTAGGTCCACGAAATTTCCCCCTCCCGCTATGTTTATATCTTTTTGCGCTCCGGCGCGGGAAACGCCGAGGCTTAGCGAAGGTATAAGCGGCATCCGTTACGTGACAAGGTGGAATTACGTAGCAATATTTCGCCGCGCACGGCCCTGCGCGCAAGCAATCAGTGGCGGTAGCCAAGCCCTTCGGCATAGGGGAAAATGTCGCCGTCCAGCGATAGTCCGGGGGGGCCACCGGTCACCGTCCCGACACGTGCAGCGGCAACGGGAAGGGCAGCATCGGCGGGCGCGGTAAACAGCAATTGGTAGTCATCGCCCCATCGCATGCATTCCCCGGCCTTCTGAGGATCGGCCACCGGAACCTGCGCGCTGTCGAGCGCCAGTTCGACGCCGCTGGCATGCGCGAGGCGCCAGGCGTCGAGCAGCAAGCCGTCGGAGACATCCATCATCGCCGTTACATGCGGGGCCAGCGCGATTCCTTCGGCCACCAGCGGGCGCGGGCGGCGATAGGCGAGGTCTGCGCGGCTGCCGCTGGCGCGGTCGCCGAGGCCGAGCATGGCATAGCCGAGCGTGCCGGTAACGAACACCGCATCGCCTGCCCGCGCGCCGCGGCGGTCGGGCGCGGGCGCATGCGTTGCCTTGCCGACCGCGGTGCATCCCCAGACCCTGCGGCCTTCGGCGCGCACGGTATCGCCGCCCAGCAGCGCCACGTCGTATTCGCCGAGGATTTCACGCAAGCCCTCGATAAAGCGCGCGTCGGAATCGCCCAGCATATGCGACACCAGCACGCCGAGGGGCCGTGCACCCTTGGCTGCCAGATCGGACAGGTTCACTGCGACGAGCTTCCATGCAATGTCGGCAAGGTCCTCGTCCGCGCGGACGTGGACGCCCTCGACCAGCGTGTCGTGGGTGAGGACCAGCTGCTGGCCGCCGACACTCAGAACTGCGGCATCATCCTCGAGACCGCGTGCGGCGGGGGTGTCCGCCAGCGCCTTGAGCGCGGCGACGAACGCGCTTTCGTTCAGCGTCCGGCCTCGGTCGCCACGGCGTCGAGGATGCCGTTGACGAATTTCGCCTCGCGATCGTCGAAAAATGCCTTGGCGACATCGACATATTCACTGATCGAGCTGGCCTTGGGGACATCTTGCCGGGCGATCAGTTCGTAAGTGCCCGCACGCAGGATCTGCAGCATGGTCTTGTCGAGCCGCGCCAGCGTCCAGCCCTGCGCCAGCCGCGCGGTCAGCTTGTCGTCGATCTCCGCGCGGCGCGCATCCACGCCCGTGACGAGGTCGTCGAAGAAATCGACGTCGGCTTCGGCATATTCCTCGTCTTCGATCACGCGGCCGAGCCGGTGCTGGTGGAACTCGTTCAGCAGCCTGGTCACGGCGGTGCCTTCCATATGCTGCTGGTAGAGCGCCTGCACGGCACCGAGGCGGGCCGCGCTGCGGGCCTGGGACTTCGAATTCTGGTTCATTTCAATCTCGTGGAAATCGACAGCGCGTGCGCGGGAAGCCCCTCGGCCTCCGCCAGCCTGACCGCGGCCGGGCCGATCGCGGCCAGCGCGGCTTCGGAGGCGTCGATGAAGCTGGTGCGCTTCATGAAGTCGAGCACCGACAGGCCGCTGGCAAAGCGCGCGCGGCGCCCGGTGGGAAGGACGTGGTTCGGGCCGGCGATATAGTCGCCCACCGCTTCCGGCGTGTGCCGGCCGAGGAAGACGCTGCCGGCATGGCGCATCCGGTCGAATAGGCCCTGCGGTTCGTCGACCATCAGCTCGACATGCTCCGCTGCCAGCCGGTCCGACAGGGCGGGTGCCTCATCGAGACTGCCAACCACCACGATCAGGCCATGTGCGTCCCAGCTGGCCTTGGCCGTCTTGCCGGTGGGCAGCTTCATCAACGCGAGGTCGACTGCGTCCTCGACCTGCCGAGCCAGCGCGTCGCTGTCGGTAATCAGGATCGACTGGCTGGTCGGGTCGTGCTCGGCCTGGCTCAGCAGGTCGGCGGCGATCCATTCGGGATTGTTGTTGCCATCGGCGATGACGAGAATCTCGCTGGGCCCGGCGACCATGTCGATGCCGACCACGCCGTAGAGCTGGCGTTTCGCTTCGGCGACCCAGGCATTGCCCGGCCCGGCGATGACATCGACCTTGCCGATCCGGTCGGTGCCATAGGCCAGCGCGGCCACGGCCTGCGCCCCGCCGACCCGCCAGATTTCATCCACGCCCGCGATATGGGCAGCGGCGAGAACCAGCGCGTTGGTCTCGCCGCCCGGCGTAGGCGTGGTGACGACCAGCCGCTCCACGCCTGCGACTTTCGCGGGGATCGCGTTCATCAGCAGCGACGAGGGATAGGATGCGCGTCCGCCGGGGACATACAGTCCGGCGGCTTCGACCGCGTTCCAACGCGCACCGAGCCGCATGCCGATATCGTCGGTATAGTCGCGGTTTTCGGGAAGCTGGCCCTCATGATATGCGCGGATGCGGCTGGCCGCGGTTTCCAGCGCATCGCGCAAGTCGGGGTCGAGCACATCATAGGCTTCGCGGCAGGCGGCCAGCGGTATGCACCAGTCATCGTCTTCGGCTAGCCGGTGGCTGTCGAAGCGCGCAGTGTATTCGGCCAGCGCGGCATCGCCGCGTTCGCGCACTTCGTTGATCATCGAGGCGACATCGCGCCCGACTTGCGTATCGCTTTCCCGGCGATCGCGCACGATCCGGGCAAAAGCGCTTTCGAACCCGGCGTCGGCGGTTTTCAGGAATTGCATCAGGCGGCCTCGCGCTGTGCCGCGTCGGCGCGGAAGGCTTCGACCAGCGCGGCCACGCGCGGATCGGTCTTCAGCGCGGCACGGTTGACGATGAGGCGCGCCGAAATGTCGAGGATGCGGCTGGTTTCGACCAGGCCGTTTTCGCGCAGCGTCGTGCCGGTGGAGACCAGATCGACGATCCGCCCGGCAAGGCCGAGTGCGGGCGCGATTTCCATCGCCCCGTTCAGCTTTACGCATTCGGCCTGGATGCCCTGCCGTTCGAAATGGCGGCGGGTGAGGTTGGGGTATTTGGTCGCGACGCGCAGGTGGCTGGCACCGTCGATGCTTTCCGCGCCTTCTACCGGCTCGGCCACCGCAAGATGGCAGTGCCCGAAGTCGAGATCGACGGGCGCGTAAAGGTCCGCATAGTCGAATTCCTCGATCACGTCCGAACCGACAATACCCATCTGCGCTGCGCCATGGGCCACGAAAGTCGCGACGTCGAAGGCGCGCACGCGGATCAGGCGCATGTCATTGCGCGTGGTCGCGAAGGTCAGCGAGCGGTTCGCCTTGTCGTGGAAAGCGTCTTCGGGCACGACCCCGGCACGCGCCATTACTGGCAGCGCTTCGTCAAGGATACGGCCCTTTGGAACGGCGAAGGTGAGGCATTCGTTCATTGGATGCGCAAATAGGCAGCGAGGGTGCAAAGGGCAATGGCGATCGACAAGGCAAAATATGTCGTGACCACGCCGGGGGCCACCGGCCCGGCGGCGGTGGCACGCGCTTTCGAAAACCAGGTGGCCTATTGCCGCGACAACCGCGCGGGGGTCACCGCGCTGGTCTGCCAGGCGGTTGGCGACCTGCTCGATACGGACCGCGGCGGCGCCTTCATGCGCCGGGTGCGCCGCTGGGCCGGTCCGCCGCTGGCCGATGCACTGCCTCTACGGGTAGCGGGGGGACTGCACGCCCTGCACCAGAGCGGGGAAGAGCCGGGCCTGTCGCCGATCTACGAAGGACTGGGCCCGAACAATGCCGCCGAACTCGTCGCTGCGGCGATCGAACGGCACGAAGCCTTCCTGATGCCGTGGCTCGACGGTCCGCCCCAGACCAACGAAGCCGGCCGGTCGGCCAGTTTCGCGGCAGCATTCCTGTGGCTGGTGGAACAGGGGCTTCCCGGCCATTTCGACCTGCTCGAGATCGGCTCCAGCGCGGGCGTCAACTTGATGATGCGGCGATATCGCTATGACCTCGGCGGCGTCTGCGTTGGGCCCAAGAATGCGCGCATGCGGATTGCGCCCGAATGGCGCGGCGCGTCCCCGCCGGACCAGGGGTTCGACATCGTCGGTGCGCAGGGCTGCGACGTGTCGCCGATCGACCTGACCGACGAAGGGCAGGTCGCGCGCCTGAAGGCCTATATCTGGCCCGAATTTACCGACCGCTTCGCCCGATTGGAGACGGCGATCGCGGCGGCGCACACCTTCCCGCCGGAGATCGAGCGCCGGCGGGCGGTCGATTTCCTCCGCGATCGGCTGGAACGTCCGCAGGAACGAGGGACTACGCGGGTGCTGATGCATTCGGTGGTCTGGCAATACATTCCGCGCGACGAACGCGACCAGATCGTCGAATTGATGGAAGCCGCGGGGCAGCGCGCGGACTCCGAGACGCCGCTCGCTTGGGTCAGCCTGGAGGCCAACCGCGATACGCACCGGCATGAGCTGACCGCCAGCTACTGGCCCGCCGGCGATCTGAGGCGCAATCTTGCCACCGCCCATCCGCATGGCGCATGGATCGAATGGAAGGGCTGATCAGCCGGTTCGGCCAAGGAACGCGTCGGCCGCCGCATTGAACGCTTCGGGTGCTTCCCATTGCACGAAATGTCCGCAATCGGGGACCTGCACAACTTCGGGGTCGGCAACCATCTGGTCGAGCCCGTCCAGATTGGCGGAAGGCAGCGCTTCGTCGTCCATCGCCCAGATCACCAGCGTGGGTATCGCCAAGGTCGGCAGCGGGTAGGGCTGGTAGTCCTCTGGCAGTGCGTAGGGTGCATCGGGCGGCGGAACCGTCATCGGGCTCGCGCGGTAATAATTGAGCATGCCGAACGCCGCTTCGGGGTCGGACCAATCGCGCAGCATGGCCGCGGCCTCATCTTCTTCGACGCGCGCCATCACCTGTCCTTCGAACGCCTTGATCAGCAGTGGCCCGAGACCATGCTGGCGCACCAGCGCATCGTTCGCGGGATCGCGGAAAATCGTGAAGTACTGGCTCGCCTTGCGCTGCTGGCGATTGGTGTAGAGGAGCTTGGGAAACAGCACCGGATGCGGCGCATTGGCAATAATTGCTCGCGTGACGCGGCCGTTCGCCATGCCGCCATAGGCCACTCCCCACGCGATCGCGCCGCCCCAGTCGTGACCGACGATGGTGAAACTCTCGACCCCCAGCGCATCAGCGAGCAGGAACACATCGCCCACCAGCTTGTCGGGCGTATAGGCTTCCACCTCCTGCGGCTTGGACGACCCGCGATAGCCGCGCTGGTCGGGCGCGATGCAGCGAAATCGGCCCGAGAAATGCGGGATCTGGTTGCGCCAGGTGCGGTGGCTTTCGGGAAAGCCGTGCAGGAAGATCAGCGCGGGCGCATCGCGCGGGCCTTCGTCCACCACATCGAGTTCGATGCCGTTCGCTAGCACCACGCGCTTCTGCTGCAGCGGCATGCTCAACTGTCCGCCTTCATCTTGTCCATATATCCGGCCGCGACCATGCCCGCGACCTGGTCGAGCAATTGATCGGGTGTCCGGCGCAGTTCGCCCATGGCCTCTTCCACGCCTTCGGCGACGATGATCTCGCGCTGGTTGGCCTCCACCGCGTCGACGATACGTTTGGCGGCTTCGTCCGGGGCAATGCCGTTGTCGATCACCTTGTCGCTGCGCCCGCGCTTGCTGCCATCGGCGGTCAGCGCATTGCGGCTGACATCGGTGGCGACCGATCCCGGGCACACGACATGCACCGAAACCCCCTGCTGCGACAGCTCGGCCCGAAGCGCGTCGGCATAACCGATGAGCCCGAACTTGGCCGCGCAATAGGCGGTGCGCATCGGCACGCCGACTTTGCCGGCGATCGAGCTGATGAACAACAGCGTGCCGCTCTGCCGCGCGACCAAATGGGGCAGCAGCGCCTGCGTCGCGGCGATTTGTGCGGTGAGGTCGATATCGATGATCTCGCGGTATACCGCCATGTCGGTATCCACCGCCGCACTGCGCTGCGAAATACCCGCATTGGCGACGAAGATGTCCACGCCGCCGTGCCAGTCGACCGCTTGCTTCGTCGCGGCTTTCATCGCCGCCTCGTCGCGCACGTCGAAGGGGAGGATCAGCGTTTCGCCGTCTATCCCGTCGGCAACCTGCGTCAGCCGCGCCTCGTCGCGGCCCGACAGGATGATCCGCGCGCCGCGTGCCGCCCATTCACGCGCGAGTGCGGCGCCAATGCCGCTGCTCGCGCCCGTGATCCAGGCCGTCTTGCCTTCGAAACTCATCATTCTCCCCCCTCAAGGATAGGTTACGGTCTTCGGCGCGCCTTCGGGAAGCGGGATCCGTTCCTCCTCATCGCCCGGGACCTTGTCGAAGCGCTGTTCGCGCCAGTCTTCCTTGGCCTGTTCGATCCGGTCGCGGCTCGAACTGACGAAATTCCACCAGGCATGGCGCTCGGTTGCAAATGCCTCGCCGCCGAGCAGCATCACTCGCGCACCGCCCTTGCTCGCCAGCGTCATGTCGCGTCCGGGCTGAAGCACGGCGAGCTCGAATTCCTTCAGCGCGTGGCCATCGACGCTCGCGTCGCCGCCGACCAGCATGACCGCGCGTTCGTCGGCATCGTCTTCAAGCGGGATCGCGCCGCCCGCGCCCAGCACGATTTCGGCATAGATCGTCGCTGCGTGAGTGGTCGTCGGCGCGCGTTCGCCCCACAGTTCGCCCATGATGACGATGGCCGTGGCGCGCCCGTCCTCGATCACCGGCAGTTCGGTAATCGCTTCGAAGGCGGGATCGATTTCCTCGCGCCCGTCGGGCAGCGCCAGCCAGGTCTGCATACCGTACAGTTTCGGTCCGCCCCTGCGTTCCGCATGGGGTGAGCGTTCCGAATGGACGATGCCGCGGCCGGCGGTCATCAGATTGACCTGTCCGGGCCGGATGGTCGAAAACGTGCCGAGGCTGTCGCGGTGGTCGATCGCACCTTCGAATAGCCAGGTAACCGTGGCAAGATTGATGTGCGGGTGCGGGCGGACATCCATGCCCGCGCCAAGATCGAGCTGCGCGGGGCCGAACTGGTCGACAAAGATGAATGGCCCGACCATGCTGCGCTGGCGCGCGGGCAGCACGCGGCGGACCGTGAACTGGCCGAGATCGTGCGTAGTCGGAACAAGGACCTGGTCGATCTGGCTCATAGTCGCGAACCTCCTAGCTGGTTGGGGCCGAGGCCTGGATGGCCAGCGCGTGGACGCGTTCGCCAGGGATGTCGCCAAGCGCCCGGTTCACCATCCGCTGGCGTTCGAGTCGGCTCTGGTCGGCAAAGGCGGCGGCTTCGATCACTACGGTGAAATGCGATTCGCCGCTGCCATCGTCGCCCGAGTGGCCGGCATGCTTCGCGCTGTCGTTGATTACCTCGAGCCGGGTCGGCGCGAAGGCCGCGGTCAATAGGCGCTCCATTTCCTGCTGCACGGATCCTGTCACGGGTAGGTTTCTCCTCTCGGGGGTTTTCTTAGCGCAATTCGCTCCCCATCCTAGAACGAATGCGCCAGACAAAGTTTCACGGACAATACGCAGGCACGGGCCGGGTCTGCGCCCACCCCACATGCGAGGAGCCCGGCGAGTTCCGCGCACCCAGCGGGCAGAGCCATGGTTTCGATGGCCCGGCCGAATGGCGCTGGCTGTGTCTCGACCACGTGCGCGAATTCAATGCCGGCTATGACTGGTTCGAGGGCATGAGCGCCGAGGAAATCTTCGCCGCGCAGGCTCCCGGCGCGGGCTGGCGCACCGAAAGTCCCAGTTTCCGTCCGACCGGCGGGGTCGACGGCATGCCGCGCTGGTCCGACTTCACCGATCCACTCGACGCAATCTCCGCGCGCGCCAGCGGTATCAAGAGCCGCGCGCGCCGCGAAGCCGAAATGGCAATGGACGGCCGCTTCAGCACGGCCGAGGCCAAGGCGCTTGAAACCATGGGGCTGGGCCTCGAAGTCGATCTGCGCGGTCTGCGCCGCCGTTATTCCGAACTCGTGCGTCGCTACCACCCCGACCGCAACGGCGGCGACCGCCAGCACGAAGCCCGCCTCAACCGCGTGGTCGAAGCCTACCAGCTGCTGCGCAAATCGGGCGCATTCGTCTCGGGCGCGAAGTAGGCTTGCCGGCCAGTCGGATGGCGGGCGGCGATCAGGTCTGGCGAAATGCCCAGCGCAGCGTCTTTCCCATGCCCCAGGTCGCCGCGCGCGCGGGAATTGCCGCCAGTCCGGGCCGTTCGAGACCGAGCATCGAGCGTGCAAAGGGTGGTAGCAGCGCCACCGCTTCGGCGCCGAGCAGAGCCTGCACCGCGTGCGGGGCGCCTTTTGGTCGTTGAGTAAGCACGAGATCGGCAACCTCGCGCGCGGCGGGCGATGCGGCCAGGTCGCTGCGCAATTCGCGAAAGATCGCCTCGGCCTCGGCGCGGCTCGTCGGCACCGGATCGGCGCCCAGTGCCAATGCGATAACCGCGAACTGGCGATAGTATTCGTCCTGTTCGGCGCCCGGCATGTCGGGCCGCACATGGCGCAGATAGGCGGCGAGGAAGCTGGTCGCTTCGGCCACATGCACCCATGCCAGAACGCGCGGATCGCTGGCGGAATAGGGCGATCCGTCGGGCAATGTCCCGCCGACGGCTGCGTGGATGCGGTTGACGCGGCCGATCGCCGCCTGCGCATCGTCCCGGTGGCCGAAGGTCGTCACCGCGATGAACCGCGCGGTCCGGCGCAGCCGCCCATGCATGTCGCTGCGGAAGTTCGAATGGTCGAGCACGCCTTGCAGCGCATGCGGATGCAGCATCTGCAGCAGCAGACCGCGGATCCCGCCGACCATCATCGCCACGATGTCGGCATGGACCATCCGGATCGGCGTGTCCCTGGCGAACAGTGCCTCGTCCGACGGCGGGACCGGCTGCTGCCCGCTCTCGACGTCGTTGAACACGCCGCGCACCTGCTCGACGAGCTTGAGGCGCAGGCGTTCGGACAAGGGGATCGGCGGCATCGGCGCGACTATGCGGCCGCTTGCAAGGGGAGTCGAGGGATGCTTGGGCCGAGGTGCAATTTCGTTGCTTGCAGCTACCTATCCATCCCGCTACCCCGCCACACGCGATGAACGATATGACCGACAAGAGCTTCGACGCTTCCGCCAAGACCGTCCTCCCCGCGCCCGACACCACCGTCGACGTGCGCGAAACCTTCGGGATCGATATCGACTGGCAGGTGCCCGCCTTCTCCAAGCCGGACGAGCGCACGCCCGACCTCGACGAATCCTACGTGTTCGACCCGGACACGACGCTGGCGATCCTGGCAGGCTTCGCGCACGATCGCCGCGTGATGGTGCAGGGCTATCACGGCACGGGCAAGTCGACGCATATCGAACAGGTCGCCGCGCGGCTCAACTGGCCGTGCATTCGCATCAACCTCGATGCGCATATCAGCCGGATCGACCTTGTCGGGCGCGATGCGATCGTGCTGCGCGACGGATTGCAGGTCACCGAATTTCGCGAAGGCCTGCTGCCGTGGGCGCTGCAGCATCCCGTGGCGCTGGTGTTCGACGAATATGACGCGGGCCGGCCCGACGTGATGTTCGTGATCCAGCGCGTGCTCGAACAGCAGGGCAAGCTGACGCTGCTCGACCAGAATCGCGTGATCCGGCCCGATGCCAATTTCCGCCTGTTCGCCACCGCCAACACGGTCGGGCTGGGCGATACCTCGGGTCTCTATCACGGCACGCAGCAGATCAACCAGGGCCAGATGGACCGTTGGAACATCGTTGTCGGCCTCAACTACCTGCCCGCCGAAACCGAGCAGAAGATCGTCGAGGCGAAGAACCCCGATATCGATCCCAAGGTCCTCGCCGACATGATCAAGGTCGCCGATCTGTCGCGGCAGGGCTTCATCAATGGCGATATCTCTACGGTGATGAGCCCGCGGACGGTGATCACCTGGGCGCAGAACTACGCCATCTTCAAGGATGTCGGCTTCTCCTTCCGCCTGTCCTTCCTCAACAAATGCGACGAGGAGGAGCGCATGCTGGTGGCCGAATACTACCAGCGCGTGTTCGGCGACGACCTGCCCGAGAGCGTGGTTGGAAAATCTGCATAAAGCGGGGTTAATCCGCGCTCCCCTATCCATCGCTGTATTGTTAAGTTAATACAGCAGGCGATGGGCATATTCGATTCCTTCCGGCGCAAGCCCGGGCCGCTGCCCGATCCACCGGGGCATCGTGGATATTACGCGACGCATGATGCGCTCGATTACGACGATTGGGACAGCCGGCTCGATCGGCTCGACAGCGCGTTGGATGCCGAAGAAAAGAAGCGCACGCGCTGGTGGCAGCGCGAGCACTGGACCGGCCGGTGCAAGCGCTGGTGGGCGCTGCGCATCCTCGCTGCCATCCTTGCCCTGTTCATCGTGCTCGCCGCGTGGCTCGCAATCACCGCGCCGCTGTCCAAGTCGCTCGAGCCGATCGCGGCCCCGCAGATCACGCTGCTCGCGGCGGACGGGACGCCGATCGCGCGCAACGGGGCGATCACCGACGAACCGGTCACCGTATCGGCACTGCCGCCGCATGTGATCGAGGCGTTCCTGGCGACCGAGGACCGGCGGTTCTATTCGCACTGGGGTGTCGATCCGCGCGGTATCGCACGCGCGGCGCTGACGGGCACCGGCGGTGGCAGCACGATCACGCAGCAACTGGCGAAATTCACCTTCCTGACCCCTGAACGCACGTTGACGCGGAAGGCGCGCGAGGCGTTGATTGCCTTCTGGCTCGAAGGCTGGCTGACCAAGGACGAGATCCTCGGCCGCTACCTGTCCAACGCCTATTTCGGCGACAATGTGTACGGGCTACGTGCAGCCAGCCTGCACTATTTCTACCGCAAGCCGGAAAACCTCAAACCCAACCAGGCCGCGATGCTCGCGGGTCTGCTTCAGGCGCCCAGCGCCTATGCCCCGACAAGGCATTACGACCGCGCCGAACGGCGCATGCGGATCGTCGTGCAATCGATGGTCGACGCCGGCTATCTGACCACGGCGGAAGCGCGCGCGATGAAGCCGCCCGCGCTCGACGTGCGGACGCGCAACGACTTGCCCACCGGGACCTATTTCGCCGACTGGGCGCTCCCCGAGGCGCGCGCGCTGACCGAGCAGGGCTATGCGCGCCAGACGTTGACCACGACGCTCGACAGCCGCCTGCAGAACATCGCCCGGCAGGTGACCGCTGCTGCCCCGCTGGGCGAAGCGCAGGTCGCGCTGGTGGCGATGCGCCGCAATGGCGAGGTGGTGGCGATGATCGGCGGCAAGGATTACGCGAAATCCCCGTTCAACCGGGTGACGCAGGCCAAGCGACAGCCGGGGTCGACCTTCAAGCTGTTCGTCTATCTGGCAGCGCTGCGCGCCGGGTGGGATCCCGACGACAGGATCGCCAACACCGAGATTGCCGAAGGCAGTTACCGCCCGCAGAATGCGCGCGGAAGCTATTCGGAGAGCCTCACGCTGGAGCAGGCCTTTGCGCAGTCGAGCAATGTCGCTGCGGTGCGGTTGCTGGGCGAGGTCGGCAGCGAGAAGGTCATCGCCACCGCACGCGATCTGGGCGTCACCTCGCCGCTGGCGAAGGGCGACCCAAGCCTGGCGTTGGGCACTTCGACGATGACGTTGCTCGAACTCACCTCCGCCTATGCCGGGGTGGCCGCCAATGCACTGCCTGTCGAACCGCATGCCTTTGCACGCGAGGAACGCGGCTTCTTCGAAAACCTGTGGGACGGCCCCTTGAGCCTGTCATCCTCGACGCAGTCGGACATGGAACAGATGCTGCGTTCGGCGATCAATTCGGGCACCGGCCGGGCGGCGATGCTGCGCGGCCCCAATTTCGGCAAGACCGGAACCACGCAGAACAACCGCGATGCGGTGTTCGTCGGCTATGCGGGCGATCTGGTGGTCGGCGTATGGATCGGCAATGACGACAATTCGCCGCTTGCAGGCGCGATCAGCGGTGGCGGCCTGCCCGCGCGCATCTGGCGCGACTTCATGAACCGGGCGCTGAACGCCGCGCCTGCGCCAAGCCAGCCGGCCCCGCGAGAACAGACCGATCCGGGCGGACCGATCGAACCGCTCGACGTGCCGGACCTGGGCGACATTCCGCTCGGCGACGGCAGTTCTCGGCTGCGCATCCGCGATGGCGAAGCCATTCTCTCGACCGAGATCGACGGCATACCCGTCGACATCAGCATCGGCGACCAGGGTGTCGCAGTGGACGAAGCGGCGATCGAGGAAGCGCGGCGGTGGGCGGACGAACGTCGCTACGAAGCCATTCGCGAACGGCGCGACGAGCGGCTTCGCGAGCTGGAGGATGCGCGCAATTAGTTGGTAGGCTCGGCCATCAGGACGTTCATTACAGCGGTTGCTATCGGACGGCTGCGATCGTCCTGCCACGCCTCGACGGTGAGGTTCGCGCTGCGCCTGCCCAGCTTGGTGATGCGCCCCGCAGCATAGCTCGTCCGACTTTTCCCGGCAGCGAGATACTGCACGGTGATATTGATCGGCTTGAGCATCGCAGCGCGCTGCTGCCGCGCGAGCTCTGCGCGTAGCACTGCATAGCCCGCGGTTTCGAGCAGGCCGCCGGTCGCGCCGCCGTGGTAGTGATCGGGCCGGCCCTCGACCAATTCGTCGAACGGCACCGACAGGATCGGGATGCCGTCTTCCCAGCTTTCCAGCGCGATACCGAGCGAACGGGCATAGGGTGTCAGCGCATCGATGTCGGAAATGTCGGCCATGTCAGAGCCTCGCCGTCGATGCGATCTTCATGAAGACCGCCTGGATATGCGCCACCGGGTCGCCGGCATCGCCATCATGCGCGAGGCCCCGGACGAACGCCGCGCTGCGCGTGAGGCGATAGCATTGCGACCGGCCGAAAACGCTCGCCCCCTCGCGCGCGGGGCGCACGTAATCGACCCGCAGGTCGAGCGTTGCGATCGCCGAAAACTCGTCCATCGCGCGCCAGATCGCCATGCCGCTGGCCATGTCCATCAGACTGAGGATCGGGCCCGATGCGAGCACGCGCTGGCCTTCTTCGCCCAGCAGGTCTTCGCGCCAGGGCAGTTCGAGTTCGACCCAATCGTCGCCATGGTCGGAATATTGCAGCCCCAGCCATCCGGGATGGCCGCGTCCCGTGAAGAAGGACGTCGCCTTGGACGGATCGAATTTTCGCGGCTGTTCGCTCATCTTGCGCTGCGATAGCCGGGCCGCTGGCGGTCTTACAATCTTTTAATTTCAACCGCTCACCGCAATGCGCCAGCTTCCGGTCCTGCAGATCGGGTGATCCTCACACGGTCCGCTGCATGGATGGAGACACGCATGGAATTTCCCAAGATCGACCTCGAAAGCCTGCCCGAACTCGACACCGCAATGGGGGTTTTCGGAAGCATTCCCGCATCGGGCGGAGGCGATACGGTCGTCAGCGTGATGATCTATCTCTTCGATCACATGATGGTCGATATGCTGCTCTAAGGGGGTGGGGGGATGCTGGTCGATCCGCGGATTGCCGGGCTGCGTGCCGACGATGGGATGCAGCAGGTCATGCGCCAGGCAGCTACGCGTGCGGTCCGGCGGTGCCGCAGCGACGAAGCCGTTCGCAGCGTCCTGGCGGCGCTCGACCGTTATGCGGCTGGCGATGGCCTGGCGGATTGCCCTGCGCTTGCGAACGCGCTCGCCAGCGAGCGGGCAGCCCGCGCATTCCTGCGCCCGTATATCGCGCAATTGACCGCGCTGCAGCGCCGTTTCCCGCTGGTCGAACTGGGCATGCGGCACCAGTCGGCGCGGGGTTTCCATTCGCTCGAACTGGCGGGGCGGGGACAGGTGACGCTTGGCTTGGCGGTGCACGAATGCGCGCCGGAGGCGGGACGCTGCGATATTGCGGCTTTCCCCGATGCCGAGCGGCACGAGCTGGTGATCGGCGGGATGGCCGAAGTCGAACTGCTGGAAATCCGCTCGGAGAACGGATCGCACGCCAGGATCGGGCGCACCGCAAAACGCGCCGCATCCGGTGCACGGATGATACTCGCGGGCCATCGGCAGGCGCGGATCCTGCGCCATGTGCACCGCCCGCTGGTCATGCTGCGGCTGGTAAGGACTGCGGCGAGGCCGCTTCCGACGCGCCAGTTCGCCATTTCCAGCGGCAAGCTGCTGCACCGTGCGCATGGTGATCGCAGCGAGAGCCGACAGGAGCTGATGTTCGCGCTGCTGGGCCGGATGCGCCGCGCAGATGCCGCACCGGCGCTTGCGCAGGCGACGCTGGCGGGAAGCCCCCATCTGCGCTGGCAGGCGCTGCGCGAATGCCTCGCGCTCGACAGCGCCCTTGGTCTGGTCGCGCTCGAGCGGATGACAGCGGACCGCGCGGACCCGCTGTTCGGTCCCGCGTCGAGCTTGCGAGCGCAGCTGGCTGCGGCCTATCCGCAGCTGGACAGGAAGGGGCACGCCCTATACCCCGCGTGATTGCGAATACGCAGGACGGCGCGGCCACGCTCGAAGAAACGGTCGAGGCAGTGGCGCAGGGGTTCGATCCGCAGGATGAAACCAGCCTGCTCGATGCCGCCGCCAGTCTGGAACGGCTGGGCAACAACCGCAATTTCCTCGGCGATCTGCTGATCGCGCAGTTGCGGGAGGCGTATCGCGATACGCTAGCAGAGGCCGCCTATGGCCCGCAGGTGATCGTCCTGTCGGCGCCGAGCGGGGGAAGCTTCCTTCGCGCCAATATCTGGCCGGGGGAAGGCGAAAGCTGCTTCCGCGCGAGCGGGGCCGGCAGCTTCGATTATGGCACCGCGCACGACCACAATTTCGATTTCCTCACCATGGGCTATTTCGGCCCAGGCTATCGCAGCGAATATTTCGAGATCGACTATCGCGAGATCGCCGGCTGGAGGGGCGAACGCGCTGCGCTGCGGTTCGTCGAATCCAGCACGCTGCATGAAGGGCGGCTGCTCCATTACCGCGCCCACCGCGATGTGCATGCGCAATATCCGCCCGAGACGACTTCGGTGTCGCTTAATCTGATGCATATGCATGCGGGGCAGGGCTGGTATGACCAATATGGTTTCGATCTGCAGCGGCACCGCGTGACGGGGGTTCTCAATCCCGGTGCCAGCGAGACATTCCTGCGCTGCGCCGTCGCGCTGGGCGGGGACGAAGCGCTCGACCTGGCGCAGCAGTTCGGCCGCCATCATCCCAGCGGCCGCATGCGGCTCGCCTGTTTCGAGGCGCGAGCGGCGCGCATGGCGGACGACAACCACCGCGATGCGCTTTGGCGCGAGGCAGAGGCGGCAGGCAATCTGATGGTCGCGCAGGAAGCCCGCCAGCAGCGCGCCGCGCTCGAACCGTGAACCGGCGGCCGTGCCTGTGCCGAACGGGGTCCTGCGCGTTTTCAGCCAATCGCTAGAAACCGCCGCCCGACAGCGTATCGATCGCGCCTTGCAGGATCACGGCCGCGGCATGGCTGTCGATCCGCGCTGCGCGCTTGGCGCGGCTCATGTCCTGCCCGATCATCGCCGCTTCGGCGCTGGCGGAGGACCAACGCTCATCCCACAGCAAGACCGGCAGGTCGAGCGCTTCCGCCAGATTGCGGGCATAGGCACGGCTGGCCTGTGCGCGGGGCCCTTCGCTGCCATCCATGTTGCGCGGCAGACCGATCACCACGCCGGCAATCGAGCGTTCGGCAACCAGTTTGCGCAAGGCACCGCAATCCTTGCTGAACTTGCTGCGGGGGAGCGTCTTTCCGGCAGTCGCGTATCGCCATCCGGCATCGCATGTCGCGACCCCGATGGTCTTCGTGCCCAGATCCAGCCCGAGCAAGGCGCCGCCATCGGGCAGCGCATCGCCGTAATCGAGCGCGTTGTCGCTTACGAGGCCCGTGCCGTCGCCCATGCTCTCACCCGTGCGATGACGTCCTCCTGCACATTCTTCCAGAACAGCGGAATATCGTAGACGTGGTAATTGCCGCCCGGCAGCACGCCCTGACCCAGCTCGGGCGGGTCGCCGATATACAGCAGGCCGTTATCGCCGCAGCGCGCGGGCACCGCACCGGTCACCAGTTCGCCCTTCGACAGCGTGTCGTCGGGGACCAGCGTCCCCAGATTGGCGCTGGCGGGCGCAGCGCCATTGGTGCCTCCGGTGATCGGATTGACACACAAGATTGGCCCGTCGCCGCGCGGCTCGCCGTCATAGCCGACGGTCGCTTCGTAACGCCGCATGATCATGTCCGCATCGCCGTCGTCGGAAAAGGCCGACCACGCCAGCAGGCATTGCGGCTGGCCGGGTGCGGCGCAGGCGGGGAACGGCAGGACGGGCAGATCGTGTTCAACCGAAATCGGCCAGCCGGGCGCATAGACCGCGGCAACCCGTTCTGCGACCGGCGTGCCCGCGACCTTTTCCTGCAGCAGCCGCAGGATATGCGAGGCGCCCTGGCTATGCCCGGCAAGCACGATCGGCTTGTCGTCAGCGATGCTGTCGAGGAAATAGTCGAATGCCTGCGCAACATCTGCATAGGCAGCATCGATTGCCTGCTGCGCTTCGGGTCGGTCGGTCAGGAAGGCCCCCGCCGCGGCCTGCCGGTACTTGGGAGCCCAGATCTCGTCGGCGCGGTTGAAGGGGCTGGCAAGCCCGCGCAGGAACAGGCGGGCACGGTTGTCGGTCGTAGCGTCGCCCAGCGCCGCGTTCCAGTCGCCGCCCGCCTGGATATAGCTGGTCGGCGAGACGAAGAAGACGGCGAATTCGGGCAATGCCTGCGGATCGGCCGGTTCGCCGGTGACCGAACCCGCGGTGGCGAGCGGATCATTCCGGTCGAGGCTCTGTTCGGCGGCGGGCGCATCGGGCGAGGGGGTGCGGGTCGCTGGATCGGGGGCGGTCTCGGCGATCGCCGGCTGGTAGCGCGCCGGGTCGCCCGTGCCCAGTCCGGGCCGCGAATACCACATCTGCGGGTCCTGGTAGGCGTTGGCGGCGAGCGGGTCCTGCTCGACGAATTCGCCGCGCGGAACGAAGGCGATCTCGGTCGCCTCGCGCGACCAGATAGTCAGCGCAATCGATCCGACGATCACGAGAACGATGCATACGGCTATAAAGTACAGGAACTTACGTGCCATTTACGGCTTCCTCTCCACGTTTTTCGCCGTTGGTCCTCTCGGCCCTGCGTTCGAGCGCGACCTTGATCATCGCGAGCAGGGGGTCGGCCAGGAACAGGCCGAGGATGCCGAACAGGATTCCCATGATCAGCTGGAATGCCAGCACCAGCGCGGGCGCCAGATCGACCGTTTTCTTGGCGATCATCGGGATGACGACATAGCCGTCGAAATTCTGGACGAAGAAATAGACCGCGATGGTGTAGATCCCCATCTCCACCCCGCCCGAGAACCCGACCAGCACCATCAACGCGCCCGAGATGATCGCTCCGAGATTGGGGACGAAGGCAAGCAGGCCGGTAAGGATCGCCAGCAGCGCGGCCATCGGTACTGCGCCGATTCCGATCAGCGGCGCGACCCAGGCCAGCATGATGTAGGTGAACACCGCTTCCACGACCATGCCGAGCAGGCGCCCGGCCATCAGCCGCCGCATGGTGCTGCCCATCTTCGACGCCGTGACATAGAACCGGTCGCGGTGTTCGCGCGGCAGCATCCAGGCAACGCCGCGTTCGTAAAGCTGCGGATCGACCGCGACATAGATCCCGATGACTAGAATCAGCAAAATCGTTGCCGCCCCGCCGAGTATCCCGCCCAGGGCCCGGGTGACCGTGCTGATGCCGCTGCCGATATTGCCGAGATAGTTCTGCAGCCGCGCCTCTTCGATCGCGAACCCCTGCGTACGGGCCCAGGCGAACAGCTCGTTGATCTGGCGTTCGATGATGGCGGGAAATTGCGCAGCTTCCTGCGAAATGGTCGAGCCGGCGAAATAACCGAGCCACACCAGGAAGGCGAGCGTTCCCGCCAGCACGATGGCGACACGCCAAACGCGGGCGATCGGCAGGACGCGGGCAAGCAGGCGCGCGCCGCCCTCGATCATCGAGGCGAACACCATCGCGCCGAAAATCACCAGCAGCGGCCGCGCGATCCACACCGCGAGCACGGCGGCACCGACGATGCCGACCCAGACCATCGCGCGCGAGACTTCGTGGCGAATGCGTGGATCGTCGATCCGCGAAGGGCTGGTACCGAGATCGTTGTCGCGGAAATCCTGCGTGTCGTCGGCCATACGCTTCCCCTGTGTGGTCAGGACCCTAGCGCTCGGCAGCGGGTTTTCGTTCCGCGATCGCCGGGCGCAGGGTGGACCACGCGCGGCCTTCGCGCAGGCTCGTCCACCAGGTCACTGGATTGAGCGAGGTCGTGCCGTCGAGCGAGAAGGTGATGAATTCCGCGCGCCCGCCGATATTCTCCAGCGGAACGGGGCCCAGCAGGCCTTGCGGATGCGCAAGTTCGCGGCTGTCGGAAGAATGATCACGGTTGTCGCCCATCACGAAGACATGGCCTTCGGGAATCGTGATCTCGGCAAAATTGTCGAGTTGCTGGTTCTGGTGGTCGATCACCAGATAGGTGGCGCCATTGGGCAGCGTTTCGCGCAGGACCGGTACTCGGCAGACGTCGTCCCCCGCAGCGTTCTGCGCGCGGAAATCGTCGAACCCAAAGCCGTCGCAGCGCGAATTGGCGTCGAGCGGCAGTGCGATCGCGGGCTCGACCTTCTGTTCCACCGGTGCGCCGTTGAGGATGATGCGCCCGTTCTGGACCGCAATCCGGTCGCCCGGCAACGCTACCACGCGCTTGATGTAATCCTCGTCGCGTTCGGGATGCACGGGAATGACGATATCGCCATATTCGGGTGTCGATCCCATCACCCGCCAGTCGCCCCGCGGGGCGAGGTGGAAGCTGACCGAGCTCCAGTTCCAGCCATAGGGATATTTGCTCACCACCAGCCGGTCGCCCACCAGCAGGTTCGGCATCATCGATTCCGACGGGATGTAGAACGGTTTGGCGATGAAGCTGTGAAAGGCGAACACCGCGAGCAGCATCACGGCCAGCCCGCGGATTTCGGCGATCCAGTCGACCTTGTCGTCGGATGTGTCGGTTTTGGTTTTCACTGCTGCCGTGCCGCTGGTCACTGGGGGAGGGCCTCGATGATGACGTAGGCCTGCGCCCATGGATGGTCGTCAGTGAGGGTAAGATGAATGCGCGTCTCATGGCCGGGCGGCACCATTTCCGCAAGCACGATCGCCGCGCCCCCGGTCAGCGACAGCGTCGGAGCGCCCGAGCGCGCGTTGACCACGCCGATGTCCTTCATGAAGACCCCGCGGCGAAACCCGGTGCCGACCGCCTTGGAGAACGCCTCCTTGGCGGCGAAGCGCTTGGCATAGGTGCCCGCAATGGTGAACGGGCGCCGCCGCGCCTTGGCGCGTTCGATCTCGGTGAAGACGCGGTTTTCGAACCGTTCGCCGAAGCGGTCGAGCGAGTTCTGGATGCGCTCTATATTGCAGAGGTCGGAACCGAGGCCGATGATCATGCGCGTGCTTCGTCCATCAGGTCGCGCATCCGCCGGACCGCGGCTTCCAGCCCGACGAAGACCGCTTCGCCCACCAGATAGTGGCCGATGTTGAGTTCGGCGAGTTCGGGGATGGCGGCGATGGGCTTTACATTCTCGTAGGTGAGCCCGTGACCGGCATGGGGTTCGATACCCATTTCGCGGGCGAGTTTCGACATGCGGGCGATCCGTTCGAGTTCGCGCGCGGCGCGCTCGCTGTCGCCGTCGAGGCCGGCATGGGCATATTCGCCGGTGTGGAATTCGACCACCGCCGAACGCAGCCGCTGCGCTGCTTCGAGCTGGCGTTCGTCTGCCTCGATGAACAGCGACACGCGAATCCCGTGGTCGGCCAGCTTCCACACGATCGGCGCGAGCTGGTTGTGCAGGCCGGCCGCATCGAGCCCGCCCTCGGTTGTGCGTTCCTCGCGTTTCTCGGGCACGATGCAGGCGGCATGCGGCTTGTGCGCAAGCGCGATCGCCAGCATCTCTTCCGTGCCTGCCATTTCGAGGTTCAGCGGCAGGTCGGTAGCCTTCTGGATCCGTTCGAGATCGTCGTCGCGGATATGCCTCCGGTCTTCGCGCAAGTGGGCGGTGATCCCGTCGCCGCCGACCGCGGCTACGATCTCGGCCGCGCGCACCGGGTCCGGATGATCGCCGCCGCGTGCGTTGCGGATGGTGGCGACGTGGTCGATATTGACCCCGAGGCGCAGCCGTTCGCTCACGCCTTGCGGCTCCCAGGTTTGGTCACGGGGATGGCCGCCAGTTCCTCGGGCAGCTCGTCATCGGCATAGGTCGGGAAATTGATGTCGATCAGGGGATAGAAAGGCACGCCGAGTTCGGCCGTGCCATTGCTGCGATCGATAAGGGCGACTTCGGCGACCACCTCGCCGCCTTCGCGCGCAACCGCGGCAATCGCCTCGCGGCTCGACAGGCCGGTGGTGACCACATCCTCGACCATCAGCACCTTGGCCCCGGGCTCGAGCCGGAACCCGCGCCGCAAGTGGAATTCGCCATCGGGCCGTTCGAGGAACATCGCGTCCTTGCCCAGCGCGCGGCCCATTTCCTGGCCGATGATGATGCCGCCCATCGCCGGGCTGATCACGACATCGATCTGGCTCCGCGTTTCGCGCGGGATTTTCTGCGCCAGCGCAAACGCCAGCCGCCCGGCGCGGTCGGGGTTCATCAGCACGCGTGCGCATTGCAGATAGTGGCCGCTGTGCCGCCCGCTCGACAGTTTGAAATGGCCTTCGAGCAGAGCTTCGCTGGCGCGGAATTCGTGGAGGATTTCTTCTTCGGTCATGATGCATCGGTCCAAAGCGCGTCGCGCCCGATTGCGCAAGAGGCAAAGCTGGTTGCACATTTTTATCGGCCACCCGCTTGAGGCATCTGCATTCCCTGCCTATAGGCGGGCGCAATCGGGCCCAAAACGAGGGCGTTTCCGCCATGCAGGCGGGATTTGACTGCGCCGGCGGGCCCGTATCGAGACACGACACGAAAGAGTGCCAAGACGATGAAAATTCTCGGCTCCCTCAACGGGTTCCAACGGATCGCAGCCAGCCTGGCCATGGCCGCTACGCTGGCCTTCGGCGCACCGGGCGCAATCGCGCAGGATGCGGCTACCGCACAGCTCGAAGCTGTCGATCCGGCCGTGGCTGCCGATGCCTCGAACGAAGACGTGGCCGCCGGTTCGAGCGCCTACGTCCCGATGAAGCCGACCGAAGGCAAGGGTATGCCGGTGGCTGCGGGCATCGATGTGCAGGAGCAGTTCTCGCCCATCGGCCAGCAGGCCAATGCGCTGCATATCGGCCTCGTCTGGGTCATGGCGCTGATCAGCCTCTTCGTGCTGGCGCTGTTCGTCTACGTCATCCTGCGCTTCAACAAGCGCGCCAATCCGGTGCCGTCGAAGACCAGCCACAACACCACGATCGAAGTTATCTGGACCGTGGTTCCCGCGCTGATCCTGCTGGGTATCGCCGTGCCGTCGATCGGCCTGCTGAGTGCACAATACCAGTCGCCGCCGAAGGATGCGATCACCGTCAAGGCGATCGGTTACCAGTGGTACTGGGGCTACGCTTATCCCGACAATGGCGATTTCGAAGTCGTCTCGAACATGCTGACCGAGGAAGAGGCCGCTGCGCGGGGCGAACCGCACCAGCTCGCGGTCGACAATCGCATGGTCGTGCCGGCGGGTGTCCCGATCCGTTTCCAGACGACCGCTGCCGACGTGATCCACTCGTTCGCCGTGCCCAGCCTGTGGTTCAAGCTCGACGCCATTCCCGGTCGCCTGAACGAGAAGATCCTCCAGATCGACGAACCCGGCGTCTATTACGGCCAGTGTTCGGAGCTTTGCGGCGCGCGTCACGGTTACATGCCGATCGCGGTCGAGGCGCTGCCGATGGACCAGTACAACGCATGGGTGCTTGCCCAGGGCGGGACGATCGCAGGTGCAGCCGATACCGGTATCGCAGCCGATCCGGCCGCCGCGCCCCTGCAGGAACCCGAAAGCGCGGTTCCCGGTGCCGCCGGTGCCGGCGCAGCCCCGACCGTCTAAGATTTACGTTTAGCTCGAGAGTATAGCACGATGGCTACCACCGCCGACAGCTTCCAGGCCCACACCGAAGACCATGCGCATGACGACCATCATGTGCCCGGGTTCTTCGCGCGGTGGTTCATGTCCACCAACCACAAGGACATCGGGACGCTCTACCTGATTTTCGCGATTATCGCGGGGATCGTGGGTGGTGCGATTTCGGGCATCATGCGTCTGGAACTGGCCGAGCCCGGCATCCAGTATCTGCAGTGGTGGGCCGAATTCATGGGCGGCACGTCGGACTTCGATACCTCGCTGCACATGTGGAACGTGTTCATCACCGCCCACGGCCTGATCATGGTCTTCTTCATGGTCATGCCCGCCATGATCGGCGGCTTCGGCAACTGGTTCGTGCCGCTGATGATCGGCGCGCCCGACATGGCCTTCCCGCGCATGAACAACGTCAGCTTCTGGCTGACCGTTGCCGGCTTCGTTTCGCTGCTGTTCTCGCTCTTCGTGCCGGGCGGTACGGGGCCGGGCGCAGGCACGGGCTGGACCGTCTATGCGCCGCTTTCGACCACCGGCTCGCAGGGCCCCGCAGTCGATTTCGCGATCTTCTCGCTGCACCTTGCCGGTGCCGGTTCGATCCTTGGCGCGACCAACTTCATCACCACCATCTTCAACATGCGTGCGCCGGGCATGACCCTGCACAAGATGCCGCTGTTCGTGTGGTCGGTGCTGGTCACCGCCTTCCTGCTGCTGCTCGCGCTGCCGGTGCTTGCAGCCGCAATCACCATGCTGATCACCGACCGCAACTTCGGAACGACCTTCTTCGATCCGGCCGGTGGCGGCGACCCGGTGCTGTACCAGCACCTGTTCTGGTTCTTCGGTCACCCCGAAGTCTACATCATGATCCTGCCGGGCTTCGGCATGATCTCGCAGATCGTCTCGACCTTCAGCCGCAAGCCGGTCTTCGGTTACCTCGGCATGGCCTATGCCATGGTCGCCATCGGCGTGGTCGGCTTCGTCGTGTGGGCGCACCACATGTACACCGTCGGTCTCGACGTGAACACGAAGATGTACTTCACCGCCGCCACCATGGTCATCGCAGTGCCGACCGGGGTGAAGATCTTCAGCTGGATCGCCACGATGTGGGGCGGGTCGATCGAATTCAAATCGCCCATGGTGTGGGCGATCGGGATGATCTTCCTGTTCACCGTCGGCGGTGTGACGGGCGTGTACCTGGCCAATGGCGGTGTCGACGATGTCGTCCACGATACCTACTTCGTGGTCGCGCACTTCCACTACGTGCTGTCGATGGGTGCCGTGTTCTCGCTCTTCGCCGGGTTCTATTACTGGTTCCCCAAGATGAGCGGCCGGATGCACTCCGAACTGCTGTCGCACCTGCACTTCTGGGTGTTCTTCATCGGCGTGAACGTGATCTTCTTCCCGCAGCACTTCCTCGGTCTGCAGGGCATGCCGCGCCGCTATCCCGACTATGCCGAGGCCTATGCCTACTGGAACGAGATCAGCTCGATCGGCTACATGATCATGGCGGCTTCGATGGTCTTCTTCTTCGTCAACATCGTCTACGCCTTCGTGGCGGGCAAGAAGGTCGGCAACAATCCGTGGGGCGAAGGCGCCACCACGCTCGAATGGACGCTGAGCAGCCCGCCGCCGTTCCACCAGTTCGAGACGCTGCCGGTCATCGAGGACCACCACACCGCTCACGATCACATGAGCAAGCCGCAGCCCGCTTAAGCAGCTGCGAAAGGCTGGACACGAAAGAGCGGCCGGTCCCATGGTGGACCGGCCGTTTTCCTTTGCTTGCCCGGAGTCTGAGCGAATGCCCCAGATGCGTACGATCGATACCGGTTCAGCCAGCCTGCGCTGCGCCGTCGAAGGCGAAGGCCCGCTGGTCATCATGGTCCACGGCTTTCCCGAGAGCTGGTACAGCTGGCGGCACCAGATCGGCCCCGTCGCGGACGCGGGTTTCACCGCCTGCGCGATCGACGTGCGCGGTTACGGCGGATCGGACAAGCCAGAGCCGGTTGGCGCCTATGCCATGGAACATATCGTCGGCGATCTGGTGGGCCTGCGCGAAGCCCTTTCGCCCGGCGCCCCGGCGGTGCTTGTCGGCCACGACTGGGGGGCGCCGATCGTGTGGAATTCCGCGCTGACGCATCCCGGTCATTTTCGCGCGGTGGCGGGGCTGTCGGTCCCGTTCGCCGGCGTGCCGAACCGGCCATTCACCGAAGTCTTTCGCGAACATTTCACCAGCCAGGGCAAGTTCTTCTACCAGGAATATTTCCAGGAGCCGGGGGTGGGCGAGGCCGAAGCGGAACGCGACCCCCGCGATTTCGTGCAGCGGATGATGTATTCGATCAGCGGCGATGTGCCGCCGGGCGACTATTGGGACAAGCCGCTGGGTGCGACTTTCCTCGAGGGGCTGCCCGATCCCGCGCCGGTAGCCTGGCTGACCGAGGACGACCTCGATTTCTACGAGGCCGAATTTCGCGCGTCGGGCTTTCGCGGACCGCTCAACCGCTATCGCAACCATGAAACCGACTTCGAATGGCTGCAGCAGTGGAACGGCAAGCGCATCGAGCAGCCCGCCCTGTTCATCGGCGGAACCCGCGATCCCGCCACCTTCCTGTTCGGCGCGATCGAGGATCCGGTGGCGCTCATCCGCATGTTCGCACCGAGCATCGAAGGTCACGTGCTCGACGGCGTCGGTCACTGGACGCAGCAGGAACGGCCCGAAGCGGTAAATACGATCCTGATTGACTGGCTAAAGCGCCTGTAACGCCTTATATGGCGACCGATCCCATGACCCAGACCGTCCCCACCCAGCTCCCCGCCGAATGGCGCGATTTCTTTGCGCTGACCAAGCCGCGCGTGATGAGCCTGGTTATCTTCACCGGCCTGTGCGGGCTGCTCGCCGCGCCGGGCACTATCAACCCCATCCTGGGCTTTACCGCGGTGCTGTGCATCGCGCTGGGTGCGGGCGGGGCAGCAGCGCTGAACCAGTGGTGGGAAGCCGACATCGACGCGGGGATGAAGCGCACTGCGGCCCGCCCGCTGCCCGCGGGGCGGATGAACCGCACCGATGCGCGCGACTTCGGCGTCCTGATCGCTGCCGCTTCGGTGATGATCATGGGCCTGGCGCTCAACTGGCTGGCGGCCGCGATCCTGGCGTTTTCCGTGTTCTATTACGCGGTCATCTACACGGTCTGGTTGAAGCCGCGCACGCCGCAGAACATCGTGATCGGTGGCGGGGCGGGGGCCTTTCCGCCGCTGATCGGATGGGTCGCGGTGACCGGCGATATCACGCTGATGCCCGTGCTGCTGTTCCTCATCATCTTCATGTGGACGCCGCCGCATTTCTGGGCGCTCGCGCTGTTCGTGAAGACCGATTATGCCAATGTCGGCATTCCGATGATGCCGGTCGTCCGGGGTGAAACCTCGACACGCCGTCAAATCTTCGCCTATGCCGTATTGCTCGTGCCGGTCGCGGCCGCCCCGTGGTTCATCGGCGGGACGGCTTACGTTTACGGTGTTGCTTCGCTTGCGCTGTCGCTTGCCTTCCTTGCGCTTTCGGTTCCGGTCGCTTTTCGGCAGACTGGTGCCAATGACACGATGAAGCCCGAAAAGCGCCTGTTCGCTTTCAGCATCATCTATCTGTTCGCCCTGTTCGCCGCGCTGGTGGCCGACCGGGTAATGGCCAATCAGGGATGGATCGCATGACGCCCGAAGAAGAAACCGAATTCAAGCGCCGGCAGAAGAGCCGCAACCTCGTGGTTGGCGGTATCCTGCTGTTCCTCGCCGTTCTTTTCTATGTGATAACCATCGCTAGGATGTGAGCTTCGCCATGACCGCTGCTACTCTCGATACCCGCAAGAACCGCACCGCTCTGCTCGCTTTCGGTGGTGCACTGGCCATGCTCGGTTTGGGCTACGCAGCGGTGCCGCTCTACCAGCTGTTCTGCCAGGTTACCGGCTTCGGGGGTACGACGCAGCGCGCGACCGAGAGCGATGCGGCCATCGCCGAACGTCTTGGCGCCAGTGCCGGAGGGCGGACGATTTCGATCCGCTTCGACGGGACGACTGCGGGCGATGTGCCCTGGAGCTTCCGGCCCGAACAGGTCACCGACACCGTGACGATCGGTCAGCGCGACATGGCAATCTACCTCGCGAAGAACGAATCCGACGAGGCCATCACCGGGACCGCGACCTTCAATGTCGAACCCGAGCAGGCCGGGGCCTATTTCAACAAGATCCAGTGCTTCTGTTTCACCGAGCAGGTGCTGCAGCCGGGGCAGGAAGTGCGCATGCCGGTGCTCTATTTCGTCGATCCGAAGGCGCTCGACGACCCCAACATGGACGGGGTGGAGCAGATTACCCTGTCATATACTTTCCACCGGGCGCTGGAATCTGCCGAGTAGCCCCTAGACCCCAGCGCATTGGCGCATTAAGGGCACCCGCAAAGCGAAACCCAGGACGCGAGTACTATGGCTGGCAACGTCAATCACGAATATCACATCCTCGAACCCGATATCTGGCCCTTCGTCGGCTCGTTCTCGGCGCTGACCTTCACCAGCGGCATGGTGCTCTACATGCACGAAATGGCCAGCGCGCATCTCGTGCTCGGCCTCGGCATTGCCGGCCTGATCGCGACCTTCTTCGCCTGGTTCGGCAACATCGTGAAGGAAGCCGAACGCGGCGACCACACGCCGATCGTCCAGCTTCACATGCGCTACGGCATGATCCTGTTCATCGCTTCGGAAGTGATGTTCTTCGTCGGCTGGTTCTGGAGCTGGTTCGATTTCGCGCTGTTCCCGAGCGAGTTGTCCGATGTCGTGGGCGGGACTTTCCCGCCTGCTGCCATCGAATACGTGATCGATCCCTTCAGCCTGCCGCTGCTCAACACGCTGATCCTGCTGTGTTCGGGCACCACCGTCACCTGGGCGCACCATTCGCTAATCCACGGCGACCGCGATGGACTGAAGAAGGGCCTGTGGCTCACGATCATCCTGGGCGCCGTGTTCACCGCGATCCAGGCCTACGAATACGCCGCAGCGCCGTTCGAATTCGGCGGCAACACCTACAGCTCGGCCTTCTACATGGCGACGGGCTTCCACGGTTTCCACGTCCTCGTCGGCACGATCTTCCTGATCGTCTGCCTCGTGCGGACCTACAAGGGCCACTTTACCCCGCGCCAGCACTTCGGCTTTGAAGCTGCGGCATGGTACTGGCACTTCGTCGACGTGGTGTGGCTGTTCCTGTTCATCACCGTCTACGTCTGGGGTGGCTGGGGCGCCGCCGTCCACTGATGGCTGCCGACAGGCTCGAACAACAGGAAGGGCAGCCCGGCACCGCCGTGGCTGCCCTTCTTGGTTCTTGCCCCACGGTGGATAAAACAATGCCGACCCTGAAATCCTTCACGGGCGGAAATAGTCGCACCGTGATCCCGGAGAGCAGCGCGCTGTGAGACGCATTCCAATATTCGCCACGGTCATCGTAGCCGCCGCCATTGCGGTCATGATCGCGCTCGGTTTCTGGCAGCTCGGCCGGATGGAGGAAAAGGACGCGTTGATCCAGCGCGCCGAACGGTCGCTGGAGATGGCGGAGCCGGTCGGCTATCCGCGCGATCCGGCCCGGGCGGAGGAGTTGCTGTATCGCCGGACCGAGGTGACCTGCGCCGAGGTGGTCGGGATCAACACCGTCGCCGGGACCAGCCTGCGCGGCGAAAAGGGCGTCGCCCACCGCGCGACATGCGCGCTGCCCAGCGGCGAACAGGTCCGCATTGACCTGGGATTTTCGCGCAATCCCGCGCCGGTCGAATGGGCAGGGGGACCGGTTGGCGGCACCATTGCGCCGGGTGGCCGGATCGTCGCCTCGCAAGGCGTGGCCGGTCTTGCCCCGCTGGCGCCGCCTGATCCTCGCGATTTGCCCAACAACCACCTTGCCTATGCGGGCCAGTGGTTCTTTTTCGCGCTCACTGCGCTGATCATCTACATCCTCGCGCTGCGGCGCCGTGCCACGCGTGCTAGGGACGTTTAAAGAGCCGCTTGCTTGCCCGCCCCGGCATGCCCCGCTAACCGCCTATCCCGATGAAATATGTCTCCACCCGCGGCAGCGCTCCGTCGCTCGATTTCGCCGGCGTCACGCTCGCCGGTCTGGCCAGCGATGGCGGGCTCTATGTCCCGGCACAGTGGCCGCGCTTCACGCATGACGAAATCGCCGCGATGCGCGGTCTGCCCTACAGCGAACTGGCCGCGCGGGTGATGCAGCCCTTCGTCGGCGATTGCCTGACGCCCGAGCGGCTGCGCGAACTGACCGCCAAGGCCTATGGCCGCTTCGCCCATGCGGCCGTGACCCCGCTGACCCAGCTCGACGAGCGGCAATGGCTGCTCGAACTGTTCCATGGCCCTACGCTCGCCTTCAAGGACGTCGCGCTGCAATTGCTCGGCCTGTTGTTCGAGGAGTTCCTCGCGCGCGAAGATGGCAGCCTGACTATCGTCGGGGCAACCAGCGGCGATACGGGAAGCGCCGCGATCGATGCGGTGGCGGGGCTCGACCGGGTCGAGATATTCATGCTGCATCCCAAGGGCCGCGTCAGCGATGTCCAGCGCCGCCAGATGACCACCGTGCGCGCGCCTAATGTCCACAACATCGCGATCGATGGCAGCTTCGACGACGCGCAGGCGATGGTGAAGCGCATCTTCGCCGATCGCGACGTGACCGACACCCACCGGATCGGCGCGGTCAATTCGATCAACTGGGCGCGGTTGATGGCGCAGGTGGTCTATTATTTCGCCGCTGCGCTGCAACTGGGCGGGCCCGACCGCAAGGTGGCGTTCAGCGTCCCGACGGGCAATTTCGGCGATGTCTTCGCCGGCCATGTCGCGGCGCAGATGGGCCTGCCGATAGAGCGGCTGATCGTGGCGACCAACGTCAACGACATCCTGCACCGGGCGCTCAGCGCCGGCGACTATTCGGCCGGGGAGGTGACACCCACCGCTGCGCCCAGCATGGACATCCAGGTCAGTTCCAATTTCGAGCGGCTCTTGTTCGATGTCGGCGGGCGCGACGGGATCGCTCTGGCCGAGCAGATGCGCGGGTTCGAAAGCGCACGCGCAATGCAGCTAACCAATGCGCAGCGCGAAGGCGCGTCTGCGCTGTTCACCAGCATGCGCGCCGACGAAGACGACATGGCGCGGGGCATGCGCTGGGCATGCGAGGATTGCGCGGAAATCGTCGATCCGCACACTGCGATCGGCTTGCACGCGGCGCGCGTGGCCGAACTGCCGCATGACGTCCCTGTGGTCACGCTGGCCACCGCGCATCCGGCGAAGTTCCCCGATGCGGTCGAGCGGGCGACGGGCACGCGGCCGGGGCTGCCGGCCCGGGTCGGCGATCTGTTCGCGCGCGAAGAAGCCTATCGCGAGCTTCCCGGCACCTATGAAGCCGTGCGCGACCATATCGTGGGGCATTCGGCCTGATGGCCCAAATGCGGCGCGATCCGGTGCTGATGGTCGGCGAAGGCTGGGACGCCTATCGCCTGCTCGACAGCGGGCACGGGCGCAAGTTCGAACAATATGGTGACTACCGCTTCATCCGCCCCGAACCGCAGGCGATGTGGTCGCCGCGCCTGCCCGAATGGGACGCGGATGGCGAATTCGTCCCCGGCAGCGACGAGGACGGCGGTGGCCGCTGGCAGTTTGCGCGCGACGTGCCGCAGGATGGCTGGACGCTGCGCTGGGGCGACGAAGCGCGCTTCACGGCGCAATGCACGCCGTTCCGGCACCTCGGCTTCTTCCCCGACATGGCCCCGGTGTGGGAATGGATGGGCCGGCAACTCGGCGATGCGCGCGATGCCGAAACGATGAACCTGTTCGGCTATACCGGCGTGGGCACGCAGGCGCTCAGCCGCTTCGGCCGTGTGACGCATGTCGATGCGAGCAAGAAATCGGTCGCCCAGGCGCGCGAGAACGCCGCCATGGCGGGGCTCGATGATCGTCCCATCCGCTGGCTGGTCGAGGATGCGATGAAGTACGCGGCACGCGAAGTGCGGCGCGGGCGCCGCTATGACGGCATCATTCTCGATCCGCCGAAGTTCGGGCGAGGACCGGATGGCGAGGTGTGGCGGCTTGAGGAAGGATTGCCGGAGCTCGTGTCCGATTGCCGCCAGTTGCTCGATGCCGACAGCCGGTTCCTTTTCCTGACCGTCTATGCCGTTCGCATGAGCAGCCTCAGCCTGGTCGGCCTGCTTCAGGAACTGTTCGCCGAACTGCCGGGCACGATCGAACATGGCGACTTGGCGGTGCAGGAGGATGGCAGCGGACGGCTGTTGCCCACCGCGATCTTCGCGCGCTGGTCGAATCCGCGCTAGGACGCTGCCCATGGACGATTCGCTGATCCTCGAAGTGGCCGATTTCGAGCACGACGTGCTCACCGGCATCTATTCCGAAGAAACCGGCCGGCCGCAGCCGCTGCGCTTTACCATCCAGGCGCAGATGAAGCCCCTGCGCCGCTATGATCCCGACACTTCGCTCGATCACTCGAAGAACTACATGGATCTCAAGTTCGCCGCATCGGAAGCCTTGCCCGAAGGCGTTCATTTCAAGCTGATCGAGGCGGTCGCCGACCATGTCTGCGAAACGCTGTTCCTGCAGGACCGGCGCATTACCGCAGTGACGGTCAAGATCGTCAAGCTGGCGATTGCGGAGGCGGACGAGAAGATCGGCATCACGCTCCACCGCGAGCGGCGTGAATGAAACGGATCGCGGTGGACGGCCTGCCTGGCGATCCGCTTGCGGCTGCGGCGCTGTTCCACGGACAATGGCTGCCGCAGGCGGAGGATGCCCTGGCCGGGGGCGATGATGCCGTCCTCGTCCTACCATCGGCCGATCACACCCACCGCGAATGGCGGCGGGCGATCGTTGTCGCCCTGGCGCGCAAGCATGCGCCGCGCCGGATCAACATGATCGCGGGGGAAGGCGCGTCGCTCGCCGCGATCGAAAGCTACCTTGCAACGGCGCCCGGCGTGACCGGCCAATATCTGGAAGCCTGAACCATGGGCGTGCGTATCCTTTTCCTCGGTCCGTTGCGCGATCTCGCCGGGCAGGACGAATGCGAAGTCGCAGCGCCGCTCGGTTGGGACGGTCTGCTGGCCGCGGTTAACCCCGCGGTTGCCGAACAGCTGCGCGAGGGGCGGGTCAATCTGGCTTGGGCAGGCAAGGTGCTGGCGGACAAGACCCAGCTGTCGGCGCGGGATGGCGACGAGGTTGCATTGTTGCCGCCGGTGAGCGGTGGCTAGGCTCGTTCTCCAAACGCCGCTCGATGTCCGCGTGCTCGAGAAGGGGCTGTCCGTGGGAGAGGCGCTGGCCGCCTTCAACGCGGCACAGGGCGCGGCCGGGGCGGTGGTCTCCTTTTGCGGCAAGGTCCGGCCGGACGGCGAAGTAAAGGCGCTCGAACTGACGCACTACGAACCGCTTACGCTCAGCGGCATGCTGGACCTGGCGCAGGCGGCAAAGGTGCGCTTCGGGCTCGAAGGCGCGCTTGCCTGGCACCGCGTGGGGGTGATGACACCGGGTGAGGCGATCGTGCTGGTGGCTACCGCAGCACGGCATCGGCGCGATGCATTCGCCGGTGCCGATTACCTGATGGACCATCTCAAATCGGCGGCGTGGTTCTGGAAACGCGAGAAACGCGGCGATGCATGGCACTGGATCGAGCCGCGGAAACAGGATCATGCCGATCTGGAGCGCTGGAAATAAATTCCGTTCGTTGATCGAGATCAAGGAATCGCCGGCTGCTCGGGCGCATCAAGGCTCCAACAAAGGAGCCCGCCATGTCCAAGCATTTCACTCGCGAACTCGTTGCCGAACAAGCCGCCATCGTTGCGGCGCCCAAGACCATGCCCGAGACCGACCGCAGCTTCGAACTGCCCAAGGGTCTCTATATCGCGACGGTGGGCCTGTATCTGGGCTTTCTCGCCGTGATGGCTGCGGGTCTTTCGACGCCGGGGCTGATCATCCCGATGGTCATCTTCACGCTGTTTATCGTCGCCGGCTTCGGCCTGCCCGCGCTGTGGACACGGATCGGTCCCGAGCATCGCGGGCGCAACATGAGCTGGGCGAAGCTCGTAAGCCAGGGAATCGTCACGCATACGGGCCGCGTGAAGGCGGGGGACGCCGCGGTCCAGATGCTGATCCTGCCGGCGCTGATCTTTTGTTGGGGCATTGCCACGGTGACGATCGCCGCCTTCGTATAGGCACCTTTCCGGTGGGGGGGACGCGGGGCCGGGCAACCGGCTCCGCGTTTTTCGTATGCGCGATCAGCGGATTCGTGCGCGCAGCCTGGCCAGCACGTCGTCTTCCTCGCGCACCAGCGCGATGACGGTCTCCCGCGCTGCTGCGATCGCGGCGCTGTCCTGCGCCTGGACGGTCGCAGCGGTATAGAGGATATCGAGATCGCCCAACGCCGTCGCGGCAATGCTGCGCGCCGAATCGAGATCGGCGAGGGCCACTTGCGCGGTCGCCCAGCTATCGCTGCCGATCGCGCTGCCGGCGGCGGCGGCGACCCTGCGCTCGGCTGCCGGGACGGCACCGGTGAACTCGGCATGCGCCTCGCGCGCCTGCTCGACCAGTGCAGCAAGCCGCTCATCAAGGCTGCCCGACATCGTTACCGGAACTTGCGGAACCTCCAGCTGTCGCCCCGGGACGGGCTCGAACGTGCCTTCGGCGCGCTCCACATCGCGTGTCGCCAGCGAAGGGTAGCGTTCGGACGCGGTGCCCGCGCAGCCGGCCAGCAGGAATATGGCGAGGGGGAGGGCGAAAAGCTTGCGATCGATCATCCTGTCTTCCATATCACGCAGGCCGCAGCGCACCAGCGGGGATGCAAAATTCCTCGCGGCGAGCGTTGACTTGCGGCAACCTATCGCTTAACGGCACGCTTCTTTCCGGGGCTGCTTCATGTAGCCTGACGGGCGCGCCGTGCATCGCAAGATCACGGCACAGCAATTTGAACGAGAGATAACCACCATGTTCGCAGTAGTGCGCACGGGCGGCAAGCAGTACCGGGTTGCCGCCGGAGACAAGATCGCGGTTGAGAAGCTGGCTGGCGAAGCCGGCGATACCATCACGCTGGGCGACGTCCTGCTCGCAGGCGAAGGCGATTCGCTTTCGGATGCCGGCAAGGTTACCGTTTCGGCGGAGATCATCGCACAGGCCAAGAGCGAAAAGGTGATCGTTTTCAAGAAGCGTCGCCGTCACAACTATCGCCGCAAGAACGGTCACCGCCAGCAGATGACGCTGTTGCGGATCACCGACGTCGGTGCCGGTTCGGCCAAGAAGGCCGCGCCGAAGAAGGAAGCCGCTCCCAAGGCCGATGCCGCGGAAGACAAGGCTCCTGCCAAGAAGGCTGCGCCCAAGAAGGCCGCTGCCAAGACGACTGAAGCCAAGAAGTAAGGAGCGCGGACGATGGCACATAAAAAAGCAGGCGGTTCGTCGCGTAACGGTCGTGATTCGGCCGGTCGTCGCCTTGGTGTGAAGAAGTTCGGCAGCGAGAACGTCATCGCCGGCAACATTATCGTGCGTCAGCGCGGCACCAAGTACTATCCGGGCAGCAATGTCGGCATGGGCAAGGATCACACCCTGTTCGCGCTTACCGACGGCAAGGTCCGCTTCCACAAGGGCAAGCTCGACCGCCAGTTCGTCTCGGTCGACATGATGGCCGAAGCCGCCGAGTAAACCGGACGCTCCGATAACGGGATCGTCCAAACGGGACGGTCCCAGCCGGGTCCACGATCCGGCAACCGAAGAGGGAGATGGGGCCGACCCGTCTCCCTCTTGTCGTTTCTCCTTCTTCAATTCCGCGGCGAAATTTTCTTTCGCCATCACGCAATTGTCACGCGTCCGGCCTAGGAGCCCGGAGCGTGGACCGAAGGGGAGATTACCTATGTTCCATGTGACCGAACGGCTGCTGTTGCGGCCGGCATGGCCCGAAGATGCCGAAGCGCTGCTGGGCGGAATCGCCGATGAAGCGATCGTCCGCAATCTTGCCAGCGCGCCGTGGCCCTATCTCCCCAAACACGCCCGCGAATTCGTCATGCGCCAGCACGACCCGCGCTATCCGGTCTTCCTCGTTACCCTGCCCACGGGCAGCGGCTCCGAAGTTATCGGCTGCATCGGCATCGATCCCTGCGACAGCGCCGATGCCGAGATCGGGTATTGGATCGCACGGCCCCATTGGGGCCAGGGCTACGCCAGCGAAGCGGGCCGCGGCGCGCTCGAAGTGGCGCGCCTTCTCGGCCACCAGCGGATCGAGGCGGGGCATTTCGTCGACAATCCGGCATCGGGCCGCGTGCTGCGCAAGATCGGCTTCCTGCCCACCGGCCGGGTCGCGCCCCGTGCGAGCCGTGCACGGGGCGGCGAAGCACCCTGCAAGCTCTTCAGCCTCGACCTGCGCGCCGATGCCCGCGCGCGGCCGCAGGCCGCCTGAAGCCAGGCAAGAGAAAGGCCCCGCAGGCGCTGTACCTGCGGGGCCTTTCTTTGTTCAGCTACGAAGCCTTACTCGGCGGGCATCAGCGCGTCGCTGAAATCGCCTTCGTAGAGCTTGATCAATTCGCGGTCGTCGTGATCCCACGGGTGGAAGCCCGGCTTGAAATAGGCCAGCCACGCGGGGAAGATCCGGCGCACGATGCCCGGGCTGACGGTGAGATATTTGAACAGGCCCCACTTCGCCTTCCAGCCGGTGATGCCGTCCTGTTCGAGCAGAGCGAGCGCATCGGCCCAGCGGTTCTTGAAGAAGCGCGCAGTAACCGTGAGCATGACGATGCTGCGCACGCGCCAGCGCTTGCCGGCGGTCCAGTCCTTCGTGGCGTGGTTCCAGGTGTCGAAAGCGACGCCCTTGTGCTCGATCTCCTCGGCCGCATGCCAGCGCCACATATCGCGCACTTCCTTGTCGGCGGCGGCGAAATGCTTCGGATTGGCGAGGAATTCGGCTGCCATCATCGCGGTGTAATGCTCGAGCGCCATGGTCACCGCCAAGTTCGCGATAGCCGGGCGCCCCTTGGTCAGCGCGAGCAATTCCGCCACCCGCGCGTCGATTGTCTTGATGTCGTAGCCCGCGTCCTCGGCCAGCCGATTGAAGGCGATATGTTCGCGGGTGTGGTTGATTTCCTGCTTCACGAACGCGCGGATCTCGCTCTCGAGCTTAGGATTGGCGCCTTCGCGATGCGCCTTGACCGCCTCGATGAAGAAAGCTTCGCCGCGAGGGAAGGTGGCCGACAGGGCATTGTGCCAGGCAGTGCCGAACGGTTCGCCCGCCCACCAGCGCCGCGGGCTGGTGCCGCGATTGAAGCGCTCGTCGCGCACGGTGATGGTCAGATCGGCCGGGGTCGGCGCGGCGTCACGCAAGTCGGTATCGATCATAACGGGGGCGTTCATCAAAAGCTCCTCGGGATTAACTGACATTGATGTAAGTAAGGCCTACTTACATTGCTGTCAATAAATTGGCGTCGCGCCTTTCGCGGCCCTGCGCAATGGGTTACCGCACCGGTCAATGGCCACGCGCAAACGACTATCGCCCGAGGAATCGCGACTTGCAGCGCTCGAGGCGGCACGCGTGCTGTTGATCGAAGCGGGACCGCAATCGGTGACGTTGAAGGCGGTGGGCGCGCGCGTCGGCCGCACCCATGCCAATCTGCTTCACCATTTCGGATCGGCGGCGGGTCTGCAGAAGGCGCTGGCCGGCCATCTTGCCAAGACGGTGTGCGACACGATCATCGAGGCGGTCCGGGCAAGCCGCGCGGGTCTCGGATCGCCGCGCGAGGTGGTCGACCTGGCGTTCGACGCATTCGACAAGGAAGGCGCTGGCGCACTCGCCAGCTGGATGATCCTAACCGGTAACGAGGACGCGCTGACCCCGATCGTCGAGACCATCCATCAGCTGGTCGATGAAATCGCGCCCGAGGAAGCCGCGCATGGCGCTGCCCCGACGCAGGTGCATGAAGAGACATTGGCGCTGGTGCTGATGGCCATGGGCGATGCGCTGATCGGCACCGCGCTGTCACGCTCGCTCGGGCTTCCCGAAACAGCCGCGCGCGACCGGGCCGAGCGCATGCTCACCCGGTCGATGGATATCACTCTGCCGCAGGGTTGAGCGCGTCGCGCATCCATTCCGGTGCGCTGTCCGCGTCGATTGCATCCACCCGCAGATGGTCCACCGCCAGGCCGAGATCGGGGTAATCCGCCTTGCGCCGCTTGTCGTCGGAACGCTCGAGCGGGACTACCACCAGCCGCCGGTTGACCTTGCTGCGCCAGTTCATCCGGGCGGTGTTCTCCTGCCCGATATAGCAGCCCTTGCCGAAGCTGACGCCGTGCAGTTCGGCGGCGTTGGTTTCCAGCCACAGGATGTCGCCCAGTTCGGCCCGGCC
The DNA here is from genome assembly GCF_009828015.1 of Qipengyuania citrea. GTDB lineage: Bacteria > Pseudomonadota > Alphaproteobacteria > Sphingomonadales > Sphingomonadaceae > Qipengyuania > Qipengyuania citrea. The sequence continues at coordinate 164,323 of NZ_WTYG01000003.1, read as the reverse complement.
TTCGGGCACGCCCAGCGCGAGGCGGTGCGCCCGCCAGTCGGCGTCCGCTGCTTCATCGCTGTCGGCAACTGGCGCCAGCCAGCGCTGCCCGAGCGCGGCCAGTCGCGGGTCGGCAGCACCGCCATCGCCCATCTCAGCCTGCCAGTGCACGGCCACGCCTGCATCGACCGCGATCGCGATCTTGCGGCGCAGGCGGTAGAGCGACAGCCGCTTGGCCAGATCCTCGGCCGCCTCGGCTTCGCAATCGATCAGCACTTCCCCGGCGGCGCCGGGCCATACGAGGAAATCGAACAGCGTCTTGCCCTGCGGCGTCAGCAGCCCGGCATAGGCGGGCAGGGTCCCCGTGACATCATTCGTCACCAGTCCCTGCAGGAAGGCAATGACGTCTTCGTCGGGGTCTTCGCTGGTAAGGCGGACGATGGCTCGGTCGAACAGGCGGGTGGCAGTCATGGGTGACAGATAGGCCGCCCGACGCCATAGGCAACCACATGGTCGAATCGTTGACAATCCGCCGCCCCGACGACTGGCATCTGCATTTCCGCGATGGTGACACGATGCGCGCCGTGGTCCCGCAGACCGCGCGCCAGTTCGCCCGCGCCATCGTGATGCCCAATCTGGCGCCGCCGGTGACCACCACCGCGCTCGCCGCGGCCTATCGCGACCGGATCCTAGCCGCAGTGCCCGCGGGCCTGGATTTCACTCCGCTGATGACCGCTTACCTTACCGACGAGAGCGACGCGGACGATCTCGCCGCAGGCCATGCCGACGGCGTGCTGACCGCGGCCAAGCTCTATCCCGCCGGCGCCACCACCAATTCCGCGCACGGCGTTACCGACGTCGCCAACATCATGGGCGTGCTCGAACGCATGGCCGATATCGGCATGCCGCTGTGCGTCCATGGCGAAGTGACCACGCCCGATATCGACATCTTCGACCGCGAGGCGGTGTTCATCGACCGCGTGCTGCAGCCGCTGGTCGATCGGCTGCCTACGCTGCGCGTGATCTTCGAGCATATCACCACCATGCAGGCGGTCGGCTTCGTGGAAAGCGCGGGTCCCAATATTGCGGCGACGATCACCCCCCAGCACCTGCAGATCAACCGCAACGACATCCTCGTCGGCGGTATTCGTCCGCATCTCTATTGCCTCCCGGTAGCCAAGCGCGAACAGCACCGGCTGGCGCTGCGCGGCGCGGCGACCAGCGGATCGGCCAAGTATTTCCTCGGCACCGACAGTGCGCCGCACCACCGGCATACTAAGGAAACCGCCTGCGGCTGCGCTGGCATCTTCAACGCGCCCTTTGCGCTGGAAAGCTATGTCCAGGTGTTCGAGGACGAGGGCGCGCTCGACCATTTCGAAGCCTTCGCCAGCCTCAACGGCCCCGCTTTCTACGGCCTTGCACCGAACGAAGAACGGATCACGCTGGAAAAGGCGCCGGTGGAAGTGCCGGCGGAAGTCGATGGCGGCGAGGCGCGGATCGTGCCCTTCCACGCGGGCGAGACGCTCAGCTGGCGGCTGGCTTCCTAGTCCGCGCGACGAGGTCCCACACGAAAATCGCTGCGGCCGCCCAGATGCAGGCAAAGCAGGCGGCCTGGACGGGCTTCAACTCTTCGCCGAACACGGTCAGTCCCAGGACGAAGACGATGCTGGGAGCGAGGAACTGGATGAAGCCGAGCATCGAATAGGGCAGCTTGCGCGCGGCAATCGCGAACAGCAGCAGGGGGAAGGCGGTCACCACGCCGCCGGCCATGATCGCCAGCCTGAGTTCGGTCGAAACGGCGAAGGACGATCCCTGTGTCTGCGCGTAATACCATGCGACCGCGAGCGATGGCAGCAACAGCAGCGCCGATTCGATCGTCAGCCCCGGGACCGAACCGACATCGAGCTGCTTGCGGATGAGCCCGTAGGACCCGAAGCTCAGCGCCAGCGTCAGGCTGATCCACAGCGTGGTGAGCGCGCCCGCGGCCAGCAGCGAGACACCGATCCCTGCAAGCCCCACCGCCGCCCATTGCGGGCGGGAGAGCTTCTCGCCGAGCAAGACGGTGCCCAGCAGCACGTTGACCAGCGGGTTGATGTAATAGCCGAGGCTGGCGGCATAGACCTGCCCGTTCTGGATCGCCCAGACATAGACCACCCAGTTCACCGCGATCAGCGTCGCGCTCAGCGCCAGCAGGCCGAGCGTCCGGCGATTGGCCAGCGCGGCGCGCAGGTCGGGGCCCTGGCGGCGGGCGAGCACGATCAGCAGGCACAGCGGCAGGGTCCAGATGATTCGCCAGCCGACGAATTCGAACGCCGGGACGCTGCGGACAAGGATCAGGTAGAGTGGCAGGAAGCCCCAGATGACATAGGCGCTGAACGCCGCGGCAAGGCCCGTGCGGTCGGTCTGGGGTGGGGCGCTCGCGTTCATTTTCGCGCGCTAGGCCCCCGCGAACACGCCCGCAAGCGGCAATTCGTCGACGCGGAAGCGTCGGCCTGCCGGATTTTTCGAAAGCTGACGGCATGGTTGCATACGGTTCAGGTTTGGCGGCCTAAAGCTTAACGGCATCGCAGGGCCTCCCCTCCTGCCTCTGCGCTCAGAAAGGAATAAACCATGCTCAAGTCTTTCCGGAATGCTTCGATGGCCATCGCCGCGGCAGGCCTCGCCTTCGCCATGCCGGCCAGTGCGGCGCCGGCGATGCACACCAACAGCGGCGCGCACGCAGCGGTTACCGGAGACTTGACCTTCGATCACAAGCGCCAGCGCGGGCATCGGCACGACCGGGATCGCGATTACCGCGATTACCGTGATTACCGGGGCGGGGGTGACTATCGCGGCGGCCAGTCGCGTCCCTATTACATGGGTTACGACCGCGGCTACGGCCAGCCCGTACGCGCCAACACCCGCGTCTGGCGCGGAAACGACGGGCGTTATTACTGCAAGCGCGACAATGGCACCACCGGCCTGCTGGTCGGCGCGGGCGTCGGCGCACTGCTGGGGCACGAAGTCGCAGGCCAGGGTGGCGATCGCACGCTTGGCGCCATCCTCGGCGGGGCGGCGGGCGCACTGCTCGGCCGGTCGATCGACCGTTCGCAGACCCGCTGCGGCTGATTTGAATGTGCGTTTCGGCCGTGCCCACCCACGGCCGGACAGCGCGGCTCGCCACCGGGCCGTGCGGGCGTCGTCTGTCCTTCCCTTGCGGGGAGGCGGGCGGCGCCCTTTAGCTTTTCAAGCCGGCATGTCCCGCTATGGTGCAGCGCCTCCGGTCGGCTGGCAAAGCGCGGCAATTGCTGCGTAGGACAGTCGCGTTCCCAAGTTGAGGTCTATCGATGAACCGTCGCCTGCTTGTCTCTCTCGTTCCTGTTGCCCTTTTGGCTAGTTGTGGTGACACGAACGAGGATGAGGCGGCAGGCGACGCCATGGACCCGGCGAGCGAACAGGCGCTGAACGACGAACTATCGTCCGATCCCGATCTGGCCGGACGGAACGAAGCCAATGCCGCGTTGTCGGGCACCGGCAATGCCGCGATCCCCAATATCGACAAGTCGCCCCGCGCGATCGAGGCTGCGCGCAGCCGCGCCGCCGAACTGGTAGGCGGGCGCAGCGAACTGGTTTCGCCGCCGACCGCCAAGACGCTGGGCGACGACAATGCACCGAGCGCGGCGATGGTCGCCGCCGCCCGCGCCGCGGTTTCGCCGGGCGGCGAGAATTGCGGCGAGAAGGTCGATTACACCTCTGCCTGGGCGGCCAAGCTGCCCGCCGCTTTTCCCGTCTATCCGCGCGGCAACACGCAGGAAGCGGCCGGAACCGACGAAGGCCAGTGCGCGCTGCGCGTAGTGTCCTTCCTGACGCCGGTCGCGCTCGAGGAAGTGCTTGCCTTCTACTACACGCGCGCACGCGCCGCTGGCTACAATGCCGAACACATCAAGAGCGCGGGCGACAACATCCTCAGTGGGACCAAGGGGCGTTCGGCCTATGTGGTCTATGCGCGACGGCTGCCGCAGGGCGTGACCGAGATCGACCTCGTCACCACCGACTGACCGCAGCGCGGTCAGCTTTCCCGGATACCGACCCCGATGCTCGCACGGGGTTGCTCCATCTCGTTGCTGGCGACCGGATAGGCGCAATAGTCCGCCGCATAGAACGCCGCGGGCCGGTGGTTGCCCGACAGACCGACGCCGCCGAACGGCGCGGATGAGGATGCCCCGTTGGTGGGGCGGTTCCAATTCACGATGCCGGCGCGGATCTCGGTCCAGAAATGCTCGAAATCGGCAGGCTTGCCCCCGATCAGCGAGGCCGAAAGGCCGTAGCGCGTATTGTTCGCTTCATAGATCGCCGCGTCGAAATCGGGCACGCGGATCACCTGCAGCAACGGGCCGAACAATTCGATGTCAGGCCGGTCGTGGATCTCTGTCGCGTCGAGGATCGCGGGTGACAGGAAGGGCAGCGATTCGTCGCGCCGCTTCATGTGCATGATCGGCGTGCCGCCCCGGCTCATCAGCGCGACGAAGCTTTCGGACAGCAGGTCGGCGGTGGAATTGTCGATCACGCAGCCCATGAAGGGCTGGGGTTCTGCAAAAGGCTCGTCGACGATCAGCTTCTCGGTCAGCGCCTTTACCGCGGGCACGATCTTGTCGAACATCGAATCGACCACGATCAGCCGGCGCGCTGCGGTGCAGCGCTGGCCGGCGGTGGTGAAGGCGGACTGGACGATAGTCGCCGCCGCATCTTCGATCTTGGGCGTATCGAGCATGACGATGGGGTTGTTGCCGCCCATTTCCAGCGCGACGATCTTGCCCGGATCGGCGGCCAGCTTGCGGTTGATCGCGATGCCCGCGCGTGCCGAACCGGTGAACAGCACGCCATCGACCATCCAGTGCTCGACCAGAGCCTGCCCGACCTCGGCCCCGCCGTGGATGCATTGCACCACGCCTTCGGGCACCTTGGCCTCGTGGAAGCAGCGGGTGAGGAATTCGCCCACTGCCGGGGTTTTCTCGCTCGGCTTGAAGATCACCACATTGCCTGCGATCAGCGCGGGCACGATGTGGCCGTTGGGCAGGTGGGCGGGGAAATTGTACGGCCCCAGCACGGCCATCACGCCATGCGGCTTGTGGCGCAGCGCGGCAGTGCCCTGCAGCGCGCTGTTGAGCTTTTTCTGCCCGGTGCGCTCGGCATAGGCGGTGATCGAGATCTCGACCTTGCCGATGACCGCTTCGACCTCGGTGCGCGCTTCCCACAGCGGCTTGCCCGTCTCGCGCGCGATCAGCTCGGCGAAGGCATCGCCGTGCTTGCGGACTTCATTGGCGAAGCGGCGCACGAATTCGATCCGACGGCCCAGCGGTTCGCGCGACCATTGCCGCAGCGCCTTGCGCGCGCGCTCGATCGTCTCGTCGACATTGCCCGCCTGGCCGCGCCAGATTTCCTTGCCGGTCGCGGGTTCGGTTGAGACCAGTTCGGTCGTCATGGCGTATGCTTATCCTGTTCTGCGCCTCGGAATGTGCCCTAGGTGGGAGGTTGCGGGCGCTGCGTCAATTCAAGTTGCACTCTCGGCCCGGCGATGCCCAGCGGGTTGCGGGGGCGGGCCATGCGCGGCGCCCATTTCGCGCAGCGCGGCCACCTTGTCGGCCAGCGGTTGCCAGTCGTCGTTTTCGGCGATGGCGGCCCAGATGGTCTCGACTTCCTCGATCAGCATCGATTGCGGACCGCCGCCATTCCAGTAGGGGTGCGCGCCAGCGACCGGCTCATAGCCTGCGAACGCTTCGGCCAGCGATCCCTCGGCCCCGCGGCCGCCGCGGTGCGCGAAAAAGAACGCATCGGGCGCGGTACCGCTGTCGCTCAGCGCCTTTTCGCAGGCCGCGACGAGGCGGCCGTCGGCTTCGGGGCCGCGGCTGGCGACGCCCAGCCTCCAGCACCAGCGCCGCCCGATCGCTTCCATGTAGAGCGGGCCGAAGCGTTCCATCGCGGCAATCAGCGGCGGCGCATCGGCAAGCAGCCGCAAGGCCACCGCCAGCTGGCCGCAGTTCCAGTGCAGCGCCTCGGGCTGGCGGCCGAAGGCGTAGAGGCCTTGGTGGTCGAAGTAGGCCGCAGTGAAACCCGGATCCCATCGCGGCAGGAAACGCCACGGGCCGTAGTCGAAGCTCTCGCCAGAGATGTTCATGTTGTCGGTGTTGAGCACGCCGTGGACAAAGCCCGCGACCATCCAGCTGGCGGCGAGATCTGCCAGCCGTTCGACGACAAGATGCATCAGCCGCACTGCGGGGTCCTCGCGCCCGGGGGCGTCTTCAGGCGGTGGCGGGCCGGGGAATTGCGCCAGGCAGTAGTCGACCAACTGCGCCATGTGGGCGCGCTCTTCGAGGGCGAGCAACCGCTGGAAAGTGCCGATCCGGATGTGGCCATGGCTCAGTCGCGTCATCACTGCCGAGCGGGTGGGGCTGGGTTCGTCGCCGCGAGTCAGCGCCTCGCCGGTCTCGACCACGCTGAAGGTTTTCGAAGTGTAGACCCCCAGCGCTTCGAGCATCTCGGTGGCAAGGATTTCGCGGACCGCGCCCTTCAGCGTCAACCGGCCATCGCCCCGGCGGCTCCACGGCGTCTGCCCCGAACCCTTGGTGCCCAGGTCGAGCAACCGGCCATCGGCATCACGCAGCTGCGCGTATAGGAAGCCGCGGCCGTCGCCGATCTCGGGGTTGTACACGCGGAACTGGTGGCCGTGATAACGCAGCGCCAGCGGCTGCGGCAGGTTGCCGGCCAGCGGTTCGAACCGGCCGAAATGGCGGAGCCACTCGGCGTCGGACAAGTCGTCCAGCCCCACGGTCGCGGCATGCCGCTCGTTGCGGAAACGCAGTTCGGTCTTCGGGAAATCCGCCGGTTCGACTGCATCGCCGATCCAGTCGGCCAGCGTTTCGATCGGCGTGTCGGGGCGATAGCTCGCGGCTTGCGGTTCGGCGCGCATCCAGCGATAGTGGGCGGCATGTAGGCCCGATACAAGGGCACCAACGCCAAGCGACCAAGGTTTTCTCCGCCCCATATGGATAACAGCTACACCGACCGTCACTGGCAGAGCCCCGACGGCCTCACCCTCCGCTTCCGTGACTACGGCAGCGCTACCGGGCGTCCGCCGGTAATCTGCCTCCACGGGCTGACGCGCAATGCGCGCGATTTCGAGGACTTGGCCCCGCATATCGCGGCGCAGGGCTGGCGCGTGCTGGTGCCGACGATGCGCGGACGCGGCGACAGCGATTACGCCGAGGAACCCGCCAGCTACCAGATCCCGACATACACCGCCGACCTGCTGGCGCTGCTCGAGGCCGAGGCGATCGATCGTTTCGTGTCGGTCGGCACCTCGATGGGCGGGCTCATCACGCTGGCGCTTGCAGCCCAGCAACCCGATCGGATCGCGGGCACGCTGCTGAACGATGTCGGGCCCGTTATCGAGACCGCGGGGCTCGATGCGATCAAGTCCTATATCGGGCAGGGCCGCAGCTTCCCCACCTGGATGCATGCCGCGCGCGCGCTCGAGGAAGTGCACGGGCCCGCCTTTCCGGGCTATGGCACGCAGGAATGGATCGCGATGGCCAAGCGCACGCTGACGCTGTGCAACAACGGCCGGATCGCATTCGATTACGACATGAAGATCGCCGAACCGATCCTCGCGGCGGACGATGCGGCGGTCCCGCCCGATCTCTGGCCGGCCTACGACCGGCTGGCGCAAAAGCCGCTCGCGCTGCTGCGCGGCGAATTGTCGCAATTGCTGTCGGCGCAGGCCTTCGCCGCCATGCAGCAGCGCGCCCCGCAGGCAATCGCGGCCACGGTGCCCGGAGTCGGCCACGCACCCACGCTCGACGAGCCCGAGGCGCGCGCCGTGGTGGATGCATTGCTGGCCCGCCTCGTATGAACCGGGCGCGCCGCGGCGTGGTGCCGCACATCCTCCATCTGCACTCGACCTTCGCCCCGGGCGGGAAGGAATTGCGGACCGTCCAGCTGATCAATGCCTTTGCTGCCAAGGCACGGCACACGATCGTTTCCGCCGAACCTGCGCAGCTGGGCGCGGCCGCACGGATCGCGAAGGGATGCGATGTGCGCATCCAGCCGGAGTTCCCCAGCCTGAAAGGCTGGCCCCTGCCGGGCCGCCTGCAGAAGATCGCCCGGGCGATGAAGGGCTATGATCTGGTCTGCACCTACAATTGGGGCGCGATGGATGCGGTGATGGCGCACACATTGTTCAAGGATGTGCATGGCCTGCCGCCGCTGATCCATCACGAGGACGGCTTCGACGAAAGCGAGCTGAAGAAACTGAAAACCAGCCGCACCTGGTTCCGCCGGATCGCGCTGGGACGTGCATCGGGGCTCGTCGTTCCTTCCGAACGGCTCGAGGAAATCGCGCTGGTCGACTGGCAGCAACCGCTGGGCCGGGTGAAACGCATTCCCAATGGCATCGATACCAAAGGGTTCGCCATGCGTCCGAAGAAGGATGCACTGCGGCTGATCAAGCATCCGGGCGAACACTGGGTGGGCACGCTGGCGGGGCTGCGGACGGTCAAGAACCTGCCGCGGCTGGTGCGGGTGTTCAACGATCTGCCCGAAAACTGGCAATTGGTGATTCTCGGCGAGGGCGAGGCGCGCGATGCGATCCTGGCCGAAGCCGATCGGTTGAAGATCAACCACAGGGTCCATGTGCCCGGGCCGGTAAGCGATCCGGCGCGGGTCATCGGCCTGTTCGACATCTTCGCGCTGTCGAGCGATTCCGAGCAGTTCCCGCTGTCGGTGGTCGAGGCGATGGCCGCGGGCCTGCCGGTGGTCGCGCCTGCAGTGGGCGACATTGCCGACATGGTGTCCGAGGCGAATGCGGAATTCATCGCGCCGCCGGGCAATGAAGAGGAATTGCGCATGGCGCTGGTCCAGCTGGCGGTGTCGAAGGACCTGCGCCGCGAGGTCGGTGAAGCCAACCGCGCCAAGGCAGTGGCGCAGTTCGACGAAGCCAAGATGGTCGCGACCTATCGCCGCCTCTATTCGAGCGCGATGGGCCTTGAGCTCTAGGCGCTTTAAGCCGCCGTTCACGTGGGCGGGGACAGGCAGTCCCGACCATTGCCCTTGTCCGCGCCTGTCCGTAAAGAGCCGCGCAAACCGACCCCTTTCCAGATGGAGCCCGCCGCTGTGGCCCTGACACCCAAGAACGAACTGTCCCGCGAAGAAAAGCGCGCCAAGCAGGAAAGCGCACAGCAAGAAGCGCTGCTGCGCGAAGTCGACGACGCCGTGCGCCAGAGCGACGCCCAGGCGTTCCTCGACCGGTGGGGCAAGCCCCTGCTGGGCCTGATCATCCTCGCGCTGGTGGCGTTCGCCGGATATCTCTACTGGGACAGCCGCCAGGAAGCCGCGATGGAACGCGATTCCGAAACGCTGGTCGGCGCGCTCGACCAGATCCAGGCGGGCAATCTCGACAGCGGTTATGACCGCCTCGAGGAACTCGCCGCGGGCGAAGGCAGCGGCGCGGCGGTTGCAGCCAAGCTGATGCGTGCAGGCATTGCCGAACAGCGCGGCGATACCGACGAGGCCTCGGCGCTGTTCAAGCAGATCGCCGCCGACGACGGTGCGGCGCCCGCCATGCGCGACCTTGCGCGGTTGCGCGACGTGGCGCTCAATTACGACGCGATGGACAGCGCCGACATCGTCGCTGCGCTCAAGCCGCTGGCGACCCCCGGCAAGCCGTATTTCGCCAGCGCTGGCGAGCTGGTCGCACATGCCTATCTCGATCAGGACAAGCGCGCCGAAGCCGGTGCCCTGTTCGCGCAGATCGCCAAGGATCAGACCGCGCCCGAAAGCGTGCGATCGCGCGCCCGCCAGATGGCCGGCGTGCTCGGTGTCGATGCGATCGAGGACGTCGAAGCGCTGCTCGCAGAGCAAGGGGTCGAACGCGAAAGTGCCGTAGGCGAAGACGCCGCGGTCGCAACCGAATAGGGCAGGCTGCGGCCCGCCACCAGATACGGAACGAGGACACAGATGAACCGCACAATCCTATCGCGTACGGCATGCGCCGCTGCCCTGGCACTCGCGCTGGGTGCTTGCAGCGGCGGCCTGTTCGGCGGCGGCGACAAGAAGGTCACCCCCACGCTGGGCGATCGCCAGCCGATCCTGTCGCGGATCGAGACCGGCGCCAAGGTCGATCCGGCGCTGGCCACCGTGTCGATCGTCCTGCCCCCGGCGCAGGTCAATGACAGCTGGGCGCAGGCGGGCGGCAATGCGGGCAAGTCCTATGGCCATCTGGCCTTGGCGAGCGACCCGTCGCGTGCCTTTACCGTCGATATCGAAGGCGCCAGCCAGCGCCGCCGTTTCGGCGCGGCACCGGTCGTCGGCGGCGGCATGCTGTTCGCGGTCGGCAGCGACGGCGTGGTGTCGGCCTTCGACGCGGCGACCGGCGCGGCGCGCTGGAGCTACAACCCCGGCGTCGAGAGCGCGCTGAGGGATTCTGCTTTCGGCGGCGGCGTCAGCTATGCCGACGGCAAGGTCTACATGACCGACGGCGTGGGCGATGTGGCCGCGCTCGATGCGGCTAGCGGATCGGTGGTGTGGAAGGTGCGCCCCTCGGGCCCGCTGCGCGGATCGCCCACGGTGGCGTTCGGCTCGGTCTTCGTGATGACGCAGGACGACCAGATCTTCGCGCTCGATGCCGCCGATGGATCGGTACTGTGGCAGGACACCGGTTCCTCGACGCAGGCCGGCGTGTTCGGCGTGGCCGCGCCTGCTGCCGCGCAGGGCACGGTGATCGCGGGCTACAGTTCGGGCGAACTGATCGCCCACCGGTACGAAAATGGCCGGACGCTGTGGGCCGATGCGCTCGCGCTGACCTCGATCTCGACGCAGGTCGGTTCGCTGACCGATATCGATGCCGACCCGATCATCGACAATGGCCGCGTTTACGCGCTGGGGCAGGGCGGCCGCATGGCGGCCTACGAACTGGTGACCGGGCAGCGGATCTGGGAGCTCAACCTCGCAGGCATTTCCACTCCGGCAATCGCGGGCGAGTGGATCTTCACGCTGACCGACGATGCGCGCCTGCTCGCCATCGCCCGTTCGACCGGCAAGGTACGCTGGCTGACCCAACTGCCGCGCTGGCGCGACGAGAAGGACAAGAAGGGCCCGATCTTCTGGTCGGGACCGGTGCTTGCCGGGAACAATCTGTGGGCCGTCAGCTCGGAAGGCGAAGTCTACCGCATCAGCAGTGCGGAAGGTTCGGCCAGCCTGTTCACCGACCTCGACGAGCCGGTTTCGCTGGCCCCGATCGTAGCGAACAACACGCTTTACATTCTCGACGACAGCGGCCGGATCACTGCGTTCCGCTGATCGTCGTGCTAGCATGACCCGCCTGTTAACCATTCCGGGCTAACGAAGGGAGGTCATGAGCGCGCCTGCAACAGCACCCGCCGCGCGGCCGAAGAGCGATGTCTCCGCGGCCGTGGGGCTTGTCGGCCTCGCCGGGCTGCTGGCCTGGGTCGCTTTCGCGCGCGCCTTTCCGGCGATCGCCGAAACCTTCGACTGGGCGGTCCCGCGCGATACGCTGGGCGGGCGCAGCTCGGCGCTGGTCGGCTTGCTGGCCGCAGCGCTGCCCATGGCGGCGTGGTCGATCTTCGTCGAAAAGGTGCATTTGCGCCCCTCGACGGGTCTCGACTGGTCGCTGCCCGCACGCCGCGAGCCCGACCGCGCGGTGACCTGGGTAAAGCTGGCCGGCCTGTGGGCGACCTGGGCAATCATCGCCGGCCTCTATTGCCTGTGCCGCTGGTACTGGGACGGGCAATATCTCTTCTCGATGCAGGTCCTGGCCTACGCGGCCATACCGCTGGTCGTGCTCTCGCTGCTCTATGTCCCGTGGCTCGACAGGGCGCTGGTCGAGCCGCGCGACCATGCCTGGCACTTTGGCGCCATGCTGTTGCTGCGTCCCGGCTGGGACGCGCGAGAAGTCCTCAGTCACTGGCGCGTATGGATCATCAAGGCCTTCTTCACGGCCTTCATGGTCTCGATCGTGCCCTTTGCCTTCCATACCATCGTGACGGCCGATTTCGCCGAAGTTGCCGCGCGTCCCGAACGCATCGCGCTGACCATTATCGAGGCGATGTTCATGATCGATGTCATGATCGGGACGGTGGGCTATATCGTCACCATGCGCCCGCTCGACGCGCATATCCGCTCGGGCAACCCGCTGCTGGCGGGCTGGGTGGCGGCGCTGATCTGCTATCCGCCGATCGTCTGGGGCATCCTCGGCAATGGCCGGGCGATCAATTACGAACAGAACACCGCGGGTTGGGTACACTGGATGGCCGGGAACGACACGCTGCTGGCGCTATGGGGCGCCCTGCTGGTCGCGCTCACCGGGGTCTACGCATGGGCGACCTTCGCCTTCGGCCTGCGGTTTTCCAACCTCACCTATCGCGGGGTGCTGACCAATGGCCCGTATCGGTTCACCCGCCACCCGGCCTATGTGTCGAAGAACCTGTTCTGGTGGGCCGCGGTCCTGCCCTTCCTCGTGACCAGCGGCTCGCCGGTCGATGCAATCCGCAACAGCTTCTTCCTTGTGGTGGTCAACGCGATCTATTTCTGGCGCGCCAAGACCGAGGAAGCCCACCTGCTGGCCGAGGATCCCAAATACCGCGAATACCACGCATGGATGGCGCAGAACGGGCTGCTCACCGCGCCGCTGACGCGGATATGGAACAGGGTCAGGCCGCAGCCCGAAATCGCGCCGCAACCGGCGGAGTAATCAGCGCAGCGGCTGTCCCTCGTCGGTGTCGTAGATGCGCAGATCGCTGGCCTCGGGCGGGTTCGCCCCCATGAATTCCTGGAACGCTGCCATGTGGTCGGACTTGCCATGCGCATCGAGCGCCGCCTGGTCGCGCCAGCGTTCGAACAGGATCAGCGTGTCGGGATCGGCGAGGTCGTTGGCAAAGGCATAGTCGATGCAGCCTTCCTCGGCGCGGCTGGCGCGGACCATTTCGACGATCGCCTTGCGCGTGGCAGCATCGATCGAGCGTCCCAGCCTGATTGTACCGTTGATCTGGATCATCGCTGTTCTCCCACGCTTCTCAGAAGCTGTACTTGTAGATGCGGTCGATATCGCCGCCCCATTCGCCGTTATAGCGGTCGAGCATGACCTGCGCCGGAACCTTGCCCGTGGCCACGATTTCGTCGAGCGTTTCGAGGAAGCCGGTCTCGTTGTCGCCCGATGAATTGAGACGGCCCCGCGCGGCGAGTCCCGCACGGGCGATTGCCATCACTTCCTTGGCCAGATCGTGCAGCTTGCCGCCACCGGGGATGGGCGCATCGAGCGCGAGCCGCGGCACCGCGTTGCGCAGTTCCTCGCGCTCTTCCATCGTCCAGTGCTTGACCAGGTCCCACGAGGCATCGAGCGCGGACTGGTCGTAAAGCAGGCCGACCCAGAAGGCGGGCAGCGCGCAGATCCGGCTCCACGGACCGCCATCGGCGCCGCGCATTTCGAGAAAGCTCTTCAGCCGCACTTCGGGGAAGGCGGTGGACAGGTGGTCCCACCAATCGCTTTCGGTGGGCTTTTCGCCGGGCAGGATTTCCAGTTTCCCGTCGAGGAAATCGCGGAAGCTGAGGCCTGCGGCGTCGAGATACTTGCCGTCGCGGAAGACGAAATACATCGGCACGTCGAGCATGTAGTCGACCCAGCGTTCATAGCCGAAGCCGTCTTCGAAGACGAAGGGCAGCATGCCGGTCCGGTGCGGATCGGTATCGCTCCAGATATGGCTGCGATAGGACAGGTAACCGTTGGGTTTCCCTTCGGTGAAGGGGGAGTTGGCAAACAGCGCGGTGGCCAGCGGTTGCAACGCCAGCCCGGTGCGGAACTTCTGCGCCATGTCGGCCTCGCTCGAATAGTCGAGATTGACCTGGATGGTGCACGTGCGCAGCATCATGTCGAGGCCCAGGTTGCCCACTTTGGGCATGTGCCGCATCATGATGTCGTAGCGGCCCTTGGGCATGACCGGCAGTTCCTCGCGGGTCTTGTCGGGCCACATGCCGAGGCCAAGGAAGCCAACCCCGCACCGTTCGCCGATTTCCTTCACCTGCGCGAGGTGGCGGCCGGTCTCGGCGCAGGTATCGTGCAGGTTTTCCAGCGGCGCGCCCGACAGCTCGAGCTGGCCCGCGGGCTCGAGGCTGACGGTTCCGTCAGAACCGCGCATGGCAATGACCTTGCCGCCTTCCTCGATCGGCTCCCAGCCGAACTCGCGCAGCGACAGCAGGATGTCGCGGATGCCGCCTTCTTCTTCATAGGACAGCGCGCGGTGGTCCTTGCTGCCATAGACCAGTTTTTCGTGCTCGGTACCGATCCGCCAGTCGGCCTTCGGCTTTTCGCCGCGCTGCATCGGAGCAACCAGCTGGTCGCGGCTTTCGATAATGGGGTCCTGTGCCCCCGATGTCTCGCGCGTGCTCATGGCGCGTGGCGATAGGCAAGGCGGCCGTGCGTGAAAAGGAAATTAATCTGCGTCCAGCCAGTCGCCAGCTTCGGCCATCCACACCGCCATGCCGGCAATAGCCGCAGTTTCGCCGCGCAGGATGCGGGGGCCGAGGCTGATCGCGACCGATGCGGGATGCGCGCGGATGGCTGCGCGCTCGGCGTCGTCGAACCCGCCCTCGGGGCCGACCAGCAGCGCGGCGGGCCCCTCGGCATAGCAGAAGGCATCGGCGGCCGGCTCGCCGCCTTCCTCGTCAGCGAAGAACAGGTGGCGATCCTGCGGCCAGTCACGCAGCAAGGCATCGAGCCGGGCCGGGGCCGCGACTTCGGGCAGCGCGGTGCGTGCGCATTGTTCGGCCGCCTCGGTCACGATCGTGGCCGCCCGCTCGGCATTGAGCTTGTCGGCCACGCAGCGTCGCGTAAGCACCGGCGCAATCCGCGCCGCGCCCAGTTCGGTCGCTTTCTCGAGCACGAGGTCGAAGCGGTCCTTCTTGAGCAAGGCCGGGCACAGCCAGAAATCGGGCACCGCTTCGCGCGGCCGCTGGTGGTCGCGCGGCTGCAGCACGATGCGGCGCTTGCCTGCTTCGATCACTTCGGCGGCCCATTCACCCGTCATGTCGTCGCACAGGATCACCGCATCGCCGGGGGCGACGCGCATGACCTTCGACAGGTAATGCGCCTGATTGCCTTCGACCGTGACCGGCGTATCGGCCGACAGTTCCTGCTCGACGAACAGACGCGGAGCGCTCTTGGGCGGCCAGGCGGGGGTAGCGGGCATGGCCCCTCTAATCACATCCGCCATACGGGCGAAAGCCGGTATCGGGGTGCTTTCCTAAAGAAGGTCCACGGCGATCCCCGCTTTCGCTGCGATGGCGAGATTGATAGGGCCGGCGCGATGAATGAAACCGTCGTCCCCGACAGCGAACACCGCGGGCTGGTTGCGCGCCTCCCGCAACTGCCGCGCGACCTGGCGCAGCTCGCGCGGTTCGACCGGCCGATCGGCTGGTGGCTGTTGTTCTGGCCCTGCGTCTGGGGCGTGTGGCTGACCGGCGCGGGCTGGCAGCTGGCGCTGCTCGCGTGGTTGCTGCTGGGGGCTGTCGCGATGCGCGGTGCGGGCTGCGTCTACAACGATATCGTCGATGCCGAGCTCGACCGGAAAGTCGCCCGCACCGCTTCGCGCCCGGTCGCCAGCGGGCGTATCTCGAAGAAGCTCGCATGGGCATGGCTGCTGGCGTTGTGCGCAGCCGGGCTGCTGGTGCTGTTGCAACTGCGCCCGCTGGCGCAGGGGGTGGCACTGGGCAGCCTCGTGCTGGTCGCGGCCTACCCGTTCATGAAGCGGATCACCTGGTGGCCCCAAGCCTGGCTCGGACTGGTTTTCACATGGGGGCTCTTGGTCGGATGGACGCAGCTGCGCGCCGACAATTGGGACGCGCTCGCCGCGATGTATGCAGGCGCAGCGCTGTGGGTGATCGGCTATGACACGATCTATGCGTTGCAGGACCGCGAGGACGACGCGCTGGTCGGCATTCGGTCGAGCGCGCTGCGTCTCGGCGGGCATGTGCAGGGCGGGGTGGCGCTGTTCTATGCCGGTGCGGTCACGCTGTGGGCGCTGGCCTTCTGGCTTTACCGCGCGGACTGGGTCGCCCTGTTGGCGCTGTTGCCTGTCGCCGCACATCTGGCCTGGCAAGTCGCCACGCTCGATGCCGAGGATGCCGGCAATCCGCTTGCCCGCTTCCGCGCCAACCGCTGGGCCGGGGCGCTGGTCGCGGCGGCCTGCTTCGTCGTGGGCAACGCCTGATGTGCAATCTGTACCGCATGACCAAGAACAAGGACGAGGTCGCCAAGTGGTTCGATGCGATCGACGACCTGGCAGGCGCGAATTTCGGTGCCGAAGTGTTCCCCGGCTATCCCGGCGCCGTGGTGGCGGAAGGCCTGCTCACGCAGATGAGCTGGGGTTTCCCGCTGGTGCTCAAGGGCAGCAAGGGACAGCCGCTCAAACCCAAGCCGGTCAACAATGCGCGCACCGACAAGCTGGGTAGCCCCTTCTGGCGCGCCAGTTTCGAATCGCGCCGGTGCCTGATCCCGGTCACTGCCTGGGCCGAGGCGGAAGGCGCGAAAGGAAGCAAGACGCGAAGCTGGCTGAGCCGCCCCGATGCCGAGGTGTTCGCCATCGCCGGGGTGTGGCGCGAATCGGCGGAATGGGGGCGCTGCTATGCAATGGTGATGACCGAGGCCTGCGGGGTCGCTGCCGATTGCCACGCGCGCATGCCGGTATTGCTGGCGCGGGAAGACCACGGCCGGTGGACGCAGGGTTCCGCCGAAACCGCCCACGCGCTGTGCCGTCCATGGGAGGGGCCGCTCGTCCTCGACCGGACCGATCAGCCATGGGCGGGCGGCGCACCAGCGACAGCCAGGCTGCTCTGAGATGCGGATTGCGATGTTCGAGCCCGAGATCGCCGGAAACGTCGGCGCCGTGCTGCGGCTCGCCGCATGCATGGGCGCGGCGGTGGACCTGATCGAGCCACTGGGCTTCGCGTGGGACGATCGCCGGGTGCGGCGGGCGGCGATGGACTATATCGACCATGTCGCGGTCACGCGTCATGCGGGGTTCGCGGCGTTTCGAGCCAGCTTGGGCGACAGCCGCCTCGTGCTGTTCACCACCAAGACGACACACTCGGCCTACGACTTCGCCTTTCGCGCCGACGATGTGCTGCTGTTCGGCAAGGAAAGCGCAGGCGTTCCGGATACCGTCGTGGAAGCCAGCCATACGCAGGTGCGCTTGCCGATGCGTCCCGCGGTCCGCTCGCTCAATGTCGCGACGAGCGCCGCGATCGCGTTGGCCGAGGCGCAGCGGCAGACGGGTACGCTGCCCGGTTGAGGCCCGACCGTGGACAAACCGGCCCACGCGGACGCCGCGCGCTTGAGCGACTCGGCAAGATCTTCGTAACCATGTTCGCATGACCGACACATTTGCAGCGCTGGCCGATCCGACACGGCGGCACTTGCTCGACCGGTTGAGCGAGGAGGGCGGCCTGACGCTGGCGAATCTCAGCGAAGACCTGCCGATGACCCGCCAGGCGGTGGCCAAGCACCTCGCCGTGCTCGAAGCGGCCGAACTGGTCGCTTCCGAACGCGACGGGCGCTGCAAGCGGCACTATCTCAACCCGGTGCCGCTGGCGAAGATGGCGCGCCGCTGGCTCGGCCGGTTCGAAGAGGTTCCCCTCGGGGCGATGGCCGGGTTCCAGGGCGCACCGGCCGGCGCGGGGATGGCGCGAACAGCGACGCGCGGTGCATCGGCTCATTCATAGCTGACTACCTCGAATTCGATCCCGTCCCAGTCGAAGAAGTAGAACCGCCGCCCGGGTTCGTAATCGTCATGCCCGAAAGGTTCGAGGCCGTGCGCAGTCACCGCGGCCTCGGCGGCATCGAGATCGTCCACGGTAAAAGCCAGGTGGTTGAGCGGCTGGCCCTTGGCATAACCCCCGCGCACATGCTCGCCGGTATAGAGCGCGATGTAATCGTGCCGCCCCCCGACATGGACCGAACGCCCATATTTCTGCGACGGACCGCGCCAGCGCTCCTCCCAGCCCAGCAGGTCCCTGAGCAGCGCGGCGCAGCGTTCGGGGTCGGTCACCGAGATATTGGCGTGTTCGAGACGTCCTGTCGTCATTATGCATCTCCTGTGAGGCGGGGCCGGATGGCCGCCCGCCGGTTGCGATGCACAGCCCTATGCAACCTCAACTTCACTTGAGGTCAAGCTCGAAATAATCTATCAGCCTGATCGATGAATGCGAACGACCAGCTCAGCATCGGCGATCTTGCGCGCCGCACCGGCCTTTCCGCCTCGGCGATCCGTTTCTACGAGGACAAGGGGCTGATCCATTCGATCCGCACCGCAGGCAACCAGCGGCGGTTCCTGCGCAGCGATATCCGGCGGCTGAGCTTTATCCTCATCGTCCAGAAACTCGGCCTGTCGCTCGAGGATATCGGCGAACATCTGCGCAGCCTGCCGCAGGGCCGCACCCCCTCGAGCTTCGACTGGTGGAAGATCAGCGAGGCGATCCGCGAAAGCCTCGACCGCCGGATCGAGCAATTGCAGGGACTGCGCGACAATCTCGATGGCTGCATCGGCTGCGGCTGCCTCAGCCTGAAGACCTGCAAGCTCTACAATCCCGAGGACATGGCGGCCGAAGCCGGGCCGGGGCCGCGGGTTTTGCGCTAGCTGCCGGTCTGCCGTGGCCGGATTGATCAGCTGATCCGCACCGGCTCCGGCCGGTTGTCACCCGAACACCATACTCCCCAGCAGCCGGCCCGGTATCAGCGTGAAGGATCCGGCGAGGACCAGCCCGATATAGAGCCCGGTCATCACGCCCTGGTGCGCTGCAATACGCTTCTTCCATGCCAGCCAGACACCGACCGGCGCGCAGATGAGCGTCCACACGGTGAACAGGTGGAGCGCGCTGAAGCCGGTCCCGAAGAGACCCGCCCCCGGCGACCGGATGAAGGCCGATGCCAGCGCGGTCACGACCATCAACAGGACCCAGACCCGGCCGAGCCGGCGGTGCCAGCGATCGCCCTTGCGGCGCAGCAGGACGACGGGTCCCAGCAACAGCGCGGACAGCACCGTCGCCAGATGGACGACGATCGGCAAGCTGATCCCGCGCGATGTCTGCATGGCATCCTGCGATCCGAACCCGCCGAATACCATCGATATTCCGGTCATGACCACGGTCGCCGCGATTGTGATCGCAGCGGTCGACAGGATCGAGGGCGGCTTTGCCGCGCCCGTCGTGGTTTCGTTCGGCCTGTTGCGGCTTGCGGTTCTGGGCATGGTGATGTTCCGTCGGTTCGGTTTTTCGTTCAAAGGAACTTCCGGATTGATCGGAGCCGCAGCAAAACAAAGAGGAACTACGTGAACGGTCAGGCAAACACGTGGATGGTCGCCGCTGCCGCGCGAACTGTCCGGGAAGACATTCGGCGGTGACCGACCAGCTTCTCCCGGAACAGTCAGGCCGGCCGAATCGCCGCCCCGGTTCGCGCGAGCGCATGCTCGCCGAAGTCGGCATCGTGGCGCTTGGCGGTGTCTTCCTCGCCCTGATCGGATTCCCGCCTGCGTCAGAGGCATCGCTCGGCATGCAGATGGCTTTCGGTATCGGCGGATGCCTGGCCGGCTGGGCGGTCATGCGCGGGCTGTCGTTGATCGGTGCCGCATCGGCGCGCATGCTCGGCTTGGACGAACTGTGGGGCTATGCCTTTGCCATTCCCGTGGGATCGGTCGTCATCACCTGGGCCATACTCTGGCTGACGGGCGGGACCAGCGGTGCGTTCGGCTCCGCCTTTGCGTTTGCCTGGCCGATGTCGATGCTCATCGCTGTCGCCTTTTTTGTGCTGTTCTTCCTTGCCTATCGCCGCAGCGAAAGGCGAACGGGAGGCGAGATGTCGGCGCCGCGCGGTGACGCGCCGGGCGAAGGTGCATCCGCTTTGACCGAGACCGCCATGCACTGCCGCTTGCCCAAGGGTTTCCCGCGCATCATCGCGATGACGGCGGAGGATCACTACGTGAAGGTGATCGGCGACGGGCGCAGCGAAATGGTCTTGATGTCGCTGTCGGAGGCCGCCGAACTGGTTCCGCCGGGAGCGGGGTTGCGCGTCCATCGCAGCTGGTGGGTGGCGCAATCGGCTATCGCGGGGAGCGAAAAGAGCGGCAGGGACACCAAGATCGTGCTGGCAACCGGCCTCAGGGTGCCCGTGGCTCGCGGGCGCGCTGCGCAGCTAAAGGACGCCGGCCTGATCTGATCCCTCGAGGCCGTTCCCGGCCGGGCAAGTCGCCTCAGTACTCCGGCCCCAGTTCCGCATCGAGATCGCGCGGGCGGGCGAAGTGGGCGAGTACGCCGCAACCGGTGCGCAATTCGCTCCAGTCGTCGATATCGAGCTCGAACACCGCATAGGCAGCGGTGGGGAACTTGACCTTGGCCTCGTCGTACAGCGCGTTTTCCTGCTTGGGCGCGACCAGTTCGAACAGCATGTCACCAAGGCCGGGATTGTGGCCCGACAGCAGCAGCGTATCGCCATCACCGCCTTTCTCGCGGATGATATCCATGATCGTATCGGTTCCCGCGAGATAGAGCCGTTCGTCCCACTCGGGGGCCATGTCGGGCAGCGCTTCGGCCAGCGTGGCCCTGACCCTTTGCGCCGGGCTGGCGAGCAGGCGATCCCATGTGACGCCATGTGCGCGAATGTGGTCGCCGATCACCTGCGCTCCGCGCCGGCCGCGATCGTTGAGCCCGCGATCGAAATCGCGCTTGTCGCTCTGGCCCCAGTCGGACTTGGCATGACGCAGCAGGCCGAGGATCTTCATGCGCGCGTCATCACTGGGGCAGGGTCTCCGCTGTCGAAAGGTCGGCGCTAACAACACCGTTGGCCACGCGCTGTAAAGCCTCTTCGAGCGTCAGCCGCGTGACGGGGGTGCCTTCGGGAAAGGCGGACAGCAGCCGGCTGGGAAAAGCGGGCGAAAGCACGACGAAATGGCCGGCATCCTCGCGCGTGCGGATAAGGCGCCCGAAGGCCTGCGCCAGTCGCGCGCGGATGATGCGGTCGTCATAGCGCTTGGCGCCGCCTTCCTGATCCGCCGCGGCGGCGCGGCGCGCGCGGTGGAGGATGGTCGGGCGCGGCCACGGCACGCTTTCCATCACCACGCAGCGCAGGCTCCGGCCGGGCACGTCGACCCCGTCGCGCAGCGCATCGGTGCCCAGCAGGCTGGCGCGCGGATCGTCGCGGAAGATGTCGGTCAGCGTGCCCGTATCGATCGGATCGACATGCTGCGCATAGAGCGGCAGGCCGGCGCGCGCGAGGCGGTCGGCGATCCGGCCATAGACCGCGCGCATCCGCCGGATCGCGGTAAACAGCCCCAGCACGCCGCCATCGCTCGCCTCGATCAGCCGCGCATAGGCCCCCGCCAGCGCGGGGATATCGCCCTTGCGGATATCGGTGACGATCAGCACTTCTGCACGGCCCGCGTAATCGAAGGGGCTTTGCGCCTCAGCGGTCTTCGGTGCCAGTTCCAGATGCGGCGCGCCGCTCTTGGTGATGGCATGCGGCCAGTCGGGCCCGGTCTCGTCGCGGTCGGTCAGCGTGGCGCTGGTCAGCATGACCCCGTGCGCAGGTTCGAGCACGACCTTGGCGAAGGGCTTCATCGGATCGAGCCAGTGGCGATAGATCCCGACATCGAATTCGCGCGAATCGTTGCGGTCGACCTGCAGCCAGTCGATGAATTCGGGATCGGCCGGCCCGCCGAGCCGCGACAGCAGCGCTTCCCACGCCGCGATCAGGTCGATCCGCCAGGCCAGCGAGTGACGCGCGCCTTCGATGCGTGCACGGCCTTGCCCATCGAGCCAGTCGGGCGCGTCCTCGACGATCGCTTCGAGCCGTCCGGCAAGCTTGAGCAAGGGTGTGCGGATGGCTGCCAGCGCCTGCGCCGCAGTGCCTGCCGCCTCGACCAGCTCGCCGGGGAGCTGGGCGGTCTCGGTTTCGATGCCATAGCCCATTTCGAGCCCGCTTTCATCGCGTGCGAAAGTGGTCGCGCGCACTGCTGCCAGCAAATGTTCGAGCGGGCCCAGCGGGGCGTTCTCGGCGAGCCGGCCAAGCCAGCCGTCCGAGGGCAGCGCCTGCGCGGCAACAACCGCATCTTCGACCGCTTCGCCGCCCGCATCGTCGTAACTGGCGACATCCGCCAGCCGGGCCGCAAGCCCGCGCCGACGTCCGCGGCTGTTCTTTTCGGGGCCGACAATCCAGCGCCGCAGCTCGATCGCTTCCTGCCCGGTCAGCGCGGCGGAAAAGGTACTGTCGGCGGCGTCGAACACGTGGTGTCCTTCGTCGAACACGATCCGCGTCGGGCGGCTGGCAGGATCGCGGCCGCGTGCGGCGTTGACCATCACCAGCGCGTGATTGGCGATCACCAGATCGGCCTGCGCCGCATTGCGGGCGCTGCGTTCGATGAAGCATTTGCGGTAATGGGGGCAGCCGGCATAGACGCATTCGCCGCGCTGGTCGGTCAGCGCGGCAATCCCGCGCTTGCGGAACAGCGTGCCCAGCCAACCGGGCAGGTCGCCGCCGATCATGTCGCCATCCTGCGAATAGGCGGCCCAGCGCGCGACCAGATGCGCAAGGATTGCGGGGCGACCCGCGAACCCGCCCTGCAAGGCGTCTTCCAGATTGAGCAGGCAGAGGTAGTTCTCGCGCCCCTTGCGCACCACCACAGGTGGCGAACCATCGGCGCGTGCGGCAGGCCACGCGCTGCGGCTTTCGCGGCGCAGCTGGCGCTGCAGGTTCTTGGTATAGGTCGATACCCACACGGTCCCGCCCGACCGTTCGGCCCAGAGCGAGGCGGGGGCGAGGTAGCCGAGCGTCTTGCCGATGCCGGTGCCTGCCTGCGCCAGCAGGACATGCGGCCGCTTCTGCCGGTCGCGCGGCCCGAAGACATGCCCTGCATCGCGCGAGAACAGCCGCTGGCCTTCACGCCGTTCGGCGCCTTCGCCGGTCAACCGCTCGAGCTGGGCCTCGATTTCGGGTTCGTCGATGAGCACTTGCGCCGGCTGCGGCCGTTCGGCGGTTTCCTCCCATTCGGGGAGCCGCGTGAACAGCCACTTCTCGGCCCGCTCGGGCCGGCGGACATGCGGCGCGAGCACACCCGCCCAGGGCCATCGCAACCGCGCAAGCGACTGCAGCGTCGACCACGCGCCTTCGCGTTCGGCCCAGTCGTCGCTTTCGCAGGTCGCGACCAGAGCGCCCGCGGCGCGTTGCAGCAGGAGCGGCACTGCCGCGTCGTCCGCCGGTTCTTCGAGGCCCAGCGCATGCGCCAGGCCCTTGGGCGTGGGCACGCAGAAACGGGCGGGATAAACGAAGGCGAACAGTTCGAGCAGATCGAGCCCCGAGAGGTCGGGATAGCCCAGGCGGCTGGCCACCAGCGGCGCATTCATCAGCAATTGCGGCGTATCGGCGGCGGCCATCACGGCTTCGCCCTTCGAACAGCCCCGCGTGGCGCCATTGGCATCGCGCAGCCAGGTGCCTGCGTGGCTGGCGTGCAGGGCGGGGAGGGGCAGGGGCTGGCTCACCGCGCGACCATGATGGGACAGGAACGAAAAGTAAACAGAGCGCGCAGCCGTCATGCCGAGAGGGCTGGCTTGCGGGCCGCGCCGATCGATCGGGGAGGGGGCTGCGGCAATAGGGGCGCTCGCGGGGAAAGCGCCCCTACCCGTCCGGCCAGAGAGGGAATTCCGGACGCCGGCACCGGCTGCCCGGTGCTGCGGTCAGGTGATCAGCATTTGCCGAAGGATTTCGTCACGATGGTGTGCCCGGCAACCGAGACCGTCACCTTGACCCCGGTGGGTATGCCCCAGGTGGTGCAGATGCTGAGACAGGCTTCGGCGGCCGTGCCGTCGGGGATCGAAACGGGGATCGGCAGGCAGACCGAACCGATGCCCAACGGCAGGTTGAGGCAGACCTTGTTGTTCTTCACCGTGACGCTGATGCACTGCGCCTGTACCGCGAATTCTCCGCCGGCCAGGATGTTGGGCCCGCCGTCCGAGTTCTGCAGTCCGACAGCGTCATTGTGCCGTTGGGCCGCGTCGAGCGCATGCTGGACCTTTTCTTCGTCGAAACCAGGATAGTCTGCCATTTTCAACTCCGATGTCTGAGTGACCTGCGGCGCCTTGTGGCCGCGGGGCAATGGTCCGCTTTCCTGGCATCGTTTTCGACTGGAACTCGCTCCACCATGGGGCAGCATCGGCTTGCAAACGGGGCGCTCGCGGCCCGCCATGCGCAAAACATCGAACGAATATGGACCATTCCCGCCGCGCAATTTGCGGCTTGCGTCGTTGCGGCAATTTGGCGAGAGGCGGGCGCATGAGCATGAACGATCTGATCGCCGCCGCACGCGTGTCCAAGGCCTGGCCGTTCCAGGAGGCGCAGCGCCTGCTCAAACGCTATCCCGACGGCGCCAAGCCCGACGGCTCGCCGGTCCTGTTCGAAACCGGTTACGGCCCCAGCGGGCTGCCGCATATCGGCACGTTCCAGGAAGTTCTGCGCACCACGCTGGTGCGCCGCGCCTTCGAAGCGCTGATCGGCGCCAAGCCCGAAGACGGCAAGACGCGGCTGGTCGCGTTCTCCGACGATATGGACGGGCTGCGCAAGGTGCCCGACAACGTGCCCAACCAGCAGCTGCTGCAGGACAATCTGCACCTGCCGTTGAGCCGGGTGCCCAATCCCTTCGACAGCGAGCACGCCAGCTTCGCCGCGCACAACAACGCGATGCTCCGCGAATTCCTCGACCGCTTCGGTTTCCAGTACGAGTTCGTCTCGGCCAGCGATCGCTACAATTCGGGTGCCTTCGACGAGGCGCTGCGCCAGGTATTGCGCACCAACCAGCAAATTCTCGACATCATGTTGCCGACGCTGCGCGAGGAACGCCGCCAGACCTATTCGCCGGTGCTGCCGGTCAGCCCGCAGACCGGACGCGTGCTGCAGGTGCCGGTCGAGGTGGTCGATGCCGAGGCGGGCACGATCCGCTTCACCGACGAGGACGGGACCGTCGTCGAGCAGAGCGCGCTGAGCGGCATGAGCAAGCTGCAGTGGAAGGTCGACTGGGCAATGCGCTGGTATGCGCTGGGCGTCGATTACGAGATGTACGGCAAGGATCTGACTGACAGCGGCGTGCAGTCGGGCAAGATCGTGCAGGTGCTGGGCGGGCGCAAGCCCGAGGGATTGATCTACGAGCTGTTCCTCGACGAGAACGGCGAGAAGATCTCCAAGTCCAAGGGCAACGGGCTGACCATCGACGAATGGCTGACCTATGGTTCGGAAGAGAGCCTCGGCTTCTACATCTTCCCCAATCCCAAAAGCGCCAAGCAGCTGCACGTCGGCGTGATCCCGCGCGCGGTGGACGATTACTGGCAGTTCCGCGAGCGGCTGGCCGAGCAGGAGCTCGACAAGCAGCTCGGCAATCCGGTGTGGCACCTGGCGCGGGCCAATGGCGGTTTCGAAGCGGCGGAAGCTCCGGGCGCGGGCGACAGCCTGCCGGTGACTTACGGCTTGCTGCTCAACCTCGCCAGCGTGCTGGGCGCCGAGGCAAGCGAAGATGCGCTGCGCGATTACCTCGCCAGCTATATCGGCGATGGCCGGATCACGCCCGAGCTCGAAGTGCTCATCGCCACGGCGGTGACTTATACGCGGGACTACATCGTCCCCACGCTGGACAAGCGTGCCCCCAGCACGAACGAGGCCAAGGCGCTGCGAGCGCTCGACAGCTATCTGGCGCAAGCCGCCGAGGACACCAGTGCGGAAGACCTGCAGACGCAGGTTTACGAGATCGGCAAGCGCGAGGAATACGGTTTCGCCTCGCTGCGCGACTGGTTCAAGGCGCTCTACCAGACGCTGCTCGGCAGCGACCAGGGCCCGCGCATGGGCAGCTTCATCGCGCTTTACGGCGTCGCCAACACCCGGCAGCTGATCGCCGAGGCGCTCGCGCGTCAATAGAAGCGAGCGGGCGGCAAGGCCGCCGGGCGTCCGCTTCGTCTACGTCCCTCTTCGGACTTGCCATCGTGCGCGGTTGGCGACAGTCTTTGTGCGACAAC
Organism: Qipengyuania citrea; assembly: GCF_009828015.1. Classification (GTDB taxonomy): domain Bacteria; phylum Pseudomonadota; class Alphaproteobacteria; order Sphingomonadales; family Sphingomonadaceae; genus Qipengyuania; species Qipengyuania citrea. Next base: position 138,262 of record NZ_WTYG01000003.1, on the reverse strand, counting down.
AGGCGTTTCATACGACAGGGGACACACCATGGGGCGGGCCATGGACTCAGAGGACACCGAAAATAAGGGCGCCGGCCCCCTGGATGATACCATCGACGAGGCTGCGCATAACGCGCAGATCGTCGGCCAGCTTGCCGATCTCAAGATCGGCTCGTCGCAGCTATTCCTCCAGACCACCGAACAGACGCGGATGGCGCTGTGCATTGCCGATCCGTACCAAGACGATTGCCCGATCGTGTATTGCAATCAGGCCTTTCTCGACCTGACCGGCTATGCCCGCGACGAGGTCATCGGCCGCAACTGCCGCTTCCTGCAGGGCCCCGCGACCAGGCAGTCGGCGACGAAGCGGCTGGGCGACGCGATGCGCACGGCGGAATATACCGTCGTCGACGTCCTCAATTACCGCAAGGATGGCACGGCCTTCTGGAACGCGGTGCATGTCGGGCCGATCTACGACGAACAGGGCGAACTCGCCTATTTCTTCGGGTCGCAATGGGACATCACCGAGCTGCTCGCCGCGCGCGAGACGATCGTCGAAGGCGAGCGGGTGGCCAAGGAACTGCGGCATCGCACCGACAATCTGTTCGCCGTGCTGACCGCGATCGTCCGCCTGTCCGCGCGCGGTTCGAGCGATGTCGCCGAGCTCGCCGGGAAAGTCGAGCGGCGGATCGAGGCATTGGCCGGGGCGCACCGCGCCTCGCTGTCGAGCGAGGCGCTCGAGCACGATCAGACCGATCTGCTTACCCTGGTCGAATCCGTGATGCGGCCATACCGCAACGCCTATGCCGACCGGATCGAACTCGGCGGTGAACCGACCCGGTTACCTCGTCAGCATGTCACCCCGATCGGGCTGACCATGCACGAACTGGCGACCAATGCGCTTAAATACGGTTCGCTTTCGCATGAGGACGGCAAGGTCCATATCGAATGGCAGGTCAGCCGCGACATGCTGGTGGTCGAGTGGATCGAACGCCGCGAAAAAGGTGCCGGCACATTGGCGCATGAGCCCGAGATCAAGGGCACCGGTTCGGGTACGCGGCTGATCGACGGGGTCATTCGCGGTCTCGGCGGCAGCGTGGACGTGCGTTTCGAGCCCGAAGGGCTGAAGGCAGTTATCCGCGTGCCTACGCGTTCGCGCAAGGCGAACTGACCGGGTCAGCTGTGCTTGCGCGTGCGGTACCACTTGGTCAGCACGTATTTCTGCCCCCTGATCACGGGTGTGCCCGCATGCAGCGTGTATTCGTTGGGCACCCCTTCAACGGTGGCATTGTTCCACACCAGCAGCACGCCGGGTTTGGGCTCGATCGAGGCGCCGATCTCGACGAAATGTGTGTGCCCGCCTTCTTCGACTTCGTTGAGAAAGGCCATCGCGGTCCAGCAGCGCTGCCCGCCGCGCTTGCGTTCGAGTTTCCAGTATTCCTGGTCGGTATAGAACCAGTCGTTGTGCGGCTTGAATTCCTGCCCGGGCAGATAGCGCTGGCCCTGGATGTTCTCGCCGACATTGGCCGGCAGACCAAGCACATCGTCGATGCGGCGCGAAATCGCTTTGATGAAGGGATCGTGAGGGTCGAAATTGCCCGAATAGGATGTGCGGAACTTGGCGACATAGGCGGTTTCGTGCAGCTCGCTCGGCCGGGCGACAGCATCGATCATATGCGTCAGCCGGCGGCATTCCTCGCCGGACAGGAAATCGCCGATGGCGTAGATCTCGGCCGCGTCGGTGGGCACCTTGTAGGCTTGCGGATCGCTCTCGAGGCGCTGGCGCACCCGCGCACCGACGCGCTTGAGGGCATCCTGATCGGGAACACTCGCAGTCTTGCTCATGCGCTCCTGTTAGCAACCGTGCCGGAGGCTTCAAGTAAGGCGCTTGTCGCACGGCATGTGCACGCTAGGATCGGGCCGGGTCAAAGCAGGAGCAGGAATGATGAGCGATACGAATGCGCGCCGCTATTCGACCGGGGCCATGGTGTTTCATTGGGTTATCGCGGTCCTCGTGATCGCGAACTGGCAGATCGCCGAACGCGCCGAAGCGCTGGACATGCCGGCGAAGATCGAGATGTTCGGTTATCACAAGGCCGTCGGGATCATGATCCTCGTATTGACCCTGGGTCGCTTGTTGTGGCGGTTTACGCATCCGGTACCGCCGCTTCCAGCCACGATCAGCGGCTGGGAAGCCGCACTGGCGCGCACGGTCCATGTCGTTTTCTACGTCCTGCTGATCGGCTTGCCGCTGGGCGGCTGGCTGGCAAATTCGCTCAGCGGCCGCGATATCGAGATGTTCGGCCTGTTCACCATTCCGCCGCTGCCGGTGCGCGAGAACGGTGACCTGGCGGGCCGCATCTTCGATGCCCATGCGCTGGGCGGGACGGTCTTTCTGGCGCTGATCGTCCTGCATGTCCTCGGCGCGCTCAAGCACACTTTTGTCGACCGTAGCGGGGGTATCTTCCGCATGCTGCCCTTCGGCCGGGCCTGACAAACCGGCTTTCTGTCCTGGGCTAGGGACGAAAAAGCCCCCGCCAATCGCTTGGCGGGGGCTCTGTCACCGTCCAGCCCACTCTCGAAAGCTGGCTGGCGGTATGGCTTACCAGAAGAAGTCGTGGATGACGTCGACGACCTCGCCGCTGTAGATATCGACCAGCAACACGTCGTCGTAGTAGCGCACCCAGCGATAGGGTCCGTAGACGGCGGGCAGGCGGTAGCGACCGGGATCGTTGATCCAGTAACGGCTGCCGAAGAACAGGTTACCGATGCGTGCCCCGATGCTCAGCCGGCGATAGCGGTAGTCGCGATAAGGCGCGTAATAGCGGCCGAGCCGGAAGATGCTGCGGTTGCCCAGACGGTACCGCTGCCAGTCGTAGCGGTGGTTGTTGCGCCACCGGCGCTGGTCCCAGCGATTGTAGCTGTGCCAGCGGCGGCCGTCGTAATAGCGTGCGCGGCGGGCATCCTGACGCGCGCTGCGCTGCACATCCTGCCTGTACCGGCGTTCCTGGCGTGCATCCCGGCGGCGTTCGGCGCGGTAACGCTCCTGCCTGAGCTGACGATCCTCGCGCGCGTCGCGGCGCCGTTCGCTGCGATAGGCGTTCTGACGCGCACTGACATCGCGGCGTGCCTCGCGCCGTTGCTGCGCACGCTGGGCATCACGTGCGGCGTCGCGCTGCACACGCTGGCGCTGCTGGCTGCGTTCCTGTCGCTCTGCCTGGCGGCGCTGGGCTGCGGCGCGTTCTGCGCGTTGCGCTTCCCCGCGCCGGCTTTCCGTTCGTGCACGCCGGATGTCGGCGCGGTTGTCGCCGCGATCGACTTGAACCGATCGCCGTTCGCTGCGCACGTTGCGGAATTCGCGGGCATCCATTTGGCGCATGCGCTCGCGTGCGGCACGCTGTTGACGCGCTTCACTCCGATCGCCGCGGTCGCGTTGGGCCCGTTCGCCGCGTTCGCGCGATTGTGCTTCCGCCGGGGCGGGCAGGGCAGTGATGGCCATCGCCGCGGCAAGCGCGCTCAGGGCCGTGCCTTTCATCAGCTTGGTCAGGTTCATGGAGCTTGTCCTCATGCTTGCGTTTGAAGCCGCTCCACCACCTGCGGCACCGATGTCGCACTTTGTATCACAACGGCCTGACGCGAAACTGAACCGGTTGGTCAGGTTGTTGTTCATGTTTAGTTGGCAAAACATGAACGCACTGACACTTGGCACGATCGTTCGATACCGGCATTGCCATGGACATGTACGACACGCTCGATGAAGTCCGCACCGATATCGCCGCACGTCTTTCGGCCGCGGCCAACGACCGCAGATCGGCGATGCACAGCCCCGTCGTGGCGACGGCCGATGCCGATGCGCGGGTGATGGTACTGCGCGCATTCGATGCGGACAGCTGGTTGCTGCGGTTCCATACCGATGTCCGGTCGCCCAAGGTTGCGGTCATCGAAGCCGATCCTCGCATCGGGGTTCTCGCCTATGACAGGCAGGCGAAGATCCAGTTGCGGCTTCGCGGCACCGGCCGCATCGAACGGACCGGGCTGGTTGCCGATGCAGCCTGGTCGCAGAGCAACAATTTCGCGCGGAGATGCTATCTTGGGGAGGGACCGGGCGTGGCGGCGGATCATCCCACTTCGGGATTGCCGGAGCGCTTCGAAGGCGTCGAGCCGACCGACGACGAAGTGCAGGTCGCGCGCGAAAACTTCGCCGTGCTGCTGGTTCAGGTGGATCAGGCGGACTGGTTCAGCCTGGCGCATACCGGGCACCGGCGTGCAGTGCTGACTGCCGGCGATGGCCAGTGGATATCGCCCTAGCGGCGTCTGTCAGCGCCGTTCGAAGCGATCGTATCCCTGCGCGCTTGTCTGCTCTGCGTCGACAGTGTCGGGTGCGGCGCGCGGCGGGCCGTCATGCATGGCGGCGATCATCTGGTCGACCGCGGCCTGCGGCCCTTCTACATGCGCTTCGACGGTGCCGTCGGGCAGGTTCCTGACCCAGCCGGCGAGGCCCAGCGCGGCAGCGGTCTCGACCGTCCAGTCGCGGTAGAACACGCCCTGGACGCGTCCGCGTGCGATGAGGCGGCGGGCGGCCGTCACGCCGCGGGTGATCCGCGATACGTGCCGCCCGCCCGCCAAGTCATTGTCAGGCCGCCTGCTTGATGTCACGCAGCGTGATCGCGAAGCTGATGTCCTCGCCTGCCAGCGGATGATTGCCGTCGGCCTTGACCGTCTGTTCGCCGACTTCGACGATATAGAGCGTCAGCGGCTGGCCGTCGGGCGACTGGGCCTGCATGGCCATGCCCGGCTGCGGGGCGGGCTCGGGCGGCAGGTTTTCACGCGGAATGTCGATCACCAGTTCGTCGCGGCGGGGCCCGAAAGCGCTGTCCGAAGCGATTTCGACGGTTTCTTCGTCGCCCACTTCCATGCCGGTCAGCGCCTGTTCGATCTGCGGGAAGATCTGCCCGCTGCCCAGTTCGATGTCCTGCGGACCCATTTCCTCGGTCGTGCCGACGACTTCGCCGTCGCCTCTGCGCAGCACGTAGTCGATCGATACGGTGTCGCCGTTGTTGGGAGTTGTCATGACTGTCCTTTTCGAGATTTGGTGTGGCGGCGGCGATGCGCCGCGCGGGGACGCGCCCATTGCAGGGCGCCTTGCCCGCGATTGTCGCAACTCGGCCTGCACTAGTCAAACGCAGTCGGCCCGGAGCGCCCACGGGACAGCGCAAACTTGGCGCGCAGCCGTGCGCGCGATGGGGAAAGGTCCGACCGGGCCGCGGAGCACCTGCGTGCCGCGGCCCGGGATGACGGGGGCCGGTGGTTACCGGGTCAGCTTCTTGTACGCCAGGCGCGTGGGACGATCCGCCGCATCGCCGAGGCGGCGGCGCTTGTCTTCTTCATAGGCTTCGAAATTGCCTTCGAACCATTCGACATGGCTGTCGCCCTCGAATGCGAGGATATGCGTCGCCAGCCGGTCGAGGAAGAAGCGGTCATGGCTGATGACCACCGCACAGCCGGCGAAATTCTCGATCGCTTCCTCGAGCGCGGCGAGCGTTTCGACGTCGAGGTCGTTGGTCGGTTCGTCGAGCAGCAGGACGTTGCCGCCCTCCTTGAGCATCTTGGCCATGTGGACGCGGTTGCGTTCACCGCCCGACAGCTTGCCGACGTTCTTCTGCTGGTCGGCCCCCTTGAAGTTGAATGCGCCGACATAGGCGCGCGTGCTGGTGTCGTGGCCGTTGACCTTCATGTAATCCAGCCCGTCGGAGATTTCCTCCCAGACGTTGTTCTTCGGATTGAGATGGTCGCGGCTCTGGTCGACATAGCCGAGATGGACGGTCGAACCGATTTCCACCGTGCCGCTGTCGGGTTCTTCCTTGCCGGTGAGGATCTTGAACAGCGTCGACTTGCCCGCGCCGTTGGGACCGATCACGCCGACGATGCCGCCCGGGGGCAGCATGAAGGACAGGTTTTCGAAGAGCAGCTTGTCGCCATAGGCCTTGGAAATGTTCTTGGCCTCGATCACCTTGCCGCCGAGCCGTTCGGGGACCTGGATGACGATCTGCGCCTTGCCCGGCTTGCGGTCCTTCTGGCCCTCCTGCAGTTCCTCGAACTTGCGGATACGCGCCTTCGACTTGGTCTGGCGCGCGCTGGGCGTCTGCCGGATCCATTCGAGTTCGCGCGACAGCGCCTTGGAGCGCCCGCTTTCCTCGCGGCTTTCCTGCTCGAGACGCTTGGCCTTCTTCTCGAGATAGGTCGAGTAATTGCCTTCGTAGGGATAGTACGACCCGCGATCGAGCTCGAGGATCCATTCCACTACATTGTCGAGGAAGTAGCGATCGTGGGTGATCATCAGCACCGCGCCCGCATATTCCTTGAGATGGTTTTCCAGCCACTGGACGCTTTCCGCGTCGAGGTGGTTGGTCGGTTCGTCGAGCAGCAGGATCGACGGCTTCTGGATCAGCAGGCGGGTCAGCGCCACGCGGCGCTTTTCACCGCCCGACAGGTCGGTCACCGCCCAGTCGCCCGGCGGACAGCGCAGCGCTTCCATCGCGACTTCGAGCTGGTTGTCGAGCGTCCAGCCGTCGACCGCGTCGATCTGCTCCTGCAGCGTGCCCATCTCTTCCATCAGGGCATCGAAATCGGTGTCCTCCTGCGGATCGCCCATTTCCGCGCTGATGGCGTTGAAACGATCGACCTTGTCGGCGATCTCGCGTGCGCCGTCCTTGACGTTTTCGAGCACGGTCTTGCTCTCGTCGAGTTCGGGCTCCTGTTCGAGATAGCCGACGGTGATGTTCTCGCCCGGCCATGCCTCGCCGGTGAAATCGGTGTCGATCCCCGCCATGATCTTGATCAGCGTCGACTTGCCCGCCCCGTTGGGACCGACGATGCCGATTTTCGCGCCCTGGTAGAACTGCAGGCTGATGTTGCTGAGCACCGGCTTGGAAGCGCCGGGGAAGGTCTTGGTCATGTCCTTCATGACGAATGCGTACTGGGCGGCCATGGGCGGGGTCCTTCGGATCGGTTTGGGATGACGGGCACGGGCGTCCCGCAAGCTTTGCCGCGCAGATAGTCGCACCGACGCCACGGGGCAAGCATGGGGAATGCCATATGCGGCGGGTGCGGGCGAACCGCGGCAACTGGCGCAGCCCCGGTCGATTGGCGGCTGGACTTTTCAACCGCGAAACACGATGGGAGCGCCGATTGGGGTATTCCCTTATACGTTCTATTAACAGGGCGCCCCTAAAATGCCGGCAGGAAGGGTAGGGACAGTCCATGCGCGAACAGATTATGGGCATGATCACCCCGACGATGTCGATCGTGTTCTTCGCGGTCTTCCTCATCATGTGGTGGCGCGGGAAGATGGGCAATTACGTGCTCGGCTTCGCGTCGGCCTATCTGCTGTTCGCGATCGGTTTCGGGACGACCCACCTGTTCGACACGGGCTCCCCCTACGTCTTCCACATCACCCAGTTCTTCTATTCGCTTAGCACGGCGACCGCGATCTGGGCGCTAACCAAGCGCGCCGGACAGCCGCCCTATCTCGGGGTGCTGCTGGTTATCTACGGCCTGTCGGCGGCCACGCTGGCGGTGGCGGTGCTGACCAGCCCGGATATTTCCTCGCGGCTGATCATCGTCAATGTCGGCTATGGCGCGATGTATCTCGTGTGCCTGATGTCGCTGCTGGGCGGTCCGCGGCACGAAGCGATCGACAAGCTGATCATTGCCGCGCACTCGGTTCTGGCCGCGCAGTTCATGATCCGCCCGGTCCTGACGCTGCTGATCGAACAGTCGATCCCGGCCAGCGTCTACCGGCAGTCGGTCTATTACTCGGTCCTCAATCTGTCGCTTGCGCTGATCGCGCTGATGAGCGCGATGGTCCTGGTCGGCGCCTGCCTCTACGACCAGATCAAGGCCGTACGCGAACAGGCCGATCTGGACGGCCTGACCAAGCTGCGCACGCGCCGGGCCTTCGAACAGGGCGTGGTCACGCTGCTCGAGCGGGCCAACCAGGAATGCGCGCCCGTGTCGCTGGTGGTTGCCGATATCGACCACTTCAAGGCGGTCAACGACGTCTGGGGGCACCAGGCCGGTGACAAGGCGATCGCCCAGTTCGGCGAGATCGTTCGCGGGACCATTCGCGAAACCGATATTGCCGGGCGCATCGGCGGCGAGGAATTCTGCATCCTCGCGTGGAACTGCGATGAACAGGCCGCGGTCTCGCTGGCCGAACGCATTCGCCGCAAGTTCGCGCAGGCGCAGATCGAAGGATTGCCCGGCGACCAGCGCCTGACCGCCAGTTTCGGCGTTGCCGGACGCGGCGAGGGTGAAGGTTATGGCAAGCTGTTCGCACGCACCGATGGGGCGCTCTATGCGGCCAAGGAAAATGGTCGCAACTGCATCGTGCGCGACGGCGAGGGCAAGAAGCGCGGGGTCGTGACATCCATTGCCGAACTGGCCGACAAGCGGCACGAAGCCAACGCCTGACCGCAGTTTCCGGCGCGGCCGGTCCATGTCATCGCTGGTGTCATACGCGGTATCCACCAGTAAAAGCGGTATTCTTTAACCACCTTTAACTGTTATCACCTAAGCAAGGGGTGAAGGGTCGAGGTGTAGCATGTCGGAGAATATTCTCGCGTTGGCGAACCCCATGCTCAACATGGTGTTCGGTATCGCCTTCCTGATATTGTGGCGCCGCGAACCCGGCGCCAGCTGGATCGCGATCATATCCGTAAGCTATTTCGCAAGCGCGGCTGGTTTTTTCATCTTCCACCTTACGCCCGATCCCAACGGCATCCCGGCGGTCGTGGCGATGCACCTGTTCTATTCCCTGGGCACCATCGCCATGGTCTGGGGTATCGGCACGCGCTACGGCCAGCTGATCCCGCACCGCCTCTACGCGTTTATCGCGGGGCTTGGCCTCGTCATGATGGTGGGGGCGAGCTTCGGGGCGGATTACAACGCGCGGCTCTACGCCGCGAACGCCAGCTATGGGCTGATCCTTGCGCTGGGAACGCAGGCGATCGCCCGCAAGGCGGGCAGTGAACTGCTCGACAAGGCGATCCTCTTCCTGCTCGCGATGGGCGCCTTCCAGTTCTTCGTCCGCCCGCTGGTCGCGATCATGGTCCAGGGCGAGATGACCGCCGTGGAATACCGCGAGACCCCGTTCTACGCCGTGATGGTCGTCTGGCTCGCGCTGGCTGCGGTCCTGATGGCCCTGATCCTGCTGGGGGCCGCGCTGACCGATCAGACCAAGGCGGTGCGCGACGATGCGGAGCGCGATACGCTGACGGGTCTGAAAGTGCGCGGCCCCTTCGAAACGCAGGCGATCGCCATGCTGCAGCGCGCGCGGGAGGAGGATGTCCCGATCAGCGTGATCGTAGCCGATATCGATCACTTCAAGCGGGTCAACGATATCTGGGGGCACCAGGTCGGTGACAGTGCGATTGCCGGTTTCGGCGATTTGCTGCGTTCGGCGATCCGGTCGACCGATATTGCCGGGCGGGTCGGCGGCGAGGAATTCTGCCTGTTCGTGTGGGACTGCCCCGCCGGGCCGACGCGCAAACTCGCCGAGCGGATCCGGACCCGCTTCGAACACATGCAGATCGAGGGCATTTCCGACGGTGTCCGCCTGACCGCCAGTTTCGGCATTGCGCAGTGGGAACCCGACGAAGGTTACGGCCGGCTGTTCGCGCGCGCCGATGCGGCGCTCTATCGGGCGAAACAGGCGGGCCGGAACCGCATCGTGTCGCAGGATGAGGGGATGCTGCTTGCCATGGGACCGCATCGGCAGGGCCCCGACATGCGCCGCGCTCGCGTCTAGGCCATTTCGCGGCGCAGCAACCGCGGCATCAGCGCCAGCTGCAATCCGGCGCGCAGCACCAGGAAGCCGATGAAGCTGGCCCACAGCCCGTGATTGCCCAGCGGCCATGTCAGCCACAGCATGACGCCATAGCCCAGCGCGGCGCCCGCCATCGACAGCAGCAGTGCGCGCGTCCAGCTGGCACCTACGAACACCCCGTCGAGCACGAACCCGGAAAATCCCACCAGCGGGATCGCCACGATCCACGGCCACAGCGTGCGCGCTTCGGCGGCGACCGCGGGCGTCGCCGCGAAACTGTCGGTGATCGTCCCGCCCGCCCCGGCAAATCCCGCCGACAGAAGGATCGCCACGCCGAGACAGCGCCACAGGATCGCCCGGACCAGCGCGGTAAACCCGGCGCGGTCGCCATCGCCCGCCCGCTCGCCATTGAGTACCTGGGCGGCGTTCTCGAACCCGTCGAGCAGCAGTGCGGCGAGCACGAACAATTGGTAGACGATGCCGTTGGCCGCCAGCGTCACCGCGCCGCGTTCCGCCCCCAGCCGGGTCAGCATCGCGATCGCCACCATCAGCACCACCGTTCGCAGGAAGAGGTCGCGGTTGATTGCCAGGAACGGCCCGAGCGCGCGCAGGGAAATGTTCGCGCGGTCTGCCAGCGCGGCGCACAGATCATTCCCCGCCAGATACCAGATCAGCGCGCCGGTCGCCGCCAGCTTGGCGAACTCGGCAATGAAGCTCGACCAGCCAATCCCGGCGATGCTCCAGTCCAGCCCCAGCGCCAGCCACAGGCCCAGCGCGATGTTGAGCAGATTGTAGAAGATCTCGATCGCCAGCACTTCGCGCATCCGCCGCCGCCCGACGAGGAAGCCGATCAGCGCGAAATTCACCAGCACTGCCGGCGCGCTCCAGTAGCGGATGTCGGCATAGAGGACGGCTGCCGTGCGGACACGCGCTTCGGCACCCAGCGCATCGAGCATCAGCGGCAGCAGCACCGGCTTGGCCAGCAGCAGCATCGCCGCGATCGCGAGGCCGACCACCACGCCCTTGACCAGCACCTGCGCCTGCGCGTGCTGGCCCACGCGCGTGCCCGCCTGCGCGACGAGGCCGGTGGTGCCGGTCTTGAGGAAGTTCATGACGGTGAATAGAGCGGCGAACAGCTTGGCACCGATATCGACTGCGCCCTGAGTCGGGGCATCGCCCAATTGCCCGACGATCCACATGTCACCCACGCCGATCAGCGCCGTGGCGACATTGGTCACCATCGCGGGCAGCGCGATGGCCCAGATGAGCCGCGGATCGACAGCCGATGGTGCGGAGAGTGTCAGGCCTTGCTCCTCACACGCGGGGCCGGGTCGTTCGGCCGGCCGAAGCGGCCACCGGGCCGTCTGGCGATGAAAAACTGGTCGGGGAGACTGGATTCGAACCAGCGACCCCTTGTACCCAAAACAAGTGCGCTACCAGGCTGCGCCACTCCCCGACCGGTTTTCCCGCAAGACGCCGAGCTTGGTGGGCCCGGCAGGACTCGAACCCGCGACCTAGCCGTTATGAGCGGCCAGCTCTAACCAACTGAGCTACAGGCCCCCAGCCACGTCGTGCGGAACAGCGCGCCTAGCCGCGCGGCGATGGGCTGGCAAGCGCTAGGCGTCGACCGATGCCATGATTTCTTCGACCGTGGTCGGTCGCACGCCGCGCGTGTCGAGATAGGCATAGACCCCGCGAAACCAGTCGTAGAGGGCATCGAGGTCGGCCTCGGTGCGGACATAGGGGGTGTGCCCCGCGGCGAGCGACGGGCTGTGGAAGCTGAGCACTAGCACGGGCAACTGGTCGTCGATGGCGATGTCGATCGCGCGCAGCGCTTCGTCCATGCTCACGCCTTCGGGGGTCAGGCCGATCCGCTCGAGCAGGCCGAGGCGGGACAGCGCCCCGCCGAGCCGGGGGAACCTCGTCGTGAGCGGGAAAACGTGGCCGCCCTGCTGGCGCAGCAGGCCCCAGAACACCGTGGTCAGCGGAAGTTCGATCAGCTTGTGGTCGGGATCGGTCCAGTAGGGCGTGACCGGGTGGCGGGCATAATCGGGCCCCTGCGTCGCCGAATAGTCGTAACGCGCGCGCACCGAGCTATCGATGGCGATCCCGGTTTCGCTGAGCAACTTGGCGGTCTGCGGGCCCAGCCCGTAGCGGCCCGCGCGGTAGATCCGCGGCAGCGTGCCGAAGCCTTCCTCGATCGTATCGCGCAGCTTGCGGAACTTGGCCTCTTCCAGTTCGACCGGAAGGTTGCCGGCATAGCTGTGATGAGCGTTGACCTGTTCGGTATGCGGCGGATTGACCCACGGGTGCAATTGCACGCCCACCTCGGCCGTGCCCGCGCGGACCGCATCGCCGATGATCTCGCGCGCGAGCGGGTCGGTGGCGATGGGCCAATCGACCAGATAGACCGGCACCACGCCGATCCCCTCGCAGAATTCCTGGAAACCCGAAATCGCGCGGACGTGGCTCAGCCCATAGCCATCGGCACGGAAAGGGGCATTCCAGTCGAATTCCTCCTCGGTGTCGACCGTCAGCAGCGACCGCTGACCGAACCCTTCGGTAAACCGGACCTGCTGCGAGGGTACGGGCGGGTCGAGGAGGTTGGCATGTGCGATGGTGGGCGTGTCCTAGCCGGCGGCGCGATCGGGCGCATCGACAGGGCTAGGCAGCGGCTCGGCAGCGGTCAAGAGCGGCAGGCTGAGGACCAGCGCATCGCCCTCGCGCGCCAGTTCGCCGCCCGCGGCGCGCGTTTCGGCGCGGGCGAGGCGGAGCGAGAAACCGGCGCCGAATATGCCCGAACTCAGCGTGCTGCCGCCTGCGCGGACATCGGAAGAGAAGATATCCTCGGCCTTGGCCAGCTTGGCGGGCAAGGCGATCCGCAGCGCGACCTGTTCGCCATCCTGCACCATCGCCAGCGCGACATGTTCGCCCGCAGCGGTTGCGCCGGCCATTGTTGCCAGCACGCGCCAGCCGAGCATCTCGGCTTCCTCGCGGGCCAGCGCCAATGGTGCGGTATCGGCGGCAAGCTCTGCTTCGAAGCGGGACACGCGCGGGCTGAGGACGCTCTGCAACTGATCGACCTGGGCACGGACGATGGCGGCGAAATCGCTTTCGCCCGCCTCGAGATCGAGCGCGCCGGTCTCGAGCCGCGCCAGCCGGTCGAGCTCGTCGAAACCCGCGAGGATGCGCGCCGAGTCGCCCGCGATCGAGGCGGCCAGCGCGCGGTACTCATGCGGGGTCGGGCCGAACACCTGCTGCTGGATGACTTCGGCATAGCCCTGCATCGCATTGACCGGCGTGCGCAGTTCGTGGAGCAGCTGGCGCAGTCGGTCGGCACCGCGCTGGGCGCGGTCGTCGACCGCCGCAATCGCGCGGCGGAAGCGACCGACATAGCCATGGAAGCGCCCGTCGCCGCGGGTGAAGCGCGGCGCGGCATCGACGATCCAGTCTCCCTCGATCGCCTCGGCCCCGCGCAGCGTGATCGGCATGTCGCGCAGCGGCTGGCGATTGGCGAAACCGGCGGCGAAATCGCCGCCCAGCGGCGCATGGGCGCGGCGCTGCGATAGGTCGATCCCGACCACCAGCGGGGCAATCGCGGGTTCGGCCCAGTCGATCCGGCCCTCGGAATTGGTCCCGAAATTGAAGGAATCGATCGGTTTGCGGGCAACCGGCTGCTCGAGCTCGGCCATCGGCAGGGTCGGCGCATCGCCTGGGGCGGTGCGCGGCGCACGCGCCTTGCGAAAGGTTTCGATCCGTTCGACCAGCGCGCGAATGCCGTCGGACTTGTCGGGATCCTGCGCGGCGGAAGCAGGCACGGGATCGACAGGACCGACAGGCTCGGCAAGTTCGGGGGCGACCGGCGGCCCTTCGGGTTCGACGGGCCTGGTGGGCTCGGCCGCTTCGGTCGGGGGTGGCGCGGGGTCCGGCGACTGCGCCTGCGCCTGCGCCTGCGCCGTACGCAGCGTGAAGGGCGCGGGACCATGCATGCCAGCGCCGGTGTCCGCGGGCCCCTCGGCTTTCGCGGGCAGTGCTGCGGGCTCTTTCGCAGCCACGGTCTTCGGCATCGGCAGCGCGCGGTCGGATACACCCAGCCGGTCGAGCACGCGCACGGCAGCCGACGGCAGGTCGCGGCGATGCCGCAGGAAGCCGCGCGTCCGGATCGGCAGCGTGGGAATGATCCCGGCCCATTCCTCGCCCGTGAGATCGGCGCGCTGCAAAGCCGCCGCGGCGATCGCGGGATGCGCCTCGCCGAACCAGCGAACCAGTTCGGGATTGCGGAACCGCCAGCCGTTTTCGCCCACGATCGCGGCGCGTTCTCCGGTCGGGATCATGTCGGTCAACGCGATCAGCCGGAGATAGGCCGCCGCCTTGAGCGCGGAGTCGCCGCCACCCTGCGGCCGTTCACCCAGCAGGTCGAGCAACTGCCGGAACTGCGTCTTCGCCGCGCGCTCGCCGGCGGCGCGGTGGCGCAGCACAGTGGCAAGGCGATCGTCGAAATGCATGGATTCTCCGGGGGTGGCGAGGGTTTGCGACAGTTACCCCATCGCAGGCCAGGGTTTCTACCGCTGTAAAACTTACAATGAACGGAAAGTTGCCAGCGCGTTGCAAAGCGGGACAATTGCTGGCAAGACTAATAATGTTAGCCAAGACGCCTGTGTCGCGTTGTTAACATTTCGTGGAAGTTTCGCGATGCCACATCGCGGCGTAAGGGTAGCAGGGGCAATGAGTATGGCCAATCTCGACGATATCGACCGGCGGCTGCTGGGGGAACTCCAGTCCGAAGGGCGAATCACCAATGTCGAACTGGCACACCGGGTCGGGTTGACGGCCCCGCCATGCCTGCGGCGTGTCCGCGCGCTGGAAGAAGAGGGCGTGATCCGCGGCTACCATGCCGAGCTCGATCCGTCCAAGCTGGGCTTCTCGATCACCGTCTTCGCGATGGTCAGCCTCAAGAGCCAGGCCGAAGACGCGCTGCGCGAATTCGAAGTGGCGATGCGCGACCTGCCCGAAGTGCGCGAAGTGCACATGCTCAACGGTGAAATCGACTTCATCATCAAGATCGTCAGCGAAGATCTGCAGAGCTTCCAGGAGTTCCTGACCAGCAAGCTGACCCCGGCACCCAATGTCGAAAGCGTGAAAACCTCGCTCACCATCCGCACCAGCAAGCTCGAGCCCGGCGTCCCGCTGTGAGCGGTGCCGCGCGGATCGAGGGCCATTGCCTGTGCGGCGCGGTCACCATCGCGCTCGACAATCCGGCGCAGCATATCGAGATCTGCCAGTGTGACATGTGCCGCCGCTGGGCGGGTTCGTTCTACAGCGCGCAGACCGGCGAATCCGTCCGCATCTCGGGCGAGGGCAGTGCCACCATCTACCGCTCGAGCGAATGGGCCGAACGCGCTTTCTGCGCGCATTGCGGCAGCAATCTGTGGTTCCGCTTCCTGCCGACGGGGGGCCGCAGTTTCTCCGCGGGCCTGTTCGATGCCGCTGCCAAACATGCGATCGAGAAGGAAATTTTCGTCGACGAACGCGCCGACTGGTGCCGCATCGAAGGCGACCACCCCCGCCAGACCGGCGCCGAGGTGATCGCCGAGGCCGAGGCGGCGGGTTTCAAATTCAACTGACGGACGTCGCCGCGTGCCACCAACCAGAGTTCGGTTCTCCGGCGGATACCTGGCCATCGTGATGCTGGCAGGGGCTGTAGGCGCGATCTCCGTGGCGCTGATCGCGCTGATCCCGGCAATCGAAGTGGAACCGTCCTCGGCCCGGGGCAGCGAGGTGATTGCGTATCTCGCCCAATTGCGTTGGCAGGGCATCAGCATACCGCTGGTGCTCTTCGCCGCGGCGGTCACCTACAACCTCGGTCAGATGGCCCGTCGATGGATCGATGAAACCGCGGTGCTGGCCAATGACGAGGGATTGCGGTTTCACCCCTCTATCAGGAAGGATCCGCTGGGCTGGGACGAAGTTCGCCACATCCGTGCGGAATCGCGGTTCGGTGCGATGCAACTGCACATCCGCACGGTGGCCGGGAAGCGGTTTCGGATCACCCCGTGCGATCACGACGAGGTACGGGCGCTGGTCGCACGATTTGCGGCCATGAGCGACGAAACCTAGGCGCTGAACCCACCGAGCAGTCGCGAACCTGCCGATCGTACCGGAACTGGCCGAACTTCTGTTAGGCCTCGCGCGTCTTGAGCCATTCCTCGAGCCATTTGATCGAGTAGTTGCCGCTCTTCACATCGTCCTGCTGGAGCAGTTCCTGGTGCAGCGGAATGCTCGTCTTCACGCCTTCGACCACCATTTCCTCGAGCGCGCGCTTGAGCCGCATCATGCAGCGTTCGCGGTCGCGGCCGTAGACGATCAGCTTGGCGATCATGCTGTCGTAATAGGGCGGGATCGAATAGCCGGCGTACAGCCCGCTATCGACCCGGACATGCATCCCGCCGGCCGCGTGGTAATAGGTGATCTTGCCGGGGCTGGGCGTGAAATCGAACGGGTCTTCGGCGTTGATCCGGCATTCGATCGCGTGGCCCTTGAACTCGACTTCGTCCTGCGTGACCGACAGCGGCTTGCCCGCTGCGATACGGATCTGTTCGCGGACCAGGTCGATCCCGGTAATCATTTCGGTGACCGGGTGTTCGACCTGCAGGCGGGTGTTCATCTCGATGAAATAGAACTCGCCGTTTTCCCACAGGAATTCGATCGTGCCGGCACCGCGATAGCCCATGTCGCGCATCGCCTTCGAGCAGACCTCGCCCATCCGCATGCGGTCTTCCTCGCCCAGCACGGGGGAGGGGGCTTCCTCGAGCACCTTCTGGTGGCGCCGCTGGAGCGAACAGTCGCGCTCGCCCAGGTGGATGGCGTTGCCCTTGCCATCGCCGAATACCTGGAACTCGATATGGCGCGGGTTGCCGAGGTATTTCTCGATATAGACGGTGGCATCGCCGAAGGCTGCTTTCGCCTCGTTGCCGGCCTGCTGCATCAGCGTTTCGAGCTGGTCTTCGCTTTCGCAGACCTTCATCCCGCGCCCGCCGCCGCCGCTGGCAGCCTTGATGATGACGGGGTAGCCGATTTCGGCGGCGATCGCGCGGGCTTCGCCGATCTCGCTGACTGCGCCGTCGCTCCCGGGAACGAGCGGCAGGCCCAGCGCGCCCGCGGTCCGCTTGGCGGCGACCTTGTCGCCCATCGTGCGGATATGTTCGGGCTTGGGGCCGATCCAGGCGATGTCGTGCGCTTCGACGATCTCGGCGAACTTGGCGTTTTCGGACAGGAAGCCGTAGCCGGGATGGATCGCGTCGGCATGGCTGACTTCGGCCGCCGAAATGATGTTGGCCACGTTGAGATAGCTGTCGGTCGCGCTGGGCGGGCCGATGCAGACCGCGTGGTCGGCCAGTCGCACGTGCATGGCATCGGCATCGGCGGTGGAATGCACCGCCACCGTCTCGATACCCATTTCATGGGCGGCGCGGTGGATGCGCAGCGCGATTTCGCCGCGATTGGCGATCAGGATGCGGGAGATACTCACGGGCGCGCTCAGCCGATGACGACGAGCGGCTGGTCGAATTCGACCGGCTGGGCGTTCTCGACCAGGATCGACTTGACCGTCCCGGCCTTGTCGGCGGTGATCGGGTTCATCACCTTCATCGCCTCGACGATCAGCAGCGTCTGCCCTTCGCTCACGCTGTCCCCCGGCTTGACGAAATTCGCCGCGCCGGGTTCGGATGCGAGGTAGACCGTGCCGACCATCGGCGACTTGACCGCGCCGGCGGTATCGATGTCGGCAGCGGATGTCTCGGGCGTCGGCGCCGCGGCGCTCGGGGCCGGCGCTGCCGCAGGGGCGGGCGCCGCGGCCGGTGCCGCAGCCATCGCCACGCCGCCGCGCGCAACGCGGATCTTGCGTTCGCCATCTTCGACTTCGATTTCGGTCAGTCCGGTGTCGCCCAGCATTTCGGCGAGCTCGCGAACGAGAGCGGTGTCGACATTCATACCGGACTTGCCGGTGCTGCCTTTACGATCGGCCATGGAACCCCTTGCGTATTGTTTGCGCCGCCTATGCTACCCGCGCGGCGTTTGGGCAAGGGGTGAGGGCGCAAATTAGAGCGCGGCGGCTTTCTCCAACGCTACGGCATAGCCGCGCGCTCCTAGGCCTTTCACCTCGTCAACTGCGGCCATGCCGACATAGGAAAGATGGCGGAAACCCTCGCGTGTCGCGGGGTCGGACAGGTGCACTTCGATCACCGGCACCCCGATCGCCTTGATCGCATCGAGCAGCGCGACCGAAGTGTGCGTATAGGCCGCGGCGTTGAGCAGCACCGCCTTCGCTCCGGTGCTGCGCGCCTCGTGCAGCCAGTCGACCAGCACGCCTTCGTGATTGGTCTGGCGAAAGTCGATCTCGAGGCCGAGCTCGCGCGCCTTCCCGCCAAGCATCGCCTCGATATCGGCGAGCGTATCGGAGCCGTAGATCTCGGGCTCGCGCGTGCCGAGCAGGTTGAGATTGGGGCCGTTCAGGACGAAGACGGTGTCGGTCATGGGGAAGGGGTTAGCGGCAATCGGCAGGCCGCGGAAGGGCCGCGATGCTTCGCGTATTGAGCGAGGTTTTTGGAACAGCACTGGCCGTTCGAGGGTCTTGTGTCAGGGGAAAGGAGGTCCCGCGCATGCTAGACACTCTCGCGATCGAAATTGCCAATCACGCCACCCGGATCATCGAGCTGACCGGGATCGCCATTATTACGATCGGCGGCTTCGCCACATTGGCCCTGTCCATTTACCGGCTGGTCAGCGGGTTCGACCGCAACGAGGCCGTGCAGAAATTGCGATCCAGCCTCGGCCGGGCCATCCTGCTGGGGCTCGAATTCCTTGTCGCGGCCGACATCATCAACACGGTCGCCATCGAACCGACATTGGAAAGCGTTGCCGTCCTGGCGGGAATCGTTTTGATCCGAACCTTCCTGAGCTTCAGTCTCGAGACGGAAATCGAAGGGCGCCTGCCTTGGCGCCAGAAAGCCGACGCGGGCTGAGAACGCTCTCTCCGTGAGACCTACTGATCCACGCCCTTGACCTTACCCCATTGGCGCGCCGCGGTGTAGCCGAGGTAGCCGGTGCCGAAGAGTGCGTAGAGTGCTTCGGGAAGCGCGGCGAGGTAGCGGGTCATGCCTTCGCCGATGGCGCGCGCAGTGATGGGGTCGAAAGCGGCGATCACGCCCATCGGCATGCTGAACAGGATCAGCGCGTACATGACGTAAAGAAAGCTTGGGCGGGCGCGGCTGGTCCAGGGGTCACTGCTTTGCGCTTCGGCGACGATGGCGGACAGGCGCGCCTCGATCTGCTTCAACTCCTGCGTGCCTTCGAGCGCAAGCAGTTCGAGCTTCGCCCGGGCCCGTGCGTCCTTGTCGGGGATCACCTTGTCGATGATCGAGGCAAGCGGGCCGATAAGCGATTCGATGAGCGGCATGGGGTGTCTCCGGTTGGCGAGACCGAATCGAATAACCAGATTGGTTCGTGTAGGAAAACGCGAACGTCGGCGCGGGACCGCGCGGATCGTCATGGCTGCTGCGATATGAGGGAAGTCCACTGGTCGGGATGACTGGATTCGAACCAGCGACCCCCACACCCCCAGTATGGTGCGCTACCAGGCTGCGCTACATCCCGAAACCAGTGGAGGCGGCCCTATAGGGCGGGTGTTTGAGCATGGCAAGCACAGTTCGCAGGCAATTCGTTGCCCCGGCATCGCATTGCTGCTAACCGCGCCGCACTTTCGCAAGAAGGGTGGTGCAGGCGGCTTGAACACGGCGCCCGCGCGCTCCAATTGCGAATTCGACACAACGCCAATTTCCGACAGGTATTTCATCGATGATCGATCTTCTCGCCGCCGCCGGTAGCGCCGCAGCCGAGCCGCCCGCATGGACGGGCTGGGTCCTGCCGCTGGGCATGCTGCTGATCCTGTGGTTCCTCATCCTGCGCCCGCAGATGCGCCAGCAGAAGCAGCACCGCGAACGCGTCGCGGGTCTCGCCAAGGGCGACGAAGTGGTTACGGCCGGCGGACTGGTCGGCAAGATCACCAAGGTCGAGGACCACTACGTCCATGTCGAACTGACCAAGGGCATGACCGTCAAGGCGGTGCGCAACACGATCGGCGAAGTGCTGTCGTCGCGCGACAAGCCTGCCGCAAACGACTAGGACGGGGCGCACCACTTCATGCTCGATTTCCCCACCTGGCGTAAGATCTGGCTATGGCTGATCGCCGGCCTGTGCGTCTTTGCCGCGCTGCCCTCGCTGCTGTCGGCCACCAGCATCCGCTGGCCCGATGCCCTGCCGCAGCCGATGGTCAATCTCGGCCTCGATCTCGCCGGCGGGAGCCATATCCTGCTTGAAGCGGATGCCGCGCAGGTCGCTGCGCAGCGGCTCGAGAACATGGAAGAAAACGTGCGCAACACCATGCGCAGCGCCGATCCGCGAATCCGCATCGGCGACGTTTCCACTCGCGACGGCCGGCTCAGCTTCATGCTCGACGATCCCGGCCAGGTGGACCGCGCCCGCGAACTGCTGCTTCCCGCGATGAACGGCACCGGGCTGGTGCGCGAATGGGACATGGCGGTCGAGGACGGCAACCGCATGGTCCTCACCCCCACGCAGGAAGGCACCGACCAGGCTGTCAGCGATGCGATGGAAAGCGCCACCGAAGTGGTCCGCAAGCGGATCGACGAACTGGGCACGCGCGAACCGACGATCATCCGCCAGGGCGATACGCGGATCGTGGTGCAGGTGCCCGGCCTGCAGGATCCCGACCAGCTCAAGACGCTGCTCGGCCAGACCGCCAAGCTCGAATTCAAGCTCGTCGACCAGAACGCGCTGCCCAGCGATGTGCAACAGGGCCTCGCCCCGCCGGGATCGGAAATCTTCCCTTATGTCGATACCTCCGATTTCGCGGGCACTTCGCTGGCGGTCCGCCGGCTCGGCGGTATTCGCGGCGACAATCTGACCGGGGCGCAGCAGAGCTTCGATCCGCAGACCAACGAACCGGTTGTCAATATCCAGTTCGACAGCGACGGTGGACGCCGCTTCGCCAAGCTGACCACCGACAATGTCGGCAAGCCCTTCGCCATTATCCTCGACGACAAGGTGCTGTCCGCGCCCAATATCAACGAACCCATTCGCGGCGGCTCCGCGCAGATTTCGGGCAGCTTCTCGGTCGAGACCGCGAACCAGCTGGCGATCTCGCTGCGGTCGGGTGCGCTGCCGGTCGATCTCGCCGTGATCGAGGAACGCACCGTCGGGCCCGATCTGGGCGCCGATTCGATCAAGCGCGGCATGCTGGCACTGGGTGTCGGTTCGTTGCTCGTCATCGCGCTGATGATCGTCAGCTATGGCCGCTTCGGCGTTTATGCGACCGCGGCGCTGGGGATCAACGTGGCGATGCTGCTGGGCATCATGGCCGCGCTCAACACCACGCTGACGCTGCCGGGCATCGCGGGCTTCGTGCTGACTATCGGTGCGGCGGTCGACGCCAACGTGCTGATCAACGAACGCATCCGCGAGGAACGCAAACGCGGGCGCCGGGTCATCGCCGCGGTGGAGAACGGCTATCACGAAGCCAGCCGCGCGATCTACGACGCCAACATCACCAACTTCATCGCCGGTGTGCTCCTGTTCCTGTTCGGTTCGGGTCCGATCCGCGGCTTTGCCGTGGTGCTGATCATCGGCCTGTTCACCAGCGTCTTCACCGCCGTTACCCTGACCCGCATGTGGGTCGCCGGCTGGCTGCGCAAGACCAAGCCCAAAGACATCGTACTGTAAGGAGGGCGACGATATGAAACTGCTCAAGCTCGTCCCCGACGACACCAATATCAGCTTCCTCAAGTGGCGCGTGCCCTTCTTCGCCATCAGCGTGCTGCTGATTGCGGTCAGCTGGGCGCTGGTGCTGACCAAGGGCCTCAATTACGGCGTCGATTTCGCCGGCGGTCTCGAAGTTCGCGCCACCTTCACGCAAAGTGAAGAAGCGCCAGTGGTGGAGCTGCGCGACCAGGTCGAAGCGCTCGGCTACGGATCGCCGGTGGTGCAGCGCTTCGGCGAAGACAACCAGGTCTCGATCCGCGTGCGCCTGCCCGACGAGGTTTCCGCCGACAAGGAAGCCGCGCAGCAGGCAGCCAACGATATCGTCGACACGCTGCAGGCCGAATATGACGATTTCCGGCTCGACGGGAACGACAATGTGTCGGGCAAGGTCTCGGGCGAATTCCGCCAGACCGCGCTTTATGCATTGCTGGCCGCGATGGGGGCGATCGCGCTCTACATCTGGATCCGGTTCGAATGGCAGTTCGGTGTGGGCGCGCTGTTCGCGCTGTTCCACGACGTCAGCCTGACGCTGGGCATGTTCGCGCTGTTCCAGCTGGAATTCAGCCTCCAGATCATCGCCGCGATCCTTGCCATCATCGGCTATTCGCTCAACGACACGATCGTCATCTACGACCGCATCCGCGAGAATTTGAAGAAATACCGCAAGATGGAACTTCCCGCGCTGCTCGACCTGTCGGTCAACGAAACGCTGGCGCGGACGGTGATGACCTCGCTCACGCTGCTGGTGGCGCTGTTGCCGCTGCTGCTGTTCGGCCCCGCCAGCCTGTTCGGCATGGTCGCCGCGATCACGCTGGGCCTCTTCGTGGGTACTTATAGCTCGGTCTATTCGGCAGCGCCGATCCTGGTCTGGCTGGGCGTGACCAGCGACAGTTTCGTGCCGACCGAAAGCGTCGCCGACGAACAGGAGAAGAAGGCGCGCGGCCTGGTCTAGGCGATCGCGTCGTAATGGGCGGCGAGCGCTGCGGCGTTCGCTGCCCAGCTGAACCGCTCCACCGTCGCCGCCACCGTCTGGGGCGGGCGCGGGTTGCGCGTCACCTCGTCGATCCCTTCGCGCACCGCACGGCATGTCCGTGCCACGATGACGCCCGCCGCGGGTGAGGTGACCACCTCGCGCGCGCCGCCCGCATCGGTGATGACGATCGGCGTGCCGCAGGCCAGCGCCTCGATCCAGGCATTGGCGAGGCCTTCGCTGGCGGACGGCAGCACCATGGCATCGGCCGCGCTCAGGATGGGGGGGAGCAACGCAGGTTCGATGCTGCCGAGGAAATGCACGCGGTCGGCCACGCCCACCTGCCTGGCCAGTCCGCGCAGGCTGGTTTCATCCGCCCCCGCACCGACCAGCAGCAAACGTGCATTCGGCAGATCGGCCAGCGCCTTGATCACGAAGGCCTGCCCCTTGCGTTCGATCAGCGCGCCCACCGTGACCAGCACCGTGTCCGACGCGGCCAGCGGGATGCCGAAGCTTTCCCCGAGGCGCTTTTTCAGGCCCACGTGATCCATCGGGCGAAACAGGTCGCGGTCGAGCCCGGTGTAATGCACGGTGATCTTGTCGCGCGCCATTCCCAGCTCTGCCATGTCGTCGGCCAGCGTCTCGCACACGGCCAGCACGCCTGCGGCGGCGTCGGCGGTTTTCAGCAGGGCATCGCGGCCATAGGCGCGCGCGCCCCAGTAATGGATGTCCGCGCCGCGCGCCTTGACCGAGAATGGCAGGCCCAGATCGCGCGCAACGGCCATCGCGGCGGGACCGTCGGGATAGAAGAACTGCGCATCGACCAGATCGAACGGCTGCTGCGCGTGAAGTTCGCGCGCGAGCGGCAGGACCGCCTTGGTGATCAGGCCCGGATTGAGCCGCCCGCCGACTTTCGGGAGCAGGCGGAATACCGGCCGATGCACGGTCATGCCGAATTCCTGCGTGTCGCGAGCGGCCTCCGAAAGCGCGCGATAGCGGCCCAGCGCCAGCGGCGGCAGGCCGATGGGGTTGATGACCGCCGTGTCCCAATGCGTGTCGCGCTGGAGCGCTTCGAGCGACTTGGCCACGAAGATCCCGAAGCGCGGCTGCGCCGTGTTGGGGAACAGGGTCGACAGCGACAGGACCCGGCGGGTTTTCGCCACGGTCACAGCCGCCGTACCAGCATTTCCGCCACCGCGATCCACGCCGGATTGTCGACCACCTGCTGCTTTTCGCCATGCCCGGGAGGCAACAGCCCAACCATGCTGCCCTGTCGGTCGATCAGCCGCCCGAACGCGAAGCGCCCACCCTTGCGGGGCACCAGCACGTCGCGGTTGATGGCGCGGGCAGCCTCCTCGGGCGCGATCCGGCGCAGCCACAACTGGTCCCCGGGGCGGTATTCGCCATGCGGGAATGCGATATCGAGCACCATCAGCGATCCGCCCCCGCCGAGATCGGTGGCGAGGATGGCGTCGCGCGGGGCGGCCCGCGCTTCCGGCCCCGCTTGTTCGAGCGTCGCAACGACTTGCGGGTGATCGCCGCTTTCGCTGCGCACCAGCATTTCGGGTTCGACCCCCAGCGCCGCGGCAATCCGTTCCATCCATTTGAGCGACAGGTTGCGCATGCCCGTTTCCAGCCGGCCCACCGTTTGCGGAGTGGTGGGCGGCTCGCACGCAGCAGCCAGATCGGCCAGCGTCAGTCCCTTCTGGCGGCGGATATCGCGGATGCGGTTGATCACGGCACGGTCCCCGGAATAACCAAATTGGTTTTCCGTCTTTCCTACAGGAACCAGATGGAAGCAAGGGCAAACTCCCACCCACCGCAGGAGAAATGCCGATGCGCCGCAAGCTTGTCGAACGTGAACTTACCGAGGAAGGCCCGCGCCGTGGCAGGGGGGCACGGCCCGCACGGCGCAGCGTGACGGTCAATCTGGCGGAAAGCCCGCTGTCCTGGCTGCATGCGCGTGGACATTTGTCCGACCGCCGGTTCGATGCCGCCGAGCGGTTGCGGCTGGATTACGAAAAGGCGCAGCTGGCGCCGTCGGTCACGATGCGGTGGGATCCGGTGCGGGTCGATTGCGCAGGAAGCGGCGGGGACGGGCTCACGCCAAGCGAGCGGCAGCTTGCGGCGAAAGCGCGCTTCGATGGTGCGATGGCGGCGGCAGGGCCGGGGCTGAACGATATCCTCTGGCGCGTCGCCTGTTGGGGTGAAGGCGTGCCGGCGGCGGAAAAGGCGCTGGCCTGGCCCGCGCGCAGCGGCAAGCTGGTGCTCGGTATGGCGCTCGACCGGGTGGCCGATTTCTATCGCCTTAGTTGATGCTGCGTATGCTCGGGCTTTTTCGCTCAGGACCGTGGTCCATGCGGTCCATGTCTCCCGCATGCTGTCGGGCTGGTGCGGGGGCAATCCTAGATATGGCGGCCAATCGCCTCGCGCAGTTCGGGGAGGACTTCGGCCTCGAACCACGGGTTCTGCCGCATCCAGATCGTCGAACGCCACGCGGGATGCGGCAGCGGGAAGAAGTGCGGCAGGAATTCGCGGTATCGGCGCACCCGCTCGGTCATCGACAGCCTGCGCGCACCGGGCAGGTAATGGCCCTGCGCATAGGTTCCCACGAGCAGGGTCAGCCGGTCTTCGGGCAGCAGGTCGAGGATGCGATGGTGCCATTGCGGCGCGCATTCGCGGCGCGGGGGCTTGTCGCCGCCGCTGGCCTTGCCGGGATAGCAGAAGCCCATCGGCACCAGCGCCACCTGCGCAGGGTCGTACATCTGCTGCTTGGTCAGCCCGGTCCATTCGCGCAGCCGGTCGCCGCTGGCATCGTCCCACGGGATTCCGCTGGCATGGACCTTCGACCCGGGTGCTTGGCCAATGATAAGCAACCGTGCGGTTGCCGAAAACCCCGTCACCGGGCGCACGCCATGCGGCAGATGCGCAGCGCAAGTGCGGCAGCCGGCGATCGCCGCGCGCAGCTCTGCCTCGGGGCTCACGCTCCGGCTTGCTCGGCGAGCTCCAGCCAGCGTTCCTCGGCGGCATCCTTCTCGGCGCGGGCATTCTCGATGCCTTGCGAGATGTTGGCAAAGCGTTGCGGATCGGCGGTGTAGAGCGTGGGATCGGACAGGATCGCCTCGCCCTTGGCGATCGCCGATTCGAGCTCCTCGATTCGCGCCGGCAGGAGCTCGAGGTCGCGCTGGTCCTTGTAGGACAGCTTGGCGGGCGTGGCAGGCGGCGGGGGCGGGGGCGGGGGCGTGGACGGAGCCTTGCCGCCCGACTTGTCCGCCTTGGCCTTGCTCGCAATGGTCTGGCGGCGCTTGCGCTGCCAGTCCTCGTAACCGCCCGCGACCACGTCCACCCTCCCGGTCCCGTCGAGCCCGAGCGTGATCGTCACCGTCCGGTCGAGGAAGTCGCGATCGTGGCTGACGATCAGCACCGTGCCCTCGTAGTCGGCGATGACCTCCTGCAGCAGGTCGAGCGTTTCGAGGTCGAGGTCGTTGGTCGGCTCGTCGAGCACCAGCAGGTTGCTCGCCTTGGCGAACTCGCGCGCCAGCAGCAGGCGGCTGCGTTCACCGCCCGACAGCACGCTGACCTTCATGTCGACGATCTTGGGGTCGAACAGGAAGTCCTTGAGATAGGCCTGCACATGCTTGCGATTGCCGCGCACGTCGATCCAGTCGCCGCCTTCGGCCAGCACCTGCCGGACGGTCTTGTCGGCAGTGAGCAGCTGGCGCTGCTGGTCGATCATCACGCCGGTCAGCGTTTTGGCGATCTCGACGCTGCCGCTGTCGGGTTCGAGCTCGCCGGTGAGCATGTTCAGCAGCGTGGTCTTGCCCGCGCCATTGGCGCCGACGATACCGATGCGGTCGCCCCGCTGGATGCGCAGGCTGAAGGGCTTGATGATCGTGCGTTCGCCATAGCTCTTGCTGATCCCGTCGGCGACGATGACCGATTTGGACTTGAACGAAGCCTCGGTCGCGAGCTGCAACTTGGCCGTGCCGCCCGCGGTGATCATCGAGGCGCGCTGTTCGCGCATCTGGTAGAGCTTCTCGAGCCGGCCCTGGTTGCGCTTGCGCCGCGCGGTGACGCCGCGTTCGAGCCAGTGTGCTTCGAGCTTGAGCTTGGCGTCGAGCTTGTCCGCGGCCCGGGCCTCTTCGGCGTAGACCTGCTCTTCCCACGCCTCGTAGCCGCCGAAGCCCACTTCCTTGCGGCGCAGGATCCCCCGGTCGAGCCACAGCGTCGCGCGCGTCAGCCGCTTGAGGAAGGTACGGTCGTGGCTGATGACGAGGAAGGCGCCCTTGTAGCGTTCGAGCCAGCCTTCGAGCCAGTCGATCGCGCCCAGGTCGAGGTGGTTGGTCGGCTCGTCCATCAGCAGAAGGTCGGGGTCCTGCGCCAGCGCACGCGCAATGGCAGCACGGCGCTTCTCGCCGCCGCTCGCGCCCTCGGTGGCGCGCGTCATGTCGATGCCGAGCTGGCCCGCGATCGCGTCGACCTCGTGTTCCTGCGGGGCGCCGGCACCGGCCAGCGCCCAATCCATCAACGTGGCATGGCCGGTCAGGTCGGGGTCCTGCTCGAGCACCACGATCCGCGTGCCCGGCTTGATCTTGCGCTCGCCGGCATCGGTTTCGACCTGGCCGTCGATCATCCGGAACAGCGTGGTCTTGCCCACGCCATTGCGTCCGATCAGCGCGATCCGGTCGCGCGGGCCGACGTGCAGGTTCAGCGGCTCGTGGTCGGGCCCGCCGAACAGCCACTTGCCGCCCTGCTGCAGGGCGATGCCTTCGAGGCTGAGGATGGGGGGCTGTGCCATAGGCCGCGCGAGGTAGGCGCGCTTGGCCCCTGCCGCAAGCCGTCAGCGGGCCTGGCGCTGCTCTTCGACCATCCGCGCGACATCGGCGAGCAGCGCATGGGCATCGAAGACGATCCCGTCCTTGATCGTCCAGCGCACTCCGCCGACCTGCTCGATCGCCCCGGTTTCCCGGTTCAGCCGCGTATGCCCGGTGCCATAGAGGACCTTGAGATTGGCGAGCGGGTTCTCGGGCACGATCACGAGATCGGCGAGCTGCCCGACCGCGATGCGCCCCATCGGCGGTTCCTGCCCGAGCGGTTCGTACAAGGAGCGCGCGCCGTCGAGCGTTGCGGCGCGAATGACCGCCAGCGGCGACAGGCCCGCTTCGCGCAGCATCTCGAGCTCGCCGATATAGGCGAAGCCCCAGGTCTGGTAGATGTACCCAGGGTCCGAGCCTGCGGTGACGCGCCCGCCGCGGTCGTGGAAGTCCTTCGTCAGTTCGAACCACTTGGCGTAGAAGTTCCGCCACGCGACCTCGTCCTCGCTGGTCCAGTCCTTATAATAGCTGCCGTGATTGGTCGCGCTGGGGGCGTAGAAATCGCTGAGCGAGGGGAGCGTGTACTTCGCGTGCCAGTCAAAACCGCGCGCCCGCATGACATCGCGGCTCGCGGCATAGATGTTGAAGGTCGGGCTGAGCGTCACGTCCTCGTCGATCAGCAGGTCGACATAGTCTTCCCACTTCTCGTTACCCGGCTCGACCGCCTGCGGGGCCAGCCGTGCCACCCAGGCGAAGCGCGACTGCTCGTCGAAGTAGTTGTAGTCACCGGGATAGTGCGGCAGCCCGGCCTTGAGCAGACTTTCGAAGTGGCCGTAGAAATGCGTGACGTCGTCGAGCCCAAGCTCGACCGCAGTGCGCGCGTTGACTTCGGCAACGCCCGTCTGCGCCAGATGGGCGACAGTGCCCATCTGCAGCTTCTCGGCTTCGTCGAAAGCCGCTTCGAAGACTGCGGGGGAATAGCCGTTGAAGAACTTCACCCCCCAGTATCCCTGCGCCTTCGCCCAGCGCACCCATTCGCGCGCAGCGGCAGGCGTTTCGGGGGTGCCGCGGCCCCATTTGTCGCCGAACACGGCATAGGGGATCAGGCGCGGCGCGGTGATGGTGTTGGCGGCGCTGCGCCGCGTGTCGCTGATATCGGGCGTATCGGGACCGAAGTAGAAGCTGACGCCGCGGACCGTCGTCACGCCATGCGCAAGCCACAGCTTGTAGCCATAAGACGGCTGCGGCGCCTTCGACGCATCGCCATTGTGACCATGGACATCGACGAAACCGGGGAGGACGTACATGCCCTGCGCATCGACCACGCGCTGGGCAGTTTGCGCCTCTGCGGCCGGGGCCCCGCCGGGATAGAGTGCGGCAATGCGATTGCCTTCGACGACGATGTCGACCGGTCCGGCAGGCGGCGCTCCGCTGCCTTCGATCACGGTAGCCCCGCGGATAAGCAGTCTGTCGAAGGGGCCTTCGCCTTCGCCGGCGGGACGATCGGGCACGCGCTCCATCTGCGCGGCGAGCGGCTGGCCCCCCAGTCCGGCAAGCGCCGCGAGTGCCAATGTCCAAGCTTTCATAGATACCCCCTGAAGTCCGCGACGGTGGCTAGCGGCTGCCACGGTCCGAGGAAAGCGGGAACATTCCCGTTCAGCAAGCCGTAAAGCAGCCAAACGGATAATCCGTTCGACCTATGAGGAGCAAAGCCATGATCCGTTTCGCAATTCCCGCCCTGGCGGCAGCCACCTTCGCTTCCGCCGCGCAGGCCGCCGAAGTCCAGATCCAGGCGCAGGGCCCGGTCGTCGAACTCACCGTGAGCGAAGTGGTCGACGCCAAGCCCGATATCGTCGATCTGAGCGCGGGCGTGACCAGCCAGGCGCGCACCGCGGTCGAGGCCATGCGGATCAACGCGCGTGAGATGACCGCCGTGATCGACCGGATCAAGGCGCTGGGCGTGGACGCGGACGATATCCAGACCGCGGGCATCGATCTCAATGCGCAGTACGACTACGACCAGGAGACGCGCGAACAGGTCTTTCGCGGCTATCAGGCCTCCAATCGCGTCAGCGTGACGCTGCGCGATGTCGACCGCGCCGGTGAAGTGCTCGATGCGCTGGTTGCAGCCGGGGCGAACAACGTCGGCGGTCCCCGCTTCTCGCTGGACGATGACAATGCCGCGCGCGCGCAGGCCCGCAAGGCCGCGTTCGACAATGCGCGCTCGCAGGCGCAGCAATATGCCCAGTGGTCGGGCTTCACCGGCGTACGGCTGCTCGAAGTGAGCGAATCCGTGGCCGCCGGCTCGCCGATCGCCTTCGAGGAATCGGCCGGGCGGCAGGCGATGAAGGTTGCCGATGCGCCGACCCCCGTCGAGCCGGGGCTGGTCGGCACGCGGGTTTCGCTGACGGTGAAATTCGAGATGACGCGCTAGGTCGAACCATCGCTTCCGCGCACATTCACCCCTTGTTCAATGCCCTGCGGCTAGGCAGACACGCATCATGTCACGCATTCTGACCTTATTGCTGGCCGCCGGGCTCGTCGCGGGCCCCGTTCTGGCCGAGCCTGCTTCTGCGCAGCAGCGCCGTTCCGAACAGGGCGAGGCGCGGCGCGAGATGAGCGCCGGCAATATCCTCGAATTGCGCGATATCGAGGCGCGTATCCTGCCGTCGATGCGCGGGGCCGAATATCTCGGGCCCGCATACGATTCGACTGCGATGGCCTACCGGTTCAAGTTCATCAAGGATGGCCGCGTGATGTATGTCGATGTCGATGCGCGCACCGGCAAGGTGCTGCGGCGCAGCCGCTGACCGGGCGCCGAAACGCGGGCGCGGTTGACGCGTTAACCGACATGAACGAAACGCGGCGTAAACTATCCGAGGACGGACTTATATGCGTATCCTGATCGTCGAGGACGAGCCCACGCTGGGCGAGCAGCTGAAATCGACGCTCGAACAGAATGGCTATGCGGTGGATCTGTCCACCGATGGCGAAGACGGCCATTTTCTCGGCAGCACCGAGGATTACGATGCAGTGATCCTCGATCTCGGCCTGCCCGAAATCGATGGGCTGACCGTGCTCGGCATGTGGCGCAAGGAAGGCCGCAAGTTCCCCGTCCTGGTGCTGACCGCGCGCGACAGTTGGTCCGACAAGGTCGCCGGCCTCGACGCAGGAGCCGACGATTACCTTGCCAAGCCGTTCCAGACCGAAGAGCTGATTGCCCGCCTGCGCGCGCTCATCCGCCGTGCTTCGGGCAATACGTCGAGCGAGCTGACTGCCGGTGCGGTCCGCCTCGATACGCGGTCGGGCCGGGTGACGCTGCAGGGCGAGCCGGTCAAGCTGACCGCGCAGGAATACAAGCTGCTGAGCTACCTGATGCACCACAAGGGCAAGGTCGTCAGCCGCACCGAACTGATCGAGCATATCTACGATCAGGATTTCGACCGCGATTCGAACACGATCGAGGTCTTCGTCACCCGCATTCGCAAGAAGCTGGGTGCGGAAGTGATTACGACGATCCGTGGACTCGGGTACAGCCTCGACGACCCCGCCGACCAGCCGCGCGCCTGACGGGGCGTCCGGCGCGGTTGCGAAGGTCGGGAAATCCCCGCCGGCGAATCCTGCCGCCGAAAATCCGGTGACCGTGGCCACGCCGCCGCCCGCCAAACGCAGCCTGGCGCGGCGGATGATGGCGATTGCCGCGCTGTGGATCGGCGTGCTGCTGCTCGGCGGCGGTTTCGCGCTCGATCGGACGCTGGTCCGGCTGGTCGAGGACAATTTCGACGAACAGCTCGAATATGTGCAGACCGCGCTGATCACTTCGGCCGAAATCGACAGCTTCGGGGATGTGCAGCTGTATCGCTCTCTCGGCGACCAGCGGTTCCTCGAACCCAATAGCGGGGTTTATTGGCAGGTGACCGGCGAAGGGCACCAGCCGTTCCCCAGTCGCAGCCTGTGGGATCGCAACCTGAAGGTCCAGGGCGATCACTTCGACAACGAACCCCATTTCTACGATTCGGACCAGTTCGAGGACGAACCGTTGCGGATCGTCGAACGCACGGTCATCCTGCCCGACAGCGACACGCGCTGGACCTTCGCGGTGGCTTCGGCCCGCGACGAGCTCGATTACCAGATCACGCGGATCCGTTCGATCCTGGTCTGGAGTTTCGCCGCGCTCGGGCTCGGTTTGCTGACGATGGCGATGCTGCAGAGCTGGTACGGCCTGTCGCCGCTGCGCCGGGTGCGCGAGGCGATCCTGGCGATGCGGACGCATGGCACCAACCGGATTACTGCGCCGCTCCCGCTCGAGGTCGAACCGCTGGTCGATGAGATCAACGCACTGCTGGCCCATACCGAGCAGCAGGCCGAGGAAGCCCGCATGCATGCCGGCAATCTGGCGCATGCGCTCAAGACCCCGCTCACCGTCCTGACCAACGCCGCGACAGCGCACGATCCGCGCCTGTCCGATCTGGTGTGCCGCGAAACCAAGACGATGCAGCGCCATGTCGAGCACCATCTTGCCCGCGCGCGTGCCGTGGGCCGGCGGGCCAGCGGCCATGCGCGTGCCGAAGTCTGGCCAAGCGCGGAAAGCGTGCTGCGCGCCGTAACCCGGATTTACGAGGACACCCGCTTCGACCTCGATGGCAACCGCGATGCCGCGGTCGCGATGGAACGGCAGGATCTCGACGAGATACTGGGCAATCTGATCGAGAACGCTGCCAAATACGGAGGTGGCAGCGTGTTCGTGACGATCGATGCCGAGCGCGCGGCGAAGGACTGCACGATCTGGATCGAGGATGACGGTATGGGCATCCCCGAAAGCGCGCGCGCGAAAATCTTCGACCGCGGTGCACGGCTCGACACGGGCAAGCCCGGCACCGGGCTCGGCCTCGCCATCGTCCGCGATGTCGTCCAGATCTACGGCGGTTCGGTGGATCTCGGCGAAAGCGAGGACCTGGGCGGCTTGCTGGTTCGCCTGACGCTGCCGCGCAGTGCGCCGTAGCGCGCGGCTGCCAGTTAGCGGCCGGCAGCGCGTTCGTGGTGGCGGATGACCTCATCGATGATGAAGCGCAGGAATTTCTCGCTGAATTCGGGGTCCAGTTCGCTTTCCTCGGCCAGGTTCCGCAGCCGTGCGATCTGCGCCTGTTCGCGCGAGGGATCGGCGGGCGGCAGCGTGGCCCTCGCCTTGTATTCGCCCACGGCCTGAGTGATGCGGAACCGTTCGGCCAGCATGTGGATCAGGGCGGCGTCGATGTTGTCGATGCTCTTGCGAAAGCCGGCGAGCACAGGATCGGGCGGGGCGTTATCGGACATCTGGGTAGGCTAACAAGAAATGTACGCTTGCCAAGAAAGCTTGCGCAGACCATGGCCAAGCCGAAATGTCTGCCGACGTACTTACCCTGCCGCGCAAGGAGCCCGAAGGATCGATCGAGCCGATGCTGGCTCTCACCGCTCCGGGCATGAACCAGGTCAATCAGGTCATCCTTGACCGAATGCAAAGCGAGGTGCCGTTGATCCCGGCGCTTGCGGGTCACCTGATTTCGGGCGGCGGCAAGCGCCTGCGCCCGATGCTGACGCTCGCGGGTGCGGAGCTGGTCGGTTACACGGGCAACCGGCAGCACAAGCTCGCCGCGGCGGTAGAGTTCATCCACACCGCGACGCTGCTCCACGACGACGTCGTCGACGGCAGCGACCTGCGGCGCGGCAAGGCGGCCGCCAATATCATCTACGGCAACCCGGCGACCGTGCTGGTGGGCGATTTCCTCTTCAGCCGCTCGTTCGAACTGATGACCGAAGACGGCAGTCTCAAGGTTCTCAAAATCCTGTCGGGCGCATCGGCGATCATTGCCGAAGGCGAAGTCGACCAGCTCACCGCGCAGCGCAAGATCGACACCAGCGAGGAACGCTACCTCCATATCATTCGCGCGAAGACCGCCGCGCTGTTCGCTGCGGCCAGCCGCATTGCTGCGGTGGTCGCGGAATGCAGCGAGGAACAGGAGCAGGCGCTCGACGAATATGGCCGCAATCTCGGGGTGGCATTCCAGCTCGTCGACGATGCGATGGATTACGATTCGAATGCGGCCGCCATGGGCAAGGACCGGGGCGACGATTTCCGCGAAGGCAAGATGACGCTGCCGGTCATTCTGGCCTATGCGCGGGGTAGCGCGGAAGAGCGTGAATTCTGGAAGGCAGCCATCGGCGGCTTCAAGACCAGCGATGCGGATCTCGACCATGCGATCGAACTGATCGATCGGCACAATGCGGTGGCGGACACGAAAGCACGTGCGCGTCACTTTGCGCAGTGCGCGATCGATGCCCTGTCGATTTTCCCCGACGGTACCGCGCGGCAGGCGATGACGCAGGCTGCGCTGTTCTCTGTCGCACGCGGGTACTGAGCGGCTTCACGCTACCGACCACATCCGGATGGGTCTGGCTGGGCAGCGGTTGCCCAAGCCGTCTCGACTTCATGCGGACGACGGGGTTAGGGGCAGGGCCGTGAGCCATCTACCCATCCACGCGGTCCTGCCCGATTTGCTTGACGCGCTGCGCATGCACAGCGGGGCCGTGCTGGTCGCGCCGCCGGGCGCAGGCAAGACAACCGCGGTGGCGCCCGCACTGCTCGACCAGCCGTGGTGCAATGGCACCGTGATCCTCACTTCGCCCCGCCGCGTTGCAGCGCGGGCCGCGGCCGAGCGGATGGCGCAGGCGCTGGGGGAAAAGCCCGGCGAAACGATCGGTTATCTGACCCGGCTCGACACAAAGCGATCCGCACGAACGCGCGTGCTGGTCATGACCGAGGCGATTTTCGTCAACACCGTGCTCGCCGATCCCGAGTTGGCGGGCATTTCGGCGGTGCTGTTCGACGAAGCGCACGAAAGGCACCTCGACAGCGACCTGGGGCTTGCGCTCGCGCTCGAAAGCCGAGCGGTGCTGCGCGAGGATTTGCGCGTGCTGGTCATGTCGGCGACCATCGACGGCGCGCGCTTCCGCACGCTGCTCGGTGACGACGCGCGCATGATCGAAAGCGCGGGGCGTGCGCACCCGCTGCAGATTGAATGGCTGGGCGCGATGCCGCAAATTCCGGTGGAAGACGCGGTCGCCAAGGCGATCGGCACGGCCTGGCGCGAACAGGCGGGCGACATCCTTGCCTTCCTGCCAGGCGTGCGCGAGATCGAGCGCACGCGCGAACGGCTGGAAGGCCGCTTGCCGAATGCGCTCGTCCTCCCGCTGCACGGGCAAGTCGATCCGGCGGGCCAGCGCGCCGCGATCCGGCGCGATCCCGAGGGGCGTCGGCGGATCGTGCTGGCAACTGCCATCGCCGAGACATCGCTCACGCTCGACGGCGTCTCGATCGTCGTCGATGCCGGCCTGTCCCGCCGCGCGGAATTCGACCGCGCGGCCGGGACCACGCGGCTGGTCACACATCGCGCGAGCCAGGCGGCTGCCGCGCAGCGGACAGGCCGCGCCGCGCGGCAGGGCCCGGGTGTCGCCTACCGGCTATGGGAAGAAGCAGGTCACGCGGGCCGTCCCGCATTCGATCCGCCCGAAATGGAAACCGCCGATCTTGCTCCTCTGGTGCTGGCGCTGGCGCAATGGGGCACGGGCGATCCAGGCGAACTGGCATGGCTTGATCCGCCGCCTGCCGCTTCGATCGCCGCGGCACGCAGCACACTGGCAGAACTGGGGGCACTCGATGCCAAAGGGCGCATTACCGAGACGGGAAGCAAGCTCGCCAAGCTCCCTCTCGACCCGCAGGGAGCGGCGTGCGTGCTGTTCGGTGCCGAACACGGCGTAGCAGAAGATGCGGCGCGGCTCGCCCTGTTGCTCCAGGAACGAGGGCTCGGCGGGCAGGGCGAAGATCTGGAAGCGCGTCTCGCTCGCTGGAACGCGGACCGGGGCGCGCGTGCGGAAGCGAACCGCAGGCTGGCGAGCCGCTGGGCGAAAACCGCACGCAACCTCGTTTCGGCGAACGTGGATGCCAACCGGCCCCCATCCGGCATCCTCCTCGCAGCCGGACGACCCGAATTCGTTGCCCGGCGCCGCGATGCGAGTGGAGAGAGCTGGAT
Organism: Qipengyuania citrea; assembly: GCF_009828015.1. Lineage (GTDB taxonomy): Bacteria > Pseudomonadota > Alphaproteobacteria > Sphingomonadales > Sphingomonadaceae > Qipengyuania > Qipengyuania citrea. The sequence goes on along the minus strand of NZ_WTYG01000003.1, from coordinate 102,772 downwards.
CGCCGCCGGCGGGCGCGGTTTCGTCCTCGCCCCGGCATCGCCGCTCGCACGCGCCGACTATCTCGTCATCGGTGATGCGCAGGGGCAGGCCAAGGGGGCGCGGATCACTTCGGCAATCGCGCTGGCCGAAAGCGATATCGAACGCTGGTTGCCCGAGCGGATCGAACGCCGGCAGGTCCTAAGATGGAATGGGGAACGGGTCGAGGCCCTGCTCGAACGCAGGCTCGGCGCGGTCACTCTCGCGCGCGGACCCGACCCTTCGCCGGACCCGCAGGCCATCGCTGCGCTGCTGTTGGAAAAGGCGCGGCAGGATCCGGCAAAACTCCTTCCCGCGGAACTGCTTGCGCGTGCAAGCTATGCCGGGATCGAAGCGCTTTCACCCGAGGCCCTGGCGCAGACCGCAGACCTCTGGCTGCTGCCGCTGGTCGAGGGGCGGCGCGATCTGAACATACCGAAGGGCAGACTGGTCGATGCGGTGCTGGGCCAGCTCGATTGGGATAGCCGCCAGACGCTCGACAGGGCAGCTCCTCGCGTATTTGCTTCGCCTGCAGGCACGACGCATGCGATCGACTATACGGGGGATGATGCACCGAGCGTCGAAGTGCGCGTGCAGGCACTGTTCGGGCTGGAACGCCATCCGCTGGTCGGACGCACGCCCTTGCTGCTCAAGCTGACGAGTCCCGCGGGGCGTCCGATCCAGTCGACGCGCGACCTGCCGGGGTTCTGGCGGGGGAGCTGGGCCGACGTGCGCAAGGACATGAAGGGCCGTTACCCCAAGCACCGCTGGCCCGAGCAGCCTTGGGCGGAAAAGCCGAGTTTGAAAACCAAGAACGCCTTTTCAAAAACCGGCGGCTGACTTAAGGGCGCACCCATGGCAGCACGAATCTATCAGCGACCGAAGAACGCCATGCAGTCGGGCAGGGCCCGGACCGATGAATGGGTGCTCGAATTCGAGCAGTCAGAAGCGCGGCGTCCCGATCCGCTGATGGGGTGGACCGGCAGCGGCGATACGCAGGCGCAGGTTCAGCTGACTTTTCCGACGAAGGAAGAGGCGCAGGCCTATGCGCGCAAATACGATATCGTTGCCCGCGTCCATGCTACGCCGCCCAAGAGCCTCAAACTGCAGGCCTACGCCGACAATTTTCGCTGAGCGCAGTTCGTCCTTCAGCAGGATAACCAGTGGCTGATAGCGCTGCCGCGAATGCCCGGCCTGGGGGCTGGACAAAACCTGCCAACCTTACCATATGGCGCGCCGGGAGTCGGTCGGACGTTTGCGTTCGCTCACCGGGTCAGGTCCGGAAGGAAGCAGCCCAGGTGAATTGCGGCGGGTCGGCCGGCTCCTCTTTCACCCACAATTCGTAACCGTGACGGCATGACTTTTGCCGCGGTAGTGCCTACCTAGTCGGCGATGGGTGATTCACCGGACAATCCTGACAGACCCCCGTGGGACGGCGCCGCGCAAGAGGTCGATACGCCCAGTGCGGCGGACCTCGAGAAGGCGGGGCAGGAACAGATGTTCGGCGGTGCTGCACCGCAGCCTGCCGCGCCAGTGGCGTCGCATGCCGATAGCCCGGCAGAAGCATCGCCTCCGCCAACTGTAAATGCCGCCAATCCGGCGCCGGTCGATCCCGCACAGCCCTACCGCGTTCTCGCGCGCAAGTACCGGCCGCAGACCTTCGCCGAACTCATCGGGCAGGAAGCGATGGTGCGTACGCTGGCCAATGCGATCGCGCGCAACCGGCTGGCGCATGCCTTCCTGATGACGGGCGTGCGCGGGGTGGGCAAGACATCAACCGCCCGGCTTATCGCGAAGGCCCTGAACTGCGTCGGACCCGACGGGCAGGGCGGCCCGACCATCAGCCCGTGCGGCGTGTGCGAACCCTGCCGGGCGATTGCCGAGGGGCGCCATATCGACGTGATCGAGATGGACGCCGCCAGCCATACCGGCGTCGACGATGTGCGCGAGATCATCGAAGCGGTGCGCTACGCGGCCGTTTCGGCGCGCTACAAGATCTACATTATCGACGAAGTCCACATGTTGTCGCGCAACGCTTTCAACGCCTTGCTCAAGACGCTGGAAGAACCGCCCGCGCATGTGAAGTTCCTGTTCGCCACCACGGAGGTCGAAAAGCTTCCGGTGACAGTGCTCAGCCGCACGCAGCGGTTCGATCTGCGGCGCATCCCTTCCGAACTGCTCGAAGCGCATTTTGCGTCGATCTGCGAAAAGGAAGGCGTCGAGGCGGAAGCCGAGGCGCTGCACATCGTTGCCAACGCGGCAGAGGGTTCGGTTCGCGACGGGTTGTCGATCCTCGACCAGGCCATCGCGCACGCCGATCTCGATACCGACAGCAAGGTGACCGCAGCGCGGGTTCGCGACATGCTGGGCCTGGCCGACAAGAGCGCGCAGCGGCGCCTGTTCGGCCACATGCTGGAGGGCGAGGGCAAGGCCCTGCTCGAGGCGGTCGACGAACAATATGCACTGGGCGTAGAGCCGCTGGCGCTGCTGCGCGCACAGATGGATGTGGCCCACCGGATCACGGTGGCACAGGTTTCCGGCAACGAGCCCGAAGGGGTAAGCGCGGACGAGCGCGAGCAGCTGGCGGAATGGGCCGCGCAGATCCCCGCCGGCCAGTTGCACCGTCTGTGGCAATTGCTGCTCAAGGGGCACGAGGAAGTCCGGCTTGCGCCCGATCCGCTGGTTGCGCTGCGCATGGCGCTGCTGCGCACCCTGCATGCCGGACAGATGCCCGATCCGGGCAAGCTGGCCAGGAAGCTCGAAACCCTTTCCGAGCGTGGACCTGCGCCAGCATCTCCCCCCGCACCGGAAGGCGGGGGCGAGGCGGCCCCGCAAGCGGCGCTGGACTGGAAGGAAACGGTCGATGCGATCGACGCTTCGGGGATGATGCAGCAGGCCAGCGTCATGCGCCTGCAGGTGCGGGTGGTTGAGTTTACCGAGGGTACCCTGCGCTACGGGCGCGATGCGAAATATTCCGAAGATATCGCGCCGGTCCTGCGCGAGACATTGCACCGCCATACCGGCAAGCGCTGGACGGTCGAGGAAGTGCCGGGCGGGGATGGCGCGCCCTCGCTGGTCGAAGTGGCCGAGGCCGAGCGTGATGCGGCCGCCGCAGCAACACGGGCGCATCCGCTCGTCAGGGCTGCGCTCGACACCTTCCCCGAAGCGGAATTGATTGAAGACGGCGGCGCATCCTCCCAGCGCCGCGAAATCCCTTGGAGTAGAAAAGCATGAACATGGAAGAAATGCTCGCGCAGGCGCAGAAAGCCGCAGAAACGATCCAGAAGCAGATGAGCGATGCCCAGGCCAAGCTCGACGAAATCGAAGTCGAAGGATCGGCCGGCGGCGGCCTCGTAAAGGTGCGCGCGACCGCGCGGGGCCGGATCGTCGGCGTTGCGATCGACGACAGCCTGATGAAGCCCGAAGAAAAGCAGATGCTCGAGGATCTGGTGACGGCGGCGTTCAACGACGCGCGTGATCGCGCCGATCGCGTATCGGGTCAGGAAATGGACAAGATCCAGCAGGGCGCCGGCCTTCCCGCCGGGTTCAAGCTGCCCGGAATGTAAGATCGGGGTGCGCGCCGGGTCGGTGCGCGCTCTCAGCGGGCCAAACACGGCCTTTCCGCCAATGTGCACTTCCCTGGCCGGGGCGTTTCAGAAGCGCTCCGGCCATGACATATCAGTCCTGCCGAGGATGCGGTCGTCGCCGTTCGTCCAGATCGCGGTTGTTGTCGAAGGTGCGCCAGCCCTCGCGGTCACGGATCAAAGCCGCGTCGCACCGCGCGCAATTCGTCCGGAAATTCATCCCATCGTCCCAGACATGGCGACGGTTCACGCGATGGCCGCGCATTTTACAGACCATTGAACCCAGCATCGCTAGCCCTCCCACTGCAGAACGCGTCTTGGCACCGAGTCGGTGTATGGTTAAGCGACATTAAACGCGTGTGAAGCGCGTCACCAGCCATCCACATGACTTTGACCGGCGGCGTTGCGTTGCGGGACATGGCTCACCATATTCCTCGGGAACGGCCGACAAAGGCCCCCAATGGAATTGATTGATGACCCAGAGCTACCCCCTTCTTCCCCTGCGTGACATCGTGGTGTTCCCCGGCATGGTGGTGCCGCTGTTCGTGGGACGTGACAAATCGGTCGCCGCGCTTGAATCGGCGATGGAAGGAAGCAAGGACATCTTCCTGCTCGCGCAGCTCGACCCCGGCTGCGACGATCCCGAGCGCGACGATCTGTTCGACGTCGGCGTGGTGGCGCAGGTCCTGCAGCTGCTCAAGCTGCCCGACGGCACCGTTCGTGTGCTGGTTCAGGGGTCGGCGCGGGCATCGCTCGAAGCGCTCGAACCGCGCGGCGAATTCGTCGAAGCGGTGGTTTCGTCGAGCGATCTGGTAACCGCTTCGGGCAATGAAGTGATCGCGATGATGCGGCAGGTGGTCGAACAGTTCGGCGAATACGCCAAGCTCAACAAGAAGTTGGGCGAGGACGCGGCGGACCAGCTGGGCGATATCGACGATGCCGGCGAGCTCGCGGATACGATTGCCGCAGCGATCAACGCCAAGGTGTCGGACAAGCAGGCGCTGCTGGTCGAGCGCGACCCGCTCAAGCGGCTCGAAATGGTCATGTCCTTCATGGAAGGCGAGCTGTCGGTGCTGCAGGTGGAGCGCCGGATCCGTGGCCGCGTGAAGCGGCAGATGGAAAAGACCCAGCGCGAATACTATCTCAACGAACAGCTCAAGGCGATCCAGAACGAGCTGGGCGGCGACGACGACGCGAGCGACGAAATCGCCGAACTGACCGAAAAGATCGCCAAGACCAAGCTCAGCAAGGAAGCCCGCGAAAAGGCCGAAGCCGAGCTCAAGAAGCTCAAGGCCATGCAGCCGATGAGCGCCGAAGCGACGGTCATCCGCAATTATCTGGATGTGCTGCTCGACCTGCCCTGGGGCAAGAAGAGCAAGGTCAAGAAAGACATCGGCAAGGCGCAGCAGGTGCTCGATGCCGATCACTACGGGCTCGAGAAGGTCAAGGACCGGATCATCGAATATCTCGCGGTGCAGGCGCGCACGCGCAAGCTGAAGGGGCCGATCCTGTGCCTCGTCGGCCCGCCGGGCGTCGGCAAGACCTCGCTGGGCAAGAGCATCGCCAAGGCGACGGGACGCGAATTCGTGCGCCAGTCGCTCGGCGGCGTGCGCGACGAAGCGGAAATCCGAGGGCACCGGCGCACCTATATCGGCTCGCTCCCGGGCAAGATCGTCACCAACCTCAAGAAGGCGGGCAAGATCAACCCGCTGTTCCTGCTCGACGAGATCGACAAGCTGGGCCAGGACTTCCGCGGCGATCCCGCTTCGGCGCTGCTCGAAGTGCTCGACCCCGAACAGAACAGCAAGTTCCAGGACCACTATCTGGAACTCGATCTCGACCTGTCGGACATCATGTTCGTGACGACGGCGAACAGCCTGAACCTGCCGCAGCCCCTGCTCGACCGGATGGAGATCATCCGGCTCGAAGGCTATACCGAGGACGAAAAGGTCGAGATCGCCCAGCGCCACCTGCTTGCCAAGCAGATCGAGGAACATGGCCTCAAGGAAGGCGAATTCGAGCTGACCGAAGAAGGTTTGCGCGACCTGATCCGCTATTACACCCGCGAGGCGGGCGTGCGCACGCTGGAGCGGGAACTCGCCCGGCTGGCTCGCAAGAGCCTGCGCAAGATCCTCGAAAACGAGGTCGAAAGCGTCACGATTACGCCTGACAACCTCAGCGAGTTTGCCGGGGTGCGCAAGTTCAAGCACGGCATGAGCGAGGAAGAACCTCAGGTCGGTGCCGTGACCGGGCTCGCCTGGACCGAGGTCGGCGGCGAACTGCTGACGATCGAAAGCGTCACCACGCCGGGCAAGGGCGAGATCAAGACCACCGGCAAGCTCGGCGAAGTGATGAATGAAAGCGTCGCCGCGGCGTTCAGTTTCGTGAAGGCGCGCGCGCCGCATTACGGGATCAAGCCGAGCCTGTTCCAGCGCCGCAACATCCACATTCACTTGCCCGAAGGGGCAGTGCCGAAGGATGGCCCCAGCGCTGGCGTGGGGATGGTCACCTCGATCGTCTCGACGCTGTCGGGGATCTCGGTACGGCCCGATGTCGCCATGACCGGCGAGGTCACGCTGCGGGGCCGCGTTCTCGCCATCGGCGGGTTGAAGGAAAAGCTCCTCGCCGCACTGCGCGGCGGGATCGGCAAAGTCCTGATCCCCGAGGAGAACGTCAAGGACCTCGCGGAAATCCCCGCGAATGTGAAGGACGGGTTGGAAATCGTTCCCGTGGCCCATGTCGACGAAGTGCTCGCGCATGCGCTGTGCAGCGTGCCGGACCCGATCGAATGGACCGAAGCCGACGATCTCGCAGCGCAGCCCGACCACGCACAAAGAGTGGCATCACAGACTGCGCATTAACAATTGATGTGCTGCATTGCAGCGACTCGCATGGTCCGCGGACTCGGTTTCGCGGACCATGTCGCGTGACCACTCGCCAGATTGATTGGTGAATTCGCGGTTCACCCTAGTTTTCCGCTGTCTTGCCCTGAAATCCGCTGTTTTCAGCCAAAAATGCCTTTGACAGCGCGCCTAAAAAACTCTCAATTCCTCCGTCTTCGCCGAGGCGATTCAGCCATTCCCACCCGAAGACAAAACAAGGGGGTTTCCCAGAATGAACAAGAACGACCTGATCACCGCAGTCTCCGACTCCAGCGGCCTTTCCAAGAGCGACGCTTCGAGCGCGGTCGAAGGCGTTTTCGACGCCATCACCAAGTCGCTGTCGAGCGGCGACGAAGTGCGCCTGGTGGGCTTTGGCACGTTTTCGGTCGCCAAGCGCAAGGCCTCGACCGGTCGTAACCCGCGCACTGGCGAGCCGATGACGATCAAGGCTTCGAACCAGCCCAAGTTCAAGGCCGGCAAGGGCCTCAAGGACGCCGTGAACTAAGCACGATTTCCGCATCCGCGCGCTTGACGCGCGGATGGAACCGAACTGCGCCGCGCTTTCCATCCCGGGAGGCGCGGCGTTTTCGTATCGTTCAGTCGAATGCCACCAGCGCGGTGGGCGGCTGCTGCTTCGACGGCCCTACATTCCACCTCAGCGACTGCCCGCGTGCGTGCGGCTTGGGGCCTTCATCGGTGTTGTTCGCCAGGATCCGTCCATCGGTGACGATCGTGAATGTGCCTTGGGGCACGACAATTCGCGGGGCTTCGCCGCTTTCCTCGGCCTGTGCCATGGCAGCAAGGGCGGCGAAAGACGCCGTGCCCCAGGACGGTTCTTCCTTCCCTGCAGCAAAGGCGGGGGCATCGACGCGTACTTCGCCGCCGTCGCGCAGGTTGATGCTCACGAAAGCATTGGCCCCCGGCATCCCTTCGACCGTGGGAAAGACGAAATCGTGCGTCAGTGTCCCAGCAGTGACGAAGCTCACATCAAAGAGGCCGTCACCCCGGTACTCGACCTTTTCCCAGCCCCGCTGGCGTTCCAGCCGCGTAGCGATCTCCTGCGCGGCCTGGGGGTCGGACGGATCGATACTGCCGACGAACTGGCGCAGCATTTCCGCTTCGCGTACGCGCTCTGCCGCGCGTTCGCCGGCAGTCTCTTCCCATTCAGCGCGCTGCGCAGCGATCTCGGTCTCGCTGCACTCGCGGACCTCGTAATCCTCGTCATAGCATTCGGCTTCGAAGCGCTCTTCACTCGCCCGGTTCATCTGTGCCAGCTGGCTGAGGGCGAGCATTTCGATCTCGCCGTCATAAGCGAAGGAGAACCTTTCGTCGGAATACAGATGCAGCTCGCTGCTGAACGTCCCCGGCGACAACAGGCATCCCCCGAGCGCGAACGATGCGGACAGCGCGATAAGGATGCGGTTCATGTCGGTTCCCCCGTGTTGAAGTGGGCTAGCGCGTGGCGACCGCGTAGAGCGCTATCGCTCCCGCGTTGGACACGTTGAGGCTCTCGATCTGGTCTCCGATCGGCAGTTTCGCGAGCACGTCGCAATGCGATTCGATATTCTGCCGCATGCCTTCGCCTTCGGCCCCGAGCACCAGCGCGATGGGGCCTGCGGCCAGCGTTTCGCCCAGCGTCGCATCTGCAGTGCCGGTCAGACCGATGCGCCAGTATCCCGCCTCGGCGATCTGCTCGAGCGCGCGTGCCAGATTGACGACGCGGACCCAGGGCAGCACTTCGAGTGCGCCGGAGGCCGATTTGCCAATCACGCCGCCTTCGGGCGGGGCATGGCGATCCTGTGTGACAAGCGCGGCGGCGCCGAATGCGGCCGCGGAACGCATGATGGCGCCGACATTGTGCGGATCGGTGACCTGGTCGAGCACCACGATCGGGCGCGCCGGGTCTCCGTCCAGTACCTCGTCGAGATGCATGTCTTCCAGCGGCGCGCATTCGAGCACGAGTCCCTGGTGCGGGGCATCCTTGGCCACCAGCCGCGCCAGATCGGTCGCTTCGGCGTATTCGAGCGGGAAATCCGCCGGCAATTCGCCATCGAGCGTATCGATTGCATCGCGCGTCGCCCATAGCTTGCGATGCACCCGGTCGGGGTTCTTGAGCGCGGCTTCCACCGCGTGCCGGCCCCACAGGCGCACCTGCCCCGATCCCGCGCGGCCGCTGCCCCGGCCGCCCTTCATTCGGCCCGCACGGCCCCTGAGTGCGCGTTTGCGTTCGCCTTTAGCCATCGAATACGTCCTGTCTGTAACTTTGCATGGGCCTGTGCCAGCGAGGGCATTGACAGGCAAGCGCCGCTTCGCCAAAGGGGCGCCTCTCGGCACGGGGTCGGACTATCCGATCCCTCGATTTCCTCAGTGAAATGGCCCGTGTGGACAGGTGGCCGAGTGGTTAAAGGCAGCAGACTGTAAATCTGCCCGCGCAAGCGTACGCTGGTTCGAATCCAGCCCTGTCCACCACCGCCACCCTCTACTAAATGACAAACCGGCCCGCGGGGCTCGGCGGTCAGCTCGCGCGCGCCTCGAGGTCGGGTAGATCCTGCAGGACGATTTCACGGCGCGAGGGCAAGTCGATGACGCCCGCATTGCGCAGCCGGGTCAGTTGCCGGCTCACCGTTTCGATGGTCAGGCCCAGCACATCGGCGATCTGCTGCCGAGAAAGCGGCAGCGGGACGTGGGTGCCTGCGCGGGCTTTGGCGTTGCCCAGCCGTTCGCCGATCTCCAGGAGAAAGCTGGCGACCTTCTGTTCGGCAGTCATCCGCCCCAGCAGCAACATCCAGCGCCGGCTGCGATCGAGTTCGGTCAGCGTTCGTTCGAGCAATTTGTGTTCGAGCCGGGGGTGATCCCTGGCGAAGCGTTCGAAATCCTTCCGTTCGAAGACGCAGATGACCGTGTCGGTCAGCGCCTCGACTCCATAGGGCGAGGTTTCGCCGAAAGGCCGGCCGAGGAAATCCGAGGGATAGACGAGCCCGAGGATCTGTTCCTTGCCATCGGACAGATGCGTCGAGAGCTTGAGCATGCCTTCGATGACGTTGGCCACCAGCACGGCCTCGTCGCCTTCCCACATCAGCTGCTCGCCTGCGACCAAATGGCGCCGTCGGCCAATGCCGTTGAGCAGGCCGATCTCGCGATCATCGAGATCGGCACAAATCGCGCGATTGCGGATCGCGCAGGCATCGCAGAAGCTGGTCGGACGGCTGAGGGACAGTTCGGGCATGCGGCTGCGGTATCGAGTCGCCGTGTCATTGCCAAGAGGGGGCATCGGTCTGGACTGCGGCGTCTCGCGGCGCAGCGGCCGGACGGCAGGGCGGGGCCGGTTAGACGGTTGCGAGAAAATCTGAGCGAGACTAACCAGCCGCAATGAGCCAGAACCAGAATTCGGCCGGGCGCGCGGTCATCTCCTCCACCGGGCTGTTCACGCCCGGCGAAACCATAACCAATGAAGAACTCGTCGAAAGCTACAATCGCTACGTCGAGATATTCAATGCCGACAATGCGCAGGCGATTGCGGCGGGCGAAGTCGCGGAACTGCAGCCCAGTTCGGTAGAGTTCATCGAAAAGGCGAGCGGGATCAAGGCGCGCCACGTGATGACCAAGGCGCCGATCCTCGACCCGGAAACCATGGCGCCGCGGATGCGCGAACGGTCGAACGACGAACCTTCGGTGATGGCGGAGATCGGCGTCAAGGCGGCGCGCGATGCGCTCGAGCGGGCAGGCCGCGACGTGGCCGATGTCGACGCTGTGCTGTGCGCGGCGTCCAACATGGAACGCGCCTATCCGGCAATGGCAATCGAGATCCAGCAGGAGCTGGGGATCGACGGTTTCGCCTTCGACATGAATGTCGCATGCTCGTCCGCGACCTTCGGCATCCAGACCGCTGCCGATTACATTCGCGCGGGCAATGCGCGCAGCGTGCTGGTGGTCAGTCCCGAAGTCACTAGCGGCCACCTCAACTGGCGCGATCGCGACAGCCATTTCATCTTCGGCGATGTGGCGACCGCCGTCCTTGTCGAGGATGCCGAAATGGCCCCGGCAGAGCATTGGGATATCCTCGGTACGCGGCTCAAGACCGTATTCTCGAACAACATCCGCAACAATTTCGGCTTCCTCAACCGCGCTTCACCCGAAGGCGAGGGGAAGCCGGACAAGCTGTTCGTCCAGGAAGGCCGCAAGGTCTTCAAGGAGGTCGTGCCGATGGTCGCCGAAATGATCGTGACCGAAGCGGAGCGACTTGGCATCGATCCGCAGGCGCTGCGCCGGCTATGGCTGCATCAGGCCAATGCGGGGATGAACCGGCTGATCGCGCAGCGGGTGCTGGGGCACGAAGCCAGTGCGGACGAAAGCCCTACGGTGCTCGATACCTATGCCAACACTTCCAGCGCCGGGTCGATCATTGCCTTTCACAAGCACCACGAAGATCTGTCGGCCGGCGATACGGGGCTGATCTGCAGCTTCGGCGCCGGATACTCGGCGGGGGCGGTGTTCGTGCGCAAGGTGGGATGACACCTTGTGACCGTGGGGCCCAGGCCCTAGGTGTTTGCGATGGCAGGTGATCTTCTCGACAATCGTGGCCGCGGCGACGTGCGCTGGTCATGGCCGCCGATTCATCCCGAAGGACGCAAGTTCGGCGCGGTCGCGGTGCTCGTCAGCCTCGTGTTCCTGATCGGTTTCGACTGGGAGATCATCGGCTGGCCGCTCCTGCTCCTCTCGCTCGGCATCTTCGCCTTCTTTCGCGATCCCGAGCGCGTGGTGCCGCAGGATGACCGGGTGATCCTGTCCCCCGCCGACGGGCTCGTTTCGCTGATCGCGCAGGTCGACCCGCCCGAGGAAATGATGGTCGACGACGGCACCGGCCATCCCGGGCTTACCCCGGGGCGGGTGACACGCATTTCGATTTTCATGTCGGTCTTCGATGTGCATATCAACCGGGCACCGATCGCGGGCACGGTTCGCCGGGTGGTCTATATCCCCGGCGAGTTCTTCGACGCGGGTCTCGACAAGGCGAGCGAGCAGAACGAACGGCAGCACTTGTTGATCGAGAGGACCGATGGGCTGAAGATCGGCTTCACGCAAATTGCGGGCCTGATCGCACGGCGGATCGTCCCCTTCGTCAAGCCCGGAGACACGGTCGGTGTGGGGCAGCGGATCGGACTGATCCGCTTCGGCAGCCGGGTCGATGTCTATCTTCCTGCCGGAACCGATCCCAAGGTCCTGCTGGGCCAGAAAGTCGTCGCAGGTGAAACCGTGCTGGCCGAAATCGGATCGCAGCAATTGCTTGAGGGTGTAGCACAATGACCGAACACGATAAGGCTGTCCGCCTGGGGCCGAAAGCGACCGAGGACGAACCGCCCGCCGAGATCCACACGCGCGCGCTGACCTTGCGCGCGATGATCCCCAATGCGGTTACCGCCGCCGCGCTGTGTTCCGGACTGACCGGCATCCGCTTCGCGATCGACGAGAACTGGGGTGCCGCGGTCGTCGCCGTCATCCTTGCCGGCGTGCTCGACGGGGTTGATGGCCGGGTCGCGCGTGCGCTGAAGGCGCAGTCGCGCTTCGGGGCTGAGCTTGACAGCCTGGCCGATTCGCTCAGCTTCGGCACCGCGCCCGCAATCATAATCTTCCTGTGGTCGTTGTCGGCGGAGCCGCGGCTCGGCTGGTTTGCCGCGCTCGCTTTCGCGATCTGCTGTGCGCTGCGCCTCGCGCGGTTCAATGCGCAGATCGATGTGGAGGACCAGCCGCATAAATCGCTCGGCTTCCTCACCGGCGTGCCCGCGCCGATCGGGGCGGGCCTCGCCTTCGCGCCGTTCTATCTGTGGATGGCAACGGGAATGGAAGAGCTGCGCAATCCCATTCTGGTCGGCATATGGCTGGCCACGATAGCCGTTCTCATGATCTCCAACATCGCTACCCCCAGCTGGACCTCGCTGCGCCCGCGGAGGGGAATCCGGCTCGAGGTGCTGGCTTTCGTGGGTCTCCTGTTCGCCGCACTGCTGGTCGAGCCATGGTGGACGCTCAGCGCGATCTGTGCCGGTTACCTGCTGCTGCTACCCTATTCGCTATTGCGCTACGCCCGTTTCAAGCGGCGCGGCTGATCCCGCGGTTCGCTGTCCGCAGAGCAGCAGGGCGGAGCAATGCGGGACGCGCTGCGCCGGAGGTCGGACGCAGCGCGGGAAGGGCGCCGTCCGCCTGGCCAGGGAGTTCGCGGCGCAGGCTTGAAAAGGCCGACCACCAGCGCAGCGCGCTGTCGGCCAGAACGGCTGCGGTCGCCGCGGTCATGGCGGCAAACAACGTGAGCAGGACCAGTGCGAACATCTCTAAATCTCCCTAGATGCCTGTCGACAAACCTGTTGACAGACCGGGCCCAGCCGTGTGGAAAACCAGCACTGCAACGCGGCTGTTCCGTTGCTGGAACATTTGTTCTCTTTTTGTTCTGCGCTGTCAAGCGGTAACTGACTCGTAAATTCCGTTTCGCATCCGGAATTGATGCTGGATTTTGTCCGGCCGCAGCGCTAAGGGCGCGCGGTCTGCAACGCATTCGGGCGATTCCCGGTCGTTGCGCTGCGGGCAAATCCACATGGAAGGCGCACATACCGGTGCCCGCCGCGGGACATGACCGCATTCGGGTTCCAGCTTTCCAGAGGCATAACCGGAAAGGAATTCTACTATGGCGGCACCTACCGTCACGATGCAGGAACTGATCGAGGCCGGATCGCATTTCGGCCACCAGACCCACCGCTGGAACCCGCGCATGAAGCCGTACATCTTCGGCGCGCGCAACGGCATCCACATCATCGACCTGTCGCAGACCGTGCCGCTGTTTGCGCGCGCGCTCGACTTCGTCCAGCAGACGGCCCGTTCGGGCGGCAAGGTGCTGTTCGTCGGGACCAAGCGCCAGGCGCAGGACGCGATCCGCGAAGCCGCGCTCGCTTCGGGCCAGCACTTCGTCAACCATCGCTGGCTCGGCGGCATGCTGACCAACTGGAAGACGATCAGCGAACGCATCAAGTATCTCAAGTCGCTTGATGAACGGCTGTCGGGCGACACTGCCGGCCTGACCAAGAAGGAAGTCCTCGACCTGACCCGCAAGCGGGACAAGCTCGAACTTTCGCTGGGCGGCATCCGCGACATGGGCGGTATTCCCGACGTGATGTTCGTGATCGACGCCAACATGGAAGATCTGGCGATCAAGGAAGCCAACGTTCTCGGCATCCCCGTGGTTGCCGTGCTCGACACCAATGTCGACCCCGAGGGCATCGCCTTCCCGATCCCGGGCAATGACGACGCTGCCCGCGCCATCCGCCTCTACTGCGAAGCGGTCGCCAATGCGGCCAAGAGCGGCAAGGGCGACGGCGTGCAGGATTCGGGTGCCGATGTCGGCGCGATGGAAAATCCGCCCGAGGAAACCGTCGGGGCCTGAGCCCTCCATTGACGGGCGCCATCATGCGCCCGTCATATAGCGGAGTAACGCGCCGGGCCGCTCCCTAGCTGGCCCGGTGCCCGCACATCATATCGAGAAGGAAAACACCATGGCTGCATTCACTGCTGCTGACGTAAAGGCTCTGCGCGAAAAGACCGGCGCAGGCATGATGGACGCCAAGAAGGCTCTCGAAGCTGCGGACGGCGATATCGAAGCCGCAGTCGACGCGCTGCGCGCCAAGGGTCTCGCCACTGCCCAGAAGAAGTCGAGCCGCACCGCTGCCGAAGGTCTCGTCGGCGTTGCCGTCGAAGGCACCAAGGGCGTTGCCGTCGAAGTGAACTCGGAAACCGACTTCGTTGCCAAGAACGACCAGTTCCAGGACTTCGTCCGCAAGACCACGCAGGTCGCGCTCAAGGCCTCGGCCGACGATGTCGAAGCGCTCAAGGCTGCTGACTATCCCGATGGCGGCAGCGTTGCCGACAAGCTGACGAACAATGTCGCGACCATCGGCGAGAACCAGCAGGTCCGCCGGATGAAGACCGTTTCGGTTACCAATGGCGTGATCGTGCCCTACATGCACAACGCTGTGGCGCCCGACCTCGGCAAGATCGGCGTGCTCGTCGCGCTCGAGAGCGAAGGCGACGCCGCCAAGCTCGAGGAACTGGGCAAAAAGCTGGCCATGCACATCGCCGCGGCATTCCCGCAGGCGCTGACCGCTGACGGCCTCGACGCCGAAGTGATCGAACGCGAACGCGCGATCGCCAAGGAAAAGGCTGCCGAAAGCGGCAAGCCCGAAGTCGTCCAGGAAAAGATGGTCGAAGGCGCGATCGGCAAGTACGCCAAGGAAAACGCGCTGCTCAGCCAGGTCTTCGTGATGGACAACAAGACCCCCATCGCTCAGGTCGTCGAGCAGGCCGGCAAGGACGTCGGCGCCAAGGTCGAGCTGGTGGACTATGTCCGCTTCCAGCTGGGCGAAGGCATCGAGAAGGAAGAATCCGACTTCGCCGCGGAAGTTGCGGCTGCAGCAGCCGGATAATTCTGTGCATGAGCCGCAGTAAGAGGCTGGAACAAAGCCTTTTCCTGCGCTTACTAGAAAATACCCGTATTCGGGGCGGTCGTCGGGCTTCGGTTCGGCGGCCGCTTTCCATTGGGCGACGGTGATTCTGCGCAAGCAACCCGCGTGGAGCGCTGCGCCAAATCACGCGCTGGCCGTAAGGCCGCGTATCCCACTGGTGTTCCAAAACCTCCCGCGCACTTGGCAGCGCCCTTCATGCGCTCTAAAGCCGCGCCAACTTCTGCCGAGCGAGAATCCATGCCCCTTTCGACGATGAAACGTGTCCTCCTGAAACTTTCGGGTGAAGTGCTGATGGGCGATCAGCAGTTCGGCATCGATCCGGCATTCGTGATGGAACTGGCGCGAGAAGTGAAAACGGCCAAGGAGACCGGGCTCGAGATCTGCCTGGTCATCGGCGGTGGCAACATCTTTCGGGGGATGGCGGGCGCGGCGCAGGGGATGGACCGCGCGCAGGCCGACTACATGGGCATGCTCGCCACGGTGATGAATGCGCTGGCCATGCAGAGCGCGCTCGAACAGCTCGGCGTGCAGACCCGTGTGCAGAGCGCGGTGCAGATGGACCAGGTCTGCGAACCGGTGATCCGGCGCCGCGCGGAGCGGCATCTCGAAAAGGGCCGTATCGTCATTTTCGCGGCCGGCGTGGGCGCGCCTTACTTCACCACCGATAGCGGCGCAGCCCTGCGTGCCGCGGAAATGAATTGCGATGCGCTGCTCAAGGGCACCAGCGTCGATGGCGTCTATGACAGTGACCCGAAGAAGAATGCCGGCGCCAAGCGTTTCGATACCGTAAGTTACGGCAAGGTGTTGGCCGATGATCTCAAGGTCATGGATGCCAGCGCGGTTGCATTGTGCCGCGACAACAATATTCCGATCGTCGTTTTCTCGATCCGCGAGAAAGGCAATCTGGCCCGCGTGCTGAGCGGTCAGGGCGTGCAGACGATCGTCAGGAACTGAACGAAAAGACAGAGGAAGCCGCCATGGCCAAGTATGACAAAGCTGATATCGAACGCCGTATGAACGGCGCGGTCGAGAGCCTGAAGAGCGATCTTGGCGGATTGCGCACGGGTCGCGCCAACACCAGCCTGCTCGATCCCGTGATGGTCGAGGTCTACGGCTCGATGATGCCGCTCAACCAAGTCGCCACGGTAAGCGCGCCCGAACCCCGCATGCTCAGCGTGCAGGTGTGGGACAAGGCCAATGTCACCGCGGTCGAAAAGGGTATCGCCAAGGCCAACCTCGGTCTCAACCCGATGATCGACGGGCAGAACGTCCGCCTGCCGATGCCCGACCTGACGCAGGAACGCCGCAAGGAGCTGGCGAAGCTGGCCGGCCAATATGCCGAACAGGCCAAGATCGCGATCCGCAACGTGCGCCGCGATGGCATGGAAGCGCTCAAGGAAGACGAAAAGAAGAAGGAAGTTTCCGAAGACGAGCGCAAGCGCGGCGAGGACGAAGTGCAGAAGCTGACCGACAAATATGTCGCCGAATGCGATACGGTCGCCGCGCAGAAGGAAAAGGAAATCCTCACGCAGTGAGCGGCCCGCACCGCATCTGTGTTCGCTGCGGGCGATGCCGGACCTTCGGTTCGCGCGCGCACGCCTGTAGCGCCCGCCACTATCGGACGAACTCGTGACCACCCCTGACAAAGCTGCGCGGCACGTTGCCATCATCATGGACGGCAATGGCCGCTGGGCCAAACGCCGGCACCTGCCCCGCGCAATGGGGCACAGGAAGGGCGTGGAGGCCGTGCGCGAACTGGTGCGCAGCCTGAAGGATACGCCGGTCGAATGCCTCACGCTCTATGCCTTCAGTTCGGAGAACTGGAAGCGGCCCGAGGAAGAGGTCGACGATCTGATGAACCTGATGCGCAAGTTCATCAAATCGGACCTGCCCGAATTCATCGCCAACGACGTCAGGCTGCATATCCTCGGCGACTGGCGTTCGCTGGCACCGGACATCGTCGAGATGCTAGAGGATGCGTTGGCGCAGACCGCGCAAGGATCGCGCACGCTGGCAGTCGCGCTCAATTACGGCGCGCATGCGGAAATCACGCAGGCCGCGCGCAAGGCGGCGGCCGAAGGCGAAATCTCGCAGGAATCGATCGAACGCCATCTGTTCAGCGCCGATCTGCCGCCGCTCGACCTGCTGATCCGGACCAGCGGCGAAGTGCGGTTGTCGAATTTCCTCTTGTGGCAGGCAGCATACGCGGAAATGCTCTTCCTCGATGTGCTATGGCCGGATTTCACCCCGGACCACCTAACCGGGGCGCTGGCCGAGTTCGCGGAGAGGGAGAGGCGATTTGGTGGACGCTGAAAATGGAGCGGGCGTAGCCGCGCGCAAGAATGCCGATTTGCCGGTACGGATCGTTTCCGCGCTGGTGATGATCGCGCTGTCAGTGGGCGCGCTGGTCGCGGGCGAACCGTGGTTCGGCTGGTTCGTGCTGGCCGTGGTTCTGGCCACGCTGGTCGAGTTCGTCCTGCTCGTCGTCAAGGCGACACCCAATATTTCCTATCGCCTGGCGGGCATCCTTGCCGGCACGATCTACATTGGCGTTGCCGGCTACATGCTGTCGCGCTTCCCGCTGCCGATTGTCGTCGGGGTGATCGGCGCGGTCATTTTCGTGGACAGTTTTGCCTATCTCTTCGGACGCACGCTGGGCGGTCCGAAGATCGCGCCGGCAATCAGCCCGTCGAAAACCTGGGCGGGGCTGCTTGGCGGAATCGTCGGTGCGACCGTCTGGATTGCGGGTTGGATCTACGTTGTGGCGCGCAGCGTTGCGGGCGAGACGACGATGTTCTTCGACCTCTCCGAAGCAGGGCAGATCCTGGGCTTGGGCGCGGCGGTTGCCGTCGTCGCTCAGGCGGGCGATTTCCTGCAGAGCTGGCTCAAGCGCAAGGCCGGAGTGAAGGACAGTTCCAGGCTGATCCCCGGTCATGGCGGCGTATTCGACCGGACGGACGGGATGATCCCCGTCGTGCTGCTGGCCGGTATCCTGCTCGGGGCGGCACGCTGATGCGTTCGATATCGATCCTCGGCGCCACTGGCTCGGTGGGCGAACAGACGCTTGATCTCGTTCGCCGCAATCCGGCCGAGTGGAACGTGGTCGCGCTTACGGCCAACAGCAACGTCGCGGCCTTGGCAGCCTCGGCGCGCGAATTCGGTGCGCAGGTTGCGGTGGTGGCGGACGAAAGCCGGCTCGGCGAGCTGCGTGATGCGCTGGCCGGAAGCGGAATCGAAGCGGCCGCGGGGCGGGGTGCCCTGTGCGAAGCGGCTTCGCGCCCGGTCGACATGACCGTGGCTGCGATCGTCGGCTGCGCCGGTCTCGGACCGGTCATGGCTGCCATCGAACAGGGCGGGACAATCGCGCTGGCCAACAAGGAAGCGCTGGTTTCCGCGGGCGAAGTGATGACCGCCGCAGTCGCCCGCCACGGGGCAACGCTGTTGCCGGTGGACAGCGAACACAATGCGATCTTCCAGTGCCTCGCCGGCGGCAGGATCGAGGATGTCCGGTCGATCACGCTCACGGCCAGTGGCGGCCCGCTGCGAACGGTGGATGACCTTTCCGCGGTCACGCCCGAACAGGCGATCGCGCATCCCAACTGGGACATGGGCGCCAAGATCAGCGTCGACAGCGCGACGATGTTCAACAAGGGCCTCGAACTGATCGAGGCGCATCACCTGTTTCCTGTCGGGCTCGATCGCATCCGTATCGTGGTGCACCCGCAGAGCGTGATCCATTCGATGGTTGAATACCGCGACGGCTCGACATTGGCGCAGCTCGGACCGTCGGACATGCGTGTGCCGATCGCCTCGTGCCTCGCCTGGCCCGCGCGGATGGATACGCCGATGGCACCGCTCGACCTGCCCGCAATCGGCGAGATGTCCTTCTTCGCCCCGGACGAAACGCGTTTTCCGGCCACGCGTCTCGCGCGTGAGGCGGCGGAGGCGGGCGGAGCCGCGCCAGCGGTGCTGAATGCAGCCAACGAGATTGCCGTGGCCGCCTTCCTCGACCGTAAGATTGCGTTCAGCCGGATTGCCGTAGTGGTGGAGGATGTCCTCAACCAAGGCGAATTGCCCGAAGCTCCTCGCACGCTCGAAGACGTGCTGCGGGTGGACGAGGATGCCCGCAGTCGCGCGACGCGCATATTGGAGCCTGCCTGACCCGTGGAATTGAACCTGCCTCTCTGGCTGTATTACGTGCTCGGTTTCCCGCTGTTGCTCGGGCCGCTGATCACGATCCACGAGCTGGGCCATTACCTCGTCGGGCGCTGGTTCGGTGTCCACGCCGAGGCGTTCTCGGTCGGCTTCGGCAAGGAAATCGCGGGCTTCACCGACCGGCGCGGGACGCGCTGGAAACTCAGCGCGCTGCCGCTGGGCGGCTATGTCCAGTTCAAGGGCGATATGAACCCCGCGAGCATTCCCGATGCCGATGCCGCTGCGCTGGCAAGCGACGAGGACCGGATCGGAAGCTTCCATCATGCGGCGCTGTGGAAACGCGCGCTGATCGTATTCGCGGGCCCAGCCACAAATATCCTGTTGACCCTGGCCATTTTTGCCGGCTTTTTCGCCCTTTACGGCAAGCCGGTTCCCGCCGATGCGGCGCAGCAGATGACGGTGGCCGAATTTGCCGAGGTCTCGCCGGCTCGGGCCGCGGGAATTGAAATTGGCGACCGGATCGTTGCGGTCGAGGGCGAGCGGATGGAGGATTTCCGCGACGTGCAGGATTCGATCCTGCTTTACCCCGGCCGCACGCTCGACATCACGGTGGACCGTGACGGGGCAGAACGCACCTTCGCGGTGCCCGTGCGCAGCGTCGAGATGGAAGACCGGTTCGGCAACGTCTCGAAAGTCGGTCTGATCGGGATCGCGTCGGGCGCGTCGTCTTTCGATTTCGAACCGCAGGGCATCATCGCATCGCTCGGTCTGGCGGTCGACCACTCGCTCGGTATCGTTGACATGATGGTCACCGGGATCGGCCAGATTTTCACCGGCGAACGCTCGGTCCAGGAACTGGGCGGGCCGGTCAAGATTGCCAAGTTTTCGGGCGAACAGCTGAGCCTGGGCGCCATGGCATTCATCAATTTCGCCGCACTCATTTCGCTTAACTTGGCATTCATCAACCTGCTGCCAATCCCGGCGCTCGACGGCGGGCACCTGGCTTTCTACGCGGCAGAAGCTGTCCGTCGGAAGCCGGTGGGTCCCCGTGGAACCGAAGTGGCGTACCGCGCCGGCGTGGCCCTCGTGCTCATGCTGATGGTGTTCGTCACGATCAACGACCTCGTAAGCTTGCCCGTTTTCGGGAATTAGCCGGGGAAAGGGAGCGGGAAACCGGCGATATACGGTGGCAAAGCTTGATCGGCGCAGGCGCTTGGGGCAGGGGACGGCAGGGTCGTCCCGCATGCTGCGACCCTCTGCCGGATCGGGGCGCCACCAGCCGGGTACGTTGTATGTATAACGAGGACGGGAAACTCCTTGTCGATGACTGATTTTGCTTTTGCCGCCTCGCGACGCAGGAATTCCGCCACACGGCTGGCGGTGGGCCTCTTGGCCGGTACCATGCTCGCCAGTGTTCCGGTCGCCGCTTTCGCACAGGAAGAAACCGCGACCGAGGCTGCGCCTGCCGCAGCGGTGCAAGCCGATGTGGTTCGCACCATCGCGGTAAGCGGTGCGCAGCGGCTCGAGCCGCAGACGATCCTGTCCTATATCAAGCTTCGTCCGGGCGACACGTGGACGCAGGCGGCGGGCGACGCGGTTCTCAAGGACCTTTACGCAACCGAGCTGTTCTCGAACGCCAGCGTCGTCAACCGCGACGGCAATGTCGTCATCACGATCGTCGAGAACCCGGTCATCAACCGGATCATCCTCGAGGGCAACAAGCGGATCAAGAACGACAAGATCCTGCCCGAAATCCGGCTTTCGCCGCGGCAGATATTCACGCGTTCGAAGGTTCGCGCCGACGTTGCGCGCATAATCGAGCTGTACAAGCGGCAGGGACGCTTCGCCGCCACGGTCGAACCGAAGATGGTGCAGCTGTCGCAGAACCGCGTCGATATCGTCTTCGAGATCAGCGAAGGGCCCAAGTCCAAGGTCCGCCAGATCAATATCATCGGCAATGATGCGTTTTCCGATGGCGAGCTGCGCGGCGAAATGCTGACAAAGCAGGCGCGGCTGACCAGCTTCCTCAGCTCCAACACCAGCTACGATCCCGATCGCCTGGCGTTCGACCAGCAGAAGCTGCGCCAGTTCTACCTCACCGAAGGCTATGCGGATTTCCGCGTGGTCTCGGCAGTGGCCGAACTGACGCCCGACAAGCGCGACTTCATCATCACCTACGTGGTCGAGGAAGGCGAGCGCTACAAATTCGGTGAAGTCGATGTCGAATCGCAGATCCGCGATTTCGACGACGCCTCGATGACCGCCCGCCTGCCGATGCAGGGCGGCGACTGGTACGACGCCAAGCAGGTCGAGGACACGGTCGAGCAGCTGAGCGAGCTGGCCGGCACGTTCGGCTACGCCTTTGCCGATGTCGCGCCCGAATTCAGCCGCAACCAGGACAGCCTGACGATGGACGTGAGCTTCGTCCTGCGCGAGGCGCCGCGTGTCTATGTCGAGCGGATCGACGTGAACGGCAACACGCTGACGCAGGACAAGGTGATCCGCCGCGAATTCCGTCTGGCCGAAGGCGATGCCTTCAATTCGCTGTCGGTCGCGCGGTCGACCGCGCGCATCAATTCGCTGGGCTATTTCCAGGAAAACTTCGAGATCAACCAGGTCGAGGGCAGCGCGCCCGACCGGATCGTGCTCGAAGCCAATGTCGAGGAACAGGCGACCGGCGAACTGCAGCTGTCGGCCGGCTTCTCCAGCCTCGAAAGCTTCATCCTGGCCGGCTCGATCCGCCAGCGCAATTTCCGCGGGCGCGGCCAGACCGTGGGCCTGAGCCTCAATTATTCGCGCTACTCGAAATCGGCGCAGGTGAGCTTTTCGGAGCCCTATGTCTTCGATCGGAACATCTCTGCCGGGGTCGATGTCTATCGCCGCGACACCAACAGCTTCAATTTCCGCAACAACGAACGCAACACCACCTTCGAACAGTCGACCACCGGTCTGCAGGTGCGTGCCGGCGTTCCGCTGACCGAATATGTTTCGGCGATCGGCAGCTACACCTTCAATTATGACGATGTGTCGCTCGACGAAGGGCTGTATTTCTCCGACCGCGATGGGGACGGCATCGCCACCTGCGATCCGATCCTTGCCAGCCGCTATCTCTGCGAAGCAATCGGCGAGCGCACGAGCTCGATCGTCGGTCTGACGTTCAATTACGACACGCTCAATAGCCGCCTGCGCCCATCGCGCGGCGAAACCGTCAGCTGGACTACCGAATTCGCCGGTCTGGGCGGCGACGTGAAATATGTCCGGTCGCGTGCGCGTGCCGCGAAATACTGGCCGGTCGGGGCCGGGTTCATCTTCTCGATAACCGGCGAAGGCGGCTGGATCCGCAGCCTCGAGGACAATTCGGTCGCCGGGCAGGACGATGTCCGCCTGACCGACCGCTATTTCCTCGGTGAACCGCAGATGCGCGGCTTCGACATTCGCGGTGTCGGCCCCCGCATCGTTCGCCTGCAGTACCTCAACGACGATGGCGACGATGCGACGCCGCTGGTCCCGCAGACGATCGAAGAAGCGCTCGCCAGCGACCAGCGCGTCGACGATGCGCTGGGCGGCAAGGCCTATTACCTCGGCCGTGCCGAACTCGAAATCCCGCTCGGCAGCGGGGCCCGCGAAATGGGCCTGCGCCCGTCGATCTTCCTCGACGTGGGTTCGCTGTTCAGCGTGACCCAGCCGGTGCTGCAGGATTATCCCAATGGCCTGCAGGCCACCGACGGCAACGGCAATCTGCTGTATCTCCAGCCCGGTGTCGACGACCAGGGCAATGATATCATCCAGGCGGTGACCAACCGTTTTGCTCCCGACGGTACCGAGAATGAACGCAACGTCATTCCCGGGACCTTCTTCAAGGAAGTCTTCGTCGGTGACAGCCCGGCGCCGCGTATCTCGGTCGGTGTAGGCGTGAACTGGAACTCGCCCTTCGGTCCGTTCCGGATCGACGTGTCTCGCGTGCTCAAGAAGCAGGTCGGTGACGACACCAAAACCTTCTCCTTCAACGTAGGAACGCAATTCTGATGAAACTTTTCACCAAGACCATCGCCGCAGCCGCACTCGCGGGCACCGCAGCCATCGCCACCCCCGCCGCAGCCCAGGTGGCCGGCATCGCCACCAGCAGCCCCGAAGCGGTGATCGTGCGCAGCCAGGCGCGGATCGCTGCCTATCAGCAGATCGACCAGCAATTCGCCGCGCAGATCGGCCAGATCCGCACGCTCCGCCAGGAAATGCAGACGCTGCAGCAGAGCCTCGACACCGACAGCAATGGCCAGCTGAGCCAGGCCGAACTGCAGGCGAACCCCGGCGTGGTCCAGCAGATCCAGCAGAAGGAACAGCAGCTTGGCCAGGCTTCGCAGCCGATCGTGCTGGCGCAGACCTATGCCATCGAACAGCTGATCAACGACTACCAGAACGTCCGCCAGCAGGTGGTTCAGCAGAAGAACATCCAGTTGCTGCTCACCCCCGATGCGATCCAGTGGGCCCCCGAAGCGGTCAACGTGACCGACGATCTGGTCGCCGTGCTCGACCAGCGCGTGCCGACCGTCCAGATCACGCCCCCCGAAGGCTGGCGCCCGCGCCAGGATTCGCTCGCCGCGCAGCAGACCGTCTCGCAGGTCTTGATGAATGTCGCGCAGCAGCAGGCCGCCCAGCAACAGGCGCAGCAGCAGCAGCAGCAGCCCGCTGCGCAGCCGGCCGGCCGCTGAGCCTGAACGAAGGAGCAGGGTGATGAGCGATACGGGTTTCGACATCGTCGAGGTGCTGAAGCGCTTGCCGCATCGCTATCCCCTGCTGCTTGTCGACCGAGTGAAGGAGCTCGTGCCCGACGAGCGGATCCATGCGGTGAAGGCGGTCAGCTTCAACGAGGACTTCTTCCAGGGGCATTTCCCCGGCGCGCCGATCATGCCCGGTGTGTTGCAGATCGAAGCGCTGGCACAGGCCGCCGGCGTGCTCGCAGTCGACAGCCTCGGGCTCGCCGGATCGGGCAAGCTGGTCTATTTCATGGCGATTGAAAACGCCAAGTTCCGCAGCCCGGTGACGCCCGGCGTCCTGCTCGACCTCAAGGCCAGTTTCGTTCAGAAACGCGCGCGGGTCTGCAAGTTCGCGGGCGAAGCTTCGGTTGACGGCAAGGTGACCTGCGAAGTCCAGTTCACCGCCATGATCGCCGACGCTCCGGCGGACTGATCCGCATCCGGCTGCGGGAGTGCCTACGGGCAATCCTTCGCGGCTTGAACGGCGCAAGCGGCGCCGCGTGATCGGGCTTGCTTTTGGCAGGGAATCCGATTAGGCGCGCGCCTTTCCCACAAACAGCTGGATCGGTCGGAACCGCTCCGAAGCTCAAAGGACGCAAATCATGAAGGCCGAAGGTCACCCCGATTACCACATGATCACGGTCAAGATGACCGATGGTACCGAATTCCAGACGCGCTCCACCTGGGGCAGCGAAGGCGATACGCTGGCGCTCGAAATCGATCCGACCAGCCACCCGGCCTGGACCGGTGGCACCAAGCAGCTTCAGGAAGGCGGCCGTGTCGCAGCCTTCAACAAGCGCTTCGGCGGTCTGTCGCTCAAGAAGAACTGAGCGCAGCGAGCCACAAGGCTTATTCAAGGGCGGTCCCGCGGGGCCGCCCTTTTGCGTTTGCGCCACAGTCTGCGCGGGGCTCGCTTACCAGCCCCAGGGCTTCTCGCGGTACCATTTGGTGATCACGTATTTGCGCCCTTTGCGGACTTTCATGCCGTGATGCAGCGTGGCCGGGTTTTCGGTCCCGTCAGGGCGGCGGTTGTTCCAGCATAGCAGCTTTCCCGCTTCGGGCTGGAAGGTCTTGCCGATGACCCTGAACCGCGTTGCACCGCCTGCCTCGACATCGTTCAGATAGATCATGAACGTCCAGGTGCGCTGCCCCGCGACCGAACAGTATTTGTCCCAGTCAGTTCCGCCGCGATTGAAATAGTCGCAATGCGGCTTGAATTCCTGCCCGACTTCGTAGCGCTGGCCCTGAAGCGGTTCGCCATACGCCGGATCGATGCCGTTGAGCGCGGCGAGTTTGTCCTCGAGCGCACGCACGCAGGGTTCGCCGGCGTCGAGGTCACAGGTTTCGCTGGTCCGGAAATACCGGTCTTCGCCGGCATCGGCGAGCGTCGAGGGTCGGCGGTCCTGTTCGATCAGGCGGATCAGCTCGGTTCGCAAGTCGCCGTCAATGAACTGCCGCAACTGGAACAGCTCGATCCGATCGCTCGGCACGCGCTGAATGCCGCGGTGGTTCAACAGGGTATCGGCTGAAGATTCGCCCGGTCGGATCATGGGGAACACGATAGCGCGCGAAGACCCGACCACAACCGCGAAAGAAAATTGCGTGCATGACGCCGGCTTGCGATTTTCGCTTCCCATATGCACTTCATTGTGCAACAGGCACGCGCCGTTGCGCAGGGCGGCTTGACGCTGTTACCCGCATGCGTATCAGGCCCCCTTCCCGGGCGGTTCCGGGGGCATATGGCGATCGTAGCTCAGTTGGTTAGAGCGCCGGTTTGTGGTACCGGAGGTCGCGGGTTCGAACCCCGTCGATCGCCCCATTTTGCCCGTTTTCCAGCCGTCCACCTAAGCATATGGGGCGCGCACGCATGACGGCTTTCTGGACCGAAGCGGATTTCGATGACCATGAACTGGTTCATGTGGTGCGCGATGCCAAGAGCGGGCTGACCGCGATTATCGCGCTGCATTCAACGCATCTCGGCCCCGGTGCCGGGGGCACGCGCTTCTGGCACTATGCCGATCCCGCCGATGCGATGCGCGATGCGCTGCGGCTGTCGCGCGGCATGAGCTACAAGAACGCCATGGCCGGACTGCCCATGGGCGGCGGCAAGGCCGTCATCCTGGCGGACAAGGACAAGACCAAGTCTCCCGAACTGCTCGCGGCCTTCGCCGATGCCGTCGATGCGCTTGGCGGGCGCTACGTCACGGCCGAAGACGTCGGCATCTCGGAAGCCGACATGGCCGCGGTCGCGCAGCGCACTCAGCATGTTTCGGGGCTTCCGGTTGAAGGCGAGGGCGCTGCCGGGGGTGACCCGGGCCCGTTTACCGCGCTGGGCATCTTTCTGGGCATCAAGGCCGCGGTCAAGCACAAGCTGGGCAAGGATAGCGTCGCTGGCGTCCATGTCTCGGTGCAGGGCACCGGCAGCGTTGGCGGCGGCGTCGCGCGGCTGCTGGCCAAGGATGGCGCCCGGCTGACGCTGTCCGACATCCACGAAGACCGCGCGGCCGCATTGGCCGCCGAACTCGGCGCCGAAACCGCGGCTCCCGATGCGGTGATGTCGATCGCCTGCGATGTCTTCAGCCCCAATGCGCTGGGCGCGGTGCTCGACGACGAAGGAATCGCGCGGCTCGATTGCCAGATCGTGGCCGGCGGCGCGAACAACCAGCTCAAGCGGCCCGAACACGGGCCGATGCTGGCGCAACGCGGTATTCTCTACGCTCCCGATTACGTCATCAACGCGGGCGGGATCATCTCGGTAACGCTCGAATATCTGTGCCGCCGCGACAATGCCCCTTGCGACATCAACGAAGTGCGCAAGCGTATCGCGCTGATCCCCGGTCGGCTCGAGCAGATCTGGCGGCAGAGCGACGAAACCGGCGTATCGCCCGACCAGGTTGCCGACCGCATGGCGCAGGAACTGATCGGTCGTTGAACTGCGGTCTTGCGACGCCTGATGAGCGCTGCCAAAGCGGTGCCGGACGGTAAATTTCAATGCATGGCTTCGCCAATCCCAAACGGTTCCTGTCGCTTGCAGCCTGGCTTACGCCGGCGCTGCTGATCGGCGGCCTCCTGACGAGTGCTGCGGCGCTGTATTGGGGCCTGTTCCAGGTGCCGCCCGATCGGTTGATGGGTGAAACGGTCCGCATACTGTTCCTGCACGTTCCTGCCGCGTGGCTGGGAATGGGGGGCTGGATGGCGATTGCATTGTCCAGTCTTGCGTTTCTTGTCTGGCGTCATCCACTGGCCGCGCTGGCGGCACGCGCCGCGGCGCTTCCGGGCCTCGCTTTCACGATCATCTGCCTGGCCACCGGTTCGATCTGGGGACGTCCGACCTGGGGCACCTGGTGGGTGTGGGACGGACGGCTGACCAGCATGCTGGTGCTCGCTTTCCTCTATGCCGCCTATATCGCGTTGGCGCAGGCCGCGCAGCGTGAAGGGCTGTCACCGCGCATTCCCGCGCTGTTCGGGCTCCTGGGCGCAATCAATATCCCGATCATCAACCGCAGCGTGGTATGGTGGAATTCGCTGCACCAGCCACCCAGCATCACCGTTGGCAAGAGCGCGATCGATGCCGAATTCCTCATTCCCCTGCTGGTCGCGGTGATCGGCTTTTCGCTGCTGTTCGGCGGTGTTGTGCTGGCCCGGATGCGCGCCTTGCTTGCCGATATCCAGGCGGAAGCCCGCTTGCGCCGCCGCGCGATGGAGGCTGTGTGATGCGTGAAGCGCTCGACCAGTGGGACTTCGTCGTCGCGGCCTATGCGGTGGGTGTCATCGGCACGCTCGGCATGGTCGCCTGGGCCTGGTTCGATATGCAACGCGCCGAGAAGCGCCGTGATGAAAGCCGCAGGAAATGAGCGCGATGAAACCCAAACACCAGCGGCTCGTGCTTGTCGTCCTGGCGCTGTTCGCGCTGATCGGGGCGGGACTGCTGGCGGCTTATGCGCTGCGCAATCAGGCAAGCTATTTCTACCTGCCCGAACAGATGCTCGAAAACCCGCCCGAACCCGGCCAGGCGGTGCGACTCGGCGGCATGGTCGAAGAGGGGTCGTTGCAGACTGCGGCGGACGGCGTCACGCTGACATTCGCGGTAACGGGCAACGATGGCGCGCGCGTTCCTGTCCGGTTCAGCGGTATTGCGCCTGATTTGTTCGTCGAGGGTTCGGGTGTGGTTGCGGAGGGGCGGCTCGGTCCCGGCGGGACCTTTATCGCGGATAATTTGCTGGCCAAGCACGACGAGAACTACGTCCCGCGCGAGCTGCAGGAAATGGAGCAGCACCGCGCTGCCGAAATGGCCGAAGAAACCACGGTAGGTCTCGAATGATCGCCGAACTCGGTCTTGCGGCCCTGTGGCTTGCCGCCGCGCTTGCCGCGCTCCAGATGATCGCTGGTTTCCTGGCTCTGCGCGCCGGTAATGCGAGCGAACTGGCCGCGCTGATCCGCCCCGCGGCGATCGTCCAGGGCGTGCTGGTAACCTTCTCCTTCGCCATGCTCGTCTGGCTGTTCGCCATCACCGATCTGTCGGTCAAGCTGGTGGCATCGAATTCGCACTCGCTGAAGCCGCTGGTGTTCAAATTATCGGGCACCTGGGGCAATCACGAAGGTTCGATGCTGCTGTGGGTCATGGTGATGGGCCTGGCGGGGGCGCTGATCGCACTGGTCGAACGGCGCCTGCCCGAGCGGACGATGAACGCAACGCTCGCGGCGCAGGGCGTTGTCTCGCTCGGATTCTATGCCTTTCTGCTGCTCAGTTCGAACCCCTTCGAGCGGCTGCCTGTCCCCGCGGCAGAGGGAATGGGCCTCAACCCCCTGCTGCAGGATATCGGTCTCGCCTTCCACCCGCCCACGCTCTATCTCGGCTATGTTGGCCTGTCGGTCGCTTTCAGCTTCGCGGTGGGTGCGTTGCTGACCCGGCAGGTAACTCCCGATTTCGCGCGCGCAATGCGGCCCTGGGTGCTGGCCGCTTGGATCATGCTGACGATCGGGATCACCGCGGGCAGCTATTGGGCCTATTACGAGCTTGGCTGGGGCGGCTGGTGGTTCTGGGACCCGGTCGAGAACGCCTCGCTCATGCCATGGCTGGCAGCCACTGCGCTGCTGCATTCGGCCAGCGTCCTCGCCAGCCGCGACGCCTTGCGGACATGGACGATCATGCTGGGCGTGGTGGCCTTCTCGATGAGTATGGTGGGGACCTTCCTCGTGCGGTCGGGCATCCTGACCAGCGTCCATGCCTTCGCGGTCGATCCCGAACGCGGCACGTTCATCCTCGTCTTGCTGGGCATCTTTATCGGCGGCGCGCTGCTGCTGTTCGCCCTGCGCGCCAACACGATCAGCGAAGGCGAACGGTTTGCGCTGGCAAGCCGCGAGGGCGCGCTGGTGTTCAACAACGTCATGCTCAGTGCCATTCTGGCGATCGTCCTGCTAGGCACGCTGTACCCGCTGCTGACCGAAGCCTTCGATGTCCGCGTGTCGGTGGGGCCGCCATATTTCAATCCGGTGGGGGCAATCTTCGCCATTCCGATGTTCGCGGTAATGGCCGTGGGTCCGCTGCTGCGCTGGCGCGAGGATCGCATCGACCGGATCGGCAAGGAAGTAGCGCTGACCGCGGCGCTGGTGGTGGCCGCGCTGGTCCTGACCAGCCTGCTGACGGAAATCGGTCTGCTGCCGCTGCTCGGACTGGCTTTCGGGATCGGACTGGCGGTGGCCAGCTGGCTGCCGTTGCGCGGGCGCAACCTGGCACGCACACCGCTGGCGACCTGGGGCATGGTCGTCGCCCATTTCGGCATCGCGGTCGCGCTGATCGGCATGGCCAGCGAAAGTGCCTTCACCGAGGAACGGCTCGCCGCGATCGAACAGGGCGATACCGCCACGGTGGGCCTTTGGACCGTCGTCCTGGAAGGGGTCGAACCGGTGGCCGGACCGAACTGGACCGCGGTCCAGGCCCGTCTTTCCGCGCACTATGGAGACGGCGAAGCGCGCGAGCTGACGCCGCAGTCGCGCAATTTCTGGGCCCCGCCGCAGCAGACCACCGAAAGCGCGCTGGCGACACGCTGGAACGGCCAGCTCTACGCCGTGGTCGGCGATCGGTCGCCTGACGGTCGCTGGCAGCTGCGGCTGTGGTGGAAACCCTTCGTCACGCTGATCTGGTACGGCGGCCTGCTGATCGCGCTGGGCGGATTGCTCGCGCTGATCGGCCGGGTGCTGACCGACCTTCGCCACCGTCGCCTGGCCGCGCGCATTGCCGAACGGCGCGCCGACCGGGAGGCACTGGCATGAGCTGGCGTCTGTGGGTTCCGCTGTTCGCCTTTGCCGCCTTTGTCGGCCTGGCAGCCTATCAGCTTACCCAGCCGAAGGACGATTTCGTCCAAAGCGGGATGGTCGGCCAGCCGCTGCCCTATTTCGACCTTCCGCCGGCGATGGACGGCGTGGAAGGGGTCAAGAGCGGCACCTTTGCCGATGGTGAGCCGCGGCTGCTCAATATCTGGGCCAGCTGGTGCCTGCCCTGCATCGCCGAGGCGCCGCAGCTCGAAAGCCTCGAGCAGCAGGGAGCGAAGATCGTCGGCATCGCCATTCGCGACCGCCCCGAGGATGTTGCCGGATTCCTCGCGCAGCATGGCAATCCCTACACCCATATCGGACGCGACGATCTGTCCGAAGTGCAGCTGGCGATCGGGTCTTCGGGGGTGCCTGAAACCTTCGTGATCGATGGCCAGGGTGTCATCCGCTACCAGCATATCGGTGATATCCGGGCACGGGACGTGCCGATCCTGCTGGACGAGCTGGAGAAGGCCCGATGACGCGTCCCGCACTTGCCGCTTTCTGCCTCGCGTTCGCCATGCCGCTGGCGGCGCAGCAAACCATGCCGCCAGCGCCCTTCGCCTATCGCCAGCTCGAGGATCCCGCCCAGGAAGCGGCGGCGCAGGAGCTGATGGAGACCTTGCGCTGCCTCAAGTGCCAGTCGCAATCGATCGCGGACAGCGACGCGCCGATGGCCGGCGACATGCGCCACCAGGTGCGCATCCGGGTGGCGGCGGGAGAGAGCCCCGACGAGATCCGCAGCTGGCTGATCCAGCGCTATGGCGATTATGTCAGCTATAAGCCGGCAGTCAGCGCCACGACCTGGCCGCTGTTCGCCATCCCGCTGCTGCTGATAGCGGTGGCGGGGGCGATCCTGCTGCGCCGGTTCCGGAAACGCGCATGAGCTGGCTTCCCATCATCGCGCTTGCCGCGCTGGTCTTCGCGCTCGCGGTCTATTTGCTCAAGCTGCCCCGCGCGCTGTGGATGCTGTTCGGTTCGGCGCTGCTGTTCGGCCTCGCCGGCTATGCCATGCACGGTAATCCGGGACAGCCCGGCGCGCCTGCCGACCCGGTGGTCGACGAGACCGCGCAGACGGGTGAAATGATGGTCGTGGCGCGGCGCGAATTCTATCCCGAAGGCAGGCTTCCCTCGCGCTTCGTGGTCACCGCCGATGCTTTCACCCGGCGCGGCCAGCACGAACAGGCGGCGAATTTCCTGCGCAACGCCGTCGCGGAAAACCCCGCTGACAGCGAAGCCTGGCTGGCGCTGGGCAATGCCTTGGTCGAACATGCCGATGGCCAGCTGACAGCCGCGGCGCTTTACGCCTATTCGCAGGCCGAGGCGGTGGCACCCGACAATCCGGCACCGACCTATTTCCTCGGACTCGCCTTCCTGCGCGGTGGTGAACCCGGACGGACGCTGGAGCTTTGGCGCGAATTGCTGCAATCGGCTCCCGAACAGGCGGAGTGGCGCGCCCCGCTGGCCGCCCGACTCGACAGGCTGGAAGCCATCCTTGCCGCCGGACCGGTAGGCGGCGCCGTGCAAAGTCCCGATTAAACAAGCGCTTGTACGGCTTGTTGCGGGTGCGAAGCGATGCTGCTAACGCCCGCAACTTCGCCATACAGGCCAAGTGACACGATGTTGTCGGAAACCGATCCCACATGAACGACACTGCGTTAGCGCAAGACCCGGTTCCCGAGGGTGTGCCGTCGAAAGACGGCCATGGCCACCGCCACAGCGGCTCGCGCACGGCGCTGGCTGTCGGCGCGGTCGGCGTGGTCTTCGGCGACATCGGCACCAGTCCGTTATACGCCTTCCGCGAAACTTTCGCCGGGGCGGCGAATATTGCGATCGACCGGCTTCACGTCCTGGGCGTCGTCAGCCTGATCTTCTGGTCGATGCTGATCGTCGTCTCGATCCAGTATGTCACGATTCTGATGCGCGCCGACAACAAGGGGCAGGGCGGCAGCCTCGCGCTCGTTGCACTGCTCAGCCGCCATATCGGCAAGTCGAGCTATGGCTGGCTGGTCGTCCTGCTCGGGGTGTTTGCGACTTCGCTGTTCTACGGCGACAGCATGATCACGCCGGCGATCTCGGTGTTGTCCGCGGTCGAAGGACTTACCGTGGTCAATCCGGGGCTCGACCCGCTGGTGATCCCGATCGCCTTGGTCCTGCTGATCTTCCTGTTCCTGCTGCAGAGCCGGGGTACGGCCAAGGTGGGGGCGCTCTTCGCGCCGGTGATGATCGTCTATTTCATCACCATTGCTGGGCTCGGCCTCAACCAGATCATCCAGAACCCCGATATCCTGTGGGCGCTGAACCCCTATTACGCGGTGATGTTCTTCGTCACCGACGGCGCGGTGGCCTTCTTCGCGCTGGGCGCCGTGGTGCTGGCAGTGACGGGATCCGAAGCGCTATATTCGGACATGGGCCATTTCGGACGCGGGCCGATGCGCCTGTCGTGGTTCGGCTTCGTGATGCCATGCCTGCTGCTCAACTATTTCGGACAGGGCGCGATGATCGCGGGCCTGCCGCCCGAACAGGCCGCCGAAGTCGTGCGCAACCCGTTCTTCCTGCTCGCCAGCGAAGAGTTCCGCCTGCCGCTGGTCATCCTGGCGACAGTGGCGACCTTCATCGCCAGCCAGGCGGTGATTTCGGGCGCCTTCAGCATTACCCACCAGGCCATGCAGCTGGGTTTCATGCCGCGCCTGTCGATCCGCCACACCAGCGAAACCGAGGCGGGCCAGATCTACATTCCGGTGGTCAACTGGGCGCTGATGGTCGCGGTGATCATCCTCGTGCTGACCTTCCAGACCTCGTCGAACCTCGCGGCAGCCTATGGCATCGCGGTGACCGGCGCGGTGACGATCGATACGCTGCTGATGGGCGTGCTGTTCGTCGGAGTTTGGAAATGGAAATGGTTCATCGCACTCCCGGTGGTGGCCTTCTTCCTGATCGTCGACGGCGCCTATTTCGCGGCCAATCTGGCCAAGGTCCCCGACGGCGGCTGGTTCCCGCTGGTGGTCGGTCTCGTGGCATTCACGCTACTCACGACCTGGGCGCGCGGGCGCAAACTGATGCGCGACCGGATGAGCGAGACCGCGCTGCCGATCGAGATTTTCGCCAAGAGCGCGAAGAATTCGGCGACCCGCGTGCCGGGCACTGCGATCTTCATGGCCAGCCAGACCGCCGGCGTGCCGAGCGCATTGCTGCATAATATCAAGCACAACAAGGTGCTGCACGAACGCGTGGTGATCCTCACCGTGCTGATTGCCGACAGCCCCTATGTCGACAGCGACAAGCGGTGTGAGATCCACGATCTGGGCGACGGTTTCTACCGTGCGGTGCTGCATTATGGCTTCATGCAGGAAACCAATGTTCCGCAGGGGCTGAAGGAAATGGAGCGCTGTGGCGGCGAATTCGACATGATGCACACCAGCTTCTTCCTGAGCCGTCAGACGCTGCTCGCCAGCGACAAGCCCGGCATGCCGATCTGGCGCGAGAAGATCTTCGCCTGGATGCTGCGCAACGCCGCGACTGCGATGGACTTCTTCCGTCTGCCCACCAACCGCGTGGTCGAACTGGGCAGCCAGGTGGAAATCTGATTGCAGGATGCGGGGGCTGCGCCCCCGGGTGCGGCATTGACCACCGGCTGGGAACTGCCAGCAGGTTCACTGTGGTCGGGTTAGAAAATTAGTAGAAAGCCGGGCCAGCAGGGGGGCCGAACCCGAACTTCGATTTGGGTTGAGGTTTTTCCTAGCCTAAGCCGTAGGCGGCTCGTCCTTGACCACTTCATCGCGGTCTTCGATCGCCAGTCCGTGTTTGAGCAGCATGGGGATCTGGCTGAAGGTGAAGAGGAAGCTGAGCGGCATGAACACCCACAGCTTCGCCCACAGCCAACTTTCGAAGTCCAGCTGCAGCCGCAGGACTTCGTTCAGGCCTGCCATGAACACGAAGAACACGCCCCAATTGCGCGACAGCTTGAGCCATCCTTCGCGGTCCACGCCTTCGAAAGCGGCTTCGAGCAGGATCTGGAGCAGCGCCTTGCCGCGCAGCCAGCCGCCGAGCAGCAGCACGCCGAACAAGAGGTAGATTGCGGTCGGCTTGATCTGGATGAACTTTTCATCCTGCAGCCAGATGGTCAGCCCGCCGAACCCCACGATCAGTGCAGTCGAGAGGATCAGCATCGGGCTGACATGGCCGAACTTGAATTTGCTGAAGACCAGCGCGGCGACCGCCGCGATCATGAAGGCGATCGTCCCGTAGATTACCGCGGCGATTTCCCCGAAGGTCGACGTTTCAGGCGGCTGGTAGAACTTGTA
The DNA here is from genome assembly GCF_009828015.1 of Qipengyuania citrea. Classification (GTDB taxonomy): domain Bacteria; phylum Pseudomonadota; class Alphaproteobacteria; order Sphingomonadales; family Sphingomonadaceae; genus Qipengyuania; species Qipengyuania citrea. Next base: position 68,264 of record NZ_WTYG01000003.1, on the reverse strand, counting down.
CACGCCAAGGAAGACCAGCAGCGGCCCGTAATCGACGAGGATGTTGAGCCAGCCGGTCTTGGGCTTGGGTTTGGCACTCTCGGTCATCAGGCTACTCCTGCAATCACGCGCGCCACCAGATCGGGATCGAAGGGCCGCAGGTCGTCGATTTTTTCGCCCACGCCGATCGCGTGGATGGGCAGGCCGTATTGTTCGGCCGCCTGGACCAGCACCCCGCCGCGCGCGGTGCCGTCGAGCTTGGTCATCACGAGGCCGGTGACCCCGGCAACTTCCTTGAACACATCGATCTGGGACAGCGCGTTCTGGCCGTTGGTCGCATCGAGGACGAGCACCACGTCATGCGGGGCTTCGGGGTTGAGCCGGCCGAGGACTTTGCGGATCTTCGCGAGTTCGTCCATCAGCTCGCGCTTGTTCTGCAGACGTCCGGCGGTGTCGACAATCAGTGCGTCGGTGCCGGCTTCGGTCGCCTTCTTCACCGCGTCGAACACGATCGAGGCAGGATCGCCGCCTTCGGGTCCGCGCACCAGCGGCACGCCGACACGGTCGGCCCACGTCGCCAGCTGGCCGATGGCCGCTGCGCGGAACGTATCGCCGGCCGCCAGCATGACGGCGTAATCGTCTTCCTGAAACAGGTGTGCCAGCTTGGCGATCGTCGTGGTCTTGCCGCTGCCGTTGACGCCGATCACCAGCAGCACCTGCGGGCGCGGAAAGGCGGTGATCTCGAGCGGTTTGGCCACCGGCCGCAGGATTGCGGCGATTTCTTCGGCGACCGCGTCCTTCAGTTCCTGCTCGGTAATCTCCAGCCCGAACCGCTTTTCGGATAGTTTCGCACGAACTCGTGCAGCCGCGGCCGGTCCGAGGTCCGACAGGATCAGCGCGTCCTCGACGTCGTCGAGCGTGGCATCGTCGAGCTTTGCCGTGCCGACCACTTCGGTCAGATTGCTGGTCAGTTTCTCGGAGGTCTTGCGAAACCCGCCGAACAGCCGGTCGCTCCAGCTCTGCTTCTCGGTCATTCTAGAAGGCCATTCTCATGCTTGGACGGCGTCACCGTGGTGATCGTGCCCGCGGGTACCGTGCCGGGCAGCGCGACGCGTGCGAAATGCGGGGTGTAGCCGGTACCATCGCGTTCGGCGAGGACCGCATGCGGCTTTTCGACGAGCGTGGATAGCCACGCGTCGCGTGTCGTGCGCGCGGTATCGCGCAGATCGGCAGCGCGCCGCTTGATCGTGGCGCGATCGACCTGCGGCATGCGCGCGGCTGGCGTGTCCGGGCGGGGCGAATAGGGGAAGACATGCGCGTGGACGATCCGCAGTTCGCGGATGATCGCCAGATTGGCCGCGTGGTGCTCTTCGGTTTCGGTCGGAAAGCCCGCGATCAGATCGGCGCCGACGGCAAGGTCGGGGCGCCGCGCTGCCAGCCGGGTAACCAGATCGATCGCGTCGGCGCGCGAATGGCGGCGCTTCATGCGCTTGAGGATGAGGTCATGCCCGTGCTGCAGTGACAGGTGCAGGTGCGGCATCAGCCGCCACTCGCCGGCGAACAGCTCGAACAGCAGCGGATCGATCTCGATCCCGTCGAGCGAGGACATGCGCAGCCGCTCGAGCTGCGGGAAGCGGCGCAGTACCGCCTCGACCAGCGCGCCCAGCGGCGGAGTGTCGGGCAGGTCATGCCCCCAGGACGTCACGTCGACACCGGTCAGCACCACTTCGGCTGCACCGTGATCGAGATGGCGTTCGACTTCGCCCAGCACTTGCCCGATGGTCAGCGAGCGGCTCGACCCGCGTCCCTGCGGAATGACGCAGAAGGTGCAGGCATGGTCGCAGCCGTTCTGGACGGCGATGAAGGCGCGCGTGCGGTCCTGCGGGGTGGGCGGTACGTTGGCCGGGGCGTTCCACGCGCGCGGATCGAGCTTTTGCGTATTGGCGACGAAACCGTCGACTTCGGGCATTGCGGCCAGCTGGTCGCGCTCGATATCGCCCGCGCAGCCGGTCACCAGCAGACGCGCATCGGGATTGGCGCGGCGGGCGCGGCGGATCGCCTGGCGCGTCTGGCGCACCGCTTCGCTCGTTACTGCGCAGCTGTTGACCACGACGAGATCGTCCTCGCGCGCCAGCATCGCGCGGATCTGTTCGCTTTCGGACAGGTTGAGCCGGCAACCCAGCGTGATGACCTGCGTGCCGCTCACGCGAAATCGCCCCATTCGAAGCTGCCGCGATAGGCCTCGGTCGCGGGTCCGGTCATGCGGATCCGGTTGTCCTCGCCCCAGGCGATCGTCAGCGTCCCGCCGGGCAGGGCCACGGCCACATCGCGTTCGACAAGGCCGCGGCGCATGGCATGGACCGCGGTGGCGCAGGCGCCGGTGCCGCAGGCCCGGGTAAGGCCGGCGCCGCGTTCCCAGACGCGCAGCCGGATGTGCCCACGGTCGGTCACGCTCGCGACGTTGACGTTGACGCGCTCGGGAAACAGCGGATCGGTTTCGATCTCGGGGCCAATCCGGTCGAGCGGCACGGCATCGCAATCCGCGACGAAGAAGACGACATGCGGGTTTCCGACATTGACTGCACCCGGCTGGTCCAGGCCCTCCCAGCTCACCGGCATCAGCGCGGTGTCCATGCCATAGGCCAGCGGAATATCCTGCCAGTCGAAGCGCGGTTCGCCCATGTCGACGCTGGCCCCGTCGCCGCGCGGTTCGACCGCAATTATGCCGCCGCCCGTTTCGACCCGCGCAGGCTTGCCATGAAGCAGGGCGACCGCGCGGCTGGCATTGCCGCAGGCGCCCACTTCGCTGCCGTCAGCGTTGAAGATCCGCATGCGGAAATCGGCAGCGCCGCTGGGTTCGAGCAGGATCAGCTGGTCGCAGCCGATGCCGCTGCGGCGGTCGGCCAACGCGCTCGCCATGCCCTCGCCAAGCGGCGGCAAGGCCTGCGCACGCGCATCGAGCACGACGAAGTCGTTGCCCAAGCCATGCATTTTTACGAAATCGACGCGCATTGTGCAGCGCATCTATGCATTCGCCCGCAGAGCGTCCAGTGCGGATCAGCCGGCGCGTTTGCCGCCGCCGGGGCGATGTTCCTGCGCGGTGAAGTCGACTTCGGTCACATTGTCGAGCCGGTCCTTGGCCAGCAGGTTCTGCTGGTCGAGCCGTTCGAGCACCTTGGCGGCGGGTTCCGGGCGGCCGTAATGATAGCCTTGGCCCTTCATCTTGCCCATCCGCTTGAGCGTTTCGAGCACGACTTCGTTCTCGATCCCCTCGGCGGTGACCGGCAGGTTCAGCCCGTCGCTCATCGTCAGGATCGCATCGACGAGCTTGGCCCCGTGCTCTTCCTGCTTGAGTTCGGAAATGAACGCACGGTCGATCTTGATCCGGTCGAACGGCAGCGCGCGCAATTGCGACAGGCTCGAATAGCCGGTGCCGAAATCGTCGAGGCTGATCTTCACGCCCTGATTGCGCAGGCTCGAGATCATCGACCGAACCATGCCGACGTTTTCGTGCAGGCAGCTCTCGGTGATCTCGATGTCCAAGCGGTTGGCGGGGAAATTGTGGCGTACCAGCAGCTTGAGCAGCTTCTGGGCGAACCAGGGGTCGCGCATCTGGACCGGCGAGATATTGACCGAAAGCGAGAGGTCCGAATCCCATTTCTTGGCATCTTCGAACGCGCGCGTGATCAACGCCTCGCTCATTTCGCCGATCACGCCGATTTCCTCGGCGATGGGGATGAAGATATCGGGTCCGACCACGCCCATTTCGGGGGATTCCCACCGGGCGAGCATTTCGAAGCCGACCAGCTTGCCGCTGTCGAGATCGATCTGCTGTTCGTAATAGGGCAGGAATTCGCCGTTCACGATGCCGCGCCGGATGCCCGCTTCCAGTTCGTTGCGGAAGCGCAGTTCGTTTTCCATCTGCGGTTCGAACCAGTAGAAGCGGTTCTTGCCCTGCTTCTTGGCGTGATACATGGCGATGTCCGCCTTGTGCATCAGCGTCTGGGCGGCAGCGGTCCCGTCGCGCACATTGTCCATCTGCGTGCTCGAGGCGATCCCGATCGACATCGTCACATCCACCGGCATGTCGCCATATTCGACCGGCCGCGCGACGTTCTCGACCATCCGCGTTGCCAGTTGGTCGACCCGGTCGGGCACCTGCGGGTGATAAGGGACGACGCAGACGAATTCATCGCCGCCGAGCCGGGCCAGAATGCCGCCTTCGGGCAGCAGGCGCTGGATCCGTCCGGCAGTAACGCGCAGCACTTCGTCGCCTGCCTGGTGGCCGTGGAGGTCGTTGACCTGCTTGAAATTGTCGAGATCCACCGCGATCGCCGCCAGCGCTTCCTCGCGGCGTTCCAGATCGTGCAGCAGATCGCCCAGCGCAGTGGTGAAACTGCGGCGGTTCTGACATCCGGTGAGGTGGTCGATATCGGCGAGGCGGCGGGCCTCTTCCTCGGATTCGCGGCGCGAGTTGAGTTCTTCGGTGAGCGCCTTGTAGCGATGCCAGCCGAGCAGGATCAGCGCAATGTTGAGCAGGAGGGCATTGGTCAGCGCCGAATCTGGCGAGGGGTTGTCGCCCGTCCATGCCTCGATCAGGTTGGGCAGCACTACGCCGGCCGTGCCCACGAACAGGATGATCGCCGCAAAAGCGATCCCCAGCGTCACGACATCATGGTCGCGGCGGCGCGTCTGCACGCCCTTTCGCGGGGATCGGGCGTCCTTGGTCGTGGTCTTGTTCGCGGTCAATCCCGCCCCCTGGCTTGGCTGAGTTCCGCTTGCTTAAGGCGCGCCGCCTAAAAACAGGTTAACCGCGCAAGGTGGGGGGCCGGCGCTGCGCAGGGTGGTCAGCTCTCGCTGCAGCGGCTAACGGCGCAGGCACGCGAATGAGTAGACGGAGATGGTTACGCGATGCGTTACTGGCTGATGAAATCGGAACCCTTCAAATACAGCTGGGACGATCTCGTCGCAGAAGAGGAGGGGACCTGGGACGGCGTGCGCAACCACCGGGCCAAGAACAACCTCGCGGCGATGGAAGTGGGCGACCAGGTGTTCTTCTACCACTCACGCGAAGGGCTCGAGATCGTTGGCATCTGCGAAGTCAGCGTGGCCGGGATCATGGATCCCACCGACCCCGAGGGCAAATGGGCCGCGGTCAAGGTCAAGCCGAAGACCAAGCTGCCGCATCCTGTGACGCTCAAGCAGATCAAGGCCGAACCCAAGTTGGCGGATTGCGAACTCGTCAAGCTGTCACGCCTGTCGGTGGCGGAGATCAAGCCTGACGAATGGTCGGTGATCTGCGCCATGGCGGGGATCTGACCCGCTTCGCCGCCTAGCGCCCGCGCAAACCGCTCACGCTGGCGCCGCTGGCAGCCAATTGCTCGATATCGATCGTGCAGTGGATCAGGCGCAAACCGCTGCGCCCCTGCGCGGCGACGAGCGCGTCCTTGAACTCGTCGGTGGTGGCAGCGCGCGCCGACCATGCGCCATAGGCCTCGGCCAGCGCGGCGAAGTCGGGATTGGCAAGCCGGGTCGCACTGATCCGGTCCTCGCCCGGAAACTCGCGTTCCTGGTGCATGCGGATCGTCCCGTAAGCGGAATTGTCGACCACGATGACGATCATCTGCGCCCCATGCTGGGCGGCAGTGGCCAGTTCCTGTCCGTTCATCAGGAAATCGCCATCGCCCGCCACGGCAACGACCGTGCGGTCGGGGTGGCGCAGCGCGGCAGCGACCGCGGCGGGCACGCCATAGCCCATCGCCCCGCAGGTCGGGGCCAACTGGGTGGGGAAGCCTTCATAGCGCCAGTAACGGTGCCACCAGCCGGCAAAATTGCCGGCGCCGTTGCAGATGATGGTGTCGGCAGGCAGCGTATCGCGCATGAACTGCACGGCCTGGCCCATGTCGAGCCTGTGGCCATTGGGATGCGCGGTGGCCCATTCCTCCCACTCGCGATGCGCTTCGGCCCCGGCGTCGAAATCGACGACCGCGCCATCATCCCACAGCGCGGCGCTTTCGGCGAATTCGTCCATGCTGGCGCAAATCGCGAGGTCGGCGGGATAGACGCGGTTGAGTTCGTCCGCATCGGGATGGACATGGACCAGCCGCCTGTCGGGCGCGGTCGGGGGCGGGACGGTATAGCCATCGGTCGTCGCCTCGCCCAGCCGCGCGCCGATCGCCAGGATCAGGTCGGCCTGTTTGACGCGCTCGACCAGCCTGGGATTGGGACCATAGCCCAGATTGCCGGCATAAACCTTACTTGAAGGTGAGATTGCATCCTGGCGGCGGAAGGCGGTTGCAACCGGCAGACCGAGCCGTTCGGCGAACACCTGGAAATGCGCGCGTGCCCGCGCATTCCAGCCCGCGCCGCCGATTACGGCGAGCGGTGCGGCGGCGTCGCCGATCAGCGCCATCATCGCCTGCATGGCATCGGGGCAGGGGGCCTGCGCGGGGCGTTCCACCCGTGCGCGTGGGGTCGCGGCGGTCTCGCGGCCGAGCATGTCCTCGGGCAGGGCCAGTACGACCGGGCCGGGGCGTCCCGAGATCGCGGTGGCATAGGCCCGCGCGACATATTCGGGGATGCGATCGGCGGAATCGATCCGCGCGGCCCACTTGGCAATCGGGCTGAAGAAGGCAGCGAAATCGACTTCCTGGAAGCCTTCGCGGTCGCGCATCTCGCTGTCGACATCGCCGACGAACAGGATCATCGGCTGCGAATCCTGCTGCGCGACATGGACGCCGATGCTCGCATTGGTGGCGCCAGGTCCGCGGGTGACGAAGGCCACTCCGGGACGCCCCGTCATCGCGCCATCGGCGCAGGCCATGAAACTGACCCCGCCTTCCTGACGGCACGTCACCACGTCGATGGCGTCCTGCCGACCAAGGCCGTCAAGGACCTGGAGAAAGCTTTCGCCGGGAACGGTGAAGATGCGGTCGCACCCCTGCTCGGCCAGGCAATCGACGAGGAGTTTGGCTGCGGCGGGCGTATCGGGCGCTTGCATGCTGCGGCGGTTAGCCCGGCTGGTCGCGGCGTGCAATCGCGCCGCGCGAGGGCGCCGCGCAATGCTGGAGATGGAATGAGGCGTACCAGCGGGGGACAACCGCGCCGGAGCAGGAGACAACATCCTTAAGAATTCGTTAACTGTTTCCTATGCGACGCTCCCTAGTCCTCTCGACCGAGTCCCGCCGCCACTGGTTCCGCGCCAGCCTGCCGCAGCGCCGCCGCGCATTCGCCGATATCGCTCCCGTTGCCCCGGTCGACTGGCGCCTGACCGCGCAGGACGTCCGCGGTGCCGCCTCGACCTATTTCGCCACGCTCGCCGCCGTGCTCGCCTTTATCGTCTAGATGCGCATTGTCGCGGCGAGGTCGGCGGCCTCGTTCTCGGCGGCAACCAGCCGCTTGCCGAGCCAGGCGGACACCAGGCACATCGCCGCGCACAGCAGCACCTGTTCGGTGATCGGAATGCCGATTGCGCTCATCGCCATGGCGACCAGCGATCCGGCCACCATTGCGCCCGAATTGACGATATTGTTCGCGGCAATCGTGCGCGAAGCCTTGTGCGGCGCGACACGGGTGGTGAGAAAGGCGTAAAGCGGGACGACGAACATTCCGCCCGCAATCGCGATCCCCAGCAGGCAGCCGAGCAGCACGGTCGCCATCGGCCAGGCGAGGAACGCGCCCACGCCGAGCAGGCTTTGCGGCTGGTCCGCTTCCCACAGCTTCGCCACGACATAGAAGGCGACCACGAATGCGCCCATGACGATCACCGAAACCGGCGAATAGCGCGCCGAGACGCGACCTTTCAGCAGCGTGTTGATGGCCACCGACCCGATCGCCACGCCGATGGAGAAAACGACGAGGAACAGGCTGGCGACTTCGGGGCTGGCCATGATGGTGTTCTTGGCCAGTGGCGGGAACTGGATGAACAGGACCGCGCCGATCGTCCAGAAGAAGCTGATCGCCAGGATGGCGTAATAGACTTCGGCGTTGTGCATCGTGTCGCGCACCAGTTTCACCGAGGCGCGCAGGATGTGCCAGTCGAGTTTCTCGACCTCGCCCATGGGCGGGGCAGCGGGCACCTGCCGGCTGACCAGATAGCCGATACAGGCGATCACGATGATCCCCATCGCAGCCCAGCCGGTGTGTTCGACAGCGAGCGGCCCCGCCAGGATCGTCCCGGCGAGGATCGCGATATAGGTGCCGGCTTCGACCAGCCCGGTCCCGGCCAGGACCTCGTCCTGTTTCAGGTGCTGGGGCAGGATCGCGTATTTGATCGGGCCGAGGAAGGTCGATTGCACCCCGGTCAGGAACAGCGCCAGCAGCAGCAGCGGAATGGCGACCGATTGAACCAATATGCCTTGCCAGGCCATGTAGAGCCCTGCCGCGCCGATTGTCATCAGGCCGATTTCGCACAGCTTGACGGTGCGGATGATCCGCGCCTTGTCGCGCATGTCGGCAAGCTGTCCGGCCAGTGCGGACAGCAGGAAGAACGGCAGGATGAACAGCCCCGATGCCAGCCCGCTGAAGGCAGCTTCGGTGCTTTCGTCATTGTAGACCGCGTAGACCACGAACAGGACCATCGTGGTCTTGTAGAGATTGTCGTTGAACGCGTTGAACAGCTGCGTGACGAACAGCGGCAGGAATCGCCTGCGCCGCAGCAGATGCGTGGATGTAAGCATGACCCCCCGGGCGAAACCCATTCTCCCGCGCGAGTCTAGAGCTATCGTGATGGCGGACAAGGGAATTGAGCGGCTTTTGCGATGGGCCGAATATCGCTAGGCAGTCGGGCATCATGCTGACGCTGCCCAACATCCTGACGTTGTCGCGCATTTTCGCGATTCCGCTGCTGGCCTATTTCCTCTGGTGGCCGGGCTGGGCGGCGGGCTACCTGCTCGCCTTCGGGCTCTACTGCCTGATGGGGATCACCGACTATTTCGACGGCTATCTCGCGCGGACCAGCGGCACGGTGTCCAAGCTCGGCATTTTTCTCGATCCAATCGCGGACAAGATCATGGTGGCGGCGGTCATCCTGGTGCTGGCGGCGCAAGGCGTGCTGCGCGGACCCTATGTCGGCGACATGCATGTGGTTGCCGGGCTGGTCATATTGATGCGCGAAATCGCCGTGTCGGGCCTGCGCGAATTTCTCGGGCCGCTGCAGGTCTCGGTGCCGGTGAGCAAGCTCGCCAAGTGGAAGACCACGCTGCAGATGGTCTCGCTGGGCTCACTCATCCTCGGCCAGGGCCTGCCCGGATGGAACTTCGCAGCGGGCGGGGTGCTGCACAATATCCCGCATCTGGTCGGCCTGGTGACGCTGTGGGGCGCGGCGATCCTGACGGTCATTACCGGCTGGGATTATCTGCGCGTCGGCCTCAAGCACATGGACTGACGCGCGCGAGAAGGCCTTTGCGCCGGCTCGGCATCAGCGCCTCAGCCGAAATTAGCCCGCGCGCAGCTCTTCCGCCAGCAGCTTGAATTCCTCTTCGCGCGGCGAATTCGTGCGCCAGATCAGCGCGATCTCGCGGCTGGTGTTGTCACCCTTCAGCGGGCGCGCCACGACATCGGTGCCGTGCAGGATGCCCGCTTCGATCGCCATTTCGGGCAGCATCGTCAGGCCGAGGCCATTGTCGACCATCTGGACCATCGTGTGCAGGCTGGTCCCGATCATTGTCGCGCTGGCGCGCAATTCGGGCCGGTTGCAGGCCGCCAGCGCATGTTCCTTGAGGCAATGCCCGTCCTCGAGCAGCAGCAGCCGCCCCTGGTCGATCATGCTGGCGGGAATGACGGCGGGCGGATCGCGCGGATCGTCTTTGGGAAAAGCGACATACAGCGCATCTTCGCGGATCGTCGCCTTGGCGACATCGCCGGTGGCGAAGGGCAGCGCCATCAGCACGCAGTCGGCGCGGCCGTGATGCAGCGATTCCAGCGCGTGATCGGTGGTCTCCTCGCGCAGGAACAGCTTCAGCTGGGGGCGTTCCTCGCGCAGGCGGGGCAGGATCCGCGGCAGCAGGAAGGGCGCGATCGTCGGTATGACGCTCATCCGCAGCTCGCCCGACAGCGGCTTGCCGGCGGCGAGGACGAGGTCGGACAGCTCTTCCGCCTCGCGCAGCAGGCGGTGCGCTTTCTCGACCACCGTATTGCCGAGCGGTGTGAACCGCACCACGCGGCGGCTGCGTTCGACCAAGGTCACGCCGAGCAGCGATTCGAGCTCGCGGATGCCTGCCGATAGGGTGGATTGCGAAACGAAGCTCGCCTCGGCAGCGCGGCCGAAATGGCCGTGTTCGTGCAGCGCCACGAGATACTGCAGCTGCTTGATGGTGGGGAGATAGGTCGACATGGCGGTTCGGTTCCTGCCCGGCTGCTATTCGGCGGCCTGGGCTTCGACCATGCCGGCGTGCAGTTCATCGACATGGGTCATCAGCAGCCGCCCGTCCTTGACGGCGAAGGCGAGGCGGCCTTCGACCAGTTCGAGCGCGTCCTTGCCGAACACGTCGTAGCGCCAGCCCTTGAGGATGCTCAGGTCGCGCGCGCCTGCGGCCAGCGCTTCCATTTCGTCGGCGCGGGTCAGCAGCCGCGAGGCGACGTCGATCTCGCGGGCACGGATCTTGAGCAGCAGCTTGAGCAGGTCGGCGACGAGTGCGCCTTCCTTGCCGAGCGGCGCACCGCGTTTGGGTTTGTCGGGCATTTCATCCTTGGGCAGCGGTTCGGCCTTTTCGAGCACTTTCATCAGGCGCTTGCCGATATCGTTGTCTTTCCACGCATTCGACAAGCCGCGCACCTTGACGAGATCGGGTTGCTGCTTGGGCGGATGGCTGGCGATATCGGCCAGCGTTTCGTCGCGCATGATCCGGCCGCGCGGGATGTTCTTGTGCTGTGCTTCGCTCTCGCGCCAGGCGGCGAGCGCCTTCAGGCGGCCGAGAACCGCGGGATTGCGGCCGGACGATCGGATCCGTTTCCAGGCGAGATCGGCATCGTTGGCATAATTCTGCGGATCGGCCAGCTTCTCCATCTCGGCATCGAGCCATGCGCCGCGGCCGGTCTTGATCAGCTTCTTGAGGATCCGCGGGAAGATGTCCGCCAGATGCGTCACGTCGCCGATCGCATATTCGATCTGCCGATCGGTGAGCGGGCGGCGGCTCCAGTCGGTAAAGCGCGCACCTTTGTCGATCGTCAGTCCCAGCCAGCTTTCGACCAGATTGGCATAGCCGATCTGTTCGGACTGGCTGATCGCCATCATCGCGATCTGCGTGTCGAAGATCGGCTGCGGCGTCTTGCCGGTGAAATTGTAGACGATCTCGACGTCCTGTCCGCCTGCATGGAAGACCTTGAGCACGTCATCATTGTCGCACAGCAGGTCCCACAGCGGGGCCAGGTCGATCCCGGGTGCGAGCGGGTCGATCGCAGCGGCTTCTTCACCATTGCCGATCTGCACGAGGCAGAGTTCGGGCCAGAAGGTGTTCTCGCGCATGAATTCGGTGTCGACGCACACGAATTCGTGTTGGCCCAGCCGCTCGCACAGTTCCGCCAGCGGTTCGGTTTCGGTTATAAGTTCGTGGATTTTCATCGTATCTTTTCGTTTCTGTCGGGCGGAGTACCGCCCCCGGGCCGGGGCCCATGAATGCGCGGGGTCATCCCGCAAGGGCAGGCTAGCGGGCTGTGCGCGCTGCCTGCAATCGCGGCCATGCAGCTATGCACCGTCGCGATGCGCGCCGCTTTAGACCTGCACGGGGCCGGGTCAAGGCGGTCTTAACGCTTGCGTGCCATGGTACACCCCATGTCCCGCATGGAATTCCAGCATGCTTTCGATGCAGTCGCAGCCACGCCCGGCTTCGACCGCGCGCCGCTGTGGGGGGCCGATCCCGAAGCCGCGCACCTGCTTTCGCACAGGCTCGACATCGAACCGTGCTTCGACTGGGCGCGGCTGGCCGATACCATCGCGGGAGCCGATCCCGCGCTGATCGAGATACGCGAGGATACGCCGCAGCAGCGCTTTCGCGTTTTGCCCGAACACCCGGCGGATCTGCGGGCGCTGGTGCATGGGCTCGCCGGCACGAAGCGCTGGATCATGCTGCGCGAACTGGACAGATGGCCCGATTTCGCGCCGCTCGTCGCCGATATCCTGCAGGCAGTCGCGCCGGTGGTCGAAACGCGTACCGGCGCGATCGTCAAACCCACCGCCTTCCTGTTCATCAGTTCGCCGGGGCTTGTCACTCCGCTGCATTTCGATCCGGAATACAACATCCTGTTCCAGATCTCCGGGCGCAAACGGTTCACGATCCTGCCGCCATCCTGCGGCCTGCCGTCCCGGTCGGACAATGAACGCTTCCATCGCAGCGGCGACAATCTGCTCGACTGGCGGCCCGAACTGGCAGCGCAGGGCTGGCCTTTCGACCTTGCGCCGGGCGATGCGCTCCACGTTCCCTTCAAGGCCCCGCACACGGTCACGGTCGGGGCCGAACCGTCGATCTCGCTCTCGGTAACCTGGCGCTCGCACAGCAGCCTGATGCAGGACGATGCTTGGGCCCTGAACGGCCTGCTTGGCCGCTACCGCGTGCGCTTGCCGGCGCCGGGGGCGCGGCCCTGGCTGCGTGCGGCCGCGCTGCGGGCGCTGCGGCGCGCGCGAATCGCCTGACCTTCCAGACCAGACGAATCTTGACAAAACAGCCCTTGATGGCTGTTAGGGGCGCGCTTTCGCGCCGCGCCCGGATGCGCGCGCGGTCCCATCCGATTCCGGCAGAAAGATCGAGCTTTTCATGCACGCCTACCGCACCCATACCTGCGCCCAGCTGACCAAGGACAATGTCGGCGAAACCGTTCGCCTGTCGGGTTGGGTCCACAACAAGCGCGACCATGGCGGCGTGCTGTTCGTCGATCTGCGCGACCATTACGGCATCACCCAGATCGTAGCCGACGAGGACAGCGAGGCACTGCCGATCCTCGACAAGATGAAGCTGGAATCGGTGGTCACCATCGACGGCGTGGTAAAGGCCCGCGACGGCGCTGCGGTCAACGCCAACCTGCCGACCGGCGAAATCGAGGTCTTCGCGCGCTCGGTCAATGTCCAGAGCCGTGCCGACGACCTGCCGCTGATCGTCAATTCGGCAGAGGACTATCCCGAGGAAACGCGCCTCAAATACCGTTTCGTCGACCTGCGCCGCGAGCGTGTCCACGCCAATATCATGCTGCGCAACCGGGTCATTACCTCGCTGCGCCGCCGGATGATCGAGCAGGGCTTCAGCGAGTTCCAGACCCCGATCCTCGGCGCATCGAGCCCCGAAGGCGCGCGCGACTATCTGGTCCCCAGCCGCCTGCATCCCGGCCATTTCTATGCGCTTCCGCAGGCCCCGCAGATGTTCAAGCAGCTGTTGATGGTGGCGGGCTTCGACCGGTACTTCCAGATCGCGCCATGCTTCCGCGACGAAGACCTGCGCGCCGACCGCAGCCCCGAATTCTACCAGCTCGATTTCGAGATGAGCTTCGTCACGCAGGAAGACGTCTTCCAGACGATCGAGCCCGTGCTGGCCGGCGTGTTCGAGGAATTTTCGGGCGGCAAGAGCGTCACGCCCGCGGGCGAGTTCCCGCGCATCCCCTATGCCGAAGCGATGCTCAAATACGGCAGCGACAAGCCCGACCTGCGCAATCCGCTGATCATCTCGGACGTGACCGAACACTTCGAAACCTCCGGCTTCGGCCTGTTCGAGAAGATCGTGGGCGGCGGCGGCCGGGTCCGGGTGATCCCCGCACCGAGCACGCATGAGAAGAGCCGCAAGTTCTTCGACGAAATGAACGACTGGGCACGCCGCGAAGGTTTTGCCGGGCTCGGCTATGTCACCCGCAAGGGCGGCGAGTTCGGCGGGCCGATCGCCAAGAACCACGGCACCGAAGGCATGGAAAAGCTTTATGCCGAACTGGGACTGGGCGAGAACGACGGCCTGTTCTTTGCCGCAGGCAAGGAAAAGGACGCCGCCAAGCTGGCGGGCGCCGCGCGTACCCGCGTGGCCGAGGAACTCGGCCTGATCGAGGAAGGCTGCTTCAAGTTCTGCTGGATCGTCGATTTCCCGATGTTCGAATATGACGAAGAACAGAAGAAAATCGATTTCAGCCACAACCCCTTCTCGATGCCGCAGGGCGAGATGGAAGCGCTGGAAACCAAGGACCCGCTCGACATCCTCGCGTGGCAGTACGACATCGTCTGCAACGGCTACGAGCTGTCCTCGGGCGCGATCCGGAACCACCGCCCGGACATCATGTACAAGGCTTTCGAACTGGCCGGATACAGCCAGGCCGATGTCGACGAGAACTTCAGCGGCATGATCGAGGCGTTCAAGCTCGGCGCCCCGCCGCATGGCGGTTCGGCCCCGGGGATCGACCGGATCGTGATGCTGCTGGCGGACGAACCCAATATCCGCGAAGTGATTGCCTTCCCGCTCAACCAGAAGGCGCAGGACCTGATGATGGGTGCACCCAGCCTCGTCAGTCCGCGCCAGCTGCGCGATGTCCATATCCGGACCGTCGATGCACCCAAGCCGCAGGGGGCAGAGGCGACCCGCGTCGACCGCGCGGGCGACTGACCGGCAAGCGCAGGGCGACAAGCCGCGCAGCGCGAACGAAAAAGGGCGCGGGACCGGATCCCGCGCCCTTTTTCGTTATTCAGGAATATGTCAGTCGAACTGCTTGGCGGCGAAGTCGCCGAAACGTTCGCCGGCACAGATCTCGCTATATGCCTGCTGGACGACCGCGCGCTCTTGCACTTCGAGCTGGTCGCTCTCGAGCGCCTGCTGGAACTTGTTCTTGATGTAGTCCTCGCCTTCCTCGACGCGCTCTGCGGCCGCTTCGTCGTTGTTTTCGACGGCGGCAGTGACGCTCTGCCACATCTGGTGCGCTTCGCCGGTCAGCGTGCCCTTGGTGACCAGTTCCTCACCCTGGCGCTGCAGTTCGGCATTCATCTGCTGCAGCGTCTGGCCGCGCTCCTGGCCGCGCTGCTGCAGGGCCTGCGTCAGCTGCGGATTGTTGGCGGTTTCGGCCGCCTGGCGATAGCCTTCGACGGAATCGAAAGTGGTATCGGTGAGGCTCTTGAAAACGGTGCTAGCCATTGTTTTATTTCCCTTTTTGCAGTGTGTGCTATGAAGGGGAAATCAACCGCAACGCGTTTGGGTCCGGGGTACACGGCGAGTTGCCCTTGCGCTGCGCCGCTCCGTTGATTAGGGCGATTGGCAATTCAGAAACCCCCAAATTCGAGAGGGATACAAATGAGCGATACTGCCGACCGCGTGCAGAAAATTGTCGTCGAGCACCTCGGCGTCGAGGCCGACAAGGTCACCCAGGAAGCCAGCTTCATCGACGATCTCGGTGCGGACAGCCTCGACATCGTCGAGCTGGTCATGGCCTTCGAAGAGGAATTCGGTGTCGAAATCCCCGACGATGCGGCCGAGAAGATCACCACCGTCGGCGACGCGACCAAGTATATCGAAGAGCACAAGGGCTAAGGCTCGCGCTTTTCGAATCCCGCATTATATGCGGGACCGGACAGGCCCGACCCCATAGCGGGCCGGGCCTGTTGTCTTATCTGCGGAGAATTACATGCGTCGTGTGGTCGTAACCGGACTTGGCCTCGTCACCCCCCTCGGCGGGGACGTGGAGACTTCTTGGAAGAACCTGATCGCGGGCAAGAGCGGAGCCGCGCAAATCACGCGCTTCGACACCGAAGGGCAGAAATGCACCATCGCCTGCGAGGTGAAGCCCAAGGATCATGAATTCGGCTTCGATCCCGACAAGCGCGTCGATCACAAGGTCCAGCGGCAGGTCGATCCGTTCATCGTCTATGGCATCGACGCGGCGGGCCAGGCGCTCGAGGATGCCGGTCTCGTCGACATGGATGACGAGCTCAAACTGCGCACCGGCGTTTCGATCGGTTCGGGCATCGGCGGTCTGCCGGGGATCGAGAAGGAAAGCATCGTGCTGCACGAACGCGGTCCCGGCCGCGTGTCGCCGCATTTCGTCCACGGGCGGCTGATCAATCTCATCTCGGGCCAAGTCTCGATCAAATACGGCCTGATGGGCCCCAATCACGCGGTGGTGACAGCCTGTTCGACCGGCGCGCATTCGATCGGCGATGCCGCGCGGATGATCGCGCTCGACGATGCCGACGTCATGCTGGCGGGCGGGGCCGAAGGCACTATCAATCCGCTGGGCGTGGCCGGCTTCGCGCAGGCCCGCGCGCTCAACATGAGCATGAACGACCGGCCGACCGAGGCCAGCCGCCCCTATGACAAGGACCGCGACGGTTTCGTCATGGGCGAAGGCGCGGGCGTGGTGGTGCTCGAGGAATACGAACACGCCAAGGCGCGCGGCGCGACGATCTACGCCGAAGTCACCGGTTACGGCCTGTCGGGCGATGCCTATCACGTCACCGCGCCGCATCCCGAGGGCAAGGGTGCCGAACTGGCGATGCGCATGGCGTTGAAGAAGGCCGGTCTCGCGCCCGGCGATATCGATTACGTCAACGCGCATGGCACGTCGACCATGGCCGACACGATCGAGCTCGGCGCGGTCAAGCGCGTGCTGGGCGACGATCTCAGCGGCGCGTCGATGAGCAGCACCAAATCGGCAATCGGTCACCTGCTCGGCGGCGCCGGCGCGGTCGAGGCGATTTTCTGCATCCTCGCGATCCGCGACCAGATCGTGCCGCCCACGCTCAATCTCGACAATCCGGACGAAGGCACCGAAGGCGTCGATCTCGTGCCCAAGCAGGCCAAGCAGCGCGAAGTCCGCGCAGCGCTCAACAACAGCTTCGGATTCGGCGGCACCAATGCCTCGCTGATCGTCCAGAAGGTCGATTGACGTGAAAAAGGCCGGGTGCCTCCTCGCAGGCGTCCTCTCGCTGGTCCTTGCCGTTGCGGCGATCTGGTTCGTCTCGGGATGGTGGGGCAGTGCCGAGATCGAGGAGGATACGAATTTCATCGTCCCCTCGGGTGCGAGCCTGACCTCGGTCGCCGAGAAGCTGGCCGAGGAAGGCGTGATCGCCGATCCGCAGGGATTCCTGTTGCGCGCCAAGATCCTCGGCTCGTCGGATCCGATCCTGGCCGGCGAATTCCTGCTTCCCGCCGGGGCCAGCAGCGCCGCGATCCTCGACACGTTCCAGCATGGCGAGGTGATCCGTCGCTTCGTCACCATCCCCGAAGGCCTGCCGTCGATCCTCGTCCACGAACGGCTGATGGCGGAAGATCACCTGACTGGCGAAATCCCGGTGCCGGTCGAAGGCTCGGTGCTGCCCGATACCTATGATTTCGAACGCGGCGAGGCGCGCAGCGCGGTGCTCGCGCGGATGCAGGCGGCGATGCAGAACTATCTCGCCGAGGCCTGGCCCAAACGCGCGGAGGATATTGCGGTCGACAGCGTCCAGGAGGCCGTGATCCTCGCCTCGATCGTGGAAAAGGAAACCGGCGTCGCACGCGAGCGCAGGATGGTCGCCGGCCTGTATTCGAACCGGGTCAAGGACGGCATGCTGCTGCAGGCCGATCCCACCATCATCTACCCGCTGACCAAGGGCAAGCCGCTGGGCCGGCGCATCCGCCAGTCCGAAATCGCCGCGATCAACGATTACAACACCTATACGATGGTCGGCCTGCCCAAGGGTCCGATCACCAATCCCGGGCGTGAGGCGATCGCAGCGGTGCTGGACCCGGCGGAAACGAGCGCGCGCTACATGGTTGCCGATGGTACCGGTGGCCATGCCTTTGCGGAGACGCTGGAAGAGCATAACCGCAACGTCGCCAAGTGGTTCGAAATCCGCCGCCAGCGCGGGGAAATGTGAGCGGGGAAGACGCCCCGCTGATCCTCACCGCGCAGCTCCCGCGCGATCTGCATGCGCGTTTCACCGCGCTGCGCACTGCCCATTTCCCGCCCGAACGCAATTATCTCGAAGCGCATGTCACGCTGTTCCACGCATTGCCGGCGATGTGCGAGGCGGAAGCCTGCAGCGTTCTCAAACGCATGGCGGCGGAATTCGCGCCGGTGCCGGGGCAGGTCGAAGGGCTGATGTCGCTGGGGCGGGGCACCGCGATCAAGCTGTCTGCGCCCGCCATGCTCGATCTGCGCGGCATCATTGCCGATCACTTCCACGGATTGCTGACGCAGCAGGACCAGCAGCGTCCGCGCCTGCATGTCACCATCCAGAACAAGGTCACGGGCAAGGAAGCGAAGGCGCTGCAGGCGCAGCTGGCGGGGACGATCGCCCCGGCGCCGTTCGCCTTTCGCGGCCTCGAACTGTTTCGCTACCGCGGCGGCCCGTGGGAGCGGGTGCGGGACTTCGCCTTTCGCGGCACCGCCGCACCCTAAGCGTGCCCGTGGATCGCGGGTAGGGCCGCAGCACGGCCCCGCGGCAGAGCACGATCGTGGGGGGCGGCACCGACGCCGCTCGGGTGGTACGCGTCAGGTGCGGGCGGCACCCCGGAAATAGCGCGCTGCCCGGCCTGTTCGATGCGCTGTCCATCGGCGGCAAACGGCGCCCCGCAGGCCCCCGAACGCGACCGCCTGAAGAAATCACGGACAATACGCATTTGCGCGGTTGACCGCATGCCCCGACCGCCCTAAACGCGCCGCCTGCCGAGCGGGCTATTGCCCCGGCATGCCTCTTTGGGGCGGAGTAGCTCAGGTGGTTAGAGCAGCGGAATCATAATCCGCGTGTCGGGGGTTCAAGTCCCTCCTCCGCTACCATTTCCCCGATATGGTTGATCAACAGTTCTCCGGCGAAGCCGGTCGTCATGCGCATGATGTCCGGTCGCGGTTATGAAAGCACTTCCCGCAGGCCTTGATGCGCTCGGCAAGGCGGGACCATCTGCGGCTGGGAACCTTGGTCGATCCGTTTCGGAATTTCGATTGCAAGCAGGCCAACGCAGCCTTGACCGGCACCCCGCAATTCCATATTTCGATATTTATCGAATTGTTGGAGCAAAAGATGCAAGCCGATCGGGTCATCCGCGCACTTTCCGCGCTGGCGCAGGAGCACCGCCTCGCAGCATTCCGATTGCTCGTGCAGGCAGGCGAACAGGGCGTTGCTGCCGGGGTGCTGGCTGAAAAACTCGACGTCCCTGCATCCTCGATGAGCTTCCACCTGGCGCAGCTCGCCAATGCAGGACTGGTCACGCAGCGGCGCGAAAGCCGGTCGATCATCTATTCGGCCGACTATGCCGCGATGAGCGGCCTGATGGGCTATCTCACCGAAAATTGCTGTGGCGGCATGTCGTGTTCGGAAGACCCTGCCTTCGCTTCAATACCCGAAAGAGAGAGCGCCCGATGAAACGTTTTCATGTGCATGTCGGCGTAACCGACATCGATAGGTCCGTAGCCTTCTATTCAAGCCTTTTCGGTGCCCGGCCTTCCGTGGTGAAGGGCGACTACGCCAAGTGGATGCTTGAAGATCCCCGCATAAACTTCGCTATCTCGATGCGCGAGGATGCGACCAAGGGCGTCGAGCATGTCGGCTTGCAGGTCGAGGACAAGGCCGAACTCGAAGAGGTCTACGGCCGTCTGAAGGCTGCCGACCGTCCCGTTCTCGAAGAAGGCGCGACGACGTGCTGCTATGCGCAGTCGGAAAAGAGCTGGATTGCCGATCCCGACGGCGTGGTGTGGGAAGCCTTCATGACCGATGGCGAGAGCACGACCTATGGCGGCAGTCCCGACCTCGGCCAGCTCGCTTCCGCCAACGCCGCATCGAGCGCCTGCTGCGCGCCGCAGATGGCGTCCCCCAAGAATTCCTGCTGTTGAGGTCATCCATGTCAGACCGACCGCTGAACGTGCTGTTCCTGTGCACCGGCAATTCTGCACGCTCGATCCTGGGCGAGGCAATCCTCAACCATGACGGTGCAGGCCGCTTCAAAGCCTACAGTGCCGGGAGCAATCCCACCGGTGAGGTCAACCCCTGGGCATTTCACACGCTCGAGACGCTGGGTTATCCCGCCGAGGGCTATTCCTCCAAGAACTGGACGGAGTTTGCCGAAGGCCCCGAGTTCGACCTGATCTTCACCGTTTGCGACAATGCGGCGGCGGAGAGCTGCCCGGTCTGGCCGGGGCGTCCGACCTCGACGCATTGGGGTATTCCCGACCCGGCAGCGGTCGAGGGAAGCGATGCGGAAAAGGCGGCGGCCTTCCTCGATGCTTTCCGGATGCTCAGGCGGCGCATCGACCTGATGCTGGCGCTGCCTATCGCCAGCTTGGATCAAATCGCCTTGCGGGACCAGTTGCAGGCCATCGGCTACGAGGCGGACGATCAATGACCACAGTCACTTCCGACATCGATGCCGGCGCGGCAGGACTGGGCCTGTTCGAGAAATGGCTCTCGGTCTGGGTTGGCGGGGCGATCCTCGGCGGGATTGGTCTTGGCAACCTCGCGCCGGATGCGTTCGCCGCCCTCGCGGCTTTCGAATATGCCTCGGTCAATCTCGTCGTTGCCGTGCTCATCTGGGCGATGATCTTCCCGATGATGGTCGCAGTCGATTTCAGTGCGGTGCGCCGGATCGGTGACAAGCCGAAAGGCCTGATCATCACCCTGACAGTCAACTGGCTTATCAAGCCGTTCACCATGGCAGCGCTCGGCGTGCTGTTCTTCGAAGTGGTCTTTGCCGACCTGATCGCCCCCGCCGATGCCCAGCAATATATCGCAGGTCTCATTCTGCTGGGGGCTGCTCCCTGCACGGCGATGGTCTTCGTCTGGTCGCAGCTCACCAAGGGCGATCCGGCCTATACGCTGGTCCAGGTTGCAGCGAACGACCTGATCATGATCGTGGCCTTCGCGCCGATCGTCGCACTGCTGCTCGGGGTTACCGACATCGCGGTGCCGTGGGAGACTTTGCTGCTCTCGGTCGCCCTCTATGTGGTCGTGCCACTGGGGGGAGGAGCCTTCGTCCGCCATCGTTTGCTTGCGGCGCATGGCGGCGATGAAGCGGCGGTCACAGAATTTACGGGACGCATGAAGCCGCTGTCGATCATCGGGCTTCTGCTGACGGTGCTGTTGCTCTTCGGCTTCCAGGCTGAAACGATCGTGGCACGGCCCCTGCTGATCGCGCTGATCGCCGCGCCGATCATTGTTCAGAGCTACGGGATTTTTCTGATCGCATACGGCTGGGCCAAGGCGTGGAAGGTGCCGCACGCGGTAGCCGCCCCGTGTGCGCTGATCGGCACTTCGAATTTCTTCGAACTCGCCGTGGCCGTGGCTATCGGGCTTTTCGGACTTGGAAGCGGTGCCGCACTGGCAACGGTCGTGGGCGTTCTGGTCGAGGTTCCGGTAATGCTGTCCTTGGTGGCGTTTGCAAACCGGTCTCGGCGCAGCTTCGCGCCCGGGTGATTCAAAAGCAGGCCGGGTGCTTACCTCGGCTGAATGCAAGCTTCGCCGCGCGCGAGAATGCGGTTGACGGGGGGCGGGCTTAGCTGCTCCCTTCGGGGCAATTCCACCGGACAGGATGCCCCATGACAGATCTGAAACTCGAATCGCTCACCGTGCATGCCGGGTGCGAGCCCGACCCCGCGACCAATGCGCGGATCACGCCGATCTACCAGACGGCCAGCTACGTCTTCGACAGCGCCGAGCATGCCGCGGACCTGTTTGCGCTCAAGCAGTTCGGCAACATCTATTCGCGGATCATGAACCCCACCAACGATGCGCTCGAGAAGAAGATCGCGGCGCTGGAGGCCGGGGTCGGCGCGCTGGGCGTTGCCAGCGGCCATGCGGCGCAGTTGGTCGCCTTCCACACGCTGATGGAACCGGGGTGCAACATCGTCGCGGCGAAGAAGCTCTATGGCGGCTCGCTCAACCAGATGGGCGAGGCATTCCGCAAGTTCGGCTGGGAAACGCGTTTCGTCGATGCTGACGATCCCGCCAATGTCCGCGCGGCGATGGACGACAAGACGCGCTGCGTCTTCGTCGAGAGCCTCGCCAATCCGGGCGGCGTGGTCACCGACATCGCGGCGATTGCCGATATCGCGCATGATCACGGCGTCCCGCTGATCGTCGACAACACGATGGCCACGCCGATGCTGTGCCGTCCGTTCGAACACGGCGCGGACATCGTGACGCATTCGACGACCAAGTTCCTCAACGGCCACGGCAATGCGGTCGGCGGGGTGATCGTGGATTCGGGCAAGTTCGACTGGAAGGCGGCGGGGGACAAGTTTCCCAGCCTGACCCAGCCCAACGGATCCTATCACGGGGCCGTGCTCGTCGATGCGCTGGAGCCCATCGGGCCGATCGCCTTCATCACGGCCTGCCGCGTGCTTGGCCTGCGTGACCTGGGGCCGGCCATGGCCCCGCAGAACGCATGGCTGGCGCTGACCGGGATGGAAACGCTCGCGTTGCGCATGGAACGGCACTGCGCCAACGCGCTCGCCGTGGCCGAATGGCTGGAGAACCACGAGCAGGTGGCATGGGTGTCCTATGCCGGGCTCGAGACAAATGCCTACAAGCCGCTCGCCGACAGATATCTCGGCGGCAAGGGCGGGGCGGTGTTCACTTTCGGGCTGAAAGGTGGCTACGACGCCGGGGTGAAGCTGGTCTCGCAGGTCGAGTTGTTCAGCCATCTCGCCAATATCGGCGATACGCGCTCACTGATCATCCATCCCGCCTCGACCACGCACAGCCAGCTGGGCGAGGCCGAGCTGGTCGCCGCGGGAGCGGGGCCGGACGTGGTGCGCATCTCGGTCGGCATCGAACATGTCGACGATATCATCGCCGATCTGGACAAGGCGCTGCAGAGCCTCTGACGAACCCCGCGGCCGCTGCGGCGGGAAGGGGGAGCGCTCCTTCCCGGCGGCGGGCCATCGGCGAGAATTGGCGCCGCGCGGGGGCCAGGCCGGGTCCCGCCCCGTATGCTCCGGGCGCGCCATGTGATCCGTATTTCGCCGCGCGGGGACGCGGGGGCCATGGCAGCCGCCGTGCCCCGCGTTGG
Organism: Qipengyuania citrea; assembly: GCF_009828015.1. GTDB lineage: Bacteria > Pseudomonadota > Alphaproteobacteria > Sphingomonadales > Sphingomonadaceae > Qipengyuania > Qipengyuania citrea. The sequence continues at coordinate 45,351 of NZ_WTYG01000003.1, read as the reverse complement.
CGCGCGATTGACGGCGTGCCCGTCTAACATATTCAATTATATCGATTGTCGTGAACGATATTCCGCGTTTCGTTCTCTTCCCTTCTGCTGCCACCAGCCCGCGACACAGTTCAATCGAGCGGCGCGCTGGTGCGCCGCGGGTCAAAGGGAAAATGAATGTCCGCCAAGACTGCTACCATTACATTCGCACGTTGCACCGCCCTGCTGGTGGGGATCTCGTCGCTGGCCACGGCCGCGGCCGCGCAGCAGCTCGCGCCGCAGGAGGCGCAGGTCGCATCGCGCATGCAGACCGCCGAGCGCGTCGAAGTCGTCCCGATGAGCGTGATCGAGACGCCGACGGGCGCGGCCCCGATCTACCGCCGCGACAATGGCGCGCCAGTGGGTGACAACCGCAATTCTAAGACCGCCGGCGACATGGGGCCGGTGCTGCTCGAAGACGCGCATCTGATCGAGAAGCTGGCGCGGTTCGACCGCGAGCGCGTGCCGGAGCGCGTGGTCCACGCCCGCGGTACGGGCGCCAAGGGCATGTTCCGCGCCACTGCCGACATTTCGGACTACAGCATGGCCAGCCTGTTCCAGCCGAGCAAGGAAACGCCTGTGTTCGTGCGCTTTTCCAGCGTCATCCACGGCCATCTGAGCCCCGAATATCTGCGCGATCCGCATGGCTTCGCGACCAAGTTCTACACCGACGAGGGCAATTGGGACCTGGTTGGCAACAACTTGCCGGTGTTCTTCATCCGCGACGCCATGCAGTTCCCCGACATGGTCCATTCGCTCAAGCCCGACCCGGTGACCAACCGGCAGGATCCCAACCGCTTCTTCGATTTCTTCAGCCATGTTCCCGAAGCGACGAACATGCTGACGCATCTCTACACCAATCTCGGCACGCCCGCGTCATACCGCGAGATGGACGGCAATGGCGTGCACGCCTTCCGCCTCGTCAACGACGAGGGCGAGCAGGTGTTCGCCAAGTTCCGCTGGATCAGCGACCAGGGCGTGAAGAACTATACCGCGGCGCAGGCCAAGGAAGCGGGCTTCAATTACCTGACCGACGATCTCTACGGCGCGATCTCGCGCGGTGACCATCCGAGCTGGAACCTGATGATGCAGGTCCTCCCCGTCGCCGAAATCGGGTCGCTCGACTACAATCCGTTCGACGACACCAAGGAATGGCTCGACCGTCCGTGGATGAAGATCGGCGAGATGACGCTCGACGAGGTGCCGGAGAACTTCTTCGAATGGACCGAGCAATCGGCTTTCGCGCCGAGCAACATGGTCCCGGGTATCGAGCCTTCGCCAGATCGCATGCTGCAAGGCCGGCTGTTCTCCTATGCCGATACGCAGCGCTACCGGGTGGGTGCCAACCTGTTCGATCTCGAAGTGAACGCGCCGCGCGTGGCCGAGGCCGGCGACGGGCCGCTCAACAACAACCAGAACGGCCAGCTCAACCGTTCGGGCCGCGAAAGCCACGTCAACTACTTCCCCTCGGCGATGGCTCCCAAGCAGACCCCGGCGCGGGCGCGCTATTCGAATTACGAGATCATGGCGATGGTCGATCAGAAGCAGATCGAGAAGACGCCGGATTTCGAGCAGCCTGGCATCTTCTGGCGGTCGCTGTCCGAAGCCGACAAGGCGCAGCTCATCGCCAATCTTTCGGGCGACCTCGGCCAGGTCGTGTCGGACCGCACGCGGACGATCATGGTCAGCTATTTCTACCAGGCCGATCCCGAATACGGCACGCGGCTGGCCGGAGCGGTCGACGTGGCCATGCCGGACGTGATGCAGGCCGTGGCCGAATTCAACGCCGCGGCGCCGCAGACCTTCCCGAGCCCCTGACGCCAGACCTCGCGGCACCGCGTCCAGCCTCTCGGGGCAGGCGCGGTGCCGCCATCCCACTCCCCACGAAAGACCAATCCCATGATGACATTCACGACGCGGCTGCTGCCGCTGGCGGCGCTGGCCTGCGCGGCGATGCCGCTGCAAGCGCAGGAACATGCGCACGCCCATGCCCACGGGCATGAACACCCCCAGCCTGCGGAAGAGGGCGCAACCGCGGCTTCGGCCGAACTTCCCGGATCGGATCGCGCGCAGGCGCTGCTGTTCGATGCCGCGCGGCTCAATCGGGTCGATCTGGTCGACGGCCTCGTCAAGCTGGGCGCCGATCTCGACGCGACGAACGAACAGGGCTTCACCCCGCTGATCCTCGCGGCCTATGCCGGTCACGGCGAAATGCTCTCGGCACTGGTCGAAGCCGGCGCGGATCCCTGCAAGCCCGGCGATGCACGCGGCAATACGGCGCTGATGGGTGTCGCCTTCCGCGGCCATGACGCGATCGCCAGCCAGCTGATCGCCACCGGCTGCGATATCAACGCGGCCAATGCGATGGGCCAGACCGCCCTGATGATGGCGGCGATGTTCGGCCGCGAACGCCAGATCGAACTGCTGCTGGCGGCAGGCGCGGATGCCGGGGTGGTCGATCTCCAGGGCAACACCGCGGCTTCGGTCGCGCTGGCACAGGGCAATGAGGCCGTGGCCGCGATGGTCGGAACGCCGCAGGCGAAATAAGCGCGTCGAGGCGCCCGCCGCCTGCGCGCGGTGGGCGCCTAGCTGTTTTCCGCCCGGGCCGCCTGCGCAAGCAGGATCGCCCCGGCAATTCCCGCATTGGGGCCGAGCGCGGGGGCCACGATCGCGTGGCGGGCCCCGCCGGGCAGGTAACCCCGATCGAGGCGCGCTGCCGCTTCACGCGTGCGCTCCAGCAGGCCGGGGGTGTGCATTACCCCGCCGCCCAGCACGACGATTTCGGCGGCGGTCATGGCGAAGATCGCGTGGCACAGCTGGCCGAGATAGGACGCAATGACCGCGTGCGCTTCGTGGTTGTCGGGCAGGTCGGACAGCGAGGCCCCCCAGCGCTGCAGGATCGCCGGCCCGCAGGCGAGCCCTTCGAGGCAATCGCCATGCGCAGGACAGATCCCTTCGAATTCGCCGTCCGCAGGATGCCGCCGCGGGAACAGGTGCCCCATTTCGGGATGCGCCGCGCCGTGCAGAGCCCGGCCATCGACAACCAGCCCGCCGCCGATCCCGGTGCCCACGGTGACATAGGCGAGCGAGGCCAGCTCGCGGCCGGCCCCGAAAGCGCTTTCCGCCAGAGCGGCGCCATTCACATCGGTGTCGAAGCCGACCGGAACATCGAATGCGCGCGCGAAATGGCCGGCAAGGTCGCAGCCCGACCAGCCCGGTTTGGGCGTGGTCCCGATATGGCCCCAGCTGCCATCAGCCCGATCGACCACCGCCGGGCCGAAACTGGCGATGCCGAGCGCGGCCAGCGGGCCCTGTTCGCGAAACCATGCTTCGGTCTGGCGCAGCGTGGCCTCGGGCGCGCGCGTGGGGAGGGCGTGGCGCGCGAGGATTTCGGTGGGCGAATGGCCGACTGCAAGGACGAACTTGGTCCCGCCCGCCTCGATCCCGCCGAACAGGGGCCGCGCGCCGGTCATGCGTCGATCGTCTGCAACAATTCGCAGCGGTCCTGCTTGATCGTCAACTGCAGCAGCGGCGCGGGGACGCCGCCGAAGCGGTCGGCCACCTGGGAATGGTCGCGCGGCAATTCGCGCCCGTCCATGCCCCAGAAATCGACGAAGCTCGACACGATCAGTTCGCGCGAGGCGAACCAGCTGTAGCTCTGCATCGGCTCGTCGCTGGGATTGGCCAGCACCAGGCCGCTGTGGTTCAGCGGGCGGTAGGGGCCGAACAGGCTGTCTGCGACCATGCCGTACATCCCGTTGGGGGCATGCCGCAGACCCGGGGCGAAGGTCGAACTTTGCGTCACCCAGAACAGATGATAGCGCCCGTCGTGGAACACCACATGCGCGCGCTCGAGCTCGTTGTTGACGCCATCGGCATGGACCAGCGGCGGCAACAGGTTCCACTGCGTCCCATCCTTGCGGGCAATGCCCACTGCGCCGTTGAATTCGCTCTGCGCATTGGCGAGCGAGGCGGTGAAGACCAGATACTCGCGGCCATCGGCGGGGTCGCGGAAATAGGCGGGGTCGCGGAACGCCTTGATCTTCCCGGCCTCGCCTTCGTGCGCGTCGGCAGGCTGGTAGTCATCGGTGATCACCGGCACCGACGGGGCGGGAACCGACCAGTCGACCGGCAGCCCGTCCTCGCGCATCCGCGCATGCGTTTCATAGAGCGCCTGCTGGTAACCGCCGGGCTTCTCGGCAGTGCCTGCGGCGGTGAAGTACAGGCTCACGGTCGTGCCATCGGTAACGGCCGAACCCGCCCATTCGCGTTCGTAAGGCACTGCGCGATCGGGCAGCACGTCGCCGAGATCGGTCCAGCCATCCGGCTTGCGTTCAAGCAGGCGGATCTTGGCCTCGAAATGGCGCAGGCTGGGATCGCCCCGATCGGGTGCAGTCAGCGCCATCCATAATTCCCGGCCGCGGCAATCGGCGATCCACCCGTCGCGGTCCTGGATCGGCCACATGTCCCAATAGACGCGGTTGCGGTCGAGGTCGCTCCGGCGCGGCCGGGTGATTTCGGAAATGCGGTTCTCAGGACGCGGGTCGATCCTGCTGGCGTCTTCGCGTGTCCATACGCTTGTCATCTCAGCGTCCACAGATGGGAGGAAAGGGTGGGCCGACCGGGGGTAGGGGACCCGGCCGGCCCGGTGTCCTGACACTGGGTCAGAAGTCGATACGGGCGGAAGCGAGAATGCTGCGTCCGGCAATCGAACGGGCGCGGACCAGGCCATTGCCCGGGATCGCACCTTCTTCGGCTTCGGTGTAACCGTAGACGTCGAACAGATTGCTGGCATTGAGCGACAGCTCGAGCCGGTCCATCGGACGCACGGCGATGAAGGCATTGACCTGCGTATAGCCGGGCAGCTTCAGCTGGTTGTTGTCCTGCGTGTAGCTGTCCGTGGTGCCGATCGCGTTGAGGCCGACGGTGAAGACATCGTTCTCGTACTGCGCGGTCCCCTGGAAGACGAGATCGGCCTGGCGACGCGGCGTGTTGCCGATCACCGCGGCGTTGAGCGATTCCTTGATCTCCGCATCGGTCCAGGTGGCACCGGCCGACAGCGAGAAGGGACCCACCGAATAGCTGCCCTCGAGTTCGAGGCCGAAGGCTTCGTAAGTGTTGTCGGTCAGCCGCAGCGGGGCGATTTCGACATTGGTTTCGGCGGTCTCGGCATAGAAGGCGGTCGCGTAGAGATCGACATTGCCGCCCTGGTATTTCAGCCCGCCTTCGAGCTGGTCGACCGAGGCAATCACGCCGTTGTCGTCGTCGCCCGGCAGGCTGCCGTCCACCGCGCTGATCGCGGGGGAGAACAGGCTGCGGTCTGCCGTATGGCGGCCACCCTGGCTGTAGCGGGCGAACAGCGACAGGTCGTAGGTCAGCAGGTAGCTGGCGCCGACCGAGAAGGAGAAATAGTCGTAATCGTAATCGACCGGGCGGGCGTTGCCGACCGGGAGCACGCCGGTCTGCGCTTCGGCGGGGCTGATAACCCCGTCATTGTCGAAGTCGAATGCGGTCACGCCAGCACCGAAACCGGTATCCGAGCCGGTGATCGTGCCCTTGGCGCTGCCGAAATCGTAGCGGATGCTGGCGTCGAAGGTCACACGATCGAAATCGAAGGCCAGCGAGGCGAAGGGCGCATAGGTGTCGTAGCGCACATCGTAATTGCGGCGGCAGCAATTGCCGAAGAAGCTGGCGCTGTAACCGGCCACGCCCGCATCGGTGACGACGTTGCCGCCGGCATCGACGATATCGACGAGGACCGAATTGCCGTCACCTTCGACCGTCTGGACATAGGACGTCCACAGCCAGTCGGTGTCGATGTCCTGGCGGCTGCCATAGAAGCCCGCGGTGAAGGTCGCGCTGCCGCTGCCGACATCGAAATCCTTGGCGACCCGCAGATCGTTTACCAGGTAGTCGAGATCGTTCAGGCGGACGTTGAACAATACGACATTGGTCAGCAGGCCGTTGCCGCCCAGGGTCGCCGGGTTGGCGACTGCCTGGCCCGCATTGGGGCCGCTGGCCAGAACGATGCTCGAACCGGCGCCGCCGATCCCGTCGGCAATCGCCTGCGCATCGCCCACGCTGGCGGGAAAGGGCGAAACGAAGCTGCCGCTGTTGTCGGCGTAGCGGAAGCGGTTGGTCAGCGTCCAGCCGGGGGCGAACTCGACTTCCGCCTCGACGCCGAATGCGGCGCTCTTGACCGACAGGCCGTCGTGGATGTCGTAAGTCGTCGGGTTGTTGTCGCCATCGAGCGTCCGCGCCGCCGAGATGTACCGGCTGTAGAGCGACGCGGTGCGCGGGTCGAAATTGGCGATCGCGGTATAATCCGGATCGCTGTCGGTCCCGGTCACGGCCACCGGCTGCGGCAGGATCGTCGGCGTGCTGTCGTCGAGGTACTTGCCGTGTACGCGGATGTAGCCGCCGTCGAATTCGGTGATGAGGTTGGCCTTGATCTGGCCGCCTTCCTTGCCGTTGAAACCGGTGTCGCGAACGCCTTCGCCGGTGCGGTAGAAACCGCCGACATGGAAATAGCTGGTTGCGTCGAGCGCGCCGCCGTAATCGAAGTCGAGCCGGTAGGTTTCGTGATCGATGCCGATCGTGCCGGCAACCGCGCCGCCTTCTTCGAGCCCGGTCTTCGAGATGAAGTTGATCACCCCGCCGGGCGAGTTCGAGGCAAAGGTCGAGGCCGAGCCGCCGCGGACCGCCTCGACACGGCCGACATTGCGATCGGCGCGCACGAAATTGTCGGCATTGCCGAACACGATATCGCCGAATTCGAGGACCGGGAGCCCGTCTTCCTGCAGCTGGATATAGCGCGCGCCGCCGGTCGAGACCGGAATGCCGCGAACCGCGATATTGGCATTGCCTTCGCCGCCCGAGGCTTCCGAACGGATGCCGGGGATCTGGCGGATGAGATCGGCGGAAGAGCTGGGGTTGAGATCGGCGATCGATTCCGCGTCGAGCGCGCTGACCGAGACCGAGCTTTCCAGACGGTTCTGGCCCTGTGCGACCGCGGTGACGATGATGACATTGTCACCGAGGACGGGGTCGCCATCGGCAGCGGGTGCGCCTTCCTGAGCGAATGCGGGGGCGGATATCGCCGACAGCGCGACCCCGGCAGCAAGCACGTTGCGAAGTTTCATCATTGCTCTCCCAGATGGAATTCTTTCGATTCGCCCCTTAGACATACCGTTGGTGCAAACGTTTGCAATACAAAAATGCAAACGTTTGCAATCAGGCGTTGTTTGTGACACCAACTTGCTCGACGTCGCTGCTACAGGTGGGGCTGGGAGAGAGTACCGGATATGCAAGTCACAGGAAAACCGCGGCTTTCGCTGCTACGAATCATCGAGATGAACGTCGGCTTCTTCGGCTTGCAGTTCAGTTTCGGTCTGCAGCAGGCGAACATGGGGCCGATCTACGGCTTCCTCGGTGCGGACGAGGCGACGATGCCGCTGCTGTGGCTCGCCGGACCGATGACCGGCCTGCTGGTGCAACCGATCATCGGGGCAATGAGCGACCGCACCCAATCGCGCTGGGGCCGGCGCACGCCCTATTTCCTGATCGGCGCAATCATCTGTTCGATAAGCCTGTTCCTGATGCCCTATTCCAGCGCGCTGTGGATGGCCGCCAGCCTGCTGTGGATCCTCGACGCCGGCAACAACATCACGATGGAACCCTACCGCGCCTATGTCGCCGACCGGCTGGTGCCCGATCAGCGCGCCACCGGCTTCCTGACCCAGAGCGCGTTTACCGGCCTGGCGCAGACCCTGTCCTATCTTGCGCCGACGCTGCTGACCGCTTTCGTTGCCAAGGACGTGCTCGATGCGAATGGCATTCCCGTCATTGTGAAGATTGCCTTCATCATCGGCGCGATCCTCTCGATAAGCACTATTGTCTGGTCAGTCTGGCGGGTACCCGAATTGCCGATGACGGCGCAGGAAAAGGCGGACCTTGTCGGCAAGCCCATGACCGTCAAGGCGACGCTTGGTGAAATCGGCAGCGCGATCAAGGACATGCCCAGGGCGATGCGGCAGCTGTCGGTGGCGATGCTGTGCCAGTGGTATGCGATGTTCGCCTATTGGCAGTACATCACTTTCGCGGTCGGCCGTTCGATTTACGATACCTCCGATCCCTCCAGCGCGGCGTTCAGGGACGCGACGCTGACGACGCAGCAGGCCGGGGCGCTCTACAATTTCATCGCCTTCCTCGGCGCGCTCCTGCTGATCCCGATCGTGCGCAAACTGGGCGCGCGGCTGGTGCATGCCATCTGCCTGACCGCGTCGGGCGCGGCGATGCTGCTCATCCCCGGGGTCGAGACACCCGCCGCGCTGTTCGTGCTGATGCTGGGTATCGGCATCGGCTGGGCAGGCATGATGGGCAACACCTACGTCATGCTGGCCGATGTCATCCCCCCCGAACGCAACGGCATTTACATGGGTATTTTCAACATGTTCATCGTGATTCCGATGCTTATCCAGACGCTGACCATGCCGCTGTTCTACGAACCGCTGCTCGGCAGCGATCCGCGCAATGTGCTGCTGCTTGGCGGAGTGCTGATGCTGGTCGGTGCGGTCGCGACAATGTTCGTTGACGCGGGCCGCCCGGTGCCCAAAAGCCTGCGGCCGGAGGCGAACTAGAACCCGATGTCCGAACCCACGCACGAAACCGCGCAGGAGCTCGCGCCGCCGCCCGAGCGCGCGCGCACGATCACCGATCTCGCCAGGATTGCCGGTGTATCGCCCGGTACGGTGTCGCGCGCGCTTGCGGGCAAGAGCCTGGTCAACGCCAAGACCCGCGAGCGGATCGAGGCGCTGGCGCGCGAACATGGCTTTCGCCTCAACCAGATGGCGAGCCGGTTGCGACGGCAGAAGACCGGCGTCATCGGCGTCGCCATCCCGCTCGGACACGACCGCCGGCAGCATATTTCGGACGCGTTCTTCATGACGCTGCTCGGCTATCTGGCGGACGAGCTTACCGAACGCGGCTATGACCTCATGCTGCGCCGGGTCATCCCCGATCGCGACGGGGACTGGCTCGATCGCTTCGTCGGGTCGGGCATGGTCGATGGGGTTATCGTGATCGGCCAGTCGGACCAGTTCGAGCGGATAGAAGCTGCCGCGGCGCGCTTCCTGCCCATGGTGGTGTGGGGCAACCATCAGGAAGGCCAGCGCCATTGCGTAGTCGGGACCGACAATTTTGCCGGTGGGCGACTGGCCGCCGAACGCCTGATCGCCGCGGGGGCCAGCACGATCGGCTTTCTGGGATCAACCGACCCGATCGAATTTGCTGCCCGTTACGCGGGGGCGAAGTCTGTTGCCGATGACAAGGGCGTCCCGATCCGTGCGCTGCCGACCCATCTCAGTCCTGAACACGCCGCCGACGAGATTGCAGCGCATCTGGCGAGCGATATGGCGGGTATCGATGGAATCTTCGCCGCCTCGGACATGCTCGCGATTGCCTGTATGACCGAATTGCAGAAGCGCGGGATCGATGTGCCCGGGGGGATGAAGCTCGTCGGGTTCGACGATCTGCCCATTGCCTCGCAGACCCGGCCGGCGCTGACCACCATCCGGCAGGATATCGCTGCTGGCGCCGCGCGCCTCGCCGACCTCCTGCTGCGGCGGATGGGGGGCGAGAACACCGCGAGCGTGGTGCTTCCGCCCGAGCTTGTCGGCCGGCAGACCGCCTGACCGTACGCCGCGCCTACGGACATCGTCCTGCTTCCCACACGCTCTGGCGCGCTGAGCGGCATTCCTCGTGTCACACAGGAACGGCGGGACGGGGGTCCCGTTAGTCTGGTGAACATGCAATCAGCAGCGCCAGCAGTCCGGATCCGCCGGGCGGGTTGGCGCTATGCAAGCGAGAAGGCCCCCCATGTCCCAGATACAGACCCGCAACCCGGCCACCGGCGAAGTGCTCGAAACCTACGAGGTGATGGGCGAACAGGAGGTGTTCGCCAAGATCGACAGCGCGCATGAAGCGTTCCTCGACTGGCGAAGCAAGTCGCATGAAGAGCGCGCACCCTATCTCCGCAAGATTGCCGGAGTGCTGCGCGACAATTCGGAGCGTTTCTCTGAACTGATGACGCGCGAAATGGGCAAACTGCTGCGCGACGGGAAGACTGAAGTCGAGCTTTGCGCGCGCTTGTTCGAATATGCTGCCGACAAGGGGCCGGAAGAGCTGGCCGACCAGGAACGGACGCATAGCGGCGGCAAGAAGCGCGGTATCGTGACCTTCTCGCCGATCGGCGTGATCTACAGCGTGCAGCCGTGGAATTTCCCGCTCTACCAGCCGGTCCGTGTGCTTGCCGCCAATCTGATCGCGGGCAATTCGGTAATCCTCAAGCATGCCTCGATCTGCACCGGCAGTGGGCTGCTGCTGCGGGATCTTTGCGAGGAAGCCGGCCTGCCCAAGGGCTTGTTCGATGTCATCATCGTCGGTCATGACCTGTCGGACAAGGTGATCGAACACAAGCTCATCCGCGCGGTGACCATGACCGGCAGCGACGGCGCCGGCAGCCATATCGGCGAACTGGCATCGAAGAACCTCAAGAAAACGGTGCTCGAGCTCGGCTCGAACGACGCCTATCTCGTGCTCGAAGACGCCGATATCGAAACCGCGGTCAAGACCTGCGTCATGGGCCGACTGTACAACAATGGCGAAACCTGCGTCTCGGCCAAGCGCTTCATCGTGACCGACGCGGTCTATGACGAATTCGTTTCCGCCTTCGTCGAACGGATGAAGGGCGTGACCATGGGCGATCCGACCAAGGACGACACGCAGCTCGGGCCGCTTTCCAGCAAGGAACAGTTCGACACGATCGTCGAGCAGGTTTCCAAAAGCATCGACCAGGGCGCCACGCTGCTTTGCGGCGGAGATCCCGCAGACGATGCCGGTTGCTATTACCCCGCCACCGTACTCGCCGACTGCAAGCCCGGCATGCCCGCTTATGACGATGAACTTTTCGGCCCGGTCGCATCGGTCATCCGCGCCAAGGACGACGAAAATGCGATGCGGATTGCCAATGACAGCCGTTACGGCCTCGGCGGAGGCATCTTTACCAAGGACGAAGACAAGGCGGTCCGCCTGGCCCGCGACCATTTCGACACCGGCATGGTCCGGATCAACTCGTTCGGCGCGGCCGACCCGAACATGCCTTTCGGCGGCGTGAAGGATTCCGGTTACGGCCGCGAACACGGCGGCTTCGGCATGAAGGAATTCGTCAATGCGAAGGCGATCTTCCTGCCTTCCTGAGCAGTAAATCGCCCGCACGCCCAAAAAGAAATTCGGAGAATTATGATGCAAGTACTTGTAGCCGGTGCAACCGGTAACACCGGCCAGCGCCTCGTCCGCGAACTGCACGAGCGTGGGCTCAACCCCGTCGCAATGGTCCGCGAAAGCTCGGACACCTCGGGCCTGCCCGAAGGTGTCGCCCAGCGCCAGGCGGATCTCACCGACCTGTCCGACGACGTCACCGAAGGCTGCGACGTCGTCGTGTTTGCCGCCGGTTCGGGCGGCGACACTTCGGCCGAAATGACCGACAAGGTCGACCGCGACGGGGCGAAGAAGCTGATCGACCTGTCGGTGGCGAACGGCGTGCGCCGGTTCGTCATGCTCAGCAGCATCGGCGCGGGCGACCCTGATCCCGACCACGAGCTTGGCCATTATTTGCAGGCGAAGCACGAAGCGGACGAACACCTCAAGGCGACCGATCTCGAATATGCGATCCTGCGGCCGGTCGCGTTGACCGATGAACGCGGGACCGGCGAGGTCCGCCTGGGCGAGAATGTCGACCCCAAGGGCGAGGCTGCCCGGGGGGATGTCGCCAAATTGCTTGCTGATGCGGCGGAATCGCCGGAATGGGTCGGCAAGGTGCTCCATATGGAAAGCGTCGACTGATCGCGGTAACGCTGCGCCATCGCTACAACTGATAAGAGAGGGGCCATGCCGCGTGATCGGCGGGGCCCCTTTTCCTATTCGCCGAGCGGACAAAAGGGCGAAGGCGAGGGTTAATCGTAGAGCGAGTTCGACACTCGGAAAGGCTCGGGAAACGAGGGATGATATCAAAGGTTGCGAAGCACAGTAGTTTCCCTGACTATCACTTAACCATCATTTGGGCTGTGCATGGCACTGCGACCGAATGATCGAGGATCGGGTGAAATTGTTGCAGCACATCGACAGGTTGATCGGATTCGAATCCGACGACGAGATTGCTGACAGGTTCAGCCGCGAACGCGTCAAGTCGGTCCGCGAAACAATTCACTATTACTACCTTACCATACTTGCTCCTTACGCCGGGCTGGCTTGGGTAACATGGGATCACCTCGTCACCCGGATCGTGGCGTGCATTCTGACGCTGGCCGTCGCGTTTCGTTTCCGGCACTGGATGCTTCCGGTACCCGAAGGGAAAACCGAGGACGTCAATCGCAACGCCGCCCGGCTGACCGGTTTTATGGTGGTGCTGTTGTCCTGCACACAGGCCGCGTTCTACCTTACGCTTGCCTTCGATCTCGACGGCATGGCCGGCGGCACGCCGAGCTGGTTGCCCATCCTTGCGCTGGGTTTGCTAGCCGCACTGACGCAGGGTGCCGCACTCACCGGGATCATTTTCGCCTCAAGGGTGATTTTCTTCTGCTTCGTCATGCCGGTCGTCGCCGCGGTTCTCTATCTTTTCGCTGCATCCAATATCCCGGCTTCGGTCGCGACGGTCGTCCTTACGGCCGTCAATTTCTATATTGCCGAAACCAGTCATCGGACGCAGTTGCGGCTGTTCCAGGCCCAATACGATGCGGACGCGGCGTTGCTGCGAATGGAGCGCACCAATACCGAGCTGGCCGATGCGCGGCGCAACGCGCAATATCAGGCGGAAACCGACAATCTTACCGGATTGCGTAGCCGGCTGGCCTTCATCCACGACATCGAGGCGAAGCTCGACGGTGGGCAGTGCGGCCTGCTGGCGGTGATCGATCTCGACCGGTTCAAACCGATCAACGATCTGTACGGCCACCATGCGGGCGACATAGTCTTGCGTCAGGTCGCGCTTCGACTTCAGCGCGTTCTGCCCCAGGGAACGGTCGTGGGCCGTCTGGGCGGCGACGAATTTGGCGTATTCATCGCGGGATCTTCCTGCCTCGCCGAACTGGGGGAATTGGTCGATGTGTGTGACAAGGCGCTAAGGCAGTTGTGCAAACCAATGCGTCTGGCGAATGCGCAGGTCAGCATCGGGGCGTGCGCTGGCGCTCGCTTGCTTGGCGAGGACGCCCCGGATGTCGACCAGGCGCTGCGCGATGCCGATGCAGCGCTTTATTTTGCCAAACGCAACGATATGATCGAGACGAAGCTGTTCGACGCAGAGATACGCGACAAGAACAAGCGTCTCCACGCGATCGAGACCGCGCTGCTCGAGGAGGGCGCGCTGGATCAGCTTTCGCTGGCCTACCAGCCGATCTTCAACCTGCGGACCGGACAGCTCTCGTCGTTCGAAGCGCTGGCGCGCTGGGAGCACCCGGTGCTCGGCAATATATCTCCGGGGCAGTTCATCCCGATCGCGGAGCGGATCGGCTGCATCCGGCCGATCACTCTCGCATTGCTTTCGCGCGCAGTGGACTTCGCTGCCGAATGGCCGGCATCGTGCCGTCTGTCGTTCAATCTAAGCGCAGCGCATATTTGCGGCGGCGATGCGGCGAGCGAAATCGTCGCCCTGATCAAGCAGAAGAATTACCCGGCCGAGCGTCTGCAACTGGAAATCACCGAGACCGCGATGCTGGTCGATTTCGCTACCGCCAGGCGCAATGTCGACATGCTGCGCGAGGCCGGATGCCGGGTGGCGCTGGACGATTTCGGCGCCGGTTTCGCCTCGCTGGTTTATCTGCGCGAGATTCGCTTCGACAAGGTCAAGATCGACGGGTCGCTGATCAAGCGGGCGCGCCATCCTCAGGGGCGTGACATGCTCCGCGGGGTGGTGAAGATGATTGCCGCGATGAAGCTCGAAAGCGTCGCCGAATTCATCGCTACTTCGGGCGATCGGGAAACCGCGCGCGAGCTTGGTGCCGAGTTCGGGCAGGGCTATCACCTCGGTTATCCGCTCGACGAAGAGGGCACGCGGGACCTGCTGGCACAGTACCACTGGCCGCACAGCACGAAGGTGCGCAGCCTCGCAAACTGGGAACTCGACCGGCAGGAAGCGCTGGCACCGTCCGCGCGGCCGCTTCCGCTGACGCGCGAGAAATAGCACCGCCGAACGGGCGGCGTCGGGCTCGGGACATCTCGCTCGCACGTGCCATCACATCATCCATCTCCGGAGCCAGCCCGCCAGAGTGGCTCATCACCTTCCCAAAGGTAAAGCTTGCTTGAGATATAGGTCCTATGGTCCGTATTGCGATGATTGTCCGCAGCGAGATGGGTTGTCGCCGGATACGCTCACGCGATAGAGCGGCGGTTCTCTTCTTCACCCGACAAGGATCCGCATTTGCCCAAGCTATCGCATCTCGATCAGGACGGTCGTGCACGAATGGTCGATGTGGGGGACAAGCCGGTCACCGCGCGGCGCGCGCGGGCGCAGGGTCGCTTGTCGTGTTCTGCCGAAACGCTGGCGTTGGTAGAGGAAGGCAAGGCCCCCAAGGGCAGCGTGATCGCAACGGCTGAGTTGGCCGGGGTAATGGCTGCCAAGCGCACCGCGGATCTGATCCCGCTGTGCCATCCCTTGCCGCTCAGCAAGATCGACGTCGCGATCGCCATGGACCTGAGCCTGCCCGGATTTATCGTTGAAGCCGTAGTCCGTACCGAGGGGCGAACCGGGGTCGAAATGGAGGCGCTGACTGCAGTATCGGTCGCCTGCCTTACACTGTTCGATATGCTCAAGGCAGCCGACAAGGGCATGACCATCGGCGAAATCCGCGTGACCGAGAAGGAGGGCGGCGCTTCGGGCGCCTGGCAGCTCCCGCGATGAGAGCTGCCATGAAGACATTCGGTGAAGCGTCGGCGCTGATCGCGTCCCATGTCGCGCCGCTGGAAATCGAAACCGTCCCTCTGAGCGCAGGCGCCGGGCGCGTGCTGGCTGCAGATATTCGCGCGGCGATTCCGTCTCCGCGGCACAGCGTTTCAGCGATGGATGGCTATGCGGTGCGCCAAAGCGATATCGCTGGGGGTGAACCCGTCCAGGTCGCGGGCGAAGCGCGGCCCGGCGCCCCTTTCGCCAGCGTCCTGCCGGCGGGAGAGGCGGTTCGCATCTTCACGGGCGCACCGCTTCCCGACGGTGCCGATTCCGTGATCATGCAGGAGTATGCGCAGCGCGATGCGGACACGGTATGGTTCGCCGCGGGGTTCGGCCCTGCGAAACACGTGCGGCAGCGTGGCAGCGATTTTGAGGAAGGCGCAGTCCTGCTGCGCAGGGGCACCCGCCTTGATGCGAAGACGCTGGTGGCGGCAGCGGCCGCCGATGTCGCCGAGATCACCGTGCATCGTCAGCCAGCGATTGCGATCATCGCCACCGGGGATGAATTGGCCGAGCCGGGATCCGCGCAATTGGCACCCTACGCGATTCCGGATTCGACCTCGCTGGCAATCGCGTCGCTGGCGCAAGATGCCGGTGCCTGCGTAACTTCGCGGTGCCGCGGACAGGACGATTTGCCCGCGCTCGAGCGACAGGCGGGCGAATTGCTGGAGAGTGCCGATATCGTGATTGTCATCGGCGGAGCATCGGTCGGCGATCGTGATTTCGCCAAACCCATGTTCGCCCCGCATGGGCTCGAACTGGTCTTCGACAGGCTGGCGATCAAGCCGGGCAAGCCGGTGTGGCTCGGGCGGGCTGGCGCACGGCTCGTTCTCGGACTCCCGGGCAATCCCAGTTCGGCCATGGTGACAGCGCGGCTGTTCCTCGTTCCGATTCTCGAGCGCTTGCAGGGCGGGGAGGGGTATCATGCCTGGCGCGACATGCCGCTGGCCACACCGCTGCCTGCGACGGGTGACCGCGAGACCTTCGCCAGGGCGCATTGGGGCCAGGCAGGCCTCGAAGTACTGGGCAACCAGGACAGCGGAGTGCAGGGCGGCCTGGCCCGCGCCGACTGGCTGATCCGCTGCCCATCCAGCCAGGCCGGCTTGGAAGCAGGCAATACGGTATCCGCTCTGCTGTTCTGAACGGGTGGCTAGCCGCGCACCCACATTGACAGGTCGCCGTCGCCGCGGGTCACATTGCCGGCACTGCCTACCGGTTCATGCATGCCGTCCGTCAGGAACGCGATCATGGCGGCATCTTCTCCTGCCACGCCGGCAAGGGTGCGGCTGCCCGAAGGGGTGAGTGCCACGATCACACCCGATTTGGGCGAACCGTCGCGGCCATAATGGACCGTATAGCTCTCGATCGTCGCCGGCCCCTCGTAGGTCCGGTCGAGCGGGGGGACAGCGCCGCGGCGCGCGTCGGCTTCGGCCTGATAGTCGAAGTCGTGCGGGAAGGCAGCGCCGGTGGGCGTCCCCGCAAGCAGGATAGTATGATTGTGCGTTGCATAGCCGCCATTGGCGAACAGCAGGCCCTTATCCCCGGTCCCGCGCAGCTTCTGCACCATGGCGACGACCGCATGGCTCATGTAATTGCCGATCGGGCCGCCTCCGAAGGTCAATCCGCCAAACACCGTGGCCGGCCTATCGAGGGGCCAATCAAGCACCCGGCGCGCCATTTTCGGGACACAGGGAAAGCAGCTGTACAGTTCGACATGGGCCAGATCTTCGGTGCCGACCGCGTTCAACTGCATCGCGCGTTCGATCGATGTCGCGAGGCTGGGTGAAGCATCGTAGCGGTCCCGGTCGAGGAAATTGTCGCTTTCATGCGCCGCTGCGCCATAGCCGATGAAGACCAGCGCCTCGTCCGGGATCCCGCGCCGCCGTGCTTCCGCGAGCGAAGTTACGAGAAAGCCCGCGCCCTGATTGACCGAGGAATTGGCCACCTGCAGCTTGGTATAGGGAAAGGCGATCGGGCGGTTGCGATCGGATGGCGTGATGACGTCCTCCGCGCTCACCGGCTTGGTAATCCACGCACCCTCGCCAGCAGCCGCGACTTCACTCATGCCCGCCCAGATGGTCCCGCTTTCGGCCTGCCCCTGTGCGAGCGTCTGGCCATAGGCCGCGCGGCCGGTGTTCTCGTACAGCGGATAGACATCGGTCGGGACCGTAAGCCCATAGCTTTGTGCATAGCCCTTGCGCACGCGGTGCGATGCGTCGCGCAGCGCATTGGGTTTCTCGCTGCCATCGCGTGCCTTGAGTGCAGCCAGCTGACCCGCAGTCCGCAGCGCCTCGCCCCCGGCAACCGCGCAAATCCGGGATTCTCCCCGACCGATGCGATTGGCAGCCTCGTTGAGTAGCAGGATCGGGCTGTCGCCGTTGGGCATGGCCGTCTGCATGCAATGCGACGGATCGATGCCGAGCGCCTCGGCTACCTTGCCATCCACTGGATTGAGTTGCGGCCACGCTAGCTGCGCGACAACCGCCAGCGAATCGCAGTCCTCGAGTACGCCGTCGCCCGCATCGGCATCCGCGCGCCGCAGCGCTTCGGCCATCAACCCGACGGGGTCCAGGCCGTCACCCGGCTGTTCGGGCCGATCGTTGATCTGGCCAACACCGATAATAACGGCAATGGTCTCTGGATCCTGCTCGGTCACGCTCGCTCTCCTCTCACCGCCATGCCTAGCAAGCAGGTTGCATGCTGCAACCGAAACTTGAGAAGTTGGCCTCTTACAATGGGGAGAGGCCGCGACC
Organism: Qipengyuania citrea; assembly: GCF_009828015.1. Classification (GTDB taxonomy): domain Bacteria; phylum Pseudomonadota; class Alphaproteobacteria; order Sphingomonadales; family Sphingomonadaceae; genus Qipengyuania; species Qipengyuania citrea. The sequence continues at coordinate 27,585 of NZ_WTYG01000003.1, read as the reverse complement.
TTGCGCACGCAGACGCGCGCACAGCGATCGAGCATGCAAACCTTTTTCGCGTGGAATCGTCGTTGGTTTCTAGCGCGATCCCGTGCGGCCTAGCGTATGAGGCAGATCGAAACCCGAACAGGAAAGTCGTGGAGCGGGGCACTGGCCGATATCGTTTTCAACTGTCCTTCGCGAATTGCAGGATCTTCTGGCGTAGCCAGGTCAATCCCGCATCGCGCGTACGCGATACGTGGTGCTGCATCATTTCGCGCATGGGCGACAGGTCGTAGGGGAGGTCGACGATCGCGAGGTCGAAGACGGGCTGGGTTACGCGCGCGAGGCGTTCGTGCATGACGGCCAGGCGGTTCGTCCCGCGCAGCAGCCAGGGCACCTGGATGAAGGATTGCGCGGCCACGTCGATCCGCCGGTCGGGGGCGAGCTTGCGCAGGATCGCCTCAATATAGGTGTCCTGGTTCGATATGCGCACGACCACATGGCCGCATTCGTTGAACTGTTCGATCGACAGGGGGCCTTGCAGGAACGGATTGTCCCTGGCGCCGACGACGACATGGCGTTCTTCGAACAACAGTTCGCGCGGATGATCGGTTTCGAGGAACTCGTTGGGTGTCATCAACAGGTCGATTTCGCCTGCTTCGAGCCGCCGGGCACTCTGCGCACTGGGCAGTGACAGGTTCAGGCGGATTTCGGGCGCTTCGATCTGCAGATGTTCGATCAGCGGCACAAGCAAGACCGTGGTGATGTAATCCGATGCGTTGATCTGGAAACGCCGCTTCGATGTCGCCGGATCGAAACCGGTGCCCGTGGCGATGAGCGTTTTGAGCCGCATCAAGGTCGTGCTGACCTCGGGCGCCAGCGTCAGCGCATGCTGTGTGGGGATCATCTTCTTGCCATGAAGGATCAGGAGTTCATCCTGAAAACTCTCCCGCAGTCGCTTGAGTGCGGCGCTCATCGCGGATTGCGTCACATTGAGGCGCTTGGCCGCACGCGTCACGCTACGCTCCTCGAGCAGAACCTCGAACGCGACGAGCAGATTGAGATCGAAATTGTCCAGCCGCATCATGCATCGATATCATCGATAGCAATTCAGAAAAACAAAAAATTGGACTGATGATAAGGTGAGGCGCAGTCTGCCGGGTAATAACAAAAGATGAAATTTGGGAGATTGAGGATGCGGAAGGTTTATCTGCTGGGAAGCGCTGTCGGTGCCATAGCCGCGGTTGCGGTCGCCAGTCCTGCCATGGCGCAGGACATGGCCACGCAAACGGAAGCTGAACGTGAAGCCGAACTGTCGGAAACGGAAGGCGTCCCGGGCGGCCTGAATACGATCATCGTGACTGCGCAGCGGCGCGCGGAAAGCTTGCAGGACGCAGCGATCCCGATCGACGCGCTTTCGTCTGAAAAGCTTACGCGCGCGGGAATTGAAAGCGCGAACGATCTGGGGCGCATTTCCCCTTCGCTCGGCGTCAACCCGGGCGGCGGACCGCTGACCAGCCTCTTCATTCGCGGTGTCGGCGCACTGACCGTCAATCCGCTGCAGGATTCGGGCGTCGCGCAGAACTACGACGGCGTATACCTGGGCCGCGCCAGCTCGGCCGCCGGCCAGAACTTCTACGACATGGAGCGTGTGGAGGTCCTGAAAGGTCCCCAAGGGACGCTGTACGGCCGGAACGCGACGGGCGGCGTGCTCAACTACATCCCCATGAAACCGCAAGTCGGCGAGTTCAGCGGTTACCTACAGGCCGAGTACGGCAACTTCGACAAGATCGGTGTCCAGGGGGCGGTCAACGTACCATTGACCGACGGGATGGCGGTTAGGCTTGCTGCCAGCCATCAGTCGCGAGACGGTTACAACGACGATGGGACTTCCGACTTGGAAGCGACCTCTGTGCGCGCGCAGATGTTGATGGAGCCGACCGACCGTCTGAGCCTGAGATTTGGATTCGATTACACGTCGGTCGGGGGCAAGGGCTCTACCGGCTCGCTGCTGGGCTTTTTCAGCAACACGCCGGGGCAGCAGACCGAATTCACGCCCACGGGGATCGACATCGACAGCGGCGCATGCAGCGCCGCTTCCAATGCGTTCCGGGTGCAGACCTTCCAGGGTCCCTCCTTCGCATTGCTGCCGCCGATCAGCTGCGACGACCTCTTCCAGGACCTGTCCTACGGCGGGCTGCAAACCGAACTCACCTATGAGCTCGATGCCGGAACGATCACGATCATCCCTGCTTGGCGGGAATATTCGCAGGACTACACTTTCGTAGGCCCGGGTTTCGCGCCTGCGCCTACGCAGGAAAGTGGGGAACAGTTCTCGATCGAGGCACGGTTCGCATCCGATTTCGACGGGCCTGTGAACGGCGTCTTCGGCCTCTACTATTTCGAGGAAGAGGTCGATTTTGCGGCGAACTTCTACCAGGTTGCGGTTGCACCGATCCAGAACTGGACCAACGGCGGGGATTCCTGGGCCGCATTCGCCCAAGTCACGTTCGACGTTACGGACCAGTTCCGGATTAACGTCGGTGGCCGCTACACCGAGGACAACAAGTTCGTCAGAGGCGACGATTTCGCCTTCCTGACGATCTGTCCGCTCGAAGTTCCGCCGTTCCCCGGAGCCCCGTTCACGATCCCGGACTTTGCCGGATGCGCTGCACAGAACTATCCGGCCGTCCTGCCGCCGACCACGGATCCGCAGGTCTACATCGACAGCCTGATCGCCGGTGGCTTCATTCCGCCTGGCTCGACGATCAACGATGGCTTCTATCCGCTCATCAACGGCTCGGCGGGCTTTATCGTCGACGGCGGCGCGGGCCAGGGCCTGACGAGCGAGGACAGCTGGAAAGAGCCGACCTACCGTGTCGGCGTCGAGTACGATCTGACGCCCGACAGCCTGCTCTATGCGACTTATGAGCGCGGTTACCGTGCGGGCGGGGTCGAGCTCGCGGCGGTCGGTGCCGGTGGCGGACTGAGCTTCGATCCCGAATTTATCGATGCTTTCACCATCGGTTCGAAGAACAGATTTCTGGGCGACACGCTCCAGGTCAATATCGAAGGTTTCTACTGGGAGTATAAGGGCCAGCAGATCACCTATTTCTCGACGATCGACGATGCGCCCAACTTCGGTACGGCCAATGGCGATTCGACGATCAAGGGTATCGATCTGGACGTGCTCTGGGCTGCGACGCCGACCACGACACTGGGGGTGAAGTTCCAGTATCTGGATGCGAAGCTGGACCAGCTGACACTGGTCTCCGATCCCGGCACTGGCCGTTTCGGGTGCGAAAATGTTGGCGTGGTTTCTGGCCTGCAGACATTCGAATGTGCCGGCACCGAGCTTCTCTATTCTCCCGAAATCGCGCTTGATCTGGCGCTTGAGCAGGTTTTCGTCCTGGGCAACTTCGATCTGACGTTCTTTGCCGATGCATCCTATCGCAGCGAGCAACAGACCGACCTGTCCTTCACGCCGCAGACCGTTTCGGATGAATACATCACCGCGAACTTCCAGCTCACGCTTGAGCCGGCGGACGCTCTTTGGTCGATCTCTGCCTTCGTCAACAACGCGTTCGACGAGCGGTATTTGGTCAATACCAACGTAGGCAGCTCCGGAGCATTCTACGGCGAACATAACCCGCCGCGGACGTACGGTGTGCGGGCGAAAATCGACTTCTGATCGGAGAGGGAAGAATGTTTAAATTCGCAACTGCATTGGCAGGCGCCCTGACGCTTGCCGGCGCACCTCTCCATGCTCAGGAGGTCGATGCCGCACCTGACGCAACCGCAGTGGCGGTCGATGCTGGTCGCTGGGTGACGCTGGGGACGGTTGCCGGTCCGGTAGCCAGTCCCACGCGTTCGCAGCCGGCCAACCTGCTGATCGCGGGTGGCCAGAACATTCTGGTCGACGTCGGTGACGGGACGGCAGGGCAGCTTGCCAAGCTTGGCCTCCGCACGGCACAGGTGGACGCGGTATTTATCAGCCACCTGCACTGGGACCATACCGGGGGGCTCGCAGCGCTCCTCGGTCTGCGCGCCCAGACGAATTCGCCCCCGCGCCTTCGCATCTACGGGCCCCCGGGGACGAAGGAAATGGTCGCCGGCTTGCTTGCTTCCATGGTCCCCGGTGCGACGGCGGGATATGGTGTTCCCGGGGCACCCAAAACCGACCTGAACGAACTCGCTGAAGTTTTCGAACTGCGCGACAAGGCCGGCGTCGAACTTGCAGGCATGACCGTGACGGTGCGAAACAATTCGCACTACAGTTTCGCAGCGGACAGTGATTTGGCCGACCGGTTCGAGTCCCTGTCTTTCCGCTTCGATCTGCCAGGGCGATCCATCGTCTACACGGGCGATACAGGGCCAAGCGGAGAGGTCGAGGAACTGGCTGCCGGAGCAGACCTGCTCGTAGTTGAAATGATGGATGTCGATGATACCATCGCCGAGATCCGCCGCGACAATCCGAATATGCCCGAGGTTGTAGCCAGAGGGATCGAGCAGCACCTTCGCAATCATCATCTGTTGCCCAGCGATGTTGGCCAGATGGCGGCAAGCGCCGGCGTCGGAGCGCTCGTCGTGACCCATTTTGCTGGCCGCGAACGCGGTGATCCGAAGCACTTCGAATATCTGCGCGACATTGCCGAGCAGTATGACGGCCCCGTGGTCATTGCCAACGATATGGATGTGTACTGAGCCATGCGAAACGCAAATGTACTTGTAATCGGAGGGGGGGTCGGCGGACTGACGACCGCGATCGCCCTGCGCCGCGCCGGACACACCGTGACGGTGATCGAGAAGGATCCCGACTGGTCCGTCTACGGCGTGGGTATCATCCAGCAGTCCAACGTCATCCGGGCGATGGCGGAACTCGAACTTCTCGACGATTACCTTGCTGCCGGGGTCCCCTTCGACAACATTGCCATCCACACCCCCGACGGAACCAAGGTGGCGGAAATCCCCGCTCCGCGCCTGACCGAAAACTACCCCGCGAATGTCGGGATCGGCCGGCCGGCGTTGCACAAGGTGCTGGGCGACCGCACGATCGCCTCGGGCGCGAACGTTCGCCTCGGCGTTACTGCACAATCGCTCGATGATCGCGGCGATGCCGTCCATGTCGTTTTCTCGGATGGCGAGAGCGGTGACTTCGATCTCGTCGTCGGCGCGGACGGCGTCTATTCCGATACGCGGCAGAAGATCTTGCCCGACGCCGAGCAGCCCGAATTTACCGGGCAATCGGTCTGGCGTTACAATTTCAAGCGCCCTGCCGACCTCAACGCTCTGCACGTCTACAACGGCCCGACCGGGATCGGTCTCGTGCCCATCAGTGAAGAGCTGATGTACATGTACGTGACGACGCCCGAACCGGACAATCCGCACTATCCGAGGGAAGGGTGTGCCGAGGCGATGCGCAAGAAGCTCGCCAAGGCGCCGCCCCAGATCCAGGAACTGGCGCAAGAGATCACCGACGACCACGGTGTCGTCTACCGCCCGCTCGAGCAGATGATGCTCTATGGCGACTGGCACCGTGGCCGAGTGGTCCTGCTGGGCGATGCCGTTCACGCGACCACCCCTCATCTGGGGCAGGGCGCCGGCATGGCGATCGAGGACAGCCTTGTCCTGGCCGACGAGATCACCAGGCACGACACGCCGCAGGAGGCCTTCAAGGCCTATCGCGATCGCCGCTTCGATCGCTGCAAATACATCGTCGAGAAGTCGCTGGCCATTTGCCACGGCCAGCTCGGCAAGGGCCCCCCAGTCGATAACGCTGCTGCCACGCACGAGATGTTCGGCATCGTTTCGCAGCCGATTTGATCAAGATTTCGAGGAATTGGATATGAGCCGAGTAACCGAAATTCGCTATGTCGGATACGGCGTCGAAGACTTCGCTACCGAGCGGAAATTCTATGCCGAGGATTGGGGCTTGGTCGAGGTCGAGGCGACCGAAGACATGGCTTGGTTCAAGACCCACGGACATGACGAGCACCACGTTGTCCGGCTGCACAAGCGCGATACCAATTGCATCGAAGTGATCGCGCTTAGCGCCGACAGCCGCGACGATGTCGATGCCCTGCGCGCCAAGGTCGGCGATGCCGGGTGCAAGATCATCCGCGAGCCGGGCGAGATCGACGGGCCGGGCGGCGGCTATGGGTTCCGGTTTTTCTCACCCGATGGGCTGCCCTTCGAGATTTCCTCCGATGTTGCGCGCGGCGATCACCGCGCAATGGAGCGGTGGGAGGGCATGCCGCTCAAGATCAGCCACATCGTCCTGCATTCGCCCGATCACCAGGCCGCGGTGAAATTCTTCACCGAAGTGCTCGGCTTCAAGGTCAGTGACTGGCTGGGCGACTTCATGTGCTTCCTGCGCTGCAACGAAGCCCATCACCGTTTCGCCCTGTTGCCGGGGCCGCCGTGCCTCAACCATGTCGCCTACGACATGCTGACGGTCGACGACATGATGCGCGGAGCGAGCCGGCTCAAGAAGCGCGATTGCGACATTCGCTGGGGCCCGGGACGCCATACCGCCGGCAACAACACCTTCAGCTATTTCTGCACGCCCGCTGGCTTCGCGGTCGAATATACGTCCGAACTGGAAGAAGTCGATTTCGAGACGCACGAACCCACGGTCCACGAACCGGGACCGCAGGTGATGGATCAGTGGGGGGTCGGTTCGGGCGGTCCGCAAACCATGCCCAAACCGGCGGCCGATCCCTGCCTATTCCAGTCGGCGGAGGTGTGATCGATGGCCTTGTTCGAATACTTCCCCAATTACATCTGGAACCTGTCGGTCGCGATCGCCATGGAAAGCGGTGGCAAGATCGGTGAAATCGTCGACATGTGCCAGCCGATCAAGGACGCCGCCGATAGCGGTGCCGATGCGGGCACGCCGCAGTTCATGAAACAATGGGCTGCAATGGGCGACAAATTGCTCGAGCTGGCGGCCGAAGACGAGGCCAAGGGGCGCAACTTCTCCGCGTCCAACAAGCTGGAGCGGGCATCGCTCTACCTGATCACGGCGGAACGGATGCAGGGCCACGGCCACCCGGGACGCAAGGAAACCTTCGCCAAGGCGCGCGAGGCGTTCGACCGGTCGACCAAGCTCGGACAGTTGAACCGCGAGCGGGTCGAAATCCCGCTTGAAACCGGCACGATGCCGGCGCTCTGGACGCGCGCACCCGGCGATGGGCCGAAGCCCGCAGTCGTGTTCTGCAACGGCCTCGATAGCAACAAGGAACTTCTCTACTGGACGGGGCTTCCCGAAGAGCTGGCGCGTCGCGGCATTTCCACCCTGTGCGTCGACCAGCCAGGGTCGGGCGAGGCGCTGCGCTTGCAGGGCCTGCCTGTCGATCCGCACAGCGAGAGCTGGGCCTCCAAGGCCGTCGACTGGCTCGAACAACAACCGAATGTGGCCGCCGACAAGATCGGCATGACCGGCATCTCGCTCGGTGGGCACTTCGCCCCGCGTGCGGTTGCCTATGAACCGCGCTTTGCCAGCGGTGCGGTCTGGGGCGCGAACCACAATTGGCGCGAAGTGCAGGACAAGCGGATGGAGCGCGAGGGCGAGAACCCCGTTCCGCACTATTGGGCCCACGTCCATTGGGCGTTCGGTGCCGAGGGCCAAGAGGACTTTCTCGAAAAGTCCACCGATATGAACCTCAACGGCCATATGGACCGGATCAAGGTTCCCTTCCTCGTTACGCATGGTGCCAACGATCGGCAGATCAGCCCGGGCTATGCCGACGATCTTTACGACCAGCTCGTCAACTCGCCGCGCCGTGAGAAGGTGATCTTCACCGCACGCGAGGGCGGGGTCGAGCATGTCGGGGCAGACAACATCGCCTATGGCCTCGACCTGCTGTCGGACTGGTTCGCCGAAACCCTGGGCGGAAATACCGGAGCGGCGTGATGAAGCCTGCCGAAGCCGAAGCGGTGCCGAACCTGGCAATCGATCCCTTCGACAAGGTCTTCCTCGGCGATCCCTACGCGTATCACGATATGATCCGGGAAGCCGGCCCGGTGGTATGGCTCGATAGCGTGGGCGCCTTTGCAATGGCACGCTACGAGGAGGTGAAGGACAGCCTCAGGGATCACGAGACCTTTTGTTCAAGCCGCGGGGTCGGCACGCTGGATTTCGCCAAGGAAACCCCTTTCCGGCCGCCGTCTCTGCTGCTCGAGGCGGATCCTCCGCTGCATGATCGAACGCGCAGCATGATGAACCGCATTGTTTCGCTGAAAGCGCTCAAGGAACTGCGCCCCCGCTGGCAGGCCAAGGCCGAAGAACTGGTGGATCGCCTTGTCGAACGGCGCCGCTTCGATGCGGTCAAGGACCTGTCCGAGATCTTCCCGATGATGATCTTTCCGGACACGATCGGCCTCCGCGACGATGGCCGCGAGCATTTGCTCGATTATGCCACGATCGTGTTCAACGCCTTCGGCCCCGACAATGACGTGCTGCGGGAAGGCAATGAAGGCAAGGAAGCGGCCATCGAATGGGTGGCCGAGGCTTGCAAACGCGACAACCTGAAGGAAGGCGGCTGGGGAATGGCCGTTTTCGAAGCCGCCGACCGCGGTGAATGCACGCATGAAGAGGCCGAGCGGCTTGTGCGTTCCTTTCTTTCGGCGGGAGTGGACACCACGGTCAACGGGATCGGCCACATGGTGCTGGCCCTCGCCGGCCATCCGGAGGAATACCAGAAGCTGCGCAGCAATCCCTCGCTGGTCAGGCGGGCATTCGAGGAAAGCCTGCGCTGGGATTCAACGGTCCAGACCTTCTTCCGCACGACGACCAAGCGGGTGGAAGTGGGCGGGGCCGAAATTCCCGAAGGCCAGAAGGTTCTCCTGTTTCTCGCCGCGGCAAACCGCGATCCTCTGCATTGGGACGAACCCGATGCCTTCCGGATCGAGCGCAACACCAGTGGGCATGTCGGTTTCGGTTTCGGGATCCACCAGTGTCTCGGCCAGATGGTCGCGAGGCTGGAGGGCGAGCTGATCGGAACCGCGATTGCCGAACGTGTCGCTTCCATCCGGCTCACCGGTGCCCCGGTCAGACGTCTCAACAATACGCTCCACGCTATCGACAGCGTGCCGGTCGAAGTCGAACCGGCCTGATCACAAGCACCCATTCGCTGCCGCACGCAGCGATCAATGAAATAGGACCAGTACCCGAAATGAAGACCAGAGCTGCCGTAGCTTTCGAAGCGAAGAAACCACTCGAGATCGTGGAGCTTGACCTCGAGGGCCCCAAGCCGGGGGAAGTTCTGGTCGAGATCATGGCAACGGGCATCTGCCATACCGATGCCTATACGCTCGACGGGTTGGACAGCGAGGGGCTGTTTCCCTCCGTTCTCGGCCATGAAGGCTGCGGCGTTGTGCGGGAAGTCGGCGCAGGCGTGACCAGCGTGAAGGAGGGCGATCATGTCATCCCGCTGTACACGCCCGAATGCCGCCAATGTAAGATGTGCCTGTCCGGCAAGACCAACCTGTGCAGCGCGATCCGCGAGACCCAGGGCAAGGGCCTGATGCCCGATGGGACCACGCGGTTCAGCTATCGGGGCCAGCCGATCTATCATTACATGGGCTGTTCGACCTTCTCGAACTTCACTGTCCTGCCCGAAATCGCAGTAGCCAAGATCCGCGAAGATGCACCGTTCGACACGACCTGTTACGTCGGTTGCGGCGTGACGACCGGCGTTGGCGCGGTAACCAACACCGCCAAGGTCCAGCCGGGCGACACCGTCGTGGTCTTCGGCCTCGGCGGAATTGGCCTGAACGTGATCCAGGGCGCGAAACTGGCGGGCGCCGACCGGATCGTGGGCGTCGATATCAACCCCTCCAAGGAAGAATGGGGCCGCAAGTTCGGAATGACCGATTTCGTCAATCCGAAGGATGTCGGCAATGTGGTCGAAACACTGGTCAACATGCTCGACGGCGGGGCCGATTATAGCTTCGACTGCACCGGCAACACCGCGGTCATGCGGGATGCGCTGGAATGCTGCCACAAGGGCTGGGGCACCAGCATCATCATCGGCGTTGCCGAAGCGGGCAAGACCATCGAAACCCGCCCCTTCCAGCTGGTGACAGGCCGGAACTGGCGCGGCACCGCCTTCGGCGGCGCCAAGGGCCGTACCGACGTGCCCAAGATCGTCGACTGGTACATGAACGGCAAGATCGAAATCGATCCCATGATTACCCACAGGCTAAGCCTGGACGAGATCAACAAGGGCTTCGACCTGATGCATTCCGGCGAGAGTATCCGCGCGGTGGTCGTGTACTGATGGGCACCATCAACGTCACCCTTCGAGACGGGACCGAGCAGTCCGTCGAAGCCGCTGGCGGCAGTTCGGTCATGGAAGCGATCAGGGATGCCGGGATCGACGAACTGCTGGCCCTGTGTGGCGGTTGCTGTTCCTGCGCCACCTGCCACGTGCACGTGGCAGGCGAATGGTTCGACAAGCTGTCTGCCATGAGCGAAGACGAGGATGACCTTCTCGAAAGCTCGGATCACCGTACGCTGCAGTCCCGGCTCTCCTGCCAGATCGCGTATACCGACGCGCTCGACGGACTGCAGCTCGCAATCGCGCCCGAGGACTAGCGCAATGTCTCTCGTCTCGCAGGCCCGGGTGCCCACACCCCATGCGCGCAAGTACGCGCTGCAATTGGGCAAGCATTGGCAGCACAACCTTGCGGTAGAAGAAAGCGGCGACATGCGCCGGATCACGTTCCCGCGGGATGCGCGGGGTGCGGCGTGGTCCGGCGATGCCCTGGTCACGTTGCAGCCGGAGGACGGAATTCTCCTGTGCCGGATCGAGGCAAGCGAGCCGGGACAGCTCAAAGGGCTGAAGGGCGCGGTCGAGCGGCACGTCGCCCGTTTCGCGTTTCGCGAAGACGGCCTCTCCTACCACTGGGAGGATGTTGCCCCTCGCGAGCCCGGAGCAAGCGAATGACGGGTACCCCGCCATTGCATCCGGCACCGCGCACGCGGGATATCGCCGCGACCCGCCACGGGGTGGTGCTGCTGGCCGCCTCGGTCATGCCGGTCATGGCGATCATCTCGCTGGTTCCTGTACTGCCATTGCTGATGCGCGAATTCGCCGGGGTGGCGGGCAGCGAGTTTCTCGTTCCCATCGCGCTCACCATTCCGGCCCTTTGTGTCGCCCTGTTCTCGCCCGTGGCTGGCTGGCTGGCAGACCGGATCGGCCGCAAGATACTGCTTGTTTCCGCGCTCGTCCTCTACGCCGCTTGCGGCATCGTGCCGTGGTTTCTGGACGATCTGTTCCAGATCATCGCCGCCCGGATCGCGCTTGGAATGACCGAGGCGGTCATCATGACCGTCGCGACCACGTTAATCGGCGATTACTTTGTCGACGAGCGTCGGGAGAAGTGGATCGCACTGCAGGTGGCAACCACCAGTGTATCGGCCATCGTTCTGATCGCAGTCGGCGGTTTGCTGGGCGAGATCCTCGGCTCGCGCGGCCCGTTCCTGCTTTACCTTCTCGGACTGCCGATAGCCGGCATGGCCGCAATGATCCTGTTCGAACCCGAGGACCACGCCCGATCGACCGGAGTTGGCGCCACCGCTTTCCCCTTCGCCAGGGTCCTGCCGCTCGTGGTGATTACTCTTGGGGTCGGGATCGTCTTCTACACGCTGATAGTCCAGCTCGGGCCCATCCTCGAACTTTCGGGGCCCGTTTCGCCTGCGACTATCGGAATGGTCGGTGCGGTTACAAATCTGTCAGTGGGTGGCGGGAGCTTCATTTTTCACAAACTCAAGCAGCACGCGGGAAGAATGCCGCTGGCGCTGGGCCTCCTGCTGGCCGCCTTGGGCTACGCCGGGGCCGCTTATTCGACGAGCTTGCCGTCGGTCGCCGGGTTCGCCGCGCTCGCCTGCGTCGGCAGCGGCATCCTGCTGCCCAACATGCTGACATGGACAATGCGGCGTCTCCCCCCCGAGTTTCGCGGCCGCGGAACCGGGCTCTGGACAGGGGCATTTTTTCTCGGCCAGTTCCTGGCCCCCCTGGTTGCGGCAGCGGTTGTCGGTGCGACGTCAGGTTTGGCCGGTGCGCTGCTGGTTTATGCTGGCGTCGTGGCCGTGGGTAGCATCGTCGCTGCCCTTTCATTCCGCCTGGGGAGCCGCACCGAGTGACCGAGCACGCGCCAATACTTTACATGGCGCCGCAAACCTGCGCGCGCGTGAGCCTTACGGCACTGGAAGAGATCGGTGAGCCGTTCGAAACCCGCCTGATCGCGTTCAAGGCGGGCGAGCACCGCCGACCGGACTATCTTGCGGTCAATCCTGCGGGCAAGATTCCTGCGCTCGATACCGGGAGGGGGATCGTGACGCAGAGCGGATCGATCCTGCTGTACCTGGCGCGAACGCACCCGGATACCAAATTGCTCCCGCTGACCGGCGATCCGCTCGGGGATGCGGCGACAGTTTCGACGCTCTTCCGCTTATCGAGCGATTTGCATCCGCTGGTGACGCGGTTCGTTCTGCCGGGCATGATGCTCCAGTCGGACGAGGCGGCCCCGCAAATCCGGGCCAAGGCGGAAGAGCTGCTGATCCAGCAATTGCAGCCGATCGCGGAACAGTTGGCGCAGCAGCGATGGATGCTCGGGCCCGACTGGTCGATTGTCGATACCTATCTGGCCTGGATCTGGTTCCGCATAACCGGTGCGGGATTCGATGCCGCGGCATTTCCCGAAATCGCCGAAATGACCGGGCGCGCCAACGATCGCGCAGCGGCGAAACGGGCATTGGAGCACGAAGCCCGCGCGCAGCAGGACCTAAAGCAGCGCGGTCTGGCATTCACGCCGCCTCAAGTGACCACACAGAAAAGTTGAGAGGACCGAATATGAATAACGCACCGATCCGCCGCGTGGTCACGGGCCATGATGCTTCCGGTCGCGCGATTATCCAGGAAGATGGCACCGTCCCGCGCATCCAGAAGATCGGCGGCGACACCGGCCCCATGTTCTACGAAGTGTGGAACACGCGGGCGACACCGGCCCCGATCGATCCCGCTTCGGGCGAACCACCGGAAGAGGGGATCATCCTCGCGCCGCCCAAGAACGGGACGCGCATCCGCGTGCTCGACATTCCGCCCGACGATCCGTCGTTTGCCGAGATGACGCCGGAAGAGGCGCGCGCGCACTTCGCCGAAATCGGCGCGGCTGACGCCTCGTCGTTCGAGGGCAAGGAATCGCGTCATGCCCATATGCACCGTACCGAAACGGTCGATTACGGCATCGTCATCGAAGGCGAGCTGGTCCTGATCATGGACGAGGGCGAGACAACCGTGCGGGCAGGGGACATCGTCGTCCAGCGCGGCACCAATCACGGCTGGGCCAACCGGACGGACCGGAATTGCCGCATCGCCTTCATCCTGATCGACGGCGAATTCAGCGAAGAACTGAAGGGCTGAAGCACCGCCATCCTCGCGTGTGACGGCGCGCCCGAAGCTCGCAAGATATTCCGGAGAAACCCATGCGGTTCGCAACTTTCACCTCACAGTCCCGCGATGGCCGCCTGGTCGTCATATCCACCGATGGGCGCCGCTATCTCGAGGTCGGGGACACTGCCCCCAATCTGCTCGGAGCGATCGAGCGGTGGGATGCACTCATGCCGCGGCTTTCGGAACTCGCCGACCGGCTGGAACAGGGCGAAGGGGATGGTTTCGATCCCGCCAATTGCGCCGCCCCACTGCCACGCAGCTGGCAATGGCTCGACGGATCGGCGTTTTCGACGCACGGCGAACTGATGCAGGTCGCCTTCGGTCTCGATCCGATCGAAGCCGAGAAGCCGCTGATGTATCAGGGTCTTTCCGATCGCTTCTACGGCCCGGTCGATAACGTGCCGTTCCCGGGCATGGAACACGGGATCGACTTCGAAGGCGAGTACGGGGTGATCGTCGACCACGTTCCGATGGGCACCGATGCCGCCGAAGCGATGAAGCACATCAAGCTGATCGTGCAGATCAACGACTGGTCGCTGCGTGCCATTGCGCCGGTCGAAATGAAAACGGGTTTCGGCTGGGTTCAGGCCAAGCCGGCATGTTCGATGGCGCCCTTTGCGGTGACGCCCGATGAGCTCGGCGATGCGTGGCAGGACGGCCGCGTTTGCCTCGACCTGGAGATTGACTGGAACGGCAAGCGGTTCGGCGCGGCTAATGGGCGGGAAATGGATGTGGGCTTCCACGACCTCATTGCGCATGCGGCTTTTACGCGCGACCTCGTCGCAGGAACGATAATCGGCTCGGGCACCGTCTCGAACGCCGACTACGCTCAGGTGGGTTCGAGCTGCATTTCCGAAGTGCGGGCCATCGAGATGATCCGTGACAAGGGCCCGGCGACCACGCCCTTCATGGCGTTTGGCGATACGGTCCGGATGGCTGCACGCGGGCTCGATGGGGGGCTGCCGTTTGGCGCGATCGAGCAGAAAGTCGTCCAGGTGTGAAAGTGTCGGCCTGCATTGGCGGTGCAGGCCCCGCCGGACTGCCCCTAGGGCACCTGCTGCGTGCCGAGGGCATCGACTGCATCGTGGTCGAACGACAGTCGCCCGGTTATGTGCTCGGCCGGATCCGGGCCGGCGTACTCGAACAGGTCACTGTCGGACTGATGGAACGTCTCGGGCTCGACGCCCGGGTGAAGACCGAAGGCATGCCGCATGATGGCTTCAACCTCGCCGAGGGTGAGCGGCTGATCGGCATCTGAACCTGGCTACCAGCGACGTCCATTACGCGGCAAATGCGCTGGTCCGCTTCTTCAAGCGCAGCGACTCGGATGCCATCGCGGAGTATTCCGAAACGGCCTTGGCCTGGGTTTGGAAGGCCGAACGCTTCAGCTGGGCGCTCACGCGGCTGATGCTCCGGTTTCCCGAAGACGGTCCCTTCGAGCGGACCATGCAACTGGCGGAACTCGATTACATCGCGAGCAGCAGGGCAGCGCAGACCTCGATTGCAGAGAATTATGCGGGCTTGCCGCTTTAAGCATAATCCTCGGTGTCGATCGTGCTCCGCATCACTTCGGGATAGCGGTGACCACGCACGCTTTGTTGGTTGATCAGTTGCCCCGCGCGGTCGAGGACTTCGGCTGGCACCGTTTTGTCGGACGAGGCGAAATTGTCGGCCATATGGCCAATGTCGGTGGTGCCGGGGATCGCATGGACGTGATCGCCCTGCGCCAGGACCCAGGCGAGCGCGAGTTGGGCCGGTCGGAGGTCGTTCTCCTGCGCCAGGTCGTCGAACTGGTCGATCAGCGCGCGATTGTGCGGCCAGTTTGCGCTATCGAACCGAGGATGCGACCGGCGCAGGTCCTTGTCCCCCAAGGTCGCGGGATCCTTCAGCTCGCCGCCCAGCGCGCCGCGGGCAACCGGCGAAAAGGCCACCAGCGCAATACCGAGTTCGCGGGTGGCGTCCAGCACCCCGAGTTCGACGTTGCGGGTCCACAGCGAGAACTCGGTCTGGACCGCGGCCATGGGATGAACCGCATGCGCCTCACGGATATGGGCAGCGGACCATTCGGACACGCCGTAAGCCCCGATCTTGCCCGCCTCGATCGCACGGACCATCGCGCCGACGCTGTCCGCGACCGGGACTTTCGGGTCGAAGCGGTGCATGTAGAACAGATCGATATGACCGGTGCCCAGCCGCTTCAGGCTGGCATCGAGCGAACTGCTAATCGCCTCGGGCGAGCAATCGATCCCACGGCGCGGGCCATCGACGATGATGCCGGTCTTGCTGGCGAGCAGGAATTCATCGCGCCGGTGCATGACGGCGTCGCCGAGCAACTCTTCGTTGGCTCCCTTGCCATAGATATTGGCGGTATCGAGATGATCATAGCCGAGGTCGAGCGCTTCATTCAGCAAGCGCACCTTGTCCTCGTGCGGCGGAGGATCACCATAGGCCCACGAGAGATTCATGCAGCCCAGACCGATGGGGCGGACGGGCCGTCCGCACAATTGCCGCGTGTTCACGACCAGCCGTCTTGCGCTTCGAGGCTGTCCGCCAGTTCGCCGATCACGCGGTAGCAGTCGAGCACCTGCGCGACCGAACCATTCGGTTCGCGGCCTTCCTTGATCGCTGCGATGAATTCGCGGTCCTGCAACTCGATGCCGTTCATGCTGACGTCGACCTGCGACACGTCGATGGGCTCTTCGCGTCCGTTCACCAGATCGTCGTAGCGCGCGATATAGGTGCCGGTATCGCCGATGTAGCGGAAGAAGGTGCCCAGCGGCCCGTCATTGTTGAACGACAGGGCGAGGGTGAGGATCTGCCCCTGGTCGGTCTTCATCTGGATCGACTGGTCCATCGCGATCCCCAGTTCGGGGTGCTTCGGCCCCTGGAGGATGTTGGCCTGAACGACCTTCGCGCCGGTCATGTACTGGAAGATGTCGATCGTGTGGGCGGAATGGTGCCACAGCAAATGATCGGTCCAGCTGCGCGGCTCGCCCTTGGCGTTGGTGTTGGTTCGGCGGAAGAAGAAGGTCTGCACATCCATCGACTGGATGGCGAACTCGCCCGCATCGATCCGCTGTTTCACATATTGGTGCGAAGGATTGAAGCGGCGGGTATGGCCGACCATGCAGACGAGGCCGGTTTCGCGCTGTTTCGCCATCACTGCCTGCGCATCCGCCCAGCTATCCGCCACGGGGATTTCCACTTCGACATGCTTGCCGGCATCCATGGCCTGGATCGCCTGGCGGGCATGCATCGGGGTCGGCGTGGTGAGGATGACGGCGTCGATATCATCGCGGCGCAACGTCGCCTCGTAACTGTCCGACACGTCTGAAATGCCGTGCGGCTCGGCGAGCTTGCGCGATTCTTCCTCCGATGCGCTCACCACGGTGACCACTTCGGCGTCGGGGATGTTCTTGAGACCGACGAGATGCTTTTCGCCAAAGGCGCCGGCGCCGACGAGGGCGATGCGGATCATGGGATACTCCTGAAAATCATTCGATCATGGCCTGCGCGGCCGGACTGTTGCCCTCGATCCTGGGCGAGGGAGGCACGGTTCCGTCGACCGGCTCCAGCACCAGATGGCCGATGGCCGTGTTCGAGCAGGGGACGTGATAGTGGCGGTGCAGGGCGCGGGTTTCCCTGCCCAGCGCACCGCGCATGATCAACCACATGACCATCTCGATCCCCTCGGACCCGGTTTCGCGCAGATATTCGATATGCGGGATGTGGCGCAGGTCGTCGCTGGTGCCGCAAAGCTTGTCGAGAAACATGTTGTCCCATTCGCGGTTGATCAGGCCTGCGCGCGGACCCTGCAATTGGTGGCTCATCCCGCCCGTGCCCCAGATCTGCACATCGAGGTCCTCGGCAAAGCTGTCCACTGCCCGGGCGATAGCTTCGCCCAGCGCCCAACAGCGATTGCCCGAAGGCGGCGGATAAGTGACCACGTTGACCGCCAGTGGGATGACCTTGCACGGCCATTTGTCGGGCGCGCCGAACATCATGGTCAGCGGCACGGTAAGTCCGTGATCGACATCCATCTCGTTGATGATCGTCATGTCGAACTCGTCGAGGATCAGGCTCTGCGCGATATGCCAGGCCAGGTCGGGATGGCCTTCGACGTCGGGCACTTCCCGCGGTCCCCAGCCTTCGTCGGCCGGGGCGTAGCTTTCGCCGCAGCCGATTGCGAATGTGGGGATGATCTTCATGTCGAAAGCGGATGCGTGATCGTTATAGACCAGCACGATGACGTCGGGGAGGTTCCGGGCGATCCATTCGCGCGACCACTCATAGCCTGCGAAGATCGGCGCGAAATACTCGTCGCCCGCCTTGCCCTGATCGGCGGCGACGCCGAGCAGCGGGACATGGCTGGTCGCTACTCCTGCGGTAATCCGGGCCATCAGCGTTTGTCCTTGATCGAACGGACGCCTTCGGGAGAGCGCCCGCCCTTGTTCATCATGTCACGGTAGGTGGGAAAATCCATGTCGGTCATGGTCGAAACCGCTTCGGCAAAGCTGACCCCGTCGGTGGAGAATATCTTCGACAGGAAATAGACGTTCCCGCCCAGATCGAGCAACGCGTTGTAATCGCGCCGAAGCACCGCTGCTTTCATCGCATCGGTCAGCTTCCATTCGTCGAGATAGGCTTTTTCGTCGGCCCTGAACCGCTCGCGGTTGTCCGGCTTCATCAGGCTCATCGCGAACTGGTTCAGGTGATATCCCTGCCGCGCGCGCGCTGCGGTGAAGACGCGTGTGCCCGGGATGTCATCGAACTCGCCGAGATAGGCATGAATGTCGCGCTTGTCGGTCATAGCCCGCGCTCCTTCAGCAGGGCATCGAGGCGCGGGAAGACGCGCCGGGCATTGCCTTCGAAGATGGCGCGCCGTTCGTCCTCGGAGATGTCGAGGGCATCGACATAGCGCTTGGTATCGTCGAAATAATGCCCGGTTTGGGGGTCTATCCCGCGGACCGCGCCGACCATCTCGCTGCCGAAAAGGATGTTCTTGTTCTCGATCACATCGGCCAGCAGATCGATCCCCGGCTGGTGATAGACGCAGGTGTCGAAGAACACGTTGTTCATCAGATGCGTATCGAGGCTCGGCTGCTTGAGCATATCGGCCAGGCCGCGATACCGTCCCCAGTGATAGGGGACTGCTCCGCCGCCATGCGGGATGATGAAACGCAGGCCGGGAAAACGGCTGAACAGGTCTCCCTGCAACAGCTGCATGAAGGCGACGGTATCCGCGGCGAGATAGTATCCGCCGGTCGCATGCATTGCCGGGTTGCAGCTGCCCGATACGTGGATCATCCCGGGGACCTGCAATTCCTCCATCACCTCGTAGAGCGGAAACCAGTAATCGTCGGTCAGCGGCGGATGTTGGAAATGGCCGCCGCCCGGATCGGGGTTGAGATTGCAGGAGACGAAGCCCAGTTCCTCGACGCAGCGGCGCAATTCCGCGACGCTCGCTTCGAGACCCGCCTGCGGGCTTTGCGGGAGCATGCAGCCGCCGACAAAGACATCGGGGAAGAGCTGGGTCACCCGGTAGATGAGATTGTTGCAGTGCCGGGCCCAGGTCGCCGACACGTCCTGGTCGCCGACATGATGCGCCATGGCGCTGGCGCGGGGGCTGAATATCGTCAGGTCTGCGCCGCGTTCCTTGATCAGCCGCAGCTGGTTGTCTTCGATCGTCTGGCGGATCTCGTCGTCAGTGATGTCCGGATAGGGCGGGCCGGGGCGTCCTTCAGCGAAGGCCGCCTTCTGTTCTTCGCGCCACGCATCATGGCCTCTCGGCAGGACGGTGTAGTGGCCGTGGCAATCGATAATCAGGCTCATGCCGCGTTTCTCTCCGTGGTGATCGGGGCCGCGGCGGCGCGCTGACGGCGGACGGTGCCCTGCGTCATGACCGGTTCGACGCCCAATGATTGCAGCGTGCTGGCCGCTTCTTCCATCTCGGCAGCGCGGCGGATGCCGTGCGTCGTCATGCGTTCGCGGTTATAGGCGGCCCGTCTGAACCAGCTGTCCGATTTTTCGCTGGCATCGAGCGAGGCCAGGACCTCCTCGACCACGCCCGCCGCTTCGGCCGCGCTCATCATTTCATCGGTGAGCGCTTCCACGCCCTTGACCATGACCGAGCGGATGAGCTTGATCGCGGATGCGCGGCCGACTTCCTCGCCCACCACGCGTACATTCGTGAAGCCGAGCGATAAGAGTTCCTCGCGCGCCGTTTCGGCCATGTTTCCGGCAAGCAGGACCGGGACGTTCAGCGCGGCCGGACGGACCGGTGCGAGTATCGCGGCATCGACGTAGACGCCGCCCCGCTCTTCGATTGCAGCCGCTGCCCGGCGCTTGGTATCGGGCGCAACCGAATTCATGTCGATCCAGCATGCGCCCGGCTGGAGGAACGCTGCCGCCGTTTGCGCCGCAGCCAGCGCCTGATCTGCGGTGACCAGCGACAGCACAATCCAGGCATCGGCAAGCGCGCTGCGAACATCGGTCGAAGCGCTTATGCCAGCTTCTTCAATTGCTTGTTTGCGCGAAGGGTCGGGGTCGAACGCGCATGCGGGCTTGGCCCAGCGTGCAGCGGCGCAGAAGGTGCTGCCCGCTTCGCCAAATCCGATAAGGGCAAGATCGCGTTCCATGTCCGACAGGATGCAGCCGAGCGCCTATGCAAACCAATGAATAGCCCGGCCAGCGAATAAGTTTTTACGAATAGTCTTGCGCGATCTCTCGCAGGACAAGCTGCATCGAACGTTGCGCGGCGGTCGGACGCCAGTCGCGCCTCGTGGTGATCCCGATGGTGCGCGAAACCTCGCTCGGGGGCGGAGATGTTTCGATCAGGCCCGCTTCGATCTCCACGCGCAGCTGGTCCGGCGACAGGAGCGACAGCATGTCGGTTTCCAGCAGCAATTCACGGATCGTGAGCACCGAACCGCATTCGATGCGCACCTCCGGTTCCGCACCGCCGTCGGCCCCGATCATCGTTTCCCAATACTGCCGCAGCGGCGCATTGCTCGAAGGCAGGATCCAGGGATAATCGCGCAGCGAGGCTAGCGGCAGGGGATTGCCGCTTGCAAGCGGGTGTCCCGCTCGCATGACGATTTGCGGGCGATCGGTAAAGGCGACCTCCTGCGCCAGGTCGTCCGAGGGATCGTCCAGTCTCAGCGCCCCGAGCAGCAGGTCGATCTCGCCATCGCGCAAGGGGCCGGCCAGTTCGGGATAACTGCCTTCGATCACGGCGACTTCCACCCCCGGATGGCGGCGGGAAAATGCCAGAAGCGCGCGCGGCAGCCACCGCGCCCGCGACAGCGGCATGGCGCCGATGACCACGCGCCCCTTGGCGTTACCGAGCCACACCGCGACTTCCGAGAGCCCGTTGCGCAGCTCGTTCTGGGCCAGGCTGAAGTTGCGTGCGCGCAGCGTGCCCTTTCTGGTGAAGGTAAGATAGCGTCCGCGCCGTTCGACCAGACGTTCCCCAAGGGCGAGCGAGAGGTCGGCGACCGCGCGGTGGAGCGAGGCGGCGGCCACACCCGCAAGCTGCGCGGCAGCGGAATAGCTGCCCGTCCGGGCAAGGGCGATAAAGGCGCGCATCTGCGTCGCAGTCACGCGGGGGGACCCGATCAGCTCGAGCGCGGTTCGCGCACGCGCGTTAAGCAGCAGTGCCGGCTCGGTCGGTTTCATCCCATCGGGTTCACGCTGGAACAGGCGGCATTCCAGCGTCCGTTCGAGACGGGCGATCGCCTGCGTCAGCGCCGGCTGCGTGAGGTGCACCGAACGCGCCGCTTCGGTCACCGTGCCATGCTCTACGGTTGCGACGAGCGCGGCAAGATGCCGGATATTGGGCAGGCGTTCGATCATCGTGTACGATTAGCAAAATGTTATACGACGGCAAAGCTTCGCATTGGCATGGCCGAAATGGCGGGCGCAGGTAACCCGCCGAAGGAGATCGCCATGGGCGTGGTTGTGCAGAACATCGAGCGGGCCGACCGCGACACTATTGCCGGACTGGCTCGCTGCGGCGTCGCGACCGTCCATGAGGCGCAAGGCCGCAAGGGCCTGCTGGCGAGCTACATGCGTCCGATCTATTCCGGCGCGCGCATCGCCGGGAGTGCGGTCACGATCAGTTCGCCCCCAGGTGACAACTGGATGGTCCATGTTGCGATCGAACAATTGCAGGAGGGCGACATCCTCCTGCTTGCGCCCACCAGTCCCTGCGAGGACGGCTATTTCGGCGATCTGCTGGCGACCAGCGCGATCGCGCGGGGGTGCCAGGGGCTGGTTATCGACGCCGGGGTTCGTGATGTTCGCGATCTGACCGAAATGGGCTTCCCCGTCTGGTCGAAGGCGGTCTTTGCGCAGGGGACGGTCAAGAACACGCTCGGGAGCGTGAATGTGCCGGTGGTCTGCGCCGGGGCTCATGTCGAGCCGGGGGACGTGATCGTCGCCGACGACGACGGCGTATGCGTTGTGAAGCGCGCGCAGGCAGTGGCCGTGCTCGAAAAGGCGCGCGCGCGCGAAGCGAACGAGGAAGAAAAACGGCAGCGCCTCGCGAAGGGTGAACTGGGTCTCGATATGTATGCCATGCGCGAGCGGCTCGAGGCCGAAGGGCTGAAGTACGTCTGATGAAGACCAGCGCGCCTGTCATGTGGATGCGCGGCGGAACGTCGAAAGGGGGATACTTTCTCGCCTCCGACCTGCCGGCCGACCGGGGCGCACGCGACGCATTCCTGCTGCGTGCGATGGGCAGCCCCGACCCGCGCCAGATCGACGGAATGGGCGGCGGCGACCCGCTGACCAGCAAGGTGGCCATCGTGAAGCCGTCGGCGCGCGAAGGAATCGATGTCGACTATCTGTTCCTGCAGGTGTCCGTCGACGAGGCGCTGGTCTCGGACCAGCAGAACTGCGGCAATATCCTCGCCGGGGTCGGCCCGTTCGCGATCGAACGCGGGCTGGTGGAACCCGCGGGTGAGGAAACGCGTGTGGCGATCTACATGGAAAACACGGGCCAAACTGCCATCGCCAGCGTACAAACGCCCGGCGGTTCGGTCAGCTATGCCGGTAATGCAGCCATCGACGGTGTACCGGGGACTCACGCGCCCATTCCCTTGGAGTTCCGCGACACGGCGGGGTCGAGCTGCGGGGCGCTGCTGCCGACCGGCAATCCGGTCGACGATGTCGCCGGGGTGGCGTGCACGCTGATCGACAACGGCATGCCCTGCGTCGTATTCAGGGCGGAAGACGTCGGCGCCACCGGCTACGAAAGCCGCGAGGAGCTCGAAAGCGCGGCATTCGCCCCGGTTCGTGAACGGATAGAACGCATCCGGCTGGCAGCAGGCCCGCTGATGCAGTTGGGGGATGTGCGCGACAAGACCGTTCCCAAGATGACGCTGGTCGCGCCGCCGCGCCACGGTGGGGCCGTGACGACGCGCGTATTCATACCGCACCGTGCGCATGCCAGCATCGGGGTGCTGGGCGCGGTGACGGCAGCGACCGCCTGCCTGATTCCGGGTTCGCCTGCGGCGGCGGTCGCGAAGGTGCCGCAAGGCGCCCGTAAAACCCTGGGCATCGAGCATCCGACCGGCGAAATGAGCTGCGTGCTCGAAGTCGATCCCGCAGGGGGGGTGGTTTCCGCCGCGCTGCTCAGGACAGCGCGCAAGCTGACGGATGGCACTGTATATGTCTGATCGTATCGTCAGCTGGCACGACGCACCCTCGCGGCCCGCTTTCACGCCGCCCGCCGGCGCCGTCGATGCCCATTGCCATGTGTTCGGCCCGCAGGCGCGTTTCCCGTTCAGCCCGAAGGCTAAGTACCTGCCCGCCGATGCCGGGCCCGAAAAGCTCTTCGCCCTGCGCGATCATCTTGGTTTTTCGAGGAACGTCATCGTTCAGGCGAGCTGCCACGGAACCGACAATTCCGCCACGCTCGACGCGATCGCCAGGTCCGAAGGCAGGGCAAGGGGTGTCGCGGTGGTCGATCCGGCGATCTCGGAGGACCATCTGCATCGCTTGCATGATGGCGGGATGCGCGCGGTCCGGTTCAATTTCCTCAAGCGCCTGGTCGACAACGCACCGAAGGACAGGTTTCTCGATGTCGCCAAGCGGTTACCTGCCGGGTGGCACGTGGTGATCTATTTCGAAGCGGACATTCTGGACGAACTGCGCGCCTTCATCGATGCTATTCCCGTTCCTGTGGTAATCGATCACATGGGCAGGCCCGATGTGACACAGGGGCCCGACGGACCCGATATGAAGGCGTTCAGGTCGCTGCTCGACAGCCGCGAGGACCTGTGGTTCAAACCCACTTGCCCGGACCGGCTCGACGCGAAGAAGGAAGGCGGGCAGGGCGACCCGTGGGATGCTTTCGCCAAGGCGGTCGCTCCGCTGGTTGCCGATTATCCGGATCGCTGCATCTGGGGCACCGACTGGCCGCATCCCAACATGCAGGACGAAGTCCCCGATGACGGGCACATCGTCGACATGATCCCCCGCATTGCGCCGACAGCCGAATTGCAGCGCAAACTGTTGGTGGACAATCCCATGAAACTGTATTGGGATGATGTGGAAACGGCCGGCTAGACGCTCCGCGTTCCCCCACGATTGGCGAAGAGTGTTCCGAGCTTCATCGGAAAGCGGGTAGCTCATCCTGTCGATTCAATCGCGTCCATGGAAGCCGTAAAAGAAGCATTGAAGCAGCACCGCAATCCGGATCGCCGAGGTGAAATGCAGCAATTTCCCTTGGTTCCGCAGTTGGGCGCTGAAAACGGTCCTGACAACCCCGCCGTGCATCCAGGCGCCCCCAGGGTTCTTGAGCGTGTCAGCAGCCAGATTTGCGTCCAATCTGATTGTAAAGTTACCAATCCCGCCTAAGGTTGGCGCCTCAATCAGGGGGCCTGCCATGAAGTTTCTTGTCGTTTCCGTTGCCGTGTTGCTTTCAACTGCCGCGTCGGCCGAGACTTACCAATATCGCGTCCTCTTTGGCGGCGATGATGTAGGCGGGTTGGAAGTCGAAACCGCCGGCAACACGTCGAACATCGAGTTCGACTACAAGCAGAATGGCAGAGGTCCGACCATCACGGAGAAGGTGGAGGTCGATGCGGAGGGCATCCCGACCAACTGGACCATCACGGGCCGCACCACTTTCGGGAACCCGGTGAACGAGAGCTATGCCTGCGCTGACGGGAAAGCGAGCTGGCGGGACTCGACTGGCCCAGGTTCGGCAGGCGCGTGTTCATTTTACATCGACCAGAACGGGAGCCCTTGGGGCATCTCCTTGCTCGCCAAGGCCCTGCTTGCGACTCCAGACGCTGAAATGGCGGTGCTTCCCGGCGGAACTGCCCGGATCAGGGCGCGTGATACTGCGACCTACGACGGGGCCGACGGGGAGGTGACCGTCACCACCTACGAAATCACAGGACTGTCGACCGATCCGGCCCATATCACCCTTGATCAGGACCTGAATTTATTCTCGGTCGCGGACCCTCGTTTCGCGATCGTTCGGAAAGGCTATGAAGCGGCTGACGAGGCGCTTCGCGCCGAAGCCGAACGTTACTCGACGCAGCGCTTTGTCGAAATACAGGCAAAGGCCGCCCGCGACTTCGATGGCCCGGTTCGCATTCGCAACGTGCGCATTTTCGATCCGAAAACGCTTGCCCTGACGGAAGCCAGGGATGTCGTCATATACGGCGAGCGCATTGCCAGTATCGAGGACTTGGGCAGTCTCCCGACCGAAGGCGAAACCGTGATCGACGGGGCGGGGGGCACGCTTGTTCCTGGCATGTACGAAATGCACGGCCACATAGGCCAGGACAATGCCCTGATGAACATCGTGGCGGGCGTCACGTCAGTCCGTGACATGGGAAATGAGAACGAAGTCCTGGACGGGCTGATCGAACGGATCGACGAGGGTATTATCGCGGGACCTCGCATCAGCCGGTCGGGATTTATCGAGGGCAAATCCGAATTCTCCGCAGCGACGGGTGAAATCGCAGCCAACGAGCAGGCAGCCATCGATCTTGTGCGTTGGTATGCCGCGCGCGGCTATCCGCAGGTGAAGCTGTACAATTCCATGAATCCCGAATGGGCGGATGCCGTCGTTGGCGAAGCCCATGATCTCGGCATGCGCGTAGCCGGCCATGTGCCAGCTTTTTCGACTGCAGACGCCATGATTGATGCCGGTTTCGACGAGATCACGCACGTCAATCAACTAATGCTCGGCTGGGTCCTGAACGAGGGGGAAGACACACGCACCCTCTTCCGCTTCACCGCGATGCAACGATTTCCCTCACTCGACCTGGATGGCGACTTGGTCCAGTCGACCCTGGACAAGATGGCGGAAAAGGGCGTTGCGCACGATCCCACCATTGCCATTCACGAACTGGGTTTGACGGCCATCGACGGGCAGGTCCCCGCAGGCTCGATCGACGTGTTCGACAACATGCCGGTCAACACGCAGCGGTACATGAAGCAGGCTTTGTTCGGCACGGAAAATCAGGCGGAGAGAGAGGCCTACATAGCGGCTTTCGACACGATCATCGAGACGCTCACGCTGATGAATGACAAGGGCATTCTCCTGGTTCCTGGCACGGACCTCGGCGGCAGTTTTGCGTATCACCGCGAACTCGAACTCTTCGGGAAGCTCGGCATGTCTCCGGCGCAGGTGTTGAGGCGGGCCACCTATGACATGGCCGAATACCTCAATCAGGATCAGGAACTGGGCTCGATCGAGAAGGGCAAGTATGCGGATTTCTTCCTGGTGCCCGGTGATCCGACTGCCAATCTGAAGGAAATCAAGAGGATCCAGATGGTGGTATCGAACGGGACGGTTTACTTCCCGAGCGATATCTACCCTTTCTTCGGTATCGAGCCATTCGCTGAGGCTCCGGAGATCTTAGCCGAATAGACGGCTCCGACAGGCGCGGTCGGTACTCTTCTCCCATCCGGCCGGAAAGGTGCGATACATGCTGCTGTTCTCAAGACCACGGCAGGGTGCCAGGTGGTTTGAGCGGGTGGGAAGCTGACGCTTCGCGAGCGCTTGATAAATGTCAGGATAGTGGCTGGGGTGGCAGGGACCTCAGACGAAAAATTAGTGCCTCGAAAATCGCAGAATGCGTGGGACAGTCGCCACCTAATAGGTGAGTTGGGGCACCCACTTGGGATAGTTCATCGGGGCAAGGGACGGGGGTCGAGTTGTCTCGAAGTGAATCAATCCGATACTAAGCATCCGGGTCAAAAACTTCAGCTCATGGGCTCATCAAACATGTCTTCGAGATCGAGGCCGATAGTAAAATATTTCGGGTCCGAGTGGATGGCGGTGATGCCGAAGTCAGTCGTGTCGACGGATGGGGTGCTTCGGGACCGTCAGGTTTCAGATAGCGAATGGGGGATTTCTTGATTGCGACGGCGTTAAGGCAGAACTTGCGGCTAATGAGTTTGCCTTTCATTTTGACAGCAAAAATGGCGTGACAGTTACTACCCTAGGGTGATTTCTGCAGCGCGCCGCCACTGTAGCCCAAGGCCAGGGTACCGAGCTTCAGGTCGTAGGACTGCGAGAGGGTAGCCTAGATGTATTGCTCAAGGTCGTAGCGAAATCGGACGAGATTAGAAGAGCGGGGTTTGGCGAGGAGCGGATCATTAGCGTTCTGAAAGAGGCCGAAGCGGGGGCGAGCTGACTTGGTTCGTCGGCCCGGGAAGTCGAAGTATGGCAGGCTTAAGGCTTCCGGGCTCGTCGTTTGCGAACGCTCGAGAGCGAGAGCGCGAAGCTGAAGCGGCTGTCGGCGAATGCGATGCTTGATCAGGCTGCGTTAAAGGATATCCTGGCAAGAAAGTTCTGACGC
Source organism: Qipengyuania citrea (assembly GCF_009828015.1). Lineage (GTDB taxonomy): Bacteria > Pseudomonadota > Alphaproteobacteria > Sphingomonadales > Sphingomonadaceae > Qipengyuania > Qipengyuania citrea. The sequence continues at coordinate 323 of NZ_WTYG01000003.1, read as the reverse complement.
CCTGCGCGAGGCAGGAAGCTGTTGCTCATCTTCAGGACCGCCATGGGATGAGCGAGCGGCGGGCGTGCCGGGTCATTGATGTTAATCGGGGAGCGTGTGCTACCGTTCCACGAGGGACGATTACGACGAGATACGAGAGAAGCTGCGCGAAGTGGCGAACCAGCGTTGCCGGTTCGACTAACGCCGCCAAACTGGATAAGCAACGGGCTATGCCGCTACGCCCTAACGGCTCCGCTACGCAGTTTATTGCTTCAACCGCGCTCATGCACAGCAAAAGCCACTCGACTCTAATCCTAGCTGGAGGAAAGCTGGGGGTCATGGCA
>NZ_WTYG01000002.1 GCF_009828015.1 Qipengyuania citrea | reverse complement strand
GACGAGATTAGAAGAGCGGGGTTTGGCGAGGAGCGGATCATTAGCGTTCTGAAAGAGGCCGAAGCGGGGGCGAGCTGACTTGGTTCGTCGGCCCGGGAAGTCGAAGTATGGCAGGCTTAAGGCTTCCGGGCTCGTCGTTTGCGAACGCTCGAGAGCGAGAGCGCGAAGCTGAAGCGGCTGTCGGCGAATGCGATGCTTGATCAGGCTGCGTTAAAGGATATCCTGGCAAGAAAGTTCTGACGCCCTGCGCGAGGCAGGAAGCTGTTGCTCATCTTCAGGACCGCCATGGGATGAGCGAGCGGCGGGCGTGCCGGGTCATTGATGTTAATCGGGGAGCGTGTGCTACCGTTCCACGAGGGACGATTACGACGAGATACGAGAGAAGCTGCGCGAAGTGGCGAACCAGCGTTGCCGGTTCGACTAACGCCGCCAAACTGGATAAGCAACGGGCTATGCCGCTACGCCCTAACGGCTCCGCTACGCAGTTTATTGCTTCAACCGCGCTCATGCACAGCAAAAGCCACTCGACTCTAATCCTAGCTGGAGGAAAGCTGGGGGTCATGGCAGCCCTGACCAACCGTATCCTTTCCTCCTCGCAATCCGAGATGGGAGACGGATCCGTGATACTCAGTTTGGCGCTTCGCTAATCTCTTCGACCCTCGACCGCAAACTGCGTCGGGGGAAAGCCGCCTGATCTTTTTGGCCTTCGCTTCGTCCTCCAGCCTTTCCTGCAACTTCTTGAGGTTCTATTGTACTCCAGGATTTGTTGAAGACGGCGAGATCGGTGTGGCGATCGGACACACTATTTCACATAGGGTGTGCTTTCCAGGCAACTGTGAGATCGACAAGTTCTTCGCGATAGCTTCGAACCTACTTAATGAAGATCGTGGAGATGGCCTGCTCATCTAGGCCGTAACCGGCTACATTGTCTCAGAAACATATTCTCAACCTTGCACTATGCTGTCATCCCCTTGGCAGCCCGCGGTCGGTGTCCAGCCCTTTGGTGAAGAGGTCGAACTCCAAGCTTATGAGCCGAGAATCGGAAAAAACTAAAAAGGGTGCGGGAAATATTCGTTGCCACCACTAAACGGCACCACGGCGCTTAGGTTTTGAGCGGGGGATCGGGGCATGCGGGCAATCCTTTTTAGGCCTACTGTCATCCCTGCCTTTGGACAGCTGATTGGTACAGTTGCTAGGGACAACTGGGAAACCCTTGGATTCACATCCTTGGAATTCTCCGCTCTTCAGCTATTTTCGAGGCCGCTTGGCTGGGGTGGCAGGGATCGAACCTGCGAATGTCGGTACCAAAAACCGATGCCTTACCACTTGGCTACACCCCAGCAGTGCGCGCCCCTATAGCGTCTCGGGCGGGGAAGGGAAGGGGGTCGGGGCCGATTGCATCCGGCGCTGCGCAAGTTCGCTTTCGAAGTGCGCGATGGTCCGCCGGTCGAGCTTGTAAAACAGCATCGCCACGCCCGCCGGGATTATGATTGCCGCAGGCACGATGGCGAAGGCGAGATCGATGCCTAGACGGGCGTCGGCGGTCTGCACTGCCCCTGCCTCGAAGCCGGTCAGGGCGAACAACAGGCCGGGCAGCGCGGCGCCGATCGCCACGCCGGTTTTAACGGCGAAGACCGCGCCCGATACGGCAAGACCGGTCATCTGCCGCTTGGTCGACCACTCGAGATATTCGGCGATATCGGTGAACATCGAATAGGCGAGCATCATCATCATGCCCAGTCCGACGCCGACGAAGACCTGCGCGGCGGTCTGCGGCCAGACTGCATCGACCGGCATCAGGTGAAACGCGCTGATCGCGGCGACTTCGATGATGCCGGCGACGATGATGAGGTGCGCCTTGTCGAACCGGCGGGCCAGCGATGCGGCGACGAGCACGCCGATCAGCTGCCCCAGCGCGAAGCCGGTATAGAAGAGCCCCACCCGGTCGAGGAACAGGAAGACCGTACGGCCATCGTCGCCCGCGACATAGCGGAACCAGAACAGCGCGCTCGAAGCGCGCGAAGCAAGCGCAACGGGCGTGAGCACGGCCGCGGCGGCGACCGCGATCCACGCCGGGGTCCGGATCAGCAAGCCGATATCGTCGCGGATCCGGCCGTTGGTGGGAGCAGGGGGGATACGTTCGCGCGTGGACGCGAAAGCGATGACCAGTGCGAGCATGCCGGCGCCCGCCAGCACGAACATCGTCAGCATGATGCCGCGTCGTTCGTCGCCGGCGCCCAGTTCGCGCACCAGCGTGGTCGCGACCACCGCCACGCCGACCACCGCCAGCGCGGAAAAGATCATTCGGTAGGCGGCGACCGAGGAACGCGTATCCGCACTTGGCGAAATCACGCCCATCAGCGCCGAATAGGGCACGTTGGTCGCAGTGAAGGCAACCATGGTCAGCGTATAGGTGACATACGCCCAGACCAGCATCGATCCGGGGGTAAGTTCCGGGGCCGCGAAAATGGCGGCGCCGAACAGGCCGAAGGGCACCGCCCCCCACAGCAGATAGGGCCGGTAGCGGCCCCAGCGCGTGCGCGTGCGATCGCCGATGGCCCCCATGACCGGATCTGTGATTGCATCGAAGAACTTGGTCAGCAGCAGCATCAGGCCCATTGCCGCGGGGCCGACGCCGCCCAGCTCTACGAAATAATAGAGCAGGTAGATGTTGAAGAAGTTGATGTAGAGCGACGAGGCGAGATCACCAACGCCATAGCCGAGCTTCTCCAGCCTCCCGACCGGGGGATCCTGATTAGCCAACGCGCGTGCCCTCTCTCCGTTGAGCCGAGGAGAGGGCAGCGCGGCGTCCGAGTCAAGCGGTTGCCGACGAGCGTACTAGAGCGACTTGCCTTCGAAGTCGGCGGCCGAATGCCGTTCGAGCATTTGGGTGTCTTCCTCGCCCCAGGTCTTGTTGACGATGCGGCCCCGCCGCACGGCAGGGCGCTCGGCAATCTGCTTCACCCAGCGATCGACATGTTCGTATTCGTGAATCGAGAGGAAGGTCCTGGCTTCGTTGTAGATGTTGCCGAATACGAAGGGGGCGAACCAGGGGTAGGTCGCAATGTCGGCAACGGTATAGTCGCTCCCGCCCAGATATTCGCTCTCCGCCAGCTGCTGGTTGGCGACATCGAACAGGCGCTTGGTCTCCATGGCATAGCGATTGATGGGATATTCGTATCTCTCGGGGGCGTAGGCATAGAAATGGCCGAACCCGCCGCCGATGAAAGGGGCGCTGCCGACCTGCCAGAACAGCCAGCTGAGCACTTCGGCGCGCCTATGGTCGGTGGGCAGGAAAGCGCCGAACTTTTCCGCCAGATGCATCAGGATGGCTCCGCTTTCGAACACGCGCAGCGGCTCGGGCCCGCTGCGGTCGAGCAGCGCGGGAATCTTCGAGTTGGGATTGAGATCGACGAAACCCGAAGTGAACTGCGCCGCGTCGCCGATATTGACCGTCCAGGCGTCATATTCGGCGCCCGAATGGCCCGCCTCGAGCAGCTCCTCGAACATGATCGTGGCTTTGACCCCATTGGGCGTGGCAAGCGAATAGAGCTGGAAATCGTGCTCGCCCACCGGCAGCGGCTTTTCCTCGCGCGCGCCGGCAGTGGGACGATTGATTCCGGCGAACCGGCCGCCGTTCTCGGTGTCGTTCTGCCAGACTTCGGGCGGGGTGTAGGTGGGGTCGGCCAAGATCGTTCTCCTCTGGTGCGGGGGTAATGCAGCCTCCCGTTCGTCGCAAGTTGGGGAACCGTCCATGCCGTACCAAGGTTCTTCCCTTCGCCATGACGAAGCTCATCTATGTCGACGACGATCTGCCCGGTATCTCCCGCAAGGGAGCGGGCAAGGGATGGGCCTATTACGATCCCGAAGGGCGCCTGATCACCGACCGGGCGGAGAAGCGCCGGCTCAATGCCGTGGCGCTGCCGCCCGCCTATACCGATGCATGGTTCTGCCCGGCCCCCAATGGCCACATCCTCGCGACCGGCATCGACGCCAAGGGGCGCAAGCAATATCGATACCACCCGCAGTTCCGGGCTGCCCGCGAGGGCGAGAAATTCGACAGCTGCATCACATTCGGCAATCTCCTACCGCTCGTGCGCAAGCGGGTGGAGGACGATCTGCGGGGCAACAAGCTGACCCGCAACCGCGCCATCGCCAGCGTGGTCCGCCTGCTCGATCTGGGCGCGGTGCGTGTCGGCAATGAGGGCTATGCCAGGACGAACAAGAGTTTCGGTGCCACCACGCTGCGCAACCGCCATGCCGAACTGACCGGCAAGACCCTGCGGCTGCGCTACAAGGGCAAGGGCGGCAAGCCGCGCGAAGTGACCCTCTCAGATGGCAGCCTCGCCCGGGTGGTGCGCAAGATGCAGGACCTCCCCGGCCAGAACCTGTTCAAATACATCGATGACGACGGCGAGCAGCATGCGGTCGGTTCGAGCGAGGTGAACGCCTATTTGCGCGAGATCATGGGGCAGGATTTCAGCGCCAAGAACTTCCGCACCTGGCACGCCAGCGTCAAGGCGCTGACCTGCCTGCACCAGGCCGAGGGTACGATCCCGATGAAGGAACTGCTGGAGTGCGTTTCCGACCATCTCGGCAACACGCCCGCCGTGGCGCGTAAAAGCTATATTCACCCGGTGTTGTTCGGATTGCTCGACGGGCAGGAAGGCTGGCGCAAGGAGCTCCGGCTGCCGCGCGCGACGCGCTGGCTGACCCGCGAGGAACGCGCGCTGATCGAGCTCTTGCAGGAATGTCCGAAAGCCGAGGATCTGCTGGCCGCCTGAGGCGTGAGCGTGGCAAGCCTCTTCCGCTTTTTGATTTAACGCAGTAAATGGACCGGACCGATGGTGCGGAGCCGTCGAGCGTTCGCCTATGCATCACGGTAGCGGCGGGCATCTGTACTCCGCCGGAAGACTGCCATCATGCACCGGCTTGCCAATTTCGATGTCAGCCGCCAGTTCCTTGCCCGGCGCAGCAAGGTGGCAGCGCAGATCGTGTTCGGCGGAATGTGTGCGGCTGCCATGATCGGGGTGCGCTCGTTGATCGACGTCTGGGCTCCGGTATCGGGACCCTTCGCGCTGATTTACCCCACCGTCCTGCTTGCCACGCTGTACGGCCATTGGCGTGCCGGAGTGGTCGCGCTGGCAGTCACGTTCTGCTGGGCGTGGTTCTTCATCCTCCCGCCGGCGAGATCCTTCCTGTTCGCCGACCCCACCGATCCGGTGCGTGTGTTGCTGAATGCCGCCAGCGCGGTGGTGGTCGTGGTGTTCGCCGAGGCATTCCGCCGCGCCGCCCAGGCGACGCTATCCGAAATCCGCGAACGCGCCGACCGGCGGCTGACGTTGCTGGCGGAGCTCGAACATCGCACGAAGAACAATTTCGCGCTGGTCGCCAGTATGCTCGAACTTCAGAAACGGCGCATCCCGCAGGCCGAACTGCACGCACCGCTCGACGATGCGGTGGGACGGGTACGGACCTTCGCCGATGCCTATTCGGCGCTGGCGCTCGAACAATCGGACGAGCCGAATGTCTCGATCAAGCCCTATCTCGAATTCCTGCTCGACCGGATCGAGGCATCGGCTTTGCCGCCTTCGGTCCGCCTGTTCCGCGAGATCGACGAGGCGACGCTTACGCCCGAAGAGGCGGTGGCGATCGGCCTCTATCTCAACGAAGCCGTGGCGAATGCCTGCAAATACGCATTCCCCGAACAGCGACCGGGGACGATCGCAGTGTTCTTCAACGAGCGCGGTGGAAGCTGGCGTTTCACCATCGAAGACAATGGAATAGGCGCAGAAGCTGCGACCGATCCCAGCGGCGGGCTGGGGAGTCAATTGCTTGCGGCCTTCGCCACTCAGGCGCAAGCGACCCACCACGCCGGGCCGATCCTCAACGGCTATCGCACCGAAATGCGGCGCGAGGACCAGAGCGAACTTGCCTAGGGTAGCCTAAAAGGATACCGCCCGCGAATGCACTTGGCTGGTTTCAAGTTGCGCCGCTGGCGCGAAACGCATGACCCGCCCCTGAGCGCGGACCAGTTCGGCGCGCGCTATGGCCTTCCCAATCCGTGGCCCAGCCGCACCGTCTACGGCTGGGAAGCCAAGGGCAAGATTGCCCGCGCCTCGGTCCAGAAACGCTTGGCCGAGCTGGGCGTTTGCCATCCAGCGGACTGGCTCGAACCGGCACCCGCATCTGGATATCCCGACCCGAAAGGCCCAGCCCGCATGAGTGGCAGCGACACGCATTCCTTCTACGATCTTCACACGCATGGTTTTGTCCGCGTGGCGACCAGCACGCCCAAGGTGCGCACGGCGGATATCGCGTATAATGCGGCTGGCATTCTGGAGACTGCCCGCCAGGCCCACGCGCAGCATGTCGACGTGCTACTCTATCCCGAACTTGCGCTTTCTTCCTATGCCATCGACGATTTGCATCTGCAGATGGCCCTGCTCGACGCGGTCGAGGCGCAGGTCGCCGCGATCGTCGAGGCATCGCGGGATCTTACACCCGTGCTGGTGTTCGGCGCCCCCCTGCGGCGCGGTGGACGCATCTACAACTGCGCGCTGGTCGTGGCGCGGGGCGAACTGCTGGGCGTCGTTCCCAAGAGCTATCTGCCCAATTACCGCGAATATTACGAGAAGCGGTGGTTTGCCCATGGCCGCGACTGCGTCGGTCTGACCATTCGCTGCGGCGGGCAGGAAGTGCCGTTCGGCACCGACCTGATTTTCGCAGCAAGCAATCTGCCCGGTTTCGCCTTCGGAATAGAAATCTGCGAGGATTTCTGGGCGCCCAATCCGCCGGGGACCATGGCTGCGCTTGCCGGCGCTGCGATCCTGCTCAACCTGTCTGCGTCGAACATCGTTATCGGCAAGTCGGACGAACGGCACCTGCTGGCACGCGCCAGTTCGAGCCGGACGCTATGCGCCTATGCCTATTCGGCGAGCGGGCACGGCGAAAGCACCACCGACCTGGCGTGGGACGGGCAGGGCATGATCTATGAGCTGGGCGATCTGCTGGCCGAGAGCCAGCGCTTCGATCTGGAGCCCGAGCTGAGCATCGCCGACGTGGATACGCAGCGCATCCTGTCGGAACGCATGCGCATGCAGACCTTCAACGATGCCGCCGAAGCGGCCGGGCGGCCCGAGGACTGGTACCGCCGCGTCGAATTCGACCATGCGGCCGTGCGCGGGGACATCGGCCTGCATCGTCCCATCCGGCGCTTTCCCTTCGTGCCGAACCGCGCCGACAAGCTGGACGAGGATTGCTACGAGGCGTTCAACATCCAAGTCGATGCACTGATGCGGCGGATCCAGGCGACCAACCCCAAATGCCTGACGATCGGGATTTCGGGCGGGCTCGACAGCACGCACGCGCTGATCGTGGCGGCCAAGGCGATGGACCGGCTGAAGCGCCCGCGCACCGATATCCGTGGTTATACCATGCCCGGCTTCGCGACGTCGAACGACACCAAGTCGAACGCCTGGCGGCTGATGAAGGCATTCGGCATCACCGCCGAGGAGATCGACATCACCGCCACCGCGCGGCTGATGCTGGAGAATATCGGCCATGCCTTCGCCGATGGAGAGCCGGTCTACGACACGACTTTCGAGAACGTCCAGGCGGGCCTGCGCACCGATTACCTGTTCCGCCTTGCCAGCCAGCATGGCGGCTGGGTGATCGGCACGGGCGATCTGAGCGAGCTGGCGCTGGGCTGGTGCACCTATGGCGTGGGTGACCAGATGAGCCATTACGGCGTCAATGCGGGCGTGCCCAAGACGCTGATCCAGTATCTCATCCGCTGGACGACCCAGACCAGCCAGTTCGACGAAGGCGTCGACGCCGTGCTCGCCGATATTCTCGATACCGAAATCAGCCCCGAACTGGTGCCGGCCGGAGAAGATGGCGCGATACAGAGCACGCAATCGATCATCGGGCCCTATGAGCTGAACGACTTCTTCCTTCATCACATCGTACGCTGGGGGCAGAAGCCGAGCCATGTCGCGTTCCTCGCCTGGCATGCGTGGAAAGATGTGCAAGCGGGCCAGTGGCCGATCGATTTCCCCGAAGACGCCAAGAACCACTACGATCTCGCCACGATTGCCCACTGGCTGGAGAAATTCCTCAAGCGGTTCTTCGGGTTCAGCCAGTTCAAGCGCTCGGCACTGCCCAACGGGCCCAAGGTCAGTGCAGGCGGCGCGCTCAGCCCACGCGGCGACTGGCGCGCACCGAGCGATTCGGTGGCCGATACCTGGCTGGCCGAACTGGCCGCCGCCTTGCCCCCGCTCGAGGACTAACGATGTCCTTTCGCGCTTTGCTGATCATGGCGTTCTGCAACATCGCCTGGGCGCTCAACGTCGTGGTCAGCAAGCTGGCGATTACCGACTTTTCCGCTCCGCCGCTGTTCTACGCGCTCGTGCGCTCCATCATCGTCGCGGCGGTGCTGATTCCGCTGCTGCGGCCCCTGCCGGCCAAGCTGTGGCAGGTCCTCGTCATCGGCTTGGCCATCAGCGGCGGATCCTTTGCGCTGCTGTTCATGGGCCTGGAAACCGCCAGCCCGTCGGCCGCCGGCGTCGTCAGCCTGAGCGGCGCGCCGATGACGGTGCTGTTCGCAATCCTCTTCCTGGGCGAAAAGGTGCGTTGGCGGCGTGGGCTGGGCATCGGCCTCGCCTTCGGCGGCGTGCTGTTCGCCATGGCAGGGGAGAACCAGATGCAGACCAGCACCGGGCTGCTGCTGGTATTCCTTTCGGCGATGGTCGGGGCGCTCGGCACCGTTTTCGTTAAGCGTCTCGACCTGTCGTCGATCCGGCTGCAGGGCTGGGCGGCGGTGGCTTCGGTCGCCGTGCTGCTGCCCCTGTCACTTACGCTGGAAAGCGGTCAGTTCGCGGCTCTGGCCGCTTCGCCCTGGGAACTGGCGGCGTGTCTGGTCTTCGCCAGCCTGGTCGTCTCGATCGGGGCGCACACCGCCTATTTCCGCCTGCTTGGCGAATACGACGCTAATTTGGTCGTGCCGCTGACGCTGTTCACGCCGATCCTGACGATCGTGTTCGGCGCGTGGCTGACCGGCGATGCGATCGGCGAGCGGCTGGTGATCGGCGGTGCGATCGCGCTGGCAGGGGTGGCGATAATCGTGCTGCGGCCCAGCGCGACTTTCACGCGCCGGTTCCTGGTGCGCCCGCGTTTCTGATCAGTCGAGCGTGACCGTCCAGCCGTGGGTGTCCTCGATGGCGCCCTTCTGGATGCCGACCAGTTTCTCGCGGATCTTGTGGGTCATCTGCCCGATCCCGCCGCTACCGATGGTGAATTCGCCATCGGGGCCCAGCACGGTGCCGACCGGGGTGACGACCGCGGCGGTGCCGCACGCCATTGTTTCGAGCAGGCGGCCTTCGGTGGCGTCGGCACGCCACTGGTCGATGCTGTACGGTTCCTCGCGCACCTTCAGACCCTCCTCGCGAAGAAGCTGGATCAGGCTGTCGCGGGTGATGCCGGGCAGGATCGTACCCGTCAGCGGCGGGGTGATCACGCTGCCGTCGTCAAACACGAAGAACAGGTTCATCCCGCCCAGTTCCTCGACCCATTTCTTGTCGACCGCGTCGAGAAAGACCACCTGGTCGCAGCCGTTCTCGATTCCTTCGGCCTGCGGGACGAGGCTGGCAGCGTAATTGCCGCCGGTCTTGGCCGCCCCGGTGCCACCGGGGGCGGCGCGGGTGTAATTGCGGCTGACCCAGATTTTCACCGGTTTCGCGCCGCCCTTGAAATAGCCGCCGACGGGCGAGGCGATCAGGATGTACTTGTACTGCCGCGCGGGACGTACGCCGAGGAACGCTTCGGAAGCGAACATGAAGGGCCGCAGGTACAGCGCGCCATCGGGGATCGAGGGGACCCAATCGCGGTCCTTGGCGACCAGCTGGCGGATCGATTCGAGGAACAGCTCTTCGGGCAAGTCGGGCATCGCCATGCGGCGCGCGCTTTCGTTGAAGCGCCGGGCATTCTGTTCGGGGCGGAACAGCGCCAGCGTGCCGTCTTCGCGCTTGTACGCCTTCATCCCTTCGAAGATTTCCTGCGCATAATGCAGCACCGCTGCCGCCGGATCGAGACTGATCGGCTCGCGCGGGCCCAGCGTCGCCTTGTGCCATCCACCAAGATCGGCATCGTAATCGATGACCACCATGTGGTCGGTGAAGAGCGTGCCGAAGCCGGGGTCCATCAGGGCCTGCTGGCGTGTTTCACCGGGGACGGGGGCGGAATGGGGTAGGTGCTCGAAATCCATCTGCGCGCGGGTAATGGGAAGCCGCGCGCGAGGCAAGGTCTTGGAGCAGGCCGGGAATGGGCAGTCGGATCATGGCGCGCAATGCCCGCGAATTGCCGGCGCGGCAAAATGAGAAGGGCAGCCCCACGCCCGTAGGTGGAACTGCCCTTCGCATGGTCAGCGGCGGGAAGTGCCGCTTACGAAGCCTCTAAAAGTATGTTCTACCGATAGTGCCCCGTGCGGAAACTTGCCGACCTCTCTGCTGGACCATGAGACATCGGATCACCTCCTTTCGCGCTGTTTAGAGCCAAAGTACCCCGTCTCCGGGGACCAAGATCGCGTTTCGCCGCTGATCTTGGAAGGCATATTGGAGTCTTCGAGGGGGGCAAAACAACCCTTGTAAAAAAGTTTTCCCACGTCAGACTTGGCGTTTGTGGCTCGGGTCGTTTCCCGGGCCTTTTTTGTGCCGCGAGATCCCGCGTCCTGCGAGAGCGAAGCGGATCGCGACTCCGCCTAGCGACAATCCTCGATCACGCGGGAAACTTCCGCCCAGGGCGGCAGGTAAAGTGTGGACAACCCTGGCGTCTCGACCGCGAATCGTCCGCGCGTCACCGCCATCGCATCGAGCAGCGGGTCATTCGCCGCGAGCGTCGCCGTCAGCGATTGCAGTTCGCGCGCAGCGGGCGTCGCGGCAAGCGTGCGATCGGTGGTTTCGGTGCGGATCGTCATCGTCGCAGGTGCAGCGGCGCTGCCGATACGGCTGAGGGTCACGCGTGCGGCCCCGCGGTCGCAATCGATCGCGAACAGGGGCTTGTCGGCATTTGCACCGAACATGGCCACGCCGCCATCGGCCCCGGCGCGGTAACTCCAGTCGCCCGCGGTTTGCGGCCGGTCGATCCAGTTTTCTGATGCGGGCGGAGCGGGCCGCTGCGGGGCCGGCGCGGTGGCGGTGGGCGTCGGGGTCGGCGTAGGTGTTGGCGTGGGCGCCGGGGTCGAATCGGGCGCGGGCACGCAGGCCGCGATGGTGAAGCTCAGCGCCAGCGCGCCACCCAGATGCACATAGATCGGTTTCATGCATGCACAATGATCGCTAACGCGCATGTTTCCAATGACGAAAAAGATGCGCCTCGATCAGATGCTGGTGGACCGCGGGCTCGTGGAGAGCCGGACGCGCGCGCAGGCGTTGGTCATGGCGGGGCTGGTGTTCAGCGGCGAACAGAAACTGGCCAAGCCCGGTCAGCAATTGCCGATGGACGCGGCGCTCGACGTGCGCGGGCGCGATCACCCCTGGGTTTCGCGCGGCGGCATCAAGCTGGCGCATGCGATCGAACATTTCGACCTCGACCCGCGCGGCGCGGTGGCGATGGATATCGGCTCGTCCACCGGCGGCTTCACCGACGTGCTGCTGCAGGGCGGGGCGGAGCATGTCTTCGCAGTCGACAGCGGCACCAACCAGCTGGCCTGGAAACTGCGGCAGGACGAGCGCGTCACCGTGCTCGAACAGACCAGCGCGCGCATCCTCACGCGGGACATGATCGACCGGGCATGCGACTGGGTGGTGTGCGATGCCAGCTTCATCGGGCTGGCCAAGGTACTCGATCGTCCGCTCCAGCTCGCGGCCCCGCAGTGCCGCCTCGTCGCGCTGATCAAGCCGCAATTCGAGGTCGGGCGCGAGGAAGTGGGCAAGAAGGGCGTGGTCAGCGACCCCGCGCTGCACCGCCGCGTTTGCGACGAAGTGCGCGACTGGATCGAAGGACTGGGCTTTACCGTACAGGGCATCGCCCAAAGCCCGATCACCGGCCCCGAAGGCAATGTCGAGTTCCTCATCAGCGCCGAGAGAAGCGCGCCGCGCGATTGACCTTGCGCCTCGCTTGGCACTAGTCGCACATCAAAACCTATTCACGGAGAGAGCATGTCCGCCAATATCGCCGAAATGGAACGCCGCCGCGATGCCGCCAAGATGGGCGGCGGGCAGAAGCGGATCGACGCGCAGCACGCCAAGGGCAAGCTGACCGCGCGCGAACGGCTCGACATCCTGCTCGATGAAGGCAGCTTCGAGGAACTCGACACCTATGTCGAACATGACTGCGTCGACTTCGGCATGCAGGACCAGAAGATCCCCGGCGACGGCGTGGTCACCGGGTCGGGCACGATCAACGGCCGGCTGGTCTATGTCTTCAGCCAGGATTTCACCGTCTTCGGCGGCTCGCTGTCGAAACGCCATGCGGAGAAGATCTGCAAGGTGATGGACACCGCGATGAAGGTCGGCGCGCCGGTGATCGGCCTCAACGACAGCGGCGGCGCGCGCATCCAGGAAGGCGTCGCGTCGCTCGGCGGCTATGCCGAGGTGTTCCAGCGCAACGTGCTCGCCAGCGGCGTGGTGCCGCAGATCAGCCTGATCATGGGGCCATGCGCGGGCGGGGCGGTCTACAGCCCGGCGATGACCGACTTCATCTTCATGGTCGAAGATTCGAGCTACATGTTCGTCACCGGCCCCGACGTGGTGAAGACGGTTACCAACGAGGTCGTCACGCAGGAAGAACTTGGCGGTGCGAAGACGCATACGACCAAGACCAGCGTGGCGGACAACAGCTTCGAGAACGACATCGAGACGCTGCTCGCGACGCGCGATTTCTTCGATTACCTGCCGCTGTCCAACCGCGAGGACGTGCCTGAGCGTCCGACCTCGGACGCCTGGGACCGCGAGGAACCGAGCCTCGACACGCTGATCCCCGACAATGCCAACCAGCCTTACGACATGCACGAAGTCATCCGTAAGACGCTGGACGAAGGCGATTTCTTCGAAGTCCAGCCGGGCCATGCGGCGAACATCATCTGCGGTTTCGGCCGGGTCGAGGGGCGCACGGTGGGCGTCGTCGCCAACCAGCCGATGGTGCTCGCGGGCGTGCTCGACATCAACAGCTCGAAGAAGGCCGCGCGCTTCGTGCGCTTCTGCGATGCCTTCGAAATCCCGATCCTGACCTTCGTCGACGTGCCCGGCTTCCTTCCCGGCACCAGCCAGGAACACAACGGCATCATCAAGCACGGCGCGAAGCTGTTGTTCGCCTATGCCGAAGCGACCGTGCCCAAGATCACCGTGATCACCCGCAAGGCCTATGGCGGCGCGTACGACGTGATGGCCTCCAAGCACCTGCGCGGCGACCTCAACTACGCTTGGCCCACTGCCGAGATCGCAGTGATGGGCGCCAAGGGCGCGGTGGAGATCATCTTCCGCCAGGACCGCGACAATCCCGACAAGATCGCCGAGAAGACCAAGGAATACGAAGACCGCTTCGCCAACCCCTTCGTCGCGGCAAGCCGCGGCTATATCGACGAGGTGATCTACCCGCACTCGACGCGCAAGCGGATCGCGCTGGGGCTGAGGAAGCTACGGACGAAGCAGCTCGAGAACCCGTGGAAGAAGCATGATAATATTCCGCTGTGAGTGACGGTCGCAAACATTGGGCGCAGTCGACTGCTGAGCCCGAGGAGGGGGCGCCTCCCGGAGTTCGTCCAATTAGCACTGACGCGCTTAATCATCTGGGCGTGGATTCGAACGGCGAGCTCTATTGGATCGACACGAAGATACTTACCGCCAAGAAAGAGTTTCGTCTCAGCATTTTCCAAGGGACGCTTGCGACTTTAACTGCGCTGTCTGCAGTGATTGCCGCAGGTGCAGCGTGCGTCTCCGCGTATGTTGATTGGAATGGGAATTCGAACGCGGCTCCAGCGCAACTAGAGGACCAGATGAAATGAAACTCGGCCGTCTCAACCATATCGGCGTCGCGACGCCTTCGATCGCGGAATCGCTGCGTTATTATCGCGATGTCATGGGCGCGAGCATCACGCATGAGCCTTTCGATCTCGAGGAGCAGGGGGTGACAGTCTGCTTCGTCGATACGCCCGGCGAAAACGGCACCCATGGCACGCAGATCGAGCTGATCGAGCCGCTGGGCGAGCAGTCCACGCTGACCGGTTTCCTCGTCAAGAACCCCGCAGGGGGACAGCATCATGTCTGCTACGAAGTCGAGGACATCGAGGACGCGCGTAAGTGGTTCGAGGACATGGGTAAGCGGATCCTCGGCCCCACGCGTATCGGCGCGCATGGCACGCCGATCTTCTTCCTGCACCCCAAGGACATGATGGGCCAGCTGACCGAGATCATGGAAACGCCCAAGGACGACGCGCACTGGTCGAACTGAGGGGGTTGGGAAATCTGATCGTGCCCTAACCAACCTTTTTCGTCACCCCCGCGCAGGCGGGGGTCCAACTTACCTTGCGAGTTTGAGCGACCGTTATCTGGATCCCCGCCTGCGCGGGGATGACGAGAAAAGACGGCGGAAATGAGAGGAACTTCGATGCTATTCTACGACAGTCCCAACCCGGCGCCCAATCCGCGCCGTGTGCGTATCTTCGCCGCCGAGAAGGGCATCGAACTGCCGAGCACGGAAGTCTCGATCCCCAAGCGCGAGCAGAAGGCGGAGGACTTCGTCGCCAAGAACCCGCGTGGGCAGACGCCGATCCTCGAGCTCGATGACGGCACGGTGATCGCCGAAAGCGTCGCGATCATGCGCTATCTCGAGGCCGAGCATCCCGAGCCGCCGCTGTTCGGTACCACCTCGCGCGAAATCGCGGAAATCGAGATGTGGTGCCGCCGGGTCGAAATGATCCTCATGCCGCCGGTCGGCGCGGTGTGGGTGCATACGCATCCCTTCACCGCCGCCCTGCCTGGGCGCAATGCGGAGTGGGGTGAGGCCAACCGGCCGCGGGTGGCCGAGGCGATGCGCTTCTTCGACGAATCGCTCGGCGCGCGCGACCACCTTGCCGGCGACGATTTCTCCGCCGCGGATATCCTGCTGCTGACCACGGTCGATTTCGCCAAGTTCGTCGGGCTCGAAATGCCCGGGGAATGCGCGGCGCTGGCGGCATGGCACGAGCGGGTATCGGCACGGCTCAGCGCGGCCGCCTGAAGCCCACCCGCTGCGCAAGCCTCTTGCACGCGGGCGTCATCGCAGCCAAGGTCGGTTGCGAAACGAAACGAAACTAACCAATAGCACCCTGGAGAGAGACGCGTGAGCTACGAAACCATCGTCGTCGAGAAGGACGGCCCGCTGACCACCATCACGCTCAACCGGCCCGACCGGTTGAATGCGATGCCGCCGCAGATGGCGGACGAAATCGGCGCAGCCTTCTACGATCTGGGCGACAGCCGCGCAGTTCTGATAACCGGCGCGGGCAAGGGTTTCTGCTCGGGCGCCGATCTCGCCGCGCGGGGCGAGGGCAGCGCGCTGCAGAACAAGGGCGGCAGCCACCGCGCCCTGCAAAACCATTACAACCCGGCGATCAACCAGGTGCTGCGCGCCGACGTGCCCGTGATCTGCGCGGTCAACGGCCCCGCCGCGGGCGTCGGCTGCAGCCTTGCGCTGGCGGGCGACTTCGTGCTGGCGGGCAAGAGCGCCTATTTCCTCCAGGCCTTCGTCAACATCGGCCTCGTGCCCGATGGTGGATCGACCTGGCTGCTCGCGCGCTCGATCGGCCGTGCGCGCGCCACGCGGATGATGATGCTGGGCGAGAAGATCGGTGCGAGCCAGGCCGAGGACTGGGGCCTGATCTACAAGGCGGTCGATGACGAAGCGCTGATCGGCGAAGCCCGCGCGCTGGCGGAGAAGCTCGCCAATGGTCCGACGCTGGCCTACGCCACGATGAAGAAGAACATCGCCACCGCGATGGACGGCACCATCACCGAGGTGCTGCTGGCCGAGGCCGAGGGCCAGCGCCTGGCGGGTGCGAGCAAGGATGCGATGGAAGGCGGCATGGCCTTCCTCCAGAAGCGCAAGCCGGACTTCAAGGGCGAGTAAGAGGCGAACGCCGCAAGTCTTTCGTCATCCCCGCGAAGGCGGGGATCCAGCAAAGCTTGCCATTGATCGCACCCTTATCTGGACCCCCGCCTACGCGGGGGTGACGTGGAAGGTTGGCCTCAGATACGAGAGCCCGCTCTTTTCCTGTGCATACGATTGTGGTTTAGGACCGTGCATGACCGACAAGCCGACTTATGACGATTGGAAGCCCCTCGCCGACAAGGAAGTGAAGGGACGCGATCTCACCTGGCACACGCCCGAAGGGATCGCGGTGAAGCCGCTGTATACCTCCGAGGACACTGCCGCGCTGGTCGATCCCGGGGTGCCGGGGATCGCGCCGTTCACGCGCGGGCCCTACGCCTCGATGTACACCGGGCGCCCGTGGACCATCCGCCAGTATGCGGGCTTCTCCACGGCAGAGGAATCGAACGCCTTCTATCGCCGCAACCTTGCCGCCGGGCAGAAGGGTCTGTCGGTCGCATTCGATCTCGCCACGCACCGCGGCTATGACAGCGATCACCCGCGCGTCGTCGGCGATGTCGGCAAGGCGGGCGTCGCGATCGATACCGTGCGCGACATGGAGATCCTGTTCGACCAGATCCCGCTCGACACGATGAGCGTATCGATGACGATGAACGGCGCGGTCATCCCCGTGCTGGCCTTCTACATTGTTGCCGCCGAACGGCAGGGCGTCGCCCAGGACAAGCTGGCCGGGACCATCCAGAACGACATCCTCAAGGAGTTCATGGTCCGCAACACCTATATCTATCCGCCCGAACCGAGCATGCGGATCGTTTCGGACATCATCGCATATACTTCGGCCAACATGCCGAAATTCAACAGCATTTCGATTTCGGGCTATCACATGCACGAAGCCGGGGCGACGGCGGTGCAGGAACTGGCCTTCACCATCGCCGACGGCAAGGAATACGCCAAGCGGGCGATGGAAGCGGGCCTCGATATCGATGCCTTTGCGCCGCGCCTGTCCTTCTTCTGGGGCATCGGCATGAACTTTTTCATGGAGATCGCCAAGATGCGCGCCGCGCGCGCGCTGTGGCACGATGTCATGGAAGGGCTGGGGGCGCAGAACCCCAAGTCGAAGATGCTGCGCACGCATTGCCAGACCAGCGGCGTCTCGCTGCAGGAGCAGGACCCCTACAACAACGTGATCCGCACCACGGTGGAAGCAATGGCGGCGGTGCTGGGCGGAACGCAGTCGCTCCACACCAACGCGCTGGACGAGGCGATCGCGTTGCCGACCGATTTTAGCGCCCGGATCGCGCGCAACACGCAGCTGGTGATCCAGGAGGAGACCGGCATCACCAATGTCGCCGATCCGCTGGGTGGCAGCTATTACATCGAAAGCCTCACCGCCGCGCTGGTCGAACAGGCCAAGGCCATGCTCGACGAGGTCGAGGCGGCCGGCGGGATGACCGAATATGTCGCCAGCGGCAAACCCAAGGCGCAGATCGAGGAGGCGGCAGCCGCCAAGCAGGCCAGTGTCGACCGCGGGGAAACCGTCATCGTCGGCGTGAACAAGTACCGCCGCGACAAGGAAGACGAGATCGACACACTCGATATCGACAACCACAAAGTCCGCCAGAGCCAGATCGCGCGGCTGGAAGAAGTGCGCGCCAAGCGCGACGATTTCGCCTGCCGCGCTGCGCTCGACGCCCTGGCGCGCGGGGCCGCCCAGCGTGAGGGGAACCTGCTTGCCCTCGCGGTCGAGGCTGCGCGTCACGATGCGACGCTGGGCGAAATCAGCCAGGCGATGGAAGACGCCTATGGCCGCTACGACACGATTCCCAAACCGGTCCGCGGGGTGTATGCTGCCGCCTATGCCGAAGACGATCGCTACCAGCAGGTCGTCGAAGGCGTGCAGGCGGTCGAACGCCGGCTCGGGCGCGCACCCCGGCTGATGGTCGCCAAGATGGGCCAGGACGGGCACGACCGCGGCGCCAATGTCATTGCCAGCGCGTTCACCGACATGGGCTTCGAAGTCCTCTCTGGCCCGCTGTTCCAGACGCCCGGTGAAGCCTGCGCCATGGCGCTTGAACACGATGTCGACGCGATCGGCGCCAGCAGTCTTGCCGCGGGACACAAGACGCTGATCCCCGAGCTGATCGGGCACCTGCGCGATGCCGACCGCGCCGATATCAAGGTGATTGCGGGCGGGGTGATCCCGCAGAAGGATTACGACTTCCTGCGCGATGCCGGGGTACAGGGCATCTACGGCCCGGGCAGCAATGTTGTCGAATGCGCCGCCGACGTGCTGCGCCTGCTCGGCCACAACATGCCTCCCGCGGGCGAGGATCTGGACGAGGCGGCGCAGTAGTGAGCGCATCTTCGTCCCCTGCCTTCCTGCCGCTTGCCGCCATGATGTTCGCGGCCGGGCTGGGCATTCCGGTTTTCGCGGCGCTTAACGCGGGGCTCGGCCAACAGCTTGGCGGGCCCGTGGCGGCGACAGCGGTGACCTTCGCGATCGGTTTCGTCATCGCCACTGCGATGCTGGTATTCACCGGGTTTCCCGCCGCCAGCACCTTCACTTTCGAACGGCCCTGGTTGTGGATCGGCGCCGTCGTGATGCTGTTCTACGCTACTTCGGTGGCCTACTCCGCGCCGCGTATCGGGCTGGGCAATGCGATCTTCTTCGTGCTGCTGGGCCAGATCGTCGCTGCGGCGATTATCGACCATTTCGGCCTGCTTGGCTCCATCCAGAGCGCGATCACCCCCAAGCGCGCGCTCGGGCTGGCGGTCATGGCATTCGGCCTTTACCTTGCCAGGAAGCCTGTATGACCCAAATCCGCACCGACTGGACCCGCGACGAGATCGCGGCGCTGTTCGACCTTCCCTTTACCGAACTGCTGTTCCAGGCCGCGAGCATCCACCGCGAGTTTCACCCGCCCAGCCAAGTCCAGCTGTGCACGCTGCTCAGCATCAAGACCGGCGGGTGCCCGGAAGATTGCGGCTATTGCTCGCAGTCGGTGAAGGCCGACAGCGGGGTCGAGGCGACCAAGCTGATGGAAGTGCAATCGGTCCTTCAGCGCGCGGCGCAGGCGAAGGATGCGGGCAGCCAGCGGTTCTGCATGGGCGCCGCCTGGCGCAATCCCAAGGACCGCGACATGCCCGCGATCGTCGAGATCGTGAAAGGCGTGCGCGCGATGGGGCTGGAGACCTGCATGACGCTGGGCATGCTGACGCCGAAACAGGCCGACATGCTCAAGGAAGCGGGCCTCGACTATTACAATCACAATGTCGACACCGGCCCCGAATATTACGAGCGGGTGATTTCCAGCCGCAAGTATGAGGACCGGCTCGATACGCTGCAGAACGTCCGCGATGCGGGGATCAACGTGTGCAGCGGCGGGATCGTCGGCATGGGTGAAACGCGCAGCGACCGGGTGGGCTTCGTCCACACGCTCGCCACGCTTGAGCGCCATCCCGAAAGCGTCCCGGTCAACGCGCTGGTCCCGGTCAAGGGCACGGTGCTGGGCGATATGCTGGCCGATACGCCGCTCGCCAAGATCGACGATATCGAATTCGTCCGCACCGTCGCGGTCGCGCGCATCACCATGCCGATGAGCATGGTGCGCCTGTCCGCCGGACGCGAGAGCATGAGCGAGGCCACGCAGGCGCTGTGCTTCATGGCGGGCGCGAATTCGATCTTCACCGGCGACAAGCTGCTCACCGCGCCCAATGCGGGCGACGACACCGACGCCGCATTGTTCGCCAAGCTGGGCCTGACGGCGCTGCAGCAGGAAGAACCGATGCGCGCCTGCAAGGTGGCCGAGCCGGCCGAATGATCATCCTGTCGTCCCTTCTGCTGACTGCGCAGGCCGCTGCCGGCATGCCCGACTGCGCCGACCCGCAAGTGCAAAGCGAGATGAACATCTGCGCGCATCGGGAATGGGAGCAGGCGGACGCCGAACTGAACGCGCTGTGGCCGCAAGTGCGCGCGGTCATGCAGCGCGAGGACGGTTATGCGGTCGAGGATGACCAGCCGGGTTATTGGGAAAGCCTGCTGGAAGCCCAGCGCGCCTGGATCGCGTACCGCGACGCGCACTGCCGGCTGTCGAGCTACGATGCGCGCGGGGGAACGATGCAACCGCTCCTCCACAGCACCTGCATGACCGTTCTGACCGAGCGGCGAACCGAAGAACTGCGCGAATTGACGCGCAATCAGATGTCCGGCGAAGCGAAGCCCGGAACGGAGAACTGACACCGATGTTCACGAAAATCCTCATCGCCAATCGTGGTGAAATCGCCTGCCGCGTCATCAAGACGGCGAAGCGCATGGGTATCGCGACCGTGGCGGTCTATTCCGATGCCGATGCGCGCGCACCCTTCGTTCGCATGGCGGACGAGGCGGTGCATATCGGCCCCGCAACCGCGGCGGAAAGCTATCTGGTGGCGGACAAGATCATTGCCGCGGCCAAGCAGACCGGCGCCGAGGCGGTGCATCCGGGCTATGGCTTCCTGTCCGAACGCGCGAGCTTCGTCGAAGCGCTTGAGAAAGAGAATATCGCCTTCATCGGCCCGCCGGTGAACGCCATCGCCGCGATGGGCGACAAGATCGAATCCAAGCGCATCGCCAAGGACGCCGGGGTCAACACGGTTCCCGGATCGCCTGATGCGATCGAGAACACCGAAGACGCGCTCAAATGGGCCAACGACATCGGCTATCCGGTGATGATGAAGGCCAGCGCGGGGGGCGGCGGCAAGGGCATGCGCCTCGCCTGGAACGACAAGGATGTCGAGGAGGGCTTCGAAGCGACGCAGCGCGAAGGGCTCAACTCCTTCGGCGACGACCGCGTCTTCATCGAGAAGTTCATCGAGGATCCGCGCCACATCGAGATCCAGATCCTCGGCGACAAGCACGGCAATGTGATCTATCTCAACGAGCGCGAATGCAGCATCCAGCGCCGCCACCAGAAGGTGGTCGAGGAAGCCCCGTCGCCCTTCGTGACGCCGAAGATGCGCAAGGCGATGGGCGAGCAATGCGTCGCGCTGTCGCAGGCGGTGGGCTATCACAGCGCGGGCACGGTCGAACTGATCGTCAGCGGCGCCGACAAGACCGGCGAGAGCTTCTATTTCCTCGAAATGAATACCCGCCTTCAGGTCGAACACCCGGTGACCGAGGCTATCACCGGCGTCGATCTGGTCGAGCAGATGATCCGCGTCGCGGCGGGCGAGAAGCTGGCGATGACGCAGGACGATGTCAAAATCGACGGCTGGGCGATTGAGAACCGCGTCTATGCCGAAGATCCCTATCGCGGCTTCCTGCCGTCCACCGGGCGCCTGGTAAGGTACCAGCCCCCGGTCGAACCATGGGCCGATGATGGCGCTGCCAATGGCCGCCGCGGCGTCGACGGCATCCGCGTCGACGACGGCGTGTTCGAAGGCGGCGAAGTGTCGATGTTCTACGACCCGATGATCGCCAAGCTGGTCACCTGGGGCGAAACGCGCGACGAGGCGGCCGATCTGCAGATCGCGGCGCTCGATGCCTTCCGGATCGAGGGGCTGGGGCACAATGTCGATTTCCTCAGCGCGATCATGCAGCACCCGCGCTTCCGTTCGGGCGAACTGACCACCGGCTTCATCGCCGAGGAATATCCCGATGGGTTCACCGGCGCGCCCGCGTCCGACCAGCTGACGCGGGTTCTGGCCGCGGTCGCCGGCGTCATCGCCACGGCCGATGCCGACCGCGCGCGGCGCGTCGAAGGGCAGCTGTCCGACGACCTCTACGCTCCCGGCGACTGGACGGTACGCATCGGCGGACGCGAGGAAGGCTCGACATCGCACGAAGTGCGGCTCGAGGAAGCCGCGCTGACCGTCGATGGCGAACCGGTCACGCTGGAAATGCAGTACACTCCGGGCGAAACGATGGTCGATGTCGCGCTGTTCGAAAACGGAGCGGACGACGATGCCGATCCGGTCGCGCGCTACACGCTCCAGCTGCGGTCCACCCGGACCGGCTATGCCATCACGACGCGCGGTGCGACGCACCATTTGCGGATCCTGCAGACGCGGGTCGCGCATCTCGCGGCGCATATGATCGAGAAGACCCCGCCCGATCTGTCGAAAATGCTGATCTGCCCGATGCCGGGGCTGCTGGTGAAGCTGCACGTAGCCGAAGGCGAGGAGGTCCAGCCGGGTCAGCCGCTAGCCACCGTCGAGGCGATGAAGATGGAAAACATCCTCCGCGCCGAAAAGCAGGCGACGGTGGGCAAGATCAACGCGGCGGAAGGCGATTCCCTCGCAGTGGACGAGGTGATCCTCGAACTCGAATAGTTCGCGGATCCGGCGCAAACGGAACTTCCTGCGCAAGATCGGTTCAGCGGCGCTTTCCGTTTCGCGCAGGTTTCCCCGCCGAGCCGGTCAAAATGGTAAATGCTCTGGAATCCCTGCGCCAAGGGGTGGATAATCCGTGCCTTCGGGTTCGCCTTGTGCATCCACGCAGGAGGTTTCGAACATGGCACGCATGGGTACCGGTTTCTTCGATGCGAAGGGCCACTATTTCAAAACGCCGGACGAGGCGACGATCAGCGACTTGTCGGCCATTCTCGGCAAGATCGGCGACGGCGAAAGCCTCGCTCCGGGTATAGCGCACACGCTGCTGCATCGTCGCAGCGAGATCGAGCAGCTTTTCACCGACCACGACCGCATGCTGGCAGAGTACGAGCCGGTGGGCGCGGCCTCGGTCACGCGGTTGGAAACGCGGCTCAGCTGATCAGGTCGCTGCCGGCGCAAGCGCGAGGTGGTAGCATTGGTTGTGCGGACCGTTGGCGTGGTCCGCGAAAGCTTCGCCGGCGATAAATCCGCGCTTGGCATACAGTGCGACCGCGGGGGCGAACCGCTCGTTCGTGCCCGTCTCGAGGCTGAGCCGGGAAATCCCTTCTGCCCTGGCGATCGCGATCAGGCGGTCGAGAACTGCCGATGCAACTCCGCGGCCCAGATGGTCCGCATGGGTGCGCATCGATTTGAGTTCGGCACTATCGGCGGACAGGCGTTTCATCGCCCCGATGCCGACCAGCACTCGTCCACGCCATGCACCCAGCAGCGTGATGCCCGGTCCGGAAAGGCCACTCTCGTCGAGCGCAAAGCTGGTACCCGGCGGCGACATCGCCAGCATGTCGCGCTGGTGATAGGCGACCAGCTCCCTCACTGCGGGATCGGAAAGGTGGGCGGGGCGGATGTCGAGCACCATCCCCGCAACGATGCGCGCGGCCGGATCGGCGGTCAATGCGCCTGCAATTGTTCGTCGAGGAATGCCGCGATGTCGGTCATTTCGACATCGCGGGCGAGATAGGCTTCGCCGATCGCGCGGAGCAGGATGAACGGCAGCGTGCCCGCGTCCATCTTCTTGTCGTGGAGCATGTGGTCGGCAAGCCGCCGACCGTCGCATTCGAGCCCCAGCGCGGAAATTTCCGCGGGCAGGCCGGCAGCATCGACCGCGGCAGTCACGCGCTGCGCGTCGGCCAGCGAAATTTCTCCGCGCCGTGCCGAATAGCGTGCGGCCAGGACCATCCCCAGCGCGACGCCTTCACCATGCAGCAAACGGTCGGAAAAGCCGGTTTCCGCCTCGAGCGCGTGGCCGAAGGTATGCCCGAGGTTGAGCAGCGCGCGGGCACCGCTGGTCTCGCGTTCGTCCTCCGCCACGATCCGCGCCTTGGCGGCAACGCTGGCGGCGACGGCGCGTTCGGTGGCAGCGGGGTCGAGGGCGACGACGGTCCGGCCGTCCTGTTCGAGCCAGTCGAAAAAGCCGCGATCGCCGAGCACGCCGTATTTGAGAACTTCGGCATAACCGGCGCGAAGTTCGCGTTCGGGCAGCGTGCCCAGTGTGCCCAGATCGGCCAGCACCAGCGAAGGCTGGTGGAACGCGCCGATCAGATTCTTGCCCGCCGCGGTGTTGATCGCGGTCTTGCCGCCGACCGAACTGTCGACCTGCGCCAGCAGCGTGGTGGGCAGTTGCACGAAGCCGCAGCCGCGCTTGAGGATCGCGCAGGCAAAGCCGGTCAGGTCGCCGACCACGCCGCCGCCCAGCGCGAAGACATGGTCGCCGCGTTCGACACCCTGGTCCAGCAGCCAGTCGGTCAGCCGGGCGAGACTGTCCCAGCTCTTCGATGTTTCGCCGGGCGCGACATCGTACCAGCGCGGTTCGATGCCCGCGGCAGAAAGCGAATTGCCGACGGCTTCGCCCCAGTGTCGGCGCGCGTTGGCATCGGCCACGATGCAGGCATGGCGCTTGCGCAGGAAGGGCCGAGCCTGCGCTGCCAGATCGGCCAGCAACCGGTTGCCGACACGCACTTCGTAGCCCCGGCCGGCCAGTTCGACGGGAATTACAGCCATGCGTCTATCGCACTCAGGATGCTCAGCGCGGTTTCGGTGTGCGGCGCATCGTCGGTGACGACATGGACCTGCGCCTCGGCATAGGCGTCGCCGCGCTGGTCCTTGAGCTGCGTCAGGATTGCGCGCGGATCGCCCTTGCGCAGCAGCGGCCGGCTGTCGCGCCGCGCGGTGCGTTCGACCAGCGTATCGATATCGCAATCGAGCCACACCGCGATGGCGCGGTCGAGGATCAGGGCCCGGGTCTCGGGATCGACGAAGGCGCCGCCGCCGGTGGCGATCACGCCGTGGCCTTCCTCGACCAGCCGGGCAATCACCCGGCGTTCGCCGGCGCGGAAATAGAGTTCGCCATGCGCTTCGAAGATTTCGCTGACCGACCGGTCGGCGGCGCGTTCGATTTCCTCGTCGACATCGATGAAGTCGGTGTCGAGCAGCGCAGCGAGGCGGCGTCCGACCGTGGACTTGCCGACCCCCATTAGGCCGACCAGCACCACGGGGCGATCGATCCGCCGAGCAAGGCCGCCGATTTCGGCAGGCGTGAAGGCTGTTGCATGGGTCATTGCCGCCGTGCCTAGAACTGGGCTAGGGCGCGGGCAAGGTATCAGCACTTGAAACGGGACGCGAAAATCTTGGCGATGAGCGGGAGAAGGATTGCAGGTCTCTTGGCAATATTGTTCGCCGTGCTGGTGATCGCGGCGCTGATCGATGGCGGCGAGGAACCGCTGCATCCGATCGAACAGGGTATCGATATGCCGGAGGCTGCACGATGAAATCCGCATGGCTGGCGGGCGGCGCCGCACTGGCGCTGAGCTCGGCGATGGTTCTCGCGCAGGACGCGCCGGTCGATCTGCTGCCGCCGGGTTTCGACGAACCCGCGCCGGCAGCGACCCCGACGCCGACACCCCGGGCGACGCAGGCTCCGGCCGCGCCGGGACCGGCTGCGGCACCACGCGACCCGGGCGAAGCCGGCGCATCGCAATCGGGCGAAGTAGTGCAGCCCCTGCCGACACAGCCGGCGCCGGTCGGCGGGACCGACCTCGACCTGGTCGACTTACCGACGCTCGAAGAGCTCGAGGCGATGTCGACCGACGAACTCGACGAATTGCTGGGCCTGAAGCCGAAATTCGACATCCCGCCCGCGGCACGCCGGTCGATGGAACAGGTGGGCATTCTCGGCCAGCGCGAGGGCGGTCTGCCGGCTGCTTCGCTGGCGCGCCAGCCTGCCGCGCTGGTGCGCGCGGTGCTGGCCGGTACGACGCGTCCGATGGTTTCGCGCTGGGGGCACATCCTGCTGCGCCGCGCCCTGGCCAGCCGACTGGCGACGCCTGAGGGAATGGATCCGGTCGAGTTCGCGACGTTGCGGGTCCGCGCGCTCAACGCGCTGGGCGAACATGTTGTCGCCCGCGCCGTCGTCCAGGATATCGACACGGCAAACTATTCGCCCGCGCTCACCGATGCGGCGGTAGCGGCCTATATCGGCAGTGCCGACATTATCGGCGCCTGCCCCGCGGTGCGGCTGGTCGATACCCAGCGCGACGATGCCGAGTGGCAGATGCTGGCTGGGATCTGCAATGCCTATGCGGGCGAGGCGACCCGTGCGCAGAACGACCTGCGCCGCCTGCTGTCGCGCACCGAGGACGACCGTATCGACGTGCTGCTGGCGCAGCGTGTGGCGGGCTCCGCCGGGCGCGGACGCCGCGCGGTAACCATCGAATGGGACGGGATCGCGGCATTGACCCCGTGGCGGTTTGCCCTGGCCAATGCGCTGGGCGAGCCCGTGCCCGACGAATTGCTGGGCGATGCGGAGCCGGACCTGCTGCGGACCGCGGCGCTCACCCCCGCGCTTACCCCGCTGCAGCGCGCCCGCGCGGCGGACATTGCAGCGGCCAGCGGAATCCTGTCGTCGGCGGCAATGGTCGATCTCTACAGCCAGATTTTCGCGGAGGAGGGCGCCGAGGGCGATGCCGCTGTCACCGCGTCGCGCCTGCGCGAAGCCTATGTCGGAACGGATCCGCTGCAGCGGCTCGCCGCGATCCGCGATATCTGGGGCGGCGGCGGCGAGTTTTCCTATGGCAGGGTGGTGCTGACTGCCTATGCCGCCGCGCGCCTTCCGGTCGACGATGCATTGGCCGACGATGCGGACGGCATGGTCGCGGCCATGCTCGCGGCGGGGCTCGATCGCGATGCGATGCGCTGGGCCGGCGTGGTGGATGACGGCAGTGTCGGCTGGGCCATGCTGGCCTTGGCCGATCCCGACGGTTCGGCAATGGTCAGCGATGGCGAACTCGATGGCTTCGTGGACGATGACGATTCGCCGCGGCAGCACAAGTCGCGCATGCTGCTCGCGGGGCTCGCGGGCCTGGGGCGCGTCGCGGATGCCGAAATAGCCGAGTATGGCGAGCGGCTGGGGATCGACCTGGCGGCGCAGACACGCTGGACGCGGATGATCGAACGCGCGGCCGAAGTCGACAATCCGGCGCTGGTCACCATGCTTGCCGGGCTCGGCATGCAGGGATCGGGCTGGGACCGCATGACAGCGCGGCACCTGTTCCATATCGTTTCCGCATTGCGGCGCGTGGGACTGGAAGCCGAAGCCAGAATGATCGCCGCGGAGGCGGTCGCGCGCGCCTGACATGGGCGCTTCGATCGCCGATTTCCTCGCCATGCTCGCCACCGAGCGCGGGGCGGCGCGCAATACGGTTCTCGCTTATGGCCGCGACCTCGAACAGGCGGAGGAACTGATCGGGATCTCGCTGGAGGACGCCCAGCCGGCGCAGCTCGCCCGGTTGGGACAGGGCTGGTCGTCGCTGGCCCCGGCGACGCTGGCGCGCAAGGTTTCGGCCCTGCGGCAGTTTTTCGGTTTCCTCGTCGATGAAGGGCTGCGCGAGGATGATCCGACGCATGCGCTGCCGCGCCCTGCCACGCGCCGCCCGCTGCCGAAGATCCTGTCGCATGCCGAGGTCGAAGCGCTGTTCGCGACCGCGGAAGAAGAGGCCCGGGGCAATGCCCCGCTCGCGGTGCGGATGCTGGCGCTGCTCGAAATGCTCTACGGTTCCGGGCTGCGGGCCACCGAACTGGTTTCGCTGCCGCTTTCCGCAGTACCGCGCGATGCGCCGTTTCTCACCGTTACCGGGAAGGGCGGCCATGCGCGCATGGTTCCCGTCAGCCAGCGGGCCGATACCGCGCTCAAGCGGTGGCTGGCGCTGCGCGGATCCGATTCGGTTTGGCTCTTTCCCTCGCGCAGCGGGCACATTTCGCGCGTGCGCCTGTTCCAGCTGCTCAAGGCACTGGCGGTGCGCGCCGACCTCGCGCCCGAGAAGCTCAGCCCGCATGTCCTGCGGCACGCCTTCGCTACGCATCTGCTCGAAGGCGGGGCGGATTTGCGCGCGCTCCAGACGCTGCTGGGCCATGCGGATATCTCGACCACGCAAATCTATACGCATGTCGATGCCGCGCGGTTGGTGAAACTGGTCAACGAACGCCATCCGCTTGCACGCGCGCGCGCTTCGGACTAGCGCCGTAGCATGATTTCCTATCTCGAATTCGAGAAGCCGGTCGCCGAGCTTGAACAACGTATCGCCGAACTGCGGAGCGCAGCGGAGGGCGATGATGTCGACATCACCAACGAATTGCAGCGGCTCGAGTTGAAGAGCGCGAACCTTCTTGCCAGCACCTATCAGGCGCTCAGCCCGTGGCAGAAAACGCAGGTCGCGCGGCACCCGTCGCGCCCGCATTTCCGCGATTATGTCGAATATGCCTTCGACGAATTCGTGCCGCTGGGCGGGGACCGCTGCTACGGCGACGACGAGGCGATCCTCGGCGGGTTCGCGAAGCTCGATGGCCGCAGGGTGATGCTGATCGGCCATGAAAAAGGCAACGATACCGCCAGCCGGGTCCGCCACAATTTCGGCATGGGCAAGCCCGAAGGCTATCGCAAGGCGATCCGGTTGATGGAAATGGCCGGACGGTTCGGCCTGCCGGTGGTGACGCTGGTCGACACCTCGGGTGCCTTTCCCGGGATCGAGGCCGAGGAACGCGGCCAGGCCGAAGCCATTGCGCGTTCGACCGAGGCCTGCCTGGCGTTGCCGGTGCCGATGGTGGCCGCGATCGTCGGCGAGGGCGGATCGGGCGGTGCAGTCGCGCTGGCCAGCGCCGAGCGGGTGTTGATGATGGAACACGCGGTCTATTCGGTGATCTCTCCCGAAGGCTGCGCCTCGATCCTGTGGCGGACCGGCGAGAAAGCTCCCGATGCCGCCGAGGCGATGAAAGTGACCGCGCAGGATCTGGCCGCGCTGGGCGTGATCGACCGGATCGTGCCCGAGCCTGTCGGCGGGGCGCATCGCGATCCTCGGGTGGCGGCAACCGCGCTCGGCGATGCGATCGTGGAAGAGCTGGACGCGCTGGCGCGGCATGCGCCGCATGAACTCAAGCGGCTGCGCGAAGAGCGTTTCCTCGCGCTCGCCGGCTGAGGACGCGGTGCCCCGGCGGGAACAAACCGCCGCATGACCCGGTTCTTCCCAACATATTCAACGCCTCGCGCGACCGGCCGGGAATGTCCGGCGGCCGCGTGCCAGATATATGGGGACCGCCGCTCATGACGCGCATTTCACTCGCCGCCGCCGCATCCGTTTCGACACTCTCGCTGGCGCTGGCCGGCTGCATGGGCACGGGGAACATCCCCAGTGCGTCCACCCCGATCACGCAGAGCGAGGCGCAGATGGGCGCCGAGGCGCATCCGCAGCTGCTCAACGAGTTCGGCGGAGCGATGAGCGGCAGCCATGCGCAATATGTCGAACAGGTGGGCAAGAACATCGCGGTCCAGTCGGGCCTGGGCAATGCCCGCGATTCCTTCACCGTCTCGCTGCTCAACAGCCCGGTGAACAACGCGTTCGCGATCCCCGGCGGTTACGTCTACACGACCCGGCAGCTGGTTGCGCTGATGAACAACGAAGCCGAACTGGCGGCGGTGCTAGGCCATGAAGTCGGCCACGTCGCCGCGCGCCATTCGCAGCGCCGGCAGGCCACGGCACAGCGCAACACGCTGCTCGGCGCGGCCGGTGCGATCCTGTCGGGTGTCCTCCTCGGCAATAGCGGGCTCGGGCAGCAGCTCGGCCAGGCTGCCTTGCAGGGATCGCAATTGCTGACGCTCAAGTTCTCGCGCTCGCAGGAACTCGAGGCGGACGAGCTCGGCATTCGCTATCTCAACTCGGCGGGCTACGATCCGCGCGCGATGGGCACGGTGCTGCAGAGCCTCGCGCTGCAGAATGCGCTCGATGCCCGCGTGCAGGGACGCGACAATGCCAATATTCCCGAATGGGCATCGACCCACCCCGATCCGGCCAGCCGTGTGCAGACCGCGCTGGCGAAAGCGCAGGCCACCGGCGTCACCGGCGGCGTCACGAATCGCGATACCTTCCTGACCCGGATCGACGGGCTGACCTATGGCGACGATCCGTCGCAAGGCGTGGTCGAGGGCCGGCGCTTCATTCATCCCGATCTGCGGCTGGCATTCACGGCGCCGCAGGGTTTCTACATGATCAACGGGACGAGAGCGGTCACGATCAATGGCCAGAGCGGGCAGGCGCAATTCTCGCTCGCGCCGTACAACAATGACCTCAACAGCTATGTCACCAGCGTTTTCGCCGGGGTGAACGAGCAGCAGCAGATCCGGCCGCAATCGATCCAGCGGACCACCGTCAATGGTTTGCCCGCCGCCTACGGGACGGCGCGCGTCGCATCGGGTAACGGGCAGGTCGACGTGACCGTCTTCGCCTATGAGTTCGCCAGCGACCGCGCGTATCACTTTCTCGCGATAACCCCGGCAGGCCAGACTTCGGCGTTCAACGACATGTTCGCATCGATGCAGCGGATCGACTCGCAGACCGCGGCAAATGTGATTCCGCGGGTGGTCGATGTCGTGACGGTCGGCAGCGGTGACACGGTCGCCTCGCTCGCGCGCCGGATGGCCTACAGCGACAACCAGATCGACCGGTTCCGCGTGCTCAACGGGCTGACTTCGAATGAAGGCCTCAGCGTTGGGCAGAAGGTGAAGATCGTCGTCCGCGGGCGATGAACTGCAGCAATTGATCGGGACAAAGAAAAGGGGCGGCGGGTTGAACCCGCCGCCCCTGATTTTCGTCGGGAATTACCCCGCGTCTTAGCTGCCGCTCATCGTCGTCGAAACGGTGTTGAACGTCGTGCTCAGCTGGCCGCCGAGGCTCTGCATCGCGGTGATCGCGGCAACGGCGATCAGGGCAGCGATAAGGCCGTATTCGATTGCGGTTGCGCCTTCTTCATCGCGGCGCAGCTTGCGGAAAAACTTCATAATTCGTCTCCTGGTTCAGTCTTCGTACCCGGCCCGCTCCAAGAATGTAGAGCGGACAATTATGCGTTCTGCAGCGAAGTGGTTTAAAAACCCCTAACCGCTGCGGTCAGCCGCCCATTGCGGCAGCAGCCGCGGTTGCGATTCTCGACCACATGGTCGTCGCAGACGCGCCGAAAGCCTGGAGCCCGCCAATCATGGCGAGAAAGATCAGGGCGAGGATCAGCCCGTATTCGACGGAAGTGGCGCCGCGTTTATCGCGTTCCAACATGCGCAGGAATTTGATCATGCCCGGTGCCCCCACTCGTCGCTTGTCTAAGCTGACATGGGATGTTTACGCTGGGGCGGGTTAAGAAATCGTTGAGAGTGGTCGCGAAAGTGGAAAATATCCCGACATGGACCTGCGTCGTCGCGCTGGCGCTGCGCGACGGGAAGGGGCGCTGGCTGATGCATCGGCGCCCCGCGGACAAGCACCATGGCGGGCTCTGGGAGTTTCCCGGCGGCAAGGTCGAGACGGGCGAAACCCCGCGCAATGCGCTGGTTCGCGAGATCGACGAAGAGCTTGGCTTGGTCATCGAACCGGCGGCCTGTGCGCCCGTCGGCTTCGCCGAGGAGACCAGCGGGGAAGGGCGCCCGCCGATTGTCATCATGCTTTACACTTCGGTCTGGGACGGGAGCGGTATGGGCGCGCTCGAGGGGGGTGAAATCGATTGGTTTACCCCTGAGGAGGCGGAGCTACTTGCCAAACCCCCGCTCGATGTCGCGCTGGCGGCAAAGTTGTTTGCAAAAGGGGTGATTTAGGGATTGCCAAGCTGTGGGTGCCTGCCTATGTGGCGCCCTCCAAGCGCGCCCGTAGCTCAGCTGGATAGAGCACCAGACTACGAATCTGGGGGCCGGAGGTTCGAATCCTTCCGGGCGCGCCACAAAAGGCCATCCTTCTCCGGAAGGGTGGCCTTTTGTGGTTCTGGAGGAGGCGCAAGGGCGCCGGTGCCCGCAAGCCGCGGAGTAGGGCGGTCAGTCGGCCTCGTCTTCGAGCCAGTGCATGTCGTCGTCGCTGAAGCCGAAGTGATGGCCCGCCTCATGCACCACCACGTGGCGCACCAGATCGTCCATTCGGACCCCGGTTTCGCGCCATTCGGCAATCAGCGGTTCGCGGAACAGCCAGATGCGCGGCGGGAGCTGCCCGCTCTGCCAGATCGATTGGTCGGGCAGGGGTTCGCCTTCGTAGAGGCCGGAAAGATGCCAGCGGTCCGTGATATCGACCGATGCCAGCTGCTCGGGGGTCGCGAAATCCTCGACCTGCAGAACGACATCGCCCATCTGGTCGCGGAACTGCGCAGGCAGTTCGGCGAAAGCCGTTTCGGCCATTGTCTGCATCTGGGCCCGCGTGGGCGCTTGTCGGTCATGCATGGTGAAGCCGATATGGGTTTGCCGGCCGGGCCCCACAAGACCGGAACCGTGCCGCCGGTGACCGGTTCATCTTCCAAAGGAGATAAGAAACATGGCCGATGCCACGAAGATTTTCGAACGCCTGAAGGAAGATCATGACCGCCACCGCGAGCTGCTGGACAAGCTGCTCGACACGAGCGGGGATACGACCGAGCGCAAGTCGCTGTTCGAAGAGCTGACCAAGGAGCTCAAGAGCCATGCTGCCGCAGAAGAGCAGGCGCTGTATTCCACAATGCTGCGCAAGCCGCCGACGACCGGCGAAACGCGCCATTCGGTGGCCGAGCACCACGAGATCGAAGAGGCGCTCAACGACCTTGCTGCGACCGATATGTCCGAAGGTGGCTGGCTGACGAAGTTCAAGAGCTTCGAGCACCAGTACCGGCACCATATCGACGAGGAAGAGGAAGACCACTTTCCCGACTTCGAACGGCACCTTGACGAAGATGACATGAAGCACATGGAACGGGTCTTCGAGCGCCGCAAGGACGAGGAAATGGCCGAAGCCGAAGTGACGCCCGAGAAGAAGGAAGACGCGAAGGAATAGCGCGCAGCGCAGGGGGCGGCACATGAGTGAAGACAAGCAGGCGGATCCGAGCCGCACTTCGGCGCTGTCGCCCTCGGTCGAGCCCGGGGTCTGGCGCTATGCCAGGGCCTCGCGCGCGAGCGTAATCGTCGATGCTGCCGACTATTTCGCCTTCATGCAGGAAGCGATGCTCAAATCGCGCCGTCGGATCCTGCTGATCGGCTGGGATTTCGACACGCGGATACATCTGGAACGCGGGCGGCGCTGGTGGCAGCGCGCGTGGAAACGCGGGTACCCGTCGCGGCTCGGCAGTTTCATCGCCTGGCTGGCGCGTCACCGCAAGCAGCTCGACATCCGTATCCTGAAGTGGAGCGTAGGCGCGCTGTCGACCATGGGCCGTGCCTCGATGTGGTGGGATCTTGCCCGCTGGTTCCGTCATAGCCGGATCAACTTCCACTTCGATACCGCGCATCCGGTCGGTTGCACGCATCACCAGAAGATCGCCGTGCTCGACAACAAGGTGGCGGTGTGCGGCGGAATCGACATGACCGACAAGCGCTGGGACACGCGCGATCACGACGAGGTCGATCCGCGCCGCAAGACACCGCACGGGCGCAGTTACGGCCCGTGGCACGATGCCGCGATGCTGATGGAGGGCGAGGTCGCCACCGCGCTTGCCGAGCTGGGCGACGACCGGTGGACATCGGCCGGCGGTGCCGAGCTGCCCGAAGTTCCCGATGCCCCCGGCAGCCCTTGGCCCGATGCGCTGACCGCCCAGTTCGAAGATGTCGAGATCGGCGTGGCACGTACCCGCGCTGCCTACCGTGACTGGGAAAAGATCACCGAGATCGAGCAGCTTTATCTCGACCAGATCGCTGGCGCGAAGCGGTTCATCTACGCAGAAAGCCAGTATTTCGCATCGCGGGCGATCGCCGAAGCCATCATCGCCCGCCTGGGAGAGGACGATCCCCCGGAAATCGTCATCGTGCATCCGTGCCACGCCGATGGCTGGCTCGAACAGCAGGCGATGGATCATGCGCGTGCGGAATTGGTGCGCGCGATCGGCGAAGCGGATCCGCAGCGCCGGTTCTCGCTCTGGTCCCCCTTCACCGGCGAGACGCCGATCTACGTCCACGCCAAGATCATGATCGTCGACGACACGATCCTGCGGATCGGCTCGGCCAATCTCAACAACCGCTCGATGGGCCTCGACAGCGAATGCGATGTGTTCATCGATTCGACGCGCAAGGGCAATGCGCACGCCGCCCATGCGATCGCGGCTCTGCGCCATTCGCTACTCGGAGAACACTGCGGCATCGATGAAAACGAGGTTGGCGAATTGCTGTCGCGGCACGGGTCGATGGCCGCGTTGATCGACCATTCGCAAGGCGAAGGCGGCCGAAATTTGCGCCGCTACCATCCTCCCGAACTCAACGACGTGCAAAAGGGCCTCGCCGATAGCGCGCTGCTCGATCCGGAGGACCCCGACGACATGTTCGAGCCGTTTGCAAACGGCGGGCTTTTCCGCAAGGGGAGCAGGCTCAAGCGGTTTCGCGACAAGTTCAGGAGGATCAAGGGAACGTGAGCAGCCTAGTTGGACCCGACGAGGACGATCCGCGCGGCAAATTGCCCGTTCCGGAGCATGTGCAGCATGCGATCCGCACGCTCATCGAATGGACGGGCGACGATCCCGCGCGCGAAGGCTTGCTCGACACCCCCAAGCGGGTGGCGCGCGCGTGGAAGGAATATTGCATCGGGTACACCGAAGACCCGGCAGTGCACCTCGATCGCGTGTTCGAGGAAGTGGGCGGTTACAACGAGATCGTCCTGCTCAAGGATATTCCGTTCCAGTCGCATTGCGAACACCACATGGCGCCGATCATAGGCAAGGCCGCGATCGCCTATCTGCCGCATGACCGCGTCGTCGGCATTTCGAAGCTTGCGCGCGTGCTGCATGGCTTCGCGCGGCGGCTGCAGGTGCAGGAACGCCTGACCGCCGAAGTCGCCGACTGTATCTGGGAAAATCTCCAGCCGCAGGGCGTCGCGGTGGTGATCGAGGCATCGCATGCCTGCATGACCGCGCGCGGCGTGCGCACGCCCGGTGTCGGCATGGTCACGAGTAGGATGATGGGCACCTTCCTCGACGACCATCGCAGCCGCGAAGAAGTGCTCAAGCTGATGGGATACGGCTGACCGCCCGGGCGGCCGGCTCCGAGGTCAAACCCGCAAGTAAAAACGCCCCGCCGGGCAGCAAGCCGGACGGGGCGTCTGTTTGCGTGTCGGCAGGGCCGATGGCTTACATCTGGCCGAGCATGTGTTCCGCACTCGAGACCGAGAAATCGCCCGGTGCTTCGACATTGAGCTGGGTAACCACGCCGTCCTCGACCACCATCGAATAACGCTGACCGCGCTTGCCGAGGCCGAAGCCCGAACCGTCCATCGTCAGGCCGACCGCTTCGGCAAAATCGCCATTGCCGTCAGCGAGCATGGTGATGTCTTCGGAACCGGCAGCGCTTTTCCATGCGCCCATCACGAAGGCGTCGTTGACTGCCGTGGCGACGATTTCGTCGACGCCCTTCGATTTCAGATCGCCGGCCTTGTCGACATAGCCGGGCAGGTGCTTGGCCGAACAGGTCGGGGTGAAGGCGCCGGGCACCGAGAACAGCGCCACCTTCTTGCCCTTGAAGTAGTCGGCCGAGCTTACCTGCTCGGGGCCGTTCTCGGTCGCCTTGACCATTTTTACATCAGGCAGCTTGTCGCCTACCGAAATCGTCATAACAAAACTCCGTCTATCGCGTGTGCCGGGTGAGGTAAGCTGCACCGCGGCGATGCGCAAGCTCCCAGCGCGGGCGCGGCCCGGGGGTTGGTACGGGGCCGGGGAGGGGATGTTGCCCTCGTTCGGCTGGGCGGCTAGGGCCGCTGCCATGCGGCAGCCGCGCACTCCCCCCAGGCGGCCACCACCCCGATAGACTGAGGATTTACCGTGAGCGAATTCACCGATTACGTCATCAAGGACATTGCCCTGGCCGGTTACGGCCGCGCCGAGATCGCCATCGCCGAAACCGAGATGCCGGGCCTGATGGCGCTGCGCGAGGAGTATGCGGCAAAGCCGCTGAAGGGCGCGCGGATTACCGGTTCGCTGCACATGACGATCCAGACCGCCGTGCTGATCGAGACGCTGGTGGCGCTCGGCGCGGATGTGCGCTGGGCGACCTGCAACATCTACTCGACGCAGGATCATGCCGCGGCGGCCATCGCGGCGCAGGACATCCCGGTCTTCGCGATCAAGGGCGAGAGCCTGGCCGACTACTGGGACTATGTTGGCCGCATCTTCGACTGGTCGACCGATGAGGATCCCGACCAGACAGCGACCATCATTCTCGACGATGGCGGCGATGCGACCATGTTCGCGCTGTGGGGCGCGCGCGTCGAAGCGGGCGAGGAACTGCCCGAGCCGCAGAATGCCGAGGAAATCGAATTCCAGCGCGCACTCAAGGCGTTCCTCAAGGCCAAGCCGGGCTATCTGACCAAATCGGTCAAGAACATCGTCGGCGTGTCGGAAGAAACCACCACCGGCGTCCACCGCCTCTATCATCTCGCCAAGCAGGGCAAGCTGCCGTTCCCCGCGATCAATGTGAACGACAGCGTGACCAAGTCGAAGTTCGACAATCTCTATGGCTGCCGCGAATCGCTGGTCGATGCGATCCGCCGCGCAACCGACGTGATGCTGTCGGGCAAGGTCGCCTGCGTTGCCGGCTTCGGCGATGTCGGCAAGGGTTCGGCGCAGTCGCTGCGCAACGGCGGCGCGCGCGTGCTGGTCACCGAAGTGGATCCGATCTGCGCGCTGCAGGCCGCGATGGACGGCTTCGAAGTCGTGACGATGGAAGAAGCGGTCAAGGTCGCCGATATCTTCTGCACCGCGACGGGCAACGAACACGTCATCACCGCCGAACACATGAAGGCGATGAAGGACAAGGCGATCGTCTGCAACATCGGTCACTTCGACAGCGAGATCCAGATCTCGGCGCTCGACAATTACGAATGGAACGAACTCAAGCCGGGTACCGACCTGGTGAAGTTCCCCGACGGCAAGGAAATCATCGTGCTCGGCAAGGGCCGGCTGGTGAACCTGTCCTGCGCCACCGGTCACCCGAGCTTCGTGATGAGCTTCAGCTTCACCAACCAGACGCTCGCGCAGATCGAACTGTGGACCAAGGGCGACGAATACAAGAACGACGTCTACGTCCTGCCCAAGCATCTCGACGAAAAGGTCGCGGCGCTCCATCTCGACAAGCTGGGCGTGAAGCTGACCAAGCTGAGCCAGAAGCAGGCCGATTACATCGGCGTGCCAGTCGATGGTCCGTTCAAGCCCGAACATTACCGTTACTGACTGCCGTTCCGGTCCGGATATACACGCATGAACGCGCGCGGGGGCATTGCATCCCCGCGCGCGTAGGCATAGCTGGCGGGTAATGGACTCATCTCCCGCACTGCTGGCCGTTATCGGCCTTCTGCTGGCGCTTTGGACCGCAGGTGCGGTGTGGGTGATGCTGCGCGCCAGCGGACGCGAACAGCGATCGATCGCCAGTCGCAAGACCGCCCAGCGCCTGTCGCGGCTGATCGAGGAAGGTCCCGCCATTCCGCTGCTGGTACGGGCCGACGGGCGGATCGAGGCGCCCGACCGGCTGGCGCGGTGGATCGGGCTCGAGAAAGTCCCCGAATATCTCAGCGAGCTGGCTGGCGGCGAGGGGCGCGGGCTCACCGAAGCGCAGATCGATACGCTGACACGCAATGTCCGGCGCACGCAGAAGACCGCCAAGCCGTTTCGCATGGCGATCAATGTCTCGCCCGCTTCGGGCAAGTCGCTGGCGCTGCAGGGGTCGCTGGCCGATCCGGCGGTGTCCCCCGGCGGGTCGGCGCTCGTCTGGGTCTTCGACTTCAGCGACAGCCAGGCGGAACTGACTCAGCTGCGCGAGGAAGCGGCGCGCGCTCGCGAGGATTTCGGCGCGCTGGTCGGGCTGATCGAGGCCGCCCCGATGCCGATGTGGTTCCGCGGGGCCGACATGCAGCTGCGGCTGGTCAACCAGGCCTATGTCGCCGCGGTGGGTGCCGAAAGCGCGGACCAGGTCGTGGCCGACCAGGTCGAACTGGTCGAAACGGTCAATGGCCGCACTGCGGCCGAGGTCGCGCAGCAGGCGGCCGACCGCCGCCAGCCGATCGAACGCATCCTCAGCGCGACGATCGAACGCGCGCGGCGCACGATCCGTGTCACCGACCTCCCGTTGATGGGCGAGGGGATCGCCGGCTATGCGGTCGATATCGAGGAAATGGAGGAGCAGGCGCGCGAGTTCCGTGCCTTCCGCGAAGCGCAGCGTTCGATGCTCGACCAGCTTTCGATCGGCGTGGCGCAGTTCGATGCCGGCCACCGCATGACCTTCGCCAACCAGCCCTTCCACCGCGTCTTCTCGCTCCCCCCCGGCGTGGTCAACGAACGCACGTCGTTCGGGCAGATGCTGCTGATCGCGCGCGAAAACGGCCGGATCCCCGAAGTGCGCGACTTCCCCGCCTGGCGCAACGAATTGACCGAGTGGTTCCAGCGCGACGAGCCCCACGAAGAAGCCTGGCCGCTGTCCGACAGCACCCATCTGCGTATCGTCGCGCAGCCCCTGCCCGATGGGGGGCTGGTGATGATTGCCGAAGACCGCACCGAACAGCTCGCGCTGTCGGCGACGCGCGATACGCTGCTGCGCACGCGGACCGCGACATTCGACAATCTGTTCGAGGCGCTTGCCGTGTTCGCGCCCGACGGCCACCTCGAACTGTGGAACCGCGGTTTCCCTGGCGCCTGGGGGATCGATCCCGAAGTGCTCGACGGGCACCCGCAGGCCGAAGACCTGTTGCAGGCGATCTCGCGCAATCTTTCGGACCCCGCTTCGGTTTCGCAGCTCAACCAGGTGATCCGTGCCGCCACGCTCGATCGCAAGAAGAGCAATGGCCGCATCGAGCTCGCCGATGGCCGGACGCTCGACTTCACCGGCGTGCCGCTACCCGATGGCAATGGGATGCTGACCGTGCTCGACGTCACCGCGTCGCAGCAGGCCGAGGTCGCGCTGCGCGAACGCAATCGCGCGCTCGAGGAGGCCGATGCGGTGATGACCCGTTTCCTCGCCAATATGAGCTACGAGTTCCGCACTCCGCTGACCTCGATCGGCGGGTTCGCTGAACTGCTGACCAGCGGCATCGCGGGCGAGCTGTCGCCGCAGGCGACCGAATATGCGCAGGCGATTTCGCTGTCGGTCGGGAAGCTGACCGAGCAGGTGGAGAACGTGCTCGACCTGTCGCAATCCGAAGCGGGCCTGATGCCGCTGCGCAAGAGCACCTTCACGCTGCTGCCCTTCCTGACCAAGATCGTGCGCAAGGAAGAACAGCGCATCCATGATGGCGAACTGACGCTCGACCTGAAGGGCGATGCGGAAAAATCGGTGACGGCCGATCCGCACCAGCTGCGCCGCGCGATCTCGCAACTGCTCGACAATGCGATCAACGGCACCCCGCGCGGGGGCCGGATCGCGATCGATATCGGGCGCAAGCGCGACGAGACGCGGATCGTGATCTCCGACAATGGCCGCGGGATGAGCCAGCACGAGCTTGCTCGTGCGCTGGAGGGCATCCGCATGTCGTCGGACGGCAAGGGTATCGAACGCCGCCACGGGCTGGGCATTCCGCTGGCGCGGCAATTGATCGAAGCGCATGGCGGTACGCTCGAGATCCGCAGCCGCAAGAACAGCGGCACCACTGCAACGATCACCCTACCGTGAAAATCGCGCTGCCCGATCTCGCGGCGATGGAGGCGTTCGGCCAGCAGATCTCCGCGAAGCTGGCGCCGGGCGATGTCGTGGCGCTTTCCGGTACGCTGGGCACTGGCAAGACCACGCTGGCGCGTGCGATCATCGCGGCGCTCGGTCACGAGGGCGAGGTGCCTTCGCCGAC
Source organism: Qipengyuania citrea (assembly GCF_009828015.1). Lineage (GTDB taxonomy): Bacteria > Pseudomonadota > Alphaproteobacteria > Sphingomonadales > Sphingomonadaceae > Qipengyuania > Qipengyuania citrea. Next base: position 899,869 of record NZ_WTYG01000002.1, on the reverse strand, counting down.
CTACACGATCATCGAAACCTATGACGGCCTGCCGGTCCCGCTGGTCCATGCCGATTTCTACCGGCTCGAGGATCCCGCGGAAGCTGCCGAGCTGGGGCTCGACGACTACCGGGAGGGCGCCGCACTGCTGGCCGAGTGGCCCGATCACGCGGGCGGTTTCGCCCATGAGCCGAACTGCCTCGCCATTGCGCTGGAAAAGGTGGGCGAAGGCCGCGAAGCCGTTGTCACCCCGGGCACATCTTGGCAAAGCCGCTGGCCATGAGCGATGCGCCTTTCGACGAGATTCACGAGTTTCTGGGTGGCACCCGGTGGGAAGGCGCGGAAATCGCCCCTCTCGTCGGCGATGCCAGCTTCCGCCGCTACTTCCGGGTAAGGATGGGAGGTGACAGCGCCATGCTGATGCACGCGCCGCCGCCGCACGAGGACCCGGAGCCGTTCCTGCACGTGGCGCACTGGCTCGACAGGAACGGCCTGCGCGCGCCCCGCATACTGAGTGAGGACGCCGCCAATGGCTGGGTGCTGATCGAGGATTTCGGCGACCAGCGCATGCGCGAATGGATCGATGCCCATCCGGCCGACGAGCGCGGGATCTACGCGCAGGCGATCGATACGCTGGTGGCGCTCCACCGGCTGCCGCCCGGCCCGTTCGAGCCCTATGACATGGCCGTCTACCTGCGCGAAGCGATGCTGCTGGTCGAATGGTATTGCCCGGCCATGGGGCTGACGGTCGATGTGCCGGCCTATCGCGCCGCATGGGAAACCGCACTCGAGCCGCTGCTCGCGAGGCAGGATCCCGGCGTCACCGTATTGCGCGACTACCATGCCGAAAACGTCATGCTGCTCGAACCCGGCAAGCTGGCGGGAGCGCAGGGATTGATAGATTTCCAGGACGCGCTGGTCGGCCATCCGGCCTACGACCTCGTCAGCCTGCTGCAGGATGCGCGGCGCGAAGTATCGACCGAACTCGAATGCGAGATGCTGGGCCGCTACCGTGCCGCGGCCGACCCGGGGCCCCATTTCGAAGCCGATTATGCCCGGCTCGGGGCGCAGCGGAACGCCAAGATCGTGGGCATTTTCACGCGTCTCGCCAAGCGCGATGGCAAGGCGCGGTATTTGGCAATGATCCCGCGCGTCTGGCAGGCGATGGAACGCGATCTGGCGCATGAAGCGCTGTCGCCCGTCGCCGCGTGGTTCGACGCGAACATCCCACAGGAAATCCGCGATACCGCCGGAGGGGAAATCCAGTGACCACGCTCGTCTCCGACACGGCCATGCTGATGGCCGCAGGGCTGGGCAAGCGCATGCGCCCGCTTACCGCGACCACGCCCAAGCCGCTGGTGCGCGTGGCCGGAAAACCCCTGATCGACCGTGCGCTCGACCGCCTCGAGGAAGCCGGTGTCGCAAGGGCCGTGGTCAATGTGCATTACCTGGCCGATGCGATCGAAGCGCATGTCGGTGCGCGCAAGGCGCCCGCGGTGACGTTCTCGGACGAACGCGAGCAATTGCTCGAGACCGGGGGCGGCATGGTCAAGGCCGCCGCCGCCGGGCTGCTGCCCGATCCGTTCTTCGCCTGCAATGCCGACAGCATCTGGCTAGACGGCCCGCAAAACGCCTTCAGCGATCTTTCGGCCGGGTGGGATCCCGAGCGCATGGATGCGTTGCTTTTGCTCGTCACGCACGCGCGCGCCCACAATTTCGACGGTTCGGGCGATTTCTACATGGACCCCGCCGGCCAGCTCACGCGCAAGCTGCCCGGCCGGATCGCGCCCTTCATTTACACCGGGATCCAGCTGGTATCGCAGCGCCTGCTGCGCGATGCACCGGACGGCAAGTTTTCGACCAATGTCCTGTGGGATCGCGCGATTGCCGAAGGGCGGCTCTACGGTGTCGCCTTTACCGGACGGTGGTACGAAGTCGGCACGCCTGCGCATATCCGCCCGACCGAGGAAGCGCTCAAGGGTGGCTGAGCGGCAGGGGCCGAAGGTCTATTCGATCGCCGCACATCGCGGCTTCGCCGATGCCCTCGTCGCTGGCCTGGTCCCGCGCTATGCCAACGACGAGTTCGGCCTGGCGCGCCTGACGCTGCTCGTCCCCAGCAGCCGAGCCCGGCGCACGATTTCCGAAGCCTTCATCCGCCACGCCGGCGAACAGGGCACCCCCGGACTGCTGATGCCGCGCATGGCGGTGGTCGGCGATCTCGATCTCGATGAAACGCTCGGCCCGCTGCTCGACCCGCTGGGCGCCGCCGACATACCCCGCGCTATCGAACCGCAGCGGCGGCTGTTTGCACTGGCCCGGCTGATCGCGGACACGATGGGCGACGAGGCACCCGGCGGTGCAACGCTGCTGCGGCTCGCGCGTGAAACCGGGGCAACGATGGACCGGCTGCTGGTCGAGGGCGTGGGTCCTGAAGAACTGGTCGGCGAAAGCGTGCTCGACCTGTTCGGATCGTTGTCCGATCACTGGCAGCGCAGCCTCCATCTCTTCGCAACTGTTCAGGCCAAGTGGCTGGAACAATTGCAGCAATGGGATGCGCTCGACGCGGCAGCTCGGCGCAATCGCCTGTTCGACTGGGCCGCCGCGCGCTGGCGTGCTGCGCCGCCCGAAACGCCCATCGTCGCTGCGGGCGTGACCAGCGCCGCACCTTCGCTTGCGCGGCTGTTGAGAGTGGTCGCCGATTGCGATCAGGGGGCGGTGATCCTGCCCGATTTCGATCTCACCATGCCGCAGGCGGTGTGGGACGAATTGGGCCGCGCCGGGGCGACGCCCGAACCCGGCGCCACGCCTTTCGCACGCGAGGATGCGGTGACGCATCCGCAATACCACCTCAAGTTGCTGCTCAACCGCATGGGGATTGCACGCGAGGAAGTGCAGCCGTGGCATCGCCGTGGCATCGCCGCGGCGCAGCCCGAACGCAGCCATGCGCTCGGATCGCTGTTCCTGCCGCCCGAAGCGAGCAAGGGATGGGTCGACCTGCCCGCCGAGAAACGCCGGTTGGCAGGCGTGCGCATCATGACCTGCGCCAATCCGGAGGAAGAGGCGCAGGCGGTCGCCCTGCTGGTCCGCGAGGCAGTGGAACAACCGGAAAAGCGCGTGGCGGTGGTCACGCCCGATCGCGCGCTGGCGCGGCGCGTGGTCCACCACCTCGACCGCTGGAACATCACGGCCGACGATTCGGGCGGGCGCCCCTTGTCGCAGACCGCTGCCGGCCGGCTGTTCCTGCTGCTTGCCGAGATCGTCGCCGAAGATGCCGCCCCTGTTTCGCTGATGGGGCTGTTGGGCCACCCGCTGGTCGATGGCGGGATGGAGCGCGGCGTCTGGCTACGGCAGCTGCGCCGGGTCGAACGCGCGCTGCGCGGGCCGCGCAAGGCGGGCGGCCTGGCCCCCGTCGCGGCTATCGCGGCGCGGCTGGCCCAGCGGCATGGCCGCGTGGCCGATTGGTACGCCGCGGTCGATCAGGCGCTTTCGCCGCTGGTGGCGCTGCACCGGCAGGATGCCATCCCCATGCACGCCTTGCTCGATGCGCTGGTCGAAAGCGGCGAAGCGCTGTGCGGCGAAAAGCTCTGGGCACGCGAGGACGGCCGTTCGCTGGCTGGCTTCGTGGAGGAATTGCGCCGTCATGCGCGCGAGGCGGGGTTCGCCCTGGCGCCGGGCGAGGCCGCAATTGCGCTGCGCGATGCCATGGAACAGGTGGCGGTCCGGCCTCCCTATGGGGGGCATGCGCGGGTGCAGGTGCTCGGGCTGCTCGAAAGCCGGATGAACCGCGCCGAACTGGTAATCTGCGCCGGACTGAATGAAGGCGTCTGGCCGGTCCGCGGGGGGATCGACGCGCTGCTTGCCCCGCCGGTGCTCCGCGCGCTGGGCGTGCCCGGTGCCGATTTCCGTATCGGACTTTCGGCGCATGACCTCGCCGGGGCGCTCGGCGCGCCCGAGGTGGTCCTGTCGCGTTCCGAAAGGGACGAGGCCGGCCCGGCCATTCCCTCGCGTTTCCTGCTGCGCGTGCAGGCGCTGCTGGGCGAGCTGCTCGATCGCTACGAGGACCGCGAGACGGTCGCGCTGGCGCGGGCGATGACCCGCGCGCCGAGCGCGCCGGCCTATCCGCGCCCGGCACCGCAGCCGCAGCCCGAACAGCGCAAGGTCGACATTTCCGCGACCGCGCTCGATCGCCTGCTTGGCGATCCCTACCAGTTCTATGCCGACCGGATCATGGGGCTGAAGGATCTCGACGCGCTGGACGCCGAACCTTCGGCGCAATGGCAGGGGACGGTGGCGCACGCCATCCTGCAACGCTGGCACGAAGCGCGCGAGCGGGATCCTGCCGCCCGCCTCGCGCCGATCATGCAGGCCGTGCTCGACGAAGAGAACGCCGATCCGCTGATGCGGGGGCTGTGGCAGCCACGGCTCGAAGCCGCGCTGCGCTGGATCGAAGAGGAGATCGGTGCCTATGACGACCGTCGCGTGCTGGCGGTCGAGAAGCAGGGCGCGATGACCTTCGACGGCGTCCATGTCCACGGCCGCGCGGACCGGATCGACCGGCTCGCGGACGGCAGCCTTGCCATAATCGATTACAAGACCGGTACGCCGCCCAGCGCGGCCCGGGTCGAGGCCGGTTTCGCGTTGCAGCTTGGCGTCCTCGGCCTGATCGCCGAACGCGGCGGTTTCGAAGGTCTGGCCGGCGACGCGCAAGGCTACGAATACTGGTCGCTTGGCAAAGCCAAGGATGCGGGAAACCGCTACGGTTTCGGCTATGTCGACGTTCCGCTGAAAGTCGGGCGCAAGACTTCGGGCGTGGCGCCCGAGGAATTCCTGCCGCTGACCGCGGACAAGCTGACACTGGCCATCAACCGCTTCATCAAGGGCAATGACTCCTTCATGGCGCGCGAGAACCCTGATTATCCCGCCTATGACACCTATGATCAGCTGATGCGGCTCGATGAGTGGATCGCGCACCAGGATGGCGGAGAAACGGCGTGAGCGGGACCGTCTACGAACTGCAGGACAAGCAGCGCCTCGCGGTCGATCCGCAGGACAGCGTGTGGCTTTCGGCCAGCGCGGGGACCGGCAAGACGCAGGTCCTGTCGGCGCGTGTGCTGCGGCTGCTGCTCGAACCGGGTGCCGATCCTTCGCAGGTCCTGTGCCTCACTTTCACCAAGGCGGGCGCGGCTGAAATGGCAGTGCGTGTCAACGCGGTATTGGCGCGCTGGGTCCGGATGGACGATGCGCAGCTGGCGCGCGAACTGGCGTTTTTGGGCGCGCCCGGCGACCCAGAAACGCGCGCGCGGGCCCGGGCGCTGTTCGCCCGCGTCCTCGATTGCCCCGGCGGCGGATTGCGGATCGATACGATCCACGCCTTCGCCCAATATCTGCTTGCCGCCTTCCCCGGCGAAGCGGGCATGCTGCCCGGATCGCGTCCGATGGAAGACCGCGAGCGCGACCTCCTGAGCCGCGATGTTCTCTCGAACCTGCTGGCCGAAGGCGACCCGCGCATCGCCGGGGCGATCGCCGAGATGAGCAAGCGCAAGGGACCCGATGCGGTCCGCAGCTGGCTGATGCGCTGCGCGCGGCACATGGACCTGTGGCAGGGGCCGGGCAGCTGGCAACCGCCGATGCAGCCGCGCGTGTTTCGCTTGCTGGGCCTCCCCGCCGATGCCGATGCCGCATGGGTTGCAGACGCATGTTCGGACGCGGCGTTTCCCTGCGCCAGCCTGCGCGCCTGCCTGGCCGCCAGCCGCGGCTGGTCGGCAAAGACGGGCCAGACTTGCGCCGATTTTCTCGAAAGCTGGCTGGCGAATGATACGGAGGCCCGGCTTGCCGCAATCGACGGGTTTTCCAGGACACTGCTCAAGGCCGATGGCACCCCGCGCAAGATGGCCGGGGCGGAAAAAGTCGATCCGGACTTTCCGGGCAACCAGGAACGGGTGGCCGAAGCCGTGGCCAAGGTGCGCGAACGCGCGGCATTGCTCGAACTGGCGGCATTCCTCGGGCCGCAGCTCGAAGCGGGACGCGCCTTCGCGCTTGCCTGGCACAGGGCGAAGGAACGCGAAGGGCTGGTCGATTTCGACGATCTCATCGCCCGCGCAGCCACGCTCCTGTCCGACAGCGCGATGGCCGACTGGATTCGTTACAAGCTCGACCGCAGCTTCGATCACATCCTCGTCGATGAAGCGCAGGATACCAACGCGGCGCAATGGGCGATCGTGAAGGCACTGACCGACGATTATTTCGACGGTTCGGGCGCGCGCGGCGAGGCGGTGCGCACGATCTTTGCCGTGGGCGATTACAAGCAGGCGATCTTCGGCTTCCAGGGGACCAGCCCGGAGAACTTCAGGCAGGCGCGCGATTTCTTCCGCGACAAGATGAATGCCGCCGCCGATGCGGCCCGCGATACGCGCGGTGCGCCCGATATTCGCGGACTGGAGGAATACGGCCTCGGCCGGAGCTATCGCACCAACCAGCAGGTACTCGGTTTCGTGGATCGGGCAATCGATGCGATCGGCCATGAGGGGTTCGGGCTCGATCAACGCAGCGATCCGCACACGGGCAGCGGCGAACCCGGACTGGTGGGTCTGTGGCAGGTCGTTCGTGTCGCCGAGGAAGAAGACGACGGCGGTGAGCGCGAAGGCTGGCTGGCGCGGCACGACCGCTTGCTGGCCGACAGGATCGCGCGGCAGGTGGCCGAATGGCTCGACCCTGCCGGCGATGGCTTTACGTTGTCGCGCGGGACCAAGCGCCGCGCCAGCGCAGGCGATATCATGGTGCTGGTCCAGAAACGGCGCGACCTGGCTTCGCTCATCGTCGCGCGGCTGTACCGCCACGGTGTCCCGGTGGCCGGGGTCGACCGGCTGCGTCTTGGCAATCCGCTGGCAGTGAAGGACCTGATGGCCGCCTTGCGCTTTGCCGCGCAGCCGCTTGACGATCTCACGCTGGCCAGCCTGCTGGTTTCGCCCTTGCTGGGCTGGAGCCAGGAGGATTTGCTGGCGCACGGCTACCGGCCGAAAGGCGTGCGCCTGTGGGAGCACCTGCGGGGCAGCAGCGATGCGTTCGTTCGCGGCACGGTCGATGCGCTGCGCGAGATACTACGGCGGGCCGATTACGACAGCCCGCAGCAATTGCTGCACTGGATATTGCTTGGCGCGCTCGACGGGCGGCGCAAGCTGGTCGCGCGGCTGGGCCGAGAAGCGAACGATCCGATCGACGAATTGCTCAATGCCGCCAATGCCTACGCCAGCGCGCATACCGCGAGCCTGCAGGGGTTCATCCGCTGGTTCGATGCGGGCGATGGCGAACTGAAGCGCGAAGCGGGAGAGGGCGGCGACCAGGTCCGGGTGATGACCGTCCACGGGTCGAAAGGGCTCGAAGCGCCGATCGTCATCCTCGCCGATGCCGCTATCCGGCCCGATGGCGCGGGCGATCTGGTGCTGGAAGAGGAGCTGCCAGGGTCAGGGACGCCGCGCACCGTTCCGCTGCCGGGTCTGACCAAGGAAGAAAAGGTCGGCCCTGTCGCCGAGGCTGACGCTGCGGAAGCAGCCAAGGCGATGCAGGAGCATTGGCGGCTGCTCTATGTCGCTCTGACGCGCGCGCAGGAGGCGCTGTTCATTACCGGCTCGCTTGGCCCGCGCGATGCGAAAAACGGCCCGCATGACGATAGCTGGTATGCGCGGCTCGCGGCACTGTTCGATCAAAACGAGGCGCTGGCGGATCCCATCTGGGGTGCCCGCTGGGAATTGGGCGAATACGCTGCCCCGGTTGCGCCGTCCGCGCCCGATACGGATGGTGACGGCATGCCGCTTTTGCCCGACTGGGCCACCACGCCGGTCGGGCCGGAGCCCCGGCCGCCGCGCCCGCTCGCCCCGTCGGGGCTAGGCGAGACCGAGGGCAGCGATCCGCCGCTGCCACCTGCCAGTGTCGGCGCGGCCGCGCGGCGCGGGACGTTGATCCACGCGTTGCTCGAGCGCTTGCCGCAGATCGCTGGGAAAGACCGCGAAGGCAAGGCGCGCGCATGGCTGGAACGGCAGGCGGGCGACTTGGCGCCAGCGGAGCGTGAAGAAATGCTTGCGCGGGCAACGCAGGTCCTGGCCGAACCGGCGTTTGCGGAAGTGTTCGGACCCCGCGCACTGGCCGAAGTGCCCTTGGCCGCGACGGTCGAGGGGCAAGTGGTCATGGGAACCGCGGATCGCCTGCTGGTCACGGCCGACACGGTGACAGTGGTCGACTTCAAGACCGCCCGGCGGCCGCCCCTGTCTCCCGAGGCCATTCCCGACGCCACGCTCAAGCAGATGGCCGCCTATGTCGCGGCGCTCGAGACGATCTATCCCGGGCGCAGGGTCGAGGCGGCGGTGCTCTATACCCAGACGCCGCAGTTGTTCGCCTTGCCGGCCGCGCGGCTGGCTGCCTACAAGACCGCGTTTGCGGCGCCGCAGGAAAGTTTTGCCCTGCCGCCCGTTGAGTAACCGCCTTGGCCGCCCACATCATGGGCCACACGCTTTTAAGGAGATTCCCATGGCCACCACCGCCGTTACCGACGCCAGCTTCCAGTCCGACGTGCTCGAAAGCGACAAGCCCGTGCTGGTCGATTTCTGGGCCGACTGGTGCGGCCCGTGCAAGATGATCGCACCCGCACTTGAAGAACTGAGCGAAGAGCTGGGCGACAAGGTGACCATCGCCAAGATGGACATCATGGAAAATCCCGATGTGCCGGGTTCGATGGGCGTCCAGTCGATCCCCTATCTGGTGTTGTTCAAGAATGGCGAACAGGCAGCGCAGATGCGCGGTGCAGCACCGAAAGGCCAGCTCAAGCAGTGGCTTGAAAGCGAACTTTAATCCATTTTCGCATATAGATCGGCAAGCTCGTCCCACAGGGCCGGGCTTGCCGCACCCAGCAGGCCCGTGCGGCCCACCTCGTCGACGCGATAGGGTGAGCCATCGGGCCGCGCTGCTTTGCCCCCCGCTTCATTGAGCCACAACACGCCTGCCGCATGGTCCCAGGCGAGCGTGCGTTCGAAGATCGAAACATCGTTCGTGCCCAGCGCCAGCCGCGGATATTGCTCCGCCGCGCAATAGGGAATGTCGACGAGTTCGTACGCCGGGGCGATATGACGGCGCGTGGCGTCGCGGCGCTGCTCCTCCATGAAGATCAGGGAAATCGCCGCAATCGGCGGTGACTGTCCTGTGGGACGCGACGCCACCCGCTCGCCGTCGATCATGGCGCCGGCACCGCGGTGGGCGCTGCAGAAGCGGTCCGTCAGGCAATCGTAGATCCAGCCAGACTGGGCGACGCCGCCATCCGCGCGGGCGATGATGATGCCGAAGGGCGGTTTGCCGGCAGCGAAATTGCGCGTGCCATCGACGGGATCGACAATCCAGCAGGGCCGGTCGAGCCGCTCGACGATCGCCGGGTCCGCATGCGCGGTCTCTTCCCCGACGAACGCGAGCGAGGCATCGATCGCGGCCAGGCCTTCGCGCAGCAGCGCCTCGCTGTCCTTGTCGGCAATCGTCACCGGGTCGTTGCCGCCCTTGTCCTCGACTTCGCCCGCTGCGAGATTGCGATAGCGCGGCAGGATGGCGCGTTCGGAAACCCGGCGCATGAGATCGAGGATCTGGTCGTCGAGCGCGGTCACGAGCGATAGTCCGCATTGATCGAGATGTAGCCATGCGTCAGGTCGCAGGTCCACACGGTCGCGCGCCCGTCGCCGACGCCGAGATCGACATCCATGCGAATGTCCTCGCCTGCCAGATGGGCGGCCACGGGAGCTTCGTCATACTCGGCCAGCGGCTGTCCGTCGCGCGCGGCCCAGATACCGCCGAAGCCGATCGACAGACGGTCGCGGTCTGCCGGTTCGCCGGCCTTGCCAACCGCCATGACCACGCGGCCCCAATTGGCATCGCCGCCCGCGATCGCTGTCTTGACCAGCGGCGAATTGGCAATGGCAAGCCCGACGCGCCGGGCACTGTCGTCGCTTGCCGCACCGGCAACCGCAATTTCGATGAATTTCTGCGCACCTTCACCATCGCGGACCACCAATTGCGCGAGGTCGCGGCACACCTGGAGAAGCGCGGCGAAAAAGGCGTCCGCCCCCGCATCGCTCCACGACGCAAGCGGGGTATTGCCGGCCTTGCCGGTGGCGAACAGCAGCACGGTGTCGCTGGTCGACGTGTCGCCGTCGACGGTTATGCACGAATAGGTTGCCGCATTCGCCCGGCCGAGCATTTCCTGCAGGAATTCGGGCGCCACCGCCGCATCGGTAAAGACATAGCCGAGCATCGTCGCCATGTCGGGGGCGATCATGCCGCTGCCCTTGACGATCCCCGCCAGCGCGGCGCGGGTGTCGCCCAGCATCGCATGCGCGCCCGCGCCCTTGGTAAAGGTATCGGTCGTCCCGATCGCGCGTGCGGCGTCTTCCCAGCTGCATGGCTCGGCGGAGAGAACGGCCTCGACGCCCGCGCGTGCCCGGTCCTTCGGCAGTGGCACGCCGATGACGCCGGTGGAGGATACGAACACGGTTTCGGCGGAGCAGCCCAGCGCTGCGGAGACCTGTTGCACGATCTGATCGACCGCCTCACGGCCGCGGTAGCCGGTGAAGGCGTTCGAATTGCCGGCATTGACGATCAATGCGCGCGCATGACCCTGGCGCACCTGTTCGCGGCCCAACTCGACCTCGCTCGAGGCGCAGGAGGATTGGGTGAAGACGCCCGCTATGGTGGTCCCTTCGGCCAGTTCGGCGAAGGTCAGATCGGCGCGGTCCCACTCCTTGTACCGGGCGCAGGCGACGCGCAGCGTGACGCCGCCGATCCGCGGCAGTTCGGGAAAGGGGCGGGCGAGGGGCGAGCGGGCAAGATCCATTGGCGCTCGTTAGGCGCAGAGCGGGGCGGGGTAAACGGTCAAGCGGGGTGGACGCGCATAGCCACACGTCCTATCTGACCGCTGCAATGCTTCGTCGCATCCTTACCCTGCTCGCGCTTCTTACCGGCCTCGCCGCCGCGGGCGCACCTGCGCATGCGCAGGCCTATGACGGGGTTTCCGGAGTCGAACTGACCGCCGGTACCGACCGCTGCATCCAGCACGAGGCCCGCGAAGGCGCGTCGATCGCCGGCCAGGCGCGTGTCCTGCGGCCCGCCGCGCAGCCGGCCGAGTGCGTCCCGACCGTCGCGGTGACGATCCCCGCGGTCCACATCGGTATCGACCGCTCCTACGAATAGGCGCCCCGCGCCCGTTTGTTGCCGTATTCCTGCCCGCCGCGCACCGCGCGTGCGGGCCTCCCATCCATAAGTTCACGCGGAAGGCTCGAAGGCCCCAACATGTTCAACTCCATCATGAAATCCGTCTTTGGCTCGGCCAACGACCGCTACGTCAAATCGCTCGGCAAGATCGTCGATCGGATCAATGCGCTGGAGCCGCAGATGCAAGCGCTCAGCGACGCCGAACTCGCCGCGCAGACCGACAAGTTCCGGGCGCTCCTGGCCGAGGGCAAGACGCTCGACGACATCCTTCCCGAAGCCTTCGCCACGGTGCGGGAGGCATCGGTCCGCGTGCTCGGCATGCGCCATTTCGATGTCCAGATGGTCGGCGGCATCGTCCTGCACCGCGGCGAAATTGCCGAGATGCGCACGGGCGAGGGCAAGACGCTGGTCGCCACACTGGCGACCTATCTCAATGCAATCGAGGGCAAGGGCGTGCACGTCGTTACGGTGAACGACTACCTCGCCGCGCGCGACTCCGAATGGATGGGCCGCCTGCACAAGTTCCTCGGCCTGACGGTCGGGGTGATCGTGCCCAACATCAGCGAGCAGCAGCGGCGCGATGCGTATAATTCGGACATCACCTATTCGACCAACAACGAGCTCGGCTTCGATTACCTGCGCGACAACATGAAGCACGAGCGCGGGCAGATGGTGCAGCGGCCGTTCAATTTCGCGATCGTCGATGAGGTCGACTCGATCCTGATCGACGAGGCGCGTACCCCGCTGATCATTTCGGGACCGACCGAGGACAAGTCGGACCTCTACCTTTCGATCGACGAGGTGGTGAAGACCTTCCCCGAGGACTGGTACGAAAAGGACGAAAAGCAGCGCAATATCCAGCTGACCGAGGATGGCACCGAACAGCTCGAGAAGCTGCTGATCGAACGCGGCCTGCTCGAAACCGAGAACCTCTACGACGTCGAGAACACGCAGGTGGTTCACCACGTCGACCAGGCGCTGCGCGCGGTGCACATGTTCAAGCGTGATACCGATTACATCGTGAAGGACGACAAGGTCGTCATCATCGATGAGTTCACAGGCCGCATGATGGAAGGCCGGCGCTGGTCGAACGGCCTGCACCAGGCGGTCGAGGCCAAGGAAGGCGTGAAGATCGAGCCGGAGAACCAGACGCTGGCGTCGATCACCTTCCAGAACTATTTCCGCATGTATCCCAAGCTGTCGGGCATGACCGGCACGGCGGCGACCGAAGCGGCCGAATTCTGGGACATCTACAAGATGAACGTGGTCGAGATCCCGACCAATGTCCCCGTTTCGCGCATCGACGAGGATGACGAGTTCTACAAGAACACGCAGGACAAGTTCAAAGCCATCGCCAAGGCGATTGCCGAGAAGAACGCCATCGGCCAGCCGGTCCTGGTCGGCACGGTGTCGATCGAAAAGTCGGAAATGCTCAGCGAATTCCTCCGACAGGAAGGCGTCGAGCACGAGGTCCTCAATGCACGCCAGCACGAACGCGAAGCGCATATCGTGGCGCAGGCGGGGCGCATCGGCGCGGTGACCATCGCCACCAACATGGCGGGCCGCGGGACCGACATCCAGCTCGGCGGCAATGTCGATTTCCGGATCGACGACGAGCTGAGCGAACTGGAGGACGGGCCCAAGAAGGACCTCGAAATCGATCGGATCAAGGCCGAGGTCGCTGCCGAGCGGCAGCAGGTGCTTGAAGCGGGCGGATTGTTCGTGCTGGGCACCGAACGCCATGAAAGCCGCCGGATCGACAACCAGCTGCGCGGCCGTTCGGGCCGTCAGGGCGACCCCGGGCTAAGCCGGTTCTACCTGTGCCTCGAAGACGACCTGCTGCGCATCTTTGGCCCGGATACGTTGTTCTCCAAGATGATGAATTCGAATCTCGAAGACGGCGAAGCGATCGGTTCGAAATGGCTGTCGAAGGCGATCGAGACCGCACAGAAGAAGGTCGAGGCGCGCAATTACGAGATCCGCAAGCAGGTGGTGCAGTATGACGATGTCATGAACGATCAGCGCAAGGTGATCTATGAACAGCGCGCGGAGATCATGGACAGCGAGGCGGTCGACGATGTGGTCGTCGACATGCGCCAGGATGCAGTCAATGCGATCGTGACCGAAGCCTGCCCGCCGGGTTCCTATCCCGAACAATGGAATATCGAAGGGCTCAAGACGCGCGTCCACGACGTCCTCGCCATCGATGCGCCGATCGAACAATGGGTCGAGGAAGACCAGGTCGAGCCCGAGATGATCGAGGAACGGCTGGTGGCGGAAGCCGACCGCATCATGGAAAACAAGATCGCTGCGGCCGACCCGGCGCTGTGGCGGCGGATCGAGAAGAGCGTGCTGCTGCAGGAACTCGACGGGCAGTGGAAGGATCACCTCGCCACGCTCGACGCGCTGCGGCAGGTCGTCGGCCTGCGCGCACATGCGCAGAAGCAGCCGCTGAACGAATACAAGCAGGAAGCGTTCAGCCTGTTCGAATCCATGCTAGAGAAACTGCGCGAGACGGTGACCAACAAGCTCATCCGCCTCGAACTGGCCGAGCCCGCGCCGATGCCGGCAGTCAATCTTCCCGACCTGCCCGATTTCCTCACCGGACATATCGACCCGCTGACCGGGCTCGACGACTCGAACGATGGTGATGGGTCGGCTGGGCGCGAAGCCTTGTTCGGCGCGCTGGCCGGCAGTTCACGTGCAGCCGTGGGGCCGGGCGGCTCGGCGGGCGAAAATCCCTATGCCGACATGGAAATCAGCCGCAATGCGCCTTGCCCCTGCGGTTCGGGCAACAAGTACAAGCATTGCCACGGTGCCATCGGCACCGGTGCGAGGGCGTGAACCTGTAGCCCCGTTGCTAGCTGCGGCGGGGCTGACGAACCATCGGCACCAGCGGGGGAGAACCCGGCTCGGGGTGGATCGGATCGCCGAGCGGCGCAAACCCGCAGGCGGAATAGAACCCGGTGTTTGCCGGGTTCGAATTCTCGAGATAGGCGGGCAGGCCCTGCCGGTCGCACGCGTCGAGCACGGGTTGGATGAGCGTGCGCCCCAACCCCTTGCCGCGCGCCATCTCGCGCACGCCGATGCTAAAGAGATAGGCGTGCGGGAAATCGGGATGGCGGCTATCCATCGCGGCCCCGGTCCGGATCCCGCGCCGCACCGCCCGCGGACCGCAATGCCATAGCGTGGGGAACACGAAGGCGGCGTAATCGGGCAGCGAAAACCCGGCATCGCCGCCCGGCAGCATCCACATGCATGCCCCTTCGTCGCCCGCCGTGTAGCAATAGCCGCGCGGGACATAGATCCGCCGCGCCTGCAGATGAAACAGATTGGCGATCCCGGGGAACGCGCCGAACAGCCACAGATTGAACGGATCGTAGCGGAAGGCATCGGCGGTGATCGCACCGACCCGCTGCGCGTCGCCCGCCCGGGCGCGTTCGAGCCCGCCGGTCAGCGTGATGTCGTCCGGTCGCATAGTGTCCTGTTCCCTCCGCCTAGACGCTAGCCCGGGCGGAACCCAGCGTCTAGGCGGAGGCATGGCCGCGCTCGCACTCGCCTTCTTCGTTACCGCCCTGTTGTACGCCAGCGTCGGGTTCGGCGGCGGATCGACCTATACCGCGCTGCTGGCCTTGGCCGAGGTCGATTACCGGCTGCTGCCGCTGCTGTCCCTCGCGTGCAATCTGGTGGTGGTGGTGGGCAGCTCGGTACGCTTCGGCCGGGCGGGCGTCACTCCCTGGCGCGGCGCGATCCTGCTGACCGGGCTGGCCGCACCGGCCGCCTTCATCGGCGGCCTGACCCCTATCGGCGAGGCCGGCTTTCTCGCCTTGCTCGGGGGGAGTCTTGTTTTTACCGCGCTCTCGATGTTGCTGCCTGTCGCTGGCGGCGATCCCACCCGGCCGACGCGATTTACGCGGTCGATGCCGCTGGTGGCCGTTCCGCTAGGCTATCTGGCAGGGCTGGTGGGCATCGGCGGGGGCATTTTCCTCGCTCCGTTGCTGCATCTGGTGCGCTGGAACGACGCGCGCGCCATCGCCGCAACCGCGAGCCTGTTCATTCTCGTCAATTCGCTGTTCGGGCTGGCGGGGCAGGTCGTCAAGAACGGTCCAGGGCGTCTGGGCGCAGCGGTGGAGCTGGGATTGCCCCTGCTCGTCGCGGTCGCCGTTGCGGGTCAGGTCGGCAGCCTGCTGGCGCTCAAATACCTTCCGCAGCGTTGGATCCGCTGGGGCACAGCTGCGCTCACCGCCTGGGTGGGCGGGCGCTTGCTGTTGAATTTGTAAGAAAAGTGGCTCCCCGAGTTGGATTGCAACTCTCGTCCTCTGATGAATCTCTCTGTGTTTGAAGCTCGCTAAATTCTGAGGCTTACGGGGGTGTATTGTCTTTGGGCGTGCATTGACGCCTTTCTCTATCCAGCGCATAACGTGGGAAATTGTGTGGGAGCGCTGGCCCGTGGGCAAACTGACAATCAAGCAAGTCGAGAACGCCAAGCCTGGGCGCCATGGCGATGGGGAGGGGCTTTATCTTCTAGTCTCGCCCACTGGCGCGAAGTCTTGGGTTCTGCGTGTCCAAGTGAATGGCACCAGAAAAGACATCGGGCTTGGATCGCTTGCCGCTTACAGTCTTGCCGAGGCGAGGGACCGCGCACGAGAATTGCGTAAGGTTGCCAAGCAGGGGCGGGATCCGATTGCTGAACGCGACAAGGAAAGCAACGCGCCGCCGACATTCAAGGGTGCTGCTGACGCCTGTTATAAGGCCAAGCGTCCCGGCTGGTCGGAAAAGACTGCTGCGGCCTTTCTCTCGTCTCTTTCGATGCACATACACCCCAAGCTTGGGAAGCTGCGTGTCGATAGCATTACAGAGCGAGACGTGGCCGCGGCACTCTCGCCTGTCTGGCACACGAAACCCGCTCTGGCGAAAAAGCTGCGTCACAGGATCGGACTTATCCTCGATTTCTCTAAGGCGAGCGGCTGGCGCACGGAGGCGGCACCGCGTCAAAGCCTGTCGGCGCTCCTGTCCAAGCAGCAGGAGGGCGGCAACTTTGCCTCCATGCCTTATGAGGAACTGCCCGCTTTTGTTTCGACAGTAGAGGGCAAGACGGAAACGATCGGGCGGCTGGCGCTGCTGTTCACCATCCTAACCGCTGCTCGCAATGGCGAAGTGAGGGATGCACAGTGGTCGCAAATCGACTTCGAGGCTGCCGAATGGCGGCGTCCGGCATCTATGATGCGCAAGAACGGTGAGGCCCACACGGTCACCTTATCGCCGGAGGCTCTGGCTATTCTGGAGCGTGCGAAGAGGTGGCGCACCTCAGAGAATGACTGCCATGTGTTTCCGGGGAAGGGCGGCAAGCGCCTATCGGATATGACGATTGGCAAAGAGCTGCTTTCGCTGCCCTACGTCGTCCATGGTTTTCGCTCTACATTCCGCACATGGGCTGCAGAGCGTATGCCCACGATCCCGGAGGCGGTTGCAGAAGCGGCCTTAGCGCACCGCATCCCCGACAAGGTGGTCAGGGCCTACAATCGCGCGAAGTTCCTAGAGATGCGGCGTACCCTGCTTGACGGGTGGGGGCGCTATGCGTCGGGCAATTCAGGCGATGTGGTGCAGTTGCCGCTGTCGCTGCGATCCGCCTAAGCGAATCGCCTTCGAGCGAGTTTTCCCCGAACATTTACGGAACAGCGTAGCTTACCGGGTCTCGTTCGCCTATGATTCTCGGCGTACACACAGGAGTGCAGCCGCATGGATAAGCCGTCAAATTCTACAATGCAACAGAAAGCTTCGCAGGGAGCGAACTTTTCGAGTGGCATGAAATCAATCGCAGCGTTCTGCGCTGATAACGATTGCAGCCGGGCTTTCGTTTACAACGAACATCGCGCTGGAAGGTTACCCTTCACCAAACTGGGCAGGGCAACCCGTATCAAATTGGAAGACGAGAAGGCGTGGCGGGAAAGCCTGCCTGTCGTTGGGGCTGTGGCTTAATCCGCACCTCAAAAACCGAAAGGCCGCCCCTGTGCGAGGGACGGCCTAATTATCCGTGTTGAAGCGGACGGCGTTAGCAAGGGCATTATAGCGGAACCTTCCGCAAACTACAACCGCCCTGTTCGTCAGCTTCCTCGCGGTCACCACGTGAAGGAAAAGCAACATGACGACACTACCGGATTACCCTCCAGAATTTGATTTCGTTCTCTTTGACGGGGCGCTTGATCGCCTGAGCGTCAATAACGGGGAAGCCCTCGCTATCGCGTCGGGCCATGCGCGCTCTCACTGCTGGATGCGTCCAGTGACAGGGGGTGCAGCATGATTGCCTTTGAAGATCGCCGCAACGCTGCGCTAGAAATTTTGCGCTGCGAAGCCCGCCTTACGCGAAAAGCAGGATCGTTTTTAGGCCAATGCGTCGTTGACGCTTCTCCGCTCACTGACAAGCAAGTCGAGTGGTTCGGCCAGCTCGCATCTCGCGCGGGTATCGAAGTGGAGGGCCTTAGCCATGAAGCCTAACGGCGAACAAATCAGAAACAATCGCTATCCACATACTCCAGGGCACCGCAGGGGAGCGCCGGAAACCTCGCGTCTCGCTGCGGAGTCGATGGCATCTAGTGCCAAGACGATCCGCGCCAAGGTGCTGGCCGTGGTCGCTTCAAGCGGCGAAGCGGGTGTCATTGGCGATGATGTGGCAAACGCCCTCGACCTGCACGTTACGCAGGTTCGTTCGCGTCTAAGCGAATTGGTCGCTGGCAAGAAGGTGGCCGATAGCAAGAAGCGCCGCAAGGGTGCGTCGGGCCGTTCGGGTTGCGTTTGGGTCCTGCCCGAATTTGCGCCAGCCGATAACGACAACGACACTCAAGACGGGGCTGCGTAGATGGAGCGCGGCAAGGTCATTTTGTCGCTGGGAGAGGACGGCGTTTACAGCGTCGTCCTCGATCCTCCCGACGCTGGCGGGCTGCATCCTACCGTGCAGTCCTTTTCTGACATTCGCGAAGCGCGCGGGGCATGGGGCGGACTGCGCCTCTGCCTCGGTCGGCAAAAAGTCGATTTGACGGGGGAGGAGTAGCAATGGGCGTCTTTGCAGACTGGCAACCCGCCTATGCCGAAGCAGGAATTGCGACATTCCCAGTGAACGCGGACGAGAAATCGCCCCGCGTCAAAAGTTACAACAGGATCGGGCGCAAAGGGTCCGCGCAACTGGCGTCGAAATTCTCAGACGTTGACGCTTTCGGGTTCATGTGTGGCCCCCGCAATCGCCTAGCGATGGCAGACATCGACGAGCCATGCGAAAATCTTCTGGCAGATGTCCTTGGCAAACTCGGACCAAGTCCGGTTATTGCGCGCACCGCCTCGGGCAATTTCCACGTTTGGTATCGTTACAATGGCGAGCAGCGACAATTGCGCTGCGGCTTATTCCCCGGTCGGGCAATAGACATTCTTGGGGGCGGCTATGCTGTCGCGCCACCTTCCCGTTCTGGATCGCGTCGATATGAGTTTTTGGAGGGGTCGCTAGCTGACCTCGGCGCACTGCCGAAGATGTTGCCGGTAGCCGAAACCTTAACTTCGCCCGAAAATGTAAAGGCTCCAGGATCTGATACCGCAAAAGTTGGTGAACGGAACAAGACACTTCTAGCCATTTGCGGGAAGGCTGCGCCGGGGTGCGGTTCGCTCGACGAGCTAGTTAGATACGCTCTGGAAATGAATGAGGGTGGGCTGTGGGATGCCTTGCCTGAGCCAGAGGTCGCCCGGACAGCCCGCAGCGCTTGGAAGTACCAGCAGGAAGGTTGCAACGGCTTCGCAGGGGATAGGTTCGTGCAGATTAATCGCGCAGCCCATGACTTGCTCAAGGTCAATCCGGACGCCCTCTACCTGTACCAGCTTTGTCGAGCCGAACACTGGGGCCGGGATTTTCTGATTGCCAATGGGTGGAGCAAGACGCTGCCGCTTTCGCTCGCACGGCTCCAGAAAGCGCGCCAATTTTTGCTCGACCACGATTTGATCGTTTGCGTTCGGTCCGAAACGCGCAATCGGCCCGCTGTTTATCGGTTTTCGACCCTAAACGGTGTCATGGGGGGGGAGAGGGGGAGGGGGGTGTAGTATTTATATTACTATCGGAAACCCGACACCCATTTGACCGACAAATTTGGGACATCTCGCACCCCGCAGTAGGGACCATTTTCTAACGGGAGATGTCCGGGGTGACATAGAAAGGCCCGCCACCTTGCTACGAGTGACGGGCCTATGCTCGGGAGCCGTGCCGCTGTTTAGTGCATCAGCCGCTTAGCGTCGCTAACCAGTCCCTCGGTCACTTCGTGGTTGCGCGTCCACTGGAACGCCTCTGCATCGTGATAGGCCTGCATTTTATAGGCGTAGGCCTTGGCGTCCGGCGCGGGGGTCGAAAGTAAAGCGAGCGCGGCATCGAAGTGCGCGTCCGCCAGCTCGTCAATTTTAGCCTCATGGGCAGCGTTCTCGGGGGTGCCCATTTCAAGGTTGCGCTCGACAGACTGATACTCGTCCAGCCGCGCTTTCGCGGTTTCGTAGTTCGAGACCAGTTGCCCCCAACTCGCATCAGGGGCGGTACGGTTGCGGATAATCGCTTTCACCTGTTCGGCTCCGTTGCGGGTCTTCAGTTCCCACATCGCTAGGCGCGATGCATCCGTGTCGGCGGAAAGAAAGTGGATCTCGTCGTCAAGCTCGATCCAGCCGCCGCCGCCTGCCTCGTAGTTGGTGAGCCAGCGGACGGGGTCGAACGTGGGTGAGGGGTTCTTGTCGAGGTTGCACAGGGAGGCGAAAAACGCGGTCACCATTTCGGATGGCGGTAAGCTGTCTTCGTCGCTCCAGATAATTTCGGCGATGGCCCGAAGTTCGCTTATGCTGGAAGCTTGGAAGGAAAGCGCTCGACGCTCAGCCGCAACGAGCAGATCGATCGCCGCCTGTTCGTCACTGGCGGTTGCGACGGCTGCACGGCGGCTGCGATAGTTGTCGATTGCCGATGCAAACTCACCGCGCATGGCTTGAGGCAAGCTCGCCCCTTCTAAGCTGTCGAGGACGCTCCGCATCGAATTGGTTTTCGGGCGTTCTGTGGTAATTGCATTCATAGTCCAGCCCCACTCATTTGGGTTTGCGATCAGGCCTAGTCGGAGAGAGCCACCTCTTCGGCTAGGTCGCTTTCGGCAGGATGCCTTGGCGGGAACTTTGCTAAGCATAATCTACAATTGCGTCAACAGAGAATGTGTAATATGCTTCACCGCATGAACGCAAAACAGTGCAAGATGGCCCGCGATGGGTTGGGCAAGACAGGGCGGGAGTTGGCCGAACTGTCGGGCGTGCCTTACGCTACCCTCGCCCGCTTCGAGGCTGGTGCGAACATCCGTGAGGAAACGCGCCAGACTATCGAGGCGACGCTAGTCGAAATGGGGGCCGAGTTTTCCTATGGCGCCGGCCGCTTCGGCGTCACGGTCCCTGAATGACTACCGCTTTGCTCGACGCTCCACTTACATTGCCGGACGCGCGGGAAGTCCTTAAGTTTGAAAACAGCTATTCACGCTTGCCCGCCATTATCGACCTCACACTTCGCCTAGAGTGGAAGGATTGGGTTACGCTCTTGGGGGAGGAATGGACTTGCTGCGACAACATTGCGCAATTCACTGACGCGCTTGTCGAGGACACACCCTTCGCGGACCTAATTGAAAACCCCTCTTGGGGGCGCTGGATGATGGATGAAGCGGAGCGGGAAGCTTTCGCAGGGCTCCCGGATACGGTCACGATCTGGCGCGGGTGCTACACTTTCAACAAATGGGGGCTTAGCTGGTCGCTTGATCGCGAGCGAGCGGCGGCGTTTCCCTTTCTGCATCGTTACACACGGGAGGGGGAGCAAGCCCTACTCGTCAAGGCGACGGTCGCACGGGAAGAAGTGATTGCGCTCAAGCTAGACCGCAACGAAGCGGAATTGATCGTGCATCGGCCCAAGCATGTCTCGACCTCACATCTCTGAACGCCTGGCCCTTATAAGGCCTCAGATTGCCTCAGGATTCGCTTAGGGATATACTGGCGGCATGGACCCCCTAGACACAGCTTTCGAGCCATCAGGCCTTATTGCCAACCCCGCTATCGTCATTGTCTCCCTTGGCGCTATCCTCGGCCTGCTAGCCGCGCGCGGCTGGTCGAAGGTCGCGCGCTCGGTTGATACGGCGGGGCAAACGGTGCGAGGGCCTGACAAGCGAGAGGTAAAGTCCGCTTCCCTCTGGACCTCAGCGGCCCTGTTCATGGTTTGCGGTGGTTTTCTACTCGGCCGCCTTATTGGCGAGTTTTAGGTGCTGCTACTCGCAGCGGCTCTAGCTATCTGCTCGGCAGAGCCTTGCCCTCACTGCGTGCACGATGGCGACGCGCCGTCGATCGCTGGCAAAAAGGCCCGCATTGCCGACATTGACGCGCCGGAATTAAACGAGCGCTGTGCGTATGAAAGCGAATGGGTGATAGCCTCGCGCAATCGGCTCCCGGCCTCGCTCAATGCCTCGCCCTTTACCCTGCGAAGGCAAAGGGAAAGACGGATACGGGCGCACGCTGGCGGTGGTGCGTGTAGGTGGCCGTTCGGTCGGTTCAATCCTAGTGCGGGAAGGCCTTGCCCGTGAATGGACAGGGCGGCGGGAGCCACGACGTTAAATGCCTCGCATGAGGTTATTGTATTGGGAGTAATCGTCGAACGTGGATGGGAAAGATAAAAGCCTCGGTGAAACACGAGAAATGCTCGCGCTCGTTGGTGAGGCGATTAGCGAGTGGAGTTTCGTCGAGCTATCGCTTTGCAATCTCTTCACTATCTGTGTGACGCCAACATCGTCGCATCCCGACGACGATGCTCAAGCAGTTGTGTACATTGATTTTCAAGTGCCTACGGCGATATTTTACTCAGTCGAGAATTTTCGGAGCAAGCTGAGGATGGTCGATGCCGCCTTGGAAGCGCGGATTTCGGGTTCTGACGAGAGGTCGGTGGAATTGCGGACGGATTGGGCTGCCCTGAGTAAGAAGACGCGAAAGCTTTCCCTCAAGCGGAATCGTTTGGCTCATTGGACAGTGACGCCTGCCTATTACGACGATGATATTTCCAACCCGGCCAAGCTCATGCCACCTTATGGAAGTCCGGGCTGGTGGTCCGAAACAGGCTCCAATCCCCCTGGAAAGCATGTGTCTTCGAAGGAGGTCAATGATATTGTCCTCGCATTCTCAGAGTTGGATGAGAAACTGCGTAGCTTCTATAAAGGTCTGGCTAGCGAGCGAGTGTTAACAGACGACTTTGACCGGCGCACAATACGACTGATCAAACTTCACGAAAGGCGCTCTCATCGCCGTGCCGAGAACTTGCGGCGGGAGCTGGGGCGTTCGGAGTAGCGCCGTACAGCCCCTCTCAGGTCTCAGTTTCTAATCCAGCCCCGGTCCTATGCGCTTAGGTTTCGATCCGCAGCGCTGGCATTTCAACCGCATGGCCAAGCCCTCCAAACTGTAGCGCGGCCATCCTCTCGCCGCGATAGTCGCTAGCAAGTCGTGCGGGTCCAGCATGACCACGCGCCCACACTGGCAATCGATCCTCACCCTGTAGCGGTGGCGGGCGTAGTCCGCGAGGGAATCAAGGCGCTTACTACTCAAGCTTCCGTGATTATCGCGGGCCGTTCCGAGTGTCGAACATTACGAGAACAAAGCTTGACTTTCTTGCTAAACTGTGCTAGTTCAAGCGCGTCATTTGAGTTTGCAAGATTGCATCGTCGGGAGACTGAGGCAAAGCGGGGGCAGACTATCGGAATCTAAGACCCCCGCCACACCTCCCGACTTCGAGACAGAGAGACGGGGGAATAATGGCTACAATCACATCTTCTTCAGTTCCCAACAGCGCCCGCCTGCGCATGTATGGGGCCGGGGTTCGGCTTTCCCCCCGTCGGTCGGACCTCGGCAGCCTTTCGCGCACGGTTTCGCTATGACTGTGCCCCTCAGTGAAAACCCGTTTGCCTTGGCGAAGCGCGCTGCGGTGGGTGACCTGGAGGCGCAGCGACAGCTCGCGGGTGAGGCGGTTTCGCGCCTCGCGTCTCAGGACTTATGCGGCTTCTACGAAGGCCTTGCCTACGCCCGCCTCGCGGCGGCTCAGGGGGATCGAAGCGATACGGGCTTAGTCATCCAACTGCTGGCCCTTGCTGCCGACCTACTTGATCCAGCCGCCAGTGATGCCCGCGCAGATTTGGGTGGGCAGGTGCTGGCGTACGCGCAAGCCACCGCTGGCCACGCAAAAGGCGCTGCGGGCGAGAGGTTCCACGCGCTCTACGAAGGCGCAATGGACACCGCCGATGCCGAGACAATGGCGGCGGCTAGTTATTATGTGGACCTGCTGCGGCAGTCCGAAAAGCAGGGGGCGCAGTAATGCTCGGGGCAACAAATCAGAACTACACATCGATGTCGGAGGCTGCGCGCCTACCTCATCGCCGCAAGAAGCTATTCGGCTCGCCCGTGAAGGGCGCTGCTGCGCTGGCGCATGAAGACGATGGCACCTTGGCCCATAAGGGTATGCCGATGATGGAAAGCCCCAAGGGCACTGCCATGCGTGAGGCTGGGATGATGCCCGGTCCCGTATCAGGATTCGGTGGCGGCACGTTCAACCTAGACGGTTCGCAGGCTACTCCCGTGGAGCAAAGCGGCTGGTCGGTTGGCCCCGATGGTGAAACTGCAGGCGCGGGTATCTCCAAGCGCTCGGCTCCTCCGCTGGGCGCTCAACAGAGCGGTCCACTAGGTGCCTCGATGCGCCAGCCGTTTGATTATGACGCGGCGCGCAAGGCTCTTGTGGGCAAAGCGCCCCAAGTGAAAGATTGGCAGAAAGTTCTAGCCGTCGTGGCGGATGGTATTGCCGCGTATCAGGGGCGCACGCCGATGGCTGTGCAGGGTATAGCTCAACAGCAATCCGATTTCGCAGAACGCCGACGGTATGCAGCCGAGCAATTGGCGAAGTGGCAGTATCAGGACCACGCGCGCCAGAGCGAAGCCGACTTGCGTGCGGCTAACCCTTTCACGATTGGCCGAGATCGCGTTGGTTATGATCCTGCGACCGGACAGACGCGCGTTCTCTATGATGGTCCGGAAGACTTCGAGCTGTACGCTGCAGAGCTTGGCTTGGAAGAGGGTACCCCCGAATATTTCCAGGCTGTCGAAGATTACGTTCTGCGCAGTTCGGGACCGTCCGCGCATGGCCGCGATGTGGAATTGGACGACTACCGCACGGCGAACGATAGCAAGTTGGAGAGCCAGCGTCATGGCAATCGTCGGGCAATGGAAATCCTTCGCCAAGGTAACCGCCGTGGGATGGTCGATTATCGCAACGCCAATCCGCCTCCGTCGCGTAGCTCTCGTAGCGCAGCACGGCCCACTGCGACCGATGGCAAGGGCAACAAGGTGGAGTGGAATGGCAAGGCATGGGTTAAGGTCAATTGACGCTCCCTCCGCCTCCCTCCGGTTTTTCATTAGACGATGCGAAGAGCCCTAGGCCTCGTAAAGAGCTGTTTCGTGGGGGTGGCAGGTCCACCTCGGACAAGGCTCCGCCTCCACCTGAAGGGTTCGTTCTAGACGCGCCGCAAGCGACCGATGGCGATACGGTGCGCAGCGGTGACGCTCGGGTGCGTGTTGTGGGTGTGGATGCGCCGGAACTTGGTCAACAGGGTTGGGATAGGGAGGGCAACGCGGTCCCGATTGGCGAGCAATCGCGCGCGTTCCTGCAAGACACGTTAAACGGCGGCACGGCAACGGTGGGCCCTTCGTTCGGGGCTTCGTGGGGGCGTCGGGTTGCTCCGGTCGAAGTAGGCCAGACCGATGCGGGCTTGATGAGCCTCCGCTACGGGCACGGCTTCGCTGCTCCCGACTACCTGCTTGAAGATCTCAAAAGGCGCTCTGACTACGTGCAGGCGGAGAGTCGCGCTCGGACAAACCGCCTCGGAGTGCATGGGGTCTATACTCAATCGCCCGCGGACTATCGGGAGGCCCCGGTTAGCTCGCCCGCGACGAAAGAGGTCGCGCAATTCTGGGATACGCCAACTCCTCTCCAGCCGCTCGCCCCTGCCGTGCGCGATGGCTATGCGGATCTTCTACGCTCAGGTTCGGCGGAAGAGATCAACGCGTTCCTCACGGCTAACGGCTATGAGACTTCCCGCCCGGATGATCTGCGTGATTGGGTATCTCGTCGGGATGCTGGCGAGAATGTCGATTACGCGATCTCGCAGGAATCGCCGCCCCCGATGATGATTGACCTCGGGGACGGGGCAACGGGTGCGTTCATGCGCAAGGCTGGCTCCGGCTTCCTCGCGGGTGGCCTCGATGAAGCGGGCGCGCTTGTTGACGCTCTAGGCGGCACAGACGGGCGGGAGAATGTTTGGAACAGCGACCGTCGATTTGCGGACATCTGGGCGAACAATCAGCGCCAGAATGCGGGCATTCTCTCTTACGATCAGACTTTCCATCCGGTTGCCTCGACCACGGGCGAAGTGACCGGCGCGCTCGCGTCTGGTTTCGCTATTCCCTACGGGCAAGGTGCCCGCTCAATCCCCCAACTCGCGAAGGTTGGCGGTGTGTACGGTGCTGGCGAGGGTTTCCTGGGGGCCGACGGCAACACGGCCCAACGGTTGAAGGGGGCGGCGATTGGCGCTCCTATTGGCGCTCTGGCCGCCCCGGCTCTGGGCAAGGCTGTCGAGTATGGTGCGCCCTTTGCTGCCAAGGCTTACCGCGCTGTTGCTGGCCGCAACGGTGAAAGGACCGCCCGCGCTACCGGCGGGGCTGCCGACGCATACGGGGAAGAGACTGCCTTAGACGCTGGCCTCGGTGCAGCTCGCGCGGATATTCCCGCGCCCCCGCCCGGCTTCGCTCTCGATACGCCGGCCGCGCAACCGATGGCTGATGGCGCGGGGGATAGCCTGTCGCTTGGTCCTCCGGGTAACGCCTTTGCCAACGCTCGCCGCCCGCTCGATCCTACAACGCGGGCTGAATTGCTCGCTTCGGCCTCGACCATCCAGCCGCGCGACGTGCTGCCTATGCCGCGAAACTTCGTTGACGGGCCACAAGAAGCGGCAGGGATTGACGCGGGCCGCTTCGTGGAGGCTCGCCTACCCAATGAGCGGGACGCGCTTTCTAGGCAGACTGTGCGCAGCTACAACGGCGCTGACGTTCCCAAGGTTGGCCCTGTCGATATGGTCGAATGGATCCGTCTTAATGGCGGCCTTCGCGACCAAGGCGGGGAACTGGCGTTCATGGGCATTACGTCCAACGCGGCCCGTCGCGGTATGGATTTTGTAGGGCAAGAAACCCGCTTCGGCCCGATGCTCAATGATGAGGGCATGTCGCTAGATGATGCGGCCTTGCGGGCATGGGAAGCGGGCTACTTCCCTGAGCATATGGACCGCCCGGACGTTAACACCTTCCTCGATGCCCTGCGTGACACATACGAGGGCAACACTGGGCGTCGGTTCCGTGCCGACGATATGGCAGAGGTGGAAGGCTTCTACGGCCTCCAGGGCGAACGCTTCGACCTAGAGCAACAGCGCCACGATGTTGGCGGGCCTGTCTATGCGGATCGCTCGGGCGTGGGCGATGGCGCGGCGCCCTTTCCTCCCGTGGAGGCCTATGAGGAATGGCCTAGCCAGGCGATTGACCGGGTGGGTAACGTTGACGTTACGAAGCTCGATAGCCCCCAAGACATTCGCCGCGCCCTGAAGGCAACGGACAACGCGCTAGGCGGCTTCGATGCGGCCAAGCGGGGCAGGATCACGCAAGCCGAAACTGAGCGGCTGGCGGGTGAATTGAACATGACGCCCGAACAGCTTTTGTCTCGTCGCAAGGGGCAGGCGTTCAACGCGGAAGAGGCTTTAGCTGCGCGCCAGATTTTGGCGAAGTCGGGCAATGAGTTGGTCAACGCGGCTAAGCGCATTCAACGCATGGACGATCCCGGCGAAGAGGCGCTTTACCAGTTCCGGCAGGCGTGGATGCGTCACGTTGCTATTCAGGAGCAGGTGTCGGGTATGACGGCGGAAGCTGGCCGCGCCCTGCAACAGTTCCGGCAAGCTGCGGATGCTCGCGCGGTTCGCACTGACGTTCTCGGCGCAATGGTCCGCGCTGGCGGCGGTAGGGCTGGCCTACAGGATGCCGCCAACGTGCTGCTCGATGCGGTGGAAATGGGGCCGGGTAAGTTCAACGCTTTCGCGGCCAAGGCTGCTAAGCCCAAGTGGAGGGAAAAGATCGGGGAGCTTTACATCAACTTCCTGCTGTCGAACCCTCCGACGCACGTTGTGAATATGGTCTCGAACAGCCTGACGGCCATGTTGCAGATTCCCGAATATGCCACGGGCGCAGCAATCGGCGCTCTGCGTAACACGGCGACGCGTGGCAAGGTCGAGGATCGCATTCTGGCAAGCGAGGTGGGCGCTAGGTCGATTGGCCTGCTGCAAGGGACGAAAGAGGGCGTGAGCCTGTTCGCCAAAGCCCTCCGAAGTGGCGATGCTGACGATTTCGTGTCCAAAGTGGAGGGAGACGAATATAAGGCAATCTCGGGCCTCAAGGGCGAGGTTATCCGCGTGCCTACGCGCCTCCTGACTGCGGAGGATCAGCTATTCAAGGGCATTGCCCGACGTATGGAGCTGAATGGCCAAGCGGTGCGTCTCGCCGCCAAGGAAGGGCTGGAGGGGGACGAGGCGAAGCAGCGCATTGCAGAGCTGGTCGCCAACCCGACTGACGAGATGTTCGAGCGGTCTATGGACTATGGCCGCTACCTCACGTTCCAGCGCAAGCTTGGCGAAACCGGGAGGCACATTTCCGGGATTACGAATAGCAATCTTCTGGCCAAGGTGGTGGTCCCGTTCGTGCGGACACCTATCAACCTGCTAAAGTTTGCAACCGAACGGTCGCCAGCCGCGCCCTTGCTCAAGGACTGGCGTGCGGAGTTTAACGCAGGTGGCGAGGCTCGCGATATGGCTGTTGCCCGCATGATGCTCGGCACCGGCCTTGCTGCAGTCATGTATGAGGCTGCGCTAGAGGGCAAGATAACGGGGGCAGTGCCTCCCGATGCCAACAAAGCGAAGCTCATGTATGCGGACGGGTGGCAACCCTACAGCGTCAAGGTTGGCGATAGGTGGATTAGCTATTCACGCCTTGATCCGCTTTCGACCACGCTGGGCGTTGCTGCCGACATGGCGACCCTTCCTAGCGGTCTGAGCGAGCGGCAACAGGACGATAAGGCGACAATGTTGGTTGCATCGATCATGGGCAACCTTGCCAGCAAAACTTGGCTTTCTGGCGTCTCGTCCTTTGTGGAGGGGCTGAGCGATCCGGGCCGCTATGCCGACAACTGGATACAGCGGACCGTTAGCGCCTTCGCGGTCCCGGCTGGCGTGGCCGGTGTGGCCCGTGCGATCGATCCGGTCTCCCGCAAACGGGAAAGCATCGGCGAGGCGATACAGGCCCGCATTCCCGGCATGACGGATGAACTATACCCGCGCCGCGATGTGTTCGGGGAAGTGGTGGATCTCGATAGCCTCGGACCGGACTTCATCTCACCCTTCTGGCAATCGCAGGCAAAGAACGATCCTGTCGTTACTGAGATGCTGCGTATCGGTAAGGGCGTCTCGGCTCCGGGCAAGCAATACAGTGAGGATGGCGAACGCCTCGACTACACGCCGGAACAGTATGACCGCTATCACGAGATTGCGGGGCGTTTGACCTATAACAGACTTCTCCGCCTCATTGGTTCGGCGGAGTACAGCCGTATGGGCGAAGATGCTAAGCGCAAGGCTGCCAAGAAGGCCATCGCCGCTGCACGCAAGACTGCTCGCGGGCTGCTCGACGACCCTGATTATCCTTTGCCTTCTCGCGGCGGTGATGTCCCTGCGCCACCAGCTCCCCAATACTCCAGCCGCGGCAGCGACACGCCTCCTCCGCCTCCGGGCTTCAAGGTTGAAGGGGAGAGCGCGGGCGTGAATTACTTCCGCGATGTGCAGGAGGCTATTCCCGGCGTCCGCGTGACCTCGGGATATAGGACGCCTGAGCATCAAGCGGACATGCGCCGCCGTGGGTATCGCCCCGCTGCAAACAGCGCGCATCTGGACGGCTCAGCACTCGATCTGACGCCCCCTCCCGGACGGTCTATGTCGTGGCTGCAAGGCGAGGTAGCGAAGCGTTTTCCGAATGCTCGGGCGCTTAATGAAGGCGATCATCTGCACGTCGTGTTTCCCGGCTATTACGGCGCGCCAGTTTTAGGTGGCGCTCGCACGGCTGGATTGAGCAACCCGCGCGAAGGCATACCGCCCCCGCCTCCGGGTTTCACGGTGCAATGATGAGGCTGATCCAGCATTCCGATATTGTGACCAACGGTCGTGGGTGTGGACTCGCCGATTATCGTGCGCGGGTTGTCACCAGCGAGGGAAACATTGTCCCGTTGTTCGCTGATCCTTCCGGCACGCCTTTGAGCGATGGGGAGGGCAGGATCGTGGATTACGCCTCGACCGATGCGAAAGGACACTTTGCCTTCTACTGGCCACCCGCCTCCGGGCAGGTTTTGCAGGTCTGCAATTGCCGGGGTTCAATGGTAAGTTCGACACCGGGCTTCGGTGACAGGTTCGTCCTCGCCAATCTGGCAGGGTGCCTACCGCTGTCGAGAGTGGAGGGTTTGGAACAAGCGCTGGAAAGCACGGCATTGGAGGCGGATCTGCAAGCGCTCGTACAGCGTGTGACAGCACTCGAAGCCATGAGCCCTGGGGGTGGTCCTAATGTCTGAGGCTCCGAAAAATAACGGTCGGAAACCGGACGGGAGGTTCGCTCCCGGCAATGGCCTCGGTGGTCGCACTTTGGGTGCGCGGAATAAGACAACCCTGGCAGTCGAAGCATTACTGGAGGGGGAGCACGAAGCTCTGACCCGAAAGGCGATCGATAAGGCACTGGAGGGTGACGTTACGGCGCTACGCCTTTGCTTGGATCGTATCGCACCTGCCCGCCGGGACAGTCCGGTCAGCTTCTCGCTGCCTGAAATCGCCAGTGCTGAGGATGCAGTTAAAGCCTCCTCCGCGCTGCTGTGTGCGGTGGCGGCTGGCGAAGTGACACCGGACGAGGCCGGGCGTGTCATGGCCCTGCTGACCTCGCACAAGCAACTGGTGGAAACCTGCGATCTGGAAAGTCGCCTCACAGCATTGGAGCAAAAGCAATGAGTGCGCTCAAGCGACGGCTGGCTACGCTGGAGGGGAGGACGCGGGAAGGCACGTTGTCCCCTTGGGGTAAACAGTGGCTCGGCATCCCGCTGTCAGCCGATGAACAGAAGCATGTCGAAAACGAAAGTCAGCCAGAGTTTGACGGCGATCTGAGCAAGTTTTCAAAGGAGGTACGGGAATGGTTGGGGCAATGAAGCGGCGACTTGAGGCCTTGGAGACGCGAACGTTCGGCGGTTTCGCCCCGTGGGTTCGGATCATCCAGCACGAAGGGCAAAGCGAGGACGAGGCGACGGCGGCTCATGAGGCGGAGCATGGCCCCATCGGCGAAGGCAACAAGATCCTTCGCGTGATTATCCGTAAGCCCGGTGGGGCCAATGCGTAGTCTGCGGACGAGGGTCGAAAGGCTCGAAGGTGCTGGCGAAGCGGATGGCCTGCGTCCGGTTCTGCTGGTCACGTCTCAATCAGATGTCGAATCCGAGCTGCAAGCGTGGCAGGAGCGTTATGGTCCATGCGATGCGGAGCCGTTATTTATACAGCTCGTAGGGGTGTAAGTACCGGCCTGAGAGGATTGCCTCCACTGCAACCGGCGAGGGTAAGGCGATGGGCCGGGGTACAGAACTTCACGCGGGGTCGCCGCCTTGCGCGAAGAGAGGCCCACCGCCTCGCCTCAGATATGAGCGCGCACGGCGTCAAATGATAGCCAGAACCCGACCTTCTACGTAGTGGCCCTCGGGCTCAATCTGTTCCTTCTTAGCCGCCCAACTCGGCGTAACTTAGTTTCGTTGTCGATGACCGCGCCTGACGCGGGTTGCGTGGTCGAGAAGCTACGGGTTGGTTCACCCAAGATCGCTACTGAAGCAATTAGATTGTATGTACTCGCGGTTCCCTCGCCATATACGTGAAATTCTTTTCGCAGACTTGCGCGCAGCGAAATGAGCCCTTTAGATTTTATCGCTAGCTATACTCTATTAGCGGACATACCGGAGTGGCCATGCGATCCTTAATCACAAAAGCAGCTTTGGCGTTGGGGTTGGCCTATCCAATCCCTGCCTACTCCGCTGAGTTTTATAACCAGACACTCGATGACGGGACGGAAGCTATCCTGATCATGGGCGATATCGTGGAAGGTGACGAGGAAAGGTTTCGTGAGCTATCAATACGGTTTCCTCATGCGATTGTCGGCTTAGAGAGTGATGGCGGACAACTTATTCCTGCGCTGGAAATTGGGAGGCTTATTCGCCTTCGTGGCTATGAAACGGCGGTCCTTGGGGAAGATATATGTGCGTCAGCTTGTGCTCTCATCTGGATGGGGGGTGTTAGGAAAACCCTCGGCCGGAATGCTGGATTGGGCTTCCATGCGAGCTACTTAGATCGTGAGGGGCGTCTCGTAGAAAGTGGGGCGGCGAACGCTCTGGTGGGTAGGTATCTCACTCAGCTTAATTATTCTGAGGATACTGTTCTCTTTGCAACGCTGGCTCCCCCTGAAGAAATATGGTGGTTGAATGAACATACTCGAGAACTTGCCGGGGTAGACTTCGAACAAGACCAGCCCGATGTGGCCAACGCTCCGACCCCGCCACCTATACGCACGGCCAAGATCCCCCCTCCGGCCCCTCCCGCTTACCCCATTGCGACACTGGGTGCCTCGCTTCGACAAGAAGGGTTTGCTGCCAGAGTTGCAACCTCGATGGGTGCGACCGGTAAGCTGCATACCGCGATGGCGGATCACCTCGGGAAGCTTTATGCTAGCGATGCGCTAATTGCTCGCGCCGAAAAAGAAATGGCCGCTGCGCGGATTGATTTCCGTAGTCAGCCTGATGCGGCCGGGGCAATCTTGCTCCGACTGTCCAACAGATTGGTGATGAACGGACTGGCACGACTTCCGCAGAAAGACGTGAACACGTTCTTCGTGTATTATTCGGCAATCATCCGGTCGGAAGGGAGGACATGCGAAGTCAGCCTTTCCGATGAGGGTAAGGTACAACTAGCTGAATTTCGGTACGTACAAGCCTTAGGCGACGAGCATTTGTACGAATATATGAGGATCATTCGGAAGAGCATTGAAGCGGAGGCTGCAGAGTCCCCACCTCGTATCACTTTAGGACCGGATCAGGTCGGCGCTGCTGAAACTGCTTGGCAAGGTGTTCTGCTGGAAGCGGTACAAGACGATGGTTGGTCAGAAGAGGACTTTGCTATTGCTTCCTCCGCTTGGGATAATCCAACGGAGAGCAATAGGGTAATGCGTTGCTCGGTGCTTAAGACCATGATCCCTGCAATTGCGACCATGGAGGGAATGGCGGGCGATTGGTTCCGCCGCGTCTACCTGACGTATGTTCAAGAAGCGCTTTGAAAGCGCAGTGTGGGAAGTTTTGTGGTAGCGATCCAAGCGCTCAACCAAAAAGTCTTACAGTCTCAATCGCTTAGAGAATGTAAGTGGCTCCCCGAGTTGGATTCGAACCAACGACCAAGTGATTAACAGTCACCTACTCTACCGCTGAGCTATCGGGGAGCAGCCCGCTGGGCAGGGGTGCGCCTATATGGGTGCGATTCCGGTTTGGCAAGCGGGCATTTTGCAAAACTTTCACGCAGCCGCACGGGCGGGTGCATCAGACCACGAATTGCTCGGCCACGATGCGTTCGTCGAGCGCGTGGCCTGGGTCGAACAGCAGCGTCAATTCGCTGTCGCGGGCGATTTCGAGCCCCACCGACGAGACGTGACGCAGTTCGCGCTGGTCGGCCACGACGGACACCGGGCGCTTTTCCTGTTCGAGCACGCGCAGCGAGATGCGGCTGCGATCGGGCAGGATCGCCCCATGCCACCGGCGCGGGCGGAACGGGCTGATCGGTGTCAGCGCCAACAGGTTCGAATCGAGGGGCAGGATCGGCCCGTCGGCGGACAGGTTGTATGCGGTCGAACCTGCCGGCGTCGCCACCAGCACCCCGTCGCAAACCAGTTCGGCGATGCGCACCTTGTCGTCGACCGTGACTTCCAGCTTGGCGGTCTGACGCGTCTCGCGCAGCAGGCTGACCTCGTTGATGGCGCAGAACGTGTGGACCGCGCCATCCTGCGTCTCGGCCTGCATCCTGAGCGGTGCGATGTGATGCGGCTTGGCCTTCCCGATCCGCTTGATCAGCGTTTCGGGATTGCGGTTGCGGTTCATCAGGAACCCGACTGTGCCCAGGTTGAGCCCATAGGCAGGAATGATGCGGCCGGTGTCGAGCATGGCATGCAGCGTCTGCAGCATGAAGCCGTCGCCGCCGAGAACCACGACGGCATCGGCTTCTTCGAGCGGGACCCAGTCCGTAACGGAGCGAAATTCCCGCTCTGCCGCTTCCTGTGCCCGCGGGGCGTCGGAAACGACCAAGGCCAGGCGGTTGTATTCGGACATGCTTTCCGTTGACCCTCCCGTTCCGGACAAGACCCGCTTCCCGGTACCCGCGCGGTCCCTATGAAGCTACGTCCCATTTGGCAACACGTCCGAAATACTGATAACGGTGCCATTACGCGCGGATAAGGACTGGGAAATGGCCACTAACCCACAAGAACCGATGAGGAAAACGCGCGACGCACTTACCGGTCTGGCCGATCAGCCGTCCGCACGTGAGACGATAGCGCGCTGGCAGCGCGAATGGCCTTCGGACACCATCGCCTGCCCGATCCAGGCGATGCTCATTACGCTCGGCCGGATCGATAATGTAAACGTGGCTTTCGGGGAACTGGCCGGTGACGGTGCGCTGGTCGAAGTGGCGCAGCGGATCAAGCACTTCGCCGCCGATGAGCTCGAAAGCAGCAATGCCTGGGTTGCGGCACGGCTGAACGGTGGCACGTTCCTGCTGCTCGCGCGGCAGGAATGCAGCCGCGAACGCTGGCAATGGCTTGCCGAAGCACTGGCCGACGCCATCGCCCTGCCTATCGCCAGCCCCGAGGGCGGGGGAAGCAGCCTGCGTCTATGGCCGCGCATCGCGCTGATGCGGGTAACCGAGAAGGACGATCCCGAAAGCGTGCTGGAACGCCTGGCGGCGGTGGCCGAGGGAATGCGCGAGAGCAACCGTCGGCGGATCGACTGGTCGACGGGGGAAGCGGCGCATGCCGGGCGTTCCAACCGCCAGTTCGAAGCCGATCTGCTTGCCGCGATCGACCGCAACGAGATCCAGATCCTCTTCCAGCCCCAATATTCGCTGGAAGACGACCGCATAATCGGCGCCGAAGCGCTTGCGCGCTGGGATCACCCGGTTGTCGGCCGTATCGGGGGTGGGGCGCTGTTCCAGATTGCCGAGCGGGCGGACCATATCGCGCATCTGTCGCGCCATATCGTCGCGCGCGCGCTGGAAGAGGCCCTTGCCTGGCCCAAGCACCTGCAGCTTTCGATCAATATCACCCCGGTCGATCTGGCGGTCGAGAATTTCGCCATCGATTTCGCGCAGATGGCCGAGCGGATCGGCTTTCCGTTGGGGCGGATCACGCTCGAACTCGTCGAACAGGTCCTGCTCGCCGATCTCGACCGGGTGAGCCGCGTGCTCGACCAACTGAAACTGTTCGGCGTGCAGATCGCGCTGGACGATTTCGGCGCCGGCTTCTGCAATTTCCGCTATCTCAAGGTGCTGCCGATCGATTGCATCAAGCTCGATCGCTCGATGCTTGATGGTGTGCTCGAGGACGAACGCGACAAGGCAGTCGTCCACGCCATCGTCGCCATGGCGGCGGCGCTTGATCTCACCGTGGTGGTCGAGGGTGTCGAGCAGGAGGCGCAGCGCGAATTCATGCAGGCGGCGGGCTGCAAGGCCTATCAGGGATTCCTGCGCGCCAAGCCGATGACGGCGCAGGAATTCCTTAGGCTCGCCAACAGCTAGGCGGCCGCCTTCTTTCCGTTCTTGTGGGCCTTGCGGACCACCCCGGACAAGCCCTTGGTCAGCTGGAACAGACCGTTGAGGCGGCTTTCGGGCGATCCCCACGCGCGGCTGATGACCAGCTTCATGTCGGGCCGCAGCTTGGCGGTGCCCTTCAACCGGTCGACATAGGCCAGCAGTCCCACCGGATCGGGGAAATCATCCTGGTGGAAGGTCACCAGCGTACCTTGCGCACCGACATCGATCTTGGCGATGTTGGCTTCGATCGCCTGATGCTTGATCTCGATCAGTCGGACGAGGTTGGCAGTGGCAGCGGGCAAATCGCCGAACCGATCGATCATTTCCGCCGCCAGCGCTTCGATCTCGGCCTTGTCCGCAGCATCGTTGAGGCGGCGATACAGCGCCATGCGTACCGCCAGATCGGGCACATAGTCTTCCGGGATCATGATCGGCGCATCGACGGTGATCTGCGGGCTGACCCGTTCGGGCTTCGCCTCGAGCCCCATGTCGCCGGCCTTGGCGGCAAGAATCGCATCCTCGAGCATCGACTGGTAGAGTTCGAACCCGACCTCGCGGATATGGCCCGACTGTTCGTCGCCGAGCAGATTGCCTGCCCCGCGAATGTCGAGATCGTGGCTGGCGAGCTGGAAACCGGCACCGAGACTGTCGAGATCGCCAAGCACCTTGAGCCGTTTCTCCGCGACTTCGGACAGCTGCGTATCCTTGGCATAGGTGAGATAGGCATAGGCGCGCAGCTTGGCCCGCCCGACGCGCCCGCGCAGCTGGTACAGCTGGGCAAGGCCGAAGATATCCGCGCGGTGGATGATGATCGTGTTCGCGCTGGGCAGGTCGAGCCCGCTTTCGACGATCGTCGTGGCGAGCAGGACCTCGTACTTGCCTTCGTAGAACGCACTCATGCGCTCTTCGATCTCGCCTGGCGACATCTGGCCATGCGCGGCGACGAACTTCACTTCGGGGATGTTCTCATGCAGCCAATCGGACAATTCCTCCATGTCCGAAATCCGCGGGACGACGATGAAACTCTGCCCACCGCGATGGTGCTCGCGCAGCAGTGCTTCGCGCATCACCATGTCGTCCCATTCCATCACATATGTGCGGACCGCGAGCCGGTCGACGGGCGGGGTCTGAATGGTCGAAAGCTCACGCAGGCCGGTCATGGCCATCTGCAGGGTGCGCGGGATCGGCGTTGCGGTCAGCGTCAGCATGTGCACATCCGCGCGCAGCTGCTTGAGCTTTTCCTTATGCGTCACGCCAAAGCGCTGTTCCTCGTCGACGATGACCAGGCCAAGGTTCTTGAAGCTGGTCTGCTTCGACAGGATGGCATGGGTCCCGATCACGATGTCCACGTCGCCGGCGGACAGCCCTTCGCGGGTCTCCTTCATCTCCTTGGCGGATACGAGCCGTGAAAGGCGACCGACTTTCAGGGGAAAACCGCTGAAGCGATTGGAAAAATTCTCGAAATGCTGGCGGGCGAGCAGGGTGGTGGGGGCGACCACGGCGACCTGCTGGCCATTCATCGCCGCAACAAAGGCGGCGCGCAGCGCGACTTCCGTCTTGCCGAAGCCGACGTCGCCGCAGACCAGGCGGTCCATCGGCTTGCCGCTCTCGAGATCGCTTAGCACATCGGCGATCGCGCGCTCCTGATCGTCCGTTTCTTCCCACGGGAAGCGATCGAGGAACTGGTTGTAGGTGCCATCCTCGACCTCAATGACCGGGGCCTTCTTAAGCGCTCGCTGCGCAGCGACCTGCATCAATTCGCCCGCGATCTCGCGGATGCGCTCCTTCAGCCGTGCACGGCGTTTCTGCCATGCCTCGCCGCCCAGCCGATCGAGCATGACCGCTTCCTCGCTGCTGCCGTAGCGACTGAGCACGTCGATATTCTCGACCGGGATGAAGAGCTTGTCGCCGCCCTTGTATTCGAGCTGCACGCAGTCGTGCTTCGATTTGCCCACCGCAATCGGTTCGAGGCCGAGATATTTGCCGATCCCGTGCTCGGTGTGGACGATGAGATCGCCCACGCTGAGCGCCTGCAATTCGGCCAGGAAGGCATCGGCGCTCTTGCGCTTCTTCTTGCGTCGCACCAGCCGGTCGCCGAGAATGTCCTGCTCGGTCAGCAGCTCCATCTCGTCATTGGCGAAGCTGGCTTCGATCGGCAGGATCATGGCTGCAGGCTTGCCCTTGGCCGACAGGCCGAGCGCATCCTGCCAGCTCTCCGCCATCTGCACGGGCGTGCCGGCTTCCTCGAGGATCGAGGCTATGCGCGAACGGCTGCCCTTTGAATAGGCCGCCAGGAGCGGGCGCTTGCCGGCCTTGGACAGTGCTTTGAGATGATCGGCAAGCACCGGATAGACATTGTCGCCGCGCGCGCGTTCGGGGGCGAAATCGCGGCCCGACCGGAAGCCGAAGCCCACCACGCCGTCGCTTTCCGGCTCGTCGAACGGCGTCGCACGATGTGCGGGTGCAGCGGCCAGTGCATCCTTCAGTTCATCGGCCGACATATACAGCGCATCGGGCTGCAGCGGGCGATAATTGCCCTTCGCCTGCCCGGTGATCGCGGTGCGCTGGTCGAAATAGTCGCGCACATCCTTCACGCGCTCGTCCGCGGCGGCGAGCGCCGCCTGGTCGATCACCACCAGATCGTCCTTGCCGAGATGGTCGAACAAGGTCGCCAGCTTGTCCTCGAACAGCGGCAACCAGTGTTCCATGCCGGCCAGCCGGCGGCCTTCGCTGACCGCCTCGTACAGTGGATCCTGCGTCGCATTGGCGCCGAACATCTCGCGGTAGCGGCTGCGGAACCGCTTGATGCTGTCTTCGTCCAGCAGCGCTTCGCTCGCCGGGAGCAGGAGATGGCTATCCAGTCGGCCGGTGCTCATCTGCGTATTGGGATCGAAGCTGCGCAGGCTTTCCAGCTCGTCGCCGAAGAAGTCGAGCCGCAGCGCTTCGTCCATGCCGCTGGGGAAGATGTCGACGATCGAACCGCGGACTGCATATTCGCCCTTGTCGATCACCGTGTCGGTGCGGCTGTAGCCCTGCCGTTGCAACAGGGCGGACAGGCTTTCGCGGCCGATTTCGACACCCGGTTTGAATTCGCGTACGCTTTCGCGGATCCGGAACGGGGTAAGGACGCGCTGGAGGACCGCATTCGCCGTCGTCACGATCAGTTGCGCCTTGGCCTTGCCGGCCTGAAGCCGGTGCAGCGCGGCGAGCCGCCGGGCGCTGATCGCCAGCGCGGGGCTGGCGCGGTCGTAGGGCAGGGAATCCCAGGCCGGGAATTCGATCACTTCGAGCTCGGGCGCGAAGAAGGCGGCGGCATCCACCACGCTGCGCATCGCGGCATCATCCGGTGCGATGAACACCGCGCGGCCGGTGCTGGCGCGGGCGAGATCGGCCATCACCAGCGGCTGCGCGCCGCGCGCAACCTGCGCCAGCGTGAGCGGCTGGCGGGCTTTCAGGATACGGGAAAGGTCGGGCATGGTGTTCCTAGCGTTCAAGAGCGCGCGGCGTTCCGCACACGCTGCTTCGCCCCCTGCCCGATCGGGAAGGGGGTGCGCGGCGTATCGGAAGGGAGATAGGCGCTAGCGCCGGGTCGTCAACGCGGAATATCCACGTAATCGAGCCGCTGCATCGCCGCCATCAGTTCGCCCTGGAAGCGGGGCGGGGTGGGTGCGGTCTTGAGCGCCCAGGCCATCACGTCGACGTCGTCTTCCTCGAGCAGCGCCTCGAACCAGGCCAGTTCGTTTTCGCTCCAATCGGCGTTGTAGCGATCGTAGAAGCCGCCCATCATGTAGTCGGCCTCGCGCGTGCCGCGATGCCAGGCACGGAACTTGGCGCGTTGCTTGCGGCCGTCGAATGTCAGGAGATCGGGCATGCGAAGCGCCTATCGCGCGTGCCCGCGCAGCGCAAGTTGGGATCGCTATCCACAAGCGCGGCTTCGGGCAATGCGCTTGCCGCTTTCGCCAGCTTGGCGTTGATGGCTATGTGCGGCCATGCGCCCTGATATCCTCAATCCGCTGTTTGCCGAGACCGGGACGCTCGAAGGGGTGGGCCCCAAGCTGAAGAAGCCGCTCGACAAGCTCGGCCTGACGCGGGTGCGCGATATCGCCTACCACCTGCCCGAACGGTTCGTGACGCGGCGTGCGATCGACAATATCGACGATGGCGGCGAGGGCGAGCAGATCGTCGTGAAACTGACGATCGGCGAACATCGCAGCAGCCGCAACCCGCGTGCGCCCTACCGCGTGCTGGCGCAGGATGCGGCGGGCAACGTGGTGGCGCTCACCTATTTCGGGCGCGCGTCCTATACCGCGAAGAAGCAATTGCCCGAAGGCGAAACTCGCTGGGTTGCGGGCAAGCTGGAACGGTTCGGCGACATGCTCCAGATCATCCATCCCGATCATGTGGTCGAGGAGGGCGGCGAGACGATGCAGCGGCTGTGCGAGCCTGTCTACCGCCTTTCCGAAGGGCTGACCCAGCCGCGGGTGGCGGGTCTGGTCGAACAAGCCTTGGCGCGCGCGCCCGAACTGCCCGAATGGATCGAAGGAACACAGCGCGACAAGGCGGACTGGCCGGCCTGGCGCGATGCGCTGGTGCTGGCACACAAGAGCGAACATGGCGCGGCGCGCGACCGACTCGCCTATGACGAGCTGCTGGCCAACAGCCTGGCGTTGATGCTGGTGCGTGCGGACAATCGCAAGCGCAAGGGCCAGCCTTTGCGGGGAGACGGCAGCTATCGGGGCAAGCTCGACCTGCCGTTCCCGTTGACTGGGGCGCAGACCCGGTCGATCGCGGAAATAGAAGGCGATATGGCGCAGGAAGCGCCGATGCTCCGGCTGTTGCAGGGCGATGTCGGTGCCGGCAAGACGGTGGTCGCGCTCGAAGCGATGCTGATCGCGGTGGAGGCCGGGGCACAGGCGGCGCTGCTGGCGCCGACCGAAATCCTCGCCCGGCAGCATTATGAAAGCCTGCGCCGCATGGCAGAACCGACGGGCGCGCGCGTTGCGCTGCTCACCGGCCGCGACAAGGGCCGGGCACGCGAGGCAACGCTGATGGGGCTGCTCGACGGCAGCATCGACATCGTCGTGGGCACACATGCAATTTTCCAGGACAAGGTCGCCTATCGCAACCTGGCGATGGTGGTCATCGACGAGCAGCACCGCTTTGGGGTCGGGCAGCGGCTGATGCTGGCCAGCAAGGGCAAGCGCGCACCGCATGTCCTGGCGATGACCGCGACACCGATCCCGCGTACGCTGACGCTGGCGCAATATGGCGAACTCGACGTCAGCAAGCTCGACGAACTGCCACCCGGACGGCAGGCAATCGATACGGTGGTGATGGGGCAGGAGAAGCTGGCGGCGCTGGTCGACCGGCTGGCCGCGCAGATGGCAGAGGGGCGGCAAGCCTATTGGGTGTGCCCGATGGTGCGCGAAATGGATGGTCCCGAAGATATCGCCGCCGCCGAAGCGCGCTATGCAGCGCTGAAGGAGCGCTTCGGTGACGACGTGGTCATGGTCCATGGACAGATGCCGGGTGAAGCGAAAGACACCGCAATGGAGCGGTTCGCGCGCGGTGATGCGAAATTGCTGGTGGCGACGACCGTGATCGAAGTGGGCGTCGATGTCCCCAATGCCACGTTGATGGTGATCGAGCAGGCGGAACGCTTCGGGCTGGCCCAACTGCACCAGCTGCGTGGCCGGGTGGGCCGCGGCAGTCAGAAATCCTTCTGCGTGCTGCTTCATGGCGAGGCGCTGTCCGAAACCGCCCAGGAAAGACTGAAGTTGATGCGCCAGACGCAGGACGGTTTCCTGCTTGCGGAGGAGGATTTGCGCCTGCGCGGCGGCGGCGAACTTCTCGGCACGCGGCAGTCAGGCGACACGCCGTTCACGATTGCGACGCTGGATCAGATCACCGAACTTCTGCCAAAGGCCTATGACGATGCGCGCCTGCTGATGGACCGCGACGGCGGGCTCGAAGGTCGGCGCGGAGAAGCGGCACGCGTGCTGCTGTATCTGTTCGAACGCGATTTCGGCGTGAAGACGCTACGCGGCGGTTAGCAGCCGAGCAGTGCGAGGTCTCTCTCCGCCGGAGCACAATAGCTCTGCCCGAACAGCCGCACATGGATCAACCACATCCACAGCCGGTAAGCAGGCAGACGCGCGCGCCAGCCGGCAGCCAGTTCGAGCTGGTCGAAGAACCCTTCGGGCGGGCTGTCGAAAACGGTCAGTGCGGCGGCATCGACCTCGCGGTCGCCATGATAGGCGCACGGATCGATCAGCGTCAGTGCTGCGCCGTTCCAGACGATATTGCCGCCCCACAGGTCACCGTGGAGTAGCGCGGGAGGCGGACGGCTGGGCAACAGGTCGGGCAGCCTTGCGGCCAGAGTCTCCACGCGCTGCGCCAATGGTGCAGGCAGGTGTGGAACATGACACAGCAGGCGCTGGTCGCGCCAGAATTCGACCCAGTCGGTGCGCTGCGCATTGTGAACCGCAACGTGGCGAAAGACATGGTCCTCGCTCCATCCGTAAGGCTCGGCCTTCGCGGCTGCGTGCAGGATGTCGAGAGCGCCGGCGAGCGAATGCCAGGCCGTTTCGTCCAACGGGCGTGCGGCACCCGCGTCGGTCATCACGAGCCAGTCATCCTGCATGCCGACCACCTCGGGGACTGGCGCACCCAGCGCATGCATCGCACCGAGCATGCGGGCTTCCCGCGCAGTCGTGGGACCGTGCTTGGCGATAAGCGTCCGTCCGTCGGCCAGCGCTAGACGGCTGGCGCCCGAGGTATCGCCGCCCGCGAGGGTCTCGGCCCCGATGACCTTGGCGCCGCAGAGCGGCTCGAGGACGGCGTCAGCGTGTCTCATCGAGCAGGACGGCGACCAGCGCGCGGGCTCCCGCGTCGACTTCGTTCCATGTCGCGCCGAAGCCGTCGGCCCCGCCGTAATAGGGATCGGCCACTTCGCGCCCTTCCTGCCCGGGGACGATATCGAGCAACATGGCGACCCGCGCCCTGCCATCGCCCGGATCGACGCGGGCGATATTGGCCATGTTCGAACGGTCCATGCCGAAGATGTAGTCGAAGTCGTGGAAATCCTGTGCGGCAAGCTGCCGTCCGCGATAGCCGGTGACGTCCACGCCGCGTTGGCGGGCTTCGGCGATGGTCCGCGGATCGGGTGCTTCGCCGACATGGTATCCCGCGGTGCCTGCGCTGGCGACATGGACCTCGAGCCCGGCCTCGTCGGCAGCTTTGCGGAAGGCCGCTTCGGCGAGAGGCGAACGACAGATGTTGCCGAGGCAGACGAACAGGATGCTGGGCGTGGACATGGTGCGACTTAACCGGGCGACCGGCGTCGGCGCAACCCTCACGCAGTGGTGCGGACCTGGTTCCTGCCGCTGGTCTTGGCATCGTAAAGCGCGGCATCGGCACGCGTCATCAGATGGTCGATATCATCGTCTGCCTGGAACTGGGCGATCCCCACGCTGACGGTAAAGGCGATGATCGCATCATCGCGCACCACCGGTGTCCCGGCGATTGTTTCGCGCAATCGGCCGCACACCGCCCGCGCGCTGGCGAGATCGGCGCGCGGCAGGATCACGCCGAATTCCTCGCCGCCGATACGCCCGACGATATCGTTCTCGCGCAGGGCCGATTTCGCCCGTTTGGCAACTTCTTCGATAACCGCGTCCCCAGCCGGGTGACCGAAGCGGTCGTTGATGCGCTTGAAATGATCGATGTCGAAGATTGCGAGGCTCAACCTCGGGGTCTGTTCGGCCTGCGATGCCGCGATCTCCCGGCTGAGATCGCTCATGAACGAGCGACGGTTGGGGAGGGCGGTCAGCGCATCGGTCATGGCGAAGACTTCGAGCTCGCGCCGGGCGGCATCTTCGCGCGCCAGCGCCTTGCGGACGTAGTTCGTGGTGACGATCGACAGGCCCAGCAGCAACAGACCGATCCCGGCCAGCAGATATTGGTAGAGCTCGTTAGCGACAGCGCTTCTCTGCGCTGCACGCGAGGACGCCGCCAGTGCTTCGCGCTCGCTTGCCTGGATCGCATCGAGAGTGTGGGTAATCGCCTCGATTGCATCGCGGTCGCTCCCGCTTCGCATGATCCGCATCGCGTCGCTCTGACGGCCTTCGTCGGCCAGCTTGATCATCGCATCAATGACCATGTTCAGATGCGCCAGATCGATTGCCAATGCGCGGGTCCGCAGCAACTGGTCGCGATTGTCGCCGATCAGCGCAGTCAGTCGTTCGTGCGCCGTAGCCGCGGCCTGGCGACCCTCGTTGAAAGGCTCGAGAAAGGCAGGCCTCCCGGTCAGCAGATAGCCGCGACCGCCGCGCACCTGCTGCAGCGCTGCCGAGCGCAGGTGGTCGGTTTCGAGCAGGACCTGCAGAGTCTGATCCTGGCGCTGTTCTGCCGCGGTGCGCTCGATCGAGGATTGCCGGGCGCTCCAGCTGGCGCCCGCCAGTAGCAGGGCCAGAACGGCGACGCAGCCGATCAGGAAATAACCCCGCCAGTCCGAACCCTGCGTGCGCGCCGCAACGTGCTTTACCAACCACATGATGCAAGGCCCGCTTCCATGAGCGATTTATGCGCCCCGGCTGGTTAATCGTGCGATAACGCTACATGCGGGGGAACCACACGCGGCACCGCATTCAGCGGTTCCGGCGGCCTTCGACAAGCGCATCGACCACGCCGGGGTCGGCCAGCGTCGAAGTGTCGCCCAGCGCCCCGTGATCGTTCTCGGCAATCTTGCGCAGGATCCGCCGCATGATCTTGCCGCTGCGGGTCTTGGGCAGGCCGGGAGTGAAGTGGAGATGGTCGGGTGTCGCGATCGGGCCGATTTCCTTACGCACATGCGCGCGCAGTTCGGCGGTCAGGTCTTCGCTCTCCGCGACATCGGCATTGAGCGTGACGTAGCAATATATTCCCTGACCCTTGATGTCGTGCGGGAAGCCGACCACCGCGGCTTCGGAGACGTTGGGATGGAGGACCAGCGCGCTCTCGACTTCCGCCGTGCCCATGCGGTGCCCCGACACGTTGATCACATCGTCCACGCGTCCGGTGATCCAGTAATAGCCATCTTCGTCGCGGCGGCAGCCATCGCCGGTGAAATACTTGCCGGAATAGGTGCTGAAATAGGTCTGCACGAAGCGGTCGTGGTCACCGTACACCGTGCGCGCCTGTCCCGGCCAGCTGCGGGTGATGCACAGATTTCCCTCTGCCGCGCCGTCGAGCACCTCGCCCTCGGCATCGACCAGCTGCGGGCATATGCCGAAGAAGGGGCGTCCGGCGCTGCCCGGCTTCATGTCATGCGCGCCGGGCAGGGTGGTGATCATCACGCCGCCGGTTTCGGTCTGCCACCAGGTATCGACGATCGGCAGTTCGCCCTTGCCGACAGTGTCGTGGTACCAGCGCCAGGCTTCCGGATTGATCGGCTCGCCCACGCTGCCCAGAAGGCGCAGCGACGACAGGTCGTGCTTCGTCACGTGCCCTTCGCCCTCGCGCATCAGTGCGCGAATGGCCGTGGGCGCGGTGTAGAAGATATTGACCTGGTGCTT
This sequence comes from Qipengyuania citrea, assembly GCF_009828015.1. Taxonomy (GTDB): domain Bacteria; phylum Pseudomonadota; class Alphaproteobacteria; order Sphingomonadales; family Sphingomonadaceae; genus Qipengyuania; species Qipengyuania citrea. Next base: position 855,042 of record NZ_WTYG01000002.1, on the reverse strand, counting down.
GTCGCAGACCTGCCAGAAACGGTCGTGATCGGGGTAATTGGGCACCCCTTCGAACATCAGCGCGGTCGCGCGATTGAGCAGGGGACCGTAGACGATATAGCTGTGCCCGGTGACCCAGCCGATATCTGCGGTGCACCAGAAAACCTCGCCTTCGCGGTAATCGAAGACGTGACGGAAGGTGGTCTCGGTCCAGACCGCATAGCCGCCCGTCGTGTGCAGCACGCCCTTGGGCTTGCCGGTCGACCCCGAGGTGTAGAGGATGAACAGCGGGTCTTCCGCTTGCATCGGTTCGCAGGGGCAATCGGCTGCGACGTCGGCAGAAAGTTCGTGGTACCAGTGGTCGCGGCCGGCGGTCATGGCCACCTCGCCCCCGGTATGGCGCAGCACCAGCACCGCCTTGACCGAAACCTTGTCGAGCGCGGCATCGACATTGGCCTTCAGCGGAATGCGCTTGCCGCCGCGCAGCCCCTCGTCGGCGGTCACGATCCAGTCACTGCGGCAGTCCTCGACCCGCCCTGCGATCGCTTCGGGGCTGAAGCCGCCGAAAATGACCGAATGGATCGCCCCGATCCGCGCGCAGGCGAGCATGGCGAAGGCGCCTTCCGGAACCATCGGCATGTAGATCGTCACCCGGTCACCCTTTGTCACGCCCATCTTGCGCAGGGTGTTGGCCATGCGGATCACTTCGGCCTGCAATTCGGCATAGGTGATCCGGCGCACCTCACCTGCCGGATCGTCGGGCTCGAAGATCAGCGCGGTGCTGGCCCCGTGGCCCGCCGCGACATGGCGATCGACCGCATTGTGGCAGATGTTGAGCACACCGTCCTCGAACCACTTGATCGATACCGGATCGTAGGACCAGTTGGCGATCACGGTCGGGTCCTTGATCCAGTCGAGCCGATCGGCCTGGCCAGCCCAGAACGTATCGCTGTCCTCGATGCTGCGCGCGTAGAGCGCCTGGTAATCTTCCAGCGTACAACCGGTACCCTCGATGGCTGCCGTGGGACGCTTGACCCAGCCCGAACGATCCTCTGCTTCAGTCATGCCGCATTTCTCCCTCTTGTGTGTGTATCTCTAGGCATTCGGCGCGATGCTGCAAACGGTTAGTCGGGCCTCGCAATTCGGCGTTCCACCGGTTACGGCGCCCCCCATGACCCTGTTTCGCAGCTTGATGGCCGGTACCGGCCTGTCGCTGGCGCTGTGCGCCGCTACCCCAGCATTCGCCCAGGATGATCCTGTGATCGTCGTGACCGGAAGCGGTTTGGAGGAAACACCCGCTGCGCCGGCCTACGATACCCAGGTCATCGACCGTGACCAGCTGGCGTCGGTACCCTCGGGCCGGATTGAGGATGCGCTGAGCGGGGTCGCAGGTTTCCAGCAATTCCGCCGTTCGGACAGCCGTTCTGCCAATGCTTCGGCGCAGGGCGCGACGCTGCGCGCGCTGGGCGGCAATGCGACCAGCCGCGCGCTGGTGCTGCTCGACGGTGTGCCGATGAGCGATCCGTTCTTCGGCTATATCCCCTTCAGTGCAATCGCGCCCGAGCGCCTGGCGCAAGTGCGCGTAACGCGGGGCGGGGGATCGGGGCCCTTCGGTGCTGGCGCGCTGGCAGGGACGATCGAGCTGGAGAGCGCCGGTATGGACTCGCTGGGCGGCTTCACCGGGCAAGCGCTTGCCAATGACCGCGGCGAAACCGAGCTGTCGGCCAGCACCGGCGCGCAGCTCGGCAGCGGTTTCGTCGTGGCGTCAGGGCGCTGGGACCGCGGAAAGGGATTCTTCACCACGCCCGAGGCGGACCGCGTTCCGCTCAGCGCGCGCGCCGCATTCGACGGCTGGTCGGCCCAGGTTCGCGGCGTGGCCCCGGTGTCGGGCGATGTGGAACTGCAGGTCCGGGGGCTGGCCTACCGTGACGAACGCACGCTGCGGTTCGAAGGGGCCGACAGCACGATCGAAGGACAGGATGCCAGCGTGCGACTGGTTGGCCGCGGCGCCTGGGCCTTCGATGCGCTTGCTTATATCCAGGCACGCAACTTCACCAATATCGTCGTCAGCTCGAGCCGCTTCGTCCCCGTGCTCGACCAGCGCAACACGCCTGCGACGGGGCTGGGGGGCAAGTTCGAACTGCGGCCCCCGGTGGGCGATGCGCATGTGCTGCGGCTGGGCGTGGACTATCGCAATGCGCAGGGCGAATTGTTCGAAACCGCTATCAGCGCCTTTTCGGGTAACGTCACTGCGCGCCGGCAGGCGGGCGGGACCAACACCGATCTCGGTTTCTTCATCGAGGATGACTGGACCCTGGGGGCAATGGTGCTGACCGCGGGCGCGCGGCTCGATCGCTGGACCATCCGTGACGGGTTCTACCGTGAACGCGACGCTGCGGGCGTGCTGCAGATCGATGCCGGCTATCCGGACCGGTCGGGCTGGGATGCCTCGTTCCGTGGAGGATTGCTGTACCGGGCGAACCCGCTGATCGCCCTTCGTGCAGCAGCCTATTCGGGCTTGCGGCTGCCGACACTGAACGAATTGTACCGCCCCTTCGTGGTTTTCCCCGTCGTCACGCAAGCGAATGCCGCCCTCGAGAACGAGCGTCTCGAAGGGTTCGAGGCGGGTGTCGATCTCACGCCGTCATCGGGCGTCAAACTGTCGCTGACCGCCTTCGACAACCGGGTGAAGAATGCGGTGGCCAACGTCACGCTGGGCACCAATCTGCGTCAGCGCCGCAATATCGACGCGATCCGTGCGCGCGGCCTCGAAGCCGCCGCATCTGCGAATGTCGGGCGGCTCTCCTTCGATGCTTCGGCTTCATGGACGGATGCCGAAGCGCGCGGTTCGGGATTTGCTGCAGTGCTCGACGGAAACCGTCCGTCGCAGACGCCGCGCTTTGTCGGCGGGGCATCGCTTGCCTGGCGCCCGGCAGAAGCCTGGCTGCTTTCGGCCACGATCCGTCATGTCGGTGCGCAGTTCGAGGACGATCGCGAAACCAACGTCCTGCCAGCCGCGACCACGCTGGATGCCTACGCGCAGATACCCCTGCTTCGAGATGTCGCGCTGGTGCTTCGTGGCGAAAATCTGACCGACGAGACCATCATCACCCGCAACCAGAGCGGATCGATCGATCTCGGCGTCCCGCGGACTGTCTGGGCGGGGGTGAAGATCGGCCTCTGACCGGCGACCTTCACCTCACCTGCAGGTCAGACGACCGCGAGATGCCGATTGCTCAGCGTGCCGCTGTAATTTTTCTTCAGTCGCACCTTCCGTTCGAGATCATCGATGATCGCGCCGCTGAAATCGACTCCGCTGAGGTCTTCCATATAGCTGAGCGCACCAGGGCTATCGACATTCACTTCGATCATCCGGTCTCCGACGATATCGAGCCCGGCCAGATACATGCCATCGTCGATCAGCTTGGGCGCGCACATCTCGGCCGCGCGCATCGCCGCCTCGTCGGGCTGTTCGAGATCGGCCTTGCCCCCCGCCGACAGGTTCGAGCGATGATCTTCGGTCGTGCTCGAGCGGCGCAGCGAGGCGAAGGTGCCGTCGACTTGCAACGGACGCCCGTTGAGCGTGATGACGCGAAGGTCGCCCTCGGCTGCAGCAGGGAGGTACTCCTGCACGATCGCATAGCCATCGCGGGTGATCGATTCGATGATCTGGTTGAGGTTCTGGCGGTTCTTCTTGTCGACAATGAAGACTCCTTGTCCGCCCGAACCTTGCAATGGCTTGAGCACACCCTTGCCGTCATGTTCTTCCAGAAACGCGCTGACTTCGTCGGCGTGGCGCGTGATGCAGGTGGCCGGGCGCACTTCCTCGGGAAAATGCTGGAAATAGGTCTTGTTCTGCGCGTCGGTCAGATGGCTCGGATCGTTGAGCACGATCGTGCCATGCGCGGCGGCAAGCTGCGCGAACAGCAGCGACGACGGCGGCGCCCACGGCCGCGTGGTCAGTTCGTCGGCCGGGTCGCTGCGTAGCATGACGATGTCGTAATCCTCGACCACGATGCGCTTTTCCGGAGCGTCGTTCTGGAGGTGGTCGAGATAGGCGGCGTCATCAGCATAGTCACCCGGCTCGGGCACGCTCGCCATTGCGCAGATCCGCCCCGAGGATTCGTAGATGAAATCCGCCAGCCCGAAGAAGGCCAGTTCGTGCCCGCGGGCGGCGGCCTTCCGAGCGAGGCGGATGGTGGTATAATCGGCCTGTTCGGTCTCGATCCGATTGACGACAAATGCGAGTTTCATGCTGCAGTGCTTTCCGTGTAGAATTGTTCGACGCGCATTTGCCGAATTGGTGAAATGGGGTCTTTGGCTGGCGGTGCCGCAAATTCATCGGGCACGATTGCGGGCGGTTGCAGGAAGCCGTCGTCGAGAAGCCGCTCCAGCAGTGCCCGCTGCTTGAGCGCGAACTTGCCGATGAAGAGGAATTCCGTCGATCCGCCGCCCGCCAAATAGGCGAGTAGGTCGACCAGCCCGTGCAGGTACAACGCGTCCTTGGTCATGCCGCCACCGCGCAATGCACGGACGGTGGTGTCGAATGCGGTTTCGCTACGCAGGTGATACTCTTCGCGCATCTTTGCGAATATCTCGCTTGCAGGCCGGCCATCGATTGCCATGCGGGCAGCCACCGCGCGCGCCGCCAGGACCCGCAGGCGTGACGGCGGCATGTCGCCGGCGAGGTATTCTGCCAGAACGGCGATGCCTTCCTGCAATGCATCGTAATCGGCAAGCCCGCATTCGAGCACGCTGAGCGGTTGGCAGCGACCGTTGAACCGCGTCACCGTATGGGTGCCGACTTCATGGCGGATCAGCGGTTCGACGCGGTTGCGCGGACAAGTATAGTCGAAGGCGACATGCAGATTGCCCGCCGCTGTGAAGATGTGGGTGCCCGGCGTGGTTTCCTTCACCACTTCGAAATCGAAGCGCGGATCTTTCGCGCGGTAGCTGTCCATCGCCTCGCGTGCGGCTGCCATGAATGCCTGCGCATCGACGCGCTGGGCGGTTGGCCGGTCGCGGATCGGCACCTCTTCAAGCACTTTCTCGGCTACCGCCAACAGGGCCGCATCGACATCGCCGAACAGGTCGATCGATGCCATGGTGAAGCCGTCGCGGCCGCGCAAGCGGACCAGTTCGATCTGCCGGTCGAGTTCGCGCTGCTTCTCGATCAGCAGCGCCTCGATATCGAGATTGCCAAGCTGTCGCATCGGCAGGTCGAGCAGTTGGGAGCGCAACGCCCCGAGATCGTCGGGGATCGGCGGGTATTCCAGTTCGGGCAGCACCTTGTACCCGCTGTCGCGAAAACCTTCGGCGACCGCGTCGAGGTTCGTCGGCGTGAGATAAGACAGCCAGTCGATCCGGCCGTCGATCCGTGCCAGCGCCCGGTCCGTTTCGCGGGCCGTTGCGGTAAATTCGATGTCATCGCTCATCGGTTGAGCTTGGCCAGTTCCGTGCGGGCCACGCCGAGCGCATGCATCAGCCCGGTACGCAGATCCTGCGCCGCGCCGATGTCGAGCGTGCCCGTCCATTCGTCCATGAATATCTTCTTGTATTCAAGGGTGATGACGCAGGTGCGCTTGCCATAGGTTTCGAACAGCCATTCGGGGAAGTTCCCGCCATCGGGATAGCGGACATTTTCGCCGATCTGCAGCGCATTGCCGCGCATCGTGTGTCGCCCGAGCTCCTCGGTGAAGCGCCCCAGAAGATCGCCGAATACCCCGCGGTCGAGCGTTGTTGCTCCGATATCGATATCGGGGTTTTCCTCGACCGGCGCCGCTTCGGCCTCCGCCCCGTCGCGGCGGTGGTTGTAGCTGTGAAGATCGAGCACCAGAAGCCGGCCGTGCTGGTCGAGCAAACGGTCGAACAGCGTCCGCATCTCGGCATAGAAGCGATCGTGCAATTGGCGCGAAGTCTCGATCTGGCCTTCGGGAAGTCCATCCTGCCAGATCTTCAGGCCCCAGGTATCTGCCGGATCGGGGCTGATGCAGCCCGTGCGGGGGCGGTTCATGTCGCATTCGAAGCGTGAGCGGTTCACGCGGACGAGGTTGTCGCTCAGTGACAGGAAATAGTCGGTAAGCGGGTCTTCCTCGCGCCGGCGGTCTTCGGGATCAATCGCGAGATAAGGCGCCAGCTCGTCACGGACGACATGCCCGGCGTGGATGGCAGTGGCCACGACCGGGCCCCCGTTGGTGATGATATTCCAGGGCGGCCCATCGTTGTGGGAGGCGGTTTGTTGTGCTTGCATGGTAGGACAATGCCTCGCCGCGGGGAGGGGTCCGAGAAATTGTCTCCCACGGCTTTTGGCCGCTGCGCGGATGCCGCAGGGCGCCGCTCACGGGACTACGATACCGCGAGGCCAGCGGATTTGCCGAATCCGGGCTGCATGCCCCGGCCGTGGGTGGTTCGAACCGGTCCTCAGGCCGCCCATGGCCCGGTGACGGCCAGGGTGCGGGTGGGCGAATAGGCGTTGACGAAGAACCATCTGCCATCGGGGGAGAAGCATCCGCCGGCAAGTTCGGTCTGCATCCGCAGGCGTCCAAAGGGATAGGCGTGCCCATCCGGGGTGATGCCGCGCAAATGGTTGTCGACCACGTCGGTGTACTGGTCCTCGCAGACGATTAGATGGCCATTGGGGCCGACGGTCAGGTTGTCGCCATAGTTGAATTGGTCCTCGCGCTCGCTTTCGAAGAACAGTTCGATCGTATCCGCAGCTGTTCCCCGGCCCGGAACAAGCCGGAAAATCTGGCCCAGCTTGCGCTGCCCGCCATTGGTCGAGCAGACGAACAATGCGTCGGTCCCCATGTGAATGCCTTCGCCGCGTGCGACCAGCGCCGCGCCTCGCGCCGCCGCGCGGTCACGCAGATCGTCCTGCGGTGCCTCGACATTCTCGCAGTCGATCCAGCGCACCGCATGGCGCGTGCCAACGGCCATGGCCGGGCCTGCCCAGTTACGCGTATCGGCCAAGTCTTCGACCACCATGGCCTGCAGGCGTCCGCCTGCGCGCAGATTGCCCGGAACTGCCGGGAGGAAACGATACAGTACGCTGTCGCCGCGGTCCTCGGTCAGATAGACGATGCCGGTCACGGGATCCACGCAAGCCGCCTCGTGGTTGACCCGCCCCATTGCGGTGAGCGGCACCGGCTCGACAAGCCCGGTTGCCGAAGCGGGAACTTCGAACACCCAGCCATGACTTTGCGCGAGGCCCTCGCCGGGGCCCACGGGGGCTTCCTCGCAGGTCAGCCAGCTTCCCCATGGCGTGATCCCGCCAGAACAATTGCGGATGGTCCCCGCCAGTGTCCGAAACTCGCGTTTGACCTCCAGCGTATGCGCATCGAGCACGATATTGGTCGTGCCCCCCGGCACGATCGCTCCTTCATAGGTGCCGTAACCTGCGGCCGGCGTGCCGCCCGCTTCGTCGCTCGGTACGAGCTCGTGATTGCGGATGAGCACCAGCTCGTCGCGCCCCAAGGGCAGGCAGCCCATGCCATCGGCCTTGTCGGGCACGGTCCCGCCGTCGTCCATCGGCGTGCCGAGCTGCGACAGCAGGCGGTAGGAAAAGCCGCGCGGCAGGTCGAGCATCCCTGCGGGATCGGGGATCAGCGAGCCATAGTCGGTAAAGCCGCTTCCCGAAGCGGCCAACGGAGATGCCTGTCTCGTGCAGCCGTTCAGCAGCAGTCCCGCAAAGGCTGTGCCCGTTGCGCCGAGAAAGTTTCGTCGGTCGATATGCATGGTATCTCGGTCCTCGATCCTGCTCTTGCTCGGGCGCGATTTTGCTGCGCGGCCAATTTTTCCGCATCTCGCTCACTCTGCGCCGGTGACGCAGGCGAGGCAACCGGGACTAACTGTCGAAGATGACACATTGACTGCGCTCCGCCGCAAGGCGACAGATCGGTCGAACCGCGAGCGAGAGGATTGACGAGATGGCGATAGGCAGGCTGGCGACGGGGATCGCATTGCTGGTAATACCGATGGGCAGCGTCTTGGCACAGCAAGCCGAAGCCGCGCCGCAGGACGCACCGGCACGAAGTGTCGAAAACCAGCGCGCGGCGCCCATGACGGGTGCGGCAATGGGCAGCGACCGCACCGGTCCCGAACGCCGTTTCACCGGCGCCGATCTGTTCGACATCGCGATTGCGGCCGACCCGCAGATCAGCCCTGATGGCCGCCATATCGCCTATGTTCGCCGGACGAACGACATCATGTCCGACCGCGCCGTCAGCTCGATCTGGTTGATCGACATCCGCACCGGACGCGAAACGCCGCTCGCCGGGCGCAATGGCGATGCCTTCAGCCCGCGCTGGTCGCCCAGCGGCGACCGTCTTGCCTATGCGTCGACCGAAGCGGGCGGGGCGCAGCTGTGGGTGCAATGGCTGGATGGCGGCGAGGCCATACGCCTGACCGGCCTGCCGACGGGCCCGTCGAGCATCGCCTGGGCCCCCGACGGCCGTTCGATTGCCTACACTATGAAAGTCAAGGACGAGGGGCCAAAGTTGGGATCGGCGCCGGCGAACAAGCCGGAAGGCGCCGACTGGGCCGAACCGCTCGAGATCCGCGACCTGCTGACCTATCGCGCCGACGGGCAGGGGTATGTCGAGCCCGGTTTCCAGAAGATATTCCTCGTTCCGGCAACCGGTGGTGCGCCGCGGCAACTGACCTACGGGCGGTATCACGACGGCGGCCCGCTCAGCTGGTCGCCCGATGGATCGACGATCTATTTCGGTGCCAACCGGCGCGCGGACTGGGAAGAGGATCCCGTCGAGGGCGAGATCTACGCGCTCGATGTGGCGAGTGGCGCAGTGACCCAGCTGACCGATCGGGACGGCCCCGATCATAGCCCGGTCGCATCGCCCGACGGCCGACTGGTGGCCTATCTCGGCTTCGACGATGCCCTGCGCGCCTATGAGGATGACGACCTCTATGTCATGGACCGCAGTGGCGGAAGCGTCCGCAATCTGACCGCCGAATGGGGATACAGCCCTGCAGGTATCCGGTGGGATGCCGACGGCCGCGCGATCTACGCGCAATATGATATCAGCGGGGAAACCCGCGTCGCGCGTATCGGTCTCGATGGCTCGGTGCGCGATGTGGTCGAGGGCGTCTCGGGCGGGGGGCTCGATCGGCCCTATACCGGTGGCAGCTTTTCGGTTTCGGAAAACGACGCGATTGCCTTTACGGTGGGCACGGCCACGCGCCCGGCGGAAGTCGGCCTGCAACGCGGCGGCGACCTTCGGATACTGACCGATCTCAACCGCTCGCTTCGCGCGGTGAAAACGCTGGGCGAAGTGCGCCGGATCGCGGTGCCGTCGAGCCATGACGGGCTCGAGATCGAGGGGTGGCTGACCTTGCCGCCGGGCTATGCCGAAGGCCAGCGTGTGCCGCTGATCCTCGAAATCCATGGCGGACCCTTCGCCGCCTACGGCCCGCATTTCTCGACCGACAACCAGCTTTATGCCGCTGCCGGCTATGCTGTTCTGTCGGCCAATCCGCGCGGTTCGACCAGCTATGGGGAAGACTTCGCCAACGAGATCGACAAGGCCTATCCGGGCAATGACTATTTCGATCTCATGTCGATCGTCGACCGTGCGATCGCGCTGGGGATTGCCGATCCCGACCAGTTGTTCGTTACCGGGGGATCGGGCGGCGGCGTGCTGACCAGCTGGATCGTTGGCAAGACCGACCGGTTCAAGGCTGCCGCCACGCAGAAGCCCGTGATCAACTGGACCACGCAGGCGTTGACCGCCGACGGTCCCGCGTTTTTCGGCCGTTACTGGATCGGCGCACAGCCCTGGGAAGACCCCGAGACCTACTGGCGTCTGTCGCCGCTTTCGCTCGTTGGCGAAGTGGAAACGCCCACGCTGGTGGTGGTCGGCAGCGAGGACTACCGCACGCCGGTCAGCGAATCCGAGCAGTATTACACCGCATTGCGGCTGCGCGGCGTGCCTACCGCTCTGGTCAAGGTGCCCGGCGCCAGCCACGGCAGCATTGCGGCGAGGCCGTCGCAATCGGCCGCCAAGGCTGCGGCGATCCTCGCCTGGTTCGACCGCTACCGTTCGGGATGGACCCGGACCGCATCACCGGCCGAGTAAAGCGGGGCAGGCCGGTCTGGCGCGCGAGGTGAGCGCGTGTCTCACCTCGGGCACCGGATTGCGCGCCTAGAACCAGGCGCGCAATCCGAGCGCTATTTTCAGGCCATCGGGGTCTTCTCCCGCAAGGCGCGCGATGTCGGCGGTTTCGCCCGTTTTCGCTTCGTATTCGAGACCGATGTAGGGCGCGAATTCGGGAACGATCTCGTAGCGTAGCCTGAGCCCGGGTTCGATCTTGGTGATCCCTGCACCAATCTCGCGTGCAGGAATGTCCTGCGCGGCGAACTCGGCTTCGATGCGGGGCTGAAGAATGAGCCGCTGCGTGATTTTCTGGTCGTATTCGGCCTCGATCCGCGCAGTCAGCTTGCCCCGGTCGGACAGGAACAGCGCTCCGTCGACATGGAACATGTAGGGCGCAAGACCCGCCACGCCGACCACCAGATGCGTGCGCGCCTCGGGTTCGGAATCGAAGCGGACGCCCGCTTGCAGATCGAAGAAGGGGCCGATAGCGCGGCTGTAGAGCGCCTGGATCTCCGCATCCTCCAGCGCGCCGCCGATCTCGCCTTCGCCTTCGGTCTTGAGCACGAAGCGATTGATGTCGCCGCCATACCAGGCCTGGGCATCCCAGACATAGCCGTCCTCCGCGCCATCGGCCGCAAGCCGGGCTTCGAGCCGTTCGACGAAGATTTTGCCCGTGACCATGCCGCCGTTCTCGCGCGCGAGCTGGCGGCGGGCGGGCGCCATGGCCGCGCTGCCCCAGATCGCGTCGGCGGCATGCTGCGGCCCTTCGAGCGCACGCCGAGGCAGGGCATCTTCGGCCGCCGCGCCGGGAGCCGACTTTTCCGCCATGCCCCGGTGCGCGCCATGATCCATCCCCGCCATCGGGTCGTCCATGGTCTCCGCCGGCGGGTCGCCTTCTTTCGGTGGACACTGTTCGGGCGGCAGGTGTCCCATCGCGCAGTGGTCCATTTGCGGCTGCGTCCCGGCGTTTTTCCCGTGCTCCGCATGGTCCTGCGCGGCGAGCGGCGCGGCCATCAACATGGCCCCGGCTAGCAGTGCGGCGCGCCTCATGCTTCCGCTCCTTCGGGGAACGGCCGCACGGTCACCACCTGCATCATGCCCGCATGCATGTGGTAGAGAAGGTGGCAGTGAAAGGCCCAGTCGCCCGGTTCGTTGGCGGTGAGGTCGAACGTGGCGGTTCCGCCGGGTTGCACCACAACGGTATGCTTGAGCGGCTGGTGCATGTGGTCAGCACCGTTGACGAGTTCAAAAAAGTGCCCGTGCAAGTGGATCGGATGCGCCATCATCGTCTGGTTGACCAGCTTCACGCGAACCCGTTCATCATAGCCGAAACGGATCGGATCGTCGGTGACCGCGGTGAACTTCCGGCCGTCGAACGACCACATGTAGCGTTCCATATTGCCGGTAAGATGGATTTCCATTTCGCGGTCGATTTCGCGGTGGGGGTTCATCCGGCGGGCCCTGAGATCGGTGTAGCGCAGCACGCGGTGGCTGACCGTATCCAGCCCGAGCCCGGGGAAGTCCATCCGGTCCATCGGCATGGGGGCGACCATGTCCACGCCGGGCCCCGCTTCGACATCGGCGGGCAGCGCCGATGTGTCGCGCATCGAATGGTCCATGCCCTCCATGCTCGCCATTCCGCTTCCGGAATGCGCGGAATGGTCCATCATCCCCATGTCCGCCATGGTCAGCGTGGGGATCTGGCGCAGGGGGGGCGGGGTGGCGATATGCCCCTTGTGACTGGTCAGGCTGGCGATGCCCATGCCGCTGCGGTCCATGGCCTCGGCAACGATGGCATGGCTGCCGGCGGGCGGACTGACGATGACGTCGTATGTTTCCGCCACACCGATCTGGAATTCATCGACTTCGACTTCGTCCACGTCCTGGCCGTCGGCCTGGATCACCGTCATCGGAACGCCGGGAATACGCAGATTGAAGAAGGTCATGGCCGACCCGTTGATGACCCGTAGGCGCACGCGCTCGCCCGGTACGAACGCGAACTGCAGATCGTCCTGCGGCCCGTGGCCATTGACGAGGAAGGTATAGGTGCTGCCCGTCACGTCGGAGATATCGCGCGGGTTCATCCGCATCTTGCCCCACATGCGGCGCATGGCGCCGGGCATGGTGCCTTCGCTTGCGGTCAGCATGTCGCGCTGGAAATAGTGTTCGCCGACCTTCAGCTTGCGCATGATGTCATGCGGATGGAGCGGTGTGAATTCGCTGAGCAGCACTACGTAATCGCGGTCGTAGCGCGGATCGGGGTCGGCACTTTCGACGATAATCGGACCATAGTGACCGGCCTGTTCCTGCAATCCCGAGTGTGAATGCCACCAATAGGTGCCGCTCTGGCGGATCGGGAAGTCGTAGGTGAACCGTTCGCCGGGACGGATACCGGGAAAGCTCACCCCCGGAACACCGTCGAACTGGAACGGTACGAGCAGGCCGTGCCAGTGGATCGAGCTGTCCTCGGCGAGAGTGTTGGTGACGTGAAGCCGCGCTCGCTGGCCTTCGCGCAACCGCACCAGCGGCCCGGGAATCGTCCCGTTTACCGCCACGGCATGTCCCGAGCGGTTGCCGATGGCGAAATGGTGATTGCCGATGGCAAGCTCGATATCCTCCCCGGAAACCTCGCCGAACCCTTTTCTGGCGTGCGAAAGCGACTGTCCTTTCGCCCACGCGGGCATGGGCAGCGCGCTGGCGGCGGCAAGCGCGGCGGTGCTCTTGATGAGGTGGCGGCGGGAAAGAGTGGACATGCGAAACTGCTTCCAATTGAACCTGCGGTCGAACCGATATATACCCCCATAGGGTATTTTGACAGGACGATGGAATGGCCGAAGCGAAAAAGGCAGGGATCAACCGGCTCAACCGCATTGCGGGTCAGGTTCGCGGCGTCGCCCAGATGGTCGAGGACGATCGCTATTGCATCGACATCCTGCACCAGATCCAGGCGATCAAGTCTGCGCTGGCAAAGGTGGAAACGCAGGTCCTGAAGGATCACGCCGCCTGCTGCGTCGCCGAGGCCATCGCCAGCGGCAATGCCGACGACCAGCGCGAAAAGTTCGAGGAACTGGTGACGCTGTTCGAAAAGGCGAAACGGTGAGCGCGGTTCGAAACCAAGGAGAACACACATGATTTCATCGCTCGGATCGGCGCTTTCTCGCCGGACGCTGGCGGGTTCGCTCGCTCTGGTGGCGGCATTGACCGCCTGCGCTGCCCAGGCGGCCAGCCTGACCATGTACCGCGATGCCAATTGCGGCTGCTGCCTCGCCTGGGCCGGGCATTTAGAGCGCGGCGGGGTACACGATGTCGAGGCGGTCAGTCATCCCGATATGGCAGCGGTGAAAGCCGCACACGGCGTGCCCGCGGATCTGCTTTCGTGCCATACCGCTGTCGTCGATGGCTATGTGATCGAAGGGCATGTGCCCGTCGCCGATATCGAACGCCTGCTGGCGGAACGCCCCGAGGGCGTTGCCGGGCTCGCGGTCGCAGGCATGCCCGTCGGATCGCCGGGTATGGAACATGGCGATCACCGGCAGGCCTACCAGGTCATCGCTTTCGGGCCTGATGGCCGCAAGGTCTGGTCCAGCTATCCGGGCGGCGCCTCGTGAACACTAAGACCGCGACAGTCTACCGGATGGTGATGCCGGACCATCTTTGCCCCTATGGCCTGAAGACGGTCGACCTGCTGAAGCGCGAGGGCTTCGCTGTCGAGGATCACCATCTCGAGACGCGCGCCCAAACCGATGCCTTCAAGACCGAGCACGATGTCGCGACCACGCCGCAGACCTTTATCGATGGGCAGCGGATCGGTGGCTACGACGACCTGCGCGAATATTTGGGCAAGTCCCGCAGCCAGCCCGAAGAGGGCGAGACCAGCTACCAGCCGGTTCTCGCCATATTCGGCGTCGCTTTTATGCTCGCCTTGGCGATCAGCTGGTATGTCTTCGAAACGGTTTTCACCGTGCAGGCGGCGGAATGGTTCGTCAGCCTTTCGATGGCGCTGCTCGCCATCCAGAAGCTACAGGATCTGCGCAGCTTTTCGACCATGTTCCTGAATTACGACCTGCTTGCACGCCGGTGGGTTCGCTACGGATATATCTATCCCTTCGGCGAAGCGCTCGCAGGTATCCTGATGGTGGCGCATGTGCTGCCGATCATCTCGGTCCCCGTTGCGCTGTTCATCGGCACGGTCGGCGCGGTGAGCGTGTTCAAGGCCGTCTATGTCGACAAGCGCGAGCTCAAATGCGCCTGCGTGGGGGGCAACAGCAATGTCCCGCTCGGTTTCGTTTCGCTGACCGAGAACCTGTTCATGATCGGCATGGGCCTGTGGATGGGGGCCAAGGCGCTTGGTCTTGTCGCGGTGTAACCGCCAGGCGACCAGGCTCAGCTCTTGCCGAGGCCCACGCGGGGTACCGCCGCCCAGGACGTGTCGTTGCGGAAGTAGCGGCGGATGCCGGCCATGCGGTACCAGAGATTGATCTGACGGTAGCCGAAATTCTCGAGGACCGCAGCGGCGCCCAGTCGTAGCAGATCCTTCGCATTCGGCGTCCGCCGCAGCTGTTGTTCCTCCAGCGCCAGCGTCCCGAGGCTGAGTACGCAGCCGAAAACGACCGATACGAAGAAAAAGGCGACGGCCATCATCGGATCGAGCAGGCCCAGCAGCGCTGCGGCGGGCAGGACGAGATAGCCGAGCAGTTCGGCCGGTGGTCCGAAAATGTCCTCGAGCACGATTTGCGGCATGGCCAGCAGGCCGATGCGGCCATAGCGCGGGTTGAGGATCATCCCGCGATGGCGCTGCAGCGTTTCCAGCGCGCCCTGCTGCCAACGGGCCCGCTGGTTGTCGAGGCCGTCGAGTTCAGCGGGTGCTTCGGTCCAGCAGACAATATCGGGCACGAAGTCGATCCGGTAGTCGCGCTTCTGATCGCGCATGTGGCGGTGCATGCGGACCACCAGTTCGAGGTCCTCGCCCACGGTATCGTGGCGATATCCCCCCATTTCGACGAGCGTGGAGCGGCGGAACAGGCCGAACGCGCCCGAGATGAGCATCAGCGTGTTCATATGCGCATTGGCGACGCGGTTCATCAGGAAGGCGCGCAGATATTCCACAACCTGGAAGCGGGGGACCATGGTGTCGGCAATGCCGATCTTCTGCAGCGAACCGCCGCGAATGGTGCAGCCATTGGCTATGCGAATTGCCCCGCCGACCGCGACCAGCCGCCCGTCGTCATACATGAAGGGCTCGGCTGCGCGCAGCAGTCCGTCGGGTTCGATGATCGAATCGGCGTCGATGATGCACACCAGCGGCGTGCGCGCAAAACCGATCCCGGCGTTTGCGGCATCGGCCTTGCGGCCGTTCTCCTTGTCCACCACGAGCAGGTTCGGGTACCGACGCGAATGGAAAGTCCGGTAGACCTCCGTAACCTGTAGCGCGGCAATTTGCGTGCGTTGGGTTTCCTCCATGCCGAACGCTTCGATCAGCACGTCCAGCGTTGAATCCGATGACCCGTCGTTGACCACGATGACTTCGTGTTCGGGATATTCCAGCGCGAGCAGCGCCTTGGTGCTCTGCACGATCGACAGTTCTTCGTTGAATGCAGGTGCAATGACGGTGATCGGCAGGGCGAGATCGGCATAGCGGTGCCACAGGTCGCGGGCGCCTTCGCTCGGCCGGACGCGGGTCACGAAGACCCATGCCGCGATCAGCAACTGGATGAGGCTGATCCCGTTGCGCAGTGCAACGATGATGAAGCATGCGAAGGCGACCCACATGATTCCGTTCGCGGCCAGGATCTGAAACTGTTCCCAACTCATCGGGCACCGTCCCTGGGCAGGGCCGCGTTCTGTTCGGGCGCGAGCCTGTCGAAGGCCTGTTCGACGCGCAAGCGGATCCAGAGTTCTTCATCGCTCCGCATCGCCGTCAGATCGGGTAGGGCACTGCGCAGGCCAAGCGAGACGCTCGCCGCGATCGCCTGCAGGCGGACCGACGTGATCGGATCGTTCAGCGCGGGCAGGATCCAGCGTTCGGCCGCCGGATGGCCGAGCTTAGCGGAGGCGCGCAGCGCTGCGCGGCGAATTTCGGGGTCGGGATCTGCTGCGGCACGCTCGAGCAGGTCGATGGTCCCCATGTCGCCCGACCAGCCAAGCGCGTCGATGATCTGCGCGCGCCATTCGCTCGGCAAGTCGTCTTCGAGGAGAAGGACCATCTGCGCGGGGTAGAGCGGGGCCGTCGCGCGCAGCAGCGCGACATCGAGCCGTGTCGGTTGCCGGGAAAGCGCATTCAGGATGCGCAGGCTTTCCCGAGGCGGCGGCAGCGCGTTGTTCGCGGCAAGCGCGAATGCCGCTTCGAGCTGCACGCGGGAACTGGAATCATGCGCCATGAGCTGGCGCAGGCGGGCCACGCAGACCTCGCTTCCGAACCGCTGCAGGAAATGGATGGCGGAAATCCGTTCTGCGCGAAACATGCTGTGCGAGCGCCGCAGGGTTTCGGCCAGCACCCCGTCGAGTTCGGCAATCTGCAGCAGACGCGCCCTTTCGCCGCCCTTCAGCAGCGGCAGGATGCGGGTTACCGCGGCGAGCCTGACGCTGCGGCTCCACCTGGCGCTATCGTCCACCCTGTGCCCGGCCACCCGGTGGAGGTAATTGCGAGTAATGGCGGCATCGCGCTCATCGCGCTGCGCCTTCGAGCGTTCTGCAAGGTAGCGGCGCAGGACGAGAATGAGGAATACCACCACGATCGCCGCGGCGAGGAACGTCGTCCCGGTCACCACCTGGCCGTACCCGATCATGGGGTGCCGAACCTGTATGACAACGCCAGGGTCCCGGACAGGCGGCGATAGCTGTTCTCGCGGTCTTCGTAGCTGGTCGCGCCCGACAGGGTGAAGCGGTCGGACAGCGGAACGGCCACGCCAAGCGCACCGCTGCGCAACTGCCTGACGCCGTCGGCTTCGACATCGGGATAGCTCGCAGCGATCGCAAACAGGGCCAGACCGCTGTCGGCGCGGTAGTCGAGCCGCGCGGAACCGCCCAGCCGATAGCTGTCGCCGCCTCCGAAGATATTGATCGCGCGTGCAGTCAGCGAGAAATCATCGTCCAGATCGAACCGCAGGCCCGGCTGCAGCGCGAGGATAGTTCCCGTTTCATATTCGGCGATACGCGTATCGAGGATCGCCGTGAGGCGTTCTGAAATCCGGTCCTCGCCGCCCGCCGCAAGGCTCCAGCGTTCCTGGAAGTCTGCATCGGGAACAGTGCTGGCAGCGATATAAACGAAACCGGTGCCGATCCGCCGGTCGATGCGCGCCGACAGGCGGGTGTCCTTGGTATTGCGATCCTCTTGGGCGAGGGCGAGCGTGATCGAAGAGCGTTGTGACACGTCGAACGCGACGGCCACATTCTGGCTGGTCCAGGTCTGGCTGCCGCGATTGTCGAATGCGATATCGGAAACGCTCGCGGACGCCGACAGCACGCGCAGGCGAAGGTCGCCTGCATCGCGCTGGCGCCGCAGATTCGCCTGTAGCGGGGCGAGGTCGGGATAGTCGGGCGCCCGCGCGGCGATACCGGCCACGGCCTGTTCGGCCGCGTCGTACTGCCCGTTCCAGAAAAGGATATAGGCGCGCGCCAACGCGACATCGAGGTCGGCAGGCGCGCGCTGGGAAGCCCGCTCGACCAGCGCCAGAGCCTCGTCCAGATTGCCATCGCCCGCCTCGGTCATGGCGAGGCGGCGAAGCAGGTCGGCATCGCCGGGTGCGTCGGCAAGCAGGCTGCGCAGTAATCGCCGTGCTTCCGCAAAGTCGCTCGCGGAACGCGCAGCCTCGGCGGCTTCCACCTGTTCGCTGCGCGTTTCGAGCGGTTGCTGTGCGGCGAGCGGCGCCGCCATGAGGGCCGATGCGGCGACAAGGATACGGGCCCCGGCCACAGGGATTACCCGAGCAGGCCTTCGATGCGGACGAGCAATTCCTGCGGGATGAACGGTTTGGTCAGATACTCGGCCGCGCCGCCTTTCAACCCGGCGACGATATCGGCCTCGCTGTCGCGCGCGGTCAGCATCACCACCGGGATGTCGCGCACCGCTTCATCGGATTTGAGCTGGGCAAGGACCTCCGGACCGGAGAGGATCGGCATCATAGAATCGAGCACGATCAGCTGCGGCGCGCCGGACTGCACCATCGCCAATGCCTCCTCGCCGTCCTTGACGACCGACACCGAATGGCCCGCACCCTCGAGCCGAAACTTCAGTATTTCGACAAGAATGGGGTCGTCATCGGCAATCAGTATTTCGGCCATCTATCGCTCCAGGCTCGTTCATTGGATAAGGAATGATTATTAAGGCAATTCTAAGGCATGTTTCCCGCGGCGGGCCATGCGTAGAACCTCGCAGTGCTCAGCTTTCCGCCGAAGCGCCAGCCGCGACCGTCGATATCTGCCCGCGAATGGTTTCCATCAGTTCGCGGCTGTCCCGATCGGTCTGGGATGCGAGGATCTTCCGTTCATACTCACGGCATGTTTCGCCAAGCGCTGCTTGTCCGAAATAACCGGCGACCCCGGCTATCTGGTGCAACAGGCTGGCTACCTCCTTCTTCCGATCTTCGGTAATTTCGTTTTCGCCAAGCGCTGAAGCCAGCGCATCGAGCGCAGCGGTCTTTCGTTCATCGAACATAATGCGCAAACGTGGATCGGTTTCCTCTTCGATCGCATTTTCTTCGCTGCGCGGCTCGATTACCACACGCGACGACCAGTGCGCGATTGCGGCGCACAGGTCTTTCAGGCGCAGCGGCTTGGCGAGGTGCGCCTGCATTCCGGCCGCCTTGCAACGCTGGATGTCGTCGGCATAGGCATTGGCCGTGACCGTGATAATGGGCAGGGTGTCGCCATCGAAACCCGCCGCGCGGATCGCCCTGGTGGCTTCCAGCCCGTCCATCTCGGGCATTTGCATATCCATCAGGACCAGATCGTAGGGGCTCCCGTTGCGCTTGGCGTTGAGCACGGCCTCGACCGCCTCGCGGCCATCCTGTGCAAGTTCGCATTCGTGTCCGGACTTGTCGACCATCGCCATGGTCAGTTCCTGGTTCACCGGATTGTCCTCGGCCACCAGCACACGCAGCGTCACGTCATGCCCGCAATCGCCGGACGGCGCTTCCGCAGCCTGCTGCGCCACCTGCGCAGCGCTGGCTTCGAGCGGGATCGACAGGATGAAGGCGGAACCCACGCCCGGCTCGCTCTCGGCACGCAAGTCGCCGCCCATGAGTTCGGCGAGTTCCGCACTGATCGGCAGACCAAGGCCGGTCCCGCCAAAGCGTCTCGCCGTCGTATCGTCAGCCTGGGTGAATTTCTCGAAGATGCTTTCGAGCCGGTCGGCAGCGATGCCGATGCCCGTATCGCGCACCGTAACCTCGATATTGTCACCCGGCTCGGACGCGCGCCTGGCCACCGATGCCGCGATCGTGACTTCGCCTTCCATCGTGAATTTCAGCGCATTGCCGACAAGGTTCAGCACGATCTGGCGGAAGCGCATCTTGTCGACGAGAACCATTGGCGGAAGCGCCGGATCGATGTCGAGTTTCAGTTTCAGGTCCTGCGATTGCGCGACCGGTTCCATCAATCTCTGGCAGCTTCTCAGCGTATGCCGCAGATCGGTCGGCTCGCTGACGATGGCCATCTGCTTGGCCTCGATCTTGGCAAAATCCAGCAGGTCGTTCAGCAGGCGGAGCATGGCGTTGCCCGAATCAGCGATTATTTGGAGGCGCCGCTTCTGGGCCGGTTCCTTTTCCTCGCTCAGCGCCAGCTCGGTGAATCCGATCACACCGTTCATCGGGGTGCGGATTTCATGGCTCATATTGGCCAGAAAGCTGGTCTTGGCCTTGTCGGCCGCCCGGGCTTCTTCCAGCGTCTCGGTAAGGCGTTCGCGCATCAGGGTCTCGGGCGTACGGTCGATCATCACGCCGAACAGGGCGCTGGCTTCGCCTCCTTCGCAAGTGTCGACCCGGCCGATCACCTCGACATGCCTGGTCTGGCCATCGGCGGTCAGGATACGCGCCTTGAACCTGCACGATTCGCCGCTCGCGATTGCCTGGTCGAGTGTATCCTCGACCCGCAGACGATCTTCCGGGTGGTAGAATTCGAACGCCCGGTCGAGCGGCGGTGCTTCCTCGGGCGCCAGTCCGTGCAGCCGGAACACTTCGTCCGACCAGCGAATATCCTCATTGACCAGGTCGAAGTGCCAGTGGCCGATATGTGCGGTTGCCTCGGCCATCTCGAGCATGCGGTTGCGCTCTGCCAGTTCGGCGGTCGCTTCCTCGACCTTGCGCACGACATCGCTTTCCCGGCGCAGGAATATCGTGAGCAGCAGGCCCAGCAGGATCGTGATCAGGATGCCGCTTCCCAGCACCAAGGCCGGCGCGCTCGACGAATTGCGCTGTTCGAAGGGCGTCAGGCTGCTCCAGCGCAGTGAAATCGGCTGGCCTGCCAGTTCGACCGTCCGCGTCACGACAAATCTCGCCGCCGCATTCTTCGCCGTGGTCGAAAACAGCAGAGCGTCGGCGGCAGGCTCGTCGCCGTGGAAAACCTCGAGCGCGAATTGATCGCCCTGTCCGGGCGTCAGCGCCGAGACCAGCTCTTCCGCCACGACCGGGGCGTAGACCCATTTGCCGGTCGGTTCGCCGGCGCGGTCGAAAACGGGCCGCATCAGGAGGAAGCCCGCGCCCTGCTTTGCGTCCTGCACCAGCACGATCGGACGCGTGAGCACCGGTTCCTCGGATGTCCTCGATAGCGCGATCGCGTCGCGGCGCCCTTCCTCGAACGCGAGGTCGAGGCCGAGTGCGGCGAGGTTGCTTTCCAGCGGCTCGATCCGGTTGATGACATAATGCTCGTCGCGCATCACTTCGGGATGGATTTCGAAGCGATCGCCGAACTCGCGAATGAAATTGTCGCGGAAGGCGGGCAGGTCGTCTGCGGACACAAATTCGAACGTGCCGAAGCCGCGCATGCCCGGATAGGCGCGGGTCATGTCGAGCTGGGCGACATATTCGCGCCACTCGGCCGGGGACACGCTTTCATTGACGGCGACGAACGCTGCGCCGGCTTCTAGCGCACGCTGGTATATCTGCAGGCGGTACCGCAGCGCATTGTCGGTCTCGTCGGCGATCGCCACGAAATTGGCTTCGGCTTGCCCGTATTCCCGCTCCGAGATGAACTGCCATGCGTAGAATGTCAGCAGCAGTGTCGTCACCAGGCTGATCGCCACCAGCGAGCTTGCGCCTTGCAGTGAGCGGTCGTGCCACCGCACTTCGACCGGCGAGCGATGCGACAGCAGGAGGATCGGGATGATCAGCAGCACGCCGAAGAAATCGCCGATATACCAGGTACGCCAGTTCTCCAGCACCATGTCGGGACCGATCGCGCCGGCCGCAAGAAGCGTGCCCGTCCCGATCGTGGGGACGATGAGACAGGGCAGGGCGATCACCAGCAAGACCGCCATGCCCATCCGGCGCAGGCGCGAAAGCTCGATACTTTCGGAGAAGCGCTGGGCCAGGCGCAGGCCAACCAGTGCCTGGATGCTTGCAGCGGCGGCCACCACCGCGGCGATGGCAATGATCGGCACGGCACTGTCGAAATTGGCCCGGTCGAACCCGTTCATGACGTTGAGTGCGAAGGACCCCAGCCAGATGCCGGGCCAGATAACCGGGCCGCGCAGCAGCAGGGCACACAGCGCCACGCCTGATGCGGGCCAGATGATCGTCGCATAGCCCGGCGGCACCGCCAGTGAGAGGCCGATATAGCCCGCGACGAAATAGCAGATCGCCAGCAAGCCGATGTCACGCAGATTTCGTGGCTGGAGAACCGTGCCAAGGTTCGCAGAACCCCCGGCCTTGTGACGTTGCGACATATTGTACCTGTTGAAACTATGGGGGGCGGCGCTGCATCCGCATGGGTGACGCAAGGTTAATAACCTCGAAACCAACGTCTAGCGCACATTGCGGAGCAACCCGCATCGCCCACCTAAAAGTCGCTATGGAAGCAATGGCTTAGATCCGGGGCGAAGTAGGCTGGCGATATCGCCAATCGCCACCGCTCGATCATCCGCTCGGCCATGTTGCGGCCGCGCATCGCACACCGGCCCGGCTTATCGTCTCGAACAGGCAGGATCCTGTTCGACCGTATGGCGAAGACGACGAAAAATGGTCGGGGAGAGAGGATGCGAATCCACTTTCAAGATCACATGTCCGGCCCTGAAAACCGCCGGTGAACACGCACCAAATCGGGCGTGTGAACCATTATGTGTCACGCCATGTGCGGCGTTGCAAGGGCTGGTTTTCGATGGCGAATCGATTCGCGAAATTCGAGCGGCCAACGCAGCGATTTCCGCATTTCTGGCGTGATCTTTTCTGCGGCAATCCGGTGGATTGCCGCTTGGTTGAAGGTCAGATGCTATGACAAAGTCCAAGAATACCCAGGCGGGAACGTCCCGCGATGGGACCGCCCTATCTCTCACGGAGGCAGACGCAATCGTGCGTCGCCGACGCGAAGCGATGGGGAAGCGGCTCCACGACCGGCCGAAAGCGGCCGATCTCGTTCGCGAGAATCTGGAGCTCATCGAAACCATGCGCGAGGCAGGATATCGCCAGGAAGACGTAGTCCTGCTCCTGCTGGATGTGAGCGACGATGCGCATAAGCCAGATACGCTGCGCAAAGCTATCGCCGCGTCTCTCGGTCCGTGGGTCCAGACCAATCAGGAAGCCGCGACCGCTTCCACTGCTGAAGCTCACGTATCCGGTTCCGCGAAGGATGCCCCACACACAGAAGAGGGACCCGAGAAGACCCAAGTCCCCGCAAGAGCCACATTCAGCGAGGAGGATGTCCTGTGAGCAAACCCACTCCCAAGCTTCATACCCTAGCGATCAATGTCCGTGCAGCAGAGGACACCTACTCGGCGATGCCGGTGCGCGTGCTCAAGGCTGTGGCGGAACTCGAAGGGATACCCATCATCACAGCCACTACCGCAGAAGGTGCTGCCTATCTGCGTCTCGTAGAGGGGGAGGATGTGCGCGTCATAGTCCCCGAGCGTATTAACGGCCTGATGAAGCGGATCGGTAACAGCTGCGACGTAATCGTCGTAGACGTTCCTGTAGTAGGGAAGGACCTCGTTCCAACCGGCGAACTCGTCGACAGGCTGCGGTCTGAAGCGAGAGACTCCGAATTGGAGTATCGTGTCTTCATGACACGTGATGGGGCGCTTTCGCGCCGCTTTGGCTCACTGCACCGAGATGTCATCTTGGGAGCGGGTCTAGTGCTTCGCGTCGCTGAAAAGCGTTTCGATCCGCTAGGAAGATATTGGGAGACCCGGCCCAAATTCCTCGAGATTCAGCGCCGCGACGCTCTCGAAGAACCAGGGCGAAGCCTTCTCTCGTATAGGGATGCGAAGGAGCCGGATCCGGACACTTTGGCGATCTGGATGAATGGAGAGTTGAGCGACGCTCGCACATCCAACTTCATCCGAAGCATCCTGGACGGGCCTTCTGCCTGCTAGCGGCATTTTGCCAGCATTTTGACGGCAGCATGGCTCTGTTCAGTTGCCAGTCCATTGCCGAACAGTTGACGGCGGGGCCCAATGGTGTCCCGCCGTTTCACTTTAAATCCTTCAAAATACGTTATTGCTCCAGAAGTTACGCAGGATGCATGCTGTTAACACAGCGAGTTTCTCGGCGGCTTCGCCTTCTCGCAACTTGAGGAGGAATACCCGTGAAAAGGAAAGACAGGAAGACCTTTGGCTTCAATTTGACGGCCAGCGAACAGGCCGAGGTGCAACGCAAGGCCGGCGATATTTCCATTGGGCAATACGCGCGGCGGCTTGTCCTCGACGCGCAGCCGGACGCACTTTGTGACATCCGACGAGCCATGGGCAAAGCAATCCTTGCGGTTCACCAGGCTGTTCGCGACGGTCTTCCAGATGATAGCAGGAGCGAGGCTGTCGCGGCGCTCGAGCATGCGTTCAAGGAACTTCGTCACAGCTCTAGCAATCATCAGAAAAAGAACTCCACCGGAGTCTCGCAATGACTGCCTTCTTCAAGGCAGAGTCCCGGGGCCTCGCAAAGGCCACGGACCGTTCGCGCCTACGCGATAAAGCGGGAGCCCTAGTCCACTATATTTGGCGGGCCCAGCTAAAGGATTTGGCAACCGCACAGATGATGACGTCGGTCGACAGCTATCATTCCGACCTCTTGCGCTACGTTCGCCGTGACGATCATTCGGAAGAGGTTGCCGCCAAACTGGCTCGCAATATCTTATGCCACTCGCCGGAAGCGATTGCTGAGGAGGTCGCGGCGCTTCTCGAGGCTGCTGATGGCGGCGACGGCCTTGTCGAGCATTTTATCGTCAGCATCCGAGATGATGAAGAAATGCTCGAGCACTTTGAAGAGGCGGTCGATATACTGCTTCAAGGTCTCGGGCTTGAGAATTGCCCGGCCGTCGCTGCGGTCCATCTCGATACCGATCATCCGCATTTCCATCTCATGGTGACCCGTATCGATACCCATACCGGCGAACCCGTTCCGCTCCCAAAATATGATCTCCTGCGTGCTCATCAACTGTTGGCCTGCATGGAAGATCGGTTTGGCTGGCGCCGTGAAGCCAAGGCGAGATGGGAGGTCAGGGATGGCAGATTAATCGGCGATGGCGGCTCGATAGATCTAGGACCCGCTGATGATCCCAGCCTTTGGCCGGACGAGGATTTCTCGCGCGCAAAGTGTGCCAAAGCAAGGTCTGAATTGGGGCGCGACGAAAGCAGTCTTTCGAGTGAGCAGCTGGTTAAAGAGATAATTCCGGGTCTGGTTGAGCGGCACAGTGAACTCGGACCGTTCCTGTCCGATCTCGGCCAATTTGGCATCGAACTCGCCATGACCGGGTCCAACGCAGCATACCAAGTTCATTACGTGGATGATGAAGGGCGAAAAGCATCCGAGAAAGTGCGTCCCTCTGTCTTGCGGAAATGGAGCAGCGCGAAGCTTCAGGAGCGCTTTGGTCCACTTCCCCGGGATTTCAGCGGTAAGGCTAAACCGCAAAAAGCAACTCGTCATCAGGTTGATCGCATCCGGTTCGAAGCTGAGAAGGCGGAGTTTCAGGGGCGCCTAAAGCGAGTGTCGAATGCGTTGCGGAAGAGCCTTGGCAATGCTGCCAGCGAGGCGATGACGTCGACGCGATCATCTTGCGCATTTCCATCTTTTGAAGATTGGATGGCTGGCGCTCGACCGGGAGACCCTGCGGAAATCCTTGCCATGGCAACAGGGTCGACAATCGTTCACTCGCCAAAGATCATCCAGAATCCACACCGCTTAGACATAATTGAGGATGCCTCCTTCCGAGGACGGAGGTTGGGAGCCAAAGTCGTTTACACGGCGAAGGACCGATCTGAAGCCTCGACCCGTGTCACAGATTGCGGGGATGTCATCGTCATCACAGGGCGGCCCACGGACGCGGCGATAGCCTTGTCGCTCCGCTTGCTTAAGCTGCGCGGTGAGGAAGCGGTGATCGCCGAAGGCTTTTCGCGTCGTGACCTCAGGCGCGTCCATAAAATCGCCAACGAACTAGGCTTGGCAATTGTGGAGCCACAGAAGCAGCAAATGCCGACTTTTCCAGCCCCTATTCAGCCGCACGCACCAGACCAAGCCGCGACCTCACATCCTGTTCGTCCTAATGACGGAGCAGGAGCCAGCGAGCCTCGGCCCAAGCCGTCTCCGCAGAATTCTCATTCGTTACCAGGTGGGGCGGCAGAGGGGAAGCCATGGCCAAGATATCCGGACCAAGACCTAGGAAGGTGATGATACGGGGCCAGACAAAGCGTTCGGCATAGCTTGCTACAGCTTGGGTCGTGGGGCCAAACTACTGGCCGCACCTCCTGTGAACAATGAAATACAGGCAAACGCGTTGGTCCCGGAAATTGCCTCATCGCCTCTCCGAGGCAACCAATTCCAGTGCTTCGAGAATTGCATTCTTTGGGTAGGACCGGATGATGACCGAGCCAGCCCTGTCCCGGACGGAGTCCTCCACGGGTCGTTTCAGTTTGGACACCGAAAATGTTAATTGACGATACTTATTGGATTATAAAGTGCGTCGAATCTGGAGTTGCCCCTCGTCGTCACTCACGACCATAGCGTCCAATTCCATTCCTTCGTGTAAGCGCAATTGAAGTTCCTCAGAAAACCAATCAAAGTGAAAGAACGCATCCTTCTTCAAAGAAGGGATATGAGCAAACCCAAAGCGCTTATTGGGTATAAGTTTCACAATCCTGCCAGACACCCGCATTTCGTTTGCAGGCTTGAACGATACGACCTTGGAAACTGCAAGCCCTTTGTCATTACGGGTCACTTCGCACTCGATTACATCTCCTGGAAGTGGGTCCGGTATTGGGTCGATTCCGCTCGCTTCTACATGTCTAATATGAAGAAAGGCGCTTTCTTTGAGGCTAGGAAACTCGACAAACCCAAAGCCCTTAAACTTGTCGAACTTCTCGATTTTTCCCGTCAGTCGTTCTCCAACGACATCAACAGGTGCCCACATCTCTTCGGTAGGCGCCGCCGAAACCCAGCGGTCATGAATTTCTTTGGCTAGGTCAGCCTGTTGCGAAAATTCTGGTCTTTCTGGGACAAAACAATGCCTCGAGTCTTCGTCGGCTAAATATTGAGCGAATAGTTCTCGAACTTTCTCCAGACGCGCGCCGACGCGACCTTTTTGATGGAAAGCACTCCGAATCTGTTCACTAATCTCGGAATCAGCCAACGGAGTTGTTAATGCCATCTGCTCGAAGAAAACTGGGTTGAACTTCGCCATCCGGAGATGCGACAGGCCCCTAAAGGTGATCGCAAACCTCCTATCATCCGAGTATCCGCGCCGAGACAGGTCATAAGGTTCAATGAGTCCTGCTTCTAGTAGCCCCTCTAAGCTCCGCTGTGTTGCAAGTTCGGTGATAGACATTGCGTCGAAAAATGAGAGTATCGCCTCTGCCCGGACATAACGATCATCTGAAGAATGGGCAGATTGGCTAGCGTCGGACAAATGCTGCAATAATCTTAAGTTTGTCAGAGGTGACTGCCGGATGTTTTTATCAACCTGAAATACTGGGAAAATTGCAGGCTCATCTTCTTCTTTGTAAAAGGAGTAGTCGCCTTTGATGAGAGCGTTTGAGAAATGCTGAATAGATGGTGCAGCCATTGTCGAAGTTATATAAGATCGAACTAGATCTTCGAGATTTAAGACCGATGACGTGATTACCCTCTTTGCCAGATCGAGGGATTTCCTCATGTTGTAATTAGCCAATTCACCGACCTGCTTGGATGCGTAGTCTTGTTCAACAAAGACCGCTTCCACCACAGATGCAAAAGCTGAAATGTTCTGAATTTTAACTGTGATACCATGCTGAGCGATGTATTTTGCAGCCTCAGCCTCGCTCTTAGATTGATCGGTTCTGAATTTTAGAAAATCTACGCGCTTTCGAAAGACCTCACGAGGCGGAGGTGTCGGAAGAAAGAATGAACGAGATGAGTAAATATTAAAGATATCGGTTTTTGCAAAAGCCCAAGCAGACCGGTCTGTAGATGGGAAGAATATGAGGCAATTTCTGGCAAGCCTCTGCAGGGCTTGCACATATTGAAAGACCTTTGCCTTGATTTCGATTGAGAATTCGTCGGTGTTGTCAATTATGAAAACGGGAAGCCGTTTCCGATTTCCAACGATATCTTTCAAAAGGCGTCGTAAAAAGCCTTCCCTATCCTGTTCCACCTGCTCGTCCATGTAGGCCGAGAACTTATCTTTAAACGCCTCTTTGTCTCGTTGATACAATCTAGCATCTGCACCTTTTGATTTTCTCACGTATTCAAGGTGGTATAGACCAAAGAGTTCTTCCCAAGATGGTGACCCGCCATCATAAAGCTGAGTTTCGATAGATGCGATGGCTTTCTCTGTGAGCCATGGCAGCAGTGTATCTAAATCACCGGTGGCATCTTGAATATCGATTTTGATGACTAGGCATTGAGACCTGATATCCGCGTCGAGGGTCCGAGAAAAAAATCGATCTAGAAAAGTCGATTTGCCCGCCCCGGAAGGCCCCACGATAAAAACCGTCTGGCCACCATCGCTGGAAACAGCATCAGCAACTAAGTCTTTGAGGTCTTCGTCAATGCTCTGATGACCGGCGGCGACGTTGCCAAGGACATTCTTGGTAAGCTTCTCTAGGGAGAAATCGGCAATTCTGCTCTCGCGGGTTTCGACAAAGCATTCGGCAAGCATATCTGGATCGTTCTGACCCGTAAGATTCGAGAAAAATTTCGAAAACACCGTTTCTAGGTCAAATGCCAATGCTGACTTCTGAACGATGTAGTTGTCGGACTGATCAATTGCTGGGACCAACATGCGATCTAAGGTCAATCGGTTCTCGTGAACCGAATCGAATATGACTTTGTATGTTTTTCGTTGGATGTGCTCCTTGGATAGGAGCTCATAGAACTCAGTAAATGAGTTAAGCACAGCACTGCTCGTGGGAAAAACGATTGCCTCTTTGTCGGTGTATTTCCCTGAGCCAGTCCAGGGCAAAAACACAATCCATGTAACCCCATCAGTAACTAAACAAAGAGGTATTCCTTCAGGCAGACTATATGCGGCAGCCTGCTTAACGCCCTCGATCGCTGGTCGAATGACGGGCCCAGAAATCTTAAACTGCCCGCGCGTTATTGACTTTGTCTTTAGATTAAGAACACCGGCACGTTTTGCTTCAATCAAAAACGTAGGGTTACTTTCGATGTGCAGCACATAATCTGAAAAACCATTATCGTGCTTCCGCTCGGCAGAAATATCTTTGTGCTCCCAACCGAGTGCGTGGGTCAGGATGCGATTAATGACCTGAATCTTGGCGTCTTCTTCTGTCGTGATCTCGGGCAGGCGGGATTGCGCCTCTTCAAGAATAGCCTTGGCAGCATCGTATCCCTCATCCACATTCATTTGGCGCTTCCTCTCGCTGGCCATCGAAGACCCTTCAACCTTTTTCCGTGCCATTTCCAAGCGGAAATATTGCTCACCGTAGCAGGATAACCTCGCTCTGCACGGTTCTTGCGAAAGTAGAAGTTGGCGAACTGCAATTGTGCGCCCTGAGCAGCAAATTGGCTGTTTTCGAAAGGGGAAGGAAACTTAGGCATGTCACCACATTGGGAAAAGCTGGTTTCCTAAGTCCGGACTGCAAAGCCTCAAGGCTGACGGAGCAGCCGAGGGTGAGAGTGTGAAGGAAAAGACCTTCGCCAAGCTCAACCTCGTGTCTGAGCCACAGAGGAAATCCTTATGACATCGCATTCGAAAAGCTGCCCGCCATCGGCGGACGAAAACACGCGCACCCTGCGCCGCATCACGGCGCTCAGAGACTGGCAAGCACCAGCTAACGCTGGGCCGCCGCACATGAAAATTGCGGTGCTCGACACCGAGACCACTGGTCTCGACCCGCTCTACGACGAGATCCTCGAACTCGCCGTGGCAATGATCGTGATCGATAAGAGCGGGCGGATCATCAACGTCGAAGGAATGTGCACTGGCCGGCAGCAGCCGAGCCGACCGATCGAGCCCCACATCACGGCGATCACAGGCATCACCGAGGAGATGGTCGCAGGAAAAGCGATGAGCCCAGAAAAGATTGCCGCTTATCTCGATCAGGCCGATGCCTGCGCAGCTTTTCATGCCCGGTTTGACCGTCAGCATCTTGAAGAATTCGTCCCGGGCATTTCGGAAATGCCTTGGATCTGCGCAATGGAAGATGTTCCATGGCAAGCGCTCGGTTACGATGGCCGAGCACAAGGGCACCTCCTCATGCAATCGGGGATGTTCAACCCGGTCGCCCACCGCGCTGGTGATGATGTCGCAAGCCTGATCAACTTGCTTGCCCACCAGCTCGCGGATGGCCGCACGGTCATGAGCCATGCGCTCGAGCATGCGCAGGCACCGAGTTGGCGTTTAGAGGCGACCAATCTGCCGTATCGTTTCCGCAAGGACGTCCAGCGGCGCGGGTATGCATGGGCTGACAAGCATAGCCTACGCCACAAACTCGTGCGCCAAGCGGACTTCGAGATAGAGCGAATTTGGTATCGCGATCTTACTGGTGAGGAGCCGTCGATCGTGCCGGTCGACTGGAGCCAGCGCTACCGCGCGGACTGGACCTGGAAACCGGTGAAAAGAGAAGTGGAAGTGGCCTTCTTCAGGCGCTGACAGCGAGCCTTCCAATTGAGGGAAAAGCTCCGGCCAATAGGCCGCAACATCTACATCTAAGGAAATACGATATGATCGATTTCGATCTCGGCGGGGCCTGCCCCCGCCGCAGGCTCTCCTATGCGCTCGCCGAAGCTCTGGATCTGCCCATAAACCCCGGTCCGGGAACAAACGCACTCAAGTTCGGGGTCCTGGACCATCCCAACGACGAGGTGATCGATACTCTTGCAATGGCAGCAATCGACGGGCGGCAAGACGAGTTGCTCTCCATCTTTGCCGACCGCAGCAGCGACAGCTTCATCTGCCTAGCCTTGCTCTACCGAACACGAGACGGTGCCGAGGCGATCATGGTCGAGCCCTGCCGTCTCAAGCGAGGTAAACCCATTCTCCTCGTTTCGGCAGATCGCCGCCGCGCCTTCCGGCTCGATGAGCGCTGCATCATGACGACCTGTCCTGTGCCACCACGGGCGAAAGTCACTCGAGGCATCGAGCACGCATGGTCTGACATTCGTGGAGCTATGCGGAATGTCTCGATCGATCAGGGTAACTGGGAGCAGGGATACATCGGCAATCCTCCTAAAGGCCGGCTCGCAGCGGTCTGGGTCGATTAAATCGTCAGACCAGAATGAGTTCGAACTCGTCGAGAAGGCGGCGCTCTAAGCGGAGCGCCGCCTTTTTCGTATCTTGCAAAAGGAATTCCAACCATGGCCGAGAACGGCGCGCGCCATCCGCGCATCATCTCCTCGCTTACCATCGTCCGCAATCGGTCCGAGTTCGCTCGGCAATCCGCTATCCGCAGCATTGCGCTCTTCACCGCGCAAGTATGTCCAGACTACAACGCTCGCTTCCACCTGGAACACAGCGCCTTCGACAGCGAAACAAGCAGGGCCGAGATCATCCAGGGCATCGTGGAACGTGTGCCCCAGAGAGCCACGCTCATTTCCCGCGCACCGCCGATGATGCGACACTATCTGCATCACCGTTCTGCGGACGGCAGTCCTGCGTCACCGACTGACCTCCAACTGCTGCAGCGTCACAGGTCCGACCTCCACGTCGTGCCGCTCGAGTGCGCCTCGGATACGCTCGATGAAACCGCAGCTGCATTTGATATCCGCCGTGCGGGGCCAGGTTCTTCAACCCTCGCTCAGGCACGCAAGGCCGCCGATGAAGCCCAGCTTCTATATCTCACATATCTCTGGGCGTTCGTTCGTCCATCCCAGCGAATCTCATTCAGCGCAGCCTGGCAGGCCTGGCGCGAGATCGAGCGGGCACGACCGATGCCTTTCTGAAGGGAATGAAGGTGCCAACATTCTAGGAAAGGAAAAGAAATGGCTAAGCAAACCTATCTGGCACTGGATACCGAAATGGTCTGGGATGAGCATCTCTACGAAGCACATCGATCAATCGATCAAAAGTCCCACCGACACGCAGTCGCCGTGAAGAAAATCATGGCCGCCTCGGTATTCGAGTTCTCAATTGATACTGAGGGTCGGATCGAGACGGGCACTCTTGCATCATGGACGGAGCACGACTGGGGCGACGAGCGTGCAGTGATCGAGCAACTTTTCGATTTTTTACGCGCTCATTCGGAGACACCGGTTCTTACGTTTGGCGGTCTGGCGACCGATGTTCCCGTGCTTCTTTTGGGCAGCATGGCGCATGGTTTGGCGCTACCGCCGCAGCTTGTCGATCAACCGGGCCGCCGGGGGCCGCGTCCTCACCTGGACTTGGCCTTGCAACTAAAAGGAGGTGGAAGGACTTGGTCGCATCTCAGCCAGGTCCTATTGCGTATGGGCGTTCCTGACGAACTAGTATCGGCCAAACCGGGTGTCGCTCAGCCCTCAAGCGCTGCAGGTTGGAAATCATTGCGAGATCACGTCGAACTAGACTGCCTGCTGCTCGCGCTTGCGAAAATCGCCTGGCTCGTAGCGCAAGGTTTTGATGGTCTGCGATTTCAGGCAGCGGCCATTGGGCTCGTCGCCGGGTTCATTAGGCGCCGCCCAGAACATGCCATGGTCCCGATCCTTGCGGATTATTCTGTCGAACTGCAGAGCGAAATCGCGGATCACTTCGAGATTGGTTGTAGAGTCCGATTGATGTCCACCTAACGTATCAGCGCCGAGGTCGGTCAGCGCTCTTTTTGTCTCAAGGGCGCACCGACTGCCACGACTGTTTAACGTTGATAATGGACCGCGCTCCTTCATTACGAATTCCGGTAATTGTCAAACCTCCAAAAACTCCCACGCCCTTGTCCTCCAGCCCATTAACAAGATCACTAATCTTCTTGCCGGGCGCATTTACAGATATAGTTTCGGGGATGGATGCGAAAATCTCAAGATAACAATTCTTTTGAGATATTTCATGATAAGCAACGTATGGCTGAAAACGCCGGGCCCATAAGAGTATGGTTCGCCGTTCTCGAGAGATCATTTCGATTGAGATCCCCGTTCGCTCACGAATTTTATTTAAACGATAATCTTTCGGTCCCCAGATAAATGGAGTAAATCGCTGAGCTACTCGTTTATCAAATCGACGATCTAATCGTGATGCGCTTACGCCCGCGGCCTTCAAAATCGTGGCGGTAGTTTCAGAAATCTTCGATCCATGGATACGGTAATCTACCGCCATTCTACTACCCCTGTCATGATGGACACTCATTCATCGGTCCCAGAGGTGCCATAAATTGCACTGGTTAACGCAGCGTATTGTGTGCAACTTCCTCCTCAAAAGAGATCAAGCTAGGGTGGAGATTCCTTAGGCTCCGCTTTTAGCCTACGCTTGCAATTTCGCAGAGTTCAAGCGAGGACTTGACTGCCCATTGACCCCTGATGGGGCGCGAGGCGGCATCCGCGTGTCTGCGCCTCGCTGATCACCCAGACTGTAGATAGCCTGCCAAAGCGGTTTGGCGCTGCGCCTGCGGCATCCTATAGCGCACGCTAATCCGTTAGAGAGACGTAACTTGAAATGTATTAGTTTATTCAGTGGCGCAGGGGGGCTCGACGTCGGAGCAGAGCGGGCTGGCGCGACGATTGTCCGGGCGGTCGAGTTTGATGCCGACGCTGCCGAAACACTTCGACTAAATTTTTCCGATCACGCGCTTATCGACCATGCCGACATCGCGGATCTCGATTTCCATCATCATCGAGACGAGGCTGATGACTTGATTGTCATAGGTGGACCACCCTGCCAGCCATTTTCCAAGAATGGCTATTGGGTGAAGAACGAGAACCGCCTCGTCGATAATGATCCGCGCAATATGCTGTCGCAGTTCCTTCGTGCCGTCAGCGAAGCACAGCCGAGAGGCTTCATGCTGGAGAATGTCGAGAGTTTGCGACATCCGACCAACCGCCATGCCCTCGACGCATTCGTAGCTGCGGCCGAGGGGCTGGGTTACACCTGCACCGTAACTTTGGCGAACTCTGCGGACTTTGGCGTTCCTCAGAAGCGCAAGCGCCTCTTTATCATGGGGCGCAATGGACGCGGCGCTGCCATCCCTGAGCCGATCCGCCAGCGCTCCGCCGACCCAGCTGATGACCTTCCACCGCATCTCGGCGTAGGTCAGTTCCTCAAGCCCTTCTCCTCGCCCAAGTATTTTGAGCCCACTGAACTCGTGAACGGTGGCACATACGAGAGCGAATTACGCCACGTCCCTCCTGGCCGCAACTACATGGCGCTGGACGAACTTAAGAACTACGACGGTCGCATTTTTCGACGCGGCGGGCGTTTTTGGAATTTCCTCTATAAACTCCACCCCGACCAACCTTCAATCACCATCGCAGCGCAGCCTGGTCCATGGGTTGGGCCGTTCCATTGGAATAGCCGCCGTCTGCGGGCGCCCGAGGCGGCGGCAATCCAGACGTTCCCGTCAGGCTATAAGTTCCACGGCAGCCGTCGTTCCGTGCAAAAGCAGATCGGCAATGCCGTTCCCTGCTTATTGGGCGAAGCCATGGTTAGCCATTTGATAAAGCACCTCTGAGTTCGGAGATTCAGATGCCGACCGCAGTAAACCAGATCGAACCTGATGGTGAGATCGTAATTGACTTCGATCCCGAGCAGGTCCCGTTCGAAGACCAAGAAAAAATAATTCGTGATGGTCTGAACGCCCGCGGTTGGACCGTAGTATTTCAGCAAGAAGACAAGCAGACAAAGCGACGTCAGTTTGAGATGTCAAAAGGGTCGAAATCGTTAACGGTCATAACCTATATTTTTTCAAACCTGTCCTGGAGTAGCGGTGAGCGAGCTCAGGATGAAAAGCGTATTCAGCTGTCCCGACCATACGACGAGCACGCTCAGGATTTCATGCGAGATAAGGCAAGCGATCCCCGTTGTTCGCTGATGGGCATATATCGTCGCAACGGGCTCCTTGTCATGTGCGCTTGGGATCCAGCAGCCTACGAAGGTCACGCGAAGCCAACTAGCTGCTATGTTCGGACTGCGGGAATGGCCTCGGCGGCGCGAACAGGTTTTGGGCAATCCGTCGACTCGAAGAAGCGATTGGTCTGCTGCTTTACCCCAGATATGTTGGCATATTATCTCGAGAACATGGCTTCCCTTCACGACGAGATCGTGATCACCGACGAACTCATTTTGCCGGCACCGGAAATTGAAGGCGAGGTTTATACCGATCTCGGGGATGTCCCCTCAAACCCGTTGCCGGAGGATCTCGCGCGAAATCGCATCTTCTATGGCGCGCCAGGCACGGGTAAAAGCCACAACTTAAATGAAGAACTCAATCTATTCTTCCCAGATGATTTACTCTTTCAGCGGACTACCTTCTACCCTGAATACACGAGTGGCACGTTTATGGGGTCATTCCGTCCGACACCGATTTATCGCACGGCTGACGGAGACTTTGTAGAGGCAGACAAGACAAGTTCGGCGGGCAATTTCGAGCCGCTCATAGACTATCGTTTCGTGCCGGGTCCTTTCCTCCAACTTCTATCGCGCGCGTTGTCCGATCCGGATCACAACTACTGTCTCGTAATCGAGGAGATAAACCGCGCGAATGCCAGCGCCGTGTTCGCCGATGCCTTCCAGATGCTAGATCGTGATGATGACGGGCGCGGGAAGTATTCAGTGACGCTGTCTCCCGAGGCGAGCGACTATCTGGCCTCGAAAGGGCATCACGGTCCGGTCAGTATCCCAGCCAATATGTTCATCTGGGCAACCATGAACAGTGCCGACCAGGGCGTAATGCCTATGGATTCAGCGTTTAAGCGCCGATGGACGATGGAATACGTGGGTCTCGACGATGGAGAAGATGTAGCCGCGGAATGGGAACTCACAGTCAACTTCCTAGAAGGCCCAGTCAAATGGAACGCGTTTCGAAAGGCTATCAATGGCCATCTTGCCAAGGAAGGCATCACCGAAGACCGACTCCTCGGCCCATTCTTTATGACCAAGAAAGATTTGGCGCGTCCGAAAGCATTTGAGAATAAGCTGCTACAGTATCTGCGGGACGATGTGGTGAAGAGTGCGCCACGCAAACTCTTTTCCGGAGGATCGACTACCTTCGGAACGCTCGTCAAATCTTATCGAGACGGCGAAAACATTTTCGTTGAAGCGATTGATTTCGGTGAAGGGTGACCGCGGCATAGAATGGCTGCGGGAAGGTGATGCGTGGCCAGCAGGCGAAGATCCGGAATTGCGCGCTCGCTTAGCGGAAAGCGGAGCGTTAAGCACCGGCAGGTCAGGTAGGCTCCATATCCGCTTCGTCGGCATCATCGTCTTTAATGAGCGCACTCTTGTCGCTCTACCTAAAATCCGCAATGCGACATCCAACATAGACACCCATCGGCAGGTCACTCGAGCTATGAGGCACTACGCGAAATGGTGCCCCAACTACCACGAGCCGTCACCCTTTCTCAACGACAGACCGGAAAGGGGCACGATCAGCGGGCTTGCCGCCGCAGAATGGCTTATCGAGGATTTCAACGCGAACGGCTTGCTGCGTCGCACCGAAACTTCACATGAGATGAGTGGCAACGGAAGCACCGACTGGCGCAGGACCGTCGAGAACATCGACCCCGTCATGTCTCGTGGACGTCCTGTCTATCTCGAGACGATCACCAAACGTTCCGAGCAGGACCACCGCAACTTTGCGACTCGCTTGCACTTGTTTCTTCTCGAGAAGCTGTCAGCAGAATATGGCCCGCTTCTCGATCTCGAACCGGTTTTGTTGGACCATGAGCCCGTCGAAAGGTTGCAAGCGCTACCGTCAGTGGAGGAATGCGAGAGCCAGCTTGCGATCGAGCAAAGGCGGACTTACTCGCAACGAGGAATTGAACTCCTGGCTATGATGCTGGCCACGGTGCAAGCGATCGAGATTGAAACGGCTCACGGCCTAGCCCTCTATGGGACCAGCAGTTTTTACAACGTATGGGAGCAGGCCTGCAAGTCGGCTTTCAAGGATGAGGTTGGTAGCTGGCTCCCACATATTCCGAAGCCGATTTGGACTGCTGCGGACGGGTCGAAAAATGACCAAGGCACATTCATCCCCGATCTCGTGGCTCCGATTTCCAATGAAGAATTGCTTATCGGGGATGCTAAATACTATCGGCTTTCTTTTTCGCCGACGCTTATGGGTAATCCGGGCGTCAACGACGTCGCAAAGCAAATCTGGTATAAACAGCACCTTCAAGGGATCGCTGAGGAGAGCGGATACGCCGTTGTCCAAAACGCCTTCCTGTTCCCATCCGATGTGAAGGACGTTCAGCTGCTAGGCGGCGTCGAACTGCCTGAAGGGGGGGAGCGGGTAGACGCGATTGCTCTGCCATTCCTGAAGACATTGGCAGTCTACACCCACGACATCCTACATGATCCTGAAGACTGGAGAGCGAGGGTTGCGATGATTTTGAACGATGCAGGCTAGGCATGGGCCATACCTTTTGCCATAAGAACATAAGAAGAACATCATTGTTATGCCCTGATCGGGGAATGAGGGAAAATATGACTGAAAACTCTATGTCTCTACAAACATGGATCGACGCCCTCGACACAATCTTGGAGCGGCTTGAGGCAGCAGAGATGGCTCTTTCCAGTGAGGGCGCTGGACGAAAGTCAAGTGGCTCCTATTACACTCCCGCTGATGTATCGGGCCACTTCTGGCGCCTGTTCTGGCGCCACCATGACGTGGCGAATTCTGACGATGCTAAACGTCTCATTGCCTTCAAAACCTTTGTTGAACCATCGGTCGGGGCCGGGATGTTCCTGTTTAGTCTTCTTCGCAGCCTTGCGGACCTCGGGCTTGGGCCTTCAGCGGTTTCGACAATAAAGTTCAGGGCAGTTGACCTCAATGAGGCGGCGCTGGATTTTGTTGCCGGCACGATTGCCAAACTCGAAAGCACATTTTCGATCCAGTTCGAAAACATTGAACTGGAGAACGCCAATTTCCTGGAGTGGGCTAGGTCGAATGACGCCAAGAACGTCATTTTTGTAGGCAACCCTCCATTCGTCACCAACGAGCGGGGTAGCCGCTGGAAGAACCTATACGCGGATTTTGTCGAATCGATGCTCGATAATTTTTCAACTCCAGACATCGGGCTCATCCTGCCAGTGTCGGTATGCTTTAGCCGCGACTACGTGGACCTTCGTCGAATCATTCGCGACACCAAACTCCCGCTGAGTGCATCCAGCTACGATAATATGCCGGATTATCTCTTCAAAGCAGGCAAGCCGGAGAGTGGGAACACCAACAAGGCGAACAGTCAGAGATGCACGATTATCAATCTTGGGGGGGCACGGGCGGGTGTGATTGAATCCAGTGCCCTACTGCGATGGTCAACTTCCGAACGCGCGGCATTTCTTAACGATATACCGGAATTTCATGATTGCTCCGACTTCGACATAGAGCGGCAGATCCCTAGACCGGCCGACCAGGAACTCGCGCGCTATATGGAGAAGGCGGAAGGAGGACGAACTGCTCGTTCGCTTATGTCGAGAATCGGGCGTGGCGCTTTTTCGATAGGCGGCGTAGCCCGGAATTTCATCGGTATTAGAGAATATGAAGGCAAAGTTTCGGGCGTTATCCCGGTTAGGACACACGAACAGGACTCTTCTCTGATCTTGCTGCAAATACTCGCATCAAGTCTTTTTTATAAATACTGGCGTAGCTTTGGCGATGGCTTCCACGTGACAAACGACGTGGTCGATAGATTTCCTATCTCGGACGAATTTTTGAAACAGTGTGAATCCAACATACCCAATGCAGCGAAAACATGGAAGCGGAGGCAGGTATTCGCAAAGGTTAAACGAAATGCGGGGAAGACTATTACGTCATACGACTTCACATCGGCGTTCCCCGGTTTGGTTCCAGCGAAGCTCTAAACTTTGTTTCGGGGTGTATCCCCTTCGCATAGGTAATGCTTGACTTAAATGGGGCACGGCTTGGCGCAAGCCTAGCTGCGTCTGTTCCTTATATGTGCTAGCGCGGGTCGTGTTCTCGCGATATAACTTTGACTTTCTGCGGATTTCTAATTTAGGCCGGTCCCTTCAACTCGAGGGGGGCTATGCAGAAAACGTTACACCATCGGGTGGAATATTCCGCAGATCAGATTCCGCTAGCGGAAGTGGTAGAGTCCTTGCTGGCCCAACAGCGATTGTTGGAAGAAGGTATAGCTGTTCTTGCCCGTGCGGCTCCGGACTCCGATCTTCGCTTAGTCGCGATCCACGTGAACCAAATTGTCGCCGGCTCTTTGCTCACAGATTTAGCTTTGGAAATTTATCACTCCTATCAGGAGTCAATAGACGACAAGGTTATCAAGGGCATCGAGGGGCTAACGGGGGTGGATGTGCCGCCAGAATATGAATCTCTCGCAACGCTTGCCGCGCTCGCAGTCACGTATTTCGTGGCTCGATGGGCATACGAGGCTGTCACCCAGAAGAAAAAGAAAGACCAGCCTGCGCTGCCTTCCCCGCCGCCCATTCACATCGACGGTGAATATAACAAGGTGGTCAATATCATTGCCAACACGCTCACTATCTCGCCTGAAGCGATCGAAAGGGCGGTGTCTGATGAGATCACTCCCAAAAAGCGCAGACAATTGGTTGGGCGTGTCACCGACTTCTTCAGGCCAGCAAAGCAGAATCCTGGTTCGTCCATCAATGTCGGTGGTTTTGGTGACCTAGAGCAGGAAGCTATAACGGAGTATCCAAACGAGGCTGATCTTCAGGGGTTAGAAGACACGACGATTTTACCGCTGCCCAATCAGCAAATTGAAATTAGGGCGACAGACAGAGACAGCCTCAAAACTGGATGGAAGGCGAGGATAATTGGCCAAGCCGATATAGAGCGCAAAATGCCAATGGACCTGTATCCAACTGTAGATGCCGACGCATTGGCAGATCATAAAATGGTCGTGGCCGACATTGCAGTGGAGTTTGCTAGAGAAAAGGGTGGTTCACTACGTCCGAAGCGCATCCACCTGTTAGAGTTTAAGGGATCCCTAGATAAATAGCCTTCGCGAAGCAGTCGAGCAGAACAAAGTCGACCAGTCATCGCCGAACACGAAGGTGAGATTGGCGACCGTGAGGCCTTTGAGGCTACTCTGCGGTCAATGGCCGGAAAGTCGAAAGAAGCGCCGGCAGCATCGTCTCCGGACGATGGCGACGATTGAAGCGATACTCGAATTCCGTGACTTAGCTGTTCAAGTGCTTGGCGCTGACGCTCGTATGAGTGCCATTGATTGACCATTTCAGGTGCCGCCAGAAGTTCTCGATGCCGTTGACCGTGACCGTCTTGGCAAGGCGATAATCGTAACAGGCATATCCCGTCGCGCCCTGGTTCACGCGAGCATGGCGATAGCCGACATTTGAGAGGCTTGCGTAGATGCGGAGTTCGTCAGTGTGGGCGCCTCGCCGATACCGACATTTGCGGTCACAAACGGCTCCAGAGTAGCACGACGCTGGTTCGGGACTAACGTGGGCCATTAGATCGCCGCCACTTTCCAGAGCGCCCACTACAGATACACCCCGAACTTACTTATCGGGCTCTCGCAGTTTAGGCTTTCCGGTCCGCGAACGATGGCGAAGTGGCAGAAGCTTTATTGGCATTTTCAAGAGGTCGCCCGTCGCCACCTCGATATGACTACCCATGAAGTCGCGATATTCTGCCAAGACTTGATCCATCCCGTGAGTTTCGACCCGTTTTGAATAATGCAGGGCATTTGTCCCTGTCCGGGCATGACCCATTACGTCAGCCCGCATGAGATCGGGCGCATTGGCCTGTGCATAGAAACTCGAACCGAGTGCGCGGATAGAATGCATATCGGCGGACTTCTTCGACGTCGGGTTTGTCGGCACGTTCATGTGTTCGGCGATCCAGGTCACCATGTGCCGCCAGGCAATGTTGCGAAACTGATGACCACCGACCCTTGCACCGTTAAGATAGAGTTCGGGAAAGAGCTCGCGATGCCCTTCGGACCGAATCGCCTCGACGTAATCGCTGAAGCCCAGGCGCAGCAGTTCGCCGTGAAGGGGGATAATGCGGCCGCGATTTACATTCTTTTCGCCGCCTTCCACGCCATCTTCGGCGCGCACATCATTATTCTTAATTTCGAGATTGGGCACGATGTCACCGATGTGCACCTCGTCGACCCGCAGACCACCGATCTCGTTCACGGTCGCGTGAGTGTAGTAGAGAAGCAGCGGGAGCCAGTAGGCGGCATCATGGTAGACCTCGCTACCAGCGTTTTCATCCAGCCGATGCAGATTACCACCACCGCCATTCCATAGCGGCGCCGAGAACAGGCATTCCAGATGGGCGACGGTCCAGACGGGGCGAGACGTCTTCGGCGAAACCTTCTTGTGCTTGCCGAAGCGGACTTTCGAGAAGTCCAAGGCCTTAGTGTTAGGGATTTTCGGCTCCCATTCATCCTCCGCAAGAATGTCGTGAGCCGTCGACATATACGAGAGATCGCGCTTCACCGTATTGATCGAGCG
The DNA here is from genome assembly GCF_009828015.1 of Qipengyuania citrea. Taxonomy (GTDB): domain Bacteria; phylum Pseudomonadota; class Alphaproteobacteria; order Sphingomonadales; family Sphingomonadaceae; genus Qipengyuania; species Qipengyuania citrea. The sequence continues at coordinate 813,790 of NZ_WTYG01000002.1, read as the reverse complement.
CGCATTGTTTGTGACCTTAAAGGTCTTAGCGACTTCATCGAAAGGACGATCGAAGTCCTTTGCGGGACGATAATCGCGCGGCATCTGCAGCAGCGCATTCTTGTATTTCGCCACGTCGGAGTGGTCATAATCTCCGAGTGCCTTGTCGCCAGTGATCCAAGCAAAGGTCCTCAATACGCGCTCATACTGCGCAAGATTGCGATTCCAGTGTCCCGCCAGCTGCGCGAGCTTCAAGATCTTGGGAATGACCTCGCTGAAACGGATCGGGTGGTGCCGCTTGAAGACGCAAGCAGTGATCTCGGAATCCTCGTTCGCAGGTCTGATGTCACGCGGGGACGGAACTATCACCGGCTGGGTGTCGGTCCCAGCATTTGATACGAATGTCAGAGCCTCGCCATTCTGGCGCCTTTTCTGGAGAAGCACTTCTTCCGGATCAAAGGCAGCTTGCACATCTTCATCGAGAAAGTGCGACGCGAGCCGATGAGCTTCGGCCATCGCCTGGAGATGAATATGCTTCATTCTTCCGATGACAGCCGGGGTTGGCTCCACGCCCAGACCCTCTGCAATGAGCGCCATCGTTTCGTCAGTGATCGTATCCTTGCCGCAATAGCGATCTAGGTCGCAGGCCACCCACTCGATCGCATCTTCGTCATGTCCCGCATCCGTCAGCATTTTGCGGTGCGCTTCGGTGAGTTCGGGGATATTTCCCGGGCGCTGAGCAAGGTCATACGCGCTCGCATGGGTGCGAGCCTGCGCTACGAGCGCTTGGGGATCATTTTCCGGATCGTAGAAATCCTCGACGAGCCGAGCGAGGCAGGCCTTCAACTCGTTCTCAAACAATCCCTTGAGCATCTCGGGTTCGAGCGTCCGGTCGAGGTTGAAATATGCAGTCACAGCTCGCTTCACCTTGTCGAAATGCGCGGCGAGTGCCGCTGACCTTCCACGTGCCTCTTGCGCATTGCAGGTCGATAGCGGTATAATGACACTGAAATCGTTGCCATTTTGCCAACGGGCGCGACGGCGGAAATAGTATCTGCCATCACGTCGGACGGTGAAGGGGATCTTTGGCATTGCTGGAGGCTCCCGAACTGGGTCGGTGAACCGGTATGTGACACGCTATGGGTCACGCCGTTCCACCTAGTTAGTGGAAGCGGTTTCTTTTCAGGGCCTTAAAGGCAATGTGGTCGGGGAGAGAGGATTCGAACCTCCGGCCCCTGCCTCCCGAAGACAGTGCTCTACCAGGCTGAGCTACTCCCCGACCGGATCGGCCCGCGACTTCGTGAAGCGGCGGGTGCGAAGCAAGGCGCGCCCTATAGGTGGGGATTGCGGCACACGCAAGCGGGCAATTCGGGCAATTTGTGCCTAGGAGGATTTTCCGCAGCAAAACGAGCCTTCCGTGTCCGAATCGCATCCCGAACAGCAGTATCTCGATCTCATGCGCCGCATATGGTCGGAGGGTGACCAACGCATGGACCGGACCGGCGTGGGCACGCGGTCGGTCTTCGGCGCGATGCTGCGGTTCGACCTTGCCGATGGCGCAATGCCGCTGGTGACCACGAAGCGGGTCTACTGGAAGACCGCGACGCGCGAATTGCTGTGGTTCCTAACCGGCAACACCAATATCCGCCCGCTCGTGCTGCAGGGGGTCAAGATCTGGAACGAATGGCCGCATGCGCGCTATGTCGCGGAGACGGGCGAGCAGGTTCCGCTTGAGGAATTCGTCCAGCGGATCGCCGATGACGAGGCCTTCGCCGCCCGCTGGGGCGACCTCGGTCCGGTCTATGGCAAGCAATGGGTCGACTGGCCGACCTATGAAGCGCAGAGCGACGGCAGCTTCCGGCCGGGGCCGGGTATCAACCAGGTTGCTGAGGTGGTCGAATCGCTACGCAGCAATCCCGGCAGCCGGCGGCATATCATCGAGGGCTGGAACGTCGCCGAGCTCGACGCGATGGCGCTGCCGCCGTGTCACAAGACATACCAGTTCCATGTCGGGGGCGAGGGGGCGAAACTCAATTGCCTGCTCTACCAGCGCAGCTGTGATGTCGCGCTGGGCCTGCCGTTCAACCTTTGGTCGGCGGCGCTGCTGACCCGGATGATCGCGCAGCAAGTCGGCCTTCAACCGGGCGAGCTGGTCTGGACGGGCGGCGACGCGCATCTCTACCTCAACCACGAAGCGCTGATCGCGGAGCAGCTGTCGCGGGAACTGCAGGGCCGCCCACGCCTTGAGATACTGCGGCGTCCGCCCTCCATTTTCGATTACACGATCGAGGATTTCGTGGTTCACGACTATACGCCGCACGGGCCGATCAAGGCGCCCGTCGCGGTGTGATCCGGCCATCCCTTGACCGTTTCCCATCAGTGAAATAAAATAACGCTTAAGCGTAAGATTGCGTCTGGGAGACGATTCTATGGCCGACAGGCCCCAGGGTAGTGCAGCGGAAGGCGAAAACCGCCCGACACTCTCGCTGCATGTTCCCGAACCCAAGTTCCGGCCGGGCGACACGGTCGATTTCTCGCATATCGACGTGCCCGAGGCGGGCAGCATGGCGCGGCCCGACGAGGCGTGCGACCCTGCGGAGATGCGCGACCTTGCCTATGGGCTGGTCCGCGTGCTGGGCGATGACGACAAGGCGCACGGGCCGTGGGATCCCAAGCTCGACGCGGACACGCTGCGAGCCATGCTCGGCCACATGGCTATGACGCGGGCGTTCGACGAACGCATGTTCCGCGGCCAGCGGCAGGGCAAGACCAGCTTCTACATGAAGTGCACCGGCGAGGAGGCAACCAGCGTCTCGGCCTCGATGGCGCTGGCGGGCGACGACATGGTCTTCCCCAGCTACCGCCAGCAGGGCATCCTGATCCAGCGCGGCTACCCGCTGATCGAGATGATCAACCAGATCTACTCGAACAAGGGGGACAAGCTGAAGGGCCGCCAGTTGCCGATCATGTATTCGAGCCGCGAGCACAGCTTCTTCACCATCAGCGGCAATCTCGCAACGCAGACCCCGCAGGCGGTTGGTTGGGCGATGGCCAGCGCGATGAAGGGCGACAGCCGGATCGCCGCGACCTGGGTGGGCGAGGGCAGCACTGCGGAGGGCGACTTCCATTCGGCCTGCACCTTTGCGACGGTGTATAATGCACCGGTTATCCTCAATGTTATCAACAACCAATGGGCGATCTCCAGCTTCAGCGGTTTTGCCGGGGCGGAGCGCACCACTTTCGCCGCACGCGCGCTGGGCTATGGCCTTGCGGGTCTGCGGGTGGACGGCAACGACGCACTGGCCTGTTATGCCGCCGAACGCTGGGCAGCCAATCGTGCGCGCGCCAACGCCGGGCCGACGCTGATCGAGTTCTTTACCTACCGCGCCGAAGGGCATTCCACCTCGGACGATCCCAGCGGCTACCGCAGCGCGCAGGAGCGCAGCGAATGGCCGCTCGGCGATCCGGTGATGCGGCTCAAGAACCACCTCATCGCGCTTGGTGAATGGGACGAGGAGCGGCAGGAGAAGATGGACCTCGAGGCGGCCGAGCACGTCAAGAAGGTGACCAAGGAAGCCGAGGCCAACGGTATCCTCGGCCACGGTCTCCACCACCCGTTCCGCACCATGTTCGAAGACGTCTTCGAGGAACTGCCGTGGCACCTGCGCGAGCAGGCCGATCAGGCGGTGCACGAGCGCAAGACCAAGTTTCCCGAAGGATTGCCCGAGGCATGAGCGAGACCCAGACCAAGGACCTGCCCGCCACCGAGCAGCAGGGTGAACGCCGCCTCAACATGATCGAGGCGATCAACGATGCGCTCGACGTGTCGATGGGCCGCGACGACGATGTCGTGGTGATGGGCGAGGACGTCGGCTATTTCGGTGGCGTCTTCCGCTGCACCGCGGGGCTGCAGGACAAATACGGCAAGACGCGCGTCTTCGACACGCCGATCAATGAATGCGGGATCATCGCGGTGGCGGTGGGCATGGGCGCCTATGGCCTGCGCCCGGTGCCCGAGATCCAGTTCGCCGATTACATCTACCCCGGGCTCGACCAGCTGATCTCCGAGGCGGCGCGCCTGCGTTACCGCTCGGCGGGCGAATATGTCGCACCGATGACCGTCCGATCGCCCTTTGGCGGGGGCATCTTTGGCGGGCAGACGCACAGCCAGAGCCCCGAGGCGATCTTTACGCATGTCTCGGGCCTCAAGACGGTTATCCCGGCCACGCCCTATGACGCCAAGGGGCTGTTGATCTCGTGCATCGAGGACAACGACCCGGTCATCTTCTTCGAGCCCAAGCGCATCTACAACGGTCCGTTCTCGGGCTATTACGACAAGCCGGTTCAGCCGTGGAAGAAGTTCGACGCCAGCGTCGTGCCCGAAGGCTATTACAAGATCCCGCTGGGCAAGGCGCGGCACGTCACCGAAGGCGACCGGCTGACCGTCCTCGCCTATGGTACGATGGTCCATGTGGTCGAGGCGGTGTGCCGCGAAAAAGGCGTCGAAGCCGACATCCTCGACCTGCGCACGCTGGTCCCGCTCGACATCGAGGCGATCGAAGCCTCGATCGAACGCACCGGGCGCTGCCTGATCGTGCATGAGGCGACCCGCACGAGCGGTTTCGGGGCGGAGCTTTCCGCGCTGGTCACCGAACGCTGTTTCTATCATCTCGAAGCCCCGGTCGAACGCGTGACCGGCTTCGACACGCCCTATCCCCACAGCCTCGAATGGGCCTATTTCCCCGGCCCGATCCGCATCGGCGAGGCCATCGACAAGATCCTCAAGGACTGATCCCATGGCGAAATTCACCTTCAACATGCCCGATATCGGCGAAGGCATCGCCGAGGCCGAGATCGTGCAGTGGCACAAGCAGGTCGGCGATCAGATCAGCGAAGACGAAGAATTCGTCGACATGATGACCGACAAGGCCACCGTGCCGATGGAAAGCCCCGTGAACGGCAAAATCCTCGAGATCGCGGGCGGCGAGGGCGACATGGTGTCGATCGGCTCGATGCTCGTCGTCATCGAGGTCGAGGGCGAAGTGCCTGAGGATGTCGTCGAGGAAGCCGCGGCTGCTACCGAGGCTGCGCCCCCATCGGCCCCCGCGCCGAAGGACGAGGCGGTCGAGGAACGGATCGAGGTCGAGAACTCGGATGCGTCCGATGCCGACGATGCGCTGGCGGCCGATCCAAAGCCCGAGCCGCTTCCTGCGCCCACGCCCGCGCCCGAGCCGGTCCAGCACGCCAAGGTTCTCGCCACGCCCGCGGTGCGCAAGCGCGCCAAGGACCTCGGCGTCGATCTCGCGCAGGTGAAGCCAGCCGAGGACGGCCGCGTCCGGCACGGCGATCTCGACCAGTTCCTGTCCTACAATGCAGGCTATGGCGCCGCCGCCGCGCCGCGTGCGGATGAGGAGAAGAAGGTCATCGGGATGCGCCGCCGCATCGCCGAGAACATGGCCGCATCGAAGCGCAACATTCCGCATTTCTCCTATGTCGAGGAATGCGACGTCACCGATCTGGAAGTGCTGCGCGCGCAGCTTAACAGCAACCGCGGCGAAAAGCCCAAGCTGACCATCCTGCCGTTGCTGATCACTGCGATCTGCAAGACGCTGCCCGACTTCCCGATGATCAATGCCCGTTACGACGACGAAGCCGGCGTCGTGACGCGCCACGGCGCGGTGAACCTGGGGATGGCGGCGCAGACGGATGCCGGCCTCATGGTCCCCGTCATCCGAAATGCGCAGGCGCAGAACCTGTGGCAGCTTGCCAACGAGATATCGCGCCTTGCCGAGGCGGCACGCAGCGGCACTGCAAAATCGGAAGAAATGCAGGGCGGGACGCTGACGGTGACGTCGCTGGGTCCGCTCGGCGGTGTGGCGACCACGCCGGTAATCAACCGTCCGGAGGTGGCCATCATCGGGCCCAACCGCATCATCGAACGCCCGATGTATGTCACTGGCAGCGATGGCGTCGAGCGGATCGAGAAGCGCAAGCTGATGAATATCTCGATCAGCTGCGACCACCGCGTGGTCGATGGCTGGGACGCGGCGAGTTTCGTCCAGGCGCTCAAGCGCCTTCTCGAAACGCCGGCCTTGATCCTGATCGACTGACGGCCCTTTCCGGGGTCATTTGCAGCATCGAATTAAAGGGGGCTCCCGGACGATCGGTCCGGGGGCCCTTTTCAGTGCTATGGTGCGGTAAAAACGCGCGGAATTCGGCGGTTTTGCGGTAAATAGAGAGGCGGAATGCCGCCTGGGAAAAAAGTTCGAAAAAAGGGACGAATCTTCGTTGACAGGAATCGGACCCGCCCGTAGATGCGCGGCTCCCAAGTGGCTGCGCGGGTGTAGCTCAGTTGGTTAGAGTGTCGGCCTGTCACGCCGAAGGTCGCGGGTTCGAGTCCCGTCACTCGCGCCACTTGGGAATTTCCTTACAACTCGATGTCCATCAGCTTGCCGCGCCCTTGCGGGTTTGCGCCAGCCGGCGCAGGTTTTCCTCATGCGCGTTCCGGTCGATGCGATAGCGCGCGATGCACAGCAGCGCGGCGAGGTAGACCGCGAGGATCGCGGGGGCGTAGAGCGCCCCGAGATTCCACAGAGTGTCCGCCGCGACGCTGCCCGGCTGGGCTCCTTCGGGGAAGTTCACGAAGGACAGGATGAGCCCGGCGGCGAGCACGCCCAGACCCTGTGTGGTCTTTCGCGTGAAAGTCACCGCAGCATAATAGACCCCTTCGGATCGCCGCCCGGTGCGCAGTTCGTTGGATTCGACCAGATCGGCGATCATGGAAAAGGACACCACCTGGACCGCGATAATTAGCGCCAGGTCGATCACATTCACGCCCAGCACCAGGGGGAACAGCAGCGGATCGCCGTTTTCGGGCATCAGCCCGGCCAGCCGGAGCAGCACGGGCATGGGCTGGATCGTGAAGGCCAGCACCCCGAGCAGGATCGTCGCGCGCTTCTTGCCCAGCCTGCGCGTCGCCCAAGGGGCGAGCACGAAGCCCAGCAGCGCGGAGATGAACACCGAGCAGGTCCAGATGAAGATCTGGTATTCGCTGAAGCCCCAGAAGTAATTGAGCATCAGGAAGGCCAGCGCGGCGGACAGCCCGCTGGCGATGGCAAACAGCATGGTCGCCAGGAACAGCGCGATGAAGCTCTTCTCGCTCAGCGTCTGCAGCATCTCGCGGAAGATGCGGCCGACGCTGTAGCGCTCGCCCGTCTCGACTGGCTGGTGGAGATAGGGAATGCGGCTGTGCGTCCCCAGCGCCGACATCATGATTGTCGCAAAGATCAGCACCGAGGCGATGATGCCATAGGTGGCGTAGGCGTCCGGATCGCGCATGCCGAGCGGACCGGTCAGCAGCACGCCGAACATCACGACGCTCATCCCGGTTCCCGCCGACCAGCCGAACAACAGGCGATAGGCCTGCAGGCTCGTACGATCGGCATAATCGGTGGTCAGTTCGGGTATCAGCGCCGAGCTGGGTGTTTCGTAGAAGGTGATGAAGGTTCGGATCAGCACCGCGAGGACGGTCAGATAGATGAACAACCCGGTCTGCCCCCAGTCGGGCGGGTTCCACAGCAGGAAATAGCTCAGTGCGACGGGCAGCGCGGCCGCATACATGAAGGGGTGCCGCCGCCCCCAGCGGCTGCGAAAATTGTCCGACCAATAGCCCACCAGCGGATCGCTGATCGCGTCGACCACCAGCGCAATCAGGATCGCGAGGCCGACCAGACCGGGTTCGAGCCCGATGACCGTGCCGTAGAACAGCAACAGGAAATAATCGAAGCCGCCGTTCTTGATCCCGAACGCTGCGGCGCCCGATCCATGTGCCAGCTTCAGCCACACCGGGGCTTTCCCCGTCGCGCCTTCAGTTTGGGTCAATGCCCTCTCCCTATCCCGCAACGAGGCTAGGGCAGGGCAGGCGCCTTGGCAATCAGCCCCAGCGGCCGGTTTCCATCCAGATCAGGAAGCGGCGCAGCGGCAGCAGCCACACGATGCCGAGGACGACATAGACCAGCGTCTGCAGCAACGTCGGCCATTCGCCGATCAGCCCCGGGGCATAGCGCGCGATCATCACGCCATAGACCACCAGTGCGACCATCAGGCCGAAAATGCCGACCGGGAGGCGCCAGCTGGGTTCTTTCCTCATGCGAAGGGTCCGTAAATGCGGGTCGGGGTGACCACTGCCGATAGCGGAATATCGTGCGCTTCGCTGGGCAGATCGTCAACCAGCTGGCTGTCCCAGGCGAGCCCGATCGCAATCGTCCCGGGGTGATCGGCAAGCCAGCGGTCGTAATGTCCGCCGCCCTGGCCCAGTCGCGCACCCGAGGCGGTAAATCCGACCAGCGGGACGATCAGCACGCCCGGTTCGAGCGTGTCGGTATCGCCGGCGGGCTGCATCACGCCGAACGGGCCGGATTCGAGATCGCTCTCGGCGAAGGGATCGGTGAAGCGCGCGAATTCCATCGCGCTGTGCGCATCGGCGAAACGCGGCAAGGCGAGATCGTGGCCCTGCTCGATGAAATACCGTGCATAGGCGGCCGTCGGGGCTTCGTTGGCGGTCGCACGGTATAGCCCGACCACAGCACCGTCCGGCACCAGTTCGAGCAGCGGCGCGGGCGGGCGCATAAACACCAGCGTGCGCATGCTGGCGGGCAGGGCCGCGACATGGTCGCGCCGCGCGGTGCGCAATTGCCTGCGGAGATCATCCTTGGTCACGGGGCAAATCCTTATCGGGGAGAAGGCAGGGCGTCCATCGCGCCGCACGCCGGACACGCAGCCCCGGACACGGGACGGGCAGACGGAAAGGGAAGAGTGACGGGACCACCATGGGTCGTTTCCGGCGAAATCCTCTGACGCCTAAAACGTCAGGTGGGTACCGTATGCCCCAATCCCACGGCCGAACCGGTGGACCAGGGCAGGGACAGCTCCCTTGGATTGCTTATAGCCTCAGGGATGTTCATGCGGCTCGTGCCGGGCAGCCCCGTCACCGCACTATCTAGGCGTTATGCGACCCGTCCTCAAGGGTGGACGCCGCTTTCTCGAGCGCGGAGGCCAGCCGTTCGAGCCGTCCGGCCAGCCCGTCCACGTCGATTTCGGGCTCTGCGGGCGGGGCGGTTGCGCGCTGGCCGGCTTCCTCCAGCTCGTCGGCCAGAAGGAGCGCAGCGAACAGCAGGTTTTTCGCCTCGTTGGTCGACAGATTGGTGCCCATCGATCCCAGCTTGCCATCTACCACGCGCGCCAGCCGCTGGACGTTTTCTTCCTGCCCATCGGCACAGGATACGGTGTAATTGCGGCCGCCCACGGCGAGCGTCACGTCGCTCATCGCTCGAGCCCTTCGATCAACCCGTCGAGTTCGGCGAGGCTGGCTGTGACGCTGCGGCGCAGGGCTTCGTGCCGGGCAGCGAGGCCGCTGTCGTCCGGATCTGCCGCATCGCCGAGGCCGGTTGGAGGCGCGGCATGCGAAGCCAGCGCGGCTTGCGTTTCGATGCGCGCCATCGCGCGATCGATCCGATCGAGGGCATTTGTAATTCGCTGCGAAGTCATGACTCGCACAAATTACCAAGATTGCTGCGCCAAGGCAAAGGTTTGCCCCGCGCTGTTGATAAGTGGAATGAGGCGGCTGCGCGCTGTGCATCGCGGCCGGGGCGGGTTGACCTCGCGCCTACGCTCCGCGAAGGCTTCGCGCGCGTCGAATCGACCCAGTTTCCGGAGAATAAATCCCATGAGTCTTGCCACCGCTCGCATGGTCCAGATGGCCAATGCCATCAGGGCACTTTCGATGGATGCGGTGCAGGCGGCGAATTCGGGGCACCCCGGCATGCCGATGGGCATGGCCGATGTCGCGACCGTGCTGTGGAGCGACTATCTCAAGCACGATCCCGCCGCACCCGATTGGGCGGATCGCGACCGCTTCGTGCTCAGCGCGGGCCATGGCTCAATGCTGATCTACAGCCTGCTCCACCTGTCGGGCTATGCCGCCCCGACGATGGAGGATATCCGCAATTTCCGCCAGCTTGGCAGCCCCTGTGCCGGGCACCCGGAGAACTTCCTGCTCGACGGCGTCGAAAGCACCACCGGCCCGCTGGGGCAGGGTTTGGCGATGGCGGTCGGCATGGCGATTGCCGAGCGGCACCTCAACGCGGGTTTCGGTGACGACATCGTCGACCACCGCACCTGGGTGATCGCGGGTGACGGCTGCCTGATGGAAGGCATCAACCACGAAGCGATCGGTCTTGCCGGCCATCTCAAGCTCGGCCGCATGAACGTGCTGTGGGACGACAACAACATCACTATCGACGGGACCACCGACCTGTCGACTAGCGAAGACATCAAGGCGCGCTACGAAGCGACCGGCTGGCATGTCGTCAGCTGCGACGGGCACGATTTCGACGACATCCGCCGCGCGCTCGATGAAGCGATGGCCGACGAACGGCCCTCGCTGGTCGCGTGCAAGACGGTGATCGGCAAGGGTTCGCCCAACAAGCAGGGCACCAGTGCCACCCACGGCGCACCGCTGGGCGACGATGAAATTGCGGCAGTTCGCGAAGCGCTGGGCTGGGACGCGGCGCCGTTCGAAATTCCCGAACAGGTGCTGTCCGACTGGCGCGGGACGGCCGAGCGTGGTTCGGCGGCGCGCGCCGAATGGCGCAACCGGCTCGAGGCGCATGGCGACAAGGCCGAATTCGAACGCCGGATGGCGGGCGATCTTCCCGAGAGTTTCAGTCTGGACACTTATATCCAGTCGCTGATCGACGAACCGCAGAAGGTCGCGACGCGCAAGGCGAGCGAGATGACGCTGGGCGAAATCAACGCCAATCTGCCCGATACGATCGGCGGCAGCGCCGACCTGACCGGGTCCAACAACACCAAGGCGGGCGGCATCGGCCCATTCACCGCCGACGACCGCAGCGGACGCTATATCTATTACGGCATCCGCGAATTCGGCATGGCCGCGGCGATGAACGGCATGGCGCTGCATGGCGGGGTGATCCCTTATGGCGGCACCTTCCTGGTGTTCACCGACTATTGCCGCGCCGCGATCCGCCTGTCCGCGCTGCAGCAGGCCCGCGTGGTCTATGTCATGACGCATGACAGCATCGGGCTGGGCGAAGACGGGCCGACGCACCAGCCGATCGAACACATCCAGTCGCTGCGGATGATCCCGAACCTGCTGGTTATGCGCCCGGCGGATACGGTCGAAACCGCCGAATGCTGGGACATCGCGCTGCGCGAGAAGGACCGCCCGACGGTTCTTGCGCTGACCCGCCAGGGGCTGCCGCAGCTGCGCACCGAGGCGGCTTCGGAGAACCTCAGCCGGCGCGGGGCCTATCGCCTGAAAGCCGCCGAATCCCCGCGCCGGGTCATCCTGATCGCGACCGGATCGGAAGTCAGCCTGGCGACCGAATGCGCCGCCGAACTGGAAAAGGCGGGCATCGGCGCGGACGTCGTGTCGATGGTCTGCACCCAGCTGTTCGACGAGCAGGACGATGCCTACAAGGCCGAGCTGCTGCCCGATGTTTCGCCCGACGAAACGCTTCGCGTCAGCATCGAGGCGGGGACGACATTCGGCTGGGATCGCTACACGATGACCAACGGTCTGCGGATCGGCATCGACCGCTTCGGTGCCAGCGCGCCGGCGGGTGATCTGTTCGAGAAATTCGGCTTCACTGCGGACGCCATCGTTCCGCAAATCATGAACAAACTGAACGGTTAAGCAGGAGTTTTTGCAATGGCGACGAAGGTTGCAATCAACGGTTTTGGACGTATCGGCCGCCTCGTGGCGCGCGCCATTCTCGAGCGTGACGATCACGATCTCGAACTCGTCAGCATCAACGACCTGGCCGACACCAAGTCGAATGCGCTGCTGTTCCAGTATGACAGCACCCATGGCCGTTTCCCCGGCACGGTCGAGGTCGGCGACAATGCGATCATCGTCAACGGCAAGTCGATCGCGGTCACCAGCGAGCGCGATCCGGGCGACCTGCCGCATGGCGATCAGGGCGTCGACATCGTCCTCGAATGCACCGGCTTCTTCCAGAGCCATGAAGCGGCCGAACCGCATCTCAAGGCAGGCGCCAAGCGCGTCCTGATCTCGGCTCCGGCCAAGAACGTTTCGGCCACGATCGTCTACGGCGTGAACCACGAAACGCTCAGCGCCGAGGACGTGATCGTCTCGAACGCCAGCTGCACCACCAACTGCCTCTCGCCGATGGCCAAGGTGCTGCACGACACCGTCGGCATCGAGCGCGGTTTCATGACCACGATCCACAGCTACACCAACGACCAGCGCATGCTCGACCAGATGCATGGCGACATGCGCCGGGCCCGCGGCGGCGCGCAGAACATGATCCCGACGACCACCGGCGCGGCGCGCGCGGTCGGTCTCGTCCTGCCCGAACTGGCGGGCAAGCTCGACGGTTCGAGCGTGCGTGTGCCGACGCCGAACGTCAGCCTCGTCGACCTCGTCTTCACCCCCGGCCGCGACACCAGCGCCGAGGAACTGAACGCGGCGCTCAAGGAAGCCGCCGAAGGCAAGATGAAGGGCGTGCTCGACTATACCGACCAGCCGCTCGTCAGCAGCGATTTCAACCACTACCCCGCCAGCTCGACCATCGACAGCCTCGAAACCAGCGTGATGGAAGGCAAGCTTGCCCGCGTCGTCAGCTGGTACGACAATGAATGGGGCTTCTCGAACCGCATGATCGACACCGCCGGCGTGATGGCGAAGTTCCTCTAACGCCAAGTTCCGCCAAAGGACGCCCGACCAATGAGCAGCTTCAAGACCCTGGACGATCTCGGTGATATCACCGGCAAGGTCGCGCTGGTACGCGTCGATCTCAACCTGCCGATGAAGGATGGTTCGGCCACCGACGTCTCGCGCGTCGAGGCGGTCAAGCCGACCATCCTCGAACTCGCAGAAAAGGGTGCCAAGGTCCTGTTGCTCGCGCATTACGGGCGTCCCAAGGGCCAGCGCTTCTCGACCATGAGCACCAGCTTCGTGCAGGGCGATGTCGAGAAGGTGCTGGATAAGGAGATCATGTTCATCCCCGAGGTCATGGGGCCCGTGGTCGAACAGTCGATCGGCATCCTTGCCAATGGCGATATCGGCCTGCTCGACAATGTCCGCTTCTGGCCGGGCGAGGAAGCCAACGATCCCGAATTCGCGCGGGGTATGGCCGCGCATGGCGACTTCTACGTCAACGACGCGTTCAGCGCGGCGCACCGCGCACATGCCAGCACCGAGGGGCTGGCGCACCATCTCCCGGCCTATGCGGGCCGCGCGATGGAAGCCGAACTGAAGGCGCTTGACGCCGCGCTGGGTAATCCCGAAGCGCCGGTGGCCGCGGTCGTCGGCGGGGCCAAGGTCTCGACCAAGCTCGACGTGCTGACCAATCTGGTCGGCAAGGTGCAGCACCTGATCATCGGCGGCGGGATGGCGAACACCTTCCTCGCCGCCAAGGGTGTCGATGTCGGCAAGTCGCTGTGCGAACACGAGCTTACCGCCACCGCCAATCGTATCATCGACGAAGCCGCGCATGCGGGCTGCACGGTCCACCTGCCCTATGATGTCGTGGTGGCAAAGGAATTCGCCGCCAACCCCGCGTCCCTGCGTACCTGCAACGTCCACGAGGTTGCGGATGACGAGATGATCCTCGATGTCGGCCCGCTGGCGACCGAGGCGCTCGCCGACGTGCTCAAGACCTGCCGTACGCTGGTGTGGAACGGCCCGATGGGCGCATTCGAGACCGAACCTTTCGACACCGCCACCGTCGCGCTGGCGCGGACCGCCGCGGCGCTGACGCAGGACGGTTCGCTGATCTCGGTCGCGGGCGGGGGCGATACGGTCGCCGCACTCGCGCATGCCGGGGTGAAGGACGAGTTTACCTTTGTCTCGACCGCGGGCGGCGCCTTCCTCGAATGGATGGAAGGCAAGCCGCTTCCCGGCGTGGCGGCGCTGACCGCATGAGCGAGAACGAAGCAGTAGGCGCGAGCGGCGGGCTCGTACCCGTCACCGAGGGCGAGTGGGCCGGCTGGTCGACCTGGCAGAGCGATGCTTTCGAGCAGCGCGCGGGGCCGTTCTACGAACGGCGCGATGACGACGGCAGCATGGTCGCCGCCTTCCGCGCGGAGGAGCGCCACATGAACGGCGCTGGCTTCATGCACGGCGGCTGCATGATGACCTTCGCCGACAGTGCGATCTTCACCATCGCGACCGACGAACTCGCCGGATCGCATGGCGTCACCATGCATCTCGCGGGCGATTTCCTCGATCCGGCCAGCGTCGGCCAGTTGATCGAGGCGCGCGGCGAAGTCGTCCGCGCGGGCGGCAAGACGATCTATGTCGTCGGCATGATCCGTGCCGACGGCAAGCCGGTGCTGAGCTTCAACGGCATTATCCGAAAGATCACGCGCCGCTAGACCCCGCAGGCACGCGTACTAACGATACTCAGGATTGGGCGCGTCGAAGCGGCGGCCTTCCTGCCACAAATCGACCGAATTGCCCCATGCGGGAATGCCGCCCGCATCCTTCAGCATGCGTGCCATGTGCATCAGGTTCCACGTCATGAAGGTGGTGTTGCGGCGGGTGAAGTCATTGTCGAAGCCTTCGTAGCCCTGGCCGTCTTCCCTGGCGTCGCCATAGCTTGGACCAGGCCCGGCCTCGCCGACCCAGCCGGCGTCGGCCTGCGGCGGGATGGTGTAGCCGACATGCTGCAGTGAATAGAGCACGCCCATACCGACATGCTTGATGCCGTCTTCATTGCCGGTGACGATGCAGCCGCCGACCTTGCCGTAGAACACGTACTGGCCCTTGTCGTTGGTCTGGCCCGAATGCGCGTAGAGGCGCTCGATCAGTCGCTGGCAGACCGAGCTTTTCTCCCCCAGCCAGATCGGCGTGCCGACGATCAGGATGTCGGCGGCCTCGACCTTTTTCCAGATCGCGGGCCAGTCGTCCCGCTCGGCGCCCTGTTCGGTCATGTCGGGATAGACGCCCGGCGCGATCGTGTGATCGACCAGCCGCACCTGCTCGAGCGTCACCTCGTTGCGCACGAGGATCGCCTCGGCAACGCCCAGCAACTTGTCGGTATGCGAACCGCCGGGGCTGGGCTTGAGCGTGCAATTGATGGTCAACGCCTTGAGATCCGAAAAATCGGTGGTGTTGTCGTCGCACAGTTTGCGCTGGGTATCGTCGAGCATGCGTCCTCCTTGGGTCTGGTGAAACTACGCATGGGCGGCGCGATAGTTACCGCGCGGCATCCGCGGCTTGCCTTGCTTTGCGCGAAGCCCGCCACCGTGGCCGTCTTGTGCGCCGGCAAGGCTGCGGATTTTGTTGCCCCCGCAGTTGCAGGGGTTGGGGGCCTTTTGTATGCGCCGCATACGAATGCAGTACCACTACCAGCGACGGGGTTTTCCAGATGACGTTCGATGAAATGAAGGCGCGTATTGCCGAGGGCCAGGGCTTTATCGCGGCGCTCGACCAGTCGGGCGGTTCGACCCCCAAGGCACTGGCCGGTTACGGTGTTGCCGAGGATGCCTGGACCACCGAAGACGAGATGTTCGGCCTGATCCATGAAATGCGCCAGCGGATCATCGAAAGCCCCTGCTTCGGCAATGGCAAGGTCATCGGCGCGATCCTGTTCGAAAAGACCATGGAAGGCGCCAGCGGCGGCAAGAGCGTGCCCGCGCGGCTCAAGGAACGCGGCATCGTGCCCTTCCTCAAGGTCGACAAGGGCCTGGCCGAGGAACGCGACGGCGCGCAGTTGATGAAGCCCAATCCGGGCCTGGAAGACATGTGCAACCGCGCGCGTGAGCTGGGCGTCTTCGGCACCAAGATGCGGTCGGTGATCAAGTCGGCCAATCCGGTCGGGATCAAGGAAGCCGTCCGCCAGCAATTCGCCGAAGGTGCGCGCATCCTGTCCTGCGGTCTCGTCCCCATGCTCGAGCCGGAATACGACATCACCGCCGCCGACCGCGCCGAGGGCGAGAAGATCATGCTCGAAGCGATCGAGGAAGGCCTCGTCGCGCTGCCCGAAGGCCAGCAGATCATGCTCAAGCTGTCGATCCCCAAGAAAGCCGGGATCTATGGCGGGCTGACCAACCATCCCAAGGTGCTGCGCGTGGTCGCGCTCTCGGGCGGCTATTCGACCGAGGAGGCCTGCAGCGAGCTGGCCAAGAACCCCGGCATGATCGCCAGCTTCAGCCGCGGCCTGCTGCAGGATCTGCGCGCCACGCAAAGCGACGAGGAATTCGACGGCACGCTGTCGGGCGCGATCGACCAGATCCACGCCGCCAGCGTTGCCTGAACGCTACTGGCGTTCGAAGACGAACCGATAATCGCCGGCGGGGATGTCTCCGCCGGCCGTTGGCAACGGAGCAGCAGTGGCCAGCACATAGGTGCGGCCCATCACTTCGTAGGGATCGCCCAGCGTCAATGGGGCGGTCTGCGTCCAGTGTGTCGCCGCGATGCGCGTCGACACGGTCAGTTCGCCCCCGTGGAAGCACTGCACGTCCGCCGGGCAGCGCGTGTCCTCGATGATCGCCAGCGGCGTCAGGATCGCATCGCCCGCCCACACCGGGCTGCCGATGGCGACCGCGCTGCCCTGGCTGGCGGCATCGCCATTGCCGCGGGGCGTATCGGGAATGATGGCGCAGGCGGCGGTCAGCGGGGCGATCAGGGCGGCGGCGAGATAGGCTTTCATGCCTGCGGTAGAGGCGCCGGCTGCTTTCGTATCGCTGAACAGGTGACGCGGCGCGGCAATGGTCTTATGGGCGCCAGCCATGACCGATTGCCAATTGTACCTCATCTCTCCGCTCGATGTGACGGGCGACTTTCCCCAACGTCTCGAGCGCGCGCTGGATGCCGGCCCCGGGCTGGCCACCGCCTTCCAGTTCCGCGTCAAGGATATCGACCAGCACGAAGCTGCGCGGCTGGCCGAACCGCTGCAGGCGATCTGCGCGGCCCGCGACGTGGCCTTCATCGTCAATGACGATGTCGCGCTGGCCAAGCGGCTCGGCGCCGATGGCGTGCATCTGGGGCAGGGCGATGGCGATGTCCGAGATGCGCGCGAGGAACTTGGCCGCGAAGCGCAGATCGGGGTGACCTGCCATGCCTCGCGCCATCTCGCGATGGAAGCGGGCGAGGGCGGGGCCGATTACGTGGCGTTCGGCGCCTTCTTCGACAGCACCACCAAGGCGAGCGAGCACCGGCCCGAGCCGGAGATCCTCGAATGGTGGAGCACGGTGTTCGAAATCCCCTGCGTGGCAATCGGCGGGATCACGCCTGCCAATTGCGCGCCGATCCTGGCGGCGGGTGCGGACTTCCTGGCCGTGTCCGGCGCGGTCTGGAACGGCGACGAAGTCGCGGCGGTTAAGGCCTTCGCCCAGCGGATCGGCGCGGAGCAAAACGGGGCGGCGTGAGTTGGCTATCCTGAAAGGGCGGTAAAGCCCTGATTTCAGGAGCTCTCCCCATGCGCAATTTCATCCTCGCCACCGTGTCCTCGCTCGCGCTGGTCGCTTGCGGCGGGCAGGAACCCGATGCTTCGCCCGAAGCCGCGACCGAGACCGCCGCTGCGAGCGGCAGCGAGCATGGCTACGAAACGCGCGGCAGCGACAATCTGGCCGACACCATGGCGTCGGACGATGCGAGCTACATGGCTGATGGCGCGACGCCGGACAGCGACGCGGCGAACGACATTCCCGATTCGACCGAACGGCCGGTCATGCAGGCGCAGGTCGTGCTCGACCGTATCGGCTTCGGCCCCGGCGTGATCGACGGCAAGATGGGCATGAGCACCGAAAACGCGCTGCGCGGTTTCCAGGAGGCCAACGATCTCGAGGTGACGGGCAGACTGGACCAGCCAACCAAGACCGCGTTGGCCGAATGGGAGCGGATCCCCGCCACCCGCGTGGTGACGGTACCCGACAGCTGGGCCGAAGCCGAATACACCGACATGCCCGACAGCGTGGCCGGCAAGGCGAAGCTCGACCGATTGGGCTACAAATCGCTCGATGAACGGCTGGCCGAACGGTTTCACACCACCGTCGAGGTGCTGCGCGAACTGAACCCGGGCGGACGACCGGCGGGCAGCAGCGCATCCGCCGACGCCGGCCCCTACGATGGCGCCAATGCGCAGGCCGCGGACGGGCAGGCCGGTGGCGGCTATTTCATGGCCGGGCAGCAATTGCGCGTACCCAATATCGGCGCGGACCGGATCGCTCCGGGGGCGATCGCCGATGCTGACTGGCAGCGCACGCTCGCCTCGCTCGGCGTCGGCACCGAACAGACCGCGGTCGACCGGATCGTCGTCAGCAAGGCGGGCAAGACGCTCAAGGCCTATAGCGGGGACAAGCTAGTTGCGCTGTTCACCGTCAGCTCGGGATCGAGCGAGTTCCCGCTTCCGCTGGGCGAATGGGATATCGTCGGTGAAGCCTACAACCCGCCCTACAGCTACGATCCCGAAGTGCTCGGCAATGGTGACGGCGAAACCTATACGCTTGCCGCGGGGCCCAACTCGCCAGTGGGCGTCGTGTGGATCGACCTGAGCAAGGAACATTACGGGATCCACGGCACGCCCCACCCCGAAACCATCGGCCGCGCGCAGTCGAGCGGCTGTGTCCGGCTGACCAATTGGGATGCCGCGCGGCTGGCCGGAATGGTCTCGCAATCGACGCGGGTGCTTTTCGAGGCCTGAACGGGTAGGCTGTGCGCATGAACCTCGTCGACCGCATCCTCACCATCGTCATCACCGCTACCATTACCAGCGCGATCTGGATCGTGGCGGGGGGCAGCCTGATCGAAAACGCAACCAGCGTCAGCCAGCGCAACGCCACGCGTCC
Organism: Qipengyuania citrea; assembly: GCF_009828015.1. Lineage (GTDB taxonomy): Bacteria > Pseudomonadota > Alphaproteobacteria > Sphingomonadales > Sphingomonadaceae > Qipengyuania > Qipengyuania citrea. The sequence goes on along the minus strand of NZ_WTYG01000002.1, from coordinate 794,974 downwards.
GGCGGAGGCTGCGCCGAGCCCGCAGCCCGAACAGGCAGCGGATGACGGGGAAGACACGGCAAACACCGGAACGCCCACCGGCGAACCGCTCGATCTCGATGCGCCGGTCGCGCCCAGCAGCGAACAGTCGCGCCAGTTGCTGGTCCCGGTGAAGAACATCCGCGCCAGCGACCTCAGCGATACCTACAGCGATTCGCGCAGCAGCGGTTCACGCCTGCACGAGGCGATCGATATCATGGCGCCCAAGGGCACCAGCGTGCGTTCGGCCGCGCCGGGAACGGTTGAGAAGCTGTACCGCTCGGATGTCGGCGGCAACACCATCTACATCCGTTCGACCGACGGTTTGACAATCTATTACTACGCCCATCTCGACGCCTATGCCGAAGGACTGCAGGAAGGCCAGCGCGTGCGCCGCGGGCAGCGGCTGGGCACGGTGGGCAGTTCGGGCAATGCCTCGCAGGATGCGCCGCACCTGCATTTCGCGATCCTTCAGACCACCGCGGATGCCGAATGGTGGGAGCCCGCCAATGCGGTCAATCCTTACCCGCTGCTGACGGGGCAGTGATCAGTCCCGCACCGGCCCGGTGCGGTGGCAGCGCAGGCGGCCCAGCTTGCCACCGGGCTCGATCTGCTGGAGCAGGCCCGATCCCAGCCGCATCATCTTCATCCCGCGCATCGGTCCGCGGGTGAAGGTGACCGTCTTGCCTTCCATCAGATAGGTCCCGCTGCCGCGCGGCGTGCGATAGCTCGACCCGCCGGTGATGGAAAAATCGCGGCCTTCCTGTTCGATCCAGGCAGCCCCCGTCGCATCGCCCGGAAGTGCGCAGACATAGGCGCCCTGGTCGAGCAGCAACAACCGCCCCTGCGCCGCGGCAGGGGTGAGCGCGAAGCCGGCCAGCGCGGCGAACAGGGCAGGGGTGAAAAATCGTCTCATGGTAACCGTCCGCCCGCGATATAGGGATTGGCTGCGCGTTTTTCCACTCGCTTGCCCGCGCGGCCATGCTCGGCTAAGGCGCGCGGCACACGATCGCTCGATAGGCGATCCGCTCTTTTACAAGTCGAAGGTAGCTTCCCCATGAAGATCAGCGGCGTGGACATCCGTCCGGGCAACATCATCGAATACGAAAAAGGTATCTGGAAGGTCGCCAAGATCCAGCATACCCAGCCCGGCAAGGGCGGCGCCTACATGCAGGTCGAGATGAAGAACCTGCAGGATGGCCGCAAGACCAACGTGCGCTTCCGCAGCGCCGATACGGTCGAGAAGGTCCGGCTGGACACGGCCGAGTATCAGTTCCTTTACGAAGATGGCGACATGCTCGTCTTCATGGACCAGACGAATTACGAACAGATCACGCTGCCCAGCGACCTGCTGGGCGACGCGCGGCCGTTCCTCCAGGACGGCATGCAGGTGAAGCTCGAACTGTGGGAAGAAAAGCCCATCTCGGTCGAACTGCCCGCGCAGATCGAAGCCGAAATCGTAGAGGCCGATGCCGTCGTGAAGGGGCAGACCGCCTCCTCCAGCTACAAGCCCGCCGTGCTCGACAACGGCGTGCGCATCATGGTCCCGCCGCATATCGAAAGCGGCACGCGGATCGTGGTCGACGTCTACGAACAGAGCTACGTCGGCAAGGCCAGCTAACCGCATGGGCAAGTCCATCGCCAGCCGGTTCGAGAACATCGATGTCACGCGCAGCGTCTTGCGCGCGGTGATCATCAACGATGACGAACTGACGCTGGAGATGGACTTCTGCCTCGAGCCCGCGCACCCCGATTACGAAACGCCGGGCGCGGGCGACGACTGCTGCTTCCATCCGGGCCTGCTCAAATTCGCCGGGATCTCGAAGCTTGGCCTCGAGCGCGCCGAGCATCCCGACCAGACCCAGCGCCGCTTCGCGATCCAGTCCTTCAACATCGAAGGCACGAAGTTCGACATGGCCTGCGAATGGGGCACGATCCACCTCCAGGCGCGTTCGATCCGCGTCCTTACCGAATAAGAGAGTTTCCATGGCCGTTCTATCGGGTGTCATCCGCGTAATGGAGAAAGCCGCGCGCAAGGCGGGTGGCCGCCTGCGCCGCGACTTCGGCGAAGTCGAGCACCTCCAGGTGAGCCGCAAGGGCCCGGCGGACTTCGTCTCCAAGGCCGACCGCATCGCCGAACGCACCCTCTACGACGAACTGCTCGCCGCGCGCCCCGACTGGGGCTTCGTGATGGAAGAAGCGGGCGTCATCGAAGGCGACGAGAACAAGCCCCGCTGGATCGTCGACCCGCTCGACGGGACCAGCAACTTCCTCCACGGCATCCCCCATTTCGCGATCAGCATCGCAGTGCAGGAACCCAAGCTCGGCGGCGGCGGCTGGGGCGATGTCACTGCCGGAGTGATCTACAACCCGGTGACCGACGAGACCTTCTGGGCCGAGAAAACGCGCGGCGCATGGCTGCACGACGGCCGCCTGCGGGTCTCGGCGCGGCGCAATCTGGCTGACTCGCTGATCGCCACCGGCATTCCCTTCCAGGGGCATGGCGATTTCGGTGACTGGACCAAGATCTTCGCTGCCATCGGGCCGCAGGTCGCGGGCATCCGCCGGTTCGGCGCGGCCTCGCTCGACCTCGCATGGCTGGCCGCGGGCCGGTTCGACGGCTTCTGGGAAAGCGACCTCAACGACTGGGATACCGCGGCGGGCTGCCTGATTGTGCGCGAGGCCGGCGGCTTCGTGTCCGATTTCCGCGGCCGTTCGCAGCCGATCCATGCCAAGCAGATCCTTGCCGCCAATGATGCGCTGCATTCGAAGCTGCACAAATTGCTGGCGAATGCGCTGAAGGCTTGATGCCGGCCGAGGGCGCGGCTAACCCCGCGCTCCCGACCCAGTGCCCCTGTGGCGGAATTGGTAGACGCGCTCGACTCAAAATCGAGTTTCTTTGAAGTGCCGGTTCGAGTCCGGCCAGGGGTACCAAACTAAATGCTTGCACATCCAGACGGAGTTTGGGATTCCCGTGCCTGAATGATCGGGGTCCCTTCCTACCATGCAATAGCGGCGATGGGCATCACCATCGCCATGTTCATTGCCTTTGCGCGCGGGCGCATGTCGGTGGAGATCATCTCGCTGATGACGATCGCCGTCATCGCGGTGGGGCTGTATTTCTTCCCGCTCGACGACACGCAGCCGATCGACGGCTTGAGCCTCGCATTTTCGGGTTTCGGCCATTACGCTCTGATCACCATTTGCGCGCTGATGATCATGGGGCGCGGGCTGGTGGTCACCGGCGCGCTCGATCCCGCGGCGCGTTTCCTCGAGCGGTTGTTCAAGATCAACCTCCAGCTGGGCCTGCTGTTCTCGCTGGTGGTGACCTTCCTGCTGTCGATGGGGGTCAACAACACGCCGGTGCTGGTGCTGCTCATGCCGATCTTCGTCCAGCTGGCGATGCGCGGCGCGATGGCGGCGTCGAAAACGCTGATCCCGCTCAATGCGGCATCGCTGATGGGCGGCATGGCCACCACCATCGGCACGTCCACCAATATCCTCGTCGTGTCGATCGCGGTCGATTTGGGGATGCCCGAAATGGGCGTCTTCCACTTCACTCCGATCGTGCTGATCGCCTCGCTGGTGGCGCTGCCCTTCGTATGGATCGTCATGCCGCGCATGCTGGGCGACAACCGGATCGAGACGGTCCATGCCCAGCGCCTGTTCGAAACCCGCCTGCGCGTGACCGAGGATTCGATCCTCAACGGGCGCCAGCTGTCGGAACTGCAGTCGCGCCTGCCGGCCGGGATCGAGTTCCACGACGTTCCGGTCGGCCTGCTGCGCCCGCAGCACCGGCTGCGGATGACGGGGACGCATGAAGCGATCGAGGAGGCGATGGCTACGCTGCGCGGCGATGCGGCGCCCAGCTGGGTGATCGACCGCATCCGCCGCCGCTCGAGCGAGACGCGCACCGACATCGCGGTCGGCGAGATGATCGTCACTGCGGATTCGCGGCTAATCGGGCGGACGCTGCCAAGCTCGGGGATCGCCGACCTGTTCGGCGTGGCGGTGATCGGGACCCACCGTCCCGCGCGCCTGGTGGGCGAGAAAGAACAGTTTTCCGAAGTCGGCGACATGCGCTTTGCCGAAGGCGACGTGCTGTTGGTGATGGGCCTGCCCGATGACATGCAGCACTTTGCCCGCTCGGACAGCCTGCTGCAGCTCGAGGGGGTCCGCGAATTGCCCCGCCGGTCGAAAGCGACGCTGGCGGCGGCGATCATGGGCGGTTCGATCGCCTTCGCTTCGGTCGGGCTGGTGCCGATCGCCATCGCGTCGCTGGCCGGGGCGATCCTGATGTTCGTGACCGGCTGCGTGCGGTTCGACCGCGTCGGGCGGGGGTTGTCGGGCAGCGTTATCGTGCTGGTCGCCGCCAGCATCGCGCTGGGCCGGGTCATCCTCGACAGCGGGGCCGCCGACTGGATCGGCGGGGTAATGGCCTTCGGGCTGGAATACCTGTCCGCGCCCGCGGCGCTGGCCGCGATCATGCTGACAATGACCTTCCTCACCAATTTCGCCTCGAATGCGACCGCGGCAACGGTGGGCACGCCAATCGCCTTTGCCATTGCCGCAAAGCTGGATCTCCCGCCCGAGCCGCTGGTGCTGGCGGTGCTGTTCGGCTGCAACCTGTGTTACGCGACCCCGATCGCCTACCAGACCAACATGCTGATCATGGCGGAAGGGTCGTATGAGTTTAAGGACTATGTCCGCACCGGGGTGCCGCTGGTCCTGATCATGGTCACGTTGCTGTCGGTCGGCCTGGCCGTCACCTATCAATTGTGATTGCCGAGAGCGCGCGGCCGCGACGGTTCGCGAAGCCCGCGCTGCTGGCCTTGTACGGCATCCTGTTCCTGCCCGAGTTCTTCGACCGCCTGCGCGATATCGGCGGGATCGCAGGGCCGCTTGCCTATACCGTGCTGGTCTTGGCGGCGCTGTGCGGCATAATCGGTGCCGCCTACACCGCCAATGCGCTGCTGCGCGGGGGCCTCGCACTGCTGCTGTTCGCCGCCAGCTTCGTAATCGAAGCCTATGCCCGCTCCTCGCTCGAATTCCTCACCTATGGCGCGTTCATCGACCTCATCACCGCGGCCGAGTTTGCCGGGGATGCAATGGACCAGAACGAAGCTGCATTGTGGCGCAGCCTGCCGGGACCGGCGGTCCTGCTGATCGCAGTGGCGTGGCCGCCGCGCCGCCGGGCGCGTACCCGCGCCAACACGCCGGCACTGGCCATGCCCGCGGCGCTCGTCCTGTTCACGCTGCTTGCCTTTACGCGCGGCGGAGACGGGCTCAAGGCGCTACCGGGCGGCTATGCCGCGCTCAGCTATGCCGTCCTGGCGGCGTATGAGCGAGCGGCAGGCGATCTCGGGCCGCGCAAGGGCATCTCGATCGCACATGTCCGGGCGCCGCTGTACCGCGATATCGTGCTGATCGTCGATGAAAGCATCTCGGGCCACTATCTCGATATCAACCATCCGCGCGGGGTGCGTTCTGGCCTTGCGGAGGCGCGGCCCGGGGTCGAGATCGCCAATTTCGGAGTGGCCGCTTCGGCGACCAACTGCAGCGCCGGTTCCAATCTCGTGCTGCGTTTTGCCGGGACGCGGGACAGCTACCGCCGCGACATCGCGGTCGGGCCCTCGCTGTGGGACTATGCCGCGCATGCCGGGCTGGAGACGGTCTATATCGATGCCCAGCGTTCCGGCGGCGCGATGCAGAACCAGATGACGCCGCGCGAACGCGAGCGCATCGACCGCTTCATCCAGTTCGGCGGGCTGGCGGTGCGGGACCGCGACATGGCCGTTGCCGACCGGCTCGCGCACTTGCTGGGCGACGGCACTGCGTCCTTCATCCTGATCAACAAGGTCGGGGCGCATTTCCCGATCCACGACAAGTTTCCCGACAGCCATGCCCGCTACCGGCCGATCCTGCCGCGCGGCGGCTTCCTCGATGTGACCGATACCGGATCGCGCACCGGCTTCGGCGGTTCGCAGGCGGACTGGCGGCGCTACCGCAATTCCTATCGCAACACGCTCGAATGGAGCGTCGGTGCCTTTTTCGACCGGCTGCTGGAGCGCGCCGAGCTGGCCGATGCGCTGGTCATCTATACAGCCGATCACGGGCAGAACCTGCATGAAGGCGGCAAGGGCGGGACGACCACGCATTGCTCGGTCGACCCGCGGCCCGAGGAAGGCGCGGTGCCGCTGGTGGTGCTGCAGGGCGGGGCGGGGGCGCTCGCGTTCACGCCCGGCGGGGCTGCCAGCCACTACATGATCGCTCCGACGCTGCTGGCAGCGATGGGATACGACCGCGAGGCCGTGCGCGCGCGCAGCGGCGGGGCGCTCGACGAACCATCGCGCGATCCGGCGACCTTCAACTATCTCTACAACGCGCGGCTCAACCGCGAGCCGCGCTGGCGCGAGGTCGATCCCGCGGCGCTGGCCCCGGTCCCCGACGACCCGGAGACGGGGAGGCCATTCTGATCGCCGGCGTCTTTCCTGCCGCGCCGCTCCGTGACACAAGGCAGCCGCAAGTTTCGCGGGTCCGGCAACGCGCGTTTTCTGCCGCGGGCCCGCGTTCCAACTGTTCCATCCAATAGGGAGAGCCGAGATGGTTTCCAAATTCACTTCTACCGCGCTGGCGGCGCTGGCCGTGGCCACCGCAGCGCCAGCCCAGGCGAACGACCTGCGCGAGACGCTGGCGGCCGATATGCCCGAGCTGATGGAACTCTATCGCGACCTGCATGCGAACCCCGAACTCAGCTTCGAGGAGCACGAGACCGCGGCCAAGCTGGCCGCGCGGATGCGCGCGCTGGGTTTCGAAGTGACCGAGGGTGTCGGACGCACGGGCGTGGTCTCGGTGATGCGCAATGGCGATGGGCCGACCGTCCTCCTGCGCGCCGACATGGACGGCCTCCCGGTGGTCGAGCAGACCGGGCTGCCCTATGCCTCGACGCAGACTGCCACGCCCGCCAGCGGCGTGACCACCGGCGTGATGCATGCCTGCGGCCACGACACACACATGGCGGGCTTCATCGGTGCCGCGCGCCTGCTGGTCGATCACAAGGACCAGTGGCAGGGCACGCTGGTGATGGTGCTGCAACCGGCGGAGGAGATCGGCCTCGGCGCGCTCGCGATGCTCGATGACGGGCTTTATACCAAGTTCCCCAAGCCCGATTACGCGCTGGCATTCCACGATGCCGCCGCGCCCGCCCCGGCGGGGACCATCGGCTACACGCCCGGCTATGCACTGGCCAATGTCGACAGCGTCGACATCACGGTGAAGGGCATCGGCGGGCACGGTGCCTATCCGCACACCACGGTCGATCCGGTGGTGCTGGCCAGCGCGATAGTGATGAAGCTGCAGACGGTGGTCAGCCGCAGTTCCTCGCCGCTCGATCCCGCCGTGATCACCGTGGGCAGCTTCCATGCCGGGGCCAAGCACAACATCATCAGCGACGAAGCGAAATTGCAGCTGACGGTGCGCAGCTATTCGGACGAGAGCCGCCAGCTACTGCTCGACGGGATCCGGCGGGTGGCGCGCGGCGAGGCGATCACGGCCGGACTGCCCGAGACCCTGATGCCCGAAATCACCGTCGAGGACCCCTATACGCCGTCGACCTTCAACGATCCCGATTTCAGCGAGAGCATCGCGGCGGGTTTCCGGCAGCGGTTCGGCGATGAGCGGGTCATGGAATGGCCGGCGGTCATGGGCGGCGAGGATTTCAGCCAGTTCCGCCGGGCCGCGCCAGAGGACGTCAAATCGATGATCTTCTGGATCAGCGGTACGCCGCAACCGCTGCTCGACCGGCTCGAAGAGGACGGCACGCCGCTGCCTTCGCTGCATTCGCCCTTCTGGGCGCCCGATGCGGAGAAGGTGATTGCGACCGGTGCCGAGGCTCTCGCATCGGCGGCGATCAGGCTGATGCCGAACGAGGGAAGCTGACGCCCGATAAAAGTGTGGCCGCCGGAGCGTTTGGGGTCGCTCCGACGGCCGTATTCTCCTCCCCAGGAGAACTGTTGATCGGGTCTAGTCTTCCGCGGGGACGTAGGTCCCGAGGCGGTGGTGCAGGGCGTTGATCCGGGCCAGCTCCTCGCGGTCGTCGGTGGCGCGGGCGTAATGCGTCAGCGCCGTCCGCAGGAGGCGGAAGTCCGCCGTCGAGAAGAGCGCCCGGGCGCGGCCCGGTTCGGTCTTCGGAGTGTCGTCTGCCATAGTCGTCATCCTTCCTCTCCTTAGGCGGCTGCGAACTGGTTCATCGTGTTGTCCTTGCCGCCGGCCTTGAGGGCCGCTTCACCGGCGAAGTATTCCTTGTGATCGTCGCCGACGTCCGAACCAGCCATGTTCTGGTGCTTCACGCAAGCGATACCCTGACGGATTTCTTCGCGCTGCACGTTCTTGACGTAGCCGAGCATCGCCTGTTCCCCGAAATATTCTTTGGCGAGGTTGTCGGTGCTCAGCGCAGCCGTGTGGTAGGTCGGCAGCGTGATCAGGTGATGGAAGATGCCGGCGCGCTTCGAACCATCGGCCTGGAAGGTGCGGATCTTCTCGTCGGCTTCGGCGGCAAGGTCGGTGCCGTCGTAATCGACGCTCATCAGCCGGTCGCGGTCATAGGCGGAGACGTCCTTGCCCGCTTCGGCCCAGGCATCATAGACCTGCTGGCGGAAGTTGAGCGTCCAGTTGAAGCTGGGCGAGTTGTTGTACACCAGCTTGGCGTTGGGGACGACTTCGCGGACCCGGTCGACCATGCCGGCGATCTGCTCGACATGCGGCTTCTCGGTTTCGATCCACAGCAGGTCGGCCCCTGCTTCCAGCGCGGTGATGCAGTCGAGCACGCAGCGGTCTTCGCCGGTTCCGGGACGGAACTGGTACAGGTTGCTGGGCAGGCGCTTGGGCGCCAGCAGCTTGCCGTCGCGGCTGATGAAGACCTGGCCGTTCTTGATGTCGGCGGCATCGACTTCGTCGCAATCGAGGAAGCTGTTGTACTGGTCGCCGAGGTCGCCGGGTTCCTTCGAATAGGCGATCGACTTGGTCAGCCCGGCGCCGAGGCTGTCGGTGCGGGCGACGATGATGCCTTCGGGAACGCCCAGTTCGAGGAAGGCATAGCGGATCGCGCGAATCTTCTGGTGGAATTCCTCATGCGGCACGGTGACCTTGCCGTCCTGGTGACCGCACTGCTTTTCGTCCGACACCTGGTTCTCGATCTGGAGCGCGCAGGCACCGGCTTCGATCATCTTCTTGGCGAGCAGGTAGGTCGCCTCGGCATTGCCAAAACCGGCGTCGATATCGGCGATGATCGGCACGACGTGCGTCTCGTGGTCGTCGATGGCCTTCTGCAGGCGCTGTGCTTCCACCTGGTCGCCGGCATCGCGGGCCGCGTCGAGATCGCGGAACATCATGCCCAGTTCGCGGGCATCGGCCTGCTTGAGGAAGGTGTAGAGTTCCCCGATCAGATTGGGGACCGAGGTCTTTTCATGCATCGACTGGTCGGGCAGCGGGCCGAATTCGCTGCGCAGCGCGGCGACCATCCAGCCCGAGAGATAGAGGTAGCGGCGCTTGGTGTTGCCGAAATGCTTCTTGATCGAGATCATCTTCTGCTGCGCGATGAAGCCGTGCCACGTACCGAGCGACTGGGTGTAGTTGGCGGGGTCGCGGTCGTAGGCCTCCATGTCTTCGCGCATGATCTTCGCGGTGTAACGGGCAATGTCGAGACCCGTGCGGAAGCGGTTCTGGACGACCATGCGCGCGGCGCTTTCGCCATCGATGGCGCCCCAGGGCGCGCCATTGGCGGCGATGGTCTGGTTCATTTCTTCGATCCGGTCCGAATAGCTCACGGGGGAACTCCTTATTGGTCTGATTTCGGAGACCCTGATGGCCCGATAGCCCGACTGATGACAGGGAAATTTACAAATTATCTTGTATATCGCGCCCCCGCGCCGCTAATGGGCCTGTAAAGTTGTAAAGAAAGTGACACCGTGACCGAGGAATCGCTTTTCGCCGGCCCGGCAATCCGGCGGCTTCGTAAGCGCGAGGGCCTGACGCAGGCGGCCGCCGCCAAACGGCTCGATATCTCGCCCAGCTACCTAAACCTGATCGAGCGCAACCAGCGCCCCGTCAGCGCGCGGGTGATGATGCAGTTGGTCTCGCAGTTCGATTTCGATCCCCGCTCGCTCCGCGGCGACGAGGCTATCGGAGGCGTCGAGGGCCTCATCCGCCGGTTCGCCGACGAGCGGTTTGCCGATCTCGGGATCGACCGCGATGAAGTGCAGGAATTTCTCGCCGCGTCCCCGCAGCTCGCTTCCGCATTCGCGCGGCTTTACGACAAGGCGGGACCGGCGGGGCTAGAGGCTGACGATCCGCTGTCCGCCTCGCGCCGCGAAATCGAGCGCTGGCGCAACCATTTTGCCGATCTGGACAACGCCGCGGAGGAGCTGGCGGACGAGATGCGCCTGTCGCGGGGGGACATCGGGATCGCCCTGACCGAACGCCTGCGCGAACGCCACCAGCTGTCCGTACGGATCTTGCCGCGCGACATCCTGCCCGGCAGCCTGCGCCGGCTCGACCTGCATGCCCGGCAGATCCAGCTGTCCGAAATGCTCAGCATGCCTTCGCGCAATTTCCAGCTGGCGCTGCAGATCGCGCAGCTCGAATTCGCCGACGTCATCGAAGCGGTCGCGCGCGGCGCGCGGTTCGATGACGAGGCGGCCCGGGCGCTGTTCGAACGGCATCTCACCGGCTATGTCGCGGCAGCGCTGATCATGCCCTATGGCCGGTTCCTGCGCGCCTGCGAGGCCACCGGCTACGATCTGCCGGTTCTCGAACGGCGTTTCGCGGTCAGCTTCGAACAGCTTGCCCACCGGCTGACCACGCTCCAGCGGGTGGGCCAGCGCGGGCTGCCCTTCTTCATGATCCGGCTCGACCGGGCCGGCCAGTTTTCCAAGACGATTACCGGTGCCAGCACCGCGCGTTTCGTCGATTCCGCCAGCAGCTGCCCGCTGTGGCACGCGCACCGCGCGTTCGACCGCGCAGGGGAGTTGCAAGTCCAGTTCGTCACCCCCGACAATGCCGCAGACCGCGAAGGTGGCTGGCTGACGATGGCCCGCACGGTGGAGGGCAGCGGTGCGCCGGGCGAAGCGCAATTCGTCGTCGCGCTGGGGATCGAGGCGGTGCTGGCGACCGATCTGGCGCATGCGCGCGGCGTATCGCTGCGCACTGACGATGCGCAGCCGATCGGGCCCGGCTGCGCGCGCTGCCACCGCGAGGGATGCAGCCAGCGGTCCTTGCCGCCGCTGGGCCGCAAGCTGGCCTTCGACCGCACGCGGCGCGGCGTGACCCCGTTCGAATTCGAAGTGGCCTAGCCGCGCGCACAGTCCTGATCGGATCGCTTACAGGCGTGATGTGTAAAGTTTACCGACGGTTCATTCCTGTCTGCTAGTCAAGCATCCCGACACTAACCATTGGTGAGCCGGTTCGGATGATCCGCCTGTTCAAGCATTACATTTCCTACAATGTGGTGCTGCTTTCCCTGATCGACTTCATGTTGCTGCTGCTGGCAGGCGAAGCCGCGTGGCGGCTGCGCGTGATGCAGATCGGCACGGGCGTCGGGGAAGTTTCCGATCGCGCGGTCGAAATCGGGGTTTTCGCCGGAGTCATCTGGCTGGGGATGATCGCCGTGGGCTCCTATGGCCCCGAGGCGCTGCGCTCGATCCGCTTCGCGACTGCCCGGTTGCTGGTGGCGGTCAGCCTGGGCGTGCTCACCATATCGCTGGTCAATTTCGTCCTCCCCGGTTCGGCGCTGTGGCGCTCGGTCCTGCTGTACGCGATGGGGATCGCCATCCTCGTGCTCGTGGCGAACCGGATCCTCGCAAGCCGGATGCTGGGCGCCGAGGCGTTCCGGCGGACGGTGCTGGTGCTGGGTGCAGGCGAACGCGCCAGGCGGCTCGAGCGCCTGTCGCACAGGCCCGAAAGCGGCTTCAGGATCGGTGCCTTCGTCGCGATGGGGGAAACCGCGCCGCTGATCGCCACCGCCGTGCAGCGCGAATCGATTTCCGATCTCGGCCGGTTCGCCGACCGCGTCGGTGCGACCGAGGTCGTGCTCGCGCTGCAGGAACGGCGCAATTCGCTTCCGCTGAAAGACCTGCTGCGCGTCAAGACGCAGGGCGTCCACGTCAACGACTTCTCCAGCTTTCTCGAACGTGAGCTGGGACGGGTGGATCTCGACACGCTCAACCCCAGCTGGCTGATTTTCTCCGACGGGTTTTCCGCCGGCCGGCGCTTGTCGAGCATCGGCAAGCGGACGTTCGATATCGTTGCCAGCCTGCTGCTGCTGATCGTCGGTCTGCCGCTGATCGGTATCTTTGCGGTGCTGGTGAAGCTGGAAACCGGCGGCCCGGCATTCTTCCGCCAGAAGCGCGTCGGCCTCTACGGCCAGACCTTCACGCTGATAAAGCTGCGCTCGATGCGCTTCGATGCCGAGGCGAACGGGGCGCAGTGGGCGGAGAAGGGCGATCCGCGGGTGACGCGGGTCGGACGGGTGATCCGGACCGTGCGCATCGACGAACTGCCGCAGGCCTGGAGCGTGCTCAAGGGCGAGATGAGTTTCGTCGGCCCGCGTCCCGAAGTGCCCGCCTTCGTCTCCGAACTGGAAAAGGCGCTGCCCTATTATGCGGAGCGCCATGTGGTGAAGCCGGGCATCACCGGCTGGGCGCAGATCAACTACCCCTATGGCGCCAACACCGAAGACGCGCGCCACAAGCTCGAATACGATCTCTATTACGCCAAGAATTACACGCCGTTTCTCGACCTTTTGATCCTGTTGCAGACCGCGCGGGTCATCCTCTGGCCGGACGGTGCGCGGTGATGGGTCTCGTCGGCAGCCTGTCCTATGTCGCCTACACGATCGGGGCGATCGTCTGCGCGCTTGCGGCGATCTGGATCGGGCGCAAGGGCGATCCCGCGCGTGGCGACCGCACACCCGCGATCGTCGCTGTGGCGCTGACTGCCAACTGGTGCTTCGCCGCGGCTAGCTTCGAGCCGGGCCGGCCGATTGTCGAGCTCACCGAGATCGCCCGCAATCTCGCGTGGTTGTTCGTCCTGTTCCGCCTGTTCAGCAACGATGGCCGCGACGAGACCTTGCGGCTGGTGCGACCGGTGGTGGTCGCGCTGGTGCTGGTCGAGGTCATGCAATTCCTCTTGCTGCTCATCGCCCGGCGCTATGCGGTCACGCCCGAGCTTGCGCTGCTGACATTCGATACCGCGGCGCTGTTCCGCGTGATGGTGGCGGTCGGCGCGCTGGTGCTGCTCCACAATCTCTATGCCGGTGCCGCCGCGACCTCGCGCGAGATCCTGCGATGGAGCGTTGCTGCCCTGGCGGGGCTGTGGGCGTTCGACCTCAACTATTTCACCATCGCCTACATCATGGGATCGCCGCCGGGCGAGCTGGCCGTCCTGCGCGGACTGGCGGCAGCCATCTTCGCCGTACCCTTCGCGATCGGCTTCACGCGCAATTCTTCCGAACTCGCCTTCAGCCCGTCGCGCGCGGTCACCTTCCGCTTCCTCTCGCTGCTGCTGATCGGGGGGTATCTTGCAGTGATGCTGGGCATCGCGCGCTGGCTCAACATGCTCAGCGGCGATCTGGCCCGGCTGACACAGGTGGGCCTGATCATCGCGGCGGGTGCGCTGGCGTTGATCTGGCTGCCTTCGGACCGCCTGCGCGGCTGGTTGCGGGTCACCGCGGTCAAGCACCTGTTCAAGCACCGGTACGACTACCGCACCGAGTGGATCCGCTTTACCGACACGATCGGCACCACCGGGTTCGACAACATCACCCTGCAGGAGCGTACGGTCAAAGCGCTGGCCGATATCACCGACAGCCCGTCTGGCCTGCTGCTGGTGCCGGGCGACGAGGGGGACCTCGAACTCGCGGCCAACTGGCGCTGGCCGGGACGCAACCTGCCCACCACGGCAGCCCCCGAGGCGCTGGCGAAACTGCTCGAGGACAGCGAGCTGATCCTCGATTTCGACGAACTGCGGGCGGGCATCGACCATCACGGCGAACTGGCGCATATTCCGCAGTGGCTGCGGCACGACCGATCGGCGTGGGCGGCCGTCCCGCTGATGCATTTCGACCGCCTCGTCGGCCTCGTCATCCTCGCGCGGCCGCTGGTGGCGCGCAAGCTCGACTGGGAAGACTTCGACCTCCTCGCGGTCGTGGGACGCCAGCTGGCCAGCTATCTGGCCGAACAGGCCAGCCAGACCGCCCTGCTCGAGGCGGGCCGGTTCGAGGAATTCAACCATCGCATGGCCTTCGTCATGCACGACATCAAGAACCTCTCCAGCCAGATGTCGCTGCTGCTGCGCAATGCCGAGAAACACGCCGACAAGCCAGAGTTCCGCGAGGACATGCTCGTCACGCTGCGCAACAGCGCCGACAAGCTCAACGCGCTGCTCAGCCGGCTGGGCCGCTATGGCGGGGGGACGTCTGAAGCGGTCCGCCGCTTCGATCTGGCAGTCGCTGCGCGGCGCACGGTTGAGCAGCTGAGCCAGTTTCACCCGGTCGCCGTCCTGCGGTCCGAGCCGGTCGCCGTCGAAGGCAATCCCGAAGCCTTCGACCAGGCGCTGGTCCATCTGGTCCAGAACGCGATCGATGCCAGCGATACCAACAGTTCGGTGATGGTCGAGGTGTATAGCGACGGCATGTCGGGCAAGGTCACCGTGATCGACAACGGCCATGGCATGTCGCCGCAATTCATTCGCAACAGCCTGTTCAAGCCGTTCGTGTCTTCGAAGAATGGCGGGTTCGGGATCGGTGCCTTCGAAGCGCGCGAACTGATCCGTTCGATGGGCGGCAGGGTCGACGTCGAATCGCGTGAAGGGCTCGGCACCCGCTTTACGATCAGCCTGCCGATACAGGCGGCCAGTTCGCTGATCAGGCGCAGCAATTCCGCAGACAACAACGAGGTCGCATAATGGCGGAAAGAAAGCCGAAACTGCTCATCGTCGAGGATGACGAAGGGCTCCAGGCCCAGCTCAAATGGGCCTATGAGGATTTCGACGTGATTCTGGCGGATACGCGAGAAACCGCCGTGGCAGCGGTGCGGGCGGAAGAACCCGCGGTGGTCACGCTCGATCTCGGCCTGCCGCCGGATCCCGACGGAACCAGCGAAGGGTTCGCGGTGCTCGAGGCGATCATGGCGATCAAGCCCGATACGAAGGTGATCGTCGCCTCGGGCCACGGCGCGCGCGAAAGCGCGCTGCGCGCGGTCGAGGAAGGCGCCTACGATTTCTACCAGAAGCCGGTCGATATCGACACGCTCGGGCTGATCGTCCAGCGCGCCTACCGGCTGCACCAGATAGAGAGCGAAAACCGCCGTCTGGCCGAACAGATCGGTGACGAGCGCACAGTGCTCGGTTCGATGATCACGGCCGCGCCCGAAATGGCCAAGGTCGCGCGCACCATCGAACGCGTGGCGCCGACCAATGTGTCGGTGATGCTGCTCGGCGCGAGCGGTACGGGCAAGGAGCTGCTGGCGCGCG
Source organism: Qipengyuania citrea (assembly GCF_009828015.1). Lineage (GTDB taxonomy): Bacteria > Pseudomonadota > Alphaproteobacteria > Sphingomonadales > Sphingomonadaceae > Qipengyuania > Qipengyuania citrea. Next base: position 779,431 of record NZ_WTYG01000002.1, on the reverse strand, counting down.
GCGTCCACGATTGCAGCGTTCGCAAGGACGGTTCCTTCGTCGCGATCAATTGCGCGGCAATCCCGGAAAACCTGCTCGAAAGCGAGCTGTTCGGGCACGAGAAGGGCGCTTTTACCGGCGCGGTGAAGACGACGCCGGGCAAGATCGAACTGGCCGATGGGGGCACGCTGTTCCTCGACGAGGTGGGCGATATTCCCTTGCCCTTGCAGGTCAAACTGCTGCGCTTCCTGCAGGAACGCACGATCGAACGCGTCGGGGGCCGCAAGGCTATTTCGGTCGACACGCGGATCGTCTGCGCCACGCACCAGGATTTGGAGGCGATGATCGGCGCGGGCACCTTCCGCGAAGACCTGTTCTATCGGCTTGCCGAAATCGTGGTGAAGGTGCCTCCGCTGTCCGAACGGCCCGGCGATGCGGTGCTGCTGGCGAAGCATTTCCTGACCCGGCTGGCGAAGGAAATGAACCCGCAGGTCAAGGGGTTCGCGCCCGATGCGCTCGCCGCGATCGACAGCTGGGCCTGGCCGGGGAATGTCCGCGAACTGGAGAACCGCGTGAAGCGCGCGGTGATCATGGCCGACAGCAAGCTCGTGACCGCCGAAGATCTCGACCTGACGCAAAGCGCGGCAGACGGCGCGGATATCGCGCTCAACCTGAAGGCGGCGCGCGAACAGGCTGATCGCCGGATGATCCGCCAGGCGCTGGCGCGCAGCGAGGGCAACATCTCGAACACCGCCAAGCTGCTGGGGATCAGCCGGCCGACGCTCTACGACCTGCTCAAGCAGTATGATCTGCACGCGTGACCTGGCGCTCCTGGCGGGACTCGTCCTGGCAGCGCCGGGCCTTACCGCCTGCGATGGCCCGGTGGAGGATCCGTCCGGGACGGGCGCCGCTGAGCCGACGCAGGCCGCGCAGCAGCGGGCCGACATCGCGGCAATGCACGGCGAACGGGCATTGCTCGCAGGCGACCTCGCGCTGGCACGCGCCTGGCTCGAGCCGGGCGAGTTTTCTGCGGAGACCCGCGCCGAGGGGTTCCGGAGCCTCGGCCGGCTCGAAATGGCGCAGGGGAACCTTCCGGCTGCCGGCGCGGCTTTCGACCAGTCCTATCGCGCCGATCCCGCCAGTGCGGGACTGTGGGTCGATATCGGCCGGCTGCGCTATGCCGGGGGCGAACAGGCGCAGGCACTCGAGGCGGTCGACCGCGCGCTGGCAATCGATCCCGCGCATGCCGAAGCGCTGCGCTTTCGCGGCCAGCTGGCCCGCGATGCGCAGGGCCTCGCAACCGGTGCGGAGTGGTTTGCCCGTGCGCTGGAGCTGCACCCGCAGAACCGGGAACTGCGGCTCGATCTCGCCGCAACGCTGAGCGATGCGGGGCGCGCGCAAGACGCGCTGGCGGTTCTGCGGGGCGGGGACGGGACTGCCGCGGCGGCGCCCCGGGGACTGTTCGTCCAGGCGGTCATTGCCGCGCGGGGCGGCGATGTCGCGCTGGCCCGCGATCTGCTGGAACGCTCGGGTCTGGCGAAGGACGGGGTCGCTTCGGCGCAATTGCTGTCGGCGCTGATCGACCTGCAGCAGGAAAACTACGCGATCGCCGCCGTGACGCTCGATCGGCTGTATTCCCGCCAACCCGACAACCGCCGGATTCGCGATTTACTGGCCTTTGCCCTGTCGCGCAGCGCTGGCGAGCGCGAGCTGGTCCGCCGGTTTGCCGGTATCGTGGCCGACGATCCCGCATCGGCCTATCTGCGCACATTGATCGGCCGCGCTTACGAGGCGCTGGGCGACCGCGCCCGCGCTGCGCGGTTCCTCGATCAGCCGGCGATTGCATCGGGCCAGCTGACCGCGCTGCCGAGCCTTTCGCCGGTACGGATTGCGCCGACGTCGCAAGCGACCGGGGCACTGCAGCTCAGGGATCAGGTGCGCCATGCCATCGTCGCGGGCGACGGTGAGGCGGCAGTGACGCGCGCAGCCGAACTGGCGCGCCGCTTTCCCGGCTCGGCCGATGCGCAGGCGGTTCTGGGCGATGCAAGCTTTGCCGTGGGGGACAAGCCCGCCGCGCGCGCCGCCTATGGTCGCGCCGCCCGGATCCGCCTGGGGTGGCCGCTCGCTCTGCGGCTGGCGCGAGCGCAGGACGATGTGCCACGCGCGCAGAGGATGCTCGCCGACTATGTCCGGCAGAACCCGATGAACGGCGAGGCGGCGGCTGCACTGGCCGATAGCTACGCCACGCAAGGCGATTGGCCGCGCGCGGTCGGCCTGCTCGATCACGCGCTCGATCTCGGCATGGGCCGCGTGCCGTGGGTGCTCGCCGCGCGCAGCGTCGGGGCGCGGCAGCTGGGCGACGCGGACGAGGCAATGAGCTATGCGCTCGCCGCGCACGAACTCGAACCGATGAACCCGCTGGCGATCTCCGCGCTGCTTGCAGCCATGCCCGATGACGGGAGCGCCGCGCGCGCCGAATTGGAAGCCAAGCTGCGCTCGCTGCAATCGCGCTGACCCGCTCGACAAGCGTTTCGCCGGCAGGCAGGGCAGGGCGATGAGTTTCAGAACCGTATTGACCGACCCGATGCTGCGCATGCTGGTGGCGGCGATCGCCGTCGCTGCGCTGCTGCCCGCCACCGGTGATGCGCGCGGCTGGGCGCAGATGGTGGCAAATGCCGCAATTTTCGTTCTCTTCCTGCTCAACGGCATGCGGATCGCCCGGCGAGATATCGTCGCCGGTTTCGCGAACTGGCGTTTCCTCGTCCCGCTGGTGTTGTGGGTGTTCGGGGCGATGGCGCTGGTCGGGCTGGCGCTCGCCTCGATCGGACAGGGATTACTGGCGCCGTCGGTCGCGCTGGGGTTCCTGTATCTGGGAACGCTGCCTTCCACCGTCCAATCGGCAACCTCTTACAGCTCGCTTGCTGGGGGCAATGTGGCGCTGTCGGTCGTCGGCGCGGCACTGCTCAACATCCTGGGCGTGTTCGTCACGGTGCCGCTGTTCCTCGCGCTGGGCGGCAGCGGCAGCGGGGCGGTGGGGATGGAAGTGATCGGCAAGATCATGCTGCTGCTGATCCTGCCCTTCGCCATTGGGCAGGCCGTGCAGGGCTGTACCTCGGGCTTCATCGCGCAGCACAAGCCGAAGATCGCCTGGATCGACCGCTTCGCCATTTCGGCGGCTGTCTATGTCGCATTCTCGGGTGCGGTTGAGCAGGGCATCTGGTCGCGCGTCGCGGGCATCGACTGGGCGGTAATCGGCGCGCTGGTCGCCGCCTTCCTGCTGGCGGGCAATCTGGGCGCATGGCTGGCGGGCGGCGCGCTCCGCCTCCAGCGGGCCGATCGCATCGCCTTCCTGTTCGCCGGGGCGCAGAAAAGCGCGGCGGTGGGTGCGCCGCTGGCGACGATCCTGTTTCCGCCCGAAGAGGCCGGCTTCCTGGTGATCGCGCTGCTGCTGTACCACTTCTTCCAGCTGGTGGTCGCCGCGCCGATCGCTAGTCGGCTGGCGTCGTCACCGCATCGGCCGGAAAGCGCCGGTTATGGCGCACCGACCACCAGAAGCTGAGACCGATCAGCACCGCGCCCAGCAGCCCGGTGATCGTTTCGGGAATGTGATAGCGCGCCGACAGCAGCATGATCACGCCCAGCACGATGATCGCCCAGAAGGCCCCGTGTTCAAGATAGCGATACTGCGCCAGCGTGCCGGTCCGCACGAGGTGGATCGTCATCGAACGTACGAACATTGCCCCGACCGACAGGCCCAGCGCGATGATCACCATGTTGTTCGACAGCGCGAAGGCCCCGATCACGCCGTCGAAGCTGAAGCTTGCGTCGAGCACTTCGAGATAGAGGAACCCGCCGAGACCGGACTTCACGATCTGGCCGGCCGCCTTCTTGGCCGCTTCGCGTTCCTCAATGATCGCGGCGATCGCGTGGACGGCGATGAAGGTCACCAGGCCGAGAACTGCGGCAGTGAGGAAGGTGATCTTGTCGGCCGGAACGAGCAGGGTGGAAACCCAATAGACGAGTACGAGCACCAGCCCGATCTCGACTGCGGGCACATTCGAGAATTTGTTGATCGCCTTCTCGATCGCGGCGATCCAGTGCACTTCCTTGTCGTTGTCGAAGAAGAAGGTCAGCCCGACCATCGCCAGGAAGGCGCCGCCGAAGCCGGCGATGCCGATATGCGCTTCGGAGACGATCCGTTCGTATTCCGCCGGATTGTTGAGCGATAGCGAAACCGCCTCGAGCGGCCCGACGCGCGCAGCGATGGCAACGATCGCGATCGGGAACACGATCCGCATGCCGAACACGGCGATCAGGATGCCGATGGTCAGAAACCGCTGTTGCCAGACCGGGTCCATGTCGCGCAGCACGGTGGCGTTGACCACCGCATTGTCGAAGCTCAGCGACACTTCGAGAATCGACAGCACTACAACGATCCAGAGGATGCCGAGCGTGGCGGTGATCGATCCCGTGCTCGACCAGCCATACCATGCGGCCAGCGCGAAGCAGACTGCGGTGAAGCCGAACGAAAACGTGTAGTAATTGCGGATTGTTTCCATGGTCTGCGCCCGGTTGTCAGCTCTTCGGCTGATAGGTCTGGTCGGGAGTGGGGAAGCTGCGGCCCCGCACTTCCTCGGCATATTGCGCCACGGTCGTTTCGATGACCCCGGCGATGTCGGCATACTTCTTCACGAAGCGCGGGACCCTCTCGAACATGCCCAGCATGTCCTCGGTCACCAGCACCTGCCCGTCGCATTGCGCCGAGGCGCCGATGCCGATGGTGGGGCACGACACTGCACCGGTCGCCTCGATGGCGATGGGTTCGAGTACCCCTTCGAGCACGATGGCAAAGGCGCCCGCCTCGTCGAGGGCGCGCGCATCGCCGACGATCTTCTCCGCCTCGGCGTCGCTGCGGCCGCGCGCAGCATAGCCGCCCAGCACATTCACCGCCTGCGGGGTGAGCCCGACATGGCCCATCACCGGGATGCCGCGCTGGTTGAGGAAACTGACCGTTTCCGCCATCTGCGCGCCGCCTTCGAGCTTGACCGCGGCCGCGCCCGATTGCTTGAGCAGGAAGGTCGCGCTTTCGAAGGCCTGCTGGGGCGACTGTTCGTACGACCCGAAAGGCATGTCGACCACGACCACCGAATGATAGCTGCCGCGCACGACCGCCGCGGCGTGGGTGGCCATCATGTCGAGCGTGACGGGGATGGTGGTGGGCAGGCCGTAGATCACCTGCGCCAGCGAATCCCCGACCAGCAGCATATCGCAATGCGCATCGAGCAATTGCGCCTGCCGCGCGGTGTAAGCGGTCAGCATCACCAGTGGCTTGGCGGTTTCCCCATCGGCCTTGTGCGCACGGATTTTCGGGACCGTCAGCCGCTTCATCGGCTGGGGAGTGGGGTTGGCCCTGCTGGTGCTGGTATCGAGCTGGAAGGTGGTGGACATGGGCACCCACTAGCAAGCACGGGAACGATGGCAAAGCGAAGCTTGGATTCTCGCAAGATTGTGTGTTTAAGGGCGGGCATGTGAGGCGCGGCCGGGATCGCCGCGGTTTGAGAGGAACAATCTGAACATGGTCGCCACCACGAGTTCGACGGGCGAAGGCTGGTCCTCGCGCACGGCATTCATCCTTGCCGCGGTGGGGGCCGCGGTCGGGCTGGGCAATATCTGGCGGTTTCCGACGCTGGCGGGCGAGAGCGGGGGCGGCGCATTCGTCATCGTCTACATCGCCTGCGTGTTCCTGCTCGGCCTGCCGCTGGTATTGTCGGAGATATTCATCGGACGCGTGGGCCAGACCGACGCGATCGGCTCGATTCGCCGGGTGGCGGCGCAGTCGCAGGCGAGCCCGGGATGGTCGGTGTTCGGTGCGGTCGGCGCGCTCGCCGCCTTCCTGATCGTGGCGTTCTATTCGGTGGTTGCCGGCTGGGTGCTGTATTACGTCGGCGTGATGGGCAGCGACCTCGCGCAGGCCATAATGGCAGGCGATCCGTTCCGCGGCGCGCTGGCGGGGGAAAGCCGCGAACAGATCCAGCAGCGGCTGGGCGACATGTTCGCCAATCCCGGTCTGCTCCTGGCAGTGCATTTCCTGTTCATGGGACTGACGCTCTACATCGTTGCGCGCGGCGTCAGCTCGGGCATCGAGAAGGCCGCCACCTACCTTATGCCGGTGTTCTTCGTCCTGCTTGTCGGGCTGGTGATCTATGGCGCGATCGAAGGCGACATCGGCGACGCGGCGGCGTTCCTGTTCACCCCCGACTGGTCGAAACTTACCCCCGAAGTCATGAACTCGGCGCTTGGCCAGGCGCTGTTCTCGCTCTCGCTCGGCGTGGCCGGGCTGATCACTTACGGCTCCTATATCAAGGAAGGCAGCGCGCTCGGCCCGACGGCCGCGATCATCGCGATCGCCGATACCTGCGTGGCGCTGCTTGCCGGTCTGATGATCTTCCCGATCGTCTTCGCAGTCGGGCTCGATCCCGCTGCCGGTCCGACGCTGGTGTTCCAGACGCTGCCCTTCGCCTTCCAGACGATGCCCGGCGGGGCGCTGTTCGGCCTGCTGTTCTTCCTGCTGATCCTGGTCGCCGCGGTCACCAGCTCGATTTCGCTGCTCGAAGTGCCGACCGCCTACGGGATCGGCGAGCGCGGCTGGAGCCGGCCCAAGTCGGCCCTGATCTTCGGCGGCGGTGCGTTCCTGATCGGGATCGCCTGTCTGCTGGGCTACAACGTGTGGTCCGATGTCCGCCCGCTGGGCTTCTGGGACCTGTTCGCGGATACCGATATCCTCGACACGGTCGATGGCTTCACAGGCAAGGTCATGCTGCCCGTCGGGGCGCTGCTGACGTCGATATTTATCGGCTGGAAGGCGGATACGAACTTGCTGCGTACGACCACCGGCCTGTCGCCCTTGGCGTTCGGAATCTGGCGTTTCCTGCTGGCGTGGCTGTGCCCGCTGGCCGTGGCGATCATCCTGGTCACCGGGCTGTTCCCCGCCATTCTCGGCGGCTGAGCGCAGCGCCGCCAGCGGCGGAACCGGGACCGCGCCATTGCGCCGAGCGAACGGGATAGCCGACAAGCAATGCCGGACATGAAAAGGGCCGCCCCCATGTGGGAGCGGCCCTTTGTTTGCCCGGAGGCGAAATCCTAGAGGTCGACGCTCTTCGCGTGCTTTTCTTCGGCTTCGTCGACCACGGTCTTGCCCAGCGCCATCTTGGCAGTGGTGAGCAGGCCCAGGTCGCCGTTCCAGATTTCGGCATCACCGAGATCCATGCGCAGGAACAGGATGTTGGGATCGTCCTTGCCGCCTTCGTACCAGGCTTCGACGAAATTGTTCCAGAACTGGTCGAACCGCTCCTTGCTGGTCTCGCGGGTCAGCGTGCCATCGAAGCGCGCAAAGACCTCGTGGCCCTTGCTCTCGAAAGTGGCCGTCGCGCGGCCGAGCTTGGCAAAATCGCTCTTGGTATGCGTGAAGAACCAGATGGAACTGTTCGCATCCTTGTCGAGCTGCGGGCTCATCGGCACTGCGGTAGAGCTCTGGCCGTCGAGCTGGAGGAAAAGGAAGGGCGAATCTGCCAGTGCCTTCCAGAACTGTTCCTTGAGTTCGTCGGGGTTCCCTGCGGCGTGTTTCATGGTGTCTCCTTGAGTTGGATTTACCCGATCAATGTACGAGCGCGCGGTTCGGTCCCGGATCGTGTGATTGGGGGATGACTGGGTCCGCCGAATTGCGAATCGCTCCGATATGGAACATAAAAGGAACAAACGAGTCGTTCCGTCATGTCCCAGCCCGATCCTGTCTCCTTGCCGTTCACGGCCTTTACCGATGTTGCCGCGCTGTCCGCACGGCGCAGCACGCGGTGGCGCCCCGGGTTGGCGGCACATCAGGGTCTGGCGCTGCACAACGAGGTCTTCGCCTCCACGCGCGAGAGTGCGGGCTGCGCCGCCGCGTTGGCGCTGGCGCTCGATGATGCCCGCTGCCTGCCGCGCGAAGCCGGGGACGAAGCGCAGGACCGGCGCAGCGTGCTGTGGGTCCAGACGCGCGAGGCCGCGCGGCGGGTGGGTCGGCCCTATCGCGCCGGCCTGCCACAGACCCTGCAGGGGAGGGTGATCCATGTCCTGGCGGAAAAGGCGGAAGATGCGCTCTTTGCACTGGAAGAAGGATTGCGCTGCCGCGATCTGGCCTTCGTGCTGGGAGAGATTGCTGGCAATCCGAAGGCGCTCGATTTCACTGCCTCGCGCCGGTTGACGCTGGCGAGCGAAAGGCACGGGGTGCCCTTGTTCCTCGTGCGGCTCGATGCCGCGCGCGACCTGTCTTCGGCACGCATGCGCTGGGAAGTCGCCTCGGCCCCGTCGCCTGCGCCGCACTGGAACCAGCGGGCCCCCGGTACGCCCCGCTGGCGGGCGGAGCTGTTCCGCGCGCGCGCGCATGCGCCGGGCGAATGGGTGCTGGGCGAGGAGCAGGGCGGGCTGATGGCCCGCAAGCCGGACGAAGAAACCGGAGAGGCGGCGGCGAACTGGGCGGCCGGGTTGCGCTTGCGCCATCCGCTGCGCCGGGCGTGAGCCCGCAGGAGGCGGGATCATCGCGGTCCCGCCGCATCCTGTCGATCTGGCTGCCCGCGCTGGCGATCGACCGCTGGCGCGTGATGGCGGACGAGCACAGCCGCGTGCTGGACAGGGGGCCGCTGGTGCTGATCGCCGACACGGCGCACGGCCCGCGGATCGAGGCGGTCAACCGTGCGGGGGCCGCTGCCGGCGCGCACAAGGGCATGATGCTCGCCGATGCGCGTACGCTCTGCCCCGAAATCGCCACCGCGCCCAGCGATCCGGCGGGCGATCTCGGCTTTCTCGAGACCCTGGCAATCTGGGCGCAGCGCTGGGGGCCGTGGTCCGCGCTCGACCCGCCCGACGGGCTGCTGGTCGATGTGACCGCGGTGGCGCATCTCTTCGGCGGCGAGAACCGGCTGCTTGCCGATGTGCAGCAGGCCTTTGCCCAGCGACAGCTGGCGGTTCGCACGGCGATTGCGCCCACCGCCGGGGCCGCCTGGGCGCTGGCGCATCATGGCCGCGACGGGGCTATCGTCGAGGGGGCCGAAGCGATCGAACGCGCCCTGTCCGATCTGCCTGTGGCCGCGCTGCGGCTCGACCAGGATGTGGTGACCGTGTTGCGCCGGCTGGGGCTCAAGCGGCTGGGCGAGATCGCGACCCTGGGGCGCGATGCGATCCAGCGCCGTTTCCGCAACCGCAAGTCGCCTGCCGCCAACCCGCTGGTCCGGCTGGACCAGCTGCTCGGCCGCGTGCCCGAACCGCTGCTGCCCGTGGTTCCGCAGCAGGTGCCGCTGGTCCAGCGGCGCTTGCTCGAACCGATCCGCCATCGCCAGTTGCTCGATACGGTGGTCACCGATCTTGCCGGGGACATGGCGCGCGAGCTCGAGGGGCGGGGGCAGGGTGCCCGGCGCCTCGAACTGGGGTTGTGGCGCGTCGATGGCGAAGTGGTGGTTCGCCGGCTCGAACTGGCGGCCGCGACACGCGATCCGGCGCATATCGTCCGGCTGTTCGCGGCACGGCTCGACGATGTGGATGCCGGGTTCGGGATCGAGATGCTGCGCCTGCGGGCCAGCTGGGCGGAACCGCTGGCACTTGCCCAGGACGATATCGAGACCGCGGCGGAAACCCACGGCACGTCGCTGGCGGCCTGTATCGACCGGCTGACCGTTCGTCTCGGAGCGCAGGCGGTTACGCGCCCCGTGCCCTTTGCCAGCCATATTCCCGAGCGCGCGCAGTGCTGGCAGCCGCCGCTCGAACCCGAGGCATCCTCGCAAGGGCAGCTCGCTTTCCATGCGCGCCCGCTCAAGCTGCTCGACAGTCCCGAAAGCATTGCCGTGCTCTATGCGACGCCCGATGGCTATCCGCAGCGGTTTCGCTGGCGCGGGCAAGTGCACGAGGTGGCGCGGGTTGAAGGGCCCGAACGCATCGCGCCCGAATGGTGGCGCGAACGCGGCGGCGCGCGGCTGCGCGACTATTACCGGATCGAGGACGAAGCCGGCCGGCGGTACTGGATCTACCGCCTGGGTATCATCGGCGATGGCCGGGGCGGCCCTCCCGACTGGTACCTGCACGGTTTGTGCGCCTGAAACCGCCTCGATGCATCATTCGACATTGGCAGGGGGCTGCGTGGAACATATATAGAACGAATGGCTACGCAAACCGTCCTTCAGAAGCTCGAGATTCTCGCCGATGCGGCAAAATACGACGCTTCCTGCGCGTCCTCGGGCACGGCCAAACGCACCAGCATGGGCGGCAAGGGAATCGGTTCGACCGAGGGGATGGGCATCTGTCACGCCTACGCACCCGATGGCCGCTGTATCTCGCTGCTCAAGATCCTGCTGACCAATCACTGCGTGTTCGACTGCCATTACTGCGTCAACCGCAAGAGTTCGAACGTCGCGCGGGCGCGGTTCACGCCGCAGGAGGTGGTCGACCTCACGCTGTCCTTCTACCGGCGCAATTATATCGAGGGGCTGTTCCTGTCCTCGGGCATCGTGAAGAACTCGAACCACACGATGGAACAGCTAGTGGAAGTCGCCCGTATCCTGCGGGAAGAACACGATTTTCGCGGGTATATCCATCTCAAGACCATTCCCGAGGCCGATGCCGAGATCGTCCACCAAGCGGGGCTTTATGCCGACCGTGTATCGATCAATGTCGAGCTGCCGACCGACAGCGGGCTCACCCGGCTCGCGCCTGACAAGGATGCGCGGCAGATCGAAGGCGCGATGGGCCGGGTCAAGAGCGACATAAGCGAACTGAAAGACGCCAGAAAGCGCTTCAAGCACGCGCCGCGCTTCGCCCCCGCGGGCCAGTCGACGCAGATGATCGTCGGGGCCGATGCCGCGACCGATGCGGACATCGTCGGCAAGGCGAGCCGGCTGTATGACAATTTCCGCCTGCGCCGCGTCTATTACAGCGCCTTCTCGCCGATCCCCGATGCCAGCGCGGTGCTGCCGCTGAAACGCCCGCCGCTGATCCGCGAACACCGGCTTTACCAGTCCGACTGGCTGATGCGGTTCTACGGCTACAAGCCGGTCGAAGTGATGCAGGCGACCGAGGCCGACGGCAACCTGCCGCTCGACATCGATCCCAAGCTCGCCTGGGCGCTCAAATTCCGCGAACAGTTCCCGGTCGATGTCAACCGCGCCACCAAGGAACAATTGCTGCGCGTCCCCGGGCTGGGGGTGAAAGCGGTGGGCAAGATCCTCGCCAGCCGCCGCCATCGCAATCTGCGGCTTGACGATGTGGCCCGGTTGACGCTGTCGGTGACCAAGGTGCGGCCCTTTATCTGCACCGTCGACTGGCGGCCCGTCATGCTGACCGACCGTGCCGACCTGCGCAGCCTGCTCGCGCCCAAGACCGAGCAGTTGGAGCTGTTCACCGCATGAGCGCTCTCCAGCATCTGCAAGCTGACACCTACCATGTGGTGCACCTGCCCGAGCCGGACGATTTCGAGTTCTGGCGCGAGCAGGCCCGCACGCTGGTGCAATGCGACGTCCCGCCCGATCGTATCGCCTGGGTCGAGCCGGGCGGCAATGGCGACCTGTTCGCGGCCGCACCGGCTGCGGAAAGCGAACGGGGCATGCCCGTCCCGCCCGCCGATGCGCGGCTGGTGCGCGCGAACAAGCGCTTCGTGACGCTGGCGCGTAATGCGATCCTCCATTCCGACCCCGAGCGGTTCGCGCTGCTCTATCGCCTGCTGTGGCGGTTGCAGGCGAACGGGCGGATCATGGAGGACAAGGCCGATCCCGATGTGCGCCGGGTGGAGGAGCTGGCCAAGAATGTCCGCCGCGACAGCCACAAGATGCATGCCTTCGTCCGCTTCCGGCTGGTGGAGGACGAAGATGGGGAAGGCGGCGAGCATTACGTCGCCTGGTTCGAACCCGATCACCATATCCTGCGCGCCAATGCGGGCTTCTTCATGCGGCGCTTTGCGAACATGCGCTGGTCGATCCTGACCCCGCGCGGTTCGCTGCACTGGGACGGGACGACCATGTCCGAAGGCCCGCCGGCCGAGCGGTCCGATGCGCCCGAAGGGGATCCGACAGAGGATCTGTGGCGCAGCTACTACGCCTCGATCTTCAATCCCGCGCGGCTGAAGATCGGCGCGATGCTCAAGGAAATGCCCAAGAAATACTGGAAGAACATGCCCGAAGCCGCGCTCATCCCCGAACTGGTGGCGGGCGCGCAGAACCGCGAGGCGCAGATGGTCGACAAGGGCAAGTCGCTGTTCGCGGACGGGCTGGAGGACCGGCCCGATACGCTGGCGGCGATCGACAAGGCGATCCATGCCTGCCGCAAATGCCCGATCGGCCAGCTCGACAACCATGCGGTGATGGGCGAGGGGCCGGATGATGCCGCACTCATGATCGTGGGCGAACAGCCGGGCGACCAGGAAGACCAGGCGGGGCGGCCCTTCGTCGGTCCCGCCGGGCAATTGCTCGACGTGCATCTGGAAAAGGCCGGGATCGACCGGCGCGGCGCCTATGTCACCAATACGGTGAAGCATTTCAAATATGTCCAGCGCGGCAAGCGGCGGCTGCACCAGAATCCGGGCGCAAAGGAAATCGACACCTGCCGCTGGTGGATCGAAAGCGAACGCGCGATCGTGCAGCCAAAACTGGTGCTGGCCATGGGGGCCAGTGCGGCGCGCGGGATGCTGGGCAAGACGGTCAGCATCACGAAGGCACGGGGCCGCCCCATCCCGCTCGAGGATGGCAGCGAATTGTGGGTTACCGCGCATCCGTCCTATCTGCTGCGGCTCGATGGGCCCGCGCGGGAGGAACAGGCACGCCTGTTCGATGCCGACCTTGCCGCGGTGCGCACACGGCTCGCGGAACTAGCCGCGCCATGATGCCCTCAACTTCTCTCGTCACCCCCGCGAAGGCGGGGGTCCAGCCAAGCTTTCGCCCAGCGGCGCAGGTGGATGGATCCCTGCCTTCGCAGCGATGACGGCGGTCCTGCGGCCTATCCATTATGCCCGAAAACGACCTCCAGATCCCGAAACGAACGATCGAGCTCGATCCCGCGAGCATCGAGGCGCCGCCGCGTTCGCCCTTCGTCGAGCTCGGACTCGTGTCCTGCTTCAGCTTCCTGCGCGGGGCGTCGGATGCGGTCGACCTGGTGCTGCAGGCGCGGGCGCTGGGTTACGATGCGATCGGAATTGCCGATGCCAATACAATGGCGGGTGTGGTCCGCATTCATGCCGAGGCAAAAACGCTTAAATTGAAGCCGCTTATCGGCTGCAGGATAGAAACTGTCGAAGGTCTTGCCTTCCTGGCTTATCCGAACAATCGCGCCGGCTATGGCCAATTGTGCCGTCTGATTTCGGCCGGACGGATGCGCACGCTCGACGGGGAGTGGCAGGCCAAGGGCGCCTGCGACATCAGTCTTGCGATGCTGGCCGGACATACTGGGGATGTGCAGCTGATCCTGCTGCCCCCGCGCGATCTCGACCAGCGCTTCGCCGTGACGGTGCCGAACAATGTCGTCCCCTTTCCGCCCGGTTCCTGGACGGAAGGATCCGAAAGCGAGCAAGCGGATCGGGTGCGGGTGGAAGGAACGCTGTCCGATATCCTGCCGCATGTCGCGGCCCAGCTTCCCACCCTTCGCCACCTTGCCGCAAGCTTCCTCTATACCGACAGCGATATCGCGCGGATCGAACAGCTCGATGCGCTCGCCAGAGCGCATGGCCTCGGCATCCTCGCCACCAATGACGTGCATTACGCCACGCCCGACAGGCGCCCGTTGCAGGACGTGATGACCGCGATCCGCCACAAGACCACCGTGGCGGCGGCGGGGCACCTGCTGGAAAGCAATGGCGAACGCTATCTCAAGCCGCCCGCGACCATGATCAGGCTGTTCGAACGCTGGCCGCATGCGATCGCCGCCACGCGCGAAGTGGCCGATGCCTGCGATTTCAGTCTCGACGAACTGGCGTATGAATATCCCGAGGAAATATACCCCGACGGGCAGGCGCCGCAGCAGTATCTCACCAGCGAAACTTGGAAAGGGGCCGCCTGGCGCTATCCCGGCGGCGTGCCGGAGACTGTGCGCGAAACGATCGAACGCGAGCTGGCGCTGATCGGCAAGCTCGACCTGGCGCGATATTTCCTCACCATCAAGGATATCGTCGATTATGCGCGCGGGGTCGATCCGCCGATCCTGTGCCAAGGGCGCGGCAGCGCGGCCAATTCGGCGGTCTGCTATTGTCTCGGCATCACCAGCGTCGACCCGGCCAAGCACGCGCTGCTGTTCGACCGTTTCATTTCGGAAGAACGCAAGGAGCCGCCCGATATCGACGTCGATTTCGAGCATGAGCGGCGCGAGGAGGTGATCCAGTACATCTATCGCAAATACGGTCGCCATCGCGCCGGCCTGTGCGCCACGGTGATCCATTACCGCCCGCGCATGGCGATCCGCGAAGTGGGCAAGGCGATGGGGCTGACCGAGGATGTCACCGCTGCGCTGGCCAAGACCGTATGGGGTGGGTGGGGCCGCGAAATCAGCGAGAAACACGCTGCCGAGACGGGCATGGATGTGCGCGATCCACACTTGCGCCGGGTTCTTAAACTGACCGAGCAAATAATTGGCATGCCAAGGCATTTGTCGCAGCATGTCGGCGGGTTCATCCTCACCGAAAGCGCGCTGACCGAAACCGTGCCGATCGGCAATGGCGCGATGCCCGAACGCAGTTTCATCGAATGGGACAAGGACGATATCGAGGCGCTCGGCATCCTCAAGGTCGATGTCCTCGCGCTGGGCATGCTGACCTGCATCCGCAAGTGCCTCGACCTGCTCGACGATCACTACAATCGCCCGCTCAGCCTTGCCAGCGTCCCGCGCGAGGACCCGGAAACCTATGCCATGCTGCGCAAGGGGGATTCGCTGGGCGTGTTCCAGGTCGAAAGCCGCGCGCAGATGAACATGCTGCCGCGGCTGCGCCCGCGCGAATTCTACGATCTCGTGATCCAGGTCGCCATCGTGCGCCCGGGGCCGATCCAGGGCGATATGGTGCATCCCTATCTCAAGCGCCGACGCGGGGCCGAACAGGTCGTCATTCCCGCGCCTGCCCCCGAGCATGGCCCGCCCGACGAATTGTCGAGCATTCTCGAACGCACGCTGGGTGTGCCGATCTTCCAGGAACAGGCGATGAAGATCGCGCTCGACGCTGCGAAATTCTCCTCGCGCGAGGCCAACCGGCTGCGCAAGGCGATGGCGACCTTCCGCAGCCGCGGCATGGTCGACGAATTGCAGGACATGATGGTCGAGCGCATGGTCGAGCGCGGCTACGACCGCGAATTCGCGCAGCGCTGCTTCAACCAGATCCGCGGTTTCGGCGAATATGGTTTCCCCGAAAGCCACGCCGCCAGCTTCGCGCATCTGGTCTATGTCTCGAGCTGGCTCAAATGCCATTTCCCCGCCGCCTTCGGCTGCGCGCTGCTCAATTCGCAGCCGATGGGGTTCTATGCCCCCGCGCAGATCGTGCGCGACGCGCGCGAGCATGGCGTCAGCGTGCTGCCCGCTGACGTCAATCTGTCGCAGTGGGATTGCACGCTGGAGGATATTGGCGGCGAGGCACCCGCGAGCGGCCAAGAACGGGGGCGGGGCAGGCAGGACAGGAATATCGCGCTCCGCCTTGGCCTGCGGCAGGTCGACGGCCTGCCAGAGGCCGTGGCGGCGCGGCTGATCGCCGAGCGCGAGGCGGGCGGGCCCTATGCCGATGTCGCCGCGCTCAAGGACCGCGCGCGGATCGGCCCGGCGCATATCGAACGCCTGGCCAGCGGGGACTGCTTCGGTTCGATGCAGCTGTCGCGCAGGCAAGCGCTGTGGGATGCGCGCAGCATCGTGGGCGGGGCGGACCTGCCACTGTTTGCCGCCGCCGCAGCGCGCGACGAGGGCGCCGAGACCGCGCGGACACAATTGCCCGCCATGCCGCTGAGCGAGGAAGTGGTGGCCGATTACCAGACCACGCGGCTCAGCCTGAAAGCGCATCCGATGTCCTTCCTGCGCGCCAGCCTGGCTGAACGCGGTTTCGTGCGCGCCTGCGATCTGCGCAGCCGCAAGTTCCGCAGCATGGTGCATGTCGCGGGCGTGGTGCTGATCCGCCAGCGACCGGGCAGCGCCAAGGGGGTCTGCTTCATCACGCTGGAAGACGAGACCGGTGTTATCAACCTAGTGGTCTGGCCGGATCTGAAGGAAAAACAACGCCGTGTGGTCATGGGTTCACGGCTGATGGAGGTGCGCGGCCGGGTCGAATATGACGACGAGGTGATCCATGTGATCGCGCATCACATGGAGGATGCGACGCACCAGCTCTACCGGCTGTCCGACGACATGCTCAATGCGCCGGTCGCGCGCGCGGACCATGTCACGACGCCGCTGCCCGCGAAGTTCAATCCGCGCGACAATCTCAGGGAAGGCGGGGACGACCCCCACCGGCCGGTCGAGCCGTGGGAGGAGCCCCCGCCGGGCAATCGCGAATGCGGGTGGTTCGGCCCCAATTCGGGCGGGCATCCGCGTGATGCGCGGATCATTCCCCCGAGCCGCGACTTCCACTAGGCGCGCTGCATGATCGATGCCGAAAAGCTCGCCGCCTTTGCGCTGGTGACCGCGACCACCAGCCTGGTGCCAGGGCAATCGATGCTGTTCGTTATGGGGCAGGCAGTCTGGCGCGGTGCGCGCTCGGGCTGGGCGGCGCTGCTGGGCATGCAGATCGGCTACCTGGTGTGGTGGGTGCTGGTCGCATTGGGGCTCGGCACGCTCGCTGCGGCCTATCCGCTGGCCTTCCGCGTGCTGGCCTTTGCGGGGATCGGCTATCTCGCATGGCTCGGCATTACCGCGATCCGGCACAGCTTTCATCCCGAGGGGGGCGCTCCCGTGCAGGCCAGACGCCCATCGCGCCATGCCTTTCGCGACGGCATATTCATCGCCACCGGCAATCCCAAATCGCTCATCTACATGCTCGCGATCATCCCGCCCTTCGTCGACACCGCGTCCCCGCTGGGGCCACAGATCGTATTGCTGGCGCTGCTGGCACTGGCGATCGACCTGCCGATCGGCGCGCTTTATATCGGTGCCGGGCAAAGGCTTGCACGGGTGATGGAGCGCGCGGCCACGCGGCGCTGGATCGATCGCGCGATTGGAGCGCTGTTCCTGGTAATCGCCGCAATCGTGTTCGGCGAAATGCTGGGTAGCGGTTTGTGAAACAGTCCTTTTCACGCACGATTGGCAGCTTTGCCGGTGACCGGCGGGCGCTCCTGCTGCTGATGCTTATCGGGCTGTTGCTGACCGGCCGTGTCTGGCTGGCCGAGCATCCCGAACACGATCCCTGGGCTCCGCTCGACCTGCGCGATCCGCCGGGCTGGGCGACCGAAACCAAGCTGATCGCGCTGCGGGAGGACGCTCCGGCGTGCCGTGCGGTGCTCGAACGCAGCGATATCGCGCATGATGTGCTCGAGCCCGCGGGCGAGGGCGCGTGTCGCCGCGAGGATCGCACGCGGCTCACCGACTATCCGCTCAGCCCGAACACGCCGCCGGTCACCTGCCCTGCGTCGATCGCGCTGTTGCTATGGGAGCGCGATGTCCTGAAGCCTACTGCACACGACATATTCGGGTCGGAAATCGCGCGGATAGAGCATCTTGGCGCCTATTCCTGCCGCCGTCTCTATGGCCGTGACAGCGGCGCCTGGAGCGAACATGCCACCGCCAACGCGATCGATATCGCCGGCTTCGTACTTGCCGACGGGACGCGGATTAGCGTGCTGCGCGATTGGTCCGGCGAGGGGGACAAGGCGCAATTCCTGCGTACCGTGCGCGATGGTGCGTGCAGCAGCTTCGCGACCGTGCTGTCACCCGACTACAATGCCGCGCATGCGGACCATTTCCATCTCGACATGAGCCCGCGCTGGCGCGGCGTCTGCCGCTAGGTCAGGCCTCGAGCGAATAGCCCGCGCTGCGCACCGTTCGCACCGGATCCTTCGCGCCTTCGATCTCGATCGCCTTGCGCAGGCGCCGGATATGGACATCGACCGTGCGCAGTTCGATCTCGCTTTCGGTACCCCAGACCCCGTCGAGCAACTGCCCGCGGCTGAACACGCGGCCCGGGCTTTCCATGAAGAACTTGAGCAGACGGTATTCGGTCGGGCCGAGTTGCAAGGTGCGGCCGCGGCGGGTGACTTTGTGCGCCACCGGGTCGAGCGTGATATCGCCGACCTCGATGCTTTCGCCGGCCAGCGCGGGGCGAATACGCCGCATGACCGCGGCCACGCGGGCGAGCAGTTCTCGCGGGGAAAACGGCTTGGTGAGGTAATCGTCGGCGCCCGTATCGAGCCCGCGCACGCGGTCGTCCTCGGCCTCGCGTGCGGTGAGCATGATGATCGGGACATGCGCGGTCTGTTTGTCGCGCCGCAACCGGCGGCAAACCTCGATCCCGCTGGTGCCTTCGATCATCCAGTCGAGGATGACGAGGTCGGGCACATCCTCGGTCGCCAGCAACAGTGCCTCGTCGCCGTCTGGGGTCGTGCGAACCTGGTAGCCTTCGTTGGTGAAGCGGTATTCGAGCAGCTCAGAAAGAGCCGGGTCATCTTCCACCAATAACAGTTTCGCAGCGTGCAAATGCTTGCCTTTCCGGGGAGTTTCAGTCTCGGTCGGCACGGCATTATGACCCCAGCGCTACAGTTTTATGTCAGCCATCCTCGTCGAGAGGATATGTCCCGGTAGCGGCGAAGTGAACCATTTCAGCCACATTCGTCGCGTGGTCACCAATGCGCTCAAGGTTGCGGGCCACGAACAGCATCTGCGCCGCGCTCGAGATGGTCGAAGGGTTTTCGACCATATGGCTGACGAGGTTGCGGAAGATCGAATTGTAGAAGGCGTCGACCTTCTCGTCGGTAGCGATGACTTCGCGTGCCAGTTCGGCATCGCGCGCCGCATAGGCGGTCAGCACGTCGTGGACCATTTCGGCGGCTACGTCGGCCATCGCGGGGAGCAGGGTCAACGGTTCGAACTGCTTGCGGTTGCCCCCGATCGCCTTGCTCGCCTTGGCGATGTTCTTCGAATAGTCCCCGATCCGTTCGACGACGCCGGCAATCTTGAGCGCCGCGATCACCTCGCGCAGATCGTCCGCCATCGGCGCACGCAGTGCGATGATCCGCACCGCGAGCTTGTCGATCTCGCTTTCGAGCGCGTCGATCTTCTTGTCCGCCTTGACGACGCGGTCGGCAAGCTCGTCGTCGCCATTGACCAGCGCCTCGAGCGATTGCGCGATCGCCGCTTCGGAAAGACCACCCATCTCGGCAATCAGTCCGCGCAGGCGGGTGATGTCCTCGTCGAATGCCTTGACGGTATGTTCTTGCATCGAATTCATAGCCTTAACCGTAGCGGCCCGTGATGTAATCCTGGGTCCGCTGCTCATGCGGATTGGTGAATATATCGGACGTACGGCCATATTCGACCATCTTTCCGAGATGGAAAAAGGCAGTACGCTGACTGACACGTGCAGCCTGCTGCATCGAATGCGTCACGATGACGATAGCATAGCGACCGTTAAGTTCCGCAATCAGTTCCTCGATCTTGGCGGTGGCGATCGGATCGAGCGCTGAGCAGGGTTCGTCCATCAGGATGACTTCGGGGTCGACCGCAATGGCGCGCGCGATGCACAGCCGCTGCTGCTGACCGCCCGACAGCGCCGTGCCGCTGTCCTGCAGGCGTTCCTTGACCTCTTCCCACAGGCCAGCGCGCCGCAGCGATTTCTCGACGATCGCGTCGAGTTCGTCCTTGCCTTCGGCGAGGCCGTGGATCTTGGGGCCATAGGCGATGTTGTCGTAGATCGACTTGGGGAAGGGGTTGGGCTTCTGGAACACCATGCCGACACGCGCGCGCAGCTGGACGACATCCATGCCCGAGGCGTAGATGTCCTCGCCGTCGAGCTGGATGCTGCCCTCGACCCGCGCCGTGGGGATCGTGTCGTTCATGCGGTTCAGCGTCCGCAGGAACGTCGATTTGCCGCAGCCCGAGGGACCGATGAACGCGGTCACATATTCGGTCGGGATATCGATCGAGACCTCGTCGATCGCCTTCTTGTCGCCGTAGAATACGGAGACCGCCTCGGCTCTCATCTTGGCTTCGGTTTTCTCGAGGTTGTCGTGGACTACGGTCACCAGGTTTTCTCGAATTTGTTACGCAGGTAGATGGCGAGCCCGTTCATCACGAGCAGGAACAGCAATAGCACGATGATCGCCGCGCTGGTGCGTTCCACGAAGCCGCGGTCGATTTCATCGGACCACAGGAAAATCTGCATCGGCAGCACGGTTGCGGGCGATGTAAAGCCGTCGGGCGGCGTGGCCACGAAGGCGCGCATGCCGATCATCAGCAGCGGCGCGGTTTCGCCGAGCGCTCGGGCCATGCCGATTATGGTGCCGGTCAGGATGCCGGGCAGGGCGAGCGGAAGGACGTGGTGGAAGACCACCTGCACGGGCGAGGCGCCGATTGCGAGCGCGCCGTCGCGGATGCTCGGCGGTACTGCCTTGATCGCATTGCGACCGGCAATAACGATGACCGGCATGGTCATTAGCGCCAGCGTCATACCGCCGATCAGCGGGGCCGATCGCAGATTGGGGAACAGCGTGAGGAACACCGCGAGCCCGAGCAGGCCGAAGATGATCGACGGGACCGCGGCCAGATTATTGATCGACAGTTCAATCAGATCAGTCCAGCGGTTCTTGGGGGCGTATTCTTCCAGATAAAGCGCTGCCAGCACCCCGATCGGGAAGGCGAGCAGCAGCGTCACCACCATCGTCAGAAGCGAGCCTTTGAGCGCACCCCAGATCCCGACCTGCTGGGGGTTGGTGGCATCGGACCGGCCCAGAAAGCCCGGGTCGAAATTCTTTGCCAGCCGGCCTTCTTCGTAAAGCCCCGCCGCCAGGGCCTGCATTTCGGGCGAGCCTTCGCCCTCGTAACCCGAGGCGAGGTTGGCCGAAGCGGGCAGCCAGAAGCTTTCGCTGCGCTGGAGAACCGCCGGATCAGCGATGATCGCGGTAGCGACGTCGCGCCACGCCTGCGCGCCGAGCTCTTCCGCAGCCGCTTCGCCCAGTTCCTCCTCGGCGAAATACTGCACGACATCGCGCAGGCCCTGCGCCTCGAGCGATGCCAGCGCACCGGGTTGCTCCATCGCCGCAGGGTCGGCGGCGATACCGGCCTGGGTGAAATCGATCGGCACTTCCATTTCGACCCGCTGGAAACCGCCGATGCCGTTGAAGGTCATCGTTCCCAGCAGGAATACCAGGACCGCGACCGAGAACACGATGGCGCCGAGACCGAGCGCGCGGAAGCGGCGCTCGGAAGCGTAGCGTTTCTTCAGCCGCGCTTCGAATTCGGGCGTGCGCGTTGGGGCGATGCGCTCACTCATATGCTTCGCGGTACCTCTTGACGACGCGCAGGGCGACGAAGTTCAATCCCAGCGTCACCATGAACAGGACGAAGCCGAGGGCGAACGCGCTGAGAGTGGCGGGATGGTCGAAACTGCCTTCGCCGGTCAGCATGGCGACAATCTGCACGGTGACGGTGGTCATCGATTCGAGCGGATTGGCCGACAGATTGGCGGCGGTCGAGGCGGCCATGACGACGATCATGGTTTCACCGATGGCGCGGCTGATCGCCAGCATGATCCCGGCAACGATACCGGGCAGCGCGGCGGGAATCATGACGCGCTTGATCGTTTCCGAGCGCGTGGCCCCCATCGCGAGGCTGCCGTCGCGCATGGCGCCGGGGACCGCGGCGATCGAATCGTCGGCCATCGAGGAGACGAAGGGAATGATCATCACGCCCATCACGAGGCCGGCGGCGAGTGCGCTTTCGCTCGACGGGTTCGATACGCCCATCCCGATGGCGAGATCGCGGATCGCCGGGGCGATCGTCAGCGCGGCGAAATAGCCGTAGACGACGGTCGGGACACCGGCGAGGATTTCGAGCGCGGGTTTGATCCAGCGCCGCAGCGCCGGGTCGGCATATTGCGTCAGGTAGATCGCGCTCATCAGACCCAGCGGGATGGCGACGATCATGGCGATGATCGCACCGATGAAGAGCGTGCCCCAGAACAGCGGCACCGCGCCGTAGCGGGTACCATCGGGATTGTCGGGGTTGGCCATCGGGTCGGGGCCCCAATGCGTGCCGAACAGGAAGTCCAGCGGCGACACCATGCCGAAAAACCGGACCGTCTCGAACACCAGGCTGGCGAGGATGCCGATCGTCGTCAGGATGGCCACCAGCGAAGCGCCCAGGAGGATCGCCATGACGATGCGTTCGACCTTGCTGCGCGCGGCGAAGTCGGGCCGCAGCCGCAGGAAAGCGAAGGTGCCGGCCAGGAAGGCGACCAGCAGCGATACGATGATCCCGATCGTGTTGTAGTAGAACAGCGCTTCGCGATAGGGTTCGACGAGCGCTGCAGCCTGCGGATTGAAGACCGCAGAAGCCGCGCCCGTCGCCACCGCACGCGCTTCGTTGAGGATGGTCTGGCGCTGGAAGCCGAAGGCGGGCAGTTCGGCTGCCGCCGGGCTCGCCAGGACCTGCTGCGTCACCAGGCCGGGAGCAATGGCGCTCCACAGCGCGATGAACGCGACCATCGGCAGGATGATCCACAGCGCGACATACCACGCATGGTAAACCGGCAGGCTGGGCAGCCGCCGTTCGGCGCTGTCGCGCCGGAAGGCCCATGCGCGGGCACGGGCCGCCAGCCATCCGGCGAGCCCGAGCCCGAGGGCCAGGAAGAGCAGGATAGCTGGCGACATAAGTTGCTTTCAGACCTTACTTGAGCTGCGCGCCATCGAGCGTGGTGTATTCGGTGGCTGCTTTCAGGTTCGCCGCCATAACGTCCGCAGGCGATGCGACAAGACCGATCTTGGCGAGTTCACCATCCTTGTCCCACATTTTCGTCCACTGCAGCAGGTATTCCCGCAGGCCGGGGATCGCATCGAGATGCGCCTTCTTGGCGTAGACGTAGAGCGGGCGCGCACCGGGATAGGCGAAGCTCGCGATGTTCTCGTAAGTCGGGGCGACACCGTTCATCTCGAGGCCCTGCACCTTGTCGGCATTCTCTTCGAGATAGCTGTAGCCGAAGACGCCCACGGCGTTGGGATTGCCTTCGATCTTCTGGACGATGAGATTGTCCTGTTCGCCCTGGTCGACATAGGCGCCGTCCGAACGGACCTCGGTGCACAGCTGTGCGTGGCGATCCTTGTCGGTTTCCTTGAGCGCTCCCATTTCGGGATTGGTATCGCAGCCGACTTCCAGAACCAGTTCCTTGAGCGCGTCACGCGTGCCCGACGTGCTCGGCGGCCCGTATACCAGGATAGGCTGGTCGGGGAGCGAGGGGTCGACGTCGGACCAGGTCTGGTTGGTCTGCTCGCCGCCATAGGGCGAGGCCGCAATCGCTTCGTAGACCTGCTTGGGGGTCAGGCTCATCGTGATGCCGCCCTGCGCCGATGCGAAAGCGATCCCGTCGAGGCCGACCTGGATTTCGATGATGTCGGTAACGCCATTGGCCTGGCAGTCGGCAAATTCGCTCGCCTTCATCTGGCGCGAGGCGTGCGTCATGTCGGGGGTGTCGGCGCCGAGACCGGCGCAGAACAGCTTCATCCCGCCGCCGGTGCCGGTCGATTCGATGATCGGCGAACGATAATCGGGCTGGTTGCGAACGAAGGCTTCGGAAACTGCCTTAGCAAACGGGAACACGGTCGACGAACCGACTGCACGGATCGAGTCGCGCGAGCCGCCATCGGCTCCGTTGCCACCGCATGCGGTGAGCGCGAGCGCCGATACTGCGGCGAAGATGAAGGATTTGGTCTTGGTCATGGATAGCCCCTTAGATGTATAGCTAGCGGCGCAAAAGCGCCCCAATGTTACAGGGTTGCGACAATAGTTTGACCCGGCGCCCGGGGGCTGGGAATTGGCGGATCGTCCGCCGCTCAGAAATCGATTTGCGCGCGCACACCGAAAGCGTCGACACCGTAGGAGGTATCGCCATTCGCGGCGGGCAGGACCGCGTCTTCGTACTGCAAGCGGCCGTAATTGACCAACAGCGCGGTATAGTCGGTCGGTTTCCAGATCAGCGAGGCGAGATAGCCTGCCTGGCGGCCGCCGAGGATCCCGGCGTCGTTAAGGTCGAGATGGTCGTAGCGCAGCGTGAACTGGAGCGATCCGAACCCGCCTTCGCCAACCGGCCGCTGCGGCTTGGTTCGATCGAACTTGCCACCCTTGTATCCGCGCGAATCGTCGGTGAGGAATACCCCTGCCTCGGCATAGCCGCCGAAGAAGGTGGGGTCGCTCGCCAGCGTGGGCATGTCGACCGTCTGCCAATAGCCTTCGGCGGCGGCGTGGAAGCGCCCGGCGATCGCTGCGGCCTCGAGCCCGAACCCGGTTTCGCTGCGGGCACCCATGCTGCCGGTGTTGATGAACCGCTGCGAGGTGAAGTGCACCAGCGGGCGCTGGCGATAGCGCACCTCGGCAGCAGGATCGTCGAGGTCGTTGTAATGGACCGATCCGCCGAAATGAAGCTGCGTGTCGCCAGCCTCCGGCATGAAGACGATCCGCGCATCCACGCCCCGGTTCTTGCTGTCCGTGTCCTCGATATTGTCGGTGAAGACCCCCGCCTGGATGAGGATATCGCCCCGTCCGTAAGTGATCGACGCACCCAGACGGCGTTCGAAGCCGAACGCGTCGGTAAAGGCCGCGCGCTCGATAAAGGTCGTGTGCAGGCTGCTGGTCAGTTCCTCGAGCGACTGGAAGTTGTTGTGTTGCCCGACCGCGACTTCGAGCGGACCGTCCTCATAGCTCAGGATGGCGTCGGTGACGGAAACCTCGTTGCCTGCAAAACCGACCTCGAACTTGTAGCCGAACCCTCCGGGCATATCCCCCGAAGCGCCCAAGCGGGCGCGGCGCAGTTCGCTGCCGAAGCCATCGCTGGCCCCGGTCGACGAAGGGGCACTGGTGAAACCCGTATCGACCATCAGACGGCCGCGGGGCTTGAAGCTCCAGCCGTCGGACTTGGCGAGCACGGCGACCGGTGCAGCTGCTGCCGGCTCTGCAGGGGTGGTGAGAGCCGGCACCGCCGCTGCGGCGGCACGCGTTGCCTCCAGCTCGGTTTCGAGCTGGTCGATACGTGCGTTCATGGCCGCCAGTTGCATGCGCATGGCCGTCAGATCTTCGTCCGCATCCTGCGCGAGCAGGGGTGCGGGGGCAGCGCAGCCGAGCGCAATGATTGCCAGCGGGAAGCGGGTGCTACGGGGCATCGTTCAAATCACTTGATCAGAGGGTTACGGAACGACGACGCCACTATGACCGCGATGTTTCAGATATATGACATCGTGTAACAACCGGAACCGGCTGGCATGCCCCGCTGCCACCGGCACAAGCCGCGTCAGTCGTCTTCGTCTTGCTTTTCCAGCGGCAGGGTAACCGTAACGCGCGTGCCTTCGCCCGGCGTGCTGTCGATATCCAGCCGGCCCCGGTGCCGTTCGACGATGTGCTTGACGATCGCCAGACCCAGTCCGGTGCCGCCCGATGCCCGGCTGCGGCCCGGATCGGTGCGGTAGAACCTGCGGGTGAGATGCGGAATATGCTCGGCCGCGATTCCTTCGCCGCGATCGGTCACGGTCAGCCTTAACCGGTTGTCGCCCTTGGGATGGATGCGCACCGTCACCGTCTGGCCGGGCTCACCGTATTTGAACCCGTTGTCTACGAGGTTGCGGACCAGCTGTTCCAATTGCTGGCGATCGCCGCGGACCGGGAATTCGCCGGTCGCCCCGAAGTCGAGCAGTTCGAGCCGTTCGCCATTGGCCGCATCATGCGCCGCGCGTTCGGCGAGCTTGGCCAGGCCGAGCGTGGTGTCGGGCAGGTCGTGTTTCACGGCCTCGATTCGTGACAGCGACATCAGGTCGCTTACCAGGTCCTGCAAGCGCTTCGCCTCGCGCTGGATCGTGCCGAGGAACTTGTCCGCCATGCGCGGATCGAGATTATCGACATCCTCGCGCAGCGTTTCGACATAGCCGATGATCGAAGCCAGCGGCGTGCGCAGTTCGTGGCTGGCATTGGCGACGAAATCGGTATGGGCCCGCGCGATATCGGCTTCGGCGGTCTTGTTGACGAATTCGATGACGGCAAGTTCGCCGGGCAGCGTCTTGCGGTTAATCCGCCAGATATCGGTGCGCCGCGCCAGGCCGCGGACGACCGCACCACCGTCGACGTCGCGACCGAGCAGGCGGATCGCTTCGGGCTGTCGCAGCGCCATGCGGACATCCTGCCCGACGATATGCCCGCCCAGCAACTGGCGCGCCGACAGATTGGCGATAATCGCCCGGTCGCGTTCGGTGATGACCACGGGTGTTTCGGAATGTTCGAACAGGTCGGCCATATTGTCGCGGGTGAAGGCAGGGCCTTGCGGCTTGGGGCGCGCTTCGTCCGGTCGCGCGGCCACCAGATAGAGCGAGCCGATCCAGACCAGCAGGACGAGCGCGACATAGATCAGATCCACGCCAAGCGAGGCCAGGATGATGCAGGCCATCATCGCCAGCGCGAATCCGGGCCAGGGAAAGCTGGGCTTGGTCATGGCCATGCGGCCTAGCGGCGCATCCGCGGACGCGCCAGCCGCTTTTCAGCCCGGTGGAGAAGTGGTGACCCGTACGGGAATCGAACCCGTGTTTCAGCCGTGAAAGGGCCGCGTCCTAACCGCTAGACGAACGGGCCACAGAAGTGGCGCTTTGCGCGGATTGCCATGGCAATACCACCACCGTGGTGACCCGTACGGGAATCGAACCCGTGTTTCAGCCGTGAAAGGGCCGCGTCCTAACCGCTAGACGAACGGGCCACACCCGCGTTGCGGGTCGGTGGCGTGGCGGGCCAATTAGGCGTGGGGCCGCGGGCCGTCAACCCTCCTTCGCACGCAAAAGTATCAATCGGCCCAGGCGGCATCTTCCACGTGCAGTTCCGCCTGCGGGCGGTTGCCCCAATCGTCGATCTTCACGCGGCCTGCCAGCCACAGGCGGCGGCCGCGCGATCCGTGCAGCAAGGCTTGTCCCATGTCGCTTTCGGCGGCGCGGAAGGCGATGCCCTTGAAGCTCTTGCCATCGTCGCCCGCGGCAATCAGGCGGACGTGATCGGTGCCCACGATATCGCATTTGACCAGCCGTACCGGGCCGACCGCCACCCGCGGCCCGGGCCAGCCGACCCCGTAGGGGCCGGCCTCTTCGAGCGAATTGACCAGCTCGGACGTCAGCCCGCCGGGCGCCACGGCAATATCGAGCGCCATATCGCGCGTGGCGGAGGCGCGGGCGACATGGCCCTCGAGCGTATGGTCGAGCCAGTCAGCCAGCCGGTCCACCTTGTCGGCGTCCACCGTGAGCCCGGCTGCCATGGCATGGCCGCCGCCCGCCACCAGCAGGCCTTCGCCGCGCGCACGGATGATGGCAGCGCCAAGGTCCACCCCGCTGATCGAGCGGCCCGATCCCTTGCCGGTATCGCCGTCGAGCGCGATGACCACTGCGGGCTTGCCGGTCTTTTCCTTGATTCGCCCGGCGACGATCCCGATCACTCCGGGGTGCCACCCTTCGCCGGCCACCAGATGCACCGCCCGGTTGTGCTGGGCAGCAATCTGCTGCTCGGCCGCTTCCTGCACTTCGGCCTCGATCGCGCGCCGCTCGTCGTTGAGCGCTGACAATTGCGCGGCGATGGTGCGCGCCTCTTCGGGATCGCGCGTGGTCAGCAACCGCACGCCGAGCGTCGATTCCCCCACGCGGCCACCGGCGTTGATCCGCGGGCCCAGGGCAAAGCCGAGGTCCGAACAGGCGGGACTGCGCTTGAGCCGGCTGGCATCGATCAGGGCGGACATGCCGATGTTGTCGCGCCGCGCCATCACCTTCAGCCCCTGCGCCACGAAAGCGCGGTTGAGCCCGTGCAATGCAGCGACATCGGCTACCGTGCCCAGCGCCACGACATCGAGCAGCGCAAGCAGATCGGGTTCCTTGCGACCGGCAAAGAAGCCGCGCTGACGCAACGTGCGCACCAGTGCGATACCCAGCAGGAAGGCGACCCCGACTGCGGCGAGGTGGCCATGCGCGGCAGCGTCGTCCTCCTCGTCCAGCCGGTTGGGATTGACCAGCGCGACCGTCTTGGGAAGTTCGGCCGAGCACTTGTGGTGATCGACGACAATCACGTCGATCCCCGCGTCATGCGCCATGGCAAGCGCTTCGTGTGCCATAGCGCCGCAATCGACGGTGACGATCAGGCTCGAACCCGATTGGCCGAGCCGGACCAAGGCTTCGCCCGAGGGACCATAGCCTTCGAGCAGGCGATCCGGAATGTAATAGCCTGCTTCGACCCCGAGGTCGCGCAACAGCCGGATGAGCAGCGCGGAACTGGTCGCGCCATCGACGTCGTAATCGCCATAGATCGTGATCGTTTCGCCTGCGAATACCGCCTGCGCGATGCGGTCAGCGGCCACGTCCATGTCGCGGAAGAGCGACGGGTCGGGCAGGAAGTTGCGCAGGGTGGGCTGCCGGTGGCGTTCGATATCCTCTGCTGGAACACCGCGCGACAGCAGCAGCTGGCGAACGATATCGTCCCCCAGGGTCTGGGATCCGCCGAGTTCCATGTTCCCGCCGCGCCAGCGCCATGCGCGGCCCGTGAGGGAGGATGATACGCCGAATACATGTGAAAGGGCCTGCGATGCCATGCGCGGGCAATAGCCTGTGCTTGGGGGCAACGGAAGTTGCGCCGATTGACAATCGACAGCCGCGCGCGATGCTTGGCCCATGTCCACCGGACCGCTTCTGATCATCTGGCACAGCCGCACCGGTACCAGCGAGCAATTGGCACAGGCTGCACACCAGGCAGCTGGCGCCGATAGCCGCCTGCTGCGCGCGGAAGAAGTCGAACCGGAGGATATTTTGGCAGCGGGCGGATATCTGTTCTGCTGCCCCGAAAACCTCGCGAGCATGAGCGGCGAAATGAAGGAAATGTTCGACCGGTGCTACTATCCCGTCCTTGGAAGGATCGAGGGGCGACCCTACGCGACGGTGATCGCCGCGGGGTCGGACGGGGAGGGGGCCCAGCGGCAGATCGATCGCATCGCCACCGGCTGGCGGCTGAAACGCGTGACCGATCAGTGGATCGTCAACACCGAGGCGCAGGAAGCAGAGGCCATTCTTGCTCCGAAGACCGTCGAGCCGGAAGCCCTGGACCGCGCTCGGGATCTGGGTACGGCACTTGCCGAGGGCATCGCCCAGGGTATTTTCTAGGGATCGGGTCCGTTTCGGAGCCATGCCGCCGGATCGGTCTCGACGCAGCGTCTAATTGCGACCACAAGAGCCCCGCATGGCAGCAGGACGAACGGCACGGTGACGGTCGGAGCTTCGAGGACCGGTGCGGCGGGGGCCGGCGCGGCTGGGCTTGTGCTCATGTTCGAGCACGGCCGCCGTCCCGATCGCGCGGCGATAGTTGAAGCGCTGGAATGCTTCCCCCGCGCGTCGATCAGTTTCGATCCCGCTAACGCGGATACGTCGCACCATGTCGCAGCCGAACTCTCGCAAGCGTCCCGCGACACCGACTGGCTCGAACTGCTGCTCGACGGCCTGACCTTCGACTTGCGGGGCCTGGCGCCCGGTCCGGCAATGGTCGCCCCCGAAGTGGCCTACCGGTTCAGCTGCGATGTCGATTGCCTTGCAGATGCGGAGGCCGTCAGCCTGCGTCCTGGCCCGCATATCGCAGCAGGCGCCCACTCCTTGCCGGTGGTGCGGACCTTGCTGGCGCTGGGGGGGGAACTGGCTGCGCGGCTGCCGGATGTTCGTGTGGTGTGCTGGCCGCCGGCGCGCACTGCGATCACGCCGAAGTTCTTTACCGGCACGGTCGAAGCGTGGATCGCCGGCGGGGCATTCCCTGCGCTTGGGATGCTGGGTATATATGCCGGTCCGGGCGGCCATCTTCGCACCGAGGGACTGGCCTTCTTCATCGGCTGCGAACTGGCGCTGGCGTCATCCCTTTCGCAGGACCGTGCTGCCGCGACACGGCTTGTTGTCCGCATCGTCCAGGAACTGGTCGGTTATGAATTGCCCGTCGAACCGCTGCGTTTTGTCATCGAGGGGGGAGCGGAACTCGAAATGGTGCCAGACTTGGCCGCTGGCGTGATTCGCATCG
This sequence comes from Qipengyuania citrea, assembly GCF_009828015.1. Lineage (GTDB taxonomy): Bacteria > Pseudomonadota > Alphaproteobacteria > Sphingomonadales > Sphingomonadaceae > Qipengyuania > Qipengyuania citrea. The sequence goes on along the minus strand of NZ_WTYG01000002.1, from coordinate 749,230 downwards.
ATCCCGTCTAGCGGCACGGTGGATCGCGGCACGCACACTGTAGCCCACTTCGCCCGCCCGCACTTGCCCTTCCGTGCGGTCAACCGTTCCGGCACTGCTGAACATGACCCCGCGCTGCAGAAACACCATCTGCTGCCTCGCCAGGCGCTGAACAAGCGATGTTTTACGGGATTGATCGAAACGGTGGGAGCCGATCGGATCGGGTTCGACGATTTTCGTTGCAACGGCCTGCTGCTGCCTGCGCGCGAGGATGCAGCGCTGCGTCTGGCGCTGCCGCTCCATCGCGGGCCGCATCGCCGCTACAACGAAATGGTCATCCAGCGGATGGGACGTATTGAGCGGCGCTGGTCACTTCAGAAGCAGTCGCGCCCGGACGAAGCCGCTGCCGCCGCCCTGATGCGGCTTGCCCTGTTGCAGCGGGCCCTGCGGCGGCGATTGCTGGATGTGCGCAAACCCCTTCGCCTCAATCGGAAAGATCGCCAGGCCGCCCGCGTCGATTTTACCGATCTCGACGCGATGGCGGGCCTCCTGTGGGAAGCGAGCGCGGACTAGGCGGTGGCCTTTGCCAGGGCTTCCTTTGCAGCGATATATTCGCGTTCGAGCCGCGCGACGGTCTCTTCGACGGGAGCGCTCCGGGTGACCGCGCCGATACCCTGGCCCGAACCCCAGATGTCCTTCCACGCCTTGGCCTTGGAATTGCCGCCGCTGCCGAAATTCATCTTGCTGGGATCGCTTTCGGGCAGGTTGTCGGGATCGAGACCCGCGCTTTCGATGCTCGAGCGCAGGTAATTGCCGTGAACGCCGGTAAACAGGTTCGTATAGACGATGCCTTCGGCGCTGCTGTCGACGATGGCCTTCTTGTAGCCCTCGTCGGCATTCGCCTCGCTCGCGGCGATCCACGGCGAACCGATATAAGCGAAATCCGCGCCCAGTGCCTGCGCGCCAAGGATCGAACGGCCATGTGCAATCGAACCCGAAAGCGCGACCAGGCCGTCGAACCATTCGCGGATTTCCTGCATCAGCGCGAAGGGGCTCAGCACGCCGGCATGACCGCCGGCGCCGGCGGCCACGGGGATCAGGCCGGTGGCGCCCTTTTCGATTGCCTTGCGTGCGAAACGGTCGTTGATCACGTCGTGAAGCGTAATGCCGCCCCAGCCTTCGACCGCGCTGAACACTTCCTCGCGCGCTCCGAGCGAGGTGATGACCAGCGGCACCTGCCATTTTGCACAGGTCGCCATGTCGGCTTCGAGCCGGTCGTTCGATTTGTGGACGATCTGGTTGACCGCATAGGGGGCTGCCGGACGATCGGGATTATCGCGGTTGTGCGCCGCCAGCTCTTCGGTGATCTGGTGCAGCCACTCATCCACCTGGCTTTGCGGACGCGCGTTGAGCGCGGGAAAACTGCCGACGATCCCCGCCTTGCATTGCGCGATGACCAGTTCGGGCCCGGAAACGATGAACAGCGGCGATCCGATGACGGGGAGGCGCAGCTTGTCGAAGGGGGCGGGCAGGGGCATGGCGGGAAAATTCCTCTCAATAGTCGCTAGGCGGGTGGCGTATGGTGCGTTCGCCCGCTTGTCGAGAGTGACGTTACGTAAACGTCAAGCTGCGGCGGACGGCAGCTCGAGCACATGTTCGATGTCGTAGATACGCGCCGCAGTGCCAGCGAAAAGCGCGTGCTTTTCTGCCGGGCTGTGCTTTGCTGCCAGTCGCTTGAAGGCGTTCCACAGCACGGGGTAAGTCGCCCCCCAGCGATCGACCGGATAATTCGATTCGAACATCGCCCGTTCGGGTCCGAACGCCTCGATGCAGGTTTCGATATACGGTCGCCACAGGCCGGCCAGGTGTTCCGATCCATAGCCCTTGTCGGGACCTTCTTCGGGCAGTCCGCAAAAAGCCATTGCCAGCCCGCCAAGCTTCACCGCGACATTGGGACATTCGGCAAGCGCGTGGATCGATTTGCGCCAATTCTCGAACCGTTCGTGCAGCTTGCCTTGATAGCAGGCGATCCCCAGCGGGGTGCCGCAATGGTCGAGCACGATCTGCTGGTGGGGAAAGGCCCGCGCGAGATCGATGAGGTCGCCCAGTTGCGGTTCGAGCAACCAGGCATCGAACGTCAGATTATGCTCGGCATAGGCGGCAAACCCAGCCCGGAACGCATCCGACGCATACAGACCTTCGGGGGCGTGGAACGGCGGACCTAGTACTTCGGGATCGGCATCCCAGGCAGCGGCATGGCGGATGCCCTTGAAACGCCCGTTGCCTGCCGCGATCAGCGCTTCGAGCACCGGCCTGACACCATCGCCAAGGGTCAGATCGGCATGGCCTACAATCCCGGCACAGGGCCGATAATCGCCGTACAGGCCACTGGCGCCTTGTGCCGCCACACCATTGACGAATTCGACTTCGCCGACGGGTTTCATCGCTTCGTCGCGGCTGGCATCGTAGAAGGCGCCGCATTCCATGAACACCGTGCCCACGACATTGTGGCCGGAGTGCGTATCGGCGTAAAGTTGGTCGAAGGTATAGTAGGCGGCACCCGAGATCGCTTCGATGAAAGCATGCCGCGGTTCGGGGAATGCCCCGACCAGCGGGCGCAGGTCCCACAGGTGATGGTGCGGATCGATGATCGGCAGTTCGGGTTCGAGAATATCTTCGGTCACTGGCTGCGCTCCCCCCTTCGGCGGCCTTCGGTCTCTCCCGGTGATGGAACACAGGTCCGCCCGTTCTGACAAGCGAAAAGGATGCGCGGGAAGGGTGGCCTCATGCCTTGGGGCGCTGCCGTTTGCCGTCGCGCTGTCCGCGCACGGATATCTACGCGTTGCTACGGGGCAACCCGCAGCCAAATCCTTTCAGGCCGTTAACCTCCCCGGTCTACCGCGCCACCATGGGAACGGTTGCTCCATGACGCATCCCGCGATGCGGATCGCCTTGTACGGGGCGCTGTTCTTCGTGGTCACGTCGGCCACGATCTTCTGGACCCGTTTCGCCGGCGGTCTTGCGTTGGTCTGGGTGGGATCGGCACTGGCTGCAGCCCTGTTCCTGACCCTGCCCCGCGTCCACCACCTCGGAGCTTTTGCGATCCTCATGGGCCTGAGCACGGCGGCGACGGCGCTGTTCGGTTTCGGACCGGCCTGGGCGCTCCCGCTGGCAGTGGCGAATATCTTCGAAGGCTGGTTCATCGCGTGGCTGCTGGTGCGCTTGAGGCCACAGCGCGATTTTATCGAAAGCGAAGGCGGCGTCGCCTCGCTCGGGTTCTGGGCCGGTTTTGTCGGACCCCTTCCTAGTGCGATCGTGGGCGGGTTGATGGCGGTCCAGATCGTCGGCGGAACGTGGCTGTTCCATGCGTTTTCTTGGTGGGTCGGGCACGGACTTGGCACCTTGCTGGTGCTTCCGCTGGCCTTGCTCTTGCAGTCCTATCGCAGGGAAGACTTCGCTAATATGCGCGATCGCGCACGGGTTCTGGCCTTTGCGGGCGTGGTAAGCCTCACCGCGCTGGTCTCGGGCTTTGCGTTTCACCAGTCTGCCATGCCGCTGCTGTTCCTGCCCATCGTACCACTCGTTTTCGCCAGTTTCCGGTTTCGCCGGTTCGGCGCCGCTATCGCGGTGCTGGTGATTTCCGTCGCGGCGGCGTTCTCTCTGGGAATGGGAACCGGGGTCTTCGCCGAACTTGCCATGCCACTGTGGCAGAAGGCGCTGTTCCTGCAATTCTATCTCGCGACATTGTTGCTGATCGCTTTTCCGATGGCCGTCATAATCCAGCAACGTCAGCGGATCCTCGACGAACTCGGTGATCGCGAAGCGATGCAGCGCCTGATCGCCGACCATTCGGACGACGCCCTGCTACACCTCGACAGCAGTGGAACCATCCGTTTCGCGTCACCGGCTTCGACCCGGTTGAGCGGTCGCGGCAGCGTGGAACAGCTGCACCTTGCGGCGTTTTTCAGCGAGTTCGATCGTAAGAAGGTCGACCGCGCGCTCGATAAAGCCAGCCGCCATCCGGGCCGGACCGAAATACTCGAGCGGTCGGTGGGGCGGGGCGGGAAGACCCGCTGGCTTGAGGCAAAGCTGCGCGCAGTGGAAACCTCGGGACGGAAAGTATGCGGCTTCGTGGTCACGATCCGCGACATTACCGCACGCAAGCTCGAGGAGCTGGAGATGACGCGCGAAGCACGGACCGATACGCTCACCGGCTTGCCCAACCGCCGCGCATTCCTCGATATCCTCGATAGACGGTTGGACGTTGCCGATCAGGAGCCGTTCGGATTGGCATTCGTCGATCTCGACCATTTCAAGCAGGTCAACGATACCCACGGGCATGCCATCGGGGACAAGGTGCTCAGCGAAGTCGGCGCGATCATGAACGGCATGGCGTCCGATACATTCTTCTTCGCACGGCTGGGGGGCGAGGAATTCGCCATCATCGTGAAGCGCCCGCTGGCAGAAGCAGCGGCAGACATCTGCGAACGCCTGCGCCTGGCAATCGCGAAACACCCCATGGCCGACAGCGATGGCAAGGCGTTTACCGTCACCGCGAGCCTCGGTTTCGCCATGATCAGCGAAAGCTGCAGCGCGTCGATGGCGCTGCAGGCCGCGGACGCCCCGCTCTATCTTGCCAAGGCGTCGGGCCGCAACCGCACCTGCCGGGCGCAGGGCTTCGGACGACTTACCAGGGGCGGAGCACCAATCGAACAGGCGCGGATTGCCGTCGCCGGCTAGGCTGCGTCCATCGCCGAATTCGCTGCGCTGAGCACGGCTCTGACGCTTGCCGTCGCGACATCTTCGTCGACCCCGCAGCCCCAGATGGTCCGCCCGGCGGCATCCCGGCATTCGAGATAGGCGGCAGCGCGGCTGTCCCGTCCGGCAGTCAGCGCATGTTCGGTGTAGTCGACCACTTCCAGGCTAAGTCCGAAAGCGTCCTCGAGCGTGGTCAGGACCGACGAGATCAGGCCGTTGCCGCGGCCTGAAACGGTCTGTTCCTGTCCAGCAACCGCGATGGTTCCGGTGAACAGCCGGGTACCGTCGCTGCCGCGCCGTTCCTCGTAATCGACCAGCTGGAAATGCTTGTCGGCGGTTTGGACATGGTAGGCCGCCTTGAACGCTTCCCAGATATCGGTTGCATTGAGCTCGCGACCGACCTCGTCTGCCATGCGCTGCACATGCGGACTGAAATCGGCCTGCATTTTCTTGGGCAGCTTGAGCCCCTGGTCCTGTTCCAGCACCCAGGCGAAGCCGCCCTTGCCGGATTGCGAATTGACCCGGATCACCGCTTCGTAGCTGCGCCCCAGATCGGCCGGGTCGATTGGCAGGTAGGGTACGCGCCAATGCGGATCGTTCTGCGTCTCGAGCGCCGAAAATCCCTTCTTGATCGCATCCTGGTGGCTCCCCGAAAAGGCGGTGTATACCAGTTCGCCACCATAGGGGTGCCGCTGGTGGACCGGCAGTTCGTTGCAATATTCGACCGTCTCGATCACGCGGTCGATGTCGGAGAAATCGAGCTGCGGATCGACGCCCTGCGTGTACATGTTGAGCGCCATCGTCACCAGGCAGCAATTGCCCGTGCGTTCGCCATTGCCGAAGAGGCAGCCTTCGACGCGGTCGGCACCGGCCATCAAAGCCAGTTCCGCCGCGGCCACGCCGGTGCCGCGGTCATTATGCGTGTGCAGGCTGATCACCGCGCTATCGCGAGCGGGCAGGTTGCCGATGAAGTATTCAACCTGATCGGCATAGATATTGGGGGTCGCCGCCTCGACCGTCGCGGGCAGGTTGAGGATGATCGGGTGTTCGGGGGTGGGCGCCAGCACCTCCATCACTGCTTCGCAGACCTCGAGGCTGAAATCGAGTTCGGCAGTCGAGAAGGTTTCGGGGCTGTACTGGAAATGCCACGCGGTATCGGGTTGCCTGGCCGCTTCGTCGCGCATGATCTTGGCGCCATGCACTGCAATGTCGCGGACCTGCTCCTTGCTCATCCCGAACACCACTTCGCGCCAGGCGGGGCTGACGGCATTGTAGAGATGGACGATCGCCTGCTTGGCGCCTGCAAGGCTGGCAAAGCTCGTCCGGATCAGGTCTTCACGGCTTTGAGTGAGGACCTGCACCAGCACGTCGTCGGGTACGCGCCCGTCGCGAACCAGGCCCGAGATGAAGTCAAACTCGGTGGCACCGGCGCTGGGGAAACCGACTTCGATTTCCTTCACCCCGATTTCGACGAGGAGGTCGAAGAAGCGCCCCTTCTTGTGCGCATCCATCGGATCGACAATTGCCTGGTTGCCATCGCGCAGATCGGTCGACAGCCAGCGCGGCGCCGCGGTGATGGTGCGCGTGGGCCACTGGCGTTCGGCAAGCGGTACCTGCGGGAAGGGCGAATATTTGACGCTCGGGTCGCGGAGCATGGACATCGGGGAAACTCGGTATCTGCGAAAGTGTAGGGTGGCGGTCGGTCCCTTGGGCGCTCAGCGCACCGGGAAAGGCACGCCAGATATCACGCCCAAGGGCGAGTAAGTCGCAGGATAATTAGGCCGAGTGCATTCGTCATACCACGGCGTATGCGAAAGCCAGCCGGGGTTGTAAAGCAAAACAGTCTTGGGCATCGCGAGAAATTATATTTCACGGTAGATGGGAGAGAGCATGGCCGAGGGGCATTCGCTGAACGAAACACTTGGTTTGATACGGGTCGTGTCGACCGACGCCGCGGGACATGCGAGGCTGGAATACGAAGCCAAACGGGAGCAGTGCCATTCGGGCGGGGTTGTGCAGGGCGGCTTCATCAGTGGCTGGATCGACGCGGCCATGGCGCATGCGGCAATGGCCAGGAACGGCCCCGGCATTGTCCCGATGACGCTGGAACTCAAGGTCAGCTATTTCGCCCCGACGCGCCCCGGGCTCGTCATCGCAGAAGCCTGGGTCGAACGGCATGGCAAGCGGACCAGCTTCTACGAAGGCCATTTGAAGGACGCGGCGGGGACCGTTCTCGCCAAGGCGACAAGCACGATATTGCTGGCCGATATGAACCGAGTGGTCGCCGCATCGAAAAAAGCGACGGAGGACGCGTAGCCATGAACGCGATCAGGCCGTTCACGCTCGACATTCCCGAGGCGGATCTAGCGGATTTGGCAGCACGCCTCGATCGCACGCGCTGGCCCGAAGCGGCAACGGTCGACGACTGGACGCAGGGCACACCGCTTGCCGCGCTTAGGGAGTTGGTCGCCTATTGGCGGAACGGTTACGACTGGCGGCGATGCGAAGCGCGGCTGAATGCGCTCGGGCAGTTCGTCACCGAGATCGATGGGCTGGATATCCACTTCCTGCACAAGCCCTCGTCGCGCTCCGATGCCGTGCCGCTGTTGCTGACGCATGGCTGGCCCGGTTCGGTGGTCGAATTCCTCGGCGTGATCGACGAATTGACCGAGCCGGCTGTGGCAGACACGCAGGCGTTCCATGTCATCGCCCCGTCGCTGCCCGGCTACGGCTTTTCCGCCAAGCCCGGGGCTACGGGATGGGGGGTGGAACGGATCGCGCAGGCCTGGACCGAATTGATGCAGAGGTTGGAATACCGGCGCTGGATGGCGCAGGGCGGGGACTGGGGCGCGGCAGTCACGATGGCGATCGGGCAACTGGCCCCGTCCGAGTGCAGGGGCATCCACCTCAACATGCCAATCGGCCGTCCGGGACCTGATGATATGCAGAGCAAGGACCCCAAGGTGCTCAAGGCGCTGCAGCGCCTCGGGTTCTATCAGGAATGGGATTCGGGCTATTCCAAGCAGCAAAGCACGCGTCCGCAGACGATCGGCTATGGCCTGGTGGATTCGCCCTCCGCGTTGGCGGCATGGATGCTCGAGAAAGTGCACTACTGGACCGATAACCAGGGTTCGGCCTGGGATGTGCTGACGATGGACCAGGTGCTCGACGACGTCATGCTCTACTGGCTGCCGGCTACGGGCGCCTCCGCGGCCCGGCTCTACTGGGAAAGCTTTGGCAAGTTCGGCGACGGCACGGTGAGCATACCTGCGGGGGCGAGCGCCTTTCCCGGAGAGATCCTGCCCGCGCCACGCGAGTGGGTTGAGCGAACGCTCACCAATCTCGTTTACTGGAACGATTTGGACAAGGGCGGGCATTTTGCCGCGTGGGAGCAGCCGGAACTGTTCGTGAGCGAGCTGCGCGCCTGTGTGGCCGCCATGCCGTGATCGCCGCTGAACCGATACTCAGCGCCGACGCAAGCGGTCGGGCGCAAGCTGGTCGATCGAAGTCACGCCCATGAGCCGCATGCCGCGTTCGATTTCTTCCTTCAGGATCTGCACCGCCCGTTCGACCCCGTCCTGCCCCGCAGCGGCAAGCGCATAGAGATACAGCCGCCCGCCCGAGGCGGCTGTCGCCCCCGCTGCCAGGCTCTTGAGGACATGCGTGCCGCGGCGCACACCACCATCGAGAATGATCTCGATCTCGCCATCCACGGCCTCGACGATCTCCCTTAGCTGGTCGAAGGGCGCGCGGCTGCCGTCGAGCTGGCGTCCGCCATGGTTGGAAATCCAGATAGCATCGGCACCGATCTCGACCGCTTTCCGCGCATCGCCCGCGCTCATGATACCCTTGAGGGCGAAAGTCCCGCCCCAATCCTGCCGGATGCGCGCCGCGGTATCCCAATCCATGTTCGTATCGAGCATGGTGTTGAAATAGTCCTGGATGCTGACCGCCTTGCCGCTGCCTTCTTCGACATGTCCATCGAGGTTGGGCAGCCGAAACTTCGGACCGAACACGTAATCGAGCGTCCAGCGGGGGCGCGTGGCGTAGCTCCAGAGCGAGGATGCGCTGAAGCGGGGCGGGGTGGTGAAGCCCGAACGCAAGCAGCGTTCGCGCTTGCCCGATACTATGGTGTCGACCGTCAGCGCGAGGGCATCGAAGCCCGCTGTCTGGCAGCGTTCGATCATGCTGGCGTTGAGTCCCTGGTCCTTGTGAACGTATAGCTGGAACAGCTTGGGTCCGTCGGTCAGCGCCGCGATCTCTTCGATCGAGTGCGTGGCCAGGCTGGAAATGCCGAACCATATGCCGAACCGGGCCGCCGCTTGCGCGACGGCCCGTTCACCGTCGCGGTGAAAGGCGCGCTGCAACGCGGTCGGGCTGAGGACCAGTGGCAATGCACTGTGGCGGCCCATGATCTGGCATGAGGTGTCGATTTGACCGACGCCCGCGAGCACGTCCGGTACGAGATCCATCGTATCGAACGCGCTGGTGTTGCGCGCCTTGGTCACTTCGTCATCGGCAGCCCCGTCGATATAGTCGAACACGGGCCACGGCAGCCGCTGTTTCGCGAGCCGGCGGAAGTCATCGATATTGTGGCAGTCTGACAAGCGCATGGGGAGGACCGTGGCCGCTCGCCATGCGCTTGTCGAGTGGGGTTCAGTCGCGTTCGAAAGCCGCGCTGATTTCCAGGTCGACCATGTTGTCGACCAGTGGGGCGGCGTAGCTGATCCCCCAGTCGGTACGATCGATCTGCGCACGTGCGTGGAAGCCGACGGTCTGTGCTTCGCTCATCGGATTCTGTCCGGCGCCAGTGAATTCCACCAGCATGGTAACCGGGCCGGTCTGGCCGTTCATCGTCAACATTCCGCTGGCGACGGCGGTGGTTTCACCGGTCCGCCGGACCGAGGTTGAAACGAAGCGCGCTGCTTCAGGTTCGGGACCGAAGAAGTCGGGGGCCGCGCCATCCTTGCCCGGGCGCAGCAGATGGTCGCGCAGACCTTCGCTGGGCACCGATACACTGGTGATCGGAACCGTGATGTCGAACTTCGTCGCGTCGATATCGGCAGGGTCGAGCGTCATCGTGCCGTCGATCTGGCCAAACAGTCCGAAGTAGTCGTTGAAGCCGAAGTGACCGACCTGCCAGCTTACCAGCGTATGCGATGGGTCGAGCGAATAGCTACCGGCGGCGACCCGGCTGACGTCGACGACGCCCGGGATCTGCGGCTGATCCTGCGCGGATATCGCAGTGACGGCCAGCGATCCGCTGGCTGCAAGCGCAAGGGCGAGGAAAGATGTCTTCATGGTCGGCCTCCTGTTGAACCTCACTGAAGAATGCCCCGCGCCAGTAACGCGTTCCCGGAGTGTGCCGGGCCGGTCGGCTGCGGTACGCACAACAACGGGTCGGTGAACGGCATCCATTGGCCGGGATCTGACCAATGGATGCCGATAGCAGATGTCAGTTCTTGTCCTTGTCGACCAGCTTGTTCGCGCCGATCCAGGGCATCATCGCGCGAAGCTGGGCGCCGGTCTTTTCGATCGGATGCGCGGCGGCGGCCTTGCGGCTGGCCTTCAGTTCGGGCTGACCGGCCTGGTTGTCGAGCACGAAGTCCTTGACGAAACGCCCTGACTGGATGTCCTTTAGGACGCGCTTCATTTCGGCCTTGGTCTCCTCGGTGATGATGCGCGGGCCGGTCTTGATGTCGCCATACTCGGCCGTGTTCGAGATCGAATAGCGCATGTTGGCGATCCCGCCTTCATACAGCAGGTCGACGATCAGCTTGGTTTCGTGAAGGCATTCGAAATAGGCCATCTCGGGCGCATATCCGGCTTCGACCAGCGTTTCGAAGCCGGCCTGGATCAGATGGGTGACCCCGCCGCACAGCACGGCCTGTTCACCGAACAGGTCGGTTTCGCACTCTTCCTTGAAATCGGTTTCGATGATGCCCGACCGGCCGCCGCCAACCGCGCTCGCATAGGACAAGGCCAATTGCTTGGCGAAGCCGTTGCCGCCCGACTGGCTCGATTCCTGGTGCACCGCGATGAGGCAGGGTACGCCGCCGCCCTTGATGTATTCGCCGCGCACCGTGTGACCAGGCCCCTTGGGCGCGATCATGATGACGTCGACATCGGCGGGTGGGTCGATCAGCCCGAAATGGATGTTGAGACCGTGCGCGAAGGCGAGCGCAGTACCCGGGCGCATCCGGCCAGAGACTTCATTGGCGTAGATCGCTGCCTGGTGTTCATCGGGCGCGAGGATCATCAGCACGTCGGCCCATTCGGCGGCTTCGGCAACGGTCTTGACCGTAAAGCCCGCACCTTCGGCTTTCTTCGCGCTGGGGGAGCCATCGCGCAGCGCAATGGCGAGTTCGCCCACACCGCTATCGCGTAGGTTCTGCGCGTGGGCATGGCCCTGGCTGCCATAGCCGACGATTGCGACCTTCTTGTCCTTGATCAGCTGCTGGTCGCAATCGGCATCGTAATAGACTTGCATTTTCTTCCCTCGCGTCGCCCCCGCTAAGGCAGGGGCCCAGAATTGGTCGCCGACTGGCGATAGGTTGGATAGGCTCCCGCCTGAGCAGGAGCGACGAAATTCATTCGATCAGTTCGGCTCGGGACCGCGGACCATTCCCACGATTCCCGAACGCCCCACTTCAACAAGCCCGAGCTCGCGCATCAGCGCGATGAAACTGTCGATTTTCTCGGGCGAGCCGGTCAGTTCGAAGACGAAACTGGAGGTCGTGGTGTCGACCACATTGGCGCGGAACAGTTCCGCGATGCGCAGCGCCTCGACGCGATTGTCGCCTTTCCCGGCGACCTTGATGAGCGCCAGTTCGCGTTCGACATGCCCGCCCGATTCGGTGAGGTCGATCACCTTGTGGACCGGCACCAGCCGTTCGAGCTGGGCGCGAATCTGGTCGATTACCGGCTCGGGACCGCGCGTGACGATCGTGATACGACTGATCGCGTGATCTTCCGAAATGTCGGCCACGGTCAGGCTGTCGATGTTGTAGCCGCGCGCGGTGAACATCCCCGTGATCTTGGCGAGAATGCCCGGCTCGTTGTCGACGATAACGTTGAGGACGTGCCGTTCGGCCGCCTGCTGGGCAATCTTCATTGTGCGCGGTCCTGCCAGACGGGTTCGAACATCCGCCCTTCGCCGTCATATTCCGACAGGAAGACGCGGCCCATGCGGATGGCCTCGAAATTCTCGGTCTGGCGCGACAGGTCGAGCGAGTCCGCAAGCAGGGTCCAGGTTCCGTCGTCCTGCTTCTGCGCGACCTCGAGCCCGATGAACCGGTGTCCGCAGTCCTCGACCCAGTCAAGCAGTGCTTCGGCATCCTTGCGGGCAAACCAGTTGCGCCGTTCGGCACGCGCTTCGAAGCGGTTCGGGAAATTCGCCATCATGCCCATCACACAAGCGCCTTTGCTTCATCGTCCATGGTGCCGCCCACCTGATCGCCATAGAGCAGCATGTCGGTATGCGCCGCGCCGCTGGGGATCATCGGGAAGCAGTTCGCTTCCTTCGCTACCCGGCAATCGACGATCGCCGGTCCGTCATGCGCGAGCATGGCTTCGATCCCGGAATCGAGCTGGCCTTCGTCCTCGATGCGAATGCCTTTCCAGCCATAGGCTTCGGCCAGCTTCACGAAATCGGGAAGGCTGTCCGAATAGCTGTTCGAATAGCGGCTTTCATAGGTCAGCTCCTGCCACTGGCGGACCATGCCCATGTATTCATTGTTGAGGATGAACACCTTGACCGGCAGGCGATACTGGCTGGCGGTGCCCAGTTCCTGGATATTCATCTGAATGCTTGCTTCGCCCGCAATGTCGATCACGAGACTGTCCGGATTGCCAAGCTGCGCACCGATCGCGGCGGGCAGGCCATAACCCATGGTCCCCAGGCCGCCGCTGGTCAGCCACTTGTTGGGGCCGAAGAACCGGAAATACTGGGCTGCCCACATCTGGTGCTGGCCGACCTCGGTGGTGATGATTGGATCACGGTCGCGGGTCAGCGCAAACAGCCGCTCGATGCTCTTCTGCGGCATGATCAAATCGCTGCCGCGTTCGGGATAGGCGAGGCAATCGCGCGCTTTCCAGCCGAGAATACGGGCCTGCCATTCGGACAGGTCGCGCGGTTTGCGGCCACCCCAGGCTTCGAGCATCTGATCGAGCACATGCGTGCAATCACCGACAATGCCCAGATCGACGGGGACGATCTTGTTGATGCTGGCGCGGTCGATATCGATGTGGATTTTGCGGGCTCCGGGCGCGAAGGCATCCAGCCGCCCGGTCACGCGATCATCGAAGCGGGCGCCGATCGCGACGATCAGGTCGGCGCGGTTCATCGCCATGTTGGCTTCGTAGGTGCCGTGCATGCCGAGCATGCCGAGCCAATCGGGATGCTCGGCAGGAAAGGCCCCAAGGCCCATCAGCGTGCTGGTCACCGGCGCTCCGGTGGCAGACTGGAGCTTGCGCAGCAATTCGCTCGCCTGCGGGCCGGCATTGATGATGCCGCCGCCGGTGTAGAACACGGGCCGTTCGGCTGCGGCGAGCATTTCGACCGCTTCGGCAATCTCGTCGGCAGCCCCGACCATGCGCGGCTGATAGCGATGCGAGGGCAGCGGCGTGCCGTCTTGTCCGCTCTGCGTCGCCAGCGCGATCTGGACGTCCTTTGGAATGTCGACGACCACCGGGCCGGGACGCCCCGTGGTGGCGATGCGGAATGCTTCCTCGATCGTCGCGCCGAGCCGTTCGGGGTCTTTGACGAGGTAGTTGTGCTTGGTGCAGTGGCGCGTCAATCCGACCGTGTCGGCTTCCTGGAACGCGTCGGTCCCGATCAGCGCCGTGGGCACCTGCCCGGTGATCACCACCAGGGGGATCGAATCCATATAGGCATCGGCGATGCCCGTCACGGCATTGGTCGCCCCCGGTCCGCTGGTTACCAGCACGACGCCGGGCTTGCCGGTCGAACGGGCGTAGCCTTCGGCGGCATGCGCCGCGCCCGCTTCATGGCGAACGAGAACGTGACGGATATCTTCATCGGCGAAGAGCTCGTCGTAGATCGGCAGGACCGCGCCGCCGGGATAGCCGAAAACGAATTCGACACCCTGCCGCTTGAGGCATTCGATCAGGATTGCAGCGCCGCTGCGCTCGGTGGTCACACTATCCTCCAGCCCGATCCGGGCATTTCAGAACACAAGTCGGCCCGACGCTGGGGTCTCAAGCGCCGGGCCGACATGCACTCAAATACGATGCTTCAATTACGCGGTCAACCTTGTGCGCGAAACAAAGAAACAAAAAAATCGTGTTCGGCGATAGTTTTGTTATCCGCACGCACCCAGTCGGCGGGTGGTTGGTTGCGAAACCACGTGTATTGGCGCTTGGCATACTGGCGCGTAGCCAGCTGGCCAGCCGCGATAGCTTGAGCGCGCGATAGTTCGCCTTTGATCAGGGAGGCGATTTCACGCACTCCGATGGCGCGCATCACCGGGAGGCCTGGGTCGAGTTCGCGGGCCAGCAGCGCCTCCACTTCGGCGATCGCACCGGTATCGAGCATGCGTTCGAAACGCAGATCGCAGCGCGCGTTCAGCCAGCCGCGGTCGGGCAGCAGCACGAGTGGGTGAAGCCCCACTTCCTTTGCGATCCCCCCGCGTTTATGCGCCTGCCATTGTGCCAGCGTGCGCCCGGTCGACCGGATGACTTCGAGTGCGCGGGCCGTTCGCGTGGCATCGGCAGGCGCAAGGCGCGCCGCCGCTTGGGGATCCTCCGCCTCGAGCGCCGCCCGCGCGCGCACCTGGTCCAGATCCCGCACCGCCGCGCGAATGTCCGGGTCGATTTCTGGTACGGGGGCGATGCCCTCCAGCAGGGTGCGCAAGTAGAGCCCCGTCCCGCCGCACAGGATCGGAACGCCGCCACTGGCGTGGATCTCGCGAATGATGTCGCGCGCCGCTGCGGACCAATCTGCGGCCGAACAGGATTGCGCCCCGTCCCAGGTTCCGAACAATCGGTGCTCGATGCCCTGCGTTTCATCCTCCGAGGGGCGTGCCGAGAGGATATGCAGCTCGCGGTAGACCTGCTGGCTATCGGCGTTGACGACGACCCCGCGGCGCCCGTCGCGCGCCAGCCGCTGCGCCAGATCAACCGCGAGTTGGCTCTTGCCGCTGGCAGTCGGCCCTGCAATGAGCGCCACCGGCTTGTTCTCGGGAGATTTCGAAGTGCTCATCGCGCGGCTGATAGCAGACATGGACGGCGTGGAAACGCGTCTCGACGCCGCGCTGGGGGCATGCGCCGATGCCGGGATGCCGGTGGCCATGGCAGGCATGCTCGATTTTTGTAGCGACGTGCTCCAGATTTCGCTTCCGGACGGCGAGCGCGCCCGGCTTACCGGCATCCTGACCGAACATTTCGGCGAATGCGACCTGCTGGTCGCGGATCACGAGATCGAGGTGCCGCGGCTGTTCGTATCCGACATGGATTCAACAATGATCGGGCAGGAGTGCATCGACGAGCTCGCCGATTTCGCCGGTATAAAGGACAAGGTCGCCGACATTACCGAACGCGCGATGCGCGGCGAACTCGAATTCGAAAGCGCACTGAAGGAGCGTGTCGGGCTGCTCGAAGGGCTCGAGGAAGGCGCTATCGCCACCTGCCTGGATCAGCGCATCCAGCCGGTGCCGGGTGCACGGGCGCTGGTGAATACCCTGCGCAGCAAGGGCTGCCGTACGGTCCTGGTGACTGGCGGATTCCATCATTTCGCCGACCCGGTGGCCGAGCAACTCGGCTTCGAGCGCGTCGTGGGCAACCGCCTCGGCGTGGCGGGCGGGGCGTTGACCGGGCTTCTGGCCGGACCGGTCAGCGATGCTTCGACCAAGCTCGCCACGCTGGAGGACGAACGCTCCCAACTTGGCGAGGGCGCGCGCGTGCTGGCGACGGGCGACGGGGCCAACGACATCCCGATGATCGAGGCCGCCGATTACGGCATCGCCTACCGCGCCAAGCCCAAGGCGCGCGAAGCAGCCAACGGCCGGATTGCCAGCGTCGAACTGACTGCGATCCTCAAGCTGCTCGGAATTGCGGAGAGCGAATGGGTGGAGGATTTCGATCCGGCCTAGCCATGGCGCGCTTTTCCAATGCGAGATGGGGCTGAACTGGTAGCAAACGGGCACCATGAACGATCAGATCAGCCTCGGCGCTTTCACCTCTGTCGATTTCGAATCGGCGCGCGACGGCACTCCCTTGCGCGACCCGCGCCGCCCCAGGCCGCGCTATCGCCCCTTTGCCGCTTTCGGTCACTTCCGCGAATTGCTGAAGGATAAGGAGAATACGGCCGAGGTCTTCAAGATCTACGATGCTCTGCCGTCCGGCCAGTTCGTGCCGCGTGTACGCGAACTTGCGCTCAGCCCGCATGGCGAGGCGCTACGCGCGAGCGAACCGTTCCTGCCGCCCATTCTCGACGACCATGCCGCCTTGCGCCGCCATCCCGAGGGTACGGTGGCGCACGCCTATTGCGATTTCATGGAACGCGAAGGCCTGACTGCCGCCGGGCTCGTCGAAGAGTCGGAGAAGTCGGGCAGTCAGAGTTATGACGACCTTATCCAGTGGTACGGCTATCGCCAGCGCGATACGCACGATCTGATGCATGTGCTCACCGGATATGGGCGGGATGCACTGGGTGAACAATGCGTATTGCTGTTTACGCACGGGCAATCCCCCAGCCATGGTCATTTGCTGCTGGGCTATGCCGGCGCCCTGCATCTCAAGCGGCTAGTCCGAAGCGAAGCCCCGGTGATGAAAGCCGTGCGGCAGGCGCATCGGACCGGGAAAGCCTGCCCGCCGCTGGTAGGCCTTTCGATCCGCGAGCTGCTGGGCAAGAACCTCGCCGAAGTCCGGGCGCAATTCCGTATTCCCGATCCACACTGGTACCGTGTCTGCCACCATGTCTGGCGTCAGGACGGGATCGATCCCTATGACCTTCTGGCGCAGCAGGGGGACGGGGCCGCCGCTGTAGCCTGATCCTAAAGCCAGCTGGCAATCCGGCTGAGCGGTTTCTTATCCAGCGCGTGCGCGGGAACGCTTGCATCCTTCGCCGGGTGCCCGACCACCACGATCATCACCGGCTTTTCATGATCGGGCCGGCCGCAGATCGCGCGCAGGAAGCCCATCGGAGAGGGCGTGTGGGTCAGTGTGGCCAACCCGGCTTCGTGCACCGTGGCAAGCAGCAGGCCGCAGGCGATCCCCACGCTTTCGCTGACATAGTAGTTCTGCGTCTCACCATCTTCCTCGATCCCGCCCTTGCGCTGGGCGAAGACGACCACCAGCCACGGTGCGGTTTCGAGGAAGGGCTTGTCGGCATCCGTTCCCAGCGGCTCCAGCGCTTCGAGCCACTGCGTCCCGGCCTTGCCCGCGTAAAACTCGCGCTCCTCGGCTTCCGCCGCGTCGCGGATCGCGCGCTTGGTTTCGGGCGTTGAAATCGCCGCGAAATGCCAGGGCTGGTGGTTTGCTCCATTGGGCGCGCTGCCGGCCGCTTCGATGGCGGCTTCGATAATCGCGCGCGGGACCGGCGTGTCGGCGAAATACCGGCAGGACCGCCGTAGCTTCAGCCGGTCGCGCATGGCCTCCGCCCGCGCGATGCGTTCGCCATCGGACAGGTCGGGGAGCGAGTAGGGTACAATTTCATGATCGCGCATGATGCGGATCTATACCAAGCGGCGTTCAGCGCAATTCCTTGCGGATCACCAGCTTTAGACCGGACCAGTCCTCGTCGACCGCGCACTGCTTGGTGTCCACCAGGCCCAGCGGGAGCGCAATCTCGCGAACCAGCTCCTCGGAAAGGGTGGAGGGCGCACCGTCCGCCCGCGCCGGCCAACTGACCCAGACATGGCCGTCACCCGCCATATGTTCGCGCAATTCGGCGAGCTTTGCTGCAAGCGCCGCCTGTTCGGTCACGAAGATGTGTGCAGCATCGGGCCCCTCTTCGGGGCCGCGAACGAACGTCAGCTCGAGTGCGTATTCACCGATTTCGTCCTGAATGCTTTCGGGCATGCCGTCGAACCACACCCGCTGGCCATCGCGCAGGCTGAGCTTCTTCGCCAGAGGTGTCTCGCGATAGTCAGCCTTCACGCGGTCAGCCTTCCATCCAGTCGACGAAAAAGCTCTGATGTGCGGCGCGCATCGCCGCGACCGAATTGCCGAACAGCGTATCGCCCCCGGTGCGACCGATGCGGCGGAAACCGATCGAGGCGGTTTCATCGTTTTCAGTGCCCTTGGCGAGCGCCTCGTTGAGTGCTTGGGTGTCGGGAACAGTAACGACATAGCGGCCCTGATCCTCGCCGAACCACCAGGCTGCCCTGGAATACTCTTCGTTCCACTCGACCTCGGCGCCGATACCGCCCGCCATCGCCATTTCTGCAAGCGCGATGGCGAGACCGCCGTCGGAAACGTCGTGCACTGCGCTGACGAGGCCGTCGGCGATCAACTGGCGGACGATGCGGCCCGCGTTCTTTTCGACGGTGAGGTCGGTCGGCGGGGTACGGCCTTCGTCGCGGCCATGGATTTCGCTGAGCCACAGCGACTTGCCGAGATGCGAACGCTCGGGGTCCGCGGTCGCCCACTCCTCCGCATGGAGCAGGTAGATCGTTTCGCCCGCTGCCTTGAATGGCATGGTCATCATGTGGTCGTAATCGTCGATCAGGCCGACGCCGCCGATAGCGGGTGTGGGCAGGATTGCACTGCCACCCCCAGTCGCCTTGCTCTCGTTGTAGAGCGAGACATTGCCCGACACGATCGGGAAGTCGAGCAGCCGGCAGGCGGCGCCCATGCCTTCGAGCGCATGGACGAACTGGCTCATGATCTCGGGGCGCTGCGGGTTGGCGAAATTGAGGCAATTGGTCACCGCCAGCGGGCGCGCGCCGACCGCGCACAGATTGCGGTAGGCTTCGGCAATCGCCTGCTTGCCGCCTTCATAGGGATCGGCATGAACATAGCGCGGAGTGCAATCGGTAGTGATCGCGAGCGCCTTCTTCGTTCCATGCACGCGAACGACACCGGCATCGCCGCCGGTCTGCAGCGTATCCGCGCCGACCTGGCTGTCGTATTGTTCGGCGATCCAGCGGCGCGAGGACAGGTTGGGCGAGGCGAGCAGCTTCATCACGTCACCGCCCACATCGTCGGTGTCGGGACGCTCGCGCATCGGCGCAATGCCTGCCCAGGCAGTGTAGTCTTCCTTGGACAGATAGGGCCGGTCGTATTCGGGCGCGTCTGCCGCCAGCGGGCCGAGCGGAATGTCGCAGACGACTTCGCCATCGAATTCGAGCACCATGTGCTGCGTATCGGTCACTTCGCCGATGATCGCGAAATCGAGCTCCCACTTGTCGAAGATGGCCTGCGCCATGGCTTCCTTGCCGGGCTTGAGGACCATGAGCATCCGCTCCTGGCTTTCGCTCAGCATCATCTCGTAGGGCGTCATCCCGTCTTCGCGGCACGGCACCATGTTCATGTCGAGACGGATGCCCGCCTTGCCATTGGTCGCCATTTCGACGCTGGAAGAGGTCAGGCCCGCGGCGCCCATATCCTGGATCGCGACGATCGCGTCGGTCGCCATGAGTTCGAGGCAGGCCTCGATCAGCAGCTTTTCGGTGAAGGGGTCGCCCACCTGCACGGTGGGGCGCTTGGCATCGGCGTCTTCCTCGAAATCGGCGCTGGCCATGGTCGCGCCGTGAATTCCGTCGCGCCCGGTCTTCGATCCGACATAGACGATCGGATTGCCGACTCCGGTGGCGGCGGAATAGAAGATCTTGTCCTGATCGGCCACGCCCACGGTCATCGCATTGACGAGGATATTGCCGTCATAGGCGGGGTGGAAGTTGGTCTCTCCGCATACAGTCGGCACGCCGACGCAATTGCCATAGCCGCCGATGCCGGAGACGACGCCCTTGACCAGGTGCTGCATCTTGGGGTGGTCGGGCCGCCCGAAACGCAGCGCATTGGCATTCGCCACCGGGCGCGCGCCCATGGTGAAGACATCACGCAGGATGCCGCCCACGCCGGTCGCCGCGCCCTGGTAGGGCTCGATATAGCTCGGGTGGTTGTGGCTCTCCATCTTGAAGATCGCCGCCTGCCCGTCGCCGATGTCGATGACGCCGGCGTTCTCGCCGGGGCCGCAGATCACCCAGGGCGCCTCGGTCGGCAGTTTTTTGAGATGCAGGCGCGAGCTCTTGTAGGAGCAGTGCTCGGACCACATGACCGAGAAAATCCCCAGCTCGACCAAATTGGGCTCGCGGCCAAGCGCGTTCAGGACGCGGTCGTATTCTTCGGGGCTGAAGCCGTGCTGCTCGACGACTTCGGGGGTGATCGCGGATTCGACAGATGCCATGCGCGCGCGCTTAGCGCTGCACGCTCCCGACCGCCAGTCCCACGTGGTTTTTATGCCACCGGGTCGACTGCACCCAGAACGCGAGCGCAGTCAGTATGCCGAAGGCCAGGAAGGCGGTCGCAGAAAAGGACGCCCCGGCGTGTTCGGGTTCGGAGCCGAACCAGTTCAGTGCCTGGAACAGCAGCAAGGCGGCCAGCAGGATCAGCGGAGGAAGCAGCGGCCCCTTGGTGCGGGCGATATAGAAACCATAGGCGAGCAGCAGGAGGCCCAGCTCGAGCGGGATCGCGACGATGGGGAAGTTCCACAGTCCGAGGCCGTACTTCTCCGCGCCTCCGGCAAGCGTCAGATCCGGCCTGTGGACGAGCAGGTCGAGCACCCAGTGACTTGCGACGACGAAGGCCGCCCAGCTCGCAGCCACCAGACTTCGTGTCCCCAGCCAGATCAAGGCGGCGAAGCCGAGCGCCCAGAGTGCGGTGCCCAGCAGGCTGTGCGTATAGGGCATATAGTAGAGGTCGAGCGGGTTCATCGCGGTGATACCGGGCACGATCCGCAATTTCTCGATCCCGCCGAGGGTCAGCGTGAACAAGGCCCAGTCGGTCAGCTGCGCCCCGATGAACAGCACGCCGAGCCGCGGGGCGTCCTCGCTGATCCCGCGCGCCAGGAATGCGGGAGCGAAATGGCCTATGAACATGCGCTCAGCCGAATTTGTCGGCGGCCAGCGTCGCGGCAGAAGCGGCCAGGGCGGTAGCAAATGCGCCCCAGGCAATGTCGGCCACGGTCACCGCAGTGGACCAGGTGCGCATCGTCGCCTGGTTGGTCAGATCGTAGGTCGCGTAGCAAATCGCCCCCAGCAGCGCCCCGTTGAGCGCAGCGGCGGCAACCCCCTGGGCCAGTCCCGGGCGCACCGCGAACCAGACGATGGCGGCGATATAGGCAGCGTAGAATACCAGCGCTGGAGCCATGCGGAAACTGTCGGCCAGGATGTCTCCCAGCCGGGGACGGTAGAAATTGGGCCCTGCCCAGCCGAGCCACGCGGCGTCCAAAGCGCCGAAGACCAGAGCTGCGGCGATGAAGGCGACAATCCACGTCATATTCGCTCCCCCGTTTCGGTATACTTGACCGGGCGCAGGCGGACCGTCAATGCTCGCGGGCAATGGCAGAGGAACAGTCACATATTTCCGAGATGAGCTTCGAGCAGGCCCTGCGCGAGCTTGAGAGTGTCGTCCGGCGTCTCGAAAGCGGCGATGTCCCGCTCGACGAGAGCATCGATCTGTACGAGCGCGGCGAACAACTGCGCAAGGCATGCCAGTCGCGGCTGGACGCTGCACAGGCGCGGATCGAGAAGATCGTAGCGGGCAGCGACGGCAAGCCCGCGGGTACCGAGCCGTTCGATGCGGGCGGGGCCGCGTGAGCGTCGCAACCGCGATGCCCAGCCTGCTCGGCCAGGCTTTCGAGCAGGTCCAGTCTGAAGTCGATAGCGTCTTCGATGCGTTCCTTCCCGTGCCCGACGATACGCGCGCCCGGCTGATCGAGGCGATGCGTTACGCCGTGATCGGAGGCGGCAAGCGGGTGCGCCCGCTGCTGCTGGTGGCGACCGCGGAACTGTTCGGCGTCAATCGCAACGCCGCGATCAACGCGGGCTGCGCAGTCGAAGCGATCCATGCCTATTCGCTCATCCACGACGATCTGCCGTGCATGGACGATGACGAGATGCGGCACGGCAAGCCGACCCTGCACAAGGCGTTCGACGAAGCGACTGCCGTGCTTGCGGGGGACAGCCTGCATGCGCTGGCGTTCGACATTCTGACCCAGCCGGACACCAGCACCGATCCCTTCGTTCGCGCGGAACTGGTTGCCACGCTGGCGCGCGCCAGCGGGCACGACGGGATGGCGGGCGGCCAGATGATGGATATCGTCTCCGAAGAACAATCCTACGACCTACGCCAGGTCACCCGGCTGCAGCAGCTCAAGACCGGTGCCCTGCTGGCCGCCAGTGTCGAGATGGGCGCGGTGCTGGGGCGGGTGGCGCCCGAAGGACGCACCCATCTGCGCGCCTATGCGCGCGATATCGGGCTCGCCTTCCAGATTGCCGACGACCTGCTCGATGTCGAAGGCGACGAGACGCTGGCCGGCAAGGCGCTGCGCAAGGACGAGGAACAGGGAAAGCAGACCTTCGTCACGCTGATGGGCGTCGAACAGGCGCGGGCGCAGGCGACGATGCTGGTGGAACAGGCGGGCGACCATCTCGCCACCTACGGCGACGATGCCCGGCTGCTTGTCGAACTGGCGCATTTCATTGTTAAGAGGGACCATTAATGGCCAAGCGCATCGGCATCTATCCGGGCACGTTCGATCCAATCACGCTGGGTCACATGGACATAATCGAGCGCGGCGCGAAGCTGGTCGACGAACTGATCATCGGCGTGACCACCAATATCGCGAAGTCGCCGATGTTCGATGACGACGAACGTATCGCCATGGTCGAACGCGAAGTTGCCGGCATTGCCAGCCAGAGCATCCGTGTGGTCGGGTTCAATTCATTGCTGATGGATTTCGCCGACCAGATGAAAGCGGGCATCGTGATCCGCGGCATCCGCGGGGTGACCGATTTCGAATATGAATACCAGCTCACCGGGATGAACCGGCAGCTCAACGATCACATCGAAACGGTATTCCTGATGGCCGATGTCGAACTGCAGCCGATCGCCAGCCGCCTGGTAAAGGAAATCGCCTTCTACGGCGGCCCGATCGGCAAGTTCGTCACGCCTGCCGTGCGGCAGGACGTCGAGGCGCGAGTGAAGAAACTCGGGCCGCGCGGGGGCTGAGCTTC
Source organism: Qipengyuania citrea (assembly GCF_009828015.1). Taxonomy (GTDB): domain Bacteria; phylum Pseudomonadota; class Alphaproteobacteria; order Sphingomonadales; family Sphingomonadaceae; genus Qipengyuania; species Qipengyuania citrea. The sequence continues at coordinate 726,293 of NZ_WTYG01000002.1, read as the reverse complement.
GCAGGCACCTATTCATTGAACGGACAGACGCCCCTCGCTAGGGGCCTGCAACCCAGGACATTGCCACGGAATGACGATGCTCAAGACTTCGCTTGCCCTTGCCGCCGCATTGGCGCTCGCTTCGACACCCTTCGCCGCCCAGGCGCAGGACGACGCCGCTGTCGACGCTGCCGCTACGGAGGAAACCGCTGCGGATACGCGGGTGTTTTCGCCAGTGAACTTCAATGTCGAAGAAGACCGCGAAAACATCCTGCTGCTCGACCTGGCGAACGGCGAACGCGTCGCGATCCGGCTGAAGCCCGACTGGGCGCCCAACCATGTCGAACGCATCAAGACGCTGACCCGGCAGGGATTCTACGACGGGGTGATTTTCCACCGCGTCATCGACGGCTTCATGGCTCAGACCGGTGATCCCACCGGTACCGGCACGGGCGGATCGCAGCTGCCCGACATCGCGGAAGAGTTTCACGGCATGCCGCATGTCCGCGGTACCGTCTCGATGGCGCGCGCGGGCAGCCCCGACAGCGCCAACAGCCAGTTCTTCATCGTTTTCTATCCACGTTTCAACCTCGACCAGAACTACACCAACTTCGGGCGCGTGATCGCCAACATGCCCGCAGTCGATGCGATCCAGCGCGGCGAGCCACCCGCGAATCCAACGCGGATCGTGCAGGCTTCGATCGCGGCGGACAACAAGCCGGTGCCGGCCATGACAGCTCCGCGGGTGCAGGACGAAGACATTTCGGCCAGCGATCTGAACGCGCCGCTCGGCAACTGACTTTCCATCGCGTCGCACCCAGACTAGGGGCGGCGCGATGAAAGTCGACCTTTTCGATTTCGAACTCCCGCCCGAGCGGATCGCGCTTCGGCCCGCGCGCCCGCGCGATGCCGCACGCATGCTTGTGGTGCGCGGCGCTGGCGCCTTCGAGGATCGCGGCGTGCGCGACCTGCCAGAGATGTTGCGGGCAGGCGACGTGCTCGTGTTCAATGACACCCGCGTCATACCTGCGCAGCTCGAAGGGCGGCGGGGAGAAGCCCGGATCGGCGCGACGTTGCACAAGCGGATCGACCTGAGACGCTGGCAGGCTTTTGTGCGCAATGCCAAGCGATTGCGGATCGGCGATGTCGTGGAATTCGGCGGCGGCGTGGCAGCGACCGCGGAAGACCGGCTCGAGGATGGTAGTTTCGTGTTGGCCTTCGCGGGCGAAGAGCCCGTCGAAATCCTGCTCGAACGCGCCGGACGTATGCCATTGCCGCCCTATATCGCCGGCAAGCGCGCCACCGATGCGCAGGACCGTGAAGACTACCAGACGATGTTCGCAGCCGAGGACGGCGCGGTTGCCGCGCCGACTGCCGCGCTGCACTTTACACCTGAACTTATTGATGCGCTCGACGCTGCGGGGATCGGGCGCGAGACGCTGACATTGCATGTCGGTGCGGGCACCTTCCTCCCGGTGAAGGCTGACGATACCAGCGATCACGCGATGCACTCCGAATGGGGCCGGATCGAACCCGAAGCCGCGGCACGCCTGAACGCCGTGCGCGCGGCCGGCGGCAGGGTGATAGCGGTGGGGACGACCAGCCTGCGCTTGCTCGAAAGCGCGACGGGGGAAGACGGGATTATCGGTGCCTTCGCTGGCGATACCGATATCTTCATCACCCCGGGATACCGCTTTCGCGCGGTCGATGGCCTGATGACCAATTTTCACCTGCCGAAATCGACGCTGATGATGCTGGTGAGCGCCCTGATGGGCCGCGAACGCATGATGGACGCTTACGCACACGCCATCGACAGCGAATATCGCTTCTACAGCTATGGCGATTCCTCGCTGCTGCTGCCACACGACTGAGCGGACAGATTGCCGGTATCGAGCAACCGCTCGATCAAAGCGTCGTCGGCGGGGATGCGCCCGTCGAGCATCAGCATGGCGATACCGTGCACCATTGCCCACGACTGCAGGGCGAGCGTTTCGGCGCCATCTGGATCGCCGACCAGCGCGCGTGAATTGGCTGTCAGCAATGCGTATGCTTCATCGGGTGTTGCCGATCCGTCCACCGGGTGGCCCTGGGTGAACATCAGCCTGAACAGGGCAGGGTGGGCGAGCGCAAAGCGGACGTAGGTCCGGCCTGTTTCGGTAAAACCTTGCGATCCACCGCCCGCACGTTCGGCGGCAGCGGCCTGTTCCTTGCCCAGCAGGTCCAGACCCGCGCGGGCGAGCGCGGCATCGAGTGCCTGCTTGTCGGGAAAGTGCCGATAGACTGCGGTCGCCGAGACCCCGACCACGCGCGCCAATTCGCGCAGCGAAGGCGCTTTGCCTTCGGCACCCTCGAGCGCGGCCAGTCCGGCTGCCAGCAAGGCGTCGCGCAGGTTCCCGTGATGATAGGCTTCGGGCGATGTTGACACTGTTATCATAACCTCTATGTTTACGGCGTTCACTTTAATCGGAGCGAGTCGGTCATGGCAAGTGTCGTCGAGAAAACCATCCGAAGGGCGGTTACGCCTGCCGTACAGGCAGTTGCCAGCATCAACCGGGCGCGCTTGCCCGGTCCGGGTGAAAACCCTTTCCTGCGGGGTATCCATACCCCGATGGCCGATGAGCTGACGCTCGCGAATCCCACCGTAACCGGAGCCATTCCCGCTGAGCTTGACGGGCGGTATGTCCGCATCGGGCCAAATCCCTTCGGCAAGGCGGGGAAGGGCCATCACTGGTTCCTCGGCGACGGGATGGTTCACGGCGTCCGGCTGAAGGACGGCAAGGCCGAGTGGTACCGCAACCGCTTCATCCGTTCCGCCGAACTTGAAGGCAAGGGCGGCCCGGCGGCGGTTGGCGGTCCGCGGCGCGGCTTCGGCGATACGGTCAACACCAATGTCCTCGATATCGGCGGCAAGATCATGGCGCTGGTCGAGGCCAACAGCTTCCCTGTCGAACTCGACGGCAATCTCGATAGCGTCGCCTATTCCGACTTCGGCGGCGGGCTTACCGGCTCCTTTACCGCGCACCCGCATCAATGCCCGGACACCGGCGAATACCATGCGATCTGCTACGATGGCCCGTCGCAGGATACCATCCGCCACGTCACCATGGACCGCAGCGGCAGGGTGCTGAGCGAAACCGAGATCGCGGTAAGGCATGGCCCCTCGATCCACGACTGCGCGCTGACCCAGAACTTCGTGGTCATCCTCGACCTGCCGGTGACCTTCTCGATGCAGGCGCTGATTGCGGGCCACAAGTTCCCCTATCGCTGGAACCGCAGCCACCGCGCGCGGGTCGGATTGCTGCCGCGCGGGGGTAGCAACGAGGATGTGGTGTGGCACGAGGTCGACCCCTGCTATGTCTTCCACGTCGGCAACAGTTTCGAAGACGAAACCGGCCGGGTGATCATCGACGTCTGGCCCTATGAAACCATCTTCGACGGCGAAATGCCCGGGCCATACGGCAAGCCTCTGGGGCTCGAGCGCTGGACGGTGGACGGGCAGGGCGGGAAAGTCGTCCGCGACACGCTCGATACGGCGGGACAGGAATTCCCGCGACCGGACGAACGCTATTTTACCAAGGCGCATCGCTACCTGTGGGCGATCGGCATGCCCGCCGATGGCGATCTCGAATTCGTTGCGCCGATGCCGCTCTATCGCCACGACCTTGCCACCGGCGAACGGGTGCAGCGCGATTTCGGCGAAGGCCGCATTCCCGGTGAATTCGTTTTCGTTCCGCGCACGCCCGATGCTGCCGAAGGCGATGGCTGGATGATGGGTTATGTCATCGACCGCAACCGGCAGACCAGCGCGCTTGAGATTCTCGACGCGATGACGCTCGGCGTGGTCGGGACGGTCGAGATCCCGCACCTGATCCCTCCGGGCTTCCACGGCAACTGGATCGCCGCTAGCTAGGAGATGTGGAGCCGATTCTCGAACTCTCCGGCCTGTCGAAGGTCTATCCCGGCGGGCTGACCGCGCTCGACAATGTCGATCTTACCATCAACAAGGGCGAGGTCTTTGCTCTTCTCGGGCCTAACGGGGCAGGCAAGACCACGCTGATCGGGGCAGTATGCGGGCTCGTGCGCCCGACTTCGGGAAGTATTCGCGCTTTCGGGCACGATCTGGCGTCCGACTGGCGCCGCGCACGCAATCGTATCGGCCTGGTTCCTCAGGAACTCAGCACCGACATGTTCGAACCCGTCCACCGCGCGGTAAGCTATTCGCGCGGCTTGTTCGGGCTTGCCCCCGACAGGGACCGGATCGAGGAAATCCTGCGGTCGCTCAGCCTGTGGGACAAGCGCGACGAGCGCATCATGGCCTTGTCCGGCGGGATGAAGCGCCGGGTACTGATCGCCAAGGCTCTGGCACATGAGCCGGACCTGCTGTTTCTCGATGAACCCACGGCAGGCGTCGATGTCGAGTTGCGCAAGGGAATGTGGGCGATCGTCGACACGATGCGCGAGCGCGGTGTCACGATAATTCTCACCACGCATTATATCGAGGAAGCCGAGCTGATGGCCGACCGTGTCGGCATCATCAATCGCGGCAAACTGCTGATGGTGGACCAGAAGGATGCGATGATGGCGCGGCTCGGCCGAACCGAAGCGCATATCACGCTGGCCAGGCCCCTTTCCGCCTTGCCGTCCGAAATCGCCCGCTTCCCTGTAGAACTCGAACCGGGTGGGGAAGTGCTGTGCTACCGCGGCGGCGACGGAACGGGGAAGGGAAAGGCCGAAGTGGCTGCGCTGACCAAGGCGTTGATCGCCGCGGACATCGATTACGTCGGCATCGACACACGCGAAAGCAGCCTCGAGGAAATCTTCGTTTCGCTGCTCGGTGAAGGGAAGGCAGCATGATCTCGTGGCGCTCGACCTGGTCGATCTACACCCGCGAACTGATGCGCTTCCTGCGCACCGCCTTCCAGTCGGTGCTCGCGCCGGTACTTACCACATCGCTATATTTCATCGTCTTTGGCGCGGCGATCGGAGGGCGCATGCCTGATCTGGGCGGGGTGGATTACGGCGCCTTCATCATTCCGGGCCTGCTGATGCTCACCCTGCTGGGCGAAACCACCAGCAATTCCAGTTTCGGGATCTACATGCCGCGTTTCACCGGGACGATCTACGAACTGCTCAGCGCGCCTGTCGGAGTATCGGAGACGTTGCTGGGGTTCGTCGGTGCGGCAATGACCAAGAGCCTGCTGCTCGCCGCGATCATCCTGCTCACCGCGCGCCTTTTCGTCGACTATTCGATCGCGCACCCTGTGCTGGCGGTGTTCTATATCATGCTCGTCGCGGCGGCCTTCAGCCTGTTCGGGTTCATCCTCGGCATCTGGGCGGATAATTTCGAGAAGCTGGGCATCATCCCGATGCTGTTCCTCACGCCGCTGACCTTTCTCGGGGGGACGTTCTATTCGATCGATATGCTGCCCAGGCCGTGGGACACGATCGCGCTGGCCAATCCGATCGTCTACCTGGTCAGCGGCCTGCGGTGGACTTTCTATGGCCAGAGCGATGTGAACATCTGGATCAGCTTCGGCATAACGCTGGGTTTCCTGGCGATCTGCGTGGCCGTTATTGCGTTCATTTTCCGCACGGGATGGCGCCTGCGCGCGTGACATATTCCATCGATTGAAGGGTGGCGAGGCGCAAAACAAGGCGCTAGGCGCACCCGATGCGCTTCGCCCCGTTGATCTTTTCCGCCCTGCTGGGTTGTGCTGCGACTGCCGCGCAAGCTGAGCTTCCCGAAGGCGCACGCGCGATGATCGATGCAGCCATAGCCAGCGGCGACGAAAGGAAGGTCGCCACGGTGATCGGTCTCGCGCGCAGCACATGGCCCGAAGAACGCAGCACGATCGATGCGATTAACGACCAGTGGAAGATCACCCTGGCTGCGCGCCGCGCGGCCGAGGCCGAGGCGGAGCAAACCGCGCTGATCAACGCCGGGATGTTCGACCGCTGGAGCGGCGAGGGCGAACTGGGGGCTTTCCAGTCGAGCGGCAACACCGAGTCGGTCGGGGTGGCGGCCGCGTTGCGCCTTGATCGCGAGGGCATCGACTGGACCCATTCGATCAGATTGCGCGCGGACTACCAGCGGCAGAACGGATCGACCAGCCGCGAACAGTTCGCCGCATCCTACGAACCGCGCTGGCAGTTCGACGAGAACATCTTCGCCTATGGCCTGGCGCAATACGAACGCGACCGGATCCAGGGCTTCTCTTCGCGCTATTCGGTGTCGGGTGGTTTCGGTTATCGCGTTATCGATAATCCGAAGCTCAAGCTCTCACTCAAGGCAGGCCCTGCCTACCGGGTAACGGATTTTACAGACGGGACCAGCGCGGATCGGCTCGCGGGACTCGTCGGGCTCGATTTCGACTGGCAGATGCTGGACCGTCTCAAGCTGACCCAGGATGTCGAGGCACTGGCGGAAACGGGAGGCGAGGCAACGTTGATTTTCGATGGCGCGAACACCACGATCAATCTGGTGACCGGTCTCGATTTTCGCGTGAGCAACCGTCTGCGTTCGCGCCTTTCCTACAAGGTCGAGTACGACAGCAATCCGCCAGCGGGGTCGGAAGGCACCGACACGCTGACCCGTGCCACTCTCATCTACGGCTTCTGACCATGAGCGAACGTTTCGCATTCACCATCGACGCGACCGACGGGGCTGCGCGCACCGGGCGCATCGCCATGCAGCGCGGCACCATTCGCACGCCTGCCTTCATGCCGGTCGGTACTGCAGCGACAGTCAAGGCGATGAAGCCCGAAACCGTCCGCAAGACAGGAGCCGACATAATCCTCGGCAACACCTACCACCTCATGCTGCGACCCGGCGCCGAGCGGATGGCGAGGCTTGGCGGCCTGCACAAGTTCATGAACTGGCAACGGCCCATCCTGACCGACAGTGGCGGCTACCAGGTGATGAGCCTGTCCGAACTGCGCAAGCTCACCGAGAAGGGGGTCGAATTCCGCAGCCACATCGACGGTTCCAAGCACATGCTTACGCCCGAACGCAGCATGGAAATCCAGCGCATGCTGGGCAGCGACATCGTGATGGCGTTCGACGAATGCCCGCGCGCCGATCGGCCGCGCGACGAAATCGCCGCGAGCATGGAAATGAGCATGCGCTGGGCCCGGCGCAGCCGCGATGGGTTCGATGCGGGCGGCGAACACGCGGAGCGATCCGCATTGTTCGGTATCCAGCAGGGCGCGCTGGACGAGGAATTGCGCCGCATAAGCGCGGACAAGCTCACCGATATCGGTTTCGACGGCTATGCCATAGGCGGGCTGGCGGTCGGCGAAGGCCAGGAAGCGATGTTCGCCACACTTGACTTCGCACCCGGCCAATTGCCCGCCGACCGGCCCCGCTATCTGATGGGGGTCGGCAAGCCCGACGACCTCGTCGGTGCGGTGGACCGCGGGGTGGACATGTTCGACTGCGTGCTGCCCAGCCGGTCCGGGCGCAACGGACAGGCGTTTACCTGGAACGGCCCGATCAACCTGCGCAATGCGCGTTTTGCCGAAGACGAGGAACCGCTCGACAGCCGCTGCACCTGCGATACCTGCGGGACCTACTCGCGCGCATACCTGCACCATCTGGTGAAATCACAGGAAATCCTCGGCGCGATGCTGATGACCGAGCACAATATCGCCTTTTACCAGCAGCTGATGCAGGCGATGCGCGATGCGATCGCGGAAGCGCGGTTCGCCCAGTTCGCGCGCGATTTCCGCCGCGACTACTTGCAGTGAGACGAACCGGCGATACCGTGCCGGTATGAGAAAAGGCCGCGCCGGTTCCGCTGCTCCCGCGAGATGGGGGCTTTCCCCCAATCGCAAGGCAATGCCGCGCGAACAGAGCTATATTCTCGCCTTTGCCGGGCTGACGATCCTTGCCTGGCAGACCGGCTTCGGAACGCTTGCGCTGATGCCGTTCACGTTGCTGGCCACCTGGTTTCACGAAATGGCGCACGGGCTGAGCGCGATTGCGCTCGGCGCTGAATTCCATCGCCTCGTGATCTTCGCCAATGGCTCGGGCTTTGCCGAGTTCTCCGGCAGCATCGGCCACCTCGGGCAGGCGGCCATTGCGGCGGCAGGGCTGCTGGGTCCCAGTGTCGCGGGCTGCCTGTTGATCGTCGCATCACGCTCGCGGCGGGCCACGCAGCTGGCGCTGCTGGTTCTCGCATCGGCGCTCGCGATCTCGACGGCGGTGTGGGTGCGCTCGGTCGCCGGATGGGTGGTGCTTCCGCTGTTCGCTGCAGCAGCCGGGTACATCGCGTTACGCGGCAGTGCCAAATGGCAGCGGATCACGGCGGAATTCCTCGGGGTACAAGGCGTGGTGAGCGTCTATCAGGACCTTGGCTATTTGTTCAGCCCGGGCGGCACGGTCGGCGGCATGTCCGCGCGATCCGACACCGGCCTCATCGCCGACGCTTTGTTCCTGCCCTACTGGTTCTGGGGCGGCCTGATCACGCTGACGATCCTCGTCATGGTGTGGCTGTCGCTTCGGTTTGCCAGCCGATACTGACCGGACAACAAAAAAGGCGGTCCCGTGAGGGACCGCCCTTTTGCTGTGTCGCTGCCGCTTGGGCTTAGCGCGAGTAGAACTCGACCACGAGGTTCGGTTCCATCGTGACCGGGTAGGGCACTTCGTCGAGCTTGGGCACGCGGGTGAAGGTCACCTTGTCGTTGCCATCGGGGCTGACGTAGTCGGGAATGTCACGCTCGGGCAGGCTCTGCGCTTCGATGACCAGCGCCATTTCCTGCGCCTTCTTGCCCAGCGAAACGACGTCGCCGACCTTGACGCGCGCCGAGGCGACGTTGGTCTTCACACCGTTGAGATAGATATGGCCGTGGCTCACGATCTGGCGCGCAGCGAAGATGGTCGGTGCGAACTTGGCGCGATAAACGACCATGTCGAGGCGCTGTTCGAGCAGGCCGATCAGGTTCTGACCGGTGTCGCCCTTGATCCGCGACGCTTCCATGTAGGTGCGCTTGAACTGCTTCTCGGTCACGTCGCCGTAATAGCCCTTGAGCTTCTGCTTGGCGCGCAGCTGGAGACCGAAGTCGCTCGTCTTGCTCTTGCGGCGCTGGCCATGCTGGCCCGGACCGTAGGAGCGCTTGTTGACGGGGCTGTTCGGGCGACCCCAGATGTTTTCACCCATCCGGCGGTCGAGCTTGTACTTGGCGCGGGTGCGCTTCGTCATAGTCTTTCCTTCAATTTGCTGGGCCATCCCGTTGACGGCCATTCAACCCGGCATCGCACCGTCGTTCCTTCGACACGCTCAGGAGTTCGACGCGGCTACCGCTTCACCGGGGTGCGGAGCCAATTCGCGAAGGCGCGCTAGTAGCAATATGGCGCGGTTCGTCAAGCACGAAGATAGGCGCTCGACAAGCACCGGCAGGCGGTGCAGGGCGCATTGCCATGAACGACGATTTCAAGCTGCCTGAAAATTGCGCCGACATGCGTGATGTACGCGCCGGCGTCGATGCCACCGACCGCGAGCTGATGGAATTGCTCGACCGGCGGTTCGGCTACATGCGGGCGGCCGCGCGGATCAAGCCCGATCGGGCGATCGTGCGCGACGAAGCACGCAAGCGCGCGGTCATCGACAATGCGCGCCGCGATGCGCAGGACCGCTCGCTGCCGGCAGAGCCGATTGCGCAGATCTGGGAAATGCTGGTCGAGACGTCGATCGACTACGAACTGGCCGAATGGGACCGGATCAGGGCTTAGGTCCGCGCCCTAGCGACGACAGGACACCGCGCAGCGTCCGCACCTCGAGATGGTTCCAGCCGGGCTTGGTAAGCACTCCGCGCAAGGTCCGCCGGGTGGCTTCCGCGCGCGCCGCGGGCAGGAAATAGCCCTTGGGTTCGAGCATGGTTTCCAGATGCGCGATCAGCCCGTCGAGCTCTTCTTGAGGTGCAGGGGGGAGCAGCTCTTCCTGCGTGGGCTGCACCAGTTGCTCGTGCTTCGACCATTCATAAGCGCACAGGATTACCGCCTGCGCCAGATTGAGCGATCCGAATTCCGGATTGATCGGCACCGTCAGGATCGCCCGCGCAAGCGCGACGTCCTCGGTTTCCAGGCCCGAGCGTTCTGGTCCGAACAGGATTGCACTGCGTCCCTGAGCGGCGGCCATTTCCTGGCTTGCTTCCTCGGGCGTGACGACCGGCTTGGTCACTCCGCGCTTGCGCACCGTAGTGGCGTAGACATGCGCGCAATCGGCCACCGCCTCCGCAGTGGTCGCAAAGACCTGTGCCCGGTCGAGCACGACATCGGCCCCGGCCGCTGCCGGACCCGCCGAAGGGTTGGGCCAGCCATCGCGCGGTTCGACCAGTCGCATCTCGGTCAGCCCGAAATTGAGCATCGCGCGGGCTGCCTTGCCGATGTTCTCGCCCAGCTGCGGACGAACCAGCACAACGACGGGTTTGTGCGTGTCAGCCGCGTTCATTGGCGGCCGCTTCCTGTACCGTACTGGCAAATTCCTCGAAATCGCGCGCTTCGCTGAAGTCGCGATAGACCGAGGCGAAGCGGATATAGGCGACGCTGTCGAGCCCGCGGAGCCCGTCCATGACCATTTCGCCGATACGCTGCGAGGCTATTTCGGCCTCGCCCGCGGTTTCGACTTGGCGCTGGATCCCGCTGACCAGCTGGTCGATGCGTTCCTGCGGAACGTCGCGCTTGCGGCAGGCGAGCGCGATCGACTGTTCGAGCTTGCTGCGTTCGAAGGGCTGGCGGCGGTCGCCCGACTTGACCACGGTGACTTCGCGCAGCTGGACCCGTTCGAAGGTGGTAAAGCGCGCGCCGCAGCTCGAACATTGCCGGCGCCGCCGGATCGAGGTCGAATCCTCGGTCGGACGACTGTCCTTTACCTGGCTGTCGTCATGCGCGCAGAAAGGGCACCGCATTTACGGTCGGATACGCTTGTAGAGCATGTATCCCGCGCCCGCGACGAGCCCGATCGGCCAGGTCACGACGGGCAGCAGGCCCCCTGCGATTGCGCCCACGGCAGCACCGGTCAGCACGGGTTTCGTCGAAGGGTGGTCGAGGCCCTTGCTCGCCATGTCCTTCACTTCGTGCTTCGCGTCGGAAAGCAGTTCGTGATCCTGGTGCTTGGGATTCTGGTCGTCCATCGCTTTTCTCCTCAGCGGCCGGGATAGACGGGGAAGGCAGCGCACAATTCGGCCACCTTGCCGCGCACCTTGTCTTCCACCTGCCCATCGCCTTCGGGGCCATTGCGCGACATTCCATCCACCACCTCGCAGATCAGCGCGCCGATCGTCCGGAATTCCTCAGGGCCGAAGCCCCGCGTGGTCCCTGCCGGAGTGCCGAGGCGGATGCCGCTGGTCACAAAGGGGCTGCGCGTGTCGTAGGGAATGCCGTTCTTGTTACAGGTCAGCCATGCGCGATCGAGACCGGTTTCGGCGGCCTTACCGGTCACGTCCTTGGCCGTAAGATCGACCAGCATCGAATGGTTGTCCGTCCCGCCCGACACGACGCGCAGGCCATTGGCTTCGATGGCTTCGGCCAGAGCGCGGGCATTTTCGACCACGCGCGCGGCGTAATCCTTGAAGTCCGGGCGCAGCGCTTCGCCGAAGGCGACTGCCTTGGCAGCCACGACATGCATCAGCGGGCCGCCCTGCATGCCCGGGAACACCGCCATGTTGAACGGCTTGGTGAGTTCCTCGTCGTTCCACAGGATCACGCCCGAACGCGGCCCGCGGAGGGATTTGTGAGTGGTGCTGGTGACGACGTGGGCATGGGGGAAGGGGTTGGCATGCGCGCCGCCCGCGACGAGCCCGGAGATGTGGCTCATGTCGACCATCAGGTAGGCCCCGACCTCGTCGGCCACCTTGCGGAAGGCTTCCCAGTCCCAGCTACGCGAATAGGCGGTGCCACCGGCGATAATGAGCTTGGGCTTGTGCTCCTTCGCCAGCGCCATCACTTCGTCCATGTCGATCAGCTCGTTATCCTGGCGCACGCCGTAGCTGACGGGGTTGAACCACTTGCCGCTCATGTTGACCGGCGATCCATGCGTGAGGTGACCACCCGAATTGAGGTCGAGACCCATGAAGGTATCGCCCGGCTGCAGCAGCGCGAGGAAAACCGCCTGGTTCATCTGGCTGCCCGAATTGGGCTGGACGTTGGCGAAATTGCACCCGAACAACTGCTTCGCGCGCTCGATCGCCAGCGTTTCGATGACGTCGGCATAATCGCAGCCGCCGTAATAGCGCTTGCCCGGATAGCCTTCGGCATATTTGTTGGTGAACACGCTGCCCGTGGCTTCGAGAACCGCGGTGGAGGCGATATTCTCGCTGGCGATCAGCTCGATCTTGTCCTGCTGACGCGCCAGTTCATTGCGGATCGCATTGTGGATCTCGGGGTCTGCTTCCGCCAGCGTATCGTGCCAGAAACGGTCCATAGGGTCGCGCGCGGTGTCTTGTGCCTGGGTAGCCATAGATCAGATGTCCGGGTTGGATAGCTTGTCGATGCGGCGCTGGTGGCGGCCGCCGGCGAAATCGGTTTCGAGGAAGGCGGACAGGCACGCCTTGGCCATGTCGCTGCCGACGAGGCGGGCGCCCATCGCGATGCAGTTGGCATCGTTGTGTTCCCGCGCCAGCGAAGCGGACAACGGTTCGGAAACCAGCGCGCAGCGGATGGCGGGATGGCGATTGATGCTCATCGAGATGCCAAGCCCGCTGCCGCACAGGGCAACGCCGCGATCTGCGGTCCCATCGGCGACAACCGCGGCCAGCTTGTACCCGTAGTCGGGGTAATCGACGCTGTCGGCGGTATCCGGGCCGAGATCGGCGACCTCGTGACCCTGTTCGATCAACCAGTCGCGCAAATCGGCTTTTAGATCGAAAGCGGCGTGGTCGGAAGCAATGGCAATACGCATGCGCAGCCCCATAGTCGTTTCCGGTGCCGCTCGCCACCTCCTTGTGGCGGTTTGCCCACGCTCAGCTCCGGCCCGTCAGCCGCCCACTGCGATATTGCGGATGTCGGCGAGGACATAGGGTTTCGTCAGCGTGGTGACATGCGCCAGTTCTTCGGGATGTTCGGCATCGCCATAGCCGCTGGCGAAGACGAATCGTACGCCCTTGCTCCCCAGCCGGAAGGCGATTGGGTAGCTTTTCTCGCCATGCAGGTTGATATCGAGAATGGCGAAATCGAACACCCCTGCTTCGGCCTGGTCGAGACCTTCCTCGAGCGAACCGACGGCGACCACATCGGCGCCGTCCTCGAGCAGCATGTCCTCGAGCGCAAACGCGATAATGGGTTCGTCTTCGACGACGAGAATCCGTTTGCCACTCAGAGGCATAGTTTGCCCTCGAGCCGGCAATGCAGCCCGTCCGGCAGATATTCGATCGCCGTCCGGCTACCCGGTGTTCCCAGCCCGCGCTGGATGAGTCGCGAACCGAAACCCGTGCGATCCGGCGTGGCGACTGAAGGACCGCCGCTCTCGCGCCAGTCGAGTATCAGCGTGCCGCCATCTTCCCCGGCTTCGAACGACCATTGAATGTCGACCGAGCCATCGTCGGTGGAAAAGGCACCGTATTTCACGGCGTTGGTCGACAGTTCGTGGATGACCATCGACAGCGCAACGGCGGGTTGCGGTTCCAGCCTGATGTCCGGCCCGTCGAGCGTGTAGCGCGATTGCTGGGTCCCGGCCGTCGCCTCGAGCGCGCCGCGCACGATCGTTCTGAGGTCGGCGGATTCCCAGCGCCGCTCGGTCAGCAGGCTGTGCGCACTGGCCAGCGCGGCGAGCCGCTCGACAAAGATATCGAGTTGGGGGTTCTGCTTGTCCCCTTTGAACGACTGCTGGGCCAGCCCCTGGACGACGGCCAGCGTGTTCTTCACGCGGTGGTTGAGTTCGTTGATCAGGATGCGCTGGCTGTCTTCAGCCAGCACTTCCTCGGTCACGTCATACCCTTGGACCAGAACCCCGTCGAAGCGATCCGGGCCGCTGATGGGCTGGAAAATGAATTCAAGATGCCGTTCGCGCAACTCGTCATGCTCGCCGCTTTTGAGCATGACCTTTTCCCGGCGCCCGAAATAGGGTTCGCCGGTCTCCATGACCTTGTCGAGGATGTCAACGAAGCCCTGTTCGGCGATCTCGGGCAGGGCTTCTGCCACGCTCTTTCCGTCGAGGTCGCGCTCGCCGATCAGCCGGCGATAGGCTGCATTCGACATGACGAAACGATGTTCCGGCCCGGCGAGCACGGCGACGAAGCCGGGCGCTTGTTCCAGCAAGGCGCGCAATCGCTCGAGCTCCTTCGTTGCGCCGCGCCAACGCTGTTCGACCGCTTCGGCGCGGCGGACCACGCTCGCCGTGTCGCGCTGCTCGATCTTGGTGATCTGAACCGGGTGCTGGAGGATGTATCGGACCGCCCCGCTGTCGTCGAGGATCGGCACCTGGGTCGTGCTCCAGATGTGCGCGTCCATACCGCCCGAGGCGTTGGGAATATCGTATTTGAGATGGGCGATCTCGTCAGGTTCGCCCGTCTCTAGCACGCGCTCGAAAGACGATTCGATAAGGTGATGGCTTTCGCCCGCGCCGGGAAAGGCGTCGAACACGTGGCTGCCCGCAATATCGTCCAATTCGCGGCCTACGGCTGCGAGATACGCATGATTGGCCCAGCTAATGTGCAAATCGGCATCGAGCAGCAGATAGGGGTTGGGAGAGTGCTCGAGCACCCGCCTGAAATCAATGGACCCGTCCGACATCGGCATCTTTCGAGCGTCGGTCGATCCCCCGACCGTGGCCCCATTTGTTTTTCCCCTCATTGCGCCTGAAAGCATAGGGCGCCATGCGGTTCCCGCCTGTCGGAAATATTTGTTCGAGGCACTATGAGGCACAAGCGCAGCCGCTGGCCGCGCGTGTGCTTACTGGTCGAGGAACGAGCGCATCTTGCGGCTGCGGCTCGGGTGCTTCAGTTTGCGGAGCGCCTTCGCCTCGATCTGCCGGATACGTTCACGGGTAACCGAGAACTGCTGGCCGACCTCCTCGAGCGTATGATCGGTGTTCATGCCGATACCGAACCGCATGCGCAGCACACGTTCTTCGCGCGGGGTCAGGCTGGCCAGAACCCGGGTCACGGTTTCCTTGAGGTTCGCCTGAATCGCTGCATCGACGGGGATGATCGCGTTCTTGTCCTCGATGAAATCGCCGAGATGCGAATCTTCCTCGTCGCCGATCGGCGTCTCGAGGCTGATCGGTTCCTTGGCGATCTTCATCACCTTGCGCACCTTCTCGAGCGGCATCGAGAGTTTCTCGGCCATCTCTTCGGGTGTCGGTTCGCGGCCCTGATCGTGCAGGAACTGGCGGCTGCAGCGCACCAGCTTGTTGATCGTTTCGATCATGTGCACCGGAATTCGGATCGTACGCGCCTGGTCGGCAATCGAGCGGGTGATCGCCTGACGGATCCACCAGGTGGCGTAGGTGCTGAACTTGTAGCCGCGGCGGTATTCGAATTTGTCGACCGCTTTCATCAGGCCGATGTTGCCTTCCTGGATCAGGTCGAGGAACTGCAGGCCGCGGTTGGTGTATTTCTTGGCGATCGAGATCACGAGGCGCAGGTTCGCCTCGACCATTTCGCGCTTGGCGATCCGCGCTTCGCGTTCACCCTTCTGGACCTTGGTCACGATGCGCCGGAATTCTTCCAGCGCCATGCCGGTCTGGCTGGCGATATCGGAAATCTCGGTCCGGATACGCTCGACCGCGTCGGCTTCCTTCTCGGCGAAGGCGGCCCACTTCTTGTCCTTCTTGGCGCGCTCCTTGAGCCACGCATCGTCGAGCTCATTGCCGATATAGGCATCGAGGAAATCGACCCGCTTGACCTTGTGACGCTCAGCCAGACGCAGCATCTGGCCGCCCAGCGCGGTCAGCCGGCGGTTGAAGGCATAGAGATTGTCGACCAGGAATTCGATCTTGGTCGCGTGGAACTGCACGCTTTCGACTTCCGCGGTCAGCTGCTCGGACAGCGCCTCGTACTTCTTTTCCTTGGCCGCGGTGAAGGTCTCGCCGCGGGCCATCAGATCGACGCGCTCGTTCTGGAGCTTTTCGAACTTGCCGAACAAGTCGGTGATCCGGGCAAAGCGTTCGATTGCGTCGGGCTTCAGCGCGGCTTCCATCTGAGCAAGGGACATGGTGTTGTCCTCTTCCTCTTCGTCGTCGCGCTTGGACGAACCTTCCTCGCCGTCTTCGCCTTCCTCGTCCGAATCGTCATCGTCGTCGTCACGGATGGTCGGACCGGCGGTCTCTTCCGAGATCTCGCCGTCATCGTCTTCCTCTTCCTCCGCCATCTTCTCGGGCGGGGGTTCCTTCGACAGCATGGCATCGAGATCGAGAATCTCGCGCAGCTGCATTTCCTCGGCATTGAGCGCTTCGGACCACTGGATAATAGCGTGGAAAGTGATCGGGCTCTGGCACAGGCCCATGATCATCATGTCCCGGCCCGCCTCGATCCGCTTGGCAATGGCGATTTCGCCCTCGCGGCTCAGCAGCTCGACCGCGCCCATTTCGCGCAGATACATGCGCACCGGATCGTCAGTGCGTTCGCCGGTGGCAGCCTTCTTGACTGCGGGCTTTGCCGCGGTCTTGGTGTCCTTCTTGGCGCTGGCCGCCAGTTCTTCGACTTCGTCGGCTTCCTCGGCAGCGGCCTCGGCTTCCTCGTCGCTTTCGACGATCTGCACGCCCATATCGGACAGCGCGGACTGGATATCCTCGATCTGGTCCGAACTCATCTCGCCCTGGGGCAGCGCATCGTTGAGCTCGTCGTAAGTGACGTAACCCTTGCGCTTTGCCTTGGTGATTAGCTTCTTGACCGATGCCTCGTTGAGATCGATCAGGGGAGCGTCGCCGTCGTCCTTGGTCTTCGACTTGGTGGCCATGAGGTAATTCAGTCCAGTCTTGTCTTGCCCTTGGGCCGCGCACCCGTGGGGATCATGATTCCGATTCGTCGGCCGCTGCAGCCTTCCTGCGACCAAAACGCTTCAACCGCTCGTTAAGGGCCAACAACCGCTCGCGCAATCGGGCCTGTTCGGCGATGGAGCCTTCAGGATCGCGTTCGAACCGCGCTGTAGCCGCCGAAAGGGCGGATTCCAGCGCCGGCCTTTCGACCAGCAACGACACGGCTTCGGCCAGATCCTCGCGCGCATCATCCGGGTCGGTGCCTTCATCGAGGAAGGCGAACAAGGTTTTTTCCGGTGGGGCGGGTAGGCCTGTTTCAAGCGATATGGTCGATTGCGCGGACAAATCAAGCGCCTCGGCAGCTTCAAGCAGCGAATCGATGGCGGGGCCGACATTTGGATCACGCCGCGCCAGTTCCGAAAGCGTGTCTTCATGGCGCATGATCTGGTCGGGAAAACGCACCAGACCGGCGATCACCGCCCGGGTCAACGCGTCGCGTGCGCCGCCCTGCATCGCGCGGATCAGCCGCTCGCGCGCCTCGGGTGCCAGCGTCGGGGCTGCCGGTTTGAAGCCGGACTTCTTCCAGTCTCCCCGCGGCCGCGCTTCGCGCGGGGGGCGCGGCGGAAAGGCGAAGGCGGAAAAGCGCTCGAGCAATTCCCGCTTGTACAGCGCGCGGATATCGGGGTGCTGGATGCTGTCGACATGGTCGAGCAGCCTCGCCTTCAGCCCGGCCTTGTCTTCGGGCGAATTGAGGGGCGAGGCCGCGCGTTCGAATTCCCACAGCGTGTCGAGCAGGCTGTCGGGCTGCGCCAGCAGCGCTTCCATCGCCTCGTGGCCCTTGTCCTTGATCAGGTCGTCGGGATCCATCCCCGCGGGCAGGCGCACGATAGCCAGCGAATGCGCCGGGCGCAGCATGGGCAGCGCCCGCGCTATGGCGCGCATTGCGGCGCGCTGTCCGGCATTGTCGCCATCGAAACACAGGATCGGGCGCTCGACCTGCCGCCACAGCAATTCGATCTGGTTCTCGGTCAGCGCGGTCCCCAGCGGGGCGACCGCCTCGCGGATGCCCGCGTTGGCCAGCGCGATCGCATCCATATAGCCCTCGACGACGATCATCCGCCCGCTTTGCCGCGCGGCGGGGGCGGCGCGGTGCAGATTGTAGAGCGTGCGGCCCTTGTCGAACAACGGCGTGTCGGGACTGTTGAGATATTTCGGGGCGCTGGGGTTGGCCTCACTGTCGAGAATGCGGCCGCCAAAGGCAATGACCCGGCCGCGTGCATCGTGGATCGGCAGCATCAGCCGGTTGCGGAAGCGGTCGTAGGGATCCTTGCCTTCGACCTCGATCCGCATGCCGGCTTCGCTCAGCATGGTTTCATCGAACTGTCCAAGCGCGCGCTTGAGCGCCTGCCGGTCGCCCGGGGCATAGCCGAAGCCGAATTCGCGGATCGTGGCGTCCGAAAACCCGCGGCGGGACAGATAGGCGCGTGGCTGCGACCCGTCGGCACCGCGCAGATTGCCTTCGAACCAGGCCTGCGCCGCGGCGGTCACATCGTGCAGGCTGGCGCGCTTTTCCGCGCGCTGGGCGGCGCGCGGATCGGGGGCGGGGACTTCCATGCCCGCTTCGGCCGCCAGTTCCTTCACCGCGTCCATGAACGGGAGGCCGCGCTGGTCGGTCAGCCAGCGGATCGCATCGCCATGCGCTTCGCAGCCGAAGCAGTGGTAGAAGCCCTTCTCGTCATTGACGTAGAAGCTCGGCGTCTTTTCGTTGTGGAACGGGCAGCAGGCCTTGAATTCGCGCCCGGCCTTGGTCAACCGCAGGGTGCGACCGATCACCGCGGACAGCGTGGTCCGCATGCGCAATTCGTCTAACCATTGGGGTGACAGGGCCATGAAGGCGCTATCCTACTGCAGCCCGGCGTATACCGCTAGCGCGCGGCCGAACCCTCCACAGGCTTCTCTTCGGGCGGGAAGGGGCCGGTGGCAGCGATCTGTTCGCCATCCACTTCCAGCAGATAGGCCTCTGCCGGCCCTTGCGGTGCCATGGTCGAACGCCACCACAGCGTGACCGTGCCGCCGGGTTGCCAGCCGGGGCCGCGGGCGACGCGCCAGATCAGATTGCCATTGTCGTTGATGATCGAAATCGCGTCGGGATCGCCCAGCGCGGCTTCGGCCTCGGCGGTCGAATAACCGACCGACTGGGTGAACCCGCTCACCTTTCGCGTCGTGCGGAACAGCGTCGGCGGGGCCTCGCCGGTGGCAGGCGCATCGATGGCCTCGTCCGCGCCCACGTCGTCGATCTCGGCCAGAGTGATCTTGTGGACATAGGTATAGACCGTGTCGTCCGGCAATTCGCCGGGGTTGCAGGTCTCGATGCCTTCCGGACACGCGACATAGCTCACCAGCGTGCCCACCTGGCGGGTGCCGTTGCTGAGAGCGGTTTCGATCTCCGCGCCCTGCGGGCCGACGATGCGCGCGCCCAGCGTCGACAGGTCGAGATCGGCACCGATCAGCGTGCGCGGCGCGGCTACGGTGGGCGTGGGGGTCGGCGCGGGCTCGGGCTCGCTTGACCCGCAAGCCGCCAGCACCATGCATGCCAGCGGTGCCGCGAAATTCTTCAGTCTGGTCAAGCGATCAATCCTCTGATCCGTCGAGCGATGGTGCGAGGCAGGCGTTGACTGCGCCGGGTGCCGCAGCGGGACAGGGACCACTGCCGGTCGCAGGGGTGTAATTGGCGAGAATGGCATAAGCCGGTGCGGGCCCCGCGGGCGGCACGGTCGATTGCCACCAGAAGGTCAGCGGTTCGGCCTGTTCCCACTGGTCGCCGCCGTCGCCTGCGCTGACCGTCCATACCAGCGCGCCTTCGTCGCAGGTGATGACGACGTCCGCTTTCATGCCGATAGCGGCCAGCGCTTCGTCCTTGGAATAGCCTGCCGCGCCAGTGAAACCGGTCGCCGGCTGCGTCATGCGGAAGGACGTTGCACGTTCGACATCGGACGAATCGTTGGCTTCGCCGCTGCCGGTGCCCGCTTCATTGTCCTCGCCGGGGAATACGACGTGGACATAGGTATAGATGGTCCCCTCCGGCGCGGTCTGCGGATCGCACACTGCCATTGCAGCGGGGCACGCGACGAAGCTGCGCATGTCGGCGAAATTGCCTTCCGCGTTCGAAAGCGCGCTTTCCACTTCCTCGCCCTGCGGCCCGGCGATCTTGGGGCCGAGCGCAAGGTCGAGGAAATCGCCCGCTTCGATATTACGCGCCAGCGCCTGCGCCTCGCCGTCGCTGCGCGCGGCTTCAAGGTCGGTGGGCGGTTCGTCCGCGCTGCCGCAGGCGGACAGCGCCGCCGCCAGCGGAAGGGCGAGAAACAATCGGTTCATGACAGCGCTTCCTTTACCAGCCCGCTGGCCTTGCTCATGTCGAGAGTAGCGCCGTGGCGGGCTTTGAGTTCCCCCATCACGCGGCTCATGTCCTTCATTCCCTCCGCGCCGAGGTCGGCCTTGATCTGCGCGATCGCGGCGCGCGTTTCATCCTCGCTCATCTGCTGGGGAAGGAATTCCTCGATCACCGCCAGTTCGGCCTTTTCCTTCTCGGCCAGTTCGGTGCGTCCGCCGTCTTCGTACATCTCGATCGATTCGCGGCGCTGCTTGGCCATCTTCATCAACACGTCGGTGACCATGGCGTCATCGTCCGGCTTGGTGTCCGCGGTGCGCAATTCGATGTCGCGGTCCTTGATCTTCGCGCCGATCAGGCGGAGCGCGGCCGTGCGTTCCTTGTCCTTGGCCTTCATCGAGGTAACGGTTTCGGACTGGATTTTCTCGCGGAGCATGGGGCCTCTATGCGCTGGACTGTGGATGGTTCATATGTCCTGTAGAACAAGCTGCCGCAAAGCCAAGTGTTGCGCTTGACGGAACGGCTGCGCGTCTCTAGCGGCTGAGGCTTAGCAACATCGCTGGAAAACTTTTACCCGGAGTGCCCATGGCCCTGTCCGCATCTTCGCACGCGCAACCCTCAGGCGCGACGGGAGTCCTCGTGCTGGGTGACGGCACCGTCATCTGGGGCAAGGGGTTCGGTGCCACCGGCAGCGCGGTGGGTGAAGTCTGCTTCAACACCGCGATGACCGGCTATCAGGAAGTGATGACCGATCCGTCCTACGACAGCCAGATCGTCACCTTTACCTTCCCGCATATCGGCAATGTCGGCGCGAACGAGGAAGACCACGAAAGCCGCGGCCTCGGCGCGGTGGGCTGCGTGGTGCGGCAGGAAGTGACCCCGCATTCGAATTTCCGCGCGCAGAACGAATTTGTCGAATGGATGAAGGACCACGGCAAGATCGGCCTGTCGGGTGTCGATACGCGCGCGCTGACCCGCCGCATCCGGATGGCCGGCGCGCCCAATGCGGTGATCGCGCACAGCCCGCGCGGCGAATTCGACCTTCCGGCACTGAAGGCACAGGCCGCCGAATGGAGCGGGCTCGAGGGGCTCGATCTCGTCCCCGGCGTGACCCGCGATGCCAATGAAGACTGGACCGGCGGCCACTGGCAGCTCGGCTTCGGCTATGGCGAGGGTAAGGCCACCAAGCCGCATGTCGTTGCTATCGACTACGGCGCCAAGGACAACATCTTCCGCAACCTCGTGCAGGCAGGGGCCAAGGTGACCGTCGTGCCCGCGCGCACCTCGCTCGACGAAGTGCTCGCGCTGCAGCCCGATGGCGTGTTCCTCTCGAACGGGCCGGGCGACCCGGCGGCGACGGGCGAATATGCCGTACCGGTGATCAAGGGACTGCTTGAACGCGACGTGCCGCTGTTCGGCATCTGCCTCGGCCACCAGATGCTCGGCCTCGCCGCGGGGGCGAAGACCGCCAAGATGTTCCAGGGCCACCGCGGCGCCAACCACCCCGTCCAGCGCGTTGCTTACGGGGAGGAGGGCGAAGGCTGGGGCGAAAGCACCGGCCTGGTCGAGATCACCAGCATGAACCACGGCTTCGCGGTCGATGGCGAGACTTTACCCGATGGCGTGGAGCAAACCCACGTCTCGCTGTTCGACGGCACCAATTGCGGCATCGCGATCACGGGTAAGCGGGCGTTTGGCGTGCAGTACCATCCCGAAGCGAGTCCGGGGCCGCAGGACAGCTTCTACCTGTTCGAGAAGTTCGTGGGGATGTTGGGGTGAGAGTCACCGTCGACCAAGCCAAAGCTGTTGTGCTTGCAGCGACCTACGAGAATTTGCTCTATTTTGCAGAATATGAGGCTTTCAGCGCCGACGATATATATAAAAGAGTTGAGCAAAAATTTAGCGCCGGATTTGTTCGGCGAATTCTCAGAAGTTTGTCAGATGACGGCTTGATTATCATTGATCAATATGACGAGACGTCACTTCCTCACTACACCATCTCGGATGAGGGATTGGTTTTCCTCGAAGGAGTTCCAGCGCTTAGCTATCTTCTGCAGCAGTTGGACAGCGCATCATCTCAGTGGGACGGCGGCCAAGGGCCAACTCCTGACATCCCGGCATCGGATGGCTTGGTCACTCTTGATCACAATCAAGCTGCATATGCAGAAGTTGTCGAGGCATTTGAGAATGCAATAGACCTGGCCGAGCAGACTCGTCCTAACGGTATATCCGGGGATGAACACGCATCTCTTATCGCTGGACTTCGCGGGGCTAACGAGCTCTGGAAAGCGTTCCAACTCACACGTATTCAGTACGAGGTTGGCATATTATTGGCGCTTGAGAGAGCGCAGGAACAGCTGAAAATCTCCTTCAAGATGGCGCGCGGCGAATTGCTCGTCGAAGGGATAAAGGCATTCATCAAAATGATGAAAGAGATTGGTTGAGTAATGCCCAAACGCACTGACATCTCCTCGATCCTCGTCATCGGCGCTGGCCCGATCATCATCGGCCAGGCCTGCGAGTTCGACTATTCCGGCACGCAGGCGATCAAGGCGCTGAAGGAGGAGGGCTACCGGGTTATCCTGGTCAACTCCAACCCCGCCACGATCATGACCGATCCGGAAATGGCCGACGCGACCTATGTCGAGCCGATCACGCCCGAGATCGTCGCCAAGATCATCGAGAAGGAACGCCCCGATGCGGTGCTGCCGACGATGGGCGGGCAGACCGCGCTCAACTGCGCGCTGGCTTTGTTCAACGACGGCACTTTCGAGAAATACGGCGTGCAGATGATCGGCGCCGATGCCGATGCGATTGACAAGGCCGAGAACCGCCAGCGTTTCCGCGAGGCGATGGACAAGATCGGCCTCGAAAGCGCACGCAGCGGCGTCGCCACCACGGTCGACGAGGCCTATGCGGTGCTCGAACGCACCGGCCTGCCGTCGATCATCCGCCCCAGCTTCACGCTGGGCGGGACCGGCGGCGGCATTGCCTACAACAAGGCCGAGTTCGAACGGATCGTCCGCGACGGGCTCGATGCCTCGCCCACCACGGAAGTCCTGATCGAGGAATCGCTCCTCGGGTGGAAGGAATACGAGATGGAGGTGGTGCGCGACCGCAAGGACAATTGCATCATCATCTGCGCGATCGAGAATGTCGATCCGATGGGGGTGCATACCGGCGACAGCATCACCGTGGCGCCCGCGCTGACGCTGACCGACAAGGAATACCAGATCATGCGCACCGCCAGCATCAACGTGCTGCGCGAGATCGGTGTCGAAACCGGCGGGTCGAATGTCCAGTTCGCGGTCAATCCCGCCGACGGCCGCCTGATCGTGATCGAGATGAACCCGCGCGTGTCGCGTTCCTCCGCGCTGGCATCGAAGGCCACCGGCTTCCCGATCGCGCGCGTCGCCGCCAAGCTGGCGGTGGGCTACACGCTCGACGAGATCCAGAACGAGATCACTGGCGCGACCCCGGCCAGCTTCGAGCCGACGATCGACTACGTGGTCACCAAGATCCCGCGCTTCGCATTCGAGAAGTTCAAGGGATCGAAGAACGAGCTGTCGACCGCGATGAAATCGGTCGGCGAGGTCATGGCGATCGGCCGCTGTTTCGCCGAATCGATGCAGAAGGCGCTGCGCGGGCTCGAAACCGGGCTCGACGGGTTCAACCGCATCACCGAATTCGAAGGCGTCAGCCGCGAGGTCATCACCGCCTCGCTGTCCAAGCGGACGCCCGACCGCATCCTCAAGATCGCTCAGGCCTTCCGCGAGGATTTCACCGTCGAGGAAATCGCCCGGATCACCGGTTTCGACCCGTGGTTCCTGCGCCAGATCGAAGCGATCATCTACGAAGAGAAGATGATCGCGCACAACGGGCTGCCCAATACGGCGGACGAAATGCGCCGGCTGAAAGCGATGGGCTTCTCCGACAAGCGCCTGGCCACGCTCGCGGTCCGCTCGGTCGGTGTGGCCGGCGGGCTCGGCGAGACGCAGGCCAAGCGTTCGGGGCTGCTGCATGACGCGCTGCGTGCCATGGCGGGGGCCACCAGCGAGCAGGAAGTGCGCGACCTGCGCCGCAAGCTCGGGGTCTATCCGGTCTACAAGCGGATCGACAGCTGCGCCGCCGAATTCGAGGCGATCACGCCCTATATGTATTCGACCTACGAAGCGCCCAGCTTCGGCGAGGCCGAGGACGAGGCGATGCCGTCCGACCGCAAGAAGATCGTGATCCTGGGCGGCGGACCCAACCGCATCGGGCAGGGTATCGAGTTCGACTATTGCTGCGTCCACGCCTGTTTCGCACTGGCCGAGGCCGGGTTCGAAACCATCATGGTCAATTGCAATCCGGAAACCGTCTCGACCGATTACGACACTTCCGACCGGCTCTATTTCGAACCGCTGACCGAAGAAGACGTGCTCGAGATCATGCGCGTCGAGATGTCGAAAGGCGAAGTGGTCGGGGTCATCGTCCAGTTCGGCGGGCAGACCCCGCTCAAGCTGGCTGCCGCGCTCGAACGTGAAGGGATTCCGATCCTCGGCACTTCGCCCGATGCGATCGACCTTGCCGAAGACCGCGAACGCTTTGCCAAGCTAATCAACAAGCTCAAGCTCAAGCAGCCGATGAACGGCATCGCCAAGAGCCGCGACGAGGCCGCCGCGGTCGCGGCGCGGATCGGCTATCCCGTGCTGCTGCGCCCGAGCTACGTGCTCGGCGGCCGCGCGATGGAAATCGTCGACAGCGAAGCGCAGCTCGACGACTACATCGCCACGGCGGTCAATGTCAGCGGCGACAGCCCGGTGCTGGTCGACCAGTATCTGCGCGACGCGATCGAATGCGATGTCGATGTGGTCGCCGACGGCACCGAGGTGCGGATCGCCGGCGTGATGCAGCATATCGAGGAAGCCGGGGTCCATTCGGGCGACAGCGCCTGCACGCTGCCACCTTACAGCCTGCCCGCCGAGATCATCGGCGAGATGGAACGCCAGGCTACCGAACTGGCGGTGGCGCTGAGCGTACGCGGCCTGATGAACGTACAGTTCGCGGTCAAGGATGGCGAGGTTTACCTGATCGAGGTCAATCCGCGCGCCAGCCGCACGGTGCCCTTCGTCGCCAAGGCGATCGGCCGGCCCATTGCCAAGGTCGCGGCGCGCGTCATGGCGGGCGAGCCGCTGAGCGCGTTCGAACCGTTCGATCTCAACCCCGACCACATGGCGGTCAAGGAAGCGGTGTTCCCCTTCGCGCGCTTCCCGGGGGCGGACCCCGTGCTGTCGCCCGAAATGAAATCGACCGGCGAAGTGATGGGCATCGACCGCGGATTCGCGGCGGCCTTCCTCAAGTCGCAGCTGGGTGCAGGCATGACACCGCCGCAGTCGGGCACGCTGTTCGTATCGGTCAAGGACACCGACAAGCCGCTGATCGTGCCGGCAGTGCGCACGCTGCTGGACAAGGGCTTCCGCGTCATCGCCACCGACGGCACGCAGTCCTACCTCGCGCAGCAGGGCGTGGACGTAGAACTGGTCAACAAGGTGGCCGAAGGGCGCCCGCATGTGGTCGACACGATCATCGACGGCGATGTGCAGCTGATCTTCAACACCACCGAGGGGTGGCAATCATTGCTCGACAGCAAGTCGATCCGCGAAGCCGCGCTGGAAAAGAAGCTGCCCTATTACACCACCGCCGCTGCCTGCCTTGCCGTTGCACAGGCGATAGCAGAGGTTTCGCCCGACCAGCTTGAAGTGCGTTCGTTGCAAGACTATTATAGCTGACGAAGAACACGCGTATTCCTCCTCATATTCGAACCGGCCGGGTTCCGCACGCTGCGGGCCGCGGTAGGATTGTCGGGAAGGAATGCTGGAACAGGAAGGACACAAGCCCATGGAAAAAGTGCCGATGTTGGCCGAGGGCTATGAAAAGCTGACTGCAGACCTCAAGGTCCTGCGCGCCGAGCGCCCGTTGATCGTCGATGCGATCGAGGAAGCGCGAGCGCATGGCGACCTGTCGGAAAATGCCGAATACCACGCGGCCAAGGAACGCCAGGGCCAGGTCGAGGCGAGCATTTCCGATATCGAAGACAAGGTCAGCCGCGCGCAGATCATCGATCCGGCGACGCTTTCGGGCGACCGCGTCATTTTCGGTGCCACGGTGACGTTGCTGGACGAGGACGAGAAGCCGATCAGGTACCAGATCGTCGGCCAGACCGAGGCCGATGCGGGGAAGGGCCGGATCAGCTACAATTCGCCCATCGGCCGCGCGCTGATCGGCAAGCAGCTCGGGGAAGAGGTCGAAGTGACCGTGCCCTCGGGCGAAAAGTTCTACCTGATCGAGAAAATCGAGTTCATCTGAGCGTCTTTTCCATCGCCCAATTGTGGATCGGGACGTCCCGGCCCTCATGGGCGATGGCGAATTCGCGCTTTTTCGTCGCCGTATAGCCTGCGCGGGCGAAAACGGGGCGCGCAAGATCGCTCGCCTCGGTGTAGAGGCGGCTGAACTCCTCGCGCCGGGCATGCGTCTCGGCCGCGGCAAGCAGTTGCGTGGCCAGTCCGCACCGCGTGTGATCGGGATGGATATAGAGATGGTCGACATGACCATCGGGTTCCATCAGCAGATACGCGACCGGCAGATCGGCGGGATCCGCGGCCACGAAGATGACATCGCCTGCCCCCGCGCGCTGGCGGTACTGCGCGGCCCCGGGATGCCGCGCCGACCAGGCAGCGACCTGCTCGGCGGAATAGGCGGCGGGGCCGATCCGGGTGATCGCCGCCGCCAGTATCCCGGCCAGCGCTTCGGCATCGTCATCGCGGTAAGGCCTGACGACATGGGCCATCGCGCGATCAGGCGCCGGGATCGAGCAGCTTGTGCAGGTGGACGATCACATACTTCATTTCGGCATCGTCCACGGTGCGCTGCGCGTTCGAGCGCCACGCTTCGACCGCATTTTCATAGGTGCTGTACACACCCGCGACATGCAGGCTCTCGGGATCGGTGAAGGTCACGCTGCGCGGGTCGGACACACGGCCGCCCATGACGAGGTAGAGCGTCTGTTTGCTCTCTTTTTCTTCCATGGCTGTTTCTTTCTCGATGGGGAGGGAGGAATGCGTGCCGCACATAGCGAAAGCGGCGCGACAGGCAAGCCCGGCGCGCCGCTACGGCATCGGTTTGTTTCACGCGATCAGTGGGTGATGCGCGTCCGCAACGAACGGTAGGCGCGGCTGCCCTTGCGGCTGGCCTTGCGGCTCGAGGCGCGCAGCGCGTCGCCGGCAACATCGAGCTTGTAAGCGGCGTCGCGGCGCAGACCACGTGCGGTGGTCGCGGTGCTTTCGCCCAGGTCTTCGATCCGGTCCCCGGCATATTGCGCTCCATCGAGCACTCCGTCGACCATCCGCGCGCCATAGGCGAGGGCGGTGTCGGCCGCGAGCGCCGCGAAGGCACCGCCGCGCCGCCCGATCCGGCGGCCTGGACGCGTCATCGCGCCAATTGCGAGGCCGGCAAGCAGCACACCGCCGACGACTGCAAAGGGATGCTTCTTGGTGAATTCCATTGCGCTATCGGCAGCATCCTTGGCCTGTTCGGCCAGCGTGCGTTCCTCGTTGCGCTGTTCGCCTGCTTCGATGCGTTCACGCAGCTTTTCGCGCTTCTGTTCATCGGTCAGCTTGCTGTCCGCGCTGATGGGCGTGACGTTGTTTTCTGCAGTGTCTGCCATGGTGTTTCTCCGAATTTGCTGTTCGTCAGTCCAACGTGCGCCGTGCGCCTAATGTTCCGCATCGTCGTCATCAGCGCGGTCTGCGCCGTCATGGTCGGATGCAAAGCCGAGCATCTCCAGGATCGGGTTGCGCGCGAACCACAGGACCACTGCGGCAAGCAGGGCAGCGAGTGCGCCCTTGTTGTCGTCGGCGATGTCGATGGCCTCGTCATAGAGCTCGGCCGCGCCTTCGCGGGCGCGCTCCATCGCGCGTGTGGCAAGGCTTTTCTGAGCCACGTCGGTCTTGAGATGTTCGATATCCGCTTCAACCAGGGCCCGCGCGGAATCGCGCAGATACTTGTCTTCGAGCATTCGGGCGAGACGATCGGTCATTCGCTCTCTCCATCGTCGAAAGCGTCGCGGATATCGTCGAGACGGCCCTTCAGCAGCCACAGCAGCGCGATGCCGGCGGCGATCAGTGCCAACGTCACGATAGCGGTTGCGCCCCACGGCCCCACGATGGGAGCCAGTGCAATGACCAGCCCGACGGTCGCGGCGATCAAGGCAAGGTGAAACACGCCGAACGCGCCAAGGCCGAAGGCAATCGCACCCTTGATGCGGTTGCCGACGAAACCGGCGCGGCTTTTCTGGAAGCGGACTTCCGCCTCGGCATAAGTCTTGCCGTCTTCGATCAGTGCGAAGACGTCGTCCACCAGCGAGAAGGGCTGCTGGTTCGCATCGGTCGGCGCGGGATCGGCGCCGTGCCCATCGGGAAGATCGAGCGGGCCGGGATGATCCGCGGCCCGCTCGGTGTTGTCATCGCGCATGTATGCCCCCGTCGTCACAGTCCTTAGCGCGAACCGCGAAACAGGCGCGAAACCATGAAGCCGACGACTGCGGCGATACCGATCGCCTTGCCGGGGCTGCGACGGACGAATTCACGGCCGTCTTCGACCAGCTCGTCGACGCTCTTCTCATCGAGGCGCGAGGCATAGCCGTCGAGCGATTTCGAAGCGTTGCGGGCATAGTCGCCGTACTTGGCACCCAGCTTCTCGTCGATCTGATAGGCGTTCTCGTTCACCATCTTGCTGAGCGAGCGGAGGCCTTCGCCTGCCTTGACCTTGCCTTCGGTGGCCAGTTCGACGCCCTTGACCTTGGCGTCTTCGCCGGCAGCCTTGGCATCGGCAGTCCAGTCGTTGCCCTTGCCCTTCGCCTGCTCGCGATAAGCATTCGCGCGGTCCTTGCCTTCCGCCTTCAGCGCGGCGGCACCGGCCTTGGCTTCTTCAAGCGCGGCGTTGAAGCGCGACTTGGCTTCGCTGCGATGGTCGGTCGAAGTAGCGGTGTCGGTCATGGGGGCTGTCTCCTGTACTGCGGGTTTCTTGGCAGCCTTGGTCTTCTTGGCTGCGGATGTCTTGGTGGCCGGGGTCTTGCGCTTTTTCGGCGCGCCGGCTGCGGGTGTGTCTGCCATCGTTTTGTC
Organism: Qipengyuania citrea; assembly: GCF_009828015.1. Taxonomy (GTDB): domain Bacteria; phylum Pseudomonadota; class Alphaproteobacteria; order Sphingomonadales; family Sphingomonadaceae; genus Qipengyuania; species Qipengyuania citrea. The sequence continues at coordinate 696,855 of NZ_WTYG01000002.1, read as the reverse complement.
CTTCCCCTCGGTCGGTATTGGTTCGGCGATACGCCTTCGATGGTGCAACGCAACTTGCGCAGCAATGTTCCGGCGCATAGAGCCTCCGCGACTCCCAGATCGGGAGTGTCTTAGCTAATTACAACACCTTTGCCGGGAGCGTCACCAACCATGACCGCGATCATCGACATTCACGCCCGCGAAATCCTCGACTCGCGCGGAAATCCCACGGTAGAAGTCGATGTCCTGCTCGACGACGGCAGCTTCGGCCGGGCCGCGGTGCCGAGCGGCGCATCGACCGGGGCGCATGAAGCGGTCGAACTGCGCGACGGTGACGGCGAGCGCTATCTCGGCAAGGGCGTGACCAAGGCGGTCGACGCGGTGAACACGGAAATCAGCGATCTGTTGGTCGGCGCCTTCGATGCCGAGGACCAGCGCGACATCGACCTTTCGATGATCGCTCTCGACGGCACGGCGAACAAGGGCCGCTTGGGCGCAAATGCCATTCTCGGCACCAGCATGGCGGTGGCCAAGGCGGCGGCAAATGCCCGCGGCCTGCCGCTCTACAGCTATATCGGCGGTGTCTCGGCGCACGTCCTCCCGGTGCCGATGATGAACATCATCAATGGCGGCGAACATGCCGACAATCCGATCGACATCCAGGAATTCATGGTCATGCCGATCGGCGCGGACAGCCTTGCCGAAGCGGTCCGCTGGGGGGCCGAAGTGTTCCACACGCTCAAGAAGAAACTGCATGAGAAAGGCCTCGCCACCGCAGTGGGCGACGAGGGCGGCTTCGCCCCCGATCTCGCCAGCACGCGCGACGCGCTCGATTTCATCATGGCCTCGATCGAGCAGGCCGGCTTCAAGCCGGGCGAGGATATCGCGCTGGCGCTCGACTGCGCCTCGACCGAGTTCTTCAAGGACGGCAAGTACCGGATTTCGGGCGAGGACCTGTCGCTCGATGGGCCGGGCATGGCCGAATATCTCGACAAGCTGTGCCGCGACTATCCGATCCGCTCGATCGAAGACGGGATGGCGGAAGACGATTTCGAAGGCTGGAAGGCGCTGACCGATCGGATCGGCAACACCGTCCAGCTGGTGGGAGACGACCTGTTCGTCACCAACCCGCAGCGCCTGCGCGACGGGATCGACCAGGGTCTCGCCAATTCGCTGCTGGTCAAGGTCAACCAGATCGGCACCCTGTCGGAAACGCTCGAAGCAGTCAGCATCGCCAACCGCGCGGGTTACACGGCAGTCATGTCGCACCGTTCGGGTGAAACCGAAGACGCGACGATTGCCGATCTCGCGGTCGCGACCAATTGCGGTCAGATCAAGACCGGCAGCCTCGCGCGTTCGGACCGTCTGGCGAAATACAACCAGCTGATCCGGATCGAGGAAGAACTGGGCGACAGCGCGGCCTATGCCGGGCGTCACTGCTTCGGCCGTATCGGTTCCTGACCCGCGCTTCCGCCAAGAGCGGCGCTAGGCGCTGTTCTTCGGGTGGAACCAGTATTGCCATACGCCCCAGGCGTTGATCAGCAGCAGCACGCCGTTCATCGCGGCGAGCGGCACTGCGTCTTCGGTCAGCCCGATGTAGATCCACAGCGCCGAAACGAGGCAGAACAGCACGAAGCCCCACGCGGTTGCCCGGCGTCCGAGGTCGAAGGCGATCATCGATGCGGCGGCGACCGTCCCGATGGAGGTGATCCATTCGAGGGGGCCGTTCATGGGGTTGTATCCTGCATGATTGTCAGGACGCATATCGCCCGCTAGCGTTCCCTCATTGCTCTTGGGGGAGAGGGGCTTGGAACGATTTCCGGTACATCCGGACGAGGTCACGGCTGCGTGGCTGGGCGAACAGCTCGGCGTGCGGGTCGATGCCCTGCGCTGGGAGCCGATCGGCACCGGACAGGTCGGGGACAGCGTCCGGTTCTTTATCGAGGGCGATGGCGATGTGCCGCCGACGCTGGCGGGCAAGTTTCCCGCCGCAGACACCGCCAGCCGGACGACAGCCGCGATGTTCGGCCTCTATCGCAAGGAAGTGGCATTCTACCGGGAGGCTGCGCCGCTGCTCGATGTGCGCGCGCCGCGGGTCTTCTTTGCGGATGCCGATGAGACTGGCGCCAATTTCCTGCTGGTGTTCGAGGATGTCGGTCCCGCCCGGCAAGGAGACCAGATTGACGGCTGCGATATCGCCGACGCCCGTGCGGCAATCCGCCAGGCGGCCGCGATCCACGCGCCGAGCTGGGCCCATGCCGAATTGCTCGAGGCGGACTGGATCGCGCCGCCGCCGGACCTGCGCGAACGGCTCGGCGCGATGTATCCGCAGGCCCAGGCGATTTTCCGCGAGCGCTACGCCGACAGTCTCGACCCGGACTGCATGGCGGTATGCGACCAGTTGGCCGAGGCGAGTTCCGCCTGGTTCGGGCGCGAGGATCCCCCGCAATGCCTCGTGCATGGCGATTTCCGGCTCGACAACATGCTGTTCGATATTCGCGGCGGGCAAGAACCGATCGCCATACTCGATTGGCAGACCGTCGCGGCCGGCCGCCCGATGACCGATGTCGGCTACTTCATCGGCTGCGGCGTGGGCGAAAGACTATGGCGCGAACACGAGCGCGAGTTGCTCGACCTGTGGCGCGCGGAAATGCGCGAGCGCGGCGTTGCCCTGACCCACGACGAGATCGAGCGCGATTACCGACTGGGGATCCTCCACGGGGTTTCGACCGCAGTGTTCAGCGCCGCCTTCGTGGAACGGACCGAACGCGGGGATGCCAATTTCCTGTCCATGGCGCGCGGCGCCTGTTCGCTCGCGCAGGCGCGCGGCAGTATCGAAGCATTGAAAGAGGTGATCTAGTGGTTCTCAGCCGCGGAGACGAATATCCGATTCACCAGACCGCCGAGCCGGTGGCCTATTCGGGCACCGATCGCAATTTCTACGACCGCTATTTCTTCAATGGTTATGCCCCCGACGGGAGCGGGTTCTTCGCCGCCGCGCTGGGGGTCTATCCACATCTCGACATCATCGATGCGCATTTCACCGTGGTTCGCGACGGGGTCCAGCACTGCGTCCACGCCAGTGCGGAACTGGGGATGGAGCGGATGGCGATGGCGGTGGGGCCGATCTCGATCGAAATCGTCGAGGCGCTCAATGTGCTCCGCCTGCGCGTGGAACCGTTCGAAGGAGTCGCCGCGGATATCACCTTCACCGGGCGCACCTTCCCGATCGAGGAGCCGCGCTTCACGCACCGTATCGGCCCGCGCGCCTTCATGGATTACACGCGAATGACCCAGAACGGCCGCTATGCCGGGTGGATCGAGGTCGATGGCGAGAAGCAGGACCTGGCAGCCGGTTCGATGGGGACGCGCGATCGCAGCTGGGGTGTCCGCCCGATCGGCGCGCGCGACCCGCAGCCCATGCCCGGTGCGCCGCTTCCCGGCTTTTTCTGGCAGTGGACGCCGATCAATTTCCCCGCCGGCAGCCTGTTCTTCCACGTCAACAACGACCAGCACGGCAAGGCGTGGAACACCCGCGCCGCATGGGCCGGGGAGGGCGCGGGCGCGGCAGAGGTTGCAGAAGGGCACGGCAGCATGCGTACCCGGCTTGAACCGGGGACTCGCTGGCCGCTGGGGGGCACACTGTCGCTCGCGCTACGCGGTGCGCCCGAACAGGTCACTTTCGAACCGTTGGGCCGGTTCCAGATGCGCGGGCTGGGCTACACCAGCCCCGAGTGGGGCCACGGCATGCACCACGGCCCGCTCAGGATCGAACGCGAAGACATCGTGCTGGCCGATTGCGACCCGCTGGCTCCGGAAAACCTGCATGTCCAGGTTCCCGTCCTGGTTACGGGAAGCGATGGGTCCGAAGGGATCGGCGTGTTCGAACAGCTGATCATCGGCCCATTCGCCCCGCTGGGCCTCGACGAGTTCCTCGACGGGGCGCGTTAGCCGGCGAAGCGTTCCTGCAGCTTCAGGAGGGCCATGGCTGCCTGCGCGGCTTCACCGCCCTTGTCCTTTTGCTTGGGGTCCGCGCGAACCAGCGCCTGGTCCTCGTTCTCGACCGTCAGGATGCCGTTGCCGATGGCCATGCCGTCCATCGTCAATGCCATGATCCCGCGGGCGCTTTCGCCGGCGACGATCTCGAAATGGTAGGTCTCGCCGCGGATGACCACGCCGATGCCGACATAGCCGTCATACTGGCCGCTTTCCGAGGCCAGCGCGATCGCGCCGGGGATTTCCAGTGCGCCGGGCACGGTGAGGACATCGACGTCGTGTCCCGCCGCTTCGAGCGCGGCGCGTGCGCCGGCTACGAGCATGTCATTGAGATGGTCGTAGAAACGGGCTTCGACAATAAGGAAACGGGCCATGGGGGTCACTCCGGAATGGGCAGGTGGTCGACGATGTTGAGGCCGTAGCCTTCGATCGCGACGACATTGGGCTGCGAATTGCTGAGCAGGATCATGTCGTCGATCCCGAGATCGGCGAGGATCTGCGAGCCGATGCCGACATTGCGCTGGGAATCGCTTTCACTGTAGCCGCGATTGCCCGCGGGCCGCCCGGTGATCAGCACGATCACGCCCGAGCCATGATCGCCCACGGCCTGCATTGCGCGCTGCAGCGTACGCTTGCGCGGGCCGGGCTTGCCGAGGACATCATCGAAGATCGAGATCGGGTGGACGCGCGCGAGCGTGGGCTGGCCTTCGACGACATGTCCCTTCTGCAGGACGTAGCTTTCGCTTTCGTCGACCGTGTTGCGATAGGTGATCAGCCGCCAGTCGCCGCCGTAATCGGATTCGAAGCCGTCTTCGGCCACGCGTTCGACGAGGTGGTCATGCCGCATGCGGTATTCGATCAGGTCGCGGATCGTGCCGATCTTCATGTCGTGCTTGCGCGCGAAGCCGATCAGATCATCGAGGCGGGCCATCGTCCCGTCCTCGTTCATGATCTCGCAAATCACGCCCGAGGGGTTGAGCCCGGCAAGGCGCGAGATGTCGACCGCCGCCTCGGTATGGCCGGCGCGGACGAGCACGCCGCCGTCGCGCGCCGCGAGCGGGAAGACATGACCCGGGGTGACGATATCGTCCGGACCCTTGGCCGAATCGATCGCCACGGTGACCGTGCGGGCCCGGTCAGCCGCGCTGATGCCCGTGGTGACGCCTTCCTTGGCCTCGATCGAGGTGGTGAAAGCGGTCTGCATGCTTTCGCGATTGTCGCGGCTCATCGGTTCGAGCCCCAGCGCCTCGACGCGCTTGCGGTCAAGCGACAGGCAGATCAGCCCGCGGCCATGCGTGGCCATGAAATTGATCGCGCTGGGCGTGGCCATCTGCGCGGGGATGATCAGATCGCCCTCGTTCTCACGGTCCTCATCGTCGACGAGGATGTACATGCGGCCGTTGCGGGCCTCGTCGATGATCTCCTCGGCGCCGACGATAACCGGCGTGTCGTCATTGGCTTCGAGGAAAGCCTCGAGTTTGCCGAGCGTTTCGGAGGTCGGGTTCCAGCTGTCCTCGGCGCAGTCGCGCAGCGTGTTGGCGTGCAGGCCAGCCGCCCGGGCAAGCCCGGCGCGAGTCATCAGGCCCTGCGAGACGAGTGTGCGAACTTTTTCGATCGTATCCATGGTGGGCGAGGTATCACATCGCAATGTGATTGCCAATGGCACGTATCACATCGAGTGTGACGAACCGTCCTCGCCCGCAAAACCATGGTCGTGGGATCGGCGTGTGGGGTATGACGGAATGGGGAAGGTGGTGGACGCACTAGGGCTCGAACCTAGGACCCGCTGATTAAGAGTCAGCTGCTCTACCAACTGAGCTATGCGTCCACACTGCGGCGTACCGCGGCCCCGTGGAAGGGGCGTTCCCGACTCGGGAGGCGCTCATATAGCGGGCTTCTCGCGTATGAAAAGCCCTAAATGCGGATCATGCCGCGCGCTGGTGCCGGTTCGTGTCCGACGCCGGCTCCGCCACTGCCAGGACCGCATCGAACGGGTGGCCCGACCAGTCGCCGATCACCAGCAGTCGTTCGCATTCCAGATTCCGTACCGCGGCGTAGGCGGCCTTCAGCGTGAGGTCGGTCGCGTTGGGCAGATCCCAGACCGTCATCGGCTTGTCGCGGGCCTGGGCGTGCCGCACGGCGGACAGGACGAGGTCGCGAATCTTGGGGCAGCAGGTGTCGAAGCTGCAGCTGCCGCACGATGCAAAATCGCCGTCGTGTATTTGCTGCAAATGGTTTTCGGGCGCCATTCTGTCAGATGTCCTGGTTGTCCAGTGACTAGCCCTACCTTCGTCACCTTCGGTTCGTTGGTTGTCCTTATGCAGTCGAATCTGATACATGTGCAGTCCCTCAATTTGGGGACAAGCACTTGGGCTGATTAGGCGATGTGGGATTTTGCGGCAGATATTGCCAAGATGGCCGATTGCGAGGCCATCCTGGAATTCGTCTACGAAAACTGCCTCGACAATGGTGCCACCTGGTTCAGCTACCATTTCACGCCGATCTTCGAATCGCAGACTTCCAAGAAGACCTTCATCTGGTCGCGTGACTATCCGCTCGAATTCCAGCGGCGCTACGTCAGTGGTGCGTGGCGCGAGATCGATCCGGTTCCTCGACTGACGTTCCAATACGGACCGGTGCTGGTCTGGCGTGATGCGATCGAGCTCGGCCGCGGCGACCCGAAAGCCGAGCGGTTCTTCGAGGAAACCGTCACTGCGGGGGTCGACAACTGGGTCGGTTTCGCCGTGTTCGGCCCGCGCAACCGCAATGCCTATTGCTCGATGCGATTCGAGCGCGACCCGGCCGGTTTCTCGAACGAGCAATTGCAGCAGATCCATTCGCTGCTGCTCGCGGCGCATCTCCAGATCTGCAAGATCATGGACGGCGGCCGGGCGTCTGTCTCGCTGTCGGAGCGCGAACGCGAGGTGCTCGAATGGATGGGGCGGGGCAAGTCGTCGGTCGATATCGGAACGATCCTCGACATTTCGCCTGAAACCGTACGCACCTATACCCGAAGAATCTTCGACAAGCTGGACACCAATGACCGGGTCACCGCGACGGTGCGCGCGCTCAAGCTGGGATTGGTCGAGCTTTAGCGCAGCAGCCCGGTGCGCGGCGCCTTGCGGTTCCAGCGGTGGACCAGCATCAGCGATCCGATGCAGATCATGTTGGTCAGCATCGAACTGCCGCCATGGCTCATGAACGGCAGCGGGATGCCCACCACGGGGGCAAGCCCCATGACCATCATCAAATTGATCGCGACGTAGAAGAAAATCGTCGCGGTCATGCCCAGCGCGATCAGCTTGCCGAAGCGGTCGCTGCTGGCGCGCGCGACTGACAGGCCCCAGCGCAGGATCATCGCGAAAGCGCCCAGCACCACGATTCCCCCCAGAAAACCCCATTCTTCCGCCATGGTGGCGAAGATGAAATCGGTATGCGGTTCGGGCAGGTAGTTGAGATGGCTCTGCGAACCCTCGTTGAAGCCCTTGCCCGAGAAACCGCCCGAACCGATGGCGATCTTCGACTGGGTGATGTGATAGCCATCACCCAGCGGGTCACTTTCGGGATCGAGGAAGGTGAACACGCGCTTCTGCTGATAGGGTTGCAGACCGAAGAAGAACGCGACCGGCGCCAGAACCGCGCCCGCCGCAGCCGCACCGATGAACCAGCGCAGCGGCAGGCCGGCGGCGAACATCACCATCGACCCGCCGAAGACGATCGCCAGCGACGTGCCCAGATCGGGTTGCAGCAGCACCAGCGCCACGGGTGTCAGGATCAGCAGGCCGGGCACGAGAAGCGCGCCGAGCGTCGGGACCATGCCGACCGGCAATGCGGAATAGTAGCGTGCGAGAACCAGCACGACGGCGGGCTTCATCAGCTCGGACGGTTGTAGCTGCATGAAGCCCAGATTGAGCCAACGCTGGCTGCCGCCACCGACGAAGCCGATCGCCTCCACCGCAAGCAGCATTGCCAGGACGACGCCGTAGATCGGGAAGGCGAAGAACAGCACCAGCTCGCGCGAGAACCGGCTGAGGACGAACGCCATGACCAGGAACACGCTGAAGCGGATCACGTGCGACGAGGCGTAGGGATCCCAGCTGCCACCCGCCGCCGAGAACAGGACCAGCGCCCCGAAGGCGATCAGGACGAACAGCGGGAATAGCATCTGCCAAGGCTGCCGTGCGATCGGCGCGGGAACGATCGAGCTCATTCACTGGTGTCCTGCGTGGGCGCGGCAGGATCGCCCTGCGTAGCGTCGGCCCGCGCGCTGGCTGCGGCTTGCGACACTTCCTCGGGCGAGCGGGTATCGACGCGCGAGGGGCCGACTTCTTCGGCAATGCTTTCGGGCTGGCGGGCCGCGACGCGGGCTTCGGCCTCGACCTGGTCGAAGATATCCTCGTCGCGCGAGGGGGCCGGGGGCACCGCCTCACCCTGCGCGGCGGCATAGGCGCGGTATTTCGCATCCAGCCGTTCCTGCGCGCTGCCGCCCCACTGTTCTTCGAGCGGGCGCAGTGCGTCCATGCCCTTGGCCGGGTCGAACATGAAGGTCATCACGTCGCGGGCGATGGGATAGGCCGCGCCCGAGCCGCCGCCGTGCTCGATCACCACCGCGCCGGCGTATTTCGGTTTGTCGAAGGGTGCGAAGAACACGAACAATCCGTGGTCGCGATACTTCCAGGGACCGGTCCGGCCATTGGACACGCTGAGCGAGACAACCTGCGCGGTACCGGTCTTGCCGGCCATCTTGATGTCGTCGAACGGCAAGCGCGCACGCCCGGCGGTGCCCGGTCCGTTGACCACGTCGCTCATCGCCTGGCGGACATAGCCGATCTCGTCGGGGCTGAAATCGAAATGCTCGAACTGCGGGGTTTCGCCGGTTAGCTGCAGGCGCGGCATGACCCTGTTCCCGGTCGCCATCCGCGCGCTCATCACCGCCAGCTGCAGCGGGTTGGTCAGGTAGTAACCCTGGCCGATCGAGGAATTCACCGTGTCATAGGGCTGCCAGGCACTGTCGTGCTTGCGCTGCTTCCATTCGGGGGAGGGCACGGTGCCGTAGAACTGGCTGGTGACGGGGAGGGGGAATTCCTCGCCCAGACCCATCTTGTGCGCCCATTCGGCGACTTTGGCGAAACCGATCTTCTGCGCGAAATGGTAGAAATAGCTGTCGCAGCTCTGATAGATTGCTTTCGCCATGTCGACCCGGCCGTGGTTGCTCCAGCAATTGAAGAAGCGGTTGCCGATCCGCCGCCCGCCACCGCACATGATCGCCTCGTCGGGTTTGATCCCCGCATCGAGGAAGGCCATGCAATGCATCGGCTTGACCGTCGAGCCGGGGGGATAGAGGCCCTTGAGCACCTTGTTGCGCAGCGGCACGCGCTCGTCTTCGCGCAGCATGGCGTATTCGACGCGCCCGATGCCTTGCGAAAAGCTGTTGGGGTCGAAACTGGGCATGGACGCCATGCACAAGAGGTCGCCCGTCTCGCAATCCATGACGACGACCGAGCCGCTTTCGAGGCCGATGCGGCGCGCCGCGTAGTCCTGCAGCGGGCCGTCGATCGTCAGCCGAACGGGATCGCCCTGGACGTCTTCGCGGGTCTCGAGATCGCGGATGATCCGTCCCGAAGCGGTGACTTCGACCCGGCGCGCGCCGGGCACACCGCGCAGGTCGAGCTCGAACTGCTTTTCCAGCGCATCCTTGCCGATCTTGTACCCGGGCGTGATCAAGAGCGGGTTGCGGTCCTGCTCCTCGTATTCCTCGGCATTGGCCGGACCGACATAGCCGAGCAAATGGCCGACGCTGGGCCCGGTCGGGTAGAACCGCGAAAAGCCGCGCTGCGGAACCACGCCGGGAAGGTCGGGCAGGCGCACGCTGACTGCGGCGAATTCGTCATAGCTGATACCCGAGGCGATCTCGACGGGCTGGTAGCCGGGCCCATCGTCGACCCGTTTGCGGATATCGGCGGCCTGATTGTCGTCGAGATTGAGAATGGTCGTAAGCGCGTCGATCGTCGCATCGGGGTCTTCGGTGCGATCGGGAATGATGTCGACGCGGAAATCGGCCCGGTTCGAAGCCAGCGGAGCGCCGTTGCGATCGAGCATCCAGCCGCGCCGCGGGGGGATCAGCGACAGGTTGACGCGGTTGCTCTCGCTTTCGAGCTCGTATTTCTCGTTCTCGGCGATGGCGATATAGCCCATTCGCGCGGCCAGCAGCACGCCAAGCCCGCCCATGGCGGTGCCGATGACGAAGGTTCGCCGGTCGAAGGCATTGTCCAGCGTCGACTGGGTTACGACCTCGCGGGGCCGGGCACGGCGGCGCAGGCGCATTACAGCGCTCTCCAGCGGGTCAGCCGGAAGCGGTCGAGCATGGCCACGAAACGCGCCGCGATCGGGAAAAGCAGGATGGTGAGCACGAGTTGCGGAACCAGGGCGACGAGCGAATGGATGGTGGGCTGCGCGCCCGACAGGAGCCAGCCTGCGAACAGGTAGCCGACGATCAATAAACCCGCCGTGAACCAGTCCTGCCAGAAGGCTCGCCACGGCAAGCGCATCTCGACCACTTCGATCGCCAGCATGATCAGCGACCAGACGAACATCGCGAAGCCGAAGGGCTGACCGCTGAACAGATCGTCGATCAGGCCCAGTGGCAGTCCGGCCCAGACGGGCAACAGGCCCGGCCGTACCAGCCGCCACCCCAGCAGCATCAGCAGCCCCAGCGGCGGGACCACCGGCAGCGCGGTGGCGATGGGGAATACCGGCAGGATGGACGCAACCATGATCGATGCCCAGGGCATCGCATTGGCCAGCATGTTCGAATGCGATCGGTTTATCCGGCTGCCATAGGCATCGGTGCGCGCCCGTGGATCGTTGCGCTCCATCAATCCGTCAGCTCGCGTTCGATCGGGGTTTCCGCGCCCAGCGCCGCTTCGGGTTCGTAGATCTGTTCCACGCTGACGTAGTCCGCGGCCGCCGGATCGCTGACAATGCGCGCAAGACCGCCATCATCGGTCGTCTCGGTCAGGATCGCCACTGCGATACCCGGCCGGTAATAGCCGCCAGCGCCGCTGGTGACGAACAGGTCGCCGGGCTCCAGCGGGTTGATACCGAGGTTGATCAGCTTGATGCGGAGCAAGCCATCGCCGCGGCCTTCGGCGAAAGCGACCACTTCATCGCCCGCGCGGCGGACCGGCAGCACGCTTTCGGTATCGGTGAGCAGCAGGACGCGCGAACTGGAACTGCCCGCTTCGAGGATCCGCCCGACCACGCCGCGCGGTGAACGCACCGGCATTCCGACCGCGACGCCATCGTCGCTGCCCGCGCCGAGATAGGCGAACCGCCGCGTGCTCGAGGCGGACGAACCCACCAGCCGCGCCACCGCGACGGGCTTGGTCTCGGCCTCGTGCAGGTCGAGCAGGCCCTTCAGGCGGACGTTTTCCTGCTTCACGGCCTCGGCCTCGCGCAGCCGGATACGCGCTATTTCCATTTCGCGCTTGAGCTGCGCGTTCTTCGAACCCGCGCGGTAATAGCCGCTGATGTTCTCCCAGACGCTCTTCGATCCGGTGCGCACAGTGGCGGCGGTTTCGGTGGCCGGCGACAGGCCGCCCTGCGCCGCGCCGCGTACTCCGCCGAACAACTGCGGCTGGAAGAACGAAAGCGCAAGCAGGATCGCGCCGATCAGCGCGCCGATGCCCGCGATCACGTATCCGGTGAACAGATTGTACTGCGCCCTGCGAGAATACCCCGAGCGCCGTGAGCCTGTCGGCGCCATTCCCCTGCCTTTCCTAAGCCGTCATCAGGACGCCGCGGTAGATCGGGTCCTCCATTGCGCGGCCCGTGCCGAGAGCGACGCAGGACAGCGGATCTTCCGCGATGGTGACCGGCAGGCCGGTTTCCTCGCGCAGATATTCGTCCAGCCCGCCGATCAGCGCGCCGCCGCCGGTGAGCACGATGCCCTGGTCGACGATGTCGGCCGCCAGCTCGGGCGCGGTGTTTTCCAGCGCGATGCGCACGCCTTCGACGATCGCGCCGATGGGTTCGGACAGCGCTTCGGCGATGTGGCCCTGGTTGATCGTGATTTCCTTGGGCACGCCGTTGACGAGGTCGCGGCCCTTCAGCGTGATGCTTTCGCCCACGCCGTCTTCGGGCGGACGTGCGACGCCGAAATCCTTCTTGATCCGCTCGGCGGTGCTGTCGCCGATCAGCAGGTTGTGATGTCGGCGGACATAGGAAACGATCGCTTCGTCCATCTTGTCGCCGCCGGTGCGGACCGAGGTGGTGTAGGCGAGGCCACGCAGCGACAGCACGGCGACTTCGGTTGTGCCGCCGCCGATGTCGACGACCATGCTGCCGACCGGTTCGGTCACGGGCATGTCGGCACCGATCGCCGCGGCCATCGGTTCGAGGATGAGATAGACTTGGCTGGCACCCGCATTCGATGCGGCATCGCGGATCGCGCGGCGTTCGACCGAGGTCGACCCCGACGGCACGCAGATGGTGATTTCGGGATAGCGCATCAGGCTCTTGCGCCCGTTTACCTTGCGGATGAAGTGCTTGATCATCTCTTCGGCCACGTCGAGATCGGCGATCACGCCGTCGCGCAGCGGGCGGATGGCCTCGATGCTATCGGGCGTCTTGCCCATCATCATCTTGGCATCGTCACCCACGGCCTTGACGCGCTTCATGCCGTTGATCGTCTCGAGCGCAACCACGCTCGGTTCGTTCAGGACGATACCCTGGTCCTGCACGTAAACCAGCGTGTTGGCAGTGCCGAGGTCGATCGCCATGTTCTGCACGCCGAATTTGAAGAGATTGTTCCAGAAGCCCATTTTCGTTCGATTTTCCGTTGTGTCGCGTGATCCGGCGAAGGGGAGCGACCCGCTCGCACCTCTCCAGCAGGAAATGGTGGGCGAGCCTTAGCGAGATTATCGCGGGAATGCCAAAATTTTCCGCTATTCCCGTGGGGGATAGGTGAACGCATTGCCTCGGAATCGCGGCGCTTCACCGCTAGAACGATCTACCCATGCCGCAAATCCGCCGCCTGCCCGAGAATCTGGTCAACCGCATCGCTGCGGGCGAGGTGGTCGAACGGCCGTCTTCGGCGCTCAAGGAGCTTGTCGAAAACGCGATCGACGCCGGGGCCACGCGGATCGCGGTGAAGCTGGTCGAAGGCGGACTGACCAGTCTCGAGGTGACCGACGACGGCTGCGGGATGAGCCCCGACGAAATGGCGTTGGCGCTCGAACGGCACGCGACATCGAAGCTGCCGGACGAGGCGATCGAACAGGTCGCGACACTGGGGTTTCGCGGCGAGGCGCTGCCGAGCATCGCCAGCGTGGCCCGGTTCACGATCGAGAGCCGTCCAGCCGGGGCCGAGCAGGGCTGGAAACGGGTGGTCGATCACGGCGAAATTGCCGCCGAAGGCCCCGCAGCGCTGCCGCCCGGCACGCGGGTGCGGGTCGAAAACCTGTTCGGCAAGATCCCCGCGCGGCGCAAGTTCCTGCGCACGGCGCGGAGCGAATACGCCGCCTGCAAGGACGTGGTCGTGCGGCTTGCCATGGCGCGGCCCGACGTGGCGATCAGCTTCGATCACGGCGAGCGGCGAATCTTCGCGCTGCAGGGCGGGGAAGGGCTGACCAACCGCGTCGCGCAGCTGATCGCGCGCGAGCTCAAGGACAACGGCGTCGCGATCGACATGGACCGCGGCGGAATGCGCCTGACCGGGATCGCGGGCCTGCCGACCTACAACCGCGGCGTGGCCGACCACCAGTATCTGTTCGTCAACGGCCGCCCGGTGAAGGACCGCCTGCTCACCGGTGCAGTCCGCGGCGCCTATGCCGACATGCTCGCGCGGGATCGCCACGCGGTGCTGGCGCTGTTCCTCGACCTCCCGGCAGAAGAAGTCGACGTGAACGTCCACCCCGCCAAGACCGAGGTGCGGTTCCGCGATGCACAGGGCGTGCGCGGATTCATCGTCTCGGGCCTGCGCCGCGCGCTGGCGACGGGCGACAAGCGCAGCGCGCAAAGCCCCGACGCGGGTGCCATGGCGCGCTGGCAGCAGGAACCCGTGCGCGAGGAGCCGTCGCCCGCGCTGCGCTCGATCTTCGAAGGGCGCGACTGGTCCGCGCCTGCCACCGGCGTGGCCGAGCCGGGCCGGGCCTGGCACGCGGGCGAGGGCGGCACCATGGCCGAGCCGCGTGGCCGGGCCGAGGAAGCGGTACCGGCGGATACGTCCGCGGCGGACTATCCCCTGGGCATTGCCCGCGGTCAGGTCGCCAACACCTATATCGTCGCCGAAGCGCGGGACGGGCTGGTGCTGGTCGACCAGCATGCCGCGCATGAACGGCTCGTGCTCGAACGCCTGCGGGCTGCGGGCGCCGAAGAAGCGGTCGCGCGCAGCCAGGCGCTGCTGATCCCCGAAGTGGTCGAGCTCGACGAAACCAGCTGCGACCGGCTCGAGGAAGCTGCACCCCGGCTGGCCGAACACGGGCTTGCGATCGAACGTTTCGGCCCCGGGGCAATGCTCGTACGCAGTCTGCCGCACGCCATCGCCCGCACCGATCCTGAAAAACTGCTGCGCGATATCGATGACGATCTGGCGCTCAATGGCGAGGCGCTGCTGCTGGGCGAAAAGCTCGATCTCGTTCTGGCCACGATGGCCTGCCACGGTTCGGTGCGCGCGGGGCGCGTGCTGCGGGTCGACGAGATGAACGCGCTGCTGCGCGAAATGGAACGCACCCCGCGTTCAGGCCAATGCAACCACGGCCGGCCGACCTGGGTCAAGCTGTCGATGGAAGACGTCGAGAAACTGTTCGGGAGGCATTGATGCGCATTACCATACCGCTCCTGTTGGCGCTGGGACTGGCGGCCTGTGCGGACGAGCCGACCGAGGAAGAGCGGGCTGCCGCCGTGGCGGAAGTGGAGGCGCACCAGACGCCGCCGCCCGAACAGCTCGAACCCGGAGCGATCCGCTATCGCGAGATCGAGGAATACGACCTCTACGGCGCAGGCTGCAGCTTTGCGCCCGCGGGCGGGGGAGTGGCGGCGGTGGCGCTGGCCATGGCCGAAACCGGGCATTTTCTGCGCGATGGCGAAATGCAGACGCTGGCTGCCGACAAGGGCAGCGCCGAACTGCCCTATCTTGCGCGCAGCAAGTATGACGGGACGGCCTATTCCATGACGCTGGAGATCGACGAGGATGCGGGCGAGGAAGTGGCTGCGGAAGTCAGCGATTTTCCCGCCACGCTGACGATCTCGAATGCCAACGACCAGGTGGTCTATCGCAAGTCGGGCATCGCGCAATGCGGCGTCTGAGCTAGTCGGTCCCTTCCGGGTCGCGTGTGCGGATCAGCCCGTTCGAAACCATTTCCATAACCGGCTCGTCATTCTGGTTGAAGACGGTGAGATGGCTCTTGAAGATGCCCATTTCCGGGCGCGAGGCGCTGCGGCGTTTCTCGATCACTTCGCTTTCGCAGCGCAGCGTGTCGCCCGGATAGACCGGCTTCTTCCAGCGCAGCTTGTCGACCCCGGGTGACCCGAGCCCCGCCTGCTTGTGCTTGGTGAGATTGGCGACCAACATCGACATGGTCATCGCACAGGTGTGCCAGCCGCTGGCGGAGATGCGGCCGAAATGGGTTTGCGCCGCGGCTTCGTCATCGAGGTGGAAGGGTTGCGGATCGTATTTCCTGGCGAAATCGATCACCTCTTCACGCGTCACTTCATAGTGCCCGAAGGCCTGCTTGTGCCCGATGGCGATGTCTTCGTAGAACTGCATTGCAAAATGCAATGGATCAATCGCGCGAGCGACGCAACATGGAAATGCAGTCGCGCCCCTGCAACGCGAAAAGGCGCGCGGGTTTAAAGCCGCGCGCCTGATGCGTTGGATGGGTGGTGGAACTACGCCCGGAACTGCGGGACCCGGCCGTCGGAACCCATGTCGGGAATGATCCGGTAGCGGGCCAGCACGAGGCTGAAGATCCCGAAGGCCAGCAGGCCGATCGCCACCAGCGTGAAGATGATACCTTCGCCCGCAAGGCTCGCCACGGCATCGCCCAGTGTCTTGACCTGATCCGAGCCGCCCGACAGGAAACCGGCCTTGAACAGCGACCAGCCGATGACGAGGAAGACGACGGCGCGGGCGATATAGCCGATGCCGCCGACGATCCGGGTCTGCGAGGGTGCACGGCCGCTGATCCGGTTCATGAAGCTGCCGGTCGCGCCCTTCTTGGCCTGGAAGATCGCAGTTGCGAAGAAGGCGATGCCGAGCAGGCCCAGCACCACGCCGCCGAACTCCATCGACAGGACACCCGAAGCCGCGTCCTGTGCGCCGCCACCGCTGCTGTCGCTGCCGGAACTGGCGAATTTGTAGGCCGAATAGGCAAGGGCGAGGTGGCCGATTGCGCTACCCGCATGGCCAAGCCTTACCGCCCAACCCTTGGTGTCGGTCCCGTGGTTCTCGATATCGAAGAATGTCGAGGCGAAGCGGAAAAGTGCATAGGCGAGCAATCCCACCACCATCAGCCACAGGATGGCGGTGCCGAGCGGGAAATCGCGGATCGCCTGGAAAATACCGTTGGTGCCTTCGCTGATCCGGCCTGCGCTGGTCAGCGCGATCAGGCCGAGCACCGAATAGAGGATGGCGCGGCTGAAATATCCGACGCGCACCAAAGTGCTGAATGTTTCCGACTTGTCGACCACATCTGTCTCCCCGTTGAGCTTTGATTGGCAACGGGGTGGGGGCGGTCTCGTTCCGCCCGGCGCTTAATTTTGCTGGGCGAGAGCACCGCGGACATCGGCCAGGTCGCCATCCGAGCGCGCTGCCTGCGGCAAGCCGACAAGATGGCGCAGCAGCGGCGCGACCGCGGTGTTCTGGAAGCCGTCCAGCGTCACGCCGTTGCGGAAGGCCGGCCCGTGGGCAATGAACAACGATGCCATTTCCGGCGCGAAGGGATCGTATCCGTGACTGCCGCCGCTCCACTGTGCGCCCGGCGCCGTGGCCGAAATCGTCCAGCCGGTATCGGGCAGGCACAGATAGGGCGGGATGCGATCATGCGTGCCGTACTGGAAGCGCGCCGGGATTTCGTCCTTGCGCCAGCATTCCATATGCGCGTGATCGCGCAGCAGGGCCGCCTCGAGCGCCGCAGCATTGCCTTCGGTGGGCTGGAAGGTCGCATAGGCGCCGCCTTCGACCAGCCGGTAGAGCGCCGGATCGACGATATCGGCCAGCGCAATGACCCGGTCCGAGCCTGTCGCAGCCATGCCGTGATCCGAAACGATCACCAGGTTGGCGGGCTGGCCCAGCGTCTCGAGCCCGGCGACGAGACTGGCGATGTGCCGGTCGATATCGCGCAGCGCGGCGTCGGTTTCCTCGCTAGCCGGCCCCGCGCCATGGCCCGCGCTGTCGACCGTGTCGAAATAGAGCGTGACGAATTCGGGGCGGATTTCGGCCGGCCGGCGCAGCCAGTCGAGCACCGAATTGACGCGCTGGGTGTTCGAAACCTGCATGCTGAAGGCCTGCCAGTCGCTGGCCATCGTCCCATCGGTCACCGGGCCGTAGCGCACTGCCGTGCCGCCCCAGGCCACGGCCGAGCCGGGCCAGAACATTGCGGCGCTGCGGATGCCCGCTTCCTCGGCCTCGACCCAGACCGGCTTGGCTTCGCTCCACCAATAGGGATCGACTGTGGCCATGGTGAAGGGATCGTCGGGGCGCGCGGCATCTTCCATGCGGTTGGCGGTGATGCCGTGATGATCGGGCACCAGGCCGGTCACCAGCGTCCAGTGATTGGGGAAGGTTTTGGTCGGGAAGGACGGCCGCATCGCCGCGCGCGTACCGTCGCTGGCCAACTGCGAGAGCGTCGGGGTCAGCCCGCGTTCGAGATAGTCCGGGTGGAAGCCGTCGATCGATACCAGGATCGTTACCGGTTCGCGCTGCTGGGCCACCGCCATGCTGGCGACTGGCGCATCGGCATAGGCGGCGCAGCCGCCCAGCACGCTGGCAAGACCGAGGGCGAGGGCGGCGGCAATCCGGTTCATGGAAGTGACCTCAGACGTTGAACTTGAACAGCAGGACGTCCCCGTCCTGTACCAGATATTCCTTGCCCTCCTGGCGCAGCTTGCCCGCTTCGCGCGCACCGCTTTCTCCGCCCAGTGCAAGGTAATCATCGTAGGCAATTGTTTCAGCGCGAATAAACCCGCGCTCGAAATCAGTGTGGATCTCGCCCGCGGCCTGCGGTGCCTTGGCCCCGGTGGGGAAAGTCCAGGCGCGCGTTTCCTTCGGACCGGCGGTGAAGAAGGTCTGCAGGCCGAGCAGCTTGTAGCCGGCGCGGATCACCCGGCTCAGTCCCGATTCCTCCAGCCCCAGTTCGGCGAGGAATTCGCCGCGATCTTCGACCGGCATCGCGACCAGTTCGGCTTCGATCGCTGCCGAGACCACCACGGCTTCGGCGCCTTCCGTCTTGGCCTTGGCGAAAACCAGCTCGGACAGCGCATTGCCGCTGGCGGCGTCCTCTTCGGCGACGTTGCAGACATAGAGCACCGGCTTGGCGGTCAGCAGCTGTGCCTGCTGGAAGACGCGGGCCTCTTCCTCGTCCTTGGGTTCGGTCAGTCGTGCAGGCTTGCCGTCCCTGAGCAGTTCGAGCGCCTGGCCGAGCACGCTGGCCATCAGCTTGGCTTCCTTGTCGCCGCTGGTGGCACGCTTGGCGGCAGCGGGGACACGCTTCTCGAGGCTTTCGAGATCGGCCAGCAGCAATTCGGTCTCGACCACTTCGGCATCGGCCAGCGGGTCGACCTTGTTGGCGACGTGCTGGATGTCGTCATCCTCGAAACAGCGCAGCACGTGCACGATCGCATCGACTTCGCGGATATTGCCGAGGAACTGGTTGCCCAGCCCTTCGCCCTGGCTGGCGCCTTTGACCAGTCCGGCGATATCGACGAAGGCCAGCTGCGTCGGCAGGATCTTGGCCGACTTGGCGATCGCGGCAATCTTGTCGAGCCGCTCGTCCGGCACCGCGACCTGGCCGACATTCGGCTCGATCGTGCAGAACGGATAGTTCGCGGCCTGCGCGGCCTGCGTCTCGGTCAGTGCGTTGAACAGGGTGGACTTGCCGACATTCGGCAGGCCGACGATCCCGCAGCGGAAACCCATCAGAAACTCCGGTATATGTGTGTGGCGCGCGCCTTAGCCGCGCCGCACGCGAATAGCCAGAGCGTCAGACGTTGTGCACCGCCTTGATCAGCGGGCCGTAGCCGCTTTCGCCCAGCCACCCGACCTGCGTCTGCGCGCTGACCTCGTTGATCGCGGTCTGCGGGATCGCTCCGCCGCTCACCGGCAGGCGTACCGGCCGGCTCCCCGGGACCATGCCCAACACCCGCATCATCGCGCGCGGGATATCCATCGGATCGGCGCTGCGGCCCGAACCGTCCGCCGTTCCCATGCCCGCGACGATCTGTGGGTACCCGTCCAGATGCGTCTGGTCGGAGCGGTCCTTGAGCTGTTGCGAATAGCGGTTGCGGTTGACCCAGATCTGCGTCGGGTAGCCACCCGGCTCGATCACGGTCACGCCGATATTGTGCGGGACCAGTTCGTAGGCGAGCTGTTCGAACATCGCCTCGACGGCGAACTTGGTCGCCGAATAATGTCCGGTATAGGGTACCATGACCCGGCCGAGCTGGCTCGACACGGCGAAGATATGGCCCTGCTTGCGCGCGCGCATTCCGGGCAGCACCGCGCGGGCCAGCCGGTGGTAGCCGAGCACATTGGTGTCGAAGGCGAGCTTGGTCGCTTCCATGTCCTGGACTTCGACCGGGCCGGTGATGCCGATCCCGGCATTGTTGACCAGCACGTCGAGCCCGCGCCCGATTTCGCGCTCGGCGCTGGCGACGGCTTCGCTGACCTCGTGATCGAGCAGCACGTCGAGCCGCAGTACGCGGATATCGAGCGATTCGTGGCGCGCCAGCTGCATCAGCTCTTCGGCCTCGGGCCGCGGCGTGTTGCGCATGGTGGCGAAGACAGTCGCTCCGGCGCGGGCGAAATGTTCGGCGGCGAGGCGCCCGAAGCCCGATGAGCAACCGGTGATGAGGATCGCCTTGCCCGTCAGGTCGGGCGCGGGGATCAGCTTGTCGTCCTGCGCCCGGACGGCAGTGGCGGCAAGCGCTCCGGTGGCGGCGGCTCCGGCAAGCAGGGTGCGGCGGGTCAAATCAGGCATGGCAGTCTCCCTTCCGCGGAAGCATGCCGTCAAATGCCCCGATTGGCCAGCGGTTCGAAGGCCGCCGCGCCGGACCGAAGCTAGCCGCCCCGCTTGCGCTTCTTGCGGCGGTAGAGCGCCACTGCGGCACCGTAGCCCGCGATACCGGTCCCCATCATCGCCAACGCGCCCGGTTCGGGAACCGCAGTTCCGCCGCTGCCGTTTCCGCCACCCGAATCGCTGGGCGGGCGGGTCATCGCCGCCGCGGAAGTGGCCGTGACCAGCAAGCTGGCGGTGAGAAGTGCTGTCTGCAACAGGCGCATGAATGATCCCCGAATTATTCGAATGCCGCGATAATGGAGCATTCGCACTTTTCGAACCGTCTTTGCACGATTGTCTCCAACCGGGACATTTCGACTTCTCGCCGGTTCAGTCCTGCAGGCGCAGCGCGATATCGTTCATGAAGCGGGCGTCGTCACCCTTGGCCAGCCATTCGGCTTCGGCCGCCATTGCCGCCAGCATGTCGGCCAGCGGGTCCATTTCGCTCTTGGCGTAATTGCCCAGCACATGGCCGTGGACGCGCTCTTTCGATCCGGGGTGGCCGATGCCGATCCGCACGCGGCGGAAATCGGGACCAAGGTGCTGGTTGATCGACCGCAGCCCGTTATGGCCCGCCAGCCCGCCGCCCATGCGGACCTTGACCTTGAAGGCGGCAAGGTCGAGCTCGTCATGGAACACCGTCAGCGCGTCTGGGTCGAGTTTGTAGAACCGCAGCGCTTCGCCCACCGCGCGGCCGCTTTCGTTCATGAAGGTCGCGGGCTTGAGCAGCAGCACCTTGTGCGTGCCGATCCTGCCTTCCTGCGCCCAGCCGGAAAACTTCTTCTGGACCGGGCCGAAATCGTACATCGCCGCGATGACGTCGACCGCCATGAAGCCGACATTGTGCCGGTTCATGGCGTATTGCGGTCCGGGATTTCCAAGGCCTGTCCATATCTGCATGCGGGGTCCTCTAGCGACCATGGGGCCAAACGCAAAACGCCGGCCCCTCGCGGGACCGGCGCTTCGTTGCGGTGAGGCAAGAGGCGATTACTCGCTCTTGTCTGCCTGTTCCTGCGCAGCGTCCTCGTCGACACCCTGTTCGGTGGCGGGGACATCCTGCGGATCGGTTTCGCCGTCCTGCGTGGTATCGCCTTCGGCCTTCTTGAGCGCCGAGGGAGCAACCAGCGTGGCGATGGTGAAGTCGCGATCGGTGATCGCGCTTTCGCTGCCGGCGGGCAGCTGCACTTCGCTGATGTGGATCGAATCGCCGACTTCCTTGCCGGTGACGTCGACTTCGATCTCGCCGGGGATCTTGTCGTTGTCGCAGACCAGTTCCAGCTCGTGACGGACCACGTTCAGCACGCCGCCCTTCTTCAGGCCGGGGCTGGCTTCCTCGTTGAGGAACACGACGGGGACCGAAACTTCGATCTTGCCGCCCTTGGCGAGGCGGAAGAAGTCGGCGTGCTCGGGACGGTCGGTGACCGGGTTGAGAGCGACGTCCTTGGGAAGTGTCTTGACCTTCTTGCCACCGATTTCGACCTCGACGATCGAGTTCATGAAGTGACCGGTCATCAGCTGTTTGACCAGTTCCTTCTCCTCGACGTGGATCATGATGGGGTCTTCCTTGCCGCCGTAGATCACGGCGGGGACACGGCCTTCACGGCGCAGCTGACGGGAGGCTCCCTTGCCAGCCCGTTCACGCGCCTCGGCCGGCAGGGTCAGAGCGTCGCTCATGGCACTTACCTTTCGAATGCTATTTGGTTGCTCGGTCCACCACGCCTCCAGGGATGACCATGGTGCCGAAGGGCGCGCGCATACGCAGGGCGGGCGTGAAAAGCAAGCGGCATCGCCTGCCGGGCGGCGTTATTCGAGGCGGCTGACGGTGTAGCCGCGGCTTTCGAGCAGGGCGGGCAGACCGCGTTCGCCGAGCAGGTGGCCCGCGCCCACCGCGATCAGCGGGCGTTCGCTGGCGGAAAGCAGGTTCTCGATCTGCGCCGCCCAGGCCCGGTTGCGGTCATACAGCAGGACCTGCGCAAGTTCGGGGTCGGCGAGGATCCCGCGCCGCGTCAGCTCGATCAGCCGGTCGGTGTCGCCGCCCAGCCAGGCGTTGGCCAGCGTATCGCCCTTGTCGCCATATTCGCGCGCTTCCTCGATCACGGCATTGAGGAGGTCGCGCTGTTCGGTCTGGGGCAACGTATCGAAGATGGCCAGTTGCGCGCGCGCGCCCTCGAGCTCGACGACCTCGCGCTGGTCGAAGGCGGCCAGCAGCACGCGGTCGGCGCCGTTTTCCGCCTTGTTGGTCTGCGCGACCTGCGCCAGCGCCAGCGCCGCAGCCCAGCTTTCCATCGGGTCGAAATAGCTCCGGCGGACCTTGGCCTTGACCAGCAGTTCCTCGAATTCGCCGCGCAGCGCGGGATCGATCCGCTCGATCACCGGCCCCTCGCGCCGGTCGAAGGCCATCTGCTGGAACAGATTCGACAGGTCCTCGCCATTGTCGAGATCGGCCACTTCGACCACCAGCATGTCGGCATCGCCAAGCGTTTCGGTCAGCCGCGGCGATTGCCACTTGGCCCCGTCGGGCAGCGCGTGGATCGTGCCGAACAGCCATCCCTCGACCGCACCTGCGCTATCGGTGATTTCCCACAATGCGGGGTGCGGCCCATCGGGCTTGGCGGCATCGGGCGTGCTGTCGCAAGCGGCGAGCAGCAGCGCCAGCGCAAGACCGAGCATGCGGCCGGCCCGGGAGGATAAGCGAAACGTCACATGGCCTATCTGCATGGAACGCGCGGCCGCGCAAGCCGGGAAAAGCCCGCGGTCCGACGATGGGACAGCTATTGCACGCGGGTCACCGCCAGCCCGCGGCCGGTGAGATAGTCCTGCACGCTCATCGCGCCCGCCAGATGCCCCGCGCCCACGGCAACGAACACCGTGCCGGGCTCGTCCAGCCGCGTATCGATCCATTCGGCCCAGCGCTCGTTGCGATCGTAGAGCAGCGCCTTGGCGAGCACCGGATCGGTCAGCCCCTCGTTGAGCAGCGCGGCCAGCCCGTCGGCATCGCCATCGAGCCATTCTTCGACCATGCGGTCCATCATCGGGACGATGTCGTCGATATTGTCGGCCGAGACCATCAGGAAGGCGACCTGCGATTCCACCGGCAGCGTGTCGAACAGTTCGATCTGCCATTCGAGCGTTTCGAGCGCGCCGCGCGCCGCACTGGCCGGAGCGAGTTCCTCCAGCTTCATCTCGACCCCGCTTTCCGCCTTGTAGCCGGCCTGGAGCAGGGGTACGATCGACAGCGTCATGGCCGCGAACCACGGTTCGAACTGGTCGAAGGCGGCGGGCGGCATGTTCATCCCGGCCAGCGCGGCTTCGAACTTCGCGCGATCATCGTCGCCCAGCAGGTCGCGCAGCGTGCGCCCGTCGGCCAGCAGCGCCTTGGTCATCACCTGCTGCTGCGCTGCAGGATCGAGCGCGGCACCGCTGGGGATCTCGGTGACCAGTTCCTGCGTTTCCGCCAGCGCTTCGCCGATCGGCCCGCGATACCATTCGACGGTTTCGGGCAGGGCGTGGATGGTGCCGAACAGGTAGATCGTCGTGTCCTCGTCCACGACCTTCCACAGGCCCGGGCCCACGGGTTCGGCAGGCGCGGCAGGCTGCGCGACCGGCGCAGCCGGCTCGGCGACCGGGTCGGAATAGGTGGCGCATCCCTGCAGCGCGAGAGCAAGGGGGGCGAGGGCGAGCATCGCCGGGCGAAGCGAGAAGGCGGTCATGTAATGCGATTCCATTCGGGACAGTTGCCTGCAGGATACCTATGCAACCCCGTGCTTGCCAAGCAGCGCTGCGGCATTGACCGGTGAAACATCGTGCGCCATTGCCCCGCGCCATGGACCGCAATCCGCAAAATTCCTTCCAGGACATGATCCTCGCGCTGCACGATTTCTGGAGCGCGCAGGGCTGCCTCATCCTGCAACCCTACGACATGCGCATGGGCGCCGGCACATTCCACACCGCGACGACGCTGCGCGCGCTCGGCCCCGAGCCGTGGAACGCCGCCTTCGTCCAGCCGTGCCGCCGCCCGACCGACGGGCGTTATGGCGAGAACCCTAACCGGCTGCAGCATTATTACCAATACCAGGTTATCCTCAAGCCGAGCCCGCCCGATATTCAGGACCTCTATCTCAAGAGTCTCGAAGTGATCGGCATCGATCCGCTGAAGCACGATATCCGCTTCGTCGAGGACGATTGGGAAAGCCCCACGCTGGGCGCCTGGGGGCTTGGCTGGGAAGTCTGGTGCGACGGCATGGAAGTTACCCAGTTCACCTATTTCCAGCAGATGGGCGGGTTCGACTGCAAGCCGGTGGCGGGCGAGCTGACTTACGGGCTCGAACGCCTCGCGATGTATATCCAGGGTGTCGACAACGTCTACGATCTCGCCTTCAACGATCGCGGCGTGAGCTATGGCGACGTCTTCCTCGAGAACGAGAAACAGATGTCGAAATGGAACTTCGAAGTCGCCGAAACGGGCGCGCTGTTCGACCTGTTCAACAAGGCCGAGGCCGAGTGCCGGAACGCGCTCGCCAATGACGTGCCGATCGCCGCCTACGAACAGGCGGTGGAGGCCAGCCACATCTTCAACCTGTTGCAGGCGCGCGGCGTGATCAGCGTGCAGGAACGCGCCAGCTACATGGGCCGGGTCCGCGATCTCGCGCGCGGCAGCTGCGAAGCGCATATGGCCAAGGAAGCGCCCGCCTGGGCCGAGAAATATCCGGAGTGGTCGAAATGATCTGTTTACCCGCTCCCGTCGCTCCTGCGAAGGCAGGAGCCTATCTGCCACCTGAGGAGCTTGCTACAGCCCTTATCTGGGCCCCTGCCTGCGCAGGGGCGACGGAGCGGGATTATGTCTGATTTTCTCCTCGAACTCCGCAGCGAAGAAATCCCCGCGCGCATGCAGGCCGGCGCGCGCGCCGAACTGGAAAAGCTGTTCCGCCGCGAACTGGACGCCGCCAGTGTCGAGTGCGGCGAGATCACCGTCTGGTCGACTCCGCGCCGCCTTGTGCTGATCGCGCGCGGCCTGCCGCTGGCGACCGAGGCTGTCAGCGAAGAACTGAAGGGTCCGCCGGTTGGCGCGCCCGATCAGGCGATCGACGGTTTCTGCCGCAAGGCGGGGGTGGACAAGGGCCAGCTCGAAACGCGCGATGTGAAGGGCAGGGCGACCTATTTCGCGGTAAAGAACGTACCCGGTCGCGCCACGGCGGACCTGCTCGCCGAAGCGATCCCCGCGATTATCCGCGACTTTTCATGGCCCAAGTCGATGCGCTGGGGCGCGGCCTCGATCAGCACGGAGTCCTTGCGCTGGGTTCGCCCATTGTCCGGTATCGTCGCGCTGCTGGGTGACGACGTGGTCGAATGCGAGGTGCACGGCGTCACCAGCGGCGCGGTCACGCTGGGCCACCGCTTCCACCACTCGGGCGACATCACCATCGGCAATGCCGACGACTATGCGATGAAGCTGCGCGCGGGGCATGTCATCGTCGACCATGAGGAACGGCAGGACCTGATCCGCTCGGGCGCCGCCAAGGTCGCCAGTGAAGCCGGCCTCCGCCTCGTCGAGGACGAGGGGCTGGTGATCGAGAACGCAGGCCTGACCGAATGGCCCGTTCCGCTGCTCGGCCGGTTCGAGGAGGATTTCCTCGAGGTCCCGCCCGAGACGATTCAGCTGACTGCGCGCGTCAACCAGAAGTACTTCGTTTGCGAGGACGAGAAGGGCGAACTCGCCAACGCTTTCATCTGCACCGCCAATATCGAGGCGGAGGATGGCGGCGCGCGCGTGGTCGACGGCAACCGCAAGGTCCTCGCCGCGCGCCTGTCCGACGCGCGCTTCTTCTGGGACGTCGATCGCAAGAAAACGCTCGCCGAGCACGCCAAGGGGCTGGAGCGGATCACCTTCCACGAGAAGCTGGGCGCGGTGGCCGACAAGGTCGAGCGCGTGGCCAAGCTTGCGCGCTGGCTGGTCGAGGAAGAAATCGTCAAACCCAACACCCGTCATTCCCGCGAAGGCGGGAATCCAGATAACGGCGGTGGTACAGGCAATTCAGGCCAGCTGGACCCCCGCCTGCGCGGGGGTGACGGCTTGAGCCGGGACGACCTCGCCGACATGGCCGAACAGGCCGCGCGGCTCGCCAAGGCCGACCTCGTCACCGAAATGGTCGGCGAGTTTCCCGAGCTACAGGGCCTGATGGGCGGCTATTATGCCCGCGCCGAGGGCCTGCCCGATGCCGTCGCCGACGCGATCCGCGATCACTACAAGCCGGTGGGGCAGGGCGACGACGTTCCGACCGCACCGGTGACGGTGGCGGTGAGCTTGGCGGACAAGCTGGATACGCTGCGCAGCTTCTTCTCGATCGATGAGAAGCCCACCGGATCGAAAGACCCCTTCGCACTTCGTCGTGCGGCGCTGGGTGTTATCCGCATCGTACAAGACAACGACCTTCGTTTCGGCGTTGCCCAAGGCGACCTCCTCGACTTCTTCGCCGACCGCCTCAAGGTCCAGCAGCGCGAGGCAGGTGTCCGCCACGACCTGATCGACGCGGTCTTCGCGCTTGGCGGCGAGGACGACCTTGTCCGCCTGCTTGCCCGCGTGCATGCGCTCCAGTCCTTCATGGACAGCGAAGACGGCGCCAACCTGCTCGCCGGCTACAAGCGCGCGGCCAATATCCTCAAGAAGGAGGACTGGCACGGCGCCGAAGGCGAAATCGCGCGGACGGGCGAGGAAGACCCGCTGGCGATTGTCGACGATCCCGATCTGAAGGCAGTGGTCGCGGCCAAGATGGAGCAGCGCCACGCCAGCGAGCTTTCCTACGCGGCCGAACCGGCCGAAAAGGCGCTCATGGATGCCTTGGCAAATTCGGAACCGGCAGCGAGCCGAGCCATTGCAGCGGAAGACTTTTCCGCCGCCATGGCCGCACTGGCCGCTTTGCGGGCGCCGATCGACCGTTTCTTCGAAGAAGTGACGGTAAATGCCGATGAAGAAAACAAGCGGGCACACCGGCTCGACCTGCTTGCGCGCTTCCGTGCTGCGGTGCACAAAGTCGCCGATTTCAGCCGCATCGAGGGCTGATGAATTATTGCTCCATGGACCGTGGTCCATGTGGTCCAAGTTGTAGGGATTGCCTTGATGAGTAACGACACGGTCTTCACCTTCGGCGGGAACGCGCCGCATACGAATGCAAGGCAGAAGGACAAGACCGTGACCGGCGGCAAGGGCGCCAACCTCGCCGAAATGGCGAGCATCGGCCTGCCGGTCCCGCCGGGCTTCACAATCGCGACCGAGGAATGCCTCACCTATCTCGCCGGCGGCAGCGACTTCACCGCCAAGCTGCGCAGCGATGTCGCCGCCGCGCTGAACCATGTCGAGAAGACCGTGGGCAAGGGCTTCGGCGATGCCGCCGATCCGCTGCTCGTCTCGGTCCGCTCGGGCGCCGCAGTGTCGATGCCCGGCATGATGGATACCGTGCTCAACCTCGGCCTCAACGACGACACCGTCGCCGGGCTGGCCAACACCAGCGGCGATGAACGCTTCGCCTGGGACAGCTACCGCCGGTTCATCCAGATGTATGGCGATGTCGTGCTCGGCGTCGATCACGGCCTGTTCGAGGAAGCGCTCGAAATCGCCAAGGAAGACCAGGGCTATTACGCCGATACCGAGCTGAGCGCCGAAGAATGGAAGGTGCTGGTCGCCGAATACAAGGCGATCGTCGAGCGCGAGCTCGGCTCGCCGTTCCCGCAGGACCCGGTCGAGCAGTTGTGGGGCGCGATCAGCGCGGTCTTCGACAGCTGGGATACCGAGCGCGCCAAGATCTACCGCCGCCTCAACGACATCCCGCATGACATGGGCACCGCGGTCAACGTGCAGGCGATGGTGTTCGGCAACATGGGCGATACCAGCGCCACCGGCGTCGCCTTCACCCGCGATCCGTCCACCGGCGAGAAGGCCTATTACGGCGAATGGCTGGTCAATGCGCAGGGCGAAGACGTGGTCGCGGGCATCCGCACGCCGCAATACCTCACCAAGGCGCGGCGCGAACTGGCCGGGGCCGACAAGCCAAGCATGGAAGAAGCCATGCCCGAAGCCTTCGCCGAACTCGCGCGCGTGTTCGACCTGCTCGAACGGCATTACACCGACATGCAGGACATCGAGTTCACCGTGCAGCAGGGCAAGCTGTGGCTGCTCCAGACGCGCAATGGCAAGCGCACTGCCAAGGCGGCGCTCAAGATGGCGGTCGACATGGTCGGCGAAGGGCTGATCGACGAGAAGACCGCGATCCTGCGCGTCGACCCGATGGCGCTCGACCAGCTGCTTCACCCGACGCTCGATCCCGAAGCGCCGCGCGACGTGCTGACCACCGGCTTGCCGGCTTCGCCCGGCGCGGCCAGCGGCAAGATCGTGCTCGATGCCGACACTGCCGAACTGTGGGCCAATCGCGGCGAGAAGGTCGTGCTCGTGCGCGTCGAGACCAGCCCCGAGGACATTCACGGCATGCATGCCGCCACCGGTATCCTCACCGCGCGCGGCGGGATGACCAGCCACGCCGCAGTGGTGGCGCGCGGCATGGGCCGCCCCTGCGTGTCGGGCGCATCGCAAGTGTCGATCGCGCGCGAAGGCCGCATGCTCACCATCGGCGACCGCGAACTCAAGGAAGGCGATGTCATCACCATCGACGGCGCCAACGGGCAGGTCATGGCGGGCGAAGTCGCCACCATCGAACCCGAACTGGCGGGCGACTTCGGCACGCTGATGGAATGGGCCGACAAGCACCGCCGGATGCGCGTGCGCACCAATGCCGAAACCGAGACCGAATGCCGTATGGCGCGCCAGTTCGGCGCCGAAGGCATCGGCCTGTGCCGCACCGAGCACATGTTCTTCGATGCGGGCCGCATCAGCGCGGTGCGCGAAATGATCCTCGCCGATAGCGAGGCTGGCCGCCGCGCCGCACTCGACAAACTGCTGCCCGAACAGCGCAGCGACTTCGGGACGATCTTCGAGGTTATGGCGGGCCTGCCGTGCACGATCCGCCTGCTCGACCCGCCGCTGCACGAATTCCTGCCGCATGGCGATGTCGAGTTCGAAGACCTCGCGCGCGCCACCGGCGTCGATATCGAAAAGCTGCGCCGCCGCGCCGGCGAGCTGCATGAATTCAACCCGATGCTCGGCCATCGCGGCTGCCGGCTCGGGATCACCTATCCCGAGATCTACGAAATGCAGGCGCGCGCCATCTTCGAGGCGGCCTGCCAGGTTGCCAGGGACAGCGGCGATGCGCCGGTGCCCGAGATCATGATCCCGCTGGTCGCCACGCGCCGCGAACTTGAACTGCTCAAGGATGTCGTCGACCGCGTGGCCAAGGAAGTGTTCACCGCCACCGGCACGACGCTCGAATATCTCGTCGGCACGATGATCGAACTGCCGCGCGCCGCGCTGATGGCGGGCGAAATCGCCGAAGTGGGCGAATTCTTCAGCTTCGGCACCAACGACCTGACACAAACTACGCTGGGCGTGAGCCGCGACGATGCGGGCCGCTTCCTGACAACCTATGTCGACAAGGGCATTTTCGCGCGCGATCCCTTCGTCAGCCTCGACATCGACGGCGTCGGCCAGCTGGTCGAACTCGCCGCCGAACGCGGGCGCGCGACGCGCGACGGGCTCAAGCTGGGCATCTGCGGAGAACATGGCGGCGATCCGGCGAGCATCGCTTTTTGCGAGAAGACCGGGCTCGATTACGTCAGCGCCTCGCCCTACCGCGTGCCGATTGCGCGGCTCGCGGCAGCGCAGGCCAGCCTGCGCTAGGCAATTCGCTAGTCTTTCCAGCCAGTCAGCGTCAGGATCTCGAAGCTTTCGAGCACGCGGCCCTTGTTGTTCGCCTGCTTCATGAAGGCGTGTTCGGCGCGTTCGAGCGCGGCCTTGCCGAGCGGCGGGGCGGCGCTGGCCAGCACGCTGCCCAGGCCCTGGTCGCGCAGGTCGGACACCAGCCGGTGTAGCCCTCCGAACGACACGGTGAGCGTATGGCTGTCGACCACCTGGCGCTTGAACAGCGCGCGCTGAAGCAGGCCGGCAGCTGCCTGGTTGTCGATCAGCGGATGCATCCGCGCCGCGGGCCGATCGGGCTCTGCGGCGAGCATCGCCCGCCGCAGGTGCGGCAGGCTGCCCGCACCGGGAAAGCTGGCGATCATCAGTCCGTCTTCGGCCAGCGCATTGCGGAGGTGGAGCAGCGCGCCGGGCAGATCGTTGACGCGGTCGAGCGATCCGAGGCTGACGATCAGGTCGTAGGGGCCGCCGTCGAGTGGACGTTCCTCGTCCAGGCTGGCGGCATCGTGTTCGTCGACCTCGGCCCCCGCGCCGCGCAGCGACAGCGCGAGAGTACCGGTCCAGTCGCCGATCACCAGCACGCGGCCGGGCGTCAGGCGGATGAATTCGAGCCGGTCGAGCACGTCCTCGACCATGTCGTCGAGCAGGTAGCGCGCGGCATCGCGGTGTGCCTGGCGAACGCGCGCGCGGCGCAACCCGGCAATCCGGCGCTTGCGGGAAAAGATGCGCGGGGGAGCATGGCTGGTCATCGCCCGTTGCCCTGCCGCGCTTGCCAGCGCCGTGCAAGCGGCGCACCATCGCAAGGTGTCGACAAGCCGCCTCCTGCGCGACAGCTTCGCGCCCGTGCTGGATTTCGTCTATCCCCCGCGCTGCCCAGCATGCGGCGGGGGCGTGGGCGAACAGGGCGGTTTGTGCGCCGCCTGCTGGGAGGACCTGTCGATCCCGTCGGAGCCTTGCTGCGTGTCCTGCCAGCGCCCGTTTGCCAGCACCGAGCCGGGGGAGGGGGCATCCTGTGCGGTCTGCCTGGCTACGCCTCCGCTCCACGACGGGATCGCCGCGGGCACGCTCTATACTGATACGGCGCGCAAGCTGGTGCTGGCGTACAAGCACGGTCGCCGGATCGCGCTGGCCCCATTGCTCGCGCGGCTGATCGCGGCGCGCCTCCCGCCGGCAATGGGCAACCGGGTGATCGTACCGGTGCCGCTGCACCGCAGGCGGATCTGGCAGCGCGGCTTCAACCAGGCCGCCTTGCTTGGCCGCCAATTGCACCAGCTCGGTCATGGCCCGCTGTGCGTCGACGCCCTTGTCCGCAATCGGCCGACCCCGCCGCTGGGCGGATTGGGAAAGAAGGCGCGGGCCCGTACGCTGAGCGGGGCTATCGCGCTGCGCCCCGCGCGCGCGGGCATGATCGCGGATGCCGATGTCATATTGGTTGACGATGTGCTGACCAGCGGGGCGACGAGCACGGCTTGTGTCCGCGCGCTCAAGCGGGGCGGCGCCCGCAGCGTAATTATCGCGTGTTTTGCGAGGGTGCTCGACGAAGCGCGCGACGCGCGCAGGACCGATAGCACGCGGTAGAAACGAAACGCCCGGGATCTTGCGATCCCGGGCGCCACGTGACGAATATAACCGGACCGGCCTTGCGGCATGGTGCAGCCCCCCAGCATGCACCTCGGATCCATCCCTCATCGTTCCCGGATGCGCCGCGACCCCTCGATCGCGGCAGCGAACCCGGTGACCCCCTGAACCCTGGCGCTCTGATGGCACCGTTGTTCCGGTGGGCAGGCCTCACTTGCCTGCGCCGCATATGTTCCCGAAACTTCGCGATCATCAAACAGGCATTTGCAACAATGTCCGATTTTGGGTCGACTTTGTGGTTATCTTGCAACAACAGGGCGCGCAGTTTCTGATGTGAAAGGCCGAGAGAGTGAGTGAGCGTACCGACCGGGAAGCCGGCAGCGACTTCATGCCCAAGTTCGACGACAAGGGATTGCTGACCGCGGTGGTCGTCGACCATGCGACGCAGGCGGTGCTGATGGTCGGCTTCATGGATGCCGAGGCTTTGGCTGCGACGCGCGAAACCGGCCTTGCGCACTTCCATTCGCGCTCGCGCGGGAAGCTCTGGCAGAAGGGTGAGACTTCGGGCCATGTCCTGCGGGTCGAGCGGATCTTTGTCGACTGCGACCAGGACGCACTGGTCCTGTCGTGCACCCCCGCAGGGCCGACCTGCCACACGGGGGCGCCAAGCTGTTTCTACCGCGAACTCGTCGGTGACGTTCTCCAACCCGTCAAGACTTGACGCTTACGTAAACGTTCCATTATGCACGCGGCATGACACAGCCGCTGCCCAACGATCCTCGTGCGCAAACCAGCGATCGCCGCCACGCCGGCGCACATATCGAACGGCCCGACGAGTTGGGGCGCGAACAATATTCGATCTCGGACCTCACCAGCGAATTCGGCTGCACCGCGCGTGCGCTGCGCTTCTACGAGGACGAGGGGCTGATCGCGCCTTCGCGGATTGGCCTGACCCGCATCTATTCCAAGCGCGATCGCGCCCGTCTCGCGTGGATCATGCGCGCCAAGAACGTGGGCTTCTCGCTGACCGAGATCCGCGAGATGATCGACCTCTACGATCTCGGCGATGGCCGGGTCGAACAGCGGCGCGTCACGATCGAGAAGTGCAAGGCGCATGTCGCCAAGCTGAAGGAACAGCGTGACGATATCGACAGCTCGATCACCGATCTGACCGAGTTCATCGACCAGATCGAACGGCTCGAAACCGAATGATGTGCCGCAAGGCCCCTACAACCGACACCCCCCAACCCTAAGGACACGCAGATGCCCAGTTACACCGCGCCGACCCGCGACGCCCGCTTCATCATCAACGAGATGCTCGATCTCGCCGGCTATGCCGACCTGCCCGGCTTCGAGGCCGCCAGCGTCGATGTCACCGATGCGGTCATCAACGAAGGCGGCAAGTTCTGCGCCGAAGTGCTCGCCCCGCTGAACCAGTCGGGCGACCAGGAAGGCTGCACCCGCCACGAAGACGGTTCGGTCACCACGCCCAAGGGTTTCAAGGAAGCTTTCGACCAGTTCCGCGAAGCGGGCTGGGGCACGCTGTCGCAGCCCGAAGAATTCGGCGGGCAGGGCATGCCGCATGTCCTCGGCTTCGCCTTCGAGGAATTCGTGTCGAGCGCCAACCAGGCCTTCGGCATGTATCCCGGCCTGACCAACGGGGCGGTCTCCGCGCTGCTCGCCAAGGGCAGCCAGGAGCAGAAGGAGAAGTATCTTCCCAAGATGATCTCCAACGAATGGACCGGTACGATGAACCTGACCGAGCCGCATTGCGGGACGGATCTGGGGATGATCCGGACCAAGGCCGAACCGCAGGCCGACGGCAGCTATTCGATCACCGGGACCAAGATCTTCATCTCGGCCGGCGAACACGACATGGCGGAGAACATCATCCACCTCGTGCTGGCGAAGACCCCCGGCGCACCCGACAGCAGCAAGGGCATCTCGCTGTTCGTCGTGCCCAAGTTCCTCGTCGGCGACGACGGCTCGATCGGCGAGCGCAACGGCGTGGTCTGCGGTTCGATCGAACACAAGATGGGCATCCACGGCAACGCCACTTGCGTGCTCAATTACGATGGCGCGAAGGGCTGGCTCGTGGGCGAGGAGAACAAGGGCCTCGCCGCGATGTTCATCATGATGAACGCTGCGCGTCTCGGCGTCGGCGTCCAGGGTCTCAGCCAGGCCGAGGTCGCCTATCAGAACGCGGTCGCCTATGCGCTCGATCGCCGGCAGGGCCGCGCTCTGACCGGCCCGGCGGAACCCGAGGCGCAGGCCGACCCGATCTTCGTGCACCCCGATGTGCGCCGCATGCTGATGGACGCCAAGGCCTTCACCGAAGGCATGCGCGCCCTGTGCCTGTGGGGCGCGCTGCAGGTCGACCTGACCCACAAGGCCAAGACCGAGGAAGAGCGCGAACAGGCCGACATGCTGATCGGGCTGCTGACCCCGGTTATCAAGGGCTACGGCACCGACAAGGGCTATGAAGTCGCCACCAACATGCAGCAGGTCTTCGGCGGCCATGGCTACATCGAGGAATGGGGCATGAGCCAGTTCGTCCGCGACGCCCGGATCGCGCAGATCTACGAAGGCACCAATGGTGTGCAGGCGATGGATCTGTGCGGCCGGAAGCTGGCGCAGAAGGGCGGCGCGGCAATCCAGGCCTTCTTCAAGGTGGTGGGCGACGACATCGCCGACGCCAAGGGCGACAATACGCTCGCCCCGATGGCCGAAGCGCTCGAGAAGGCGCTGGGCCAGCAGCAGGCGGCGACGATGTGGTTCATGCAGAACGCGATGCAGAACCCCAATCATCTTGGCGCAGGCGCCCATCACTACATGCACATCATGGGTATCGTGACGCTGGGCTGGATGTGGCTGCGCATGGCGAAGGTCGCGCAGGCCGCGCTTGCCGCAGGCGGCGAGGACAAGGCCTTTTACGAAGGCAAGGTCGCGACCGCGCGCTATTACATGGACCGCTACCTGCCCGACGCCGGCGCGCTGCGCCGCAAGCTCGAAGCGGGCAGCGAAAGCCTGATGGCGCTGGACGAGGACGCGTTCGCGACCGCAGCTTAACCTTCCGCAGGAAGGCATGACGGGCCGGGGGGCGATCCAGTCCCCCGGCCCGTTTTCTTTGTCGGACAGCAGATTGCGCAGGGTTCCGCAGTGGTGATCGCAGCCGCGTCGGCCCGGCACGCACCGCCTGCGGAGCAAATCAGCGCGCCCGAACGCGCGCGCGTTTACCAAGATTTCGGACTTGCCGGTTAGGGAGGACCTTTCTCGGATATCCCGCCTATGACAGCCGCGTTCGTACTCAGCATCAACATGTTCATCGCCGCCTTGTTCGCGGTTGCGTTCACCGTGGTGGCGTCGACCAACCCGACGGTTCGCGGCGCGCGATGGCTGGCGGCGGCCTATGGCATTGGCGTGATCGATGTGGCGCTGGAATTCATTCTGCCCTCGCTGGCGCAGCCCACTCCGGTCGTGGTGGCGATCTATGTCAGCTATCTGGCGGCGCTGACCTGCGGCCTGATCGGCGTCGCCCGGCATTATGGCGCAGCGCTGCCCCGGTCCGCCACCGCGATCGTCTGGCTTGCCGGGCTGGCCTTCGTCCCCGTCATGCTCGGACTGCCGTACGGCTCGGCCCTGCGGACGCTCCTCTACCAGCTCCCCTATGCGGCAATGCAGGTGCTGATGGTCGCGGTCGTCGTGCGGTCCGGCGGTAAGCTGGCGCTCGACCGGCTGCTGGTCGTGGTCGGCGCCCTCGCGGTGCTTGTCTACCTGGCCAAACCCGCGATTGCCTGGTGGATCGGCACTGCGGACCACGCGCAAGCCTATCTCGCTTCCGATTATGCGGCGATCTCGCAGACGATGGGATCGGTGGTCCTGATCGCACTCGCGCTGGTGCTGCTGCTGGTCATCATGCGCGACACGACGATGGAAATGATCGCCCGGTCGGAAACCGACCCGCTTTCCGGCGCCCTCAACCGGCGCGGCTTCGAAACCCATGGCGATCGGGCGGTGGCCCGGGCCCGGCGGACCGACCGGCCCCTGTCGCTGATCATGCTCGATCTGGACCGGTTCAAGGCCATCAACGACAGTTTCGGCCACGCGGCAGGCGACAGGGTGATTGCCGATCTCGCCGGGCTGCTGGACGATACGGTGGGAAGCGACGATCTGGTCGCGCGTCTGGGGGGCGAAGAATTCGCCATCCTCCTGCCGGGGCGCACCACTGCGCAGGCCCAGGCTCTGGCCGAACGGATGCGTTGGGCGGTGGCGCGGGACCTGCCGGTGCGGCTCGACAACGCGCCCGCGGTTACCGCGTCGTTCGGCGTGGCTGAATTGCAATTCGGCGAGCGGCTTTCGGATCTTTGCCGCCGGTCCGACCTGGCGCTTTACGAAGCGAAAGCGGCCGGGCGCGACACGGTCTGTGCCGCTCCGCGCCTGCGGTCCGTCAAGCCCGACGCTGCAGGGGCGGAATTTGCCGCCCCATCCGACCGATTGGTCCAATCTTTCGGTTAAGCCTGCTACCGGACCTCGCGCGGCAATTCCGTCAGGGCGCTTACCCTATCCGAGCACTTCGTCGAACAGCGCATGCATCGCCGCCCAGCTCTGGCGGTCGGCACTTGCGTCATAGGCGGGATTGGGCGAGCCGTCGCGCATGCGCGGCGTGGTGAAGCCATGCTGGACACCTGCATAGCTGTGGAAATGCCAATCGGCCCCCACCGCGTCCATTTCTTCCCAGAAACCGGTGACCTGGCTGCGGGGGACCAGCGCATCGGCATCGCCGTGGCATACCAGGATCCGCGGCATAATCCGCTTGTCGGCGGGCAGGGCGGTTTCGAGCAGGCCGTGAAAGCTCACCACGGCAGCGAGATCCTGCCCGTCGCGCGCCATTTCGAGCACTGCCATGCCGCCGAGGCAGAAACCGATCGCCATTTGCGGCACATCGGGTTCGAGCCGGCGCAGAAGATCGAGCGTGGCGCGCAGGCGCTGGCGCATTGCCGGCGGATCACCGCGCAGCCGGCCCATGGCGGCAAAAGCCTGGTCGGCATCGGACGGGGCTTCGGGCCCGTAGAAATCGCCGATCAGCACTGCGTAACCGGCATCGACGAGTGCATCGGCCTTCGCCTCGACCGCGGGGGTCGTGTTCATGAAGGTCGGATAGATCGCCACCGCGGCGCGGGCCGGGACGGCGGGCCGCGCGTAAAACGCGGTCAGCGCGACCGCGCCGTCTTCGTATCCGACCTTCTCGAAAGGCATCACTCGGGCAGGAAATCGGGCACCGACAGGTACCGTTCGCCAGTGTCGTAATTGAAGCCCAGCACGCGCGATCCGGCAGGCAGATCGGCCAGTTTCTGCTTGATTGCGGCCAATGTCGCGCCGCTTGAGATACCCACCAACAGGCCTTCCTTCGCAGCGCACTGGCGGGCCATTTCCTTGGCATCCTCGGGATCGACCTGGATCGCGCCGTCGATTGCCTGAGTGTGCAGATTGTCGGGGACGAAGCCGGCGCCGATGCCCTGGATCGGGTGCGGGCCGGGCTGGCCGCCGCTGATGACCGGCGAGCCCTGCGGTTCGACCGCATAGGCTTTCAGCGCGCTCCAGCTCTGCTTGAGCACTTCGGCGCAGCCGGTCAGGTGCCCACCGGTGCCGACCCCGGTGATCATCGCATCGATCGGCGTATCGGCGAAGTCATCGAGGATTTCCTTGGCGGTGGTGCGCGCGTGGACCTTCCAGTTGCTTTCATTGTCGAACTGGCTGGGCATCCAGGCGCCTTCGGTTTGTTCGACCAGTTCCTGCGCGCGTTCGATCGCGCCCTTCATGCCCTTTTCCTTGGGCGTCAGGTCGAAGGTCGCGCCATAGGCGAGCATCAGCCGGCGGCGTTCGACGCTCATGCTTTCGGGCATGACCAGCACCAGCTTGTAACCCTTGACCGCGGCAGTCATCGCGAGGCCGATCCCGGTGTTGCCGCTGGTGGGTTCGACGATTGTGCCGCCGGGCTTGAGCTTGCCCGCCGCTTCGGCATCCTCGATCATCGCGAGGCCGATGCGATCCTTGATCGAACCGCCCGGATTGGCGCGCTCGTTCTTCACCCAGACCTCGTGGTCGGGGAACAGGCGCGACAGGCGAATGTGGGCGGTATCGCCGATCGTGGCGAGGACGGAGTCGGCTTTCATGGCATCTGCTCCTGCAATTTCTCTTCGGGGGGAGTGTCTAACAATTCGTCAGGCGGGTCAAAGGTCCGCGTTGTCCGCAGGACGGGAAAAATTCGCGACCACAGCGCGACCGTGGCGATCGCGCCGACCCCGCCGCCGACCACCGCGATCACCGGGCCGAACAGGAAGGCGAGGCTGCCCGAGAAGAAATCGCCGAATTCGTTCGACGCGCTGATCGTCAGCAGGCTGACCGAGGACACGCGCCCGCGCTTGTCGTCGGGCGTGTGCAGCTGGATCAGCGACTGGCGGATATAGACGCTGAACATGTCCGCCGCGCCGATGATGAACAGCATGGCGAGGCTGAGCGGCATCGTCTTGGAGAGCCCGAAGACCACCGTGGCCAGTCCGAATACCGCCACCGCCCACAGCATCTTGGGCCCGACATTGGTCTTAAGCGGACGGAAGCTGAACCACAGCGCGGTGAGCGCGGCGCCCACTGCCGGCGCCATCGCCAGCTGCGCCAGCCCGGTTTCGCCGACCTCCAGGATATCGCGCGCATAGACCGGGAACAGCGCAGTCGCCCCGGCGAGAAAGACCGCGAACAGGTCGAGCGTGATCGCGCCCAGCACCATCTTGTTGCGGACCACGTAGCGCAGCCCTTCGACCATCTGGTGGATCGGGCGCCTGTTCGCCGCGCGTGCCGGCTGCTGCACCTTGCCGATGAAGCTCAGCGCGGCCAGCGATACCGCGAACAGCGCGAAGGCGGTGATATAGGGCAGGGCGGGCATTATGGCGTAGGTGTAGCCGCCGATCGCCGGGCCCACGATCATCCCGACCTGCCAGGCGATGCTCGACAGCGCGATGGCGTTGGGCAGGATCGTCTTGGGTACCAGATTGGGGGCCAGCGCGGACAGCGCGGGGCCGTTGAACGCGCGGACGATCCCGAGCACGATCGCCACGCCGAACAATACGGTCACTGTCAGCGTCTCGCTCCAGGTGAACCAGGCGAGGGTGCCCGCGCAGCCCAGCTGGGCAAGCACGGTCAGGCGGGCGATGTTGCGCCGGTCGAAATGATCCGCCGCCCAGCCGGAAAAGGGCGTGAGCAGGAACAGCGGGATGAATTGCAGCAGACCGATCAGCGCCAGTTGGCCCGATGCCGCGCCGACCCCCATCCCGCCGTCGCGTGCCAGATTGTAGGTCTGCCAGCCGATGATCAGCATCATCGCATATTGCGCCAGCGTCATCGACAGGCGGCTGAGCCAGTAGGCGCGGAAGTTCGCGATCCTGAGGGGCGATGCGTCGGGGGAAAGCTTGCTTGTGTCGTTCACCCCGGACGCATGGCAGGCCCGCCTTCGGTTGTGAAGACGGGCCTGCTTGTCGTTCTAGAAGAAGCGGTTGGAAATCAGCGCAGCTTGCGCAGCCGCGGATTGGGCTGCAGCGTGTCGATCATCGCCAGGAAATCGTCGACCCGGATGATCCGTTCGAA
Source organism: Qipengyuania citrea (assembly GCF_009828015.1). GTDB lineage: Bacteria > Pseudomonadota > Alphaproteobacteria > Sphingomonadales > Sphingomonadaceae > Qipengyuania > Qipengyuania citrea. The sequence continues at coordinate 657,591 of NZ_WTYG01000002.1, read as the reverse complement.
CTGGAAGCCGGCGCGGTTGTCGCGGATCCAGATGCAATAGGCTTCGATCCGGCCGATGACCGGCAAGCGCACGATCACGCGCTCGCCGCGGGCGATGTCTTCCGCATTGTCGATCATGAAGCCGTTGGAGGAGACGTTGGCGATATGCAGGTGCACGTCGCCTTTTCCGAAATGTTCGGCGATGACGGGATGGTCGACCGGATGACGCGCCATCCGGCGCTGGTCGGTTACGCTCAGTTGTGCTCCGACAGTCATGCTGGCGTTCCCTTTGAAGTGCTTAAGACGAAATATACTATGCGCGGAAAAGTCTTCCAAATGGTAAACAATCGGGGCCTTTCGACGTTCCTGATGCTCGCTTCGCCGCTTATTGCGCGCGGATGATTGCGTGCTTCTTCTTGCCCAGGCTGAGCTTGCATTCGCCGCCTTGCGCGACCGTTACCAGATGCCCCGGTTCGGTGATCACTGCCCCGTCGAGCTTGACCGCGCCTTCGGCCAGCTTTCGCTTGGCCTCGCCGTTCGAAGCGGTGAAGCCGAGCTCGGTGAGCACCGCGCCGATCCGCATGCCGTCCGCGCCCACGGCAAGCGTCGGCAGATCGCTGCCCGCGCCGCCGCCGGCGAAGGTCTCGGCCGCGGTGCGCTCGGCGAGCCGCGCGGCTTCGGCACCCCGAACGAGCGTGGTTACTTCATTGGCAAGAACCGTCTTGGCTTCGTTGATCTGCGCGCCTTCGAGCGCTTCGAGCCGGGCGATTTCAGCCAGGTCGAGGTCGGTGAACAGCCGCAGGAAGCGGCCCACGTCGCGGTCGTCGACATTGCGCCAATATTGCCAGAAGTCGTAATTCGGCAGCTGCGCTTCGTTGAGCCAGACCGCGCCCGAGGCGGTCTTGCCCATCTTGCCGCCATCGGCGGTGGTCAGCAGCGGCGTGGTCAGGCCGAACAGCTCGCTGCCATCCATCCGGCGGCCGAGCTCCATCCCGTTGACGATATTGCCCCACTGGTCGCTGCCGCCCATCTGCAGCCGCACGCCCATGTCCTGCGCCAGGTGACGGAAGTCGTATCCCTGCAGGATCATGTAGTTGAATTCGAGAAAGGTCATCGGCTGCTCGCGCTCGAGCCGCAGCCGCACCGAATCGAATGTCAGCATCCGGTTGACGGTGAAATGTGTGCCGACCTTCTGCAGCATTTCGATATAGCCGAGTTCGCCCAGCCAGTCCTGGTTGTCGACCATGACTGCATCGGTCGGCCCCTCGCCGAAGGTCAGCAACCGTTCGAAGACGGTGCGGATCCCCTCGATATTGGCTGCGATCGTCTCGTCGGTGAGCATCTTGCGACTCTCGTCGCGGCCGGTCGGATCGCCGATCCGCGTGGTCCCGCCGCCCATCAGCACGACCGGCTTGTGGCCCGCCTGCTGGAGGCGCCGCAGCATCATGATCTGGACGAGGCTGCCGATGTGGAGCGACGGCGCGGTGGCATCGAAACCGATATAGCCGGGGACGATCTGCCTGGCGGCAAGCGCATCGAGCCCTGCGGCATCGGTGACCTGGTGGATATAGCCGCGCTCGTCGAGCACGCGCATGAGTTCGGACGTATAGTTGTTCATGACGAGGCGCGCGCTAGCAGGTAAGGGGCGGCATGCAAATCTATCGATTGGAACCGCATCCGGCATGCCCTGCACTGGGGGTAACGGCGGTGGAGGCGCGCGTGACCGCGCACGATGCCAACTGGCTGACGCTGCGCTGGCGGATCGAGGCTGCGCATGATCTCGTCCTCCCCGGATTTGCCGGCAAGGGACGCGCCGACGGACTGTGGCAGACCACCTGCTTCGAGCTCTTCCTGCGGCCCGATGGGGACACCGCCTATCACGAGTTCAATCTGTCGCCCTCCGAGCGCTGGAATGCCTACCGCTTCTCGGCCCCGCGCGACGGCATGAGCGAATGGCCGATGCCGCGCGATGCGGTCTGCACTATGCGCCCTGGCGGCAAGTTCGCGATCTTCGATGCCGCGCTGCCCGCCGCGGGGCTGCCGCAGACCGAGTGCGCGATGGGCATCAGCTGCGTGATCGAGGAGACCGGCGGGCACAAGAGCTACTGGGCGCTCGCTCATGGCAGAGAGGCGCCCGATTTCCACGATCCGTCTTGCTTCACCGCGCGGCTTGGGGCAGCTAGCGCGCCATGAAATTCGGCATCGATCGGCTCGTCACGGAAGAGCAACTGCGCAAGCCGCTGGACGGGCGCCGGGTCGCGCTGGTCGCGCATCCTGCCTCGGTAACCGCGGGCCTCACGCATTCGCTCGACGCGCTGATCGACCGCGGGGTCAATGTGACCTCCGCCTTCGGTCCGCAGCACGGGCTCAAGGGCGACAAGCAAGACAACATGGTCGAGACCGGGGACGAGGTCGATCCGCACTACGGCATCCCCGTTTTCAGCCTCTATGGCGAAGTACGGCGCCCCACCGCGCAGATGATGGACAGCGCCGACGTCTTCCTGTTCGACCTGCAGGACCTCGGCTGCCGGATCTACACCTTCGTCACCACGCTGCTGTATCTGCTCGAGGAGGCGGCGAAGGCGGGCAAGTCGGTATGGGTGCTTGACCGCCCCAATCCCGCCGGTGGGCCGGTGGAAGGAACCCTACTCGAACCCGGTCAGGAGAGCTTTGTTGGCGCCGCGCCGATGGCGATGCGTCACGGGCTGACCATGGGCGAAATGGCGCGCTGGTTCGTCGCGCATTTCAAGCTCGACGTGGATCTGCAGGTGATCGAGATGCAGGGTTGGTCGCCCGGCCGGGCCCCCGGCTATGGCTGGCCCGAAAGCCGCATCTGGATCAATCCGAGCCCCAATGCGGCCAGCCTCAACATGGCGCGGGCCTATGCCGGCACCGTCATGCTCGAAGGCACCACGCTGAGCGAGGGCCGGGGGACGACCCGGCCGCTGGAAGTCCTGTTCGGGGCGCCCGACGTGGATGCCAAGGCAGTGCTGGCCGAAATGCATCGTCTGGCGCCGGTCTGGATGCGCGGTTCGGCGCTTCGCGAATGCTGGTTCGAACCGACTTTCCACAAGCACGCGGGCGCGCTGTGCAACGGGCTGATGATCCATGCCGAAGGCGAGTTCTACGATCACCACGCGTTCCGCCCTTGGCGATTGCAGGCCCTGGCCTTCAAGGCCATCCGCGCTCTCTATTGCGACTATCCGATCTGGCGCGATTTCCCTTACGAATACGAACTCGACCGCCTGGCGATCGACGTGATCAACGGGGGTTCGGTGCTGCGCGAATGGGTCGACGACAGTGAAGCCGTTCCCGACGATCTCGACCGGGTCGCCAGCGCGGACGAAGCCGCCTGGCGCGAATCGATCGCAGCGCATCTGGCCTACAACTGACCGGTCGGGCAGCACCGCCGTCCGTACGCGGTCGCAGGGTTGGACAGCGGCAAACTTTTCTACCCGACCGCAAGTTCGATTTTCGATCAATGGTCTTGACCTAAGGCCCCGGGAAGGCGAGCCTACTTGAAAGTGACGGGCATACCCGCGCTTCGGGAGAGGTTATAATGGCGACTGCGGCAGCACGGCAGACTGGTGGATCGGTCAGGGTTACCCTGTGGATCCTTCTGATAGTTTACATCTTCAATTTCATCGATCGGCAGATCGTCAACATCCTGGCCGAGCCGATCCGGCTCGAACTGGGTCTGAGCGATACGCAGATCGGCCTGATGACGGGCCTGGCCTTCGCACTGTTCTACACGATCCTCGGCCTGCCGATCGCGCGTTTCTCTGATCGCTCGACTACCAACCGCCCATGGCTGATCGGCGGTGCGCTGGCGATCTGGTCGGCCATGACTGCCTTGTGCGGACTGGCGCAGAATTTCATCCAGCTGCTGCTGGCGCGGATCGGCGTGGGCGTGGGCGAGGCGGGTTGCACGCCGCCTGCGCATTCGCTGATCGCGGATATGGTCGAACCTTCCAAGCGCTCCTCCGCGCTGGCCTTCTACGCGCTTGGCATCCCCATCGGCACACTGCTGGGCATGCTGATCGGCGGCCTGCTCGCCGATTCGGTCGGGTGGCGCAACGCCTTCCTGATCGTCGGGCTTCCGGGCATTGCGCTGGCCGTGGTCGTCTTCACCTATCTGAAGGACCCCCGCCGCACCGGGATGATGCAGGCCGGTACGCAGCAGTCGGCCGAACAGATGCCGATGAAGGCCGCGCTCAAGGCAATGTTCAGCTCGCGCGCTTTCGTCCTGCTGGTGGCGGCAGGTTCGGCCGCGGCCTTCCTCGCCTACGGCAAGGTTACCTGGATCACGATCTTCTTCCAGCGCACGCACGGGCTGACCCCGGGTGAAACCGGGCTGTGGTTCGGGCTGGTCAATGGCGGGGCGGGCATCGCCGGCACGGTCCTGGGCGGTTATATCGCCGATCGCTGGGGCGCCAAGAACCGCCGCCATGTGCTCACCGCGCCCGCGGTGGGCATGGTGGTGACGATACCCTTCGCGCTGCTCGCCTTCATGACCGACAACTGGCTGCTGGCGCTGTTCCTGCTGATCGTCCCGACGATCTGCAATTCGCTCTATTACGGCCCCACCTATTCGAGCGTGCAGGGCCTCGTGCCGCTGCGCGCCCGGGCGATCGCGGCCGCCGTGCTGCTGTTCTTCCAGAACCTCATCGGGCTGGGGCTGGGGCCACTGTTCTTCGGGATGATGTCCGATCTGCTGCAGCCCGCCTATGGCGAGGAAAGCGTGCGCTACGTGCTTTACGGCGCGACGTTCCTCGGGCTGCTGCCGGCGTTCTTCTTCTGGCGCTGTTCGCTGCGCCTCAACGAGGAACTCGATCAGAAGGACTAGCCGGGGCGGGCCGCGTGGCCCGCTACCCGCTGGAAGCAACGACCCCGGGCGTAAGCAACGCCCGGGGTTTTCTCATGCCCCGGTCTTGCGGCTCAGTTCGCGCATCGCGTCGTCGAGCCCGTCGAGCGTCAGCGGATACATGCGGTCGTTGACCAGCTGTTTCATCACCTTGGTCGACTGCGAATAGCTCCACTGCTTTTCGGGCACCGGGTTGAGCCACACGGTCGCCGGATAAGTACTGGTCACGCGCTGCATCCAGGTGGCGCCGGCTTCCTCGTTCATATGCTCGACGCTGCCGCCCGGATGGGTGATCTCGTAGGGGCTCATCGCCGCATCGCCGACGAACACGATCTTGTAGTCGTGCCCGTATTTGTGGAGCACATCCCAGGTCTTGGTGCGTTCCTGCCAGCGCCGGCGGTTGTCCTTCCACACGCCTTCATACAGGCAGTTGTGGAAGTAGAAGAATTCGAGGTTCTTGAATTCGGCCGTGGCCGCGCTGAACAGTTCCTCGGTCACCTTGATGAAGGGATCCATCGACCCGCCGACGTCGAGGAACAGCAGCAGCTTGACCGCATTGTGCCGTTCGGGCCGCATGCGGATGTCGAGCCAGCCCTGCTTGGCCGTGCCCTCGATCGTCGCATCGAGGTCGAGCTCGTCGGCGGCGCCTTCGCGGGCAAAGCGGCGCAGGCGCCGCAGCGCCATCTTGATGTTGCGCGTGCCCAGTTCCTTGGTGTTGTCGAGGTTCTTGAACTCGCGCTTTTCCCACACCTTGACCGCACGCTTGTGCTTGCTTTCCCCGCCGATCCGCACGCCTTCGGGGTTGTAGCCCGAATTGCCGAAGGGCGATGTCCCGCCCGTGCCGATCCACTTGTTGCCGCCCTGGTGGCGTTTTTCCTGTTCCTCCAGACGCTTCTTGAGCGTCTCCATGATCTCGTCCCAGTCGCCCAGGGCCTTGATCTTTTCCATCTCCTCTTCGGACAGGAATTTCTCGGCCACCGCCTTCAGCCAGTCTTCGGGGACATCCACGGGGTTCTGCCCGTAATCGCTGAGGATGCCCTTGAAGACTTTCTGGAACACCTGGTCGAACCGGTCGATCAGCCCTTCGTCCTTCACGAAGGTCGCCCGGCTGAGGTAGTAGAAGGCTTCGGGCGATTGCTCGATCACGTCGCGGTCGAGCGCCTCGATCAGCGTGAGGTGTTCCTTGAAGCTTGCGGAAATGCCCGCAGAGCGAAGCTCGTCGACGAAATTGAAGAACATGCCGAACGGCTTAGCGCGTGTAGGGCGAGTGCACCAGTGTGTGAATCGCAACCGATTTTTACCCTCCACTAACCATCAGCGCCTAAACCTCGCTGATCAAAACGAATAAGGGGGTCGTAAGCACATGGAACTCAGCGCGATCGACAAGGGCGGTGCGTCCGCTCTCGATCAAATTCCGGCCGCCTGCGGCAAGGTCACCGTCGGCTGTTCCGATGTGGCGGGTATCGTCCAGGGCGTGATCGATTCGTTCGGCCACCTGCGCAGCGAATATGGCGAGTTGCAGGGCACCGTGCGGACGCTCGACGAAGATCAGCGCAAGGTGCTCGAAGCGAGCGACGAGGCCCGGCTGCTGTCCGAACGCGCGATCGAACGGCTCAGGCACGGTTCGACGATGATCAACAACTCGCTGAACGAGATCGGCAATCTGCTCAGCCTGGTCGAAACGCTGACCCAGCATGTCACCGGCTTTGCCGCGGCGATGGACCAGGTGCGCCGCTCCAGCCAGGAGATCGACCAGATCGCCGAGACGACCAACATCCTCGCGCTCAATGCGACGATCGAGGCGATGCGCGCGGGCGAGCAGGGCCGCACTTTCGCGGTCGTCGCCAATGAGGTGAAATCGCTTGCCAGCCAGACCCGCAAGGCAACCGAGGAGATCGGCCGGACGATCGATACGCTCGGCAACGAAGCGGGTCAGGTGATCGAGAAGATCGAAAGCGGCGCGGAAGCGAGCAGCCAGGCGAAGAACTCGGTCGGCTCGATCGAGGATACCATGCGCAGCGTCACCGAACTGCTGCTCGAGGTCGACGGCCAGCAGGACCTGATTGCGCGCAACACCGCCACCATTTCGGGGCATGTCCACCGCGTGCAGGATGTGCTCGACGATTTCGACGAGGCGGTCACGGTCAACGAAACCAAGCTCGGTACGGCGCATGCCCGGATCGAGGATCTGGAAATGACCGCGAGCGAGATGTTCGACCAGCTGGTCAAGGCGGACCTTTCGCCCGATGACAGCCGGATGGTCGAACAGGCGCGCCGTTTCGCCGCGGAAGTCGCCGGCGTCGCCGAAGCCGCGATCGCCGACGGATCGCTCAGCATGGACCAGCTGTTCGACCGCGATTACCAATATGTCCCCGGCACCAACCCCGAACAGTACCGCACTGCACTGAGCGATTGGGCCGATGCGAACTGGCGCCCGATCAACGACCGCGTGGTCGCGCAGGGCGGACCGATCCTGATGTGTTCGGAAGCGGATATGAACGGCTTCCTGCCGACGCATATCACCGATCGCTGCCGCGCGCCGACCGGCGATGTCACGCATGATACGACCTACTGCCGCAACGGGCGCGTCATGCTCTATGCGATCGACAAGAAGGCCAAGAGCCAGACCGATCCCTACATGATGGCGGTGTACCGGCAGGAAGGCGACGGCCGGAACTATGTCGTCGTGCGCAATGTCTATGTCCCGCTGGTTATCAACGGCCGCCGCTGGGGCGATTTCGAACTGGCGTACAGCTTCAACTGACGGCGGCTTTTCAGACGCGAAAAGGGGCGCGAACCATATCCGGTCCGCGCCCCTTTCACATGCGTATTTCGCTGTGCGCGATCAGCTCTGGCGGCGGGCCATGAAGGCGAGCCGTTCGAACATCATGATGTCCTGTTCGTTCTTCAGCAGCGCGCCGTGCAGCGGGGGGATTGCGGCATTGGGGTTGGCATCCTGCAGCACTTCGAGCGGCATGTCTTCGTTGAGCAGTAGCTTGAGCCAGTCGAGCAGTTCGCTGGTCGAGGGCTTCTTCTTCAGACCCGGCACTTCGCGGATTTCGTAGAACACTTCCATCGCCTTGGTCACCAGGCTCTTCTGCACGCCGGGGAAGTGGACTTCAATGATGTCGCGCATCGTCTCGGTGTCGGGGAACTTGATGTAATGGAAGAAGCAGCGGCGCAGGAAGGCGTCGGGCAGTTCCTTCTCGTTGTTCGAGGTGATGACCACGATCGGGCGTTCCTTCGCCTCGATCCGCTCATGCGTTTCGTAGACGTCGAAGCTCATGCGATCGAGTTCCTGCAACAGGTCGTTGGGGAACTCGATATCGGCCTTGTCGATCTCGTCGATCAGCAGCACGGGCAGCTTTTCGGAGGTGAAGGCTTCCCACAGCTTGCCGCGCCGGATGTAGTTCGAAATGTCATGGACGCGCTCGTCACCGAGCTGGCCGTCGCGCAGGCGGGCCACCGCGTCATATTCGTAAAGGCCCTGCTGCGCCTTGGTGGTCGACTTGACGTTCCATTCGATCAGCGGCGCGTCGAGCGCCTTGGAAATCTCGTGTGCCAGAACCGTCTTGCCCGTTCCCGGCTCGCCCTTGACCAGCAGCGGACGCCTTAGCGTAACAGCGGCATTGACCGCGACCTTCAAGTCGTCGGTCGCGATATAGGATTTGGTGCCTTCAAAACGGGTCGGTTCTGTCATCGGTTTTCCCTTGCAACTTTACGTTAGCGTTAGGGGCCGGGCACCGCTCGTGCAAGGGGGCGTTATGGGTTCAGACGCGAGGGAGATTGCATGCCTACCGAAACGATCACGATCGCCACCGATGCGGGGCACGAGCTGACCGGCTCCCTGGAAATGCCGACCGGGCTGGTGCGCGGGGCGGCGCTGTTCGCGCATTGCTTCACCTGCACCAAGCAGAGCCGCGCGGCGGTCAGCGTGGCGCGCGCGCTGTCGCGTGAAGGCATTGCCTGTCTGCGGTTCGACTTCACCGGGCTGGGCGGCAGTGAAGGCGACTTCGGCCGTGCCGGTTTCGCCACCGATGTCGCCGACCTGGTCGCTGCGGCCGAGGACCTGCTGCGCCGGTTTGCGCAGCCCGTCCTGATGGTCGGGCACAGCCTCGGCGGGGCGGCGGTGCTCGCTGCGGCAGACGATCTGGGATTCGACAAGGTCGCCGCGATCGCTACCATCGGCGCGCCCAGCGATGTGCCGCATGTGCTGGCCCGGATCGAAGGCGATATCGACGCCATCCGCGAGCAGGGGGAAGGGCCGGTCACGATCGGTGGCCGCGATTTCTCGCTCAGCCGCGAATTCATCGAGCGGGTGGAGGCGACCGACCTGCTCGAGGAAGTCGGCAAGCTGCGTTGCCCTTTGCTGTTCCTCCATTCGCCGACGGACGATATCGTCGGTATCGAGAATGCCAGTGCGCTGTTCGGCGCGGCACGGCATCCCAAGAGCTTCGTCAGCCTCGAAGGCGCCGACCACCTGCTGCTCGACCACCAGTCGGCAGAATTCGCAGCTGGCATGATCGCCGCTTGGGCCAAGCGCTATCTCCCGCTGCGCGACGACTGGCCGCTGCCCGAAGAAGGGATCGTCGCCAAGACCGGCCACGGCAAGTTCGGGACCGAAGTGCATACCTCGAACCACAGCTTCGTGGCCGATGAACCGCGCAGCTATGGCGGCGACGACAGCGGCCCGACGCCCTACGACCTGCTCAACGCGGCGTTGGGTACCTGTACCGCGATGACAATGAAGATGTATGCCGACCGCAAGGGTTGGCCGCTCGAGGGCGTGACCGTTGAAGTCACGCATGAGCGCAACCACGCGGATCGCTGCGACCATGCCGAAGCCATGGCGGAAGGCACCAAGATGCAGGCGCTCAACCGGCGGATTGCAGTGCACGGCGACGCGCTGGATGCAGACCAGCGCCGCCGGATCATCGAAATCGCCGATAAATGCCCGGTTCACCGCACGCTCGAAGGCGAGCTGCACGTGCATACCGAAAGCACCGACTAGGCGTCGATCATCTCGCGGTCCATGTCGCCGGCATTGTTCTGGATGAAGTTGAACCGGTGTTCGGGATTGCGGCCCATCAGCTGGTCCACCAGCTCCTTGACCACCGCGCGCTGTTCGAACTCGGCGGGCAGGGTGATGCGGATCAGGCTACGGGTCTCCGGGTCCATCGTGGTTTCGCGCAACTGCGCGGGGTTCATCTCGCCAAGCCCCTTGAAGCGGCCGACATCGACTTTCTTGCCCTTGAACACGGTGGCCTCGAGTTCGGCACGATGTTCGTCGTCGCGGGCATAGCGGCTCTCCTTACCCGCGGTCAGACGATAGAGCGGGGGCTGCGCGAGGTAGAGATGCCCGCCGCGCACCACTTCGGTCATTTCCTGGAAGAAGAAGGTCATCAACAGCGTGGCGATATGCGCGCCGTCGACATCGGCGTCGGTCATGATGATGATGCGATCGTAGCGCAGGTTTTCCGGCTCGCAATCCTTGCGCGTGCCGCAGCCCATCGCCAGCGTCAGGTCGGCGATCTCGCTGTTGGCGCGGATCTTGTCCGCCGTGGCGCTGGCCACGTTGAGGATCTTGCCGCGGATCGGCAGGATCGCCTGCGTCTTGCGGTTGCGCGCCTGCTTGGCGCTGCCGCCCGCAGAATCGCCTTCGACGATGAACAGTTCGGTCTCGCCTTCGCCTTCGCCCGAGCAATCGGTCAGCTTCCCGGGCAGGCGCAGCTTCTTGGCATTGGTCGCGGTCTTGCGCTTGATCTCGCGTTCCTGCTTGCGCCGCAGGCGCTCGTCCATGCGCTCCATGACCTGGCCGAGCAGAGCCTTGCCGCGGTCCATATTGTCCGACAGGAAATGATCGAAATGGTCGCGGACTGCGTTCTCGACCAGCCGTGCCGCTTCGGGCGAGGTCAGCCGGTCCTTGGTCTGACTCTGGAATTGCGGATCGCGGATGAAAACCGAGAGCATGACTTCGGCACCCACCATGACATCGTCGGCGGTCAGGTCCTTCGCCTTCTTCGCGCCGGTTAGCTCGCCGAAGGCGCGCAGGGCCTTGGTCAGCGCAGCGCGCAGGCCCTGTTCGTGCGTTCCGCCGTCAGGGGTGGGCACGGTGTTGCAATACCAGCTGGTCGACCCGTCCGAATAGAGCGGCCAGGCGATCGCCCATTCGACGCGCCCGGCCTCGTCGGGAAAATCCTGCGTGCCGGCAAAGGGCTGCGCGGTGACGCATTCGCGCCCGCCGAGCTGTTCGGCCAGGTGGTCCGCAAGGCCGCCGGGAAATTTGAACACCGCTTCGGCGGGGACATCGTCGCTGGTCAGGCTGGGGGCGCATTTCCAGCGGATTTCGACCCCCGCGAAGAGATAGGCTTTCGAGCGCGCAAGCTTGAACAGCTTCTTCGGATTGAACTGCCGGTCGCCGAAAATTTCGGTGTCGGGCACGAAGCTGACCGTGGTTCCGCGGCGGTTGGGGGTAGGGCCGAGCTGTTCGATCGGCCCGAGCGTTTCGCCGCGTGAGAATTTCTGTGCGTAGAGTTGCTTGTCGCGTGCCACTTCGACGCGCGTATCGCTCGACAGCGCGTTCACCACCGATACGCCGACGCCATGCAGGCCGCCGCTGGTGGCATAGGCCTTGCCCGAGAACTTGCCGCCCGAGTGCAGTGTCGAGAGGATCACTTCGAGCGTCGACTTGCCCGGATATTTGGGATGTTCACCCACCGGGATGCCGCGCCCGTTGTCGCTGACGACGACGCGATTGCCTTCCTCGAGCCGCAGTTCGATCCGTGTCGCGTGCCCGGCTACGGCCTCGTCCATCGCGTTGTCGAGCACTTCGGCCACGAGATGGTGCAGCGCGCGGTCGTCGGTCCCGCCGATATACATGCCCGGACGCCGCCGGACAGGTTCGAGCCCCTCGAGGACTTCGATCGAGGAAGCGTCGTAATCGCCGCTGGACGTGGGCGTGTTTTCGAACAGATCGTCGGACATGCTGCAGGAATACCGCTCTAGGCCGCTGCCTTACAAGCGGCGCGGCCGGATTTACCCACCGTACCGAGGCCGGGGCGCGCGGGCCGCGTCCAGCGGGACGGGGACGAGGTCAGAAACGGGCCGGGGCGTTCTCGACCACCACAACCGCACCGTCACGGACCTCGCGGACCTCGAAGGCGCGTTCGACGAGGCCGTTGGGGCCGAAGCGGAAGGCGCCGTCGAGACCGAGGAAACCGTCCTCGCTGCGCAGCGCCCGGTCGGGGAAATCGCGGCCGACGCGCCAGTCGCGCGCCACGCGCAGCGTCAGCAACACCGCGTCATAGCCGAGCGTGGCGATGCGATAGGGCTGGCTGCCGAAGCGCGCCTCGTAACTGTCGACGAACCGCTTGTAGCGATTGTCGGACACGGCCGAGAACAGCGCGCCGCGCAGCGCGGAGGCCCGCGTTACCGAGCCTTCGCCGCTCCACAATTCGGTGCCGAGCAATTGCGGTGTGCCGCCGGCACGCGGCTTAAGCACGCCGGCTGCCTGCGCCGCAAGACGCGCGCCGTCGGCGATCAGCACTGTGTCGTACCCGCCATGCGCCTTGAGCCGTTCGGCGGCGCTGACGATCGACGTATTGCCACGGGCGTAGCGTTCGGTCCACACCATGGTGCCGCCATAGGCCGCCACCGCGCGGCGGGCGGCTTCCTCGGCACGGGCGCCATATTCGCCATCGGGAGCGATGATGGCGAAATTCTGCGATCCGCGGCTGCGCGCATATTGCACTGTGCGCATGATCGACTGCTCGGGAATATGCCCCATGATCAGCACGTCGGGTCCGGCCGCGCCGGTATCGTTCGAAAAGGAAATGACCGGGACGTCCGCCGCCCGCGCCGTGGCGGTGATCGACGGGATGTTCGACCCGAGCAGCGGGCCGAGGATCAGCTTGTTGCCCTCGGCGATCGCCTGGCGCGCTGCCGCTTCGGGGCCCTTGGCGGTATCGTAGCTGGTAATCCGCAGATTGCTGGCATTGGTGTCGAGCAGGGCCATGGTGGTGGCGTTGGCGATCGACTGGCCCACGGCGCCGTTGGTGCCCGACATCGGTACCAGCAGCGCGATGCGGTGGCGCGTTTCGTCGCTCGGCAGGCTCTGGGTCGGTTCGGGGGTCGGCGTGGTGACCACCGGTCCGGCGCGGTCGGCGCCCTTGGGAATGACCGAACAGGCCCCCAGCAGGGCGGCCAGCCCCACGGTTACCATTGCCCGGCGGTCGATAGTCCAGCGCTTCATCTTGCCGCGTCCCTCATTCTTGGTTCAAAGGAGGGTGGTGACAGATGCGCCCCCTCCCGAAAATGCCCTTACACCCGGGCTCTATATCGTCGCCACCCCGATCGGCAACCTAGGGGATATCACATTGCGCGCGGTCGACGTGCTGCGCCGCTGCGACGGGGTCGCGTGCGAGGATACGCGCGTCACCGGCAAGCTGCTCAAGCATCTGGGGATATCGAAGCCGATGTGGCGCTATGACGACCACAGCGAACACCGCGACCGCACCCGGTTGGTCGAATCGATGCGCGATCGCGCGGTCGCGCTGGTCAGCGATGCGGGCACGCCGATGGTTTCCGATCCCGGCTATCGCCTCGTCAACGACTGCCGCGCCGAGGGTATTCCGGTGACCGCGCTGCCCGGCGCCTGCGCCGCGGTCACGGCGCTCGCGCTCAGCGGACTGCCCAACGACCGCTTCCTCTTCGCCGGCTTCCTGCCGAACAAGGACAAGGCGCGGCGCGAAACGCTGGAGGAACTGGCCGATGTCGACACGACGCTGGTATTCTACGAAACCGCACCGCGACTGACCAAGTCGCTGGCTGCCATCGCCGAGGCGCTGCCCAACCGCAATGTCGCCGTGGCGCGCGAGCTGACCAAGCTGCACGAGGAACTTCGCCCCGGCCTGCCGCACGGCCTGATCGCCTATTACGAGGCGCATCCCCCGAAGGGCGAGATCGTGCTGCTGGTCGGGCCGCCGCCCGAGCGCGTGGCCAGCCCCGAATACGCCGAACAATTGCTCGCCGATGCACTGCGCACGCTCAAGCCCTCGCAGGCCGCGGGACAGGTGGCGAAAGCGACCGGGCTCGATCGCAAGGAACTCTACGCCAGGGCGCTGGAACTGCGGTCCGAATGACGCGCAGGCTGGCCGAGAAACGCGGCCGCGACGGCGAAACCCGCGCTGCGGTCTGGCTCAGGGCCAAGGGCTGGCAAATCCTCGACCGGCGGGTCAAGACACCGGCGGGCGAGATCGACATCGTCGCCAGAAGAGGCGGGGTGATCGCCTTCGTCGAAGTGAAGTGGCGCCGCCGGCGCGCCGTTCTCGATCACGCAGTCGACGAACACCGGCTGTCGCGCGTGGCCGCTACCGTGGAAGCGGTGGCGCATCGCTATGCCGGAAGCGGCGAAGATATCCGGCTCGACGTGATCCTGCTTGCACCGGGCAGCTTCCCTCGCCACATCGCCAACGCATGGCAGCCCTGAGCTCCGCTTGCGCGTCCGGTGCGCAGCGGGTGGTGAGCGGGCCAGCCGGAATTCCCTACCGTGCCCGGCACCACCCGGACACGCCAAGCGAAAGGTAAGTGCATGTCGCTCCGCGTTGCTATCCAGATGGACCCGCTCGAAAGCATCAGGATTGCGGGCGACAGTTCGTTTGCGCTGATGCTGTCGGCTCAGGCACGCGGCCACGAGCTGTGGCATTACGATGTCACCAGCCTGGCCTATGAAAGCGACGGCACGCCCCGCGGGCGGATCACCGCGCATGCCGCGCCGGTGACGGTCCAACGGGTCGAGGGCGACCATTACACCGTCGGGGAACGGCGCCGGATCGATCTGGCGCAGGATATCGACGTTGTGCTGATGCGGCAGGATCCGCCGTTCCATCTCGGCTATATCAGCGCTGCGCTGCTGCTCGACCGGCTCAAGGGCACCACGCTGGTGGCAAACGATCCGCGCGAAGTGGTCAATGCACCGGAAAAGATGTTCGTGCTCGATTACGCGCGGTTCATGCCGCCGACGCTGGTCGCGCGGCATCTCGACGATCTGCGCGACTTCCAGAAACGCCACGGTTCGGTGGTGGTGAAGCCGCTGCATGGCAATGGCGGGAAGGCGATCTTCCGCATCGACGAGCAGGGCACCAACCTGTCCGCGCTGTCCGAAGTGTTCGACCAGACCTGGCCCGAACCGCACATGGTCCAGCCGTTCCTCCCCGAAGTCAGCGAAGGCGACAAGCGGATCGTGCTGGTCGATGGCAAATTCGTCGGCGCGATCAATCGCTTCCCGGGTGAAGGCGAGTTCCGTTCGAACCTTGCGCAGGGCGGCCACGCGGAAGCGGCGACGCTGACCGCGCGCGAGGAAGAAATCTGCGCGGCGATGGGCCCCGAGCTCGAACGGCGCGGGCTGGTCTTCGTCGGCATCGACGTGATCGGAGGCAAATGGCTGACCGAGATCAACGTCACCTCGCCCACCGGCATCGTCGCGATCGACAAGTTCAACGGGACCGACAGTGCGGGCCTGATCTGGGATGCCATCGAACGCCGCCACGCGGCGATGTAGGACCGTTGGCGCGGCCGGGCCGTTAGGGCACCTATGCACGAATTTATCCTCCGCGCGATCGAGCAGGGCGGGCTGCTAGGCATTTTCCTGCTCATGGCAGTCGAGAACATCTTCCCGCCGATCCCGTCCGAAGTGATCATGGGGCTGGGCGGGGTCGCGGTATCGCGCGGAACGATGGATTTCTGGCCGCTGATGATCGTCGGCACGGTCGGTTCGACCGCGGGCAATTACGTCTGGTACTGGCTGGGCGACCACTGGGGGCGCACGCGGCTCGAACCCTTCGTCAACCGCTGGGCGCGCTGGCTGACGATGGAGTGGCAGGATGTCGAACGCGCGCAGGGCTTCTTCCAGCGGCACGGGCCCTGGGTCGTCTTCGTGTTCCGCTTCACCCCGGTCTTTCGCACGATGATCTCGCTGCCAGCGGGACTCGCGCATATGGGGCTGTGGCGGTTCCTCGGCTTCACCTTTGCCGGGGCCTTCATCTGGAACCTGCTGCTGGTCGAGAGCGGACGGCGGCTGGCGGTATGGCTCGCCGAATCGCAAGAGGTGCTCGGCTGGATCACCCTCGGCCTGCTCGGTCTGACGCTGGCTGGCTATGCGTGGCGGGTCGTGACCTGGAAACCGCGCGCCGAACGCTAGTCCTGTTCGCGCGGATGGGCCTTGCGATAGGTATCGAGCAGGGTGGCCGCATCGACCTTGGTATAGATCTGCGTCGATCCCAGGCTGGCATGGCCCAGCAGTTCCTGCAGGCTCCTGAGATCGGCCCCGGCACCCAGCAGATGCGTGGCGAAGCTGTGGCGCAGCGCATGCGGCGTGGCGCTATCGGGCAGGCCGAGCGCCCTGCGCGCCCGCGCGGTCGCTTTCTGCAGCACGCCCTGTGACAATGCGCCGCCCTTTGCCCCGCGGAACAGCGGATCCGATTGGGTGAGCGGCCACGGGCACCGGGCGACATAATCGGCCACCGCCTCGCGAATGATCGGGAGCAACGGGACCACGCGCTGCTTGCCGCCCTTGCCGGTCACGGTCAGCCGTTCGCCCAGCGGCAGGTCGGCGCCGGTCAGCGACAGCGCTTCGGCAATCCGCAGGCCGGCACCGTAGAGCAGCAGCAAGACCGCGCGATCGCGCGCGCCGATCCAGTCGTCGCTCGCCAGTTCGGCAACCGTATCGGCCAGCCCGACAGCATCGTCGGGCGTTACCGGGCGCGGCAGTCCCTTCGCAATACGCGGACCGCGCAGCCGCGGGGGTTCGGATACCGCGTGGCCAGCCTGCGCGCGGGCAAAGGCGATGAACCCCTTGAGCGCAGACAGTTCGCGCGCGGCGGAGGCATTGGAAAGCCCGTCGGCCCGGCGCGATGCCAGATGCGTGCGCAACCGCGTTGCCGGCATTCGGGCTACCTCGTCCCATGTCGCCAGATCCATCCGCGTCAGCAGCCGCTGCGCCGCCGTGCCATAGGCCCGTACCGTGTGCGGCGAGCGCCTCAGCCCGAGGGCCAGATGGTCGTGCCAGGCCGCGAGCATGTCGGCGCTGGTCATGAGGTTACGAGGTCAGCCTGGACCAGCTCGCCGAGCAGCGCGTCGAGCACCGGCATTCCGCGCGGCGTGACACCGATCCGCGGCCCGTCGGACCACGCCATGCCCAGATCGCGGTAGAGTGCCAGCTTGCGGCCGTCGATCAACGTTTCGGGCTGCGCGCCGAAGCGCTGCGCCAGCTGCGCAAGATCGACGCCTTCGAGCAGACGCAGCCCCATCAGCAGCGCCTCGCTCGCCTGTTCGCTGCGCCCCAGCGGCCGCGCCTCGGCGATCCCGTGCTGCTGCGCTGCGAATGCGCCCAGATAGTTCTCGGGCTTGCGGTGCCTCACCGTGGCGGTGTCGCAGCGCCTGCCATGCGCGCCGGGTCCGATCCCGATATAGTCGAGATAACGCCAATAGGTCAGGTTGTGGCGGCTCTCTTGGCCGGGGCGGGCGTGGTTGCTGGTCTCGTAGGCGGGTAGTCCCGCCGCCTCGGTCATTTCGCGGGTGAGGGCGAAGAGGTCGGCTGCCGGGTCGTCCTCCAGCGGTGCGAAAACCCCCTGGCGGACATCGGTGGCAAACCGTGTCGAGGGTTCGATCGTCAGCTGGTAGAGCGACATATGGTCGGTACCGAGCGCAAGCGCGCGGCCCAGCTCGGCGTGCCAATCGGCCTCGGTCTGACCGGGGCGGGCATAGATGAGATCTATCGAAACGCGTTTGAAATGCCGCTGTGCGACTTCCAGCGCCTGCAGTGCTTCGCTTGCGCCATGCAGCCGGCCGAGGAAACGCAACGCCTCGTCGTGCAGGCTCTGGACGCCAAGCGACACCCGATTGACCCCGGCCATGGCCAGATTGGCGAAATTGGCTGCCTCCACGCTGCTGGGATTGGCTTCCAGCGTGATCTCGACAGCGGGATCGAAACCCCACAACCGATCGGCTTCGGCGATCAGTTCGGCCACCAGGCTGGGCGGCATCAGAGACGGTGTTCCGCCGCCGAAAAAGATGCTTGTCAGCGGTTCTTCAGAATTTGCCTGAACATGCTCATGGCGCATGTCCGCTATGAGCGCGTCTTTCCAGACGGCGGTCTCCGCAGTTTTCCGGACATGGCTGTTGAAGTCGCAATAAGGGCATTTTGCGATGCAGAAAGGCCAGTGAATGTAGAGCGCGCGGGCCAATTGTGAGTTTACCCAATCTTAACGATCGTAACCGATTTGCCCGACGCATGAAGAGCGTAGGAAATCGCAGAATGTCGTGGTTCGGTGCTTGGTCCGTGGCGTGTGCCATGGCCTTGGGGCTGGCTGCAAGCGGTTCGTCGACTCCTGCAGCGGCGAATGGCGCCTTCACCCACTCCCGCGCGCTGTACACTGCGACCGATCGGCACCTCGCCGCGCGGATCCTGCGCGCGCATAATGACGAGCGCCATCGCCTGCGTCTCCAGCCGCTCAAGTGGAACGTCCATCTCGAACGCGAGGCGGAGGAATGGGCACAGCATCTCTCGCGCATCGGTCGGCTCCAGCATGCTGACAGCCGCCAGCGCAACCGGACGGGCGAAAACCTCTGGATGGGGACCGCCGGTCACTGGCCGGTCGAGACCATGGTCGACATGTTCATCGCCGAAAAACGGCATTACCGCCACGCCCGCTTCCCCGATATCTCGCACACCGGCAATTGGGCGGATGTCGGGCATTACACGCAGGTGGTCTGGCGCGACACGCAGGAAGTGGGCTGCGCCGTCGCTACCGCCGCGGGCAACGATGTACTGGTCTGCCGCTATTGGCCCGCCGGCAACATCTGGGGTCAGAAGCCCTACTGAGGCTTAGCCGAACTGCTCCGCGACCAGCTTCGCGAATGCATCGGCGCGGTGACTGATCGCATGTTTCTGCGCCGGGTCGATCTCGGCAAAGGTCTGCTCGCTGCCCTCGGGCACGAACACCGGGTCGTAACCGAAGCCCATCGCGCCGCGCGGCGGCCAGGTGAGGGTGCCCGGCACGGTGCCTTCATAGACTGCGTGCTCGCCATCGGGCCATGCCAGTGCCAGCACGCAGTGGAACGCGCAGGACCGGTCTACATCCGCGCCCTGTTCCTGCAACAGCCCCTCGACCTTGCCCATCGCCATGTACCAGTCGCGGCCCGGATCGCCTTCGAACCACTGCCGTTCGGCCCAGTCGGCGGTATAGACGCCCGGCCGCCCGCCGAGCGCAGCGACCGACAGGCCGCTGTCGTCGGCGAGCGCGACGATGCCCGACGCCTCCGCCGCTGCGCGTGCCTTGAGCATCGCGTTCTGGACGAAGGTGGTGCCGGTTTCGGCCGGTTCGGGCAGACCCAGCGACCCGGCCGACAGGCAATTCATGCCATGCGGTTCGAGCAGCGCGGAAATCTCTTTCAGCTTGCCGGCGTTATGCGTGGCAATCACGAGCGAGCCCGAACCGAGCCGACGCGTCATTTGCGCGTGGCCTCGTCCTGCGCCTTGAAAATCTGCGCGCAGCCCATCTGCGCCAGCCGCAGCAGGCGGAGGAAGGCTTCCTCGTCATAGGGCGCGCCTTCGGCAGTTGCCTGCGCCTCGGCGATCTTGCCGCCTTCGATCAGCACGAAATTGGCATCGGCATCGGCATTGCTGTCCTCGGGATAGTCGAGGTCGAGCACGGGCGTGCCCTGGTAGACACCGCAGGATATTGCCGCGACCTTGGCGGTGATGGGGTCCTGCGTGATGTCGCCCGACTTGAGCAGCCCGTTGACCGCGAGGCGCAGTGCGACCCATGCGCCCGAGATCGACGCCGTGCGCGTGCCGCCGTCAGCCTGGATCACGTCGCAATCGAGCGTGATCTGCCGCTCGCCGAGCTTCTTGTGATCGACCACCGCGCGCAAGCTGCGTCCGATAAGCCGCTGGATTTCCTGCGTCCGGCCGCTCTGCTTGCCCTTGGCCGCCTCGCGCTGGCCGCGCGTATGCGTGGCGCGCGGAAGCATCGAATATTCGCCGGTGACCCAGCCTTCGCCCTTGCCGCGCAGCCACGGCGGGATGCGTTCTTCGACGCTGGCGGTGCACAATACGCGCGTCTCGCCGAAGCTGATCAGGCAGCTGCCTTCGGCGTGCTTGGTGTAACCGGTTTCGATAGTGATGGCGCGCATTTCGTCGGGCGCCCGGCCGGAAGGTCGCATGGGGTTCTCCATTGCAGTCGAATCTCGCGAGTGCCTGTGGCGCAAGCCCCTTGAGGCCGCAAGGGGAGTGGTTAGATAGGGGGCATGAATTCCCCGCCGCTGAACGATCTGACCGAACGCGCCCGCGAGATCTTCCGTCTCGTCGTCGAAGGCTATCTCGACAGCGGCTCGCCGGTCGGATCGAAAGCGCTCGCGGGCGAGGGGCGCGTCAACCTTTCTCCCGCCTCGATCCGCAACGTGCTGGCCGATCTCGAGGCGCGCGGGCTCCTGTCCGCGCCGCATACGAGCGCGGGGCGCATGCCCACCGATACGGGCTTGCGGCTGTTCGTCGACGCGATGATGCAGGTGGCCGAACCGACGCGCGAGGAACGCGACGCGATAGAGCAGCGGCTGGGCGAGCCCGGACCGATCGAACGCGCGCTGGAGGAAACCAGCGCGCTGCTGTCCGACCTCTCGGGGGCAGCGGGCATGGTCATGGTCCCGACGCGCGAACCGCGCCTGGCGCAGGTCTCGCTCACCGCGCTCGACACGCACCGCGTGCTGGCGGTGCTGGTTGGTGAAGACGGCCAGATCGAAAACCGGATCATCGCGCTGCCCGCCGAAGCGCTCGGCACGTCTCTGGAACAGGCCAGCAACTACCTCACCGCGCGCAGCGCGGGCCGTACGCTGGCCGAAGCGGCCAGCGCGGTGGAAGAGGAGATCGCCAGCGGGAAATCGGCGCTCGACGAAGCCAGCAGCGATCTGGTGCGCCGCGGGCTTGCGACATGGAGCGAGGATGCGGCCAAGCGCCCGGTGATGATCGTGCGCGGGCAGGCCAACCTGCTCGACGAGGCGGCGCTGGGCGATATCGAGCGCGTCCGGTCGCTGCTCGACGATCTGGAAAGCAAGCAGTCGGTCGCCAGCCTCCTCGAACGCGCGCGCCGCGCCGAAGCGATGCGGATCTTCATCGGCAGCGAGAACCGCCTGTTCTCGCTTTCGGGATCGTCGGTCATCGCCTCGCCCTATCGCGACCGCGAGGGCAGGGTGGTCGGCGTGCTGGGGGTGATCGGCCCGACGCGGTTGAATTACGCGCGGGTCGTCCCCATGGTTGATTTCACCGCCCGATCCTTGGGCAAACGCATTGGCTGACAGGGTTTTTACGTGACCGACGAAAACAACAACGAACCGCAGAAAAAGGCGGTCGACGACGAAGTGCTACGCGAAATGGAAGGCGTGCCCGAACATCTGCGTGACGATGCGGATGAAGCGGGCGACGAAACGCCAGTCGAGGATGCGCTCGCCAAGCTCAAGGGCGACCTCGAAACCGCGATGCAGGACGTGCTCTATGCCCGCGCGGAAACGCAGAACGTGCGCCGCCGCATGGAAAAGGACGTCCAGGACGCGCGCAATTACGCGGCGACCAATTTCGCCCGCGACGTGCTGAGCGTGGCGGACAATCTGGCCCGCGCGCTCCACCATGTGCCCGATGAATTGCGCGATCACGAGAAGGCCAAGAATTTCATCTCGGGTATCGAGGCGACCCAGCGCGAACTCGAGAAGGTGTTCGCCAGCAATGGCATCACCCGCATCGCGGCCAAGGGCATGCCGCTCGATCCCAACCAGCACCAGGCGATGATGGAAGTGCCGAGCGACGAAGTCGAACCGGGCACCATCGTGCAGGAAATGCAGGCCGGCTACATGATCAAGGACCGCTTGCTCCGCCCGGCCATGGTCGGCGTGGCGAAGAAACCGGACTGAATACCGGACAAGGGGAAGTGACGATGAGGACTGCGATCTACGGTGCGGCGGTCCTCGTCGCCGCTTCGCTGACAGCGCCGGTGGCAGCGCAGGATACGCCTGCCACGCGGCTTTCGACGCTGGCGGATGCCTTCTACGACTACCGGCTCGAACAATTCGGCCAGATCGAGACTGCCAACGGCAGCACCCGGCGCGGCCCCGCGCTGTGGTCGGTCGCACCCGAAGCGCAGCGGGCACGGGCGGCGCAATATGCCGATTACCTCGCCCGGCTCGATGCCATCGACCTGTCCGCCCTCGACGCGACGGAGCGCACCAATGCGCTGGTGCTGCGGACCCTGCTCGAAGCCGAAATCGGTGATGCGCGGTTTGCCGAATGGGAAATGCCCTTCGACAGCGACAGCAATTTCTGGTCCTATCTCGCACCGCGTTCAGGTTTTACCACAGTCGCGGAATATGAGGATTACATCGGCCGGATGCGCGACATCCCGCGCTATTTCGCCGAACACACCGCCAATGCCCGCGCCGGGCTGGCGCGCGGATTCTCGGTACCGCGGGTCACGCTCGAGGGACGCGACGTCTCGATCGCATCCTATGTCGTGGACGATCCCGAGCAAAGCGCGTTCTGGACCCCCTTCGCCGCTATGCCGCGCAGCATCTCGCCGGCCGATCAAGCGCGCTTGCGCACCGCCGGCCGCGCCGCGATCGAAGAAAGCGTGACGCCCGCCTATGCCGACTGGCTCGCCTTCTTTCGCGAAGAATACCTGCCGCAGACCCGCACCTCTCTGGGCGCGAGCGAGTTTCCCGACGGGGCGGCCTATTACGCGCAGCAGATCCGCCAATACACCACGCTCGACCTGTCCGCCGAGCAGATCCACCGCATCGGGCTCGACGAAGTCGCGCGGATCACCGCCGAAATGGAAAAGGTGAAGGACGAAGCCGGCTTCGCGGGGACGCTGGCCGAATTCGTCACCTTCCTGCGCACCGATCCGCAATTCGTGGCGCGCAGCGGCGACGAGCTGATGGGCGTCTCATCCTATGTCGCCAAGCGCGTCGACGGGAAACTGGCCGATTACTTCGGTTTCCTGCCCCGCCACCGCTTCACGATCCGCCCGGTCGATCCCGCAATCGCCCCCTTCTACACCGCGGGGCGCGGCGGGCTCGATGCGTGCCAGATGAATACCTATGATCTGCCGTCGCGCCCGCTCTACAACATTCCCGCGCTGACGCTGCACGAATGCGCGCCCGGGCACAGTTTCCAGGGCGCGGTCGCGCTCGAACAGGACGAAGCCCCGCGGTTCCGCCGCCAGACCTATTTTTCGGGCTTTGGCGAGGGCTGGGGGCTCTATGTCGAATATCTCGGCGAGGAGATGGGCATCTACCGCACGCCCTACGAGAAGTTCGGTCGGCTTTCCTATGAGATGTGGCGCGCGGCGCGGTTGGTCATCGATACCGGCATCCACCACTACGGGTGGAGCCGCGAACAGGCGGTCGATTACCTGTCGAGCCATACTGCCCTGTCCGAGCGCGAAGTCGGGACCGAGATAGATCGCTATATCAGCTGGCCCGGCCAGGCGCTGGCCTACAAGCTGGGCGAAATGACCATTCGCAGGGTTCGCGCCAAGGCCGAGGAGGAGCTGGGCGAACGCTTCGATATCCGCAAGTTCCACGATGTTGTGCTGGCGCTGGGATCGGTGCCGCTGCCCGCGCTCGAAGCGCGCATCGATGCCTTTATCGCCGATGGCGGGCAAGGACTGCCCGGCGTGACTTACGACTGAGGAACGGCGAGGCCGCTCGTCCGTATGTGATCCGACAGGGACGCAAACGGAGAGATACCATGAACACCAAGCTGTTACTCGCACCCGCGCTACTCGCCTCGAGCCTCGGTCTGGGCGCCTGCGCGCAGAATTACGCGGTCGAGGGCGCAGCTGCCGGTGCGGCCGCCGGTGCCGGGCTGAGCGCATTGCTGGGCGAAGACCTCGAAACCTACGCGCTAGCCGGTGCCGCGATCGGCGGGGTGATCGGCTATGTCAGCGACAAGGACGACGATTGCGACGGCTATTACGGCGATGGCCGCTATGTCGACGACGACTGCCGCGATGACGATCGCTACGCCCGCTACTGGCGCTGATCGCCTGGCCGGATGAACATCCGATCAAACTAAAAGGGCCGTCCCGCATGGGGCGGCCCTTTTCGCATCGGCTGCCCAAAGGGCCTAGCGCTCAGCCCCCGGGAAGCGGACCAGCAGGTCGTATGCTGCGGGATCGGCGATGCCCGCGACCTTGACACCATTGCGCAGCCAAAAGGCGTGCTTCACGATCTCGGCCTGCTGTTCGATCCCGTAGCGATCGAGCGGCCATCCGGGTTTGAGCGCATAGTCATAGCGCGCCCACGGCATGCGGCGCGTGACCAAATACCAGTCGCCCATGGTCTGGACCTGCCAGACATGCACCAGTTCATGGATCAACAGCCCCTGGCGCAGCACGTTCGCAGTCGAGAAATCGTCGCAATAGGCATCGCCCCGCGGGTGGAAATGGACGTGTCCGCGCGGCGCCATCGTGATCCGGCGGGGCTGGAACGGAAACCATTTCCGCCGCCGGATCGTCACCTTGCCGTAATCGATCGCGTCGCCGAACACGCTCCGCGCGAGCTTAATCTCGCCCCGCGTCAGGCGGCGTTCGCCCCCCGCCGGGCAGGAATGCGCGACAGGCTGGTCGTGGGTTTCCATTCCCAGCGTGTCGTGCAGATCGTTCAGCGTTCGTCACCCGCGGCGCGAATTTCCACCGGGAAGGTCTTCTGCTTACCGCCGACCACGGTCAGCGTCATATCGGTGGTGCCGCCGGCCTCGAGTGCGGGATCGACATCGAACACCATCACGTGGAAGCCGCCGGGGGCGAAGTTCTCGCTCTCGCCCGCATTGACCAGCACCTGACCGACGCTGTCCATCATCATCTGGCCGTTCATTTCCATCGATCCGTGCAGTTCGGCGCTGCCGGCGCCTTCAACATCGGCGCGGCGGATCGCGTAATTGCGATCGCCGGTGTTCTCGACGTCGAAATAGATCGCGCCCGGGCGGTCCGAAACCGCCGGCAACATCAGCCGCGCATTGCTGACTTCGAGCATGACTTCATCGGCGACGGGGGCGGCGGCCTCGTCGCCGGTATCCGAACAACCTGCCAGCGCAACCGTCGCAAAACCCAGCGCCAGCGGCGCGAAATGCGTGAATTTCATGGATTTGATCCCCTCTTCGTCCTGCGCAAAAACTAGCGCGGCACGTCCCTTGTGCCAAGAAAAACCGCACCTATATCGCTCGTGTAACACACCACCGGATAGAGCCGCCAACCGGTTCCGCCAGGATCGGGGAACCCAGCGTGCGGTGTCCAACGACTTGAAACAGATGGGGAAACCATGAGCAAAGTTATCGGTATCGACCTTGGCACTACCAACAGCTGTGTCGCCGTGATGGACGGCGGCAAGCCCAAGGTCGTGGAAAATTCGGAAGGCGCGCGCACCACGCCTTCGATCGTTGCCTTCACCAAGGACAACGAACGCCTGATCGGTCAGCCGGCCAAGCGCCAGGCAGTGACCAATCCGGACAACACGCTGTTCGCGATCAAGCGCCTGATCGGCCGCCGGTTCGACGACCCGCTGACCAAGAAGGACATGGAACTCGTTCCCTATGACATCGTCAAGGGTAAGAACGGCGATGCCTGGGTCGAAGCCGGCGGCGAAGACTATTCGCCCAGCCAGGTATCGGCCTTCATCCTGCAGAAGATGAAGGAAACCGCCGAGAGCTATCTTGGCGAAACCGTCACGCAGGCAGTGATCACCGTTCCCGCATACTTCAACGATGCGCAGCGCCAGGCGACCAAGGACGCCGGCCAGATCGCCGGTCTCGAAGTGCTGCGCATCATCAACGAGCCGACCGCCGCGGCGCTTGCGTATGGCATGGACAAGGAAGACGGCAAGACGATCGCCGTCTACGACCTTGGCGGCGGCACCTTCGACGTCTCCGTGCTCGAAATCGGTGACGGCGTGTTCGAAGTGAAGTCGACCAATGGCGACACTTTCCTGGGCGGCGAAGACTTCGACAGCGCCATCGTCGAATATCTCGCAGACGAGTTCAAGAAGAAGGAGAACATGGATCTCCGGACCGACAAGCTCGCGCTGCAGCGCCTCAAGGAAGCCGCCGAAAAGGCCAAGATCGAACTGTCGAGCTCGGCTTCGACCGAAGTCAACCTGCCCTTCATCACTGCCCGCATGGAAGGCGGCA
Organism: Qipengyuania citrea; assembly: GCF_009828015.1. Taxonomy (GTDB): domain Bacteria; phylum Pseudomonadota; class Alphaproteobacteria; order Sphingomonadales; family Sphingomonadaceae; genus Qipengyuania; species Qipengyuania citrea. Next base: position 631,519 of record NZ_WTYG01000002.1, on the reverse strand, counting down.
GCTCGACCCCGCTGCATCTGGTCGAAACGATCAGCCGTTCGAAGCTCGAACAGCTCGTCGGCGACCTGATCAAGCGCACGCTCGAGCCGTGCAAGAAGGCACTGGCCGACGCCGGCGTGTCGAAGAACGAGATCGACGAGGTTATCCTGGTCGGCGGCATGACCCGCATGCCCAAGGTGCGCGAAGTGGTCGAAGAGTTCTTCGGTTCCAAGCCGCACACCGGCGTGAACCCCGATGAAGTCGTCGCCATGGGCGCAGCGATCCAGGCCGGCGTCCTCCAGGGCGACGTCAAGGACGTGCTGCTGCTCGACGTGACTCCGCTGTCGCTGGGGATCGAGACGCTGGGCGGCATCATGACCAAGATGATCGACCGCAACACGACGATCCCGACCAAGAAGACGCAGACCTACTCGACCGCCGAGGACAACCAGAACGCGGTGACGATCCGTGTTTTCCAGGGCGAGCGCGAAATGGCGCAGGACAACAAGATGCTCGGCCAGTTCGACCTGGTCGGCATTCCCGCTGCCCCGCGCGGCGTGCCGCAGATCGAGGTCACTTTCGACATCGACGCCAATGGCATCGTCAACGTGTCTGCGAAGGACAAGGGCACTGGCAAGGAGCAGCAGATCCGCATCCAGGCTTCGGGCGGTCTGTCCGATGACGACATCGAGAAGATGGTCCAGGATGCAGAGAAGTTCGCCGACGAGGACAAGAAGCGCCGTGAAGGCGCCGAGGCCCGCAATCAGGCCGACAGTCTCGTCCATGCGACCGAGAAGCAGCTCGAAGAGCATGGCGACAAGATCGACGCTTCGCTGAAGAGCGAAGTCGAGGAGAAGGTCGCCGCGCTCAAGACCGCGCTCGAGGGCGATGACCCCACCGACATCAACGCCAAGGCCGAAGACCTGTCGCAGAGCGCGATGAAGATGGGCCAGTCGATCTACGAGCAGGAACAGGCGAATGCCGCGTCCGCAGCTCCGGAAGGCGAAGCCGCGAGCGACGGCGGCGCGGAGGAAGAGGTGGTCGACGCCGAATTCTCCGAAGTCGACGAAGACGCAAAGAACTGATCGAACGATGAGAAACCAGTCGCCACCGGTGCTCCAGCGCACCGGTGGCGATTAGTTATTGGGAAGCCATGTCGACAACCGAAACCGACCTGTACGAATTGCTCGGCGTCAGCCGCGATGCCGATGGGGCGACGATCAAGTCCGCCTATCGCAAGCTGGCAATGAAACACCACCCCGACCGCAATCCGGGTTGCACCGAAAGCGAGGGCAAGTTCAAGGCGGTCAGCGCTGCCTATGAAGTGCTCAAGGACCCGCAGAAACGGGCGGCCTACGACCGTTTCGGGCATGCCGCGTTCCAGCAGGGCGGTCCCGGCGGCGGCGGTCATCCGGGCGCCGATTTCGGCGATATCGGCGATATCTTCGAAACCATCTTCGGCAGCGCATTCGGCGGGGGTGGCCGCACGAGGGCGCGCCGCGGCGCCGACCTGCGCTACGATCTGCAGATCGATCTCGAGGATGCCTTCAGCGGCAAGTCGACCGAGATCGAAATCGAAGTCTCCGAAAACTGCGAGACTTGCCATGGATCGGGCGCGACGCCGGGGACCCGCGCGCGCACCTGCAACCTGTGCCACGGCCAGGGACAGGTCCGTGCCAAGCAGGGTTTCTTCGTCGTTGAACGCCCGTGTCCCAACTGCCACGGCAGCGGCGAAGTCATTTCCTCGCCCTGCCGCGACTGCCGCGGCGAAGGCCGCGTCGACAAGGCGCAGGCGCTGGAGGTGGAAATCCCGCCGGGCGTCGATACCGGTACGCGTATCCGCCTTTCGGGCAAGGGCGAAGCCGGCCCGCGCGGCGCACCTCCGGGCGATCTCTACATCTTCCTGCATGTGAAACCGCACGCGATCTTCGAACGCGAAGGCACCACGCTGGCCACGCGCGTCCCGATCAGCTTCACCAAGGCTGCCCTGGGCGGATCGATCACCATTCCCAATATCGACGGCGAGGAAGTCACGCTCGAAATCCCGGCGGGCATCCAGTCGGGCAAGCAGCTCCGCCAGCGCGGTGCGGGCATGCCCGTGCTGCAGGGCCGCGGACGCGGCGATCTGGTGATCGAGATCGCGGTCGAGACACCGACGCGGATCAGCAAGGAACAGCGCGCGCTGCTCGAACAGTTCCGCGAGCTCGAAACCGGTGACGAATGTCCCGAGAGCCGCGGCTTCTTCGACAAGCTCAAGGGCGCGCTGGGCGGGTGATTGCCAAGCACGGCAGGGCCCGCGATAAGCGCGCCATGCTGCCTGCGCTGACGATCATCGACGATTTCCTGTCCGATCCCTGGGCCGCGCGCCGCGCCGCGCTGGCGCTCGATTATGCGCCGCCGGGGGCGGGCGGGAATTACCCCGGGCGCGATACCACCGGGGCCTTGCCGGTGGACGCGATCGACGCGTCGGTTTCGCGGCAACTCGGCGTGGAACTGGTCGGTGCGCCGGGCACCGAACATGGCCATTGCCGCATGACGCTGAAAGCCGACAGGGGGCGCAGCGGCGTCCATGTCGATCCGGCGTTCTACTCTGGCATTCTCTATCTCTCGCGGCCGGAAGACTGTCTCAAGCCCGGCGCGGGCGGCACCGATTTCTTCCGCCACAAGCGCACCGGCCTCGAACGCGTCCCCGCCAATGGCGCCGAACTCGCCGCGACCGGCTATGATACGGTGGACGATCTCGTCGCCGACGTGGTCAACAAGGACACCACCCATCCCGCCAAGTGGGAACGCGTGATGCGCGTGCCCATGCGCTTCAATCGGCTCGTCCTTTTTTCGCCGTGGCAGTTCCACACCGCCGCGCCGGGTTTCGGCACCGATCCCGAAAGCGCGCGGCTCGTCATGCTGCTCTTCTTCGCGCGTGCGGGACGCTAGGGCATCCGGGCGACAATTTCGCCGCGGATCTCGTCGATCAGCCGCAGCGCACAGCGCCCCGTGCGTTGCTCCTCGTCCAGGATCGCGTGAAACGCCTCACGCTTGAAATGCGCGCACGTCTCGGGCGCGAACGGCTTGTCCAGCGTCGAACAGACAAGATCGATCATCCGTTCGCATCCGTGCAGCCGGCCCCACAGGTAATCGTTCTCGCGATAGGCGCGGCTGAAGAACGCACCGAAATTGTAGAACTCGATCCCGCGCAGCGTCGCGGCGGTGCCGCCCTCGCGAATGCTGCGGGCATCGTCGGGGCTGATCCGGTCGACCTTCACCGGGTCGAACTCGGTCAAACCTTCGTTTCGCAACAGGGGCAGGGTAGCGACGTCGTAATAGGGAAAGCCGAGATAGGTCAGCAGCATCCGGCGGCGCAGGTTCTTGGGCATGACCTCCAGCGCTTCGGCCAGCATTTCCTCGGCGCGGTCATCGAGCTCCGGGAGCAGGCGCTGGGCCTCGATTAGGTCGAGCAGCGTGCCCGGATCCTGCAGGACGCGCTCTGCCAGATCGCCGAAGCGGCTGCCCAGCGCGGCCGTGCCTTCCTTCTCGAAATAGAGCGACAGGATGCGGTACACCGCGTCGCGGGCCTGCTCCAGCGCATCGTCGGGAATTTCGGGATCGGCCTCCCAATCGCGAGCCAACCGGCGCGCCAGTAATCGCAGCCGGCGGATGCGGAAGCCGATGTCGTGTTCGCGGAAGAAGGCGATCGCTTCGGCCGACGCCCCGCCCGAAGGCGATGCCAGCGTTTCCAGCCCGCGGCGGATCAGTTCTTCACGCAGCACCGCTTCGATCGGTGCGGGATCATCGATTGCCAGCTTGGGCGCCGCATCCAGAACCAGCCGCGCTAGCCGTCCGACGATACCGGTGAACTTCGCCTGCGCATAGGCGTGAAAGGCATAACCCGCGCGTTCGGCGGCGGATTGCTGCGCCTTCTGGCGCCAGCTCTTGAGCCGGGCCGGGGTGGGCCGGTCGAAGAACAGCGTGCGCCCGAACAGCTTTTCCACTGCGCCATCGACCTCGGGGCGCAGGGCGGCGACGATGCGGCCCAGCCGTTCGGCCTCGCGGCTCTGTTCCTCGAGCTGTTCGAGATTGTCGCGGATCGGTTGTTCGCGCGGCAGCGTCGACAGCGAACCGAAGATCGCCGAGAAGAAGCCGACCGGTTCGCTCTTGCCGTCGGCGCGTTCTCCGAACCGGTCGGGCCGCGGGTCGACATAGACGAAGCGCCGATCCACCTCGCGCTGGGCGGGGCGCCCCTGCAGGGCCGAGATCGCGCCTGCAAAGGGCTTGTTGACCAGCACCGACCCATCGATAAGCGACACGTTATCAAGCGTTTCCCGCGCAACATGGACAGGCATGACGCGCTTGAGGAAAGCTTCCCTTTCGGGCCAGTTCCGTTCGGTCAGGTCGGACAGCCGGTCGATTTCCTCGACCCGCAGCGGAGGGAACGCGCCCGGGAAGCTGGCGGTCGCGCGGGCCGCGAAGACGAGTTCGAGCGGGTTGGCGAGATCGGTTCCGCCGGCAAGCGGCGCGCGCGCGCGAAATGCGATCGGCATGCGGTGTTCGGTATCCTCTACCACCGGCGGGCTGTGGAGCCGCAGCAATTCCTGGTACCCGTGGAAATCGGTGGCGGTGACATACAGGTCGAGCGGATGGCCCGGCGGCAGCAGCGGTTCGTCGATCGGGCCCTCGGCCATGGCCGAAAACGCTCGTTCGAGCAGGCGCGAAAAACCGAGGCCGGAAAAGGGTGGTTCGAACCAGCGCCCCCGGATGAGGTGCGATACCTTGCGCTCCACCTCGGCCCGGGTTTCGGGCGCGACTGCATCGGTGATGTCGCTGCCCGGACGACTAAGCAGCCAGTTGGCGAAGGGCTGCGCCCACATCTTCGAAAAGCGCCATTTCAGGCGCGCGGCGGGATCGACCAGTTCGTCGACATCGGCCACCTCGAGCCACAGGTCGGTCAGCGGTTCGAGCGACTGGCCCGAATGGACCGCCTGCGCGAGGAACACCGCGTTGATCCCGCCAGCGCTGGCCCCGCTCATAATATCGGGCAGGATGCGCAGCCGCAGGCCGTGTTCGTCCTCGATCCGTTCGATCAGCTGGCGGTAGACCGCCTCCACCCCTTGCAACGGACCGCTTGCGGCGTGGAACGCGCGACTGGCGCGGGCCAGCTGCCACAGCTCGCGCGTGACCCCATGCATGTAGATCGCCAGGCTGACGCCGCCATAGCAGACCAGCGCTATCCGCAATTCCTTTTGCCGCATCGCCCGCTCATGGCGGGATAAATCGGTAAAGGCAATTGCGTTCGTGAAATGTTCCGTTTAGCGATCGGGCATGGCCAAACCGAAGAAACGCTATGTCTGCCAGGCATGTGGCGGCGTGTCGCATCGCTGGCAGGGGCAGTGCCCCGACTGCGCCGAATGGAACACGCTGGCGGAAGACGCGCCGGCGACCGTGTTCTCGATGAAACACGATCTGTCGAGCGGGGGGCGCGCGGTCGAATTCGTCGAACTCGACAAGCCCGGCGCCTTACCGCAGCGCCAGCCCACCGGCCTGGCCGAATTCGATCGTGCGCTGGGCGGCGGGCTGGTGCCCGGTTCGGCGATCCTCTTGGGCGGGGACCCGGGTATCGGCAAGTCGACGCTGCTGCTTCAGGCCGCGGCCAGGATCGCGCGCGAAGGGCGCGGCGTGGTCTATGTCAGCGGCGAGGAGGCCAGCGGGCAGGTGCGCATGCGCGCCGCGCGGCTCGGATTGTCCGATGCACCGGTCAAACTCGCTGCGGCCACCGGCGTGCGCGATATCCTTACCTCGCTCGGATCGATGGATGCGCCGGGGCTGCTGGTGATCGATTCGATCCAGACCATGCATTCGGACACGATCGAAGGCGCGCCCGGTACGGTCAGCCAGGTGCGCGGCTGCGCCTTCGAACTGATCCGCTACGCCAAGGAAAACGGTGTCGCGCTGGTACTGGTGGGGCACGTCACCAAGGATGGCAGCATTGCCGGGCCGCGCGTGCTCGAACACATGGTCGATGTGGTGATGAGCTTCGAGGGCGAGCGCAGCCACCAGTACCGCATCCTGCGCGCGCTCAAGAACCGCTTTGGCGCGGTCGACGAGATCGGCGTATTCGCGATGGCGGGCGAGGGGCTGGAAGAAGTCGACAACCCCTCGATGCTGTTCCTTTCGGGCCGGGACGAGCCGATGGCGGGCAGCGCGGTGTTCCCCGCGATCGAAGGGACTAGGCCGGTGCTGGTCGAGATCCAGGCACTGATCGTCCGCCTGCAGTCGGGCGCGACGCCGCGCCGCGCAGTCGTGGGGTGGGACAATGGCCGGCTGGCGATGCTCCTGGCCGTGCTCGAATCGCGCTGCGGGCTCAACTTCTCGGCGGCCGAGGTCTATCTCAACGTGGCCGGTGGCTATCGGTTGTCGGACCCGGCTGCCGACCTTGCGGTGGCCGCGGCGCTGGTCAGCGCGATGGCGGACAAGCCGCTCCCGCCACGCAGCGTATGGCTTGGTGAAGTCTCGCTCGCCGGAGAGATCCGCCCGGTGGCGCATGGCGGGCTGCGGCTGCGCGAAGCCGCCAAGCTCGGCTTCGATCGCGGTTTCGGCCCGGTTGACGTCAAGGGCGCGGGCAGCGCGCTGGCTTATGACGGCTTGGGACAATTGGCCAATCTCGTTGACCGCATAATCGGGAATTCATAAGTCCGGCCGCATGGGCAGGTCATGACTGGTTTCGATTACATCGTTTTGCTGATCGTGGGCATTGCCGCGGCGGGCGGTTTCATGCGGGGATTCCTGCAGGAAGTCCTGTCGCTGGCGGCGTGGGTCCTCGCCGCATTCGCGATCCGCGCGCTGCATACGCCGCTGACGCTGGCGCTGCAGGACCACATCGGCACCGACATCACCACTGCGCTGCTGGCGTTCACACTGCTGCTGCTGATCCCCTATGCCGCGATGAAGGTGATCGCCAACAATGTCGGCGCGGTGTCGCGCTCGTCTATGCTCGGGCCGGTGGACCGGGTGCTCGGCTTCGGTTTTGGCGCGCTCAAGGGCATGCTGATTGTCGTCATCGCCTTTTCGCTGCTGGTGGTCGGCTACGACACGGTGTGGAGCTACAAGGGACGCCCGAACTGGATCACCACCGCGCGCAGCTATGAACTGGTCGACGCCAGTTCGCGCTCGCTGGTCGAAGTGCTGGCCGAACGGCGCGCCCGGCTGCGCGAGCAGGCCGCCGACGGCGCCTGATGGCGGCCCCGCGCGCGCCGGCGCTGTATTCTCCCGCACTGCTCGCCATGGCGGTCGAACTGGCGGACTATCCCTTCGATGCGCAGGCGATCGCGGTGGGCGAGGCGCGGTCGCGCAGCTGCGGCAGCGTGATTTCGCTGTCGTCGGTCCACACCGGCCGGCTCGAGCGGATCGGTCTGAAGGTTAGCGCCTGCGCAGTCGGGCAGGCCTCGGCGGCCATTTTCGCGCGCGAAGCGGGCGGCATGGACGCGGCCGCGGTGTCACGCACGCTGGGTGCCCTCGGCGAATGGCTCGAGGGCGATGCGCACGCGCCCGCGCTCGAACGGATTGACATGCTCGAACCCGCGCGCGCCTACCGCGCCCGCCACGGGGCCATTCTCCTGCCGTGGAAGGCCGCGCTCGACGCGCTTTCCAAGGGTGGGGGTGCAGGCTAGACCGATCGAACGACAACCACACTCGCGATGCAGGGGGAGCGCGACATGGCCACAGGTGCCGTCACACCGCAAAGGGAACCGACCGAGAAGGAAATACGCCTCGTCATTGCGGCAAGCAGCGCGGGGACGATCTTCGAATGGTACGATTTCTTCATCTACGGCACGCTTGCCGGGCTGATCGGTGCGGCCTTCTTCCCGAGCGATAACGAGACGCTCGAGATCCTGCTGGTGTGGGCCGGTTTCGCGGTCGGCTTCGGCTTCCGTCCGCTGGGCGCGATCCTGTTCGGCTTCCTCGGCGACCGGCTGGGGCGCAAATACACCTTCCTCGTGACGGTCACGCTGATGGGGATTGCCACCGCCGGCGTGGGCCTCATCCCCAGCGCGGCCAGCATCGGCATCGCCGCGCCGTTGATCGTGATCTGCCTGCGCATCCTCCAGGGTCTCGCGCTCGGCGGCGAATATGGCGGCGCGGCGATCTATGTCGCCGAACACGCGCCGCCCGAGAAACGCGGCTTCTACACCAGCTTCATCCAGGCCAGCGTGGTCGGCGGCTTCGTGCTGTCGATCCTGGTAGTGATCGCCTGCCGCGCGTTCATCCCCGCGCAGGACTTCGCCGATTGGGGCTGGCGGATCCCGTTCCTGCTGTCGATCGTGCTGCTCTTCATCTCGCTGTGGATGCGGCTCAAGCTGTCGGAAAGCCCCGTCTTCCAGGCGATGAAGGCCGCAGGCGAAACCAGCGCCAATCCGTTCAAGGAAAGCCTGACCTATCCCGGCAACCCCAAGCGTATCTTCGTGGCGCTGTTCGGCATCACCGGGGTGCTCACCACAATCTGGTACACCGCTTTCTTCTCCGGCCTGTCCTTCCTGCGCGGCCCGATGCGGGTCGACGAGAACGTAGTCGAATGGATGCTGCTGATCGCGGGTACGCTGTCGATGGGCTTCTATATCATCGTCGGCAAATGGTCCGACCGCGTCGGGCGCAAGAAACCGATCATCATCGGCGCGCTGGCCTCGCTGGCGCTGCTCTTCCCCGTGTTCTGGGGGATCGGCGCGCTCGCCAACCCGGGCCTGCAGGACAGCGCGCGCGCGGCCCCCGTCACGGTCAGCGGCCCGGCCTGCGAATACGATCCCTTCGCCGAAGTGCAGGCCAGCCCCTGCGGCCGCGCGCTGCAGGACCTGACCGCGCTGGGCGTGCCCTATACGGTGACCGAGGAGCCGCAGCCGGAACTGGCCATCGGCACACAGAGCTACAGCTACGAAGGGCTGCCTTCCGACACCCGCCGCGCGATCGTCCAGAGCTGGCTCGAGAGCAATGGCTATTCGTTCGAACGGCAGGTCCCGCCACTGGCGAGCATTATCGGCATCATTGCGCTGCTGCTGGTGCTGGGAATGCTGTCGGCGCTGACCTACGGTTCGGTTGCGGCGCTCCTGTCCGAGATGTTCCCCGCGCGCATCCGCTACAGCTCGATGTCGATCCCCTACCATATCGGCGCGGGCTACCTGGGCGGTTTCCTGCCGCTGATCGCGGGCTATATCGTGGCCATGACGGGCAATGCCTATGCCGGGCTGTGGTACACGATCGTGGTGGTCGGTTTCGGCGTGATCGTTGCCTGGTGGGGATTGCCCGGTGGTCCGCCGCGCGATTTCGAAGACAGCGTGCAGGACCCGCCGGTCTCGCCCGTGCTGCCATGAGCCTGCTATGACCTGCCCTCCGCCGCCGAGCCTGCGGCTGCATATCGACAGCGACGCGCTGGCGCAGAACTGGCGCACGCTCGACGCCATGTCGGGCGCGGCGCGGGCGGGAGCGGCGGTCAAGGCGGATTGCTACGGCCTCGGGGTCGATCGCTGCCTGCCCGTGCTGCACGAGGCGGGCTGCCGCGATTTCTTCGTCGCGCACTGGAGCGAGGTGCCCGGCGTCATCGCGCATGTCCCGGCACAGCGCCTGTCGGTCCTGCATGGGCTGCTTGGTGCCGACGATGTCCGGTTCGCGCGCGAGACCGGCGTTCGCCCGGTGATCGACAGCCTGCGGCAGGCGCGGCTGTGGTCCGAAGGCGGAGGCGGCGCCTGCGACCTGATGGTCGATACCGGGATCAACCGGCTGGGCATTGCGCCCGCGGAACTGGCCGATCCGTCGATCCAGGCGCTGGAGGTGCGCGTGCTGATGAGTCACCTCGCCTGCGCCGACGAGGACGCGGCGATGAACGCGCGCCAGCTCGCCGTTTTTCGCGACTGCATTCCCGCCGTGGCTCACGAGGAGACCAGCCTGGCCAACAGCGCGGGCGTGGCGCTGGGGAGCGACTACGCCTTCGATCTCACGCGCCCGGGGCTCTCGCTTTACGGCGGCATCCCGCGGCCCGAACTGGAGGACCGGATCGCGCAGGTCGCTTATCCGCAGGCGGCGTTGATCCAGGTGCGCGACATCGCGGCGGGCGCCAGCGTGGGTTACAATGCCACCTTCACCGCGGGCGAGGACATGCGCATCGGCGTCGTCTCGCTCGGCTATGCCGACGGGATTTTGCGCAGCTGGGGCGGGGCGCATTTCACCCATGGCGAACGCCGCCTGCCGATCCTCGGCAAGGTATCGATGGACATGATCGTGCTCGACCTGTCGGCGGCCCCCGAGCTGGCCGAGGGGGACTGGCTCGACCTGCCCTACCGGCTTCCTGATGCTGCGCAGCAAACCACTCTATCGCAATATGAATTGCTGACCGTACTGGGCAATCGCTTCGGTTGACCTTTACGTCATGTTGCACTGCACTTTTCGCGCGTGCTAATCCTCTCGCATTGCACAAATGGGGAGCATGAGAGAATGGCCAAGCGGAGCGTCGAGGGCGAACCCATCATCATCAAGAAATACGCCAACCGGCGCCTCTACAACACCGACACCAGCAGTTACATCACGCTCGACGATCTCGCCAAGATGGTCCGCGAGAACGTCGATTTCCACGTGCTGGATGCGAAGTCGGGCGACGATATCACGCACACCATCCTGACGCAGATCATCGTCGAGGAAGAAAGCCATGGTTCGCACATGCTCCCGGTCAGCTTCCTGCGCGACCTGATCCGCATGTATGGCAACTCGATGCAGGCCATGATGCCGAGCTATCTCGAAGCCAGCATGACCAATCTGCAGAAGAACCGCGAACAGATCCAGGAAGCCTTCGCCAAGGGCCTCGAGACCAATCCGTTGGCGCAGATGGCCGAAGCCAATTTCAAGATGATGCAGAACGCCGCCGAAGCGTTCATTCCCGGTTCGCGCAAGGCGCCCGCGCCCAGGCAGGCACCCGCGAGCGAGCAGGCGGACGAGCTGGCCGAAATGCGCGCGCAAATGGCCGCGATGCAGGAGAAGCTCGACAAAATGGGCAAATAGCACGGGGCTTGCCCCGCCTGCGGCCATTTTCCTGCGCCGCGCGCTTGTCGAAGGGCGCATCTTCCCATTATGGGCGCGCCAGATGAATGACGGTTCTTCGTCTGCCCGCACCCGACGGTGGGGCCGGAACGAGGCGCCATTAGCCAAGGCCCCCACGATCATGCCCAATATCCGCCATGCCCTGAACACCCGGCGCGAAGACGATTTCGCGGCCTGGTACCAGGATGTCATCAGTTCCGCCGAAATGGCCGAGGAATCGGGCGTGCGCGGCTGCATGGTGATCCGCCCGTGGGGCTTCGGCATCTGGGAGCGCATGCAGCGCCTGCTCGACGACCGGATCAAGGCGACCGGGCATGAAAACGCCTATTTCCCGATCTTCATTCCGCTGTCGAACTTCGAGCGCGAGGCCGAGCATGTCGAAGGCTTTGCCAAGGAAATGGCGGTGGTCACGCATCACCGATTGATCGCGGGCAAGGATGGCGGGCTGATCCCCGATCCCGAAGCCAAGTTGGAAGAACCGCTGGTGGTGCGCCCGACCTCGGAAACGATCATCGGCGATGCGATGGCGCGCTGGATCCAGAGCTGGCGCGACTTGCCGCTCAAGCTCAACCAATGGGCCAATGTCGTGCGCTGGGAAATGCGCACGCGCATGTTCCTCCGCACGAGCGAATTCCTGTGGCAGGAAGGCCATACCGCGCATGCCGACGAGGCCGAGGCGAAAGAGCACACGCTGACCATGCTCGAGGTTTACCGCGCTTTTGCCGACGAGGACCTCGCGCTGGCGGTGGTGCCCGGTGAAAAGCCCGAGAACGAGCGTTTCCCGGGCGCGGTCGAGACCTGGTCGATCGAGGCGATGATGCAGGACGGCAAGGCGCTGCAGGCGGGCACCAGCCATTATCTCGGCACCAATTTTGCGCAGGCTTCGGGCATCAAGTACCAGAACCGCGAAGGCGGCGAGAGCCTGGCGCATACCACCAGCTGGGGCGTTTCGACCCGGATGGTCGGCGGCGTCATCATGACGCATGGCGACGACGACGGCCTGCGCCTGCCGCCCAGGATCGCGCCGCAGCAGGTCGTCATCCTGCCTATGCTACGCGACAAGCCCGAAGACCAGGCGCTGGTCAATTATTGCGAGACGCTGCGCGCCACGCTGGCCGGCCAGAGCGTGCTTGGCGAACCGCTCCGCGTGCTGCTCGACACGCGGCCCGGCAAGGCGGCCCAGAAGCGCTGGGACTATGTCCGCAAGGGCGCGCCGGTGATCGTCGAGGTGGGCGGGCGCGACATGGACAATGGCGTCGTCAGCATGCTGCGCCGCGACCGCTTGTGGGATGCCGAAACCGGCAAGCCCGCCTTCGAGAACCCGACGCGTGAAGCCGCAGGGGAGGCCATTCCCGCGATCCTCGCCGACATGCAGGCAGCGCTGCTTGCTCAAGCTGCCGAGCGCCGCGATGCGAACATCACCCGCGGGGTCACCGATTTCGCCGAGGTGGAAAAGCACTTCTCCGGCTCGCGCTATCCTGGTTGGGTCGAAGTGCAATGGTCGAAGCCGACCGGCGCGGCGCTGGAAAAGGTCGTCGAGCGGCTGAAGGACCACAAGCTCACCATCCGCAACGTACCAATGGACGCTGCACCGGTCGACGGCGCGTGCATCTTCACCGGCGAACCCGCGGTCGAGCGCGTGCTGCTGGCCAAGGCGTACTAAGGCACCCTGATTCGTCATCCCCGCACAGGCGGGGATCCAGACAAGTGACCAGTCCGGGCAACTCGCTTGCATGTGGTCATTGCCGATGCAGGGGGCAGGACACGGTGAGTACGTGACACCGGGCCTTGCCATCCCCATATGGCGCGCATGACAAAACAGAACACGAACCGGCGGCGTCAGGGGATGCCGTCGAAAGAACAGATACTCGAATTCATCCAGACCTCCGACACGCCCGCGGGCAAGCGCGAAATCGCCAAGGCCTTCGGCCTTAAGGGTCAGGAAAAGATCACGCTGAAGAAGCGTCTCAAGGACATGGCCGAGGAAGGCCTCATCGACGGCAAGCGCACGGCCTATCACCGCATGGGCGGCGTGCCCAAGGTGACCGTGCTCAAGGTCGTCGCGATCGAGGATGGCGAGCCGATTGCCGAGCCCGAGAACTGGGCGCCCGACAGCAAGGAGAAACCGCCGCGGCTGCTGGTGAAGGAAAGCAAGAAGCTTTCCGCGGTCAAGCGCGGCGACCGGATTCTTGCGCGCAACGAGGAAACCGCGCGCGGCTGGGTCGCGCATCCGATGAAGAAGCTTCCCGCGCGAACCGAAGGGCTGATGGGCGTCGTCGAATTCGATGGCGCGGGCAAGCCCTGGCTCGCCCCGGTCGACAAGCGCGTGCGCGACAGCGCGCCGATCGGCGACCTGGGCGAAGCGCAGGAAGGCGAGCTGGTGCTGGCCGAACGCATGGGCAAATCGGCCCGCGCAAAGGTCAAGGTGGTCGAGGTGGTCGGCGATCCGCTGGCACCCAAGGCGTTCAGCCTGATCGCCATCGCCAAGCACGGCATCCCGCATGTCTTCCCGAGCGAAACCATCGCCGAGGCGGAGCGCGCGGTCGACCTGCCGCTATCGAGCGATCACCGCGAGGATCTGCGCGACGTTCCCATCGTCGCGATCGACCCCGCCGATGCGCGCGACCATGACGATGCCATCTGGGCCGAGCCCGACGGGAAGGGCGGCTACCGCGCGATCATCGCCATCGCCGATGTCAGCTATTACGTGCGCCCCGGCGGCGAGTTGGACCGCGAGGCGCGCAAGCGCGGCAATTCGGTCTATTTCCCCGACCGCGTCGTGCCGATGCTGCCCGAAGTGCTCAGCGCCGATGTCTGCAGCCTCAAGGAGGATGTCGACCGCGCCGCGATGGCCTGCCACATCCGTATCGACAAGGACGGCAAGGTCAGCGACTGGCGCTTCACCCGCGCTATCGTGCGGCTGGCGAAGAACATCGCCTATGAAGACGCGCAGGCCGCAATCGATGCCGGCGACGCGCCAGAATACCTGCAGAACCTGTGGGGTGCGTGGAAGCTGCTGTTCAAGGCGCGGCAGGCGCGCGACCCGCTCGATCTCGAATTGCCCGAACGGCAGGTCCGCCTCAATGACGAGGGCGTGATCGAGGAAATCGCGATCCGCGAACGGCTCGATGCGCACCGCGTGGTCGAGGATTTCATGATCGCCGCCAATGTCGCGGCGGCCAAGGCGCTCGAGGCCAAGGCCGCGCCGGTGGTCTACCGCGTCCACGAGCAGCCGAGCCGCGAGAAGCTGCTCGCCTTCCGCGAATATCTCGCCACGCAGGGCAAGAAGTTCGCGCTGGGGCAGGTGATCACGCCGGGGCTGTTCAACCGCATGCTCAAGGACATTTCCGAGCCGGCCGAAAAGGCGCTGATCATGGAAGCGGTGCTGCGCAGCCAGACGCAGGCGTTCTACGGGCCGCAGAATGCGGGCCACTTCGGCCTCTCGCTCGGCAGCTATGCGCATTTCACCTCGCCGATCCGGCGGTATGCCGACCTGCTGGTGCACCGCGCGCTGGTCGATGCCTACAAGCTCGAACAGCCCAGACCCAAGGTCGACCTGCCCGAAGGCTCGGGCCTGTCCGATCGCGACAAGACCGCGCTGCACCAGATCACCGACGCGATCAGCCAGACCGAACGCCGCGCGATGGAGGCCGAACGCGACACGATCGACCGCTATGTCGCGGCCTGGCTCTCGGGCCGCGTGGGCGAGACCTTCGATACGCGCATCACTGGGGTGCAGGGCTTCGGATTCTTCGCCACGATCGAGAAGCTTGGCGGTGACGGACTGGTCCCGGTCAGCACGCTGGGGCGCGAATATTTCAGCTATGACGAAGGCGCGCGCAAGCTCGTCGGCGAACGCAGCGGCACCGAATATGCCGTGGGCGACCGGCTCAAGCTCAAGCTCGCCGAAGCCAATGCGCTGACCGGCGCGCTCAAGTTCGAAGTGCCCGACAGCGATGGCGCGGGGATCGAACCACGCGGCAACCGCGCCCCGGAAAAGAAGCGGACGCACCAGAACAAGCGCCCCAAGAAGGCGCAGGGTGCCCCGCGCCAGTCGCATCCCGCGGGCAAGCGCGGACGCCCGGGCAACATCCGCCACCAGGGCCGCAAGAAGAAGTGACGGAACGGGCCGGGGAACTGCTCATTGGGTTGGTAAAGGAGCCTTCATGACCCAGCTTATCCCCGGCCAGACCGTCCCCGATCTCGACCTGCCGCTCACCATCGATGCGCGTTTCGAACTGTCGAAGCAGCAGCCCGAAGCGTTCACCATGCTGGTGTTCTATCGCGGCAAGCATTGTCCGATCTGCAAGAAGTACCTTACCGAGCTGAGCGGCAAGCTCGACCAGTTCACCGACAAGGGCATCAACGTCTTCGCGGTGTCGATGGACAGCCCCGAGCGCGCCGCGGTCAGCCATGAGGAATGGGACACGGGCGACGTCCCGCTGGCGCATTCGCTGGGCGAGGACAAGGCACGCGAATGGGGCCTCTACATTAGTGAAAAGCGTGACGGCAGCGAGGAACCCGACATGTTCTCCGAGCCGGGGCTGTTCCTGATCAAGCCCGATGGCACGCTGCATTTTGCCGTGGTCCAGAACGCGCCGTTCACGCGGCCCGATCTCGACGATCTGCTGAGCGGCATCAGCTTCACACTGGACAAGGATTATCCGACGCGCGGCACGCTGACCTGAGCGTCAGGCGAGCGCGTCAATCTCGTCGCGGCTAAGCCCGCCGGGAACGAGATAGAGCGGGCAGGGCAATTGCCCTGCATGCGCCGCGAAATGCGTCACCAGCGGGCCCGACCCGCCTTCCGCGCTGGTCGCCAGCACCAGCGCGGCGATGCTCGCATGTTCGTCGATATATTTGCGCACGACATCCGCCGCCGGGCCGGGGCGCACCGCAATGGTGGGCATCTTGCCCATTTCGCCGAAGATGTTGCCGGCAGCCGAATTGGCCATCACCTCGGCGCGTTCGCGCGCTTCCTGTTCGATCGTGGCCTGCACCCCGCCGAAAGCGTTGAAGGTCTGCTGCGGGACGAGCGCCAGGATATGCACCGATCCGCCGGTCTTCTGCGCGCGCAGCGAGGCGAACCGCAGCGCCTGCCTGGCTTCTTCGGTCTCGTCCATCACAACAAGGTATGTGCGCATAGCGGCTCCCCCTGATCCCTCGCAGCGCGTTACCCGGTAATTCGTATTCTGTGCAAGGACCTTGCGGCGCAGGGGCATCTTCGGCAGAGGTCGCGGCACAACTCTCTCCCCAGCGAGGACGTAACGTCAGACCATGCCCACGCCGATCAAGATGCCCGCCCTGTCGCCCACCATGGAGGAGGGCACGCTCGCCAAATGGCTGGTAAAGCCGGGGGACAAGGTGGAAGCCGGCGACATCATGGCCGAGATCGAAACCGACAAGGCGACGATGGAATTCGAGGCGGTGGACGAAGGCACGATCGCCAGCATCGCGGTCGATGAAGGCAGCGAGGGCGTAAAGGTCGGCACCGTGATCGCGATGCTCGCCGAGGAAGGCGAGGACCTCGACGAGGCCGCTGCGGCTGCTCCCGAAGGTGACGGTGAAGTAGCCGAACCCACTTCCGCTGACGCTGGGTCCGATAAAGAGAGCGGCGTCCCAGCGAAAGCTGGGACCGCTAACGAAGCCGCGCAACAGAAAGCGACCCCAGCTTCCGCTGGGGTGACGAACGGCGCAAAAGCCCCCGCAGCGCCGAAGGACGACAGCGGAGAGCGCATTATCGCCTCGCCGCTTGCGCGCCGCATTGCCGAGCAGAAGGGTATCGACCTCGCCAGTGTCACCGGCTCCGGCCCGCGCGGACGCATCGTGAAGGCCGATGTTGAAGGGCTCGAAGCCGGGGCGGCTCCCGCCAAAGCTGAAGCGTCTGCGCCCGCGGCCAGCGCGCCGCCCAAGCCCGCGACGCTCGGCGGCGAGCTCGATGCGCCTTATGAAGCCACCAAGCTCAACAATGTCCGCAAGGTCATCGCGCGCCGCCTGACCGAAGCCAAGCAGACGATCCCGCATATCTACCTCACCGTCGACGTGCGGCTCGATGCGCTGCTCGATCTGCGCAAGCAGCTCAATGCCAGCCTCGAAGCGGATGGCGTGAAGCTCTCGGTCAACGATCTGCTGATCAAGGCGCTCGCTCGCGCGCTCCAGCGCGTTCCGGCATGCAATGTCAGCTTCCAGGGCGACGAGCTGTACCAGTATTCGCGCGAGGATATCTCGGTCGCGGTCGCCGCGCCCTCGGGCCTGATCACCCCTATCATCCGCGATGCGGGCAAAAAAGGCCTCGCGCAGATCAGCACCGAGATGAAGGAGCTGGCAACTAAGGCGAAGGACAACAAGCTGCAGCCGCAGGAATACCAGGGCGGCACCGCCAGCCTGTCCAACCTCGGCATGTTCGGCACCAAGCAGTTCGACGCGGTGATCAACCCGCCGCAGGCGATGATCCTCGCGGTCGGCGCAGGCGAGCAGCGCCCGCATGTGATCGACGGCGCGCTCGGCGTCGCCACCGTGATGAGCGCCACCGGAAGCTTCGACCACCGCGCCATCGACGGCGCCGACGGCGCGCGGTTTATGGAAGCCTTCCAGCAGCTGTGCGAAAACCCGATGGGGCTGGTGGTTTGATCGACTCGATCTCCAGCCGGGCTGCTACTGCAATTGTTCTTGGCTTTCTGTTGGTAGTAGCCGAGTTCGCGTATTTTAGCGGTTCTCTAAGTTCCGTTAGGTCTCAAGACCTGATCTGGTACTTGTTTGCCTCGCCGGTTCTCATTCCCATTGGCATTCTGACTTCTGCTTCGGCTTTAGTCGCGCTCAGCATCTCGCTGATTGTTGAAAGAATCGAGTGGAAGTTGGCGTTGTTTTTGGCTGCTGTCGTCCTTCAGTTTTGGTTATGGCCAGACTCGCCTAGGTGCAGGTCGCGATCCGGTTGTGAAGACCCTCTGGAATTTTATCGTCACGTGGTGATCTTTTTTTGGATAATCGCCTTCGCATTTCATGGCGCCTTCTTCTTCTTGAGGGCAAAAAATGCGGTCGAGAGCGATCCATATCTCGAGAGTTTGAGGGAGCGGAATGATGAGGTGAGGAGCCGTCGCGAGCATGACTGACCGCTTCCCCCTAATCCGCGTCACCGCCATGCCGACCGACCTCAACCCTTATGGCGGGGTGTTCGGCGGGTGGCTGATGAGCCAGATGGCGCTCGGCGCCGGGTCGCTCGCAAGCCGCGAGGGGAAGGGCAAGGCGGTGGTCGTCTCGGCAACAGACTTCGCCTTTCCTGGCGTGATGCAGGTAGGCGACGAGCTCTCGGTCTATTGCGATATCGCCGCGACCGGCACCACCTCGCTCACCATCACTGCCGAAGCCATCGCCCGCGAGCGCAATGGCGAAGCCGAAACCAAGGTCGCGCAAGGCACGTTCAAATTCGTCCTGCTCGACGACAACGACCGGCCCCGCGCGGTGGCGGAGCGGTGGGCTTGAACGCTGTCCTACAACCTGCGCGGTATGCGATACGCACCCGCATGACCTGCACGCATTCTCCGCCCCGGACCGCCGCAATTCACGGGCCCGCGCGCCCCAGATTTTCTTCGCTTGCACCGTGTAACACCCGGTCCATGTCTGCGACCAAACGAGAGACTACAGAGACGAATCATGGCTGACACCAATTATGACGTCATCGTGCTCGGCAGCGGCCCGGGCGGTTATGTCGCGGCGATCCGCTGCGCGCAGCTGGGGCTCAAGACCGCCATTGTCGAACGCGAACTGCTCGGCGGGATCTGCCTCAACTGGGGCTGCATCCCGACCAAGGCGCTGCTGCGTTCGGCCGAGATCCTGCATTATGCGCAGCACGCCAAGGATTACGGGCTCAAGATCGCCGGCGCGATCGAGGCCGATCTCGAAGCGGTGGTCAAGCGCAGCCGCGGGGTCGCCAAGCAGCTCAATCAGGGCGTCACGCACCTGATGAAGAAGAACAAGATCGCGGTGCACATGGGCGAGGGCACGCTGACCGGCCCCACCAGCCTCACCGTGAAAGGCGACAAGGGCGAAGAGAAGCTCACCGCCAAGCATGTGATCGTCGCCACCGGCGCGCGGGCGCGCGACCTGCCCTTCGCTCCGGCGGACGGCGAACGCGTGTGGACCTACCGCCACGCGATGACTCCCAAGGAAATGCCGAAGAAGCTGCTGGTGATCGGCAGCGGCGCGATCGGGATCGAGTTCGCCAGCTTCTACAACGACATTGGCGTCGATGTGACCGTGGTCGAAATGCTCGACCGCGTGGTGCCGGTCGAGGATGCGGAGGTCTCGGCCTTCCTCGAGAAGAGCCTCACCAAGCAGGGCATGACGATCATGACCGGCGCTGGCGTCGAGGACCTCAAGATCACCGCCAAGGGCATGACCGCCAAGATCAAGGACAGCAAGGGCAAGGTAACCGAGACCGAGTTCAGCCATTGCATCACAGCGATCGGCATCGTGCCCAACACCGAGAATGTCGGGCTGGAAAAGCTGGTCGAAATGGATCGCGGCTTCATCCAGATCGACGATTACGGCCGCACCAAATCGAAGGGCCTGTGGGCGATCGGTGACTGCACACCGGGGCCGTGGCTGGCGCACAAGGCGAGCCATGAGGGCGTCACCACGGCCGAGGCGATCGCACGGGAGCTGGGCAACAAGGAGGTCCACCCGCACCCGCTCGACCGCGCCAACATCCCGGGCTGCACCTATTGCCATCCGCAGATCGCCAGCGTCGGCCTGACCGAGGCCAAGGCGAAGGAAGCGGGCCACGACGTCAAGGCGGGCACCTTCCCCTTCATCGGCAATGGCAAGGCCATCGCGCTGGGCGAGGCCGAGGGCTTCGTGAAGACCGTGTTCGACGCCAAGACCGGCGAACTGCTCGGCGCGCATATGGTCGGCGCGGAGGTGACCGAGATGATCCAGGGCTTCGTCGTCGGCAAGACGCTCGAGACCACCGAGGCCGAGCTGATGCAGACGGTGTTCCCGCATCCCACGATCAGCGAATCGATGCATGAGAGCGTGCTTGCGAGCTATGGCCGCGCGCTCCATATCTGAGGCCTGACACGCGCCACAGCGCGAGGGGAATGACAGCGTGACCGGTTTCCTGATCCTCGCCTTCCTGATCCTGATCGCAGGGGTACTGGCCGTTCCGCTCGCCACGCGGATCGGGCTCGGCTCGGTGCTTGGCTACCTGCTCGCAGGCATGGCGATATCACCGCTCCTCGCCGCGTTGTCGGTCGATGTCGAGGCGCTGCAGGTCTTCGCCGAATTCGGCGTGGTGATGATGCTGTTCATCATCGGGCTGGAAATGGAGCCACGGCGCCTGTGGGCGATGCGCGGCAAACTCACCTGGCTGGGCGGCGGACAAGTGCTGCTGACCACGCTCGCGCTGACCGGCATCGCGCTGCTGGCCGACCAGCGCTGGCAGACCGCGCTGGCAGTCGGCATGGTCCTCGCGCTCAGCTCGACCGCGATCATCGTCCAGACGCTGACCGAGAAGGGCCTGCTCAGGACTGAAGGCGGCGAAGCGAGCTTCTCGGTGCTGCTGGTGCAGGACGTCGCGGTCATCCCGATCCTCGCGCTGGTGCCGCTGCTTGCGCTGCCCGAACTCGCCGGTGCGGCTGCGGACCACACGGGCGGGGGCGCGCATGGCGGGATCGACTTCACTGCACACATGTCGGGCTGGCTGGCTGCAGGCACACGGATCGGTGCGGTCGCCGCAGTGATCGCGATCGGCATCTTCGCGATCCGCCCGCTGTTCCGCTACATCGCGCGCGCCAATCTGCGCGAACTGTTCACCGCCGCAGCATTGCTCGTGGTGATCGGGATCGCGCTGCTGATGTCGCTGGTCGGCCTCTCGCCCGCGCTCGGCGCCTTCATCGCGGGCGTGGTGCTTGCCACCAGCGAATACCGCCACGAGCTCGAAAGCGACATCAACCCGTTCAAGGGCCTGCTGCTGGGGCTGTTCTTCATCACTGTCGGCGCGGGGATCGACTTCGCGCTCGCCAGCACGATCTGGGATTCGGTGGTGTTCTGGGCCGCGGTGACGGTGGCTGCCAAGATGGCTGTGCTGCTGGTCGTCGGCTGGTTCTACGGGCTGCGGCGGCAGGCGCTGTGGCTGTTCTGCCTGAGCCTGCCGCAGGCGGGCGAGTTCGCGTTCGTCCTGATCGCCTTCGGCGTCGCCAATGCGGTGTTCGAACCCGCCTTCGCCGATCAGTTGCTGCTGATCGTCGCGCTGACCATGCTGGTCACCCCGCTGCTGTTCATCCTCTACGACAAGCTCATCGCGCATGCCTATTCGACCGGGCAGGGCGGCCGCGAGGCCGATGCCATCGACGAGGACAACCCGATCATCATCGCGGGGCGCGGGCGCGTCGGCGGGATCGTCGACCGCATGCTTGATGCCGCCGGACACCGCGCGACGGTGATCGACTACAACAGCGAGCATTTAGAAGTGCTCAAGAAGTTCGGCGTCACGACCTATTACGGCGACGCGACGCGGCCCGACCTGCTCGCCAGCGCGGGGATCGACCGCGCGCGGATCCTCGTCGTGGCGCTCGACGAGCGCGAGCAGATCGACCGGCTGGTACGCTATGCCTGTGCCAACTTCCCGGGCCTGCACGTCGTCGCACGCGCCAAGGACCGCGACCATGTCTATCACCTGTGGGCGATGGGCTGCCGCGACATCGTCCGCGAAACCTATGACAGCAGCCTGCGGATGGGCCGTTCGGTCTACGAGGCGCTGGGTCACGACCGCCAGTCGGCCACCGCCATGGTCGAAGCGTGGGAGGAGATGGATCGCACCTCGATGCGCGAGATTGCCGATGTCTTCCGGCTCGATACGCCGTCTTACGAGAACGAGGAACTGCTTGCCAAGATCAGGGAGCTCAAGGCCGAATGGGATCCCAAGCTGCGCGAGGCGATGGACGAAATCGCCGCGCGCGGACGCTAGACGCAACCAGTCAGCATGCCGCGCGTTGGGGGAGGAAAGGAGAACACCATGACAATCCCGAAGCGCGATACCCCCCAGGCCCAGGATGACGCGGCGCAGGACGCCGAGGACAGCAAGACCATCAAGGATCACAAGGCCCTGCAGAACCAGTCTTCGATCGACCCGCAGGACTACCCCAAGGGCGATCGCAGCGCGCAATCGCTGGTCCGCAAGCCGGGCGACAAGGACTGATCGGGGCTCGTGGCGGAGAGGGTGGGATTCGAACCCACGAAGGGCTTGCACCCTTGCCGGTTTTCAAGACCGGTGCATTCAACCGCTCTGCCACCTCTCCGCGAGCGCGGGCTAGCTAGTCACTTCGGCCGGGCTTGTCACGCATTTACCTGCAAAGAGGACGGGCCGTGCCCCGTAAACGCCAAATGACACTTGCCGTTAAGCTTCGCTCTGCGACAATCGCCGGATGAAATTCAAACCCCTTCTCGCCGCCGCCGGGGCATTTGCGCTCGCATTGCCCGCCGTTCCCGCCACCGCCCAGCAGGACCTGAGCTTCGATGCCTATGTCCAGCTGCTGATCGCCAAGGCACGCGCCGAAGGTGTCAGCGAAGCGACTCTGGCGCGCATGACCGCGGGACTGGAGCCCAACGACCGGGTGATCCGGCTCGACCGTGCGCAGCCGGGATCGCCGACCTCGTCCGGCTATCCGGCTCTTGCGCCCTATATCGCGCGGCACGTCGATGCCGCGCGCATTCGCGGGGGACGTAGCGCCCGGGCCGAGTGGTCGGGCACGCTGCGTGCCATCGAACGCGATTACGGCGTGCCGGGCGAAATCGTGGTCGCCATCTGGGGACATGAAACCGCCTATGGCGCGGTCAAGGGCGGGTTCGACCTGTCGCAGGCGCTTGCCACGCTCGCCTGGGAGGGCCGCCGCCGCGACCTCTTCGCCAGCGAGTGGGTCGCGCTGATGAAGGTGGCCGACAAGGGCTACTCCCGCGGCGAACTGCAGGGCAGCTGGGCGGGCGCCTTCGGCAATCCGCAGTTCCTTCCTTCGGTCTACCTGCGGCTCGCCGCCGACGGCAATGGCGACGGCCGCGCCGACATCATGAACGACAGCGCCGATGCGCTGGCCTCGATCGCCAACTATTTCCGCGACGCGGGCTGGCGCGAAGGCCAGCCCTGGGGCGTGAGCGCCTATGTTCCCTCCGGCTTCGACGTCGCGGCCTACCGCACGCCGATCGCTGCCCCGGTGTGTTCGCGCGTCCACGAACGGCACAGCGTCTACAAGCCGGTGTCGGAATGGCGCGCACTCGGCATCCAGCCCCAGCGCGCGATCGGCGACGACGTGCTGGTCACGCTGTTCCAGCCCGACGGTCCCGGCACGCCGGCTTGGCTGTTAACCTCGAATTATCGGGTGATCCTCGAATACAACTGTTCGAACTATTACGCCATGAGTGTGGGGCTGCTCGCAGATGAAATCGCCGAATAGAATACTTCTTGCTACGAGCGCCGGCCTGGGCCTGCTCGGCCTCGGCGCCTGCGCTTCGAACGCGCAAGCCCCGGCCGCAAGCACCGCGCCCGTAGCGGGCAACGGCCCTGCCGCCGATTATCCCGTCGTTATCGGCGATCCGTTCACCATCGACGGCGTAACCTATACCCCGGTCGATACGATGAATTACGACCAGGTCGGCTATGCGGGGTGCGAAGAGGCCGGCGTGACGGGGGTGACCGGCGCGCATCGGACACTCCCCTTGCCGAGCTATGTCGAGGTGACCTCGCTCGACACCGGGCGGACCATCCTTGTCCGGCTCGAACGGCGCGGACCGATGAGCAACGACCGGCTGATCGCACTGGCCCCCGACGCTATCGCGCAGTTGGGGATCGGTGAGGGAGCTCCCATCCGCATGCGGCGGGTGAACCCGCCCGAGGAACAGCGTGCGGAACTGCGCGCCGGGCGCGAGGCACCCCCGCGGATGGACACGCCGCAGAGCCTGCTCGAAGTCCTCAAGCGCAGGCTGCCGCCGCGCGGCTCGGCGCCGCTCGGCGATCCGCGGCAAGCCGAGGTGAGCGGTGTCGCGCCGACGCCCGAGGTCATCGAAACCCGCGACCCGAACGAGGAGGCGCTGGTGGAAGATGCTGAGAATGAAGCGGAAGAGCCCGCGCTCACGCCGGCCGAACCGCCGGCCGGACGGCCGCAGTTGCGCAATGCAGTCGAAGGCGGTCCTGCCCGCGCCCCGGTCATGGTGCCGACCGATCCGGACGGGAAGTTCGCGGTCCAGCTCGGCGCGTTTTCGGTCAGGGCCAATGCGCAGAAGCTGGCGCGCGAAGTGCAGGGCTATGTTGAAGACAGCGGTGCCTTGGCAATCGTTCGCGTGGGACCCTTCGCAACCCGTGGACAGGCGGAGGAGGCGCTCGCCAAGCTTCGCTCACGCGGTTATAGCGACGCGCTGATACGACCACTCGATTGATCCGCCGCGGCTCCTGCCCGGCGACGGGAGCACACTTGCGCAACCGCCTGACTTTACTGGCTAGCATGGCAATGGCCTGCATTGCTGCGCCGCTTGGCGCGCAGCGTGCGCCGGGCGCCGCCATTCCCAGCGAGGCCGATGCGCCGATCGCCTATCTGCTCGATGCCACAAGCGGCCAGGTTCTCTATCAGCGGGAGATAGACCGGCGGTTCATGCCCGCGTCGATCACCAAGGTGATGACGACTTTCCTCGCTTTCGAATGGATCGACGAGGGCCGCCTCCTGCGTGAACGGATCTTCGGTGTGCGGCCGGAGACTTTCCGCCAGTGGCACCGCAAGGGCTCGACCATGTTCCTCGCCGAAGACGCGCGCGTATCGGTCGACGACCTGCTTCACGGCGTGACCACCGTCTCCGCAAATGACGGCGCGGTGGTGCTGGCCGAAGGCGCGGCCGGATCGGTCGAGGACTGGGTCGCTGCGATGAATGCCAAGGCGCGCGAGATCGGCATGGCCAACAGCCATTTCGGCAATCCCAATGGCTGGATGGACGAAGGCAGGACGTTCGTCACCGCGCGCGATCTCGGCACGCTGGCGCAAGCCATGGTGGTGCGGCACCCGACGAAATACCGTCATTTCGTCGGCGCGCAGGGTCTCGAGTACAACGGGATCGAACAGCGCAACCACGATCCGATAACCGGTGTCGTGCCCGGCGCCGACGGCATCAAGACCGGCTATACCAACCAGGCGGGGTTCGGGTTCCTCGGGTCCGCCGAACGCGATGGCCAGCGTCTCGTGATGGTGGTGGCGGGCAGCCCGGGCGGACGCGAGCGGCGCCGCGCCGCGCGGCAGTTCATCGAATGGGGATTTCGCAATTTCGACAGCCGCGTGCTGTTCGCGCAGAACGCACACATCGGCACGGCGCGCGTGCAGGAGGGCGGAGCAGGCACGGTCGGGCTGACCACGCGCCGGCCCTTGCGCATTGCCGTGCCCCGCGGCAGCGATCCCGAGATATCGCTGACAATCAGCTATGAAGGACCACTGCAGGCTCCGGTCGCGAAGGGTGAAGAAGTGGCCGAACTGGTGGTGTCGATCGCCGGCATGCCCGAACACCGCGTGCCGCTGGTCGCGGCCGAAGAGGTGTCCGAAGCCTCGATCGTCCGCCGCGTCTTGAACGCATTCCAGAGCTGGCTCGGGTGAGCCCGGGCCGCTTCATCGCCTTCGAAGGCGGGGAGGGCATGGGCAAGTCCACCCAGGCGCGCCTTCTGGCGGACCACTTGCGCAAGCGCGGTCTCGGGGTCGAACTCACGCGCGAGCCGGGCGGTACGCCGGGCGCGGAAGCGATCCGCACGTTGCTGCTCGATCCGCCGGCTGATGGCTGGACGCTCGAGGCCGAGGCGCTGCTGTTCGCCGCAGCGCGGGCGGATCACGTGGCGCGGCTGATTCGGCCTGCGCTCGGCGCGGGCCACTGGGTGGTCTGCGATCGCTTCATCGATTCGAGCAGGGCCTATCAGGGCGAGGCCGGGGCGCTGGGTGATGACCGCGTGATGGCGCTGCATTCGCTGGGTAGCGCGGGGCTATTGCCCGATCTGACAATCGTCATCAATGCGCCCGCGCAGGCGGTGGCGGGACGTCTCGCACAGCGCGATGGCGGCGTCAGCGACGCCATCGGCGGACGTGCAGCCGATTACCATGCGCGCGTCAACGCAGCCTTCCTCGCCTTCGCGCGTGCCGAACCCGATCGGTTCGCGGTGGTCGACGGCAGCGGCAGCGTCGAGGATGTGCATAGGCGCATCCTGGCGGAAATCGCCACGCGCTTCGGTGATGGGGCGGGCTGATGCTGCTCGGCCACGAGACTGCCTGGCGCGAATGGCGCAAGGCCCTGGGCGGGGAACGCATGCACCACGCCTGGCTGCTGGCCGGACGACGCGGCGTGGGCAAGGGCAGCTTTGCCTTCGCCGCCGCCTGCGAACTGGTCGGTGTGGATCCCGCTGATGCCCAGAACCATCCCGACATACTGACTCTCACCTACGCTCCCAAGGACGACAAGGAAGAACGCAAGCGCGCCGACGGCAAGCCATACGAGGTCGCGCGCAGCATCCGTATAGCGCAGGTGCGCGGCATGCAGGCGCGGCTCGGAACCCGCCCGACACTCGGCGACAAGCGCGCGATCATCATCGATCCGGCCGACGATCTCGAGCGCAATGCCGCCAACGCGCTGCTCAAGAGCCTGGAAGAACCGCCGATCGGCACTTATTTCCTGCTGGTCGCGCACAGTCCGGCCCGCCTGCTGCCGACCATCCGCTCGCGCTGCCGCGTGTTGCGCTTTCCGACGGTATCCGATGCCGAGATGGACAGGCTGCTGGCCGATCTCTCGCCGGGAGCGGACACTGCCACACGCGCGGCGGCGATTGCGGCGGCGGGTGGTTCGCCCGGCGCCGCGCTCCAGTTCGTCGACATGGAACTGGGCAAGGTGGGTCAGGCGATGGATGCAATCCTGGCCCGCGGCGATCCCGATTTCCAGCTGCGCGGCACGCTCGCGGGGCTGATCGGTGCGCGGCCCGACCGCGAGCGGATCCGCGCGGTGCTCGAACTGGCCCGCTCGGCAGTGGCGCAACGGCTCGACGGGGCGATGGCCGATCCGCGACCCGTCATCGACACGCATAGCGAACTGGTCCGCCTGACCGGCGAGCAACCAACCTATAATTTCGATGCGGGACTGCTGGCGATGGAAATCGGCACCTTGCTCGCCAAGGCGGCTACCGCTAGCGAGCGAGCCGATGGCTGAACCCTATTACCTGACCACCGCGATCCACTATCCCAATGGCAAGCCGCATATCGGCCATGCCTACGAGACGATCGCGGCTGATGTTATCGCCCGCTTCCAGCGCCTGCGCGGCCGTGAAGTCCGCTTCCAGACGGGGACCGACGAACACGGTTTGAAGATGGCCCAGAAAGCCCGCGACATCGGCAGCACCCCGCGTGAGCTTGCGGATGAAATGTCGGGCCATTTCAGGGAACTGTTCGATGTTCTGAACATTTCCTATGACCGTTTCATCCGCACCACCGATCCCGATCACCACCGCGCGAGCCAGGCGATCTGGGAGGCGATGGAGAAGAAGGGCGACCTCTATCTCGATCGCTACGAAGGCTGGTACTCGGTTCGCGACGAAGCCTATTACGACGAAGGCGAACTGGTCGAAGGCGAGGGCGGGGCCAAGCTCTCGCCGCAGGGCACTCCGGTCGAATGGACCGAGGAGGAAAGCTGGTTCTTCCGCCTGTCCAACTATGCCGAACCCCTGCTCGAACTGCTCAAGACGCCCGGTTTCCTGGAACCGGTGAGCCGGCGCAACGAGATGGTCGCGTTCATCGAACGCGGCTTGCAGGATCTGTCGGTCAGCCGCACCAGTTTCGACTGGGGCGTCAAGGTGCCGAGCGGCGATGGCCACGTCATGTATGTCTGGGTCGACGCGCTGACCAATTACATCACCGGCGTCGGCTATCCCGATGGCGGCGAATTGTGGGACAAGTTCTGGCCCGCCGATCTCCACCTGATCGGCAAGGACATCGTCCGCTTCCATACGATCTACTGGCCGGCCTTCCTGATGAGCGCGGATCTGCCGCTGCCGAAGAAGGTCTTCGGGCATGGCTTCCTGCTCAATCGCGGGGTCAAGGAATCCAAGTCAGCGGGCAATGTCACCGATCCGATGGAGCTGGCCGACAAGTTCGGCGTGGATGCGCTGCGGTACTTCCTCATGGCCGAGGTTACCTTCGGGCAGGACGGCAGCTATTCGGCGCAAGCGCTTGTTAACAAGGTAAATGCTGAACTAGCCAACAGTTTCGGCAACCTTGCCCAGCGCACGCTTTCGATGATCGCCAAGAACATGGCCGGCAAGCTCGAGCTGTTCTCCGCAGCCAGCGAAGACGATACGCTCCTAGCCACAGTTGGGAAGGCCTGCGCCGAAACGCTGCCGCAAGAATTCGAAGCGCTTAATTTCTCGGTCGGGATCGAAGCCTGGCTGCGAGCCGTGTATGCCTGCAATGCCTATGTCGACGAACAGGCGCCGTGGGGGCTAAAGAAGACCGATCCCGAACGGATGAAGGCGGTGCTGCAAACGC
Source organism: Qipengyuania citrea (assembly GCF_009828015.1). Lineage (GTDB taxonomy): Bacteria > Pseudomonadota > Alphaproteobacteria > Sphingomonadales > Sphingomonadaceae > Qipengyuania > Qipengyuania citrea. The sequence goes on along the minus strand of NZ_WTYG01000002.1, from coordinate 602,933 downwards.
TGTTCATCGCCATCCGCGACCTCGCCATCGCGATCCAGCCCGTCGTCCCCGAAAAGGCCGCGGCGGTGCTCGACCAGCTGGGTATCCCGGCGGATCGCAGGTCCTATGCCAACCTTGGCGATGCGGACTGGTTCGGCGCTTTGGCGGCGAGCGGCCATGCTATCGACAAGCCGACCCCGGTTTTCCCGCGGCTCGAATTGCCCGAAGAGGAGCCCGCCTGATGCTCGTCGACAGCCATTGCCACCTTGAATACGAAGGCCTCGTCGAAGACCAAGACGCGGCGCTCGATCGGGCGCGCGGAGCCGGGATCGAGGCCTTCCTCAACATTTCGACCAAGCGCGCGGAGTGGGACCAGGTCGTCGGTACCGCGAAGGCCAAGCGCGACGTCTATGCCAGCGTCGGCATTCATCCGCACAATGCCGACGATCACGCCGAGTTGACACGCGAAGAACTGCTCGCGGCAACGCACGACGCTAAGGTCATCGGGATCGGCGAAACCGGACTTGATTACTATTACGACCATTCGGACCGCGCCGTGCAACAGGACCTGTTCCGCCTGCACATTGATGTGGCCCGCGAGGTCCAGCTTCCGGTTATCATCCACACCCGCGACGCAGAAGATGATACGCTCGCGATCCTCGAAGACGAGCTGGGGAAGGGGGCTTTCCCCGCGCTGATCCATTGCTTCACCGCGTCGGCCGAGTTCGGGAGGGCGGTCATCGACCTGGGACTGTCGGTCTCGATTTCGGGCATCGTTACCTTCAAAAGCGCAAAAGATCTTCAGGCGTTCGCGCGCGACATTCCGCAGGACAGGCTGCTGGTCGAAACCGACAGCCCGTTTCTCGCGCCGGTTCCGCATCGGGGCAAGCCATGCGAACCGGGCTACGTCCGCGACACTGCGCAGTTCCTCGCCGACCTTCGCGAGGAACCGCTCGCCGAGCTGGCCGCCTATACCACGCGCAACTTCTACAGCCTGTTCAGCAAGGCCGCCGCGTGAAGCTGCTCATGCTCGGCTCCGGCACGTCGACCGGCGTGCCGCGGATCGGCAACGACTGGGGCGAATGCGACCCGCACGAACCGCGCAACCGGCGCACGCGCGTTTCGATTATCATCGAGAACCAGGCGGGACAGCGGATTCTGATCGACACCTCGACCGACCTGCGCGCGCAATTGCTGGCGAACGGGATCGGCAAGGTGGATGCGGTCTTCTGGACGCATGACCATGCCGATCACTGCCACGGCATCGATGATCTGCGCGTCATGCGCTACGATCGCAGCAACCCGCTGCCAGGCTATGCCAGCAGAAAGACCTGCGACAATCTGCGTCGCCGGTTCGATTACATATTCGAAGGACAGCATGGTTATCCCACGTTGATGTCGCTCAAGGATATCGCGGACGCCAGGCTCGTTGCCGGTTTTTCCTTCGACCATGTCGAAATGCCGCACGGACCGGTGACCAGCACCGGCTTCCGGTTAGAAGCGGATGGAAAATCAATCGTTTATGCGACCGACTTCAGTGAGGTTACACCCAGCATGCTCAAATGCTTCGACCGGGCCGACATTCTTGTCGTCGACTGTCTTCGCAGGCGGCCGCATCCCACGCATGCGCATCTCGACATGGCGCTCGATCTCGCTCGGCGGGCCAAGGTTGGCCGCACGGTCCTGACGCATATGGACAAGAGCATGGACTACCGCAGCCTGTGCGACGAAGTACCCGATCATGTAACGGTCGGTTACGATGGCCTGACGATGACCGCATGAACGAATACCAGATCGTCTCGCTGATATCGCTGCTGGGGTTCCTGATCCTGGTGACCGGCGCATTCCGGGCACACCGTGTGAACGTGAAAAAGGGTTTCTACATGGCCGCAGCATGGGTGGGCATCTTCGCAATCGTCGTCCTGTTCATCGATCTGGTGCGGTAGGGCAGGACGCAGAAGCTCCTCCTCGCTCAACGACGTTATTTAACATAATATATATTATCATTCCATACGAGAGGGATAAGCCGCTGCCAAACAGCCTTACCCTTCCGCAGCCTTGGCGTTAGAAGACAACCATGTCCGATCAGACCGACCGCTTGCTCCGCATCATGGCCCGCCTTCGTGATCCCGTCAGCGGCTGTGAATGGGACACGGCGCAGGACTTTGCCTCCATTGCACCGTATACGATCGAAGAAGCCTACGAGGTCGCCGACGCCATCGAACGCAGCGACATGGACGATTTGCGCGGCGAACTCGGTGATTTGCTTTTCCAGGTCGTGTTCCATGCGCGCATGGCCGAAGAAGCCGGAGATTTTGCCTTCGAAGACGTCGCACGTAGCATCGGCGACAAAATGGAGGCGCGCCATCCGCATATCTTTGGCGATGAAGGTGGCATCATGGAAGACGGCCGGTGGGAGGATATCAAGGCTGCAGAACGGTCGCGATCGGGGCAAAACAGCGCGATGGACGGCGTCGCAAACGCGCTGCCCGCCTTGCTGCGCTCGCACAAATTGCAGAAGCGTGCAGCACGGGTCGGTTTTGAATGGCCCGATGTCACGGGCCCGATAGACAAACTGCGCGAGGAACTGGACGAACTCGCGCAGGCACAGACCGATGACGAAAAACTGATGGAGGCGGGCGACGTGCTGTTTTCCGTCGTCAACATCGTGCGCCGCTACGGAGTCGATCCCGAACAAGCCTTGCGCGCTTCGAACGCCAAATTCGAACGTCGTTTCAGGAAGATGGAAGAACTTTCGCAGAACGAGGGCGAAGATTTCGCCGCGCTCGACCTCGATGGCAAGGAAACCTATTGGCAGCGCGCCAAACGCACGATCGGTTAGTCGAGCGCCTCGTATTGCCCCAGTTCCTTGGGGTTGAGCCGCACCGTGATCAGCCGGTTTGCGCCGCCCTCCTCTTCGGGGACATCGTCGATCACCTCGCCATGCGCATGCAGCCAGGCAATCCGCCGGCCATCGCCAGCGGGAACCTCGAAAGTGCGGAGTGAGGCATTCCGGGTAAGCATCTCGCCGAGCCGTTCGAGCAGGGTATCGACCCCCTCTCCCGTCAGCGCCGACATCGCTACCACATCGTCATTGCCGACGACCTGTTCGGCCAGTTCTTCGGCATCTTCTGGCGATAACTGGTCCCACTTGTTCCACACTTCCAGGACGGGGATCGAAGGCTCTTCGCCTTCCTCGTCGGCCACCCCGAGATCACGGAGAACCTGCAGCACCTGCGCCTTCTGCGCGCCGGTCGACGGGTTCGAGATATCGCGAACGTGACAGATCACGTCGGCCGCGGTGACTTCTTCCAGCGTTGCGCGGAACGCGGCCACGAGCTGCGTCGGCAGGTCGGAAATGAACCCGACCGTATCGGACAGGATCGCCTTTTCGACCCCGGGCAATGCAATTGCGCGCATCGTCGGGTCGAGCGTGGCGAACAGCAAGTCTTCCGCCATCACCCCCGCTCCGGTCAACCGGTTGAACAGCGTCGACTTGCCCGCATTGGTGTAGCCGACCAGCGCGACAACCGGCCACGGCGCGCGTTCACGCCGTTCGCGGTGCAGGCCGCGGGTCTTGCGCACCTGCTCGAGTTCCTTGCGCAGCCGCCCCATCCGCTGCCGGATCATCCGGCGGTCGGCCTCGATCTGGGTTTCACCCGGACCGCCGAGGAAGCCGAACCCGCCGCGCTGCCGTTCGAGGTGGGTCCAGCTGCGCACGAGCCGGCTCTGCTGGTAATCGAGATGGGCGAGTTCGACCTGAAGACGACCCTCGGCAGTGGCCGCACGTTCGCCGAAGATCTCGAGGATCAGTCCGGTGCGGTCGATGACCTTGCGCGCCAGCTTGTCTTCCAGATTGCGCTGCTGGATCGGCGTGAGCGCGCCGTCGACCACGACCAGTTCGACCTCGTCCTGTTCGCAGGCGATGCGGATGTTATCGACCTGACCGGCGCCGAACAGCAGGTTCGGGCGCACTTCGCGAACGGGCAGCACAAAGCTCTCGGCGATGACCACGCCGATCGCCAGAGCAAGCCCCTCGGCTTCTGCAAGCCGCGACTGCGCGTCGAGGTCATAGGCCATCCCGCGAATGTCCGGGCACACCACGAGCGCCCGTGCTCCGCGAGAGACCTCGCCCATCAAGTCGTCATCGAAACTCAGCTGTCGTCCTCTTCCCAGTCTTCGGTCAGATCGACCGGTGTTGCGGGCTGGATCGTCGATACGGCATGTTTGTAGGCAAGCTGGACGTAACCGTCACGCTCGAGCAACATGCAGAACAGATCGTAGGACGCGATCCGGCCCTGCAGCATCACCCCATTGACGAGGAACATGGTGACCTGCGCTTCCGCCTGACGGACCCGGCTCAGGAACACGTCCTGCAGCAGCCGCTGCTTGGCCCCCGAACCCTGGCTCGTAAACTGCTCGGTATCGACCGGCTGCGCGGGCATGATCGTGCTGATCGCGTGCTTGTAGACCAGCTGCGACTGGCCATCGCGGCGCAACAGGATCGAGAAATTGTCGAACCAGGTGACAATGCCTTGCAGCTTCACGCCCTTGACCAGGAACATGGTCACCGGGGACTTGTTCTTGCGCAGCAGGTTGAGGAAGGCATCCTGCAGGTTCACGGGACGGCCGCCCGATGCAGTTTCAGGGGGTTTCGGACGCGGTCGTGCCGAGAGTGTCTTTTCGCCGGACATGTCTTTTCCCGTTTCTTGGCGGCCCTCCACCGAGCCGCAATCTGGGCGCCCGCGACGCCCGTGTGTGCATCCGCAACTCTTTGCGAACGCCATTAATGTGGGACATCGCACCGTCGTGCGCAATGCATTCCTTATTCTGCCGCACAACGCGCAACTTTCCCGATCGCTCCTACTTTTTCGGCTCGCTCGGCTTGCGTTCGACCATTCCCAGCAGCTTCAGCTTGCGGTGCAGCGCGGAGCGCTCCATCCCGATGAAGGTTGCGGTCTTGGAAATATTGCCTGAAAAGCGCCGGATCTGGACGGTGAGATACTCGCGCTCGAAATTCTCGCGGGCTTCGCGCAGCGGCGCTCCCATCATCGCCCCCACCCCGCCGTTTCCGCCGAGCTTACCCCCGAGCACTTCCTCGGGCAGCATGTCGACCTCGATCTGTTCGAGATTTTCGCGCGGGGTCAGGATGATCGTACGTTCGACCACGTTGCGCAGCTGGCGCACGTTGCCCGGCCAGTCATAGGCCTGCAGCGCCGCCATCGCCTCGTCGCTGATGGTCGGGGGGCGCAGACCCTGTTCGGTAGCATAGCGGGCAAAGAACCCGTCGGCGAGCGCGGGGATATCGTCGCGCCGCTCGGCCAGCGAGGGCACTTCGACGGGCACGACATTGAGGCGGTAGAACAGGTCTTCGCGGAAGCGCTTCTCCTCCATTTCGCCGGTGAGATCGCGTGAGGTGGACGAGACCACCCGCACATCGACGCCAATCTGCCGGGTGCCGCCCACGCGGACAAAGCTCTGCTCGGTGAGCACCCGCAGGATCCGTGCCTGCGTGGAAAGCGGCATGTCGGCGACTTCGTCGAGATAAAGCGTTCCCCCGTCAGCGGTCTCGAGCAGGCCCGGGCGGACCAGCTTGCCATCGGCTTCCTCGCCGAACAGCTCCTCTTCGAAACGTTCGGGCGTTATCCGGGCCGAATTGACTATGACGAAGGCCTTGTCGGCACGCGGGCTCCAGCTGTGGAGCAGCCGGGCCGCCACTTCCTTGCCTGCCCCGGCAGGGCCGGTGACCAAGACTCGGCTGCCGGTACTGGCGACGCGCTTCAGTGTGGCGCGGACCGCATTGATCACTGCCGAATTACCGGTGAACTCGTCACCCTGCCCCTGGTTTTCGCGCAGCCGCGTATTCTCGCGCCGCAGCCGTTCGGTCTCGGTCGCACGTTCGACCAGGTGCAACAGCCGCTCGGCCTCGAACGGCTTCTCGATGAAATCGACCGCGCCGCGGCTGACCGCACTGACCGCGGTGTCGATGTTTCCGTGGCCCGAAAAGATGATGACCGGCAGATCGGGTTCGCGCACCTTGATCGCGTCGAGCACTTCCAGCCCATCCATCTGGCTGCCGTGCAGCCACACATCGAGCAACACGAGGCTCGGCCGCTTCTGGTCGATGGCTTCCAGCGCGGCGGTGCTGTCGGCAGCGGTACGGCAGTCGTACCCCTCGTCGCTCAGCACCCCGGCCACCAGTTCGCGGATGTCGCGTTCGTCGTCGACGATCAGAATATCCAGCGCCATGCGTCCCTATCCTTCATTCTTTGTCGTTGTCTGCGCGTCGCTTTCCTCGGCGAGCGGATCGCGCGCGAAGCGCATCGTCACCCGCGTGCCCCCGGTCTCGACCGAGGTGAACGTCATTTCACCGCCGTGTTCCTCGACGATCTTGTTGACGATCGCGAGGCCCAGCCCGGTGCCCTTTTCACGCGTCGTCACATAGGGTTCGAGGATATTAACCCGGTCTTGCGGCAGGCCGATACCATTGTCTTCCACCGAGACCGAAATCGAATCCTCGGCGGTCTCGACCTCGACGCGGATCCTGCCCCGGTAGTCGACACTCGCCGACTGCGCTTTGGCCTCGATCGCCTCATAGGCATTCTTGAGCGTGTTTGTCAGCGCCTGGCCCAGTTGGTGACGGTCGCAGCGGATGCGCAGCGGGCCTTCTTCTGGGGCCTGGAAACGGTAATCCACCGCGGGATGCGCCACTTCCTGCAGGAACAGCGACTGGCGGATCAGGTCGATCGCGTTTTCCGTCCGGAAGGTCGGCTTGGGCAGCCGCGCGAAGCTTGAGAATTCGTCCACCATCTTGCGCAGATCGCCGACCTGGCGAACGATCGTGTTGGTCAGTTCGTCGAACAGTTCGCCGTCGATCTCGATCTGTTTGCGATAGCGCCGTTTCAACCGTTCGGTCGCCAGCTGGATCGGGGTGAGCGGGTTCTTGATCTCATGCGCGATCCGGCGCGCGACATCGGACCATGCCGCCTGACGCTGGTCGAGCAACTGCCGCGTGATATCCTCGAATGTGATCACATGGCCATCGCTCTCGCGGCCGATCTTCACGGCGAAGGTCAGCAGTTCGCCATTGCGGCTGTGCGAGATGACGCCCCTTGTCAGCCCGCCACGCACCATGGCGCCGATCTGCGGGGCCAGGTCGTCGAGTGTCGCGGGCGTGCTTTCGCCCGCCGCATCGTAGCCCAGCATCGACTGCGCGGGGGCATTCATCAGCAAAAGGTTCAGGTCGGCATCGACCGAGATGATTCCCGCACTCACCGATTCCAGAACCGCTTCGATGAACCCGCGCCGCTCCTCGAGTTCGATATTGGCGGAAAGCAGCGCATCGGTCTGTTTTTCGAGCTGCGCCGTCATGCGGTTGAAGGCGCGGTTGAGCAGGCCGATCTCGTCGGCCCCGGTGCGCCCTTCGACGCGCAGCGCGAAATTGCCCGCACCGACCTTGCGCGCAGCGGCGACCAGATCGGTAAGCGGTTCGACCTGCCGGTCCGCGAACCGCAAGGCAAACCATACCGCGACGCCCACCAGCGCCAACGAGACGAAGAACAGCGCGAGATTGAAGCGCAACTGCAGCGCACGTGCACGCTTGGTCAGTTCCTCATAGGCAGCGGAAATCGAGCGGGCGGATTGCCAGCTGCGGAAGGTCGCCGCCTCCGCATTGCGCGCGGTGTAGAGATAGATCCCCGCCTCGCGATCGATCGGCGCCACCGCCTCGATGCGTTCGGCGCTGCCGCGAACCGCAACCTGTTCTCCGCGGGCAAGCTTTTCATAGGCATCCTGGGCGAAGGTTCGCGGATCGCTTGCCTCGCTCAGGCCATAGACCACGGCAGTGCGCATGGTGTCGTCGGGCATCGCCTGGAGGATGGCGCTTTCGATGACATCGCGCGGTTCGGCCTGGTATTGGTAGACGAGCGCAAAGTTGGGATCGGTTACCTGAACGCGCGCAAGGATGGCGCGCATGTCCATTGCCATCGAGATCGTTTCATTGCCGAGATCGAGCTGGTTTTCCTCGTAATATCCTTCCGCGAGCTGGTTGGCATTTTCCATCAGTCCGCGAGAATTGTCCGAAAACCAGAAATCGACGCCCGACTGGAACAGAAAAGCGGCGAACCCCGCCACAAGCAGCGTCGGGACCGCTGCGATCATCGAAAAGAAGAACACCAGTCGGACATGAAGCCGCGCGGTACTGCCGGCAGCGCGCCGCAGCGCGATCCGCCGCCCGGCAAGCACGAGCAACGCCATGGCGGGGATTAGCGTACCGATCAGCAGGCCGGCTACCTGCCGCGATGGCAGGAGCGCGCCATCGGGCGGTGCATTGGTGAAGGTTGCCCAGGTGCTGGCAACCATGACCAGGAAAGCGATTGCGGCGACGACCTCGATATAGCCGACCATGTTGCGTTTGCGCGAGGTTACGACGAACCTGCGCCACCAGCGGGGCGTCTGTCGTCCACTTACTGCTGTTCGCGTCGCCATCGTGGCGCGCATACAACGGGACTGTTGCACTTTTGCAAGTATAAATTCGTCAAACCCGCCGCGGTCCGGTCGAAACGCGGGATCAACGGCGTCGAGCGTAGCTTTCAGGAGCTATGTCGAGTTCGGAAAGCCGCTTGCGCAGCGTGTTGCGGTTGATGCCAAGCATCCTCGCAGCGCGCAGCTGATTGCCCTCGGTCCGTTCGAGCGCGAGTTCGAACAGCGGCCTCTCGAAGGCAGCCAGTGCGGTGTGATAGACAGCCCCGTCGGCCGGCCGCGCGTGTCCGAGCCAGCGCTCTACCGCGGCGGCAAGACCGTCCTTCTGCCCCTCGCCCGTCTCTCCGCGCGCGGCAGGGAGGATGTCTTCGACCGCGGCTGCATCGATTACATCCTCGCGCGCCATGAGGACGAGCCGGAAGACTGCATTGCGCAGTTCGCGCACATTGCCCTGCCAGGGTCGCGCCTCGAGCGCGTTGATCGCCTGCGCATTGGCCTTGCGGACGGGCAGTCCTTCATTCGCCGCCTGGCCGAGGAAATGGCGGACCAGAGCGCCGATGTCCTCGCGCCGCTCGCGCAGCGGCGGCAGGTGAATCGGTACGACGTTCAAACGGTAATAGAGGTCCTCGCGGAAACGCCCGTCGGCGATCATCGGGGTGAGGTCGCGATTGGTGGCCGCCACGATCCGGACGTCGACCCCGATCTCCTGCCGCCCGCCGACGCGGCGAATCCGCCCTGACTGGAGCGCGCGCAACAAGCGCGTCTGCGCTTCAGCCGGCATGTCGCCGATCTCGTCGAGGAACAGCGTGCCGCCGTTCGACTGTTCGAACTTGCCGATCTGCTGTCCGACCGCGCCCGTGAATGCACCGCGTTCGTGCCCGAACAACTCGCTTTCGAGCAGATCGTGCGGGATCGCCGCCATATTGACCGCCACGAACGGACCGGTCTTGCGCGCGCCAAGCTGGTGGATCGCCTCGGCGACCAGTTCCTTGCCCGTGCCGCTTTCACCGGTGATCAGTACCGTGAGATCGTTGCGCAGGACCCGCGTGATCATCCGGAACACGCCCTGCATCGCCGGACTGCGGCCAATCAGCGGAAGCGCGCTGTCTTCGCTGTCGTCCGCGCCCTCGAGGACCGGCCGACTGGCGACCGCTTGCGCAACCGCCTGCGTCAGCTCGTCAAGATCGAAGGGCTTGGGGAAATATTCGAAAGCATCGCTATCGCTCGCGCGGACCGCCGTATCGAGCGTGTTCTGGGCCGACAGGACGATCACCGGCATGTCGGGCGCGCGCGATCGCACGGCATCGATCGACGCCAGACCGTCGCCGTCGGTCAGAATGACGTCGGTCAGCATGACGTCGAACGCCTGCTCGTCCAGCAAGACATCGCGCCGGGCGAGCGTATCGCACGCCGTAACTTCGAACCCATCATCGCGCAGCGCTTCGGTGATCACCGTTGCAATGCTCTTGTCGTCTTCGACCAGCAGGACCGTGCGTGCCATGTGCTCCCCCTACCCTGCGACCGCCAGGTTAATGCGAAAATGGGTTTCACCCGCGCGCTCGTCGCGCTGGTGCGAAATGCGCCCACCCATGTCGCGCAGCAGCTTGCGCACCAGGGCAAGCCCGAGCCCTTGCCCGTGCGGCTTGCTCGAAACGAACGGTTCGAACACGTGATCGCGCAGCGCCGGTTCGATCCCGGATCCGCCGTCGGTGACCGTGATCTCGATCGGCAGGCGGGTCGCCTTGCCCAGACGGATGGTGTTGAAGACCAGGCCGCTGACGAAGCGGGTGCGCACACGCACCCGGGCGCCGTCGAGCGCGGCGCTGGCATCGCAGGCATTGGCGATGAGATTGATCAGGACCTGCTCGAGCGCGCCCTGATCCGCCGCGACCGGGGGGAGCGAGGGATCGAATTCCTCCACCAGTTCGCAGGGATCGTCTCTTCCCGCGCGCACTGTCGCCATCGCGTTGCGAATGGCCTCGTGCAGGTTGCACGGCCCGGTAATCTCGATCGGCTTCGCGCCGAGCTGCTGCATGCGATCGATCAGCTGCGCGATCCGATCGACTTCGGCGGAGATCATTTTCGCCAGCGGCTTGTCCTTCCCTGCCACGCGGCGGGCGAGCAGCTGGCTCGCCCCCCGGATGGCGGAGAGTGGATTCTTGATTTCATGTGCGAGAACCGCGGGTGCGCGCAATTCGACGCGCTCTTCGGCGTCCTCGTCATTGTCGGGCTGCCCTGCGTCGGACAACGTGAGCACGCGCCATCCCGCGGATGCATGAATGGGCGAGCTGCTGATATTGATCCGCCGCTCACCGACAGCGGTGGCGATGGTCACGCCTCTGGCGATGACCTGCGCATCGACACTCGAGAGGCGCTCCGTGAGCCGTTCGTCGGCGATTCCCACGACATCCCAGAACCGCTTTTCGGATAGCTTGCGGGCGCTGCGGCCGAGCATTTCTTCGGCTGCATAATTGGCTTCGACGATGCGATCGTCCTCGTCCAGCAGCAGCACCGCGAAGATCATCGCGGCAAGCTGGGCGCGCGCATCGGGTGCGCCGGAAGACGGGGTCACGCGGCGCGGCGCCGCAGGAAGGGCTCGTAGAAGGCTTCGATTTCCTCGAGCACCTTGCGCGGATCGTCGATGAAATTGACGAAATTGCGGAACTCCGCCGAGCCGTGCATGCCCTTGGTGTACCACCCGAGATGCTTGCGCGCGATCTTCGTCCCGACGCCTTCGCCGTAATGATCGAGCATCGATCGGTAGTGTTCGACAAGGACGTCGTACTGCTCGTCGAAAGCAGGCGTCTCGAGCACTTCGCCGGTGCGCCACCAGTGCATGATCTGGCCCAGCAGCCACGGTTTGCCATAGGCCCCGCGCCCGATCATGATGCCGTCGGCACCCGATTGCTCGAGCGCGGCCGCGGCGTCGGCTATCGTGCAGATATCGCCATTGGCGATGACCGGGATCGAGACCGCATCCTTCACCTTGCGAATGAATGCCCAGTCCGCGTGCCCCTTGTACATCTGGTTGCGGGTTCGGCCATGGACGGTGATCATCTTCACGCCGAGGTCTTCCGCGATATGCGCCAGTTCGGGGGCGTTGAGATCGGCATGGTCCCAGCCCATCCGCATCTTGACGGTCACGGGCACATCGACCGCCTTGACTGTCGCTTCCATCAGCTTCGTCGCCAGCGGCACTTCGCGCATCAACGCCGACCCGGCCAGCTGACCCACGACCTTGCGCACCGGACAGCCGAAATTGATGTCGATGATAGCCGCGCCGTTGTCCTGCTGCAGCTTGGCCGCCTCGGCCATGCTGTCGGGATCGCAACCGACCAGCTGCATCGACACCGGTTCCTCGATCGCGTCCCAAGCCGCCTTCTGGACGCTCTGCCGCGTTTCGCGGATCGCCGCTTCGCTGGCGATCATCTCGGTCACATTGAGGCCCGAGCCATAGCGCCGCACCAGGCGCCGGAACGGCAGGTCGGTCACGCCGGTCATCGGCGCGAGCACCACCGGCGTGTCGATCGACACGTTGCCGACCTCGATCGGCTGCGGGGGTGCGGGCGGGAGCGGTTGCGTCGTCATATGGGATTCATTGCCTAAATATTGGGCAGGCACATAGTGCGTTGCAGCGAAAACGGCAAGCCGCTAGCGCGCTGCTTTCGTATGCAACACGCGCCCCCCCTTCCCGCCTTCGCGGCAATCATCGTCGCCGCAGGGAAGGGTATCAGGGCGGGACAGCCGCTGCCAAAGCAATTTGCGGACTGGCGCGGCAAACCGGTGCTGCGCCACTCGGTCGAAACCCTACTCGAAGCCGGGGCGGCCCCGCTCGTCATCGCGATCCCCGAAAACGGCGAAGCGGCTGCGCACACGGCGCTGGACGGACTGGCGGGCTATACCCTCGTCGCCGGAGGCGTGACACGTCAGCAATCGGTTGCCCGGGCGCTGAGCGCTATCGAAAGCGCCGATACCGTGCTGATCCACGACGCGGCGCGGCCGGACCTTCCGCCCGCGGTGATCGAACGCTTGCTTGGCGCGCTTGAAACCCACGCTGGCGCCATTCCGGTCCTCCCGGTCGTCGACAGCCTGGCTTTCGAGGAAGAGGGTATGATGGCCGGCGCCGCGCCGCGCGAACATTTGCGCCGGGTCCAGACACCGCAAGCTTTCCGCTTTGCCGCCATTCGCGATGCGCATGCCATCTGGGCAGGCGAAGCCGATGCGGGCGACGATGCGCAGGTGCTGCGTGCAAGTGGCGGAGAAATCGCGCATGTCGCGGGCGACGAACGGCTTGCCAAACTCACTTTCGCGGAGGATTTCATGACCCGATTACCGCCCCTGCGCACCGGCATGGGCTACGATGTCCACCGGCTGGCCGAAGGCGAAGAGCTGTGGCTCGCTGGGGTGCGGATCGAACACGACAAGGGCCTGGCCGGCCATAGCGATGCGGATGTGGCACTACACGCCATTGTCGACGCATTGCTGGGGGCGATCGCTCAAGGCGATATCGGCAGCCATTTCCCTCCCAGCGACGCGCAGTGGAAAGGAGCGAGCAGCGATCGCTTTGTCGAACACGCTGCCCGGCTCGTGCGCGAAGCCGGCTACAGCGTTGGCAATATCGATCTGACGATCATCTGCGAAGCGCCGAAGATCGGGCCGCATCGCGACGCCATGCGCGCGCGGATCGCCGAACTGCTCGGCGTTGACATCACCGCCATATCGGTAAAGGCCACGACAACAGAGCGGCTCGGTTTCACGGGCCGCGGCGAAGGAATTGCAGCGCAGGCCGTGGCAACCGTCATCAGGGAGTAGATTGATGCGCATGGGATATCGCAAACGGATGGGCGCCGCAGCGCTTGCTGCATTTGGCCTGCTTGCGGCGCAGCCGGCGCTGGCGCAACGCTGCATCGCCCCGCAGGACGTGACCGATACCGGCATCTATGCGGTCCCGATCCTGGCGGAAGGCTTCCGGGCATCGTGCACGCCCTACCTAGCCGAGGACGGATTTTTTGCGACCCGCGGCGAAGCATTCGTCGCGCCCTATGCCTCGATCCAGTCGGATCGCTGGCCCGGCGCTTTCCGTACCTTCATGGCGCTGGCGAACGGCAGGGAAGACGACGGCACGGCCGCGATGCTGTCCGACCTGCCACCCGAGACACTGCGCCCGATCGTCGACGCCTTCCTGGCGCAGAAGATCGAGCAGGCCATGGAACTGCTGGCGCCCCTTCCCCCGGAGAATTTCGGCGGACTGCTGACCTTCATTCTCGATGTTACCGATGTGAAGGAACCCGGCATCTGCCCGGCTGAGCAGCCATGACCGGCGGACTGCTTCCCGACGACATCGAGACGCTCGCCCGCCGCGTAGTCGAGGAAAACGCGGCGCTCGGGCGCAAGGTGACCGTCGCCGAAAGCTGCACCGGCGGTCTTGTCGCTGCCGCGCTAACCGAAATCCCGGGATCGTCGGCCGTGCTCGACCGCGGTTTCGTAACCTATTCGAACGAAGCCAAGATGGAATGTCTCGACGTTTCGCTCGAGATCATCGAAACCTTTGGGGCAGTTTCGATCGCCTGCGCCTGGGCCATGGCCAAGGGCGCGCTCGACAGGAGCCATGCCGATGTGGCGGTTGCCATCAGCGGGGTCGCCGGGCCCGGCGGCGGCACCGATCTCAAGCCCGTGGGGACGGTCGTCTTCGCGCGTGTCGTTCGCGGAGATGGCGTCGAACCCGAAGGCGAACTCAAACGGTTCGAGCCGACTTCGCGCGCCGATATTCGCCGCGAGGCGACGATCTGCGCGCTTGAACTCTTGCTGCCCTAGAGGTTGGCGGCGGCGTTTTCGCGGCCGTACAGTTCGTCCGCACGATCTTCGAACGCCTGCACCATTTTGCGGAAGGCACGGTCGAAATACTGGCCTGCCAATGCTTCGAAGACCGCGTTGCGGAAAGTGAAATCCACGCAGAAATCGATCTCGCACCCTCCGTCCTCGGTCGGGGTGAAGGTCCAGTTGTTGTCGAGATCCTTGAGCGGTCCGTCGACGTAGAACACTTCGAGGTGCTCGGGACGCTGCTTGACGACGCGGGAGGTGAACTTCTCGCGGATCGCCTTGAAGCCGACCAGCATGTCGGCGACCATTTCGGTTTCGCTGTCGCTGCGCACGCGCGTCGCGACCACCCACGGCAGAAATTCGCCATAGCTGCCCACATCGGCGACGAGGTCGAACATCTGTTCCTGGCTGTAAGGCAGCCGCCGTTTTTCACGGATGCCGGGCATCAGGCGCCTTGCTTGGCGAGCTTTGCTTCGCGCGCGGCGCGCATTTCGGCGAAATCGTCGCCCGCATGATAGCTCGAGCGGGTCAGCGGGCTCGATGCGACCTGGAGGAAGCCCTTCGCCCGCGCGATCGAGCCATAGGCCGCGAACTGCTTGGGCGTGACGAATTCTTCCACCTTCGCGTGCTTGGGCGTAGGCTGGAGATACTGGCCCATGGTGATGAAATCGATATCCGCGCTGCGCATGTCGTCCATCACCTGATGGACCTCGAGCCGGCCTTCGCCCAAGCCGAGCATAATGCCCGACTTGGTGAAGATCAGCGGATTATGGACCTTCACCTCTTCGAGCAGGCGCAGCGAGGCATAGTAGCGCGCGCCCGGGCGGATCGTCGGATAAAGCCGCGGGACGGTCTCGAGATTGTGATTGAAGACATCGGGGCCCGCCTCGCAGATCTCTGCGATCGACTGCTTCATCCGTCCCTTGAAATCGGGAGTCAGGATTTCGATCGTCGTATTCGGCGTTTCGCGGCGCAGCGCGTTGATCACTTTGACGAACTGCCCCGCACCGCGATCGGGCAGGTCATCGCGATCGACGCTGGTGATCACGATATGCTCGAGACCCATGGCCGCTGCAGCGGTCGCGGTGTGCTCGGGCTCGAGCGGATCGACGGGCATCGGCATGCCCGTCTTGATGTTGCAGAACCGGCAGGCGCGCGTGCAGGTATCGCCAAGGATCATCACCGTGGCGTGTTTCTTGGTCCAGCACTCGCCAATGTTCGGGCAGGCCGCCTCTTCGCACACCGTGTGCAGGTTGAGTTCGCGCATCAGCTTGCGCGTTTCCTGATAGCCCTTGCTGACGGGCGCCTTCACCCGGATCCAGTCGGGCTTGCGCTGCATCTTGGGGCGTTCGCCCTCGGGCCGCGGTGCGGAAGAAAGGTCGTTCATAGCGCGGCCCATCTAGGCCCCCTGCCCGCCAACGGCAACCCGCATAGCTATGCGCCGCCCCTTGCCACCGGGACCATTTCACGGCAGCGATGATCGCATGAAGACTTTCGAACAGATGATCCAGGGTTACGGCCGCTTTCGCGAAGGCGACTGGCACAAACAGCACGACCGCTGGGAACAGCTCAGGGAAGGCCAGTCGCCGCAGGTCATGGTGATCGCCTGCTCCGACAGCCGCGTCGACCCCGCCCAGATTTTCGATGTCGATCCGGGCGAGATTTTCGTGGTGCGTAATGTTGCCGCGCTGGTCCCGCCGTTCGAAACGACGCCCGGCCGGCACGGCGTATCCGCGGCGCTCGAATTCGCTGTCCAGTTCCTCAAGGTCCGCGAAGTGGTGGTCATGGGCCATGGCATGTGCGGGGGGTGCAAGGCTGCGCTGACGCAGGACCTGCATGGCAACGCGCTGGGCGAAGGCGGGTTCGTGGCGCACTGGATCGACATGCTCGACGCGGTGCGAGAACCGATCGCTGTGGAAAAGGGCACGAGCGGCCGCATCGCCGAACGCGCAATGGAACTGGCCGCGGTCAAGGTCAGCCTGGAGAACCTTCGCACCTTCCCCTGCGTGCAGGAAAAGGAAGGCAATGGCAGTCTCACCCTGCGGGGCGCCTATTTCGCCATTTCCGACGGGATTCTGCACCTGCTCGACGAGGAAAGCGGAGAATTCGCCCCCGCCCCGTGACTTGCGCGTGACCCGGCTTGCGGTCATGGAAGCGCATATGTCGGATATCGAACAACGCAATATCGCTCTTCTCATCGATTCGGATAATGCCAGTCCTTCGGGCATTGATCCGGTGCTCACCGTGCTTGCCGAACTGGGCCAGGTGAACATCCGCCGCGCCTATGGCAATTGGCGCAAGACGAGCCTCAAGGGCTGGATCGATCTGATGCATCGCTATGGCATCGAACCGCAGCAGCAGTTCGACATGACCAAGGGCAAGAACGCTACCGACATGAAGATGACGATCGACGCGATGGACCTGCTCTATCGCGGCCGGGTCCATGGGTTCGGGATCATGAGCTCGGACAGCGACTTCATGCCGCTTGCGATGCGCATCCGGCAGGACGGCCTGCCGGTCTACGGGTTCGGCGGTGCCAAAACCCCTGAGGCATTCCGCCAGGCATGCACGCGTTTCATCGACGTGAATGCGCTGATCAAGGCGGAAAAGGACACCCCCAAGGAAGGCGGGCCGAGCAAGGCATCGAACGTCCTCGACCAGGATTTGCTAGACCTGCTGTTCGACGCCTATGCCGCCAGCAAGCGCGACGACAAGGGCTATGCCAACCTGTCCGAAGTCGGACAGCGCGCGGGCAACCGGTCAAGCTTCGACACGCGCAATTACGGTTTTGCGCGTCTCACCGACCTGATCGAGACGATTCCCAATTTTTCCGTCGAGCGGCGCGGGAATGGCCAGAGCTTCGTCAAGCGGTTGCGCTAACGAAAAAGGGCGCGAGCCGTAGCCCGCGCCCTTCTGCAATTCTTAGGCTGTCAGCCCTTACATCGCAGTGCCCGAAGTCTGCTGCGCGGCGTAGATTGCCCAGAGGTTGGCGATCGCGTCACGCGGACCTTCCACTTCGTTGAAGGTCGCTTCGGCTTCAGCGAACTTACCCTGGTCGAACTGCGCAATGCCCAGGCGGGTCAGCGCCATCGGCGCCTCGGCGCCAGCCATCCCGGCGGCTTTGCGATAAAACTCCTCGGCCTCCGCGGGACGTTCGAGGCTGAGCAGCGCGTCGCCTGCAGCCATTACCGTGCGGACACCGGCACCATCCGCGCGCGCGTCGGCGAGGAGGGTGTCCATATCGGCGCGATCGGCTGCAACACGGCCGGCCGCCTCGCTGCGTGTATCGGTGACGTAGGGATCGTCAGCCGCCAGCATTCCCTTCTCGACACCCTCGTCGATCACCGAAACCACTTCGGCGGGCAGACGGCGGTAATCGGCCGCCTCGACATATTCGAGATAGATGCGGTCGTCGTTGAGCGTGCCGACGCGGCGGCCGAGACGAAGCAGGTCGAGCGTTTCCGGCTTTTCGTATCCGCCGGTATTCAGCAGGATGGCGATCGCGTCGCGCCAGCTGGTTTCGCTGGGATAGTCGGCGACGTACCAGCCAGCGAACTTCTGCGCGTCCTCGGTCATAGAGGCGCGATAGGCGACAGCCAGGCCACGCTGGAGCCAGGTTTCGTCGACCGGCTGACCGGCGCTCTTGCGTGCATCGATCACGCCCGAAAGATAGGCAAGGCCTTCCGCATCACGCTCTTCGGCGAAATAGCTTTCCGCAATGATGCCTTCGGGATTGTTCTCGGTGTATCCGGCATCCAGTGCAGCCTGGAGATAGGTGCGAGCCTTCCCGTACTGCTTCTGGTTAAAGGCGATCTGGCCGGTCTGGAGATTGACCATGCCCAGCTGCTCGGGAGCAACCTGCCCGCTTTCAAGCATGAGTTCGAGACCCTGGAGGATCAGGCCCATGTCATTGAGCTTCTGGCCCGCGTTCACGATCGCGCCGCCGGCAGCATGGCGATCCGACGCGTTTTCGATGGCACCGACGACTGCGGGGACGGCTGCCTTGACTGCGGCAGGATCGACGGTTTCAGCGCCGAGCGCCGTCTCGAGCGGCGAATATGCTGCGATGAAGGCCTTCGAATACTTCGGCTTCTTCTGCGCGAATGCGGGTGCCTCGATGGCTGCCAGGCCGACAGCGCCCCCTGTGGCCAGCGCCAAGGCTAGCGCGAGGGTGGAAGCCGCGCCGTTCTTGCGGGCAAGACGAGTGAAAATCATGTGGTAAACTCCCAAGGATGAAAGGGGATCGAGCGCGTCGAACACCTGGATAAATGGCTGCGCGGGACATGCCGCGAGTGCACGCTCATTGCAAATTCTTCTACCGGAAGCGTGCTGAACGGCGATTGAATGCACCCGCGCGGTGCAGTTCATCGTGATGATCGCGGAATTGTGCAGCCATATGTGGAAAAAGCGCGCGAAAGCTGGCTTTGGTTCCCATTGCCGAGTGGCGCCTTCCCCCCCTTTGCCCTAGGGTCGCAGGCCATCGGAAAATAGTTTTTCGCAGTACGGAATTACACGTTTTGTCAGACGACACCGACATTCTGGAAACGCCCGCCCCCGGCGGTGACGGTTACGCCCGCATCGACATCGTCGATGAGATGAAGACGAGCTATCTCGATTACGCGATGAGCGTGATCGTCAGCCGCGCGCTGCCCGATGTGCGCGACGGTCTGAAGCCGGTTCACCGCCGGATCCTGTTCGCCAGCCAAGAAGGCGGCTTCGTGGCCGGGCGCCCCTATCGCAAGAGCGCCAAGATCGTCGGCGACGTGATGGGCAACTATCACCCGCACGGCGATTCCGCGATTTACGATGCGCTCGCCCGCATGACGCAGGACTGGTCGCTGCGCGTGCCCTTGGTCGATGGTCAGGGCAACTTTGGTTCGATGGACCCCGATCCGCCGGCCAGCATGCGATATACCGAAGCGCGGCTCGCGAGGGTCGCCAACGCGCTGCTCGACGATCTCGACAAGAACACGGTCGATTTCACGGACAATTACGACGGTTCGCGGCGCGAGCCGACCGTATTGCCCGCGCGCTTCCCAAACCTGCTGGTCAACGGCGCGGGCGGCATTGCCGTCGGCATGGCGACCAATATCCCGCCGCATAATCTGGGCGAAGTGATCGATGGCTGCTTTGCCTATATCGATAACCCGGCGATAACCTCGGAAGAGCTGTTCGAGATCATCCCCGGTCCCGATTTCCCGACCGCCCCGCTCATCCTGGGCAAGTCGGGTGCACGCTCGGCCTACACGACCGGACGTGGATCGGTACTCATGCGTGCGCGGCATGAAGTCGAAACCAAGGGCAATCGGCAGGCGATCGTGCTCACCGCGATCCCCTACCAGGTCGGCAAGAACGCACTGGTCGAAAAGATCGCCGAAGCCGCCAAGGAGAAACGGATCGAAGGCGTTGCGGACATCCGTGACGAATCGAGCCGTGAAGGCGTCCGCGTGGTGGTGGACCTCAAGCGCGATGCTTCGCCCGAAGTCGTCCTCAACCAGATCTGGCGCTACACGCCCGCGCAGGCGAGCTTTCCTGCCAACATGCTGGCGATCCGCGGTGGTCGGCCCGAAGTCCTCACGCTGCGCGACTTCATCCAGGCCTTCATCACCTTCCGCGAAGAGGTCATCACGCGGCGGACGAAGTTCGAACTGAACAAGGCCCGCGAACGCGCGCATATCTTGCTTGGCCTGGTCGTCGCCGTGTCCAACCTCGACGAGGTCGTGGCGATGATCCGCAGTTCGCCCAATCCGGCGGAGGCGAGAGCCAAGCTGCTCGTCAAGGAATGGCCGATCGGCGACATCGCGCAATACATCGCGCTCGTCGAAGCAATCGAGCCGACCGACGAACAGTCGGGCGGGACCTACCGCCTGTCCGAACGGCAGGTCAAAGCGATCCTCGACCTTCGGCTTCACCGTCTGACCGC
This sequence comes from Qipengyuania citrea, assembly GCF_009828015.1. Taxonomy (GTDB): domain Bacteria; phylum Pseudomonadota; class Alphaproteobacteria; order Sphingomonadales; family Sphingomonadaceae; genus Qipengyuania; species Qipengyuania citrea. The sequence continues at coordinate 582,730 of NZ_WTYG01000002.1, read as the reverse complement.
TCTGGGCCGCGACGAGATCGGAGACGAGCTCAAGGAACTCAGTATCGCGATCGAGGAATACCTCTCGATCCTCGCCGACCGCGTAAAGCTCTACGGCGTGCTGCGCGAAGAGCTCGAAGAAATCCGCAACACCTACGCCACCCCTCGTATCAGCGAAATCGCCCCCGCATGGGACGGGATCGAGGACGAAGACCTGATCGAGCGCGAGGAAATGGTCGTCACGGTCACCCATGGAGGGTACATCAAGCGCACTCCGCTCGATGCCTTCCGTGCGCAAGCGCGCGGCGGCAAGGGTCGCAGCGGCATGGCGACCAAGGACGAAGACGCGGTCGTCGAAATGTTCGTCACTTCGACACATAACCCCGTGCTTTTCTTCACCAATACCGGCCGCGTCTATCGCCTCAAGGTATGGAAGCTGCCCGAAGGCGGCCCCCAGACCAAGGGCCGTCCGATGGTCAATCTGCTTCCGCTGGGCGACGATGAACGCGTGACCAACGTGCTCCCCCTGCCCGAGGACGAAAGCGAATGGAGCGCGCTCAACATCGTCTTCGCCACCGAGCAGGGGATGGTGCGGCGCAATTCGATGGACGCCTTCACCAACGTCCCCAGCAATGGCAAATACGCCATGGGCTTCGTCGAAGGTAGTGGCGACCGGTTGATCGGCGTGCGGCTGCTGCGCGAAGATCAGGAAATCTTCCTCGCATCCGATGCCGGCAAGGCCATCCGCTTCTCCGCCACTGACGCGCGCGAAACCAAGAGCCGGACGGGCATCGGGGTTCGCGGGATGAAGCTCAAGGAGGGCGAAAAGGTCGTCTCGATGGCGGTGCTCGTCACCGGCGAACGCGACACCGAAGTTCGCGATGCCTATTTGCGCGCTGCCGACTGGAAGAACAACGAGAATGCCCCCACCCTCGACGCGGCAAAGGTCGAGGAAATGGCCGAGCAGGAAGAGTTCATCCTGACGCTGACAGCCAATGGCTACGGCAAGATCTCTTCCGCCTACGAATACCGCACGACCGGCCGCGGCGGTCAGGGGCTTACGAATATCGGCGAACCCACCAGCAACCCCGACCGCAACGGGCACGTGGTGGCCAGCTTCCCGGTCCGGCATGGCATGCAGCTGATGCTGGTGACGGACCGCGCCAAGCTGATCCGGTTGCCGCTGCAATTCCGGCATATGCTTGAGAACGGGTTCGAGACGCACGAAGGCTTCTCGATCTCGGGGCGCGGCTCGTCGGGCGTCCGTGTCTTCAACGTCGCCAAGGGTGAACAGATCGTCGGTGCCGCGAGGATCGACGAGAATGAGGAACCCGAAAACCCGGCTGAGGAAGCGGTAGCGGACGAGATTGCCGACCGTGGCGGGCTCGACAAGACCGAGCCCTACACCACCGCGCATTCGGACAAGAATATCGAAGGCGAACCGGGCGGCTGACGATCAGAGGGCCGGTCCTGCATTGGTCCGGCCCCGTTGGCCCTCGGGCCCTGGATCAGGTTTTGTCCGGCCGCCGATCCATGCGCAGCGTCTGCACCACGCCGGTCGCGATAAGAAACTGCCCGCCGAAATAGAGGGGCCAGATTGTCCATGCGGTGGCGAAATCGGGCAGGGCCGCTGCTTCGCGTGCGAAGATCAGCAGATCACTCACCACGAACATTACCGCACCGAGGCCCACCCGGTACCGCGGAAAGCGGCTCGTCCAGGCGGCAGCTGCCATGCCCCCAACCACTGCGGAATAGGCCGTGGCGACGATCCAGTTCGGCATCGGATAGGCAATCAAACCAGCGATAAGGGGTGTCAGCAGAAGCAGGCTGCCACCCGTAAGGATTTGACTGCTGCTGGTGCTTGCACGGCGATTGCGCAAATACAGGATGATCGCGACTGCATGGCCGAGCGCGAACAACGCCCCCCCGATCAGGAAGCTGATCTCCAGTGTCACATCGCCCAATGCGCCCAGCGTGAGCGCGCCGGCAATCAGCAAACCGTCGAAACCCCGGGTGCGAAAGGCAGCGTAGAGCGCCAGAAATCCGACCCCGGCCCCTTTCCACAGCATCAGCCATGCGCCGCCGATCGGATCGTCGGCAACGAAAAAATAGGAAACGCCGGCGACGAGGCTGGCCAGCAGCCAGGGCCGTTGCTTGATAAGGGCGCGATGCGGCATCGCACGACGCTAGGCCTTGTCGAAGGGGCCATGCAAGCACTAGGGCGCGCGCGATGACCCATGATATCCACATAATCGGTGGCGGCCTCGCAGGCAGCGAGGCGGCCTGGCAACTGGCGCAGCGCGGCTTCAAGGTGCGGCTGTCCGAAATGCGCGGCAGCGGCGAGATGACGCCAGCGCACCAGACCGACGGTCTGGCCGAACTGGTCTGTTCGAACAGCTTCCGTTCGGACGACGATACCAAGAACGCGGTCGGACTGCTGCATCACGAAATGCGCCGGCTCGACAGCATCGTTATGCGGGCCGGCGAAGTCGCGCGCGTCCCCGCGGGTTCGGCCATGGCGGTCGACCGCGACGTCTTTTCCGCCGAGGTGCAGCGCACGCTGGAAGAACATCCCAATGTCACCGTGGTGCGCGAACGGGTCGACGCTTTGCCCGCCGAAGGGCCGACGATCGTCGCCACGGGACCGCTGACCGCGCAGACTCTGGCAGAAAGCATTGTCGGCGCCACCGGGCAGGACCGGCTCGCTTTCTTCGATGCCATCGCGCCGATCGTGCACCGCGACAGCATCGACATGAGCAAGTGCTGGATCCAGTCGCGCTGGAACAAACGCACCGCGGCGAGCAATGAGGACGGCGATTACATCAACTGTCCGATGACCAAGGAGCAGTATCTCGCCTTCCACCAAGGCCTGATCGACGGCGACAAGACCGAATTCAAGGAATGGGAAGCCGACACGCCCTATTTCGATGGCTGCATGCCGATCGAGGTGATGGCCGCGCGCGGTGTCGAGACGCTGCGCTACGGCCCGATGAAGGGCGTCGGGCTCGACAATCCCTACGACACCAGCGAGGAACACCCGCAGGGGCGCTGGCCCTATGCGGTGGTGCAGCTGCGACAGGACAACAAGCTCGGCACGCTATGGAACATGGTCGGCTTCCAGACCAAACTCAAATATGGCGCGCAAATCGAGCTTTTCCGCACGATCCCGGGTCTAGAGAGTGCCGAATTCGCGCGGCTGGGCGGGCTGCACCGCAACACCTTCATCAATTCGCCGCTAGTGCTCGATCGCCAGCTGCGGTTGAAGGGCGGCGCGCACATCCGCTTCGCTGGCCAGATCACCGGCTGCGAAGGCTATGTCGAGAGTTCTGCCGTCGGCCTGATGGCAGGACTCATGGCCGCTGCGGAACTGGCCGGTCACGAATGGTCGGCGCCGCCGCGGACCTCGGCATTCGGCGCGCTGCTATCACATATCACCGGCGATGCGGAAGCCGCGACCTTCCAGCCGATGAACGTCAATTTCGGGCTCTTCCCGCCACTTCATGACGTTGGCAAAAAAGTGCGCAAGGAAGCCTACACCAACCGGGCCAAGGAAGACTTCGGGCAGTGGCTCGGAGCGATGGAAGCCGTCCCCGCCTAGCAGGCGCAACGAGTTTTCCGCCGTGGTTTCGGCGCAGTGGTGGCAAATTCGCCCGGGGTCAGCTGGTTGTCGCCATCGGCATCGGCGCCTTCGAATTTGGTGACCGTAGCTACCGCCCATTCCTCGAAATCGAGCAGGTTGTTGCCATCCACATCAAGCTTGCGGAACGCGTCGGTGCGGCTCGAAAGCATTTCCGTGCGAGTGATCCGCCAGTCGCGATTGCGGTCGTAGCGGAAAAAGCGGCGCTGTTCCTTGGTCAATTCGCTCGCCTCGGGCGGCGCGGGGCCGACCATGTCGCCCGGGTCGCTCGCGGGGACCTCGGGTTCGGCGACCACAGGCTCGGCCGGAACCGGCGGCGGGGCGCCGCGTTCGATTTGCGCGCGGCCCTGCCACCAGAAGGCACCCAGCCCCGCGAGGGCGAGTGCAATCATCGCTCCGAGCACGATCCGGTTCATGGCCCCCGCTCCTTCTGCCGTTAAGAGCGAGCCTAGCGTCCAAACAGGCCCAGTCGCAAGGCCACCAGCGGACTCAGACGATCGCCCAGCATCGGCCCGCCCCCTGCGCGAAGCGAGCGCCGAGCGAGGCCTTCGATCACAGCCAGTGGGCGCAGCGCAGCAGGAAGCTGCCCTTCGGCCCGCGCGGCGCCCCGCTCCTGATCGAGCACGCGATCGCGTTCGCCGTCCTCGGAAGCATAAGCGGCCAAGTCCGCCCGGGCCCAGATCCGTCCTGCCGCTTCCGCCCGTACCTCTGCATTGGCTGCCCCGAGACGGGCAGCCAGCCCGCGAGCCACCCCCGCTCTCCCGTCGATGAAGCGCTGCATGTCGGCAGCGCCAAACGGACGTTCGCCAAGCAATGCTTCCCACCCGTCGACCAGCGAGAGCAGCGGTAATTCATTGTCCGCCCATGTCCTGCCGATGAGGTCGAGCAGCAGATCGCCCTGCGGGCGAGCGGACGCTGGCGCCCCTAGCTGATCGCGCCACCATGCCAACCGCATCTGGCCGAGCATCGGCTCGCTCGCGCCGAGCACCATCCGTCCGATGCGCCCGTCGAGCGCAAAGGCGGCCAGCCAGATGTCTCGCCGAGACCCGGCACTCGCCAGTGCGATGCGCGACACTTCCGGACATTCGTCGAGCAGGTCGCCCGCGGCTGCCTGGTCCTGCTCCATATCAGTCGCGATAGCAGACCTTCTTGGCGGCAGCGACGATACGCGGGGTGTCGATCAGGGCCAGCTTCTCGAGATTGGCGGCATAGGGCAGCGGCACGTCCTCGTCGCACACGCGCGTTACCGGCGCGTCGAGATGGTCGAAACCGTCTTCCATGCAGATTGCCATGACCTCGGATGCGATCGAGCATGTCGGCCACCCCTCTTCCGCGATGACCAGACGATTGGTCTTCGCCAGCGAGGTGAGGATCGCTTCCCGGTCCAGCGGGCGCAGCGTGCGCAGATCGATCACCTCGGCATCGATGCCTTCGTCCGCCAGCTCGTCCGCTGCCTCCAGCGCGAGGCCGACCGCGATCGAATAGGCGACGATCGTGACATCCGTTCCCTCGCGCATGATCCGCGCCTTGCCAATCGGCAGGACGTAGTCATCGAGATCGGGGACGTCGAAGCTGCGCCCATAAACGAGTTCGTTCTCGAGAAAGACGACGGGGTCTTCGCAGCGGATGGCGGCTTTCATCAGCCCCTTGGCATCGGCAGCATCGTAGGGAGCGATCACCACGAGGCCCGGCACGCTGGCGTACCACGGACCGTAATTCTGGCTGTGCTGCGCGCCGACGCGGCTGGCCGCGCCGTTCGGGCCACGGAAGACCACCGGGCAGCGCATCTGGCCGCCCGACATGTAATTGGTCTTCGCCGCCGAGTTGATGATGTGGTCGATCGCCTGCATGGCGAAATTGAACGTCATGAATTCGACGATCGGGCGCAGGCCGCCCATCGCTGCCCCGGTGCCGATGCCGGCGAACCCGTATTCGGTGATCGGCGTGTCGATGACGCGCTTGGGGCCGAATTCGTCGAGCAGGCCCTGTGTGACCTTGTAGGCACCCTGGTACTGCGCGACTTCCTCGCCCATCACGAAGACGCGTTCGTCGGCACGCATTTCCTCGGCCATGCCGTCGCGCAGCGCCTCACGCACGGTGGTGGCGGTAAATGCCGTTCCTTCGGGAACCTCGGGGTCCTTCACATCGGTCTTGCGTGCAGGCTTGGTTATCTGCGCTTCGCTCGGATCGCGGCCGACGTCCTTGCCTTCGCCCGGCGTGTCCTCGACCGCTGCGTCCTGGACGGGAGCCTCGATATCTGATGCATCTTCGCCTTCGCCGGCGAGCATGGCGATGACTGTGCCGACCTTCACGCCTTCGGTGCCTTCATCGACCAGGATTTTCCCCAGAGTGCCTTCGTCGACGGCCTCGAATTCCATCGTGGCCTTGTCGGTTTCGATCTCGGCGATGATGTCGCCGGCGACGATCGCGTCACCTTCCGACTTCAGCCATTTGGCCAGCGTGCCTTCTTCCATCGTCGGGGACAGCGCGGGCATTTTCAGTTCGATAGCCATCGCTCAGTACTCCCCCACGAGAACATCGGTGTACAGTTCGCCGGGTTCCGGTTCGGGCGAACTCTCGGCGAAGTCTGCCGCCTCGGTCACCGTCTTGCGGATTTCCTTGTCGATGGCCTTGAGCTCGTCCTCGGTCGAACCGTTTTCGAGGAGCACTTTCTTGATTGCCTCGATCGGATCCTTGTGTTCGCGGATATCCTGCACTTCCTCGCGCGTCCGGTACTTGGCGGGATCGGACATCGAATGCCCGCGATAGCGATAGGTGTTGCATTCCATCAGCACGGGGCCCTTGCCCTCGCGCACGTGCTTGAACGCGATTTCGGCGGCCTGCCGCACTTCGAGCACGTCCATGCCGTTCACATCCATGCCCGGAATGCGGAAAGCGGTGCCGCGGCGATGGAATTCGGTTTCCGCCGAACTGCGACCGACCGCCGTGCCCATGGCATACTGGTTGTTCTCGACGACGAAGACGATAGGCAGCTTCCACAGCGCCGCCATGTTCATCGTCTCATAGACCTGGCCCTGGTTGGCCGCGCCATCGCCGAAATAGGCGAGGCAGAAGCCGCCATCATCATTATACTGATGCGCGAGCGCGAGGCCGCCGCCCAGCGAGACCTGCGCGCCGACGATGCCGTGCCCGCCGTAAAATTTGTGCTCGGTCGAGAACATGTGCATCGACCCGCCCTTGCCCTTCGAAATGCCCGCCTCGCGCCCGGTGAGTTCGGCCATGATGACCTTGGGATCGATGCCGTAAGCAAGCATGTGACCGTGATCGCGATATCCGGTGATCACACTGTCCTTGTCGCCGTCGAGCGCGGACTGGAGGCCGATCGCGACCGCTTCCTGGCCGATGTACAGGTGGCAGAAGCCGCCGATCAGGCCGAGCCCGTAGAGCTGGCCGGCGCGTTCCTCGAACCGGCGAATGAGCAGCATCTGCTTGTAGAAGTCGAGCAGCTGTTCCTTGCTGGCCTTGAACCGCGAGTCCTGTTCGAACGCGTCCTGCAGCGAGTGAAGCGCGAACTCGCTGTCCTCTGCTGGTGACTTGGGGGCGGTTTTCTTGCTCCGGGGGGCTTTGGCCAAGACTTCGGATCCTTGTTCTTCCGGGGAGGAATATCGGCTGCGCCTATAGGCACAGCCACGCGTACCGCGCAACGGCAGAGCGTGCATGCATACGAAAACCCTTACGGAAAGCGGTGGTTTCCGTAAGCAGTCAGTCCTCGAGCTTGATAACCACTTCGTTGGGGTGGACGACGTTGAGCTGGCTGCGCAGCAATTCGCCGACCATGTCGGGATCGGCATGGTCCGGATGCAGCAGTGCGACGCGGTTCTTCAACGCCTCGCGCTCCGCTTCCAAGGCAGCGAGCTGGGCCTCACGCTGATCGAGCACGCGCAGGTTTTCGCTCCACGCGAGCAGGCCCGAAGGCCCGGCAATGGCAAAACCGCCCATCACCAGCAAAGCCGCCAGCGCAGTGTGCTGGGTGATCTTCGCCTGCTGAATCGGGGATCGAGAGCGAGTGCGCCGCATCATTCGACAGAATCACAGTTAACCGGCTCGCGCAAGCGCATTCTTGCGCGTGGGACCGTTCGTCGCACCGACGGAACAGCGCGTGGCGCCAGCCCCTCCCCGGCTTGACAACAACCACCCTGGACAGGTATTTAGTTTCCATTGCAACCAAACACCGTACCAGAGGATTTCCATGCCCGACCTGTTTGAAAACCCCATCGGCCTCGACGGCTTCGAATTCGTCGAATTCTGCGCCCCCGAAAAAGGCGTCATCGAACCGGTTTTCAAGGCCATGGGGTTTACCCACGTCGCATCGCACCGCTCGAAGGATGTCGAACTCTGGCGGCAGGGGCAGATCAACCTGATCCTGAACTATGAACCGCGCAGCGCGGCATGGTTCTTCGCCCGCGAGCACGGCCCGTCCGCCTGCGGCATGGGCTTCCGCGTCCGCGATGCGAAGAAGGCCTATGACGAACTGCTCCGGCGCGGGGCCGAGCCTGTCGCGGTTGAAACCGGCCCGATGGAACTGCGGATCCCGGCGATCCGCGGCATCGGCGGCGCGATCGTTTACCTGGTCGATCGCTATGCCGATGACCACGGCAACGGCCTGTCGATCTACGATATCGATTTCGAATATCTCGACGGCGCGGAGAAGTTTCCCGTCGGCGCCGGGTTCAACGTGATCGATCACCTCACGCACAACGTCTACAACGGCCGCATGAAATATTGGGCGGACTATTACGAAACGCTCTTCAACTTCCGCGAAATCCGCTTCTTCGACATCAAGGGCGAATACACCGGACTGACCTCGAAAGCGCTGACCGCACCCGACGGCAAGATCCGCATCCCGCTCAACGAGGAAGGCGAAGGCGGCAAGGGCCAGATCGAGGAATTCCTGCGCGAATTCAATGGCGAAGGCATCCAGCACATCGCACTGATCTGTGACGATCTTCTGCAGTGCTGGGACAATCTCAAACAGCTTGGCGTGCCCTTCATGACCGCCCCGCCCGCCACCTATTACGAGATGCTTTCCGAGCGTCTGCCGGGCCACGGTGAAGACGAGAACGAACTCCAGATGCGCGGCATCCTGCTCGACGGCACGACCGAAGGCGGCCAGCCGCGCCTGCTGCTCCAGATCTTCGCCGAAGCGCAGGTCGGACCGGTGTTCTTCGAATTCATCCAGCGCAAGGGCGACGATGGGTTCGGCGAAGGCAACTTCAAGGCGCTGTTCGAAAGCATGGAACGCGACCAGATCAAGCGCGGCGCGCTGACCGTCGGGGAAGCCGAAGCCGCTGCGAAGGAGCCGGCAGAATGAGCGATGTGACCGAACATCCGGTGAAACTGGGCGGCGTCCACCATGCGGCCTATCGCTGCAAGGACGCCAAGGAAACCGTCGAATGGTACGGCAAGGTGCTGGGCATGGAATACACCACTGCCTTCGCCGAGGACCATGTCCCTTCGACTGGTGAGTACGACCCCTACATGCATGTGTTCCTGGATGCCGGTAACGGCAATATCCTGGCGTTCTTCGAACTGCCGAACCAGAAGGACATGGGGCGCGACGAGAACACGCCCGCCTGGGTCCAGCACCTTGCCTTCAAGGTGGCAAACAAGGACGAGCTTCTGGCCGCCAAGGACCACGTCGAAAGCCTCGGCATCGACGTGCTCGGCCCGACGCATCACGGCATCTTCAAGTCGATCTATTTCTTCGATCCCAACGGTCACCGCGTCGAATTGGCCGCCGATATCGGGACCGACGAACAATATGCAGAACTCAAGCGCGTGGCGCCGATGATGCTCGACGAATGGAGCGAGACCAAGACCGCGCCCCGCCATGCGGACTGGCTGCACGAACTTGCCCGGAAGGAACACGGGGTCAGCTGACCCACACCGGCTAGGAACCTCACCCTTTGCGTTGCGTTGCAGCGCAAAGGGAGTTTCGCACTCGTGAATTACATCGATACGCTGCGCGAACAGCTGCAGGACATGGGCGAAGGTTTCGTGGCGAGCCTTCCCAGCATCGCGATTGCGATCTTCATCCTTTTCATTACCTGGATCCTCGCGCGCTTCGCTGCGCGTATTTCGGACATGCTGGTCGGCCGGACCGACCTGCGGGCCAGTCTCAAGACGCTGATCGACACGCTGGTCAAGCTGGGGATCTGGGTCGCGGGGATCTTCATCGCGGCTGTCGTCGTCCTGCCGGGCCTGACCGCCGCCAGCCTGCTCGCCGGGCTCGGGATCGGCGCAGTCGCCATCGGCTTCGCCTTTCAGGACGTGTTCGAGAACTTCCTCGCCGGCGTGCTCATCATGGTCCGCGAGAAGATGCGCATCGGCGATGTCATCGAGTGCGAGGGCATTTCGGGCAAGGTCGAACATATTACCTTGCGCGAAACGCATATTCGCAAGCTCTCGGGCGAACTGACCGTCGTGCCCAATTCGATCCTGTTCAAGAACCCCGTCGAAATCGTTACCGACGAAAGCCAGCGCCGCCACGAGGTAGTGGTCGGCGTTTCCTACGACACGCAGCTCGACCATGCTGCAAGCGTGATCCGGCGCGCGGTCGAAGGGGTCGACCATGTCCTCGCCAGCAAGGGGATCGACATCTTCGCGCAGGAATTCAATTCCAGCTCGGTCGATTTCCTGGTGCGCTGGTGGGCGGGATCTTCCCCGCGCGACGGCTGGGAAAGCAAGGACAAGGTCATCCGCGCAATCAAGGCGGCGCTGGACGATGCAGAGATCGAAATCCCCTTCCCCTATGTGACGCATACCTTCAAGGAAACGGTTCCGGTCAGCCACTTGGGTGACACCAGTCATCCGACGCCTTAAGGTTTCGAATCAGGACCGGATCATCGGTCGCCTGGGAGGAGAAACCTTTGCAGATCCTGCGCACGCCCGCCGAACGCTTTGCCGGCATTCCTGACTATCCGTTTGCCGAGCACTGGTTCGAGGTCGACCTCGGCGATGGCCTTAAGGCTCGCCAGCATTACGTCGACGAGGGGCCGCGCGATGCCCCGCCCGTCCTGCTGTTCCATGGCGAGCCGAGCTGGTCGTTCCTCTATCGCAAGATGATCCCGCCGCTGGTGGAGGCTGGCTTCCGCGTGCTCGCGCCCGATCTGATCGGCTTCGGAAAAAGCGACAAGCCCGACGACATCGCGTTCTACACCTATGCCCGCCATGTCGACTGGCTCAAGCAGTGGCGCGCTGCAGTCGAACCGCGCCCGGCCGCGCTGTTCTGTCAGGATTGGGGGGGACTGCTGGGGCTGCGGATGGTTGCCGACGATCCCGATCTGTTTTCCTGCGTCGTCGCCAGCAACACCTTTCTGCCCGCAGGCGGCACGCCAAGCGAAGCTTTCCTGGCCTGGCGTGAGTTTGCACGAAGTTCGCCCGATTTCAGGATCGGCGCGCTGCTCGACCGCGCCACCGCGACGCCGCGAAGCGAGGCGGAGATCGCTGCCTATGACGCGCCCTTCCCCGATGAGCCTTCGAAAGCGGGCGCCCGCGCCTTCCCGGCGCTGGTCCCTGCGGCTGACGGGATGCCGGGGGTCGAGGAAAACAAGCGAGCCTGGCCCGCGCTTGCCGCTTACGACAAGCCGTTCCTCACCCTATTCGGCGAAGACGATCCCATCACCCGCGGCGCTGAGAAGCATTTGATCGAACGAATTGCGGGCGCTGCGGGGCAACCGCACCAGACGCTGGGCACCTGCGGTCACTTCTGCCAGGAAGATCAGCCCGATGTCCTCGCGCAAGGCGTCATCGCGATGGCGCGCAAGGCGGGTCACCTCGGTTGAACCATACGGCACGACTGACGGCCGCGCAGGAAACCTCGCTCGCGATCGCCGCGGCGGTGGTGACGGCGAACGCCTATTACATCCATCCGATCATCGCGCTGGTTGCCGACCACTTCGGGGTCAGCCACGCACGGATCGGACTGGTCCCGGCGCTCAACCAGCTCGCTCTGGCTGTCGGCATCTTCCTGCTGTTGCCGCTGGGCGACAGGTTTTCCAACCGCCGCCTCACCATCGCGTTTGCCACAGGACAGACGGTATCGCTGGCGGTCATGACGTTCGCACAGGGCTTTACGCTTTTCGTGCTCGGATCGACGCTGCTGGGGTTCTTCACGATCGCACCGTACTTGCTGCCCGCATATGCTTCCAAACGCGTGGCTCCCGAACGGTTGGGACAGGTCACTGCCAAGCTGACTGCGGGCGTCATCCTGGGCATTCTCGTCGCCCGGGTGGGCGCGGGCGTCGTCGCCGAGCATTTCGGCTGGCGCGCGGTCTATTGGGCCGCGACCGGGCTGATGCTTGCAGTCACTCTCGCCCTGCCCCGACTGATGGAAGGTGGCGAGCGGCCGGCCAGCGGAAGGCAGTCCTATACCGGGCTCATCCTCTCGGTGTTTCCGCTACTATCGCGCCACCGCGAAATCCTCATTGCCGGCGCCATTCAGGGCTTGAACTTCGCACAATTCATCGCGCTCTGGCTCGGGTTGGCGCTTTATCTCACCTCACCGCCGATGGGGTATGGCACCGACACGGTCGGCTACCTTGCAGGCTTGGCGGCGGTAAGCATCGCCTCCACGCCATGGCTAGGCCGCTGGTCCGATGCGATCGGCCCGCGCACTGCGCGAATGGTCTTCGCCTCGATACAGCTCGTCGGGATCCTGCTGCTGTGGCCGCTGGGCGGGACGCTGTGGGGGCTGCTGGTGCCGCTGTTCATCGCCAATCTCGTCGGACCGGGAATCGACGTCACCGGCCGGATGACCTTCCTCTCGCTCGATCCCGCGATCCGCACCCGGCTGACCACCATCTATGTCGTGATCATGTTCATCGGCGGCGGAATCGGCAGCTATGCCGGGACGCTGGCCTATGACATCTACGGCTGGGCCGGGACCTGTGCGCTGCTGGCGGGATGTTCGCTCGCTCTGACTGCGCTGTCCTTCGCAGCGCGCCGGTATGGCCGCTGACGCTCAGACCGCGGAGCTGAACTGCCGAGCGCTCGGCTGCCGATACGCGTCGAACGCTGCGGCGATCGTTCGCGCATAGGGGAGCCCCTCCGGACAGATGGTAAGCCATTGCCCGTCGATAGACGCCAACCCTCGTTCGAGAAACGGGCGGAGCGTCTCGTTCGCTTCCCGCATGAGGCACGCCCCTAACTGCGCGCGGCCCTGGCACAGCAGCCGTTCGATCACCGCTGCGCGGTAACGGTCGTCGGGATTGCGGACGATGCCGCGACCGGCCGGCAGGTGTCCCTGCGAGCTGAGCATGCGATAGCGGCCACTGTTCTTCTCGTTCTGCGCGAGCAATTGCGGGAAGCTGCTGATTGCCGACGCGCCCAGCCCGATCAGGATGTCGCTGGGATCGTCGGTGAACCCCTGGAAGTTGCGCCGCAACGTCCCGTCCAGCGCCGCACGGGCGAGCGGGTCTCCCCCCGGCTTGGCGAAATGGTCGAAGCCGATCGGCGTGTAGCCATGCGTGGCGAAATAGGCGTATCCCATCTGGGCCATGGCAAAGCGTTCGCGCTGGTCTGGCAGGTTGCTGCCATCGATCACCCGCTGCCGCGGTACCATGTGCGGCACATGAGCATAGCCGAACAGCGCGACCCGGTCGGCGCCGAGCACACGGGTGCGCTGCAAACTGTCTTCCAGGTCATGCATCGTCTGGCCCGGCAGACCGTACATCAGATCGAAGTTGAGCGACGTCACCCCCGCCCCACGCAGCCAGTCGACGGTCTGGACGATGCAATCCTCCGATTGCACGCGGCCAATCGCCTCCTGACACTGGGCCGAGAAGGTCTGTACGCCGAGGCTGGCGCGTTCGATACCGACCTGCCCGATCACATCGGCCCATTCCCGCGTCATGGTCCGCGGGTCGAACTCGATCGAGAAGGTCGGATTGGACACATGAAGGTTTGCAAGCAGGCTGTCGACCAATCGCTGGAAGTCGCCAGGCTCGATGGCATTCGGGCTGCCCCCACCGAAGGCGACCCGCGCGATCCGGGCAGAATCCGGCAGCAGCGCAGCGACCAGCTCGATCTCGCGGTGGAGGGCGGCCAGATAGGTCTCGAGCCGCTGACGCCGGCCCGATGCAGCCGTGTTGCATCCACAATAGTAACATATCTTCTCGCAAAACGGGATGTGGACGTAGAGCGAGATATCGCCTCCTGCTCCGCTCAGCGCTTGCCGGTAGAGGCCGGTATCGATGTCGCCGAATTCGGCGGCGGTGGGATAGCTCGTGTAACGCGGCACGGGCCTGGCGAGCAGATCGGGGTAATATGTCCACATGCGGGCCTTCTTGAAGGCGCGCACCATTCGCGTCATTGCGCCAGATCAAATCTCTTGCGACATGAACCTGCGTGGCACGCCTTCACGGCGCAGGGCTCCTCACGCGCCGGGTTGCGATCGACGGGAATTTCCACCGATCCGCCGTTGCACAGATCGGCGGTGATGGTCCGTGCGGGCTGCGGCAGCGGACCGACCGCGAGTGGCAGCAACACGAGGATGCCCGGTAGCACGGATACGGTCATCGCTCGTCTTCCTCATCGTCGATCAGGATACGCTGCGCAGCGCCATCGAGATCCTCGAACTGGCCCCGCTTCATGGCCCAGAAGAACGCGGCGAGACCGAGCATCCCAAGGCCCAGCGCAATCGGGATCAGGAAGGCGAGGCCGCTCATTGCGCCGCCCTGGCAAGCCTGAGCGAATTGCCTACCACGACGAGCGAGCTGAGCGACATCGCCACCGCTGCGATCAAGGGCGTTACAAGACCGGCCAGCGCCAGTGGCACGGCAAAGACATTGTAGACGATCGCGAAAGTGAAGTTCTGGCGCACGATCCGCATGGTCCGGCGGGCGACCCGTACCGCCAGCACGACGGGACGCAGCGACCGTCCGAGGAAGACCGCATCGGCTGCCTGCTGGCTCACATCGCTGGCGCTGCCCGGCGCTATCGAAGCATGCGCCGCGGCCAGCGCCGGGCCGTCATTGATGCCATCCCCCACCATGAGCGGGTGATGCCCGGCCGATTTGAGTTTTTCGATATGTGCAAGCTTGGCGTCGGGGTGAAGTTCGGCCTTCCACTCGAGCCCCAGGTCGCCGGCGACCGCGCTCACCGGCCCCGCCCTGTCACCCGAGACCACCGCACTTTCAATGCCCGCAGCGGCAAGCTCGTCCAATGTCGCCTGGGCATCGTGCCGAACGGGGTCGTCGAACGCGATATTCGTGACCTCGTCGCCGATGCGCAGTCCGGTAGCGATACGGAACCCGTCGGTATCGGGGCGGGTGAGCGCGACTGCGATACCGCCGAAGACAGCGGAGACACCATTGCCGCCCGTTTCTTGCACACTCGACAAGTCGACGGGTTGCACGCCGCGCCCTTCGAGCGCGCGGGTGATGCTCTTGCTCAGCGGATGGCGGCTGGTGCGGGCAAGTGCCAGGGCGATCGCTGCCTGCCGGTCGGTAAGATGGCCCAAGGCGGGCACCGGCTCGCCCACGGTCAGCGTGCCCGTCTTGTCGAACAGCGCGGTATCGATTTCGGCAAGCCGTTCTAGCGCGCTGCCATCTTTGACCAGCAGGCCGTTTTTGGCGAGCGCCCCTGACGCCACGACCTGCGCTGCCGGTACCGCGAGCCCCATTGCGCACGGGCAGGTGATGATCAGCACCGCAATCGCGATCACCAGCGACTGGTACCAACCCGCCCCGGCGATCATCCACCCGGCAAAGGCCAGCAGCGCGAGCGAGTGCACCGCCGGGGCGTAAAGCCGGGATGCGCGATCCGCAATGCGGACATAGTGGCTGCGTGATTGGCCCGCCTCGTCCATGAGCCGCGCGATCCCCGCGAGCGCCGTATCCGAAGCGGCCTCTGTCACCCGCACGCGCACTGCATTCCCAAGATTGATCGCCCCGGCATAAACCGTATCGCCGACCCGTGCCGCCTGCGGTGCGCTTTCCCCGGTCAGCATGGCATTGTCGAGCGTCGTCTCGCCTTCCTCTATCACGCCATCGGCTGCGAGCGCCTCGCCCGCCGCGACGATCATCAGCATGCCCCGCTCGAGATCCTCCGCAGCGACGGTGCGATGCGCCCCGCTTTCATCGAGGACCATCGCGCTGCGACCCATCCGCGACAGCAGGGCCCCGATTCCTGCGCGCGTCCGGTTGCGCATCGTCGCGTCGAGCGCGCGCCCGGCAAGCAGGAAGAACAGCAGCATGACCGCGCTGTCGAAATAGGCATGGCCCGTGCCCGCGATGGTCTCGTAGAGGCTCAAGCCCGTCGCCAGCAGGACCCCGATGGAGATCGGCACATCCATGTTGGTGCGTCGGTGGCGCAGTGCCATTGCAGCGCTCGCGAAGAAAGGCCGGCCGGCATAGGCCACCACCGGCAGGGCAATCATCGCCGACAGCCAGTGGAACAGGTCGCGCGTAACCCCTTCCGCGCCCGACCATACGCTGACCGAAAGCAGCATGATGTTCATCATGCCGAAGCCGGCCACGGCGAGCGCCCGCATCAGCGCCGCCGATTCGCGGTCGTCGCGCGCCATCGGATTGTCGGCCACGGACTGGGCCTCGAACCCGATGGCGGCGATCGCTTCGACCAGGTCATCCTCACCCAGTCGCGCGTGATGGCGGACGGCGACACGCTTGGCGGAGAAGTTCACCCGCGCCGCGTCGACACCTTCGAGCTTCGCCAGCCCGCGCTCGATCTTCGATATGCACCCGGCACAGCGCATCCCCGGCACGGTGAACCGGCTGTCGCGCAAGGGCATGCTACCCTGCGTGTCGAGTGCAAGCGGGGCGTTCATTGCACTTCCGCTTCATCCATCCAGCGCTGGTCACCGACGGCGATGGTAACGCGCGCGATCCAGCGGCCCGCGGGCAGGGTTTCGGCAGAGAGATAGCTGCCCGCCCCTGCCTGCTCCAGCTGCAAGGACATGTCCTGCGGCCGGCCGAGCGGTCGCCGCAAATCGGCGGAGAGGCGTGCCGCCGCCGGCACACCCTGCGTCGTTACCATCAGCCTGCCGTCCGCGGCGCGAGCCATCTGCGCAGCATAGCCAAGCTTGCGGCCCTCGCGCGCCTCGTCGAGCCAGCCGTTGAACTTCTGGCTCGCGACATAGGAGTTCTCGACCACCACGCCGCCGAAACCGCCGATCGCGAGCGAGGCCATGTAGAAATTCACCGCAACCACGATCCCGAAACCGGCGACCATGACCATGGCCATGTCCCGTCCTGTGAATTCACGGCGCATCATTCATCCTCCGGTGCATCGAAGCGCGTTTCCACCACATCCGTTTCACGTTGCTCGTCGAGCGAGGTGACGCGGAATTCGAATTGCTGCGGTGCGGTGCCGACCGGCACGGCGACATAGGCGCGCACTGCCCGCACGAGATCGGCCGGCACTGTCACCCGCTGCGTGGCTGAGGCCTCGTCGCGGTTGATCGTGTCGGTCCACATGAGAGCGCCGGGCAGGCCCTCGACCGCGATCTCCATGGCGCGCGGGCGGCTTTCCATGTTGCGGATCTTGAGCGTGTAGGAATTGCGCACCGATCCGTCCGACATGAGCATGAAGGGCGGGTTGCGATCGGGGGCGACGGTCAGTTCGGTATGACTGCGCGTACCCAGCGCGAACAGCAGTGCTCCGCCGATCCCAGCCCAGATCATCGTATAGGCGATCGTGCGCGGCCGCAGCAGCGTGCGCCAGGGCGATTTCACGGCTTCGCCGGCTGCCTCGCGCTCGCAATCTTCGAGCGTCGCATAATCGATCAGACCCCGCGGGCGTCCGATATCGTCCATGACCCGGTCGCAGGCATCGATGCACAACCCGCAGGTGATGCAGCCGATCTGCGGTCCTTCGCGGATATCGATCCCCGTCGGGCACACTTGCACGCACTGGGTGCAATCGATGCAGTCGCCGAACCGGTCGGGGTTCTTCGCTGCCTTCTTGACGCTTCCGCGCGGCTCGCCGCGCCAGTCCTTGTAGGTCACCAGCAGCGATTTTTCGTCCATCATCGCCGTCTGGATGCGTGGCCAGGGGCACATGTAGATGCACACCTGTTCGCGCATGAAGCCGCCCAGCGTGACCGTAGTCAGTGTCAGCACCGCGACCGTTATGTAGGCAACCGAAGCCGCCTCGCCGCGCCAGAAATTTTGGACCAGCGTGGGCGCATCGGCGAAATACATGATCCACGCGCCACCGGTCCAGAACCCGATGAACAGGTAGATGCTCCACTTGAAGGCGCGGCGCGCCACCTTGCTCCAGGTCCACGGTGCCGCGTCGAGCCGGATGCGCGCATTGCGATCGCCGTCGACGAAGCGGTCGACGTGCTGAAACAGGTCCGTCCACACCGTCTGCGGACAGGCATAGCCGCACCATGCGCGCCCTACGGCGCTGGTCACGAGAAACAGGCCGATCCCCGCCATGATCAGCAGTCCGGCCACGAAGTAGAATTCGTGCGGCCAGATCTCGATGCTGAACATGTAGAAGCGGCGATTGGCGAGATCCACCAGCACGGCCTGGTCGGGCGCGTAGGGGCCGCGGTCCCAGCGGATCCACGGCGTTACATAGTAGATCCCCAGGGTGACCAGCATCACCAGCCATTTGAACCGGCGGAAAGGCCCGTCGATCCGCTTGTTGTGCACAGCCTTGCGCGGCTCGTAGAGCCGTTCGGGCAAGTGCTCTCGCGCGGGTTCGTGCGGTTCGTGGCGACGCGTCGTCGCCGCAGGATCGGCAATCGCACCCGAGACCGGCTGGTTGCTCTTGGCGATGCCGTCCTCGACGACTACCGACCAGTCGCGTTCACCCGGTGGCCTGTTGTCTTCAGGGTTGTTCATCGACCGCTACCTCGGGATCCTCGGCAACTTCCACGAAGTCTTCGCCTCCCCCGAGCGAGTGTACATAGGCCGCCAACATCTTTAGCGTCACCGGATCGAGCCGGCCCTCCCACTTGGGCATCATGCCCATGCGCGGATTGAGGATCTGCTGCTTGATAGCCTCGCGGCTGCTGCCCCGCAGCCAGATCGCATCGTTGAGCGTGGGTGCGCCCTGTGCCCGGTCCCCTTCCCCGCGGATGCCGTGGCAGGCAGCGCAATTGTCGGCATAGATCTGTGCACCCACCGGATTGCTCTCGGCCTTACCACTGAAGGCGAGAACGTGATCGGTCAGGGCATTGAGCTGGTCGGTATCGAACGCGCCCGCGAAGGGCGGCATGACGCTGCTGCGGGTCTCGTCGTCGCCAGCCTGGCGAATGCCATGCGCAAGCGTGTATTCGATCGCCTTGAGATCGCCGCCCCATAGCCAGTCGTCGTCATTGAGGTTGGGATAGCCAAGTTCCTGGCTGCCCGCCGCGCCCGAACCATGACACTGCACGCAATTGACGCGGAACGCAGCTGCGCCACCGGCAACCGCCTGCTGCATCAGCGGGCCGTCTTCGGGCAGGCGTTCGATCGGAATGCGGGCCAGCTGCTCGCGCACGGTGGCGCGGGCCTGGTCGGCAGCGCTCATTTCCTCTGCCAGTTCCCCCCGGCTCGACCAGCCCAGCACGCCCTCGGTCGCCCGGTCGATCATCGGCCAGGCGGGATAGGCAATCACATAGCCCACCGCGAAGGCAATCGTCAGATAAAAGGTCCACAGCCACCAGCGCGGCAGCGGCGTATCGAGTTCCTCGATGCCATCCCATTCATGGCCGACGGTGGGCGTGCCGGTCGGTTGGTCGATGCGCTTATTCGCCATCGGCTTTTCCTTCGAAGATCAGGTTTGCAGCGTCGCGGTTACGTTCTTTCGCGCCGGGTCGGAACGGCCAGGCGCACAGCCCGACGAACAGCGCCAGCATCAGCACCAGCGCATAGCTGTCGGCGAAGTGGCGCAGGGTTTCGTAGATGCTCATCGGCCCTTCTCCTCGGCCAGTTCCTCGAGCGGTGCGGCGCTGTCGAAATCGACGAGCGTGCCAAGCATCTGCAGATAGGCGATGAGCGCATCCATCTCGGTCAGTTTGTCGGGATTGCCATCGAAATCGCGGATCTGCGCCTTGGGATAGCGCGCCGCGAGATCGCCGGGATCGCGATCGGGATCCGCCTGCGCGAGCATATCGGCCTCGGCATTCGCGAGGTCTTCCTCGGTATAGGGCACGCCCACCCGCATGAGCGCGACCATGGTCGCTTCGGGATCGCCGATTTCGAGTTCGGTCTCCTTGAGAAAGCCGTATTGCGGCATGACGCTTTCGGGCACCACGCTTTGCGGGTCCTCGAGGTGCTGGACGTGCCATTCGTCGGAATAGCGGCCACCCACGCGCGCAAGGTCGGGACCGGTGCGCTTGGAGCCCCATTGGAACGGATGGTCGTACATGCTTTCGGCAGCGAGGCTGTAGTGGCCGTAGCGCTCCACCTCGTCACGGAACGGGCGGACCATCTGGCTATGGCACACGTAGCAACCCTCGCGGATGTAGATGTCGCGCCCTGCCTGTTCGAGCGGGGTGTACGGGCGCACGCCCTCGACCTCCTCGATGGTATTGTCGAGATAGAACAAAGGCGTGATCTGGACGAGACCGCCGATGGCGACGGTCACGAAAGTGCCGATGGCCAGCAAGGTGATGTTGCGCTCGAGCCGTTTGTGGCCCTTGACGGTTTCTTCGACGACGGGATCGGTCATGGCTTGGGTGATCCTATTCGGCCGGAACGGCGCTGGGCTGGTTGACGATCGGACGGTCCGCTTCGGGATCGTAGGCAGCGTCGTTGAGCGGAGCTTCGACACGCTGCTTCCCGGCCAGCGTCATCCAGATGTTGTAGGACATGATGAGGGCACCGCCGAGGTACATCAGGCCGCCCGCGGCGCGCATGACATACATCGGGTGCAGCGCGGCAACGGTGTCGGCGAAGCTGTTCACCAGGTATCCGTCCGGCCCATATTCGCGCCACATTAGGCCCTGGGTGACACCGGCAACCCACATGCTCGCGGCGTAGAAAACGATGCCGATCGTCGCGAGCCAGAAGTGCCAGTTGATCATGCGCAGCGAATACATCCGTTCGCGCTTCCACAGGCGCGGTACGAGGAAATAGACGCAGGCGAAGGTGATCATGCCGTTCCAGCCGAGCGCGCCCGAATGCACGTGGCCGATGGTCCAGTCGGTGTAGTGCGACACGCTGTTGACGCTCTTGATCGACAGCATCGGTCCTTCGAAGGTGCTCATGCCGTAGAAGGCGAGTGCCATTACCATCATGCGGATGATCGGGTCGGTGCGAACCTTGTCCCAGGCCCCGTTGAGGGTCATCAGCCCGTTGATCATGCCACCCCAGCTCGGCATCCACAGCATGATCGAGAAGACCATGCCCAGCGTCTGCGCCCAGTCGGGCAGCGCTGTGTAGTGCAGGTGGTGCGGGCCCGCCCAGATGTAGAGGAAGATCAGCGACCAGAAGTGGATGATCGACAGCCGGTAGGAATAGACCGGGCGTTCAGCCTGCTTGGGGACGAAGTAATACATCATCGCCAGAAAGCCAGCAGTGAGGAAGAAGCCGACCGCATTGTGGCCGTACCACCACTGCGTCAGCGCATCCTGCACCCCGGCAAACGCGCTGTAGCTCTTGGCGCCCAGCAGGCTCACCGGCATCGCCAGGTTGTTGACGATGTGCAGCATCGCAACCGTCACGATGAAGGCGAGATAGAACCAGTTGGCGACGTAGATATGCGGTTCCTTGCGGCGCGCCAGCGTGCCGACGAAGACCACGAAATAGGCAACCCAGACGATCGTCAGCCACAAGTCGACGTACCATTCGGGCTCGGCATATTCCTTCGACTGGGTAATGCCGAGCAGGTAGCCGGTCGCTGCCAGCACGATGAACAGCTGGTAGCCCCAGAAGACGAACCGCGCGAGATTGGGAAAAGCCAGCTGTGTGCGGCAGGTGCGCTGCACGACGTAGAAGCTCGTCGCCAGCAGGGCGTTGCCGCCGAAGGCGAAGATCACCGCGCTGGTATGCAGCGGACGCAGGCGTCCGAAATTGAGATAGGGTTCGAAATTCAGCTGCGGATAAGCCAGCTGGGCAGCGATGAAAACGCCCGCCAGAAGGCCCGCGAGGCCCCAGAACATGGTGGCGATGACGCCCCAGCGAATGGGATCGTCGTCATACCGCGAAGGTCCGTCAGGAAGCTTGAAGAAGCCCCGCGCCTTGCCCAGCGGGTCGAACCGCGAGGCGCTGACCCAGATCATCACGAAACCAAGGGCCGCAATGATCCAGGCGTGCGCCGCGAAGCCGCTATCCGCCGCCCCGAGCGCTGCCGCCATCGCGACCAGCATGACCAGGAACCACAGGCCCACCCGGCCCAGCGCCGTTTCCGCTTGCATAGAATTCTCCGTCCTTTTGCAGGGGGTTAAGCGGGTATCCCGCGAAGGGCATTGACCCAGATCAAATTCGGAAAAGATTTCACGCGGCCTCGCGCAGGAAACCTGCCCGGTCGCGGAGGCTCTCGAGGGCGTTCAAAATCACGCCTGAACGGCCCACCGTCTCGATCACCCCGTCGTCCCTGAGCTTCGATAGTTGACGGCTGACAGTCTCGATCGTGAGCCCGAGACTGTCCGAGATGTCACGGCGGGACATCGGCAATTCGAGAACCAGCCGGCCGTCCTGCTCGACCCCGATCCGCTCGGCCATCCCGACCAGGAACACGGCGATGCGTTCGCCGGCAGTCTTGCGGCCCAGCGCGATCGTCTTCTCGCGGCACCGGCGCAGCGAAAGCGTGGTGTTTTCCAGCAAGTGGTGGAGGACCCCCGCTTCGCTCGATGCCAGCCGGAGGAATTCGGCCGAGTCGAAAGCCAGGATGTCGCAGTCCTTGAGCGCGCTGACGGAGTAGGAATAGTTGTCGGGACCGGGGACAGTGAAGACCTCGCCAGCGAACTGGAAAGCGACGATCTGGTCGCGCGACTCTGACGCGTGCGCCACCAGCTTGGTAGCCCCGTCGACGACGAAGACGATCTGCTGGCCCGCCCCCGCGAAATCCAGCGAATGCGCCTTGGCAAGCCGGCTTGCCCGGGCGAGCGCCTGGAACCGGAAGTATACGGTATCCGACAGATTTGCGGGAAGTATCCGGTTGGCAAATCGCTGGAAGGGTTCGGCTGGTGTGATCATGAAGCCGCCCTCGCCCCGATAAGCCGGCGCTTCCTTGACCCAGATCAATGCCGGCAAGAAATTTTCGCGCCACAGCCATCCCAGCGCTGCAACATCCCTGGGCCGCATGGGGCGGCCACTGCCGCGCTCGAGGACGATCGAATGAAGAAGTTTCTGGTAGCTGCGCTGGCCGGTACGGCAATGTTCGCCGCACCTGCCCAAGCCGCGGACAACGACGGCAAGCTGCAGGTAAAGCTGCTCGGCACCCTTGTCGCACCCGATGGCAAAATCACCGATATCAACACGGATATCGTGGGCCTTCCCGCCACGACGCAGACCGAGGCGAGCGACAATTTCGTACCCACGCTGGCAATCGAATATTTCGCCGCGCCGAATTTCTCGATCGAGACGATCTGCTGCGTGACACAACATGATGTCGATGCGGTGGCCGGGCTGCCGGGTGCAGAGCTGGTGTCAGACGCCAAGGTCATCCCCGCAACTTTCACGGCGAAGTACCATTTCGATCTCGGCGGCGTGAAACCCTATCTCGGTGCCGGGGCCACCTATTTCTGGTGGGTCGATGTCGAACCGGGTGCGGACACCATTCCGCTCGGTGTGACGCGCACCACGCTGTCGGACGAATTCGGCCTCGTGCTGCAGGCAGGTACCGATATCGCGCTTGGCGACAGCGGTCTCGGCCTGACGATCGACGCGAAACGCTATTTCGTCGACACGACCGCGCGCTGGTATGCCGGCGACACGCTCGCAATCGAAACCGAACACAAGCTCGACCCGTGGGTATTGAGCGCAGGCGTAAGCTATCGCTTCTGACCGAAGCCAGGCATAATCGGCCTGTAACCTGAGAGGCCTGCCCCCCGGCGATGGCCCGCCCGGGGGGCGGGACCAAGCAACGAGTATCCCGAGAGCTCCTCACCTCCTGTCGAGAGGCCTTCGTCATCTTCTTAACAGCATTTGTAAATTTCCGGAGACGGCGTCCTTCGGTAATCGGATCCGACCGAACCGAGGGGAAAACCATGACGCCGAAATTTCTGATATCGCTGGCCTGTGGCACCGCGCTGCTCGCGTTCTCGCAGCCAGTCCTTGCGAAAGATCCGAGCCCGAAGAAGCTGCTCGAGATGAGCGCAGGCTGTGCATATGTCGTCTCGATCGCAGAAGGCAGCGACGTGAGCCTAAATTATGGATCGGCGGAATGGATCGGCTTGGTTAGGATCATCGAACAGCGGACCGGTCTCGACGGCGAAAAAGCGATCCAGACGGCCAAGGCCAAGTACAACAAGCGGGCGCGTGTGATGGGGGCGGACGAGGCGCGCAACCACATGTTGAAACGCGCGCGCGACTGCGATCGCGAAATGGCCGTTATCCAGTCGTGATGCCGTCCGCCCTCCCAGGACGCCGCGACACGCTCCACGCGTCCCCCGGCGTCCTCGCGCTTTGCGCGGCGGCTTGCTTGCTGGTGGCGGCAGCTCCCCTACGCGCCAATACGGAAGACGCCGAACTGATCTACGAATGCGGTCTGGCGATGCAGTTCGCCGAGAAAGAAGACATTCAACTGTCCGTTTCATCCAACCGTGCGATGGGCCATTTTGCCGAAGTGACACGGAATGATCCGAACCTTCGCAACGAGGCGGATCGGCAAGTTCGAGCCGTCTGGGACGGGATGAGAAAGAGCGACGGGCGCCCCGCGCTCGAGCGTTACGTCCTGTCCGTCGCACAGGACTGTTCCGACCTCTACGTCGAACTGGCGGAGCGCGACGCCGCAGCGGTAGAGGGCGAGCTCAATTCGCTGGGCACCCTGTCAGCCGCGGCGCTCCGGTCTTATGCGACACGAACGGGCGATCTCGGCGAAATCGCCAATTACCTCGTCTACAATTACCCATACGGCAAAGACCTGTTCAAGCCGAACGAGGATGGCGATCTGCTCGGCCAGCTGGTCGTGGAAGCGGGCGCGTCCGGGCTACGTCGATGGAGCGACGAAGCGATCTATGCGATCGCGAACAAGCATTACTGGCAGTATAATCCGCCCGCCACCCGCTTGGTCGATGCAGAGTATAGACGCCGCATGCGGATGATGCGCCAGACCCAATCGGAAGCGCAACGCTGGGCGCAGCGCGCGGCCGACGATCGCGCGGCGCAGGCGCGGCGGGCGAATGCGCCCTACGTCGGATCGCTTGGCAGCGGAAGTTCGAGCAGACCGAAACCGGGCAGCGGTGTCGTCGTCTGCACCACCTACAAGGGCACCGGCGGCGGGCGGGTCTGCAAGGAAGACTGAGGCGCCGGTGAAACCGTGCTTGCGCTTCCATCGAGGCAGTGCGCAGAACCTGAGGGGAAAAGTGAAATGTGTGCGCGACGTAGACTCTTGGGTAGCGGCGCTCTGGCGCTAGCCCTTTCGGCAGGCGTGTCCTTTCTGCCGAATATGGCGCTTGCTCAGCCGCAACAGGTCCTCCGGGACGGCGCGGAAAGCGCTGCCATGCACAATGCAGCCTATGATCGAGGATTGGCGGAGTCCTATACCTCGCCCGAAACAATCGGTGAGATGCTGCAATGCTCCGCGCTGTGGCAGCGTTGGTCCGATATCCTGGGGAGCTCCCAGGATTCGGCATTCGTTGCGAACCTGCGCGAAGAATTGTCAGCCGCTCGTGCGGGAATCCGCCATCGCTATTGGCAGCGTCAGGCACGTCGCGACATGCGGGAAGACAGCGATCTGAGCTATTTCGACAAAATGCACGCCAGGGCTGAAAGCTGGGCGGACAGCCAAGCCGCCGGCTACGCCACCGGTGCCGACAGTAAAATCAGTTCGATGATGAGCTGGCTGGCAACCTGCTAGAACCGCTTTGCGCGCAAGCTCCGGCGGGGGATCCTGTCGCCTGTTTCGGGACTGTCGACATAGCGGACGCGACATTTATCGACCGTCGATGAGCACCATGCTTGCCCACCGGGCAGGATTGGCGGATCCGCTGTCCGTTTCGCCCTCCAGCATCGATAATTGGGCAAGACGAAGAGCGTCCGCGTGGGCGTGCCCATCACGCAGGCGCTTAACGAATTCCACGGTCAGCTGCGACGCGGCTTCGTCCTGGACCCGCCAATGCGAGAGCATCACGCGCTCGCTTCCCGACGCGAGAAAGGCATTTGCAAGACCCGTATAGGCAGGAGCAGCATGAGTGCGTCCCGCGGCGGTGTTGCATGCGGAGAGGATCGCGATCTGGGTCGAAAGGCCAAGCTCCGCAATTTCACCGGCAAGCAGGATGCCGTCGTCGGTCGTACCGCCCGTTCCCGATCCGGGCGTCAGGACGAGCGCCGGTTCCCGTAGACCGCCCAGTTCCCCTTCCATGAGACCGTGCGTGGCGAACAGGACTACACTGTATTCTGCTTCAGCCAGCAGCCGAAGCCGGGCTTCGGTTGCGTCCCCACCGACGAGGAGGATGCGCTCGCTGGCGCCGCTGACCTCCCCCGCAAGCCGGACCTCCTCGCGGCTCGCAGGCAGCGAGGGCAGCGATCGCAAATCCACGGCGGTTGCCACGACCGCCCGCGTTTCCCCAGTGAACGCTTCGTCCGAATTTGCGGCGGCGCCTATGCCGAGAAACCGCCCGGCATTACCCCCATCTTGTCTCGAGCCCAGTACAGCGGAAGGCGAAAGAACCGTCGCGAATGCGTGATGGCGGACCAGCCATTCCATCTCGCTGAAGTCCCGCACCTGTCGGTCGGGCACGGAAGACAGCAAAGCGGAAAATGGCAGACGCGAGAGAGCATCGCTCGTAACCAAGGATACCCGGGTCTTTCCATTGAGCGCCGCTGCGATTTCGGCCGACAGGACGAGGTCGTGCAACGCCTTCGCATCGTCGAATGGGAATGCGTCTGCACCTTCGCCCGCGTCGAGTGCCAAACGCAATCGTTCCACGAACGTCCGGATGGTTGCGCGCCCCCCCGGCCCCACTTTCATCACCGCCGTTTCGGAGGTCACGGCCATCAGGAGCATCCCCCGCTTGGCAGGCATTGCGATCAGCAAGGCTTCGTCCGGCCGCAATCGGGCTTGCACGGTCTCGATTGATACATCGACCGGTCGCCGCGTCGTATCAAATTCGGGAAGCGCCGTGCGCAAGGCCGCTTCGGCATCGCTCACCGATCGCTCGAGGTCGGCGATTTCCCGCTCGACTTCGCCGATCGCCTCGGATCGCCCCGCGGCCAGCATCGCCGCCCGCTCGCGCGCGAGCAACCGAAGGCGCGCGGTCCCGCTGCGGAGCCTCTCGATATCGGCAGCAAGGTCGGGCCTGTCGAACTGGCCGTGACGCAGCTTGGCCAATTGGCGCGCACGGGCGTTGACGCCCCAACTGGCCAGTTCGAATGCATTGAGCGCATCATCGGCGCGGTCGGAAATGATCGCGGCTTCGGCGATCAGCAGGATCGAGTCGAAGTAATTTTCAAGATCCGCATCGAGTTCGAAGCTGGTCGCATCCTGGATCATCTTGTCGACGATCTGCGCGCGTGCCCTTGCTACGTGCTCCCAACCCTCATCCTGTCCTGCGCGAACCTGTGACAGTCCACGTTGAATAGCTGCATCGACAGGTAGCTCGCGCCCGCTGCTGTTCACGCGCATTTCGATTTCATCGAGGATGTCGAGCGCAGCCTCGGGTTGTCCGCTCTCATCGAGACGCTGCGACAACGTGAGGAGGCCGCGCAGCGCCTTGTCGTCTTCGGCCGGCAATTCTCGTGCCAGATCCGCAGCCTTGAACGCGAAATGCATGGCGTCGTCGTCACGGCCGGCTTCGATCGCGGCGTTTGATGCGGAGAGCAACGAGTTCACCGCTTCTGCGGGACTGATCTCCATCAATCGCTCGTGCCGCGCCAGCATGAGTGCGATGCCTTCGTCATACTGCCCGAGGCGCATCTGGACCACGCCCAGATTGTGCAGTGCGACCAAGGTATTGCGATGTGTCGGGCCAAGCCTTTCGGTCATTATATCGAGTGCAGTTCGAGCAGGTTGTTCGGCTTCCTCGTATCGTCCCGCCTGCAGCAGGACCTTGGCCAAGGTTCCTTGCGCGAAACCGTGGAACGGGTGCTCCTCCGGGAGCAGCTCGTTCGCCATCGCGATCCCCTGCCTCGCGAGACGCAAGGCATCGACCTGGCGACCGGCATCAATGTAGATATTCGCTCCGGTCGAGAGCGCCACGAAGAGCGTGGTGTCGGTCATCCCGCCACGAATCAGGCCCTTGATAGCGGGATCGACATATTCCGCGGCGTCACCGAAGCGGTTCGCTTCGTACAGCGCGGCGGCGTAATTCAGATATCCCAGCCCGAGTGCCTTGGCATCGGGAGGGGCAATCCCTTCGGGGTCCTGGCCATACAAGGCGGTCCGTATCTTAAGCGACCGCTCCTGCAGTGGGACGTTCTTCTCCGGCTGCCCTACCCCTGTGTAGAAGGTCGCGATGTTGGCCAATGTCCCCGCCATGGCTTCACCACGGGTCGCCCGTGCGGCGATCAGTCGCTTTTCCGCTTCGAGCGAGGATGCGAGCGCGCCGGCAATGTCCTGCTGGTAGTAGCGGCTGTCGCCGATGCGGTTTAGTGCGTGCGCCTGTTCCTCTGCGGGGCCGTTCTCAGCTTCCAGTGCTTCCAGATAGACAGACCACGCACCCTCCGATTTCGCCGCCTCGGCGAGCGGGTCGATCGCCTCTGCGGCCACTTTCAGGGATGCGAGATCGGTGAGGCCCGCACCTTCGGAAACAGTCTGCACCTGCGGCAGTACTGGTGGAGCGAACGCGATAGCCTGGCCGATCGCGGCAATCGCAAAGATATGACGGTGCATGTCGACGTGTGCCCCTCGAAACAGCGAGGATGTGGCATCGCAGGACGATCAATCGATCACAAGCTGGTAGCGTGTCTTTTTCGTGTTGGGGTTACGCAAAGTAATCGTGTGCCGGTGGGTATAGAGCGGCACCCAGCGACATGTGACGCGTTCGGCGACCTTCCTGCACAGCGACTGATCGCTGCTGTCACGAACGGAAATCTCCAGCGGCCTTCCTTCGAGCGCGGACAAACTGATCGCGGCACCGCGCCCCGACAGGAACGTCTGCTCAAGCGCGCGTTCTTCCTTTGGTGCGAGTTCTCCCACCATGAACCCCGGACCGAGGATCCGCCCTCGGGTAATGGCAGGCTGATCTGCGGCCGCCCGCCACCGAGCAAGGATGTCGTTCGCTTCTTCGCCGACCGGATGAAGGCCGACGGCATCCAGCCGCGAAAGCGCGAGAGAGAGGGCGGCACGATCGCCATCCTCGTAAGCCGACTGCGCGCGATACAGGACCGCCGCCGCGGTTCTATCCGTATCCGAACGGGCCGCCAAGTGGCCCGCGAGTGACGCGCTGCGAGGCTCACCCGCAGATCCGGTGCAGCTGCTGGTCAGCGCGCCGAGCAGCGCCATTGCCAGAAGCTTGTTCATGGCGTCTCTCTGCGGAGCTGGAACAGTGCACCGGTTGCGCTCGGAAGGCATTCCAGGATCATCGAATGACGTTGTGCGATTGCGGATGCGAGGGCAAGGCCAAGTCCTGCGCCCGGGCGTTCTTCGTCTCCCTTGGCGTCCGGCCCCCGCTGGAAACGCTCGAAAATCCGCGTCCGGTCGACTTCGGCTATGCCAGGCCCATCATCCGCCACGACGAGGACGGGGCCATCACCGAGCGTGACGCGGATTGTCCCTCCGGCCGGGACGTATTTGAGGGCATTGTCGAGGAGGTTGGCCAGCAGGCGCCCGAGCTGTGCTTCGTCACCGTCCAAGACAACGCCGGACTCCACCTCCCACTGCAGGACCAACCCGGCATCTTCGGCGCTATCGGCATAGAGTTCGCACAAATTGGTAACGAGGGCGGACATGTCGACGGGCGTTAGCATCGATCGATCACTGAGGCGGGCTTTGCTCCACGCGATATCAAGTAGCGATTCCAGCATGCTAACCAGCCGCCGGATTTCGCTACGGGCTTCCGTCAGCCGCCTGGTGACTTGCTCGTCCGGTTGCGTTTCGAGTGCTTTGACCAGCCTCGCATCGAGGTGAGTCAGGGGGGTGCGAATTTCGTGGGCGAGCCTGTCGGTCGTATCGCTGTGGGCTTCCAACAGGTTCCGTACCCGGAGGATCACTTGCGCGCTATTGGCTGCGAGTTCGTCGATTTCGTCGCGGGTTCGTCTGGGGAGCTCTGGCATGGACGCAAGCTCATCGGGGTGCGACAGGGTGCGGTTGATGCGCGCGATGCGGCGCTTCAACCTGTCGGCAGAAAATTTGCCAAGCATCGCCACGACCAAAACCAGAATGGCCCCGCCAACCAGAAACACGGTTCGCACTCCGGCCTTCAATGACCTGGCCGGATCGACCTCATGTGCGACCAGCAGCCATCTATCCGGAGCAAGCCGGGTCGAACGGGCATGCGCGCTGGAACGATGGCCTATCGCGATCATGCCCCGCTCCGAGATCGCCGCATCGAGATCCGGCCAGGCTTCCAGATCGCCCGCGAGGCGGACCCCGTCTGTGCGCATAAGCAGGTAGTGCGGCGCTCCCCCGTCGACGGGCCGCAATGCCAGGCGATCCTCGATCCTCCGTACCAGATCCGCTTCCCCGCTGCTGGAATAGATATCGGCCAGGCCGGCAAGATCGACATCGACCGCCTCGCGCGCACTTTCTTTCAGCGCGGCATCTATCGTTCGCTCCGTCACCAACCAGAGCCCCAGCACCGTAAGGGCCGCCAGCAAGGTGGCGGCGGCGACCAACCGGGAAAAAATGGAACGTGCAGGTGACACGTCTATTTGCCGTCCAGCAATCGAAAGCCCGTGCCCCAGACCGTTTCCAGCGCCGGAGCGGAGAAGCCGTCCTCGAGCTTGCGCCGCAAACGTCCGATATTGACGTCAACCACATTGGTTTGCGGGTCGAACGACATGTTCCAAACATCGCGCAGCAGCATTTCGCGCGTTACCACCTCCCCGGCGTTTTCCATGAAGTAATGGAAGAGCTCGAATTCCCTCGGGCTCAAAGCGAGATGCCGGTTCTCGCGAAAAGCCGTGCGCGCTTTCAGATGGCACTCGAAGGCACCGTACAGGATCACCGCGCTATGCACCCTGCCCGATGCACGCCGGTGGAGGGCGTTCACGCGGGCCATCAATTCGGCGGCTTCGAATGGCTTGCCAAGGTAATCATCGGCACCGGCGTCGAGCCCTTCGGCGCGGTCGCTGGTGCGCCCGAGTGCGCTCAGCATCAGGATCGGTGTGTCTACCCCGCTCTCGCGCAGGCGGGCCAGGATCTCGAGGCCATCGTCATCGCTCAGCATTCGATCGAGTATGATGACATCGAACCTGTCCCGCCCCGCTATCCGGAGGCCTGAAGCTCCATCGCTTTCCCAATGCAGATCGTCGCCGCGAGACAGGGCGAGTTCCTTCACCCGCGTCGCGGTGTGCGCATCGTCTTCGATATAGAGGATTTTCAGTCGATCCACGTTCAGCCCCCCGCGCCCGGTATCCGGCCGCCTTCGGATAGCGCGCCCAGACACTTCGAGACACCCGTTATCGCGTCAGTTTTTCGCGGGGCGCGGCGCATTCGACCACGCCAAACCTTCCCTGACCGCCCCCAGGTTGATTTGCTGCACTCCGCTGCCCTTGCCCGGAGCGTTGAAAATCCGCCATTCCTCTCCAGCCTGCTTGAACGCAACCCGAACCGAAACGTCCGCCCCCTGATCCCTCAGGACGGTCAATCCGCTTTTGCCGAGTTCGAAGGTCGAAGTGCTCTCCATCCCTTCCTTCTCGCCGGCGACTTTCTCCATGGGCAAACTGATGCCGTTGTCGAGCCGGAGTTCGACCGCTTCGATGTTCCGGTTGATACCCGCGATCCACTTCCCCCCGGTGGTAAAGTACATGTGCCCCGCGACGCCGAAAAGACCCGGACTGGACAGCCTCGCAAAGCCGGTTTTCACGTCCCCGTCGTGGGCCATGCGGTAGAAGTCGGGTTCGGTAGTATAACCGCCCCCGGTCCATGAACGCTGCGACCGCCAAAGGCCGAGGTGTCGCGAGGTGAATGTGCGTTCGGACGATCCGAGCGAAGTAAAGGCCATCGCGTAGGGAGCAGCAAAGCTGCTGGCTTCTTCCATCAGGCGGAGTTTCTCGAAAGCAGGAATCAACATAACCGTCTGCTTTACCAACCCGCAGGCCTGGTCCGCGATACTCGCGAAATTCGTCCGCAATCCCTGATACATCGCCTCGAGCTGAGCGTCTTCGTACTCGACGAAATGCCCTTTCGGAACGAACTCCCATTCGCGCCGATGGAAGCGCCAGTGCGTTCCCTCAACCGCGCATTGCTGCTGGTCGGTCGTCATGGCGGCCGGGGCGTCCTGCAAGGCCCTTGCCACTACCCTCGCACGCTCGATCGTGACGTTGGTATCGTCCGGCATGGCGCAGCCCTTCGCCTGCCGCGTGCCACGTTCGGACTGGTCTATCGCTGCGACAACTTCGTCCCCGCCGACCCGCGCCAACTGCCTCCCGATCTGTCCCTTCAGGACCTGGAACGCGCGCAATTCGCCGACGTCGAACAGCTGGCAGCTTTCGTCCGCACCAGCCGCGAAAGTGGCTATACCAAACACTTCCATCAGCGGTCGGGCCTGCTGGTTCCCGGCCAAGATCTGGAGCCGTTGCTCCACTGGAATGCCTTCCAGGCTCTGAGCGTGCAAGGGTCCCGCGAGCGCCGCCGCCGCAGCCACCGTTCCCCAGATCACCGATCGCATCGCAGTCTTCATCAGAGTTCCTTCACGCAAGAGGGCTTGTCGCCCAGCCGACATGTACGCCGGAGGGCCTCCATCGTGGAGACCCCCGCAACTTCACCTTCTTCACTTTCCCCTGCGATGCGCGCCAGAGTGGCGCAGGCTTTCGGACTTCCGATTTCGCAGGCATGCGCCACGAGCGATTGCGCACGGGTTTCATCGACCCGGCCGCCAATGCCCTTCTTGTGCATCACCCCGTATGCAAAGCATGCCTTGGCTACGTAGAGATCGCAGGCGCTGCGCATGTAGCGAAAGCCGATGCCCGGAAAATAAGCGTCCTTCGGCCCCTGCGTATAGTAAAGGCCGAGGTTTGCGCAGGCGATCCCCACCCAATCGTCGCACGCTGCCTTCAGGGCCTGCTTGAGATCATCGACTTCGCCTGGCGCCTCGCCCGTCATCAGCGGTTCCAGCAGCGCGTCGCACCCACCGACCCAGCCCACATTGCACAGCAGGACATTGCGCGCGCGCGTCTCCGCAGCGTCGGGTTCTTCGGCAGGAAGCATCGCGGCGCTGATGCAGGCTGCGAATTGCTGGTCCTCGCAAGCCCTCACTGTGTAACCGCGAACCGCCGCGATGTCCGCCCCGATCTCTTCAGTCGTGCCAAGCAGTTCTGCGGCGTCGACACAGGCCTGCGCACCGCCGTGACGGCACTCCTCGCCCATGGCCAGCAGCGCGAGCTTCATCAGCCCATCGGGTTCGGGCGAGTCTGCCTGCGAGAGCGGCCCCAAAGCCATCCCCGTCCGCGTGCAGGCGAGGTCGTCTCCCGCGCGACAGGCAGCGGCGAACATGCGCGCCGCCCTGATGTGATCCTTGTTGTCGGATGCCGTTTCATGCTCGATTTGTCCGCCGAGGGTGCAGGCCGCGGCCAGCCCCATGTCGCAGGCCTGCCCGTACATCGACAGTGCGGCATAGGTATCCCCGTCGCGCTCATAGGCAAGTCCGCCGCGATGGATCTCCATTAGAGCCTCGTCGTCGAAAGGTCGTTCTTTCGCCTCTGCGAATGTGCTGGTGCTTGCTGCAGCGAGAAGTACGGGCGCGAAGATCCGCGCCGCTACCGCAGTCAGTGTCCCGCGCATCCTGTTACCCACACCACATGCCCCCGCTCGCCTTTGCTTTTGCAAAGCCCGACGAAAGAGATCAATCGCTTGCGGCATTTCTGCCCTCCCCAAATTCATGTCAGTCCCGACGGGCCGGTGCATCGACCATGGCGCAGGCGCTGGACTGGCCGAGATCGCACGCCTTTTGCCGCAGCGCGCGAGCGGTTTGCGCATCGCCCTCGACGCCTTCTCCCGCTCCCCGCATATCGGACGCGAGCAGGCAGGCCCGCGCGCTGTTCGCTTCGCAGCCGCGCACAGCGAGATCATGGGCGCGCACGAGATCGGTCGGCACGCCCCGGCCTTCGCGCAATTGCCGCGCCGCGTTGGAACACCCTGCACCGTCTCCGCCATCGCATGAGGCGATGAATACGAGCAGCGCCGGGTCGCGCCAGCGCTCGTCCCCGCTGCGATCGGACAGTTGCATCCACATGATGCCGAGATCATTGCAGGCGTTGGCGATACCACCGTCGCATGCCATCCCGAAATAGTCTCGCGCGGACGCCCAGTCGGCGTCATGCGCCAGTCCGTCGCGTGCCATGACGGCGACATTGGCGCACGCCTGCCATTGCTCTGCCCGGCAGGCGCGCTCCAGTAAGTCGTAGCCCTTGATGGGGTCAGCCGGCCCACCGGTGCCGGTTGCCAGTAGGGCACCGGCTTGCCCGCAAGCCTCCATCGAATCCAGATCACAGCCTTGCAGGTACAACTCGCGCGCGGCGATCAAATTCTCGTGGTCGATTTGCTGGTCCGATGCGGCCTGCCGCGAAAGGACATTCGCCTGCCAGCTGCAACCCTGTCCAGACCCGGCTTCGCACAGGATTTCTGCGACCTCAGCCGCCACATCGAGCAATTGCGCACCCCCACGCCCTTCGATCAGCATCGGTACCAGCAGATGGCACGCATCGGTGTTGCCGAGTTCGCAGCCCCGCGCGAACATATCGCGAGCCCTGAGGGCGCGCGCTTCGCCAGAAAGCTGGACGAGGATCCTCCCTGCATTGAGACAAGCCGCGACCTCCCCGGCTTCGCAAGCGCGCTCGACAGCCGATTTTTCCGACGCCGCGCCCTGGTCCGCGGGCGAGGCGCTCGGGGGAACCGACCAGGCCGCAGCCAGCGCGAATACCAGGCCCAAGCTGCGTAGTTTCACGGCGAACGCGCCAATTAGTCCCGCT
This sequence comes from Qipengyuania citrea, assembly GCF_009828015.1. Taxonomy (GTDB): domain Bacteria; phylum Pseudomonadota; class Alphaproteobacteria; order Sphingomonadales; family Sphingomonadaceae; genus Qipengyuania; species Qipengyuania citrea. The sequence goes on along the minus strand of NZ_WTYG01000002.1, from coordinate 547,963 downwards.
GCAACGCTCACTGTCCCAGCGCCTCAGCCATGGCACAGCCGTCCTGGATGCCCAGTTTGCATCCATTGGTGAAATAGCGCTTCGCCCTGGCGTGATCGGGAGCGGCTCCGGTCCCGTCGCGGTACATCATGCCCGCATTCATGCATCCGCCGGCGGCCCCGTTGTTGCATGCCTGCGCGAACTGGTCGCGGGCTTCGGCGAATTGCCCGTTATCGTAATAGCCGACGCCGGATTCGATGCATCCTTCGGCATTGCCGCTTTCGCACGCGATGGAGAAAGCCTTGTTCGCTCCCGCGGTATCGACCGCACCGCCTTGACCGTCACGTTTCATTATCCCGAGCGCATAGCAGCCATCCGCCGCGTAGCCGGGGCAGGCCCCGGCGAATGCCGTTCGCGCTTCTTCGAAGCGGCGCTCACCGGCGTCGCCGAAATAGAGGATCTGGCCCTGATTGTAGCACGCGCCCGCTTCGCCCGCCTTGCAGGCGAGCCCCAGCGGGCCCAGCGCCTCGGCAGGATCGGCCGGTCCGCCAAGACCATCCTTGAGCAATGCGCCATACTGGCCGCAGGATTTGAACAGGCCGGCTTCGCATCCGCGCCGATAGGCATCGCGCGCCTGCACCGGGTCCTTCGCCCCGCCCTGCCCCCGCCACGCCATCGAACCGAGATTGTGGCATGCCTCATCCTTGCCATCGCTCATGCACGCTTTCTGGTAGAGTGCGCGAGCAGCCGGGAAGTCCCCCGCATTGTAGCGCTCCTGCGCTTGCTCTGCATTGCTTTGCGCCGCGACGGGGAGAGCTGCAATCGATGTCACCGACAGGACGGTAGCCGCAAGAAAAGGACGAAGATTCATGGCTGCTTGCTCCACGTTCAATTGCAAAGATATCGGTTTGCGTTGTTGTTCATCGTGCAGTGGGCTGTGCGATAACGATTGCGCGTCTCGCGGGAGATTTCCGCTGCACTTTTCATCCGGGCTGGCTGGAACGAGGACGCGGATGAGGAGGACGAACGCGATGCCGCCGTTCTACCCGCCCCGGCCGCCCAACGACGGCTCGATGCACCGGGCATGTTGGTGCAGTTGTAGATTCCGCAGTCGTCGCCCCGGCTGCGCCGTGCAATCTCCGCATTCACCGCGGCATTGAGCCTGCCCGACGGGAACCAGTAGTCGAGAACATAGAGATGGTCCTTGTAGACACTGCCCAATGCGCCCGCCTCCAAAGTCGCTTCGAGCGCAGTCCGCGCATCTGCCAGCTGGCGGCTGTGATAGATCGCCGCATAGATCGCGCTGTCGTATTTGCCCTGCCCGAGGAAGGAATGGACGACTTGCGAAGCGCGCTCGCGTTCGGCTAGGCGACGGCGCTGCGCTTCATGTCGTTCGGTCAACGCCTGCTCGATTTCCTGGCGTCGCTGACGCAGGCTTGCGGCGAATTCGCATACCGACCGCTGCTCGGCATGTGGGGGGTCGCACGCCTTGGCAGCCACCTGTTCCGCCGGTGCGAATTCCCCAAGATTGTAGTAAATGCGCGCGAGATCTTCGCACGAGCGCCATCCGCCCTGATCGCAATTCACGCGCCGGTAGCGCAGGGCTTTCTCCGCGTCGAATTGATCGGACGACGCCTCTGCAAAGACTGTCTCGGCGACTTCGCACGCTGTTTTATCGAACAGCGAACACCCCTTGATCGCAAACCGGCCTGCCGTGGCCCGATCGGCTTCGATATCTTCGGATCCCTCGAGGTAGACCAATGCAAGACGGCCACACGAAGCCGCGTGGTTACCGCGGCAGGCCTCTTGAAGGAATCTCAGGCTGAGGAAAATATCGTATTGGTCATTCGCCGGGTCGGAATAGGCGAGCCCGACCGTGCCGCATGCGACCGACACCTTTTGCTCGCAGTCAGCGATAGCCTGGGCGATTTCGGGCTCCTCGCTGGCCTTGGCCGCGCTGGAGCCACAGGCGAGGCCAGCGACCAAGACGAAGTTGAGTAAGCGCGAACTCGCCCCATCCATCCTGCCCGACTGCACCAAGCTGAAGAACGTGCGAAAAATGTGACCTGCCCCCTGTTCGTGATCCACATCAAGGTGAACGAACGATGGCAAACGGCCAATTTACAAATGCTGTTAGGTCTCGATTGAACTCGCAATAGCCAGGCGCCGACGCCACAAGGCACAAAACGGCTTTCCCATACAGTTGGCCGACGCTTCAGCCAGCATTTGGCGCCTTGACCGGAATGACTGCGGACGGCCAAAAAGCTGCCATTCAGTGCCCATAGCATTCCTGCCGGGCGAGTCCGGAAATCAGAGAAATCTGCGGATTTTCGTCAATGGTGCGCCCGACAGGATTCGAACCTGTGGCCCCCAGATTAGGAATCTGGTGCTCTATCCGACTGAGCTACGGGCGCCCACCGCCGCATTTAGCAGACGATCGCGCGCAGGCAATCAGTTCAGTTCGTCGGGCGGCGCGACCGGCACCAGCAGGGGGGCGACGGCGATGCCTTCCGCGACCATGTCCTCGGCCTCGTCGCGCGTGGCGCGCCCGTGAATGGGTGCGTTCTCGCTTTCCCCATAGTGCATTTCGCGGGCCTTTTCGGCAAAGCAGTCGCCGACCCAGGTGCTGCTCTCGAGCGCCTTGGCCTGAGCCTTCGCCAGCGCTTCGAACGCTTGTTTGACGGCCGGGGGCATGTCGCCCGTGCTTAGCTGCGCCTTTTCTCCCGCCGGGGCTGCGACGGCATTGGCCTTGGCCGGGACTGAGGGGGCCATCGGCGCCTTGCCGACATCTTCGCACCCGCAGGCGGGACACTGCAGCAAGCCTTGCACTTTCTGGTCCGAGTAGTCGCTCGAGGACGAAAACCAGCCCTCGAAGCGGTGGCCTTCGCTGCAGGATAGGTCGTAAACGATCATGCGGCGGCCTATGCGGTGATATGCCTGCGGTTGGCAAGGCTGGGCACCTGTTCGCGCACCTCGGCCACCCGCTCCAGATCGACAGCGACGAAACCCAGTCCGGCCTCCTCTCCGCCCATGTCGAGCAGCACTTCGCCCCACGGATCCACCACGAGGCTGTGACCATAGGTCCGGCGGCCGTCCTCGTGCTCGCCGACCTGCGCCGCGGCCACGACGAAAGCGCTCGCCTCGATGGCGCGGGCGCGCTGCAACACGTGCCAATGCGCGGCGCCGGTCGGTACGGTAAAAGCAGCGGGTATGGCGATGCAGTCGCAGCGCGCGCGCCCCAGCGCCTCGAACAAGGCAGGGAAGCGAATGTCGTAGCACACGGTGAGGCCGAGCCGGCCGAGCGGCGTGCCCTCCACCAGCCCGACGCTGTCACCTGCACGATAGGCGTTGGATTCGCGCCAACTTTCACCGCTTGCCAGATCGACATCGAACATGTGCATCTTGTCGTAGCGCGCGGCAATCGTGCCGTCAGGCGCGATGACGAAAGCGCGGTTGACCCATTCGCCCCCGCCACCGGCCTCGAGCGCGAGCGAGCCGAGCGATACCCACAGGCCGTGCTGGCGCGCAGCTTCACGGACACGGGCAAGGACGGGCGAAGCGTCTTCGCTGCAGATCGACCGGGAAGCGCGTTCGCGATCGCGATCGAGCAGGCCCGACATTTCGGGCGTGAACAGCATGTCGGCGCCCCCGGCCGCAGCCTGTGTGACCGCGTCTTCGAGCGCTGCGGCATTGGCCCCGGGATCGATGCCCGAAGTCATCTGCAGGACAGCGACGCGTGCCATTCAGCCCGCCAGCAACGCGTCGAGCTTGCCTTCGCGCTCGAGCGCGGCGAGTTCGTCCGAACCGCCGACATGCGTATCGCCGATGAAGATCTGCGGCACGGTCCGCGCGGTAGGCGCGCGTTCCAGCATCTCTTCGCGCTTCGGCCCGCCCATCGTGATGTCGTGTTCGCTATAGTCCACGCCCTTCTCGTCGAGCAGGCGCTTGGCTCGGACGCAGAATCCGCAACCGAATTTGGTGTAAATGTCGACCGGGTGGTGGCTCATTGATATTCCCTTGTTTTCCGCGGCGAAACTAGCGCGCGACAAGAAGTCTTGAAAGCGCAAAGGACGCGCCTATCTCGAAAATACCGTCACGGTGTTCGTGGCGGCGACGGGGCGCCGATACCGGGCCCCGCCATCATAGAATCGCTCACAAGAGGATTTGTTTCGATGAACCGTATGGACCTTACGCCTTTCCGCCGCTCCACCGTGGGCTTCGACCGTGTGTTCGACCTGATGGAACGTCAGGCTCGCAATGCCGGCGGCGACAATTACCCCCCCTTCAACATCGAACGCCGCGGCGATGACGAATATCGCATCACGCTGGCGGTCGCGGGCTTCCGCAAGCCGGATCTCGATATCGTTGCGCAGCAGAACCTGCTCGTCGTGACCGGCAAGAAGCGCGACGAACTCAACGACGGCGAAATGCTGCATATCGGGATCGCCAACCGCGGATTCGAACGCCGTTTCGAACTGGCCGACTATGTCCGCGTGGCCCATGCCGACCTGGCCGATGGCCTGTTGGTCATCGATCTCGTGCGCGAAGTGCCCGATGCGATGAAGCCGAAGAAGATCGCCATCGGCGAAACGCAGCCGCTCGAAGTCGTCAAAGACGACGAGCGCGACGGCGACACGACCAAGGCGGCCTGATCCCGCCTTCACCTGCACTGGTGAAATGAATAGGGGGCGGAACCAGGTTCCGCCCCCGCGACGTTGAACGCCGCCAAACCCCGAAATCGGCCGTCCGGGTCGCAGAAGACAACCGGCTTCGAAGCAAGCCCCGCCTCGTGCTGGCAAAGCATGTGTCTCCATGCGCCCACACCAGAGGTGTGGAACAGCCGTATTCTGGCCCAAACATAACAAAAGATAAACCGGTCTCGTGCCCGCGACATCATTTTGTCGCATAGCTACAAGCGTAATTTCGACGCCTCCAACGAAATCAGAGGCTTAAAATGCCGCCATCTCGGCGCTGGATCAGACCAGACGTGCCTGTTCCAGCGCCGCGCCGACGAAACCGGCGAACAGCGGGTGCGGTTCGAAGGGCCGCGATTTCAGCTCGGGATGGAACTGCACGCCCACGAACCATGGGTGATCGGGGCGTTCGACGATTTCGGGAAGCAGGCCGTCGGGCGACATGCCCGAGAAGACCAGGCCCTGTTTCTCGAGCGGCTCGATATAGGCCCCGTTCACTTCGTAGCGGTGGCGGTGGCGTTCCGAGATGCTGGTCGCCCCGTGATAGACCTTCGACACGTGGCTGCCCTCCGCAAGCTTGGCATCATATGCACCCAGCCGCATGGTCCCGCCGAGATCGCCGCCGGCTTCGCGTTTCTGGAGACCCTCTTCGGTCATCCATTCGGTAATGATGCCGACGACCGGTTCTTCGGTCTCGCCGAATTCCGTCGACGAGGCGCGAGCAAAGCCGGCCTCGCGCGCAGCGTCGATGCACGCCATCTGCATGCCAAGGCAGATGCCGAAGAACGGCACCTTGCGTTCACGAGCGAAACGGACTGCCGCGATCTTGCCCTCGCTGCCGCGCTCACCGAACCCGCCGGGCACCAGGATGGCATGCATGGGTTCGAGCTTGGCGGCGATGTCGGCATCGTCGCCTTCGAACACTTCGGCGTCGATCCACTTGATGTTGACCTTGACCCGGTGCGCCATGCCGCCGTGCACCAGCGCCTCGTTGAGCGATTTGTAAGCATCCTGCAGGCCGACATATTTGCCGATCACGCCGATCGTGACTTCGCCCTCGGGGTTGGAATGGCGATCCACGACGTCGTACCAGCGCGACAGGTCAGGATCGGGCGCATCGGTAATCCCGAAGGCGCGCAGCACTTCGGTATCGAGCCCCTCGCCGTGATACTGCAGCGGCACGGCATAGATCGACGGCGCGTCCAGCGCGGGAATGACCGCTTCCTGCCGCACGTTGCAGAACTGCGCGATCTTGCGCCGGTCGGATTCGGGGATCGGATGCTCGGCGCGGCACAGCAGCACATCGGGCTTGATCCCGAGACTGGCCAGTTCGCGCACCGAGTGCTGCGTCGGCTTGGTCTTCAACTCGCCCGCCGCGGCAATATAGGGGACCAGCGTGACGTGGACGCTCAGCGTCTGCCACGGTTCCAGCTCGTTGCGCAGCTGGCGGATGGCCTCCATGAACGGCAGGCCTTCGATGTCGCCCACGGTTCCGCCGATCTCGCACAGCACGAAGTCATGGTCGTCCTGCCCGGCCAGCGCGAAGGCCTTGATCTCGTCGGTCACGTGCGGGACCACCTGGACGGTCGCGCCGAGGTAGTCGCCGCGGCGTTCCTTGGCGATGATGTCCTGGTAGATCCGGCCCGAGGTGATGTTGTCGCCCTGGTGAGCCGATACGCCGGTGAAACGCTCGTAATGGCCGAGATCGAGATCGGTCTCTGCCCCGTCGTCGGTCACATAGACCTCGCCGTGCTGATAGGGGGACATCGTCCCCGGATCGACGTTGAGATAGGGGTCGAATTTCCGGATACGGACCTTGTAGCCACGCGCTTGGAGGAGGGCAGCAAGCGATGCTGCCATGAGACCTTTGCCAAGCGAGGAGACCACGCCGCCGGTGATAAAGATATACCGCGCCATGGGGGTCGAGCCTTAAGCTGTGGGATTGAGTCGGGGCAAGCGCAAACGCACATGGATCGCGCCATTCGCACGGCGCAATCCACAGCTCTGCGATGGAATGGAGATTATTCGGTCGCGCCGGACAGCGGATCGCCGTCCGCAGGAGCGCTCAGGGGATCGGCGGCAGGAGCGGCTTCGCCGGTCGTGGCCGCACCCAGCGGATCCGCCGGTGCAACCGTGCGATCGAGCGTCGATTCGATGGCGTCGCTGCCGGTCGTCTCGACTGCGACTGCAGCCAGCGCGATCGACAGGACGACGAACAGCACCGCGAGCCATTTGGTCGAACGGGTCAGGAAATCCGCGGCTCCGCGCGCGCTGAGCATGCCCGACGGGCTGCCACCGATGCCAAGCCCACCGCCTTCGGAGCGCTGCATCAGGATGACGCCGACAAGCGCGGCTGCGATGATCGCCTGGACGACGGTTAGGAACAGGAACATGCGAATACTCTTGGAAAGGCTTTAGCGGAGCTCACGCGCATCTAGGCGCGCCGGCGGCAAACGGCAAGGTCGGGTGCGATCAGGCCTCTTCGGCTTCAGAGGCGCCGACCACGATCCCGAGGAAGCTTTCCGCCGACAGGCTGGCACCGCCGACCAGCGCGCCGCCCACATCGGGGGTCGCGAGGATCTCGCGCGCATTGTCGGGCTTCACCGAACCGCCATAGAGGATGCGGACCTTGGCGGATTCCTCTTCGCCATAGGTTTCGTCGAGCAGCCGGCGGATAGCCCCGTGCATGGCTGCGATATCCTCGCCGGTTGCGGTGCGCCCGGTACCGATCGCCCAGATCGGTTCGTAAGCGATCGTCAGGCGTTCGGCGGGATCTTCGACCACCGTCAGAGCGGCCTTGATCTGGGCCAGCACGTATTCTTCGGCCTTGCCCGCGTCACGCGTATCGAGCGGTTCGCCGCAGCAGAGGATGATGCGCAGGCCCGACTCGATGGCCGATTCGATCTTGGCGTTGATCAGTTCGTTGCTTTCGCCGTGGCCCTGGCGCCGTTCGCTGTGGCCCAGGATCACGAACTTCGCGCCTGCATCGGCAACCATGGAGGAATTGATGTCCCCGGTATGCGCACCTTCCGCGCCCGGGTGGCAATCCTGCGCGCCGACGCCGATCTGTTCGGCTTCCTTATGGACTGCGTGAATCAGCGTGTAGGGAGGCGCCACGGCGACCTCGACCTTCATGTAACGCTGCGCGGCACGATCGATCGCGCGTGCTTCGGAAAGCATGGCGCGCGTGCCGTTCATTTTCCAGTTTCCGACGATGTAGGGCCGTTCGGCCATGTCTTGGTCCTGCGATTTATTGAAATGTGTGGCCCGCTATATGGGGCTTGGAATGCGCTCCGCTAGACAAGGTTTCTTCCCGCGTCAAAACCCTTTGCAACCTGTTGCCGCGAGGTCGCAGGGGGGATAAAGCGCCCCAACCCATCCAGGCTCCGCCTGAACAACAGCAGCCATCCAACCGGATCGTCCGTCTATCATGTTCCAATTCTTCCGCAATTTCTTCAAGACCAAGCTCGGGCTGGCAATCGCGCTCGCCTTCCTCGGTCTGATCGCCCTGGCGTTCGCCAGCGCGGATGTTTCGTCCACCGGGACTTTCGGCGGCATCGCGGGCGGTGACCGCGTGGCTGTCGTCGGGGATGAAAAGATATCCACTGCGGATCTGATCCAGGGCGCGAACAACGGGCTCGACCGGGTGCGGCAGGACCAGCCTACGGCCACCATGCAGGCCTTCCTGCGCGGTGGGGGGCTCGATTCCGCGCTCGAAGCGCTGATCAGCCGCGCCGCGCTGAAGGAGTATGCCCAGCGCTACGGGCTCCGGGCGGGCGACAATCTGGTCAACAGCGAAATCCGGATGATTCCCGCGTTCCGCGGCCCAGACGGCAATTTCAGCGAGGATACCTATCGTCAGGCGCTGGCCCTGCAGCGGCTGAGCGATGCCGACGTGCGCGAGGACTTGGGGATCGGCCTGCTGTCGCAGCAGATGCTGCTTCCCGCGAGCTTCGGAGCGACCGTGCCCGACAAGTTTGCGTACCGTTATGCGCAATTGTTCAAGGAACGGCGCGAAGGTTCGATCGCGTTGCTCCCCGCAGCGACATACGCCCCGAGCGGCGCAGCCGACCCCAAGGTCTTGCGCGCCTATTACGATGCGAACCGTGATGCGTTCGTACGGCCGGAACGCCGGACGATCCGCTATGCCACCTTCGACGCGGCAGCACTGGGCGACAGGGCGGAACCGACCGATGCCGAAATCGCCGCGCGCTATGAACGCGATGCCGAACAATACGCCGCTGCTGAAACCCGCGACGTCACCCAGCTGATCGTACCGACAGAAGCCGCCGCCAAGTCGATCCGTGACCGCGTTGCCGGTGGCGCGTCGTTCGAACAGGTCGCCCGCGAGGCGGGACTGCGCGCTTCGCCCGTGGTCGATGTCGTTCGCGAAGGTCTCGCGAGCCAGGCGTCGCCTGCGGTCGCCGCAGCCTATTTCTCCACCGAACGCGGCGCGATGACCACGCCCGCGCGCAGCCCGCTGGGCTGGCATGTCGCGCGGATCGACGCGGTCGAAACCACTCCTGCCCGCTCGCTGAGCCAGGTGCGCGGCGATATCACCGATACGCTGCGCGCGGAAAAGCGGGTGCGCGGCCTGGCCGATCTCGCAAGCGAGATCGAAGAGCAGCTCGGAAACGGCGCCACGCTCAGCGAAGTGGGCGAAGAACTGGGTCTCGAGCTGGAAACGGTCGGCCCGGTTCTCGCCAATGGCCAGCTGTTCGACGAGCCCCGCGGCACGGTGCCCGAGGTGCTCCAGCCCGCCCTTGCCACGCTGTTCCAGATGGAAGTCGAAGAACCCGAGATCGCCCCGATCGAGAGCGGGCAGACCTATCTGGTTTACGAAGTGGACGATATCACGCCCGCTGCCGTCGCCCCCTATGCACAGATCGCCGATGCGGTCGAAGCGCGCTGGCGTGCTACCGAGGGCATGAAAGCCGCGCAGGCCGCGGCCGACCGGGTGATCGCACGCGTGCGGTCGGGCAAGACGATGGCCGCCGCGCTCGCCGAGGAGGAGCGCCGCGTTCCCCCCGCGCAGAGCGTCGACATGACCCGCGAAGATCTCGCGCGCCAGCGCGAACAGCGCATCCCGCCCCCGATCGCCCTGCTGTTCAGCATGGCCGAGGGAACGACGAAGCGGCTCGAAGCGGGCAACAATGCCGGTTTCTTCGTGGTCGATGTCGATGATATCACCATGGGCGAGATCGCCGGCGACGATCCCCTGATCGCGCAGGCCACCCGCCAGATGGGTCCGTTGCTGGGCGAAGAATACGCCGAACAGTTCAGCCGCGCGATGCGCGAAGAACTGGGCGTCTCGCGCAATGCCACGGCGATCGAAGCCGTGCGTGCCCAGCTCTCCGGCAACTGAGGTCCAGTTGGATAACGGCCTGAAAGGCGTCGACCGGGCGCGCACCGCACTGGCGCAGGGCACTCCCTCGCTGATCTGGCGCGAAATCGTGGCCGATACCGAAACCCCTGTCGGCGCGGCGCTCAAACTGTTCGAGGAAGGGCGCGGCGACTTCCTGCTCGAATCGGTCGAGGGCGGCGAAGTCCGCGGCCGTTACAGCCTCATCGGGCTCGATCCCGATCTGGTGTTTCGCGCAACGGGCGACAGCGCGGCGATAAACCGTCGCTGGCAACACGACCGCGAGGCTTTCGAGGCGTGCGATGCCGGCACGCTCGACAGCTTGCGCGCACTGGTTGAAAGCTGCCATTGTGCTGTTCCCGGCGAACTGCCTCCCGCCCTCGCCTGCCTCGTCGGGCATTTCGGTTATGAGACCATCGGGCTGGTCGAAAAACTCCCGCGCCCGCCGCAGGGTGCGCTTGACGTACCCGACATGCTGTTCGTGCGGCCGACCGTGCTGCTGGTGTTCGACCGGCTCAGCGACGCGCTGTTTTGCATCGCCCCGGTATGGTCGGGCGGTTCGATCGAACGTTCGGGCGAACGCATCGACGAGGTGCTGCGCAGGCTCGCCCGGCCGGCGATCCCGTCGGAAACACGCGCCGCCGATCATCCCGAACCCGCTCTGACGCCGACGATGCCCGCCGCGGACTACGAGGCGATGGTGCTGCGTGCGAAGGACTATATCGAGGCCGGCGACATCTTCCAGGTCGTGCTGTCACAGCGCTTCGCCACCCCGTTCGAACTGCCGCCGATGGCGCTTTACCGCGCGCTCAGACGGGTCAATCCCTCACCCTTCCTCTATTTCCTCGACATGCCCGGGTTTGCGATCGTGGGGTCGAGCCCGGAAATCCTGGTCCGCGTGCGCGAAGGCGAAGTGACCATCCGGCCCATCGCCGGCACTCGCCCGCGCGGCGCGACGCAGGCAGAGGATCGCGACGCCGAACGCTCGCTGCTGGCCGACCCGAAGGAACGCGCCGAACACCTCATGTTGCTCGACCTGGGCCGCAACGATGTCGGACGCGTGGCACAATCGGGCAGCGTGACCGTCACCGACAGTTTCATGGTCGAACGCTACAGCCACGTGATGCATATCGTCAGCAATGTGACCGGCCAGCTCGATCCGGCGAAAGACGCGATCGATGCGCTGTTCGCCGGCTTCCCCGCGGGCACGGTCAGCGGTGCGCCCAAGGTGCGCGCCTGCGAGATCATCGCGGAACTCGAGCCGGCGACGCGCGGCCCCTATGCCGGCGGCGTGGGCTATTTCGCGCCCGATGGTTCGGTCGACAGCTGCATCGTGCTGCGCACTGCGGTGGTGAAGGACGGAACCATGCATGTGCAGGCCGGCGCGGGGATAGTCGCCGATAGCGAACCCGCGTATGAGCAGAGAGAATGCGAAGCGAAAGCGGGCGCCCTGCTCGCTGCGGCGAAGGAAGCCGTCCGCCTCGCGAAGGAACCCGGATTCGGCCAATGAGAACGACACTTGCCGCGCTGGCGCTGCTCGCGCTGACTGCATGCGAAGCCCAGCCCGAGGGCGAACCGGTGGCCCGCGCGCGGATCGACGGACAGCCGCAGGATGCAGCCGGCGACACGCCCACTCCGGCGGCGACGCTGGCGAGCCAGGTCGAAAGCGCCTGCCGCTCGATCATTTTCGAAGATACGCCGCTGACGCACTGCCTCGCGGTGCCCGAACGGCACCAGATCTCGACTGCGCTCGACCGGGGCGGATCGCGCTACGGCAGCCTCGCCAGATATGCCGATGCCAATGACGGCGACACCATCGCCTTCGCGATGAACGCGGGGATTTTCGGCGAAGGCGAACGCCCGGCGGGCTATTTCGTGGAAGATTCCAAACGATTGGGCGAACTCGACACCGGATCGGGCTCGGGCAATTTCTACATGAAACCCAACGGGGTGTTCTACGGCAGCGGCGGCGACTGGCAGGTGCGCGAGACCGACTGGTTCCTCGCCAATGTCACCGAGCGCCCGCAATTCGGCACGCAGTCGGGGCCGATGCTGATCGTCGACGGCAAGATCCATCCGCAGATCGTCCATGACGGCCCGTCGCGCAAGATCCGCAATGCGGTGGGCATCGATGGCGAAGGGCGCGCGCATTTCGTGATCTCCAACGCCCCGATTTCCTTCGGCAAGCTCGCCCGGTTCTACAAGAACGAGCTCGAGGCCGAGAACGCGCTGTTCCTCGTCGATACCGTGTCGCTGCTGTGGAATCCGGCGACCGACCGGCTCGACACCGGTGCCGCCATCGGCCCGATCCTCGTGGTCAGAAAGAAAGCAAGCGAATGACCGATACCCGCCGCAAGCTCTATCCGGAGATCGAACCCTACGAGACCGGCATGCTCGATGTCGGCGAAGGCCATTCGCTGTATTACGAGCGCGTGGGCACACCGGGCGCCAAGCCGGCGGTTTTCCTGCATGGCGGGCCCGGCGGGGGCATGGCTCCCGATCATCGCCGCCAGTGGGACCCTGAACTCTACGACGTGTTGCTGTTCGACCAGCGCGGTTGCGGCAAGTCGCTGCCCTTTGCTGAAATAGAACACAATGACACATGGCGCATCGTCGAGGACATCGAGCGCTTGCGCGAGATGTGCGGACACCAAAAGTGGCAGGCGTTCGGCGGCAGCTGGGGTTCGACGCTCGCGCTTGCCTATGCGCAGAAATATCCCGACCGGGTGAGCGAGCTGGTGCTGCGCGGCGTGTTCCTCGCGCGGCAGCAGGAAAAGTCGTGGCTCTACGATTATGGCGCGAGCGAGATCATGGCGGAGCAATGGGATGCGTTCACCGGTCTCATTCCCGAAGCCGAGCGCGGCGATCTCGTGCGCGCTTATTACAACCGCCTGACCAGCGAGGACGAGGCGACCCGGCTTGCCGCGGCGCGCGAATGGTCGCTGTGGGAAGGGCATGTCGCGACACTGCTGCCCAATGAAGACCTGCTCGAAAGCTTCGGCGATCCGGCCAAGGCGGTTCCGTTTGCACGCATCTGCGCCAAGTTCTTCCTCGAGAACTTCTTCCTCGAGGAAGGCGAGCTCCTGCGGAACGTGGATTCGCTGGCGGGAATACCCGGGATCATCGTTCAGGGCCGCCACGACATCTGCACCCCGCCGGGCGCGGCATGGGCGCTCAAGAAGGCCTGGCCCGAAGCCGACCTGTGGATCGTGCCCGACGCCGGTCACAGCGCCGGTGAACCTGGCATCGTCGATGGCCTCGTCCGCGCCACGGACAAGCTGGCCGGCAAGACCGGCTGATCGGCTGCGGGAAGCGCGGTGCCGGCCGCGCTGGCCTGCAAACCTTTCCTTGCTTGAAAGCGCGTCGCCATCGCTTCAAGGACTGTATCGATGACCGACAGCCGATCCATTCTCGTAATCGACAATTACGACAGCTTCACCTTCAACCTTGTCCATTACCTGATGGAGATGGGCGCCCGCGTGGAAGTGGTGCGCAACGATGCCATATCGGCGGACGAGGCGATGGATGGCGGTCATGCGGGCTATCTGATTTCTCCCGGACCCTGCACTCCCAACGAAGCCGGCATCAGCCTCGATATCGTCGCGGCCTGCGCGGCAGCGGGCAAACCGCTGCTCGGCGTCTGCCTAGGCCACCAGGCGATCGGCCAGCATTTCGGCGGCCGCGTGGTGCGCGGCGGTCTGATGCACGGCAAGACCTCGCCCGTCACGCATGAAGGCGACGGGGTGTTTGCCGATCTGCCCTCGCCCTTCACCGCGACGCGCTACCATTCGCTGGTGGTCGAAGACATTCCCGATTGCCTGGCGATCAACGCGACCAGCGAGACCCCGGGCCTCGACGGCAGCAGCGTCATGGGGTTCCGCCACCGCGATCTTCCGCTCCACGGTGTCCAGTTCCACCCCGAAAGCATCGCCACCGAACACGGCCACGCCCTGCTGGCGAACTTCCTTGCCATCTGCGGCATCGCCGCCAAGGTGCCCGCATGAAACAGCTCCCCGATGCCACCCGGCACCTTGCCGAAGCCGAGGCCGAAGAAGTCTTCGGCTGGATCCTCGATGGCGAAGCCGATGACGACGCGATCGCCCGTTTCCTGGTCGACATGTCAGCGCGCAGTGAAACCTCCGAGGAAATCGCGGGCGCGGCGCGAGCCCTGCGCAACCGGATGATCCCCATCGCTGCGCCCGAGGGCACGGTCGATTGCTGCGGCACCGGCGGCGACGGCCATCATACGCTCAACGTATCCACCGCGGTCAGCCTGGTCGTGGCGGCCTGCGGCGTCCCGGTGGCCAAGCACGGCAACCGCGCTGCCAGCAGCAAGGCGGGCGCGGCCGATACGCTCGAGGCGCTCGGACTCGACATGGAAGCGGCAGGCCGCAGCGCGGAGAAGACGCTCGCCGAACTGGGCATCTGTTTCCTGTTCGCCAAGAACCACCACCCGGCAATGGGGCGAATCCAGCCCATCCGCCAGAAGCTCGGGGTGCGCACGATCTTCAACCTGATGGGGCCGCTTTCCAATCCCGCCGGGGTCCGGCGCCAGCTGATCGGTATCGCCCGCCCCGCCTATGTTCCGATCTATGCCGCGGCCAAGGCCCGGCTCGGAACCGAGCGCAGCTTCATCGCCTCGGGCGACGAGGGCCTCGACGAACTCAGCCTCGCGGGCGGCAACGAACTGGCCGACGTGACGGGCAACAGCTTCGAAATGCGCCGCGTGCTGGCAGTGCAGGCCAATCTGCCGCACGCCCCGGTCGAAGCCATCCGCGGCGGCGATCCGGCGCACAACGCCTGCGCGCTCGAGGCGCTGCTGGCAGGCACCCCCGGCCCCTATCGCGATGCGGTGCTGTTCAACGCATCCGCCACGCTGATCGTCGCCGGCCGGACCGACGATTGGACCGAAGGCGCCCAGATCGCTGCCGAGGCGCTCGATTCCGGCGCTGCCCTGACCCTCCTCCGCGACTGGATCGCACTGAGCGTTTGACATGAACAAGCTGGAAGAAATCTGCGCCACCAAGCGCGAAGAAGTGGCTGCCCGCAAGCAGGAACGCTCGCTGTCCGATCTCGAAACCGCGATCCGTGCGCAGACCCCGCCGCGCGGGTTTCAGGCTGCACTCGCCCGCGCGCAGGATGACAGGTTCGGACTTATTGCCGAGATCAAGAAAGCCTCGCCGTCGAAGGGCCTGATCCGCGCCGATTTCGAGCCTGCGGCGCATGCCAGGGCCTATGCCGCAGGGGGCGCGGCATGCCTTTCCGTGCTGACCGATGCGCCCTATTTCCAAGGCCATGAGGATTACCTCATCGCCGCCCGCGAGGCCTGCGACCTGCCCGTCCTGCGCAAGGATTTCATGGTCGACCCGTGGCAGGTCGCCGAAGCACGCGCGCTCGGTGCCGATGCCATCCTGATCATCGTCGCGGCGCTCGATGACAGCGTCATGGCCGAGATCGAGGCGGCCGCGCTCGACCATTCGATGGATGTGCTGATCGAAGTCCACGACGCCGCCGAAATGGACCGCGCGGCGCGGCTTTCCTCGCGGCTCATCGGGGTGAACAACCGCGACCTGAAAACCTTCACCACCGATCTCGCAACGACCGAGCAGCTTGCCCCGCGGGCGCCGGCGGAAAGCCTGCTGGTGGGCGAGAGCGGGATCAGCTCGCATGCGGATTGTGCCCGTCTCGCAGATTCGGGTGTGCGCAGCTTCCTCGTTGGTGAGAGCCTGATGCGGCAGGCCGATGTCGCTGCTGCGACCAGGACGCTGCTGCACGGCTGAACCGTCGCGCCCGGGGCAAAGCAGGAACAGCTGTTCTCGCCTCCATACCGCTAAACCGGCGCAATTGCTTGACTTGCCGATTCGGGTTGCCTACTTGTTCCGTATTCGTTCACAGCTTTGTGAACAGGCGATACGGGAGTT
The DNA here is from genome assembly GCF_009828015.1 of Qipengyuania citrea. Taxonomy (GTDB): domain Bacteria; phylum Pseudomonadota; class Alphaproteobacteria; order Sphingomonadales; family Sphingomonadaceae; genus Qipengyuania; species Qipengyuania citrea. The sequence goes on along the minus strand of NZ_WTYG01000002.1, from coordinate 532,007 downwards.
CGCACCATGCTGACCGCCAAGCAGCACGAATTGATCCGCTTTATCCAGCAACGCCTGGAAGACACCGGCATTTCCCCGAGTTTCGAGGAGATGAAGGAAGCCCTCGACCTCAAGAGCAAGTCGGGCGTTCACCGCCTGATCTCGGCGCTCGAGGAACGCGGTTTCATCCGCCGGCTGCCCAACCGTGCGCGCGCACTGGAAGTGGTCAAGCTTCCCGAAGACGCTGTTACCGGGAGCGAGAAGCCCAGTGCTGCGAACGACCTGGTCGGGGCGGCAATGCCGACCAAGACCGTGGCACCCGAACCCGCCAACGACATCATCGACGTGCCGCTGCACGGACGGATTGCCGCTGGCGCGCCGATCGAGGCGATCGAAGGCCAGTCGAGCATGCCGGTTCCCGCTGCCCTGCTCGGTCCCGGCGAACATTACGCGCTCGAAGTCTCGGGCGATTCGATGATCGAGGCCGGCATTTTCGATGGCGACTTCGCTCTCGTGAAACGGACCGACAGCGCGCGCGATGGCGAAATCGTGGTGGCGCTGGTCGACAACGAGGAAGCCACGCTCAAATATCTGCGCAAGGACGCGGGACGCGTGATCCTCGATCCGGCCAATGGCGCCTATGACCCCCAGGTCTACGATGCGCACCGCGTTCAGGTGCAGGGCAAGCTCGCCGGGCTATTGCGCCGCTATCACTGATGGTACGCGCACCGCGCCCTATCGGCGCGGTGCCCGCCACCAGCCATGCGCCCCCTGGTCCTGCGCGACCGTATCGACGCGTTCGCGATCGAGATAAACCGCGACGCCGCCTTCGCGTTGCAGATAGCGCCGATCGGCCTTGAGCCAACGCGGCCGGCAGCTGCGCGGCAGGAAGCGGTCGGCCACGACGATATCCGCCTTCCCGCAGGCAGCGGCCAGCGCACGCTCGGCGATCAAGTCGCGATTGCGGGCCACGAGCACGCTCCATGTCTTTCCGCTTCTCTCGACGGGGAGCACGCAGAACTCGGGGCTGCAGCGGCTCTGCGGCCACGCTGCGATGGCCATGGGCTCGCGGTCGGTCCCCGCCAGTTCGAGCAGGTTCTGCTGCGCATAGCCCCCGCCGCTGTCGCGGAGGACGAGCAGGCGGTCGGCCTGGCTGGCGATTCCCAGATCGCGCCCGTCACGGGTAATCAGCAAGTCGGGAACCGGGGCGGTCACGATCAGGATCGTGGACAACGCGATCGGCACCGCGCCCCACAGTCTTGCCCTGCCCTGCCACAACGCCAGCCACAGTGCACCGCCGATATAGAGCGCCATCGTGCCCATGCCGATGCGCGGCGACAGTTTGACCGAACCGGGTTGCTCGGCGAAGAAATGCGCGATCGCCAGCAGCACGTCGAGTGACTGGCCGACCAGCCACCAGGCCGGTCCCCCCGCCCCCACCAGATCGAGAAAGAGCGCCAGTGCAACCAGCGGCATCGACACGAAGGTTATCAGCGGGATCGCGATCAGATTGGCCGCCGCGCCGTAGAGCCCAGCACGGTGGAAATGGAACAACACGATCGGGATCAGCGTGAATTCGATGACCAGCCCGGTCAGGAACAGCATCGCTGCACGCCGTGCCAGGCGCGATAGCCAGCTTTCCTCGCGCGGCGCCAGGAAGCTGCGGACCCAAGCGGCATTGTGGAGCGAGACAATGGCGATGACCGCGGCAAAGCTCATCTGGAAACTCGGCCCGACCAGCGATTCCGGCCAGAGCGCCAGCACCACTCCGGCGGCGATCGCAACCATCCGCAACGACAGGGGTTCGCGCCCCAGGGCCATCGCGACGAGCACGAGCAAGGCGCCGATGCAGCTGCGAACGGTCGGCACCTGCGCGCCGGTAAGCAGCGTGTAGCCGATGCCCGCAAGCGCGGCTGCACCCGCCGCCACCAACGGCAACCGCACGCGCAGCGCCAGCCAAGGCCAGGCTGCCAGCAGTTTCAGCACCACCAGATAGGTCGCGGCGATAATCGCGCTGACATGCAGGCCGCTGATCGAAAGCAGATGGGTGAGCCCGGCATCGCGCATGGCTTCTTCGTCGGCCTCGGGGATCGCACCGCGGTCGCCGCTTGCCAGCGTGGCAGCGATGGCGCCCGCCGTCCCGTCGAGATTGCGCCTCACATGCGCCGACAGGCGGCGCTGGATCACGGCGATCGACACAAGCGTCTCCGCGGGCGGTTCGACGAGTTCGACGTCACCGACCACCGATCCGGTGGCGGACAGGCCATCGAACCAAGCCCGCCGCGCGAAATTGTAAGCACCCGGGACGATCGGCGGCGATGGCGGCATCAACCGCGCGCTCAGACGGATCCGTGCCCCTTCGCGCAGCTGCGGCCCGTCGGCTTCCAGCGGCAGATTGCCGCGGTAGGCAACTGCCCGGGCTGTCTCGGGGTCGCGTGCTGCCAGCACCAGCCTTACCCGTCCTTCCGCCGGCTGTTCCTCGCGTGCAAGGATCCGTCCGTCGATCCGTTCGAACCGCGGATAGGGGATCGGCTCGGCACCCACTGTCGCCGACCGCGCCCAGACCAGCGCGGTGCCCGCAGATATGCCGAGGGCAATCGAAAGCAGCGCAGCAAGCGCATAACTGCGGTTCTCGCGGCCGCGCCATGCGGCGATGGCTGCGAAGGCGACGACCAGCGAACCGGCGATCACGGTGAGCCATTGCCACGTCCCGGCAAGGAGGAACCACAGCCCGATGCCGCAGCCAAAGGCGACCGCCAGCCATGGACCGCGATCGAATTCGGCGCCCGCGAGAAATGCCTCGACCCGGGCTGCCAAACTGGACATTGCGCCGCGCATGCGCCAAGGGCGCGGCACTGTTTCGCGGGCGGTTTCGCCCGCTTCTCCCATCGGTATCGAAGGCGTCCCCCGTGTCGCCATGTGAATGTTTGAAAGGAAGCGAGTGACAATGGCAAGCGATAGTGACAGCGAGACCCCTCCGGTCGTCACCCGCTTCGCTCCCTCGCCCACCGGCTATCTGCATATCGGCGGGGCGCGGACCGCGCTGTTCAACTGGCTCTATGCGCGCCATCACGGCGGCCGCGCGCTGCTGCGGATCGAGGATACCGACAAGAAGCGCAGCACGCAGGACGCGATCGACAAGATCATGGACGGGCTTGGCTGGCTCGGCCTCGATTTCGACGATGCGCCGGTGTTCCAGTCTGACCGCGCCGAGCGCCATGCCGAAGTGGCGCACAAGCTGCTCGAGGCGGGCCATGCCTACAAATGCTTCGCCACGCCCGAGGAACTCGAGGCAATGCGCGCCGAGCAACGCGCCAACAAGCAGCCGATGCGCTACGACCGCCGCTGGCGCGATCGCGATGCGAGCGAAGCTCCCGCGGGCGCGCCCTATGTGATCCGGCTCAAGGTACCGACCGAGGGCGAAACCACGATCCACGACCAGGTCCAGGGCAAGGTCACGGTGAAGAATGCCGAGATCGACGATTACGTGCTGCTGCGCGCGGACGGCACGCCGACCTATATGCTGGCGGTGGTGGTCGACGATCACGACATGGGCGTCACGCACATCATTCGCGGCGACGATCACCTCAACAACGCCTTCCGCCAGCTGCCGGTGATCCGCGCGATGGATGCGATCGAGGGTGGCTGGCCCGATCCGGTCTATGCGCATGTCCCGCTGATCCACGGACCCGACGGGGCGAAGATGTCGAAACGCCATGGCGCGGTCGGCGTCGAAGCCTATCGCGACGAAGAAGGCGTGCTGCCCGAAGCGCTGTTCAACTACCTGCTGCGGCTCGGCTGGGGTCACGGCGATCGCGAGGAAATCAGCCGCGACGAAGCGATCGAACTGTTCGACCTCGATGGCGTCGGCAAGGGCCCGGCGCGTTTCGACATCAAGAAACTGCAGAACCTCAACGGCCATTACATCCGCGAGGCGGATGATGAACGGCTGGCCGACATCGTCGCCGACAGGATCGGTGAAAACGCCGACCGCGCGCTGCTTGCCGAAGCCATGCCTGTGCTCAAGACGCGTGCAAGGTCCATGAATGAACTTGCTGAGGGTGCAGGATTTCTTTTCGCCACGCGCCCCTTGCAGATGACCGACAAGGCGGCGGGGTTGCTCGATGATGAAGCGCGGGCGCGGCTCGCCGGTTTGTCCGAAATGCTGCATGTGCAAAATGACTGGACAATCGAGGCTCTGGAAGCCACTACGAAGGCCTATGCCGAGCAGCTCGAACTGGGTCTCGGCAAGCTCGCGCAGCCCATGCGCGCAGCACTGACGGGGACGACGACGTCACCCGGCATTTTCGATGTGTTGGTCCTGTTGGGCAAGGAAGAGTCGCTCTTGCGTATCGATGCGCAGGCCGCCTCGCCCGCAGGCACCGAAGAGAACGAGTGAGGAGACACGCGTGGCCGACAAGCAGGCAACCCTCGATCTGGGCGGTCAGACCCAGGAATTCCCCGTGCTGCAGGGCAGCGTTGGCCCCGACGTGGTCGACATCCGCAAGCTGTACGGCACCACCGGCAAGTTCACCTACGACCCGGGCTACAAGTCGACTGCCAGCTGCGAAAGCGCGCTGACCTATATCGACGGCGAAGAAGGCATCCTGCTGCACCGCGGCTATCCGATCGGCCAGCTGGCCGAAAATTCGTCGTTCATGGAAGTCGCCTACCTGCTGCTCAACGGCGAACTGCCGCAGCAGACCGAGCTCGACGATTTCACCTACACGATCACGCGGCACACCATGCTGCATGACCAGCTGCGCCAGTTCTACCAGGGTTTCCGCCGCGATGCGCACCCCATGGCGATCATGTGCGGCGTGGTCGGCGCGCTGTCGGCCTTCTATCACGACAGCACCGACATTTCGGATCCCGAGCAGCGCAAGATCGCAAGCCACCGGCTGATCGCGAAAATGCCGACCATCGCCGCCATGGCGTATAAGTATTCGGTCGGTCAGCCGATGATGCAGCCCGACAACTCGCTGAGCTACACGGGCAATTTCCTGCGCATGACCTTCGGCGTGCCGGCCGAGGAATATGAAATCCATCCCGCCATCGAGCGTGCAATGGATCGCATCTTCATCCTCCATGCCGACCACGAACAGAACGCCTCGACCTCGACCGTGCGACTGGCCGGTTCGTCGGGCGCAAACCCCTTCGCCTGCATCGCGGCCGGCATTGCCTGCCTGTGGGGTCCGGCGCACGGCGGCGCCAACGAGGCGGCGCTCAACATGCTGCAGGAAATCGGCTCGCCCGATCGCATCCCGCACTATATCGAGCGCGCCAAGGACAAGAACGACCCGTTCCGCCTGATGGGCTTCGGCCACCGCGTGTACAAGAACTACGATCCGCGGGCGACCGTGATGCAGCAGACGCTGCGTGAAGTGTTCGAAGCGCTGAACGTCAACGATCCGGTGTTCGAGACCGCGCTCAAGCTCGAAGAGCTGGCGCTCAACGACGACTACTTCAAGGAAAAGAAGCTTTTCCCGAACGTCGACTTCTACTCGGGCATCATCCTCAACGCGATCGGTTTCCCGACGACCATGTTCACCGCGCTGTTCGCACTCGCCCGCACCGTGGGCTGGGTCGCGCAGTGGAATGAAATGATCTCGGATCCCGCTCAGGTGATCGGCCGTCCGCGCCAGCTGTACACCGGCCCGACCGAACGCGATTACGTTCAGATCGGCCAGCGTTAAGGCTCACGCCAGGTAACACGAACGGGCCTTGCGAGGCGGCTTCCCGCCCCTCGCAAGGCCCGTTTTTCGTTGGGGATGCTACTGCCGCTGCGCGCGGGCGCGGCAACGGCAAGGCTTCAGCGCGGTGTCTGGCGCAAATCCTCTGCGGCGGGGACCGACAGCGTGAAGCGCGCGCCCTGCCCCAGCGCGCTTTCGACGGTCAGGTCGCCGTCCATCGCACGCGCGATGCGGCGCGAAATGTAGAGTCCGAGACCAGACCCGCCATCGCCGCTGCGGCCGAGCCGTTCGAACTTCTCGAAGATCCGTTCCTGCTGGTCTTCGCCGAGGCCATGCCCCTGGTCGGCGACGGTGATCAGTGCGCGGCTGCCGATCCGGTCGAGCCGGATCCATACCTGGCTGTCATCGGGCGAATAGCGGATCGCATTGCCGACGAGATTGAGAAGGATCTGCAACACGCGCCGGAATTCGGCGATTGCCAGCTGGCTTTCCCCTTCGGGCGGCGCGACGAGCGTGATGCCCTTCTCGCGCGCGCGCACGCCTAGGATACCGCAGGCGCGCCGGGCCACATCCGCCAGTTCGATCCGGTCGGGCGCGGTCACGAAATCCTCGGATTCGACGACTTCGAGATCGGACAGATCATCGATCAGCGCGAGCAGGTGCTGCGCGGCGGTGGCGATATCGGCGGCGTAGGAACTGTATTCGTCGGCCAGCGGTCCCGCCAGCTTGGTCCGGATCGTCTCGGCGTTGGCGATGATCCGATTGATCGGCTGGCGCAGGACGGGAGTGAGGTCGCGGCCGAACGAAGGCCCTTCCGCGCCCTCGTCCTCGTCCTCGGCACCGCCCTTGGCCAGCGGCCGGTCGGCGGTCAGATAGAGCACGAAACCCGCGCTGCCGGGCTGCGACTGTCCCAGCGGTTCGAGATGCGCGGTCCAGTTGCGGTTCGACCCCGCGATGCTGCAACTTGCACCGTCGAGCAGGCGCCAGTGCAGCGGCTGCTGGTGGCTGGTGCCGGGCAGGTCGACCAGCTCGGTCCAAGGCTTGCCGACCTTTGCCCGCGCTTGCTCGGAAAACTCGGCAAGGTCGGAAGCTTCGGTTTCGAGCGACAGGAGCCGCTGCTGCGAATCGAGCCGCGCGGTGCAGTCGGCCGTATGGCGGTTGATCTCGACGCGGCGCCGGGCCGCTTCGATATCGTTCTCGGGCGGCAGTTCCTCGCTGTGCCAGCTGACCACGTCGATCGCGCAGCCATCGGATTCGCCCGCCTCGTTTGTTACCGGCGCGATTTCGACCCAGGCGGTGACCCGGTTCTCGCCGTCGATGGCTTCGAACTGGCGCGCGAGGCGCAGGCCATAACGCTGGGCCTTCTCGACCAGCGCAAGCAGTTCGGGAATGGCGATACGCGTACCCAGCGAACCACCGCAGGCATGCTGGAGGCGCGCGACGATTTCGTCCGCTTCGACCAGTCGCGCCTCGGCATCGGCGCGGGCCCGGGCGATATAATGGGTTCCAACAGTCGTCGCCATGGTCAGTCTACCTCGGTGAGCGGTGTATCGGCGATCAGCCGGCGGGCGTCGTCGGGATCGATGGTAACGGCCTCGGCGGGCGGTTCGGCCTGCGGATTGATCCGCAGGACCTGTCGTTCGGCGTCCTCGCCCGACAGCCCTGCGGCGCGCAGGCCCAGCGCAAGGCGCGCAGTCTGGCGGTTGTTGGTCGACAGCACCGCAGCTGTGCGCGACTGGCCCGATCGCGTCGCCAGCGCTGTCAGGAACAGCGCCACGCCAGCGCGATCGATATCGAGCGCGCGCGCGCCCGCAGCCCCCATACCCGTCACGACCCGCGCAAGCAGCGACAGCCGCCCTGCGCCTTCGTCGAAACTGGAACGGAGCTTGGTTTCCGCCCGCATCATGGCATCCGAACGCAGCTGGTTGCTGAATTCGCGCCATCCGACCAGCAGGTCGTGCAGGAGGTCGCCCGGCAATTCGCTGAGCGGCAATTCCATGCGGCGCTGGGTCTGGGCGAAGCGCGCCTGTGCGGTCAATGCAGCCATTGCCGCGCCGGAGACGCCATCGTCGTCATGCGCGATGAGTTCCTGCACCAGCGGCGAGAGCACCGGATCGATGCCCGAACGCACTTCCAGCGCTTCCGCCAGCTGCCACTCGATCGCCAGCGAATGGCAGTGCGCCAGCAGAGCGGGCCGTCCGACGAAATGTTCGGCCAGGGCTTCGCCGTGGCGTTCAACGAAGGTTTCGCGTTCGGACTGCCCCGCCGCCTCGGCCTGCGCACGCAGCACCTGCCAGGCAAGGTGGTGGCACATGCCGCGAACCCGGGCGACGATCTCGTCGCTGAACAGCGAATGATCGGGCGTGGCCAGCAGATGCGTCAGGATCGGCGTGATCCGCGCAAGCGACGCATTGCCCTGCGCGAGGGCTTCGCGCAGCGAATCGTGGCCGGCGCCCTGCGGCTCGGATGCGGGATCAGGGATCGACATGACCGGGTGGTACCATCGCCATAGTTAAATGGCCGTTAGTCGCGCGGCGGTGCAGTGAGAAAAAGCGACACGAGAGCGCCCAGCGCGAGCACTGCGGCTGCGGGCTGGATCACGCCGAACAACGCCGCGGGGATGAGCAGCGCCGTCAGCATGACGCGATCGGCATAGCTGCGGCGCCAGTCGCGCTGCGCCAACCGCTCGCCCAGGTGCAGCAGGCCGAACAGGACCGCAGGCACGAAAAGCCGCAGCCAGGCGGTGTCTTCAGGCGATGCGAGGACGATCAGCAGGACGATCACGGGATCGATGAGGATGGCCAGGGCCTGTACCAGCAAGGGTACGCGCGGGCGGACCTGGCCCGCCGACGATACGCGGCGCACCACCGCCTCCATCGCGAAAAGCAACGCGGCGACCGCAGCGAGGCCGAAACCGGGCACCAGCCACCCGAATACTGCAACGGCCAGCGCAAGCACGGCGGCCGCAGCCGAACCCAGCGCGAGGAAGCGTGCCAGATTGCCGCGCATCGTATCGCGCGCGAGCCGCGCCCCCATGCGTTCCGCGACAGCGAGGCCGGGGGCCTTGAACGGCGCGACGTCGGCATGCCCCGCCACCCAGCTGCGTTCGCGCGCTGCAAGATGTTCGGGCGCCGGGTCGTTGAGCCAGATATCCTCGTCGAGCAGGCGGGTTTCGAGCGGATAGGTCCGCGTGCCCGATTGCAGCGCGATACGCAGCAGCGCGGAGGGCGTATCGACATCGTCGGGCAATTGCGCGAGTTGCTCGACCGCCTGCCCCCTCGTCAGCAGGACCCCGGCCCAGGCGAAATGCGCATCGATGCGCTCATAGCCGCGCTGCACCGCAGGATCCTCGGGAAAGACCAGCACGCCCGGCTTGGCCAGCTGCCGCAGCACCGCCTCCTCTTCGGGCAGCACGCCCGGCGCCATGACCAGCAATTCGTCCGATGCACTCACCATGCCCGACAGCTTGCGGGGTTCGTGCAGCGCAATGAAACGGGCACCGGCGGCCTCCGCCCGGTGCTGGAGTTCGATCACCTCGCGGCCGACCGCCTGCGCGAGACAGGCGATGGTTTCGCATCCCGCAGCCAGCGCGATGTCGAGCTGGCGTTCTACCAGCCTCGCGCCGGCAAGCAGGCGAAAGGGAGCCGGCACCTGCTGCGGGCCGGTCTGGCGATCGAGCACGGACAGCAGGGCGACGCGCACGCAGGACTCCGGTTGGCGGTTCGACGGATGTCTTGCTTTTAAGTGTGCGGGGCAGCTTCCGCCAAGGGTGCGGCGGCGGTTTCCCTCAGTTGAGAGCGGCGATGACGCTTTCGATGCGGCTGATCACCGTGGGTTCTCCCGGTGCCCCGGCGCGGGCTTCTTCGGCGAGATCCATCAGTTCGGTTGCATGAAAGCTCGCGGCCAGTTTCCCGAGCCGCTCGGCCGCCATTGCCCAATTGGCATCGCACCGGGCCCGGCGCAGCAGGTCGTGATGCGCCGACGCGCTCTGCACGAACGCCTGCTTCAGGTCTTCCCGCAGGGCGAAGTCGTCCCCGGCAGCATGGGCCAGCGCGGCTTCGAAACCTGTAGTGTGATAGGCCATCGGGCTACCGTAAACGCGAGGCGGTTAATTCAGGTTTAAGCCTGATCGCTTTGGTGGTAGTTTGCCCCATTATGAGAAAGCGCTCGCTTATCCAGGCCGTCGATCAGACGCCTGACGAAACCCATGATGAAACCGTTGTTTCCGAAGAGTTTGTCGCAGAAACTTCGCCGGAACTCGAAGAAGACGACGAGGTGGTCTGGGACGATGAGTCCGCGGCCCGGCGGCGCTTTTCCTGGCTGCTCCCAGCTGCCGCGATCCTAGCGATAGCGGGCTGGACGGCGTTTTTTGCCTGGGCGCATGCCAGCCAGCTAATGGCCCTCCCCACGCCCCGCGCCTGGACCGCGCTGGTCACCCAATGGGCAGTGCCCGTCCTGCTGGTAATCGGCGTATGGCTTCTGGCAATGCGCAATTCGGCCCGCGAAGCGCGCCGCTTCGCCACTGTCGCCCACGATCTGTCAGCGCAGAGCGCCGAACTGGAAAGCCGGCTGGCGACGATCAACCGCGAACTCAGCCTCGCGCGCGAATTCCTGACCAGCCAGACGCGCGATCTCGACTATCTCGGTCGGACCGCGACCGACCGGCTGTCCGAACATGCCGACCGGTTGCAGGCGCTGGTCGCGGACAATGGCGAACAGGTCGAAGCGATCGCACGTGTGAGCGTTACCGCTCTGGAAAACATGGACAAGCTGCGCGACAACCTGCCTGTTGTCGCCAGCTCGGCCAAGGATGTGTCGAACCAGATCGGTAGCGCCGGCCGTGAAGCGCAGAACCAGCTCGACGCGCTGGTTGACGGTTTCGCCAGGCTCAACGAGTTCGGCTCGGCAAGCGAGCGGCAGGTCGCCTCGCTACGCGAGCGGATCGACGGCGCGCTCGAGGCTTTTTCACAGCAGGCCGATCATCTTGCCGAGATCGCCGATCGGCGGTTCTCGGAACTGCGCGAGGGCAGCGAAGATTTCCGCGGCGAACTCGACCGCCGCGAAGTCGAGGCGCTGGCTTCGCTGCGCACCCGCTTCGACAAGCTGCGCAGCGAATTCGCCGAGACCGAGACCACTACCGCGGCGGACCGTGAAACCGCGGTCGCCAGCCTGACCGAGCGGCTCGCCGCCATTCGCGAGGAAACCGCGCATGCGGCGGCGACCATACGCGAAGGCGAAGCGCAGGCGATGGACGCATGGCAAGAGCAGATCGAGGCCATGCGCGAGAGGATGAACGACGCCGTCGAGGAGATCGCCCGCGTCGACGATGCCGCGCTGGAAGCGGCCAATGCCAAGCTTGCGGCACTGGCTGCCGAGGCCGAACGCGTCGATACCCGGATTGCCGAACGCAATCGGATGTTCGCGCAGGAGACCACCGAGCGACAGGTCGCCATGGCCGAGGCCGAAGAGGCAGCCCAGCAACGCCTGACCCAGCGGCTCGCCGCGCTCGACGAAGCGATTGCCGATCGCCGGGCCGCGCAGGCCGAACAGCTGTCGCTCATGGCTGCGGAAGGCGACGAACTGGGCGAACGCATCGCGGCGCTCGGGACGGTGTTCGCGGCGATTGCCGAACAGGGCCGCGAGGCGCGGACCGAGCTCGCCGACGGGATCGGCGCGCTCAATGCGAAACTGGCGGACAGCCGCGGCGCGCTCGACGGGACCGAGACAGCGGTATCGCAGCTGACCGACGCCAGCGTCCGCCTGCTCGAGCTGATCCAGGCGAGCGCGAAGCACAGCCGCGACGATCTGCCGCAAGCGATGGAGGCAAGCGAAGCGCGGCTGGACCGGATCGAACAGCGCGCCGAAGAAGTGAAGGCGCTGCTCGACCAGGCGAAATCCGCTGGCGAAGCGCTGACCGCGAGCATGGATACCGCCGAGGCGCGCAGCCGCGAGGCAATGGACGGGATCGAGGTGTTCCAGAACCGGTTCGGCGAAACCGCGTCCGAGCATGCCGATGAAATCGCCCGGCTGCGCGGCAGCATTGCCACGCTGGGCGAGGAAAGCGCCGGGGTTTCCGAACAGGCGCAGACCGCGCTGCGCGATGCGATCACCGCGCTCGAAACCAGCGCACGCGAAGCGCTGGCTGCGATCGAGACCGAACAGGCCGAACGCATCGCCGGGATCGCGCGCGAGGTCGGCCAGCAGAGCGCCGAGGCGATCGACCACGCGCTGCGCGAGCAGACCGCGCATGCGCTGACCGAACTGGACGCAGCGAGCGAGCGTTCTGCCGCAGCGGGACGCGAGATCACGCGGCAGCTGCGCGACCAGCTGGCCAAGGTCAACGAACTGACCGCCAATCTGGAAAGCCGCATTGCCCACGCGCGCGAACGCGCGGCCGAGGACGTGGACAATGATTTCTCACGCCGTGTCGCGCTGATCAGCGAAAGCCTCAATTCGAACGCGATCGACATCACCAAGGCACTGTCGACCGATGTGACCGATACCGCATGGACCAGCTATCTGCGCGGCGACCGGGGGATTTTCACCCGGCGAGCGGTCCGCCTGCTCGACAACACCGAGGCGCGCGAGATCGCGGAACTGTACGATGCGGACCACGATTTCCGCGACCATGTCAGCCGCTACATCCACGATTTCGAGGCGATGCTGCGCACGCTGCTGTCCACGCGCGACGGCAATGCCATCAGCGTGACGCTACTCAGCAGCGATATGGGCAAGCTTTACGTGGTGCTGGCGCAGGCGCTGGAACGGCTGCGCCAGTGATCAGCCCGCCGACGGGCCCCACAGGATGATGTCGTCCACGGTGATCCATCCGTAGATGTAGTTGAGCACGTAAAGCGTGGTGACGACCGCGGAGAGGATCACCGCGCGCAGCAGCAAACGGCCGGCGCGGAATTCCACCGGCGCGCTATCGGCCTGCCCGGGGATTTTCTCGATCCCCGCCTCGTCATGCGTGCGCACGCCGAAGGGCAGCAGCACGAAGGCGCTGAACACGAAGAACAGGAAATAGATCGCGAGAATGCTGGTCCACTGCATGGCTGCGCCTCCTACAGATTGGGTACGATCACGCGCACCTGCGGTCGCTTGCCCGACCAGCGCTGCGCCGCCCGGCGCGCGGCGAGCCGCGCAGCCTCGTGAACGCTTGCCTCGTCGCGCCGGTCGCCGCCGCGAAGCTTGCCGATCGCGGCGGTGATGTCCCGCGTCGCTTCGGCGACGAAATCGTCGTAATCCTCGTCCAGCGGCAGCCCCAGGCTGTCGATCCGCGGGTTGAGATCGCCGTCGAGCGCGACGATGAGCACGCCTTCGCGCATGATCCGGCGCCGCATGGCAATCGCCTCGCCATCGGCCGGGATGATGAGATCGCCATCGAGCACCAGGCGGCCCGCCTTCACTTCGGCAATCTTGCCGGGCGCACCGGGCGCGAGCCGCACGAGATCGCCGTTCTGCTGGACGACCTGGTCGGGTATCGCGCATTCCTTACCCAGCCTGCCCTGCTCCTGCATGTGGCGCATCTCGCCATGCACGGGGACGAGAATGTCCGGCCGGATCCAGCCATAGAGCGCTTCCAGCTCGGGGCGGCCCGGATGGCCCGACACGTGGATCATGCTCTGCCGGTCGGTGACCATGGTGATACCGCGCGCAGCGAGCTTGTTCTGCACGATCCCGATCGACAGTTCATTGCCCGGGATCTGCCGGCTCGAAAACAGCACGACATCGCCGCTGACCAGTTCGATCGGGTGGTTTTCGTCCGCCACCCGCGCCAGCGCGGCGCGCGGTTCGCCCTGCCCGCCGGTCGCAATGATCAGCACTTCGCCGCGAGGCAGCCCCATCGCGGTGTCGAAATCGACCGGGTCGGGGAAGTCCTGCAGATAGCCGTTATCCTGCGAGACCTCGATGATCCGGTCGAGCGAGCGGCCGGCGACGCAAACCTGGCGGCCGGTTTCGCGCGCGACGTCGCCCAGCGTCTGGAGCCGTGCGACATTGCTGGCGAAGGTGGTCACCATCACCCGCTTGCCCGCATGGCGCTGCACTTCCTCGAGCAAGCCCTTGTAGACCGCCCCTTCCGAACCGCTCGGCGCGGGATTGAAGACATTGGTGCTGTCGCAGACCAGCGCCAGCACGCCCTCGTCGCCGATCGCGATCAGTTCTTCCTCGGTCGTCGGTTCGCCGATGATGGGGTCTTCGTCGAGCTTCCAGTCACCGGTGTGGAAGATCCGCCCGTGCGGGGTATCGATCAGCAGCGCATTGCCTTCGGCGATCGAATGCGCGAGTGGGATATAGGTCACCTCGAACGGGCCGACGGCGAACTGGCCGTGGTCCTCTTCGATGACATGCAGCTCGACCTCGTCGACCAGGCCCGCTTCCTTGAGCTTGCGGCGGACGAGGTCGGCAGTGAACGGCGTGGCATAGATCGGCACGCCGAGATCGGCGGCGAAATAGGGGACCGCACCGATGTGGTCTTCATGCGCATGCGTCAGCACGATGGCTTCGAGCTGATGGGCGCGTTCCTCGATGAATTCCAGATCGGCGAACACCAGGTCGACGCCGGGATACTGGTCGCCCGAGAAGGTCATCCCCAGATCGACCATCAGCCATTTGCCCTGGCAGCCATAGAGATTGACGTTCATGCCGATTTCGCCCGAACCGCCGAGCGCGAGGAACAGCAGTTCGTCTTCGGGGGTGAAGTCCTTCTTCACGCGGCGCGCCCTGCCAGAATGGCAAGCCCTTCGAGCGTGAGGTCGGGGTCGACCACGTCGAACAGGTCGGTGTGTTCATCAAACAGGATCGCCAGGCCCCCTGTCGCGACCACCTTGGCGGGACGTCCGATTTCAGCCTTCATGCGGGCCACAAGTCCTTCGATCAGAGATACATAGCCCCAGAAAACCCCAATTAGCATCTGGTCCTCGGTGTTGCGACCGATGACGCTGTCGCTTTCGGGCTTCTCGATGGCGATCCGCGGCAATTTGGCCGTGTTCCCTACCAGCGCGTCAAGCGAGAGATTGATCCCGGGCGCAATGATGCCGCCCTTGTAGGCGCCGTTGAAATCGACCACGTCGAATGTCGTCGCGGTGCCGAAATCGATGACGATAAGATCGCCGTCGTGCTTGGCATGCGCCGCAATGGTGTTGAGCGCGCGGTCCGCACCCAGCGAGCTGGGCTGTTCGATATCCAGCTCGATTCCCCAGGCCGCCTTGTCCTGGCCCGCGATGAGCGGCGTGATCCCGAGATACTTTTCCGACAGGACCGTGAGATTGTGGATCGCCTTGGGAACGACCGAGCCGATGATCACCTGATCGATCTCGCCGCTGTCGAAGCCCTGGAATTCGGCCAGTTGCAGCAGCCAAACGGCATATTCGTCGCCCGTCCGGCGCGGGTCGGAGGCGATCCGCCAGCGCGCCTTGATCTCGCCCTTGTCGATCAGCGCGAAGACAACATTGGTATTTCCGACATCGGCGGCGAGCAGCATGGCTCAGCTCTCCTCGTTTGCGAGCATCACGTCGCCCGCATGGATGGCACGGGTCGATCCGTCCGCCAAGCGCAGCGACAACGCGCCGTCGGGGGTCAAACCGGCAAAGGCGCCTTCGATCCGCTCCTCGCCCGGCGGTTGCACGGTCAGCCGCGTGCCGGGCGGGTGGGCCACGCTGGCCCAGCGCCGCGTGAGCGGTTCGAGGCCGTAGGTGCGCCACCGCTCGAGTTCGAGGTCGAAGGCCTCGGCCAGGGTGCGGGCGAACATGTCGCGATCGGGCGCGGGGCCCAGTTCGGCCAGCGCCACGGTCTTGCGGTCGGGCAGGTCGGGCGCGGCAGCCAGGTTCACGCCCATGCCGACGATGATCCTGTCGCCTTCGCGTTCGAGCAGGATGCCGGCCAGCTTGGCATCGCCGAGCATGAGATCGTTGGGCCATTTGAGCCTCAGCTTGCCGGGTTCGGCCAGCACGGCGGACACGGCCTCGTAGGCCGCCACGCCCGCGACCAGCGCCAGCGTTGCCGGGGCGGGATCGCGCGGCGAAATGCGAACCGCGGTCGAACCCATGAAATTGCCGCTGCCGTCGAACCAGCTGCGTCCCTGCCGCCCGCGCCCTGCGACCTGCCGATCGGCCACCAGCCAGTGACCCTCGGCCACCACCTCGCCCGCGCGCACCTGCGCGGCAAGATCGGAATTGGTCGAACCGGTTTCGGTTACGAAGCGGATCACATCGCAGCGACGAAGGAAGCCGCGGCCTGCGCCGTCCATTCACCCAGCGGGATGGTCAGCAGGTAGCCGAGCGGCGACAGGATCGCGACGCACACGCCCAGCACGGCCCAGTGGCTCACCGGGCTGCTCGTCTCGACATCGCGCGTGGGTTCGTCGAAGAACATCACCTTGATGAACTTCAGGTAGTAGAACGCGCCGATCACGCTGGCGGCGATCCCGATCGCGGCAAGTGCGACCAGATCGGCCTGCACGGCGGCCTGGAACACCACGAACTTGCCCCAGAATCCGAACAGCGGCGGAATGCCCGCGAGGCTGAACATCAGCACCAGCAGGCACCAGGCGAGCGCCGGCCGCCGGGTCGAGAGCCCGGCAATATCGGCGAAGGTTTCGAGGTTCTGACCGGCCGGGTCGCGCAGCATCAGCAGCGCGGTGAAGCTGCCGATCACCATGGCGACGTAGATCGTCAGATAGGTCAGCACGCTGGCGACGCCCGCCGCGGTCGCTGCGGCAAGACCGATAAGGATGAAGCCGACGTTGTTGATCGACGAATAGGCCAGCAGGCGCTTGAGGTTCTGCTGCCCGATGGCGCCGAGCGCGCCCACTACAATCGATGCCAGCGCGGCGAAGATGATGATCTGCCGCCAGGCATCGACTTCGCCCGCGAAGGGATCCATCGCGATGCGCACCAGCACGCCCATCGCCGCGACCTTGGGCGCGCTGGCGAAGAAGGCCGTGACCGGCGTCGGTGCGCCTTCGTAGACGTCGGGGGTCCACATATGGAACGGCACGGCGCTGATCTTGAAGGCGACACCCGCCAGCACGAAGACCACGCCGAACAATGCACCGGTGGAGAAATCGAGCGCAAAGGCGGCGCGGATGCCGTCGTAATTGGTCGAACCGGTGAAACCGTAGACCAGGCTGACGCCGTAGAGGATGATGCCCGATGCCAGCGCGCCGAGCACGAAGTACTTGAGCCCGGCCTCGCTCGACCGGTCGTCCTGCCGCAGGAAGCTAGCCAGCACGTAGCTCGACAGGCTCGACATTTCGAGACCGATGTAGAGCGTCATCAGGTCGGTGGCGGACACCATGATGCCCATGCCGACCGCGTTGAACAGCATCAGCACGGGATATTCGGCGCGGTAACCGCCCAGCTGGGTGAAGAAACGCGGGGTGACGATCAGGACCGCCGCCGAGGCGAGATAGATCAGCACCTTGCCGAAGCTGCCGAAGGCATCGGCACGGTAAAGATCGCCAAAAGCCCGTCCGGCGACTTCGCTTGCGCTGCGGTCGAACAAGCCGATGCTGAAGATCGCTGCACCGACGAGCGCGGCCACGGCGATGATGGTCAGCAGGCGGGCGGACCGATCCCCGTTCCACGCGGCGAGCAGCAGCAGGACGAGCGCGGTGATCGACAGGCCGATTTCCGCCGCGGTGAGATAGAGCGAGGTAGCGTAGGACATCAGTGCGCTCCCTCTTCACCGCGGGCTTCGCCATGCGCGAATCCGACGTAATTGGCATTGTGTTCGCGCGGCGTGCCGATGGTGTTGTCGGCATCGAAATCGGGTGCGGCGCGTGCCACGCGCGCCTCGAGAGCGGCAATATCCTGACGCATGGGGGCTAGGAAGCTTTCCGGATAGACGCCCATCCACAGCACGGCGGCTGCGATCGGGGCGAGCATGGCCCATTCGCGGGCGTTGAGGTCGGGCATGCGCGCGGCATCTTCGTTGACCTGAAGCCCGAAGACGACGCGGCGGTAGAGATACAGCATGTAGGCGGCACCGAGGATGATCCCGGTGGTGCAGACCAGCGTGACCAGCGTCGAGACCTTGTAGAGGCCCGCCAGCGCAAGGAATTCGCCGACGAAATTGCTGGTGCCCGGCAGGCCGATCGAGGCCATCGTGAACAGCAGGAAGAACAGCGCATAGCGCGGCATGTTGATGGCGAGGCCGCCATAGCGCGCGATCTCGCGCGTGTGCAGCCGGTCGTAGATCACGCCGACGCACAGGAACAGCGCGCCCGAGACCAGCCCGTGGCCCAGCATGACCATCACCGCGCCTTCGATGCCCTGCGCGTTGAACGCGAAGATGCCTGCGGTCACGATCGCCATATGCGCGACCGAGGAATAGGCGATCAGCTTCTTCATGTCGCTCTGCACCAGCGCGACGAGCGAGGTGTAGATCACCGCGATCATCGACAGGACGAAGACGAACCAGGTGAACTGCGCGCTGGCTTCGGGGAACATTGGCAGGCTGAAGCGGATGAAGCCGTAGCCGCCCAGCTTGAGCAGCACGCCCGCGAGGATGACCGACCCGGCGGTCGGCGCCTGCACGTGGGCATCGGGCAGCCAGGTATGCACCGGCCACATCGGCATCTTCACGGCGAAGCTGGCGAAGAAGGCCAGCCACAACCAGGTCTGCGCCTGCGGCGAGAAGTCGTAGTTCAGCAGCGTCGGGATATCGGTCGTGCCCGCTTCGTTTGCCATCCACAGCATTGCGATAAGCATCAGGACCGAGCCGAGCAGCGTGTAGAGGAAGAATTTGTACGAGGCGTAGATGCGGTTATCGCCGCCCCATACGCCGATGATAAGGTACATCGGGATCAGGCCGGCTTCGAAGAAGATGTAGAACAGGAACATGTCCTGCGAGGCGAAGACGCCGATCATCAGCACTTCCATCAGCAGGAAGGCGCTCATGTATTCGCCGACGCGCTTGCTGATCGCATCCCAGCTGGCGAGGATGCAGATGGGCATCAGGAACACGCTGAGCATGATCAGCATCAGCGCGATCCCGTCGATCCCCAGCGCATAGCTGAAGCCCGCGAATATCTCCGCGCGCTCGGTGAACTGCCACTGCGCCCCGCCAATGTCGTAATTGAGCCACAGCAACACGCCGAGCGCGAGATCGACCAGCGTGGCCACCAGCGCGACCATGCGCGCGGTGTGCGCACCGAGGAACAGGCAGGCGATAGCGCCGGCCAGCGGCACGGCGAGCATCAGCGAAAGGATGGGGAATTCCATCAGAACAGCACCCAGGTGATGGCGGCGACGAGCCCGAGGAGCATCACCAGCGCATAGCTATACAGATATCCGGTCTGGAAGCGGCGGGCGCCAACGGCCCCCTTCTCGACCACCCAGGCAATGCCATTGGGACCGAAACGGTCGATCGTGCCGACATCGCCAAGTTTCCAGAACTGGCGCCCCAGCCAGAAGGCAGGGACGATGAACAGGTAGTGATAAAGTTCGTCGAAATACCACTTGTTGTAGAGGAAGCGGTAGATCGGCCCGAGCTGTTCGGCCGTCTTGCCCGGAATGCTGGTGTCCTTGATATAGGCCAGCCAGGCGACGAACAGGCCGATCAGCATGACGATGAAGGCGGCGTATTTCACCAGATAGGGCACGCCGTGCATCGCGTGGATGAGCGGTTCGTTGTAGAAGATCGAGCTGCCCCAGAACGCGGCATCATCGAGGAAGGTCGGCGCGAAGATCTGTCCGGCCAGGACCGCACCGATCGACAGCACGCCCAGCGGGATCAGCATCGACAGCGGGCTTTCATGCGGATGATAGCCGCCGGTCGTGTCCTCGCCCGCTTCGGCGGGGGTCTTGTGAACCGAATGCTGGATGTGCTCGCTCTCGATCCAGCGCGGCTTGCCCCAGAAGGTGAGGAACATCAGCCGCCAGCTGTAGAAGCTGGTCAGCAGCGCGGCGAAGGTGCCCATCCAGAAGGCGAAATTGCCCAGTTCGGTCCCGCGGCCATAGGCCACTTCGAGGATCGCGTCCTTCGACCAGAAGCCGGCGAAGCCCGCGCCAAGATGATAGATGCCCACGCCGGTAATCGCCAGCGTCCCCATCATCATCGCCCAGAAGGTAAGCGGGATGTGCTTCCGCAGCTCGCCGTAATAGCGCATGTCCTGTTCGTGGTGCATCGCATGGATGACCGAGCCCGCACCCAGGAACAGCAGCGCCTTGAAGAAGGCATGAGTGAACAGGTGGAACATCGCCACGCCATATGCGCCGACGCCCGCGGCAAAGAACATGTAGCCCAGCTGCGAACAGGTCGAATAGGCGATCACGCGCTTGATGTCCCACTGCGTGGTGCCGACTGTGGCGGCAAAGATGCAGGTGGCAGCGCCGATGAAGGTCACCATGCCCAGCGCCACGGGCGCGGTTTCGAACATGGGCGAAAGGCGGCAGACCATGAACACGCCCGCGGTCACCATGGTCGCAGCATGGATCAGCGCCGACACCGGCGTCGGGCCTTCCATCGCGTCGGGCAGCCAGGTGTGCAGGCCGAGCTGCGCCGATTTGCCCATCGCGCCGATGAACAGCAGGATGCACAGCACGTCCATCGTCTGCACGGTGAAGCCGAGGAAGCCAATCGTCGCCCCGCTCATACCGGGCGCGGCGGCGAGGATTTCGGTGATCGAAACGGTGTCGAACACCAGATAGGTGCCGAAAATGCCCAGCATGAAGCCGAGGTCGCCGACGCGGTTGACCACGAAGGCCTTGATCGCGGCGGCATTGGCACTCGGCTTGCGGAACCAGAAACCGATCAGCAGGTAGGATGCCAGGCCCACGCCTTCCCAACCGAAGAACATCTGGACGAGGTTGTCCGCCGTCACCAGCATCAGCATGGCGAAGGTGAACAGCGACAGATAGGCGAAGAACCGCGGCTGGTCGGGGTCTTCGTCCATATAGCCCCAGCTGTAGAGGTGGACGAGCGCCGAAACGGTGTTGATCACCACCAGCATGACCGCGGTCAGCGTATCGACGCGCAGCGCCCAGTCGAATGCCAGCGTGCCCGACTGGATCCAGGTAAGCACCGGCACCACGGTCGCTTCGGAAGATCCGCCGACGAAGCCGAGGAAAATCGGCCAGCTGAGCGCGGCGCTGATGAACAGCGCCCCGGTGGTCACCGCCTTGGCGAAGACCGGCGGCGCGGCCTTGTTGGTCAGGCCGGCGACGAGCGCCGCCAGCAGCGGCAGGAATACGATAAAGAGGATCGGGTGCACGGGTGCTTATCCCTTCAACCGGTCGACGTCGTCGACGGCAATCGTGCCACGGCTACGGAAATAGGTGACGAGAATGGCGAGACCGACGGCGGCTTCGCCCGCTGCCACGGTCAGCACGAACATGGCGAAGACCTGCCCCACCAGATCGCCGAGAAACGCGCTGAACGCGACCAGCTGGAGATTGACGCTGAGCAGGATCAGTTCGATCGCCATCAGGATGACGATGATGTTCTTCCGGTTCAGGAAGATACCCAGCACGCCCAGCACGAACAGGATCGCGCTGACCACGATATAGTGTTCGATGCCGATCACAGCTCGACCCCCCTGCCCACTTCGGGCTGTTTCATGACGGTTGCCTCGTCCGGATTGCGGCGCACCTGGCGGGTGATGTCCTGCTGGCCGCGCGCGCCGTCGGGGCGCTTACGGTGCGTCAGCACGATCGCGCCGACCATTGCCACCAGCAGGATCAGGCCCGCGGCTTCGAACAGGAAGATATAGTCGCGGTACAGCACCGCGCCGATGCTGGCGGTATTGGATTCCCCGAGGATGGGGGCAGCAGCGCCGCTGGCGACGCCCAGGTCGATCCGCCCAGCCTGATAGGCACCGATGCCGAAGATCAGCTCGGCAGCGAGCACCAGCGCGATCGCGATACCCAGCGGGAAGTTCTTGATGAAGCCCGCGCGCAGTTCGGCAAAGTCGATGTCGAGCATCATCACCACGAACAGGAACAGCACCGCGACTGCGCCCACATAGACGATGACCATCAGCGCGGCGATGAATTCGGCGCCGACGAGGACCATCAGCCCGGCCGCATTGAAGAAGGCGAGGATCAGCCACAGCACCGAATGCACCGGGTTGCGCGACATGATGACCATGACGGCGCTGGCGATGACCAGTGCTGCGAACAGGTAAAAGGCGATAGTCTGTATCACTTTTCCCTCAAACCTCTTGCGTCACGCCCGCAAAGGCGGGGGTCCGGATAACGTTGCATGGTGCCACTGCCGCCTGATGGATCCGCGCCTGCGCGGGGATGACGGAAATGGTGGTGAGTTGGTATGCCCCAGTCACGCGCGGCCCCTAGCGATAGGGCGCATCGGCTTCAAGGTTCGCGGCGATCGCCCGCTCCCACTTGTCCCCGTTCGCCAGCAGCTTGGCCTTGTCGTACAGCAGTTCTTCACGCGTTTCGGTGGCGTATTCGAAGTTCGGCCCCTCGACCACGGCATCCACCGGGCAGGCTTCCTGACAGAAGCCGCAATAGATGCACTTGGTCATGTCGATGTCGTAGCGCGTGGTGCGGCGGCTGCCGTCCTCGCGCGGTTCGCTCTCGATCGTGATCGCCTGCGCGGGGCAGACGGCCTCGCACAGCTTGCAGGCGATGCAGCGTTCTTCCCCGTTGGGATAGCGGCGCAGCGCATGCTCGCCGCGGAAGCGGGGCGAGATCGGGTTCTTTTCGAACGGGTAGTTGATCGTGACCTTGGGCTTGAAGAAATACTTCAGCGTGAGGGCATGCGCCTTCACGAACTCCCACAGGGTGAACGCCTTGATGGTTTGCGCGATACTCATCCGTAATGTCCCGTGGCCATCAGATAGCCCGAAATGACGACGACGAAGCCGAGGCTGATCGGAAGGAACACCTTCCAGCCCAGGCGCATCAGCTGGTCGTAGCGATAGCGCGGTACGGTCGCCATCACCCAGCTGAACATGAAGAAGAAGAAGAAGGTCTTGAGCAGCAGCCAGACGATCCCGGGCACGTAATAGAGCGGCGCCCAGTCGAACGGCGGCAGCCAGCCACCCCAGAACAGCAGCGCATTGAGAATGCACATCAGCAGGATGTTGGCATATTCGCCCAGCCAGAACAGCGCGAAGCTCATCGAGCTATATTCGGTCTGGTACCCGGCGACGAGCTCGCTTTCCGCCTCGGTCAGATCGAACGGCACGCGCTGTGTTTCCGCGAGCGAGCTGATGAAGAACATCACCCACATCGGGAACAGCAGCGGATGGATGCCATAGGCATTGATGAAGCCGAGGCCGAAGCCTTCCTGCGCGCGGACGATGTCGTTCAGATTGAACGTGCCCGCGAACAGCACGACGCACACCAGGATGAAGCCGATCGAGACTTCGTAGCTGATCATCTGCGCAGCGGCGCGCATGGCCGAAAAGAACGGGTATTTCGAGTTACTCGCCCACCCGCTCATCACCACGCCGTACACCGACAGCGAACTGATCGCGAGAATGTAGAGCAGGCCGATGTTGATGTCCGCCAGTACCGCTTCGGCGCTGAACGGCACCACCGCCCACGCGCCGAGCGCGACGGTGAAGGTGAGGATCGGCGCAAGGAGGAATATCCCCTTGTTCGCCGCCGAGGGAATGATCGTTTCCTGCAGGAACACCTTCAACCCGTCGGCAAAGCTCTGCAGCAGGCCGAACGGGCCGACCACGTTGGGACCGCGGCGCAGGTTGATCGCCGCCCACACCTTGCGGTCGACATAGATGACCATCGCGACGCTGAGCATCAGCGGCAGCGCGATCAGCAGGATCCCGGCAAAGGTCGCAAGACCCCAGGCCCATTCGTAGGTCATGCCCAGCGATTGGAAGAATTCGGTCATTCCGCGGCCTCCGCAAGCTCGCCGCTGCCGAGCAGTTCGCTCGAACATTGCTGCATCACCGCGCTGGCGCGGGCGATGGGATTGGTGAGGTAGAAGTCCTTGATCGGATAGGCGGTGATCCGCCCTTCCGCCTTGGCCGTGCTGCCACCCTTGGGCAAGTCGCCATAGCCGGCAAGGCCTTCCTCGCCCAGCGCGGGGACTTCGCGGATCATGTTGGCCTGCAATTCGGCAAAGCTGTCGAAGCCGACCTCGACCTTGAGCGCATCGGCCAGCGCGCGCAGGATCGTCCAGTCCTCGCGCGCGTCACCCGGCGCGAACACCGCGCGTTCGGCGAACTGCACGCGGCCTTCGGTGTTGACGTAGGTCCCGTCCTTCTCGGCGAAGCTCGAACCCGGCAGGATGATGTCCGCCGCATGCGCGCCCTTGTCGCCGTGATGGCCGATATAGACCTTCAGGCTGTCGGCGAAGGGTTCGAAATCCATCTCGTCGGCGCCCAGGCTTATGACCACCTTGGGCCCTGCCGCGGCGATGTCCTTCATCCCGCCCTTTTGCGCGAAACCGAGCATCAATCCGCCCATCCGTGCTGCACTGAAGTGCAGCACATTGAAGCCGTTCCAGCCCTCGCGCACCAGCTTGTGCGTTTCGGCAAAGGCGAGGCCTGCCCCCAGCGCGCCCTTGGCAAGCGCCGCGCCGCCCATGATGATGGCGGGGCGGTCGGCGCCGGCGAAGGCATCGACCACGTCCTTGGGCAATTCGCCGAGCACTGCGAGGTCCTCGCCGAGGAACTGCGCCGGATAGGTCGTGTCCCACTGCGGACCGACCACGAAGACCCTGGCACCGCGCTTCACCGCCTTGCGGATCCGCACGTTGACCAGCGGCGCTTCCCAGCGGATGTGGCTGCCGACGATCAGGATAGCATCGGCGGTTTCGATACCCGCAAAGGTCGAATTGAAATTGACCGCGGCCAAGTTCGACACGTCGTAATCCATGCCGGTCTGGCGGCCTTCGATCAGCGACGAACCGCAGGCCTCGAGCAGCGTCTTGGCGGCGAACATGGTTTCGCAATCGACCATGTCGCCCGCGATGGCGGCAATGCTGTTGCCCGGCTTGGCCTTGGCGATCGCCTTGAACGCCTCGTCCCAGCTCGCCGGTTGCAGCTTGCCGCGCTTGCGCATGAAGACCTTGTCCAGGCGCCGCTTCGACAAGCCGTCGACCTGGTAGCGGGTCTTGTCCGAGATCCATTCCTCGTTGACGTCGTCATTGATGCGCGGGAGCGCGCGCATGACTTCGCGGCCACGGCTGTCGAGCCGGATGTTCGACCCCACCGCATCCGAGACGTCGATGCTGAGCGTCTTCTTGAGCTCCCACGGGCGCGCTTCGAAGGCATAGGGGCGGCTTGTCAGTGCGCCGACCGGGCACAGGTCGATCACATTGGCCGACAGCTCATGCTCGGCCGCCTGCTCGAGATAGGTGGTGATCTGCATGTCCTCGCCGCGATAGAGCGCGCCGATTTCGTCCACGCCGGCGATCTCTTCGGAGAAGCGCACGCAGCGGGTGCAGTGGATGCAGCGGGTCATGACCGTCTTGATCAGCGGGCCCATGTATTTCTCGGTCACCGCGCGCTTGTTCTCTTCGTAGCGCGTGGCCCCGCGGCCATAGGCGACCGACTGGTCCTGCAGGTCGCATTCGCCCCCCTGGTCGCAGATCGGGCAGTCGAGCGGATGATTGATCAGCAGGAATTCCATCACGCCTTCGCGCGCGGTCTTGACCATTTCGCTGTCGGTGCGGATTTCCTGCCCGTCGGTAGCCGGCAGCGCACAGCTCGCCTGCGGCTTGGGCGGTCCGGGCTTCACTTCAACCAGGCACATGCGGCAGTTGCCGGCGATGCTCAGCCGCTCGTGATAGCAGAAGCGCGGGATTTCCTTGCCCGCAAGCTCGCAGGCCTGAAGGACGGTCGCGCCATCGGGGACCTCGATTTCCTGTCCGTCTACGGTGACTTTGGGCATTATTCCGCTGCCTCGGCAAATTTGGCGTTGTGTTCTTCGATCCGGCGCTCGAGCTCGGGGCGGAAGTGGCGGATCAGGCCCTGGATCGGCCAGGCGGCCGCATCGCCCAGCGCGCAGATGGTATGGCCTTCGACCTGCTTGGTGACCTGCTGCAGCATGTCGATTTCCTCGATCGCGGCATCGCCGGTGCGCAGGCGTTCCATCATCCGCCACATCCAGCCCGTGCCTTCGCGGCAGGGAGTGCACTGGCCGCAGCTCTCGTGCTTGTAGAAATAGCTGATGCGGCTGATCGCGCGGACGATGTCGGTCGACTTGTCCATCACGATGACGCCGGCAGTGCCGAGACCCGAGCCGAGCTCCTTGAGCCCGTCGAAATCCATCGGCGCATCCCAGATCTGCTCAGCCGGAACCAGCGGCACCGACGATCCGCCCGGGATCACCGCGAGCAGATTGTCCTTGCCGCCGCGGATACCGCCGCAATGCTTCTCGATCAACTCGCTGAACGGAATGCTGAGCGCTTCCTCGACCACGCAGGGCTTGTTCACATGGCCGCTGATCTGGAAGAGCTTGGTGCCCTTGTTGTTCTCGCGCCCGAACGAGCTGAACCACGATGCGCCCCGGCGCAGGATGGTCGGCACGACGGCAATCGATTCGACATTGTTGACCGTGGTCGGGCAGCCGTAGAGGCCTGCTCCCGCGGGGAACGGGGGCTTGAGCCGCGGCTGGCCCTTCTTGCCCTCGAGGCTCTCGATCATCGCGGTCTCTTCGCCGCAGATATAGGCCCCCGCACCGCGGTGCAGGAAGACGTCGAAATCGTAGCCCGATTTGCTGGCGTTTTTGCCGATCAGTCCCGCATCATAGGCTTCGTCGATCGCGGCCTGAAGTGTCTCCGCCTCGCGGATGTATTCGCCGCGGATATAGATATAGGCCGCCCGCGCGCGCATCGCATAACCGGCGATCAGGGCGCCTTCGATCAGCTTGTGCGGATCATGGCGGATGATCTCGCGGTCCTTGCAGCTGCCGGGTTCGGACTCGTCGGCATTGATGACGAGGAAGCTGGGACGGCCGTCCTTCGATTCCTTCGGCATGAACGACCATTTCAGGCCGGTGGGGAAGCCTGCCCCGCCCCGCCCGCGCAGCCCCGAAGCCTTCATCTCGTCGATGATGCTGTCATGGCCGCGCGCGATCAGCGACTTGGTATCGTCCCAGTCGCCGCGCTGCTGCGCCGCCTTGAGGCCCCAGTCCTGGAAGCCGTAGACATTGGTGAAGATGCGATCCTTGTCGGCAAGCATCAGAATGCGCCCCCTTGCGAGAGGAAATAGATGGCGGCGACCGCGATAAGCGCGAGAACGCCGAATTTCACGAGGCCCACCAGCACCTTCCAGGCGATCCAGGCGAGCACCAGCGCGACGAGGATAGTGACGATCTCCATCACCATTCCTTCCGGTAATCGTGATTGGCATCGACCATCTCGGTCAGCGTGGTCGGCCCACCGGCGGGTTCGCTGGTGTGGCGGCCGGGTTCCTGCGTGCCGGTCTTGGGTTGCTCGCCCTTGGCCAGTGCGTCGAGCACCGCATCAAGGCGCTCGGGGGTCAGGTCTTCGTAATTGTCGTCGTTGATCTGGACCATCGGCGCAGTCGCGCAATTGCCCATGCATTCGACTTCGGTCAGCGTCCACAACCCGTCTTCGGAGACGTGGCCCTTCTTCATCCCGCGCTTGCTGCAGGCGGCGAGCAGGCCGTCCGAACCACGCAACATGCACGGCGTCGTGCCGCACACCTGCACGTGGTACTTACCCACGGGCCGGAGGTTGTACATGAAGTAGAAGGTCGCAACCTCAAGCACGCGGATTACCGGCATGTCGAGGTAATCGGCGACATATTCGATCACCGGCAGCGGCAGCCAGCCCTGCGTGTTTGTTTCTTCACCGACCTGGCGCTGGGCGAGGTCGAGCAGCGGCATCACCGCGGAGCGCTGGCGCCCTTCGGGATAGCGCGCAATCGCCCTGTCGGCACGGGTCCGGTAGCTTTCGGTGAACTCGAAACCGCCCCAGCGCTCGCGCAGGTCGGGGGTATCGGGAGCGAGGGAACGGTCAGCCATTGATCAACCTGCGTTCGACATAACGGCCCACATAGAGACCGATGACGGCAGCGAAGGCCGTCGAAAGGATTTCCTTGAGCGAGCTTTCGCCATGGAAGGCGAACAGATAGGCAGCAACCGCCGAAGCGAATGCCGCAAATGCCGCGATGAAGATGAACACTTCGCGCGCGATCACCGGTCACACTCCCCGAACACGACGTCGATGGCGCCGAGAATGGCGGTGGCGTCGGGCAGCATATGGCCGCGGCTCATGAAATCCATCGCCTGCAAGTGGCTGAACGCGGTCGGCCGGATCTTGCAGCGATAGGGTTTGTTCGACCCGTCGCTGACCAGATAAACCCCGAATTCGCCCTTGGGGCTTTCGGTCGCGACATAGACTTCGCCAGCGGGGACGTGGAACCCTTCGGTGTAGAGCTTGAAGTGATGGATCAGCGCTTCCATCGACTGCTTCATCTCGGCGCGCTTGGGCGGCGAGACCTTGCGGTCGTCGGAGCAGATCGGCCCGCCGGGCATCTGCGCCAGGCACTGCTTGATGATCTTCGCGCTTTCGTAGACTTCCTTCACGCGCACCACGAAACGGTCGTAGCAGTCGGAATTGGTGCCCACGGGAATGTCGAATTCTATCCGCTCGTAGACGTCGTAAGGCTGCGACTTGCGCAGGTCCCACGGGATGCCTGCAGCGCGGATCATCGGGCCGGAGAAACCCCAGGCGACCGCATCGTCCTTGCTGACCACGGCGATATCGACATTGCGCTGCTTGAAGATGCGGTTGTCGAGCACGAGGCTCATCGCATCGCCGAACAGTTCCTGGAGCCGGCCATCGACCCAGTTGCCGATGTCGACCAACAGCTTTTCGGGCACGTCCTGGTGGACGCCGCCGGGGCGGAACCAGGCGCTGTGCATGCGCGCACCCGAGGCCCGCTCGAAGAAGTTCATGCAGTCTTCGCGCAGCTCGAACACCCACAGGTTCGGCGTCATCGCGCCGACATCCATGACATGGGCGCCGATGTTGAGCATGTGATTGCAGATGCGGGTCAGCTCGGCGAACAGCACGCGCAGGTATTGCGCGCGTTCGGGCACCTCGACATTGAGCAGCTTCTCGATCGCGAGGACGTAGCTGTATTCCTGCGCCAGCGGCGAACAATAGTCGAGCCGGTCGAAATAGGGCAGCGCCTGCAGATAGGTCTTGTGCTCGATCAGCTTTTCGGTGCCGCGGTGCAGCAGGCCGACATGCGGATCGATCCGTTCGATGATCTCGCCGTCGAGCTCCATCACCATGCGCAGCACGCCGTGCGCCGCGGGGTGCTGGGGCCCGAAGTTGATCGTGTAATTGGTGATCACTTCGTCGCCGGTGGTCGGCGACTCTTCCAGATGCATGGCGTGGCTCATGAACAGATCCAGTTACCGCTGTAGCTTTGCGTCTTGCCCGCCGCGTCGGTCACGGTGACATTCGCGGGACGGCGTTGCTCGGTGCCCGCAGCGGGAGCGACCGAGACGGTGAAGCCTTCGCCCGCGAAGCTGGTCCCGTCGCGGATGGCGTCGAGACCGCCCGCCGCGGCATCGGTCAGCACCAGGCTATCGCCCACGCGCACCACCGCCTTGCCGGGAACCGAGGCGTCATCGGGCGCACCGGCGATCAGCATTTCGTCCTTGCCGACCATCAGCGTGCAGCCGCCGTCGCGCGCACCCAGGTCGACGCCGCCGATATCGCCCAGCTTCTGGAGCTGGGTCAGATCGACACCGCCGGGTGCCGTAACGCTTGCAGTGTTGGGCAGGTCGGGATCGGCCTGCGGTCCGCCAGCGGCATTGCCGTCCTGGCCGATACGGCTGGCGAAATCGTCGGCGCTTTCCTGCTCGGCGGGTTCCGAAGAACACCCGGCGAGCGCCAGCGGGAGGGCAATCAGGAGCAGCCGCTTCATGACTTGCGCTTCCCGGCCGCAGGCGCGGGGCCGCCGGCATCGTTATCCGGCGTATCCGGCTCGGTCGCTTCGGCGGTGTCGGTGGTCTTGCCCTCGCGCTCGGCGCGTGCGGGCTGGTCCTCGGTCGGTTCGGGAGCCGGGGCGTTCTCGCCGCCGTCTTCCTCGGCCGGGGCACCGGCGCTGACCTTGTCGGCCGCATGTTCGTCGGTTTTCTTGCCCGCACCCGTGTCCTTGGGCGTTTCGGTGGTCTTGGGTTCGTCGACCGGCGGGACATCCGCCTTCTCGTCACCCGGCAGCACGTAATCGGCCCCTTCCCAGGGGCTCATGAAGTCGAACTGGCGCAGGTCCTGCGCGAGCTCGACCGGTTCATAGACCACGCGCTTCTCGTCTTCCGAATAGCGCAGCTCGTGATAGCCGGTAAGCGGGAAATCCTTGCGGAAGGGGTGCCCTTCGAAACCGTAATCGGTGAGGATCCGGCGCAGGTCGGTATTGCCCGCGAAGAGCACGCCGTACATGTCGAACACTTCGCGCTCGAGCCAGCCTGCATTGGGCCACAGCGTCGTTGCCGTCGGGACCAGCGTGTCCTCGCTCGCCGAACACTTGACCATGATGCGGTTGTTCGTGGTCAGCGACAGCAGCATGTAAACGACTTCGAACCGCTCCGCGCGGCTCGGATAGTCGACCCCGGCGATTTCCATCAGCTGCTGGTACTTGTGGTCGTCGCGCAGGATGCGCAGCACGTCCTCGATGCTCTCGCGCTTCACGGTGAACAGCAGTTCGCCGTGCTCTTCATGCACGTCGAGCAAGTGCGCGCCGAGCGCCCCGCCCAGCGTGTCCTTCAGCCCGTCGATCTGCGTGAAGCGGGGTGCGGAATGTAGCGTAGCCATTGCGCCCTACCTCTCGATCGTGCCCGCGCGGCGGATTTTCCGCTGCAGCTGCATCACGCCGTAAAGCAGCGCTTCGGCGGTCGGCGGGCACCCGGGAACATAGATGTCGACGGGGACGATACGGTCGCAGCCGCGCACCACCGAATAGCTGTAATGGTAATAGCCGCCGCCATTCGCGCAGCTGCCCATCGAGATGACGTATTTGGGCTCCGACATCTGGTCGTAGACCTTGCGCAGCGCAGGCGCCATCTTGTTGCACAGCGTACCGGCGACGATCATCACGTCGCTCTGCCGCGGCGAGGCGCGCGGAGCGACGCCGAAGCGCTCCATGTCGTAACGCGGCATGTTGACGTGGATCATCTCGACCGCGCAGCAGGCGAGGCCGAAGGTCATCCACCACAGCGATCCGGTGCGCGCCCACTGGAACAGGTCCTCGGTGCTGGTAACGAGGAACCCCTTGTCGTTCACCTCGGTCTGGAGCGCGTTGAAATAGTCCGCGTCGGGCTGGCGGGTTTCGCCGCCCTGCGCGGCGGGCACGGTCTGCGGCGGGGTGATGATGGTCGAATTGCTCATGTCATTCCCAGTCCAGTGCGCCCATCTTCCATTCATAGGCCAGGCCGACCGCCAGAATGCCGAGGAAGATGATCATCGCGATCCAGCCGGTCCAGCCGGTGTATTCGAGGCTTACCGCCCAGGGAAACAGGAACGAGGCCTCGAGATCGAACAGCAGGAAGCTGATCGCCACGAGGTAGAACTTGACGTCGAACTGGCTGCGCGGGTCTTCGAAGGCGGGGAAACCGCATTCATATTCGCTAAGCTTCTCGGCATCCGGCTTGTGCGCTCCGGTTAGCCGCGACACGCCCATCGGCAGGAAGACGAACAGCGCCGAAAGCCCTGCGGCGAATATCAGGAAGATCAGGATGGGCAGGTATTGTTCGAGGTCGACCACGAATGATTCCTAGGCGTAAAGCTTGGTTCGCGCCCGCCTCTAGGCCCCTCACCCAGATGGCGCAAGGGTGCAGAAATGCGAACAATTCGCAACAATTCCGCACCCCGCGCACACCCCCTGCCCCGGGGTGTTACTTCATCATCGTTTTGACCGCTTTTTCAGTCGCGGGCCCATAGGGCGGCTTTAATCCGCCCAGTTTGGCGACGTCGATCTTGGGCTGGGTATAGATGCTGCGTGCGTGGCTGAATTCGCGGAAGCCCTCGACCCCGTGATAGCTGCCCATCCCGCTCGGTCCGACTCCGCCGAACGGCAGGTCTTCCATCGACACGTGGAAGATAACGTCGTTGACCGTCACGCCGCCGCTGATCGTCCGCGACAGCACCTTCTCGCGCTCGTCGCTGTCCTGGCCGAAGAAATACAGGCCCAGCGGGCGATCGTGGTCGTTCACGTAATCGATCGCCTCGTCGATGTGGCGATAGGTCTTCACCGGCAGGACCGGGCCGAAGATTTCCTCCTGCATCGCGCGCATGTCGTCATTGACGTTCTTGAGGATCGTCAGCGGCATCTTGCGCGCATTGGTGTTGGAGAAATCCTCGTTCCCGGGATTGACCTCGATCACCTCGGCACCCTTGTCGCGCGCATCGGCAACCAGCTCCTGCAGGCGGTCGAAATGGCGGTCGGTGACGACGCTGGCGTAGTCCTCGTTATCGAGCAGCGTGGGGTACATGTTGGCCGTCCCCTGCCACACGCCGTGGATTGCCTCGTCCTGCTTGCTTTCGGGGACATAGAGGTAGTCGGGCGCGAGGCAGATCTGGCCTGCATTGAGCATCTTGCCCAATGCCACCCGCTCGCCCGCCTTGGCGAAATCGGCGCTCTCGCCGAGGAACACCGGGCTCTTGCCGCCCAGTTCGAGCGTGACGGGGACGAGGTTCTTGGCCGCCGATTCCATCACCTTGCGCCCGGTCGCGGTCGATCCGGTGAAGATCAGGTGGTCGAACGGCAGTTCGCTGAACGCCGCGGCGACTTCGGGCCCGCCGGTGAACACCGCGCATTCGTCGGGGGTGAAGTATTCCTCCACCAGTTCCTTGGTCAGCAAGCTGGTCTTCTCGGTGAACTCGCTCGGCTTGATCATCGCGCGATTGCCCGCAGCGAAGATCTGCATCAGCGGGCCGAAGCTGAGATTGACGGGGAAGTTCCACGGGCTGAGGATGCCCACCACGCCCTTGGGCTCGTAGCGCACCTCGGCCTTCGCACCCAGCAGGCCGAGCGGGAACTGGACATGGCGCTTTTCGGGGCGCGACCATTTGTCCATGTGCTTGAGACAGTACTTGCCGAAGTTCACCGTGCCCGCGATGTCGGTGATCATCGACTGGTGCGGCGAGCGATTGCCGAAATCGGCCGCCATCACCTTGCACAGGTCGTCCGCATGATCGGTGAGCAGCTTCATCGCGCGCTGGATGCGGTCCTTGCGCAGCGCCTGCGGTTCGGGGCGCATCTGGTGGTGCGCGGCGCGCTGCTTGCGCAATACGGCTTCCATGTCGGTTTTCCGGTCGTCCGCCATTGCTCTCTCCGTTTGATATTGCTGCATCGCAGCACTAGGTTGTGGGCCACCAGATAGGTCGCCATTGGCAACCGATATTCCAGAACCGAAGGACATACACAAGCATGACCCAGTTCAGCGCATCCGATCCCGTCGTCATCCTGTCTTACGCCCGCACTCCGATGGGCGGCATGCAGGGCGCGCTCGCCGATGTCTCGGCCACCGATCTCGGGGCCACGGCAGTAAAGGCCGCGGTCGAGCGCTCGGGGGTGCCGGTGGACAGTTTCGACCGCACCTACATGGGCTGCGTCCTTCCCGCCGGGCTCGGCCAGGCGCCCGCGCGGCAGGCATCGATCAAGGCAGGCCTGCCCAAGTCGGTGCAGGCGACCACCGTCAACAAGGTCTGCGGCAGCGGCATGCAGACGGTGATCATGGGCGCCGAAGCGCTCGCCAGCGGCACGGTGGACTATGTCGTCGCGGGCGGGATGGAGAGCATGACCAATGCCCCCTACCTGCTCAAGAAGCACCGCAGCGGCGCGCGCCTCGGACACGACACCACCTATGACCACATGTTCCTCGACGGGCTCGAGGACGCGTACGAAGAAGGCCGCGCGATGGGCACTTTCGCGCAGGAAACCGCCAATGACTACCAGATGACGCGCGAGGAAATGGACGAATACTCCATCGAATCGCTGCGCCGCGCGAATGCCGCGATCGACAGCGGTGCCTTTGCCGATGAGGTCGTCCCGGTCACCTTCTCGACCCGCAAGGGCGAAGTCACGGTCGAGCATGACGAGCAGCCCGGCAAGGGCCGTCCCGACAAGATCCCGCAGCTGCGCCCCGCCTTCGCCAAGGACGGCACGATCACCGCAGCGACCTCCTCCTCGATCTCCGACGGTGCGGCGGCCGTGGTTCTGAGCCGCGAAAGCGTCGCTAAGGCCAATGGCCAGCAGCCGGTGGCGAAAATCGTCGCCATGGCCGCGCATGCGCAGGAACCCGCGCAGTTCACCGTCGCCCCGATCGGCGCGATCGAGAAGGTCCTCGACAAGGCCGGCTGGAGCGCGGACGAAGTCGAACTGTGGGAAGTCAACGAGGCGTTCGCCTGCGTCGCCATGTTCGCGATGCGCGACATCGGCATCCCGCACGACAAGATCAACGTGAACGGCGGCGGCACGGCTCTCGGCCACCCGATCGGCGCCAGCGGCACACGCATCATCGTGACGCTGCTCAACGCCCTCAAGCAACAGGGCAAGAAGCGGGGTGTCGCCTCGTTGTGCATCGGCGGCGGCGAAGCCACGGCGGTCGCAGTCGAACTGGTCTGATATTCGGGCACTTACCCCTTTCGCGCGCGTTGAGGCGGGCGAAAGGGGAAGTATCCATGAAGAAGTTTCTGGTCGCCGCATCCTGTGTGGCGCTTGCCGCCTGCGGTTCCAACGAGACAGAGGCTCCGGTCGAGCCGATCGAAACCGCTGACACGACGCTCGACAGCACCGCCACCGGTAATGTCGCCGGCACCTATGAGGTGAAGCTCGCCGACGGCAGCGTCACGATGCAGACCATCAATGCCGATGGTACCTACGTCGACACGACTCCCGATGGCACCCGCATCGGCGGCGGCACCTGGCGCACCGGCGACAATGGCACGATGTGCTTCGATCCGGAAGGCAACGATCCCGAGGAATGCTATACCGGCGGTGCGCCGGCAGAAGATGGTGCTTTCGAAATGCGCGGCGAAGACGGCACGGTCCAGTCCTCCGTCCGCAAGGTCGAAGCCCAAGCGATGGCCGCTCCGTCGGAATGACAAACGATCAGGGCGGCGCTACGCTAGCCGCCCTGATCGTTCGCAAGGGAGGATTTCATGACGTTCAAGCTTTTGCCGATCGTTGTGCTTGGGGCGCTGATTGCCGGATGCAGCAACGAGACCAACGCCGACACGGAAACGCCGATCGAAGGGAGCGAACGTGCCTCTCCTGCCGCCTATGTGATGGGACCGGGCAGATATGCCATCGAGGGCGGTGACGGAACGGTCTATTCGCAGACTGTCGTCAAGCCTGACGGAACCTATGCGGATCTCGATGGCGAAGGCAATGAAGTCGGACGCGGAACCTGGCGGGACGAGCGCGGCCTCGCCTGCTTCGATCCGGATGGAGACGGGCCCGATCAGCAGGAACGCTGTTGGACGAATTCCGCCTTGGCCGAAGACGGGAGTTTCACAAGCACGCGCGACGACGGAAGCGAGAGCTACACGATCCGCCCGATCGGCGAATAACCTTCAGGGTTCGCCCGCGCCCCACAGCCGGTTCTGCGCGATATAGCCCCGATAATCGTCGATGCGAAGTTCGCACCAGCCATCGTCGCAGCCTCCGAGCGCACCGACCACGCCGGGTTCGACGCGCCATTTCAGCATCGCGTCGTGCGACGGGCCATCGCGCAGTTCGGCCAGGCCGTCCCCGATGACGATGGCCCCGCGATCGGGACTGAGCAGCCGGGCCACGACCCAACCCTGCGCGCCGTCGGGATCCTCGATCAGCCGCCAGCCTTCCATCAGCCGCAGGACCTTCACCGGCAGGCCGGGAAGCCGGTAGACCCAGTCGATCTTGTAATCCGCGCTCGGGCCGACACGCATGTTGAGCACGCTCGCACGAATCGTCGCCCAATAGGGGGTTTCGCGGTCCTGCGCCTGCAGGGGAGCGGCGAGGCCGGCCAGCAGCAGGAAAGGCATGAATAGGCGTGCAAACATCGCGGTGGTGAATCGGGCATCACGCGCTTCCAGTCAACGCCCTTCATGCGCGATATCGCAGGCGAATCCTTGACCACGGCGCCGCCGGCGTCCTAGCGCTGCTGCACACATGGAAAGCCCCGACACCCGCCCCGCCAAGCGTCTCGAACGCACGCCGCGCGTCTTCGTCACGCGTCACCTGATGCCTTCGGTCGAAAGCCGCATGCGCGAGCTGTTCGACGTCAGCCTCAACACCGAGGATCAGCCGCTTACACGCGAACAGCTGGTCGCCGCGATGCAGGAATACGACGTGCTGGTGCCGACGGTGACCGACCGGATCGATGCCGACATGATCGCCGCTGCCGGCCGGCAATTGGGTCTGATCGCCAATTTCGGCGCGGGCACCGAACACATCGACCTCGCAGCGGCTTCCGCGCGCAATATCCTGGTCACCAACACCCCCGGCGTCTTCACCGACGACACCGCCGATCTCGCCATGTCGGGGATTATCGGCGTGCCGCGCCGTATCCGTGAAGGGGTCGAACTGATCCGCAGCGGCCGGTGGACCGGCTGGACGCCTACCGCGCTGCTCGGGACCAAGCTGGCGGGCAAGGTGCTGGGGATCGTCGGCATGGGCCGGATCGGCCAGGCGGTGGCTCACCGGGCGCATGCCTTCGGGCTCGAAATCGCCTATCACAACCGCAAGCGGCTGCCCGAAGCGGTGGAACGCATGTTCAAGGCGCGCTGGGTCGAACAGCTCGACGACCTGATGAGCGAAGCCGATATCCTGTCGCTGCACTGTCCCGCCGGCCCCGATACGCACCACATGATCGATGCGCGGCGGATCGGCCTGATGAAGGACGGCGCCTGCCTCATCAACACTGCCCGCGGCGATCTGGTCGACCAGGAAGCGCTGATCGCCGCGCTGGAAAGCGGCAAACTCGCGGGTGCGGGGCTCGACGTCTATCCCGACGAACCCGATGTCGACGCACGGCTGATCGCCCACCCCAATGTGATGACACTGCCGCATATCGGCAGCGCCACGCGCGAGGGCCGCGAGGACAGCGGTCTTAAGGTGATCGCCAATATCCGCATGTGGGCCGACGGCCACCGCCCGCCCGATCAGGTGCTTACGGGGTTCTGACCCGAGACCGCCCCGCCCCGGCCCGAAGGCCGGGGTGAAGCGGATCCGGTATTGTAGGGCCTAGTCGCCGGTCAGGATACGCTCGACCAGTTCCTGCACCGTCGGGGTGTAGTTGTTCGAGTAGAACGGGTCCTGCTTGAAGCGGTAGGCCGCGTGGCCGGCGAAAGCGAGGTTCTCGTCCGGGTCGCCGCCATGCGCGATGTCCTGCAGCGTTTTCTGGATGCAAAAGCTGCGCGGATCGGCAAGCCGCCCGGTGGTGTGGTTGTCATGATCCTTCCAGCTGGAAAACTGGCAGTGCGACAGGCAGCCCATGCAGGCCTGCTGGTCGGCGCGGATCTGCTCGGCGCTTTCGGGAGTGGTGAACACCACCGTGTCGTCGGGCGTCTTGAGCGCCTCGGTAAAGCCCTCGTGCATCCAGGCCTGCGCCTTGCGCTGGTCGCCGGGGTGGACGAAGAAATATTTCGCCTTGCCGTGATCGGCCAGCGGAATGGTCCCTTCCTCCTCGTCGCGCTTGAAGATCGGGATCTGCCGCTCGCTGCGATGCATCAGATCGTAGAGGAACGGCGTCTTCACCGCGCTGGAATAGAAACCGGTCGGGCTGAACTTGTGCAGCAATACGTCGCCCGGCTCGACCGTGCGCAGCATGTCCTTCCACACATTGGGGATCGGGCTTTCCTGCGTCAGCAGTGGACGCGTGCCGAACTGGAACATGATCTTGCCCAGCTCGGGATTGTCGATCCAGTCGTTCCATTCGCGCAGGAACCACACGCCGCCCGCCATGACGATGGCAGTGTCTTCGGACACGCCTTCCTTGCGCATCGTGTCGCGCAGCGCGGCAACGCGCGGATAGGGATCCTCGGGCTTGGCCGGGTCCTCGGCGTTGGACAGGCCGTTGTGCCCGCCCGCCAGCCAGGGGTCTTCATAGACCACTGCCGCCATCAGGTCGGGGACCTTGGAATAGCTGCGCTTCCACAGCGCACGGAACGCGCGCGCCGAGCTGACGATGGGCAGGTAGTGGACATTGTGCTTCGCGGCGATTTCCGCGAGCTTGTAGGGCATGCCCGCGCCGCAGGTGACGCCGGTGACGAGGCCGGGGCAGTTCTCGAGGATGCCTTCGAGGACCTGCTGCGCGCCGCCCATTTCCCACAGCACGTTGATGTTGATCGCGCCCTTGCCGCCCGAGATTTCGTGCGCACGCTTGACCTGTTCGGTGCCGCCTTCGATGCCGTAGCGCACCAGCTGTTCGAAGCGTTCGACGCGGGTCGCCTGCGGATAGACCTGCGGGATCGGGTTGCCGTCCTCGTCATAGCTGTCGGCATTGACCGCGCTGACGGTGCCGATGCCGCCCGCGGCGGCCCAGGCACCCGAACTCAGGTGATTGGTGGCGGACACGCCCTTGCCGCCTTCGACCAGCGGCCAGACTTCCTTGCCGCCATAGCTGATCGGCTCGAGACCCTTGAAACTCATAAACTCAACGCTTTCTCTGCTTTTGTCTTATGCAGGCCGTTCGGCCCTGGCGCCTAGCGCGGCACGATCGCCGCGGCAGCGCTCTATCTCTCCGGGAGCGGGTCTCGTAGCGGCTGCCTTGAACTGTGCATAGTACCCCGCCAGTTCGGGCGCGTCCTTGAAGGCCACCAGCTCGTAGCCGACCGCTTCGAATTCGCAGCTCAGCAGCAGGGGGTCGATCCCGTGCTGGTCGGTCGGTCGGTCGATATCGACGACGACCACCTGCCCGCCGTCGCGCAGCGCGGGCCACATCCGCCAGAGGAATTCATAGGGGCTTTCGATCTCGTGGTACATGTGGACCATGAAGATGCGATCGAAACTGGCGGCGGGCAGCATCGGATCGGCCAGTTCGCCCTGCCGGATCGAGACGTTTTCGAGGCGGTAGCGCTCGATCCGGCGGGCTAGCCGGGTCAAAGCGGCGCCATCGATATCCTGGGCCAGCACGCGGCCGTCATCGCCGACGCGTTCGGCCAGGCGAACGGTGTAATAGCCATTGCCCGCGCCGATGTCGGCCACGGTCATGCCCTCGGCGATCTCGGCAAGCTCCATCACCGTGCTCGCCTCGCCGCGGCTGTCGCGCTGGTCTTCGGTCGAGAACTGGTTCGATCCCAGTTCGGACACCGGGCGGTCCGGTTCGGGAAAGCGCGGGCCGTCATCGGCCATTCGCGCATTGCCCTCGCAGCCGGCCAATGCCGCCGCGACCAGCAGGGTCGAGAGGAGGCGGTGCCTCACTCGGTATCCTCTACCTCGACCTTCTCGCCGGTCACCCGCTGCGCCAGCGCGGCCGAGATGAACGGGTCGAGCGCGCCGTCGAGCACGTCGTCGGGCGTGGGCGACTGAACGCCGGTGCGCAGGTCCTTCACCATCTGATACGGCTGCAGCACATAGGACCGGATCTGGTGCCCCCACCCGATGTCGCTCTTTTCCTGGTATTCGCCCGAAGCGGCCGCCTCGCGTTCGGCCATCTCGCGTTCGAACAGCCGCGCTTTCAGCATGTTCATCGCGGTGGCGCGGTTCTTGTGCTGGCTGCGGTCGTTCTGGCTGGCGACGACGATCCCGGTGGGCTGGTGGGTGATACGCACGGCGGAATCGGTCGTGTTGACGTGCTGCCCGCCCGCGCCGCTGGCGCGGTAGGTGTCGATCTTGAGGTCGGCGGGGTTGATCTCGATGTCGATGTCGTCGTCGATTACCGGATAGACCCACACCGAGCTGAAGCTCGTGTGGCGCCGCGCCGAGCTGTCGTAGGGGCTGATCCGCACGAGCCGGTGAACGCCGCTCTCGGTCTTGGCATAGCCATAGGCGTTCTCGCCCTTGATCAGCAGCGTCGCGCTCTTGATCCCGGCCTGGTCGCCCGCGGCATATTCGACCGTTTCGACCTTGAAGCCGCGCCGTTCGGCCCAGCGCGCATACATGCGCAGCAGCATGTCCGCCCAGTCCTGGCTTTCGGTGCCGCCCGCACCGGCGTTGATCTGCAGATAGGTATCGGAGCCGTCGGCTTCGCCCGAAAGCAGCGCCTGGACTTTGTCGCGGTCGGCGCGGTCGGCCAGCCCGGCGAGCGAATCGAGCCCTTCACGCTCGACATCGGCATCGCCTTCCGCTTCGCCCATCTCGACGAATTCGATCGCATCGGCCATCTCGCTCTCGATTTCGCGCACCGTGTTGATCGCGGTTTCGAGGCGCTTCTGTTCCTGCGTGATCGCCTGCGCCTGCTTGGGATCGTCCCACAGGGTGGGGTCCTGGACGCGCGCGTCGAGTTCGTCGAGCCGGCGCAGCGCCTGCTCCCAGTCGAGCGACTGGCGCACCAGCGACAGCGCGGCTTGGATACGGTCGATATGGGCCTGCCCTTCGGCACGCATAGGAAATTCCTTCGGATCTGCTTGGACCTGCCCCTAATATGCGCAGGGCGATTGTAAAGTGCAGCGGCGGCGGGACGCGTGCGTCAGTAGATGCCGCCCTGGTCCTCGACGAAATCGTTGGGCTGGTCGCCGCCATCGCGCGCGCGCGCCGATAGCGCCCCCTGCCGGCCGCGGCGGATCAGCTCGAGAATCTCGTTGCGCTTGGCGGCGATCGCATCGCTGCGTGTCGCCCGCGGCGGTTCGGTGTCGGGCTTGAAGGCTTCCCAGATGATCGAAGCGGTGGGCTCGTTCGACGGGGTTCCTTCGAACACGCGCTTGCCGCTGCGGCGGTCGATCTTGACCATCCGCACGCCCGGCGGGGCTACGAAATCCTCGGCCTGCCAGCGATCCGGAGTGGCTTCGACGAAGCGTTTCATGATGGTTGCGGCGGTATTGCCGCCCTGCACCCAGCCGCCCAGATTGCGCGGCTGGTCGAAGCCGACATACATGCCGGCGATGATTTCGGGCGAGCCGCCGACGAACCAGGCATTGGTCGGGCCATTGGTGGTGCCGGTCTTGCCGAACAGCGGCAGGTCGAGGCTGCGCAGGCGGACCGCGGTACCGCGGGTGACCACGCCCTGCAGCATGTGGACCATCTGGAACGCGGTGCGCGGGTCGAGCACCTGCTTGCCCGACATGTCGAAGCGCGGCATCGGCTGCCCGTCCCATTCGGCCATGTTGCATCCCGAACAGTTGCGCGTGTCCGTGCGGAAGATCACCTTGCCGTCGCGGTCCTGGACGTAATCGATCACCGAGCCCGGGTTCTGCCGGCCCCAGTTGGCCAGCGCGGCATAGGCGTTG
Organism: Qipengyuania citrea; assembly: GCF_009828015.1. Classification (GTDB taxonomy): domain Bacteria; phylum Pseudomonadota; class Alphaproteobacteria; order Sphingomonadales; family Sphingomonadaceae; genus Qipengyuania; species Qipengyuania citrea. Next base: position 491,046 of record NZ_WTYG01000002.1, on the reverse strand, counting down.
ACCATCCGCGCCACCGTGGTGTCGCCCGCGCCCAGCGCGAAGGAATAATAGGGTTCGTAGGACCCGATGCCGAGCCGGTCGATCGTCTTGATCACATTGTCCATTCCGGCATCGTCGGCGATGTGGACCGTCATCAGGTTGCGGCTCTGTTCGAGGCCCCAGCGCAGCGTATGAACACCGCCCCCGCCGCCGCCGAAGTTGCGGAAGCATTTCTCGCCCAGATTGGCGCCCTGCCAGACACAGAACGTCTGGTCGGGCACCTGCGTCGCCGGGGTCATTCCCTGGTCCAGCGCGGCGGCATAGACGAAGGGCTTGATCGTCGACCCCGGCTGTCTCAGCGCCTGCGTCGCGCGGTTGAAACTGCCGAGCCGGCTGTCGAAGCCGCCCTGCATGGCGAGCACCCGGCCGGTTTGCGGCGCTTCGGCAAGGAACGCGCCCGAAACCTCGGGAACGCCGCGGATCGCATAGCCCCCGCCCGACCTTGCCGCGGCGACCACATCGCCGGGCTTCAGCGACGAAGGCCCGCCCGACAGCGCGAATTCCTCGCCATCGGAAAAGCCGATCCGCCCCGGCGCTGTCACCACGCCCACGCGCCAGTCGCGATAGTTGATCCCGATGTTGGACGAAGCGAGCTGCGCGGTAAGATCGCCATTGTCGGGATTGAGCGTGGCGATCGGCCCGGTAAACCCGCGATTGCCGTGATAGCTGATAAGCTGCGCCCGCAGCGCGTCGCGTGCGGCATCCTGCAGTTCGACATCGAGCGAGGTGCGCACCCACAGCCCGCCCGAATAGACGCTGTTGCGGCCATCGTCGGCGGTTTCGCCGAACTGGTCGATCAACTGGCGGCGGACTTCCTCGAGGAAATACCCCGCATCGGCCGAACGCGTCCGTTGCTGTTCGACCAGCCCCAGGCCCATCCGTTTGGCCGCTTCGGCCTCTCCCGACGCGACGAAATCGTTCGCCACCATCTGGTCGAGCACGAAATTGCGCCGCACGATCGCCATGTCGCGATACCGTTCGCGGCCATAGCGCTCGGGGGCCTTGGGCAGGATGGCAAGGAAGGCCATCTCATGCAGGTCGAGATCGCCGACATCCTTGTCGAAATAGGCGCGCGCTGCCGCCTGCACGCCGAAACTGCGCCGCCCCAGCGGAATCTCGTTGAGATAGAGTTCGAGGATTTCCTCCTTCGTCAGCACGCTTTCGATGCGCGTGGCGAGGATCATTTCCTTCAGCTTGCGGGTCACCGAATATTCGTCGCCCAGCAGCAGGTTCTTGGCGACCTGTTGGGTGATCGTCGACCCGCCGACCGCGCGTTCGCCCGACCCGAACTTGGTCGCATAGTCGATCACTGCATTCGCCGTGCCGGTGATATCCACCCCGCCATGGCTGAAGAACGTCTTGTCCTCGGCCGACAGGAACGCCTGCGTCAGCCGCTCGGGGAAATCCACATACTGCAGCTGAACCCGCCGCTCGCGCGCATAGGTGCTGACAATTTCGCCGTCGATCCCGCGCACCACCGTGGGCAGCGGCGTTTCATATTCCAGCAGCGATTCGGCATCGGGCAGGTTGCGGCCCAGCGTCGCCCAGGCGAGCAGGATGGCCACCACCGCGAAGCCGCCGAGATAGCTGAGCACGCGCAGCTTGCGATTGTGCGACCAATTGTCACCGAACCACGCGATCAGCCGCTTGGGATCGCGGCTGATACGGTAGCGATAATATTGCAGGGCGGCTTGTTCTGGCATGATGGTGGAAGGGCCTCTAGCATGGTCATTCTGCAAATCGCCAGAACGAACAGCGTGACGGGATCAGCTTTCTTGCTGGCGGGCGAAATAGCTGCGGATCGCCCGCGCCATGACTTCGGCGAAACGCGCCCGCCCCTCGGGCGACGCCAGACGCCGCGCGTCGTCTTCATTGGTGATGAAGCCGCTTTCGAACAGCACCGATGGCACATCGGGTGCGCGCAGCACCTTGAGCGCGGCCGATTTGCGCGCTTGCGGATGGAACCGGATCGCCCCTTCGGCCTCGCGCCGGATCAGCCGGGCGAAGGCGTCCGACTGCTCCTGCGTACGGCGCTGCGACAGTTCGACCAGGATCGTGCTGACGACGTCGCTTTGCGCGCCGACATCGGTCCCGTTTATCCGGTCGGACGCGTTCTCGCGTTCGGCGAACAGCGCGGCGGCCTCGCTCGATGCCTTGTTCGACAGCGTGTAGATGCTGGCCCCGGTCACCTCCGCCGCCTCGCCCGCGCTGTCGGCATGGATCGACAGGAACAGGTCGGCATCGAGCCGGCGGGCGATATCGACGCGTTCGGCATGCACGAGATAGCGATCGTCATCGCGCGTCAGCGCGACCCGCACCCGGCCCTCTTCCTCCAACCGGTCGCGCAGCGCGCGGGCGAGACCCAGCACGATCGTCTTCTCGCGGTACCCCTGCCCCGAGGCCCCGGGATCGTGTCCGCCGTGACCGGCATCGATCACCACCAGCGGCAGCCCCGCGCGGCCCGCGACCTCGGGCAGGTCCGCCGGCCTGTCGACGCGCGGCAATTCCACCCGCAGGACATAGCCACGCCCCATTTCAGGCACGGGTATGCGCTGCGCCGAAACGACCAGCAGCGCCACTGCGGCGAGCGGCAAGAGAATGAGCAGGAGGATTTGCGCCCGTATCGACATTGGCCGCATGGTTACGGCCTTGTTGCCGAATGACGCAATATGGTTGCCGTGTGAAACCCACGGTGCTAGCGACATGTCATCGGTTTCCCGGTGCCTCCGATCGGCGCGAACAATGCGCGACGAAGAGGGTCACATGGAAAAACCGTGGTTTTTCAGGCCGCAGCGGCAGTCCCGCTCAGGCCCAAGTCAATACAGGTTGATGCCGGACATGGCCCGTTACTCCCCGACATTCGCAGCACTGGCGCAAGCCCGTGCAGCCGTGTCGGGTCGGACAGCGCAGAAACAGCGCGCGGCCACTCCCGCAGTCACGAATACCCGGCCTCCTGCACCAGCAGGGCGCGGCCGGTTCGCAAACACCGCGATGCCCCAGGAGGGCCGCGGATTTTCCAACATAAATCGCCGCGCTTTTGCAGGGTCATCCCTGCCCCGACGCGGCTGGAGACAGATACATGGCAACGCGCATGCTTATCGATGCGCGCCACCAGGAAGAAACCCGGGTGGCGGTGCTCAAGGGCAACCGGATTGAAGAATTCGATTTCGAATCTGCCGATCACAAGCAGATCAAAGGCAATATCTACCTAGCCAAGGTTACACGGGTCGAACCGTCGCTGCAGGCGGCCTTCGTGGATTTCGGTGGCAACCGCCACGGCTTCCTCGCCTTCAGCGAGATCCACCCCGACTACTACCAGATCCCCAAGGAAGATCGCGAAGCGCTGCTCGAAGCCGAGGCCGAAGCTGCCGAGGAAGAAGCGCGGCTGCGTGAAGAGGAAGAAGACCGCGGCGAAATGCCCGGCGACGAATACGACGCCGACGACGAAAGCTCCGAAGCGCTCGCCGAAGACCTCGCCGAAGACGGGCTCGAGGAAGTCGATACCTCCGACAAGGACGATGTCGCCACGATCGAGGAAGGCCATCTCGACGGCAATGAGGACGACGACGATTCGGATGACGAGGGTTCGGACGATGACGACGACAAGTCGCGCGGACGCGGCCGTGGTCGCCGCCCGCGTGGCCGCCGCCAGAACGGCAAGGGCCGCGCGCGGACCAAGGAAGTCGACGAAGCGCGTGCCAAGCGCATGGCGCTGCGCCGCCGCTACAAGATCCAGGACGTCATCCAGCGCCGCCAGGTGCTGCTAGTCCAGGTCGTCAAGGAGGAACGCGGCAACAAGGGCGCCGCGCTCACCACTTATCTCAGCCTGGCCGGTCGCTACACCGTGTTGATGCCCAACAGCAGCCACGGCGGCGGCATTTCGCGCAAGATTTCCAGCGCATCGGACCGCAAGCGGCTCAAGCAGGTCGTCAGCTCGCTGAGCCTACCGCGCGCCATGGGCCTGATCGTGCGCACCGCCGGGCTCAGCCGCACCAAGACCGAGATCAAGCGCGATTTCGACTATCTCGCACGGCTGTGGGACGAAATCCGCGAACGCACGCTGTCCTCCAGCGCGCCCGCGCTGATCCATTCGGACAGCGATTTGATCAAGCGCGCGATCCGCGACATCTACAATCGCGAGATCGAGGAAGTCGTCGTCGAGGGCGAGGAAGGCTACAAGCTGGCCAAGCAGTTCATGAAACTGCTGATGCCCAGCCACGCCCGGCGCGTGAAGCAATATTCCGACCCGGTGCCGATGTTCCAGCGCTATGGCGCCGAGGATCAGCTCAAGGCGATGTACGACCCGATGGTCCAGCTCAAGTCTGGCGGCTATCTAGTCATCAACCCGACCGAAGCGCTGGTTTCGATCGACATCAACTCGGGCCGCTCCACCAAGGAGCACAATATCGAGCAGACCGCGCTGCACACCAATCTGGAAGCCGCGCGTGAAATCGCTCGCCAGCTGCGGCTGCGCGACATGGCCGGGCTCGTGGTCATCGACTTCATCGACCAGGAGCACCATTCGAACACGCGCAAGGTCGAACGCGCGATGAAGGATGCGCTCAAGAACGATCGCGCGCGGATCCAGGTCGGCCGGATTTCCAGCTTCGGCCTGATGGAAATGAGCCGCCAGCGCCTGCGCACCGGCGTGCTCGAGGCGACCACGCGCGAATGCCCGCACTGCGATGGCACCGGGCTGGTCCGCACCGCATCGAGCGCGGGTCTTTCGGCGCTGCGCCTGATCGAGGACGAGGCTGCCAAGGGCAAGGGATCGGTCATTCGCCTGGCCGCCAGCACCGAAGCCGCGGTCTATCTCCTCAACGAGAAGCGCGCCGATCTGATGGAGATCGAACAGCGCTACCACGTGACCGTCGAAGTCGTGCCCGAGGGCGAGGACGAAGGCGCCAAGATGGTGGTGTCGAGCCACGGTCCCAAGCCGAAGGACGCGCCGCGTTTCGATCCGATCGTCCATGAGCAGGACGAGGACGACGACGAGGAAGAAACCGCCGAGGAAACTGCCGAAAACGACGGCGACGGCGAGAACGACGATGATCGTCCGCGGAAGAAGCGTCGTCGGCGGCGGGGCGGCCGTGGTCGCAACAAGAACCGTTCGCAGGATGACTACCGGGACGACAATGACGATGACAATGGCGGCGACGGCAATGACGACGCCTCATCGGACAATGACAATGACGATGGGGACGACGGAGACGACAGTGGCAAGAAGCGCCGCCGTCGGGGTGGACGCCGTCGGGGTGGACGCGGCCGTGGCCGGAACGCTGACGAGGTGAACGCCGAAGACGCGCAGAACCTCGAACAGGTGTCGGAAGCCGTGGTCGACGACATGGCAGTCGTCGCCGGTCCGAGCGATTCCCCCGAAACGGCCGAAGCCGCCGCGGAAGAGGAAGAAAAACCCAAGCCCAGGAAGCGGGCACCGCGCAAGAAGAAGGCCGACACCGAAGCGGCTGATCCGGCGACCGGCGAGGCCGAGGCCGAAGCCAAGCCCGCGCCGAAAAAGCGGGCCCCGCGCAAGAAGAAGGCAAATGCCGAAGCCGGTGATCCGGAAACGGGCGAAAGCGAGGCCGAGGCCGAAGCCAAGCCCGCGCCCAAGAAGCGGGCTCCGCGCAGGAAGAAGGCGGAAGCCGAACCTGCCGCCGATGCCGCGGTGGAACCGGCCGCCGAGGCCCCCGCGGAACCGGCGCCCCAGTCCGCCCCTGCTCCGGCGCCTGCGCCCGAAGCTACGGAACAGCCGGCCCCGGCAGCTGAAGCCCCCAAGCCCAAGCGGGGCTGGTGGCAGCGGACTTTCGGCGACGAATAAGGACCTCGAGGGTCGGCGAGCCGCTGCGCTTGCCGGCCCTCAGGCCTTGCGCGCCACGCCCCATTCCATCCACCCCAGCACGCGCGGCGCCTTGTCGAGATAGGCCTGGCCCAGCGGTTCGACCGCGAAACCGGCACCGCGCAGCGCCGCCCCCACGGGGCGCGTCAGATTGCAGCCACCCGCCAGCGGTTTCCACAGTGGTTCGAGCCGCTCCTGCCACAGCGCCACGCCCGCATCGGGCGCGCGGCCGTGTTCGAGGAACAGCAGCCGGCCGCCCGGGGCCAGCACGCGGCGCATTTCGGCCATGACCCGCGCCGGATCATCGACCGAGCATAGCGTATAGGTGCACACCACCGTATCGAACGAGCCATCGGGAAACGGGATGTCTTCCCCCGCGCCCTGGCGGATATCGACCGGCCATCCGCGCGCTTCGGCGCGCTGGCGCGCCCGGGCGAGCAATTTTCCATGCGGATCGATCCCGGAAAAGGCGGTAACCCTGTCGTGATCGTAAAGCGCCTGGTTCAATCCGCCGCCGCAGCCCAGTTCGAACACCCTGCCGCGGGCGAGCGGGACGATGGCACGGCGGCGGTCTTCGATCCCCGGCTGGCCGCAGGCGCGCGTAATGAGCCGCGGCATCACATGCGCATCGTACCAGCGCTTCAACCCCATCGCGCGCTCCTCAGCCGCTTTTCCTGCCGTAAGGCTATCGCTTAACGATAATCCGGCAAGCACAAAATTCGTGACCGGCCCCGGGCCTGCGCCTAAAGCGCGGCGCATGAGCAACAAGATCGACCTGTTCCGCATCCCCGCCGCCGACAAGGAGCGGCTGCGCGTCCTGTTTCTGGCAAAGCACGCCGAATCCGGCGGATCGCTGCATGGCGAGGACGGCAACCATGCGGTCTATCACCATGAAGTGCTGACGACGCTGCGCGCCATCGGCCTCGACGTGACCCCCGCGAGCGACTTCACGGCACTGTTCGGTCCGACCGATCACGACTACCTGTTCACACTGCTCAACCGGGCTGGCTATCCGATGAGCGAGATGCTCGGCCCGCTGCTTGCGCAGCGCATCGGCCTGCCCGCGCTCGGTGCCTCCCCGATCCTGCGCGGCCTGTCGGATGACAAGCATCTGATGAAGACCGTGGCAGTGGCGCGCGGCGTGCCGGTGGCACCGTGGCTGATCGCGCGCCGGGGATGCCAGTGGATCCCCTATCCCGACTTCGCTTTCGAACGGCTGGTGGTCAAACCCAATGCGTCTTCCGCCAGCTGGGGAGTCAGCATGCCGACCGACTGGGAAACCGCCAAGAACGACATCGCCAAGCTGCATGCCGAGGGGCATGACGTGATCGTCGAACGCTACGAGGGTGCCTATGACGTGGTGGTCCCCGTCCTTGGCGGAGCCGAACCGATCCTGCTGTCGACCATGCGCTTCGAAATGCCGGGCGATGAAGGCAATTTTCGCTCCTACGAGGAAAAGCGCGGGCTGTCCGAAGGTCCAAAGGAACGGCTGGTGGCGATGAAAAACCCGGTCATGACGCGCAAGATCCGCGAATACACACGCGCCATGCTGCCCGAACTGTGGCCGTTCGATTACGGACGTTTCGAGTTCCGCTATACTCCGACGACCGGGGAAGTGCTGTTCATGGAAGTCAATCTGTCGTGCAACCTGTGGTCGAAGAAGACCGTCTCGGGCGCGGCGCAACTGGCCGGGCTGACGCATGCCCAGCTGATCGAGCATATCGCGGCCTACAGCATGGACCGGCAGGGAGTGATCACGGCAGAACGGGTGCCGTTCGACCTGGCGATGATGCCCGAGGATGTCGGCGGCGAAACCATCGAAGTCTGACCCGCCATGCACCCCGCCGAACTCGCCTATTACGCCAAGAAGGCGTTCGCGCTGTTCCCCGGCGGGGCCGAAGCCGCCAGCGCCCCGGCCTTCGCTGCGCATTACGAGCGCCGCCGCCGCAGCCGGTCACCGGCGCGCGCAATGCTCGACCGGGGCATTGCGCGGGGCTTTGCTGCATGGCTGCCATCACGAACCTGCGCTGTCGCGCGCAAGTACGGCATGGATGCGCAGTGGGAACGGCAGGCGCTGGCAATCGCGCGCGAACGCTTCGTCGATCCCAACGACATTGCGCTGTTCCGGATCGAGCGGCCCGAGGAGCTCGATCACTATATCCGGCGGTTCGAGGATGCGGGTTTCAACAAGATCATCAACTCGCAGGGATGGAGCCGCGCCTGCGTGCTGGTCGACAAGGCGGCGTTCTATCGCCGCTGCGCCGCGCACGGCCTGCCCCACCCCGCCGTGCACGCGGTCTACGATCGCGGATTGCGCGATTTTCGCCCCGCCCGCGGACACCCGCTGATTGCCAAGCCTACCCATGGCGAAGGCGGCCGCGGTGTCGCGCTGCTCCCCCATGCCGTGTCCGATATCACCGACCAGGCCGCCTTCGCCCAGGCGATCGCGCCCTATGTCGATGACCGGCAAGTGTGGGTGATCCAGCGCGCACTGGGCAACCACGCAGCGCTGGCGGACTATGCGATGGATGCGCTGGCGACTGCGCGGCTCACCACGATGCGCAATGAGACCGGAGAATCCGAACTGGTCAGCACCGTGCTTCGCGTGGCTTCGCTGCGCGGCCCGGTGATCGATAACATGAAGGCGGGCGGGCTGATCATGCCGGTCGATTTCGAAACCGGGCGCGCGGGTACCGCCTGCAAGGGCTATGGCGGCGGCGATTACGAATGCCATCCGGTCAGCGGTGCGGCCTTTGGCGATCTGCAGCTGCCCGATTGGGAAAAGGCCGTGGCGCTCGCCTGCCGCGCGCATGCCGCGGCGTTCCCCGATTATACCCTTATCGGCTGGGATATCGCGTTCACGCCCGACGGGCCGATGGTGGTCGAAGGCAATGCCAAGCCCGGGGTGCTGATGCCGCAGCGCAGCGGCCGCAAGGGTCTGGCAGGCCAGCGCTATGGCGAATTGCTCGCCTTCAATCTCGAGCGTGCCGAAACCGGGCGGGCGGGCGCGTTGGCCGCCTAGGCCGGAACGGCTTCGCCCTTCCAGTCGAACACGCCGCCGCTGTCCGCCACCGTCAGCCCGTCGATGACATTCAGCAGGTTGTCCGCCGCATCGGCGGGCCGGGTCAGCTGGCCCGCGGGCAGATTGGCCTGGAAGGGTTCGGACAGCGCCGAATCCACCGTGCCCGGATGCAGGCCTGCCACGATCGCCTGCTTGTGCGTCCGGCCCAGCTCGATCGCAAAATTCTTGAGCAGCATGTTGAGCGCAGCCTTGCTGGCACGGTAGCTGTGCCACCCGCCGATGCGGTTGTCGCCGATCGATCCGACCCGCGCCGACAGCGCGGCGAAGACGCTGCGGCGGTCGCGCGGCAAGAGGGGCAGCACGTGCTTGGCCACCAGCGCGGGGCCGATGGTGTTGAGCCGGAACACCTCGTCCATCGCCGCGCCGTCGATCTGCTTGTAGCTGCGTTCGGGGCCCGAGCCATCGGCCAGTGTCAGCACACCGCTCGCGACCACCACCAGATCGGGGGGCGCGTCGGCCATCGCGCCAGCGGCAGCGGCGATCGAGGCTTCGTCGGACAGATCGAAGCGAAAGGCGCGCAGGGCGGGGTCGGCTGCCGTGCCCGAACGGCTTCCTGCCCATACCTCGACGCCGCTTTCCGCCAGCCTCGTGGCCAGTGCGGCGCCGATACCGCCGCTGGCGCCGAAGATCGCGGCACGCCGAAAGGGGTTTCCTACAATCATCATACCGATCTAGACCTCCGGCAACCGCTCGTGGTTCCCTCGAATTCACCCGATTACCGGGCTTTTGGCGCGAGAAAGTGTTTTCGCCCTGGACCGTGTAACACCCGGTCCATGTTGTAGGACACCCGTTGCAGGATTTGCGTCATACATGGCCTTGCACCAAGCGCCCGAACCGCTAGATGGGTTTCGCAAAGCAACAGGACTGACAGCGTAATGGCGACCTTCACCCTTCCCAAGAATTCGAAGATCACCGGCAAGAGCCGCACTCACAAGGCTGAAGGCGGCGCGCGCATCCGCAAGTTCAAGGTCTATCGCTACGATCCCGACAGCGGTGAGAATCCGCGCTACGACACCTTCGAGCTCGACCTCGACGATTGCGGCCCGATGGTCCTCGATGCCCTGTTCAAGATCAAGAACGAGATCGACCCGACGCTGACCTTCCGCCGGTCGTGCCGCGAAGGGATCTGCGGTTCGTGCTCGATGAACCTCAACGGCAAAAACGGTCTCGCCTGCACCACCGCGATCGAGGACCTCAAGGGCGAAATCCGCATCACCCCGCTGCCGAGCATGGACGTGATCAAGGACCTCGTGCCCGATTTCACGCATTTCTATGCGCAATACGCCAGCATCCGTCCTTGGCTACAGACCGTCTCGACCACGCCCAGCGGCAAGGAACGGCTGCAGTCGCCCGAACAGCGCGAGAAGCTCGACGGGCTCTACGAGTGCATCCTGTGTGCCTGCTGCTCGACCGCCTGCCCCAGCTATTGGTGGAATTCGGACAAGTTCCTCGGCCCGGCGATCCTGCTGCAGGCCTATCGCTGGCTCGCCGACAGCCGCGACGAGATGACCGGTGAACGGCTCGACCAGCTGGAAGACCCCTTCCGCCTCTATCGCTGCCACACGATCATGAACTGCGCGAATGTCTGCCCCAAGGGCCTGAGCCCCGCCAAGGCAATCGCCGAAACCAAGAAGATGATCGCCGAACGCGCGATCTGATGGCTCTGCGCGACGAGGTGTTCGACCATGGCCCCGACCCGGAAAACCCCGGCTGGCGGCACTGGAACCTGAAGGACGAAACGCTGTTCAACGGCGCGGTGATGGGCAAGCTCATCACCCGGGTGGACGATGACGGGAAGGCGCGGCTGCGCATGTTCCCCGAACGGCGCCACCAGAACCTGCAGGGCATCATCCACGGCGCGGTGACGCTGTCGCTGATCGACATTTCGCTGTTCACCACCATGCACAATATCGGCAGCGGCAATGCCGGACCCTCGGTGACGGTCGAGCTGTCGACCCAGTTCGTAGGCGGCGGCAAGCCCGACATGCCGCTCGACGCGGTGTGCGAGATCGTCCGCGAGACGGGCAGCATGGTGTTCGTGCGCGGCACGGTGGTCCAGGAAGACCACGCGGTCGCCAGCTTCTCGGGCATCGTCAAGAAGATCAAGCCCCGCGCCGCCGCGTGACCGGAATGCTCGCCCGCTACGAGCGGCTCGTCTCGGCGGGCGAATTGCAGGCCGATCCCGACCAGCGCCGTGCCGCCCAGCGGCTCGACCGGCTGCAGAAGGACCTCGAGGCAGATAGCTCGGGCGGGCTGCTCGCACAGCTGTTCAAGCCGAAGAAGGCGCGGCCCGAGGGCGTCTACATGTGGGGCGGCGTCGGGCGCGGCAAGTCGATGCTGATGGACCTGTTCGTCGAGACGCTGGGGATCGCCGAGAAACGCCGCGCGCATTTCCACGAGTTCATGCTCGAGGTCGACCGGCGCATGCGCGAACGGCGGACCAGCGATCCCGGCGATCCGACCGGCAAGGTCGCGCGCGATATCGCGGCCGATGTGCGCTGCCTCGCCTTCGACGAGATGGTGGTGAACAACACCGCCGACGCGGCGATCATGGCGCGGCTGTTCACCGCGCTGATCCGCGACGAGGGCGTGACCGTGGTCACCACCAGCAACCGCCCGCCGCGCGATCTCTACAAGGACGGGCTCAACCGCTCGCTGTTCCTCCCGTTCATCGATCTCGTCGAAGCCGAAATGGACGTGCTGCCGCTCAACGGTCCGACCGATTACCGGCTCGACCGGCTGGGCGATATCGCGACGTGGCACGCCCCCTTGGGCGAGGAGGCGACCGCGCAGGTGCGCGAGGCCTTTTTCCGCCTCACCGATTACGCGCCCGAGGATGCCGAACACGTTCCCAGCGCCGAACTGGACCTGGGCGGCGGGCGGACGATCCACGTGCCCAAGAGCCTCAAGGGCGTGGGCGTGTTCAGCTTCAAGCGGTTGTGCGGCGAGAACCGCGGAGCGGCGGACTATCTCGCGATCGCGCATGCCTATCACACCGTGATCGTGGTCGGCGTCCCCGCCATGTCACCCGACAACCGCAACGAGGCGATCCGCTTCACCAAGCTGATCGACGCACTCTACGAGAACGGCGTCAAGCTGTTCGTCACCGCGGCGGCCGAACCCGAGGACCTCTACACCGCCGGCGACGGCGCGTTCGAGTTCGAGCGCACGGTCAGCCGCCTCAAGGAAATGCAGAGCGCGGATTACATGGCGCGCGGCCACGGGGCAGCCTGACCTCCGGCACCGGGCAGTAACATGGGTGTTTCTTGACGGCTTTCGCGCCGCCCCCACATCGCCCGCATACCGGCGTCAACACCCCGCCGATGTGAGACTGAACCATGATCGATATCCGACCCTTCGCCACGCTTGGCCACGCCGACCACGGCTGGCTCGACGCGCGGCACCACTTCAGCTTCGCCAATTACCACGACCCCGACCGGATGGGCTGGGGCAGCATCCGCGTATGGAACGACGACACCATCGCGGCGCAGAGCGGCTTTCCCCCGCACCCGCACCGCAACATGGAAATCGTCACCTTCGTGCGCAGCGGGGCGATCACGCACCGCGACAGCCTCGGCAATGAAGGCCGCACCGCCGCGGGCGATGTGCAGGTGATGAGCGCAGGCACCGGCATCACCCATGCCGAGATGAATCGCGAGGACGAAGCGACGACGCTGTTCCAGATCTGGATCATTCCCGATCGGCAGGGTGAGCAGCCCGGCTGGGGCCAGCGCGAGTTTCCCAAGGCCACGCGCGAAGGCGGCTTCGAAGTGCTCGCAAGCGGCGATGCCGAAGCGGATGATGCGCTGCCGATCCGGACGGATGCGAAGGTCGCCGCGGCGACGCTGGCGAAAGGCCAGAGCGCGGTCTGGAACACTTCGGGCGAACGCCACCAGTATCTGGTCGCGCCCAAGGGTCGGGTCACGGTCAATGGCCGGGAAGCGCAGCCGCGCGACGGGATTGCCGTGACCGGCGAGAGCGAAATCGTGGTCGAGGCGCTCGACGACGCCGAAGTCGTGCTGGTCGACGCGCGCTAGGCGCTGGGGGCGAGATGGCGGAGCGATCGCTCCAGCATCAACAGCTGCCACAGCACCCGGCCATGGTCGCTGCGTCCGGAAATATGGTCGTCCGCGAGGCGTGACAGCGCCTTGCGGGCGAACCATCCGCTCCCGGTAAGCAGTTCGCTCGCGGCGACCGCCCTCGCCTCGCCCGCCAGCGGACCGCGGAACCACTCCGCCAGCGGGGTCACGAAGCCCTGTTTGCGGCGATAGAGGATGTCTTCGGGCAGATAGCGTTCCATCGTGTGCTTCAGCAGCCATTTGCCAGTGGTGCCGCGCAGGCGCTGGCGCTGCGGCAGCCGCGCCGCGAACTCGATCAAGCGGTGATCGAGCAGCGGCTCGCGCGCCTCCAGTCCCGCCGCCATGCTTGTCCGATCGGTCTTGGTCAGGATGTCGCCCGGCAACCAGAACTTGAGATCGGCATATTGCGCCCGGTCGAGCCCGCTGCGCGCGGGAGCATCGCGCATCGTTTCCTCGAACGGCTGTTCGGCGCGGTACTCCCCGCGTTCGCGGAGCATGGTATCACCATACAGCGCCTTGCGCTGCTCCGGCGCCAGAATGGCGAGCGCGCGCGCGTAGCCGGCCTCGCCCCCCGCCGAAAGCGCCAGCAAAGTGGATTTGGCGCGCAGCGGTCGCGGGGCCCAGTCGGCCTTGGGCCACACCTTCCCCAGCGAACCGAACAGCGGCTGGCGCAAGGTGCGGGGCAGAACCGAGCGTGCCTGTTCCTCGCGCGCATGGAACATCTGCCGGCGGTACCCGGCAAACGCCTCGTCGGCCCCGTCGCCCGACAGTGCCACGGTGACATGCTCCCGCGCCAGCTGGCATACGCGCAAGCTCGGCAGCGCGCTGGCGTCGGCGAAGGGTTCGTCGAAGATTGCCGCGATGCTGTCGATCGCATCGAACTGGTCGGCCGATACGATGCGTTCGTGGTGATCGGTGGCGAACAGCTCGGCCACCTGCCGCGCGTATCGGGTCTCATCCACGCTTTCGACATCGAAACCGATCGAGCAGGTGGTCACGGGGCTTTTGCTGGCCTCGCTCATCAGCGCGACGACCGACGAGCTGTCGACACCGCCCGACAGGAATGCCCCCAACGGCACGTCGGCGACCATCCGGCTGCCCACGCCTTCGCGCATGCGGTGCAGCAGCTGCGCCGACAGGTCGCGCGTGCCGCCCTTTTCACGCTCGGCGAAGGACACGTCCCACCACTGCCGCTGAGGCTCCGGCGTACGCCCATGTTCGAGCAGCAGGAAATGGCCCGCAGCGAGCTTTTCGACGCCTTTCAGGACGCTGCGGTGATCGGGGACATAGCCCCAGGTCATGTAATCCTCGATCGCCAGCGGATCGATCGTGCGGCGCAGCAGCGGATGGGCAAGCAGGCCCTTGAGCTCGCTCGCGAAGGCCAGTGCACCGCCTTCGAGCCGCGCGAGATAAAGTGGTTTGACCCCCAGCCGGTCGCGCGCGAGGAACAGCTGGCGCCGGTCGCAGTCATAGAGCGCGAAGACGAACATTCCCTCGAGGCGGTGGAGGCAATCGGGGCCCCATTTCCGCCAAGCGGCAAGAATGACCTCGGTATCGCCATCGGTATGGAACTGCGCGCCGTCCTGGATCAGTTCGCGCCGCAGTTCGCGGTAATTGTAGATCTCGCCATTGAAGACGATAACCGCGCGCCCGTCGGCGGAATGCATCGGCTGCGGCGAACCTTCGAGGTCGATGACCGACAGCCGGCGATGTCCCAGCCCCACTCCGGGCGCGGTCCATACGCCGCTGCCGTCGGGTCCGCGATGAGCAAGCGCATCGGCCATCCGTTCGACCCGCCTGGGATCGACCGGCTTGACCGTTTCGTAATGGAAAATCCCCGCGATGCCGCACATGCGGGGCTGCCTAGACCAGCCGCGCGGCGACGGCAAAGGATCCTGCGGCAAGCAGGATCGCGGCAAGGACGAGATTGCGGTCTGCGCCCGGCCCTTCCCACCGCGCGACATGCGGCAGCGCGGCGATCCCGGCGGCGGTCCAGCCAGCCTCTTCGGGTTCGCGCTCGAACCAGCGCCAGGCCACACCCAGCACCAGCGCCAGCACCAGCGCGAAGAAGAACCAGCCGTAGACGATATGGTCGAACCCGCCAGCGGCTTCGGCGCCGACATATTGCGCAAGGAAGATCGTCGCCCAGGCGCGGATGCCATTGGCGATGATCGGAACGACGACACAGGCGATCAGGAACCACGCCCTGCGGTTCCAACTGGCAAAACAGGTATGCGCGACCAGCAGCCCCAATGCGAGCATGGCGACGAGGAACTTCACGCCCGAGCATTCCTCGGCAACGATGAACAAGCCCGCGGGCGTATCGATGAGAATGCCGCTCGCCACCGTTTCGATACCGCTCCACCGGGTCAGCGCGGTGGCGATTTCCGCAGTGACCATCTGCAACGGGGGAATGATCTCGTCGCCGAACGGCACCAGCACGAAGGCATAGGCAAGCGGAAAGGCCAGCACGAGCCCGGCGCGCAGGCCCCACAGCGCCAGCACGGCGCCTTGCAATGCCATCACCGCCCCGCCCTGCGCGATGGTGTTGATCGCGATCTCGCGGCCCACGAACCAGACGGCGAGGCCCAGCACCAGCCATGCGAGCCCGGGCCACCAGCCCCGCAGCCCGGCCCGCGCCAGTTCGTCGCGCCGGATCCACCCGAGCCACGCAATGATCGGCGGAACCAGCAGGATATGGCTGTAGGTGTCGATGTTCCACCACTGATGCGCCATCGCGCGCCATTCCGCGAATGTCAGCGCCACCAGCACGAGCGCGGCGAGCGCCAGCATGGCCCCGGGTATGGCGAACGCGCCCCTGCGCGTGGCAGTTGCGGCCGGACTACGGAGCATCGTGCGGCGCGCCCGCGCAGGCCAGGATTTCGCTCAATGCCCGTTCCACGCTTTCCCAGCTCATCTCGTCGATCACGAACTTGCGGGCCGCCTGTCCCATCGCCTCGGCCCGGGGCGGATCGCCCAGCAGCCCCGTGATCCGGGCGAGCATCGCCGCGCCCTCGGCAGGAGCAATTGCGAAATGGCATCCGTCCCGTGCCTCTATGCCGGTCGCGGCTCCCGGCGTCAGCACCACCGGGCGCGCCATTGCCATCGCCTCGAGCACCTTGTTCTGCACCCCCCGCGCGATCAGCAGCGGCGCGACGACGAGGTCGGCCGATTTGAGGAAGGGTCGCACGTCGGGAACTTCGCCCCAGACCCGGACGCCGTTTTCGCCATGCCGTCTGGTCAGCGCGGGCACCGGGGCGCGGCCGACGACATGCAACCGCGCACGGCTGTAGACACGGCGCAGATCGGGCATGACGTTATCGATCAGCCACTGGGCCGCCGCGACATTGGGAGCGTAGTCCATCTGCCCGGTGAACACGAGCTGCGGATCCTCGCCCTCGTCGAGATCCTGCTGCCGGGCGACGGTTTGCGGATCGAATATCTGCGCGTCGATCCCGTTGCCAAGGGCCAGGCATGTGGCTGCACCGGGATCGACCAGCCGCGACGTGAACAGTTCCACCTCGTGCCCGCTGATGAGCAGCACCCGGTCGGCGCGCGCGGCAATGCGTTCCTCTTCGCGCGCGAGCAGCCGGCCCTCGCGCCGGTTGAGCCAGACGCGCCGCCCGGCATCGGCATAGGCTTCGAACTTCGCGCTATCGACATCGCAGAGGTCGACGATCACCCGTCCGGTGAAGCTGTCGGGCACATATTGGGCCATCTGTCCCGAAAAGACGAAGATCGTCTCGATCCGGTGATTGCCCAGCGTCTTGGCGACATAGCGGTGCATCGCGGCATCGTCGAATGCGGTGAGGCTGACCGGCTTGCGTTTCAGCACTGCCTCGGCCCCGGCGAGCGCCAGCGGTTTTTTGCGTTCGATCAGCGCATGGGTGCGCGCCAGCGCGGCGAGCGCCGATTTCTGCGCAAGGTCCGTCTTGGTCTCGCCGAAGGTGCCGACATGGACCGGCCCGCGCTTAACCAATGCCCGCAGCAAATGGTGCGAACGGATCTTGTCCCCGCGGTCGGGCGGGAACGGCACGCGGTGCGCCAGGAACAGTGTTTCGCCCATGCTAGCCGAGCCCGCGGGCGATCCATGGCCCCAGGCGGTTCGCCACCGGCAAAGGGAGCCGCTTCCACAGCGCGATCTTCGCCGAATAGCCGGCATCGGTCGGATCGATATTGCGCGGCGCGGTGCCCGGCGGCGACCATTCGTGATAGGTCAGCGGCGCGGGCGTAAAGCCCCAGTTCTTCTTGAACGCATAGGGCCCGCTGCCGGTTTTCGAGCGACCGAAATCGAACCTCGTGCACCCCCGCCGCCGGGCGTGGGTCATCAGTTCGTAATACATGCGCTCGTTTGCCCTCAGTCCGCGCGCGCTCCATGTGCCGCCGCCCCAGAAGGGCATCACTGTTTCCCGGTGATAGAGCGAGAGCACACTGGCCACGGGAAGTTCCCCCTGACGGACGGTAAGGATATCGGCGTCGTCGCCAAACCGGTCGAGCACGGCATCGAACAGTGTCCGCGGAAACACGGGCGTGCCGAGGTTGCGGACGCTCTGTGCATAGACCGCAAAATGCGCGGCGCGGTCGGTCTCGGCGGTGCCGGTGGTAACCGTCAGATCGTGCTTGAGGCCCTTGCGTACCTCGGCGCGCGCCTTGCGCGGGATGGCCAGCAGCTGCGTCTCGTCATCGGCCGCGAGCTCGGCGGCGAAATTGGCGTGCTTGCCGCTTATCGTGGTCCAGTCCGCCGGCGCGCTTCCCCCGCGCAGTTCGACGCTGGCCGCGCAAAGGCGGCCGGCCAGTTCCTCTGCCGCGCGGCACAAGCGTCGTGCATCGTCGTCCCGCGCTGCCAGCACGCCGCCACCGACCCCGAAGCCACTGGAAACGAGCGCGCGGCCGAACAGCGGCGAATGCACGTCGCTGAGTGGAAGCCAGCCCGCCAGACGGCCTCCGCGTTCGGCGATCAGGCCGCGCACGCTGTTGCCCGTGCCGTGCGCGATGGCCTGCAGCCACAACGGACGATGGAAGACCTCCCCCTCATTCGCCGCGACGAATGCCTCGATCGCTTCCGCTTCGCCCCGATCGGCAAGGTCTGCCTCGCGTATGACGGGAGTGTGCACCATCGGCGCGTTCATGCCGCCCAGTCCAAGCTCCGCGCCTGTTCGCGCGCGGCCAGCGCGTCCATCCGCCCCCATTCGAAATCGCCCAGCAGGCCGGACAGCTTGCCCGCCATTTTGGACAGATTGGTATAGTGGCGCAGTCGCGATCGCAGCGGCGCGCCCGCTACGCGCGGTTGCCCGGGATCGATTTCCCACGGGTGGAAATAGAACACCGCGGGGTGTCCTTCGCGGTTCACCTGCCGGATCGCCCAGCGGCTGAATCCATAGGGCAGGACACGGAAAAAGCCGCCGCCGCCCGCCGCCAGACGTTTCCCGCGCAGCATTGCGGTCGTCACCGGGATTTCGACGAGATCGCTTCCGGAAACCGGCGCGAAGGCAAAACGCGGCGCCTCGGGCCAGCCATAATGGTCGTGGACCACCGGCGCGACCGATGACGAATAGGCATAGCCGTGTTCCGCCAGCACGTCATGCGCCCATGCATTGCGCGAATCGATCGAGAAGCTCGGCGCCCGGTATCCGGTGATCGCCTGCCCGCCCGCATCCTCCAGAATAGCGCGGGCGCGCATGAGGTCGGCGGCGAATTCATCACGGCTAAACGTGAACACGCGCGTGTGGTCATAGCCATGGCTGGCAAGTTCGTGCCCGCGATCGACGATGGCGCGCATTGCGGCGGGGTTGCGTTCGGCGACCCACCCCAGCGTGAAGAAGGTCGCCTTGACCCCGGCTTCATCGAACAGGTCGAGGATGCGCGCGACATTGTCGCCCACGCGCAGTTCGAGCGCGTCCCAGTCGCTGCGCGCGATGGTGTTCTCGAACGCGCCGACCTGGAACCAGTCTTCCACATCGACCGACAGGCCGTTGACGACGGTAATCTCGTTCAACGCACCCTCCCCGGCATCACGCTGCGGCGCGCGAACCTTGCGATTCGAAATAGTCGATCATCATCGCGAGCACATGGCGCAGCGAGCGTTCCTGCTCGTCGAGGCGCGCCTCAATGGCCGACAGGCGCTCGCCGGTGTCAGAAGATGCTTCGCCTGCCGTAGGCGCCTTGGCGAGCTTGTCCACTTCCTCGCGCATGGCGCGCAGATGCTTGTCGCGTTCGGCGAAGGCAGCTTCGATCGCCTGAATCTGGTGATCAAGCAAGCCGGTCTGCTGCGGATCCGCACCGGTGCCCGCATCCGTCGCAGGCTTGCCATCCTTCGCGCCGCCTGTCGCCGCGGTGGCTTCGGCCTGCCGCGCTTCCTGCCTGGCTCGGGCGATCGCTTCAAGCGCGCGGCCATCGCGGTCGGGCCGCGGCTTCGCGACATGGTCTTCGGCCGGTGCCGCATCGCCGGACATCTCCTCGACCACCGTGTCGAGCATCTCGACATCGAGCCGGGACTTTTCTTCGACCGACCCGAGCAGCAGCAACCGGGTCATGACCTGGTTGATCTTGCGCGGAATACCGCCGGTCGCCTTGTGCAGCTTGACCCACATGCTCCCGTCGAGTTCGGGATGCTCGTTCCAGCCGACATGGCGCAGGCGATGCTCGACATAGGGTTCGATCTCGCCCGGCTGCATCGGTTCGAGATGGTGTGCGGCGATGACGCGCTGACGGAGCTGCTCGAGCTCGTCCGAATGCGCGAGCAGCTGCTTGAACTCGGGCTGGCCGAGCAACAGCGTCTGCAGCAGCGGGTGCGAACCGAGCTGGAAGTTCGACAGCATCCGCAGTTCTTCGAGCGCGCCGATCGACAGGTTCTGCGCCTCGTCGACGATCAGCAGCGCCCGGCGGCCATTGCGCGCCTCTTCGTGCAGGAACATCTCGATCGCTGCGAGGTCGGCAGCCTTGTCGCCGCCCGCGTCGAGCCCGAAGCTGCGCGCTGCGACATGGATCATTTCCTCGCCATCGAGCGCGCTGGTCACCACTTCGCCCACGGTCATGCGGTCGCTGTCGAGCTTCTGCTTGAGATGGGCCACCAGCGTCGACTTGCCCGAACCGACCTCGCCGGTGATGACGACGAAGCCTTCGCCCTGATTGAGGCCGTACCCGAGATAGCTCAGCGCCTTCTTGTGCGTGACGCTTTCGTAATAGAACGCCGGGTCGGGCGTGAGCTGGAAAGGACGCTCGCTGAAACCGTAATATTCTTCGTACATCTGCGCAGTCCTATCAGAAATCGTACCGCAGGCCGAGCAGGGCCGATGCAGTGGTGAAATTGTCGGGCGCGATATCGCTGTCGAGCATCGAGATCGCCACCGCCGCGCGCGCCGAGAGATTGCGGATGACCTCTTCGCTGTAGCTGGCCGATCCGCCAATCGCGGTCACGTCTTCGGCGCCCGCCGTTCCGCTTTCGAAACGGTTGGCATAACTGTTGACCGAGAAGCGGCCGCGCTGGCCGACCGGGCCGGACAAGCCGGCCGTCACGTAATAGCTTTCATCAACGAGGCCGTCGGCCAGTTCGAGTACCGTGCCGGGCGCGCCGATGAAGGTGCGGCGATCGTAGCCCGCGCCGATGCTGGCGGTCATGCGGCCGATCTGGCGGCTGTAGCTGCCGACCACGCCGCGGCCCCGGAAGACCGAAGAGCGGAGCGAGCCGAGCAGGCCGTCGAGGCAGCCGCTGCCGTCGATCGAGCTGACGCAACCGGTCAGCTCGCCCGTGACCGGATCGCGCGAGACGGTGAAATCGGTGGGCAATGCAGCGAGCGAATTGTTGAGCCGGCCGCCGAATCCCTGAATGCCGTCATAGACACCGATCTGCAAACTGCTGCGGCTGCTCGGCCGCCAGCTGAAGCTGCCGTAGAAGGTTTCGCTGTCATAGCGATGGCCGAACCGCGCTTCGAGCTGCGTCCGGCTGCTCGGCGACCATACGACCCCGACATCCCAGATGAGGCCGCTGGCTTCATAGGCGATGATCCGCGGGCTCGCCTCATCGGTAATGAAACGGCCATTGTCGCCGATGACCGGGTTGCCCGCGGCATCGCGCACCGCATCGCGGCTCGACACTTCGACGTCCTCGATGCCCGCACCCGCGACGATTGCCAGCGTCGGCGTGACGGGAACGGTCACGTCGCCGCGGACATAGGCATCGCGCACGCGCTGATCGAGGTTGGAGACATCTTCCTGGTAGTAGCCGGCACCGACCCCGAGACCGACCGGTAGCGGCTGGCCGGGCCGCGTTCCCGCGCGCACGCTGGCGCTGTGCGAAACGCTTTCGTCGAACAGGTCGGCAGCGGTGCCTGTGGCGGTGATGAAATCGGGGCTGTCGACGCGCGTATAGCCGATACGGTAGTTCGCGTTCACTTCGACATCGCCCGCGCGCGTCTGCAGCGTGGGTCCGGCATAGGCGGAGTATGTCTGGGTCGAAAGCGTATCGTCGACGATCGGATTGATCACCGAACGGCCCTGCGCATCCACGCGCGTGCTGCTGGCCAGCGCGCCCGCTTCCACCGTCAGGACGCGCGGAATGATCGAGGCATAGCCGCGCGCCACGCCGGTGATCGTATCCGAATCGGCGCCGTTGGACTGGTGCGCGAAATTGCGTTCGTAACGCACCGACACGCTGCCGCCGTTGTTGCGCCCGGCGATCGAGGCGTCGACCCCTGCGGCAAGTTGCGTGTAGGTAACCACATCGCTGCCCGGCGATATCTGCCAGCTCGCCAGCGAATTGGCCTCGATATAGGGATCGATGCTGGTGCGCCCGCCGCCAGTGGACACGCCTTCGGCCGCGCTGCCCGCCGAACCGCTGTCGGCCCCCTGGTAGGACTGGGCCTGCAGCGGCGCGGCGCCAAACAGCGCAACAGCCGTCGCGGCGCTTGCCAGATAGGGTGTTTTCATTCGGTAGATCATGGGCTTACTCGCCATATCCGTAATAGGTTCCGAACCTGCGCCCGCTGGGGCTGAAGGTCGCATCGTTGAGCAGCAGCTTGATGTCGGGACAGGCCGAAAGCAGGTCGACCGCATCTTCCAGAGCCGCGCGCCCGGTTAGATCGGCGCGGGCGACCAGCAATGCCTGGCCCACCTGCTTGGCAAGCTCGGCAGCCGGCGTCGCGGCGAGTGCCGGCGGGCTGTCAAACACGATGATCCGGTTGCGCGCGCCGCGCGTGAGCTGGTCGAGCACATCGCGGGTGCGTTCGCTCGAAAGATATTCGCTGTCACGTCCGGTGCGCTTGCCTGCAGGCAGGACGAACAGCCCGGGAATATCGGTACCGACGACGAAATCCGCGACCTGCGCAGCAGGGTCGGACAGCACGTCCATAAAGCCCGCGGATTCCTGCAGGCCGAGTTTCTCCATGACCGACGGATTGCCGAAATCGGCATCCACCAGCAGCACTTCCATGTCGCGTTCGCCCGCCAGCGCGATGGCGAGATTGAGCGCACAGAAGGTCTTGCCCTCGTTGGGGTGCGGCGAACAGACCAGCACGCGGCGCGCCAGCTGGCTGCCCTCGGTCTTGGTGGTGGCCAGCACCTGGCGCTTCACGATGCGGAATTCCTCGAGCAGCGTCGATGCCCCGCCATCGGGATCGATCAGGCCCTGCTCGCGCAACATGGCGCGCACGATTTCGCGTTTCGGACCGGTAAAGGCGACCACCGGGCGGTCGGGTTCCACAACCGCCGGCTCGGGAACGGTGGACGTATGCGCATCGCTCGCGCGGCGCTGCGGTACGGGTGCCGGCGCGGGAGTCGGCGTCACCTCGATGGTCCGCCGCGGGGCGAACTTCTTCGCCTTGTCGCTGTCGAGCTTGGCCGGAACCGCGGCGGGAATCAGCCGGTCGAAGCCGAAGGTGCCGCTGGCGCGTTCGAGAAGCGATGCCCGCTTGGGCTTGCCATCGTCATCGTTCGACGGCTCTATCTGCGTGGGTTTGTTCACTGCCATGTTCCCTCAGGCCACCGATCCGACCTGGACGATTTCGACGACCAGCAGCAGGAAGCACACCGCTCCCAGCGCACCGACACCGGCGAAGAATTGCTTCAGACGGAGTTTCTGGTGCTTGCGCGCCGCTTCGGTGACCGAACGCGAAATCGTCCCGATCACCGGCAGGTCGAGCGAGCGCTCGAGCTTGTCCGCGGTGGTGAAGCTCGAACGGAGCTGGCCGAGGACGAATGCGGCCCCCGCGCCCGCGCCGAGGCCGACGATCAGCACGCCCAGCAGCAGCAGCGGCCGGTTGGGAGCCGCGGGATTGCGCGGCGCGGTGGGCGGGTCGATCACCTCGAACTGGAATGCGCTGCGTTCGGTTTCGACCTGTCCGCGCAGCCGCATTTCCTCGCGGTCGTTGAGCAGGTCGTCATACTTGTCCTTCAGCACTTCGTAGTCGCGGCTGATGCGATTGGCTTCGGCCGCCACGGCAGGCTCGTTGGCCTGCGCGGCGATCAGCGCGGAAATGTCCGATTGCACCGCCGCCTTGCGGGCCTGCAGCGCCTGCACATTGGCCTGGCGTTCGGCGCGGATCGACATCAGCGAAGTGTAGGCCGGGTTGGGCGAACCGCCCGAACCCGCCGGTTCGCTGGCTGCCTGTTCGCGCAGCGAGGCGATCTGGCGCTGCTGCGCCTGCACGTCGGGATGGCTGTCGGTCAGGCCGCGCGCACGCATAGCCGAGAGGTTCGATTGCGCCTGCATCAACGCCCCGCGTGCGCCCCCGCCCCCGGCGGTCACGATGCTGCGCGGCGTGCTGGCGATCTGGCCGTTGATGGCCGCCAGCGCGCTTTGCGCCGCGGCGATATCGGCATCGATCCCGCGCATTTCGGTGCGCATCGTCTGCAGGCGACCGGTCACGGTGCCAGTGCCGCCGATCAGGTCTGGATGTTCCGCCTCGAAGGCCAGGCGCCGCTGTTCGGCAGCTTCGAGCTCGGCCTTGCGGTCGTCGAGCTGCTGGTCGAGAAACGCGATCGTATCGGCGACATCGCCGCGGTTGCCCGCAATGTTCGATTCGCGGAAGATATCGATCAGCTTCTGGACCACGTCTTTCGCCAACGCTGCGTTCTCGGCATCGCTCAGGCTCGACTTGCCGACCGTCGCAGTGATCGTGAACAGATTGTCCTGCTCGCTCTCGACCACGATGTTCTCGGTCAGGCTCTGCACCGCGCTCTGCATCTCATTGTCGGTGGCGACCTTTTCGCCCAGCTTGGTGCTGCGTACCACGCGCTCGAGATTGACCGCGCTGACCAGCGTCTGGCGGACCTTGGTGATCGCCTGCTTGCCGTCGCCGGAAATCTCCAGCTGCTCGGACAGGACATCCTCGAGCTCGACATAGATCCGCGCCCGGCTTTCATAGCTGTTGGGGATGAACGCAACCGCCAGCCAGCCGAGGATGCACACGGCCCAGGCCACCGCGAGCGCGAGCCAGCGGCGGTTCCACACCGTATGCAGCGCGCTGCGAAGTTCTTCGACGACTTCCTGCATGCCCCCGCAGTCCCCTAGAAGGTGCTTTCGGGGATGATGATCACATCACCCGGTTGCAGCAGCACATTGGCCTTGCTGTCGCCCCGCTTGAGCAGATCGGTCAGGCGCAGCGCATATTCGCGCTGGCGGCCGAGCTGCTTGTCGAAACGGATCAGCTTGGCGCGATTGCCGGCGGCGAACTCGGACAGGCCGCCGACCGCGATCATCGCGTCGAGCACGGTCATGTTCGCGCGGTAGGGCAGCGAGGCCGGTTGCGCCGTGGCGCCGACAATGCGGATCTGCTGGCTGAAGGTCCCGGCAAATTCGTTGACGATGACCGAGACCAGCGGATCCTCGATATACTGGCTGAGCTGGAGGCGGATATCCTCCTCGAGCATCGATGGCGTCTTGCCCACCGCCGGCATGTCCTTGACCAGCGGGATGGTGATGCGGCCATCGGGGCGCACCTGGATCTTTTCCGCACCCAGTTCGGGATTGCGCCAGACATGGATGGTCAGCTGGTCGAGCGGACCGATCACATATTCCTCGCCCGGGCCTTCCTGCATGGCGACGAAAGTCGCGGGGGGAAGCTCGGTGTTGCCGCCGCCGGCACAGCCCGCCAGCATCAGCATGGGTGCGGCGCATCCGGCAAAAAGCAAGCTTGGTCGGTTCAAACGCATGTATCTATCCCGGCATCTGTCCACGGCCGTTTCGGACGCCGATTGCGCCCGTTGGCCCCTGTTTGGGAAGACTATTGCCCAAGAAAGGTGAACATACAGTTAGCCATAGCGCCCGGGAACCGCAGAAACCGCAGGATTCGTGGGCCTTACCCCGCCACGTTCACACCAGCATTTCGGCCGCCGGCCCCTGTCCGAGGAAAGCGCTGGGTGACGCGCTGGCGCCATAGGCCCCCGCGCAGAACACCGCGACCAGATCGCCCACCTCGGCGCGGGGCAGATGCGCCTTGTCCGCAAGCCGGTCGAGCGGGGTGCACAGGCAGCCGACCACATTCGCGGTTTCTTCCGGTTCGGCGGCAAAGCGGCTGGCGATCGCCACCGGATAATTGCGCCGGACCACCGTGCCGAAATTGCCCGATGCCGCCAGCTGGTGATGCAGGCCGCCATCGGTAATCAGATAGGTTTCGCCGTAGCTGTCCTTGCGATCGACGATACGTGTGAGATAAACCCCAGCTTCGCCAACAAGATAGCGGCCGAGTTCAAGAAAGAGTTCAGCATCGGCCAGCGTCTCGGGCAGGTGCGCGAAGCGGTCGTGCAGCGCGGCCCCTACGGCAGCTATGTCCAGCGGCTCGTCACCCGAAAAATAGGGAATGCCGAAGCCGCCCCCCATGTTGAGCTTGGGCAGCTTGACCCCCGCCTCGCCAGCCAGGCGATCGGCGCAATCGAGCACTTTCGCCTGCATGTCGATCACCGCTTCGGCCGACAGTGCCTGGCTGCCGGTAAAGATATGCAATCCGCGAAATTCGCAGCCTGCCGCAATGATCCGCGCGATCAGTGCCGGCACCCGTTCGGCATCGATCCCGAATGGCTTGGGGCCGCCGCCCATCTTCATCCCCGATCCCTTGAGTTCGAAATCGGGATTGACGCGGATCGCCATCCGCGGCGTCTTGCCGAGCCGCGCTGCGATACCCAGCGCGCGGTCGGCCTCGGTCTCGCTTTCGAGGTTGAGCGTGACGCCCGCGGCAATAGCCGCTTCCAGTTCGCTGTCGCGCTTGCCCGGCCCGGCGAAACTCACCCGCGTCAGGTCGAAACCCATTGCCCGGACCATTTCGAGCTCGCCGCCCGATGCGATATCGAGCCCGTCCGCTAGCGTCGAGACATGGTCAAGAACCGGCGCGAAACTGTTGGCCTTGATTGCATAATTGATCTTGATCCGGTCGGGCATCGCCGCGCGCAGATCGGCAAGGCGGTGCGTTATCAAATCCTTCGAATAGACGAACAGCGGGGTCCGCCCCGCAGCCTCGACCCAATGACTGGCGGGCTTGCCGCCGATGGCCAGCTCGCCGCCGATCGCGGTATAGCCCGCGGGAATGGGTCCCAGCGGCTTCATGCGCCGATCTCCGTGGCGATCGCGGTCCGGTCGAGTTTGCCGTTGGGATTGAGCGGCAGCGTGTCGCGCCAATGGATCACGTGCGGTTGCATGAAATTGGGCAGTTCCTTCTGCAGGGCCTTGCGAAGGCCGCTTTCGGGGTCGTCCGAGCCTACGGCAGGACGCACGACGAGATGGATCGCGTCACCGAGGCGTTCGTCCTGGACCCCGAGCGCGACCGCTTCGGCCACCAGGCCGCTCGCCACGGCAGCGCTCTCGATCTCCTGCGGACTGATACGGTTCCCCGCGCTCTTGATCATCGCATCGCGCCGTCCGACGAAATGGAGCAGCCCGTCCGCATCGCGCAAGACCCGGTCGCCCGACCAGACGGCCGTGCCGCCATATTCGGACATCGCCGGGGCCGGCTTGAAGCGTTCGGCTGTACGCTCGGCATCCTGCCAGTACCCCTGCGCCACCAGCGGTCCGCAGTGCACCAGTTCGCCTTCCTGACCCGGTCCGGCCAGCGAACCATCGTCGGCCATCACCAGTATCTCGGCGAAGGGAATGGCCCGGCCCATAGATGTCGGATGGGTATCAACCAGCACCGGATCGAGATAGGTCGAACGGAATGCCTCGGTCAGGCCATACATCGGAAAAAGTTGTGATTGCGGGAACATGCCGCGCAAATCTCGCACGAGGTCGAGCGTCAGTGCGCCGCCGGAATTGGTCAGCCGCCGCATGCTCCCGATCGCCTCCGCAGGCCATTCGACGTCGGTCAGTTGGAGCCACAGGGGCGGCACCGCAGCGAGCGTCGTCACCGCATGCCGGGCGCAGGCTTTCGCCACATCGCGCGGGAAGAGATAATCGAGCGGGACCACGCAGCCCCCCGCATACCAGGTCGATAGCAGCTGGCTCTGGCCGTAATCGAAACTCAGCGGGAGCACCGCCAGCGTCACATCGTCCTCCGCCATGCCGAGGTAATGCGCCACGCTGACCGCGCCCAGCCACATATTCGCATGGCTCAGCATGACGCCCTTGGGCCGGCCGGTCGAACCGCTGGTGTAGAGGATGGCCGCCAAGGCGTCCGGATCGTGCGCGGATGGCCCTGCATGGTCGCCCTGCGCTTCGGCCAGCGCGAAGACATCGGCTTCGTCGATCGGCGAACACGCTGGCGGCAGGTCCGCGTCCTCCAGCGTGGCCAACCGTGCCCTGGTCCCGATCAGCAACACCGCGCCGCTGTCGGCAACGATATGCGCGACCTGCGCGCGCTTGAGCAGCGGGTTGATCGGCACGTGCACCACGCCTGCGCGGGCCGCGGCGAGCGGCAGCAGGCAGGTCAATTCCCCCTTCGCCGCCCAGCTGGCGACACGCGCGCCCGCCGGCACCCGGCCCGCGAGCCAGCCTGCAAGCAGGCCCACTCGCTTTCTCAGCTCGGCATGGGTAAGCGTACGCTCGCGCAGAACGAGCGCAGGCGCATCGTCTCGCCCGCGCTCGGCCAGTCGATCGAGCGGCTGCGGCGTGGGATCAGGCATTAACGCTCCTGAGTGAGGGAAATCCGGTGGACATCGCGGTCAGCTATCACGAGAGCCTTACCAAACTGCAAGCGCTGGATTGGCCGCAGGACGGTCCTTTCGACAGGCTGGAGTGGTTCGGCCTGCTCGGACCCGTGCTTGCCGCCATGGCCGAGCGCGGGGATGAGCGCGTGCTGCTGCCGCTGCGGCGCGAACATGACCACCTCGCCAGCCTGACCTACTGGTTCAGCTTCAGCTGGCGCCCGCTGGGCCGTTCGCAAGCCCTGCTCACCGCCCTCGCCCGCGACCTGCGGCGACAGGCCGGCCGGATCGTGCTTGCCCCCGTTCCCGGCGAGGACGGTAGTGCGGACGTGCTCGAACAGGCGTTCCGCAAGGCCGGCTGGCTGGTCTTTCGTAGCACCTGCGATGAAAACCACGTGCTCCCGGTCGAAGGCCGCAGCTTTGCCGAGTACTGGGCCGCGCGCCCGGGCAAGATGCGGACCACGCTCAAGCGCAAGGCGCGCAAGGTCGAGGTGAAAATCCTCACCCGGTTCGACGAGGCGGCCTGGGCCGACTATCAGGCGGTCTATGCACAAAGCTGGAAGCCGCGGGAGGAACGCGCGGATATCCTCGAGGCGTTTGCCCGCGCGGAAGGCGCTGCCGGCCGGATCCGGCTGGGGCTCGCCTATGCCGCTGGCGAGCCGGTCGCGGCGCAGTTCTGGACGGTGGAAGGCAGCACCGCCTATATCCACAAGCTGGCGCATATCGAGGCGGCCAAACCGCTTTCGGCGGGGACAACACTGAGCGCGGCGCTGTTCGAGCGGGTTATCGATACGGATGGCGTGTCGCTGGTCGATTTCGGTACCGGAGCCGATGCCTACAAGCGCGACTGGATGGAAGCGAACCGGCCGCGCTACCGGCTCGATTGTCTCGACTGGCGCCAACCGCGGGCCTGGCCGGCCATCGCCAGGGAGTGGGTCCGCCACCTTGCACCGCACAATAGGCCCAGCTAAGGGCAGCGCCTCCAATCCAGGGCCAAAGGCAGGGGAAGCCGAGGAAATGAACGCCGAAACCGCACACGCCGCACCGACCGGGCCGAGCCGCAGCGACATCGACCAGACGCTGCGCGCGATCCTGCGCGACGTTCTCGGCCTCGACCAGGCGCAGGTCGACGGCTTCGATGCCGATACCGGGCTGTTCGGCCACCTTCCCGAACTCGACTCGATGGCCGTCGCGGGCCTGCTTACCGAAATGGAAGACCGGCTCGACATTGTCATCGAAGACGAGGACGTCGATGGCGAAATGCTCGAAACCTACAGCGGCCTGCTGGCTTTCGCCGAAGCCAAGGTCGTCGAAAGCTGACCGCGCACATGTATGTCACATGGCCTTGCCCGCTGCCGGACGGCACGTCGGGCGAGGAAATGGCGCTGTGCTTCGAACAACGGCGGTCCCGGCGCTTGCTGGTGATCCCCCCGCTGTTCGATGAAGCCAACAAGTTCCGCCACCAACTCTCTGAAATCATGCGCCGACTGGATGAAGGCGGCGTGGATTGCTTCCTCCCCGACCTGCCCGGCTGCAACGAAAGCATGGCGCCGCTGCAGGCGCAGACGCTCGCCGGCTGGCGGCAGGCGGTCGGGGCGGCTGCCGCGCATTTCGGTGCCGCGCATGTCCTTGCGGTGCGGTCGGGCTGCTGGCTGGTGCCCGATGACATGCCCGCCGCGCTCTATGCTCCCGCAAAGCCTGCACAGGTCCTTCGCAACATGCTGCGCGCACGGGTGCTGGCCGCAAGGGAAACCGGGCATCCGGAAACCGCCGAGGCACTGCTCGACGATGCGCGGTCGAACGGCATCGTGCTCGCGGGCTGGCAGCTCGGCGCCGAGCTGGTCGGCGAACTGGAAACGGCAGTTTACGATCCTTCGCCGCGGCACCGGGTCGTCGAACAGGCCGAGCTTGGCGGGCGGCCGCTGTGGCTGCGCGCCGAAAACGATTTCGATGCCGCGCAGGCCGACACGCTGGCGGCGATCGTGATGGCAGAAATGGCCGAGAGATGAGCAGGCTGCATCTTACCTTCGAATGCCGCGAGCAGCGCTGCGGTGCCACGCTGGACAGCGCGCCGGGTACCACCGGGCTGTTGATCGTCAGCGGGGGCAACGAGATACGCGCCGGCGCGTTCAACGGCCAGTCGCAGCTTGCCGCCGAGATCGCGCGCGCCGGTTTCCCGGTGTTCCGCTTCGACCGGCGCGGGATCGCCGACAGCGAGGGCACCAATCGCGGCTTCCGCCGCTCGGGCCGCGATATCGCGGCCGCGCTGCTCGCCTTCCGCGCAATCGCTCCACAGGTCCAGCGCGTGGTGGCATTCGGCAATTGCGATGCTGCCAGCGCCCTCATGCTGGCCGGGGGCGCGGAATGCGATGCGCTGGTCCTCAGCAACCCGTGGACAATTGACGAAAGCGAAGACAGCACCCCGCCGCCCGCGGCCATCCGTTCGCGCTATGCACAAAAACTCAAGAGCCCGCAGGAACTTGCCCGGCTTCTCTCAGGCGGTGTCGACCTAAAGAAACTGTCGCGCGGGATGGTCAAGGCGATGCGCCCGCGCAGCATCCCCTCGTCGCTCGCCGACCAGATGAAGAGCGGGCTCGACAGCTTTGGCGGGCCGGTGCGCTTCCTGCTCGCCGAAGCCGATCGCACTGCGCAAGTCTTTGCCGAGCGCTGGGATGCAGACGATGACCGGATCGCGCGGTGCCCGGGGGCGGATCACGCCTTTTCGGATGGCGAAGCGCGCGCCTGGCTGCGCGCCCGCCTGCTCGAAACGCTGCGTGCCTACCGGGTGAAGTAGCTCGACAGCTCGACATGCGTCGACCAGCGGAACTGGCCCACGGGACGCAGCTTCTCGAGCCTGAACCCCGCCTCGACCAGCGTCCTCGCATCGCGCGCCCAGCTGGCAGGGTTGCAGCTGACATATACCACGCGCGCGGCATCGCTGGCAGCAATCTGCACGACCTGGTCGCGCGCACCCGCGCGCGGCGGATCGAGCAGGATCGCGCCGAAGCGCCCGGCTTCCTCGGGCTGCAAGGGGTTGCGGAACAGGTCGCGGTGCAGCGCAAGCACGGGCACACCGCGCATGTTGGCTGCGGCCTTGCACGCCAGATGCGCGTCGCGCGCGGCCTCGACCGCCAGCACCTTGCGCGGCCCCGCCAGCGCGAACGCAAAGGTCCCGAGACCCGAAAACAGATCCGCAATCGTCGTCGCCCCGTCGAGGAAGGCGCGTGCATCGCCGACCAGCACGCCCTCCCCATCCTCGGTGGGCTGCAGGAAACTGCCCTGCGGGAAGGGTACCGGGAACGAGCCGAGCGTGATCGTCAGCGGCTGCGGTTCCCACACGGTCTCGGGGCCGAAGCCGCGATCGAGCGAGAGCCGGGCGAGCGCATTGGCGCGCGCGAAATCGAGCAGCGCCTCGGTCGCCGCGAGGCCATCCGCCTCAATCCCCTTGAGCGTGCAGTCCACGCCTTCGTCGACCAGCGTGAGTTCGATATCGACCGGCTGGCGTGCCCCATGTTCGGCAACCAGCGAACGCAGCGGCCCCACCAGTGCGAATAGCTCGGGCACGAGGATGTGGCATTC
Source organism: Qipengyuania citrea (assembly GCF_009828015.1). Taxonomy (GTDB): domain Bacteria; phylum Pseudomonadota; class Alphaproteobacteria; order Sphingomonadales; family Sphingomonadaceae; genus Qipengyuania; species Qipengyuania citrea. The sequence goes on along the minus strand of NZ_WTYG01000002.1, from coordinate 459,365 downwards.
GCGCATGTCGACAATGCGATGCGCCCCGCCTTCGCGAAAACCGAGCACTGCACCCCGGGCCGTGCGCAGCGCGTGCAGCGTCGCGCGGCGCCGCGAATTGGCTGGCGAGAGATGCGTCGGCAGCACCTCGCCGATGGCAATGCCCTGCCCTTCGGCGGCATGGACGACCCGGTCGGTAACGAACTGGCGCAGCGCGGTTTCATCGGCCTGCTGCAACTGGCAGCCGCCGCATTCCGGGAAATGGCGGCACGGGGGCGTGACATGATGCGGCCCGGCAAGCAGCGTCCCATCGGCGGCAACCGCGTCGCCGGGTACAGCGCCCGCGACGTGGCGGCCCGATGCCGTAATGCCGTCACCGCGGGCGGCGATCCGTTCGATGATCTCGCTGTCGCTCACAGGAATGTCTCCATTGCGGTCCGGACCGCCCGGGCCAGCTCGCCGGCGGTAAAGGCAGGGTCCGCGCGCCGTGCCGCTTCGTGATGCAACCACACCGCTTCTTCGCCAGCGCGGCGCGTATTGCCGTGTACCGCGAGCCGCGAAGCGAAGATGCCGGCAAGGACGTCGCCGGTGCCCGCAACCGACAGCCAGCTGGACCCGCGCGGGAAGAATGACGTCATGCCGCCAGCCACGAGTATCGTGTCTGCGCCCTTGGCCAGCACGGTCATCCCGGTGACGTCATGAAGCCGCCGTGCGCGGTCGAGCTTGCACTCCGTTGTGACGCCGAACGCCTCGCACAGCGCCGCCAGTTCGCCTTCATGCGGGGTAACGCACAGCTTCGAAGCATCGGCCTCCGCCAGTAGCTTCGCATCGAGCAGATGCAGCGCGTCGGCGTCGAGCACCGCCGGCAACCCCCGGCCGAGGACCGCCGCGAGCCGTGAACGGGCAGCGCCATCGCGACCAAGCCCGGGGCCGACCAGGAGCGCCGCGATCCTCTCATCCGCAATGGCCTCGGCGAAATCACCCTGCTCGATCACCAGTTCGGCGGGGGCATCGGGATGCGCGTGTTCGCTGAGCAAACTCACATAGCCCGCCCCCGCGCGCATTGCCGCCTCGGACGACAGCAGCGGCGCGCCGGGCATCGCGCCCGCGACGATCGCAAGCAGGCCCCGCCGGTATTTGTGGGCATCGGCGGCCGGAGCGCCGAGATGCGGCGGCGCGGCAAACGCCGCCGTTCCGCCCCCGGTCTCGATCCCGATCGGAACACGTCGCAGGGCCCCCATCCGGGCAACCGCCGGCATCAACGCATGCGCCTGTTTCCATGCCCCGAGCGCCAGCGTGAGATCGTAGCGAGGGAGCGGTCCGAGCACCCGGCCGCTGTCGCTTTCGACCGCGCTGGGTACGTCAATTGCGATACGATAACAGTCATTTGCTCCGAGCTCTTCGAGCAGTTCGGCAAAAGCGCCCTCGACTGCGCGGGAAAGCCCGTAGCCGAACAGGCAATCCACCACCACGGGGTGCTGCGGCCGGGCCGCTTCGCTCACGGGACCCTCGTAATGCGCCCGCGCGGTGCGCGCCGCAGTGCTGGAGGGTTCGCGCGGCGCGATCACCTCGACCGCATAGCCTGCGCCAAGCAGGCTTTGCGCGATAACATAGCCGTCGCCGCCATTGTTGCCCGGCCCGCACAGTACCGTCACGCCGCGCCCGGCAGCCGCGCGCATGACCCACAGCGCCGCGCCACGACCGGCGCGTTGCATCAGTTCCCATTCGCTGGTCCCGGCATCCACTGCGGCACGCTCGGCCGCGCGCATCTGCTCGACCGTCAACACGGGCTCACTCATCGGCCGGTTCCTTCCAGCGGTAGCGGTCGTCGCCGATCATCAGGACAATGTCGCCCCCCTCGCGCTTGCTGGTCGCGATCTGCGACCCGTCGGATTCGGCGAGGCCGGCGGGGGTGTCCGCAGGCACCAGCGTCCGGAAACCGCCATCGGGATGCCGCATGACATACACCGCGCCCGTGCCCTCGCCGCTCTGGACCAGGCGGCATTCGCTGGCAAAGTCGCTCGCGCCGCCGAGCGCGCAGGCGACGCTGGTGCCGCCTTCGCTCTCGATACCGGGGGATACATCGCAGGCGGCCAGCGCCAGCGCCGCCAGCGGCGCGCATGAGAGGGATCTTGGTTTGACCATCCGCCGCCGCTGCCACGCGCGCGGCCGCGGGGCAAGTGTCAGCGCTTTTTCAGCTGCCCAACATCGCGGATGGCCCCGCGTGCGGCGCTGGTGGTCATGGCGGCATAGGCCTCGAGTGCGGGCGAGACGCGCCGGTCGCGCGGCTTGACCGGTTGCCACCCGCGCGCTTCCATCGCGGCGCGCCGCTCCGCCAGCACGTCGTCGGGCACGGCGAGGGTGATCGTACGCTCGGGAATCGAGATTTCGATCAGATCGCCCTCTTCGACCAGGCCGATGGTCCCACCCTCGGCCGCTTCGGGCGAAACATGGCCGATCGACAGCCCCGATGTGCCGCCCGAAAAGCGTCCGTCGGTCAGCAGCGCGCAGCCCGCGCCCAGCCCCTTCGACTTGAGGTAGCTGGTTGGATAGAGCATTTCCTGCATCCCCGGTCCGCCGCGCGGCCCTTCGTAGCGGATTACCACCACGTCGCCTTCGACCACCTGCCCGGTAAGGATCGCGGTGACCGCATCGTCCTGGCTTTCGTAAACCTTCGCCGGACCGGAGAAGGTGAGAATGCTTTCATCGACCCCCGCGGTCTTCACGATGCAGCCGTCGCGCGCGATATTGCCGTAAAGCACTGCCAGTCCGCCATCTTTGCTGAAGGCGTGCTCGGCACTGCGGATCACCCCGTTTTCGCGATCGAGATCGAGTTCGGGCCAGCGGTTGGACTGGCTGAAGGCGGTCTGCGTCGGCACCCCGCCCGGCGCGGCGGCAAAGAAATTGCGCACCGTGTTGTTCTGCGTGCGGCCGATATCCCAATCGTCCAGCGCATCGGCCATGGTCGGGCTGTGAACGGTCGGCAGCGCGGTGTGGAGCAGCCCCGCCTTCTCGAGTTCGCCGAGGATGGCCATGATGCCGCCGGCGCGGTGCACGTCTTCCATGTGGACATCGTCCTTGGCAGGCGCGACCTTCGACAGGCAGGGCACCTCGCGGCTCAACCGGTCGATGTCCTTCATGGTGAAATCGACCCCGGCTTCATGCGCGGCGGCCAGCAAGTGCAGCACGGTGTTGGTCGACCCGCCCATGGCGATATCGAGGCTCATCGCGTTTTCGAACGCCTCGAAGCTGGCGATGGTGCGCGGCAGGACGCTTGCGTCGTCTTCCTCATAATAGCGCTTGGCGAGCGCCACCACGAGCCGTCCCGCGCGTTCGAACAACCCCTGCCTGTCGGCATGCGTCGCCAGCGTTGACCCGTTGCCGGGCAGCGAAAGGCCGAGCGCTTCGGTCAGGCAGTTCATCGAATTGGCAGTGAACATGCCGCTGCACGAACCGCAGGTCGGGCAGGCGTTCTGCTCGATCGCGGTCACTTCCTCGTCGGTGTAGCTCTCATCCGCCGCCGCGACCATCGCATCGACCAGGTCGAGCGCAACTTCCTTGCCCTTCACCACGACCTTGCCCGCTTCCATCGGCCCGCCCGAAACGAACACGCTGGGGATATTGAGCCGCATCGAGGCCATCAGCATGCCAGGCGTGATCTTGTCGCAATTGGAAATGCACACCATCGCATCGGCGCAATGCGCGTTGACCATGTATTCGACGCTGTCGGCGATGAGGTCGCGGCTAGGCAGCGAATAGAGCATGCCGTCGTGTCCCATGGCGATCCCGTCATCGACCGCGATGGTGTTGAATTCCTTGGCCACGCCGCCCGCGGCCTCGATCTCGCGCGCGACCAGCTGGCCGAGGTCCTTGAGGTGGACATGGCCAGGCACGAACTGCGTGAAGCTGTTGACCACGGCGATGATCGGCTTGCCGAAGTCGCCATCCTTCATGCCCGTGGCGCGCCACAATCCGCGCGCGCCGGCCATGTTGCGGCCGTGGGTGGTGGTGCGGGAACGATAGGCGGGCATGATATTGGTCCGGTCGGCTTCGGGGAGGAAGACAGACTAGAGGATCGCGGGTGCGGGTCGAAGCGGAAAATCTTTACGCGAAGCTAGATGCGGGATTTGCGCGCTGGGGTGCGGAGGAACCTTCGGGCCCGCAGCCGCCGCGTCGCCCCTGCGGAGGCAAGGGCCCAAATGCCCTTCGTTCTTTAACGCCACGTCAGCTGGATCCCCGCCTTCGCGGGGATGACGGGAAAGCGCGAGAAAACCTGTCTTCGCGTCTTGGCGCGCGGTATCGACGCTCCGCAAACCGCAAACGACGAAGCGCCTCCTCAGACCTCGAGCGCGACGCGGCCCATCACATCGGCCAGCAGCGTCGCCCAGCGCGCCTGTCCAGCGGCGGTGCCGATCTGGTCCTGGCGGATTTCGACCGTGCAATAGGGGATGCCCTGCGCCTCGGCGTGGCGGTCCATCGTCGCATTGAGCTGCTTGCCGGAATAGGGCTGGTTGTCGCCCACATTGAGGCCCTGCTCGCCGAACAGGCGGATCGCATGGCGCGCCGCGCGGTCGTCCTGGTTGTAAAGCAGCGCGACTTCCCACGGGCGCTGTTCGTCGCTGGTGGCCATTTTCGGCGTGAAGCTGTGCAGCGCCAGGATCAGGCGCGGCTGGGCCCGCGCGATCAGTTCGGCCAGCGCGGCATGATACGGACGGTGGAACCGGTCCAGCCGGGCCTCGACATTGGCGCCGATATTGCCGGGGATCAGCGTCCCGTCGCTCTCGCTCGGCACCGCTGCGGGATCGTCCTCGCGCCGATGCAGGTCGCACACGAGGCGGCTGACCGTGGCGATATGCGCGGGCATGCCGTGGCGCCGGGCCAACCGGTCGGCAATGCCCTCGACGCCGATATCGACCGCGATATGCGCGTCGAGCAAGGCCGGGTCGATGCCCAGCTCTATGTCTTCCGGGACGTGGTTGGAGGCGTGGTCGGCGACGCACAGCAGCCCTCCCGGACGCAGGTCGTCAGCCGCGACCTGGCGGTAGGGGAGGTTGTCGATCATCATCGCAGGAGCCCTTTCATCTGCCACCAGCCCGTGTGGAGCTTGCCGATCTGCGAAGCTGCCGCGTCACGCGCCGCGACGCTTTCGTAGAGCGCAAAACACGTCGCGCCCGAGCCCGACATACGGGCGAGGATGGGCGATGTTCCGCCCAATTCCGCCAGCACCCCGGCGATCTGCGGACATAGCGAAATTGCCGGCCCCTCGAGGTCGTTGCGGCCCGCGATTGCCACGCTCCGCGCATCCCCGGCAGGCAGTGCGCCGCGGTCCTGGCCATCCCAGTGTCCGAACACCGGACCGGTGGCGAGCGGGAGGCGCGGATTGACCAGCAACACCGGGGTGCCGGCAAGGCTGTCGTCCGCCGCCTCCAGCTCGGTTCCGGTCCCCCGGCCGACACAGGTGCGGCTCTCGACGCAGGCGGGCACATCGGCGCCGAGCGCGGCGGCGCGCGCGTGCCAGTCCTCGGGCAGGCCGAAGCGCGCCTGCACCATGCGGAAGACCGCGCCGGCATCGGCCGATCCGCCCCCCAACCCCGCCGCGACGGGCAGGTTCTTCTCAAGAGCAACCGCCAGCCCATCGGCGCGCGGGAGCTTGCCCAGCGCCTTGGCGACGAGGTTGTCGAACGGATCGTCGAGCCCGCCGGCGAATTCACCGAAGACGGTGACGCTGTCCTGAGCCGCACTGCGCGCCGTCAGCACATCGCCCGTATCGACGAAAGCGAACAGCGTCTCGAGCTCGTGATAGCCATCCTCGCGCCGCCTGCGGACATGCAGCGCGAGGTTGATCTTGGCGTAGGCGGTCTCAGCAATGGCCACCCGCAGGCTCCCACGTCATTGCGAGCGAAGCGAAGCAATCCAGGGCGCTGCCGTGGATTGCCGCGTCGCTTCGCTCCTCGCAATGACAGAGCAAGCGACGCCGGCGATCACATATTCGGGTAGTTCGGGCCGCCCCCGCCTTCAGGCGTGGTCCATTCGATGTTCTGGTTCGGATCCTTGATGTCGCAGGTCTTGCAGTGGATGCAGTTCTGCGAGTTGATCTGGAACTTCATCTCGCCCGTGTCCTCGTCGGCAAGCCATTCGTAGACGCCAGCGGGGCAATAGCGGTTCGACGGGCCGTCGTATTCGGCCAGTTCGCTGGTCTTCTGCAGCTCCCAGTCGCACACCTTCAGATGGACCGGCTGGTCCTCGGCGTGGTTGGTGTAGCTGAAGGCGACATTGGTCAGCTTGTCGAAGCTCAGCTTCCCGTCGGGCTTGGGATAGGCGATCTTCTGATGCAGGTCGGCGCGCTGCAGCATCTCGTGGTCGCGGTGGTGCTTCATCGTGATCGGCAGGCCGATCTTGAGCGTGCGCATCCACATGTCGATGCCCGCCAGCACGGTGCCGAGGTCTTCGCCCCACTTGGCCACCGCGGGCTGCGCGTTCTTCACCTTCTTGAGCTCTTCGGCAATCCAGCTCGACCGGACCGCGGCGTCATAATCCATCAGCTCGCTATGCTTGGCGCCGCCGGCGATCGCCGCAGCGATGCTCTCGGCCGCCAGCATGCCGCTCTTCATCGCGGTGTGGCTGCCCTTGATCCGCGGGACATTGACGAAGCCCGCGGCGCAGCCGATCAGCGCGCCGCCGGGGAACGCCAGCTTGGGGACCGACTGCCAGCCGCCCTCGTTGATGACGCGGCCGCCATAGGCGACGCGCTTGCCGCCCTCGAGGATCGCCGCGATCGCCGGGTGGTGCTTCCAGCGCTGGAATTCCTGGTAGGGCGAGACATAGGGGTTCTTGTAATCGAGCGCGGTGACGAAGCCGAGCGCGACCTGGCCATTTGCTTGGTGGTAGAGGAAGCCGCCGCCCCAGGTGCCGCTCTCGCTCAGCGGCCAGCCCTGCGTGTGGATCACGCGGCCGGGCTCGTGCTTGGCGGGATCGATATCCCACAGTTCCTTGATGCCGAGGCCGTAGACCTGCGGCTCGCAATCGGCCTCGAGGTCGTATTTCGCCTTCATCTTCTTGGTCAGATTGCCGCGCGCACCCTCGGCGAAGAGCGTGTATTTCGCGTGGATTTCCATCCCCGGCTGGTAATCGCCCTTCTGCGAGCCATCCTCGGCGATGCCCATGTCCTGCGTCACCACGCCGGTAACCGCGCCCTGCTCGTCGAACAGCACTTCGGCAGCGGGGAAGCCGGGGAAGACCATCACGCCCAGGCCCTCGGCCTGTTCGCCCAGCCAGCGCGCCAGATTGCCCAGCGAACCGGTGTAATTGCCGTGATTGCCCATGAAGGGCGGGAGGAGGAATTCGGGCAGGTCGGACTGGCCGGTTTCGGACAGCACCCAGTGGTGGTTCTCGGTCACCGGGGTTTCCGCCATCGGGCAGTCCATGTCGCGCCATTCGGGCAGCAGTTCGTCCAGTGCCCGGGGGTCGACCACGGCGCCCGACAGGATGTGCGCACCGATTTCGCTGCCCTTCTCGAGCACCACGACCTCGAGGTCCTCGTTGATCTGCTTCAACCGGATTGCCGCTGCCAGGCCGGCGACACCGCCGCCGATGATGACGACGTCGCAGGGCATCGATTCGCGTTCGCTCATGACTCTCTCTTTTCGTCGCGTAACTTGTGAGAGTGCCTTGATTGGTGGCGCTATTGAGGTCAAGACCTGCGGACCGAGGAATGATGCACGCCGATCCCCTGAACACACGCGATTTCATCGCGCTGGAGAGCCTCGAAGGCGCGCTCGACTGGTGGCGCGAGGCCGGGGTCGATGCCGATTTCGCGGATGAGGCGAGCGGCTGGCTGGTCGAGCCCGAGAGCGAGAATGCCGTAGCGGCCCCGCCCCCGCCCGCCCCGCCGCCGATCCAGCGCAAGACCGCGCTCGAACGCGCGCTCGAACAGCCCGGCGCCCCCTCGCTCGCAATCGACCCCGCAGCCCTGCCCGCCACGCTCGAAAAATTTCGCGAATGGTGGATGACCGACACCGCACTGGCCGAAGGCGCGCTCGACCGCCGCGTGCCGCCGCGCGGGGTCGCCGGAGCCCGGCTGATGATTGTCCTGCCGCAGCCGTTCGACGACGATGGCGATGGCCTGCTGACCGGCGGCGCCGCCCCCTTCTGCGCGGCCATGCTGCGCGCAATGGGGATCGCCGAGCACGAGGTCTATTTCGCCAGCGCGCTGCCCGCGCCGATGGCCATGCCCGAATGGGACCGACTGGCGGCAGCCGGCCTGGGCCAGGTCCTGCGACACCACATCGCGCTCGCCGCGCCGCAGCGAGTCCTGCTTTGCGGCCGCGCGCAGCTCGCGCTGTTCGGCATCGCGCCCGAACAGGCGCGCGAGCCGTTGTCGGTCGATTGCAACGGCTCGCCCCATGCGCTGCTGGCCGCACCCGACCTGCGCAATCTCGCCCGCTCGGCCGTGCGCCGGGAGAATTTCTGGAACCGCTGGCTGGACTGGACCCGATGATCCTACGCCCCCTCGCCGCCGCTGCTCTAGCGGCATCCGCGCTCGCCTCGGCCGCGCCCGTGATGGGCCAGGGCAACAGCGTCGACTATTTTACCCGGTCGCACGCCGCCGCTCTGCCGCAGCTGCTGTCGGCTGACGAGCGCGGCTATTACGCTTCACTGTTCGCCGCGATCGAGGCGCGCAACTGGGACCGGGTCGAAGTCATGCTTGCCGGCCGCAGCGAAGGGCCGCTTCATGGCGCCGCGCTGGCGGCCTACTATCTGCACCCCGAAAGCCCGCGGATCGAACTGCCGCGGATCGAGGCCTGGCTGGCGCGCTATGCGCAGCTGCCGCAGGCCGAAGCGATGGTCCGGCTGGGCCAGACGCGCGGGCTGGAAAATCCGCCGCGCCTGCCCGGCGCACGCGATCTCGTCCGCCAGCCGGGGTCGAGCAAGCGCATCCGCCCCGGCACGATCAACGACGGGACCATGCCCGCCAGCGTGCGGGCCGCGATCCTCAAGCATATCACCAATGACGATCCCGACGGCGCCCGGCTGCTGCTCGACGGGGTCGATGCCACGCTGAGCCCGCAGGCGCGCGCCGAATGGCGCTATCGCGTCGCGTGGAGCTATTACATCGAGAACCAGGATGCGCAGGCCTGGGCACTGGCGGATACCGTGCGCGACAATGGCAGCGGCCCGTGGGTCGCCGAGGGCGACTGGGCCGCAGGGCTCGCGGCATGGCGGCTGGGCGATTGCGACAAGGCGGCCGAGGCGTTCCAGCGCAGCGCCGCCGCATCGACCAATCCCAACCTCACTGCCGCTGCGCATTACTGGGCCAGCCGCGCCCTGATCCGCTGCCGCTTCCCCGAAAAATCCGACGAACAATTGCGCGGCGCGGCGCGCTTCCCCGAAACGCTCTATGGCATGCTCGCGCATGAGCAACTGGGCCGCGACTTGCCCGAAACGCACGCCCAGCCCGACCTGACCGAAGCCGACTGGCGGCGGCTGCGCGATGAAGATGCGGTCCAGCAGGCAGTCATGCTCGCCGAAATCGGACGGCGCGACGAGGCGGCGGACGATCTGGTCTGGCTGGTTCGCACGGGTGATCCCGACGATTACCCCGCGCTGTCGCGGCTGGCGCGCGCACTCGGGCTGACCGGCGCGCAGACCTTCATGGCCTATAACGCGCCGCGCGGCGAAGGCGCGCATCCCAGCCTGCGCTACCCCGTCACCTTCCGCACCCCGGTGGGCGGCTGGCGCGTCGACCCGGCGCTGGCTTTTGCGCATGCGCTGCAGGAATCGAATTTCCGCGAACGCGTGGTCAGCCCCGCGGGCGCGATCGGGCTGATGCAGATCATGCCGATCACGCAGCGCGAATATGCCGCCTCGATCAACATGAGCAGCAATGCCGATCTCAAGGACCCCGCGGTCAATCTCGCCTTCGGCCAGCGCACGCTCGAATCGCTGTCGACCGCGGGCTATACGCAGGGGCGGCTGCCCAAGATCATGGCGGCCTACAATGCCGGTCCCTCGCCCGTGGCGCGCTGGGAAAGCGAAATCCGCGATGCGGGCGACCCGCTACTCTACATGGAAAGCATCCCCTATTGGGAAACACGCGGCTATGTCGCGGTGGTGATGCGCAATTACTGGATGTATTTGCGGCAGGCCGATGCCCCCGCGCCCAGCCGGATCGACCTGGCCGAGAACGACTGGCCGCAATTCCCGAAGGTGCGCTGATGCCGATCGATGAAAGCCGCCCGTTCCAGCCGGTGCGTATTGCGCTGCTGACCGTCTCCGACACGCGCACGCTGGCTGACGACAGCTCGGGCGACATCCTCGCCACGCGCATCGCCGATGCCGGGCACGAACTCGCCACGCGCGAGATCAGCCGCGACAGCAAGAACGAGATCGCCGCACACCTGCACCGCTGGATCGACGATGAAATGGTCGATTGCGTGATCACCACCGGCGGCACCGGGCTCACCGGGCGCGACGTCACGCCCGAAGCGCTCGACCGCGTGAAGGACAAGGACATTCCCGGCTTCGGCGAGCTGTTCCGCTGGCTCAGTTACGAAACGATCGGCGTCAGCACCATCCAGAGCCGCGCCTGCGCCGTGCTTGCGCGCGGCACCTATATCTTCGCGCTGCCCGGATCGAACGGCGCGGTGAAGGACGGCTGGGACAAGATCCTCCTCCACCAGCTCGACAGCCGCTTCCGCCCCTGCAATTTCGTCGAACTGATGCCGCGGCTCAGGGAACGATAGGCACCAAGTATCCTCCCCGTTCTGCGTCCGCCAAATGGGAGATGGATGAGGCTAGCAGCCGCAAACCGAGGGGCACTGGCCCGACCAGGACGCTTCGAACCCCATCCACCCCCGTCACCCCCGCGAAGGCGGGGGTCCCGCTAACCTTGGGAACGCGAAACAGCAGCGGGTCCCCACCTTCGCGGGGATGACGGAACGATTGAAGAGCGCGGTAGGTTGCCGCGCTAGCCCGCTGCCACCGACCACTTCCGACTGGCGCACTACTCGTGTTCTATATATGTTCTCGTGCATGGAACGACGACTCGCCCCTGCCCTATCAGGACGCGGTGCGCAGGGCGCAGCGGTGCCAACACGCTTCGGCCTCGCCACGCGCGAGGAAGACGGCGACTGGCGCGATCATATGGAGCAGCTCGCCGTACTGGAGGGCGATGCTACGCCCAAACTGCGCACCGAAGTGACCGAGGAATTCCCGCGCACGATCCTCAGCTTCAACCAGTCGCCCGATGTGCCCTTCGACCGCTCGGTCAATGCCTATCGTGGCTGCGAACATGGCTGCGTCTATTGCTTTGCGCGCCCCACGCATGCCTATCACGATCTCTCGCCCGGGCTCGATTTCGAAACCAGACTGTTCGCGAAGCCCAATGCGGCCGAGCTGCTGCGTGCCACGCTGGCCAAGCCCAAATACCGCCCGCGCCCGCTGGCGATGGGGACCAATACCGATCCCTACCAGCCGATCGAGGCGCGCTACCGGATCACGCGGCAGGTGCTCGAAGTGTGCCTCGACGCGCGCCATCCGGTAACGATCACCACCAAATCCGACCGCGTGCTCGCCGATCTCGACCTGCTGGCCGAACTGGCCGAGCGGCGGCTGGTGGCGGTGGCGATCTCGGTCACTTCGCTCGACCCGAAACTGTCGGGCAAACTCGAACCGCGCGCGGCGGCCCCGGCCAAGCGGCTGCAGGCGCTGGGGAGGCTGGCCGCTGCGGGGGTGCCGACGCATTGCTCGGTCTCGCCGATCATTCCCGCGATTACCGACGAGTTCATGGAGGAGATCGTCCAGCGCGCGGCCGCGCTCGGGGTCGACAGCGTCGGCTGGATCCCGCTGCGCCTGCCGCACGAGGTCGCCCCGCTGTTCCGCGAATGGCTGTCGGTCCATTATGCCGAGCGCGGAGACAAGGTGATGAGCATCGTCCGCTCGATCCGAGGCGGGCGCGACAACGATCCCGATTTCAACACGCGCATGAAGCCCAGCGGCGTGTGGGCCGACCTCTTCCGCGCGCGCTTCCGCCTTGCCTGCAAGCGCGCCGGAATGGGCAAGGCGAAGTTCGAGCTGGATTGCACGCAGTTCAGGCCGCCCACGTTGGGCGGTCAGATGCGGTTGCTATGACATTTTCCCCAATCCGCGGAGGCTAGAACCCCTCACCTGCCTCGCTTGGCGCAAAGCGCATCAGGCGGCTGTCGACCAGCGCGGCGGTGCGGTTGACCACTGCCTGCTGGTATTCAGGGTCCTTGATCATTTCAAAGAAGGCGCCGGCATTGGGATAGTGCGCAATGAAGCCGTCGTGCCAGCGCTTGGCATCGGGACCGGTGACCATGGTCTGGAACGCACCGCGCCAGACTATGGTGCCACCCACGCGGCGGAAGATCGGGCCGCTGGTCTTGCCGTATTCCTCATAGGCGCGCCGCCCGCTCCAGCCCTTGCCGACGTGTTCGTGACCTTCCGGATATTCCGCCTGCTCGCGATATTCGAGCAGGTTGAGCATGTGGATCGGCTCGTCGCGCGGCAGGTCCTTGAACGCCTGGAAGTTCGCGGGGCTCGGATCGATATAGCTGCTGGCCATGGTCAGATCTCCAGCGCGTAGTCGCTGAACCGGTCGCGCAGATCCTTCTTGCTGATCTTGCCCGTCGCGGTGTGCGGGATGTCGTCGACGAATTCGACCGCATCGGGCAGCCACCACTTGGCGACCTTGTCGGACAGGAAATTGATCACCTCTTCCGCGGTGACTTCCTTGCCTTCCTGCTTGACCACGAACAGCACCGGCCGTTCGTCCCACTTGGGATGCATCATGCCGATCGCGGCGGCTTCGGCGACCGCCGGGTGGCCCACCGCGGCGTTTTCGAGTTCGACCGAGCTGATCCATTCGCCGCCCGACTTGATCACGTCCTTGGTCCGGTCGGTTATCTGCATCGTGCCGTCGGGATGCAGGATCGCCACGTCGCCGGTGTTGAACCAGCCGTCCGCATCGATCGCGTCTTCCTCGGCCTTGAAATAGCGCTTCACCACCCAGGGCCCGCGGATATGCAGCGCGCCCGAGCTTTCACCATCGCGCGGCAGTACCTTGGTCGGATCATCGAGATCCACCGTGCGCAGTTCCACGCCGAAGATCGGACGACCCTGCTTCATCGTCTTCTCGACCTTCTGGTCGAAGGTCAGCTGGTCCCAGTCGGCCGTGGGGCCGCCAACGGTGCCGATCGGCGAGGTCTCGGTCATCCCCCAGGCATGCTGGACGCGCGTGCCGTTCTTCATCAGCCGTTCGATCATGAAGCGCGGCGCGGCCGAACCCCCGATCGTCGCCGCGCGCAGCTTGGGCAGTTCGAGATTGTTGGCGTCGCAATACTGGAAATGCGCCAGCCACACTGTGGGCACACCCGCCGAATCGGTGACCTTTTCGGTCTTCATCACCTCGTCGAGCACCGCCGGGTCGTTGACCGCGCTGAAGACGAACTTGATCCCTGCCATCGCCCCGGCATAGGGCAGGCCCCAGCTGGCCGCGTGGAACATCGGCACCACCGGGAGCATCACCGAGGACGCGGTAAAGTTGAAGGTCGACGGCTGCAGTCCGGCCAGCGCGTGCAGCAGCGTCGAGCGATGCTCGTACTGCACGCCCTTGGGGTTGCCCGTGGTACCGCTGGTGTAGCAGATCATGCAGGGATCGCGCTCGTCGCCGTCAACCCATTCGAAATCGCCATCCTGCGCGCCGATCCAGTCCTCGAAGCTGGTGGTGTGCTCGCCGCTGTCGAAGCAGATGTAATGTTCGACCGTGGGCCATTTGTCGCGCATCTTATCCACGATCGGCTGGAACGCCGCATCGTAGATCATCACCTTGTCCTCGGCATGATTGACGATGTATTCGAGCTGGTCCTCGAACAGGCGCGGATTGCAGGTGTGCAGCACGCCGCCCATCCCCGCGACGCCGAACCAGCTGACCAGGTGGCGCGCGTGGTTCATGGCGAGGCTGGCAACCTTGTCGCCCTTGCCGAGGCCCAGCGCCTGCAGCGCCTGGCTCATCTTCTTCGCATCCTGGCGCACGCCCGCCCAGTCGGTGCGGGTCTCGCTGCCATCCGCCCAGCGGGTGACGATTTCACGGTTCGGGGCTTCCCGGGCTGCGTGGTCGATCACATGCGAGATCCGCATGCTCCAGTCCTGCATCGCGCCAAGCGACATATGTATTCCTCTCACCCAATCAGGTCCCAGATCAAGCGACGAGGCGCAGGTTTGCCTTCCCCCGTCGCGCGGTTAATTGCACCTTGGCAAGGCCGGGCACGCTTGCCAAGCGTTCGGCGAGCTCGCCGTCGATAGAAAATGTTCGGCCCAGCCGCACGACAGGCGGGGTGGGGTCGCCGGTGAGCAGCGTTGCGACCGCCTCGTCGCCCCCCTGCCCGCCCTCGCCCAGCGCCAGCGCCAGCTGGGTCACCGCCTCGACACTCTCGACCTCCAGCGTCAGCAGCATCGCCATGCTCCCGCGCACCGCGTCGAGCGGGACCGCCCCGCGCACGGTGATCCGCGGCGGTTCGTCGGGGCTCGGGCTGTCGAGTTCGACATCGAGCTTCACGCAGGTGCCATTCCTGGCCCATTCGAGGAACTTCTCGACCAGCCCCTCTTCGAAACAGGCGGCGCTGAACTGGCCGGAGGCGTCGGAGAAATCGGCGCGGATGAAGGGCTTGCCGCGCTTGGTCGTACCCTTGCTGGCGCCTTCGACCTGCACCGCCATCACCGCGCCCATGCGCCCGCCACCGGGCACGCCGCCGGACATCAGCGAGGCGTGCGAACGTGCGCCTTGCGCGCTGGCGATCTCGCGATAGGCGGCGGTAGCATGCTGCTTGAAGGAGAAGCCCATGGTCTCCTTCTCGCGGGCGCGCGCCTCGCTGAGCGACCAGTCTTCCGCGTCCTTCAGTCGCAGATCGTCATCGACCGCTGCATCTTCGCCGCCGAACAGGCCCGCCTGCCCGCTCGAGCGCTCGCGCTCGGCCGCGTCGGCCACGGCCAAGAGCATGTCCGCATTGGCCATCAGCTTGGCGCGGTTGGGTTCGAATTCGTCGAGCGCGCCCGCGCTGATCAATGCCTCGAGCTGGCGCGAATTCATCGATCCCTTGGGCAGGCGTTCGAACAGGTCCTTGAGGCTTTCGAACCGGCCCGCCGCCTCGCGTTCCTCGACGATCGCTTCCATCGCGCGTTCGCCGACATTGCGGATGCCCGCCAGTGCGTAGCGCACGGCGTAACCGTCGTCGGTCTGCTCGACGGTATATTCGGCCTCCGAATGAGTGAGCGAGGGCGGCAGCACCGTGATCCCGCCGCGGCGCGCGTCGTCGACGAAGATCGCCAGCTTTTCGGACTGGTGCATGTCGAAACACATCGAGGCGGCGTAGAATTCTTCCGGGTAATGCGCCTTGAGCCACGCAGTCTGGTAGGCGAGCAGCGCATAGGCGGCGGCGTGCGACTTGTTGAAACCGTAGCCGGCAAACTTGTCGATCAAATCGAACAGCGCATTGGCCTCGGCCTTCTCGATCCCGCTGACTTCCTTGCATCCGGTGACGAAGCGTTCGCGCTGGATGTCCATTTCGGCCTGGACCTTCTTGCCCATCGCGCGGCGCAGCAGATCGGCGTCCCCGAGCGAATAGCCGGCAAGGATCTGCGCCGCCTGCATCACCTGTTCCTGATAGACGAAGATGCCGTAGGTCTCGGCCAATATGCCTTCGAGCTTGGCATGCGGAAACTCGATCGCGACCTCGCCTGCCTTGCGCTTGCCGAACAGCGGGATGTTGTCCATCGGGCCCGGGCGGTAGAGCGAGACGAGCGCGATGATGTCGCCGAAATTGGTCGGCTTCACTGCAGTCAGCGTGCGCCGCATGCCTTCCGATTCGAGCTGGAACACGCCCACCGTGTTGCCCGCCTTCATCAGTTCGTAGACCTTGGGATCGTCGAGCGGCAGCTGCGATAGATCGATGTCGATCTCGCGCCGCTTAAGCAGATCGACCGCCTTCTTGAGCACCGACAGAGTCTTGAGCCCGAGGAAGTCGAACTTGACCAGTCCCGAGCTCTCGACATTCTTCATGTCGTACTGCGTCACCGGCATGTCCGAGCGCGGATCGCGGTAGAGCGGCACGAGCTTGGCCAGCGGCCGGTCGCCGATCACCACCCCCGCCGCATGGGTCGAACTGTTGCGCGGGAAGCCTTCGAGCTGCATCGCCAGGTCGACGAGGCGCTTCACCTCGTTGTCGTTGTCGTATTCGTTCTTGAAATCGGCGGCGCCATTGAGCGCGCGTGGCAGCGTCCACGGGTCGGTCGGGTGATTGGGCACCATCTTGCACAGCCGGTCGACATGGCCGTAGCTCATCTGCAGGATCCGCCCCGTATCGCGCAGCACCGCGCGCGCCTTGAGCTTGCCGAAGGTGATGATCTGCGCGACGTGGTCGTGGCCGTATTTCTGCTGGACGTAACGGATCACCTCGCCGCGTCGGGTTTCGCAGAAGTCGATGTCGAAGTCGGGCATCGAGACGCGTTCGGGATTGAGGAAGCGTTCGAACAGCAGGCCGAGCTGGATCGGGTCGAGATCGGTGATCGTCAGCGCCCAGGCGACGAGGCTGCCCGCGCCCGAACCACGCCCCGGTCCCACGGGAATATCGTGGTCCTTGGCCCATTTGATGAAGTCGGCAACGATCAGGAAGTAGCCCGGGAAACCCATCTGGTTGATGATGTCGACTTCGAACTGCAGCCGGTCGAAATAGACCTTGCGTTCCTCCTCGCTCATCTCGCCATAGGGTTCTAGCCGGGCCTCCAGCCCCTTGCGCGCATCTTCCTCCAGCGCGCGCGCCTCGCCTTCGAGGTCGCCAGCGAGGCTGGGCAGGATCGGCTTGCGATAGGGCGGCGCATAGGCGCAGCGCTGCGCCACCACCACGGTGTTTTGCACCGCTTCGGGCAGGTCGGCGAAGGCCTCCTCCATCATGTGGTAGGTCTTCACATAGCTTTCGGGGTTCGACCGCGTGCGTTCCTCCGCATCGACATGCGTCGAGCCGGCAATGCACAGCATTGCGTCATGCGCTTTGTGCATGTGCGGCTCGGCGAAATTGGCGGGATTGGTCGCCACCAGCGGCAGGTCGCGCGCATAGGCGAGATCGACCAGCGCGGCTTCGGCGCGCTCCTCGACCGGATCGCCGCGCCGCGCCAGTTCGATGTAGAGCCGGTCGGGGAACAGCGCCTGCAGGCGGTCGAGCAGGGCCTCGGCATGGCTCTGTTGGCCTTCGGCAAGCAGCCGCGTTACCGCGCCTTCGCTCGCACCGGTGAAGGCGATCAAGCCGTCGGTGCGGCCATCAAGGTCGCCGATCCGGACGTGCGGTTCGAATTCGAGCGGGCGTTCGAGATGCGCCTTCGACACGAGATGGCACAGATTGTCGTACCCAGCCTCGTCCTGCGCGTAGAGCGGCAGGTAATCGACCTGCTTGCCTTCCGCCCCTTCGTCGCGGCTCGGGCGCGCCACGCCCAGCAGCGTGCCGATGATCGGCTGGATGCCTTCGGCCTTGCAGGCATTGGCGAACATGACCGCGCCGTAAAGCCCGTTGCGATCGGCAATCGCGACAGCCGGAAAGCCGCGTTCCTTGGCCAGCTTGGCCATTGCCTTCGGATCGATCGCCCCTTCCAGCATGGTGTAGGCCGACAGGATACGGAACGGGACGAAGGGCTTGAACGACATGCGTACCAATATGCGGCGCGGGAGGGGATTCGCCAACCCGCGCGCGCCGCGCTTTCCTCCGTTCCGTCATCCCTGCGAAGGCAGGGATCCAGATAACGGAAACGATCCGCCGGAGGCTGGATCACCGGGTCCCTGCCTAGGCTGAGATGACAGTCCTTGCCCGGGAGCTACAGCAGCTTTTCGATATCCCTGGCGATACCTTGCGGCTTTTCCGCCGGCCCGTAGCGTTCCACCACGCGGCCTTCGCGGTCGATCAGGAATTTGGTGAAGTTCCACTTGATCGCCTTCGATCCCATCAGTCCGGGCTGTTCGCGCTTCATCCAGTCGAACAGCGGGCTGGCATTGTCGCCATTGACGTCGACTTTCGCCATCAGCGGAAAGGTCAGCCCGAAATTGACCTTGCAGAATTCGGCAATCTCGCCCGCATCGCCCGGCTCCTGCCCGCCGAACTGGTTGCAGGGAAAGGCAAGCACCTCGAAACCGCGGTCGCCGAACCGCTGGTACAGCTCTTCAAGCCCGTCATACTGAGGGGTGAAGCCGCACTTGCTGGCGGTGTTGACCACCAGCAGAACAGTGCCAAGCTTGTCCTTCAGCTCAAGCGGTTCGCCCTTGTTGGTGGCGACGGTGAAATCGGCGATGGTGGTCATGCTCTTGCAGTTTCCTGTGTCGATAGCGCGGGCGCAGCCAAGCGCGGCGCCGCGTCACTCACGCGGGAAATCGGGGCGCTTGGACAGTTCCGCGATCTCCGCGGCATGGTATTCGCGGTCGCCCGCCTTCTCGATGTAATAATCGGCGCGTTCTTGCTCGGGCAACAGCATCAGATGGCGGACCAGTTCGGCGAAGCTGCCGCTGCGCAGGCCCTTGGCACCGTCGAGCACGCCATTGCCGTCGCCGGTGTGGTGCAGGCTGGCGCGGTCATCCCATTGAATGCCGCCGTGGTGGTCGTGGTCGCCCTTGAAGGTGCTCGGATGGTCGGTCATGAAAATCTCCTTTGCCCGACCAACGAGCGAAGCGCGCTACGGGTCCGCTATTCGAGCACACCTTCATGCAGCCGCACGACGCGGTCCATCTTCTGCGCCAGCCGCTCGTTATGCGTCGCGATCAGCGCCGCGCTGCCCTCGCCCCGGACAAGGCTGAGAAACTCGCCCAACACCCTGTCGGCAGTCGCTTCGTCGAGATTGCCGGTGGGCTCGTCCGCCAGCACCAGATCGGGCTTGTTGGCCAGCCCGCGGGCGACTGCCACGCGCTGCTGTTCGCCGCCCGACAGCTGGCTGGGGCGGTGTTCGAGCCGATGGCCGAGCCCCAGCGCGACGAGCAGTTCTTCCGCCCGTGCCTCGGCTTCGGCGCGCGGCCTGTCCGCTACCAGCTGCGGCAGGACCACGTTTTCCAGCGCATTGAAATCGGGCAGCAGGTGATGGAACTGGTAGATGAAGCCCAGGTGTTCGCGGCGCAGCACGGTGCGGGCATGCGAATTCGACTTCTCGGCCGAATGGCCGGCTATCATGATCTCCCCGCCGAACCCGCCTTCGAGCAGCCCGACCGCCTGCAGCAGCGTCGACTTGCCCGATCCCGACGGCCCGAGCAGCGCGACGATCTCACCCGGGCGAATCGCGAGGTCGACCCCGCGCAGCACGTCGATCCGCTCGCCGCCCTGTTCGAAGCTGCGGGTGAGCCGCTTGAGCTCGACCACCGGTTTCACGCCGGGACTATTCATAACGCAGCACCTGCACGGGATCGGTGTTCGCCGCCTTCCACGCGGGATAGAGCGTAGCGAGGAAACTCAGGCCCAGCGCGAGCAGCACGATCATGGTCACTTCGCCGCCGTCGACCTTCGAAGGGATGGTGGTGAGAAAGCGGTATTGCGGATCCCACAGATCCTGCCCGGTCAACGCGCCGATCGCCTGGACGATCTGCTGCCGCCCGGCGAGAATCGCGAAGCCCAGCGCGAGCCCGGCCAGCGTCCCGATCGCGCCCACGGTGAAGCCGGTGGTGACGAAGATCTTCATCAGGCTCTGCCGCGTGGCGCCCATCGTCCGCATGATCGCGATGTCGCGCGTCTTGGCCCGTACCAGCATCACGAGGCTGGAGAGGATGTTGAACGCCGCCACCAGCACCATGAAGCTGAGCGCAAACGCCATCGCCGCGCGCTCGACCTGAAGGGCGTCGAATAGCGTCGCATTGATGGTCTTCCAGTCATTGACAACGGCGCGACCCGACAGCGACTGACTGAGCGGCGCAAGAATTTCACCGACCTCGTCGGCATTCTCGACCGTGACCTCGATCATCTGCACGCTGTCGCCGATCAGCAACAGCGTCTGTGCGTCCTGCATTGGCATGACCACGAAAGCGCCGTCGTAGTCGTAGACGCCGACCTCGAAAATCGCGGCGACCTCGTAGCCGATCTGACGGGGCATGGTACCGAACGGAGTCGAGCGCCCTTGGAGATTGATGACGGTGATCGTGTCCCCGACGCGGGCACCGATATTCTCCGCCAGCCGCACACCTATAGCGAGTTTTCCGGCACCGGCCTGCAGCTCGCTAAAATCTCCGCTGATGGTCTTGTCGGCAAGTTCGGCGAGATCCTCGTCGGTGTTGCCGCGGACCGAAACCCCCTGAATGCGGCCATTGAAACTGATCGCCAGCGGCTGTTCGATCAGCGGGCTCGCATCGACCACCCCCGGTGTCGCGCGCACTTCCTCGAGAATGTTTTCCCAATCGTCCAGCCGCCCGCCGTAGGCCTGGACGATGGCATGGCCGTTGAGGCCGACGATCTTGTCGAGCAGTTCGGCGCGAAAGCCGTTCATCACGCTCATCACCACGACCAGCATCGCCACCGACAGCATCACCACCCCGATCGAGATGCTCGCCACCAGCGCGATGAAGGCCTCGCTCTTGCCCGGAAGCAGATAGCGTTTGGCGATTGTCCATTCGAAGGGGGAGAGGATCAAGGCGGCCCTGATTGTTGCCTGCGGATGGAGCCGCGTTTAGGCAGCCAATCCTTGCTGCGCAATGAAATCGTGTGGCCGCTCGCGGCATTGGTCGCACTGCCCTTGTAATCGAGGCGTAACACCGCCATTGGGCGCGCATCCCGATCAGCTTCGGCGGACAGGCCTTTCGATGAACCTCACGCACCCGTTTCTAGACGAGGATGGCGACAAGTTGCGCGAAGAGTGCGGCGTGTTCGGCGCGGTCAATGCGACCGATGCCTCCGCCGTCACCGCGCTCGGCCTCCATGCATTGCAGCATCGCGGGCAGGAAGCCGCGGGCATCACCAGCTTCGACGGGGCCGAATTCTACACCCGCCGCGGGCTCGGCCATGTGGCGGAGAATTTCTCCAGTCAGGAAGCGATCGCCGAACTGCCCGGCATGATGGCGGCGGGCCATGTCCGCTATTCGACCACCGGCGGGTCGGGCCTGCGCAATATCCAGCCGCTCTATGCCGACCTCGCCAGCGGCGGTTTTGCAGTAGCGCACAATGGCAATATTTCGAACGCGGGCATGCTGCGCGAGGACCTCGTGCGGCGCGGGTCGATCTTCCAGTCGACCAGCGATACCGAGGTCATTATCCACCTCGTCGCCACCAGCCGATATCCTACGATCATGGACCGGCTGATCGATGCGCTGCGGCTGCTCGAAGGCGCCTATGCGCTGATCGTCATGACGCCGGAGGGCATGATCGCCTGCCGCGATCCGCTGGGCATCCGTCCGCTGCAGATGGGCCGGATCGGCGATGCCACGCTGTTCGCGTCGGAGACCGTCGCCTTCGACGTCGTCGGCGCCGAATTCGTCCGCCAGGTCGAACCCGGCGAAGTAATCAAGGTCGATTTCGACGGCAATGTCGATTCGCTGCATCCCTTCGGCAACCATTCGGCGCGGCCCTGCATCTTCGAGCATGTCTATTTCAGCCGCCCGGATTCGGTGTTCGACGGGCGCAGTATCTATGCTGCGCGCAAAGCGATCGGCGCCGAGCTTGCGCGCGAGACTCCAGTCGAGGCCGATCTGGTCATTCCCGTGCCCGACAGCGGCGTGCCCGCGGCCATCGGCTATGCGCAGGAAGCGGGGATCCCGTTCGAACTGGGGATCATCCGCTCGCACTATGTCGGCCGCACCTTCATCCAGCCGAGCGACGGCGCGCGCCACGCCGGCGTCAAGCGCAAGCACAATGCCAACCGCGCGCTGGTCGAAGGCAAGCGCATCGTCCTGATCGACGACAGCATCGTGCGCGGCACCACCAGCCTGCAGATCGTCGAAATGATGCGCGAGGCCGGGGCCACCGAAGTGCATTTCCGCGTCGCCAGCCCGCCCACCGCGCACAGCTGCTTCTACGGCGTCGACACGCCCGAGCGCAGCAAGCTGCTCGCCGCGCGGATGGACGTCGAACCGATGCGCGAATTCATCCGGGCCGACAGCCTCGCCTTCGTCTCGATCGACGGGCTGTACCGCGCGGTCGGCGAAAAGCCGCGCGATGCCGCCTGCCCGCAGTTCTGCGATGCCTGCTTCACCGGCGATTATCCCACTTCGCTGACCGATCTCGCCCGGCGCGACGACAAGCAGCAGCAGCTTTCCTTCCCTCCCGAACAGGTCGCCTGATGACGAAACCGCTCGACAACCGCCTGGCCCTGGTCACCGGGGCGAGCAAGGGAATCGGCGCCGCTACCGCGCAGGCGCTGGCCGCAGCCGGCGCCCATGTGGTGCTCACCGGGCGCGACGTACGCGCGCTCGAAGCGGTCGAGGACACGATTCATGCCGCTGGCGGCGCTTCCACCATCGCACCGGTCGATCTGGCCGAAAGCGACGGGATCGCGCGGCTCGCTTCGGCAATTGCCAGCCGCTGGGACAAGCTCGACGTGCTCGTCGCCGCAGCCGCCTACCTCCCCGCGCTGACCCCGGTCACGCAGATCGACGGCAAGCAGCTGAGCCAGGCGCTGACGGTCAATTTCCTCTCGACCCAGGCGCTGCTCGCCAATTTCGACCCGTTGCTCAAACGCGCCGAAGCGGGCCGCGTGATCGGCCTGACCAGCAGCGTCGGGGCGAGCCCGCGCGCCTATTGGGCGGCCTATGGCACGACCAAGGCGGCGTTCGACAACCTGCTCGAAAGCTATGCGCAGGAGGTCGAGAAGACCTCGAAGGTGCGCGTCGCGCTGGTCGATCCGGGCGCCACGCGCACGGCCATGCGCGCCAAGGCCTATCCGGGGGAAGACCCGCAGACGGTCAAACCGCCCGAAACCGTGGCGGAACGGCTCACCCAATTGCTGGTCGAGGGCTTCGACGGGTTCCACCGCGAACGGGTCGAAGCCTGAGTTAACCAAGTCCGGGAACGCCTTGGCCACCTTGATCGATCATATCCGCTGCCTGCGCGCCCGAATGCGCGCCAGGACCAAGCGGGACAGATCGAAAAGGGGCGCCGCCATGATCCACCAGTCGCAGGATCGCTATTCACTCGCCGCGCAGGAAGATCGCAGCGCGCCGCGCGCGAAGCTGGCCATTCCCGGCCAGTTGCGCGCGAGCGGCGGCCGCGCCTTCCAGACGGTCGTCCACGACCTGTCGGTATCCGGCTTTTCCGCCGCTGCGCTCAACCGCATGCACGAAGGGCAGCTGTGCTGGCTGACCATGCCCGGACTCGAATCGCTCCAGGCGCAGGTCGTGTGGTGGGAAAAGAGCATGGTCGGATGCGCGTTCAGCGAATTGCTGAGCCCGCTGGTGCATGACAGCATCCTCGCGCGGTTCGGCGACCCGAGCTACCAGCGCCCTTTCTGAACGCCCATTCCGGTCAGGTGGTGACGGCGTAGCCCTTGCCGGGACGCCGCCACCGGCCGGTTACTCAGCCGCCGCGACGATCTTGCCGATCAGAGCGCGAAAGCCGTCGCGGTTCGCGCTGCTGGTCGCGGTTTCCCAATTGCTGACCACGGCCACCACCAGTTGTTCCTGCGGGACGATGGTGATCGCCTGGCCGAAGATGCCCTGCGCGCCATACATGCCGCCGGGATAGGTCCACCACTGGTACCCATAGCCGAAGCCGGGCGCCTGCGGTGCGAAGTCAACCAGCGGCGAACCGGCGGTGGCGAACCAGCCTGCGGGTACGGTGCCCGCCCCGCCCTCCAGCGCGAACTGGCCCATGCGCGCATAGTCGGCCAGCCGCAGCGACAGGCAACAGCCACCGATGTTGCCGCCGGTGAGGTCCTGCATCCAGAACAGGCCACCTTCGAAGCCCGCGGGTTCGACGATCTTTTCCGCGGCATAGGCGGCCAGCGACTGGCCGGTCGCCTGTTCGACGATCAGCCCGAGCAGATTGGTTTCGAGCGTTTTGTAGACCCACTTTTCGCCAGCGGGCGCCTCGCGCGTCAGCGTGCGCGCGTAGGTGACCGCCTGCGATTCGCCCGCAACCGGGGCAACCGCCAGCATCTTGGCAACGTCGCTGTCGGGATCGGTGTAATCCTCGTTCCATGCCACGCCCGAGGTCATGGTGGCGATCTGGCCGACGCTGACGCCGTCATAGGCGGTGCCCGCCAGTGCGGGGATGATCTCGGTTACCGGCGTGTCGACACTGGCAATCGCACCATCGGCGATCGCCGCCCCCAGCAGCGTGGACGTGAAGCTCTTGGCGACCGAGAAGCTGGTCCAGCGTCCGGTCGGGCCGAAACCCAGACCGTAATCCTCGAACAGCACTTCGCCGTCCTTGAGCACCATGAGGCCGGCAGCCTGCGTTTCGGCCATGTATTCGCGCAGTTCGGCCTGCAGCGAGGCAGGCAGCGGCGCTGCGCTGCGCGGCAATTCGCGAACCGTACTGGCAGGCGCGACCTCGAGCCCGGGGAACGATCCTTCCATGTCGCGGAATACTGCCGAGCGGCGCTCTTCACTCCAGAACAGGATCGAGTCGCTGGGATCGAGGCTGGCCATCTGCTCAGGCATCGACTGGGTCATTGCAGGCGGCGGAACCGCCGTCGCCGTGGCGGTGCCAGCATCGCCATAGGCCGTGCCGCAGCCGGCCAGCGCCAGTGCCGCCACCGAAATCATAAGTCCGCGCATCATTTCTCTCCCTCTTTCACCAGTGTAACCTGGTGGACGTCGATCCCGCCCCCGCGGAACCCGCCTTCGCAATACATCAGATAATATCGCCACAAGTCGCAGAATTCCCGATCGAAACCCTGCGGCAGGCGATCCTCCGCCACCGCCCTATCGAAGTTCCGGCGCCAGTGCAGCAGCGTATCGGCATAATCGTGGCCGAAATCGTGCTGGTCCTGCCATGCAAGTCCGCGTTCCTCGGCAAGGCGGCGAAATTCGCTGGTGCGGATCAGCAGCCCGCCTGGGAAGATATAGGCCTGGATGAAATCCGCACTTCGCGCATAGGCGTCGAACAGATAGTCGCGGATCGAGATATACTGGATCGCCGCGCGGCCCCCGGCGCGCAAATTGCGTGCGATGCAGTCCATGAAGGTCGGCCAGTATTCGCGGCCCAGCGCCTCGACCATTTCGGCGCTGACAATGGCGTCGTAGCGGCCGTCGCAGTCGCGGTAATCCTGCTTGCGGAACTCGGCCACGTCCGGGTGATGGCTGCGCGCCCACTCCAATTGCTCGTCGGACAGGCTGATCGCGGTCACCCTGCGGCCCTGTGCGGCCAGGCTTGCCGCCAGCGCGCCCCAGCCGCAGCCGATTTCGAGCACGCTGGGCGCCTCCCCGATCCGGCCGGCAAGCGCACCGCACTTGCGCCGCTGTGCCGCCTCCAGCCCGTCGTCCGCCGGGGCCAGCGCCGAGGAATAGCTCATCGTCGGGTCGAGCCAGGCAGCGTAGAAATCATTGCCCAGATCGTAATGCGCGCTGATGTTCTTCTGCGCGCCCTGCGGGGTGTTGCGATTGAACAGATGCGCCAGCTTCAGCGCGTGACGGAACGGCCCCTTGGCCCGCGCGGTATCGCCCAGGTGCTGCGCATGCTGCATGAACAGGGCGAACAGCGGCACCGGATCCGGGCTCCACCATTCGCCGGCTTCCCAAGCCTGGTACCAGCCGACCGACCCATTGCTGGCCAGCCGCACCAGCGCGTTCCAGCTGCGCAGTTCGACCGTGCATTCGAAGCCCGGCGAACGCCCGCCGACGGTGCGCCGCATGCCGTCGGGCAGCGTGGCATGGATCGCGCCGCTGACCAGTGCCCGGTCGATCCGGTCGATGATCTTGCCGATGCCGGGCGCCACCAGCCGCGCGACCAGACCGGGCCTGCGAACGAAACGCTGCGATCCGGCGACAAGCTCGCGCCCGCGGGAGGTGGTCGGCATATCCATCGTTCGCGCTATGGCTCGGCGATCTGTCGTTCACAAGCCCGCGGCATGCACCGATGCGCCGCGGCGGCGGATCAGCCCTTCGCGCTGCGATAGGCTTCCAGCGCGCGCTCGCGCGCTTCGCGGTGGCCGATCACCTTGGCCGGGTAATCGCCGCGCCGGTCTTCGGGAGGATCGTGGATCTCGTCATCGCCAAGCCCGGCCAGTTCGGGGACATATTCACGGATATAGCCTGCCGCGTCGAACTTCTCGCTCTGCGTCAGCGGGGCCATGATGCGCACGAACATGTTGCTGTCGACCCCGGTGCCCGAAATCCACTGCCAGTTGACGCCGTTGTTGCCGTAATCGGCATCGACGAGGCAGTCCCAGTACCACTGTTCGCCGAAGCGCCAGTCGATCAGCAGGTGCTTCACCAGAAAGCTGGCGCAGATCATCCGCACGCGGTTGTGCATCCAGCCGGTCTGCCACAGCTGCCGCATGCCCGCATCGACCACCGGATAGCCGGTCATGCCTTTCTGCCAGCACGCGAAGTCCTGCGCGATCAGATGCCCCGCATTGGGGTTCCGCCACAGCGTGCGCTCGTCGTAGTCACGGTAGCTTTCGCGCGGGTAGTCGGGGAACTGGTCGATCACGTTCTGCGCATAATCGCGCCAGATCACTTCCTTGGCGAAGGTCTTCCAGCCGTCGCTGCGGTTGTCTTTCAGCCTGTGCCAGACCTGCGCGGGGCTGATCTCGCCCCAATGCAGATGCGGCGAGAGGCGGGAGGTGGTGTCTTCGGACGGGAGATTGCGGCCCTCGTCGTACTCGCCCACCACATCGGCCCACCAATCGAGCCGGTCATGCGCCGCCTGTTCGCCGAAGTCCCAGAATTCGCGAATACCGCCGGCCCAGTCGGGCTTCGTGGGTAGGAGCGACCAATCAGCCAGTTCGTCGCTGTCGGGCCAGCTATCGGGCGACGACAGCGTTTCCGGCACGGGCAGTGGGTCGCGCGGAGGCATAACCTCCAGCATGGATTTCGCAAACGGGGTGTAGATCTTGTAGGGATCGCCCGACCCGGTGGTCACGCTGCCCGGGGGAAGCAGGTAATTCCCATCGTAGAGGCACAGTCTGCGCTCCTCACCCCCCAAACCCGCAAGTGCGTCGCGCAGCTCGTCTTCGGCTTCCTTCCACCATGGCTCGTAGTGGCGCATCGCGTGGATGCAGGTGGCGCCGGTTTCGTCGGCCAGCGCGGCAAGCACCTGCGGGGCGTCGCCCCGGCGCAGCACGATCCGCGAATTGCGCGCGCCATAGCTCTTGCCGAGGCCGTCGAGCGAATGATGCAGCCAGACCTTCGACGCCCCGCCATAGGCATGGTCGCCCGCGCGGTCGTCGTCGAGGACGTAGACCGGAATGACGGGTCCGGCTTGCGCGGCGGCATACAACGCGGGATGATCGGCCATGCGCAGATCGCGCCGCAGCCAGACGATGTGGGGTGCAGTCATGCCGTTCTAACCGCCGGGTGCTGGCGTGGGTTCCGTTTGCACGCCGGGGCAGACCCCCGCGGGCAGTTCGACCGAAAAGCGATCGCCGACCCGCGGATCGTAGAAGCGCGCATCACGCAGCCACAGCGAGCCATCCTCGCGCGGCTCGATCAGCGGGGTGCGTGCCCAGAACAGGAAAGCGTCGACCGCGCTATCGCCTGCCCGCACCGCTGCCAGATCGCACCGGTCGAGCGGGACCCCGGGCAGCGTGGTGTCTTCGCCGAGCGTGTACAGCCCGTTGCCGCCGCTGATCATCTCGCGCGCGAGCGGGTTGAACGGCACCGGGCTGGCGATCACGGTTGCGGTGCCGGTCGGGCTGGCGTCGAGCGCGTTTTCGTCGGCCGCGGTGATCACGGCGTTGAGCCCGATATAGGCGAGCGCCGCCGCGAGCGCCGCGCGTGCCGGCCTGCGCCACTCCCCACCCCGCTTTTGCCGCCGGAGCGAGAACCATGTGGCAAAGCCCATCAGCAGCCACAGCCAGATATCGATGATGAACAGCGTGTCGCCGTAGAACCAGCGCGAGGAAAACGGCTCGAGCAAACGGATGCCGTAGACATTGAGCCAGTCGAGCGCGGGATGCGTCAGGCAGCCGAGCAGCGCTAGCGCGTAGAGCCACTTGAAGCTGACCGGGAGCCGTGCCTCCGGGCGCTTGCCGCGTTTCGCCTGCCAGCGGTCGAAGCCGTAGAGCAGGCCCGCCAGCATCAGCGGCAGCAGCAGCATGGCGGGCGGACCATGCGTGATGCCGCGGCGGAAGCCGAGGTGTTCGACCCCGTCGAGCCAGAAGAAACAGGCCGCATCGACATCGGGCAGATTCGCGCCGATGATCAGCGCGGGCATTGCCAGCCCGGTCTTCCGCTTGAGCCCCGCCTGCCCGATCAATGCCCCGACGAGGCTGTGTGTGAGATTGTCCATTGCGCGCGAGTGATAGCCCGCCCCGCCCAAAAGGAAAGGGCGGCAGGTTGCCCCGCCGCCCTTGTCCAGCCGATTGCCCGAGAATCAGGAATCGAAGTTTTCGCCGCGGCGGGCGGACGTGAATTCGCGCCGGTCGAGATAGGTGTCGCCGTCGGTATCGTAATAGAAAAAGCTGTCGGCGGCCTTGTTGATCGTTTCCGCCTTCAGCTCGGGCTCGCCCTGGTCGTTGAGCGCTTCATGCTGCGGATCGAGCGGGATCGCCCAGATCGCATATTCGGCGACCGAAAGCTGGTCGTCGTCGTTCCGGTCGAGATAACCCCAGGTCATGTTCTCGCGCCGCCGCATGTTGGTGTCCGCGTCGCGCTCCTGCGAGGCGGCTTCCATTTCGTTCCGCTCGTCCTCGCTCATGTCGGCTGCGGTCGCTGCCTCGTCGGCATTTGCGACCTGCTCCGCCGCAACCTCGTCGCGGTAGCCGTCATATTCGCTGCGAAACGCATCCGCGTCGAATGCGTCGCGGCGCGTCTGCGCGTCGTCCGAGAGCGCGTAGTCGCGCGTCATCGGGTCGTATTCGGCAGTCGCGGCGGTCTCGACATCGGCCATTTCGCTGCCGACCACCGGATCTTCGGCGACGTCGTCCCCGCAAGCGGCAAGCGCCAGGGCAAGCGTGGAAAGCGCGGTCGTTTTCTTCAGAATGGTCATGTGTCCTCCATTGGTTGAACGTCCTGCCGGCGGCAGGGGAATGTCCAACCAACGAAGCCGCACCGCAATCGGTCCGCCTCGCGCGAAACCGATTGCCGGATGCGTCAGACCGGGTCTTGCGCGGTCCCGTCGACGGTCCAGGTCTGGCCCTGGCCCAGCAGTTTGGCCAGATTGGCCTCCTTGCCCGCGCTTGCGGCGGCCTTTTCTGCCAGCACAGCAGCCTCGAAGGTCGGGCGCGGATCGTCGTACAGCACGCCCAGCGCCATCGGGAACGGGCCGAAGGGCATCTCGACGAGCATGTGCGCGATCGAGCGGTTGGTGACGTCGTGGACGATCACCCCCGCGGCTTCCCAGTCGCCATCGACGACATCGACCACTTCGAGGTTGAGCGTGTCGCGGTTGAGCGCAATGCCCCTGGCATCCTTCGCGAACAGCATCGGCTTGCCGTTTTCGAGCCACAGCTGCTGGTCTTCGGCGCCCTTGGGGGCGGCGAAATCGTTGAACACGTCCTTGTTGTAGACGATGCAGTTCTGGAAGATCTCGATGAAGGCTGCGCCTTCGTGTGCATGGGCGGCCTTGAGCACATCCGGCAGGTGCTTCGACACGTCGAAACCGCGGCCGACGAAGCGCGCCCCGGCGCCCAGCGCGAATGCGGCGGGACGGGCGGGATGGTCGTAGCTGCCGATCGGGGTCGAGGGCGACTTGGTGCCCTCGCGGCTGGTGGGCGAGGCTTGGCCCTTGGTGAGACCGTAGATCTCGTTGTTGAACAGCATGATCTGCATGTTCACGTTCCGGCGAAGGACGTGCATCAGATGGTTGCCGCCGATCGACAGGCCGTCGCCGTCGCCGGTCACCAGCCAGATGTCGAGATCGGGATTGGCGAGCTTCGCGCCCGTGGCGAACGCGGGCGCACGGCCGTGGATCGTGTGGAAGCCGTAGCTTTCGACGTAATAGGGGAAGCGGCTCGAACAGCCGATCCCGCTGATGAAGACGGTGTTGGCCGGGTCCGCGCCCAGCTGCGGCAGCGTGCGCTGCACCGCCTTGAGGATCGCATAGTCCCCGCAACCCGGGCACCAGCGGACTTCCTGGTCGGTTTCCCAGTCCTTGAGCGTGGTTTCGATTTTCACTGGTGCGTTCACGAGCTGTGCTCCTGCGATTGCGGCGAGGCCTGGTCTTTCAGCGAGCCGTCGTCATGTCCGGTTTCCAGATGCGGCAGCTGGTCGTCATTGACCGAAACCTGCCCGCCTTCATTGCCATCGATACCATCGAAATACTTGCCGATGGCCTCTTCGAGCTCGGCAATCTGGAACGGCTGGCCGCTGGTCTTGGTCAGCGGTACGGCATCGACGAGGAACTGGTCGCGCAGCACGGTCTTGAACTGCCCGGTGTTCATTTCGGGCACGAGCACGTGTTCGAAGCTGCGGAGCAGGTCGCCGAGATTCGCCGGCATCGGCCAGATATGGCGAACGTGGATATGGCTGACATCGAGCCCCTTTCGGCGCGCATTGTCGACCGCGCGGTGAATCGGGCCATAGGTCGAACCCCAGCCGACCACCGCAAGCTTGCCCGAAGTCTCGCCGAGGCAGACCTCCTGGTCGGGCACGGCGATGCCTTCGATCTTGTTCTTGCGCGCATCGGTCATGCGCTGGTGATTGTCGGGCGAATAGTCGATATTGCCGGTCAGCTCGTGCTTCTCGATCCCGCCGATGCGGTGCATCAGCCCCGGCGTACCCGGCTTGACCCAGGGGCGCGCGCCCTTGGCGTCGCGCTTGTAAGGCAGGAAGACACCCTCGCCCTCGTCGTCCTGCGCGTTCTTTTCGGTCAGGAAACTGGCCGGGAACGGCGTGTAGCTGGCCGGGTCGGGCACCTTCCACGGTTCGGCGGCATTGGCGATATAACCGTCGGTCAGCAGCATCACCGGGGTCATGTACTGCACCGCGATGCGGCAGGCCTCGATTGCGACATCGAACGCGTCCGACGGGCTGCTGGCGGCGATCACCGGCATCGGTGCATCGCCGTTGCGGCCGTAGACCGCCTGGTAGAGATCGCTCTGCTCGGTCTTGGTCGGCAGGCCGGTCGAAGGGCCACCGCGCTGCGAATTGACGATAACCAGCGGCAGTTCGGTCATGATGCCGAGCCCGATCGCTTCGGTCTTGAGCGCGATCCCCGGGCCCGACGAACTGGTCACGCCGAGGCTGCCCGCATAGCTGGCGCCGATCGCGGCGCAGACCGCAGCGATCTCGTCTTCCGCCTGGAAGGTGGTGACGTCGAATTCCTTGAGCCGCGCAAGGTGGTGCAGGATCGCGGAAGCCGGCGTGATCGGATAACCGCCGAAGAACATCGGCAGTTCGGCCAGCTGCGCGCCGGCAACCAGCCCCAGGCTGACCGCTTCGGCACCGGTGACGGTGCGATAGAGGCCGGGCTTGGACGGAACCGGATCGATATGGACCTGCTTCAGCGGCCCCGCGAGTTCCGCCGTTTCGCCATAGGCATGCCCCGCGTCGAGCGCCGCGATATTGGCATCGGCGATCTCGGGCTTGGACTTGAACTTGCTCTTCAGCCAGTCGTGGATCGGGTCGCGCGGACGATCGAACATCCACAGCGCAAGGCCCAGCGTCCACATGTTCTTCGACCGCAGCGCGTCCTTGTTGCCAAGGCCGTAGGGCTTGACCGCCTCGATCGTCTTCTCGCTGATGTCGAAGGCCAGCAGGTCGAACTTGCCCAGGCTGCCATCTTCGAGCGGATTGGCGTCGTATTTCGCCTTCTCGAGGTTACGCTTGGTGAAGGCGCCGGTATCGGCGATGATCAGCCCGCCGGGCTTGAGCGCGGCGAGGTTCACCTTCAGCGCGGCGGGGTTCATCGCCACGAGCACGTCGGGCGCGTCGCCCGCGGTGTTGATTTCGCGGCTGCCGAAATTGATCTGGAACGCGGAAACGCCGAACAGCGTGCCCTGCGGCGCGCGGATTTCCGCGGGGAAATCGGGGAAGGTGGCCAGGTCGTTCCCCGCGAGCGCGGTCGACAGCGTGAACTGCCCACCGGTCAGCTGCATGCCGTCGCCGGAGTCGCCGGCGAAGCGTACGACCACGCTTTCGGGGGTTTCGGGGAGGCCGTCCTGCGGCGCCGTGGCGGCTGTAGCCATCCGGGTCATCCTTGTCTGCGCCACCAACCGGCGGCGCCGTTTCCAATTGGAAGCGCCACCTAGGCCGCGCCCCATTCTCTCGCAATGAAGTTTCTCTGCTAGGCCGAAAAAGCCTCATGGAAAAGCGCTCCAAACACGCTAAGTTCCAAAACGCAACGGATTTTGGAGAGAGAACGACATGGCCGATACAGAACATTATGTCCGCGACGACGTGCGCGGCTTCCTCGACATGCTCGAAGCGATGGGCGGCAAGGGTGTCGAAGAGGTCGGCGCACAGGAAGGCCGCGAACAGATGCGCGCCATGGGCGCCCTGGCCGAAGCCGAGCCGCGTGCGATGGCGGTGCAGAAGGACCTCGCCTGCCCCGGTCTCGCCGGCCCGATCCCGCTGCGCTTCTACGATCCGCGCGCAGAGCGCGAACCCGGGCCCTGCGTGCTGTTCTTCCACGGCGGCGGCTTCGTCATCGGCGATCTGGAAGTGTACAATGCGCTGTGCACCGAGATCGCGCACCATCTCGACCTGCCGGTGGTCTCGGTCGACTACCGGCTAGCCCCCGAACACCCCTTCCCCGCTGCGCCCGACGATTGCGAAGCGGCCGCGCGCTGGCTCGCTTCCTCGCCTGCCGAACTGGGGCGCGAGATCACCGGGCTGGTCATCACCGGCGACAGCGCGGGCGGCAATCTGACGATCGTCACCACCAACCAGCTGACCAACGAGCCCGCCGATGTCCCCGTGATCGTCCAGGCGCCGATCTACCCCGTCGCCAGCGATCTGAGCCAGCACCGGAGCCTGGCGATGTTCGCCGAGGGCTTCCTGCTGACCGGCGCGGCGATGGCCTGGTTCACCTCGCAATATGGCGGCGATGCGAGCGACCCGCGGCACACGCCGATGGTGGGCGACTGTGCCGACACGCCGCCGACCGTGGTGTGCACCGCCGGACTCGACCCGCTACGCGATTCGGGACGGGAATACGCCGCACATCTGGTGCAACTCGGCACGGAAACCGTGTTTCTCGAGTTCCCCGGCATCGTTCACGGCTTTACCACGCTGAGAAAAGCGATACCGAGCGGACAGAAGGATCTCGAGGCGTTTCTCGACGCCGTGAAACTGATGGTGGAGCGATACAGGTGAGCGATGGGCTCGGTTACCGTCCCTGCGTGGGCGTGATGTTGGTCAACAGCGACGGCAAGGTCTTCGTCGGCCGCCGGATCGACAACAAGGAAGGCGACTGGTGGCAGATGCCGCAGGGCGGCGTCGATGACGGCGAGGACCTGCGCGAGGCCGCGCTGCGCGAACTGCACGAGGAAACCGGCGTGCGGAGCGAGCATGTCACCATCCTCAAGGCGCTGGACGAACCGATCCGTTACGACCTGCCCGAAGAGCTGATCGGCAAGCTGTGGGGCGGCCGTTTCCGCGGGCAGGAGCAGGTCTGGTACCTCGCGCGGTTCGCGGGCAGCGATACCGATATCGATCTCGAGGCGCATGATCCGCCCGAATTCTGCGACTGGAAATGGGTCGAGGCGGAACAGCTTCCCGACCTCATCGTGCCGTTCAAGAAACGCGTGTATCGCGCGGTGGTCGAGGCTTTCCGCGAACTGGTCTGACGGACCCGCCGCGGCGACCGCTGCCGGGGTATCCGGTCAGTTCGACTGCGGCACCGCGGCGTCGGGCAGCAGCGCTTCGGCGGTTTGCACCCGCGCCGGCGGACCGGCCGCGATGGTTGCCGACAACGTCTGTGTTTCGGGGCAGCTTTCGCCGCACAGCGATTCCAGCTTGGCCAGGCTGCCCTTAGCCATTTCGACCGCGCCCTTTTCGACCAGCGCCTCGCCCTCGCCCGCAATCGCGGCCAGATTGCGCGGCTCGCGCGTCAGCGCTTCGCGGTAATAGCGGATCGCCTTGCCCTGCAGCCCGTCGGCGCGGGCGGCCTCGGCCAGTCGCAGGAAGATGGGCGTGTGGCCCGGGTCGACTGCCAGGGCGGCTTCGAAGGCGTCGATCGCCCCCTGCGTATCGCCCTGCGCCAGCGCGGTTTCGCCCTTGGCGATCAGCACGCCCGCTCGCGGCTCGGGCGCGTCGTTCCCGGCCCAGCCAACGCTCGATGTCACGGCCAGCGCCAGGGAAAGGGCAGCAGCGGCAGGGGCAAAACGCATGATCGTCTCCAGCGGGGTCGTCCGTCGAAAAGGTGGCACATCAGCCATAATCTAAATGGCTAACACGTTCACCCTGCACAGGCGATGAAAAATCCGTCGGTCCCGTCATGCGCCGGTGCGAGCCGGATCCCCTGCCCGCGCGCCTGCCCCAGTGGCAGCGCCATGGCCTGCGGCTGCAGCTGCGGATGCCGCGCGAGGAAGGCTTCGAACTGCCCCGCGCCCTCTTCGTCGAGCAGCGAGCAGGTGACATAGACCACCCGGCCGCCCGGCTTGATGAGCTGCGCCGCGATGTCGAGCAGATAGGCCTGCAGCTCGGCCAGCCGCGCCAGTTCGGCCTCGTCCAGCCGCCAGCGCGCTTCGGGATTGCGCCGCCAGGTCCCCGTGCCCGAACAGGGGGCGTCGACCAGCACCGCGTCGGCCTGTCCGGCCAATCCGGAGAGCGCTTCCATTTCGCGCCGGGGGTCGAGCAGCAATGTCTCGATGCAGGTCGCGCCTGCCCGTTCGGCCCGCGGGGCGAGCCGGGACAGGCGGCCACGATCGGTATCGGAGGCGACGAGCCGTCCCTGGTTGTCCATCGCCGCTGCAAGCGCGAGCGTCTTGCCACCCCCGCCCGCGCATAGATCGACCACCGTTTCGCCGGGCCGTGCAGCCGCTGCGAGGCAAGCCAGCTGCGAGCCGGTGTCCTGCACTTCGATCGCGCCCGCGCGGAAGGCGTCCCATTGCTCGACCGGGGTGCCGGTGGCGAGCCGCAAGCCATGCGGCGCGGCGGTGGGCACGGCGGCTTCGGGCAAGGCGAGCGTGGCGCGCTCGGCCCTGAGCGTGTTGACCCGCAAGTCGAGCGGAGCCCGGTCGAGCAACGCAGCCGCATCGGTGCCGTCCACACCCGAGGCGGCGAGCCGGTCGACCAGCCAGCGCGGCGCGACCCCGCCCTCGGCCACCGGCTCGTCGTCGGCCAGCGGCGCGGGGCCGTAGTGCGATCCGTCGAACAGCGGCGCGATCGCCGGATCGTCCTGCGCCAGCCGCAGCATCGCCGCGCGGCCGGTCGCGGGGACCGGGCCGCAGGCGCGGATCGCGGCATAGACCAGTTCGCGGATCGCCCGCCGGTCCTTCGACCCGGCAAAGCGGTTGCTGCGGAACCATTCGGCGAGGATCCGGTCGGCGGGCGCGGCTTTTGCGCGCGCGGCCTCGACGATCCGGTCGAGCAGCTCGATCGCGGTCTGGACCCGGGCAGCGGGCGTCATGGCCTAGCGCGTCGGATAGTTGGGCGCTTCGCGAGTGATCGCCACGTCGTGGACATGGCTTTCGGCCAGCCCGGCATTGGTGATCCGGACGAATTGCGCGCGCTTGCGCAGATCCTCGATCGTGGCGCTGCCGGTATAGCCCATCGCCGCCTTGATCCCGCCGACCAGCTGGTGGACGACCGCCGCGGCAGGGCCCTTGTAAGGGACCTGCCCCTCGATCCCTTCGGGGACCAGCTTCTGCTGGCTGACATCGGCCTGGAAATAGCGGTCGGCGCTGCCGCGCGCCATCGCGCCCACGCTGCCCATACCGCGATAGGCCTTGTAGCTGCGACCCTGGTAGATGAAGGTCTCGCCGGGCGCTTCCTCGGTCCCGGCCAGCATCGAACCGACCATCACCGTGCTTGCGCCGGCAGCCAGCGCCTTGGCGGCATCGCCGCTCGCGCGCAGACCGCCATCGGCGATGACCGGGATGCCGTATTCCTCGGCGGCCTCGGCGCTGTCCATCACGGCGGTCATCTGCGGCACGCCCACGCCTGCGACCACGCGGGTGGTGCAGATCGACCCCGGACCGATGCCCACCTTGACCGCATCGGCGCCCGCCCCCGCGAGCGCCCGGGTCGCTTCGGCGGTCGCGACATTGCCCGCGATCACCTGCACGCTGTTCGACAGCTTCTTCACCCGTTCGACCGCGCGCGCGACATCCTTGTTGTGGCCATGCGCGGTATCGATCACCACCACGTCGACTTCGGCGTCGATCAGCGCCTGCGTCCGCTCGAACCCCTTGTCGCCGACCGTGGTCGCGGCGGCGACGCGCAGCCGCCCGGTCGCATCCTTCGTGGCATCGGGATAGGCGACCGCCTTCTCGATATCCTTGACCGTGATCAGCCCGACGCAGCGGCCGTTGTCGTCCACCACCAGCAGCTTCTCGATGCGGCGCTGGTGCAGCAGGCGGCGCGCTTCCTCCTGCCCGGTGCCCAGCGGCACGGTGGCGAGATTGTCGACCGTCATCAGCTCGCTGACCGGCTGAAGCGGATTTTCGGCAAAGCGCACGTCGCGATTGGTCAGGATCCCGACCAGTTTGCCGCCGCGGTCGGTGACGGGGATCCCGCTGATGCGGTTGGCGGACATGATGTCCTGCGCTTCGCCCAGCGTGGCTTCGGGGTGGATGGTGATCGGGTTGACCACCATGCCGCTTTCATAGCGCTTGACCGCGCGCACGGCAGCGACCTGTTCGTCGACTTCGAGATTGCGGTGCAGCACGCCGATCCCGCCAAGCTGCGCCATGGCGATCGCCATGTCGGCCTCGGTCACCGTGTCCATCGCACTGGACACCACCGGGATGCTGAGCCCGATATCGCGCGTCAGCCGCGTGGCGGTGTTCGCCAGCGAAGGCAGGATATCGCTCTCGGCAGGACGCAGGAGCACGTCGTCGAAAGTAAGACCGAGGGGGATGTCGAAATGTGCCACGTGGAGAATCGCCTGCCGGGGGGAGAAATGTGGCGGCCCATGTAACGACGGTTTGGAAAACTAGCTAGTGCCCATAACCGCGCGGTGCCAGCCGGCGCATCGCACCGGTCGCCTAGCGGCGCCCGGCCAGCGCGCCATCCCGTCCGCGAGACACCCGTTGCCGCCGGCGGTGAACCGCGATCCGGACGAGCACCGCAAGCGCACCGAAGGGGAACAGCACCCGCAGCACTTCGGGCTGCCAGCTTCCGGCAGCGGCGCTGAACGAGGCGGTCGGGAGCGCCATGCCGAGAAACCAGTAAAGCGCGCCGGGCACAGCCGGCACCAGCGCCGCCCCGCCCAGCCCGGTCAGCGCGAGCAGTGCCCATAGCGGTTTCAGCCCCAGTGCCGGCTCGCGCAGCGCGGCGATGGCAGCGGCGCCGCTTACCATCAGGCTGGCAGCCATCGCCGCGAGGAACAGCGTCAGCGACACGGGCATGCGCTGCTATTCCGCGGTCCAGCCGCCATCGACGCTCCAGTTCGCGCCGTTGACGTTCTGCGCCTCGTCGCGGCACAGGAAAGCGACCAGCGCGCCGATTTCCTCGGGCTGGACGAACTTCTTGGTCGCCTGTTTGACGAGCAGCACATCGTTGATGACCTGCTCGCGGGTCAGACCGCGCGCTTTCATCGTATCGGGAATCTGGCTTTCCACCAGCGGGGTCCAGACATAGCCGGGACTGACGCAGTTCGCCGTCACGCCGTGCTCGGCCAGTTCGAGCGCGATCGTCTTGGTGAAACCGTCGAGCCCGTGCTTGGCCGAATTGTAGGCCGCCTTGAACGGGCTGGCGACCTTCGAATGCGCGCTGGCGGTGTTGATGATCCGGCCCCAGCCCTTCCGCTTCATCGCCGGCACGGCCAGCCGCGTGGTGTGGAACGCGGCGGTCAGGTTGAGCGCGATGATCGTGTCCCACTTCTCCACCGGGAAATCCTCGACCGGCGCGACATGCTGCATGCCCGCATTGTTGACGAGAATGTCGATCTCGCCCGCCGCATCCATCATCGCGGCGATCTGCGCGGGATCGGTCAGGTCGGCGCCCGAATGCGTCGCGCCGAGCTCTTCGCACAGCTCCACGATCACGGCCGCATCGCCGAAACCATTGAGGATCAGCGTCGCCCCCTCGGCAGCCAGCGACCGCGCAATCGCGAGTCCGATACCGCTGGTCGATCCGGTGACGAGCGCGCGCTTGCCGGCAAGAAACATTTGGGCCTCCGGGCGTTGTAGAAACTGTTCATTGCGGCCATCGCGCACATACCAGCGGCTGTAAAGCGGCCAGACACCGGGGGAAGACATGCGGCTCAATCCGTTCAACACCAACAATATCAACGTACGATCGAGCGGCGGCGGTGTCCCCGGCGGCAAGGCGGGCGGGATCGGCTGCGGCACGATTGTGATCGCGGCGATCGGCTATTTCGTCTTCGGGCTCGACCCGATGCAGACCGCGGGCATGGTCGAGGGCGTGCAGCAGGGCCAGCAGCAGGCAGGCCCGGCCAACACCGACGAACAGGAAGTGTGCACCAGCAGCGAATATGCGCTGGAAGCCTGCAACGGGCTGCAATCGCTCAACCAGACCTGGGCGGCGACCTTCGACGCGCAGGGCTACGGCGACCAGTTCCAGCAGCCCACGCTAGACCTTTACGGCGGCGGCGGGGTCCGCACCGGCTGCGGCAACGGCACGTCGGCGATGGGGCCGTTCTACTGCCCTGCCGACCAGACGATCTACATCGACACCAGCTTCTACGACACGCTCGAACGCCAGCTCGGCGCGGGCGGCGATTTTGCGCGTTATTACGTGCTGGCTCATGAATATGGCCACCATATCCAGACGATCACCGGCATTTCGGGACAGATCCGCAGCGCGCAGCAGCAGAACCCGAGCCGGGCGAACCAGCTGCAGGTGCTGATGGAATTGCAGGCGGATTGCTATGCCGGGGTCTGGGCGGGCAAGAACCGCAATCTGATCGAGCCGGGCGATATCGAGGAAGGCATGAACGCTGCCGCCGCGATCGGCGACGACCGGCTGACGGGCGGACGGGTCTCGTCGGAGAACTTCACGCATGGCACCTCGCAGCAGCGCAGCGATGCCCTGCGGCTGGGCCTGCAGGGCGATGACCGCGCCTGCGACCGGATCACCAATATCGGCTGATCAAGCGCTGTCGAGGCGGGCAGGCGCGGCGCATCGGCCGCGTCCTCCCCGTCACGCGGTGGCTGATCAGCGCGTCAATTCGGCGAGTTCGGCGTCGATTTCGCCGAGCGCCTCGGCCCGGTCCGCCGCGGACATACTGCGATCAGCGGCGATGGCCTTGCGAACGCTCTTCAGCGTCGTAAGCGCCAATTTCTGCCCGTAACTTTCGCAGACATACATCGTCACGCGGCCCGCGCTGTCGACCTTGGTGGTCACGGGGCTGTTCTTGTCGAGGCACTTCATCACGACCTGCGGCGCATTCGCCACTGCGCGAACGGCAACCGCTTCGGCGCTCATCTGCGCGGCGTCGGCCTGGGCCTCGGCCATCGCGATCTTCACCTCGCGGCGCGCTTCGGCCTTGTCCGTTACTTTGAGCGCAGACTTCCGCTCGGTCTCGCGGGCCAGCCTGCCGTCCTCCGCCAGCGTCTCGCGCAGTTCGGCCATTTCGCGTTTGAACGCGCGCCGTTCCTTGTCGTTCATGTCGTCCCAGACCTTGCCGTTCCAGCGCGCATGCCGCTCGGGATTGCGCTCGACGCTGGCCATGGTCTGGCGGGCCCGTTCGAGCTCGCGCTCGGCGCGTTCCAGATCGCGTTCGGCGCTTTCGAACTCGCGCTCGATCGTGCGCTCCAGCGCCGCGACGAATTCGCGCTTGCTTTGCGGCGCAGGTGGCGGAGCGACAGGTTCGGGCGGCGGCGGCGGAGCCCAGTCCGCCGCAGGCGGCGCGACAGCCGCAGGCGGCTGCGGCGCAGCGGGCGGCATAGGCGTGGATGCCCGTTCCTCCGGGGCCGTCACCGTCTCGGCATACCCGATGCTCGCGGTCATCGGCAGCGCGAGCAGCGCAGCGGCGACCACGCCGCGCGCGGCAAGTCGGCGGCGGCGCGAATGGTCGGTCATCGGCAGGCTGCGCAGCCGGTGGATGATCGACTTGTCCCCCAGCACGGGGCAGGCCATCGGCGCCGCCAGTGCGGGGCGCGGCGCGATTTGCGGGCGGCGGGCGAAATCGGCGATGATCGCGGCATAGGCGGCGCGCTCGTCGCGGCTGCGGCTGGCCACCACGCGGGCGTCGCAGGCCGCCTCCTGGTCGCGGCGCATGGCCGACCAGCCCATCCACCCCAGCGGATTGAACCAGTGGAGTGCGAACAGCGGCTGGACGAGGACGTTGACGAGGATGTCGTGGCCGCGGTGATGCGCCAGCTCATGCGCGATCGCGAGGTCGCGGACCAGGCGCTCGCGGCTGGCCATGAAACCATCGGGCAGCGCGACGACCTTGTCGAAGACGCCGAATGCCATCGGTCCCGAAATCGCCGGGGTTTCGATCAGGCGGATGGCGCCCACCTCGCCCACCGGACGCGCCTCTTCGAGGAGTTCGCGGCGCAGCTGGCCATAGAGCCAGAACCGCCGCGTCATGAAGATCGCGGCCCCGGCGAGCCACAGGATCAGCAGCGGGGTCAGCAGGTCGACCGGCGCATCCATCGGCACGGGCGATACCGGCGCTACGAGTGCGCCATCGCCGAAACCCCCGGCAGCGGCGGGGAACAGCGCCAGCTCGGGCGCGGGCGGCGGGGTAGTGGACGACAGCGGCTGCATCCAGGACGGCAGCGTAACCGGCGGGAACAGCAAGCGCGCCAGCGGCAGGAACCACAGCGCATAGGCAGCCCCCGCCCCCAGGTGCCGCGCCACCGGGCGTCGCAGCAGCAGCGCCAGGACGATCAGGGCACCCGTCCACACCAGCGTGTCGAACAGGAACCAGTGCCAATACTGGCGAAGCAGTTCGGTCATTTGCGCATCTCCCTCAAGAGCGCCTCGATTTCGGACAGGTCGTCATCGGTCAGCGCCTCGCTTTCGGCGAGCTGCGCGAACAGCGGGGCGGCGCGGCCGCCGAACAGCCGGTCGACCAGCCGGCGGCTTTCCCCGCCGACATAGTCCGACCGTGCGATCAGCGGGCGGTAGAGGAACTTGCGACCCTCGGGCTCGGTACCCACGGCCTGCTTCTGGACCAGCCGGCTGAGCAGCGTCTTGACCGTCGGGATCGACCAGTCGCGCTCGGCACAGATCGCGTCGCAGACCTCGGCGGCGGAGATTGGGTTGCGATCCCACAGCACTTCCATGATGGCATGCTCCGCTTCGCTGATCCGTTCGCCCGGCCCGTTGCTGCGCTTGGCCATTCCCGCCTCCTCGTTCCGCCACGCATGGTGTGACGATTACGTCTGTAGCCGCAATGACTACGATTGTAAACCTGCGCCATGGATCAATATCGGGCAAACGCGCTTGCTTCTCGACCAACGACATATCACTCTTGACCGATGACCCGGTTTCTTCCCCTGCTCGCCTCGTTCGCTGTCCTGGCCAGTCCGCTGGCCGCGCAGGACGATCCGCCCGCCCCGCCCCCGCGCGACTACGCCACGCAGCGCGTCGTGATCGAGACGACCATGGGCGACATCACGGTTGAGCTGGAGACCGAACGCGCGCCGATCACCGCGGGCAATTTCCTGCGCTATGTCGACGAGGACCGGTTCGACGGGACGAAATTCTACCGCGCGATGCATCTCGATTGGGGCGAACCGC
Source organism: Qipengyuania citrea (assembly GCF_009828015.1). Lineage (GTDB taxonomy): Bacteria > Pseudomonadota > Alphaproteobacteria > Sphingomonadales > Sphingomonadaceae > Qipengyuania > Qipengyuania citrea. Next base: position 417,499 of record NZ_WTYG01000002.1, on the reverse strand, counting down.
CCAACGGCCTGCTGCAGGGCGGTACGCAGATGCACCCCGACCGCGTGCGCGACCCGATCGCGCATGAACCGACGACCGAAACCGGGCTCAGCCATACCGACGGCGCGCTGTCGATGGCACGCTACGAGCCGGGCAGCGCGACGGGCGATTTCTCGATCATGATCAAGGACCAGACCGGGCTCGATGCCAATCCCGTCTCGAGCGACCCGAACCTGCAGCTGGGCTTTGCGGTGTTCGGTTATGTGGTGGACGGGATGGAAGTGGTCCATGCGATCCATGCCGCGCCGATCGATCCCGACAAGGGCGAAGGCTGGATGAAGGGCCAATTGCTGGCCGAGCCCGTCGAGATCGTCGAAATGCGCCGGGTGGAGAGCGCCGCAGCACCCGCGGAATGACCGCGGCTATTGCGGCGACGGTTCGCGGGCGAGCCGGCTGATCAGGATCGCCGAACGCTGGGCCTGCCGCACGATCGAGCGGAGGTCGATCGACTCGCCCTCCGCATGGCTGCCGCTGCCCGCGGGGCCCATGCCCGCAAGACCGACCGTATAGGGCGCAACGAAGCTGATATCGGCTGCCCCGCGGCGCGACGGGGGATAGGGCTGCATCGCCTCGCGCCCGAGATCGGCGTTGATCGCATTGAGCCGGTCGAGCAGCGCGGCATTGCCCGCGGTCGGCGCCATCGGCGGATAGCGGAACTCGATCGCGATGGTCGCCTCGGTCCCCGGCAGGTGCTGCGCGACGATGGCGCGCATCTTCCCGGCAACCCGCTCGTTCTGTTCACCCGTCAGCGCGCGCAGATCGCCGCGGGCAATGGCGTGCGAAGGGATGATGTTGGTCTTGCCGCTGGTGGTGGCGGAAAGGCCGTCCTCGCCCAGCTCGGCGGGGGTTCCGCCCGCCATGAAGCCCACGTTGTAGGTGAGGTTTTCCTCGGGCAATTCGCGCCGGAAGGCATCGAGGATGCGCGCCATTTCATAGATCGCGCCATAGCCCGCATGGTCGGAAAAGATACCCGAGCTGTGCCCGCTGCCCGCGCGCGTGGTCAGCGTCCAGCTACCCGACGAGCGCCGCGCGATCACGCCTGCGTCCTTGCCGTCCAGCACCGAGAGTCCTTCATAACCCAGCGCGACATCGGCCCATTTGCCCGCCTCGACCAGGTCGCGGCGCGCGGCTTCCAGCGGTTCGCCCGCATCTTCCTCGTCGCCGGTCAGCGCGACGACGATGTTCGCGCCCTCGAGCGTGCCCGCCGCCTGCATGGCACGCAGCGCGGCAAGGATCACCACGATGCCGCCCTTGTCGTCGACCACGCCCGGCCCGACCGCACGGTCGCCCTCGCGGACGAAGCCGGTGAAGGGCGAACCGGGTTCGAACACCGTGTCGAGATGACCGATCAGCAGCATCTTCGTGGTGCCCGGCACGCCCTCGTGCCGCGCGAACAGGTGGCCTGCGCGCCCCTGCGCCGACTGGTCGATCCATTCGACGTCAAAGCCGAGCGCCGCGAATTCGGGCGCCAGCACCTCGGCCACTGCCTTCACGCCCGCATGGTTGTGCGAACCCGAATTGATCAGCGTGATCCGCTCGAGCAGCGCGACGTCATCCTCGAACCCGTCCGCGACGGTTTCGACCATGACCTCTTCTGCATCGCTGAGCTGCGCGGAGACGGGGGCGGCAAGCAGCGCCGCGAGACCCGCGACGAAGCCGAGCGCCCCCGCCCGCATCAGTAAACCCGCTTCTTCGGCTCGATGTACTTCACATCGTCGGTCAGCGTGTATTCGTGGACCGGGCGGTAGTCGATCTTCACCCCGCCGCCGTTGCCGCCCCAGCCCTCGAACCAGGCGATGGTGTGCTTCATCCATTCGGCGTCGTTGCGGTCGGGGAAATCCTCATGCGCATGCGCGCCGCGGCTTTCCTTGCGGTTTTCCGCCGAAGCCATGGTGACATTGGCCTGCGCCATCAGATTGTCGAGCTCGAGCGTCTCGATCAGATCGCTGTTCCAGATTAGCGACCGGTCGTGGACTTTCACGTCCTCCATCCGCTTGTTGATCTGCTTCAGGTTTTCCACGCCCTCGGCCATCAGCTTGCTGTCGCGGAACACCGCGGCATGGCGGGTCATGGTCTTCTGCATGTCCGCGCGCAGCGTCGCGGTCGGCGTGCCGCCATCGGCATAGCGGAAATGGTCGAGCCGGCCGAGCGACAGTTCGGCGCTGTCCTTGGGCAGTTCGTCATGGCTGGTGCCCGGCTTGATCAGTTCCTTGAGGCGGTGGCCGGTCGCGCGGCCGAACACCACAAGGTCGATCAGCGAGTTCGAACCGAGGCGGTTCGCGCCGTGGACCGAAACGCAGGCGGCTTCGCCCACCGCGAACAGGCCGGGGACGATCTTTTCGGGATCGTTCTTATCGCCCGCCATCACTTCGCCGTGATAGTTACAGGGGATGCCGCCCATGTTGTAATGCACCGTCGGGGTGACGGGCAGCGGTTCGCGGGTCAGGTCGACCCCGGCGAAGATCTTGCCGCTTTCGGTGATCCCCGGCAGGCGCTGGCCGAGCACGGTCGGATCGATGTGGTCGAGATGGAGGTAGATGTGGTCCTTCTCCGGGCCCACACCGCGGCCTTCGCGCATTTCCAGCGCCATCGAGCGGCTGACGACGTCGCGGCTCGCGAGATCCTTTGCGCTGGGCGCATAGCGCTCCATGAAGCGCTCGCCCTCGGAATTGGTGAGGTAGCCGCCTTCGCCGCGTGCGCCTTCGGTAATGAGCACGCCCGCGCCGTAGATGCCGGTGGGGTGGAACTGGACGAATTCCATGTCCTGCATCGGCAGGCCTGCGCGCAGCACCATGCCGCCCCCGTCGCCGGTGCAGGTATGCGCGCTGGTCGCGGTGAAATAGCAACGGCCATAGCCGCCAGTTGCCAGCACCACCGCCTTCGAACGGAAGCGGTGGATCGTGCCGTCGTCGAGGCACATGGCGATCACGCCGACGCATTCCTTCTCGCCGTTCGCGCCGTCCTTCATGATCAGGTCGAGCGCGAAATATTCGATGAAGAAGTCCGCGGCGTATTTCAGGCTCTGCTGGTAGAGCGCGTGGAGCATGGCGTGACCGGTCCGGTCGGCGGCGGCGCAGGTGCGCTGCACCGGCGGGCCTTCGCCCATGTTCTGCATGTGCCCACCGAACGGGCGCTGGTAGATCGTGCCGTCGTCATTGCGGCTGAAGGGCACGCCGGCGTGCTCCAGCTCGTAAACCGCCTGCGGCGCTTCGCGCACCAGATATTCGATCGCGTCCTGGTCGCCCAGCCAGTCCGACCCCTTGACGGTATCGTACATGTGCCACGACCAGTGGTCGGGCGTGTTGTTGCCGAGGCTGGCGGCGATCCCGCCCTGCGCGGCGACGGTATGCGAACGGGTCGGGAAGACCTTGGTGATGTTGGCGGTCTTGAGGCCGCTTTCGGCGGCGCCCATCGTGGCCCGCAGGCCCGAGCCGCCGGCGCCGACGACGACCACGTCATAGGTGTGGTCGGTGATCGGGTACTCGCGGCCATTGATGCTGAAGGTTTCGGTACGGGCCATCAGGCGGCTCCTCCAAGGGCGAGGCGGGCAATCGATACGAGACCGAAGGCGCCGCCGCCGATGGTTGCAAGGTTGAGAAGGGCGATGACGCCGAACTTGGTCCCGGCGTCGTGGACATAGTCTTCGATCAGCACCTGCAGGCCGAGGCGTGCGTGCCAGAAGACGGAAATGATGAGCAGTGCCAGCGCGGTGGCCGGCAGCGTCTGCGCCGCCCAGCCCGCAACCGTGCCGTAGGAATAGTCGGGCAAGAGCGCGAGGCTGAACGCAAGGAACAGCATCAGCGCCAGATTGCCGATGGCGGTGAAGCGCTGCACCAGCCAGTGATGCGCGCCTTCATGCGCCGAGCCGAGCCCGCGCACGCGTCCGATCGAGGTTCCGTTACCCATGATGTAGCCCTTAGCGAAGCAGGATGAGGGCCCAGAAGCCCGCAGTGAGAAGAATGCCGATCAGCGGCGCGAGGATCGACCAGGTCTTGTTGGTTTCAAGCTCGTAACCGGCACCGATGTCGAGCACGAAGTGGCGCAGGCCGCTCATCATGTGGGTGAAAAAGGCCCACGAGAGCCCGACCAGCACGACCATGCCCAGCGGCGATCCCATGATGGTGGCGAAGGTTTCATACGCGCCCGGCCCCGCGGCCATCGCGCCCAGCCACCACAGCAGCACGCCCAGACCGACCAGTGCCATCCCGTCGCCGGTGATACGGTGCAGGATCGAGACCGCCATGTGCGGACCCCATTTCCAGACTTGCAAGTGCGGCGCCATCGGGCGGTTGGCCATGGTGATCTTCCGATAGAAACAATTTGGAACGCCTCCCTTAGCGATGTGATCGTGCGTGACAAGGCGGGGGGCCTCGACAAGATGCGCAATTTTTTCGAATAGGGTTTGCATGACATGCATTCTACTTACCGGCGCAAGCCGCGGGATCGGCGCCGCCGCCAAACGGGCGCTGGAGGCGCGCGGTGCGCGCGTGGTCGGCCAGGCCACCAAGGCCGATTCGGCCGATATGGTCGCCGCCGATTTCTGCGAACCGGGCGCGCCGCAGGAATTGTGGCAAACCGCGCTGGCGCGCGCCGGCGGCAGCATCGACGTGCTGGTCAACAACGCCGGCCTGTTCGATCCCAGCCCGCTCGACCGGTCGGACATCGCCTGGCTCGATGCCTGGGAAGACACGCTCCGGATCAATCTCACCGCCGCCGCGCAGCTCAGCCGCTTCGCCGTGCGCCACTGGCAGGAACGCGGCGTTGTGGGCCGCATTGTCCATGTCGCCAGCCGGGCGGGCCACCGCGGCGATTCGCCGGCACACTGGCATTATGCCGCGGCCAAGGGCGGGATGCTGGCGATGCACAAGACCATCGCCCGCGCCTATGCCGGCGAAGGCATTCTCAGCTTCGCGATAACCCCCGGCTTCACCGACACCGCGATGGCGGGCGATTACCTCGAAAGCCGCGGCGGACCCGGCCTGCTGGCGGATATCCCGCTGGGCCGCGTCGCCGAACCCGAAGAAATCGCGACGCTGATCGCGTTCTGCGCGCTCGATGCACCTGCCAGCATGACCGGCGCCACGCTCGATGCGAACGGCGCCAGCTATGTTCGCTAGAACCGGAGCCGGCCTCGCACTTGCGGCCGCGTGCCTCGCCGGCTGCGCACCGCCGATCCAGTCCCGTCCCGACCTGCCCGCGCCCGAGCAGGTTACGCCGCAGCAATGGGCTGCCGGTTGCGAGCCGTGGGACGATTGGGACAAGCCCGCCCCGCCCTACCGCATCCACGGCTCGACCTATTATGTCGGCACTTGCGGCATCACGGCGATCCTCGTCGCGGGGCCGGCCGGACACCTGCTGATCGACAGCGGGACCGAGGCGGGCGCCAAAGTGGTGCTCGACAACATCGGCAAGCTCGGTTTCCGCCCCGACGAGATCGCCAGCCTGCTGCACAGCCACGAACATTTCGACCACACCGGCGGCCATGCGCGCGTCAAGCAAGCCAGCGGCGCGCATATCGTCGCTTCGCCCGCTGCCGCGCCTGCGCTACGCAGCGGCCTGAGCATTGCCGAAGATCCGCAATACGGACTGCACGAACCGATGGCGCCGGTGGCTGTCGACGTGCTGGTCCGCGGCGGCGAGACGGTGCGCAGCGAAACCGCCACGCTCACCGCGATCGCCACGCCGGGGCACACGCCGGGCGCGCTGAGCTGGACATGGCGCTCGTGCGACGCGGCGGGTGACTGCCTCGACGTGGTCTATGCCGACTCGCTCTCCGCGATCAGCCGCGAAGGATACCGCTTTGCCGACCATCCCGCCTATGTCGCCGCGTTCCGCGCCGGATTGCAGCGGCTGCGCGAAACCGCCTGCGACCTGCTGCTGACCCCGCACCCCTCCGCGAGCGAGATGGTCGCGCGCGCGGCGAGCGGAACGCTGGCCGGCGGGATGAGCTGCGCCGCCTATGCCGATGCCGCCGAGGCCCGGCTCGATGCGCGGTTGGCGGAGGAAGCGGATGGCTGACGCCTGGAAGATCGTCGCCGAAGTGTCGAAAACGGAAGCGCGGGCCGCGCTCGTCGCGCATGAGGAAGCGCTTGACTGGCCGGCCGAATGGGTCGTGACCGGCATGGAAGTCGCCGACCACCTGCCCGACGACTGGACGGTCGAAGTCTATCTCGACTGCGAGCCGGGGCCGGACGATTTGCAACGCGTCGCGGCGCTGTTCGCCGGCACGCCGCCGCGGCTGTCGGCGGAAAAGCTGCCCGCGACCGACTGGGTGACCGAAAGCCAGAAGGGCGTCGAACCGATCCGCGCGGGCCGCTTCCACGTCCGCACGCCCGAGCACCCGGCCGATCCCGGCCTCGTCGATTTCGTCATCCCCGCAAGCCAGGCCTTCGGCACCGGCCAGCACCAGACCACCGCGGGCTGTCTTGCCATGCTCGACCTGATGAAGCGCGCGGGCGTGACCGCACGCAACCATGCCGATATCGGCACCGGCACCGGGCTGCTGGCCTTCGCCGCGCTCCATCTGTGGCCCGGCGCGCGCGCCACCGCGTCGGATATCGACCCGGTCTGTGCGGGCGTGGTGCGCGACAACATGGCGCGCAATGCCATTGCCGAAGGCGGCGGTCCGGGCCAGCTGACGATGGTCATCGCCGACGGGATGGCGGACCCGTTGCTGCGGCTGCGCGGGCCCTACGACCTGTTCATCGCCAACATCCTCGCCGGGCCGCTGGTCGAACTCGCGCCCGCCTTTGCCGCCGCCACCGCGCCGGGAGGCAATTTGCTGCTAGCGGGGCTGCTCGAGACGCAGGAGGCGCGCGTGCGCCGCGCCTACCGCGCACAGGGTTTCCGCCTCGCGCGGCGGCTGGTGCGCGGCGACTGGTCGATCCTGTGGCTGCGCAAGAGCCGCGTGCGGTGACGCGCTGGCGGCGCTGGCTTGCAGGGCTGATCGCCCTGCCCTGCGCCGCGCTCGCGCTGTTCCTGCTCGCGGCATGGATCGGCAGCAGCCTGCCGCGCAATCCGGACTGGACCGAACCGGCCGAGGGCGTCACCATCATGGTGGAAACCAACGGCATCCACACCGGCATCGTGATGCCCGTGATCAGCCCGGTGAAGGACTGGCGCGCGACCTTCCCTTCCGCCGGCCTGCCGCGCGCCGACGGGCAGCTGCCCACGCATGTCGCGATCGGCTGGGGAGAGAAGGAGGTTTTCCTCAGCACCCCGACCTGGAGCGACCTCAAACCCGCCACCGCGCTGCGGATCGCTCTGCGCGGTGGCGAGGGGCTCGTTCGCGTGGGCCATTACGTGCGCCCCGCGCCGTCCGAATACCACCGCCCGCTGACGCTGCGCCCGGCCGAATATGCCCGCCTCGTCGAGCGCGTCGAAGCCGCGTTGCCGCCGCTCGCCCCCGGCGAGACGCGCGTCACCTACGACAGCTTCGAGGAAGGCGCGCGCAATTACGATGCCACCGGACGCTACACACTGGCGAACACCTGCAACCAGTGGGTCGGCGACACGCTGGCCCATGCGGGAATTGCGATGGGGCGCTGGACCCCGCTGGCCGGCGGCGTGATGAAATGGGTGCCCGAGCCCGCGGCGCCGGGTCAGCCGCCGTCAGGCGCAACAGCGGGCAAGGCTTCGTCATAGCGCACGACCGCGCGCACGACCTCCTGCATCATCTCCATCCGTACCGGTGTCGGCTCGCGCGTGCGGGCGATCATCACCGCGATCGCATAGGTGCGGCCCGCGGGCGAGGTGATCAGCCCGATATCGTTATAGCCCGACTGTTCGCCGTCGTAGAATTGCCCGGTCCCGGTCTTGTGCCGCACGGTCCAGTCCTCCGGCGCCCCGGCCTTGAGCCGCTGCGGTCCGCTGCGCGTGCGCGCAAGCGTACCCAGCAGCAGGCTGGTCGAGCCGGGCGAGAGCAATTCGCCGCGATGCAGCTTCGCCAGCGCGCCGACCACTGCCACCGGCGGCGCCCCGTCCAGCGGGTCGGCGAGATAGGCCTCGAACGCGCTGCGCCGCACGGCGGGCGGGACCTCGTCGCGCGCCTCGAAGAAGGCGGGTCCCTGCGCATAGTCCTGCCGCCATTCGAGCCCCGCAATGGCGCTCTGCTTGCTGCGCTCATCAGTGCCGAACCGGATGCTCGACAGGCCATGCGTGTCGAGGAAATCCTGCACCGCCGCAGGTCCGCCGACGCGCCGCAGGATGCGGTCGTTGGCGGTGTTGTCGCTCTGCGTGATCGCGCGTTCGACCAGCTCGGCGTAATCGGCCGAAAAGCTGCCGTCGCGGCGGACGATATCGCGGATCGGCTGGTGGAAAACGGTCAGGTCGCCAGGACGGATGCGGACCATTTCGCCAAGGTCGAGCCGGCCTGCATCGACCTCGTCGAGCGCGGTCAGCGCGACCCATAGCTTGCTCACGCTCTGCTGCGGGAACTGCTCCAGCCCGTTGAAATGCAATGTGCGCCGCGCGGCAAGATCACGCACCGCGATCCCGACATGGCCATCGAAAGTCCCGCCGATCCGGCTGATTGCGCGGTCGAGCGCGGCCTGCGCTGGCGTCAGCGGCGGCGCTTCCACCGCTTCGCTGGCCTGTTCGACCAGCGGATCGGCGGGCGCCTGCAGGCGCGGAAGCCACACGACCAGCAGCGCCAGCAGCAGCACCGGGATCGCAACGAGCAGGAAACGGAAGGGAAGCGTCACCCTTCCTCAACGCGCTGCAGCGCGCTGGTTTCCGAAGCTTTCGCTAGACCAGCCCCGCATCTGCTGCGGCTTCGCCGGGCAGCGGGCGGCCGACATCGAACATCGCGCGCACGCGTTCGGAGAACATCAGATTGCCTTCGGGGAAATAGCGTTCGTAGATCCGCATCAGCTGGTCGAGATGATCGAGCCCCAGCGAACTGCGGAATTGCGGCCCCAGCGCGCTCTTGCCGAAATGCGGGCGCGTATCGACTTCATAGCGCATCACCAGCCGCTGCAGCCGTTCGAGCCAGGCATAGTCGCGCGGGTCGGCGAACAGGTCGATCGCCGCCATCGGCCGCCGCGCATTGGCCGCGAAGACCGGCTCCGCCACCCCCGGCAATTCGCGCACCGAGATGATGCCCTTGAGGAAGAAACCCAAATCGCGCAGCGCATCTGCTTCGCGGATGATGAACTTGACCACTGCGGGGGCGCGTTCGAGCGGGACGAAGAAGGCCAGATTGTATCCGGTGTAAGTGGTCGAAAACAGCCCGCGGGTGATGCTGGGCGCGCGGTTTTCCTTCAGCCCGGGCTTGGGATCGTAAAGATAGTCAAGATCGCCCGGATCGGTGATCACGCGTTCGCTCTGCTCGAGGTCGAGCCAGTCGATGAAGCGTTGCATCGGTCGCCGCAGCCGGGGAAGGAACCGATCGAGCTTGTAATAATGGCGCAGGAACCATGCGGCGAACTTGCCGCTGCCGCTGGCCTTGGGATGCGCGACCACGACCTTCTCGTCGGCGCATTCGGCAAGGACGTGGGTCATCACCACCGGATCGTCCGGGTCGGTATAGGGCATCACCGCCCAATTGACCGCGATCCCGCCCTGGCGCAGCTCGTCCAGCTTCGACAGGCGGCTCATCGAACTGACCGAAATGTAGGATTCGAGCGGTTTGGTCTCCAGCACCAGCTCCACGATCGGTGCGATCGTGCCGAAGGACAGCGCCACATAGGCGAATTCGGGATCGCCGCGCCGCAGCGTGACGCGCTGCCCCTTCCCGTCGAGGAAGGTCAGTTCGACCACGCTGTCCGCCATCACCGCGCGCGGACCGAAGCCATGCGTGCCCGTGGCCAGCGCGCCGACCACCGACTGTTCCATGTAATTGCCCGAATTGTGCAAGCCGCGCCCGTGCTGGTCGCGCAGGAACAGCTTGAGATCGCGCACCGAAACCGAAGCGCCCACGCGCACGGTTTCAGTGGCAGGATCGTAAGACAGCGTCTTGATCCCGCCTTCGCGCATCATCATCGCGGTGACGCCGGGGACCACCTGGACCCCGTTGTAGGAATGCGACTGGCCCACGCAGCTGTAGCGGCCTTCGCTCACCAGCTTGGCCAATGCGGTTTCATCGTGCGGAACGCGCGCTTCGGTTTCGCAGCGATAGACGTTGATCCACGAGCGGACCCAGCGCTTGCCATCGGTGCCGATCGCCCGCCGGTCGGCCGCACGTTCGCGGCGCGTACGCAAATATTTCCTGATCAAGACCTGCCCCCTGCCTTGCACCCGCAGGCAGCATAATGGATTTCGGCCCGCGAAGCGAGGACAGGAACGACATCGACGGCGCAGCGGTGGAACCTTGGCGGCAGCGATACGCTCTCAAGACAAACCTTTTTCAGGAGACACCATGACCCAGACCTTGCTTATCACCGGCGCATCGACCGGTATCGGAGCAGCCACCGCCCGCGCCGCCGCCGAGGCCGGATGGCAGGTCGCCCTGCTCGCCCGTTCACAAGACGAACTGGACAGCCTCGCCGGCGAGATCGGCGAGCGTGCGCTGGCGCTGCCCTGCGACGTGACCGACCGCGCCGCGCTGAATGCGGCGGTGGACAGGGCCGTCGACCATTTCGGCGGGCTCGACGCGGTCTTCGCCAACGCCGGCAAGGGCGTGTCCAGCCCGGGTATCGAACAGGGCGTTCCGGCCGAATGGGACGAGATGATCCAGCTCAACGTGATGGCCGTGCTGTCCACCGCGCATGCGACCCTGCCGCATCTGCGCAAGACCAAGGGACATTTCGTGGTCACCGGATCGAAGGCGGGGCGCGATCACCTCAAAGGGTCGGTCTATGGCGCGACCAAGTGGTTCGTCCACGGTCTTGCCGGGAACCTCGCCGAAGAAATGCGCGAATGGGGCGGCCGCTGCACGGTCATTTCACCGGGCATGGTCGACACGCCGTTCTTCGACGAACCCAAGCCCGACAAAATCCAGCCCGGCGATGTCGCGAATGCAGTGATCTTCGCCATCTCGCAGCCCGAAACCGCCGCAGTGCGCGAAATTCACATCATGCCGACCGGCTGATCAGCGCTGCAGCGCCTCTTCCAGCGTCTCCAGCGCGGCGCGCGCAAAGGCTTCCATATTGGCGATCCGGTCGTCGCTGCCGGTTTCGGTCCGGCGGATGAATTCGAACCCGCCGGGCCCGACCACCGCCGCGCAGCTGCGCCCCGCGGGTGCACCGCTGGGGTGGCTCGACCCGCCGACCGAACCACTTTCCGCCAGCCCCCATTCCGCGCCGAAATTGTCGCGGATCGCACGCGCCTGCAGCAGCGCATATTCCTCGCTTGCCCCGCGCATTCCGGCATAGGCGTCGCGCGGCAGGTCGAACAAGATGTCGCGCGCGCGGAAGGAATAGACCACCCCGCCCCCGACGAAGAAATCGAGCGCGCCGGGCACGGTCAGCAGCGAAGCCGCGACCAGCCCGCCGGTCGCGCCGTCGGCAACCGCGATCTTCTCGCCGCGCTGGCGCAGCAGATCGGCAATGCGCAGCGCCTGTTTATGGGTCTGCTCGAGCATGTCAGCCAGCCGCCTTGACGATTTCGGCCCAGCCGGCCTCGTCCACCACCTCGATCCCGAGTTCGGCGGCCTTCTTCAGCTTGCTGCCCGCGCCCGGCCCTGCAACCAGCAAATCGGTCTTGGCGCTGACCGAGCCGCTGGCCTTGGCACCAAGCCGTTCGGCCTGCGCCTTGGCTTCGTCGCGGCTCATCGTCTCGAGCTTGCCGGTGAACACCACCGTCTTGCCGCTGACGGGGCTGTCGCGTGTCTCGACCTCATAGCGCTGGGGCTCGACCACCCCTTCGCCCGGTGCCTCGCCGATCAAATCGTTCCACACGCTGCGGTTGTGCTCTTCGTGGAAGAAATCGGCCAGCGCATGGCCCACCGCAGTGCCGATCCCGTCGGTGCGGACTTCGAAAATGCGTTTCACCGCCTCGACCATGCGGGTGTTGAACGGGCTTTCCTTCTCGCCCTCGGTGCGCGGGTGTTCGAGGCAATAGGTGCGGAACTCGGCGGCCTTTCGGGGCAGCAGGCGGATATCGCCCAGCCCCTTCATCAGGTCCCGGGCGGTGACCGCGCCGACATGGCGGATCCCCAGCCCGAACAGCAGCCGCGCGGCATCGGGTTCACGGCGCGCTTCCACAGATTCCAACAAATTATCCACAGACCGCTCCTTCCACCCGTCGAGCGCGAGAATGTCCGCGCGCCGCTGCTTCAGGCGGAAGATGTCGGCGGGGCTCTCGAGCCAGCCGAGCGCAAAGAACTGGTCGATCGTCTTCTCGCCCAGCCCGTCGATGTCGAGTGCGCCGCGGCTGACGAAATGCTTAAGCCTTTCCGTGCGTTGTGCGGGACATATCAGACCGCCTGTGCAACGCACATCGACCTCGCCCTCTTCCGCCACCGCCTCGCTGCCGCATTCGGGGCAATGATCGGGGAAGTGGAAGGGATCGCGCTCCGCCTCGGGCGTGAGGTTATCCACAAGCTGTGGAATAACATCGCCCGCGCGCTGCACCACCACGCGGTCGCCCGGCCGCACGCCCAACCGTTCAATCTCGTCGCGGTTGTGCAGCGTGACATTGGTCACAGTCACTCCGCCGACGAGGACCGGCGCGAGCCGCCCGACCGGGGTCAGCTTGCCCGTCCGCCCGACCTGGATATCGATGCCCTCGAGCGTGGTCTCGGCCTGTTCGGCGGGGAACTTGTGCGCCAGCGCCCAGCGCGGCGCCTTGGCGACGAAGCCGAGCCGCTGCTGGTAGTCGAGCCGGTCGACCTTGTAGACCACGCCGTCGATTTCATAGGGCAGGTCGGGCCGCGCCGCGGCGATGGTCTCGTAATGCGCGAGGATCGCGGCGGCATCGTCGAACCGCGCGAACAGCGGCGACACGGGCACGCCCCAGCGCTCGATCACGCGGACCACCTCTTCCTGCGTGCCGCCCGGCACGTCGGAAGCCGCGCCCCAGCCATGTGCCCAGAACTTGAGCGGGCGCTGCGCGGTGACCTCCGCGTCCTTCTGCCGCAGCGATCCCGCCGCCGCATTGCGCGGATTGGCGAACTGGCGGACCTTGGCCGGGTCGAATTCCTCGCCCTTTTCCTCCGCCGCGGCGCGCGCATCATCCATCAACCGCGTGTTAAGCGCCTCGAAATCGGCGCGCCCCATATAGACCTCGCCGCGGATCTCGAACACCTCGGGCGCATCGCCGGGCAATTGCTGCGGGATGTCGGCGATATGCGCGACATTGGGCGTCACATCCTCGCCCACCTGCCCGTCGCCGCGCGTCGCTGCGCGCACCAGCTTGCCCTTCTCGTAACGCAGCGAACACGACAGCCCGTCGATCTTGTCCTCGGCGGTGAAGGCCACCGGATCGCCATCCGACAGCGACAGGAAGCGCCGCACGCGCGCCACCCATTCCTCGACCTCTTCGGCGTTGAAGGCATTGTCGAGGCTCATCATCCGGACCTCGTGCGTTACCTTGCTCAGCGGCGAGGCGGTGGCCGTGTGGCCCACCTTGCGGCTGGGCGAATCCTCGCGCACGAGGTGCGGAAACTCCGCCTCCAGCGCGGCATTGCGCCGCACCAGCGCGTCATATTCCGGATCGCTGATCTCGGGCGCGTCCTCGGCATGGTAAAGCCGGTCGTGCTTCGCGATCTGCTTCGCCAGCCGCATCAATTCATTGGCGGCTTCGGCTTCGGTGACGTCGACTGCCATGTTACGCCCCCTCCAGCAGCCGATCGGCCTGCGCTCTCGCTTCTGGGGTGACTTCCGCGCCGCTGAGCATCCGGGCGATTTCCTCCTGCCGCCCGCCTTCGTCGAGCAGCGCGACGCCGGTCTTGGTCACCGTCCCGTCGCTCGACTTGGCGATCATGTAATGCATGCGCCCGCGCGCGGCGACCTGCGGGCTGTGCGTCACCGCGAGCAATTGCCCGTCGGCAGAGAGCCGCGCGAGCCGTTCGCCGATCGCGCTCGCCACCGCGCCGCCAACCCCGCGGTCGATCTCGTCGAATATCACCGTCGCCGCGCCGCCCTGCTCGGCCAGCGCGACCTTGAGCGCGAGGATGAAGCGCGACAGTTCGCCGCCGCTGGCGATCTTGGTCAGCGGCGCGAAATCGGCGCCCGGATTGGTCGCGATGAGGAATTCGACCGCATCGGTCCCGCCCGCGCCCCACTTGTCTTCGGGCAGCGGCGTGACCGCAGTGCGGAAGCGGGCCGCGTCGAGCTTGAGCGGCGCCAGTTCGCGCGCCACCCCCTCGTCGAGCCGCAGCGCTGCGGCAACGCGCCGGTCGTGCAGCGCCTGCGCTTCCGCGCGGTAACGCTGCCCCGCCTCCTTCGCCGCGGCCTCGAGCGCGTCGAGCTGCGCCTCGCTCCCCTCGATGCTGTCGAGCTGGCCGCGCATCGTGCGCATCAGTTCGGGCAGTTCGTCGACCTCGCAGCGGTGCTTGCGCGCCAGCGCGCGCAGTTCGAACAGCCGGGTTTCGGCGGCATCGAGCGCGGCAGGGTCGTGGACGAGCGCCTCGGCCGCCGCCTGCAGCTTTTCCTCCGCCTCGCCCGCTTCGATCACTGCCCGGTCGAGCGCGCCCAATGCCTCGGCCAGCAGCGGGTGTTCGGGCGCGATGCGGTCGAGCCGCCGCGCCGCCACGCGCAGCGATGCGAGCGGCGAATCCGAGCCTTCCCACAGGTGCCGCAATTCCTCGAGATCGCCCGACAGTTTCTCGCCCTTCTGCATGTCGGTGCGCGCCGCGGCGAGCCGCGCTTCCTCGCCCGCCTGCGGTTCGAGCGCGGTCAGTTCGGCCAGATGCGCAAGCAGCAGGTCCTGGTCGGCCTTGGCGGTTTCCACCGCGAGCCGCGCCTCACCCAGCGCCTCGTCGGCGCTGCGCCACGCGCGCCAGGCGGCTGCGAGCTGCGCACCATCGACTCCGGCAAAGCGATCGAGCAGCGTGCGGTGGCCGCGCGGATTGACCAGGCCGCGGTCGTCGTGCTGGCCGTGCAATTCGACGAGGAAACCCGCCATTTCGCGCAGCAGGCCGACGCTGACCGGCTGGTCGTTGACGAAGGCCTTGCTCTTGCCGTCGGGCCTGAGCTGCCGGCGCACGATCAGCGGTTCGCCGTCCTCGACCTCGATATCCGCATCGTCGAGCCGCTCGGCCAGCCCCTGCGGCAGCGCGGCGAATTCGAAACTGGCCGAAACGCTGGCCTTGTCGGTGCCGCCCCGCACCAGTCCGCTGTCGGCGCGATTGCCCAGCACCAGCCCCAGCGCGTCGAGCAGGATCGACTTGCCCGCCCCGGTTTCGCCCGTCAGCACGCCCAGTCCCCGCCCGAAGGTCAGGTCGAGCGCTTCGATCAGCACGATGTTGCGGATGGAGAGGCGGGTCAGCATTCGGCCTCCCTCCTAGCCAATGCCGAAACCCGAGTCAGCAGCGCATCGCCGGCAATCGACAAGCTTGCCGCAATCGCACGCATCCGCCGCCGTAAACGCAGAGTTAGCAAATGATGCATAGAAGGGAGGCGTGAGTTGGAAACGCATCTGCAACGGTCTTCTCGGGCCGGACATACCCGTGCACCTGCGCGACGACTTCACCCTGCTTACCGCCCGCCACATGCGCGGCCAGGCCCGGCTTTTGTTCGTCGGTTTCATTCTCAGCCTGCCGATGGTCGTCCTGGGCGCCAGCCCGGGCGCGGGGCCGCTGGTTGCCTACGGATTGCCCGCTGCCATTTTCGTGCTGTGCGCGTTGGCGCTGGCCAGCGTGGCGCGCCCGCTCGCCCCTTCGGCCACTGCCGAGGAAGCGCGCAAGACGATCGACACGCTGTGGCAATTGTGCCTGCTCGCCGCCGCGCTCGGCAGCCTCTGGTGCGTCGCCAGCTGGGCCAGCGCACCGGTGGAGGTGCGGCTCTATTATCCGGCGATCATGTCGCTGGGCGCACTGATGCTGAGCTATTGCCTCATGGCAGTGCGCAGCGTCGCCATGTCGGTCCTGCTGGTGACACTCGGGCCCGTGGCCTGCGTGCTGGCAGGAACGGGCGCGACGATGGACCGCGTGCTGGCGGTGTCGATCCTTATCGCGGTGGGGTTCCAGATGGTGATGATGGTACGCCATCAGCAGTTGCTGGTAAGCTTGGTGGAGGAACGCCACAAATCGGGCGAACTTGCCCGGCGCGATCCGCTGACCGGGCTGGCCAATCGCCGTGCCCTGATCGAACAGTTCGAAGGTTTCGCCGACAGCGGTGCGTCGCTGCGGCTGATGGTCATCGATATCGACCGCTTCAAGCGGATCAACGACCGCTTCGGGCACGATATGGGCGACCGTGTGCTGCAGACCATCGCCACCGTGCTGCTGTCGCATGCGCGCGGGGATATCTGCGCGGCCCGGCTCGGGGGCGAGGAATTCGCCATGCTCAGCCGGAGCGATGCGCTCGACCCGGCGCTGGCGCTGCAATTGCTGCGCGAAATCCGCACTTCGGAAATGCCGCATGGCGAAGCGGTCACCGCCAGCATCGGGGTGGCCGATGCAGTGGTCACGCAGGCGGAAGACTGGACCGCGCTTTACGGCCAGGCCGACCGTGCGCTCTACCGCGCCAAAGATGAAGGCCGCGACCGCGTCGAGGCGTTCGAAAAGGATGCCGCTGCGCAGGCGCGCACCCCGTCACGGCCCGCGCGACAGGCCTGAACCGGCTCAGCCGGGGGTGACGTCCGGTGCATGGTCCTGCACCAGTTCATAGGCCTTTTCGTACCATTCGGTGCCGGGATAGTTCGCCCCGAGCACCGCGGCATATTTGACCGCTTCGGCAGGAACGCCCAGTGCCAGGCTGGTTTCGGTCAGCCGGTAGAGCGCCTCGGGCGCATGGCTGGTGGTCTCATAGGTGTCGACCACGTTCTGGAAACGGATCTGCGCGGCAATCCACTTGCCCGACCGTTCGTAATGGCGGCCGATTTCCATTTCCTTGCCCGCCAGGTGATCGCGCACGAGGTCGATCTTGAGCCGGGCGTCGGCAGCGTAATCGCTGTTGGGGAACCGGCGGTTGATCTCGTTCAGCGCGGTCAGCGCCTGGTCGGTGATCCGCTGGTCGCGCTGGACGTCGCTGATCTGCTCGTAATAGCTGAGCGCGATGAGGTAGAACGCATAGGGTGCGTCCTTGTTGCCCGGGTGAATCTGCAGGAAGCGCTGCGCCGCCTGGATCGCCTTGTTGTAATCCTTGGCGACGTAATAGCTGAACGAACCCATCAGCTGCGCGCGGCGCGCCCAGGGCGAATAGGGATGCTGACGCTCGACCTCGTCGAACAGCGCCGCGGCCATTTCCGCCTGCCCGTTGTCTAGCCGGCGCTTGGCTTCGAAATAGAGCGTTTCCACGTCGCGTGCGACATAGGCGGTATCGCGCGGCCCACCATCGCCGCCCGCACATCCGGCGGTGAGCAGCGTCGCCCCCGCAAGGGCGGCGCCAAGGATGAGCTTGCTGGGTGAGCGGGTCTGGGTCGTCATGGGAAGCAGCCTATAACCAGCGTGCCGATGAACGCCAAGTGAAGTTCGCGCCGCTGTCCCCCGCGTGTGCGCGGACCCGGCCCGGCGTCAGGCCGAACCGGAGATTTCCTCGGGTGCGTCCCACAGCAGGTGGCGGTTTTCCAGCATCACCAGATTGGCGCTGCGGATCACTTCGCCCTTGGTGCGATATCCGAGCAGCTTTTCCGCCTGCGTATCGGGATTGCTGGTCAGCACGCGCAGTTCTTCGGAAGTGAAATCACTCAGCCCGCGTGCCCGCTCGATCCCCTTGCTGTCGTAGATATGCAGCACGTCACCGCGGCTGAAGTCGCCGGTCATGGAGATCACGTCCTCGCGCCGGATCGGGCGATCGCCGCTGAGCGCGGTCGCCAGCGTATCCGAGATCACCAGGCTGCCCGCCATCTGCAGGCGGTTGGCGATCCAGCTGTCCCAGCCCGACAGCGGGTTGGGATGCGGCAGGATCTTGGTCGACCGGCGCGTTTGCGCCAGCACGCTCGAAACCGGGTGATCGACTTCACCCTGCGCGATCCAGGTGGTGACCCCGGCTTCCTGCGCCATGTTCGCTGCCAGCAGCTTGGTTTCCATGCCGCCGGTGCCCAGCGTGCTCTTGCCCTTGGTCGCGTCCATATACTGGCTCACGTCGTCGACCTCGGGGATGAACTGCGCGCCGGGTTCATCGGGGTTGCGATCGTACAGCCCGTCGACCCCGGTGAGGATGATGAAATCGTCTGCCCCGACCATCTGTGCCACCTTGGCGGCCAGCCGGTCGTTGTCGCCGACGCGAATCTCTTCGGTGGTGATCGTGTCGTTCTCGTTCACGATCGGGACCACATTGGCCTCGAGCAGGCGGTGCACCGTGTTGCGCGTGTTGAGGAAGCGGCGGTGGTCCTCGAAGTCGCCGAGCGTGAGCAGCACCTGCGCGATTTCAAAGCCGAATTCATGCCCCACCTGCTTGTAGGCGTTGAGCAGCAGCGGCATGCCGCAGGCGGCGGCGGCCTGCTTGTCGGAAACACCCGCGCTTTCGGGCGTTTCCCCGATGATGCGCAGCCCCAGGGCGACCGAGCCCGACGAGCACAGGATCACATTGGTCCCTTCGGCGCGGAGCTGGGCGACGTCTTCCAGCAGGCGCTGGAGGAAACCGTAACGCGGTGTAAGGAGTTCGAGATTGGCCAGCAGGGCCGAACCGATTTTGACGACGATGTTTCGTTTTTTTGCCATAGACTTCAATTATTGCACAGACTTGAAATTTCTCAACGGCAATATAGATAGCGTTTGTGCACTGCACAACCACATTTTGAGAATATCCGCCGGTCGCGAAAAGCATGGTAACTGACAAAGTTAAAGGCAAGTACTGCACCGCGGCATATTCTATAGTCAAGTAAGTACAAGAAACCACAAGAGCCCGATTGCTCGGAAACGGATTTTAGTCATTACGAAAACTGTTTGTATTGTCGGATGCGGAAAAATGGGTTCCGCTTTACTTTCGCAGTGGGTCGAGGGCCCTGAAGCGATAACTGTCGTCGATCCCGCGGGTAGCGAAGTTCCCGATGGCGTTACGCTGGTAACCGACCGCTCCGCGATCGCCGACCAGCGCTTCGACCTCGTGGTTGCCGCGGTAAAGCCGCAGCTGATCGACGATATCCTCGCCGACTATACCGACCATCTCGCCCCCGGCGGCTATGTCCTGTCGATTGCCGCGGGCTATTCCGCCGGACGCCTGTCGCAGCTGATGGGCGATGCGCCGGTGGTCCGCACGATGCCCAACCTCCCCGCGGCGATCGGCCGCGGCGTGAGCGGGATCTGCCCCGGCCCGCATGCCACCAGCGACCATGTCGCGCATGCCGAGGCCTTCATGCGCCGCGCGGGTGCGACGATCACCGTCGACAGCGAGGAAAAGCTCGACCGCGTTACCGCAGTGGCCGGATCGGGCCCCGGCTACGTCTTCGAAATCGCGCGCGCCTATGCCGAAGCCGCGATGGCGCAGGGTTTCGACGAGGACGAGGCGCGCGACATGGTGCTCGGCACGATCGGCGGCGCGATCGCGATGGCCAGCGAACCGGCCGCGCCCAGCCTCGAGGAATTGCGCAATTCGGTGACCAGCAAGGGCGGCACCACCGCCGCGGGCCTGAACGCGCTCAATGGCGACGGTGGCCTTTCCACCCGGCTGCATGATACACTGCAGGCAGCCTACGACCGCGCGGTCGAGCTGCGCTGATACCCGGCGCCTCCCGCCCCGACGCAAGCATACGAGAGAACCTATGACCGACCAGACCCCCGACCCGCAGATCCATATCCACGACCTCGGCCAGCGCGCCCGCAAGGCCGCGCGCGCGCTGCTGTCCGCCAGCACCGAGGCGAAGAACAACGCGCTGCGCGAAGCCGCCAAGGCGCTGCGCAGCCGGATGGGCGAACTGCTCGAAGCCAATGGCGAGGACGTGCAAGGCGTCGAAGGCAGCAAGCCCGAGAGCTTCGTCGACCGTCTCCGCCTGACCGAGGACCGCATCGAGGGCATGGCCGGCGCGCTCGAGGAAATCGCCGAACTGCCCGATCCCGTGGGCCGCCAGCTCGCCAGCTTCGAGCGCCCCAACGGCCTCACCATCGAGCGCGTTGCCGTGCCCATCGGGGTGATCGGCATGATCTACGAATCGCGCCCCAATGTCGGCGCCGACGCCTCCGCCCTGTGCCTCAAGTCGGGCAATGCGGTGATCCTGCGCGGCGGCAGCGAAAGCCGTCACTCGACCCGCGTGATCGTCGAATGCATGCGCAACGGCCTCGCTGCAGCGGGCTTGCCCGAAGACGCGGTGCAGACCGTCGGCACCACCGATCGCGGTGCGGTCGCCGCGCTGCTCAAGGCGGATGAATTCGTCGACCTGGTGATCCCGCGCGGCGGGCGCGGGCTGGTCGAGCTGGTGCGCGACCAGGCGAGCGTCCCCACCCTCCTCCACCTCGACGGCAATTGCCACAGCTACGTCCACGCCGCCGCCGATCTCGACAAGGCAGTCAAGGTCATCCGCAACGCCAAGCTGCGCCGCACCGGCGTCTGCGGTGCGACCGAGAGCGTGGTCGTCGACCGCGCGGTGGCCGCAGACTTCATTCCCAAATTCGCCGACACGATGGGCGCCGATTGCGAATTGCGCGGCGATGCCGATGCCGTGGCGATCGACGGCCGCCTCAAGCAGGCCACCGAGGACGACTGGCACACCGAATATCTCGACCCCATCGCCAGCGTGAAGATCGTCGACGGGCTCGACGAGGCGATCGCCTGGGTCGAGGAGCATTCGAGCCACCACACCGACGCGATCATCACCGAGGACGACGCCGCCGCGCGCAAGTTCATGACCAGCATCGACAGCGCGATCGTGATGCACAACGCCAGCACGCAATTCGCCGATGGCGGCGAGTTCGGCATGGGCGCGGAAATCGGTATCGCCACCGGCAAGATGCACGCCCGCGGCCCGGTCGGGCTCGAACAGCTGTGCAGCTTCAAATACCTCGTCCACGGCGACGGACAGACGCGGCCGTAAGCTGGTTTGGTTTTGCGAACCCGCATCCGCGGGTTCGTCCTCGCTAGATGTTCAGCAAGCTGCACCCGCTGCGGGCGGGCGTGCAGGTGGCCTTCGGCCAGCTGCGTCTTCGACTACGCTTCCGCCCTTGCCTCGTCTGCGGCTCGGAACCAGTGCGAGCCGCTATCGTAACGCGCAAGTCCCGTTCGCGACCAGCGAACGGCAAGGCCGACCGGCCGCCCGCAGGGGCCCGCAGGAGCGCAGCGACGGAGGAACAGCCCCGAGGACGAACCCGCGGATGCGGGTTCGAAAAGCAAGGACTCCCCTTCCACCAGATTTTCCTACTCGCGCCAAATCTGCTCCATCCCCGCAGATGGCCGACCACGACCCCGACACCGCCCCCACCCAGCACCCGCACACCGCGCGCGGCACGCTGCCTGCCTTCACCCCCGTCCCGCGCGCGAAGGAGCGGTCGAACGGCTGGAAGCCGCAGGTCCAGCGCGCCTTTATCGAGGCGCTGGCGGATACCGGCAGCGTCGCCAGCGCCTGCCGCCAGGTCGGCCGCGCCGAGGTCGGCGCCTATCTCCTGCGCCGCCACCCTAAAGCCGCCAGCTTCCGCGCCGCGTGGCAGGCCGCGCTCGATCTCGGCATGCAGCGGATCGAGGATGTCGCGATGGACCACGCCCTGAACGGGGTCGAGGTGCCGGTCTATTCCTACGGCAAGCTCGTCGGCAGCCGCCGCGTGCACAACGACCGGCTACTGATGTTCATGCTGCGCAACCGCGCGCCCGAGCGCTTTGCGGGCGGCCGCCCCAAGGCGCTCAACGCGATCGGGCGGATGGAGAAGAAGCGGCTCAAGGCGAAATGGCGGCGGCAGTGGGAGAAGGAGCAGCGCCGCACCTCCCCCGCCGAAGTGCGCGCCTCCATCGCGCGCAAGGTCGCCGTCTTCCGCCAGCAGATTGAAGCGCAGCTAAGCCCGCGCACGCTGGCCGCCTACGCCGAATTCGAACGCCTGCGAGACGAAGATATCGCGCGCGGCTACAAGGCAAGCGACGACCCGGAGCATCCGCTCTATGGGCAGCGCGCGGAGGCGGACCAGTCCGAAAGCTGATTGAAGGCACTGTCCCCGAGCCGAAGGCGAGGCAAGCGCGACCGCGCGCCCGAGCTTATGCGAGGAAGCAAGCGAGCCGGATGGCTCGCGCCCGCAGGGTCCAAACAAAAAACCGAACCTTGGAATGCCTT
Organism: Qipengyuania citrea; assembly: GCF_009828015.1. Lineage (GTDB taxonomy): Bacteria > Pseudomonadota > Alphaproteobacteria > Sphingomonadales > Sphingomonadaceae > Qipengyuania > Qipengyuania citrea. The sequence goes on along the minus strand of NZ_WTYG01000002.1, from coordinate 395,227 downwards.
CACAGGGGCGCGTTGAAGCTACGCGTCGAACCCGTGAAACTCGCGGTGCCACGACAAGTACTTCGAATGCGGCCGGTACGACTCGATCTCCGGCGCCTTGAGCTTGCCCGTGGGATTGATGATCGCCTCGACACCCTCGCGGTCATTGACCTTCCGATGCACGATGATCTCCAGATCATCCCTGAAGCCAATCAAACCACGGTCGAACATCCAATGCGCGGTGCCGGATAGCGCGAGGCCATTGCGCACACTATCGGGGCCGCCATGTTCGACCGGGCGGATATGCGCAGCCTGCGCTTCCAAGCGACCGCCGCCATTGACCAGCTTCCAGCCCGTCACCGCGCAGCGGCCATCATAGGCGTGCATCACGGCGCGACGGAACGCGCGATCACGGAACGGCTTGGAGATGAGTGACTGGACGATGGGTCGGTCGATCTCGAACGGGGTTTGAGGTTCGTAGACACGATTGTCTGCGATAACGTCGCCATCACTGCGAGGTAGGAAATTCTCGTCTGGCAGGCCGAGCGCAATGATGCGGGCGAAGTCCGATGGCGACAACGGGCGCACGGCAGCTTGGGCCCGGCCGGAAACCTTGCCGGCTTCATTGAGAACCCCCTGCTCCACTTGCTCGCCATTCACGATATGCGCGACAGTCGGCTCGAACGGTAAGTAGCTACCTTCCTCGATGAGCGCGCGATAGTGATCCGTCTTATCTGGATCAGTAATGATCCGCTCGACCTTCGCCACGGCGAAAAAGCCTTTCGAGTTTCGAATTTTGACCGGCTCTCGATAGACAACCCAGTCGCCGACCATCTGCTGGGCACGGCTGAGATAGATTTTCGGAAACTGATAATGCACCTCGGGAATGTCGTCGTAGGTTGACCCATCCTTATGCATGAAAACGCCGAAAGCCATCGTCGATCAAAGTTTGTCAAACACTGAACCGACTCTCGGTGCGAACAGCCGTTCGTAGGTTTGGAGTAGATAGGTATCTGTCATTCCCGCAACATAGTCGCAAATGTCACGCATCGGATCCGCACTATGCCTATACTTTGCGTAGATGTCGGGAGGCAGAAAGCTCTTCGGATCAGACTTCATTACCTCGAAGACAGAGATAACCATCATCTGACCTTTGAATTCCAGATGCTGAACGCCTGGGCTAAAAATCACTTCTTCGCGGATAAAATCTTTCACTGCCTCAACAAAACGCGCCACTGGCTCAGGCAATCGAGCGCGATATCGCAGGCGCGGCTCCTCAAACTCCGACAACACGTCAATCTCTACACTAGTGATAACGAAGTTGAGAATACGATTTATCTGATGCTTCCGTTCGGCCCCGTTCGCGAAAATTAGTTCAACCAATCCACCGTAGACATCATTGCCGTATTTTCCCGCGTAGTTGCTGTTCAAGTAATCGAGAAGCCCCTCGGTTCTCTCCGAGGTCACATGCCGGCGAAAGCCTTCTTGGTCGACAAGACCGAGGGCCAACGCGTCTTCCATGTCATGAATCCCAAAGCTAATATCGTCCGCTAAGTCCATGATGCTGCAAGCAAAGGATTTGTGGCGGGCTTTGGCATGCTTGCCCTCCTTCAAATCGAAAGCTTGGAACGCTTCCCTGTCGGCTCCGGAAAGAGGTTCAAGCAACCATTCCACCACGTCAGCTTCACTGTCCATGTAGCACTTCGGTGGCTTTGAAGCCGTGCGATCCAGCAACGGCGTGCCACTCGTGTCAGGTAGCATCCGCGGGCGGATACCCGGATTTACAGCTGCGCTGAAAGCCACTGGATATTTCAATACGCCAAGGAGTGCCTCGCGGCAGAGATCGGCACCATCCCGATCCGAAAATTTCTCTAGCTTCGAGAGGATTCGCAGCGTTTGGCCATTGCCTTCAAAACCCCCGGCGTTTCGCATGCAGTAATTGAGCGCGACCTCTCCGCCATGACCAAAGGGTGGATGCCCAAGATCATGGGTAGAGGCGATGGCTTGTAGCATGCTGCGATCTGGTATGAAGTTGATAGCATCGTGACCCAAATAATTTTGGCGAAGCTGAGCGCCTAGACTGCCAGCAATCTGCGCCACTTCCAGCGAGTGAGTAAGACGCGTGCGATAGAAATCACTGTCGCCGAGGTTGAGAATTTGCGTCTTACCCTGGAGTCTGCGAAATGATGCTGAATGGATTACGCGCGCGTAGTCGATATCGCCAGCCGTGCGCGCATCCTTCGGCTTTTTCACCCATTGGGAGCGACGGGTCTCCCACACAGTGTCGCGGTTAAGCAAACGAATCTCCTACTCGTACTCGGCACGCAAGTTGTCGCGTTCAACAACTAGCCGAGCATAGCGTGCGCGAAGCTCAATTTCTTCCTCACCAGTAAGTGGCGTGCGATCGATGGAAAACGTGTTACCGCGAATGATATCCAATATCCGCAACTCGCTCGGGGGAACAGCAGGAAAAGCTTGAGTTAAAACCCAAAGACCCAAGCGAGCAGCGTCCGCAGAAAGCGCCGGCTCGGGGGCAAAATAAGAATATACGACATGTTCGTCACCGTTACCGTCTACGACTGTCAGAATGTTATCAATTTTAACGACCGCGTCGAATTCGGGAAATTGGAAGCGAGCTTTAAGCTTGCGCCCGGGATTGAAGGGAAGGTTTGTCCAACGCCTTCTCTCGTCCCACCAGCTCAGAAAACCATCTCGCAATTGCGGGTACAAATTGCTTCTGCGATCGTTGGCTGCAATTCTTTCTGCCGTGGATTCCCTGAGGTCCGGGCCACCAAACACGTGTGCCTTCGCATCGGCCCAGAATGGGGAGTAGAAGTCTCCGCCGCCTCCATCTTCGCCTGCTTCGCGCCGGATGTCCTCGCGAATGTCCGTCCGCAAAGCCGAACGACGTTTGTTCGGCTCGAGGTACATGAGCTTTAGCAGCTTCCGAAGGTGTATGTTCTCTAACGCCATTTCTTACAACTCGCCTCAAAGCCGAATTGGGTTGTGGAAAAGCCTGTTGAAAGTCTGTTTCCTAACCCAATTCAAATTTAGAGCAGTTGCTTGACGGGTCCGACCCCACGAGATCATACACGCGAGGTTTCCAGCACGGAAACGACCTCCACCACAACCGCTCAGGTTTCGGTGGTTGAAGGGGGGTCAGGCGCCAATCCTGGCTCCCCACTTCAGTCAACTTCCGCGAATCGCATTGCCGCCGTTAATCTGCAAGTGCCGGAACTTGACAATCCACAGCCATTACTTGTCGCATGTGCCGGTGGCATTTCGTCTAGGCATCCTTAAATGCAGCGAGAACACCGCGCGCCGTTCCGCGATTGCTAGCGCAATCGCTCCATGCGTCACATGACGTCGCTCCGTGATGCTGCGCATCGCGGTCGGCCGAAGGTCGCGGATGTGCTGACGCGCAACGGCTTCCAACTCGTCGCTTGGCAAACCAAGAGCCTGCGTTAGGCGCCTGCGATCACACCGTCCCCAACAGAGCTCGCCCTACCCCTTCTTCCGCTTCTTCCGCGCCGCATATTTCGCGTCGCGCGCGGCCTTGAGCTCCGCTTCGGTCGGTGCGGGGACCGCGTCGGTTTCGGCTTTCGCCTTGGCGGCGGCCTGCTTGTCGGCCTTGGCCTGCGCGATTGCGGCGCGCTTGGCGGCGCTCTTTTCGGCGATGGCGGCTTCACGCGCTTCCTGCGCGGCCTTGCGCTTGGCAATCGTCGCTTCGTCGAGCTTGGGCGCGTCGGCCAGTTTCTCGAGCGCCTTGGCGCGCGCCTTCTGCGCAAGCGCGCGGCGATCCTGGAAATCGGGGTCCTTATATCCGGACATAGGCGGTAATCTCGTTTCTGGTTGGCCGGCGGGGGGGGCCGGCTGTGTGTGTGTTGGGNGGGGGGGGGGCTGGACAGCGCTGGCGCTGGGGACGCGCCCTATTCCTCGCCCATCCGCAGCGCGGCAATGAACGCTTCCTGCGGAATACTGACGTTTCCGTATTCCCTCATCCGCGCCTTACCCTTCTTCTGCTTTTCGAGCAGCTTTTTCTTGCGGCTGATGTCGCCGCCATAGCATTTGGCGGTCACGTCCTTGCGCATCGCGGCGATGGTTTCGCGCGCGATCACCTTGCCGCCGATCGCGGCCTGGATGGGCACCTTGAACAGGTGCCGCGGGATGAGGTCCTTCAGCCGTTCGCACATACCGCGCCCGCGGCTTTCGGCGACATCGCGGTGGACGATCATCGATAGCGCATCGACCGGTTCGTTGTTCACCAGGATGCTCATCTTGACGAGGTCGCCCTCGCGCAGGCCGATCTGTTCATAGTCGAAGCTGGCATAGCCGCGGCTGATCGACTTGAGCCGGTCGTAGAAATCGAACACCACTTCGTTGAGCGGGAGTTCGTAGGTCACCTGAGCGCGGCCGCCGACATAGGTCAGATCGACCTGGATGCCGCGGCGGTCCTGGCACAGCTTGAGGATCGCGCCGAGATATTCGTCGGGGGTGTAGATCACCGCCTTGATCCACGGCTCCTCGATCTGCTCGATGCGGCTGGGATCGGGATAGTCGGCGGGGTTGTGCAGCATCAGCTCCTGCGCCGGGTCGGTGCGCGACTTGTTGAGCTGGATGCGGTAGACCACCGAGGGGGCGGTGGTGATCAGGTCGAGATCGTATTCGCGCGTCAGGCGTTCCTGGATGATCTCCAGGTGCAGCAGGCCGAGGAAGCCCGCGCGGAAGCCGAAGCCCAGCGCGGCGCTGCTTTCGGCCTCGAAGCTGAAGCTGGCATCGTTGAGCCGCAGCTTGCCGATGCTCTCGCGCAATTTCTCGAAATCGGCGGCATCGACGGGGAACAGCCCGCAGAACACCACCGGCTGGACTTCCTTGTAGCCGGGCAGCGCCTTGTCCGCCCCGCCCTTCACCGTGGTGATGGTGTCGCCGACGCGCGCCTGTTCGACTTCCTTGATCTGCGCGGTGATGAAGCCGATCTCGCCCGGGCCGAGTTCGGGCAGATCGGTGCGCTTGGGGGTGAAGCAGCCGACGCGGTCGATCAGGTGCTGCGTGCCGCCCTGCATGAAGCGGACGTTCAGGCCCTTCTTGATCGCGCCGTCCATCACGCGGACGAGGATGACCACGCCGAGATAGGGGTCGTACCATGAGTCGACCAGCATGGCCTTCAAGGGCGCGTCGCGGTCGCCGGTGGGCGGGGGGATGCGCTTGACCAGCGCCTCCAGCGTTTCCTCGATGCCGATGCCCGACTTGGCGCTGGTGAGCACCGCGCCGCCCTCTTCCCACGGGCCGGTGGCCTCGATGCCGACGATCTCCTCGATCTCCTCGGCGACGCGCTGCGGTTCGGCGGCAGGGAGGTCGATCTTGTTGATGACGGGGACGATCTCGTGGTCGTGCTCGATCGACTGGTAGACATTGGCGAGCGTCTGCGCTTCGACGCCCTGCGCCGCGTCGACCACCAGCAGCGCGCCCTCGCACGCGGCGAGGGAGCGGCTGACTTCATAGGCGAAGTCGACATGGCCGGGCGTGTCCATGAGGTTGAGCTCATAGGTCTCGCCGTCGCGCGCGGTGTAGGTGAGACGCACGGTCTGCGCCTTGATGGTGATCCCGCGCTCCTTCTCGATGTCCATGTTATCAAGCACTTGCTCGGACATCTCGCGATCGGTCAGCCCCCCGCAATGCTGGATCAGCCGATCGGCGAGCGTCGACTTGCCATGATCGATATGGGCAATGATACTGAAATTGCGGATTTTTCTGAGATCGGTCATACAAACTGCTTAATCGGAAAAGATGGCACAAGACATGCCTCGCCCGCGCCTTAGCCGTGGCAGGCATTCTCGCCAAGCGCCCTCTGCGACGCGATTCCCGCAGCTGGTCCGATAATCAGTAGCTGGTGCCCGCTTTGGGCGTGCCGACCTCGACCTCGACGAACTTGCGCTTCGACGAGGCTTCCCCCCGCCCCGCCATGATCAGCGAGTAGGGATCCTGCGGCAAGGTCGTCAGCGGGCTGCCGGCCGCTTCGATCTGATAGGGCGAGACGCGGTGGCGGGTGCACAGGCCGTCGGCGCCGTCGCTGATCAACGGGGTCTCGAACTCGACGCCCTGCACCGAGCCCTTCGACCGGCGTACGGTTGCGACGGCCAATTGGCCATTGCCCAGGTCGAGCACGACTTCGGTGCCCAGAGGCACGTCCATAAGCCCCTCGATCCGCGCCCCGGTCTTCGAGAGATTGCGCATGACCACCCGGTAGCGGCTATCTTCGTGGATCAGACCGATGCGGCGGAACACGGTCTTGCGGGTCGCACGGTATTTCGCCGGGCCGCGCGGTTCATATTTGAGCTCGCCCGCCTCCAGCCGTTCGAGCAACTCTGCGTGAGGCATGGCGCGGGCGAAGATATACCCCTGGACCAGTGTTGCCCCGCGCTTGGTCACGAGATCGAGTTCGTCCTTCGCCTCGACGCCCTCTGCCACTGTTTCCATGTCGAGCGCATCTGCAAGGCTGACGATAGCGCTGAGGATGGCCGCGTTGTTGTTGCCTTCCTCGGTCGCGCCGCGCACGAAGCTCTGGTCGATCTTGATCTTGTCGAACGGCGCAGTGCGCAGGTAGCTGAGCGAGCTGTACCCGGTCCCGAAGTCGTCGAGCGCCAGCTTGACGCCGAGCGCCTTCAATTCCTCGAAAATCCGCTGGGTGCGTCCGGCATCGCCGAGGAACACGCTCTCGGTAATTTCGAGTTCGAGCCGCTCGGGTGTCAGGCCGCTTTGCTTGAGCGCGTTTGCGACGATCTGCGGAAAATTGTCGTGCGCGAACTGCATCGGCGAGACGTTTACCGCCACGCGCAGTTCGAGCGGCCATTCGGCCGCCTGTCGGCAGACCTCGTTCAACGCCCATTCGCCCATTTCCCCGACAATGCCGATTTCCTCGGCCACGGAGATGAAATCCTCGGGCGAAATCGCGCCGCGGTCCGGATGATTCCAGCGCATCAAGGCTTCGCACCCGCGGACCATATGCGTCTTGGCGCAGACGAGTGGCTGGTAGTGCATGACCACCTGCCCGTTCTCGATGGCGTCGCGCAGGTCTTCCTCGATCTGCCGGCGATGTTTCGCGCCATCCTTGAGCTCGGCCGAATAGAAGCGGTACTGGCCCCGCCCACCGCTCTTGGCGGCATGCAGCGCCAGATCGGCGGCCGATATCAGCCCTTCCGGATCGAGCCCGTCATAAGGCGCAATGGCGACCCCGACCGACGTTCCGACGACCGCGCGCGAATCGTTGATCGAATAGGCCTGCGACAGCATCTGGATGACGCGCTGGCTCAGATCGCCCAAGGCGCCGCGGTCATCCATGTCGGGCAACACGATCTGGAACGAGTCCGCGCTCCGGCGTGCGATTTCCCCCTTGCTCCCGATGATCCGTTCAAGCCGCGCAGCAACCTGCTTCAGCAGTTCGTCGCCCGCGGCATGACCCAGCGAATCGTTGATCTGCTTGAACCGGTCGAGGTCGACCATCAGCAACGCGCAGGTCCGTTTGGAATTGCGATAGGCCTTGAGCAATTCGGCCAGACGCCGGTTCATCCGGTGGCTGTTGGCCAGACCGGTAACCGGATCGTATTGCGCCAACCGTTCGGCATCGCGCCGGTTTTCCCGGCTGGCCGTGATATCCTTCGCGCTACCGCGATAGCCGGTAAAGCGCTCCTGCTCGTCGAACTGCGGTTTGCCCGCGATTTCCCACCAGACTTCGCGCCCCTCTATGGCGAGGCGGACATTGAGTTGGCTGATCGAGTTGCGCGCCCGCAGCAGGAACGCGAGCGGGCGCTCGGGCCGGTCGGGATCATCGACCTTCTCGGGGATGAAGAGTTCGCTCAGCGATTTGCCGATCGCTTCGCCCTGCGTCCAGTCGAGCTCTTTCGCCGCATTGTCGGACAGGTAGATGAGCCGGCCTTCGGCATCGGTCGCCCAGAACCAGCCCAGACCTGCGGCCTCGAAACTGTCGAGCAGTTCCACCCGGCGTTCGGCATCGGTGATGGCGATCGGACGCAGCGGCGCAGGCTGTGAACCTTCGCGTCGTTCCGTCTTCGCCCGCGACGCACGCGAGAAGAACCCTGCCATGTGAACTCATGCTCCCGAGTAGCCTCTGTGCGCCGAAATTCCCTCTCAGCGCAGCGAACCATGTAGATAAACGCAACTTCTTTCCAAACGGATAACCATGTGATCTGCGGTGTACCGCACATAGTCCGCTGCTTGCCAGCTGCCCCGACCATGTGCATGGAAGGCATGTCTCGGGGGAGAAAGACATGCGGCATATCGCGATCGTGGGATCGGGTCCGGCGGGCTATTACACGGCCGAAGCCGCCGTCAAGAAATGGGGCGATGACGCCCGGATCGATATCTTCGACAAATTGCCGGTGCCGTTCGGCCTGATCCGCACCGGCGTCGCGCCCGATCACCAGTCGATCAAGGCGGTTGCGCGTCGGTACGAAAAAACGGCGATCGGCCAATCGGTACGCTTCATCGGCAATGTCGACGTCGGTGGTTCGGTTTCCATCGAGGAGCTCGGTTCGCTCTACGATGCGGTCATCCTGGCCACGGGCGCGCCGCAGGATCGCCCGCTGGAAATCCCTGGCGCGCGGACCGGAAATGTCTTTGGCAGTGCGGCATTCGTCGGCTGGTACAACGGCCACCCCGAGTTTGCGGGGATGGACCCCGTGCTATCGGGCAAACATGCCGTCGTCATCGGGATGGGCAATGTCGCGCTCGACGTGGCGCGGATCTTGGCCAAGACCGAAGGCGAATTTGCCGGCTCGGACATCGTCGCCCACGCGCTCGAGGCTTTGCGCGGCAGCGCTATCGAGAAAATCACCGTCCTCGGCCGGCGCGGTCCGCACCAGATCATGATGACGCCCAAGGAACTGGGCGAGTTGGGGACGCTCGACCGCGCCGCTCCGCAGGTCGATCCGGCCGACCTGCCGCCGGTTGCCGACGATGCCGTTCTCGAACCGGGGGTGCGCAAATCGGTCACGCTGCTGCGCGAATTCGCGCAGCCTGCGGCAGCCGACCGCAATGCCAAACCGGTTTCTATCGAGTTCGATTTCTTCGCCAGTCCCCGAGCCATCACCGCCACGAACGGCCGGGTAAGTGCCATCGAAGTGGAGCGGACCCGCCTCGAAACCGGGCGCGCGGTGGGTACCGGCGAAACCTATAACCTGCCGGCCGATCTGGTCGTCAGCTGTATCGGCTATCGCACCTCGGCCATAGAGGGCGTGCCGTTCGACCAGCGGGCGGGACATTTCGCCAATGACCAGGGCCGTATCCTGCCCGGCCTCTATTGCGTCGGTTGGGCCAAGCGCGGCCCCAGCGGCACGATCGGCACCAACCGGCCCGATGGATATGGGGTCATCGACACGGTCGATGAAGACATCGCCGCAAGCTCCGGCAAACCTGGCCGCGCGGGTTTCGACGAACTGGCGCAGGAACGCGGGATCGAGATCGTCACTTTCCGCGATTGGCAGAAAATCGAGGAAGCCGAGATCGCAGCCGCGCGCGAAGGAGCGCCGCGGGAGAAGTTCGTCGATATCGAAAGCATGATCGCAGCACGCGGCGCGTGATCGTCCTTCGCTCGCACAGGTCCGACACCCCGGCCATGCCGACCGGGGGATACCGCCCTTGTCCGCCCGGCCGCTCCGCAATCGATACCCCCAGCACTGCTGTCCAGCCCGGACCAGGCGGATCGCAAGGACAATGACATGACTGCCGATCCCGCGCTCTTGGCGAACCCGCTTGCCAGCCAACCGCCGCGCCAGACGACGGGCGAAGGCGGCGCTTTCGGTCGAACCGGCTTTGCCTGGGCGATCTTCGAATGGGCCCGCAACCCCTATTACATCCTGATCGTGATCTACATCTTCGCGCCCTATTTTGCGCGCGACATCATCGGCGCGGACCTGCTTGCCAGCGGTGCGCTGGACGACCTGCCGCCCGGCGACGCGCTTGCCGCGGCCAATGCGCAGGGGCAGGCAACCATAGCCTCGGTGACCAAATGGGCCGGTTTCATTGCCGCCCTGACCGCGCCGGTCCTGGGTGCGGCGCTCGACCGCGGCGGGCGGCTGAAACCGATCCTCGCGCTGTTTCTCGGGGCCATCGCGGTTTGTTCGGCGCTGCTGTGGTTCGCGATGCCGGGGGGCGAAGGCCTGCCGGTTCCCGCGATCATGGCCCTGCTGGTGGTCGCCTATGTCGGCTACACCTATTCAGAAGTGACGCACAATGCGATGCTCAGCGTGTCGGGCGAACCACGCCGACTGGCGATGATATCGGGTCTCGGACTGGGTCTCGGCAACCTCGCTGCGACCTTGATCTTTCTCGCGATTGCCGTGCTCTTCGTGCTGCCCGCTGCGATCGCCTGGCCATTCGCGGCGCCGCAATTCGGAATCGACCTGACGACGTTCGAACATGCGCGGCTAGCCGGCCCGATCTGCGCGGTGTGGCTGGTGCTGTTCTCGATACCCTTCTTCACCAGGGCACGAGACCCGGGCGTCCCCGGGGCCAGTTGGATGCGCGCCTTCCGGGAAGGCGCACGCAGCGTTGCGCGCACGCTGCGCGAGGCAGCGCGATACCGCGAATTGATGCGGTTCCTCATCGCGCGGATGTTCTACGCCGACGCGATGGCTGCGCTGCTGGCGCTCGGCGCGGTTTATGTCGCGCTCTTTCTCGGCTGGAATTTCCTCGAAATGCTCTGCTACGCGATCTTCGCCAGCGCCTGCGCATTCGGCGGCGGCATTTTCGGCGGCTGGCTCGAAGGAAAGGTCGGCGTAAAGCGCGCGCTGGCGCTGGAAATCCTCGCCATGGTGGGTGTCGGACTACTCCAGCTGAGTATCACCCGCGAAAGCCTGTTCCTCGGCCTGGTCGACAATGTGGTGGTGTGGGACGGGCTCGTCTTCCGCACCCTGTCGGACCTCGTCTATCTCGGTCTCATCAGCGTGATCGCGGTGACCGCCACCGCCAGCATTTCGTCGAGCCGTACGATGCTGGTCACGCTTGCCCCGCCGGGCCGTAGCGGTGAATTCTTCGGCCTCTACGCGATTGCCGGCACCATCACCGTATGGATGGGGCCGCTGCTGGTCGAACAGTTCACCCTGTGGTCGGGCGACCAGCGGATCGGCATGACTTCGATCCACCTGCTGTTCGCGATCGGCTTCCTCGTCCTGCTTGCTGTCCGCATGCCCACGCACGCCGAATAGCTCGGCGCTGGACTCATCGGTTGCAATGTGGAACCTTCCTCGGCGGAGAGAGGAGCACCAACATGCCCGCATATGATCTGATCATTCGCAACGGGACCATTGTCGATGGTACCGGACAGGACCGCTTTACCGGGGATCTCGCCGTGAAGGACGGGCTCATCGCTCAAGTGGGCCACGTCAGCGGCGACGCCGCCGAGGAAATCGATGCGCAGGGTCACCTGGTCACCCCCGGCTTCGTCGACATTCACACGCATTACGACGGACAAGCGACCTGGGACCAGGAAATGGCCCCGTCGAGCTGGCACGGCGTAACGACCGTCGTCATGGGCAATTGCGGTGTCGGTTTCGCTCCGGCGCGTCCCGACAAGCACGAATGGCTGATCGGCCTGATGGAAGGCGTGGAAGACATTCCCGGGACCGCGCTGGCGGAGGGCATGAAGTGGAACTGGGAAACCTTCCCCGAATATCTCGATGCGCTGGAAGAACTGCCCCGTACCGTCGATGTCGGCACCCATGTCCCGCATGGCTCGGTGCGCGCCTATGTGCTGGGCGATCGCGAGCGTCCCGGGGCCGTGCCGACCGCCGAAGACATTGCCGCCATGAGCCGCATCGTCGAAGACGGCGTACGCGCGGGCGCGCTGGGTTTCTCCACCTCGCGCACCGTATTGCACCGCGATATCGGCGGCGAAGTCGTCCCCGGCACCACTGCCACTGCCGAGGAGCTGGTCGAGATCGGCCGCGCAATGGGCCGCGCCGGGCATGGCGTGTTCGAAATGGCCAGCGACATGATGCGCGAATGGGACGAGTTCGGCTGGATGGGCCAGATGAGCCGCGAGACCGGGCTGCCGGTCACCTTCGCGGCGCTCCAGTCGATCGCCAAGGAAATGCCGCTCGACGAGCAGATCGAGAGCATGCGCGCCGAGAACGACAATGGCGCGAACATCGTCGCGCAGATCGCGCTGCGCGGCAACGGCATCGTCATGGCGTGGCAGGGCACCGTGCATCCCTTCCGGCTCAAACCGAGCTGGAAGGAAATCGAGGACCTTCCATGGGAAGAGCAGAAGGCCAAGCTGTTCGACCCCGAGTTCAAGGCGCGCCTGATCGCCGAACAGCACGATTTTTCCGAGGTCAACCAGGACATCATGGGCCTGATCATGGTCGTTTGCGGCGGCTGGAACATGCAGTTCGAAATGGACCCCGACTTCAATTACGAACCGACCGCGGAAGAAAGTATTCTCGAACGCGCGAAGGCAGCGGGCATGTCGGGCGATGAATATGCCTACGAGCTGCTGTGCCGCGACGAGGGCAAGGGCTTCATCTACCTGCCGATCCTCAATTACGCCGATGGCAATCTCGATTTCCTGAAAGACCTGCAACACGCCGACGACACGGTGAATTCGCTGTCCGATGGCGGCGCGCATTGCGGGACGATCTGCGATGCCGCCTCGCCCACCTTCATGCTGCAGCACTGGGTGCGTGACCGGGCGCGCGGCACGATCGGCCTCGAAAATGCGATCAAGCGGCAATGCAACGACACGGCCCGGCTCTACGGGCTGGAGGACCGCGGCGTGCTGGCGCCCGGCTATCTGGCCGATATCAACATCATCGACATGGACCGGATCAAGCTGGGCAAGCCCTGGCTGGCCTTCGACCTGCCTGCGGGCGGCAAACGCTTGCTGCAGAAGGCCGATGGCTATGTCGCGACGATCAAGAACGGAAAGGTTACATTCCGCGAAGGCGAATGGACGGGCGAGGCGCCCGGTGGCCTGATCCGCGGCCCGCAGCGGGCCGAAATGCTGGAGGCTGCAGAATGAAAGCAATCCGTACGGGCGCGAAGCCGTCCACCCTCGATGCGCTGGAATGGGTCGATATCGACGCCGCAGCGGCGCCCGGTCCGGGCGAGATTACCGTCGATCTGAAGGCCAGTTCGCTCAACTATCACGATTACGCCGTCGTGAAAGGCATGATCCCGACCGAACCGGGTCGCATCCCCATGTCGGATGGCGCTGGCATCGTCTCGGCGGTTGGCGACGGGGTGACCGAATTCGCCGTGGGCGACCAGGTGGTCAGCACCTTCTTCCCCGACTGGCTCGACGGCCGCCCGCCGTCCAGCGCGTTCACCCGCGTTCCCGGTGACGGGATCGACGGCTATGCGCGCGAGGCAGTGACTGCCCCGACCCACTGGTTCACGCGCGCACCCTCCGGGTTCAGCCATGCCGAGGCTGCAACGCTGACCTGCGCCGGGCTGACCGCCTGGCGCGCATTGTTCGTCGACTACGCGGTCAAGCCGGGGGACACCGTGCTGGTCCAGGGCACGGGCGGGGTCTCGATCTTCGCCCTGCAGTTCGCGAAGGCCGCGGGCGCCACTGTCATCGCCACCTCTTCTTCGAACGAGAAGCTCGAACGGGTGCGCGAACTGGGGGCGGACCATTTGATCAATTACAAGGAAGTCGAAGCCTGGGGCCCGAAGGCGCTGGAGATAACCGGCGGGCGCGGGGTCGACTGCGTGGTCGAAATCGGCGGGGCGGGCACGCTCGACCAATCGATGCTGGCCACACGCGTTGGCGGGCATGTCGCGCTGATCGGTGTGCTGGCAGGTTTCGCCGGGCCGGTGCAGACCGCGCTGCTGTTCTCCAAGAACCTCAAGGTGCAGGGCCTCACCGTCGGCAGCCGCGCGATGCAGCAGGACATGATCGCTGCGATCGAGGCCAACGGCATCAAGCCGGTCATCAGCGATACCTTCGCGCTAGCAGACCTCGCCGATGCCTTCCGCCATCAGGAAAGCGGGAGCCACTTCGGCAAAATCTCAGTCGAGATCTAGGGGCGCGGTTACCTGCCATAGCGGGGACCGGACACTGACCGGGTATCGCGGGGCCGGCCTCCACCGGCCCCCGGCGGCCCATCACGGTTCGATGATGATTCCCTTGGCGGGATCCACACTGCCGCCGGCCATTCTGACGAAAACGGCGCGCGCAGCAGCAAGGCCCGCATGGCGTTCAATGGTCACGCTGTCGCCGGCATCGGCAAGGAATATACGCCAGCTCTCGGCCATCTGGCGGCCCGCTTCCTGCGGCCCCAGATCCTTGAATAGCGCAACCGCATGGTCGGGTGCGAAGAACAGCGTCGGCGCCGGTCCGGGCAAGTCCCCCGCCCCGCCGCCGCGCTCCTCGATATGCGTCGCCCCCACCAGGCAGGAGTACTTCAACGCGTCGCCAAGATGCGCATGGATCGCGCCCAGCAGACGGGCGTTGCCGGCAAAATCGACCGATACCGCGGGCTGGCCTGCCAATGCCTGCACATCGTCATAGGCGAGCACTTCGTCGTAGAGACCGCTCTGCTTCACGAAAGCGACATTCCCCGAAGAGGTCAGGCCGATCCGCCGGATATCCGGCGAACGATGCCTGGCGGTGCTGGCAAGGCCCATGGCAGTCTTGGACGATGCGCTGGTCAGGATTACCTGTTCGGCGCCGAACCAGTCCTGCGAGCGCATGAAGTATTCGATCAGGAAACCGGTCTTGAACAGCGGACCGAAGATCATCCGTTCGCCTTCGCGCGCCGGATCGTGTTCCGGGTCGGCTGCAAGCCGCGAATAGCTGTTGTAGACCGGGCTCATCGGCTGGCGATGTGCGGCCATGTCGGTAAAGCCGCTGGCGGACAGTTTTCCGGGCACGACGTCCAGATGCGTCGCCATAGGCAGGTAGCCATAGACCCGCTCGCCCACGGATATCTCGGACACATTGCTTTCGATCACGCGTGCATGGCCCCACATGGGCACGATGCCCATGCCGTCGGTGCCTGCCCCCTGCACGGGGAAGAAGTTCCAGTATCCGAAGCCGTCGCCGACGACCGCATAGGTCACGTTGTTCGCCGTGACCGAGAAGCTTTCGATTTCCAGGCGCACGGCATCGTCGGCCAGCTTTACCTGGTCGCAATCGACCAGTCGGGCCTCGCCGATTGCATTCTTGCGGACATGGACTTGCTGCATTCGCGTCTCTCCTTCGAGAGCGACGCTAACCGCAGATATACGCCAATGCGAGCGCTTAAACCCGCATCGGCATGAGGACGTAGAGCGCGGGCGAATTCTCGTCCTTGCGGATCAGCGTCGGGGCGCCAGCATCGGCCAGATGGATTTCCACCGTGTCGGCATCGATCTGGTTGAGGATGTCCTTGAGATAGCCCGCGTTGAAGCCGATTTCGAACCCGTCGGACGAATATTCCGCCGGCACTTCCTCGGTCGCGGTGCCATTGTCGGGACTGGTTACGGTCAGCGTGACCTTGTCCCGATCGAGCCCCATCTTGACCGCGCGGGTCTTCTCGGTGGCGATCGTCGCCACGCGGTCGACCCCTTCGTGGAAGATCTTCGGGTCGAGCTTAAGGAGCTTGTCGTTACCCGTTGGAATAACGCGCGAATAATCGGGGAAGGTCCCGTCGATCAGCTTGCTGGTCAGCACCACTCCGCCCTCGCCGCCGAGCGTGAAGCGGACCTTGCTGGCCGACAGGTCGATCTGGACATTGCCGTCGAGCGACTCGTCGAGCAGCTTGCGCAGTTCGGCCACGGCTTTGCGCGGTACGATCACGTCGGGCATGCCTTCTGCCCCATCAGGCCGCGGCAGAGTGAAGCGCGCGAGCCGGTGACCGTCGGTTGCGGCCGCCCGCAGGACGGGTTCGTTGTCGTCCGACACGTGGAAAAAGATACCGTTCAGATAATACCGGGTTTCCTCGGTCGAGATCGCGAACCGCGTCCGATCGATGAGGTCGGCGAAGGTCTTGGCGGGCAGTTCGAAACTGGTCGGCAGATCGCCTTCGACGATGACCGGGAAGTCGTCGCGCGGGAGCGTCGGCAGCGAGAAGCGGCTGCGCCCCGCCTTGATCGCCATGCGGTTTTCCGCCGCTTCGAGGCTGACCTGCGAACCTTCGGGCAGCTTGCGTGCGATATCGAACAGCAGGTGCGCCGAAACGGTGATCGCCCCTGCACTGTCGACATTGGCTTCCATATGCTCGATCACCTGCAGATCGAGGTCGGTTGCCATGACCCTGAGCGAATTGTCGCCTTCGGCTTCGATCAGCACGTTGGAGAGGATCGGGATGGTATTGCGGCGCTCCACGACCGACTGGACGTGGCTGAGACAACGCAGCAGCGTCGCGCGTTCGATGGTGGCCTTCATGGTCCTACTTTCGTCCCTCTTGGGCGCCTGGCAGGCCGGAATCGCCCCACCAGCGCCGGAATACGGATAGTCACCCTAGCGGGGCGGGCTTGGGGGGCAAGGCCGGACGCCGCGGCGCCGCAATTCCTTGGGGAAAAGTGGGTGAAATCAGCCCATCATCGCCATGCCGCCGTTCACGTGCAGCGTCTGGCCGGTGACATAGGCTGCCTCGTCGCTGGCAAGGTAGGCAACCGCAGCGCCGATCTCGTCGCCTTCGCCCATGCGGCCCATCGGAATACGCCCGTTGATCGCCGCTTTCTGCTCGTCGTTCAACGCGTCGGTCATCGCTGTGCGGATAAAGCCGGGGGCCACGCAGTTCACGGTGATGTTCCGGCTCGCCAGTTCCTGCGCGAGGCTTTTCGACATGCCGGTCAGGCCCGCCTTGGCGGCGACATAGTTCATCTGGCCGGGGTTGCCGGTGTGCCCGACCACGCTGGTGATCGAGATGATCCGTCCGCCCTTGGCCTTCATCATCGGCCGTGCGCTGGCGCGCATCAGGCGGAAGCTCGCCTCGAGATTGATGCGGATCACCTGGTCCCACTCGTCGTCCTTCATCCGCATGGCCAGATTGTCACGGGTAATGCCGGCATTGTTGACGAGGATGTTCATCGAACCCAGCGTATCGACGGTGGCCGGGATCAGTTCCTCGACCTGCGTCGGATTGGAAAGGTCGCAGGTGATCTCGACATGGTCATGGCCGAATTCGTCGTTGAGCTGTTCGCGGAAGGCGCGCAGCTTGTCGCCGTTGGAGCCGGACAGCGCGAGGCGCGCACCCTGCTTCGCCAGCGCGTAGGCGATCGACGAACCGATCCCCCCGCTGGCCCCGGTCACGAGCGCGGTCTTTCCTTCGAGGCTGAACATCATGCGTTCTCCTTGGCGAAGTTTTCGAGGTCTTCCATGGTGACGAGGCTGACGGTTGCGGCCTCCTTGTCGATGCGGCCCACCATCGGGGCGAGCACCTTGCCGCCCACTTCGACAAACCGTTCGATGCCTGCCTCGCGCATCGCCAGAACGCTTTCGCGCCAGCGGACCCGGCCGGTGATCTGATCGACCAGCAGCGCCTGTTCTTCCGCCGGATCGGTGACGCGTGCGGCAGTGACATTGGCGAACAGCGGCACTGCAAAGGCCTGCGGGGGCGTCGTTTCGAGCGCGTTCTTCATGCGCAGCGCAGCAGGACCCATCAGCGAACAGTGGAACGGCGCCGAAACGGGCAGCTTGATGCCGCGCTTGATCCCGTGATCCTTGGCCATCTCGATCGCGCGGTCGATCGCCTCGGCATGGCCGGAGATAACGACCTGCGTCGGATCGTTGTCATTGGCGACTTCGCAGACCTGGCCCTGGGCCGCTGCCTCGGCCAGCGCGGTGGCCTTTTCGATATCGGCACCGAGCAGCGCGGCCATCGCGCCGACGCCGATCGGAACCGCATCCTGCATTGCGATGCCGCGCAGGCGCAGCAGCTTGGCCGTGTCGGTCAGCGAGAATGCCCCGGCGGCGCACAGCGCGCTGTATTCGCCGAGCGAATGGCCCGCGACGCAATCGGCCGTGTCGGCCAGCGTCACGCCGAATTCCTTTTCGAGGACCCGGGCAGTGGCCACCGAATTGGCCATGATCGCCGGCTGCGCATTGGCAGTCATCGTCAGTTCGCTTTCGGGGCCGTCCTTCATCAGCGCGGAAAGCTTCTGCTTGAGCGCTTCGTCGACTTCCTGGAACACTTCGCGCGCATGCGCGCTGGCTTCGGCGAGATCGGCGCCCATGCCGACCTTCTGGCTGCCCTGGCCGGGAAAGATGAATGCAGTCATAAAATCTCCTCGACCGCGCGACTAGGCGCGAGCGCCCCGCGTCTCAAGTCCGAAGGGGACAATCTTGTTGGCAGCATCGTGGCCGATATCCGCCCGGCCGAGGTAGGGGATGCCGCTGCGCCGGCACCAGTCCTGCGCGATGGCGACTTCGTCGGTGCCAAACGGGCGGTCGTTGACGGGGACATCGCTGATGCGGCCCAGACGCAGGCCCGCGGTTCCCTGCAGATGCTGCGTGGCATGGAACAGCAGGCGGTCGACCGCATAGAGATGCTCCGCCACTTCCTCGATCATGACGACATGACCCGACAGGTCGGGCGCGAGTTCGGTCCCCGCCAGCATTGCCAGGGTCGTCAGGTTGAAGGCCGCCGCAGGCCGTTCATCGAGATTCGGTTCAAGGCCATCGGTGCCGCCCTTGAACCAGTCCAGCGCGCGCTCGATCGCAGCGGCGCCGCCCTCGCGCCGGACATCGCCCGCCAGCGGCCCATGCGCGACGCGCCCGATGCCATGCCTGTACAGTGCGGCGAGCAGGAAGCCGGTGTCGGAATAGCCGAGATAGGACTTGTCCCGCGCTGCCGCGTTCATTTGCGCGACCGCCTGCGGGGCGATGCGGTTCGAACCATAGCCGCCCATCGCGAACCACACCGCATCGAAGCCGGGATCGTTGGCGCAATCGAGCAAGGCGGCGAGCCGCACGTCGTCGCTGCCGGCGAAATGCCCGTCTTCGGCAAAGCATTGTTCGTGGAACTGCAACGATACGTCGCTGCGCCCCGCCACCAGCGCTTCGACCGCCTCGGCGCGTTCGCGCTTCAACCGCTTTCCGGGGGC
This sequence comes from Qipengyuania citrea, assembly GCF_009828015.1. GTDB lineage: Bacteria > Pseudomonadota > Alphaproteobacteria > Sphingomonadales > Sphingomonadaceae > Qipengyuania > Qipengyuania citrea. Next base: position 376,198 of record NZ_WTYG01000002.1, on the reverse strand, counting down.
GCAGATCGCAATTCTGACCATGCGCCCTGCTAGCGTGCTTGTATCGCGCGGCACAACTCAATAGCTGCACGCGCATGAGCGATATGCCCACTCCAGATGAATTGTTCGCCCGCCCCTTCTTCTTCTGCGGGATCGGCGGATCGGGAATGCTGCCGCTGGCGCAGATCCTTAAAGGTCGCGGCTGCACGGTCGAAGGATCGGACCGCAGCCACGATCAGGGCCGCACGCCCGACAAGTTCGCTGCGCTCGAACAACAGGGTTTCACGCTGCATCCGCAGGACGGCAGCGGGATCGTCTCGGCCAAGCAGATCCTCGTCGCCAGCGCCGCGGTGGAAGATACCGTACCCGATGCCAAGCGCGCCAAGGAACTGGAGTGCCTGCGGCTGACCCGCGCCGAGCTCAATTCGATCCTCTTCAACACCAGCGGTGCGGGGCTGGCGGTTGCCGGGACCAGCGGCAAGTCGACTGTCACCGGCATGCTCGGCTGGATCCTCCACGCCTGCGGGCGCGAGCCGACGATCATGAACGGCGCGGTGATGAAGAACTTCGTCTCGCCCGAACGCCCCTATGCCAGCGCGGTGGTCGGCGGTCAGAGCCTCTATGTCAGCGAGGTCGACGAAAGCGACGGGTCGATCGCGCTCTATCGTCCGGCTGTCGGCGTGCTGCTCAATGTCAGTCTCGACCACAAGAGCATGGAAGAGCTGCGCCAGCTGTTCGGCGACTACCTTTCGCGCAGCCGCATTTCGGTGATCAATGCCGACGATCCCGAAGCGCTGGCGCTGCTGCCGCATGCGAAGGAAGTCGTCACCTTCGGGATCGAGCAGGAAAAGGCGCAGATCGGCGTGGTCCCCGGCTCGGTCGCGGAAGGCCCGATGCGGCAGGCCGCGCTGGTCGTCGACCGGCACGACGGCAGCGAACATCCGTTGATGTTCAACCTGCCCGGGCGGCACAATCTGGCCAACGCGCTGGCGGCAATCGCAGCGGCAGCGGCAGCGGGCATACCGGTCGCCAATGCGGTCGCCGCGCTCGCCGGTTTCGAAGGTCTCGCGCGGCGGTTCGACATCGTCGGCACCAGCCCGTCCGCCATCACCGTGATCGACGATTTCGGCCACAATCCGGAAAAATGCGCCGCCACGCTGCGCACGCTCAAAGCGCACCCGGGCCGCGTGCTCGCCTTCTTCCAGCCGCACGGCTACGGGCCCCTGCGCCAGATGGGCGAGGAGCTGGCCCAGACCTTCGCGCATGAACTGGGTGACGAGGACCGCGTGATCCTGTGCGACCCGGTCTATTTCGGCGGCAGCGTCGATCGCAGCGAAGGCAGCGAGCGGATTGTGCGGTTGATCGAGCAGGCGGGCGGCAAAGCCGAACACATTCCCGAGCGCACGGCGGTGGGCGACAGGCTCGCCGAACTCGCGCAGCCAGGCGACCGGATTGTCATCATGGGCGCGCGCGATGACACGCTGAGCGGATTTGCACGCGACCTGTTCGACCGGTTGGCCTAGATCGCGGCGGGGCCTGCGGCCTCACGCGCCACGGCCCGGCGATATCCCTCGCGTGCGGTCAGCCGGTCGCGGTAGTCCCTGAGCGATTGCGGCACGCCCTCGTCCAAGCCCACCCGGCCCGCCAGGATCAGCGCGTAACCGCAGCAGATATCGGCCACGGTAAAGCGATCCGCGCACAAGTAGTCGCGCGTTTCGAGGCGCTGCTCGAGCTTGACGAGGCGCTTCCAGAACCACTTGGCATAGGCCTCGCCCGCCTCGCCCCAGCCCTTGTCCTTCTCGAACATGGCGAAGCGCATATAGACGGTTTGCGGGAAAGTGATCGTGGCATCGGCGTGGTAGGTGAAATCGAGATAGGCGGGATAATCCATCTCGTTTGGCGCCACGACCAGCGACTGGTCCGCGCCCTTGGTGGCCAGGTAATGCGCGATCGCACAGCTCTCGGTCATGTGCGCGGCGCCATCGACCAGCATGGGTACCGTACCCAGGGGATTGACCTCCAGGTAGTCGGGCGCCTTGAAGCGGGGCGGGAACGGCAACAGCTGTAGATCGATAGCGACTCCCGCCTCTTCCGCCGCCCAGGTCGCCCGCAGCCCGCGCGACCCCGCGCAGGTGTAGAGGACCGGCGGCTCAGTGGTCGCCATGGGTAATGCCGATCTTGAAGACCTTGTGGATGAGGATCGCCAGCACGAAGCCGAGCGCGAGCCCCGTCAGGGCGGACAGCGCCGCATAGGTTCCCCAGCCGAGGATGCCCGAAAGTCCGCCGGTCACGGCTTCCACCGTGTGCTGCAGGCCATGCGCCCAATCGGAGGGACCATGGATGCCCAGTTCGTGCAGGCTGTGCAGGATGATGCCGCCGCCGACCCACAGCATCGCGATCGTGCCGATGAAGGACAGCGTGGTCAGCAGATAGGGTACCGAGGTCACCAGAAACTGCCCGAAGGCCTGTGCGGCGGCCGAAGTCTTCTCGCGCAGGTGCAATCCGATATCGTCCAGCTTCACGATCAGCGCGACCGATCCATAGACCACCAGTGTCACGCCGATACCGACGATCGCCAGCACGCCCGCACGTACGATGAAGTCTTCCGCGGCCACCTCGTTCAGCGTGATCGCCATGATTTCGGCCGAGAGAATCAGATCGGTGCGGATCGCACCGTTCACCCGCTGTTTCTCGAACGCCGCCGGGTCGGTGATCTCATCCTCCACAGTGACGCCGTGTTTCTGGCCGCCCAGCTTTTCCATCACCTTTTCCGCCCCTTCATAGGACAGGTAGCAACCGCCCAGGATCAGGATGAAGACGATGGCGCTGGGAAGCAGCCAGCTGAGCAGCAACGCGCCGGGCAGCAGGATGATGAGCTTGTTCTTCAGGCTGCCCTTGGTGATGTTCCAGATGATCGGCAGTTCGCGCGCGGGGCTGAGGCCCGTGACGTAACTCGGCGTGACCGCCGCATCGTCGATCACGACGCCGGCGGTCTTCGAGCCCGCCCTGCCCGCGGCAACCGTGATATCGTCGACCGAGGCCGCCGCCGCGCGGGCGATGATCGACACGTCGTCTAGCAGGGCTACAAGTCCACCGGGCACGCACTACTCCTTCGTTTTCCAACCAATGCCGCCCTGCCCGCCCGGTTCCACCCTGCCAAGCCCCGAGATTGGCTTGCATTCGTCGCCAATCCCGTTATGTGCGCGCATCCCCTGCCTGTGGGCGGGGATTCGAAGAAAGCCGGAGGGGCCCCGCAATCCCGCGGACAAGCCAGCGATCGGCCACATGTGAAAGGACAAGGGCATGGCTCTATACGAGCATGTTTTCCTGGCGCGACAGGACCTGAGCCAGGCTCAGGTCGACCAGCTCGCCGCCACCGCTACCGAGATTGTCGAGAAGAACGAAGGCAAGGTCACCAAGACGGAGACCTGGGGCCTCAAGAACCTCGCCTACAAGATCGACCGCAACCGCAAGGCGCATTTCGTGATGCTCAACATCGAGGGCCCCGGTGCCGTCGTGGAAGAGCTCGAGCGCCAGACCCGCATCAATGAAGACGTCATCCGTTACATGACCATCCGTGTCGAAGAGCACGAAGAAGGTCCGAGCGTGATGATGCGCAAGAACGAGCGCGATGCGAAGAAGCGCCGCGACCGCGAGGAGCGTAACTGATGGCCCGCCCGTTTTTCCGCCGCCGCAAGTCCTGCCCCTTCTCGGGCAAGAACGCCCCGACGATCGACTACAAGGACGTCCGCCTGCTGCAGGGCTTCATGTCCGAACGTGGCAAGATCGTCCCCAGCCGCATCACCGCCGTCAGCGCAAAGAAGCAGCGTGAACTGGCCAAGGCCATCAAGCGCGCCCGTCACATCGGCCTGCTGCCGTACATCGTGAAGTAAGGGGAATAATCATGGATATCATTCTCCTTCAGAGGATCGAAAAGCTCGGCTCGATCGGTGACGTCGTCACCGTGAAGGACGGCTATGCCCGCAACTTCCTGCTCCCGCAGAAGAAGGCATTGCGCGCCAACGAAGCCAACAAGAAGGTCTTCGAAGCGAACCGCGACCGCCTGGAAAAGGAAAACGCGGAACGTCGCAGCGAAGCCGAAAAGTCCGGCGAGAAGGTCCAGGGCGAAGAAATCGTACTGATCCGTGCCGCGTCGAACACTGGCCAGCTTTATGGTTCGGTCAACGTGCGCGACATCGCCGCGTCGCTGGCCGAAAAGGGCCACGAGATCGACAAGAAGCAGGTCATCATGGGTGACCCGATCAAGGCGATCGGCATGCATGAAGTCCGCATCGACCTGCACCCCGAGGTCTCGGTCACGATCAAGGCCAACGTCGCTCGCAGCGACGATGAAGCCGAACTGCAGAGCCAGGGTATCGACGTGATGGCGCAGATGTTCGAAGACGAGCAGCGCGAGATCGAAGAACAGGCCGAAGCGAACCGGACCGACCCGACGCTCGAACCGGGTGAAATCCCCGCCGACATGCTCGAAGACGGCATCAGCACGCCCGAAGGCATGAGCGAGACCGAAGCCAAGATCGAAGCGACCGCGCCCGAAGGCGAGTAAGCTTCGTCGCTTCGTGCGATCGACAATCAGGGCGCGGCGGCTTCGGTCTCCGCGCCCTTTTTGTAAGAACCGCCTGCGCACCCTATGTGGGTGGGCGACACAAATCCTAAAACAACAAGAGGCAGGAGCAACGCCCATGGAATCCATCGAACAGACGCTCGACCGGCTCGAGAAAATCTACGACGCTGCCGTCGAGCGGCTCCGCGAGGACGTGATCGCCTTCGGCCGCGAACGCGAGCTTCCCGCGCCCGAACGGCGCCACAACGGCAGCTATGCCTATCCCGAATTGCGGCTGCGCTTTCGCGGAGGCGACCAGCCTGCCGACCGCAACCGCGCGTTCGGCCGTCTCAATGCGCCCGGGCTGTACACCACCACGGTCACCCGCCCGGAGCTGTTTCGCGACTATCTGCGCGAGCAGCTCGAACTGATCAGCGAGAATTACGAGGTCGAACTCGAAGTCGGTTCCTCGAAACAGGAGATCCCCTTCCCCTATGTCCTCGACGGGGGCGCCGGGGCCGAGCTGGCAGGCGTCGACCCCAATCTGATCGCGCGGCATTTCCCCTCGACCGAACTGGCCGATATCGGCGACGAGCTGGCCGATGGTATCGTGCTCGAAAACGATGACGACCCGATCCCGCTGTCGCTGTTCGACGGGTTGCGGACCGATTTCAGCCTGGCCCGGCTGGCGCATTACACCGGGACCAGCACCGACCACTTCCAGCGCTTCATCCTGTTCACCAATTATCATCGCTATGTCGATGAATTCGTGGACTGGGCGGGCGCGCAGCTGGGCTCCAACGGCTACACCGCACTGGCCGGTGCCGGGGGCATGATGCTTACCGAACAGACCGATAATGCGCGCGCGCAGCTGTCCGACACCGCATGGCGCCGGCACCAGATGCCCGCCTACCACCTCGTCGGCCCCAATCGCGAAGGGATCACGCTGGTCAATATCGGCGTCGGCCCGTCCAACGCCAAGACGATCTGCGATCACCTTGCGGTGCTGCGGCCCGAAGCATGGCTGATGATCGGGCACTGCGGCGGTCTGCGCCCCAGCCAGAAGATCGGCGACTACGTCCTGGCGCATGCCTATCTGCGCGACGACCACGTGCTCGACCCGGTGCTGCCGCCGGAAATCCCGCTTCCCGCGATCGCCGAAGTGCAGCAGGCGCTGGCGGGTGCGGCCGAAGCGGTCTCGGGCGAACATGGTGCCGATCTCAAGAAGCGGATGCGCACCGGTACGGTGGTCACGACCGACGATCGCAACTGGGAGCTGCGCTTCACGCAGTCGGCCAAGCGCATGAGCCTGAGCCGCGCGGTCGGCGTGGACATGGAAAGCGCCACCATCGCGGGCCAGGGTTATCGCTTCCGCGTCCCCTACGGCACCTTGCTGTGCGTTTCGGACAAGCCCCTGCATGGCGAGATCAAGCTGCCCGGACAAGCCAATGCCTTCTACGAAGAAGCGATTGCCGCGCATCTCCAGATCGGGGTGAATGCCTGCAAGCGGCTGCGCGAAGAAGGCCCCCGCCTCCACAGCCGCAAGCTGCGCGCGTTCAACGAGCCGCCGTTCAGATAGGCCCTTGGGAAAACCGCGGCATCAAGGTTAACGGCTTGGGGAGGATTTGCTGCCACCAGCCATCGCGATGTATATCGCGAAGCCCGAATCCAAGCCGAAGCCGCGCCGATTGCTGGGATTGTCCCAGGCTGTAATCGCGATCGGCGCGGTCGGCGGCCTGCTGCTCGCGCCGCCGGCTTTCGGCCAATTGGCATTCTACCCCATATCTCCTGCGGCGGACCGGGCCTTGCCCGGAATCGTGTTTCAGGACGGGCGGCGCGCTGTCGCCCGCACCGCGCTGGGCGGTGGTTATGTGATGCAGGGCGCACGTCCGCCGCTTTCCGAGCTTCTCTTCGAGCACGGCATCCTCGTTCTCGCCGTCCCGCAGGGCGGCTGCACCGGAGCAGTCAGTGGAACATAACGAAATCAATGCGCTGCGCACCAAAGGCGTGATAGGAATTGCGATCGCAGGCTGGGCTGCCTCGCTGAGCCTCGCCGCACTGATCCCGGCAATGGGCACGCAGGCCTTCCATGCACTCGCCGCGAGCGTCTTGCTGAACCTGCTGCCGACCATCGCGGCCTGGCAACGCCGCTACGACAGCGCTGCACGCATGGCGGTCGCGCTCATGGCCGCGCTGCAGCCTGCGCTTATGCTTTACGCGCTGCGCGGTGCCCCGTGGCAGATCGACATGCATATGTATTTCTTCGTCGCCATCGCGACGCTGACAATCCTGTGCGATGTCCGGCCGATCCTGCTCGCTGCGGCGACCGTCGCCCTGCACCACCTCATCCTGTCGATTGCCGCGCCCAGCTGGGTCTTCTCCGGTGGCGGAGGTGTGAACCGGGTGTTCATCCACGCGCTGGCCGTAGTGCTGGAAGCAGGCGTATTGTGCTATATTGCCACTACGCTCAATTCGCTGATCACGCGCATCGGTTCTGCGCTGGCGGAAAGCGAACAGGCCACGCGGTCTGCCGAAGAGGCGCTCCGCCTTGCCGATTCGGAGCGCGCCGAACGCAGCCGGCTGGAAAGCAACCTCGCCGCCCGTCGGCGCGAAGACATGCTGCGGATCGCGGCCGATTTCGAAAGCTCGGTTTCCGAAGTCACGATGGCGGTGGCCAAGAGCGCTCGCGCGCTGGACGAGGTGATGCATTCGCTGGACGAGAATGCGCGCGACACCGGGCAGCAGGCAGGCGAAGTCGCCGCAGCTGCCTCGCAGGTATCCAATGCCATCGATGCGGTGGCCGGCAGCGTTACCGAATTGTCCCGTTCGATCGGCAACATCGCAGTGACCGCCGGTCGCCAGGACGAGCTTGCCAGCGAGGCAGGAACGCGCACCGAAACCGGCGGCGACGCGGTCCGATCGCTTGCCAACCAGTCGAAGACCATCGGCGATGCGACGCGTTCGATCGCGGAAATTGCCGAAATGACCAATTTGCTCGCGCTCAATGCCACGATCGAGGCCGCCAGCGCAGGGGATGCCGGCAAGGGTTTCGCCGTGGTGGCGCAGGAGGTCAAGCAGCTCGCCGCGCAGGCCGCACGTGCCACGCGCGAGATTGAGGACCTGCTCTCGGGCATCAGCAAGGGCACCGGCGAAGCGGAGAACAGCTTCGGCAAGCTCAGCGGGGCAATCGCCGAACTCGCCAGATCGGCGATGACGGTACGCAGCGATGTCGACAGCCAGCGGGCGGCGACCTCCAGCATCGAACAGACCATGGGCGACACCGCTGCGGGCACCGAACAGATGGCCCACAACAGCGCCGTCCTGGCGAACCGCGCAAGCACCACCCAGAAGCTGTCCGGCGATGCCCGGCAGAACGTGAAAGCGCTGCTCGAGACCATCCATTCGCTCGAGCGATCGGCCGGCGACTTCGTTGCCAGTATCAAGGCCGCCTGATTGGCGGCCGTGACGGCGATGCCATTCTTCGATAGCCTGCTGTCGGGGAGGACATTGATCGCATGACCACAACACCCAATCGCTCGCGCTCGGTCGCGGGCCGGGTCGCCATCGTCACCGGGGCCGCCAGCGGCATGGGCCGCGCAACCGCGATGCTGCTGGCAAAGGAAGGCGCGCGCGTCGCGGTGACCGATCTCGATATCGCCGGATGCCAAACTGTGGCGGCAGCGTGCGGGGACGGCGCGCGCGCCTATGCGCTCGACGTATCGGACGCGGATGCGATTGCGCAGGTCGTGGCGCAGGTCGCAGCGGATTTCGGCGGAATCGACATACTCGTCAACAATGCCGGCATCTCGAGCTTCTGCGCACTCGAAGACGATGCCTATGAGGAGACCTGGCACCGCGCACTGGCCGTGATGCTGACCGCGCAGCAGCGCATGGTTCGCGCCGCGCTCCCGCATCTGCGGAAAAGCGATGCCGCACGGATCGTCAACGTCGCCAGCACCGAAGGTCTCGGTGCGACGCCCGGCGACACGCCCTATGTCGCGGCCAAGTCGGGCGTGGTCGGCCTTACCCGCGGGCTGGCGGTCGATCTCGGGCCCGAAGCCATCACGGTAAACTGCATCTGTCCCGGGCCGATCCGCACCGCGATGACCGATGCAGTGCCCGACGAACACAAGGTGATCTATGCCAAGCGGCGGACGGCACTGAAGCGCTATGGCGACCCGGAAGAAGTCGCGCATGTGACGCTATCGCTCGTACTCCCCGCGGCGAGCTACATTACCGGCGCGGTGATCCCGGTGGACGGCGGGCTGATGGCGCGCAATGCGTGACGAGTAAACCGGCTGACACGTCGTGCGCCTCGGGCGTCCGCTACCCCGATGCCGCCGAGCCTGAAGGATCGACCTTCGGCCCTGCGCGTATGCAATAGGCCAGCACCTGCGCCGCGCGCCCGCCCGTTCAGGATCATCCCATGTCTCGGCCCGAAAGCATCAGCATCGATTTCCGATCTCAGCGCATCGCCGGAGTGCGCTACCCGGCGCCGCGCCCGAACGGAGCGAAGGTCCTCTTGAACCACGGCTTCGGCGTCACCCGCACGGGCGTCGGCCGGGCGTTTGTCGATCTCGCACGAGGTCTGACCAATTCGGGTTGCACGGTCTTCGCCTTCGACCGTCTCGGCCATGGCGAAAGCGACGGCCGCTTTCTCGATGTCTCCGTGCCGGACGAACTCGACCAGCTATCCGCCATGCTCGATCACGTGCTCGCGGACGGAAATGGTCCGGTGCACCTTGTCGGTCATTCGCTTGGCGGCATGGAATCGGCATGCCTGGCTGCGCGGCGTCCGGGCGATCTCGCAAGTCTGACACTCTGGGCTGCCGCGGCGGTTTTCGTCGATGATGTGCGTAGCGGCCAGATCCAGGGCAAGTCGCTGGACCCGCTTCGCGATACGGGCGTGTTCGATTTCAAGGGCCAGGCGCTCGGCCCGCGCTTCGTCGAGACGGCAGAGGCATTCGACCCTTTCGCAGGGCTAGGCGCTTTTACTGGCAAGGTGTTCGTCCACCAGGGCGAAGCGGACGAGGTCGTGCCGTTCGAATATGCGCAGAAATACGCCGATATCTGGTCGGAGAACGCAGTCCTGTACCGCTATCCCGATGCCGACCACGGGTGGAACCGTCTGCCGGATCGGGCGCTGCTGCTGCAGCGTACGCAAGCGGACATCGCTGGCTTGGCGGACACCGGGACAGAGCACTGACAGTGCCTCGGCCGAGAGAGGGCAATTTCAGACCGGCCGTCGCGGTGCGCTGACCATTCGCGATCAGCGCAAGTTCTGGCGTCAGCCCCGCCCCTTCGTCTTGGTCTTGCCGTCGCGCGCACTCTTCTCGATGAACTCGATCACCAGCCCGGCAATATCCTTGCCGGTCGCCTTCTCGATCCCCTCGAGGCCGGGCGAGGAATTGACCTCCATGATGACCGGCCCGTGGTTGCTGCGCAGCATGTCGACACCGCATACGTTGAGGCCCATGCGATTGGCGGCGCGCACCGCGGTCGAGCGTTCTTCGGGCGTGATCTTGATGAGCTCGGCGCTGCCGCCGCGGTGCAGGTTGCTGCGGAAGTCGTCCGCCGCGCCGGTGCGTTTCATCGCCGCGACCACCTTGCCGCCGACCACCAGCGCGCGAATGTCGGTGCCGCCCGCTTCCTTGATGAATTCCTGCACGAGGATGTTGACGTTGGCGCCGCGGAACGCCTCGATCACCGATTTGGCCGATGACATCGTTTCGGCGAGGACGACACCGATGCCCTGCGTGCCTTCCAGCAGCTTGATCACCACCGGCGGCCCCTTGACCGCCTTGATGATCTCCTCCGCCGCCTTGGGGTCGTTGGCATAGGCGGTCAGCGGCAGGCCCAGCCCGTGTTTGGCGAGGATCTGCATGCTGCGCAGCTTGTCGCGGCTGCGCCCGATCGCCACGCTTTCGTTGAGCGGCCAGCATCCGCGCATCTCGAACTGGCGCAGGATCGCGAGGCCGTAATTGGTGATCGACGCGCCGATCCGCGGGATCACCGCATCGTAGCCGATGCACGGTTCGCCATTGTAGAAGACTTCGGGCTTGTGACTGGCGATATGCACCGTGCAGCGCAGGGTGTTGAGGATATCGAGCTGGTGCCCGCGATCCTCGGCGGCCTGCTGCAGGCGCTGGTGCGAATAGAGATTGGGATTGCGCGCCAGCATCGCGATTTTCATGGTTTGTGGCCTTTCTTGACCTTCATTTCGGGCGTTTGCAGCCACGAATAGCCGCTGTCCACTACGAACCGGCGGCGCAGCGACGAACGCCCGATCAGCATCGGGAAACGCATGTCGCGCCGGTCGGCGAGGCTGAGTTCGGCGCGAAACTCGACGTCGCCGATCTTCAGCGGGGTCTTGATAACATAGCGGCGCTGCGTTTCGCCATTCGAACTGGTGATGCCGCGGATATCGACATGCACCGCCTCGCACACCTGCCGTACGTGCTGCCGTTCGAAATCGACCGCGAAACGCACGTATTTCTCGCCGTCCCGCTCGAATTCGGCGAGCACGGTTCCATGCAGCGAGGATGTCCGCGCGCCGGTATCGATCTTGGCCGGAACGGAATGCAGGCCGAGCTCGGGCAGATGCACCAGCTCGCGCCAGCCGATCGGCGGCAGGGGCTTGCGGTTCGCGCTCATTCGATGATGGCGATGCCGTCGCCGCCCCCGGCACCGGGCAGGCGGCGCAGCACACGGCCGCTGGCGAAGTCGACCTCGACAATGGTGTTCGCGGTGGTTTCGGCAACGTAGATCCGCTCGCCATCGGGGGAGAACAGGATCGTGACCTGCGTCCGCGCCTCGGCCTCGGCAGGGCTCGACACCGCAATGCTGCGGTCCAGTTCGCCGGTGGCGGTATCGATCACGCTCAGCCCGCCATCGGCAAGATCGGAGGTGACCGCGTAATCGCCCTGCGGCCTGACGACGATCCGCAGGGGGAAGGCGCCGGTTTCGATCCGTTGCCGTATCGCCAGCGTCTCGGGATCGAGCGTGAACGCGGCATTCGAACCGCGCGCCGAAACCCACAGCGTTTCGCCATCATCCGCCAGCGCAATGCCCTCGGGTTCCTCGCCCACTTCAACCGAACGCGGGGCCCGCCGGGTCTTGAGGTCGATCAGGCTGACCGTGCGCGAACCCAGGTTGGTGGTCCAGGCATGGCGGCCATCGGGCGCGACCGCCAGCATATGCGTGCCATCCTGCCCCGAACCATATTCGAATGCCTCCGCCGCACCGAGCGGATCGCGAATCCAGAAAATCGAGCGGCGCCCCTCCGCCGTGGCATAGATATCGCCATTGGCATGCCAAACGATCCCGTGCGGCCGCGCGCCCTCGCCCAGATCCACGCTGGCGACCTTGCCGAGGTCCGACGTCCGGAAGATATCGACCGTGCGCCCGCCATAGCAGGCAAGCGCGAGATGGCTTTCGTCGGGCGACGTGGCGAGTTCGTGTGGATTGGCGCAGCTGGCAACCCTCGCGGCGGTTTCGCCCGATGCCAGCTCCACCTTCGTCAGCGTGTTGCCGAACTTGCCGGCCACGAACAGCGCCCCCTCGACCGGCTGTCCGGATATCGGCGCGCGGGCATCGCCGCTTGGCGCCATGGGGGCGCAAGCGGCGGTCAGCGGAAGCGCCAGCAGCAGCGCGAGGCGGCTTACCATCCTTCGGTCTGGCCGGCGTTCTGTTCGTCGAGCCACGCCTTCAGCGGAGCGAAGTACTCGACCATTGCCGTGCCGCTCATCTGCCGCTCGCCGGTGAAGGCTTCGAGCGCATCGGGCCACGGCTTGCTGGCGCCCATTTCGAGCATGGCGGCGAGGTTCTTGCCGACTTCCTCATTGCCGTAGAACGAGCAGCGGTGCAGCGGCCCTTCCCAGCCCGCCTGGTCGCAGGCGGCCTTGAAGAACTGGAACTGCAGGATCCGCGCAAGGAAATAGCGCGTGTAAGGCACGTTGCCGGGGATGTGGTACTTCGCGCCGGCGTCGAACCCGCTTTCATCGCGCTCCACCGGCGGGACGATCCCCTGGTATTCGAGCCGCAAATCGTTCCACCCCTTGTTCAGCTGGTCGGCCGGGATGGTGCCGTCGAACAGCTGCCAGCGATAACGGTCGACCATCAGGCCGAAGGGCAGGAAGGCGACCTTGTCCATCGCCTGCCGCAGCAGCAGGCCGATATCCTTGTCCGCGCTGGGCACGTCCGCCTCGTCGAGCATGTCGATCTGCACCAGGTATTCGGGCGTGATCGAAAGCGCGATCATGTCGCCGATGGCCTCGTGGAACCCGTCATTGGCGCCGTTGAGGTGCAGATAGTCCTGCTGGTTGTAGGCGCGCTGGTAATAGTTGTGGCCCAGCTCGTGGTGGATCGTGATGAAATCGTCCGCGTTCTTCTTGATGCACATCTTGATGCGCAGGTCGTCGACATTGTCCACGTCCCACGCGCTGGCGTGACATACGACCTCGCGGTCCTGCGGCTTCACGAACTGGCTGCGTTCCCAGAACGTGTCCGGCAGCGGCTCGAAACCGAGCGAGGAGAAGAACTGTTCACCGGTCCGGACCATCTCGATCTCGTCGAGACCCTTGGCGCTGATCAGGTCGGTGAGGTCATAACCGATGTCGCCGGCTCCCTCGGGCGCGACCAGCGGATAGATATTGCCCCATTCCTGCGCCCACATATTGCCGAGCAGGTCGGCGCGGATCGGGCCGTCAGCGGGTTGCACTTCGGCGCCGTACTTGGCGTTGAGCTTGCCCCGGACATAGGTGTGCAGCGCCATGTAGAGCGGCTTCACTTCCTGCCACATGCGCTCGGTCTCGGCTGCGAACTGGTCGGGGTCCATGTCGTAGTTCGAACGCCACATCGCGCCGAGATCGGCGAAACCGAGTTCCTTCGAGCCTTCGTTGGCGATGGCGATCATGCGCTGGTAGTCGCCGCGCATGGGCGCACCGACATTGTCGTGCCAGCTGGCCCACATCTCGGCCAGTTCAGCGGGGGTGCGATCGAGGTTGCCCATCTCGGCCACAATGTCGCTGCCGTTGATTTCCTCGCCATTGAGCGTGCCTTTGCCCTTACCATAGGCCGAGCCGAGCTTGGTTGCGATTTCGTTCAGCTCGGTCGCCGCGCCATCGCGGACCGGAGCGGGCATGACGATGCCGTTGCGCAGGATATCGAGTTTGCGCGCGACTTCGGCATCGAGCCCCTCGACGCGCGCATATTTCGCCGCTTCATTGGCGTAGCGGACCGACTTCTCTGTCGCCTCGGCGCCGTATTTCGCCGCAAGCTGGTCGCTGTCATGGACGATGTAAGTGTTGTTGAGCCACAGCACGCGTCCGTATTCGACCGAGAAATCGAACATGTCATTCTCGACCACGGCCACCCAGTCGGCCGCGCCCTGCGGCGTCATCGGGTAGGCGCTGGCCGCCGCCTCGGTTCCGGCAGCGTGATGGTCGGCCATTGCGGGCGTGGCCAGCGAGACGGCAAGCGCGGAGAGCGCGACGGTTGCGAATTTCATGCGGGTCCTCTCAGGATCGGGTAATCTGGTTGCACGTGCTACCGAATTGCACCTGCCGGGGCGCTTAATCAAGCGGTTGCGGAAGCAAGCGCAGGATGAGCCACGCTGCGACGACGCCGACGAAGGTCGCGGCCCACGTCGCGTTCTTGATCGGACGCACCGTCGCCGCGATACCGGCCAGCCGGTCGGCCCCCGCATCGCGCAGCAATTGGGCCAGCTGCAGCAGCGTTTCGGTATAATCGGTCAGCACGAATACCAGCGCCGCGGCTGCGACGACCGCGCCGATCGTCCGCACCGTGCCACCCATGCGCATGAAACTGCGGCCGGCGATCCAGCTGCCTGCGCCATAGATGCCGATAAAGACCAGATCGCCGAACATTGCGAAGACGGCCAGCGGACGCACGCCGCCCGCATGCCACTGTGCTTGGATGGCATCGACCCGTGCAGCAGTGCCGGCCGCCTGGTGTTCGGCAATGCCCAGCGTCACATCGTTGGGCGCGGTCACCGCCAGGCTCAGCGCGACGACGACGGCGAAGGCCAGCAGGCCCCACAGCCACCAGGTCAGCGCAGGCGCGGGTCTGCCTATGCCTGCGCTCCCAGCCAGTCGGCGATCGCCTGCCCGAGGTCGGGCTTGGTGACGCTGCTCATATGCGTACCCGGCACTTCGGCGAAATCCGCATCGGGCAGGCGCTCCGCCAGATCGGCGGCCGAGCCATTGTCGCGGTCCTCGTCACCGCACACGACCAGCGTGGGCATGGTGATATTGTCGAGCAAGGCGAGATCGAGATCGGGCATGGTGCCAAGCAGTAGCCGCGCCGCGACTCGGTCGACCCCTTGCGACTTGAGGAACTGCATTGAGAAATAGTCAGGATCGCCCTTGGGAATGGCATCGAACTCGTCGATCACGCGGCGGAACTTGGCGGCGCGGCGCTGCCATTCGCCCAGCCCCGCGGTCCCCATGCCGCCTATGACCAGATGCGCAGGCGTCAGCACGCCGTGCGCCGCGCCGTGCAGCGATGTGCGCGCGCCAAGCGAGAAGCCGCCAAGGTCGTAATCGTCGAGCCCGAGATGATCGACCAGCGCGGCCACGTCGCGCACCAGCACATTGCTCGGATAGCTATCGGGATCATGCGGCGCCGCGCTGTCGCCATGCACGCGGAAATCGAGCATCAACACTTCGAACCCCTGCGCGGCGATCGCCTCGTGATGCCCCCATTTGATCCAGTTCATCTGCGCGCTGGAGAACAGGCCGTGTAGGAGGACGAACGGCCGCCCTCTCCCATGCCGATGCAGCGCCAGCCGCGTGCCGTCGAAACTGTCGAAGAAATCGGTGGTCATCGCTTCGCCAGCCCCTGCTGTTCCATGCGCCAGCGCGCCATTTCGATACGGTCCTGGCCGAAGAACGGTTCGCCCTCGAACACCAGCGTCGGCACGCCCCAATGACCCGAGGCCTCGAGTGCATCCTGGTTGGCAGCGATTTCGGCGTCGAGCGTGTCTTCCTCGGCGGCGACCTCGCGATCGATCTCCGCCGCGTCGAGCCCGGCGCGGGTCAGCGCGCCGGCGAGGTGGTCGCCCTCGTGCCAGTTTTCCTGCCCGCCCCAGATCAACTGCCCCGCCTCATGCGCGAAGACGAGACACTTGCCTCTTCGTGCCGCAGCCTGGCCCATCCGCGTGACGTGGCGGATATAGGGCTGCTCGGCGGCGATCTTGCGTGTGGCGGCATCCTGCACGATTGGATCGGGGCGCGGCGCCCCGAAGGCAATGCCGTGGAACTGCGCCACGCGCATCATGTCGCGCAGCGTATAGGCCAGCCAGTTGGGATGGTTGCGCTCGAAAAAGTCGGGTTCGCGGATTGCCAGCGGCCAGACGGGACGAAGCGCGATGTCGAGATCGTATTCCTCGGCCATGGCGCGGTACCGGCCGACCGAAAGATAGCTGTAGGGCGAACGGAAGCTGAAATAGAGCTCTGCGGTCAGGGTCATGCAGGGACTTATACATCTCCGTCGTCCCAGCGAAAGCCGGGTCCGCTGTCGGTGTTGCGGCAGGTGGAACAATATCCCGGCTCGAGCCGGGATGACGTTCAACGGAAGAAGCAGCTAATTCCGGCCTGCAGCGCGTCGATCGATCCATCGGGCGCGGCGAAGCCGGTGATCGTGCCGTAATCGCCCGTCGTGTACTGGAACTCGCCCTCCAGCGTGGTGTCGAGCTGCTGTGCCTGCCGCTCGTCCTGCAATGCGTCCAAGGTCGTCACACCGGGGGCGATGCCATCCGCGGTAACCACGCCTTCGCCGGCGCGGAGGAACCAGCCGGCAAAGCTGCCGTCGAGATAGGCGATCTGCAGCGGACCGAACTGGCTGAAATCCATCGGCCCTGCGCCGCATTCTTCATTGCGCGACTTTGCGGGCGCTGCGCCGAACGCTTGCTCGGCCAGGGCATCGACCTCAGCACGCGGTGTGCTGAAGCCGAGCGTTTCGCCGCTCGCCGAAAGCCCGTCGGCGTTCACTACGATCCGCGCCTGCGCGATGCGCTGCTGCGCTGCATCGCCCTGCTCGCCCGCTTCCGCGGCGGGCTGGTCCGGCGCCGAACCGCATCCCGCCAGGGCCAGCGGGAGCGCAAGCAGGAGGGCGGCGCGGATCATCCCTTCTTGAGGCATTCGCGGCCGAGGAGCTCGGCAATCTGCACCGCATTAAGCGCGGCGCCCTTGCGCAGATTGTCGGAGACGCACCACAGCGTGATGCCATTGTCGACCGTCGGGTCGTCGCGCACGCGGCTGATGTAGGTCGCGCTGTCGCCCGCCGCCTCGACCGGGGTGACGTATCCCTCGTCCTCGCGCTTGTCGACGAGCATGATGCCGGGGGCCTCGCGCAGGATGTCCTGCGCCTGTTCGGCCGACAGTTCGTCCTCGAACTCGATATTCACCGCCTCGGCGTGGCCGACGAACACCGGCACCCGCACGCAGGTCGCGTTGAGCTTGATCTTGGAGTCGAGAATCTTCTTGGTCTCGACCACCATCTTCCATTCTTCCTTGGTCGAACCATCGTCCATGAAGACATCGATATGCGGGATGACGTTGAAGGCGATCTGCTTGGTGAACTTCACCGGCTCGATCGAGTCCCCGACAAAGATCGCGCGGCTCTGCTGGAACAGCTCGTCCATCCCCGCCTTGCCTGCGCCCGAGACCGACTGGTAAGTCGAGACCACCACGCGCTTGATCCGCGCCGCCCTGTGCAGCGGCGCAAGCGCCACCACCAGCTGCGCGGTCGAGCAGTTGGGATTGGCGATGATGTTGCGCTTGGCATAATCGTGGATCGCCTCGGGGTTCACCTCGGGCACGATCAGCGGCACATCGGGATCCATGCGGTAGAGCGAGCTGTTGTCGATGACGACGCAGCCGGCCGCCGCCGCCTTGGGCGCATATTCCTTGGCCGGTCCGCTGCCCGCGGAAAACAGCGCGATGTCCCAGCCGGCCCAGTCGAAATGCTCGATGTTCTTGCATTTGAGCATCTTGCCCGTGTCGCCGAATTCGACTTCGGTGCCCTGCGAGCGGCTGCTGGCAACCGCTGCCACCTCGTCGCAGGGGAAGCCGCGTTCTGCCAGGACCTGCATCATTTCCCGGCCGACATTCCCGGTCGCACCGACCACGGCAACACGATAACCCAAATTACATCTCCAGTATTTCTGTGTCGCCGAGATAGCGATTAGCTGCGCCCCCGCAAGCGCACATACGTTTGCGCACCCTAAAGCCTCACTCGGGCGGGGTTACACCATGGCTCTCAAGGAAGCGGAACACGGTGTTGTAGCGATGCGGCGAGATCTGTTCGCCCGAAACACGGTGCGTATATCCGGGATAGAGCATCATCTCGAACGGCACATTGGCTTCCTGCATCGCGGAGATGATCTCGGTCGCGTTTTCGAACACCACATTGTCATCGGCCATGCCGTGGATGATCAGCAGCGGATCGCTTATCTTCGTCGCATCGGGAATCGCGCTGGCGGCATCATAGGCTGCGCCGTCGTCTTGCGGCGTGCCCATGTAACGCTCGGTATAATGCGTGTCGTAGAGCTCCCAGCGGGTCACCGGCGCGCCGCTGATGCCCGCGGCGTAGAGGCCCGGGTCGGCCTGCAACTGCTTCAGCGTCATGTAGCCGCCATAGGACCAGCCATCCACGGCGATCTTGTCCGGATCGACGAAGTCGAGCGTCCTGAGATATTCCGCCCCGGCCTTCTGGTCGCGCACTTCGACCCCGCCCATCGCCCGGTAGATCGGCTGTTCGAAGGCAACCCCGCGATAATTGCTGCCGCGATTGTCGAGCGCGAACCAGATATAGCCCCTGTCGACGATAGCCTGGGGCAACGCGCCATTCCAGCCCCGGTTGACGATCTGCGGGCCCGGCCCGCTGTAATGATAGTAATAGACTGGATAGCGCTTGCCCGGCTCCATTTCGGGCGTGATCATTTCCCAGTGCAGCGGCGTGCCGTCCTCGGCTGGGATCGTGCCGTATTGCGTCGGCCGGTGGCTGGCGAGGTAGGGCGCGTAGGGATGATCCGCATCGAGCGCGTTCTCCTCGATCCATGCGAGGCGCTGCCCCTCCTGGTCGGCGATGTAGCTCTGTGGCGGCGTGTCGTCGTTCGAGCGGATGATGACGAGCGTCTGCCCCGTCCCGTCCATCGTCGCCGTATGGGTGAAGCCGCTTTCGGTCAGCTGCAGCGGTTGCGCGGAGGGATCGGCATAATCGAGCGCATAGATATGCTGTTCGAGCGGGTCCTCTTCGCTTGTGGCGAGATAGAACAGGCGCTCCGCTGCTTGGTCCACACCCACCAACTTGGTGACGACGAATGACCCGCGCGTAAGCTGGCGTGCATCCTTCCAGCCATCGTCGGCAGAATAGCGATAGAGGTGACCAAAGCCGTCGCGCTCGGACCACCAGACCAGGCTGCCATCCTGGAGCAGCTTGTAATCGTCACCAAGATTGATCCAGTAATCCGCAACCGCGGCCTTTTCGGTGAAGACCGGCGACACGGCGCCCGTCTCCGGATCGACCCGGAGCATGTCGAGCACGGTCTGCTCGCGGTTCTGGCGCTGGACGTAGAGCGCGCTGCCATCGGGCGCCCAGTCCACCCGGGCGAGATAGAAATCGGTCGGATCGCCTTCGGTATAGATTCCCGGCTCCTGATGCGCGGCGAGATCGACCTTCACCCGGTTCTCGCCGTCGGGATCCATCACATAGAGTTCGACATCGGCGTTTTCGCTGCCCGCGACCGGATAGCGCTGGTCGAACACCCTGGTGCCCGTCGCGCCGATCGCCGCCCGCGTCACGATGCCGACCATGCTCTCGTCGAAGCGCTCGACCGCGATGCGCCGGTCGTCGGGGCTCCACCAATAGCCGGTCATCCGGCCCATTTCCTCCTGCGCGACGAACTCGGCCTCGCCCCAGCGTACCGCCTCGCCCTCGCGCGGCGTAATCGGTGCGGCCTCGCCCCCCGTCTCGCCGACCCACAGCTGGCGATCGCGGACGAAGGAAACGTGGCTGCCCGTATTGCTGAGCGCGGGATTGAGTTCGCTTTCCTCGGTATCGGTCAGCCGTACCACTTCCCCGCCCACTCGCGCGAGGTAGAGATCGCCATCGAGCGGGACCAGCACGCCGGTGCCATCCTCGGTCCACTGATAGTCGATGATGCCCTTCAGGCTGCCGACCCGCGCGCGCTCGCGCTGCATCTTCTCCTCCTCGGACAGTTCGCGGCCCGAACCCAGCACCTCGCTGTCGACCAGCATCGCCCATTCGCCCGCATTGCGGTCATAGGCCCACAGATCGTAGCGTTCGCGGTCGGCGGCGCGATTGCGCAACACGGTAAGATAACGCCCGTCGGGGGACAGCTTCACCTTGCGCGGCGTCGGCCCATCGAGGCCGGGCGAGGCGAAGACACGCTCGAAGGTCAGGTCCATGGGCGCGGTCTCCGTAGTGGTCTGGGCATTGGCCGGGGCGGACAGGCAGGTGCCGAACGCCAGCGCGGCGGCAAGGGACATGGCTTTCATAGGTTCTCCCCAAGGATCGATCGGCTGCTTCCTCGCAACGCGGTGGCGCGATTGCAAGCACCGGGCCCGCGCCATGCCCCGCCGGCCCGGGTAAAGGCTTGTGCTCCCTCCCCCGGCAACTGCGGCGCAAGATGCAAAAAGGGCGGTCTCCCCGAAGGAAAACCGCCCCAAGATTCTCGCGAAGAGAACTGCTGTTTGCGCTTACGCCTTGGGCGCGTTGTCGCGGCGTTCCGCGATACGCGCGCGCTTGCCGGTGCGGCCGCGCAGGTAATAGAGCTTGGCACGACGCACGATGCCGCGACGCACCACGGTGATGCTGTCGATGATCGGCGAGTAGAGCGGGAACACGCGTTCCACACCTTCGCCGAACGACATCTTGCGCACGGTGAAGTTGCTGCCCATGCCGCGGTTCGAGCGGGCAATGACAACGCCTTCGAAATTCTGGACGCGTTCGCGGTTGCCTTCGACAACGCGGACGCCGACGCGCACGGTGTCACCGGCGCGGAATTCGGGGATTTCCTTCCCGAGGTTCTCGATAGCTTCCGCTTCGAGCTGCTGAATGAGGTTCATCGAACCGTATCCTTAGTCTTTTCGCCGCGCGCCAGAGGCAGGTCGGTCCCGAGCGTCACAGTAACGCTCCCAAAGGTCCGGCCTGCGTAACCGAGTATCGTCTTCGCTCCTTGCCTTGCGCCAAGCAGCGATCTTCGCATGATCCCCCGATCGCAGCACTTCAGGGATCGTGCGCCCTTCCCATTGCTGAGGTCGGGTATATTGCGGGTATTCGATGAGCCCGTTCTCGTAGGACTCCTCGACTCCGCTATCGGGCGCGCCCATTACGCCGGGAAGCAGGCGAATGCAAGCGTCGAGAATGGCCAGCGCAGCGGTCTCGCCGCCCGACAGGACGATATCGGCGAGGCTGACCTGCTCGATCTGCGGATAGGCCTCGAAAATGCGTTCGTCGAACCCTTCGAAACGGCCGCACAAGATGGCCACGCCGGGGCCCTGCGCGATGGCGCGGATGCGCGCCTGCGATATCGGCTTGCCGCGCGGCGTCATGGCAAGGATCGGCCGCCCCTCGCCCACGCTGGCGATCGCCGCGCCGAGCACATCGGGTTTGAGCACCATCCCCGCGCCGCCGCCCGCGGGCGTATCGTCGACGGTGCGGTGCTTGTCCGTGGCGAAATCGCGGATCTGCACGGTCTCGCACGACCAGTCGCCGCGCTCGAGCGCGCGACCGGCAAGGCTGACCCCCAGCGGACCGGGGAACATCTCGGGATAGAGCGTGAGAATGGTGGCTGCAAAACCCATGCCGCGCGCCCTAGCCGCCAATCGGCAGCAGCGCCATAGCCGGCCGCGGGGATCAGCCGATCGGCAGGCGGTCCTCTGCAGGCGCAGCGCGCCTGGCGGCAGGCAAGGCTTTCGCGGCCATTGCCGACGCGGCGATACCCAGCACGACCAGTCCGCCGCCCGCGGCGAGGTCCACGCCATGCAGCGTCACGCTGTCGGCCTCGGTCAGCTTCATCCCGAGCACCGCGGCAAGCGGCGCGATGCCCGCGAAAGCATGGCGCAGCCGCGGCCCGATCGAAGGCGACACCCTGCCGACACCTGCACCGAGCCCGGCGGCCAACGCTGCGTAAGCGCCGGCGAGGAAAACCATATCGATCATCTTTTGCAATCCCCCTTGCCGAAGGTCCTGCCATGCCGACGTGTGCATGCAAAAGCGCGGACCGGTCCGGCGGCCATTCTGCCTCGGCGAACGGCACCCATCGGCGCGTGGTGCGTAGTCCTGCCATGAATGTCGACGATTGCATCATCGTGGGTGCGGGGCCCGCCGGGCTGACCGCCGCGATCTATCTGGCGCGCTATCACCTTTCGATCCGCATGTTCGATTGCGGGACGAGCCGGGCGAGTTGGATCCCCACCAGCCACAATCATGCGGGTTTTCCCGACGGGATCAACGGCAACGAACTGCTCGAACGCATGCGCGACCAGGCGGCTCGCTACGGCGCGCTGCGCGAACCCCGCCGCGTGACCGACCTGCGGCGCGATGGCGACCAGTTCATCGTGCGCTGCGACGACGAGGACTTCCGCGCGCGCACCGTCCTGCTGGCGACCGGCGTGGTCAACAACCGGCCGGAAGGGATGGACGACCAGTTCCACGCCGAAGCGCTCGGCCGCGGGCTGCTGCGCTATTGCCCGGTCTGCGATGGCTACGAAGTGACCGACAAGCGCGTGGCGGTGATCGGCACCGCCGACCATGGCACCGCCGAAGCGCAGTTCATCCGCACCTATACGGCCGACCTGACGCTGGTATCACCGCACGGCGACCATGACCTGTCCGCACAGTGTTCGCAGGCGCTGGACGAGGCGGGGATCGCCCGGGTGGCGGGCCCGTGCAGCGGCTATGCGATCGAGAATGGCCGGATCGCCTTCGACACTGGCACGGGCCGCATGGCCTTCGACAGCATCTATCCCGCGCTTGGATCGCTGGTGCGTTCGGGATTGGCAGTCAGCTGCGGGGCCGAGGTCAGCGAACAGGACTGCGTGCTGGTGGACGACCATCTCGAAACCAGCGTGCCCGGGCTGTTCGCTGCGGGCGACGTGGTGATCGGACTCGACCAGATCAGCCATGCGATGGGACAGGCGGGCGTTGCCGCAACCACGATCCGCAATCACCTCGCCCGCGAACGTCCGCTCAGGCGCTGAATTTGCGGGCGCCTCCCGGCTAGCCGATGAAATCGGGGTTGATCACCAACTGGCTCGCGTCCCAGCGCGGCACTGCCTGCGCGGTCAGCGGCGCCATGAACTTTTTGCCGTCGGGTTTCTCGATCTCGACGATATCGGTCGCGCCGAAATTCTCCACTGCGCAGACGCGACCCACCGCTTCGCCCGTATCGGTGATGACGGCCAGATCGAGCAGGTCGGAGAAATAGAATTCCCCCTCGTCCAGCGCCGGCAGGTCCTCGCGCGAAACCGCAAGTGCGGTGCCGCGCAGCTGTTCGGCCGCGGTCCGGTCGGCCACCTCGGCGAACCGCGCGATCGCGCCGCCCTTGTTGTCGCTGCGGAGTTTGGTGAGAGTCAGCGAACCCTCGTTGAAGCTCTTGTGCGGCTTGAGCGCTTCATAGCCCTCGCCGAGCAGCTTCAGGCGGACTTCGCCCGTCACGCCATGCGCACCGGTGACGGCAGCGAGCGTGACGGGCTTGTCCGACATGGGCGCGCTTACTCGCCCTTGTCTTCGGTAGCTTCTTCAGCTGCGGCTTCCTCGGCGGGAGCGTCTTCGGCAGCTGCTTCTTCGGCCGGAGCGTTGGCTTCTTCTGCGGCAGCCTTGGCGGCTTCCTCGGCTTCAGCCTGCTTCGCGGCCTTTTCCTCGGCGCGTTCCTTGGCGGCTTCGCCCGGCTCGGCCTTCTTCGGGTTGTTGCGCGGGCTGCGCTCGAGGATACCGGCGGCATCGAGGAAGCGGTGGACGCGGTCGCTCGGCTTGGCGCCGACGCTCAGCCAGTGGCGGGCGCGGTCTTCGTTGAGCTTGACGCGCTCGCCCGAATCCTTGGGCAGCATCGGGTTGTAGGTGCCGATCTGCTCGAGATACTTGCCGTCGCGTGCGGCACGCGAATCGGCAACCACGATGCGGTAGTAGGGGCGCTTCTTCGCACCACCACGCGAAAGACGGATTGCAACTGCCATTTGATATTACCTTTCGAATGTAAACGTCTGAAATCTATTTCTTGTTGAGCAGGTCCTGCAGGTCGGGCGGGAGCGTGGAGGGATCCACCCCCGGCCCCTTGCCGCCGCCCATTCCGGGCATCCCGCCGCCCGGACCGCCAAGACCCGGCATGGCGGCACCCATGCCCCCCTTGCCGAACAAAGCGCCGAGGCCCTTAAGCCCGCCCATCTTCTTGATCTGCTTCATGGCGCGCGACATCTCCTGGTGCATCTTCAGCACCTTGTTGACGTCCTGCACCTGCGTGCCCGACCCCGCTGCCACGCGCTTCTTGCGCTTGGCGTTGAGCAGCGCGGGGTTCTTGCGCTCCTTGGCGGTCATCGACCCGATGATCGCATCCATGTGCAGCAGCACCCGGTCGTCCATGTTCGACGCGGCCATCGCTGCCTTGGCCTTCTTCATGCCCGGCAGCATCCCCGCGAGCATGCCCAGCCCGCCCATGTTCTGCATCTGCTTCAACTGCATGCGCAGGTCTTCGAGGTCGAACTGGCCCTTGGCCATCTTCTTGGCGAGCGCTTCCGCCTCGTCCTGCTGGATGCCCTGCGCGGCCTTTTCGACCAGGCTGACGACATCGCCCATTCCGAGGATGCGGCCCGCCACGCGCTTGGGGTCGAACGCCTCGATCGCGTCGAGCTTTTCGCCGGTCCCTGCAAACTTGATCGGCTTGCCGGTGACATAGCGCATCGACAGCGCCGCACCGCCGCGCGCATCGCCATCCATGCGGGTCAGCACCACGCCGGTCAGCGGCACTTCGCCGGTGAAGCTCTGCGCGACATTGACCGCGTCCTGGCCGGTCAGGCTGTCGACCACCAGCAGCACTTCTGTCGGCGTCGAGACGCCGGCGATGGCCTTCATCTCGGCCATCAGCGCTTCATCGACATGCAGGCGGCCTGCCGTATCGAGCAGCAGCACGTCGGCGGCCTGTAGCTTGGCGCTGTCCATCGCCCGGCGGGCGATATCGACCGGCTGCTGGCCCTCGATGATCGGCAGCGTGGCGACATCGACCTGTTCGCCGAGCACCTTGAGCTGTTCCTGCGCCGCCGGACGGTTGACGTCGAGCGACGCCATCATCGCCTTCTTGCCGTGCTTTTCCTTGAGCAGCTTGCCCAGCTTGGCAGTCGTGGTCGTCTTGCCCGAACCCTGCAGGCCGACCATCATGATCACCACCGGCGGCTTGGCCGCGAAATTGAGTTCGCGGTCGGCGGGATCGGCATCCCCGCCTCCGCCGAGCATCGCCACCAGCTCGTCATCGACGATCTTGACGACCTGCTGGCCCGGCGTAACCGAGCGCAGCACGTCCTGGCCGACCGATTTCTCGGTCACCGCATCGATAAAGCGGCGGACCACGGGCAGCGCGACATCGGCTTCGAGCAGCGCCACGCGAATCTCGCGCATGGCTTCGCGCACGTCGCTTTCGGACAGCGCGCCGCGCCCCTTCAGGCGGTCGAAGACGTTACCGAGGCGATCGGACAGATTGTCGAACATGCCTGCTTACTCCTTCCGAACCGCGGGCGGCCCGAATAGACGCGAAAAACGCCGGCGAACGAAAACTCGTTGGCCAGCGTGGGGAATTCCCCGGTGAAACCCAGAACTGTCTGCCCGGGTGTGGTGGAAGCAAGCCGCAACCGTCGTCGCGGCCTGCTACCAACATATCCGGCCCGCAATGGGGAAAATGGTGGAGCCTAGCGGGATCGAACCGCTGACCTCTACAATGCCATTGTAGCGCTCTCCCAGCTGAGCTAAGGCCCCGAGCCATTTTTCATGGCGCCCCCTGGGAGGTGCGCCAGCCTTGCGGAGGCAGCCCTTTATGGGGCCGCCCCGCGCAACGCAAGAGAAAAAATCAGCTTTCGTCGACGTTGTCGTCGTCGCCCTTGGACTTGGTTTCGACGCCGAGGTCGTCGTCGCCGCCGAGGTCGACTTCATTGTCGGGAGAATCGCTGTCCTCGTCGATATCGATGTCGAGATCGTCATCGTCGTCGTCGCCGCCCAGATCGCTGTCCGCCTCGGCGTCCTTCTTCTTCTTGCTTTCTTCCTCGGCAAGGATCGGCTGCTTCGACTTGAGCACGGGCTCGGGCGACCATTCCTCACCGCATTCGATGCAGGTGACGGGTTCGTCCTTGTTCAGATCGTAGAAGCGGGTGCCGCAGTTCGGGCACGTCCGCTTGGTGCCCCATTCCGGTTTGACCATGTGTAATCCTTGAGTGTGCCGCCCCAGCCGTTACGCCCGGGGCCGTGAATTCGTAATCGTATTGATGGGAACCTGCCATGCAGGAATCAACAGCGCGCGCGCCTTGCCAGAACGCATTGCCACTGTCAAAGCGCGGCGTTCCGCCACCAGCGTCATACGGGACAATCGCTTGACCGCCCATACCTTCTTTCCTTCCGGCCCGCTGACCGGGCGCATCCGCGTCCCCGGCGACAAGTCGATCAGCCACCGCGCGCTCATGTTCGGGGCGCTGGCCGTGGGCCGCAACCGCATTTCGGGCCTGCTCGAGGGCGAAGACGTGCTGGCCACTGCCGCCGCGCTGCGCGCGATGGGCGCGCGGATCGATCGCGACGGGTCCGACTGGGTGGTCGACGGGGTCGGCGTCGGCGGGCTGCTGCAGCCCGGCGAGGCGCTCGACATGGGCAATTCGGGCACCTCGACGCGGCTGCTGATGGGGCTCATCGCCAGCCATGGCATCACCGCCGCCTTTACCGGCGATGCCAGCCTGTCGAAGCGCCCGATGGGCCGGGTGATCGATCCGCTGTCGCAGATGGGGGCCAGCTTCACCCCCTCCCCCGGCGGCACTTTGCCGCTGATGATGGAAGGCCTCCAGCCCGCCGTACCGATCGAATACCGCCTCCCGGTCGCCAGCGCGCAGGTCAAGAGCGCGGTGCTCCTGGCAGGCCTCAACACGCCCGGCGTCACCAGCGTGATCGAACCGGTCGCCACGCGCGACCATACCGAACGCATGCTGCGCGGCTTCGGTGCTGAACTGAGCGTGGAAGAGGGTGATGGCGCGCGGATCATCCGCATCCACGGCCCCGCCGATTTGCACCCCTGTGATATCGAAGTGCCGGGCGATCCATCCTCGGCGGCGTTCTTTGCCGTCGCCGCCAGCATCGTGCCCGGCAGCGACCTGGTGATCGAGAACGTCGGCCTCAATCCCACGCGCGATGGCATCTTCCGCGTGCTGCGGCAGATGGGCGCGGATATCGCATTCATCGACGAGCGCGAGGTCGGCGGCGAGCCGGTGGCCGATCTGCGTGTACGCCACGCCGTCCTCGAAGGGATTGCAGTCGACCCGGCGATCGCCCCCAGCATGATCGACGAATTTCCCGTTCTGTTCGTGGCCGCAGCGCTGGCGCGCGGCACCACCATCACCCGTGGATTGGAGGAATTGCGCGTCAAGGAAAGCGACCGCCTCTCCGCCATGGCGGCCGCGCTGCGCCTGGCCGGGGCAAAGGTCGAGGAAAGCGACGACGGGCTGACCATAACGGGCACCGGCGGCACGCCGCTGCCCGGCGGCGGTCCGGTTACCACGCATCTCGACCACCGCATCGCGATGAGCATGGCGGTCGCAGGGCTCGCTAGCGGCGACGGCGTCGCCATCGACAGCGCCGAACCGATCGCCACCAGCTTCCCCAATTTCATCGATCTGATCGCGCAGGCCGCGGCATGACCGGGCTCGACTGGGCCAGCTGGGTTGGTTTCGTCGGCACCGCCTGCATTATCGGCGCCTATGGCTATCTGACCATCAAGGATGCGCCCAACCCGTTCGTTCTGCATGGCACCAATCTCATGGGGGCAGCGCTGCTTACCGTCTCGCTGCTGGTGCATACCAATTGGCCGAGCCTCGTGCTCGAGGGATTCTGGGCCGCCATCGCGATCTTCGGCATCGCCAAGGCCGTGCGGGGCACGCGCAAGACACAGGAACGCGAAGCATGATCATTGCCGTAGACGGACCGACTGCCAGCGGGAAAGGCACGATCGCCAAGGCCCTGGCAGCCCATTTCGGCCTGCCCCATCTCGATACCGGGCTGCTCTATCGCGCAGTCGGCCGGCAGGTCTTCCTCGATGGCGGCGACCCGGACGACGCCGGCGATGCGCTCGCCGCCACCGCCTTTCCCGATACTCTGCTCGGCGATCCCGCATTGCGCGATGAGCAGACCGGCGGATTGGCAAGCCGCGTGTCGGTTCACCCGGCGGTGCGGCAGGCGCTGTTCGACCGCCAGCGCAGCTTCGCCACGCGCGACACCGGCGCCGTGCTCGACGGGCGCGACATCGGCACGGTGATCGCGCCCGAGGCGCAGGCCAAGCTGTTCGTCACCGCCAGCGTCGAGGCGCGCGCGCAGCGCCGCTTCCTCGAAATGCGCGAACGCGGCGCGGGCGTGAACCTGCTCGAGATCCAGGACGATTTGCGGCGCCGCGACGAACGCGACCGCAACCGCGCCGTCGCGCCGCTGGTACCGGCCCCCGATGCCATGGTGATCGACACCAGCGACCTCGACAAGGACGAGGCCGTCGCCGCGGCGATCGAGGCAGTCGAGCAGGCTATCGGCTGAGCGGTCCCGGGAAGCGGCGCGCGGGGCGCTTTCCTACATGGCCCGGGCCGGCGCATGGTGCCAGCGATGCCCCTCCCCTTGCTATCGACCCTGCGGCATCCCGCCGTTTGCACGAAGCGGAGCGCCAGCACCGGTTTTTGCTCCGGACCGTGTAACATGCGGTCCATGTCTATCGGCAGCGGCCCGCAATTCGCTTGCCTTTCGCGCCCGTTTCGCCTAGGCGCGCGCCCGTTCTCTCAATCCCCGATTGAAAGGACTTCCGCGGTGGCATCCGGCCTCGCGGGAGACAGCGGCCCTCTTGCCCCGTTGGCCTGCGCAATCGTGCGCAGAGACGGGTAAAGACCCCGGTAAAACCGGTGGCCGGTAGCAAACGTAAGTTAGGACTACTCACACATGGCAACTTCAGCCAATCCCACCCGCGACGATTTCGCGGCCATGCTCGACGAGCAGCTCGGTGGCGCCGATGATGGCGGCTTCGAAGGCCGCGTCGTCAAGGGCACCGTCACTGCCATCGAAAACGGCATGGCGCACATCGATGTCGGCCTCAAAAGCGAAGGCCGCGTCGACCTCAAGGAATTCCAGCGCTCCGAAACCGAAACCGCGCCCGGCGTCGGCGATGAAGTCGAAGTCTATGTCGACCGCGTCGAAAACGCCGAAGGCGAAGCGATGCTCAGCCGCGACCGCGCCCGCCGCGAAGCCGCCTGGGACAAGCTCGAAAACGAATTCGGCGAAGGCAAGCGCGTCGAAGGCCGCATCTTCGGCCGCGTCAAGGGCGGCTTCACCGTCGACCTCGACGGCGCCGTGGCCTTCCTGCCCGGCAGCCAGGTCGACATCCGCCCCGTGCGCGACGTCACTCCGCTGATGGACATGGCCCAGCCCTTCCAGATCCTCAAGATGGACCGCCGCCGCGGCAACATCGTCGTGTCGCGCCGCGCCGTGCTTGAAGAAACCCGCGCCGAACAGCGCAGCGAACTGATCGACAAGCTGGCCGAAGGCCAGGTGATCGACGGCGTGGTCAAGAACATCACCGATTACGGCGCCTTCGTCGACCTCGGCGGTATCGACGGCCTGCTGCACGTCACCGACATGAGCTACAAGCGGGTCAACCACCCCAGCGAAATGATCGAAATCGGCGCCACGGTGACCGTCCAGATCATCCGCATCAACGAAGAAACCCAGCGCATCAGCCTC
This sequence comes from Qipengyuania citrea, assembly GCF_009828015.1. Classification (GTDB taxonomy): domain Bacteria; phylum Pseudomonadota; class Alphaproteobacteria; order Sphingomonadales; family Sphingomonadaceae; genus Qipengyuania; species Qipengyuania citrea. Next base: position 346,656 of record NZ_WTYG01000002.1, on the reverse strand, counting down.
GGCATGAAGCAGCTGGAAAGCGATCCGTGGGATGGCGTTGCCGCGAAGTACCCGGTCGGCATGAAGATGACGGGTACCGTGACCAACATCACCGAATACGGCGCCTTCGTCGAAATCGAACCGGGCATCGAAGGCTTGGTCCACGTTTCGGAAATGAGCTGGACCAAGAAGAACGTCCACCCGGGCAAGATCGTCTCGACCTCGCAGGAAGTCGAAGTCATGGTCCTCGAAGTCGACAGCGAGAAGCGCCGCATCAGCCTCGGCCTCAAGCAGGCCCAGCGCAATCCGTGGGAAGAATTCGCGGACAAGCACCCGGTCGGCTCGAAGGTCGAAGGCGAAGTCAAGAACGCCACCGAATTCGGCCTGTTCATCGGTCTCGACGGCGACGTCGACGGCATGGTCCACATGTCGGACATCGCTTGGGGCATCTCGGGTGAAGACGCCCTGGCACTGCACCGCAAGGGCGAGCAGGTCGAAGCCGTCGTCCTCGATGTCGACACTGACAAGGAGCGCATCAGCCTCGGCATGAAGCAGCTCGAAAAGGGTGCACCGACCGAAGCCGGTGCCGCCGGTTCGGTCCGCAAGGGCGAAACCGTCACCGTGTCGATCCTCGAGGTTCGCGATGGCGGCCTCGAAGTGCAGGTTGGCGAAGACGGCGCGACCGGCTTCATCAAGCGCAGCGATCTCGGCCGCGACCGCGACGAGCAGCGCCCCGAGCGCTTCCAGGTCGGCAGCAAGGTCGACGCGATGGTCACCGGCTTCGATCGTTCGAAGAAGCCCAACTTCTCGATCAAGGCGCGTCAGATCGCCGAAGAGAAGGAAGCGGTCCAGCAGTTCGGTTCGTCCGACTCGGGTGCCTCGCTCGGCGACATCCTCGGCGAAGCGCTGAAGAAGAAGGACGACTGACGGTAACAGGTTGGCGCCCGCGCGGCGGGCGCCTGCCGCACCGGCATCCCGGACCTGATCCGGGATCACGGGCGACAAGTCCCGCGGTGCCGTCAGCGATCCCGGTTTGCGCCGGGATGACGAACACAGGAAGGCCCGCTTGCGAGATCCGCAAGCGGGCCTTTCCTATACGGGGGAACCCGCCTAGGTTCCCCGTCATGCTCGAAGTTCACCAATTCCCGTGCCTGTCCGACAATTACGGTTTCCTGCTGCATGACCCCGCCAGCGGAGAGACCGCGGCGATCGATACTCCCGACGGGGCCGAATACCTGAAACAGGCCGGTGCCAAGGGCTGGCAGATCACGCAGATCTGGAACACGCACTGGCATCCCGACCATGCGGGCGGCAATGCGGCGATCGTGGATGCGACCGGAGCCACCGTCATCGCCCCGCAGGAAGTCGACAAGTTGAGCCGGATCGACCGCGTGGTCGGCAATGGCGACAGCGTGATGCTGGGCGACTGGCAGGCACGCGTGATCGATGTCTCGGGCCACACCAACGGCCATATCGCCTATCACATCGCCGAAGCGGACATGGCTTTCGTCGGCGACAGCGTCTTCGCGCTCGGCTGCGGCCGCATGTTCGAAGGCGAAGCCGAGCAGTTCTGGAACAGCCTCGACCGGATCCGCCAGTTGCCCGCCGACACGCTGCTCTATTGCGCGCATGAATATACGCAGGCGAATGCCAAGTTCGCGCTGCATGCCGATCCGGACAATGCCGAACTGGCGCTCTATGCCGCGCGCATCGACGAACAACGCGCCAAGGGCGAACCCACCGTGCCGACCGTGCTGTCGCGCGAACTGGCCACCAACCCCTTCCTGCGGGCGGATGCGGACGCGCTGCGCGATCGCTGGGGCGGGACCAGCCCGGCGGAGACCTTCGCCGCCCTGCGCGCCGCCAAGGACAGTTTCTGACCGCAATGAAAGCCGTCCTCGTCACCGCGCTTTCGCCCGACCTGTCGGGCGTCGAACTGGCCGAGGTGGAACGGCCCCGGGGCGAGGTCGTGGTGCGCATGCGCGCGGCCTCGCTCAACTATCCCGACCTGCTGATGACGCGCGGGGAATACCAGTTCAAACCCGAACCGCCCTTCATCGCGGGATTGGAAATGGCCGGCGAGGTCGTGGAAGCGGCGCCCGGCAGCGGCTTTGCCGTGGGCGACCGGGTGCGCGGAGGGGCCAAGACCGGCGCGTTCGCGGAATATGTCGCGCTCCCCGCGTCCGCGCTGCGCCATGTGCCGGAAGGAATGGATTTCCCCGCTGCGGCGGCGATGGGCGCGGCCTATCACACTGCCTATGTCGCGCTGGTGGAAATCGGCGGCTTGCAGCCCGGGCAGACCGTGCTGGTGCATGGGGCAAGCGGGGGCGTGGGTCTTGCCGCCTGCGACCTCGCGCGCGCGCTGGGCGCCAGGGTCATCGCGGCATCGCACCGCGAGGACAAGCTCGAGATGCTGCGCGCCGTCGCCCGCCCCGACGCTGCCATCCTCAATACCGGGCGGTTCCGCGAAGACATTGCCCGGCTGACCGATGGCCGGCTGTGCGATCTCGTGTTCGACCCGGTGGGCGGAGACGTTTTCGATGAAAGCACGCGCTGCGTGACCTTCGGCGGGAAGCTGCTGGTGATCGGCTTCGTCTCCGGGCGGATTCCCGAAATCGCGGTCAATATCCCGCTGATCAAGGGGTTCTCGGTAGTAGGCGTCCGCGCCGGCGAATATGCGAGGCGGTTTCCCGAGCGCGGCGAGCATGTCGCCCGCGCGATCGACACGCTGGCAAGCGAGGGACAGATTGCGCCGCATGTCGACGGCAAGCTGCCGCTAACCTCATGGCGCGAAGCCTTCGAACGGATGGAGCGCGGCGACATCGTCGGCAAGCTGGTCCTTGAACCGTAGCCTCCCGCTGGCACTCGCACCGCCCCAGGCTCTGGCGCCTCCTCCGAGACGCAGCACATACGAAAAGGGCGGCCTCGCAGGACCGCCCTCTCGAATGCCGGGGTGCCGCGAGCGGGATCAGATCCCGGCGATGACCTTGTCGGCCATCAGCCTGTCGGCTTCGGCATCGTGCTTGTCGGAAATCAGCGACCGGCTTGCCGCCGTCGCCACGCTGACCGCGCGGTTGCGCACGTCGGCCACTGCCTCGCGTTCGGCAGCGGCGATCTTGTCTTCCGCCATCCGCTTGCGGCGCTCGACCATGTCCTTGCTGTCGGCTTCGGCCTTCTCGAGGATCGCGTCGGCTTCATGACGGGCATTGGCCAGCATCGCTTCGGCGTCCTTTTCGGCCCCGGCGATCTTCTGCGCATATTCCTCGCGCAGCGTCTCGGCTTCGGCACGCAGCTGCTTGGCTTCTTCTAGCTGTTCCTTGATCGCAGCAATCTTGCCGTCGATCCCGCCAGCCAGCTTCTTGTGAACCTTGGCGCCGAAAAAGGCGAACAGGAGCAGGACCAGCATCGAGATCGAGACGATCTGGAAGGGCGCAAGCCCCCACAATTCGGGCTCGACGTGGACCGGTGCGCCGCCATTGCCATTCTCGACCAGGGTCTGGGCAGCTTCGGTGGCGAACACTTCGGGCGCTCCGGTTACGGGATTAGCCATGAGTCATCGCCTCCTTGACCGCCTTGGTGGCAACCGGCTTGGTCACCTTTACACCGGCCAGACGGCTGACGATGTCCTGAGCCGCTTCGGCAGCGACTGCCTCGACTTCGGTCAGCGCCGCCGTGCGTGCTTCGGCAATACGGTCTTCGGCTTCGGCCAGCTTCTTGTCGAGACGGGTCTGCGCCGCCTTGAGCTTCTTTTCGGACTTGGCGGCAGCCTCGTCCTTGGCCTTGGCCACGATCGCCTGCGCCGCGGCGCGGTTCTCGTTCTCGCGGACCCGCCAGGCCTCTTCCTGCTCGTCGGCTGCATCGCGCGCAGCCTTGGCCGCGCCGAGGTCGGCGGCGATCTGGCTGTCACGCTGGGCGACGGTTTCCATCACCTTCGGCACCATGCCGCGGCCGATGACGAAGAAAGTGATGCCGAAAAAGACCAGCAGCCAGAAGACCTGGCTGGACCATGTTTCGGCAAGCTGTGCGATCTGGGGCATGTCAGCTCTCGAAAGGCGGGTACGGTAAAATCACGGCACCGGCCGGACGCATATCCGGCCGGTGCAATATCGGTGGTCGTGCTTAGGCGACGAAGATCAGGATCATCGCGACGACGAACGCCAGCAGGCCGAGAAGTTCGGCAGCGGCGAAGCCGATGAACAGGCGGCCCTGCTGACCGTCGGCGGCGCCGGGGTTACGCAGTGCGCCTTCGAGATACTTGGCGAAGACATTGCCGACACCCAGCGAGGCAAGACCGGCACCAACAGCGGCGAGACCGGCTCCGAGCAGCTTTGCAGCTTCAGCTTCCATTTCAAACTCCTTTGGAAAAACGCTAAATTAAAACGATTAGTGAAGGTTCTCGGCGTCGTTGATGTACAGCGACGTCAAAAGGGCGAAAACATAAGCCTGAATGCCGGCTACGAGCAGTTCGAGCGCGCAGATGCCGATCATCAGGATAAAGCTGGGCAAACCGACCATCAGGCCGAAGGTGGCGCCGGCATTGGTCCCGTCGATCACGAAGCTCGACAGCACTTCGAGCAGAACGTGTCCGGCCATCATGGCCACGAACAGACGCAGGCCAAGGCTGAACGGGCGCACCATGAAGGAGATGAACTCGATCGGTGCAAGAATGGGGATCATCGGCAGCGGCGTGCCTTCGGGCACGAACAGCGAGAAGAAGTGCAACCCGTGCTTCCAGAAACCCACCAGCAGCACGATCGAGAAGCTGATGATCGCCAGCACGCCGGTGACGGTGAAGTGGCTGGTGAAGGTGAACGGGTGCAGGCCGAACACGCCCAGCGGCATCAGGCCGAGCAGGTTGGCGAAAAGGATGAACATGAACAGGCTGAAGACATAGGGCACATACTTGCGCCCTTCCTTGCCGATGTTCGCTTCGAGCATATCGTCGATGAACCCGGTGAAGGATTCGACGACCATCTGCCAGCGTCCGGGCACGAGTTCGCGCTTCATCCCGCCGAGCACGAAGAGGAACAGGACCACCGTGGTGATCAGCATCCACAGCGCGCTGTTGGTGAAGGCAATGTTGTAGCCTGCGATTTCCCAGCCGCCCGAACCGGCAAGCGGCTCGATCGTGAACTGGTACATCGGGTCGACTTTGGCCTGTTCGGCTGCCACGTCTCTTACGTCCCTAAATCCTGTAACGAACACCCCGTAACCCCCTCGGTTCGGGGATTATTCACCGGGGCGCCGGTTTGCCGCGCGGATAACGTTCCTGAAGGCCACGACTATTCCGAGGAACAGCCCGACCAACAGACCCCACGGGTTGGTATCGGTAAAGAAGCCGATGGCATAACCGATCACCGCACCGCCAAGGAGCCCGCCAAGAAGATCCGCCAGGACCCGATTTCCGCTGCGATAATTCGCATCGGCACCCGAAGCCTGAGGACGGTTGCGTTCCTCTTCGCGCTGCTGCGCGGCTGCAAGCCGCGCCTCCAGCGCGTCGATCCGCGCATCCTCCTTAACAGGTTCCCGTGCGGGTTCGTCGTTGCTCATGCCTTGCTCCTTTAAGGGGGTTGCGCGGCACGGGCACGGACTTGCCCGCCGAGGGCGTCGCCCCCTTAGAAGGGGGGTGTTGGCGAGTCAACACGGACCGGCGCGTGCTGTGCATCCAAGGTCGGGAAAATCGAAACAGGCCGGGCAGCATGGCCCGCCGGCGTTCACAAATCCGCCCAACCGGCGGTCGGGCCTAAGGGTCAGGGACAGCGCGGGTCGCGCAGGGGAGCGGCCGAAGTGCGCGTCTGCCAGCTGCCGTCGGGCGCCTGGTATTTCTCGCCAACTGCCGTTGCGAGTATGGCCTGGCACCCGGCAGTCAGCGCATATTCCTCGATCGTGGCATTGGTTGCCTTGGCGCGTTCGGAATAGACCGCACGGCGCTTGATGTTGATGTCGTTGACGATGCGGCGCAGCGCCGGGGTCTCCGCCACGACGATGCCGAGATATCCGTCCATCCGCTCGCCCACCTGCCCGGCGGCACGCGCCGAGGCATAGGCGGGATCGCGCTGGGCGAATGCCGGGGACGCGATGCCGCCCAGCGCAGTCGCCAGGGCCGCCGCAGCGAGAACCGATTTCGTTAGCTTGTTCATAACCTCACCCATCAGAAGATATCCGCATTGTCTTCGATCGTATTGCCCGCGTCTTCGGCGAGGCGGTAGATCACTTCCTGGCGGATGTTGACGTTCAGCTCGATCACGATCGGCTCCTCGGGTGCATTGACGGTAATGCAACCACCGAGCGCGACTGTGGCGAGCATGGCGGCAGCCACCCTCCCGGTCAATTTGGGGTCGTTCATAGCCCTCACTCGCTTTCCTGCTCCTGAATGGGTTCTTCATCCGGCACGATGTCGTCCGGGTCGATATCGGGTTCGGCTTCCTCGCCGGTGATCGAGCGCCGCAGCAGGCGCGTGCCGTCGTCGGACAGCAGGCCCAGTTCGCGCGGGTCGCGCACCGATGCGGGATCGTAAAGCGACTTGAGGTTGGTCAGCAGCTGGTAGAACTGCGCCCGCACATTGATGCGGAACTGCAGCGGCAGTGCCGCCAGGCGCCGCGTGACGAAATTGGACCGGGCCGCGTCGCCCTGGCGCACGCCGTCGAAACGCACACGGGTCACGATTTCGCCCGTCAGGGGGCCTTCCATCACGATCCGCATCTGCGAATAATCGAGGCTTTTCAGGGCATCAAAGGCAAAATTGGCAATCGGTGAGAGGTCTTCATAAGTCAGGTCGCCGACATAGGAGACGGTACCGCCCGGGGGCCGCGAAATCAGCACGCCGGTGTCGATCCGCCCGTCGCCGCGTTCATCGAACACGATCGGAACCGTTCCGTCGAACAGCCCCGTTGCCGAGATGTTTTCGAGTTCCATCGCGGTCACGAAGGTGCCAGCTTCGAGCCCGACGATTTCGAAGATGTAGCGCCGCTCCTCGCTGATCCCCAGCGTCAGATCGACATCGCGGAGCAGCAATTCGCCGCCCATGAAGGGCCACGATCCGCCCGATACCGCCAGCACTTCGCCATTGCGCAACTCGAAGCCGACCTCGCCATCGAAGACTTCGATCCCCGGATTGACCGAGGCAACGCGGATCGTCTGGTCGGGTGCGGTCGTCAGGTTGAGCAGGTCGGTGAACTCGACCGTCCCCGCCGCGCCCCTCACCGGTCCGAACGCAGCCGCGAAATCGAGATCGTCGCTGGAGAAACGCCCGGTGCTGGTCACGGTCCCGTTTGCGGCCCAGTCGATGCGTCCGGTGCCCGTGACCACTCCCTCGGTATTGGCGATCACCCCCTTGGCCAGCTGCGATATCTGTTCGGGCTGCAAGTCTTCGTCGAACCGGACACCGGGCACGTCGAGGTCCGCCCAGCCCGCACCGGTTTCAAGATCATGGCGCAGGTCGACCGTTGTCACTACGCTTTCGCTTGCCGGATTCCTCAGCAGCGCCTGCGCGTCGATGACATTCTCGGCCAGTGTCAGCGTGGCATTGCGCGCCATAAGCGGTTCGAACCGGGGCGATTCGTCGCGATCGACCAGCGTGAACGCGCCTTCCTCGATCGCCAGGCTTCCATCGGCGAAGCGCCACTGCCCGCTCGCCTGCATCAGATCGAGCGGGACGGCCGCAATCGCGATATCCGCATCGCTGAACGTTCCGGCGATGTCCTGCCCGATCCGCGCGTCCAAGTCGGAAATGCGGAACCGGCTGGCGGTCTCGACCGGGCCCAGCGATACATCGATTTCGCGGGCGGTCATCACGCCGGGATAGCCGAACCCGATCGGACCGGTGGCAATCCGTATCGGGGTCTCCCCCAACGATCCTTCGAGATCGAGCCCGCTGGTGCCGGCGGCTATGCGCAGGCCGCCGGGCCCGCTTGAGAGAATGGGGCGTCCCCGTGCCGGGCACAGTGTGACCCCGCGCTTTTCGAATGTGAGGTCGGCGAGCTGAAGCCGGTCGAAAGCAACGTCCATGCAGGAACGCCACAGCGCCAGTTGCCCGCCCGCGTAGCGGCCTTCGAGCGGCAGCAGGAGGTTCGTCGCCGAGCCGCCCGGCAGCGGTCCGCTTGCGAGCACCCGGCCAGAGAATCCGAGGGCGCCGCCCGGCCCCTGCGCAATGACGACCTGGGGGACGGCGAGAGCGCTGTCGCCCGCGGCATATCGCTCCATCGCCAGGCGGAATATCGAGCCACCCGATTCGCTGCGCTCCATCCGACCGCTGATCCGCGGCATGTTCGCGCCGCCGGTTGCGATGTTCCCCGCAACGTAAGGGGCTTCGCCATCCGGTGCAGCAATCTCGACGCGTGAAAGCGATACGAGCCGCGCCCCGCTACCACCGCGCAATTCGGCGCGCGGCGCCAGCAGCGAATAGCCAGCTGGATCGATCCGCAGGCGTATATCCGCATCGAGCGCGCTGCCGCGGGCTTCGCGCTGAAGCGCTGCCGCCAGCTTGCCGGTCAGCGGCGCAACCAGCGTGCCCTCCCCGGTCTGCGCCAGCGACTGGATCGCTGCAATCGTGGAGCGGCCCAGCCTTAGCCCGTTGCCTTCCACATTGCTGTCGAGCTGGACGTGGTCGAAGCCGTCGGTTGCCCGCATTTGCCCTTCGGCGGTGAGCACTGCGGCAAGCGCCTGCGGTGTATCGACCCCGCGTGCGGCGAGCGTGAACCTGGCGGTCGTCAGCCGGTCGCGGATCTGGGCGCGGACCGTGCCCAGCAAGGCTGCGGCGGACTGTTCGCCGAACCGGGTTTCTCCCCCCTCGAGCCGTGCTTCGATCGCGGGATTGGCCAGCGCCGTATCGGCAACGACGCTCAGCTCCATCGCGTAGTCGTCGAGCGCAAGGCCGCTTTCCTCGCAGGTGAGCGCCGCAAAGCGGACGGGTCCTGCGAACTGCGGCTCGCCCGATACCGAGGTGAGCTTGCCGAAGGCGGTGGCATTCTCGATACCGCAGCGCGCAGTCGCGAGCTCGGGGGCGCTCGCCGCGATAGAGCCCTGCCAGCCATGGCTGAGAAGTCCGGAACCCGCCAGCTTGATGCCGACCGGCCCGTAGTCGGTCGCCAGCAGCGCGCGGCCGTCGCGGACTTCGAAATTCAGATTGGGCAGGCTCGCCGGACTGTCGTCCCCGCCGAACACCAGCGGATCGAGCCGCCCGAGGCTCAGTTCGCCATCGCGGTAGCTGGCATAAAGGCGCGGCTTGACCAGCACCACGCCACCGATTTCCGGAATGCCGAACCGGTGGCGCAGGGTGACCACCAGCCGCTCGGCGGTGAAGTCGGGATTGTCAGGATCTCCGAGCACGACGTCGGACAGTATCTGCGTGGTCCCGCCGATCCGCTCGATCGTGTAGTTGCCCGGGATATCATAGGCCTCGAGCTGGTCGCGAATGATGTCGTCGACGATCCGTTCGCGCGACAGCCATAGGCCGAGGCCAGCCAGTAGCAGCGCTCCCAGCACGACCAGCAGCGCCGCCCAGCGCTTGCGGCGCCAGCGGGATCGCCTGACGGAATCGTCGGCCGTCATGTCATTGTCGCTCGCGGCCCGCTCCATCGATCCCACACTTGCGCGATATGCCTGCTAAAGGCAATGCAAGTGCCTCAAACGCGGGATGTGGGGGATCGGTTGCCGGGAGATCCAAAAAATTCGGCTGGCCATGCCGGTACCGGCCATCGACAACGCTTGCGCCAACGGTTGCTCGACGGCGGTGCTGAAGCGCTGGCCGATTACGAACTGCTCGAATTCCTGCTGTTCGCTGCCATCCGCCAGGGCGATACGAAACCGCTCGCCAAGGCATTGATCGCACACTTCGGGTCTTTCGCCGCGGTGCTCACGGCCGATCCGCAGGCGCTGCGCCAGGTCAAGGGCATGGGCGATGCCAGTGTTGCGGCATTGCACGCCAATGCGCTGGCGGCGCGGCGCATGGCGCGCGGTGCGGTGCAGAACCGCCCGGTGCTGGGTAGCTGGCAAGCGCTGCTCGACTATCTCAACATCGACATGGCGCATCTGACGCATGAACGGGTGCGCGGGCTCTATCTCGACACCCGGAACCGGCTGATCCTGGATCATCTCCTCAGCGAAGGGTCGATCGACGAAGCCGCCATCCATCCCCGCGAGGTCATCCGCAAGGCCTTCGATGTGGGCGCGACGGCGCTGATCCTCGTCCACAACCACCCCAGCGGGAATCCCGAACCCAGCCGCGCCGATATCACCATTACCGCGCGGATCGCGGAAGCAGGCCGCCTGCTGGGGGTCACCGTCCACGACCACGTCATCATCGGGCGCGAAGGCAACGTCTCGCTGCGCGCCAAGGGCCTCCTCTGATCTGTTCAGGACGGCCCCCCCGGGGGCAAACCTTGCCAATTCTGCCGGCTCGGCCTAGCCGCCGCGCAGCCGCGAATCCCGCCTGACCCGCAATCGGAGCTCTTATATGGTCCCCCGCTACGCCCGTCCCGATATGACTGCCCTGTGGGAGCCCGAAGCGAAGTATCGCATCTGGTTCGAGATCGAGGCGCATGCGACCGAAAAGCTGGGCGAATTGGGCGTGGTCCCGCCGAGCGCGGCCAAGGCGCTGTGGGACTGGTGGGCAACCGATCCCAAGATCGACGTCGAGGCCATCGATGCGATCGAAGCGGTCACCAAGCACGATGTCATCGCCTTCCTTACCTGGGTGGCCGAGAATGTCGGCGACGAGGCCCGCTTCATGCACCAGGGCATGACCAGCAGCGACGTGCTCGACACGACACTTGCGGTCCAGTTGGCCCGCTCAGCCGATATCCTGCTGGCCGATCTCGACGGCCTGCTCGAGGCGATCAAGCGCCGCGCCGAGGAGCACAAATACACGCCCACCATCGGGCGCAGCCATGGCATCCATGCCGAACCCGTCACCTTCGGTCTCAAACTGGCGCAGGCCTATGCCGAATTCGACCGCTGCAGGACCCGCCTGATCGCGGCGCGCGCGGAAATCGCGACCTGCGCCATATCGGGTGCAGTCGGCACTTTCGCCAACATCGACCCGCAGGTGGAAGAGCATGTCGCCGACAAGCTCGGCCTGACCGTGGAGCCCGTCTCGACGCAGGTCATCCCGCGCGACCGGCACGCCATGTTCTTTTCGACGCTGGCGGTTATCGCCGGTTCGATCGAGCGCTTGGCGGTCGAGGTTCGCCACCTCCAGCGCACCGAAGTGCTCGAGGCGGAGGAGTATTTCTCGCCCGGCCAGAAGGGGTCGAGCGCGATGCCGCACAAGCGCAACCCGATCCTGACCGAGAACCTTACCGGCCAGGCGCGCATGATCCGCGCCTATGCCCTGCCCGCGCTGGAAAACGTCGCGCTGTGGCACGAACGCGATATCTCGCATTCCTCGGTCGAGCGGTTCATCGGTCCCGATGCCTGCATTACGCTCGATTTCGCGCTAGCGCGGCTGACCGGCGTGGTCGACAAGCTGCTGGTCTATCCCGAGCGCATGCAGGCGAACATGGACCGCATGGGCGGGTTGATCCATTCGCAGCGCGTGCTGCTGGCGCTGACGCAGAACGGGGTCAGCCGCGAGGATGCCTACCGCCTCGTCCAGCGCAACGCGATGAAGGTGTGGGAATCGGATGGCCAGCTGACGCTGCTCGACCTGCTCAAGCGCGACGAGGAGGTTACCGCCGCGCTGGGTGCCCAGCAGCTCGAAGAGAAGTTCGATCTCGAATACCACTTCAAGCACGTCGACACGATCTTCGCGCGGGTCTTCGGCTAGACGCGGGACGGGTCCCGGCCTAGCATCCCACGCCAAGACGAAAGAGGGCTACACTCCATGCAAATCGTGCGCACCATCGGCTGGGTCCTGCTGCTGTTTTCGCTGCTCGCATTCAGCTTTTTCAACTGGAAGCCGGTTGAGGTTCAGATCTGGTCGAACCTCGTGCTCGAAACCAAGCTGCCCGCGCTGGTAGTGATCTCGTTCCTGCTGGGGCTGATCCCGATGTGGCTCGTGCACCGGGCGAGCAAGTGGCGCGCGACGCGGCGCATCAATGCGCTGGAGGCGGCGACCAGCCGGTTCGGCGCGGCCACGCCCGCTCCCGATGCTTCGGCAACCGTCCAGCCCGCGCCTGCTCCTACGCCCGAGCCTCCGGTACACAACCCGCCGCCCGAACCGGCCAATCCCGTCGACCCCGTCGACACAGATCCTGCGAAGCCCGCATGACCAATCCGATCTATCTCGCGCTCGACCTCCCGCATCTGCAGGACGGCCTCGACCTGATCCGGAAGGTCAAGGGCCATGTCGGCGGGGTGAAGCTGGGCCTCGAATTCTTCTGCGCGCATGGGGCGCACGGGGTTCATCTGGTCGGCCAGCTCGGATTGCCGATCTTCCTCGACCTGAAGTTCCACGACATCCCCAATACCGTCGCGGGCGCGATGCAGGCGATCCATGTGCTAGAACCGCGCATCGTCACCGTGCATGCCAGCGGCGGGCGCGCCATGCTCGAGGATGCCAAGGCCGCCGCAGGCGAACACACCAAGGTCGTTGCCGTGACCATGTTGACCAGCATGGACGATCGCGATCTGGCGAGCACGGGGATCGAAGGCAGCGCGCACGATCAGGTGCTGCGCCTTGCCGATCTTGCGCACCGCGCCGGTCTCGACGGGATCGTCTGTTCGGGCCAGGAAGTGAAATCGGTCCACGACCAGTGGAAGGACGGGTTTTTCGTCGTCCCGGGATTGCGCCCCGCGGGCAGCGGCACCGGCGACCAGAAGCGCGTCGTCACCCCGCGCAAGGCGCGCGATGATGGTGCCAGCGTGCTGGTCATCGGACGCCCGATCAGCCGGGCCGACGATCCGGCGCAGGCCGCCCGCGCCATCGAAGCCACGCTGTAGGTTTCGCCATGGCGGTCCAGATCAAGATCTGCGGGCTTTCGACGCCCGAAACGGTAGATGCAGCGCTTGCCGCGGGCGCGACGCATATCGGGCTGGTTCATTACGAACCCTCGCCCCGCCATGTCGCGCTCGATCTGGCCCGCGAACTGCGCGAGCAGGCCCGGGGCAAGGCCAAGGCGGTGCTGCTGCTGGTCAATGCCGATCCCGAAACCACCGGACGCGCCCTCAACGCGATCCAGCCCGACGTGGTCCAGTTCCACGGCAATGAGACACCGCAATGGATTGGCGGTATCCGTCGCAGCCTGCCCTATGAGGTGTGGAAAGCAGTCGGGCTGAAGGACGCTGGCACGCTGACCCGGAGCGAGAAATACATCGGCAAGGTCGACCGCCTGCTGTTCGACGCACCGGCCAAAGCACTGCCCGGCGGCAATGGCACGGCTTTCGACTGGTCCTTGCTTTCCGGGCACCGCCACAAGATCGACTGGGCGCTGGCAGGTGGCCTCACGGCGGGCAATGTCGCCGAAGCGATCCGCGCGACCGGTGCGCCGCTGGTCGATACGTCGAGCGGTGTTGAAAGCGCACCGGGAGTGAAGGATCCGCAGCGTATCGCCGATTTCTGCCGGGCCGCGCTCGCCGCCTGATCTGCGGCCCGTGGCTGCCAAACCGCAGTCCTGATGCCTCGTGAAAAAGCAAAGCTGTCTCGACTTCGCCTGCTGCGGAGGGCATGGGGAGCGCGATGACCGAAACCAATCCCAATTCCTATCGCAACCAGCCCGACGAGCGCGGCCATTTCGGCGACTTCGGCGGACGCTATGTCGCCGAAACGCTGATGCCGCTGGTGCTCGATCTCGAGCGTGAATACCGCAAGGCGCAGGCCGATCCGGAATTCCAGCGAGAATTCGACGATTTGCTCGAACATTACGTCGGCCGCCCCTCGCCGCTGTATTTTGCCGAACGGCTGACCGAGGCGCTGCGCGCCGGTTCGCCCGAGGGCCACGGCGCGCAGGTCTGGTTCAAGCGCGACGAACTCAATCACACCGGTGCGCACAAGATCAACAATTGCATCGGGCAAATCCTGCTCGCCATCCGGATGGGCAAGACTCGCATCATCGCGGAAACCGGCGCGGGCCAGCACGGCGTCGCCACCGCAACGGTCTGCGCACGCTTCGGCCTGCCCTGCGTGATCTACATGGGTGCCGAAGACGTGCGGCGCCAATCGCCCAACGTCTTCCGCATGAAGCTGCTCGGTGCGGAAATCGTGCCCGTCACCAGCGGGCGCGGGACGCTGAAGGACGCAATGAACGAAGGGCTGCGCGACTGGGTCGCGAACGTCCATGACACCTTCTACATCATCGGCACGGCCGCCGGACCGCATCCCTATCCCGAGATGGTGCGCGACTTCCAGAGCATCATCGGCAAGGAGGCGCGGGCGCAGATGCTCGAGAGGATCGGACGATTGCCCGACCTGGCCGTGGCCTGCATCGGTGGCGGTTCGAACGCGCTGGGCCTGTTCCACCCCTTCCTCGACGACGCCGAGGTCAAGCTGCTGGGCGTCGAGGCGGCGGGTCACGGGCTCGATGGCAACGAACACGCGGCAAGCCTGCTCGGCGGTTTCCCCGGCGTACTTCACGGCAACAAGACCTATCTGCTGCAGGACGAGGACGGCCAGATTACCGAAGGTCACTCGATCAGCGCCGGGCTCGACTATCCCGGCATTGGTCCCGAGCATGCGTGGCTCAAGGATTCAGGCCGCGTCGAATACACTGCGGTGACCGATGACGAGGCGCTGGAGGCGTTCCAGCTGCTCTGTCGCACCGAGGGAATCATTCCCGCGCTGGAGCCGAGCCACGCCATATCAGCAGTGGCGAAGCGTGCCAAGGAAATGCCGCGGGACAGCATCATCCTGGCCAATCTGTGCGGGCGCGGCGACAAGGATATCTTCACCGTGGCCGAGAAGCTGGGAGTGGACATTTGACCCGCCTCGCCTCCGCCTTCGCCAAGCCCCACCCCGCGCTCGTCTGCTTCCTGACTGCCGGCGACGGGGACACCGCTGCCAATCTCGATGCACTGGTCGAAGGCGGCGCCGATGTGATCGAACTGGGCATGCCCTTCACTGATCCGATGGCGGATGGCCCCGCGATCCAGGCGGCCAATATCCGGTCGCTGGGCGTCGGAACGACGACGGCCGACGTGCTCGCCATCGCTACCGCATTTCGCCAGCGTCATCCCGATGTTCCGCTGGTGCTGATGGGCTATGCCAACCCGATGATTCGCCGCGGGCCCGACTGGTTCGCGGCCGCGGCCAAGGAAGCGGGCATCGACGGAGTAATCTGCGTCGACATCCCGCCGGAGGAAGATGACGCGCTTGGTCCGGCGCTGCGTGCTGCGGAAATCGCCCCCATCCGCCTGGCCACGCCGACCACCGACGACAAGCGCCTTCCCGCCGTGATCCAAGGCAGCGAGGGCTTCCTTTATTACGTCGCAGTCGCGGGCATCACGGGAATGCAGCAGGCGGCGATCGAGTCGATCGAAGCCAATGTCTCGCGCATCAAGCGATCGACCGACATTCCGGTCGCGGTCGGCTTCGGTGTGCGCACACCCGAGCAGGCGAGCGAGATCGCACGCGTGGCCGATGGAGTCGTGGTGGGTTCGGCGCTGGTCGAACTGGTCGCCGAACATGGCGACGACGCTCCGGCGAAGTTGCGCACCTTGGCTTCATCGCTTGCCGAAGCGGTGCGATCAGCCCGCTAGTTCGTCGCCCCTGCGCAGGGATGACGCTCCGGCGGTGCGCTGACTATTTGAGCTTTGTGACAACCTGACTATAGGCTCAGCGCATGAACTGGTTCACCCGCGTCCGCAATTCGATCACCTCGCTGTCCAAGCGCAGCACGGAAAAAGACCTGTGGGTCAAGTGCCCCAGCTGCCAGCAGATGGTCTTCGCGCAGGAATACGAGGACAATTCCTATGTCTGCCCGCGCTGCGGCCACCATGGCCGGATCGGTGCCGACGAACGGCTGCGGCAGCTGCTCGACGAAGGGTTCGAGGTCCTTCCCATCCCCGATGTGAAGGAAGACCCGCTCAAGTTCCGCGACACGGCGAAATACACCGACCGGCTGAAGAAGGCGCGCGCCAAGAGCCCGCACAAGGACGCCTTCCTTGTCGGTTCGGGTGCAATCGAGGGCAAGCCCGCGGTCGTCGGCGTGCAGGATTTCGGCTTCATGGGCGGATCGATGGGCATGGCAGTGGGCACCGCCTTCTGCCAGGGCGCCGAACGCGCGCTGTCGCGGCACTGCCCCTATATCGTCGTTACCGCAGCGGGCGGCGCACGCATGCAGGAAGGCATCCTCAGCCTCATGCAGATGCCCAAGGCAACGGTGATGACGCGGCGTCTGAAGGAAGCCAAGCTGCCCTATATAGTCGTGCTGACCGACCCGACCACGGGCGGTGTCACTGCCAGCTATGCGATGCTGGGCGACGTGCATATCGCCGAACCCGGCGCGCTGATCGGCTTTGCCGGTCAGCGCGTGATCCAGGACACGATCCGCGAACAATTGCCCGATGGGTTTCAGCGCGCCGAGTACCTGCACAAGCACGGCATGGTCGACATGGTGGTGCATCGTCACGAGCTGAAAGACACTTTGGCGACACTGCTCGATTACCTGGCCCCCGCCAAGGCCGCCTGACCTGCGCCATGCGGGACTTCGCCCGCTCCGATCATCCCCGAGTCCAGGCACAGCTCGACCGGCTGGGGCGCCTTTCCGTTCCCGATGGCAGGCTGGGTCTCGAAACCATACACGTCCTGCTCGACCGGCTGGGCAATCCGCACCGTGCTCTGCCACCGGTGTTCCATGTCGCAGGCACCAACGGCAAGGGATCGACCTGTGCCTTCCTGCGCGCAATGCTCGAGGCGCAAGGCTATTCGGTGCATGTCACCAACAGCCCGCATTTGGTGCGTTACAACGAGCGTATCCGCCTGGCGGGCAAGCTAATCGGCGATGAACGGCTTGCCTCGCTCCTGTCCGAAGTGCTCGACGCGGGCGAAGATCTCGGGCCCAGCTTTTTCGAAGTCACCATAGCCGCCGCGTTTTTGGATTTCGCCCGCATCCCGGCCGATGCCTGCGTTGTCGAAGTCGGACTGGGCGGACGCTACGATGCAACCAATGTTCTGGAGCCAGCCGTCCTTGCCGCATGCGGGATTGCGGCGCTGGGGATCGACCATGAACGCTTCCTGCTGGCACCGGAAGACGGTGTACCCAGCGATCCGGTGGCGCGAATCGCCTTTGAAAAGGCCGGAATCGCCAAAGCGGGCGTGCCGCTCGCATGCCTGTCCTATCCGCTGGCAGCACAGCAGCAGATCGAGGCCGCAGCCGCGCGCGCCGGGGCACCGCTATCGGCACGCGGCGCGGAATGGGTGGCGGAAACAGGACGTCACCTTTTCTACCGCGATGCAGAGGGCGAATTCGCGCTCCCGCTACCGTCCCTGCCCGGAGCGCATCAGGCGGTGAACGCCTCGCTCGCCATCGCCATGCTTCGCGCGCAGGATGTGCTGCCGGTCACGCCCCATGCGCTCGCGCAGGGAATCGAGCAGGCGGCCTGGCCCGCCCGGCTGCAGCGCCTTGCCCCCGGTCCCTTGGCAGGCCACCGCGAAATATGGCTCGATGGCGGACACAATGCCGATGCCGGGCGCATGCTGGGCACGCATTTTGCCGGGCAGCCGCTGCACCTCGTGCTCGGCATGCTCGATGCGAAGGATCCGGCTGCGCTGGTCGATCCCCTCGCCCCCATGATCGCCAGCCTCGCTGTGGTCCCGGTGCCGGGCCACGATTGGCATCCGGCAGAAGCGATCGCCCCGCAAGCGCGCTTCTTTCCCGATATCGTGAACGCGCTCGCGGCTATTCCCGAAGATGGGTTGCCCGTCCTGATCGCGGGGTCGCTCTACCTTGCTGGCGATGTGCTGCGGCGCAACGGCGAAGCGCCGGAATAGCCCCGGCGCTATTCCGCCGGGGCGACCGCCTGCCCCGCTTCGGGCGCGACCACGCCCGAATTGGCACGCGAGCGGCTTTCGCGATACCATTCGATGCAGACCAGCACCGCCGCCCCCAGTCCGATCCATGTGGTCAGGATGAAGACGTCGTAATAGCCCTGGTTTTCGATCATTTCGCCAAGGGCCCCGCGCCCCAGCGTGCCCACCAGCAGCGTCAGCGACGACAGCAGCGCATACTGCACCGCGCTGAACTTCTTCGAGACGATCGAGGAGAGCCATGCGATATAGGCAGCCCCGGCTATGCCGATCGCGAGATTTTCGAACGCGATGGTGATGGTGAGCTTGGCGAGGTCCGCATCGCCGATGCCCGGTACCTGTTCGATCAGGTAGGTGAAACCGATCGCCCCGCTGAAGGCCTCCATATAATATCCGCCCACGGCCATATCCGCGTAAAGCAGGTTGGTCAGCGCGGCGAGTATCCCGCCGATCAGCAGCGTCGCCATCCGGCCGATGGTGGTCAGCAACAGGCCGCCGAGCGCGAGCCCTGCAATGATTGCCCCCACGCCGAAGAACTTCGACGCGAAAGCGACGTCGTCATTCGTGTAGTCGAGCTCCCCGAGATAGAAGGGATAGGCGAAAGTACCCCAGATCGCGTCGCAGATACGATAGGTCAGCACCACCGCCAGGATCAGCACCAGCGACCATCCCATCCGTCCCACGAATTCGACCAGCGGCAGAACCAGCGCGCGGTACAGGTGATCGAGGATGTAATTGCCGCCGCTGGCGGGTTCCTCGTCGGCTGTCAGCAGGTGTTCGCCGCGGCGCTTCTTCGAGGCGAGCCAGCCGGCGATCAGCGCGGGCAGGATGATGGTCGCCACGATGATCCACGGGCCGACATTGACCGTGAATTCGGTCGGGTTGGGCCGATCTTCGGGGGCGTAGGTCATCGACATGATCATGAACGTCAGGACGATGCCGATCGCCCCCGCCCACAGCAGCGCGACCAGCGCCAGCGCGCGATTGCGGATCGCGGGTTCGAGTTCCCCCGCATGACGCAGCGCGCGCACCTGCCGTTCGCTTTCGGTCGCCACATCCGCGGCGTTTTCGCTCGCATTGGGCGCCCACAGGCCGATGAAGCCCACGCCCAGCAGGATCGCCCCCATCAGCGCGTAGGTTTCGGGCCAGCCGATCCGCGCGGCAATGATCAGGCCGAGCGCCCCGCCCACCAGCGACGACAGCCGGTAGCCCATCTGGTAAACGGTGGAGAGAATGTCGATCGTCGCGCGCTCGTCGGCCACGTCGATCCGCCACGCATTGATCGCGATATCCTGTGTCGCGCTGGCGAACGCGCCGATTCCCGCCAGCAGGCTGAACCAGCCGAGCTGGGTACGCGGTTCCAGCACGCTCATCGTAATCAGGATCGCGCCCAGCACCAGCTGCATCGGCACGATCCACTGCTTGCGCCGTCCCAGCCGGCGCAGCACCGGTATGTTCACCTTGTCGATCAGCGGCGACCAGAGGAACTGGAAGGCATAGGCCAAACCGATGAGCGAGAAGATGCCCATCGTCTCGAGATCGACTTCGGCTTCGGTCAGCCAAGCGAACAGGGTGCCGAGGAACAGCGCGAAGGGCAGACCGCTGGCAAAACCGAACAGCAACATGAAGCCGGTCTTGCGATTGCCCAGCGCCATGCCGAGCGCGCGCCAGGCGGAAATCTTCTTCTTGTCTTCTGCGACCGCAGCCATTCGCTGGCATCCTTCCAATTCGGCGTGATTTTTGCGACACTAGCGGCGAGAGAGAGGGAGGAACAGGCGTCATGAGCGATGTCGACACCAAACAACCCGCGCATCGCCCGACCCGTGGCATGCTGGCCCTGGCCAGGGATATCGCCGAAGGTCGGCAGCGCGATGCCGGTAGTGCGACCACGGTGCCCGCAAGCGTCTATACCGATCCGGATTACTGGCAGCGAGAAAAAGCGGCGATCTACGACCGGCTGCCGCAGATCGTCTGCCCGTCGGCGCTGTTGCCCGATCCCGGCATGGCGCTGCCGCATGACGCCACCGGGCGCCCCTTGCTGGTGACCCGCGATGCATCGGGCATGGCGCATGTCTTCCTGAACGTCTGCCGGCACCGCGGCACGCGGCTGGTCGAAGGCAATGAGGTTCAGTGCACGAAAAGGCTGGTGTGCCCCTATCACGCATGGACCTATGCGGTGGACGGCGGTTTGCTGGCCCTGCCGCGGCCCGATACCTTCCCCGGGCTCGACAAGGGCGATTACGGCCTCGTGGAACTGCCCAGCCGCGAAACCGGTGGGCTGATCTGGTTCTCCCCTTGCGCAGACAGCGCGGATTTCGGTTTCGCGGACAAGATCGGCGAGGATTTCGACGCGCTCGGCATGGGCGAACACGTGCTGTTCCGCCGCAAGACGCACGAAGTGGCGGGGAACTGGAAACTGATCATGGATGCTTTCCTCGAAAGTTACCATGTCACCCGCCTGCATGCGCAGACGATCGGGCCGTTCTTCAAGGACGGCGCAACCAGCGGCGACATGATCGGACCACATGCCCGCAGCGCGGTAGGCCGGCTCGAGGAAATGGACGGGGTCGATCTGGAGGACATGGCCGCGCTGCGCCGCGTGGTGACCTTTGCCTATCAGCTGCTGCCCGGCGCGCTGGTCATCCCCAGCCCGGACTACATCAATGTCATGGTGATGATGCCGCAGGCGCACGATCGCACGCTGGTGGAGGATTTCATGCTCATTCCCGAACATCCCAGGACCGACAAGGCGCGCAACCACTGGGAACGCAGCTGGGCCCTGCTCGACGGCGGGGTCTTCGCGGGCGAGGATTTCCGCGCCGCCGAACTCGGGCAACAGGGGCTGGCCACCGGCGCGGTGCCGCAGCTTACCCTCGGCACGCTCGAAGGGGGTATCCGCCGCTATCACGAGACCGTGGAAGAGGCGCTGCGCGCAGTGAATTGAACCCGGCGCGCGCATTTGACGCGGTAGCCCGGGCACCTCGCTGGCAGGTCGACGGCGATCACCGCTTCCGCATGACGGGGGTTGTGTGTATTGGCGCGCGCATGGCCGATAACCGTTTACCAGAAGAAGGCGATCGGATCGCCAAGCTGCTCGCCCGTGCCGGCGTCGCCAGCCGCCGCGAAATCGAGCGCATGATCGCCGACGGGCGGATCGCGATCGATGGCAAGGTCCTCGACACGCCCGCAGTCAAGCTGGCGAATCTCAATGGCGTGACGGTCGATGGCAAGGCTGTCGGCCGGGCGGAGGCGGCGCGGCTGTTCGCGTTCCACAAACCGTCGGGGCTGATCACCGCCGAACGCGATCCCCGCGGACGGCCCACCATTTACACCGCGCTGCGCAATGCCTTGCCCAGGGATGCGGGCCGCGTGATTCCCGTCGGCCGTCTCGACTTCACCACCGAAGGTCTGCTGATGCTGACCAATGACGGCGAACTGAAACGGGCGATGGAACTGCCCTCGTCGGGCATACCGCGCACTTACCGCGCGCGCGCCTTTGGCGATGTCACGCAGGCGCAACTCGACGAACTGATCGAAGGCGTCGAGATCGACGGCATTCGCTACGGCCGGATCGAGGCCGACCTCGAGCGCGGTTCGGGCAAGAATCGCTGGGTCGAAATGACGCTGACCGAAGGCAAGAACCGCGAAGTTCGCCGCGTGCTCGAACATCTCGGCCTGCAGGTGAATCGCCTGCTGCGGACCGCCTATGGCCCGTTCGAACTGGCCGACCTGCCGCGCGGCCAGGCAGTGGAAATCCGCCAGGCCGATGTCGAGCGGTTCCGCAAGCAACTCAGGCGCGGGGGCCAGCTTTGAGGATCATCGCAGGCGATTGGCGCGGTCGCAAACTCGTCGCGCCGCCGGGCGATCTGACCCGCCCCACTGCCGACCGGACGCGCGAAACGCTGTTCAACATGCTGGGCAGCCGCGTGGGCAGTTTCGACGGGCTGAGCGTGGTCGATCTTTTCGCCGGATCAGGCGCACTGGGCTTAGAGGCTCTGTCGCGCGGTGCTGCATCCTGCCTGTTCGTCGAACAGGATGCGCGCGCGGTGGAGGACATCCGCAAAAATATCGAGACGCTCGACGCACGTGCACGCAGCGTGGTCCAGCAAGGTTCCGTGCTCAGCCTCAGCCCTGCCAAGACGGCGCACGATGTGATCTTTCTCGATCCGCCCTACGATACGGGTGCCGGCCATGTCGCGCTCGACCGGCTCGCGCGGCTCGGCTGGATCGGGCCGGCGACCTGGGTCGCGCTCGAAACCGGCGCGAAGGAAGAAGGCGCTCTGCGGGCCTTCGATATCGTTGCCGAGCGAAAGACCGGCAAGGCGAAGATCACGTTGCTGCGCCTCGCGGCCTGAACCGCGCAGCCCGGCAGGGACAGGTTCGAAACCGGTACCAACCTCGCAAACCCCTGAGACGCACGAAAAGGGCGGAACCGCCTTGGCGGTCCCACCCTTTCGCTTCGCACCCTACCCGCTGGCAGGACGCGCATTCAGTTCAGCTCACGAACCCGGCTTGGTTGCGGGAAGCTTCTGGGGGATCGTGCTGGCGGGCTGACCCGGCCAGTATTCGAGCGGGCGATTACCCGTCTTGTTCTTGGCCCAGCTGTTGATGCAACCATCCTGCTGCATGGCCGAACACACTGGCAGGTTCGCATTGTCGGCGGGGGTGTATTCGGGCGGAACCGACTGCGTCACCGCGTTGCTCACGAAGCGGGGCGACGCGGTCGCGCTCGAAGATGCACTCGACGTAGTTGCCGGATTGCCATTCATCTGGGCAGCGATCTGGTTCCACGCCTGCATGCGCGTTGCCGGTTCCATTTCGTAGATGGCGACCCGCTGTTCGTCGGTCAGCACCCACCAACCTTCGGTCTGCATGGGCGACAGCGTCCAGTAATATTCCTGAACGCCTGCGGGCCATGCATCATAAGCGGTCTGGCGATCGGCGGGCCACTGGTCATAGGCGGCTTCCTGCTCGGTGGACCAGCTGTAGCTTTCGCCCGACATGTGATCGTCGGCAGCAGCCGGAACAGCGGTAAAGGCAAGCGCTGCAGCGCCGGCGAGAATCAGATTACGCATAGGAGATTCCTCCATTTGTGTGGTGTGTACGGCTAACCTACGCAGCGCCCCGGTCGTCGGTTCCGGCGCGCCCATATGGCCGGGGCTTGTCTTGCGCCGCTTCGTTCCCTAGCTGTTCCGTACTTCATGACAGACCTCCCCACCCCGTCCGACGCGCCCGCAGATGCGCAGATTCCCGCCTATGCGGCGCGGTTGAATGCTCCCCAGCGCGAGGCGGTGCTGACCACCGAAGGCCCCGTTCTGATGCTCGCCGGGGCAGGCACCGGGAAGACTGCGGCGCTCACCGCACGGCTGGCACACCTCATCGCAACGCGGCGTGCATGGCCCAGCGAAATTCTTTGCGTTACCTTCACCAACAAGGCGGCGCGCGAAATGCGCGAACGCGTGGGCCGGCATATCGGCGATGCGGTCGAAGGGATGCCTTGGCTGGGCACGTTTCATTCGATCGGGGCACGAATGCTGCGCCGCCATGCCGAACTGGTCGGGCTGGAAAGCAATTACACGATCATCGACACGGACGACCAGATCCGCCTGCTCAAGCAGCTGATCCAGGAAAACGACGTCGACGAGAAACGCTGGCCGGCGCGGCAACTGGCCGGCTTGCTCGACCGGTGGAAGAATCGCGGGCTCAATCCCGGCGATCTCGATGCAGTCGAGAATGAAAGCTATGCCAACGGGCGCGGCGCCCAGTTCTACAAGCTCTATCAGGACCGGCTGAAGACGCTCAACGCCTGCGACTTCGGCGACCTCCTGCTGCACATACTGAACATCTTCCGCACGCATCACGACGTGCTCGCGCAATACCAGCAGCGCTTCAAATACATCCTCGTCGACGAATATCAGGACACCAACCAGGTCCAGTATCTCTGGCTGAGGCTGCTCGCTCAGACGCGCAAGAATATCTGCGTGGTGGGGGACGACGACCAGTCGATCTATTCATGGCGCGGCGCAGAAGTCGCCAATATCCTCAAGTTCGAAAAGGATTTTCCCGGCGCGTCAGTGGTCAAGCTGGAACAGAACTACCGTTCGACGCCGCAGATCCTGGCGGCGGCCTCGGGCCTGATCAATGCCAATAGCGAACGCCTCGGCAAGACGCTGTGGACCGAACTGCCGCCCGGTGAAAAGGTACGGATCATCGGCGTATGGGATGCGCCCGAGGAAGCGCGCCGCGTAGGCGAGGAGATCGAACGGCTCGAAAGCGAGGGCGCACCGCTCGACCAGATCGCAATCCTGGTGCGCGCGCAGTACCAGACGCGGGAATTCGAAGATCGGTTTATCCAGATCGGCCTCAACTATCGCATCGTCGGCGGTTTCCGGTTCTACGAACGCGCCGAAATCCGCGATGCATTGGCCTATTTGCGCGTCATCGCGCAGCCGGCCGACGACCTCGCCTTCGAAAGGATCTACAACCAGCCCAAGCGCGGGCTCGGCGCGAAGACGCTCGAGGCGATGCGCCGTCATGCGCGCCAGCTGCAGATGTCGCTCGCCGCTGCCAGCTTAGACCTGTGCGATACCGACGAACTGCCTGCGCGGGCGCGGAACAACCTTGTCGCCTTGCTGGGCCAGTTCGTTCACTGGCGCGAACAGGCAGACAAGGTCACCCCGTCGGAACTGCTGCGCAGCGTGCTTGCGGAAAGCGGGTACGAAGACATGCTGCAGAAAGATCGCAGCGCCGAAAGCGCGGGGCGGCTCGAGAACCTTACCGAACTCGCGCGGGCGATGGAAGAATACGAGACGCTCGGCGATTTCCTCGAGCATGTCAGCCTGGTGATGGACAATGAACGCGCCGGCGATGGCGAGAAGGTCACCATAATGACCATGCACGCTGCCAAGGGGCTGGAATTCGACCACGTCTTCCTGCCCGGCTGGGAAGAAGGCGTGTTCCCGAGCCAGCGCGCCATCGACGAGGGCGGCCTTGCAAGCCTCGAGGAAGAACGCCGGCTGGCCTATGTCGCGATCACACGCGCCAAGCGCCGTTGCACGATATTGCATGCAGCGAACCGCCGCATCTACGGCCAGTGGACAAGCTCGATCCCCAGCCGGTTCATCGAAGACCTTCCCGAAGACTATATCACGTCCGAAACCACGATGACCGGCGGTGCCTCGCTCTGGCGGGCGAATTGGAGCGAGACCGACGACCCGTTCGCGCATGTCTCGACCAGCCGGCCGGACCGGTCCGGCAAGCGGGGTCCCGGTTGGCAAAGGGCGCTCTCGTCAGGTTATGACACGACGCCTAAGCGTCTGGCTGAACCGGGCCGCAGTGCGGCGAGCTTCGCGGCCAAGCCGCGCAGCGATATCGCGCTTGGCGCCCGCGTCTTCCATGACAAGTTCGGCTATGGCTGCGTGACCGCCCAGGAAGGCAACAAGCTGACGATAGAATTCGAGAAAGCAGGCGAGAAGCGCGTTCTCGACAGTTTCGTCAGCCTGGCCGACTGAGGATTATCGCCGGGCGCACGTACGCCCGGATCGCTATCAGGTCGCGGAAATATTCAGAAAACCGGGGCGCGGACCGTTCCATTCGCCCGCCGGGACCGAACCGCCATCGTCGCCGCGCTGCAGGCGCCCTTCGCTCTTAGCCCGGGCCTTGCGCGCCGGCTTTTCGCGCGGTGCTTCGTCATCGTCCCGCTTCTTGCGAGCGCGCTTGGGCTTTTCTTCGGCGGCCGCTTCGGCGTCCGTGTCGGGCGTGGGCGAACGCTTGGGCTTTGCCGCGCGTTCGGGCTTGTCTTCGCGCGCGGGCTTGGGTTCGGCTGCCGTGTCGACCAGATCGACACGAACGTCCTTCTTGCCGAACACGGGCACTTCGGCGCCGGTCAGCTTCTCGACATTGGCGATCGCTTCGGCATCTTCTTCGGCCACTAGCGTAAAGGCGCGGCCCTTGGCCCCTGCCCTGCCCGTACGGCCGATCCGGTGGACGTAATCGTCCGGGTGCCAGGGCGTGTCGAAATTGAACACGTGGCTCACGCCTTTGACGTCGAGCCCGCGAGCCGCGACGTCCGAAGCGACGAGGATGTTGATTTCGCCCTGCTTGAAGCGTTCGAGTTCCTTCAGCCGGTTCGACTGGTCCATGTCGCCATGGATCTCACCGCTGCGGAAGCCATAGCTCTGCAAACTCTTGTTGAGCTCGCGCACGGTGGTCTTGCGATTGGAGAAGATGATCGCGGTCTCGACGTGGTCGTTTTCCAGCAGCCAGCGCAGCGTGTCGCGCTTCTGGCGGGCCTTTACGGGCACCTTGAACGCGGTGATGTCCTTGTTCGTGGTCGCCGCGCGGCTGACTTCGATCCGCTTAGGATTGTTGAGAAACTTCTTGGCGAGCTTCTCGATCGGTGGCGGCATGGTCGCCGAGAACAGCATTGTCTGCCGCGCTTCGGGAAGCTTGGAGCAGATGAATTCGATATCGGGGATGAACCCCATGTCGAGCATGCGATCGGCTTCGTCGATGACCAGCAATTCGCAGCCGTTGAGCAGGATCTTGCCCCGTTCGAAAAGATCCATAAGCCGGCCCGGCGTGGCGATCAGCACGTCGACGCCATCATTCAGCGCCTTGACCTGATCGCCCATCTGCACGCCGCCAATCAGCAGCGCGAGCTTGAGATCGTGGTTCTTGCCGTATTTCTCGAAGTTTTCGGCCACCTGGGCTGCGAGTTCGCGCGTCGGCGCGAGAATCAGCGAACGCGGCATCAGTGCGCGCCGCCGTCCGCTGGCCATGATGTCGATCATCGGCAGCACGAAGCTGGCAGTCTTGCCCGTGCCCGTCTGCGCGATCCCGATGATGTCTTTCATCATCAGGATCGGCGGAATCGCTTCGCGCTGGATGTCGGTCGGCTCTGTATAGCCGGCTTCGCTTACTGCTTTGAGCAAGTCTTCGGAAAGGCCGAGATCGGCGAAAGTCATGCGGTTAGAAACTGTCCCTGGAACACTGGCCTACAAGTCGCCGCGCGTCCGCAGCATTGGCTGGGCGCGCCATTCGCCGGAATCGGCCCAAAAGTCAAGAAATCCCGGCAGACCCGACGCGAATGTCAGTCCGCGACGGCGATCAATCGGCGGAAATCGGCAATCCGGCACTTCGCCCCGGCGCGCGACATCAACCGATCGCGGTTCACGCAGAGCTGCCCGTCGGGACTGCGTTCGACATAGAAGCCGAGATAGAAATCGCGCGGGCTGCACGCCTTTTCGAGTTCGGCAGAGATGATCTGCCGGTCGCGCATATACATGACCAGCCGACTGCCCCGATCGGCCACGCCGACGATCTCGCCGGCATCGACGCATTCACCGTGGGGCCGCTCGACGACGCGCGGAGCGGTTTGGCGCGGCAATTGCGACAGGAACCCACGGCGCGAATTGCCCGGTTGCGGCGTGATCCGCATGATCACGCGGCGCTCGATCCGCACCTGTCGGGCGATAGGGACCTTCCCGGCGGATGCAGCATCGAATGACCATATCGAGCCCCGCCCCACCAGCGGCGCCGCGCCAAGCGGTGCTTCACTCGGAACCGCGGCCTGCCGGGCCACCCCATCGTCGCCGGCGCCGTGGGGCGAGCCCAATGCGATCAGCATGGCAGCGAGGGGGGAAAGCAGGGACATCGGTCGGGTTCGATCGCTCCTTGGCCGCGTGTTGGACACCATGCGGGTACGTCACGTGCTCGGTTGTACCCTCACGGTTGAATGCGGGCTTAATTGTTTGCTTTCGATTGGCAAGTGGTGGCAATCGCCCAACGAATTGTGGCAGGAAGGCATGCGATGACCGATGCCCAGACCTTCCACGAAGCCGCCGCTGGTCTCCTCGGGCCGCGCGGATTTACCTGCGACCCCGACCTGCTCGATAGGTGGCTGACCGACTGGCGAGGCCGCTATACCGGCCGCGCGCTCGGCCTTGCCTCGCCGACCTCGACCGAAGAGGTCGCCCAGTTCGTCAGGCTTTGCGCGAAGCACGGTGTCCCAATCGTCGCGCAAGGCGGCAACAGCGGAATGTCGGGCGGGGCCACACCCGACGATACCGGCGATAGCGTTATCCTCTCGTTGCGGCGAATGACTGCAATCCGCCACCTCGAGAAGGACAGCATGCAAATCACGTGCGAGGCGGGCGTGATCCTCCAGACGCTGCACGAGGCCGCGGAGAAAGAAGGTTTGCGGTTCCCGCTCACGCTGGGCGGCAAGGGTTCAGCCACGGTCGGCGGCCTGATCTCGACCAATGCCGGGGGTACACAGGTCCTTCGCCATGGGACGATGCGGGCTCAGGTGCTCGGGATCGAGGCAGTGCTGGCGAACGGCGATGTGTTCTCCGGGCTCGTGCCCCTGAAGAAGGACAACCGCGGCTTCGACCTCAAGCAAGTGCTGATCGGCTCGGAAGGCACGCTGGGCATCGTTACGGCGGCCACCTTGCAGCTCGCCCCCGCGATCGGCGAGCGGCGCGTGGCGTGGGTCGGTCTCGCCGGCATTGCCCAGGCACGCCAACTGCTGATGCACTGCGAACAGCAGGCCGGCGACGCGCTCGAGGGGTTCGAAGTCCTGCCGCGGCATTGCCTCGATGCGGTGCTGGCCTATCTGCCCGACACGCGCAGCCCGCTGGAAAACGAGCACGCCTGGTACGCATTGATCGAACTGGTCGCACCTGCAGGCGCCACCGACGGACTCGATACCCTGATGGAGACGGTTTTCGAAACCGCGATGGAGCGCGAGCTGCTGGAAGACGCGGTTATCGCCGCCAACGAGAGCCAGGCCGAAAGCTTCTGGCACTTGCGCGAAAGCATCTCACCGGCGGAACGTGCGATCGGGCCCGCGATGCAGCACGACATCTCCGTCCCGGTGTCGCGCATGGCCGAATTCGTCGAGACGGTTTCGCCGCAGATCGAGACGCGCTTTCCCGGCACTCTGGTTGCGGGTTTCGGGCATCTTGGCGACGGCAATATCCATTATCATGTTCTCGCGCCCGAGGCCGCCGTTGCGGGCGAATGGGAAGAGCGCGAAGGCAAGGCCATCAGCGCTTTCGTCCATGACCGCGTCACCGAATATGGCGGATCGCTGAGCGCCGAGCACGGAATCGGGCAGATGAAGCGGGACGAACTGGGCCGGCTCGGCGATCCTGTCTCGCTCAGACTGATGCGCTCGATCAAGCAGGCGCTCGACCCTCAGGGGCTGCTCAACCCAGGCAAACTCGTACCGCTTGCGCCTGAGACGGCGAGGCCTTAAAGCCCGCGCTTCGCGCGCATATCCTCCCGGGGTGTGCTGCTCAATCCAATCGAATTTCGGAGAAATCCATGGCCAGCGCGCCGCAGCCCAACCTGCCCCTGTTCTTCAAAGACCTGATGCCGCTCAACAGCAAGGACCATGCGAACTATCGTTCGCGTCCGATGCCGAAGGCCCCTTGGCTGGCCAACCAGCACGCAGTGCCCCTGACGGTTGATGAATTCGTCCAGGCGCAGCGCGACCTGCCGATCGTTTTCTCGACTGGTCCGGATGCCGTTCCGCTCGCGCTGATGGGGCTCAACGACGGCGTAAACACTTTCGTCGATGACGAAGGTACGGTGACCGAACAGGTTTACATCCCCGCTTACGTCCGCCGCTACCCCTTCATGCTTGCACGGCTCAAGCCGGACAGCGACGAACTGTCGCTCTGCTTCGATCCCACCGCCGAGAATATCGGCGAATTCGAAGACGGCCAGCCGCTGTTCGAGAACGGGGAAGCCAGCGAAGGCACCAAGCAGATCCTCGAGTTCTGCGAGCAGTTCGAGCATGCCGGTCAGCGCACGCAGGCCTTCATGAAGGAACTCAAGGACCATGACCTGCTGATGGATGGCGAGATTTCCATCACGCAGCAGGGCAGCGACAAGCCCTTCATCTACCGTGGCTTCCAGATGATCAACCAGGACAAGCTGCGCGAACTTCGCGGTGACCAGCTGCGCAAATGGACCGAGAGCGGCCTGCTGCCCCTGATCTGGGCGCAGATCTTCTCGATGGACGTGATGCGCACGATTTTCGGGCGCCAGCTCCAGCAGGGCAAGGTTCCCCTGCCCGATGCTGCGACCGCCGGTGTCCCGACTGCATAATCATTCGAGTACGGGAGCGCGCACCACTCCGGCTCGCGCTCCCGTGCCTCGATTTGCGCGCATGCGCACGATAGTCGCCGCGCTCGCTCTGGGCATGGCCGGGAGCATGGCTTCGGCGGCTGCGGACGGTAGCGACCCGCCCGAACCTCTCGAAACCTTTCAGCGCAGCGAGGATCGGCTCTTCCGGGTCGGATACCGTCTGGCTACCGCGAACGCGGCATTCTGCGACCAGACGGTGAGGGTTTCCGGCCTCCTGATCCACGATGCAGGCAGTTACAGTGATCCCGCCGCAGTGCGCCGGCAGTTTGGCCTGCTCGGCGATATCGGCGTGCAGGCGGTTGCGCCGCTGTCTCCGGCTGACGCCGCAGGCATTCGGCAGAATGACACGATCCTCGCTATCGCTGGCCGCACGATCGAGGCCGAATGGCCACTGACCAATCCGCGCTGGCAGCGTGTCACCGCGCTGCGGGACATAATCGATGATGCGCTATCCCGGGGAACGCTGGATCTTTCCTTGAGCCGCGCCGAAACGCCGGCGCTGGCGGCTTCGATCACCGGGGTCCCGGCCTGCCCCACGCGGTTCGAGCTCGTTGATTCCAAGAGCAGCGCGGCGGCCGACGGCGAGCGTGTACTGGTCGGGGAAAACTTTCCGGGCCTCGCGTATGACGAAGCGTCATTCGCGGCCGCGATAGCGCACGAAATGGCGCATAACATCCTGGGCCATCCGCAGACTTTCGCCGAAATCGGCTGGAAAAGGAAACTCGTCCGGCTCTCCGAGCGCGATGCCGACCGGCTGATGCCGTGGCTTCTGCACAATGCCGGCTACGATCCCGCAGCCGCGGTCCGTTTCATGCGGACCTGGGGCCCGAAGCATGGCGGCTGGATCTTCCGCAAGCGTACGCATGACGGCTGGGACGAACGCGTCGAATTCATCGAAGCCGAACTGGCGAAAATCGCCGAGGCTGCACAGTCCCACCCAGCGGGCCTGGCCGATTGGCAAACGGGCTTCGTTCCCGAACTGGAAATTCCGCACGAGGCGAATTAGCAATATCTCCTTGGCGTAAAGGCCTGGCAGCCCCTTTTCAGAGAACCTCGGGTCTGCCACATCAATCGCTTCCAATCGCGGGGAGGCGATGCGCGTGCCGACAATCGTACCTGTTGTCTTGTGTGGGGGCAGTGGAACGCGCCTTTGGCCGCGAAGCCGTGCCAGCAAACCGAAGCCGTTTATTCCGCTCTTGGGCTCGAACACGCTCTTCGAAGCCACCCTTTCACGGTGCACAGACCGGCACCTGTTTTCCGCTCCGATCGTGGTGATTGGCGAGCATCACCTTCAATTCGCCAAACCACAGGCAGCGGCGATCGCGCCAGATGCGCAGTTCGTCATCGAGCCGATGGGTCGCAATACAGCACCGGCAATTGCCCTTGCGGCGATGGCCTTGGAGCCGCAGGAAATTATGCTGGTATGCCCGAGCGACCATCACATCGTCGATCCGCAGGCATTTCGGGATGCGGCAGGCGCAGCTGCGGAACTGGCGAGCGAAGATCACTTGGTGGCGTTCGGGATCCAAGCCACCGCGCCGGAAACCGGGTATGGCTACCTACACCGCGGCCCTCCCCTCGGCGCCGGGTACGAAGTGCAGAGTTTCGTCGAAAAACCCGATCTGGCAACGGCACTGGGTTTCCTGGCGGACGGTGGATACGCTTGGAATGGCGGCATTTTCGCTTTCAAGGCCGGAACCTACCTCAGTGAGTTGGAAAAGCATCGACCGGAAATTGCTATCGCGGCTGCAGCAGCCCTTGAAAAGGGCGTGAGATCCGGCAGCGACATCCGCCCCGACGCCGATTGCTTTGCAACGATCTCTGCGGAGTCAGTCGACTACGCGGTTATGGAGAACACCGGCCGTGCCGCGATGATCGATGTTTCCATGGGGTGGTCCGACATCGGCAATTGGGATGCGCTCTTGCGCGAACGAAACCCCGCCAACGAGCCGAACGTTGTCGTCGGACCCGGTGAGATCCTGGGCGCGACAGGTTCCATGATCGACAGCGACGGTCCGCATGTCACGTTAATTGGCGTAGACGACACCGTGGTGGTTGTCGACGGCGACGATGTTCTTGTCGTGGCGCGCGACGCTGCCCAACGAATCGGCGAGGCAAGCCGTTGCACGAATTCATGATCCAGAAGCTCCGAACCCGGTTCGTCGAAAAAGTATGGGGTGTTTCGCGACTTCCGCCGCTGTTTGGTCACTCGTTTCAGAAACCAATTGGAGAGGTCTGGTTCGAACCGACACGCGATCTAGACCAGCTCTTGGCGAAATACATTTTTGCCAGCGAAAGACTGTCGGTTCAGGCTCACCCCACGAATGAGCAGGCACGAGCATTGGGCCTCGGCACCACTGGAAAAAGCGAATGCTGGGTCATCACTCATGCCGAACCGGGCGCGAGGATTGCGGCCGGGTTTCGCGAAAAGATCAGTGCTGAGCACATGCAAGCGGCCGCGCTGGATGGTAGCATTATCGATCTGCTGGACTGGCACGAAGTCTATCCGGGAGATGCATTCTATATCCCGGGCGGCACCGTCCACGCCATTGGCGGCGGGGTCAGCCTTATCGAGGTGCAACAGAACAACGATATTACCTTTCGCCTGTTCGACTACGGTCGCCCACGCGAACTCCATCTCGATCGCGGCGTCGAAATCGCTGACACAGCCCCATACCCGTCTTCGCTGCGCAGCAGGATCGATGGTGACGCCGGCCAACTTGTCGACGGGCCGCATTTCGACCTGTTCTACTGGCGCTGCGGCGGCGAAGCGCCCTTCCCTGGGCTTGCCGATCACCCGGCTTTATTCATTCCCTTCTCGGGAACGGTCGGCATAGGAAAGGAAGACTTGGCCGTTGGCGAATGCGCTGTTGTTCACGGTCCGCGCTCAGATATGCTGCACGGCGATGCGCTGCTGTTGATCGCGCAGCCAAGGCGCTGACCCGCCCCGGCGACGGCCTCCTGATCCTGCGCTCAACCGTGACGCTTTCACGGCAGGCCGCCTCTTGAAACCAAAGCCGCCCGAACCCATTTTTCCTGAGCCGGACGACGCTTTCCCTCATCGCTCGTCCGGTAATGCACGCGAGTGCATTCCTCCCTGAACCTTGGCCACCCTGCGCACTTGCGTGGGGTGGTTTTTTTCTGGGTCATTCCGCCGCTTGCGCGGCGACGCCGGAGTTGCCCATCAGCGCCGCCTCGGTGCCGAGCGTGCGTATCAGGCCCGACAGGAGCTTCGCGATTGCCCCTGCCCGCACGCTCGGTTGGTCCAAGCGTGCATCGAGATAGGTACTGCGACAGACCTCGACCTGGATCGCATGAATACCGCGTGCCGTCTGTCCGTAGCGGTCGAGAACATATCCTCCCGCATAGGGCCGGTTGTGCGCCACCCGGCGGCCGTTGTTCGCCAAATACCTGATCGCAAGATCGACCAGCCCCGGTTCGCACGACGCGCCGAACCGATCGCCGATTACGAACTCGGCCGGCTGATCGTGCGGTTGCGCTTTGGGCAAGGGCGGCATGGAATGCAGATCGATAAGCAGCGCCGTGCCCCACCGGTCGCGCAAGCGCTCGAGTTCATGGCTCAGAGCCGCATGGTAGGGATGATAGATCCCCGCGATCCAGCTATCGAGCTCGCTCCGATCGAGCGCTCGCCGCCAGATTTCGCCCATACCCGGAAGCCGCCGGGGCACCAGCCCCAGCCCATTGCGTGAACGCCGGTTGGCAAGCGAATGACGTGTTATGCGCGGCTTGGGCCCGCGAACCATGCCCCAATCGATATCGTCCGCCGACCGGTTGAGGTCGATCATCGCTCGGGGTGCATCGGCCAGCAGAAGACTGGTTTGCGTCGCCTCGGCTGCAGGCAGGGCAAGCGCATCGACATGGCGGTCTTCCAGGCGCAGGCTGGCGCGTTCGGGCTGGCGTAGCGCTGCGAGCAGAAAAGCAGGATAGCACCGTCCGCTATGCGGCACCGCGATCAAAACCGGCAACTGCCCCCCTTCCCGCTGCCACAGGCGGTATGATGGCGCGTCGTTCTCCGGGATGCGTCCGCCCGTAAGGGGCTGGAGGCGCTCCTGCGCTGCTGCCGGCGTGTGTACCATCACCCCACGTTCGTGCGATCGCGGCGATTAGGCAAGCGCGGAATTGCGGCGCTGTCGGGCACTCGTCCCCGATAAACTGTCAGGACGTGCCCGAAGCCACCATCTCGCCCCGGCGCCGTTAACAATACTCGTTTCCGATACATGGTTTTTTAAAGCTCGTGCGTTATGCACGCATCCATGAATGCAACACCGAACCAGCGAATCCTGCTTGCCGAGGATGACGATGCAATGCGCGTCTATCTCGAACGCGCGCTCGTCAATGCCGGCTACGCCGTCGATGCGGTCGATCGCGGAACCGAGGCCCTCCCGTTGCTGAAGGAGACGGGCTACGATCTGCTGCTGTCGGATATCGTTATGCCCGAAATGGACGGCATCGAACTCGCGCAGCGTTGCAACGAGATCAGCCCCGACACCAAGGTCATGTTCATTACCGGTTTTGCCGCCGTGACACTGAAGGCCAGCCGCGAGCAGCCGAACGCCAAGGTGCTCTCCAAACCGTTCCATCTGCGCGACCTCGTTCTCGAGGTTGAACGGGTCCTCGACGACCGCATCAGCGCCCAGTTTCAATAAGTCGACAATAGGCCCTTGCGCGGCTTTCCCAGGCTCGCTAAAGGGCCGGCCTGCCCTGCAAAGGGGCGCCGTTGGTGCGGGCGTATAGCTCAGTGGTAGAGCACTATGTTGACATCGTAGGGGTCGCAAGTTCAATCCTTGCTACGCCCACCATCGAAGCCTCCAGAGGCATATAAAAGCCCGCCGGAAACGGCGGGCTTTTTTGTTTCCTATCGCGTTTTAGAAAATGGGCGTCCCCTTAGAGGGCGAAGTAAAGAAAAAGCTATGCGGCAACTTGGCATCTGCCATTAGTTGTTGTGCTGCGTGTTCGCTACAGAATTGTCCGCCCTGTCAGTCACGGTGATTTCGATCTAAAGGCCTGGCAGCTTGCTGCATAAAGGCCACACCAGAGGTTGGAAAGTAAAACGGTGCCGAGCGACAGATAGGGTTCTGAAGTCAACCTTTTGAGAACGAATGTAATTTATGCCCTTCCCACGTGAGACGAATGGGTCACTCACGGCGATTAACGGGGTTGCTAGCGCCGGCTAGATCAACTAGGTATGATTCGAATACGGGCGCAGTCGGCTCGCTTCTCGCGTTTCGGCTAAAGATCTGAATTCACAATGGAGAACAAGATGATTGCGAAGAAAATTTTGATTTCGGCTTCGGCTGCTGCAATGGCGTTCGCGCCTGTGGCCGCTTCGGCTGCTCCGGTTGCTGTCGAGCGTTCGTCGGCTGCCGCTGAAGACACCTCGGAACTTGGTGGCGCTGGCCTCATCATCGCCATCCTGGCCGGTATCGCAGTTGTGGCAGGCGTTGTTATCGCCGCTGACGACGACGACGATACCCCGGTTAGCGCATAATTTAAGCTGCTAGCTTGAAACGGACCGGCCGCGGAGTTCTCTCCGCGGCCGGTTTTTCTTTGTGCGCTTGCTTCTTGGAAATGAGACTTCTGCAAGCGGCCCTATGCGTCGCGGCTTTACCCGGCAGTGAAAGCGACCTTGGTGGCGGATTGTCGGCACTAGCCTGACCCTTTTGCGCAGGTCGGGCTACCTATCCGCACCGATTGTCCCCTCGGCGAACATCTTGTCCAACCTTGCCCTCGCGCCGTGCTCTGCTATGGCGCGCGCAATTCATTTTGAACGAACAGGATACCCATGGCGAAGATCAAGGTTGCGAACCCGATCGTCGAACTCGACGGCGACGAAATGACGAAAATCATCTGGCAGTGGATTCGCGAGCGGCTGATCCTGCCTTATCTCGACGTCGACCTTAAGTATTACGACCTCTCGATCGAGAAGCGCGACGAAACCGATGACCAGATCACGATCGACGCGGCCAATGCGATCAAGCAATATGGCGTGGGCGTAAAATGCGCCACCATCACCCCCGACGAAGCCCGCGTCGAGGAATTCGACCTCAAGAAAATGTGGGTCAGCCCCAACGGCACGATTCGCAACATCCTTGGCGGCGTGGTCTTCCGTGAGCCGATCGTGATCGACAACGTTCCGCGCCTCGTCCCCGGCTGGACCGATCCCATCGTCGTCGGCCGTCACGCTTTCGGTGACCAGTACCGCGCCAAGGACACGCTGATCCCCGGCCCCGGCAAGCTGCGCCTTGTCTTCGAAGGCGAGAATGGCGAGAACATCGATCTCGACGTTTACGAGTTCCAGAGCTCGGGCGTCGCCATGGCGATGTACAATCTCGACGACAGCATCCGCGACTTCGCGCGTGCCTGCATGAACTACGGCCTCGACCGCGGCTGGCCGGTGTATCTGTCGACCAAGAACACCATTCTCAAGAAGTATGACGGCCGCTTCAAGGACCTGTTCGAGGAAGTGTTCGAAAGCGAATTCAAGGACAAGTTCGCCGAAGCGAACATCACCTACGAACATCGCCTGATCGACGACATGGTCGCCGCCGCGCTCAAGTGGAGCGGCAAGTTCGTGTGGGCCTGCAAGAACTACGACGGCGACGTCCAGTCTGACGTGGTGGCGCAGGGCTTCGGCTCGCTTGGCCTGATGACCAGCGTGCTGATGACGCCCGATGGCAAGACCGTGGAAGCCGAAGCCGCGCACGGCACGGTTACCCGCCACTATCGCCAGCACCAGGAAGGCAAGGCAACCAGCACCAACCCGATCGCCAGCATCTTCGCCTGGACTCGGGGCCTGATCTATCGTGGGCGCTTCGATAACACGCCTGAAGTCGTGAAGTTCGGCGAGACGCTGGAAAAGGTTTGCATCAAGACCGTCGAGAGCGGCAAGATGACCAAGGATCTCGCGCTGCTGATCGGTCCGGACCAGAGCTGGATGACCACCGAGCAGTTCTTCGAAGCGATCGTCGAGAACCTCGAGAAGGAAATGGCCAAGCAGGCCTGAAGCCTTCGACCCATTTCGTCATTGCCCAGCGATTGACGTAAGAGACCGGGATCGGCGTGACGCCGGCCCCGGTCTTGTCGTATGGGCCGCTCAAACAGACAGGAATCACCATGGCCAGACCGCCACAGAAAAAGCGCATCTCGCGGCGCAAGGGCACCGAGAAGTTCGGCCAGCGCCGGCTCGAAGTGCGCAATGCGATGATCAAGGACATTCCCGGCATCGCGCATCTCGTGCGCCGGGTGTACGAGGACATGCCTGCCTATACGCACGGCGAGATCCGCGGCCAGATCAACAATTTCCGCGAAGGCTGCTTCGTCGCGCTGCTCGACGACGAGATCGTCGGCTATTGTGCTACCATGCAGCTGGCCGAGGCGCTCGCCTTCCAGCCGCACGACTGGGACGAGATCACCGGCAATGGTTACGGCAGCCGCCACGATCCGACCGGCGACTGGCTTTACGGCTACGAAATGTGCGTCGATCCCAAGGTGCGCGGTGTGCGCATCGGGCGCCGGCTTTACGAAGAACGGCGTGCGCTGGCGGAAGGAAAGGACCTGACCGGGATCGTCTTTGCCGGCCGCATGCCCAATTACCGCCGGTTCCGCCGACGGGTCGAGGGACCGCAGGATTACCTCGACAAGATCGTCGAGGGCAAGCTGCACGACCCCGTGCTGCGCTTCCAGCTGGCCAACGGGTTCGAACCCGAGCGGATCATGCAAGGCTACCTGCCCGAGGACAAGGCCTCGATGGCGAATGCGGTGCTGATGGTCTGGCGCAACCCCTATGTCGAGCGCGACCAACCGGTGAAGCAGCGGTTGCCCCGCGGGGTCGAAGCGGTGCGTGTCGCGACCTGCCAGCTGCAGGCGCGCCAGGTAGCCGACTACGACGAGTTCATGCGTGCAGTGCAATATTTCGTCGATGTCGCAAGCGATTACGAAGCGGACTTCATCGTCTTTCCCGAGCTCTTCACGCTTATGCTGTTGAGCTTCGAGGAGAAGGAACTCTCGCCCGTCGAGGCAATCGAGCGCTTGTCCGAGTACACCCCGCGGCTGCGTAACGACATCTCCGAGATGGCGATGCGGTTCAACATCAACATCATTGCCGGTTCGCATCCGACGCGGATGGAGGATGGCGACATCCACAATGTCGCCTACGTTTGCCTGCGCGATGGTGCGGTGCATGCGCAGGAAAAGATCCACCCCACCCCCAACGAGCGCTATTGGTGGA
Organism: Qipengyuania citrea; assembly: GCF_009828015.1. Lineage (GTDB taxonomy): Bacteria > Pseudomonadota > Alphaproteobacteria > Sphingomonadales > Sphingomonadaceae > Qipengyuania > Qipengyuania citrea. The sequence goes on along the minus strand of NZ_WTYG01000002.1, from coordinate 308,374 downwards.
ACATCAAGGGCGGCGACAAGGTCGAGGTGATCCAGACCGACTGCGGTCCGATCGGGGTGCAGATCTGCTACGACAGCGAGTTCCCCGAGCTGTCGCGGCGCCTGGCGGACGAAGGCGCGCGAATCATCTTCGTGCCCTTCTGCACCGACAGCCGCCAGGGCTACCTGCGCGTGCGCTATTGCGGACAGGCCCGCGCGATCGAGAACCAGTGTTTCGTCGTGCTCAGCGGCAATGTCGGTAACCTGCCCAATGTCGCGAACATGGATATCCAATATGCGCAGAGCTGTATCCTGACGCCCTGCGATTTCCCCTTCGCCCGCGACGGAATCGCCGCCGAGGCGAGCGAGAATGTCGAGACGCTGACGATCAGCGACATCAATCTCGCCGATCTCAGCTGGGCGCGCGCCGAAGGGACGGTGCGCAATCTCGCCGATCGGCGTTTCGACCTCTACCGGATCGAATGGGACGAGGACGGCAAGCACCCGGGCAAGCCCCGCCCGCGCCGTGAACCGCTCGGCCCCGCTCATCCGGGTGGGGGTTAGCGCGGATCGCTTCGTGACAGCCTGACACGGCGCGGTTACGGAAGGTCCCATGGCATCGGCTGAATTCGCAAGTCCGGCAGTATCCGACGCGCTGGTCATCCTCGGCGCGGCCGGCCTGGTGATCCCGGTGTTCACGCGCTTCCGCGTGACGCCGATCATCGGTTTCATCCTGATCGGCATCCTCGTGGGGCCCTATGGCCTCGGGCGGCTGGTGTTCGAGCACCCCTGGCTCAACCACATAACGATATCCGATCCGGAGGCGCTGGAACCCTTTGCCGAATTCGGCATCATCCTGCTGCTGTTCACGATCGGGCTCGAGCTGAGTTTCAACCGGCTGTGGCAGATGCGCAAGCTGGTCTTCGGACTCGGCGCGATGGAGCTGCTGGTGATCGGCAGCTCGCTGGCGATCGCCCTGTCGATGATGGGGCAGTTCTGGACCGGTGCGCTGGCGCTGGGCTTCGCGCTGGCGTTCTCGTCCACCGCCATCGTGCTGCCGATTGCCGGCACGCATTCACCGGTCGGCCGAGCAGCGCTGTCGATGCTGCTGTTCGAGGACATCATGATCGTGCCGATCATCTTCATCCTCGGCGCCATGGCCCCCAATGCCGCGGGCGAAGGCTGGGAAGGCATGCTCACCACGCTGTGGCAGGGCGGGCTGGTCATCGCCGCGATGATGATCCTCGGCCGCTTCGCCCTGCCCCGGCTGTTCGGGCAGGCTGCGCGCACCAAGAGCCCCGAACTGTTCCTTGCCGCGTCGCTGCTGGTGGTGATCGGCGCGAGCCTGGCCACCGCGGCGGTTGGACTGTCGCCGATCGTCGGCGCGTTGATCGCGGGCCTGCTGATTGCCGAGACCGAATACCACGCCGAAGTCGAAACGATCATGGAGCCGTTCAAGGGCCTCGCGCTCGGAATCTTCCTGATCACCGTGGGCATGAGCATCGACCTCCAGACGATCTGGGAGAATTTCGGCCTGATCGCGACCGCGGTGCTGCTGATCCTACCTTTCAAGGCTCTGGTGACCGGCATGTTGCTGCGCATGATGGGTGCGCGGCGCAGCACGGCGGCGGAAACCGGCATTCTCATGGCCAGCCCGTCCGAAACGACGCTGATCATTCTGGCAGCGGCCAGCTCGGCGTTGCTGATCCAGCCCGGTACCGCGCAGTTCTGGCAGATCGTCACCGCGATCGGCCTGACCGTCACCCCGCTGCTTGCGCGTCTCGGCCGGGTCATCGCCCGACGGGTCGAACCCGTCCCCGAACTGCCCGAGGATACGGCCGACGAACCCCGCGTGATCATCGTCGGCGCGGGCCGTGTCGGCCTGCTCGTCGCGCAGATGCTCACCGCGCATGACAAGCCCTATATCGCGCTCGATGCCGACCCGGACCTGATCGAAAGCGCCAAGCGCGGCGGTTTCCGTGCGACTTTCGGCGATGCCGCGCGCGGCGATTCGATGGACCGGCTGGGTATCGAGAACGCGCTGGCGGTGGTGCTGACGATGGACGAACCCGTTCTCGTGCAGCGCCTTGTCGCCAAGCTGCGCCGCGAACATCCCGACCTGCTGATCGTGTGCCGTGCGCGCGACGTCCAGCATGCGGCCCAGCTCTACCGCGCAGGCGCGAGCCACGCGGTACCCGAAACGCTCGAAAGCTCGCTGCAGCTGTCCGAGGCCGTGCTGGTCGATATCGGCGTCGCAATGGGCCCGGTGATCGCCTCGATCCACGAGAAGCGCGACGAGTTCCGCGGACAGATCGAACAGGAAGGCGCGCTGGCCTACAAGCCCAAGCTGCGGACCAGTACGACCGAGGCTTAGCCGATGGCCACAAGGCTGGAATCCCGTTCGGATTGCACACGCTGCGCAGCGCTGTGCTGTATCGCCTACCCTTCTGAGGACATGCCGGGTTTCGCCGCCGCCAAGGAAGCGGGCCAGCCATGCCCCAAGCTCGGTCATGACGGTCTCTGTACGATCTATGCGGACCGCGCGGAACAGGGCTTTGCCGGCTGCCTCCGCTTCGAATGCTTCGGCGCGGGGCAACATGTCGTCCAGACGCTGTTCGAAGAGCGCGACTGGCGCGACGACCGGGAATTGCTGGGGCCGATGATCGAGACATTCCTCGCCATGCGCCCGGTGAGCGATCTGGCCTTCCTGGTAAGTCGCGCGCTTGCCAGCGGGCCCGACCCAGACACGACCCTCCGGCTCGAAGCGCTCCAGGATGAACTGGCGGAAATAGCCGCGTCGCGCGAGACGCTGCGCGACGCGGCCCGCATTGCGAAGGCCCAATCCGACGTCAGGCAGGTATTTGCCGCGCTCGATCCGGACGCCTTGCGGAATTCATGAACTTCCGGCTGGCCCATGCGTTGGTGGGGCAAAGGAGAAAGACATGAGCAACCCCGACCCCACCAAGCCGACGCCGAACAGCGAGAAGTTCAAACCGCAGAACGTGCAGGATCCGGTAAGCACGGTCGAACCGCCGACTGCCAATGCCGACAAGCCCGCCGACACGGGCGGTCAGGACCTCCCGCGCGGCAGCCAGTCCGAAGTCGGCCGCAAATCGCGCAACCGTAGCTAAGCAACCTATCCGGCGGAAAGTTTGCCGCGCACCGCGGCGATCGCTTCGTCGGCCTTGGCACCGTCCGGACCGCCCCCCTGGGCCATGTCCGGGCGGCCGCCGCCACCCTTCCCGCCCAGCGCCTCGACCCCGGCACGCACCAGATCGACTGCGCTGAAGCGTTGGGTCAGATCGTCGGTAACGGCCACCGCAAAGGCGCCCTTGCCGTCATTGACCGCACAGATCGCGGCAATGCCCGAACCGATCCGCCCCTTGGCCTCATCGAGCAGCGGACGCAGGTCCTTCGGATTAAGTCCTTCAACCACCTGGCCCGAAAATGTGACGCCCCCGACTTCTTCGTCGGCGGGGCCGGATTCGCTCGCGCTGCCGCCACCGAGTGCAAGCGCGCGCTTGGCTTCGGCAAGCTCCTTCTCGAGCCGTTTGCGTTCCTCGACCAGTGCGGTGACGCGCGCCTGCGCCTCGTCGGGCGAAGTCTTGAGCGCGCCCGCGATGACCCGCACCGCTTCGTCGCGCGCGACAAGCCATTTGCGCGCTGCTTCGCCGGTCAGCGCCTCGATCCGCCGGACACCCGAACTGACCGCGCTTTCGGAAACGATCTTGAACAGGCCGATATCGCCGGTCGCCTTCACATGCGTGCCGCCGCATAGCTCGACCGAATAATTGCGCCCTTCGCCGACCGTGCGGCCCATCGAGAGGACACGCACTTCGTCGCCATACTTCTCACCGAACAGCGCCAGCGCGCCCGCAGCGACCGCATCGTCGGGTGTCATAAGCCGTGTGCCGACCTGTTCGTTGGCACGGATTTCCTCGTTCACCTCGACCTCGATCGCGGCGATATCGTCATCGCCGAGCGGCTTGGGATGGGAGAAGTCGAAGCGGAAGCGGTCTTCGGAAACCAGCGAACCCTTCTGCGTGACGTGATCGCCGAGGCGATTGCGCAGCGCTGCATGGACAAGGTGCGTCGCGGAATGGTTCGCCCGGATCCGGTCGCGCCGTTCGGCATCGACTTCCAGGTGAACCGCGTCGCCGACCTTGACCGAACCGCCGGCAACCCTGCCGACATGCGTGTGCAGCCGGCCCAGCGGCTTGTTGGTGGTCTCGACTGCGAATTCGAGGCCTTCGGGCGTCCATATCCGCCCGGCATCCCCGGTCTGGCCGCCGCTTTCGCCATAGAACGGCGTCTGATTGGTCAGAACGACCACCTCATCGCCGGCCCCGGCCGAATCGACCTGCGCGCCGTCCTTGACGATCGCAACGACCTCGCCTTCGCCGGTGGTCGAATTGTAGCCAGTGAACTCAGTCGATCCCTGCGCGTCGGCGATATCGAACCAGACCTCTTCGCTGGCCGACTGGCCAGAACCCTTCCACGCCGCACGGGCAGCCGCCTTCTGCTGCTCCATCGCCGCGTCGAATCCGCCCTTGTCGACGGTGATGCCGCGGCTGCGCAGCGCATCTTCGGTCAGATCGTAGGGGAAGCCATAGGTGTCGTAGAGCTTGAACGCGGTCTGACCGTCCAGCGTCCCGCCCTCGCCCATCGTGCCGGTCGCCTCGTCGAGCAGCTTGAGGCCCTTGTCGAGCGTGCGGCGGAACTGCGTTTCCTCGCGTTCGAGCACCTCTTCGATCAGCGCCTGCCCGCGTTGCAGTTCGGGATAGGCCTGGCCCATCTCGGTAACCAGTGCGGGCACGAGACGGTGCATCAGCGGTTCGCTCGCGCCGAGCAGGTGCGCGTGGCGCATGGCGCGGCGCATGATCCGCCGCAGGACATAGCCGCGGCCTTCGTTCGAAGGCAGGACGCCATCGGCCATCAGGAAGCTGGTCGAACGCAAATGGTCGGCGATGACGCGGTGGCTGGCAGTGCTGTCGCCTTCGGCCTTCACTCCGGTCAGCCCCTCGCTCGCCGCGATCAAATTCCTGAAAGTGTCGGTGTCGTAATTGTCATGCACCCCCTGCATCACCGCGGCGACGCGTTCGATCCCCATGCCCGTGTCGATGCTCGGCTTGGGCAGGTCGCCGACGATCTGGTCGTTTTCCTGCGTGAACTGCATGAACACGAGATTCCAGATCTCGACAAAGCGGTCGCCGTCCTCCTCGGGTGATCCCGGAGGGCCGCCCCAGATATGGTCGCCGTGATCGTAGAAGATCTCCGAACACGGCCCGCAGGGGCCGTCCGAGCCCATCGCCCAGAAATTGTCCTTGGTCGGGATGCGGATGATGCGTTCGTCGGCGAAGCCGGTGAGCTTCTTCCACAGGTCGAAGGCCTCGTCATCGGTATGGTAGACGGTGACCAGCAGCCGGTCCTTGTCGAGACCCCATTCCTCGGTCAGCAGCGTCCAGGCATGCAGGATCGCCTGCTCCTTGAAATAGTCGCCGAAGCTGAAATTGCCGAGCATCTCGAAGAAAGTGTGGTGCCGCGCGGTGTAGCCGACATTGTCGAGATCGTTATGCTTGCCCCCGGCGCGGACGCATTTCTGCGCGCTGGTGGCGCGCGGCGCGGGCGGGGTTTCGAGCCCGGTGAACGAGTTCTTGAACGGCACCATGCCGGCGTTAACGAACATCAGCGTGGGATCGCTGAAGGGGACGAGCGGCGCACTGACGACTTCGGCATGCTCGTGGCGTGCGAAATAGTCGAGGAAACTGCGGCGGATGTCGTTGGTCGAAGTCATGACCGGGCAGTTAGGCAATCGGCGCGCGGGCGACAAGCGCGAATGCCCGGCCAGACTGTGCAGGAGAGACGATCAACCGGGTGCGCGGGCAGTCACGATCCAGCAGGCCGCGGGCAAGGACACCTGTTCATCGCGGTGATGGGCTTCGAGCAGTGCTTCCAGCTTCGCCAGCATTGTCGCGCGCGGAGCAGCCTCCAGCGCCGCCGCCGCGCGGGCGACCGGCCCGATGCGCTGGAAATAGGACAGCGCATCGGCGACCGCCTCTGCGCCCTCGCCGGCGACCATGCCGTAATCCACCGCTTCGAACGCGATATCGGTCCACCCGGCCTGCGCGAGCAGGGTCTCGGTCCGTTCACGCCGCCCGAATGCGAACGGCCCGGGGGCTTCGGGGTCGGGCGCTGGTTCTTCGCCCGGCGGCGCGATCGATGCCAGTTCGCGCGCCCAGATATTGTCGGCGCGTTCGCGGAAGCAGGAAAAGGCGAGCCGCGCCCCGGGGGCCGCTTGGCTGGCGATGTGCGTGAGGGCCGCGGTGGGATCGGCAAAGAACATCACCCCGTGGCGCGAGACGACCAGATCGGGCCTTTCCGCCGCGCCCGCATGCCAGTTTGCGGCATTGGCCAATTCGAAGCGAAGATTGGGCCGATCCTGGCCCCGTACCCGTGCGACCTGCAGCAGATCGTGGCTGATATCGACGCCGAGTACATGCGAGGACGGCGCGCCAGCAGCGAGTGTCAGGCTGATCTCGCCTGCGCCGCAGCCGATATCGATTGCCTGTGCGAACGGTCCGCTGCGCGCGACCGCGATCAGCTTTTGGGTCAGCGGTCCGAAACTGCGATCGGTGCGCTGCCATTCCTCGGCCCAGACATTGCCGACCTTGCCGGTCCATTCGGATTGATCGGTCATTGCACCTCAGATCTGGTAGTAATCGCGATACCACGCGACGAAGCGCCTCACGCCCTCGCGGATATCGGTGCCGGGAACGTAGCCGGTGAGCGATCGCAGCAGCTCGGCATCGGCCCAGGTCGCGGGGACGTCGCCCGGTTGCATCGGCATGAAGTTGCGCTTGGCCTTGATACCCAGCGCGTCTTCTATCGCGGCGATCATATCGCCGAGCTGGACCGGCTGCGAATTGCCGATGTTGACCACCCGCCACGGCGCGACCGGCGACAGGCTGTCGCCTTCGGCGATGTCCTCGGCCGTAGTGGGCCGTACGGGCGGAGTGTCGATCAGCCGCCGGACCGCTTCGACGAGATCCTCCACATAGGTGAAGTCGCGCATCATTTCGCCGTGATTGTACACGTCGATCTTCTCGCCCGCGAGCATCGCGCGGGTGAACTTGAACAGCGCCATGTCGGGCCGGCCCCACGGCCCGTAGACGGTGAAAAAGCGGAACATGGTCACCGGCAGGCCGAAGAGATGCGCGTAGGAATGCGCCATGGCCTCGCTCGCCTTCTTGGTGGCGGCATAGAAGGACATCTGGTGATCGGCCTTCATCGTCTCGCGATAGGGCATCTCGGTATTGGCGCCATAGGCCGACGAGGTCGAGGCGAGCAGCATATGCTGCGGCGGATGCGCGCGGGCCGCCTCGAGCAGTTCGAAGGTACCGACCAGATTGCTTTCGAGATAGCTGCGCGGATTGTCGATTGAATAGCGCACACCCGCCTGGGCTGCGAGATGGACGACCACGTCGGGCCGATGTTCGGCAAAGAGATCAGCCAGGAGGCCTGGCGTTTCGATCGGCTCATTCGTCGCAGAAAAGCCGGCGTTCTGAAGCAGCTCCGCCTGGCGTCGCCGTTTCAGGTTCGGATCGTAGTAATCGGACAGTGAGTCGATGCCGACAACGCGGAAACCGTCGGCGAGCAGTCGCTTGCCGATGAAATAACCGATGAAACCCGCCGAACCGGTGACCAGCGCAGTCCGGCTCTCGCCCATCAATCGGCCCCGAACAGGTCGCGCGTGAAAACCTTGTCGCGGACGTCGTCGATGGCCTGGTCGAGCCGGTTGGCGACGATGACATCCGCATCGGCCTTGAACCGTTCCAGGTCGCGCTCGACGCGGCTGCCGAAGAAGCTGTCTTCGTCCATCACCGGTTCGTAGACGATTACCTCGATGCCCTTGGCCTTGACCCGTTTCATGATGCCCTGGATCGACGACTGGCGGAAATTGTCCGACCCCGTCTTCATGACGAGGCGGTAAATGCCGACCGTCCGGGGGCTTCGCGCCACGATCTGGTCGGCGAGGTAATCCTTGCGGGTCCGGTTGGCATCGACGATCGCGCGGATCAGGTTCTGCGGGACTTCCGAATAATTTGCCAGCAGCTGCTTGGTATCCTTGGGCAGGCAATAGCCGCCATAGCCGAAGGACGGGTTGTTGTAGTGTTCGCCAATGCGCGGATCGAGACCGACACCCTCGATGATCTGCCGGGTATCGAGCCCGCGCGACAGCGCATAGCTGTCGAGTTCGTTGAAGAAGGCGACGCGCATGGCGAGATAGGTGTTGGCGAACAGCTTGATCGCCTCGGCTTCCTCGGCATTGGTGAGCAGCACCGGAACATCATCTTCCAGCGCGGGCTGCAGCAGCAGATCGGCGAATTGCTGCGCGCGTTCGGATCGTTCGCCGACGATAATGCGCGAGGGATGGAGATTGTCGTACAGCGCCTTGCCTTCACGCAGGAACTCGGGACTGAAAATGATCCGGTCGCTGGCGTGCCGCGCCCGCGCTTCGGAGACATATCCCACCGGAACGGTCGATTTGACGACGATCACCGCGTCGCTGTTGGCCGCCAGAACCTGTTCGATGACCATGTCCACAGCGGAGGTGTCGAAGAAATTGGTGTCGACGTCGTAATTGGTTGGCACCGCAACAATCGCGAATTCCGCCCCGGCAATGGCTTGCGCGGCATCGGTGGTGAACGCGAGATCGAGATCGTCGCGCCGCAGATATTGCTCGACCAGCTCATCCTGGATCGGCGAGCGGCGCTCGGCCAGCATGGCGACGCGTTCGGGCGAGACGTCGCAGCCGACCACGGTATTGTGCTGCGCGAGCATGATCGCGTTGGAAAGGCCGACATAGCCAAGGCCGAAAACGGCGATCTTCATCGAATGTCCCGTCTGCTATTCCTGCCGCGAGCCGCGGTCATGCCCGCCTTCTGTGGGGATGCCCAGGCGATTGCAACCCTTCGTGGTCCCGCACATCACCAGACGAAATAGGGCCCGCCGCGTTCGCGCGCGCGCTGCCATGCGGGCCGTGCATGAACCGCCTCGACGAAGCGTGCCAGCTTGGGCGCCTTCTGCGCATAGCCCTGCATAACCGCTATTTCTGCAGGAAAGCTCATCATCACATCCGATGCCGACCAGCCCTCGCCGCAGAAATGCAGATCATCCGAAATGTGCTCTTCGGCATAAGCGACATGCGCGGCGAGTTGTTCTTCCACGCGCGGCATCAGCGGGGCAGCGGCATCACCGAGGCGTCCCGCGTAGATCTTCAGCATCACGGGCACGAAGAAACTGCTTTCGCCGAACTGCATCCATTCGAGATGCCGGACGTGCGCCTCGCTATCATGTGCGGGAAGCCAGTCCGCGCCGCCATGGCGTTCGCACAGATACTGGATGATCGCGCCGCTTTCGGCGACGCAGGTGTCGCCATCCTCGATGAGCGGCGATTTGCCGAGCGGATGCGCCTGCTTGAGTTCGGGGGGCGCGAGATTGGTTTCGGAATCGCGCTGGTAGGACACGATGTCGTAATCCGCGCCCAGCTCTTCCAGCAGCCAGAGTATCCGCTGCGAACGGCTGTTGTTGAGGTGATGGACGGTAATCGACATGGCAGCTCCCCTATTCGGCGATTCGCGCGCACCCTAGGGCGCTGCCGCGCACCTGTCGCCAGCCGAAAAACGGAAAAGCCGGTGCGGCCATCGAGCGGCGCGCACCGGCTTTCCGTTCTGTCGGAAGCGCCGGGGGACAGTCCGGCTGGGACGCCGGCCAGGGGATGAAGGCCGACGCGCTCCCGCTTGAAGAGACTTCAGTCCTCGTCCGCGTCCGGACCGGTCATCATCTCTTCGGCGACCTCGTCGGTGCGGCCGCGAATTGCGGCTTCCAACTTGGCACACATTTCGGTGTTTTCGGTAAGGAACTTCTTGGCGTTCTCGCGCCCCTGGCCGATGCGGACGCTATCGTAGCTGAACCAACTGCCCGATTTCTCGACCACACCCGCCTTGACGCCAAGGTCGAGGATCTCACCGATCTTCGAGATCCCTTCGCCATACATGATGTCGAATTCGACCTGTTTGAACGGCGGAGCGACCTTGTTCTTGACCACTTTCACACGAGTGGCATTGCCGATCACTTCGTCGCGGTCCTTGATCTGGCCGGTGCGCCGGATGTCGAGGCGGACCGAGGCGTAGAACTTGAGCGCATTGCCGCCGGTGGTGGTTTCGGGGTTACCGTACATCACGCCGATCTTCATGCGCAGCTGGTTGATAAAGATCACCATGCACTTGGACCGATTGATCGACCCGGTCAGCTTGCGCAGCGACTGGCTCATCAGGCGGGCCTGCAGCCCCACATGGCTGTCACCCATCTCGCCTTCGATCTCGGCGCGGGGGACCAGCGCAGCGACCGAGTCCACCACCAGCACGTCGATCGCGTTGGAGCGGACCAGCGTATCGGTAATCTCGAGCGCTTGTTCGCCCGTGTCAGGCTGCGAAACGATCAGCTCTTCGATGTCGACGCCCAGCTTCTTGGCATAGACGGGGTCGAGCGCGTGTTCGGCGTCGACGAAAGCGGCCGTGCCGCCCGCCTTCTGGGCTTCGGCGATGACATGCAGCGCCAGCGTGGTCTTGCCCGAGCTTTCCGGACCATAGACCTCAATCACGCGGCCCTTGGGCAGACCGCCCACGCCCAGCGCGATATCGAGCCCGAGCGAGCCGGTGGAAATCGATTCCACCTGCATGGCTTCCTTCTGGCCCAGCTTCATCGCCGAACCCTTGCCGAATGCGCGGTCGATCTGTGCGAGCGCGGCGTCCAATGCCTTCTGGCGGTCTGCGTTCACTTTCTTGTCCTCTACGAGCTTCAGACTTGCCGCCATGACACTACCTCCTGCGCTTGGCCAGAGCCGGCTACCGACTCTTCAACTGGCGCAGTATGTATCGGCTTTGTTCTCAAAGAACAAGTAGGGAACGAAATTAATTCCTGCAGCCCTATCCGCGCTGTTCGCTGAGCACTTCGGAAACCTTCGCATTGATCTGCTGCACGCTGAACGGCTTCGGGATGAAATGCATGTTCGCGATATCGATGTCATTGCGCAGCTGTTCTTCGGCATAGCCCGACATGAACAGGATCGGGATGTCGGGCTTAACCTTGCGGATTGCGCGCGCCATGGCCGGCCCGTCCATCGTCGGCATCACCACGTCGGACACGATCATGTCGAACTCGGTATCACCATTGGCCACCGCCGCCAGCCCCTCCTCGCCGTCGGCCGCGGTCGTCACGGTGTAGCCCGCGCGCACCAGCGCACGTTCGGCCACCGCGCGGACCATGTCCTCGTCCTCGACCAGCAGCAGCTTGCCCCCGGCGGACCATTCGGTCGCCTTGGGCTCCTCGACTTCCTCGCTGCGCATGTTCGCGGGCAGCTCGCCCTTGTGCACCGGCAGGTACATGGTGAAACGCGCGCCGATCGGAGTGCCGTCGGGTCCCTGCACATTGTCGGCGAAGATGAACCCGTTCGACTGCTTGACGATCCCGTAGACCGTCGACAGGCCCAGCCCGGTGCCCTTGCCCTGTTCCTTGGTGGTGAAGAAGGGTTCGAAGATCTTGTTGAGATGGCTTTCGGGTATGCCGCCGCCGGTATCCTGGACGATCAGCACGGTGTAATCGTCGGCGGGCATGATATCGATGCCCATCTTGCGCACGTCGCGCGCGGACACGCGCCGCGTGGCGAGAGTGAGCCGCCCCTTCCAGTCCTGCTTGCCGCGCTTGAGCGCATTGGCCTGCATCGCATCGCGCGCGTTCACCGCCAGGTTGATGATGACCTGTTCGAGCTGCTGCGGGTCGGCGCGGACCGAACCCAGTTCGCGGTCGTGGCGGACCGAGAACTCGATCTTCTCGCCCATCAGCCGCTTGAGCAGCTGGCTGACCTCGCTCACCACGTCGGGCAGCTGCAGCACCACCGGGCGCAGGGTCTGCTGGCGGCTGAAGGCGAGCAATTGCCGCGTCAGGCTGGCTGCGCGGTTGGAATTGGCCTTGATCTGCTGGATGTCGTCGTAATCGCTGTCGCCCGGCGTATGGCGCAGCAGCATCAGGTCGCAATAGCCGATGATCGCGGTCAGCACATTGTTGAAATCGTGCGCGACCCCGCCGGCCAGCTGGCCCACCGCCTGCATCTTGGTGGCTTGAGCCACCTGCCGGCGCAGGCGCTTTTCCTCGGAGGAATCGGAGATCGACAGCAGCACTGCCGCATCGCCGAGACCGCGCACCCCGGCGAGGCCCATCGAAACGGGTTCTTCCTTGTCGTTGGCCAGCCGCACCGCCATGTCGCCGCTGGCGGTCGCGCCCTTGGCGAAGCGGCGCACCGTATCGGCCATCGCGGCCTTGTCCTCGCCCACCACGAGATCGGAGGGGAATTGCGGCAGCCCCCGATCGACGCGTTCGACCGCGCGCAGGAAGGCCTTGTTGGCGAACAGAAACCGCCCGTCGCGATCGGTCAGCGCGAGACCCAGCGACAGCGCCGAAAGCAGGGCTTCGAGCTGCGGGATCGCCGCCTTGCCATTGCTGTCCGTTCCCCCGCCGATACCCACCGAACTGTCGATCAGCAGCATCAACGAGGGCGCTTCGTCGGCATCGCTCAATCGCGGACTGGTAGGCGTATCGAGCGGGATGTGGATCAGCGTCTGCGGCGAGCCCTGCTGTCCTTCGCGCGCGAAGAAGATGCGGTCGCGATCGTCCGAGCGCAGCAATTGCACGAATTCGAGCCCCGCGAGCGAATTGTCGCGGCTGCCGGTCGCGCGTTCGGCCAGTCCGGGGGTCGTTGTCAGAACGATGCCATTCGGCGCGACCAGCGCGGATTCGATCCCCGCACGCGACATCAATTCGCCGAACGCACCCGACAATTGTTCGGAAAGGCCATCATAGGTCCGTTCCTGGTGCATTTCGGAGAAACGCCACAGCAGATAGGCCTCGCCGCGGCCGATGCGCTCGAGCTGGAGCTCGTAGCTGGCGTCCGACCCAGTCAGGCGAATATCCTCGACCCGGGCTGATCCGTCGCGCCAGGCATTGCGCGTTCCCGCGATTACCGCCTCCTGCGTGTCCGGTTCGAACGCCAGATCGTATGGCGCCGCGGTGCTCTCGAACCACGCCTCATATGACGAATTGGCGCAGACCAACCGGTTGGCGCGGTCGATGATTGCAATGGCGCGGCGGCGGTTTTCCATTGCCGCGCTGGTGATCGACCAATCGGTCTGCGCAATCTGCGCTTCGGCCGGCGGGCTCTTGAGCCGGGCGATGACCAGCAGCATCAGCAGCACCGTGACCAGCGCCCCGCCATAGGCGAGCGCGACGGCCGATTCCGGCGTGCTCAGCCACACCAGGGCCACCGATACGGCCGCGGCCGCCGCCACGCCGAGCATGAGCGGCACAGGCGGCAGGGTCGATACCGGATGCTCGTCCTTGGCGATCATTCGCGCAGCTTCCCCGCCGTGGACCGTGCCGCCGGCCGCGCCATCGCGCGCAGCTTGCGCTTGCGCCGGTGCGCGACGACGAAGCGCCATACCACGCTGCTGACCAGATAGCCGAGCGCCGCCCCGACCAGTGCCAGGACGATGAAGCCGAAGATCGTCACGAGCACGGTAACCCCGACATCGGCGAACAGTTCGATGAACCAGGCCCAGCGCCCGCTGGTGATTTCTTCCTGCGCCGCGCCACCGGTGGCTGCCAAATCGACCTTGAGCAGGAACGCGCCCAGCTTGTTTGCAACCACTGCCCAGAACGGGAAGGTGAAGGGATTGGTGATGAAGGTCACCAGCGTGGACAGCGGTACGTTGGCGCGCGCGGGCAGCGCCATGAACGCGGCCAGGAAGATCTGTCCGACCGGAATGATGAAACTGGCGAACACGCCCAGCGCAACGCCGCGCGGCACGCTGCGGCGGGTAAAGCGCCACAGTTCGGGCGTCAGGAACCGGTGCGCGATAGGCTGGAGGTACTTGTTGCGCGCCATTTGCTCGCGCGTCGGCATGCGCAGGCGGAGCCAGTCCGCGAGTGCCGTTTTCGATCTACGCTTGCTCATTGCCACGCCCTTGCCATGCGCCGCCTCATTGGCGGTTGCAAGGGCGTGGCGGAAGGGGCTTGCGACGAATGCGGCATCACTGTCGATGTGGTTAACGCAAGCGCGCAATAAAAGGGCCCGCCGGCCCGCTCATCCACGATCGCGCATCAACCGTGCCTTGTCGCGCTTCCAGTCGCGATCCTTGATTGTCTGGCGCTTGTCATGCGCTTGCTTGCCCTTGGCCAGGGCCAGTTCGACCTTGGCCCGGCCCGTCGAGTTGAAATAGACCGACAGCGGGACCAGCGTCATGCCCTTGCGCTCGACCGCGCCGAACAGCTTCTCGATCTCGCGCGCATTGAGCAGCAGTTTGCGCGGCCGGCGCGGCTCGTGATTCAGTCGGTTGCCGTGCGAATATTCGGGAATATTGGCATTCACCAGCCACACCTGCCCGTCGCGGACCTCGGCATAGCTTTCCTTGATGCTCGCCTCGCCCGCCCGCAGCGCCTTGACCTCGGTCCCCTGCAGCGCGAGCCCGGCCTCGAAGGTTTCCTCGACGAAATAGTCGAACCGCACGCGCCGGTTGTCGGCGACGGTCTTCTGCTTGTCGAAAGTGGCGGGTTTGGGGCGTGCCATAGGGTGGGCGCATGTAGGTGCTGGCGGGAGAAACGCCAAGCCCTTGAAGGTTGCCCCTTGAAACGCGCTGAGCACTTCGGCAGGATTATCGAACGTTTTCAGGGGGTCGTATGAAAGTATTTCCGCATTTCGCGGCGGCATTCGCCGCGTTTTCTCTCGCATTTTCCGCACCGAGTGTAACCGCGCAGGAACAGGTCCCGCTAGCGGCTTTCGGCGCACTTCCGGACGTCGAAGACGCCTCGATCTCGCCCAGCGGAGCGAATATCGCAATTCTGCTGACGCATGAGGGAACCCGGCAACTGTTCTTCCTCGATTCGAACATGAAGCTGATCAGCCGCCTGGCGGTCGGCGACGCCAAGGTGCGGTATTTCGATTGGGTCGGCGACGACCAGATCCTGCTCGTCACCGGCCAGACCGAAGATCTCCGGGGCTTCACCACCAACATGGCTGAATTCAACGTCGCCCGCCTGATCCCGGTGACATATAAGGGCGAGATCGAAACCGTCTTCGGCAGCTCGCGCGATTTGGTGGATGCGATTTGGGGTAGCTATGGCACACGCTTCATCGACAATCGGTGGATGGCCTATTTCGGCGCGATCGAGTTGGAGAAGGCAGGCGGTGTTGCCAGCACCAACATGATCTGGAAGCACGGCCGCCGTTACCTCTATGGCGTCGACACCAGGGAGAACCAACCCACACGCGTTGCCGCTGCCGCGCGCGAGGGCATCTCGCGCGACTGGTTGCTGGACGCGCGCGGCGAAGTCGCTGCGATGATGGATGTCAGTGCCGATGACGGCGACTGGAGACTTGCTGGTCCGCAAGGTGATGCGATTGCCAGCGGCAATGAGCGAAATGGCCGCGTCGGCCTCGTCGGCCTCGGATATGACGGCACCACGGTCATCTATTCGGAGCGTGACGAAGACAACATCACCCAGTGGTACGAAGTCCCACTGGCAGGCGGTGTGGCCACGCCGTTCTTGCCGGATGAACACGTCGACCGCCTGTATTGGGACGAGCGCACGGGCAATCTGATCGGCTATCTCGACCAGAAGAAGGGGCCCGTCTTCCGCGATCCCGCATTCCAGTCTGCGGCGACTGGCATTCGCAACGCCTTTGCCGATTTCGACATGCGGATGGTCGACTGGTCGCCGGACTTCAAGAAGGTCCTCGTCAGGACCAGTGGCAACAAGGACAGTGGCACCTGGTTCGTGGTGGACCTGACATCCGGCAAAGCCGACGCCATCGCCTACGAACGCAAGGAGCTCGGCCCCAATGAAGTCGGTGCGGTATCGACCGTCGAATATACGGCTTCGGACGGGCTTGAAATGGACGGTGTCCTCACGGTCCCGCCGGGCCGTGAGGCAACGAACCTCCCGGTGGTAGTGCTCCCCCACGGTGGCCCGCATAGCTCCGATTCCGAAGCCTTCGATTGGTGGGCGCAGGCGTTTGCGTCGCGGGGTTACGCCGTGTTCCAGCCCAACTTTCGCGGATCGACCAACCGCGACGACGCTTTCAAACTGGCCGGCTACGGCGAATGGGGCCGGAAAATGCAGACCGACATATCGGATGGCCTCGCCATGCTGGCGGACAAAGGCATTGTCGATCGTGATCGCGCTTGCATCGTCGGGGCAAGCTATGGCGGCTATGCCGCGCTTGCAGGTGTCACGCTTCAGCAGGGCCTGTATGAATGCGCTGTTGCCGTCGCCCCGGTCAGCGATATTGCCGCGATGTACAACGAAGACACGCGCACGGCACAGAACCGGATTACGAAGAAACGGCTGCTCGACCAGCTCGGCCCGCGCGATCGCTGGGACGAAGTATCCCCGCGCCGGTTTGCCGACCGTGCCGATGCTCCGATCATGCTGATCCACGGCGAAGACGATACGGTCGTACCCTTCAGCCACTCGGACAAAATGGCGGATGCGCTGAAGGACGCAGGCAAGTCTTACGAGCTCGTCCGACTGGAAGGCGAAGATCACTGGCTGTCGCTGTCGAGCACCCGGCTGCAGATGCTCGAAGCGGCCGTGGGCTTCGTCGAACGGCACAACCCGGCCGACTGACGGGTCCAGCGCAGCTGGCAAAAGCAATATGCGTCGGCAGGCGGGGCGCCATCTCGCTCTGCCGACGCATTGCTCGCTGATCTCGGTACTTTCCGGCGCGATCCTTGCTTGCAACGGTGCCCAAATCCAAACCGCCGCACGCGGAATTCTCTTGCCTTGCGCCGGTTTTGCATGGCGGGGGGCGCGCATGAGCAGCGACGATACCGGCGAAGCCTTCCGCCTTCACGACAAGACGATCATGCCGGGCACCTGCGCGACGGTCGCCATTCCCGTAAGCCAGCAGGTCACCGGGCTGGATGCGGCGCTGGCGCTGCGCGTCATGCATGGTTCGCGGCCCGGCCCCTGCGTCTTCGTCAGCGGGGCGGTGCATGGCGACGAGATCGTCGGCACGGCGATCATCCAGCGCCTGCTTACGCGGCTTGCCCCCGACATGCTTGCGGGGACAATCATCTTCGCCCCTGCGGTCAATATCTACGGCTTCGTCGCGCACAGCCGGTACCTGCCCGATCGCCGCGATCTCAACCGCAGCTTCCCGGGGGCAGAGCGCGGCAGCCTCGCCTCGCAGCTGGCGCATAGCTTCCTTACCCATGTGATCGACCGCTGCGCGCTGGGGATCGATATCCACTCGGCCGCGGTCCACCGCTACAACCTGCCCCAGATCCGCATCGCATCGGGCAGCCCCTACCTGTCCGAGCTGGCGATGGCCTTCGGCGCGCCGATCATCATCGAGAGCCCGCTACGGCCCGGTTCGATGCGCGCGCTCGCTGGAGACCGCGAGGTGCCGATGCTGCTGCTCGAAGCGGGCGAGGCGCTGCGCTTCGACCGCTTCTCGATCGAGACCGGCGTCGCGGGCGTGCTGCGCGTATTGGCACATATCGGGATGATCGATGCCGACGATGGGCTGGCCGAAGTTCACGTGCCCGTACGATCCAGCCGGTCGAGCTGGGTACGCGCGCCGCGCGGCGGGGTTTCGCACCGCGTCCGCAAATCGGGAGACATCGTACGCACGGGAGACCTGCTGGCGAGCGTCGGCGGGCTGTTCGGCGAGGATCAGGAAGACCTCGTGAGCCCCAGCGACGGGGTCATCATCGGCCATGCGACGCTCCCGATCGTCAACCAGGGCGATGCGCTGTTTCACGTCGCCGCGGTCGACGCGCTCGACCATGCAGGCGACCATGCCGACAGCATCGTCGAGGCGCTCGCCGTCAGCGATCCGCCCTTCCCCGCCGCACCCATGCTCGACGAGGACGAAGTCTTCTAGACCAGCCCGGCGATTTCCAGCGCCTCGTCCACCGCCTTGCGGCTCGCCTCGCTCGCATTGCACAGCGGCAGGCGGACATCGGGCGAGAACCAGTCGTGCACGCGGCTGAGCGCATATTTGACCGGCGCCGGGCTGGCGTCTGAAAACATTGCGTAATGCAGCGGGAACAGGCGGTCGTTGAGCTCGCGCGCTCTCGCCAGTTCGTTGGCGGCGATGGCCTCGTGAAACTCGGCGCACAGCGCGGGGGCGACATTCGCAGTCACCGAAATGCAACCCGCGCCGCCCGCGGCCGAATGCGGCAGCCACAGTTCGTCATTGCCCGACAATTGGCAGAACTCGCTGTCCAGCCCCATGCGGTGGTCGGCCACCCGCGAAAGGTCGCCGCTGGCGTCCTTGATCGCCACGATCCGGTCGGGGTGCATGCGGACGAGTTCGACCACGGTCTCATCCTCGATGTCGGTCACCGTGCGGCTGGGAACATTGTAGAGCACGATCGGCAGATCGCTGTTTTCCGCCAGATAGCTGAAATGGGCAATCAGGCCGGCCTGGCTGGGCCGATTGTAATAGGGGGCAACGCACAGGCCCGCGGCAGCCCCGGCCTTCTTGGAAAACTGCATGTGCATCAACGCGTTGCGCGTGTCGTTCGATCCGCAACCGGCGATGACCGGCACGCGCCCGGCGGCCTGTTCGATGCACACTTCGACCACGCGGTGATGTTCCGCATTCGACAGCGTCGAGGTCTCGCCAGTGGTGCCGCAGGGAACCAGCGCCTTGCTGCCGTTGTCGATCTGCCAGTCGACCAGCTTGCGAAAAGCGGCTTCATCGAACGATCCGTCGCGAAAAGGAGTCGCCAGAGCCGGAATCGAGCCTGAGAACATTTACGGTGGTCCTGCGTTAGGGGTATGAAACAAGGCGATTTTCGGCGCATGTGCGCCACAATTCATTCAGCGCCTGATAAGGAGGGGCCGGGCACTATGTCCAGCATGGGACGAAAAACTATTTACTCGATCGCACTGATGGCCGGTACCGCACTGGTCTTCCCCGCCACCGCGCAGGCGCAGGAGGCCGGTCGCAGCAGCCTCGTGGCGCAGCAGCCGGGTCAGATGGACCAGTCCGTTGGCCAGTGGGAATATCTCACCGCGCGCGACGACCTGCCCTTTGCCTCCTATGCCGGGTTCATCACCTCCTACCCCGATTTCCCCAAGCAGGAACTGCTTCAGCGCCGCGCCGAGGCGGCACTCGACGAGGAAGCGCCCTCCCCGCAGGACCTCGTCGGTTTCTTCGACCGGCATGCCCCGCTCACCAACAGCGGCCGCGCACGCTACGCGCTCGCGCTGGCCTCGCTCGATCGGCCCGAAGCGCTCGAAGTGGCACGCGAAGCCTGGCGCAGCGGCACCATGAGCGGCCCTGCGGAGCTATACATGCAGGGCCTGTTTGGCAGCCGTTTCGCGCCGGAGGATCACGACGCCCGGATGGATGCGCTACTGTGGCAGGGCAATTACGAGGCTGCCTCGCGCCATGTCATGCGGGTATCCCCCGCCTATCGCGACACGGCGCAGGCGCGGCTGGCGCTGCTGCAGGGCAGCACGCCGCAGCAGGCAGGTCTGCGCCTTCCCGCCGATGCGATGCGCGATGCCGGCTATGTCTACAATCTGACGCGCCACTACCGAAATTCGGGCCAGCCCTATGAAGCGGTCAACCTGCTCGCCAGCCGCGCCGCCTTCACCACGCCCGCTTTCGACGGGACGAAGTTCATCAGCGAAGCGCTCGCGGTCGCCAAGAGCGCAGGCGCGACGCAGGCGGTCAGCATTGCATCGAAGGTCGACGATGTGTTTGCGCCGGGCACCGATATTTCGGACGGCTCCTTCACGCTGCGCGACAAATATACCGACCTGATGTGGCTGGGCGGCACCAAGGCGCTCTGGTCGCTGGGTGACGGCGCGCAGGCCGCGCCGCTGTTCTATCGCTATGGCACCGCCGCGAAGACTCCGCTGACCCGCTCGAAGGGTTTTTACTGGGCGGGCCGCGCCGCAGCGCGCGCGGGCGATACCGAAGGCGCGCAGCGGTACTGGGCCATGGCTGCCGACTATCCCGATTGGTATTACGGCCAGCTGGCGCTGAGCGAGCTCGGGCGGCCGATGCCCGGCTTTGCTGCGGTTCCGGCAGCCGACAGCGCCCAGCGCGCCGCGTTCGAAGCCGATCCGCTCACCGGCGCGCTACGGGCCATCGCCCGCAATCGCCGCGACTGGCGGACCGAACGTGCTTTCTTCGAGGCGATCGCGGACAAGGCCGACACGCCTGAGCAGATGGCGCTGGTCGGGCAACTCGCCCGCGATACCGGACTGAACGAAATGGCGGTCGTCGCGGGTCTGGTCGCCGGCGAACACGGTCTCGAAGGGTTCGAACGCATCGGTTATCCGACGGTTGAAACGCATGCAGGCGCCAATTGGACGATGGTCCACGCGATCGCGCGCCAGGAAAGCGAGTTCGACCGCAACCGCGTAAGCCATGCCGGTGCGCGCGGCATGATGCAGCTGATGCCCGGCACGGCCCGCGAAGAAGCCGGGAAGATCGGCGTGCGCTACATGTCGGCCAATCTGACCGAGAGCCCCAGCTACAATATCCGGCTGGGCGATGCCCATTTCGCCCGGTTGATGGACCGCTATGGCGGGGCCTATCCGCTGGCCATTGCCGCCTACAACGCCGGCCCCGGACGGGTGAACGAATGGCTTCGGCTCAACGGCGATCCGCGCACGGGCGCAGTCGACTGGGTGACTTGGATCGAACAGATCCCGTCCAATTTCGAAACGCGCTATTACGTCATGCGCGTGATCGGGAACGCAGTCAGCTATGCCAATATGCATCCTGACAAGTCGGCGGGTTACGAACGTGATATTCGCAATTACCTGCCAGGCTGATTTGCGCTAGGGGCGCATGCTCCATGACGCCCAAATCCAATCCCGTCACGCCCGCCGGCTATGCCGCGATGAAGGCGCGCTACGACCATTTGCTTGGCACCGAGCGACCCGAAATCGTGGAGATCGTCAGCTGGGCGGCGGGCAATGGCGATCGCAGCGAAAACGGCGATTACCTCTACGGCCGCAAGCGTATGCGCGAAATCGATCGCGAACTGGCGCATCTCGCGCGGCGGCTCAAGGCCGCCCGCGTCATCGATCCCGCCGACCAGCCGGACACCTCGCGCGCCTTTTTCGGCGCCACGATTACGCTGGCCGACGAAGATGACGTGGAACGCATCGTGACGCTGGTGGGCGACGACGAACAGGATGCCGGCACGGGCCGGATCGGCTGGTCGTCCCCGCTCGCGCGCGCGCTCAAGGGTGCAGCGATCGGAGATCTGCGCAGTGTCCGGCTGCCCGGTGGGGTGAAGGAATGGGAGATCGTGGCGATTTCCTATCCGCTAGCCCGCGAACATGCCGGGGCCTAGCTTGATCACGCGCAGCGCCATAAGGCTGGCGCTAACCATGCGCCGAACGCTGTTCCAGACCTGCCCTTCTTCGAAGCCGTTGCGGCTTCGCGCCGTCCTGTTCGCCATGATTGCTGGGCTGGCGCTGACGACGCCCCTGTCCGCGAAGGACAGCCTGGGCGTATTTTCCGACTGGGGCGCGTTCCGCGATGCCGCCGTGCCGCGCTGCTATGCCATCGCCATGCCCGCGGCCAGCAGGCTGCAACGCGATTTCGAACCCTTCGCCACCATCGGCACCTGGCCGCGGCGCGGCCTTCGCGGGCAGGTCCATTTCCGGCTTTCACGCAAACTGCGACGCGATTCCTCGATCACCGTGTCGATCGGCGGCAAGCGTTTCGAACTGACCGGCGGCGGCGGCGATGCCTGGGCGAGGGACCGCACGATGGATGCGGCGATCGTCGCGGCCATGCGTTCGGCAGACCGGATGGTAATCCGCGCCACCGACACGCGCGGACGGCGGTTCTCGAACACCTATTCGCTGGCCGGGGCGGCCACTGCGATGGATGCCGCCACGCTCGCCTGCGCGCGCCGCTGATACGAAAAGACCGGGAAGCGCATGACGCGCTCCCCGGCCCTCGATCGGATCGGTCGGGCGCGCTTAGAAGCGAACGCCGAGACCGGCCATGATCTGGTGGCGGTCGAGATCGACGTCGAAACGGTCGCTGTCGGCCAGGTCGCCGTCAAAATCGACTTCGCCTTCGCTGTAGTTCGAATAGCGATATTCGACATTCATGAAGGTGCGCGGGTTGATCGCATATTCGAGACCCGCACCGGCACGCCAGCCGTCGAGATCGAAGTCCTCGTTATATTCGGTCGTGCCATCATTCGCGAGGATGTTGAGCTTGGCGTTGGTGTAACCGCCCTTGGCGTAGAGCAGCAGGTCCGGTCCGACCTTTGCACCGGCGCGCGCGCCAAGGAACAGGTCACGGCCCGCTTCGACCTGGCCGAAGCCGAAGCCTTCGAAATCGCCGTTCACGAATTCGGTCTTGGCGGTGGAATCGGTCAGTTCGGCCTCGAGGCCGATGACCGCATTGCCGAGATCGTAATCGTAACCGACCTGGACGCCGTATACGAGGCCGTCGATCGACTGATCGTTGTCCGCATTGGCGTCGTCATCGACGCTGCTGCCTGCCTTCAGCGCGTCATAACCGGCGACGCCCTGGATACGGAAGCCATCGAAGCTGCCGGTGTCCTGAGCCATTGCAGGTGCCGAGAAGGCGACCAGCGAACCGGCAACGAGCAGAGTGGAAATCTTGTTCATGTGCGAACTCCGTTTGATTGACCCGCAGCTTTTGCGCTGCGTGGACCGGGGAAACGGCGCGGAACCCGAAAGAGTTTCATTAACCTCACACAACACGAAGTTGTGGCATTTTGAACACATGTTGCGCGATCAGTTGTGATTGATGCGCGATGAACGGAATGTGTCGCATGCTCCGCGCGCTCCCCCCTCGCCTGTGTGATCGTCGGCAGCGAAAGCGCAGTGCCTCGCGCTGTGCTTTGCTTTCGCGCCGATTGTCCCTATATGCGCCGCTCCCATGGCCGATACGACACTCATGAGCATCCCCGGGCAGGTTGACCCGGTTCCCGTGGCGCGTGAAATTACGCCCCGCCCCGACGGCCGCGTCGATCTGATCGGCTTGCCGAAGGACCAGATCACCGCGCTGTTTGCCGAGGCCGGGCTCGATGCCAAGCAGGCCAAGCTGCGCGCCAAGCAGGTGTTCCACTGGCTCTATCATCGCGGCGTGACCGACTTCGAGGCGATGACCGATATCGCCAAGACGATGCGCCCGTGGCTCGCCGAGCGCTTCTACATCGGCCGCCCCGAGGTGGTCGAAGCGCAGCATTCGTCCGACGGTACGCGCAAGTGGTTGCTCAAGACCCCCGACGGCCATGAATTCGAGATGGTCTTCATTCCCGATGCGGACCGCGGCACGCTATGCGTATCCAGCCAAGTGGGCTGCACGCTCAACTGCACCTTCTGCCACACCGGTACGATGAAGCTGGTGCGCAACCTGACGCCGGGCGAAATCGTCGGTCAGGTGCTGCTTGCCCGCGACGCTCTGGGCGAATGGCCCAAGGGGTCGATGGCGGGTCTCGATACCGAGGAGGACCGCAGCGAATACCGGTCGGATGGCCGCCTGCTGACCAACATCGTGATGATGGGAATGGGCGAGCCGCTCTACAATTTCGACAATGTGAAAGGCGCGCTCAAGCTGGTGATGGACGGCGCCGGGCTGGCGCTGTCGAAGCGCCGGATCACGCTGTCGACCAGCGGGGTCGTCCCCGCAATGCAGCGCTGCGGCGAGGAGATCGGCGTGAACCTCGCGGTCTCGCTCCATGCGGTGACCAAGGAAGTGCGCGACGAGATCGTGCCGATCAACCGCAAATACGGTATCGAGGAACTGCTCGAGGCCTGCGCCGCCTATCCCGGCGCAAGCAACGCCCGGCGGATCACCTTCGAATACGTCATGCTGCGCGACAAGAACGATTCCGACGAGGATGCGCATGAGCTTGTCCGGCTGATCAAGCATTACAAGCTGCCCGCGAAGGTCAATCTGATCCCGTTCAATCCGTGGCCCGGCGCGCCCTATGAATGCTCGACGCCCGAGCGGGTGAAGCGCTTCTCCGAAATCGTCTTCGATCACGGCATCAGCGCACCGGTGCGAACCCCGCGCGGGCGCGACATCGATGCCGCCTGCGGCCAGCTCAAGACCGCGGCGGAAAAGAAAAGCCGCGCCCAGCGCGATCGCGAAGCCGCTGCGGCAGAGGTCGCCGCGGGATGAGCGCCGACGCCGCGACGATCGCCTATTACCAGGCGAACGCGGCGTATTATACTTTCAGCTTCGGCCAGGCGCCGAGCCACCACCTGGATGGCTTTCTCGACCGGCTCGAACCCGGAGCGCGCGTGCTCGAACTGGGTTGCGGCGCAGGACGGGATTCCGCCCGGATCGCCGAGCGCGGCTTCGATCTCGATGCGACCGATGGCACGCCCGCAATGGTGCGCAAGGCCAATGAACGCTTCGCCGTGGGTGCGCGGGCGATGCGCTTCGACGAGCTCGATGCGGTGGATGCCTATGACGCGGTCTGGGCGCATGCCTGCCTGTTGCATGTCGCGCGCACGGACCTGCCCGCGGTGCTGGCCGCCATCCATGATGCGCTCCGTCCCGGTGGCTGGCATTTCGCCAATTACAAGCTCGGAACGGGCGAAGGCCGCGATCCGCTGGGGCGGCTGACCAATTTGCCCGGCGAGCCATGGCTCGAGAGCGCCTATCGCGTGGCGGGGTTCGCGATCGTCGACATGGTTTGCTATCGCGGCAAGGGTGCCGACGGCGTCCAGCGCGACTGGGCGGCCTTCACCCTGCGCAAGGAGCCTGCATGAAAATCGATGTCACCGCGCTGTGTGCTGGACAGCCCCAGCCCTTCAACGGCGCCGAGATGAGCGCGATCGACAAGCGTCCACTGGCAGGAACCGTCGCGATCCGCAGTTTCGGCCTCGCAGGCGACATGGTGGCCGATACCGAACATCATGGCGGGCCGGACATGGCGGTGCACCATTACCCGCGCGACCACTATGCCGAATGGGATGCGTGGCTGGGCGGGCACGACCTGCTTTCGCGCCCCGCGGCATTTGGCGAGAACATCGTTGCGGAGGGTCTGACCGAGGACGCGGTCCATATCGGCGACCGTTTCCGGCTGGGCAGCGCGCTGCTGGAAGTGAGCCAGCCGCGCAAACCGTGCTGGAAGATCGAACATCATTTCGGCCGCAAGGGCATGGTCGCGCGCATCGTCAAGCAGCACAATTGCGGCTGGTATTACCGGGTGATCGAAGAAGGCGCGGCGCAGGCCGGCGATACGCTCGAACGCGTCGAAATCGGACATGCGGTGTGGAACGTCGCGCATGTGTTCGCCAAGTTCTACGATCCGGCGCACAAGGCCACGCGCAAGGAATGCGAACAGCTGGCTGCGCTCCCCCGTTTGAGCGATGAACTGCGCGGCGAGGCGCGCGCACGGCTCCAAACCTAACGCTTTATCGCGAGATATTGCACGGTCTGTCGCGTTATTCCCAGTTCGGCGTCCCGTTCATCACAGGTTGTGGACCCGGCGCCATGTCTCGCCGTTCCCGAACCGACACAATCGCCGAACGGATACGACAATGAAGAAACTCACCCTCACTCTCGCCGCCGGAGCGCTTGCCTTTACGGGTGCCGGCCTTTCCGCCCCGGCCGCTGCGGACCCGCCCTCCTGGGCCCCCGCCCACGGCAAGCGCGCCAAGGACCGCGTCTACGACGACCGCGGACGCTATTACGAACCGCGCCGGATCAGCCGCAGCGACCGCATGTGGCGCGGCGGTGACGGCCGGTATTATTGCAAGCGCGACAACGGCACGACCGGGCTGGTGATCGGCGCCGGGGTCGGCGCGCTCGCCGGACACGAGCTTGCCGGCAACGGCGATCGCACGCTCGGCGCAATACTCGGTGGCACGGTCGGCGGGCTCGTCGGTCGCGAGATCGACCGCGGCAGCCTGCAGTGCCGGTAACCGCCTGATCCACCCCTGACCCAGCCCCCTTCCGATCCCTCGGGGGCTGTGCACGAGGCGCGTCGCCACCCTCCCCTCAGGTGGCGGCGCGCCTTTTCTTTGGTGCGCGCGGCGCTATGGTCGTAGGCGATGACTGATCCCAGGCCAGCAGTGCTCGTAACCGGTGGAGCAAGACGGATCGGTGCCGCCATCGCGCGCCGCTTTGGTGCGGCGGGCTGGCATGTCGTGATCCACTACGGCTCCTCGCGCAGCGACGCCGAACGCCTTGCCGAAACGTTGCCATCGGCGGAATGCCTCCAGTGCGACCTTGCCGATGGCGATGCGGCGGTGGCAATGGTCGAAACGCTGGCGCAGCGGCTGGGTGACTGGCGCGCACTGGTCAATTGCGCGGCGATATTCGACCCGGACCGGGTGACTGCGCTCGATCCGGAAACCAATGCGCGCACGATGCAGATCAACGCGCGCACCCCGACACGCATGGCTCAGGCCTATCTTGCCGGGGCGCAGGCCCCGGGCGGGCGGCGGGTGATCCAGCTGACCGACCAGAAGCTGGCCAATCCCAATCCCGATTTCTTCAGCTACACCATGAGCAAACATGCGGTCGCAGCGACCGTGCCGATGCTCGCGATGGGTGCGGCGGGCGCGCGCGACCGGGTCTATGCGTTGGCGCCAGGCGCCATCCTTGCCAGCCACGACCAGAGCGAGGAGGAAACCGAGATTTCGCACCGGATGAACCTGCTGGGCCGCAAGACCGGCGCCGACGAAGTGGCCGATGCCGCGCTGTTCCTTGCCGCTGGCCACCTCGCCAGCGGGCAGACGCTGTATATCGACAGCGGCCAGCACCTGCTGTCGCAGCCGCGCGACGTGATCTACCTCGCGCGCGCGGGGCAGGCAGCGTGAAGCGCCACGCGCTCAGCACCCGTCTGTGGCACTGGCTCAACCTGCTGTGTGTGGTCGTGCTGTTCATGTCCGGGCTGACGATCTCCAATGCGCATCGCCGGCTGTACTGGGGCGACTGGGGCTTTGCCCCCGAACAGGCGTGGCTGGCAGTGCCGCGCTTTCCCGACTGGATGACCATTCCGGGCTATTACAGCCTCGCAGTCGCGCGCGACTGGCACATATTGATGGCGTGGCCCTATGCGCTGGGCTTGTTGTTCATGTGGGTCGCCATGCTTGCCAATCGGCACTTCGTTCGCGACATCGCCACTCGCCGCAGCGAATGGCGTCCCGCTGCGATATGGCGCGATGTCCGCGCGCACCTGCGGCTCGAGTTCGATCACGGCGCGGGAAAATACAATTTCCTCCAGAAGCTCGCTTACGGCCTTGTACTGGGAGTGTTCCTGCCGATGATGGTCCTGACCGGCATCGCGATCAGCCCGGGGATGGAACCCACCTTCGGCTGGCTGGTCGAAGCGATGGGCGGCCGGCAATCCGCGCGTTCGCTGCACTTTATCTTCGCTTTCGCACTGGCGGGATTTTTCGTCGTCCATGTCCTGCTGGTCCTGCTGTCCGGCCCCATCGGACAGATGCGCGCGATGATCTCCGGGGGCAGCCAGGCATGAAGCGGCGCAATTTCCTCGCCACCCTGGGTGCGGCTTGCGTCGCCGGATGCAACCGGGTGGCCGATAGCCAGCCGGGCCAGGCATTGCTGGGCGCAGCGGAGAAATGGCACGAGAGCGCCCATCGGCTGCTGACCGACCGCACCGCCCTGGCGCCCGAATACCCGCGCAGCGCCATTTCGCCCTATTTCCGCGGCAATGGATCGACCGATCCGCAAACGGGCGGCTATCCGGCGCATGCGGAGGAAGGCTTTGCCAATTGGCGACTGACCGTCGGCGGGCTGGTCGAAACACCGCTCAGCCTGAGCATGGAGAATATCCGGCGGCTGCCGCAGCGCACGCAGATCACGCGGCACGACTGTGTCGAGGGGTGGAGCGCGATCGGCGAATGGACCGGACCGCAATTGTCGCTGCTGCTCGACGCTGCCGGTCTGCGCGAGGAAGCACGCTTCATCGTCTTCCGCTGCGCCGACAATCTCAACGGCCAGGACTATTACGAAAGCGTCGACCTGATCGATGCCTACCACCCGCAAACCATCGTGGCGCACCGGCTGAACGGGGAACCGCTTCCCATCCGCAATGGGGCGCCGCTGCGCATGCGGATCGAGCGCCAGCTGGGTTACAAACACGCCAAGTATCTGACCGGGATCGAAGCCGTCGCCAGCCTCGACGATATCGGGCTCGGCAAGGGCGGCTACTGGGAAGATCGCGCCGGCTACCAGTGGTATGCGGGGATCTGATCAATCGGGATAGCGGCGCTTCATCGCTTCCCAATCCGTCAGGATCATCTCTTCGAGCACTGCGAGGTCGATATCGGCCAGCTTGTTCACATAGAGGCAGCTCTTGCCGCGCGCATGCTTGCCCAGCCGCTCGAGCGAAGCGGCGTGGCGACCGCCCGTTTCCTCGTCGCAATAGCCGCCCAAGTTCTTCCTGTCTGCTGCAGGCGCAGTCTGGCACTTTGGCGGCATGCTGGAAAGCCGCTGACGCCACGCATCCGGTTGATTCCAGCTGGTTGGACACCCACATTCGCCCGGAAAGGAAAAAGCCATGGCAGGTGGTTGGGCGCGCGACGGCGCGGTACAGGACCAGATCGACGACACTATTTCCGACGCGGTCAGCGCCGCGCGGTCGCGCATGCCCGTGGGCGAAAGCGAACAGTGGTGCATCGAATGCGGCGAGGAAATTCCCGAGCGGCGGCGTCAGGCGCTCCCGGGCGTGAAGCGCTGCGTCGATTGCCAGTCGGGTCTCGATGCCAGCGCGCGCAGCACGGGGATCAACCGCCGCGGCAGCAAGGACAGCCAGCTTCGCTGAACGCTTTTCCAGGCGATACTCGGTGGGGCCCGCCCTCGCTGCGGGGTCAGGCGCTCCCTATCCACCCTCCTCGGCCTCAGAACGCGGCCAAGACATCGGCGCATGTCCGCTTGTTGCCGCCAAAGCGTGAATCGATTGCCTAGAGCCCCCTCGCCCTGCTAGCGGCGCGCCTCGAACAGTGAAGGTGCCCCAATGTCCGATATCAAACGCGTCGTCCTCGCCTATTCCGGTGGTCTCGATACCTCGGTCATCGCCAAGTGGCTCGAGGTCGAGCGCGGGCTCGAAGTTGTGACCTTCACCGCCGATCTGGGACAGGGCGAGGAAATTGAACCCGCGCGCGAGAAAGCCCGTGCAATGGGCATTCCCGACAAGCACATCTACATCGAGGACCTGCGCGAGGAGTTCGTGCGCGACTTCGTTTTCCCGATGATGCGTGCCAATGCCCGGTACGAAGGCGACTACCTGCTCGGCACCAGCATCGCGCGGCCGCTGATTTCCAAGCGCCTGGTCGAAATCGCGCGGGAAACCGATGCCGATGCGATCGCGCACGGTGCCACGGGCAAGGGCAACGACCAGGTCCGCTTCGAACTCTCGGCCTATGCGCTCGACCCGGACATCACGGTCATTGCCCCGTGGCGCGAATGGGACCTGACCAGCCGCACCGCGCTGATCGCATGGGCGGAAAAGCACCAGATCGCTGTGCCCAAGGACAAGCGCGGCGAAAGCCCGTTCTCGACCGATGCGAACCTGCTGCACACCTCGTCCGAAGGCAAGGTACTCGAGGATCCGTGGGAAGAGACCCCAGATTACGTCTATTCGCGCACCGACCATCCGGAAAACGCGCCCGACACCCCCGAATATATCGAGATCGGTTTCGAGAAGGGCGACGGCGTCTCGCTCGACGGCAAGACCATGAGCCCCGCCACGCTGCTCGCCGCGCTTAACGACCTTGGCCGCAAGCATGGCATCGGCCGGCTAGATCTTGTCGAGAACCGCTTCGTCGGGATGAAAAGCCGCGGTATGTACGAGACGCCGGGCGGCGAGATCTACGCCCGCGCACATCGCGGGATCGAACAGATCACGCTCGACCGCGGCGCCGCGCACC
Source organism: Qipengyuania citrea (assembly GCF_009828015.1). Lineage (GTDB taxonomy): Bacteria > Pseudomonadota > Alphaproteobacteria > Sphingomonadales > Sphingomonadaceae > Qipengyuania > Qipengyuania citrea. Next base: position 278,399 of record NZ_WTYG01000002.1, on the reverse strand, counting down.
TGAAGGACGAACTAATGCCGCGCTATGCCGAGCTGGTCTACAATGGCTTGTGGTTCAGCCCCGAGCGCGAAATGCTGCAGGCGGCGATCGACCTCAGCCAGGAGAAGGTTTCGGGCACCGTGCGGCTCAAGCTGTACAAGGGCAATGCCATGGTGGTCGGCCGCAAGTCGGACGACACGCTCTATTCCGAAGCGCATGTGACGTTCGAGGACGATGCCGGCGCCTACGATCAGCAGGATGCGGAAGGCTTCATCAAGCTCAACGCGCTGCGCCTTAGGCTGCTTGCCAAGCGCGATCGCTGACTGCGGACCTGCCTCGGAGCAGGTTTGCGGCAGCCGGTTGAGTTGTCCACTCTCCTCCACAGCGAAAAGCTGGAAAAGTGGAAAACTTGCCCGTCCGGCGCTGGACGAATCGTTCGACCGGGCGCAGCTTTCATCTATCGGAACGGCTTGGAAAGCCAACGCGATCAGGGCTTAACGGCTTGAAATCGCTTTGGAATTCCACACCGGAAAGACATGGGGAATGCTGTCCATGTGTTTCCAGAGGCCGTATTGCGGATGGTGCAAGCCCGAAGCAAGACGGTCGATGACGGAAGCGCAAAGTTCATTGTCCATGGATCGGGCTGACCCGGTCGAATGCCGAGGAGGCGGCGCAGCTGACGGTTTCATACCCGATCCGCGCCCCTCTGCTCGAGGCTTCGGCCAGTAACGGAAAGCCGGATCGCGGCACCGCCCGGCGAAGGCCGGCTCGGCAAGGGAAGCGAGGGCTTCGGCCTGACGCACCCCGATGGGCCTGCTGGAGGGCGAGGTCGGATGCCGGTGCGAGCGCCGGTGACGGATCCTTCCGCCCCTGTCTCAGGACAGGATGGAAGGACAGGCACTGGATGCCAAGTGCTTGTCGCAAGGCAAGTCCACGCATCGGTGAGAGTGGGGTCGGCAGCGATGCCGGCCCCATTTGCATTTGCGGGGCACCGCCGATGGGCGACCCCCGAAGTTTCCACCGAGCATCGCGAGACACGACGAACTGTGGCGCCAATGGGGCAACCGGCCCCCGCCGGTGGGACTCGCCCGTTTCTATCGCCTATATCCCCGTGAACCGAACGGGAGGTCCGATCATGGTCAATCGCGCGCTACGCAGCATGGTGATACTTGCCGCACTTGCCATGCCGGCCACTGCCGCGCAGCCGCAGGAACGCACACATGCGGTGGGCGGGCAGCCGGCCTTCGAGACCAGCTTTGCGCGTTTCGAGGCGCTACCGCCCCCACCCGAACCGGCAGGCCGGGTCGTCGATCTTTCGACGATCGAACCGCCGGTCGAGGTCGCGCCCGCTGCGCGCCCTCTGGGTGTGGGTGTGGCATCCTACTACGGCCGCCGTTTCCATGGCCGCCGCACGGCCAGCGGCGAGCGCTTCGACATGCATGCGCTGACCGCGGCGCATCGCACGCTGCCGTTCGGCACGCTGGTCGAGGTGACCAACCCCAGCAGCGGGAAAAGCGTTACCGTCCGGATCAACGACCGCGGGCCGTTTCATGGCAACCGCGTGATCGACGTCAGCCGTGAGGCGGCATCGCAGCTGGGCCTGATCCGCCGCGGGCATGGCACCGTCCACCTCGCCATACTCGAACCATAGGACGGCCGGCGGGCCGCAGGTACCCCGTCGTCAGGCAGCCATTTCGGATGGCTCGGACTGTGGCGTCTCGGTGGCGGCGCTCTCGAACTGCGCCTCGACCGACAGCTTCACCGCAGCCGCGACATTGCGCACGCCGAGCTTGGTCAGCACATTCGCGCGGTGCAGCTCGACCGTGCGCGGGCTGATTCCGAGCGTCCGCGCGACTTCCTTGCTCGAATAGCCTTCGCATACGCTGGTCAGCACTTCCTTCTCGCGCGGCGAAAGCAGGTCGATGCGCTGCTTGGCGCGGGCCTGTGCCAGCGATGTCGCCGAGCCCTGCCACTTGCGCGCCATGATTGTTTCCAGGCTGCGCTGCAGCGCGTCATGCGCCGAGGGCCATTCGAGATAGCCTGCCGCACCGGCGGAGAGCGCGTCCATCACATGCGCGATGCTGGCGCCTTGCGAATAGGGAACCACCGGCAGGTACTGCCCCGCCTCGCGCAGCGCGCGCTGGGTGTCGGCCACCTGCGTGCCGGTGTCGTGGACGAGCAGCCAGCCCTGTTCGGGCCAGCGCCCGCCGAGTTCCTCGAGCGAATCCGCAGGCACCACATAGGCCATCGTGCCGAGTGCCCGCACCAGCTCGTGACGTGTCCGATAGTTGCTGTCGATGACAACAAAGGTAGAGTTTTGCATCGCGTGACGATCCCGTTCCGTCAATTCCCCCCGGGTCGGTCGAGCGATGGTCCCCCCGGCCCTGCCCATTGCCTATGATTAACGCGGTATTTTCCCTAGTCGTCTGAATGCATGTCACCCATGTGCACTACATCCATAGACACTACGTAGAGATACGTGCTGCGCAGCGCCAACGGGCCCGATGCGGTATTCATGTACGGCCCTTTGCCCGCCAACATGCCGACACGCTTGCATGTCATGCGAGTGGATGACATCCAGTGAAGGCATGCCGCAGACCGCATGCCTTCGGGGGAGGTTCGACGCACGCCATGGACGACAGCCAGGCCATCCGCCAGATCGCCGCAGCCGAGGATGAGGGCGCGGTCTTCGCGGTCGCGCGCGCCTTCTTCCGCACGCAGGGCTTCGCCGCGCTGAGCTACGCGCGCCCCTCGCGCACCGATCCGGGGCGCAGCGAGGTGACCTCCTTCGGCTTCCCCGAGGGCTTCGTCGCCAGCTACCGCGAGCGCCTCGCCGAGTACGACCCGCTGCCCGGCCTCGCCGCGCGCGCGGGCCGGCCGCTGCGGCTGGTCGACGTCGCCGAAGGGCGGCTGACCGGCAACCAGCAGCTGTTCATCGACGCGGCGCGCGAGCACGGGCTGACCGACGGCTTCCTGCTGCCGACCTTCGGCCCGCGCCAGCACATCGCGGTGTTCTCCATCACCATGATCGACCACGAGGACCGCATCGCGCATGCCGATGTGCCGATCCTCCACAGCGTCGCGCAGGCGACCCATTTGCGGATCGACCAGCTGGCGTCCGAAGAGGTCGAGCGCCCGCACCTCGCCCCGCGCGAGATCACCATCCTGCACTGGATCGCGCGCGGCAAGAGCAATGAGGAGATCGCGATGATCCTCGGCAACAAGCGCCCCACCATCGCCACGCACATCAAGCGCATCTTCGCCAAGCTCGACGTGACCGACCGCGCCTCGGCCGCGGTCAAGGGGCTCAAGTTCGGTTTGATCAATGTTTGAGTCTCTGCTTTTCGAAGCCGCATCCGCGGCTTCGTCCTCGCTAGACGTGCAGCAAGCTGCACCCGCTGCGGGCGGGCAGTCGCCCTTGCCTCGCCTGCGGCTCGGGACCAGCGCAACCTGTCCGGTGCGTACGAGAACCGGGCCGGCGGAGGCCCGGCAAGGCCGACCGGCCGCCCGCAGGGGCCCGTAGGAGCGCAGCGACGGAGGAACAGCCCCGAGGATGCGCCCGCGGATGCGGGTGCGTAACACAAAGACTCCCTCTCTCACCCCACGCTCACCCCCTACCCCTCCTCATCCTCCCCCATCCCCTCCGCCAGCGCGCGCTGCAGCTCTTCCTCGCTGGTCAGCAGCCACCACTGCGCGAGCCCCGCGCAGAAGGCCTCGATCTGCACGCCCTCGACCGCGGCGGCGTTGCCCTGTTCGTGCGGAGCGGGGGCGCCGGCGGGGCGGTCTTCCTCCATTTCGCGCAGGATCCGGCCGACGGGGGGATAGTGCGGGCAGTCGCGGCACTGCGGCCAGTCGGGCGCGTCGCAGCACGGCCCCTCGCCCGCGACGTTGATCACCGGCTCGGGCCCCTGCGCCCCGCGCCGGTAATGCTTCTGCCCGCGATCGGTCCCGTAACGCGCACCGGCGCAGTCGCAAGACGGCTCGCCCGGGTCGGAGGCTGCCCCCGCCCCCTCATCGTCCTGCGGGTCCGCCGGAGACTTTACCCGAGACATGGACCGCCTGTTACACGGTCCAGGCGAAGAAGTGCCGCGCCCCTCCTGCGCGGGCTCGGCGGGGCCGGGTTCGGCCACTTCGGGCTCGATCGGCTCGCCGCGGCGCAGCCGCAGGATCATGCCGTCGAAATCCTCCGCGAGTGCCTCGATCCGTTCATCGCCGCGCATCCGGTCGAGCCGCCCGAGATGCGCGAGCAGCAGCCGGTCGGAGACGCGCTTGCGCGAACCGACGAGGTCGCCGTGATACCACACCTCCTCCTCGACCCCGTTCATGGCGTAATCGGCGAGCTTGGCCTCGGCCGCGCCGCGCGCGACCACCAGCGCCGCATCCCAGGCGCGCCCGAAGGCGGCGCTGGCGCGGCGCGCGCGGTAGCAGGTCTGGTGCGACACCCGCGCCCGCCGCGCCGCCGCGCGCACGCTGCCGGTGGTCGCCAGCGCCTCGAGAAAGGCGACCTGCCGCTCGACCACGAACTGCCTCTGCGGCGCGCGCTCGTCCTCGGCGTGGAGGTCGGTGTGAAGGATGATGGGGTGGGTTGTGGGGGTATCGGGGGAGGAATGCATTGGTTCGCCTTGCTTGTGAGGAAGGGAGCCGAGTCATCTATACAGTGCGGGGCGTGTAGGACAGCAGGCGCGTTGCGCTCACCTTCCTACTTGCTGGCTTGCACGTCACGATCGCGTTCTAGCTAGCGCGGAGCGCTCCATCCGGGATCTTGGCGAAAATTTTCGCGATTACTTCAATGAGGTAATTACTTAGCGCGCGGAACTGATCTTCACTTACTTCTAGTTTGCTCCCATCAGTAAAATCCTCCGGGTGTACCAACTGATTTCTAGTCTTCCAAATTTTACGTCCTATCGAAGATCGGCAAAATTCTTCCGCATCCAAATCAATTCCCGCAAATACAGAGACTGTCTTCTCGAATCGGAGCAAATCCTCGTCACCGTTCAAATCGCGAAAGACCCTCTCAACTGAGTTTCCTTTAGCCTCTTTCCAAGAAAGCTTTTCCCGCAAATTACGGTAGAGATCTACCAAGCTACCCCCGATACTCAAATCCTTTGTTAGATCGAGAAGCCACGGAACATGTAGCGTTGTCTCTAAAATGCGAAAAAGTTCCATAAAAGCATACCGCCATCGCGTTGATGTGAGGACAAGATAGATACTTTCAGAACTTACCAAGTGGTTACCAAGTAGAAGATGAACCTTTCCCGCAAAAGTTTGGTCAATAATCGGAGATCGCAGATCCGATATCATCGAAGACAACTCGGAGCAAAGGGTGTAGTCGTCAACATCCTCAAGTAGCGAATCTTTCGGCAAGGTAACTACAAATGTCGGCCTATATACTTCTATTAGATCGTCAGCATTGTGCCCCTCATACGAATTCGCTTCAGCAATTTCGACGATGTTTCGCGCCTCAGCGCGGCTTTTAAATCTTGGGCGAATTGAGAAATGCGGATGAGCAAATTTCGCTAAGTATAGAAATAGGGCCTGATCTAAGTTCTCAATCACAGCCTCGTTTTCAGCGAGCCAGAAATCTAGATCAGGGTCTCGATCAATATCATCGATATAGGAGCTGAAAGCAAAAGATGTCTGATTTGCCTGCTGAAAGCGGAGAAAAAACCCTCCATTCGGAAGCGGGATCGCCGTGCTATCTGGTCGCTTCAGAGATCCGAAACGTGCAAATTGTTCATTTCGAACTTCCTTCGGCGGTGGAACAAGCCGCAGGGTGTCCACCAGATCAGTTCGACGCGACGCATCAATTAGGGGTGCGAACACCCACGGGATACAATCCCGGAAGCTAAGTTTCGCCATTTATGCTAACCAGCAAGGTTGCATACTTTCGAGCCGGTGAGCATTTCGGATTGCTTTTTGAAACGCCTTGAAAAAGAAGTCTCGCTCGAAACGGCCAACTTGCCCAGATTTGACCATCAACCTCTCATTGAGGAGAGGCAATTCTAGAAATTGCACTAGGTCTTCAGGATTCATTCTTTCCAGTTTCACGAGCAATAAGTTCAGCGATTTCTTGACATCTGATAGCTTTGTGCGAACGTCGCCCCATTCCACTCCGAAACCTGGCTCGTCCATGATCGCTACCGCAATTGCATTCACGAACCCGACGAGCGCCGGATACGAATTAAAGAATGCCTTACCTTCTTGAATGCGTGCAGTTTTATCGAGACCCGAAGGCGCAGCCCGACTAAACTCACGATCAAAGGCTGCTAGAAGTTCAAGTGTCTCGATAAAGGCTGGAAGAAAATCGTCGTGCGAGCTTGCTTCAATAGTGTCGATGCGGGCAAAATCTTCAGCAATGCGGTCCTTGAGATCGAATTCCATCCTACGAGATGCGAAAGAAAGAAAAAGGCGAATAATCACGCTAGCCTGATATTGGGCAGACTCGCGCCGCCGACGCTCATCATCGCGCTTAAAGATCGCTATATCGTTCCCGATTTCACTTTTTATCTTTTGAAGGAACTGCGCGTAAATTGTTTCGAGCTGGCGGGCAATCTCCCATGGTACTTGTCCAGTATTAAGAACAAGCATCCTATACACGAGACTGCTTAGATTTCCAGATATCCAGAATTCAAAACGCTGCTTTGATCGTGAGAAGAAATCTCCGTCCTCAACCCCGGCCTCTAGGAACGCCGTTGTGCGCTGCATCCCGTCAATGATGGAGACACTCTCATGCGGAAGCTCGGAAATCTGATCGATCAGTCCGTCCAGCGTTTCCGCATTTTCTATCTTCTTAAGCTTCTCATGATCCAGACAAAGGACGCCGATGACAACGGGCGGCACTATCGCCCCCTGTTTTAAATCCCCGACCAGCCTGTCTCGTATAGTCAGAGCTGTCTTTGTCTTCAAAGCAGGACGTTGTCCTTCGAGGCCTCCCTTATCTTCGTATGCTGGAGCTACGATCGATAGGAAATCACCGACTTTCATCGTCGTCATGACAGAAAGGCAATCTACACGTTCGTCTCGAAGAAATTCCATACAGGTCTCAGATGGTGATCTTTAAGGCACCTATGCGGGCGCACAGCACTGTTAGCAAGTCTTTCGCCCGTCGCGACCGCGATAGCAAGTCATCACTCCGCAGCCTCCTGCTGCCGCTCCGCACTCTTGGCCAGCATCGGCCTGAGATACTGCCCCGTGTAGCTCCTCTCTACCGCAGCCACCTCCTCCGGCCCCGGCCTACGCCGGGGCAGGCTCGTTCCGGGTTGCGCGATCCAGAAGCGGCTTGAGGTAGTGGCCCGTGTAGCTACCCTCGACGGTCGCGACGTGTTCCGGAACGCCCTCCGCGACAACCTGGCCGCCACGCACACCGCCGCCCGGCCCAAGATCGAGCACATGGTCGGCGGTCTTGATCACATCGAGATTGTGTTCGATCACCACCACCGAATTGCCCTGCTCGACCAGCCGGTGGAGCACTTCGAGCAGTTTGCGCACGTCCTCGAAATGCAGGCCCGTGGTGGGCTCGTCGAGGATGTAGAGCGTCTGCCCGGTGCTGCGCTTGGCGAGTTCCTTCGCGAGCTTGACGCGCTGCGCCTCGCCGCCCGACAGCGTCGTCGCCTGCTGGCCGACCTTGACGTAGCCGAGGCCCACCTCGTTGAGCATGTGCATCTTGTCGCGGATCGGCGGGACCGCCTTGAAGAATTCCTCCGCATCCTCGATCGTCATGTCGAGCACGTCGGCGATCGAGTGGCCCTTGAACTTCACCTCGAGCGTTTCGCGGTTGTAGCGCTTGCCGCCGCATTGTTCGCAGGTGACGTAGACGTCGGGCAGGAAGTGCATCTCGATCTTGATGAGACCGTCGCCCTGGCACGCCTCGCAGCGGCCACCCTTGACGTTGAAGCTGAAGCGCCCGGGCTTGTAGCCGCGTGCCTGGCTTTCGGGGAGGCCCGCGAACCAGTCGCGGATCTGGGTGAAGGCGCCGGTGTAGGTGGCGGGGTTGGAGCGCGGGGTGCGGCCGATGGGCGACTGGTCGATCTCGATCACCTTGTCGCAATATTCGAGCCCGGTGACCTTGTCGTGCGCGCCCGCGACGATGCGCGCGCCGTTGAGCTCGCGTGCGGCGGAGGCGTAGAGCGTGTCGATGGTGAAGCTGGACTTGCCCGAGCCCGAAACGCCGGTGACGCAGGTGAAGGTGCCCAGCGGCAGGCTGGCGGTGACGTTGGCGAGGTTATTGGCGCGCGCGCCGTGGACGGTGAGCTTGTGCCCGTTGCCCTTGCGCCGTTTGGCGGGGACCGCGATCTCGCGGCGGCCGGTGAGATAGGCGGCGGTGAGCGATTTCTTGTTCTTGAGCACCTGCTTGAGCGTGCCTTCGGCAACCACCTCGCCGCCGTGAACCCCCGCCCCGGGGCCGAGATCGACCACGTAATCGGCGGCGCGGATCGCGTCTTCGTCATGCTCGACCACGATCACCGTATTGCCGAGGTCGCGCAGGCGCTTCAGCGTTTCGAGCAGCCGGTCGTTGTCGCGCTGGTGGAGGCCGATGCTGGGTTCGTCGAGAACGTAGAGCACGCCCGACAGCCCGCTGCCGATTTGGCTCGCGAGGCGGATGCGCTGGCTCTCGCCCCCGCTCAGCGTACCTGAAGTGCGGTCGAGGTTGAGATAGTCGAGCCCGACATTGTCGAGGAAGCCCAACCGCTCGTTGATTTCCTTGAGGATGGCCTTGGCGATCTGCGCCTGCTGGTCGGTCAGGTGCCCGTCGAGCCCGAGGAACCACGCCTTGGCATCGGCAACGCTCATCTGCGTGGGGGTGGCGATGTCGGTCGGGCCCGCGGGGCCGGGGATCTTGACGCTGAGCGCCTTGGGGTTGAGCCGCTTGCCATTGCAGGTCTCGCAGGGCTGAGCGGTCTGGAACTTGGCCAGCTCCTCGCGCATCCACGCGCTCTCGGTCTGGAGCATTCGGCGGTTGAGATTGCCGATCACGCCCTCGAACGGCTTCTTGACGGTGTAGCTCTTGCGCCCGTCCTTGAAGGTCAGCGGGATCGCGCGGCCTTTTGTGCCGTGGAGGATGATGTCGCGGATCTCGGCGTCGAACTCCTGCCACGGGGTGGTCAGGTCGAACTCGTATTCCTTCGCGAGGGAGGCGAGCACCTGCATGTAATAGGGCGACGGCGGGTTGCTCTTCGCCCAAGGCACTACCGCGCCCTTCTTGAGGCTGAGCGCTTCGTTGGGGACGACCAGCTGCGGGTCGAACAGCTGCTTTTCGCCGATGCCGTCGCAAGTCGGGCAGGCACCCTGCGGCGCGTTGAAGGAGAACAGGCGCGGTTCGACTTCCTCGATCGTGAAGCCGCTGACCGGGCAGGAGAATTTCTCGGAAAAGACGATGCGGTTGGCGGGCAGCCCCGCGCCCTTCATTGCGCCGCCGGCCGCGGCTTCCTCGTCCTCGCGCCCCGGCACCGCGCCATCGGCGAGATCGACATAGGCGAGCCCTTCGGCCAGCTTGAGCGCGGTCTCGAAACTGTCGGCAAGGCGGGTCTCGATGCCCTCCTTCACCGCGAGCCGGTCGACCACCACCTCGATGTCGTGCTTGAACTTCTTGTCGAGCGCGGGCGCGTCCTCGATCGCATGAAGCTCGCCGTCGATGCGCACGCGGGTGAAGCCCGCCTTCTGCCATTCGGCCAGTTCCTTGCGGTATTCGCCCTTGCGCCCGCGCACCACGGGGGCGAGCAGGTAGATGCGTGTGCCCTCGGGCAGTTCCATTACCCGGTCGACCATGTTGGAGACGGTCTGCGCCTCGATCGGCAGTCCCGTGGCGGGCGAATAGGGTACGCCCACGCGCGCCCACAGCAGGCGCATGTAGTCGTAGATCTCGGTCACTGTCGCGACGGTCGAGCGCGGGTTGCGGCTGGTGGTCTTCTGCTCGATCGAGATCGCGGGTGAGAGCCCGTCGATATGCTCGACATCGGGCTTCTGCATCATCTCGAGGAACTGGCGCGCATAGGCGCTGAGGCTCTCGACATAGCGCCGCTGCCCTTCGGCATAGATCGTGTCGAAGGCGAGGCTCGACTTGCCCGAACCGCTGAGGCCGGTGATCACGATCAGGCTGTCGCGCGGCAGATCGATGTCGACGCCCTTGAGATTGTGTTCACGCGCGCCGCGGACGGAAATTTTGGTGAGTGCCATGAAGGAAACGTGTTCCCGAATTGTTCGCTAGGGTCAAGGGCGGGTACGGGCCGAACGCAAGGGCGGCCGCAGTGGTGCCGCGAATGTGGGTTCGCCGGCGCGATTTACAACGCTGCCGATCGATTGCAGCGGGCAGCGGGCACCGATCGATTGGCAAACCATTGTCACAATCGAGCTACCGGTAGGGGCACGGTCGTGGCAGGCTACTACATGGTGATTTTCGCGTTGGAGTTCGTTAACCAATCGGCGCTATGCCGCAGCGCCCGCGATGCGCGGGACACGAAGGGTCGCACCATTGTTCACCGATAGCCGTTTTGACGACACTGCGAGCCAGGGGCTCACGCGGCTGGCGGTCGATCCTTTCGAGATCGAGCGCGAGGCGGTCATTGCCATGCTCGAGCGCGAGCGTCGCTCAGTTCTGGCGAGCATGATCGGGCTGGCCATGCTCGCCGCCGGTGTCGCCATGCTGCCCAACGCGGCTGCCATGACAGTCCTCCTGCTGCTGCGTGCGGCGTCCTTCGTCTATACGCACAAGGCTGTCGGCGAGCTCGAACGCGTGATGCGAGCACGCAAGCCAGCGCAATCGGCCAGACGGGTCGTCCTGTTCGCCATGTGTCTGACCGGCATCACGCTGGCGCTGATGCTGTGGCCGCCGCCGCCCGACAGTTCGGTCGTGGCCGTCAATCTGGTGCGCGGCGTAGTGGTAATCGTCGTGACGCTCATCGCCGTCACCCTTGCCGCCCTGCCAGTGGCACGCGACGCCATGTTGGCGAGCTTCTGGCTCACCGTGCTGGGGATGATTATCCTGCATCCCGGCGTGCAGCATCCTGCGCTGGTGGTCATGCTTGCGCTGATCGTCATCGGGATACGCATCTACAGCGCTTCCACCGGCGAGCACATCCAGAGCGCGGCGAAAGTGCTGGTCGAGAACCGCCAGTTGTCGGAAGACCTGGCCGATGCGCTGGCGCATGCGGAATTCCTCAGCTGGCGCGATCCGCTTACGGGTCTGTTCAACCGCCGCAAGCTGTTCGAGGAAACGCGGATCGAACGCAGCACCCAGCCGCGCCACCTGATGACCATCGATCTCGACCGGTTCAAAGCGATCAACGACACTTACGGTCACGGCGTGGGCGACCACGTGCTGATCGCGACGGCCGATGCCATTCGCGAATGGGGCGGCACCCTGCCCGCAGCCGCCGGGCACCAGGCGTTCCGGCTGGGCGGCGAGGAATTCCTCGTGATCACGCGCGGGCTGGACGATGGCGCGGCGGCCGACGCTGCCGAACGCCTCCGCAGCGCGATCGCGCAGATCGCCCGCGGGTTCAGCGAGCACCCCGATATCCGTATTTCGGCCTCGATCGGCCTGACCGGCTGGCGCTTCGGCGAGGGCCTGGACGATGCGCTGCTGCGTGCCGATGCAGCGTGCTACGAAGCGAAGAACACCGGCCGCAACCGCGTGCGCCGCGCCGCCTGACGGGCACCCCCCACCGACCGGGCGTTGCCCCGCCGGGACGAGCCGAGGACCATCGAGCCGCCCCACCCGTTGATTGGGAAAGACCGACACCGCGCCGGGTTCACGAAATCGCGTACCCCGGACCAGACTTGCAGGTGTCTTCATTCGAATATCAACGAAAGGTGCCCTGCCAATGGAAATGGACACCGCGCACAGGAAGCAATCATCAGGCCCCAACGGGCAGAACACAGCGCGAAACAACCGGAACGCCGACGCACTGCAGGCGATTCTCGACGAACTGGACCGGCCGCTCGACGCGGTCGACTGGTCGCATACGACATTGCGCGGCAGCCGCGGCGAAGGCCCGCGAAGCCTGCTCAAGCGGCTGCGCCGCGAACGCCAGCACCGCCGTGAATTGCGCCGTGCGCGCCGGGCCGCCGCACAGGCCTTCGATGTCAGGCCGCAGCTATCGACCCGCAAGCGGGCAACACTGATGCTGGGTGCGGGGGCGCTCGGCCTTGCAGCCTTTACCGGCCCGCCCCGCCCTGCGCCCGTCGCCCCGTCCAATACGGCAGACATGACCGCGCAATATGCCGAAGGCGTGCGCAAGCCGGCACCGCTGCTGACAGCGAGCGACACGTTCAAACAGGCGCTGATCGAAGAAGAAGGCGTGCGCTACACCGTCTACCGCGATGTCGCGGGCTACCCCACGGTGGGCGTCGGCCATCTGGTCGAACCGGAAGACAGGCTGCGCGTCGGTGACCGGGTCAGCGAGGAACGGGTGCTGGCCTTTCTCGATGCCGATCTCGCCGAAGCCGAGGATGGCGTGCGCCAGCTGGTCGGCGACCTGCCGCTGCACCAGCACGAATTCGATGCGCTTCTCGACCTGGTTTACAATGTCGGTATCGGCAATGTGTCGCCGAGCGAGAGCCCGCGGCTGAACGCCGCGATCGATGCCGGCGATTACGACGCGATCGCGGCCGAGCTGGACTATACGCATGCCGGCGGCCAATTCGCCAAGGGCTTGCAATATCGCAGCGAACGTCGCGCGAAAATCTTCATGGAAGCGGCCTATGAAGACCCGCGCGAGATGCCCGGGCTCGCCTCCACCTGATCGCTTTCAGCTCATCATCCACGGGATTCTCCGCCAAAGGCGGCGGACTGTCCCCAACCGTCCTGTAGACCCGAACCATGTACCACCGCCTTTTCGTCGGCATCCGCCCGCCCGCAGCGATCCGCGACGCGCTGATCGACCTGATGGAGGGCGTCGATGCGTTGCGGTGGCAGGATGACGACCAACTGCATGTTACGCTGCGTTACATCGGTGAGGTCGACGCCCATCTGGCGGACGAGCTGGCCGAGCGCCTGCGCGCTGCCGCCCTCCCCCGCTTCCGGATGGCGCTTTCGGGCACCGGTATCTTCGTCCGCAGTGGCCGCACGCATACGCTGTGGGCGGGCGTGGAACCCAACGTCGCCTTGCAGCGCCTGCGGCGCCGGATCGAACAGATCTGCATTGCCGCCGGCGTTGAACCCGATCACCGCAAGTACCATCCGCATGTCACCCTTGCGCGCACCAACCGAGCCAGCGGCTCGCTCGAGCCATTCCTGGCCCGGACCGCGGGCTTGCGTCTTGGTCCGTGGGAGGTCGATGCCTATCTGTTGTACGAAAGCTTCCTGCGTCCCGAAGGCTCTGTCTACGAGCCCGTAATGCGATATGCGCTGGAACTGGAATGAAACCGACAACCGCCTTTCCCCTGTCGCTGACCCTTGGTTGCGCGCTCGCCGGGTGCATGCCCGAGGACGAGCGCGAGAGCGAAGTGCGCGCCCACCTGCTTGCCGAAGGCAGCGCACAGCCCGACGATTGCCTGCTGCTGGTGTGGTCCGCGCAGGAGGAACGCCGCACCGAATTCGACCGCGCGCACGATATCGTCGACGGCGGCGCGATTTCCTGCGCAACCGGCACCAGCGCGAGCCAGTTCGAGGCCGCGATCGCTGCATTGCGCGCCGCAGCGCGCAGCGGCGACAAGGCAAAGCTGCTGCGCGAGGTCGGCCTGCCGCTGCTGTATATCGACGGCGATGGAGACCGCCGCGAGATCGCCGATCGCGCCGGGATCGAAGCAGTGTTCGACGAAATTTTCGATGCCGACATGCTTGCGCTGCTGGAACGGCTGGACCTGTCGCAAATGAGCGTGGCGAAAGACCAGGGCGGGTTTTTCGAACTGGGTGCAGTATGGCTGGTGGTCGACCGCGAAGGCGGCCGTCCGCGGCTGATGACCGTCAATCGCCGCGCGCTGGGCGAGGCGCGTGACGCAGCGGCTGCGCCAGCCGGTCGGAACCAGCGTTAGCACGTGCCGTTCGACCAATGTAGGAAACGCGCCGACCGGTGACGTGTCCGCGCTTGCGCGCGCGTGCCGGGGCGTCCATCCGCGCAAGTCATCTTCGTATTCCAGCGCCAGGCTTACCCGCCGGCGCGCCAATCCTGAGGGGAACACTATGAAGGCCCAGATACTGGCCACCGTCGCATCCGCCGCACTGCTGGCAGGGTGCTCCGCCGCTTACGGCGAAGACCTCGATACCATCGGCCAGCCGGACATGGCGGCCGCCGACCTGCCCGAGGCAACCGGCTATTTTGCCGCGGACAGCACGCTTCCCTTCCAGACGCCCGATTTCTCGAAGATCTCGGAAGACGATTACCTGCCCGCCTTCGAACAGGGCATGGCGATCCAGAAGGCCGAGATCCAGGCGATCATCGACAATCCCGCACCGCCGACGATGAGCAACACCATCGTCGCGCTGGAAAAGTCGGGCCGCATGCTCGGCCGGGTGGCGCGCGTGTTCTTTGCCGTGACGGGGTCGAACACCACCGATCGGCTCGATGAGATCAACACCGAAATCAGTCCCAAGCTGACCGCGCATGGCGATTCCATCACGCTCAACCCCGAACTTTTCGCGCGGGTGAAGGCGGTGTACGACAACCGCGCCGCCATGGCGATGACGCGCGAAGACGCCAGGCTGCTCGAAGAGACCTACCAGGGCATGGTCCACGCCGGCGCGCTGCTGACCGAGGCCGAGCGCGAGCGGGTCAAGCAGATCAATTCCGAACTGTCCGAGATCACGACCGAATTCGGCCAGCAAGCACGTGCTGCAATGGCCGACCAGCCGGTGATCTTCGACACCCGCGCCGAACTCGCCGGGCTGACCGATTCGGACATCAAGGCGGCTGCCGACCTTGCTGCCGAAAAGGGCTATGCGGGCAAATATGCGATCGCGCTGCAGAACACGACGCAGCAGCCGCTGCTGCCGACGATGACAAATCGCGCCGCGCGCGAGAAGCTCTTCAAGGCAAGCTACAACCGCGCCAATGGCACGACCGCGATCGACACCCGCCCGCTGGTTGCCAGGATCGCCGAATTGCGCGCCGAGAAAGCCGCGCTGTTCGGTGAAGCGGACTGGGCCAGCTACGCGATGTGGGATCGCATGGCCGAAAAACCCGCCACCGCGCTCGGCTTCATGGAACGCATGGTCCCCGCGCTGGCCAATACGCAGCGCCGCGAAGCCGCCATGCTCAACGAAGCGATCGCTGCCGAAGGGGGTGATTTCGAAGTCCAGCCGTGGGACTGGTACCGCTATGCCAACAAGGTCAAGGCCGAACGCTACGACCTCGACGAAGATGCGATGGCGGAATATTTCCAGCTCGATACCGTGCTTGAGGACGGCGTGTTCTATGCCGCCGAAAAGCTCTACGGTCTGACTTTCCAGAAGCGCAGCGACCTGCCCGTCTATCACCCCGATGTGACGACCTACACGGTGTTCGACCGTGACGGCAGCGAACTGGGGCTGTTCTACTTCGACCCGTTCCAGCGCGAGTCCAAGCGCGGCGGGGCGTGGATGAGCAACTTCGTCGACCAGAGCGATCTGTGGGGCACCAAGCCGGTGATCTACAATGTGCTCAACATCCCCAAGGCACCCGAGGGCGAAGTGCAGCTGGTCAGCTTCGACAACGTCAACACGCTGTTCCACGAATTCGGCCATGCGCTGCACGGCTTCTTCGCCGACCAGCGCTACGAAAGCCTGTCGGGCACCGCGGTGGCGCGCGACTTCGTCGAGTATCCGAGCCAGGTCAACGAGATGTGGGCCACCTATCCCGAAGTGCTGTCGAACTACGCCAAGCATTACCGGACGGGGGAAACCATCCCGGCTGAAATGATCGAGAAGCTCGAGGCGGCCTCGAAGTTCAACCAGGGCTATGATTTCGGCGAAGTCGTCGAAGCCGCCCTGCTCGACATGAAGTGGGCCGCGCTGTCGCAGGCGGAAGCCGCCGCGATCGACACGCCCGAGAAGGTCACCGCCTTCGAACGCAAGTCGCTCGAGGAACTGGGGCTGGAAATCGACCTGGTGCCGCCGCGGTACCGGACGACCTATTTCAACCACATCTTCAGCTCGCCCAGCGGCTACAGCGCGGGCTATTACAGCTATCTGTGGACCGAGATGCTCGACCGCGACAGCCGCAAGTGGTTCATGGACAATGGCGGGCTCACGCGCGCCAATGGCGACCATTATCGCAAGACCGTGCTGAGCACGGGCGGGACGATGGACTATTTCGAGATGTTCCGGAACTTCGCCGGACGCGAGCCCGACGTGACCCCGATGCTCGAAGCGCGCGGCCTGATCGCGGGCGACGAAGCGGCGGACAGCGAGGCTTCCGACGGCAAGCTGCCGCCGCGCACGGTCAACTGATCACCGGCTGACCAAGGCCCGGTGGCGCGGTTCGCCGATCCACCGGACGGGCACTTTCCAGACGCGCTCGATCACCTGCTGGTCGAGCGCGTCTTCGCATGCGCCGTCGGCGGCCACCACGCCGCGGTCGAGCACCACCACGCGGTCGGCATGGTTCATCGCATGCGCGAGATCGTGGAGCACGAGCACCACGCCCGCCCCGCCCTGCGCCGCCCGCCGCAAATGCTTCAGCAGCGAAAGCTGGTGCGCGATATCGAGCGCGGCGAGCGGTTCGTCGGCGAGGATCCACTGCGGTTCGCTCGCCAGCACCCGCGCCAGCAGGACCCGCGCGGTCTCGCCGCCCGACAGCGACTGTGCGCGGCGGTTTTCGAGGTCCCGGATGTCGAGCGCGTCGAGTGCGGCATCGACCGGTGCCGCCAGCCGGTCGCCATGCGGCAGCCGGCCGAGTTCGACCAGGCTGCGCACGGGCACATCCCATGCGATTTCATGCGCTTGCGGCAGATAGCCGATACGCCGTGCCCGCTCGCGCAGGGGCAGCGCGGCGATCTGCTGCCGGTCGAGAAACACCGCCCCGTCGCCGGCCGGAAGCAGCCCGGCAAGCGCTTCGAGCAGGCTCGACTTGCCCGCGCCATTGGGCCCGCAGATCGCGGTGATCGTGCCGGGTTCGAGGATCAGCGAGACCCGGTCCAACCGCTCGGCGATCGACAGCTGTGCCGCCGCCAGCCTCATGCCAGCCCCCGGCGCATGCGCAGCAGCAGCCACAGGAAGAACGGCGCGCCAAGCAGGCTGAGCGCGATGCCCAGCCGCAATTCGGTGACCAGCGGCAGAACGCGCACGGCGCTGTCCGCTACCAGCACCAGCAGCGCGCCCGCCAGCGCGCTGGGCAGGATCAGCTGCGAGGGCCGCCGATCGGTCAGCGGGCGGACGAGATGCGGCACGATCAGCCCGACGAAGCCGATGATGCCCGCCACCGCGACGCTGGCCCCAACCGTCAGCCCGACCCCCGCGATCAGCAGCCAAAGCAGGCGGTTGGTATCGACACCAAGCGAACGGGCGACCGGTTCGCCCAGCGTCAGCGCATCGAGCGCGGTGCCCGCGCGCGCAAGCACCACGATACCCAGCGCCACCAGCGGCGCGGCCACCCAGACGTCGCGCCAGCTGCGATCGGTCAGCGCGCCGTTGAGCCACATGACGATCTCGCTCATCGCAAAGGCATTGGGCGCCATGCTGATCGCCAGTGCGGTCAGCGCCCCGGCAAGGCTGGCGACCATCAGCCCGGCGAGCGTGAACAGCGCGATCCCTCCGGTCCGGCCGGCAATCGCGGCCAGCAGCGCCATGGCGCCGCCCGCGCCGACCAGCGCGAAGGCGGGGAGCAGATAGGGCGCAGCGGCATAGCCGAACCACAGCGCGGCGACCGCGCCCAGTGCCGCGCCCGGCGCGATACCGAACAGGCCCGGATCGGCCAGCGGATTGCGCAGATACCCCTGCATGGCGGCGCCGCTCGCGCCCAGCCCGGCGCCGACGACGATGGCCAGCACCGCGCGGGGCAGGCGCAATTCGGCGAGGATGAGTGCGGCATTGGGCGTGCTCGCGGGGTCGAGCCAGACCCGCCCCGCCAGCAGCGACAGGGGCACTGCGATGGCCAACAGTCCGGCGAAGATCGGGATCGCGCGGTTCACGATGCGGCCGCCCGGATCGCGGCCAACCGCTCGGCCGCCCGGATGATCGTGGGCCCGCCGCAATAGAGCAGGCTGGTATCGAACCGCGCCCGGTGCATATCGCCCAGGCGGCCGAGAACCGGATGCGACTGCCCCAGTTCGCCGCCCGCGATCAACAGGACCTCGGGCGGTGCGGCGACGACGTCCTCGAGCGCGATATAATCTGCCTGCGACAGCCCGCGCGCAGGGGCGGCATTGGCGAAGCCGGTGCGGACCAGAAGGTCGCTGACCAGTGTCTGTTCTCCGGCGACGATCCCGCCCGGCTGCCACAGCAGCGTGGCGACACTCTCGCCATCCGCAGGCGCGGCGGCAGCAAGTGCGGCGTCGATGCGGGCGATCAGGCGCGCGCCCGCGGGGGTATCGCCCGCCAGCGCGGCGAGATCGCGGATCTGCTCTTTGCTGGCAGCGACATCGGCAGCGATATCGAAGGTGACGACCTCCATCCCCAGTTCGGCCAGCGCCGCGCGGGTCGCCGGGGCGAGGAAACTGCCCGCGACCACCACGTCGGGATCGAGCGCGAGCACTTCCTCGACCGTCCCGCCAGTCGCCTCGAACCGCGCCGCGACTGCCGCTTCCATCGAGCTGGCGCGCGGGTCCTTGCTGTAGTGCGAAATCGCCAGCAATTGTCCGGGAGCCGCAACCTCGGCAAGGATCGCGTCGGTGCAGGGATTGAGGCTGACAATCGTCGGCCCGCGTTCGGGAGGCGGCGCACCGGCCCCGCCCCCCGCGCAAGCGGCGAGCAGCAGGACCGATGCGACGATCAGCGGTTTCACATCTTCGCCCTGATCCCGCCGAACACGCTGCGTCCGGCAGTGCCGTAACCGGCCACAGTCTGGTAATCGGTATCGAAGACGTTCTCTACCCGGCCGAACAGTTCGAGATTGTCGCCGATCCCGAAGGAAGCGCGCAGGTCGAACAGTTCGTATCCTTCCAGCCGGTTGGTGTTGGCGCCATTATCCCAGCTCGGACCGACGATGCGCAGATCCGCGCCCAGCCCGAGGCCGAAAGCGCTGTGCCAGTCGGCGTAGATCGTCCCGAAATGCTCGGGCCTGCGCGCAAGGTCGAGCCCGGTGGTGCGGTCCTCGGCGTCGACATAGGAATAGATCCCCGCCAGCCGCAACCCGCGCAGCAGGTCGATGCCGGCTTCGGCCTCGACTCCCTGCGCCCGCGCGCGCGCCGTGTTGAGATAGACACCCGACGGACGCTCGGCGGTAAAGCCGAAACCGATCAGATTGTCGCTGTCGCGGCGGAACCCGGTGAGCGCCAGATGCAGGCCCGAACCGCGCTGGCCCTTCTCGATCCCGAGATCGTAGCTGGTGCTTTCCTCGGGTTCGAGCTCGGTGTTCCCGTAGAAGGACAGCAGCTGGTACAGCGTCGGCGCCTTGAAGCCTTCGCCCACGCTGGCGCGCAGCCGCCAGTCGCTGCCGAAGCCGTAGCTGACATCGCCGCCGAAGCTGACATGCGTGCCGAACTGCTCGTGGTCGTCCACGCGTGCCCCGGCATGCGCGGCCAGCCGCCCCATCACCCAGCCAAGCTGCGCATAGGCGCCGCTGATCTCGGTGTCGGCCGAAGCATCGAAGCTGGTTTCGAACGCGGTCCATTCGTGGTCGCCGCCGAAGGCCAGCGCCAGTCCGCCCAGCAGGCGGTATTCGCCGCGCAGCGAAACGCGTTCGGAGCTGCCATCGCTGGCGAAGGTTTCGGTGCCTGCGCCATTGCGATTGGCGCGTTCGGTGTCCGAACGGCTGTAGGCGGCGCGCAGCGTGAGGTCGTTGCCGTAATAGGCCAGCCCGACATCGCCCCAGTAGCGGGTGGTTTTCTGCGTATCCTCGGTATCCGCAAGCACGAAAGCGGGTGCAGGGAAGCCGTCGATATCGACCTCGCCCTCGGCGAAATTGCCATGCGCGAACAGCTCGAGGCTTGGCGTCAGATTGACGAAGGCGGTCGTGCCCAGCGCGAATTGCTGCGAACCGTCGGCCTCGGTGCCAGAGGCGGCTGCCGAAAACCCGTCGGTTTCGTACCATGAACCGGTCAGGCCGAAGAACACGCGATCATTGCCCGCGCCTGCCGCCGCGCTGGCGAACAGCGTATCGCGCGCGCCGTATTCGATGCTGCCGCTGAGCCCGCGATCGGTCCGCGTGGAAATGTCAATGACGCCGCCGACCGCTTCGGAACCCCAGATCGTGCTGTTCGAACCGCGCAGCACATCGATCTTGCCCGCAGTGCCGAGCAGCAGATTGCCGAAATCGAACCCGCCCGAGGGGCTGGCCTGGTCGGCCACGCGCACGCCGTCGATCAGGACCAGTACCTGGTCCGAACTGGCCCCGCGCAGATTGACGCTGGTCACCCGGCCGATCCCGCCGCTGCGCGATAGCGACAGGCCCGGGACACGGTTCAATACCCGCGCCGGGTCGGCCCCCTGCAGCTGCTCGATCTCGTCGCGTTCGATGACGGTGACCGACTGGCCGGTGTTGCGCAGATCGGTGCCGAGCCCGTTGGCGGTAACCGTGATCACCGCCGCATCGCGCGGCGCCGCTGCCGGAGCATAGACTGCGGCCGGCGTGGCCCCTTCCGCATCCTGCCGGTCGATGATTTCAGCGAGCGCCTGGTCGCTCGGGCTTTGCGCCAATGCAGCAGCGGGCACGGCCGAAGCCGTCAGGAAAAACAGGTATTTGTACACGTAACCTCCTATCACAGACGAAATGCCGTCCATGACGGGAGGGAGCAGTATTGCTCCTTCCACGTTTGCCTACGATACACCCCGCCCGCGGCCGAACGACAGTCATGGGCAGGTCTCCTGGCTCCCGGATCGACGCTTTCCCGCCGCCTTCCCGGGCCAGGGCCCAGTGGCATGTGGCGGGATCGCTCCCCGGTCACAGTTGCGGGGGCAGCGGAGGGTTTGCACCTCCTTCCCTCTTCGGGCCTGCGCGAACAGGCCAACCCGTGACTCGCCGAGGCGCTTAACGCGGGTTTTTGCAATGCACAAGAGACGCTCTTCGTTAAGCAAATATCTGTTAAGCATGGCGCGAGACCGGCGTCCCGCCGCGGGATGCCCCGCCCGTGCACCTGTCAGAATGGCGCGGGTGCGCTATATTGCTGCGGCGCAGAACAGGACCGAACGTGAGCCAGAGGACACCAGCAGCGAGGGATCAGCGGCGCGCCCGGCGCGCGCCCTCGCCGCGTGCGCTGCGCCACGAGGCGCGCCGGCGCCAGCGCCGCAAGATCGCGGCGCGCGGCGGGTTGCTGGCAGCCGCGATCGCCCTGCCGACCTTTGCAGCGCAGGGCGAATGGTGGGATTTCGCCGGCGCCATGGGGAACGCGGACGAACAGGCTGGCCTCACCGCCATGCCGTTCGAGACGCCGGGGGAAAGCTTTCCCGGTTCCGCTTTCTACTATCTCGAGGACGCACCGCGCCTGGCGGCGGACTATGCGGAGCTGCGCGAAGACGAAGGCGCGCTGGAAACGGTCGAGTTTGCCGAAAGCCACGGCGCGGGCGCCGCAGCCGAGGCCTTCCGCCAGGCGGGCAGCGGGGTCGACAAGGCGCGCGCGCTGCAATGCCTGTCGATGGCGGTCTATTACGAGGCGGCGAGCGAGAGCTACGGCGGGCAGCAGGCGGTGGCGCAGGTGGTGCTCAACCGGGTGGCGCATCCGGCCTATCCGGCAAGCGTCTGCGGTGTCGTGTTCCAGGGGTCCGAACGCACGACCGGGTGCCAGTTCAGCTTCACCTGCGACGGATCGCTCAGGCGCACGCCGGCGCGGCGCGGCTGGGCGGTTGCGCAGTCGGTCGCACTGGCTGCACTGACGGGCGAGGTCTACCGGCCGATCGGGCTGGCGACGCATTACCACACCAATTACGTGAACCCCTATTGGGCGGCGAGCCTCGACTATATCCGCACGATCGGGGCGCATCGCTTCTACCGCTGGAAGGGCGGCGCCGGGACCGCAGGCGCCTTCACCGACGCCTATGCGGGCAGCGAACCGCTGGCAGCACCCACCGTCCGCCGCGCCGATGTTCGCGAACTGGACAGCGGCCCCGTCTCGAGTGCTGCCACGGCCCGGACCGGCTTCGAGGCCGCCGCCCCGGCAGCCAGCGCAACCGCGGCCGCCGATACGCCGCGGGACGCGGGCAAGCTGCCGCAATCGGGCACCGTGCGCGAGGAATACGCCAATTCGGGACGCTGGATTTCGCAGCCCGGGCAGCAACCCTAAGGGATTGGCACAGGGGGGCCTTTACATCTCCCCAACCATGTCACGGAACCGAAGTTTAGCGCGCGCTGCGCTAGGGAGAACGTCCCCCAGTCGCTACACGAGGTTCCAGGCATGCCCCTCCATTTCGCTGCCGCCCGCTCCACCGCCCATTCGCCGATCGCGCGCGCATTGGCGAGGAAGGCACATGGCAGGGCAGCGAACGACAATGGCGGGGCCGCGGGATCGTCGTCGCAGCCACCGGTAGCCGGGCTAGACCGCGCAATGCGCGCGGCGCTGCGCCATTTCGGCGCGCATGGCCTCAAGGCGGCGGAAACCGCGCGCGACATGGCCGAAGAGGCATTCCGTGCCGGTGACGAGGACAGCTATCGCTGGTGGCTGGGCATCTGCCGCACGCTCGACGCGCGCCTCGCGCGGCAACTCGAAAGCCGGGTGATGCCGGAAACCGCGCTGATCGGCTGACTTCGCGCGCTCGCTGAACGCCATCGTGCATCGGCTTGCCGCGCGCTTTGCGAGGAACCAGGACCACCGGCAAACTGCCCCGCGCCCGGCCATGGTATCACGACGCGCACGCGCGCTTATTGCAATTGATAACTATTTGCAAACATAGTTTTGTGCCGCATGGGATTGGCGGTTGCAATCGCTCGGGCACGGGCCTAGGGCGCATTCGCAATCGACCGGGTGCTGTGCCTCCTTTGCGGGACACGTGAAGCACGGCCCGCTCATCGGTCCGGGTATCATTACTGTCCCGCACGGCAGGAACAAGGACCCTCAATTCCATGGCACGCAAGAAGATCGCCCTCATCGGCGCCGGCATGATCGGCGGAACGCTCGCCCACCTCGCGGCGAAGAAGGAAATGGGCGACATCGTCCTGTTCGACATCGCCGAAGGCATGCCGCAGGGCAAGGCGCTCGACCTCAGCCAGTGCGGCCCGGTCGAAGGCTTTGACGCCAAGATCACCGGCACCAACGACTATGCCGACATCGCCGGTGCCGACGTGGTGATCGTCACCGCGGGCGTGCCGCGCAAGCCCGGCATGAGCCGCGACGATCTGCTCGGCATCAACCTCAAGGTGATGAAGGCGGTCGGCGAAGGCATCAAGAACAACTGCCCCGACGCATTCGTGATCTGCATCACCAACCCGCTCGACGCGATGGTCTGGGCGCTGCGCGAATTCAGCGGACTGCCGCACAACAAGGTCGTCGGCATGGCCGGCGTGCTCGACAGCGCACGCTTCGCCACCTTCCTCGCCTGGGAATTCGACGTGTCGGTGAAGGATGTGAACGCCTTCGTGCTCGGCGGCCATGGCGACACCATGGTTCCGGTCACCAGCTACACCACGATCAACGGCATCCCGGTCAACGACTTCGCCAAGATCAAGGGCGTGTCGGCAAGCCGCATCGACGAAATCGTCGACCGCACCCGCAAGGGCGGCGGCGAGATTGTCGGCCTGCTCGGCAACGGCTCGGCCTATTACGCCCCCGCCACCAGCGCGATCGCGATGGCCGAAGCCTATCTCGGCGACACCAAGCGCATCCTGCCCTGCGCCAGCTATGTCGAAGGCAAGTACGGCCTTGACGGGCTGTATGTGGGCGTACCGACGATGATCGGCGCGGGCGGCACCGAAGAGGTGATCGAGATCGAACTCAGCGACGAGGAAAAGGCCAACCTCAAGGTCTCGACCGACGCGGTCGAGGAACTGCTCGAAGCCTGCAAGGGGCTGGATAGCAGCCTTGCTTAAGCGTGCTTTGATCTTTCTGGGTAGTGCGGCTTTGCTTGCTGCGCCGGCGTCGGCGCAGCTTCGCGAGGCTGCGCTCCCGGACATTTTGCAAAGCTACAAGGATTGCTTCGCGGCAACCGACAGCGGTTCGATTTCCGCATCGTCTCTCGAAGAGCTCGGCTGGGCACGCGCAACGATGCGCGACGGCGATGGCAGCACGATCGAAGATGGCCCCATCATCTACGGCCACAGCGAACGCGCCCCGATCATCATTCTGAGCAATCTCAGCAGTGATGGCTTCTGCGTGGTCAATGCCCGTATCGAGAGCTTCGACACCTACAACGAATTCAAGGCTGCCTTTGGAGGCAAGCTTCCAGACGCGAACGAAAACGGCGAAATCCTGTTCGGTGCCCAAGGGCGCATTGTTCAGATCGCCCCCACAGGATCACGTGAAGCCCCGGCCATGCGACTGGTCGTGGGAACCCGAACGGAGAACAAGTGAATGTCCATCCTCGTAAACAAAGACACCAAGGTCATCACGCAGGGCATGACCGGTGATACCGGCACGTTCCACACCGAGCAGGCGCTCGCCTATGGCACGCAGATGGTCGCGGGCGTGACCCCCGGCAAGGGCGGCAGCGAGCATATCGGCCTCCCCGTTTACAACACCGTTTCCGAAGCCAAGGCCGAAACCGGTGCGACCGCTTCGTGCATCTACGTCCCGCCGCCGTTCGCCGCGGATTCGATCCTCGAGGCGATCGACGCCGAGATCGAGCTGATCATCGCGATCACCGAAGGTATTCCCGTACTCGACATGGTTCGCGTCAAGCGCGCACTGCAGGGCTCGAAGTCGCGCCTCATCGGCCCGAACTGCCCCGGCGTCCTGACCCCGGGCGAATGCAAGATCGGCATCATGCCCGGCAGCATCTTCAAGAAGGGCAGCGTCGGCGTGGTGTCGCGCTCGGGCACGCTGACCTATGAAGCCGTCCACCAGACGACGCAGGTCGGCCTCGGCCAGACCACCGCAGTCGGCATCGGCGGCGATCCGGTCAATGGCACCAATTTCATCGACGTGCTCGATCTCTTCCTCGACGACGAGGAAACCGAATCGATCATCATGATCGGCGAAATCGGCGGCAGCGCCGAGGAAGAAGCCGCCGAATTCATCAAGCAGGAAGCCGCCAAGGGCCGCAAGAAGCCGATGGTCGGTTTCATCGCCGGCCGCACGGCGCCTCCGGGCCGCCGCATGGGTCACGCGGGCGCCATCGTCTCGGGCGGCCAGGGCGGCGCCGACGACAAGATCGCGGCCATGGAAGATGCGGGCATCCGCGTCTCGCCGAGCCCGAGCGAACTCGGCACCACGCTCGACGCACTGTTGAAGGAACACGCCTGACATTCGGCGCGGACCCCCTCCTCCCCGGGACCGTCCGCGCCGCTGAGGCATTGCCATAGAGAGCCGACAGCAGGTCGGCGCGCGAAAGGTGACCCGGATGGGTAACGAAAGCCACGATTTCCTTCCCGAAATGGGCGACCAGGAAGGCCCGCAGCCGGGCCCGAGCTGGGGCAACCCCAAATGGCTCGCCGAAGTGGTCGACAGCGGGGCGGATCTGACCGCCGCGCTCGACCCCACGCAGATGCGTGCGGCGGTTGCGCAGGCGGCGCAGAAGGCGGGCAAGACGCTCGACCCCAAGGCGATCGAGCAGGCGGCGGACGATTCGATCCGCGCCATGCTGCTCATCCGGCTCTATCGCGTGCGCGGCCATCTGGCCGCCAATCTCGATCCGCTGGGCCTGTCGCATCGCGAGGTGCCCGAGGACCTGACGCTCGAATGGCACGGTTTCGACGGACAGGAAGGCCGCGAGGTCTATGTCGGCGGCGTGTTCGGCTTCGAATGGGTCAAGGTCAGCGAGCTTTATGACGCGCTGCGCGCAACCTATTGCGGCAATGTCGGCCTCGAATACATGCACATCACGGATACGGAAGAACGCCGTTTCCTGCAGGACAAGTTCGAGACCCCCGAAGACACGATCCAGTTCACCCCCGAAGGCAAGAAGGCGATCCTCGCCGCAGTGATCCGCGGCGAACAGTACGAAGCCTTCCTCGGCAAGAAATACGTCGGCACCAAGCGCTTCGGCCTCGATGGCGGCGAGTCGATGATTCCCGCGCTCGAGGCGGTCATCAAGTATGGCGGCCAGCTGGGCGTGCGCGAGATCATCTACGGCATGGCCCACCGCGGCCGCCTGAACGTGCTCGCCAACGTCATGGGCAAGCCGTACAAGGTGATCTTCCACGAATTCTCGGGCGGCAGCGCCAATCCCGACGACGTCGGTGGTTCGGGCGATGTGAAATACCACCTCGGCACCAGCACCGACCGCGAATTCGACGGTATCAACGTGCACATGTCGCTGGTTCCCAACCCCAGCCACCTCGAGGCGGTCAACCCGGTGGTGCTCGGCAAGAGCCGTGCGCAGCAGGCGATCCGCGACGATCTCAAGCAGCACGAACAGGTCCTGCCCGTGCTGCTGCACGGCGATGCGGCCTTTGCCGGCCAGGGCATCGTCTGGGAATGCCTCGGCTTCTCGGGCGTGCGCGGCTACAACACCGGCGGCTGCCTGCACTTCGTCATTAACAACCAGATCGGCTTCACCACCAGCCCGCAGTTCGCGCGCTCCTCGCCCTATCCCAGCGACGTGGCGAAGGGCGTCCAAGCGCCGATCCTGCACGTCAATGGCGATGATCCCGAAGCGGTCACCTTCGCGTGCAAGCTGGCCGTCGAATACCGCCAGACCTTCGGCCGCGACATCGTGATCGACATGTGGTGCTATCGCCGCTTCGGCCATAACGAGGGCGATGAGCCCAAGTTCACCCAGCCGCTGATGTATGACGAGATCCGCCAGCACCCGAAGGTCAGCGCGATCTATTCCGCCCGGCTCGAGGAAGAAGGCGTGATCGAAAAGGGCTTCGCCGACGGGCTGATCGCCGAATTCACCGATCACCTCGAAAAGGAATTCAAGGAAGCCAAGGATTACAAGCCGGACCAGGCCGACTGGTTCGGTGGCCGGTGGTCGGGCATGAACAAGCCCGCCGATCCGGAAACCGCCCGCCGGAACGTCGAAACCGCGATCGAGAAGAAGCTGTTCGACAGCCTCGGCCGGACACTGACCACGACCCCCGACGACCTGACGATCCACAAGACACTGGGCCGCGTGCTCAAGGCCAAGGAAGACATGTTCTCCAGCGGCGAAGGGTTCGACTGGGCCACCGCCGAAGCGCTTGCCTTCGGCAGCCTCGTCACCGAAGGCTTCGGCGTGCGCCTGTCGGGCCAGGATTCGGGGCGCGGGACGTTCAGCCAGCGTCACGCCGTCTGGGTCGACCAGAAGGACGAGCACAAATACATCCCGCTGACCACGCTGCCGCACGGCAAGTTCGAGGTTTATGACAGCCCGCTGTCCGAATACGGCGTGCTTGGCTTCGAATACGGGTTTGCGATGGCGGATCCGAAGAGCCTGGTGATGTGGGAAGCGCAGTTCGGCGATTTCGCCAATGGCGCGCAGATCATGATCGACCAGTTCATCGCCGCCGGTGAAGCCAAGTGGCTCCGCGCAAACGGGCTCGTCCTGCTGTTGCCGCATGGCTACGAGGGACAGGGTCCCGAACACAGTTCGGCGCGCCTCGAGCGCTTCCTGCAGCTGTGCGCGAACGACAACATCCAGGTCTGCAACATCACCACGCCCGCCAATTATTTCCATGTGCTGCGCCGCCAGATGCTGCGCAGCTTCCGCAAGCCGCTGGTAATCATGACGCCGAAGAGCCTGCTGCGCCATCCGATGGCCAAGTCGGACGCGGCGGAGTTCATGGGCGATCACCACTTCATGCGGATCAAGTCCGACACGAAGACAATTCCCGACGAGAAGGTGAAGCGCCTCGTCCTGTGCAGCGGCAAGGTCGCCTATGACCTGCTGCAGCGCCGCGACGAGACCGAGCTCGAAGACGTCTCGATCGTGCGGATCGAGCAGCTTTACCCCTTCCCGGGCGAACCGCTGGCAAAGCGTCTGAGCCGGATGACCAATCTGGAACAGATCGTCTGGTGCCAGGAAGAACCGAAGAACAACGGTGCATGGTTCTTCGTCGATCGCCTGATCGAGGAAGCGGCCGAAGCCGCCGGCAAGTCGGGCATGCGCCCGTGCTATGCGGGACGCGAAGTCGCTGCCTCGCCCGCCACGGGTTACGCCAGCCGCCACCAGGTGCAGCAGGAAGCCCTCGTCAACATCGCACTCGGACTGAACGGCACCGCGCCCAACGTCCGCAGTGACTGCAAGTAACTCGGGAAAGCGAGATTATGGCCACCGAAGTCAAAGTTCCCACGCTGGGTGAATCGGTCACCGAAGCGACCGTCGGCGAATTGCTCAAGAACGTCGGCGATGCCGTTGCCGTCGACGAGCCGATCGTCAGTCTCGAAACCGACAAGGTCGCGGTCGAGGCCCCCTCGCCCGTCGCCGGGGTGATCAAGGAATTCAAGGTCGCGGTCGGTGACACGGTCGAGATCGACGCCATCATCGCGGTGATCGAGGAAGGCGCCGCGCCCGCCGCCAAGGGCGCCGAGGCCGGCCGTGCGCAGGAAGAGCGCGAAGAAGGCAAGCAGGAACGCGCCGACACACCCGCACCCGCACCCGCCGCTTCGTCGGACGCCGCGCAGACGCTTTCGCCGGCCGTGCGCCGCGCAGTCCTCGAACACGGGGTCGACCCGTCGACGATCAAGGGCACCGGCCGCGATGGCCGCCTGACCAAGGAAGACGTCATCGCCGCCGCCAACGCCAAGCGCGCCGGTGGCAGCACGCCGGCATCCTCCGCCCCGGCACCCGCGTCCACGGGCGGCGAACGCCGCGAGGAACGCGTCAAGATGACGCGCATGCGCCAGACCATCGCCAAGCGGCTGAAGGGCGCGCAGGAAAACGCCGCGCTGCTGACCACCTTCAACGACGTCGACATGTCGGCGGTGATGGAGGCGCGCGGCAAGTACAAGGACATGTTCGCCAAGAAGCACGACATCCGGCTCGGCTTCATGGGCTTCTTCGCCAAGGCCGCCTGCCTGGCGCTGAAAGACGTTCCCTCGGTCAACGCCTATATCGAGGGCGACGAGATCGTCTATCACGACTATGTCGACATCTCGGTCGCCGTGTCGGCACCCAACGGCCTCGTCGTTCCGGTCATCCGTGACGCGCAGGACAAGGGTTTCGCGCGGATCGAGAAGGACATCGCCGATTTCGGCAAGCGCGCCAAGGAAGGCACGCTGACGATGGACGACATGAAGGGCGGTACCTTCACCATCTCCAACGGCGGCGTGTTCGGATCGCTGATGTCGACGCCGATCATCAACCCGCCGCAGAGCGCCGTCCTCGGCCTGCACCGCATCGAGGACCGCCCGGTCGTGGTCGACGGCGAGATCGTCATCCGCCCGATGATGTATATCGCGCTGTCCTACGACCACCGCCTGATCGACGGCCGCGAGGCTGTCACCGCACTCAAGATCATCAAGGAAGCGATCGAAGATCCGACCCGGATGCTGATCGACCTTTGAGGAAAGAATAATGGCTGAATACGACTACGACGTCCTTGTCATCGGCGCTGGCCCGGGGGGCTATGTCGCTGCGATCCGCGCGGCCCAGCTCGGCCTGAAGACCGCCTGCGCCGAAAGCCGCGACACGCTGGGCGGGACCTGCCTCAATGTCGGCTGCATCCCGTCGAAGGCGATGCTGCACGCGTCGGAATACTTCAACGCCGCCAGCAACGGCACGATGGCGGAGATGGGCATCGAGGTCACGCCCAAGCTCGATCTCGACAAGATGCATGCGCAGCGCCGCGATGCGGTCGAGGGGCTGACCAAGGGCGTCGCTTTCCTGTTCAAGAAGAACAAGGTCGACTGGAAGAACGGCCACGCCACCTTCCAGGACGCGCATACGGTCAAGGTCGGTGACGAAACGGTCACCGCGAAGAACATCATCATCGCAACCGGCTCCTCGGTGACCCCGCTGCCCGGTGTCGAGGTCGATAACGACAAGCAGGTGGTGGTTGATTCCACCGGGGCGCTCGAACTCAACGCAGTGCCGAAAAAGATGGTCGTCATCGGCGGCGGCGTGATCGGGCTCGAACTCGGTTCGGTCTGGTGCAGGCTCGGCGCGCAGGTGACCGTGGTCGAATATCTCGACAAGCTGCTGCCCGGCATGGACGACGATGTTCGCAAGGAAGCAGCCAAGATCTTCAAGAAGCAGGGCATGGAACTGCGCCTGTCGACCAAGGTCACCGGCTGCACGGTCAAGGGCAAGAAAGCCACGCTCACGCTCGAACCCGCCGCTGGCGGGGACGAGGAAACGCTCGAGGCGGATTGCGTGCTGGTATCGATCGGCCGCCGCCCGAACACCGATGGGCTGGGGCTGGAAAACATCGGTCTGGAAACCAACCAGCGCGGCCAGATCGAGATCGATCACGATTTCCGCACCAAGGTCGACGGCGTTTGGGCGATCGGCGACGTCGTGCCTGGCCCGATGCTGGCGCACAAGGCCGAGGATGAAGGCATCGCCTGCGCCGAGAATGTCGCCGGGCAGACGGGCATCGTGAACCACGATCTGATCCCCGGCGTGGTTTACACCTGGCCCGAGTTTGCCGGTGTCGGCCTGACGCAGGAAGAAGCCATCGAGAAGATGGGCGGCGACAAGTCCAAGGTCAAAGTCGGCAAGTTCCCGATGATGGCCAACAGCCGCGCCAAGACCAATCACGAACCCGACGGCTTCGTGAAGATCATCGCCGAAGCCGAAAGCGACCGCGTGCTCGGCGTCTGGGCGATTGCCAGCGTTGCCGGGACGATGATCGCGCAGGCGACGCAGGCGATGGAATTCGGCGCTACGTCCGAAGATATCGCCTATACCTGCCATGCCCACCCGACGCATTCCGAAGCGATCAAGGAAGCGGCGATGGCGGTCCAGGGCAAGCCCATCCACGTCTGATCGGGTGACTTACGGCGCGGCCCTTCCTGCGACGAGCAAGGACCGCTGAATGGCCGGGCGCGCGGCGATCATGCTCGCGCTCGGCATTCCCGTAGCTGCGGGACTGCTCTACCTCGTGCTGGGCGGCGCACCGCTTGCCTATCCCTTAGCCAACGCACTGACCCTGCTCATAGCTGTGCCGATCGCGGCGTTCTTGCCGTTGCGGCTTGCCGAGCGCGAGCGGCGTATGCTTGCGCTGGTCCTGCTCGCCCTGTTATTCGTCCCGCTAGTCAGCGGGCCCCATCTCGGCACAGTGGCGCGATGGCTGCCTCTGGGACCAGTCAATTTGCATACCGGGGCGCTTGCGCTGCCCGCGTTGGTCGTGCTGGCAGCGCGAGACGAGGATTACGCACCACCGATCCTGCTGGCCGCGCTGCTCGCCGCCAGCTTCCAACCCGATGCCGCGACCGCGCTTGCCGTGATGATGGCCGCCGTGGGGCTTTACAATGCCGGCCAGGATTGGCGCATGGTGCCCGTCGCGGGAATAGCCTTTCTTACCAGCATCGGCGCGGTGCTGCGCGGCGAACTGCCCGCACAGCCCTTCGTCGAGCGCGTGCTGGTCGATCTGGCGCTGCGCGAGCCGCTGGCTGCACTCGGTCTCGGCATGGCACTGCTTGCCGGTTTCCTGATGATTGCGCATGCCCTGCCCGCGGCAAAATCCACGCGCCATGCGCTGGCGGGATCGCTGTTCGGCTTTTCGCTCGCGGCGTTCGTGTCGAATTATCCCAGCGTGCTGATCGGCTACGGCGCCGCGCCGATCCTTGGATATGGGCTCGCGCTGGCGCTCGCGCGGCATACGCGCCGGGATTAGAACAGCGCGATTGACCACGCTGGCCGCTTGTCCGACATTGGGGGCAAGAGGAGACAGCATGGGTTACCCCGCACTTACCGACAAGCCCGGCGCGATCGCCACGGCAACCGCCATTCGCAATGGCGAGATGTCCCCATACGAGGCCGTGGAAGCGGCCATTGCGCGGATCGAACGGCTCGATGCGCACATCAACGCGGTGGTGGTCACCGACTTCGACCGCGCGCTCGAACGCGCGCGCACGCTGACCGATACGGGGTTTGCGGCCGATCAGCCCCTGTTCGGTGTGCCCATGACGATCAAGGAAAGCTTCGATGTCGAAGGCCTTCCCACCTGCTGGGGGCACCAGGCCTATGCCGACAATATCGCGAAAGCCGACGCCCGCGTCGTCAGCCTGCTAAAGGGCGCGGGCGCGGTTATCCTCGGCAAGACCAATGTCCCGCCCGACCTGGCCGACTGGCAATCGCGCAATCCGGTCTATGGCCGGACCAACAACCCGCATTATGCAGGCCGTTCTCCGGGCGGATCGTCGGGCGGCGCGGCGGCGGCAGTGGCCAGCGGCATGGTCGCGTGCGACTTCGGCACCGACATCGGGGGGTCGGTCCGCGTGCCCGCGCATTTCTGCGGCATCTGGGGGCACAAGAGCAGCTGGGGCCTCGTCCCCTTGCAGGGCCATGTGCACCCGCAACTTGCCGGCAGGGATGCGCATGATGGCGCGCTGGGCATTGCTGGCCCGCTAGCGCGCAATGCGGCCGATCTGCGATTGCTGGTCGAACTGACCCGCTCGGTCCCGCTTCAGGCAAGCGGCAAGCCGCTGAAAGACTGCCGGGCGCTGCTGCTGCTCGACCACCCATCCTGCCCGACCGATGCAGCGGTGCGCGCACCCATCGAAGCGGCCGCGGCAGAGCTCGAGCGCGCGGGCTTGGCCATCGACCGCGCAAGCGAGCTCGTCCCCGATCTGGCAACCGAGCATGCCGAATATATGCGGATGCTCAATGTCGCGATGGCGCGCGGCATGCCCGGGCCCGGCGGCAAGCGGGCCAGCGCCAGCGACTGGTTCGACATGCTCGACCTGCAGGCGCGCAGCGAGAATGCCTGGGCCCGCCTGTTCGCAGTTTACGACTTCGTGCTAGCGCCCCCCGCCCCCGTCCTCGCGGTCGAACACAGCGAAGGGCGCGTGTTCGACGGCCCGGTGATGATAAACGGGACGCCGCAGCCCGGTGGCAGCACGCTGTGCTGGGCGGGGCTCGCGACCTATCCCAACCTGCCTTCTACCGTCCTGCCTGTGGGCGAAACCGGCGGGCTGCCTTGCGGAATGCAGGTGATCTCGCGCAGGTGGGCCGATCTCGACTGCATCGCCGCGGCGGAGTCGATCGGCACGATACTCCACGGCTAGGGAGCCTCGACGACATGGAATACCAGCGCGGCCTTCAGCGCCCTGCCCGCAAGCGGAAACAGCAGCCGGGCCGGATGGCCGGCGAGGACGCGATCATGCCAGGGCACGGCGCGCACGCGGCTATCGCATGAATCCCGAGGTCCTGACCCCCCTGCTCGACTGGCTCGATCTTGCCGGCGTCGCCATCTTCGCGCTGACCGGTGCGCTGGTGGCGGCGAAGGAGCGACAGACCTTCGTCACGCTGGCATTTTTCGCGCTGGTCACGGGGGTTGGCGGCGGCACCGTGCGCGACCTGCTGATCGGTGCCCCGGTGTTCTGGATCCACGATGGCGGGGTGGCCGTGGTCTGCCTCGCGGTCTCGCTGTTCGCGTGGTTCATCCCGACGAGATGGTGGGCCGGCCGGTTCCTCTCGATTGCCGACGGCCTCGGGCTGGCGGCCTACGCCGTGCTTGGCGCGGCCAAGGCGCTCGAATATGGGATACCGCCCGTAACCGCCGCGCTGATGGGCGTGATCACCGGCTGCGTCGGCGGGATCATCCGCGATGTGGTGGCAGGGCGTCCATCGATCCTCATGCGCCCCGAACTCTATGTCACCGCCGCCGCGCTTTCCGCCAGCGTCACCGTGCTGGGCGATCTGGCAGGCATCCGCCGCGAATGGGTGTGGGTGGCTGCAACCGCCGCGGGATATGGCCTGCGGCTTGCGGCGATCCGCTGGAACCTCGCGCTGCCGGCCTACGGCCGCGACTAGCCGCCGGTGCCGCGATAGGCGGTCCCGTATTCGAGATCGCCGTCGATCACGTCGTCGCCCGGCAGGGGGCCGCCCGGATAGGCAGGCTGCGCGCCATCGGCCCGCGCGCGTGCCGCTGCGTAGACGTCGGCGCCGTATTGCCGGTCGGTCGCCGGCTGATAGCCGTAGCTGCCTGCCCCGCCCGCGTCGTAACTGGCCATGCCACTGCCGTAATCGATACCATCGATCCGCCCGTCCGGTCCGATCCGGCAAGTGAAGGCCTGGCCATCGTACATGCGGCCATCGACCCTCCAGCCACTCGCATCGCGGTTGACCGCATCGACCGTGTCGACCCGGGCATCGCGTTCGATTGCTTCGACACACATCGCGGCGGCGCGGTCGAGCCCCCGTACATCGTCGGCGCGATCGGTGTCGCGGCGGGGATCGGGATAACGCGCATCGCGCGGGTATTCACGCTCGTCCGACTTGTCGACCGCGCTGGCGACCGCAGCGATGCCGCCGATGATCAGCAGTCCGGTGAGGATGTCGCCGACATCGGTCCCGCGGTCGCGGTAACGGCGATCGCGGTAGCGGCGATGCTTTGCGGCATCGTCGTCGCCCGGTGCCCAGGCCGGAGCCGCGGCAACCGTTTGTGCTATCGCGGGCGCGGCCTGGACCGGCAGTTCGGCCGCCTGCGCGGGCATGGCCACCAGCGAGGTGGCTGCCAGCAGCGCCGGCAGCGCGGCAATGGATGGTCTGGTCGGCATATGGATCCCCTGTGGTCGCGCGCTCACCCCGGCACGCGTATGGCAATACGGCAGGAATGGGCGGCCCGGGCTAAACGAGGCCTGAACCGCCCGTGGTGGTGCGTGAAACGCGATCAGCGCAGTCCGCGAATACCGCTGTAGTCGACATCGGCAACGCGGCCGCGTTCGATGTAGCAGGTGAACTTGCCGCTATCGCGGGCGCTGTAGCGGTCGCGGCGGCGATCGTAGCGCGCATCGCGGTAACCGCGCTGGCCATCGACAACCATCGTGCCCCTGACCTTCCAGCCATAGCGCGTGTCCTTCACGCTACGGATATCGGTGACCGATGCGTGGCGATAGCCGGAGCGGCGCGCGTCGACCTGTGCGGCGCTGACGCAGCGCTGCACTGCAGCGCGCGGGTTGCCGCGCCTGGCGTAGGCATCGCGGCGGTAGTCATTGTCATAGCGGTAGGCGCCGCCATTATAGCCGTAGCGGTCGCGGTTGCGGTCCTTGCTGGCAGCACCGGCGATGGCAGCGATACCGCCGATGATCACTGCGCCGGCGATTACCTCGCCGACCGAAATCCCGTCGTCGTCGCCGCGTGCCTGTGCCGGTGTGGCACCCGCCAGGGCCATTGCCCCGACCGTTGCCGCTGCGATCCCACCCTTCGCGAACGTTTTGCTGAACTGTTTCATCTCGAGGGTCTCCTCATCAGGGCCGCGGCGGGAATGCCCCGGCTGTGAGAACCGATCTAGATGAACGGGCGTGAGACGAGGCTGAACTTGGACGACAGCCTTTGTTCAGTTTAGGCGCCGTTTTTATGAATGGTTCATTCCAGCGGAGCCAGCACGTCGCGCGTGAAAGCGGCGATATCGAACCGGTGCCCGGCCAGGTCCTCGCCCCGCCGGACGATGACCGTGTCACGGCTCGGCACGATTACGATGAACTGCCCACGGTTCCCCATCGCGGCGAAGGTATCGGCGGGGACGCCGTCCACCGCGTCTAGCAGCCAGAAGCCGGCACCGTAGCCGAAGGGGCCATCGGGCTGCGGGCCGTCGGGGGCGGAGACGTAGTCCGCCCAATCTACTGGCAGCACCCGGGTGCCATTCGCAAGCACGCCGTCATCCAGATAGAGCTGTCCGAGCCGCGCGAGATCGCGCGCGGTGGACCATACCTGGCTCGACAGGATGTAATCGCCGCGCCAGTCGGTTTCCGCGACCGTATCGAACATGCCGAGCTGCGCGAAAACCTGCGCGGGCGGCTGCTTCGCCAGCGACGCTTCGATCGCATTGACTGCGGCCAGCGTGTCGTTGTTGGCATAGCGGAAGATTCTGCCCGGTTCATGCACCAGTGGCCAGTGCAGAGCGGTTTCGGCCACGGTCGATCCGCCATAATACAGGGGATCAGTGCGGTTGCCCGCGGTGTCCGAATAGCGTCCCGATGCCATGCGCAGCAGGTGATCGAGCGTTATCTGCGTGCGCGCGTCATTGATGTCGATCCCCAGCCCAGCGGACTGGTCCACTGCCGCCTCGCCGCGGTGCACCGCCATGCCGACCAGCGTCGCGGCGATGCTTTTCGCGACCGACCACGTGCGCTGGGGCACGGCGGGCCCGAACCCTGGCGCATAACGTTCGCCCAGTACCTCGCCATCGCGCATGACGAGCACCGCCGTCGTGCGCGTTCCCTCGCCATAGGTATCGCCGAACCCTTGCGCGAACGTGCCAGCCAATGCGCCCGTGGCAGCAATCGGCGCACTGCGTTCGATCGTGCTGGCGGGCCGCTTGGTGACGACCGGATCGGGGCGCCCCCCGATCGGAAGCTGCGCGCAACCCATTCGCGAATCATGCACGGCAATCCGCGGCGGTGCGTCATCAGCCCATTCGACCGAGACCGTTTCGACGGTCCCGTCTGCGCCGCGCGCGATCCGGTAGGGCATCGTATCGGCCAGCGGCCCCAGGGGTGCCTGAATGCCCGACAGTTCCCATTCGAAGACGCTTTCGGCAGTCCGCAAGGCACCGTTGCGCTCAGCATTCGCGATTGCGCTGCACAGGAACAGCGCCTTGTACCCCGCAGCGAGGGAGCGGTCGTAGCGCGTCTCGATCTGCTCCTGCGTGACGGACTGGGCGGCAAGCGGAACAGCGGCGAGCAGCGCTGCGGCGGTGATGGCATGTCTGATCATGCGCGCCTTGTGCCATGCTGCCGCAGCCATGCAAAACAAAAGGGCCGGACAGTTTCCCGCCCGGCCCCGCATGTCTTCATTCGAGAGCGCCTCAGGCGTCTTCGAACTCGCTGTCTTCATTCATCACCGGGCCCGAATCCTGGCCCTTGGCGTCTTCGTCGCGGTCGACCAGCTCGATGATTGCCATCTGGGCGGCGTCGCTGGCACGGTAGCCGGCCTTGATGACGCGGCTGTAGCCGCCTTCACGGTCCGAATAACGTTCGGCAAGGATGTCGAACAGCTTCTTGAGCTGCGTTTCGTCCTGCAGGCGGCTCATTGCCAGACGACGGTTCGACAGGCCGCCACGCTTCGCGAGCGTGATCAGCTTCTCGATGTAGGGCCGCATTTCCTTGGCCTTGGGCAGCGTGGTCATGATCTGCTCGTGCTTGATCAGCGCGGCAGCCATGTTGCGCAGCATGGCATGACGGTGGCCGGTCTTGCGTTGCAGCTTGCGGCCGGAAATCTTGTGACGCATCGTATCTCTTCCTTTGTTCGATAAGGGCCCGTTCTAGGTAGCCCGAAGCCGGTGACCGTTGCGGGCCGTCACCTACGCCCATTCGTATTTCCACCGGCGCTGTGCCGATGGAAGGGAGCCCCGACCTGCGCCGGGGCACCCTGATTACGTTAGCCCAGGAGTTCCTGTTCGAGCTTCTTGGCCATTTCCTCGATGTTCTCCGGCGGCCATCCGGGGATGTCCATGCCGAGGCGCAGACCCATCGACGAGAGCACTTCCTTGATTTCGTTCAAGGACTTGCGGCCGAAGTTCGGCGTACGAAGCATCTCGGCTTCGGTCTTCTGGACGAGGTCGCCGATATAGATGATGTTGTCGTTCTTGAGGCAGTTGGCCGAACGGACCGACAGTTCCAGCTCGTCGACCTTCTTGAGCAGGTAACGGTTGAGCTGGTTGGTGTCGCTTTCCTGCGGCTCGGCGGCCTGGCCGATCATGGCCGAGGTCGGCTGCGGAATGCCGTCTTCGAAGTGGACGTAGAGCGTCAGCTGGTCCTGGAGGATGCGCGCGGCATAGGCCACGGCATCTTCGGGCGAGACGGTGCCGTCGGTTTCGATGGTGATCGACAGCTTGTCGTAGTCGAGTTCCTGGCCAACACGGGCGTTCTCGACCTTGTAGCTGACCTGGCGAACCGGCGAATACAGGCTGTCGACCGGGATCAGGCCGATCGGCGCGTCGGCCGGACGGTTCATCACGGCGGGGCTGTAGCCCTTGCCGGTGTCCGCGGTCAGTTCCATGTTGAGCGTCGCGCCTTCATCGAGATGACAGATCACGAGATCCTTGTTCATCACTTCGATGTCGCCCGAAACGGCGATATCGCCCGCGGTCACTTCACCCGGGCCGGTTGCGGAAAGCTGCAGGCGCTTCATGCCTTCGCCTTCCATCTTCAGCGCGATCTGCTTCACGTTGAGGACGATGTCGGTCACGTCTTCGCGCACGCCGGCGAGCGAGCTGAATTCGTGGAGTACGTTTTCGATCTTGATCGAAGTGATCGCAGCGCCCTGCAGCGAGCTCAGGAGCACGCGCCGCAGCGCATTGCCGAGCGTCAGGCCGAAGCCCCGCTCGAGCGGTTCTGCGACGAAGGTGACCTTGTGAGGCTTGTCGCTAGCTGCCTTGATATCAAGGACGCTGGGTTTCTTGAGTTCCTGCCAGTTCTTAATGTTGACGGACATGAAAATCCCCTGGTTCGGATGCGGGCAGGACCGGCGCTCTTCGGTAAGAGCGTCCGGTCCGTGAGAGGGTGTCGGCGGCCCGCGTCAGCGAGCCGCCAGGCAGGTACGGATCAGACGCGACGACGCTTGGAAGGACGGACCCCGTTGTGCGGGATCGGCGTCACGTCGCGGATCGAAGTGATGGTGAAGCCCACTGCCGCGAGACCGCGCAGCGCGCTTTCGCGGCCCGAGCCCGGCCCCTTCACTTCGACTTCGAGGGTGCGCACGCCATGCTCGGCGGCCTTGCGGCCCGCGTCGTCGGCGGCGACCTGCGCAGCATAGGGAGTCGACTTGCGGCTGCCCTTGAAGCCCATCATGCCGGCGCTGGACCAGCTGATCGCATTGCCCTGTGCGTCGGTGATGGTGATCATCGTGTTGTTGAAGCTGGCGTTGATATGCGCAACGCCGCTGGAAATGTTCTTTTTGTCGCGGCGCCTAACGCGGCCGGGTTCGCGTGCCATGGTCTGTATTCCTCTAATCTATCAAGAAGGCAAAAGCGCGGGGAATGCCCCTGCGCTTACTTCTTCTTGCCAGCGATCGGCTTGGCCTTGCCCTTGCGGGTGCGGGCGTTGGTGTGAGTGCGCTGGCCGCGAACGGGCAGACCGGCACGGTGACGCAGACCGCGGTAGGACCGCAGGTCCATGAGCCGCTTGATGTTCATCGCGGTTTCGCGGCGAAGGTCGCCTTCCACGGTGTAATCCGCATCGATCGTCTCGCGGATGCGCAGGACTTCCTCGTCGGACAGGTCCTGCACGCGGCGGGTGTGATCGATACCGAGCTTGTCGGCGATCTCGACGGCGTTGTTACGGCCGATACCGTGAATATAGGTGAGCGCGATGATCACGCGCTTGTTGGTGGGGATGTTTACCCCGGCAATACGAGCCACTTACTTCTCCATGCTCCACAGGCGCCGGTGAGGCCGGCGGTCCTATCTCATCGCTCAATCCGACGCTTGCAGCCCCTGCCTAACGCAAAATCCGGCTCGACGCAGATATCACTGCCATCCGCCGGAATCGCCGCAATGTCGAATGAACCGCGCGCTTAGGGGGATTCGACGCCAAGGTCAACTGCCCAGCACACAGCGAGATCCACAGCGACCCATGCGGCCGCTGTCGTCCGAGAAGATCAGGGCCTAGCCCGTTCGCCGCCATACGTCAAAACCCTTAGGCAAGCATGATCGGCGCCCGGCCGTGGCGTCCCCGACCTGGCTCTTGGCCTACCCCGCCCCGTCCAGCGCGTCGATCTGGTCTTCGAGGCTTGCCTCATCGGCCGGCGCAGGATCGCTGTCTCGTGGCACGGTCGCCGCGGCTCCGCCGAGCGCGCCCAGATGATCGCGCAGCCCGTGCAATTGCTGGCTCATCACCTGATCGACCGCGGCAGCGATAGTCGGCACTTCGTAACGCATGTAGCCGCCGACTACATATTCCCAGCGGATCCGTGTCCCGCCGTCGATCTCTTCCAGAGTAATCGTCAGTACACCGGTGGCGGGTTCGCCCTGCAATGGGCCCAGCCCCCCGCGCATGCGCAGGTTCTTCAACGGGTAAGCCTGGACCACGACCATGTGCTGCACACTGCCATCGAGCGAAAAGCCGTCGGCGCGGTCCTCGCCCGGCACGCGTTCACACAGGCAGCCGCCCGCCTGCGGGGTCAGCGTCATGTTGGCCGCATCTGCCGACCATGTATGCGCATCGTTCCACCACGCGCCCGGACGGATCAATGCCAGCCAGGTCTGCCTCGGGGTAGCCGCAACCTCGGCCATGTCACGCGTGACGAAGCCGCTGGCGGTGGTTTCCGCAACCTCGGCGGACAATGGCGCCGCACAGCCAAGCGCAGCAGCGGCAAACAGGGTTCCGGCAAGGCGCATAAGACCAATCTCCCTCTGTCGAGAGGTCGGCCTTAGGCCATGTACCGGGTCATGGAAACCCGAGTGGGATCAGCGGGTGAGGATAGCGTCGATCGCGTGCGTAACGTCTTCGATCGAGGCCATGCCATCGACCCGGCTGACAATGCCGCGCTGTTCGTAGCCGGGCAGGATCGGCGCGGTCTTGCCGCGATATTCCTGCATCCGCTTGCGCACCGTCTCCTCATTGTCGTCGGGACGGCGCTTGAACTCGGTCGATCCGCACTTGTCGCATACGCCGGGTGTCGCCGGCTGCTTGAACACGTCGTGATAGCCGGCGCCGCAATTGGCGCAGGTGAAGCGGCCCGTGATCCGTTCGACCAGCGCTTCCTCGTTCACTTCGAGCTCGATCACATGGTCGAGCTTGCGGCCGTGCCGGGCAAGGATACCGTCGAGCTGGTCGGCCTGGGCCGCAGTGCGGGGATAGCCGTCGAAGATCGCACCCGTTTCCGGACCCATATCGGCCAGCTTGGCATCGATCATGGCCGACACGATCTCGTCCGATACGAGCCCGCCCGAATCCATGATGTCCGCGACCTTGTGGCCCAGCTCGGTATCGGCCTTGCGTGTTTCGCGCAGCATGTCGCCGGTCGAAAGCTGCAGCATTCCGTGGTGTTCGACCAGGCGCTGGGCCTGCGTCCCCTTACCGGCGCCCGGAGGGCCCAGGAGGATGATATCCATTGCGTAAAGTCCCCTTCGCCCGTGCTGTGCCTTAACGCAGGCGTCCCTTCAACTTCGCTTTTTTGATGAGGTCACCATATTGGTGCGCCAGCAGGTGCGACTGGATCTGGCTGATCGTGTCGACCGTGACATTGACCACGATGAGCAGGCTGGTGCCGCCGAGGAACAGAGGCACGCCGGTCTGGGCGATCATGTATTCCGGCAGGACGCAAACCAGCGTCAGGTAGATTGCGCCGATCACGGTAATGCGCGTCAGCACATAATCGAGATATTCCTCGGTCCGCTTGCCCGGTCGGATGCCCGGAATGAACCCGCCGTTCTTCTTCAGATTGTCCGCGGTTTCCTCGGGATTGAAGACGATCGCGGTGTAGAAGAAGCAGAAGAAGATGATGCCGAGGCCATAGAGCGTCATGTAGAGCGGCTGACCGTGCTGCAGATATTGC
Source organism: Qipengyuania citrea (assembly GCF_009828015.1). Lineage (GTDB taxonomy): Bacteria > Pseudomonadota > Alphaproteobacteria > Sphingomonadales > Sphingomonadaceae > Qipengyuania > Qipengyuania citrea. Next base: position 236,737 of record NZ_WTYG01000002.1, on the reverse strand, counting down.
AGCGTCGACTGGAGCACCCCGCCCGCGGCGCTGTCGGTATCGACCGAATTGCCCGCGAACTGCGTGATCGTCAGCGGAAGCAGGAGCAGCGAACTGGCAAAGATCGGCGGGATCACACCTGCGGTGTTGAGCTTGAGCGGCAGGTGCGAACGATCGGCCTGCATAACGCCGCGCTGCGTCGCACGCTTGGGATACTGGATCAGCAGGCGGCGCTGGGCGCGCTCCATGAAGCAGATGACCAGGATCAGCACGACGACCATGGCGATCAGGCCGACGATGATGCCGGTCGGGATCGAACCTTCCGAATAGCCCTGACCCAGGTTCGAGACAAAGGTCGGGAACTGTGCGACGATGCCTGCCATGATGATCAGCGACACGCCGTTGCCGATGCCGCGACTGGTGATCTGTTCGCCCAGCCACAGCAGGAACATGGTCCCGCCCACCAGGCTGATGACAGCGCCGACACGGAACATGATGCCCGGGTCGACCACCGCCTGAAGCCCGCTCTGCGCGCCGAAGCTTTCGAGACCCGAGGCGAGGAACCAGCCCTGGATCGCGCACAGAAACACGGTGCCGTACCGGGTGTACTGGTTAAGCTTCTGCCGCCCGACCGTGCCTTCTTTCTTGAGCGCGGCGAGGCTTGGATGCAGCGCGGCTGCCAGCTGCACGACGATCGAGGCGGTGATGTAGGGCATGACGCCGAGCGCGATGAGGCTCATCCGCTCAAGGCTGCCGCCCGAAAAGGTGTTGAACAGGTCGAGGATCCCGCCCCGCGTCTGATCGTAGAGATCGCTCAGGATCAGCGGGTTCACGCCCGGAAGCGGAACGAAGCTGAGGAAACGGAAGACGATCAGGGCCCCGATGGTGAACCAGATACGGTTCTTCAGCTCGGTGGCCTTGGTGAAGTTTGCGAGGCTCATGTTGCTCGCGATATTGTCGGCGCGTGATGCCATGGGAATCTGTTCAATCCTGAATTGGCGCCGGCCCCTCCCGGCACAGGAAGGCTAGATAGGGACAGGGGGACGGATTGTCGAACCCGTCCCCCCGAATTATCCCGCTTACTTCGCCTTCTTGGCCTTGTTGGCTTCGGCGCGAGCAGCCTTTTTCTCGTGCTCGGGCTTGTCGGCGGCGATCACTTCGACCTTGCCGCCGGCCTTTTCGACCGCTTCGATGGCGCCCTTCGAGGCACCGGCGACCTTGAAGGTTACCTTGGCCTTGAGCTCGCCCTTGCCCAGCAGACGGACACCGTCCTTGCCACCCCGCGCGAGGCCGGCGGCCCGCAGCGTTTCATGGTCGAGCACCTTCGATCCGTCGAGCTTTTCGGCGTCGATGAACTTCTGGACCATGCCGATGTTCACTTCGGCGAAGTCCTTGCCGAACGGGTTGTTGAAGCCGCGCTTCGGCAGGCGCATGTGCAGCGGCATCTGGCCGCCTTCGAAGCCCTTGATGGCGACGCCCGAACGGCTCTTCTGGCCCTTCTGGCCGCGGCCGCCGGTCTTGCCCTTGCCCGAGCCGATGCCGCGTCCGATACGGATGCGGGTCTTACGTGCGCCGGGATTGTCGCGGATATCATTCAATTTCATAGTGCACTCGCTTTCGCTTTCTAACGCCCCGTGACGGGGTTCGCGCTGTTGGGAAGTGCGCGCCGATAGTCTGTTTGGCCGATCATGTCGACTCTCAATTGGACGGCGCGCACGCGGTAAACGAAATTGTCGTCCTAACGAAAAAGGCCGGGCAGCGATCGAACGCGGCCCGGCACTTTTGTTCGGCAGACAGGCTGCCTGATCAGTCGACCACGGTCACCAGATGCGGGATCTTGGCGATTGCGCCGCGCACCTCGGGGGTGTCCTGGCGCTCGACGATCTTGTGCATCTTGTTGAGGCCCAGACCGATCAGAATTTTCTTCTGGCTTTCCGGGCGCCGGATCGGCGAACCGATCTGCTTGATCTTGACGGTTTTCGCTTTGGCCATCGATCTTACTCCGCAATAGCGGCGGCGTCGGCTTCAGCCTCTGCTACCGAAGCGCCACCACGGCCAAGCAGGTCAGCGACCTTCTTGCCGCGACGCTGAGCCACCGACTTCGGCGAAGTCTGGTTGGTCAGCGCGTCGAACGTGGCGCGGATCATGTTGTAGGGGTTCGACGTACCGACCGACTTGGTCACCACGTCGGCAACGCCGAGGCTTTCGAACACGGCACGCATCGGACCGCCGGCGATGATGCCGGTACCCGGAGGTGCGGTACGAACGGTAACCTTGCCCGCGCCGAAACGACCCTTGCCGTCGTGATGGAGGGTACGGCCCTCCTTCAACGGGACGCGGACCATCATCTTGCGTGCAGCGGCAGTCGCCTTGCTGATCGCCTCAGGGACTTCGCGGGCCTTGCCCTTGCCGAACCCGACGCGGCCCTGGCCGTCACCCACCACGACCAGCGCAGCAAACCCGAAGCGCTTACCGCCCTTCACCGTCTTGCTGACGCGGTTGATGTGGACGAGCTTCTCGATGATGCCGTCGTCTTCTTCCTCGCGGCGTCCGCCACGACGGTTGTTGTCGCGGCCACCGCGGCCACGGCCACCGCCGCCACGGTTGTCACGACCGCCACGGCCACGACCTTCGCGCTGCTGCGGCTGCCCTTCGGCACCCTGTGCAGGGCTCTGGTTCGCTGCAGCTTCCGAAGGCGTGTCGGCGACAGCCGGCTCTTCCTTCGTGACCGCAGGCGTGGTCTCGGCCTTGGCCTCGGTCGTTTCGACCTTGGTTTCGGCTTCGGTGTTTTCGGTTTTGTTTTCGTCAGCCATCATCAGAACTCCAGCCCGCCTTCACGAGCGGCGTCGGCCAGCGCCTTAACGCGGCCATGGAACAGGAAACCACCGCGATCGAACACGACGGAGGTTACGCCGGCTTTCTGGGCAGCAGCGGCGATATCGCTGCCAACCTTCTTGGCGGCTTCGATATTGGCACCCGTACCGTCCGCGCCAAGCGTCGATGCTGCGGCGAGCGTCTTGCCGGCCGAATCGTCGATGATCTGCGCATAGATATGCTGGCCGGTGCGGTGCACCGATAGGCGGGGCCTGCCACCGGACACGTTGCGGAGCGCGGTGCGGACGCGGCGACGGCGACGTTCAAAGAGAGAGAGCTTTGCCATCTTACTTCTTCTTCCCTTCCTTGCGGAAGATATACTCGCCGCGGTACTTGATACCCTTGCCCTTGTAGGGCTCGGGCTTGCGCCACTTGCGGACGTTCGCCGCAAACTGGCCCACGGCCTGCTTGTCGATACCGCTGATTTCGACGGTAGTCTGGTCGGGCGTCTTGACCTCGATGCCCTCGGGCACGTCGAGATCGACGTCGTGCGAATAGCCGAGCTGAAGCTTGAGCTTCTTGCCCTGCGCCTGCGCACGGTAACCGACACCGTTGATCTCGAGGACCTTGGTGAAGCCTTCGGTCACGCCTTCGACCAGGTTCGAAACCATCGTGCGCTGCATGCCCCAGTGGTTGCGCGCCTGACGGGTCTCGTTGGCCGGCTTGACCGAGATCTCGCCGTCTTCCAGCTTGTATTCGATCAGGTCGGAAAGACCCATTTCGAGCGAGCCCTTGGGACCCTTCACGCTGAGCGTGTTGCCATTGATGTTGGCAGTGACCCCGCTGGGGATCGCCACCGAACGTTTGCCGATGCGGCTCATCAGAACACCTCCGCCAGCACTTCGCCGCCGACGTTCTCGGTGCGCGCTTCGGCGTCCGAAAGCACACCCTTGGGTGTCGAGACGATGGTGATGCCAAGGCCGTTGCGCACGATCGGAAGTTCCTTCGAACCCGAATAGACGCGGCGGCCCGGCTTGGAGACGCGGGCAACGTGCTTGATAGCAGGTTCGCCCTCGAAATATTTCAGTTCGATCCGCAGCTGTGCATGCTTGGCCGAAGCGTCATCGCTGTAGCCACGGATGTAGCCTTCGCGCTGGAGCACTTCGAGGACGTTCGCACGCAGCTTGCTGGCGGGCGAGAGGACACTGTCCTTCTTCGCGCGCTGGCCGTTGCGGATACGGGTGAGCATATCACCCAGGGGATCGGTCATAGCCATTTGTCTTTACCTCACCAGCTCGACTTGGTCAGGCCCGGAATCAGGCCCTTGTTGCCGAGGTCGCGCAGTTCGATGCGGTTGAGCCCGAACTTGCGGTAGTAGCCGCGCGGGCGGCCGGTGGTGGAGCAGCGGTTGCGCACCCGGGTCGGGTTCGCATTGCGCGGCAGTTCCGCCATCTTGAGACGCGCCATCAGGCGTTCGGTCTCGTCGAGCGATTCATCGTCAGCGATAGCCTTAAGCTTCGCGAACTTTTCCGCATACTGCTTGACGAGCTTCTTACGACGCTCGTTCTTGTTGATCGAACTCAGTTTCGCCATTGGACTTAAGTTCCTCTATTAGCGGCTCACGCCGCCTCCTTCTCTGCCGACTCTTCAGCCGGGAACGGGAAACCGAACAGGCGGAGCAGTTCGCGCGCCTCGTCGTCGGTCTTCGCCGTCGTGGTTACGATGATGTCCATCCCCCGGACCTTGTCGATCTGGTCGTAGCTGATCTCGGGAAAGATGATCTGTTCCTTCAGGCCCATGGCATAGTTGCCGTGGCCGTCGAACGACTTCGGGTTGAGCCCGCGAAAGTCACGGATGCGCGGCATGGCCACGGTCACCAGACGATCGAGAAACTCGTACATGCGTTCGCGGCGCAGGGTGACCTTGCAACCGATCGGCATGCCTTCACGCAGCTTGAACTGCGCGATCGACTTCTTGGCCTTGGTGATAACCGGCTTCTGACCGGCGATCAGGGCCATTTCCTCGGCCGCAGTCTGGACCTTCTTCTTGTCCTGGCTGGCTTCGCCGACGCCCATGTTGAGCGTGATCTTTTCCAGCCTGGGGACTTCGAGAGCGTTCTTGTAGCCGAACTTCTCGGTCATCGCCTTGACGACCTGGTCGTCATAGCGCTGCTTCATGCGGGGCGTATAATCAGCCATCGATAGTCTCCCCGGACTTTACGGCGACACGAACCTTCTTGCCGTCCTTTTCTTCGAAACGGACGCGAGTGGGCTTGCCATCCTTAGGGTCTGCCAGCGCAACCTTGCTCAGGTGCATCGGCGCTTCGAAGCGGTCGATGCCACCCTGCGGGTTCTGCTGGGTCGGCTTGCGGTGACGCGCGGCGATGTTGACGCCTTCGACGACGATCTTGCCATCCTTCGGCATGACCTTCGCGACGGTGCCGGTCTTGCCCTTGTCCTTGCCGGACAGGACGACGACGCTGTCACCCTTCTTGATCTTTGCGGCAGCCATTACAGCACCTCCGGAGCAAGCGAGATGATCTTCATGAAGCCGCGGCCGCGCAGTTCGCGGACCACCGGGCCGAAGATACGGGTACCGATCGGTTCTTCGCTCTTGTTCACGAGCACCGCGGCATTGCTGTCGAAGCGGATCACGCTGCCATCGGGGCGGCGTACGTCCTTCCTCGTGCGCACGATGACGGCGCGATGGACATCGCCCTTCTTCACCTTCGTGCGCGGCTGGGCTTCCTTGACGGAAACCACGATCACGTCGCCTACGGAAGCAGTCCGGCGCTTCGAGCCGCCCAGCACCTTGATGCACTGGACGCGCTTTGCGCCGCTGTTGTCCGCGACGTCGAGATTGGATTGCATCTGGATCATCGATCCGTTTCCTTCTCAATGGCTTGCCGGGACGATTGCCCGGCAGTTCCTACGTCAATAAAGCTCAGTTACCGGCGGCTTCGACAGCGAGGTCAGCCTCGACAGCCTGCGTGCCACCTGCGGTAACGCGGTCGATCACCTGCCAGGTCTTGGTCTTGGAGATCGGCTTGGTTTCTTCGATGCGCACGACGTCGCCGAGCGTGAACTCGTTCTTCTCGTCATGGGCATGGTACTTCTTCGAGCGGCGGATGATCTTCCCGTAGAGGGGATGCTTCACCTTGCGCTCGACGAGCACGGTAACGGTCTTGTCGGTCTTGTCGGAGGTGACGGTCCCGATCAGGATACGCTTGGGCATGGTCTACTCCTTAAGCCTTCGCTTCAGCCGAGCGCGAACGCTCGCTCTGCAGCGTCTTGATCTTGGCGATCGTCCGGCGAACTTCGCGGATGCGGGCCGGAGCTTCGAGCTGGTTCGTCGCCGCCTGGAAGCGGAGGTTGAACTGCTCGCGCTTGAGCGTCGTCAGCTCTTCGGACAGCTGGTCGTCCGACTTCTGGCGCAGGTCTTCGGTCTTGGCCATCATTCGCCTCCCAGGTGGGCGGTGTCGCCCAGACGGGCAACGACCTTGGTCTTGATCGGCAGCTTCATTGCTGCACGTTCGAATGCTTCGGCGGCCAGCGGGCCGGCAACGCCATCGAGTTCGAACAGGATGCGGCCCGGCTTGACGCGAGCAGCCCAGTATTCGACCGAACCCTTGCCCTTACCCTGACGGACTTCGGCAGGCTTCTTCGACACGGGCACATCGGGGAAGACGCGGATCCAGAGACGGCCCTGACGCTTGATGTGGCGCGTGATCGCGCGGCGAGCCGCTTCGATCTGGCGTGCAGTGATCCGCTCGGGCTCGAGCGCCTTCAGGCCGTAGGACCCGAAGTTCAGCGTGGTGCCACCCTTGGCCTGGCCATGGATCTTACCCTTGAACGCCTTGCGGTACTTGGTTTTCTTCGGTTGCAGCATGGTTCTTTCCTAATCCTGCAATCAGCGCGCCGGACGGACGCCCGAGGTCTGGGCTTCCATCATCAGGCGGTCATGGGCAGTCGGGTCATGCGCCAGGATTTCGCCCTTGAAGATCCAGCACTTGATGCCGATGATCCCGTAGGCGGTCAGCGCTTCGGCTTCCGCATAGTCGACGTTTGCACGCAGCGTGTGAAGCGGAACGCGGCCTTCGCGATACCATTCCACGCGGGCGATTTCGGCACCGCCGAGACGGCCACCGCAAACGATCTTGATGCCTTCGGCGCCAAGCCGCAGGGCCGACTGCACCGCACGCTTCATGGCGCGGCGGAAGGCGACACGGCGGATCAGCTGATCGGCAATGCCCTGGGCGACGAGCTTGGCATCGATTTCCGGCTTGCGGATTTCAACGATGTTCAGCTTCACTTCGCTTGCGGTCATCTTGGCCAGCTTGGTGCGCAGCTTTTCGATGTCCGCGCCCTTCTTGCCGATGATGACACCGGGACGGGCAGCATAGATCGAGATGCGGCACAGCTTGGCCGGACGTTCGATCACGACCTTCGAGATCGCCGCCTGCGGCAGGCTGTTCACGATGTGCTTGCGGATTTCGATGTCTTCGCTGAGCAGCTTGGCATAGTCGCGCCCTTCGGCGTACCAGCGGCTGTCCCAGGTGCGGTTGATCTGCAGACGCAGACCGATCGGATTGCTCTTCTGACCCATCTTACGCCTCTTCCTGCTCGCGGACGACGATGCGCAGGCGGCTGAACGGCTTCAGGATGCGCGTCGACTTGCCGCGGCCACGCGTGTGGAACCGCTTCATGGTGATCGACTTGCCCACCGAAGCCTCGGCAACGACCAGCGCGTCAACATCGAGGTTATGGTTGTTTTCCGCATTGGCGATCGCCGATGCGAGGACCTTGGTGGCGTCCCTAGCCATCGCCTTCTTCGAGAAAGCGAGGATATTGAGCGCCTCTTCGGCCTTCTTGCCGCGGATCAGACCGGCAACGAGATTGAGCTTCTGCGCCGAACCACGGATCGTGGTACCAACGGCCAGAGCCTCGTTATCCGCAACGCGGCGGGGTGCTTTCTGCTTGCTCATCAGCGCTTACCCTTCTTGTCGGCAGCATGACCCGGGAAGGTGCGCGTGGGCGCGAACTCGCCGAGCTTGTGGCCGACCATCTCTTCCGAGACGGAGACCGGGATGAACTTGTGTCCGTTGTAGACGTTGAACGTCAGACCAACGAACTGCGGCAGGATGGTGGAACGGCGCGACCAAGTCTTGATCGGCTTGGAGCCACCGGCGTCCTGGGCGGTCTCTGCCTTCTTCAGAAGGCTGAGCTCGACGAACGGACCTTTCCAGACGGAACGAGCCATGTCGGATTACCTCTTTTTCTTCGCGTGGCGCGAACGGATGATCATCTTGTCCGTCTGCTTGTTCTTGCGGGTACGGGCGCCCTTGGTCGGCTTGCCCCACGGAGTGACCGGGTGACGGCCACCGCTGGTGCGGCCTTCACCGCCGCCGTGCGGGTGGTCGACCGGGTTCTTGGCGACACCGCGGGTCAGCGGCTTGATGCCCATCCAGCGACGACGACCGGCCTTGCCCAGGTTCTGGTTCTGGTTGTCCGGGTTCGACACGGCACCGACCGTTCCCATGCAGTCGGCGCGCAGGTAACGCTGCTCGCCGCTGTTGAGACGCACGATGACCATCCCGCGGTCACGACCGACCAGCTGGACGTAGGAACCGGCTGCGCGGGCGATCTGGCCGCCCTTGCCCGGCTTCATTTCCACGTTGTGGCAGATCGTACCGACCGGCATCTGGCCGAGCAGCATGGCGTTGCCGGGCTTGGTGTCGGCCTTCTCGGCAGCGATGACCTTGTCACCGACAGCGAGACGCTGCGGAGCGAGGATGTAGGCCAGTTCGCCGTCGGTGTACTTGACCAGGGCGATGAACGCGGTCCGGTTGGGATCGTATTCAAGCCGTTCGACGGTGCCTTCGACGTCCCACTTGCGACGCTTGAAGTCAACGTAGCGGTACTTCTGCTTGTGGCCGCCGGCCATGCCGCGCGAAGTGACGTGGCCCTTGTTGTTGCGGCCACCGGTCTTGCGCTTGCCTTCGACGAGCGACTTGACCGGCTTGCCCTTGTAGAGGCCCGACTTGTCGACGAGGATCAGGCCGCGACGGCCCGGGCTCGTTGGTTTGTAGTTCTTGAGTGCCATTTCTCTCTAGCCCCTCAGATACCGCTGGTGACGTCGATGGAATCGCCGTCTTTCAGAGTGACGATGGCTTTCTTCATGTCCGTGCGCTTGTAGGGCTTGCCCTTCCAGCGCTTGGTCTTGCCCTTCGTCACGATGGTGTTCACGCCCATGACCTTGACGTCGAAGATAGCCTCGATCGCTTCCTTGATCTGCGGCTTGCTCGCATCATTGGCGACCTTGAAGACGACGGCGTTGTTTTCCGACGCCAGCGTGGCCTTCTCGGTGATGTGCGGTGCGAGCACGACGTCGTAGTGACGCGCTTCCACTTCCTGCTTCTTAGCCATTGAACCGGGCCTCCAGCTTTTCGACCGCGTCCTTGGTGAGGACCAGCGTGTCGTGCTTCAGGATGTCGTAGACGTTCGCGCCCATGGCCGGCAGTACGTTGACGCCGGGCAGGTTGCGGGCCGCCTTGCTGAAGCCATCGTCGACGCTTGCGCCGTCGATGACCAGAACCTTGCCGTTCCAGCCAGCCTTGTCGAACAGGCCCTTGAGCGCCTTGGTCTTGGCGTCCTTGAGCTCGAGGCTGTCGACGACGACAAGGCCGTCCTTCGCCTTGCTCGACAGAGCCATCTTGAGGCCGAGTGCGCGGACCTTCTTGTTCAGCGACTGCTCGAAGTCACGCTTGCGCGCGCCATGAGCCTTACCGCCGCCAATGAAGATCGGAGCGCCGCGGTCGCCGTGACGAGCGCCGCCCGAACCCTTCTGCGGGCCGAACTTCTTGCCGGTGCGCGCGACATCCGAACGCTCACGCGTCGGACGGGCGGTGCCGCGGCGGTTTTCGAGCTGCCAGGTGACAACGCGATGCAGGATATCGGCACGCGGCTCGACACCGAAGACGTCATCGTTCAGTTCGATGTCGCCCGACGCCTTGCCGTCGATTTTCTGGACCTTCACCTTCACGGATCAGCCCTCCTTGTTTTCGTCCGAGCCGGTGTCGGCTGCGGGCGTATCGGTGGTGTTTTCGGTTTCGGCACCAGCTTCCTGTTCCTTCAGCAGCGCTTCCTGCTGCTCGGGGGAAACTTCCGTACCGGGCTCGTGCTCGGCAGCGCTCTCGACCAGGCCGGCATCAGCTTCCTGATGCTCGAACTCGTCGCGGTTGCGATACATCACGCCGGGGAACGGGAGTTCGCCGTGCGCAATCTTGACCGCATCCTTGACCAGCAGCCAACCGTTCTTCGCGCCCGGGACCGAACCCTTGACGAAGAGCAGGCCGCGATCGGCGTCGGTGCGAACGATCTCGAGGTTCTGCTGGGTGCGCTGACGGTCGCCCATGTGGCCAGCCATCTTCTTGCCCTTGAACACGCGGCCCGGATCCTGACGGTTACCCGTCGAACCGTGCGAACGGTGCGAGAGCGAAACGCCGTGCGTCGCCCGCAGACCACCGAAGCCCCAGCGCTTCATCGCGCCGGCAAAACCCTTACCCTGGGTGTGACCGGTGATGTCGACCTTCTGGCCAGCAATGAAGTGTTCGGCCGAAATGCGGGCACCGACCGGAAGCAGGGCTTCTTCGGTGTCGACGCGGAATTCGGCGACCTTCATCTTAAGCGGAACTTCAGCCTTGGCGAAAGCTTCGCGCTGCGGCTTGTTGACGTTCTTCTGCTTGGCTTCGCCCGAGCCGACCTGAACCGCGAAATAACCATCGCGATCTTCGGTGCGGTGAGCAGTAACCTGGCAATTTTCCAGAGCGAGAACGGTAACCGGCACGTGCCGGCCGTCCTCCTGGAAGAGGCGGGTCATCCCGACTTTCTTTGCGATAACGCCTGTGCGCATCGTAAAACTCCTAACACAGAGGCACCCCGGCCCATCCGAGGTGCTTGCCAGCCCGTTTTAAGATGCGTCGCCCCGTCCGGGCTGAGTGCCACCTCGGCAAATTGCCTTGGTAGCGAGACGGGGGACGCAGACCCGGATCAATCCGGCGGTATCCCGATGTCTTGCCGAACCTCGCGGTCCAGCGGGGCTATCGAGTGCCCCGAAACTTTGCGGCCAGTTAGCGTCTGGCCAGCTCGACGGCAAATCCCGCCATGCGGGACTTGCGGCAAACTCTTAAGCGAGCTTGATTTCGACGTTCACGCCCGCAGCAAGGTCGAGCTTCATCAGCGCGTCGACCGTCTGGGCGTTCGGCTGCACGATGTCGAGCAGCCGCTTGTAGGTACGCACCTCGAACTGCTCGCGCGACTTTTTGTCGATGTGCGGGCCGCGGTTCACGGTGAATTTCTCGATGCGCGTCGGCATGGGAATGGGGCCGCGAATAAGTGCACCCGTACGACGCGCGGTGTCTGCAATTTCGCCAGTTGCCTGGTCGAGAACGCGATGGTCGAACGCCTTGAGGCGAATGCGGATATTCTGAGCTTCCATTACCTACACCGATGCGAAAGAGCCAATGGACCAACAAAGGTCCACAAAAAAGAAAGGCCCGCCCTGTCAGCGCCCGGTTTCCCGGAACGGGCGACCTTTCATGAATTCGTTGGCGAGGCCGCCAATGGCGGTGATTCCTCATCCTGTGAGCGCGCCTATACGGGTGAGTCACCGGTCTGGCAACCCCTCAATCCCGCCGATCTGAAGATGACGGAATATGACACGGCGACCCGTGCCCGAAGAACGGTTAGCACGCTCTCATAAAACGAAGGCCCGCCCCTCGTGACGAGGAGCGGGCCCGCGATTTGACTGTGATCGACGAAGCTTACTTCGTGATGTTGGCCACGACGCCCGAGCCGACGGTGCGACCGCCTTCGCGGATTGCGAAGCGCAGGCCTTCGTCCATGGCGATCGGCGCGATCAGCTTGACGTTGATCGTCACGTTGTCGCCCGGCATCACCATTTCGGTGCCTTCGGGAAGGATCACTTCGCCGGTGACGTCGGTGGTGCGGAAGTAGAACTGCGGACGGTAGTTCGCGAAGAACGGCGTGTGACGGCCGCCTTCGTCCTTCGACAGGACGTAGACTTCTGCGCTGAACTCAGTGTGCGGCGTAACCGAACCGGGCTTGGCCAGAACCTGGCCACGCTCGACGTCGTCACGTGCAACACCGCGGATGAGCGCACCGATGTTGTCGCCGGCTTCGCCGCGATCGAGCAGCTTGCGGAACATTTCAACGCCGGTGACGGTCGTCTTGGTGGTGTCCTTGATGCCGACGATTTCGCATTCGTCGCCAACGTTCACAACGCCGGTTTCGACACGGCCGGTGACAACCGTACCACGACCCGAGATCGAGAACACGTCTTCGATCGGCATCAGGAATGCCTGGTCGACCGGACGTTCCGGCTGCGGGATGTGCTCGTCGACAGCAGCCATCAGTTCACGGATGGAGTTTTCGCCGATTTCCGGATCACGGCCTTCGAGAGCGGCCAGAGCCGAACCCTTGACGATGGGAATATCGTCGCCGTCGAAGCCGTATTCGCTCAGCAGTTCGCGAACTTCCAGTTCGACGAGTTCGAGGATTTCCTCGTCGTCGACCTGGTCGACCTTGTTCATGTAGACAACCAGTGCGGGAACGCCGACCTGACGCGAAAGCAGGATGTGCTCGCGGGTCTGGGGCATCGGGCCGTCGGCTGCGTTCACGACCAGGATCGCGCCGTCCATCTGGGCAGCACCGGTGATCATGTTCTTCACGTAGTCGGCGTGACCCGGGCAATCGACGTGCGCATAGTGGCGGTTGTCGGTTTCATACTCGACGTGTGCGGTCGAGATGGTGATGCCACGCTCGCGCTCTTCGGGCGCCTTGTCGATGTTAGCAAAGTCGACGGCCGAACCGAGGACCTTGGTGATCGCCGCGGTCAGCGTGGTCTTGCCATGGTCGACGTGACCAATGGTGCCCACGTTGACGTGCGGCTTGTTACGCTCGAACTTTTCCTTCGCCATTTTCCAATAACCTCTGTCTTAAAATTTGGGATTTCTGCGGGGAGGAAACGGCGCCCGCTGAATCAGGCGCCGCCCCTAGACCTCAAAGCTGGCTTACGCAAGCTTCTCCTTGACTTCCTGCGCGACACTGGCCGGCACTTCGTCGTAGTGGCTGAACTGCATCGAGTACTGCGCACGGCCCTGAGTGAACGAACGCAGCTCGTTCACGTAGCCGAACATGTTGGCCAGCGGGACGAAAGCATCGACCGCCTGGGCATTGCCGCGGCTGTCGGTGCCCTGGATCTGGCCACGACGCGAGTTGATGTCGCCGATGACGTCGCCGAGGTAGTCCTCGGGAGTCACGACTTCGACCTTCATCACCGGCTCGAGCAGCTTGATACCGGCACGCTCGGCCACTTCGCGCATCGCACCGCGACCGGCGATTTCGAACGCGATCGCCGACGAGTCGACATCGTGATACGCACCGTCGTACAGCGTGACGCTGAAGTCGATGATCGGGAAGCCGACGAGATGGCCGCTTTCGGCCTGCTCGCGGAAGCCCTTCTCGATCGCGGGGATGTATTCCTTTGGAATGTTACCGCCCTTGATCTCGTCTTCGAAGACGAAGCCCTGGCCGCGCTCACCCGGGGTGACCTTGACCTTGACGCGGCCGAACTGGCCCGAGCCACCCGACTGCTTCTTGTGGGTGTAGTCGACGTCGACCGGCTTGCCGAGATATTCGCGGTAAGCCACCTGCGGCGCACCGACATTGGCCTCGACCTTGAACTCGCGCTTCATGCGATCGACGAGGATGTCGAGGTGAAGCTCGCCCATGCCCTTGATGATCGTCTGACCGCTTTCGTGGTCGGTCGACACGCGGAAGCTGGGATCCTCGGCAGCCAGGCGGTTGAGCGCGACGCCCATCTTTTCCTGGTCGGCCTTGGTCTTGGGTTCGACCGACAGCTCGATGACCGGTTCGGGGAACTCCATCCGTTCGAGAATGATCGGATTGGCCGGATCGCACAGCGTGTCGCCGGTGGTGGTTTCCTTCAGGCCGGCAATCGCCACGATGTCGCCCGCGAAGGCCTCATCGATGTCTTCGCGATTGTTCGAGTGCATCAGCAGCATGCGGCCGATCTTTTCCTTCTTCTCCTTGACCGAGTTCAGGACCGAACCCTTGGTCAGGTGACCCGAATAGACACGGGTGAAGGTGAGCGAGCCGACGAACGGGTCGTTCATGATCTTGAAGGCCAGGGCCGAGAACGGCGCTTCGTCCGACGACGGGCGCGTCTGCTCTTCGTCGCTGTCGGGCAGCACGCCCTTGATGGCCGGCACGTCGAGCGGGCTCGGCATGTAGTCGACCACCGCGTCGAGCAGGGGCTGGACGCCCTTGTTCTTGAACGCCGAGCCACAGATCACGGGCACGAAGTCGCGCGCCATGGTGCCCTTGCGGATCAGCTTCTTGAGCGTCGCTGCGTCGGGCTCTTCGCCTTCAAGATAGGCTTCCATGACATCGTCGTCCTGTTCGACGGCGGTCTCGATCAGCTTTTCGCGATATTCGGCGGCCTTGTCAGCGAGGTCGGCGGGGATGTCGACATACTTGAAGTCAGCGCCAAGCCCGTCGTTTTCCCAGACGATACCGCGGTTATTCACGAGGTCGACCACGCCCGACAGATCACTTTCCGCGCCGATCGGGAGATAGAGCACCAGCGGGGTGGCGCCGAGACGGTCGATGATCGACTGCACGCAATAATAAAAATCGGCGCCGGTGCGGTCGAGTTTGTTGATGAAGCACATGCGCGGGACGCCGTACTTGTCGGCCTGGCGCCAGACGGTTTCGGACTGGGGTTCGACCCCGGCTACGCCGTCGAACACGGCAACCGCACCGTCGAGCACGCGCAGGCTGCGTTCGACTTCGATGGTGAAGTCGACGTGCCCGGGGGTGTCGATGATGTTGATGCGGTGCTTCTCGCCCTTGCCGTCCTCGTTCTGCCAGAACGTGGTCGTCGCGGCCGAGGTGATGGTGATGCCGCGTTCCTGCTCCTGCTCCATCCAGTCCATCGTCGCGGCGCCGTCATGGACTTCGCCGATCTTGTAGGACTTGCCGGTGTAGTAGAGGATACGCTCGGTCGTGGTGGTCTTGCCGGCATCGATGTGGGCCATGATGCCGATGTTGCGGTACCGCTCCAGCGGATATTCGCGAGCCATGTGGATTTCCTCGATTTCGGGGTTAGCGCAGCTGCACGCCCCATATGGGTATCAGTATGACCGCTTGAAGACCGCGGGGAAGGAAACCCCCTCCCCCGGCCTTACAAGCAGGGCGCCCTACCAGCGATAATGCGAGAAGGCGCGGTTGGCGTCCGCCATGCGGTGCGTGTCTTCGCGCTTCTTGACCGCATTGCCGCGGTTGTTGGCCGCATCCATAAGCTCGCCCGAGAGACGGGCCGACATGGTGGTTTCCGGACGGCTGCGTGCCGCCGAGATCAGCCAGCGGATGGCCAGCGCCTGGGCGCGTTCGGGACGCACTTCGACGGGGACCTGGTAGGTCGCACCGCCGACGCGGCGGCTGCGCACTTCGACCTGCGGCTTGATGTTTTCCAGCGCGGTGTGGAACATTTCCACCGGGTTCGCCTTGGCCTTGGCCTCGACCACGTCGAGCGCGGTGTAGACGATGCCTTCGGCAACCGCCTTGCGGCCGTCATACATCAGGTTGTTCATGAACTTCGACAGCACCTGATCACCAAACTTGGGATCGGGCAGGATTTCCCGCTTCTCGGGACGACGACGACGTGACATTTTTTCAAACTCCTTCGGAGTGCGGCGAAACCTCCGTTTCGCCTTGCGGCTCCGGCCCGCTCCATCTTTCCGACCTTCTGGCCGGCCACCCAGAGACTACCTCGATGGGGTAGCCGGGAGGAGGATCGAACCGGATCCGCGTGAAAACCAATTCCCGGGCTCTGTGTCGGCCCGGCTCCCTCTCCCGACCACCCTATCGGACAATGCCATGGGTGGTCGGGAGGGGGAGACGGGCTGGCGCAGAGGTCGACACGGATGTGTCGACCGCACCCGAAAACAAAAACCCTACTTAGGCCGCTTGGCGCCGTATTTCGAACGGCTCTGCTTGCGGTCCTTGACACCCTGCGTGTCGAGCACGCCGCGCAGGACGTGGTAGCGCACGCCGGGAAGGTCGCGCACACGGCCGCCGCGGATCAGCACGACGCTGTGTTCCTGCAGGTTGTGGCCTTCGCCGGGGATGTAGGAGATGACTTCGCGCTGGTTGGTCAGGCGGACCTTGGCCACTTTACGCAGAGCCGAGTTCGGCTTCTTCGGGGTCGTCGTGTAGACGCGGGTGCAGACACCGCGCTTCTGCGGGTTCTGTTCCATCGCAGGGACCTTGCTCTTGGCCTTCTGCGGAACGCGGCCCTTGCGGACCAGCTGGTTGATCGTCGGCATGAGTTCTCTCTTCACCGTGTGCCCGGCCCGGATGGGCCAAAGCGTTGAAGGTGACGACTAGCGGGTTATCGGCGGTGTGATTTGGTCCAGCGCCACCCCAGCGCAGGCTGGGGTCTGTTTCCGCAAGCGCGACGCAAGCGGCACGAGATTCCAGCGTTCGCTGGAATGACGACTGAACTGAATCACTCCACCCACGGCCCACATGGCCACCGGGTTACTTTGACGGCTGCCCCGAGCGTTCCCAGAGGGATCGCTGCAATAGAAAAAGCCCGGGCGCATGACGCACCAGGCTCCGGGACATGACCGGCAATGTTCAGCTCTATCTGCCCTGTGAGGGAATCACGCGAGGCGGTTCCTGCACCGGATGGGGGCGCACATAGTTGGATGGGGGTGCGCGGTCAAGGGTGGGCGGAGTAGAGCACCTTCTCCTCATCCCCCTCGATCGTGACCAGCTTCCAATCCGAGAAAGAACACCAATCGCGCATGTCATGAGCGTCGAGTGTCACGCTTGCGGTGATGGAGAATGATTGCCAACCGAGATTACGAGGCGGAGTTGCTAGCAAAATGGCATTCTCACCGCTCACGATAAACAATCCTTTTGCCAGAGCTTGATCGAAGCAAGAACCAGTTCTGGACATAGGATCAATTCGGATCGAGACCTCAGGAAACTCGGAGTAAACCTCAATTGACGGGATTTCTCCTATCGACGGCAAGCCCCCATCCTGTGGGTAGATAACAGCGAGCTTAGACTGCTCGCCATCCTGCAATACATGATTGATAATCTGAATGACTTGATATTCATCGTCTGGAAACGAGCTGGCATAGAATTTTCCGACCTCTAGATCAGACCGCCCGACCACACGCACAATACCCTTCAACAACATCCCTATTCCCATCCGTTTCTCAAATCTGTCCGACCGCACTCCGGACAGCGAACAGCAGATGTGCGACGCCTATCACGTTCGGCCTGAGCAACCTCTTCCTCAGTCAATACGTCGGTTGTAAAGCGATAACCGCAATTGTTACATCTTTTTCGTATTGAGACAGGCAATGCTTACACTCCAACTTCTCTGCCAGATTCACTGGAATACAGCCTCACCCTACTGGGACCATCCTGAATCGAAATCGTCCAATTGGGAAAGGAAATCGCGGCCCCGCTTGGCGACGAAGGAAGCCCACCTAGCAATGTTACGGGACCGATCGCACCAGTCGAAAATCGCTCCGTTGCAGTCGCCATAAGCAAATTTTGGCTACTTCTGAGCATCGCTCCTGCCGGCATAGCATAAGGTTCGGCGGGGCTTGAGAGGTCAATCTCAAAGATCAATTTAGGTATGATAATGCCGGAATGAGGTGTATTACCACTACACTCGAAAGCTCGATATCCTCCAGCGTCATTAATCGCTATTGCGAACTTGCCTTGGTCGCTGACACCGACGAGAAAATCATGCCTATTTGGCTCCGCAGCCAAGACCAGCGACGTTTCGACTACATCAGCCAAACTCCCACACCCAAAACTTTCGGCTCGAACCACGACCATCACTCGTGGCCTTGGAGCGGCTGCATCAACAATGCCCAATACAGCTCTGAGGCGCCTTGCATTGTGAGACGCTGACCGTCCTCTCCACGCACCATTGCAGCCATACCAGATGGCGCAAGATACATTGACGAGGAGTCGGATTGGACCGCTAAACTCTCGTTATAGCTATTTGACGAGTTTGTTTCCCCATGGACGAAGGAAATTCCGCTCCCCATGTAGCGATCCCCCCCCATAAAAACGGTGCATTTAGCCACCGAGTTCCCATTAATATATATTGACGAAGCAAACCTATTGCCATCCAGCCTTCTAAAATCGCACTCAATCCCCTCGTTTCTTTCCTCGAGTTCGGAAAGTGAGTTGGCAAAAAATTTTGCCATGTACTCAAAGGCTTCGACCTTAAACTTATCTTTATCGCGGTCAGTGAAGTCCTTTCCAACACGGAGATTGCTTGATCGCGGACCTTGCTCAACCGCGACTGTATTGCGCTGCAAAGCGGACGCTGATTTGACTTCTATCGGTTGCTTCGCGGCGCTATTCGGCAAACCATTCCTAATGGCTTTCACGACTTCCAAAAACGCCTGATCTCGATCAGGCCATTGAGTTATCGGCCTACCATCCCGAGGAACGGCATTGAGCTTACCAAATGGGCTGCCGTGCCAGTCACAGGCACGGAGGATCACCGGAATGACCTTCGCCTCGCCCGTTTTATGCCGCTCCAAGGCGCGACCCATTTCGATATCGTAACAGTAATCCGATGCCAAAAAATCGGGGCTCACCAATAGCAACACGATCTCGGCAGATTCGAGATTTGAACTAATCTCATGCTCGAAATTATTTCCAGCGGGTATCCTGCGATCATGCCAAGTTTCGATCAAACCCTGACGCTTCATCAGAGCCAGTTGCGTTTCCAATTGGTCGCGCAACGCCTCATCGGCATGAGAGTAAGAGAAAAATATGCGCGCCAAGATGCCCCCCAAAAACTGAGCTTAGTTCCATGGAACATGTTGGAAACATCCCCCCTGAGATGCAAGACGTGTGGAAAAATATATAGTAAAACTGAGTGCAACTGACCGATCTCCCTCGCCTCGCATGCAGCTCGGAACGAGCGCCAGCCTGATTGCATTTTCCTACTCCGCAGTTTTTGCTTTCGTCCCTCAAACGCCGGGCGCGACGCGTCCGCGTCGCTTGGCTTCCTCGCATAAGCTCGGGCGGGCGGTCGCCCTTGCCTCGCGTTGGCGCTGCGCGCCCTCTCCACCTTCAGCTCCGAGCCCGGCTCGGATAGCCCGCCAGCTAGAAACCATTTTCCTACTCGCCTGAAATTTGCATCCTGTGGGTGATCATGGACCACCCTCGCCCCACAACACCCTTGGTGTCTTCGCTTCTTGGTGCGCGCCGCGACGGCGCGATGCCCTCCGATTGCGCGCTACCTGGATATTGCGCGCCGCTTTCACCCCCAGTCATTGCGAGCGCAGCGAAGCAATCCAGAGCGGCACGGAACGCCTTCACTGGATTGCCGCGTCGCCTGCGGCTCCTCGCAATGACTGATGAAAAGCCACCCATCTCCTCAAGTCTTTTGTTTGGCCCTCAAACGCCGGGCGGCGCACATCCGTGCGCCTTGGCTTCCTCGCATAGGCTCGGGCGGCCGGTCGGCCTTGCCTCGCCTGCGGCTCGGAGACTTTCGCCATGACCGAACCCACCCGCAAGATCGCGCGCCAAGCCACCTCCGTCGTCGCACACACCGCGCCCGAGCCCGAGGACGACGACCCGCTCCTCGGCTTCGCGCCCTTCCTCCACACGGCCCCGCGCCGCAATTCAATCACGCCAGACCTGCAACGCCGCTTCGTCGCCACGCTCGCCGCGACGGGCATCGTCAAGGTGGCGGCCAAGCGGATCGGGAAGAGCCTCGAGGCGCTGTACAAGCTGCGTGCGCGGCCGGGGGCGGAGGGGTTTGCGTCTGCCTGGGACGCGGCGCTCGAGCGCGGGGCGGCGCGGCTGGAGGACATGGCGATGGAGCGCGCGCTGCTGGGCACGCGCACGCCGATCGTCTCGGGCGGCGAGATCCTCGGCCATTGGGACAAGCCCGACAATGCGCTGCTGCGCTTCCTCCTCGCGCACCGCCTGCCCGCGCGTTACGGCGCGCAGGCGCGCGAGGTCGGCCCCGGCCACCCGGTGTGGGAGGAGCTGGCGGCGCAGGCGCGCGCCGAAGTAGCCGAGATCAAGCGGACCTTGCAGGACGAGGTCGCCGCGCGCGCGATCGCCTTGCAGACCTTCCGCCGGCGGCGGCTGTGGCGCCAGCGGCAGGCGGCCGGTGCCAGGGCGGGCGACATCACCGATGCGTGGGAGGCCGAGGACGCCGAGGGCAAGCCGCAGCTGCCCGCGTGGGACGATGCCGCGGTGCGCCGCGCGCGGACGATCCTGGCCGAGATGGAAGCGGACCCGCCGTTCTGACCGCTATGCGCAAGGCGCCGGGGAGATGGCGGAACGGTTCAGCGCTGCAGCGCGCGGCCGCCGGTCATCGGGTCGACCAGATGCGTGATGTCGCGCGGGGTGTGCGCGGGCGCGCGGCGTTCCAGCCGCAGCACGCCCGTGGGCGGATCGCCGGCCAGCGCGGCGGCGGCGCGCACCTCGGCAGCGGCGAGGATCTCGCGCTGGCGCGCCTCGCTCGCCACGGTCCATTCGCCGATCTCGCCCCAGCTGCGGCCGCAGCCGGTGCAATAGGTCTGGGCCGGATCGAGGCGGCAAACGCCGATACAGGGAGAGGCCAAGGTCATGCCTACGGGGTAAAATGGCACCGCGAGTCGGTCAAGCAGGTGGAACCACGAAGCGGCCTTTACCTTTGGGTTACAAAGGAGATCGACGATGCCGCCAACCGCAAGCGATTCGCCCGCCGCAGCCACCGATACCGCCGGGGACGCGGCGGCACTGTACCTCGTGTGGCACGACCCCGAGGCCGCGCCCGCGGGACCGCTCGACCTGCATGGCGACGGGCATCCGCTGGCCGACGGTCTGTGGCTGATCCGCTCGCCGCTGAGCCGCTCGAAGCTGTATCACCGGATCAAGTGGCAATTGCCCGGCGATGCCGCGCTCGCCTGCGCGCCGCTGGCGGACGATCCGGACGGCTGGCCCAAGTTCAAGGGCATGGCGGCGGGCGCGCTGGCGTGGCTGCGCGGGGGCTCGGCCGGGTAAGCGTTCCCTGGGCGACGGAGGTGCTGGCGCGGCGCGGCGAATGGCTTTAGGCTCGGCCGCGCGCGGCGAGTGCCGCACAGCGTGGAGAGGATCGATGGCCGACAGCGGCGACATACCTGCGGGACTGCGCGCGCCGGACGATTGCGGCGAGGCGTCGATCGTCACCCGGCTGGAAGACGGGCGCGCGATCTGCATCCGCACTGTGACCCCCGGCGACGAGGGACGGCTGCGCGCCGGCATCGCGGCGATGAGCCCGCGCTCGCGCTATTTGCGGTTCTTCTCCGGCGGGGCGAGCCCGCCCGACTGGGTGATCGAACGATTGCTCGATGCCGATGGCGTGCTGCACCTCGCCTGGGGCGCGCTCGACCTGACCGATCCCGCGCAGCCGGCGATGGGCGTGGTCCACGCGATGCGCCCCGATGCGGGCGACGCGGTGGCGGAATTCTCGGTCGGGGTGGTCGATGCCTATCACGGGCTCGGGGTCGGCCGGCTGCTCACCGCGACGCTGCTGATCGACGCCGCGGCGGGCCGGATGGAGGCGCTGCGGGCGCATGTACTGTCGGAAAACGACGCCGCGCGCAGCTTCATCAAGCGGCTCGGCGGGGTGCATGTCGGGCAGGACGGACCGCAGGCCGAATACCGGCTCGAGGTCGCTCCCGCGCTCGACCGGCTGCGCGAGGAACGCCACCCGCCCGGGGTGAGCGACATCTTCGCGCATTTCGATGGCCCTGCAGGCTAGGAACGGCGGGAACCGCGCGGGCTGCGCTCAGCAGTCCATCTCGTCGAGGTTCTGCGTGTTGCTGATCTCGTTGTTCTGGCGCCCGCGCACGTTGAACGCGCTTTCGTAGCGGATCGTCGGCGGATCGAAGAAACCGGTGTCGACCAGCGGCTGATAGTCGTAGGTCGCCTCGACGAACATCACCG
This sequence comes from Qipengyuania citrea, assembly GCF_009828015.1. Taxonomy (GTDB): domain Bacteria; phylum Pseudomonadota; class Alphaproteobacteria; order Sphingomonadales; family Sphingomonadaceae; genus Qipengyuania; species Qipengyuania citrea. The sequence continues at coordinate 214,868 of NZ_WTYG01000002.1, read as the reverse complement.
CGGTGCCTTCGAGCGCAGTGATCGTGTTGCTCCCATTGCCCATCCCGAACTCGAGGTCGTCGTTGTTCTTGCCGTCGCCTTCGACGCCATAGGACGACGAGACAGCCGTATCGTCGCCCCAGCAGCGCTGCCAGACGATGGTCTGCCCTTCCCTGCTGCCCGAGCGCCCGTTGTGCTCGAGGCTGGACAGCACGATACGGCCGTTTTCCTTGAACCCCAGCGCGCTGGAATTCGCTTCCGCCCCGCTGAACACTTCGTAGATATTGGCTTCGTCGATCCCCGAGGTCACGCGGCCCGCATTATCGGCCACGGTCATCGCCATCTGGCTGACCCGCAGGTGGGCCAGGGCGAGGTTCGTCAGTTCCAGACCGGCCAGCACCAGTGTGAGGAAGATCGGCGCCGCAAAGGCGAACTCGGTCAGGGCGAGGCCGCGGCTGTCGCGGCGCAGGGAGCGCAGCATCTCAAGCACAGATCACCGCCGCGTTGGCCTGCTGCCCGAAGGGCTGGTTGCGCACTGCAGCCTGCAGTTCGAATTCGATGGTCGGGTTGATCGTGGGAATGAACGCGTGAAGCGGAAATAACCGCGGCGCGCTGACATCGGCGACATAGTGCACGACATCCTCGGCCCCGCCCTGCCCGGTCTTGCCCGCATCGGTATCGAACTGGCCGTTGCCGTTCGCGTCTTCCCAGCAGTCGCCGTCGGCGGCATCGAACTGGCCGTTGCTGTTGTGATCGGTCATCAGCTTTTCCGGGTTCCCGATGTTCGAAAAATCGAAATAGCTTTGCTGGGTGACGTTTACCGTCGCATTCGGCGAGACCTTGCGCACCGTGCCGCGGATAAGGTTCTCGACCTTTTCCTCCACTGTCGAACCCGAAGCGTTGATCGCGGGGGCTTCCACCGCGGCCCGGCGCGCCGCATCGTTGAGGGACCCCTGCAGGACCGAGCGCACGTAGCTGTTGTACCCCAGTTCGATCCCGCCCATCAGCAGGATGACCATCGGAACGAGGATGATCGCGAACTCGACGATCGTCGCGCCGCTATCGTCCCGGCGGATGCCGCGCAGCCTGGACATCGCCTGCCTCACCGCGTCAGCCTCAGATTGCCGATCCCGCGACCGATCCGTTCAAAGATGCTCTCGAGGTCCGATCCGTCGGAAGTATAGAAATGGTCGGAGGTCGTTGCGCAGTCTTCGATATCGTCGGTATCGGTGACGTCGAGCGCAATCACCCAGATGGTCGTGCCGGTGGATTTCACGCGGTCGCATATCGAGTCGAAGCGGTTGATGTGCTTGGTCGTCTGCGACTGCGACCCCTGGATCCGGTTGTGATAGCGATCGACGCCGAAGGCCGAATACAGCGTATCGCCGGTATCGAGCTTCCCGTCGGTCATGAAGACGATATGGCGGTTGACCGGCACGATGCCGTGCTGCGTCGGGTTTTCGGAGGCGAACATACCCGTCGGCGACAGGAAGCGTGCCCCCCACAGCATACCGATGTCGTGATAGGTACCGCCGGTGACGTTGGCGGTGGCGGCATTCACGGCGTTCTGGAACGCGGTTTCGGACGCGTAGGTTTTCAGTTTCTGCGACTGCGACGGGCACCCGTTCTGCGACTGGCCGTTCTGACTGTCCGGATCGTAGCGGCCCCACTGATAGGCGGCGCTGTTGCCGTTGTTCGAAGCGATTTCGTCGATGTCAGCCTGGCTCACCGTCTGCAGGATGGTTACCGGGCTGCCCGGCTGACCGACACTCGAGCGTTCCTCGATGCAACCTTCGGTGCTTTCCCGGAAACCGCGCCGATTATCCCACTTGGTGTCCCCAATCTTGACGGTCACGTCGCCGGGATATTTGTACTGCGGATCGTAGGTATAGGTCCGCCGCGTACTGCTCTGGTCTCTATAGCCGCGGCTCGGGGCATCGTCTTCGTCGTCGTAGGTGTTCGTCGTGCAATAATCAGTCTGCCACCACCAGCCGGATCTGGTCTGGTAGCAAACGGTCTGCTCCCATTCCTCGCCTGCATAGAGCTGGTCCTTGAGAATATCGTGATTTCCCAGACTGCCCGCGACGTTCACCGTATGCGAGTAGGACACGATGCCGAAGCGGGTGATCGAGCCGTTGCTGGTATCGTCGAGCGCGCGAAACAGCCCCGCGGTGCCCGTGCGCAGCAGTTCGATCTTGTCCTTGCTTCCGCCGGTCGAGGGACGCTGGGCCATCGACCCCGTGGTGTCGAGCACCAGCATCACGTCGTTATGCCCCAAGTCGCGCTTGGCGTTGCACTCGGCCTCGATCGGGATTGCGTCATAGCCGAAAATATACATCAGCATCGTTGGGATCGTGGCGCTTGCCTCGCCCAGGAGCTGCGTGTTGTCGAGGGGATCCTTGCCGATATCGAAGACCCGGTCGCGCGCGCCCAGCGTTCCTTCGGGGAAGTTGAAGTCGAAGAACTTATCGGCTTCCGCTTCGTTCGCGCTCGTCCATCTGGTGCCGTCCATTGACTGGCGACCCGCGAGCGCCGCGGCGTCGCAGGCGTTTTGCAGCTTGGCTTTCGCCATGTAGGCGAAGCTCAGGTCGAGCCCGCTGCCGACCACAAGGACAAGCGGCACCAAGGCTGCGGCGAAAATCGCCAGCGCGTTGCCCTTGGTGTCGGTACGAAGATTTTGCAGCATACGGTTCACAAAGCCAGCCCCCTGTGGCCCCGGACTAACCGTTGCACCGTTAAGATCACCTTACCTGCGCGGGTTAAGAACCGGTTGAAATCGGTTCACCATGCGCTCGCGGTCGCGCCTGCCGCGCGGCGGGTGGAACGGGGGAGCCGGGCGCTATCCGGCCGCCGTCTTCGGCGATGCCTGCCGTGACGGCTCGGGGCGCGCCGCGCGCGGCCGGATTACAGTTCCGCAGACAGGAATTCGACCAGCGTGCGGACCTTCTTGGTCCGCCATTGCGGCGTCGGTGCCACCATCCAGTAGGCGCGCGTGCCGGTGTGCGGCCCGTCGAGCACTTCGAGCCGGCCCGCATCGATCGCGTCCTTGACCAGCAGTTCGGGCAGGATCGCCTTGCCCAGCCCGGCCAGTGCCGAGGACAGCGCCTGGCCCGCGTTGGACACGCTGACATGCGCCGCAATCCCGTCCTGCAGCGGCAGGCCCCAATCGATCCACTGGTCGGGGGCGCCGCCGTGCTGCGCGGGCCGGGCCACCGTGACGCGGCGCGCCTCGTCGAGTTCGATGCCCTGCAGGTCGCCCGGCCCGTCGACCAGCCGGATCGCGCAATCGAGGTTCGCCTCGGTGAAATCGGCGTTCTCGTCGGCAACGAAGGTGAAACGGATATCGGGGTTCGCCTCGCCGAAGGTTGCCAGCCGCGGAGCCAGCCATTGCGCGTAGAATTCGCGCGGACAGGCGATCGTATAGCTGTCGGAAGCCTGGCCCGCCTGCATGGCGGAGACGCTTTCCTCGAACTTGAGGAACCCTTCGCGCAGCGCGTCGAGGCCCGCGGCGCCTTCCTGCGTCAGCTCCAGCCCCTTGCTGGTGCGGCGGAACAGCACCGTCCCGAGGTGATCCTCGAGCGCGCGGATCTGCTGGCCAACGGCGGCGGGCGTCACTGCCAGCTCGTCCGCGGCGCGGGTGAAGGAGAGATGCCGCGCGGCGGCATCGTAAACGCGCAGGGCGTTGAGAGGCAGGTGTGTACGCTTCATTGCGCGTTGCGACATAAATGCGGCAGCCGCAGGAAACAAGATGCCACCGCCCGCCCTTTCCTTTAGCGCGCCGGTCGGCCACACTGTCGCGCAACCGTCATATGCGAGGACCATGTTCCACACCGCACCACCATGACTGCAGAAACCTCCCCCCAGGCGCCGGCCAATGATGCCGGATCGCAAGACGTCCCGGCCGCCGCGCAGGACCTTTACACCAACCGCGAGCTGAGCTGGCTGTCGTTCAACCGCCGCGTGCTCGCCGAAAGCGAGAACGAACGCTATCCACTGCTCGAACGGCTGCGCTTCCTGTCGATTTCGGCGAGCAATCTCGACGAGTTCACCATGGTCCGCATCGCCGGGCTGGAAGGCCAGGTGAACCGCGGGATCGAAACGCAGGCGATCGACGGGGCCAGCCCGCGCCAGCAGTTGGCCGCGATCCGCGACGAGCTGCTGCGGCTGGAAGACCGCCAGCAGGAGAGCCTCGACCGGCTGAGCGGGCTGCTGGCCGAAGAAGGCATCGTGCTGGCCCCGGCCAGCGCCCTGGCCGCCGAACAGCAGGACTGGCTGGCCGAATATTTCGAAAGCGACATCCTGCCGCTGATCACCCCGCAGGCGATCGACCCCAGCCACCCCTTCCCCTTCGTCGCCAACAAGGGGATCGGCGTGATCTTCCGGCTCAAGCGCGGCAAGCGCCAGGCCGACCTGATCGAAATGGTGCTGATCCCCAGCGGTGCGCCGCGCTTCGTCCGGGTGCCGGGGGAAAAGGCGATCTATGTCGCGATCGAACAGCTGGTGACGCGCTTTGCCGACCAGCTGTTCCCCGGCTTCAAGGTGCTCGGCGACGGGGTGTTCCGCGTGCTGCGCGACAGCGATATCGAGGTCGAGGAGGAAGCCGAGGACCTCGTGCGCTACTTCCGCACGGCGATCCAGCGGCGCCGCCGCGGCCGTACCGTGCTGCTCGAACTCGACGACGAATGCGACGACATCGCCGAGACGATGCTGCGCGAGGAGCTCGAGGTGGAAGAGAACATGATCGTCAAGTCGGGCGGGATGCTCGGCCTCGCCGATCTCGCCACGATCTGCAACGAACCGCGGCCCGATCTGAAATTCGAACCCTTCAGCCCGCGCTATCCTGAGCGGATCCTCGAACATGACGGCGACTGTTTTTCCGCCATTCGCGAGAAGGACCTCGTGATCCATCACCCGTTCGAGAGTTTCGACGTGGTGGTCGACTTCCTGCGGCAGGCCGCGCGCGACCCGGCGGTGATGTCGATCAAGCAGACGCTGTACCGTGCGGGCGACCAGTCGCCGGTGATCGCGGCGCTGATCGAGGCGGCGCAGAACGGCAAGGCAGTGACCGCGGTGGTCGAGCTGAAGGCGCGTTTCGACGAGGAACGCAACATCCAGTGGGCCAGCGAGCTAGAACGCGTCGGGGTGCAGGTGATCTACGGCTTCACCGAATGGAAGACGCACGCCAAGGTCAGCCTGGTGGTGCGCCGCGAAGAGGACGGCTATCGCACCTACTGCCATTTCGGGACGGGCAATTACCACCCGATCAACGCCAAGATCTACACCGACCTCAGCTTCTTCACCGCGGATCCGGCGCTGGGGCGCGACGCGGCCAAGGTGTTCAATTTCATCACCGGCTATATCGAGCCCGACGATCTGGAGAAGCTGTCGCTGTCGCCGATCGACCTGCAGGCGCGGTTGTTCAGCCTGATCGACGCCGAGATCGCCAATGCGCGCGCAGGCAAGCCGGCGGGGATCTGGGCGAAGCTCAATTCGATCACCTACCGGCCGATGATCGACAAGCTCTACGAAGCCAGCCAGGCGGGGGTCGAGATACACATGATGGTGCGCGGCATCTGCAGCCTGCGCGCGGGCCTGCCGGGCGTGTCGGAGAACATCCGCGTCAAGTCGATCATCGGCCGCTTTCTCGAACATTCGCGCGTCTGGGCCTTTGCCAATGGCAAGGCGCTGCCGAGCCGGCAGGCGAAGGTCTATCTGACCAGCGCCGACGCCATGAGCCGCAACCTGCTGCGGCGGGTCGAGGTGATGGTGCCGATCACCAACAAGACAGTGCACGATCAGGTGCTGGGACAGGTCATGCTCGCCAATATCCTCGATACCGAACAGAGCTGGCAGCTCGAACCCGATGGCCAGTACCACCGGCTGCGGCAAGGCGACGGCGGGTTCAACTGCCACCAGTATTTCATGGCCAACCCCTCGCTGTCGGGCCGCGGTGCGGCGCTGGCCGAGCACGAGGTCCCGCGCCTCACGCTGGGAGGAACGAGCGAATGAACAAGTCGCGTTCGGCCAAGTGGCAGCGCCGCCTGATCCAGCCGCCGCGCGCGGTCATCGACATCGGTTCGAACACCGTGCGCATGGTGATCTACGAAGGCACCGCGCGCGCGCCTGAAGTGGTGTGGAACGAGAAGGTCTCCGCCCGGCTCGGCCGCGATCTGGCGGATAGTGGCGCGATCCCCGAGGAAGCCGCCGAGGAAGCGCTCGCCGCGCTGGCGCGCTATGCGCTGATCCTGCATGACCTGGGGGTGGAGGACGTCCAGACCGTCGCCACCGCCGCCGCGCGCGACGCGACCAATGGCAGCGAATTCCTGGCCAGGGTGGCCGCGCTCGGCCTGGAGCCGCGCCTGCTCTCGGGCGAGGAGGAAGCCACCGCCTCGGCGATGGGCGCGCTCGGCGCGTTCCCGGGCGCGCGCGGCGTGGTTGCCGACCTCGGCGGGGGCAGCCTCGAACTCGTCTCGGTGGCGGACAACAGCTGCCACGAGGCCGCCAGCCTGCAGCTCGGCACGCTGCGCCTGCCGGCCCTGCGCGCGCGCGGGTCCGAAGCGTTCGAACAGGCGGTGCGCAAGCAGCTCGGCTTGGCCGGCTGGGCCGCGGCGCACCCCGGGCCGATGTACATGATCGGCGGCACGTGGCGCGCGCTGGCGGCCTATGCGATGCGCTATTTCGACTATCCGCTGACCGACCCGCACGGCTTTTCCCTCGCCCCCGAGGACGCGCACCGGCTGGCGCAGGAGCTGGTCGCCGCCGACCCCGAGCAGCTGATGGAGATCTCGGGCATCAGCGCGATGCGTGCGCATTACCTGCCCGACGCCGCCGCACTGCTGCGCCCGCTGCTCGATACGATCGGTCCCGAGGAGCTGATATTCTCGTCCTGGGGCCTGCGCGAGGGCCTGCTCTACGCGCGGCTCGAACCGGCGCAGATGAAGGCCGACCCGCTGCTCGCGGGGGTTACCGCCTATGCCTCGCCGCGCGACGCCTCGATCACCGATGCGACGCTGTTGTCCGCCTGGACGGTCAGCCTCACCGATGGCGATGGCAGCGTCAACGAGCGGCTGCGGCTGGCCGCCGCGCAGCTGTCGGGCGCGTTGCAGCGGGTCGAACCCAACCTGCGCGTCAGCCATGCGATCGAATGGCCGCTGGGCAAGCGCTGGATCGACCTCGACGCGCGCGGCCGCGCGATGATCTGCGCCGCGTTGTTCGGCAGCATGGGCCGCACCGACGTGCCCGAGAAGCTGAGCGAACTGGCAAGTGACGACGACCTGCGTGAAGGCATCACCTGGGGCCTGGGCTACCGCCTCGCCCGGCGGCTGGGCGGCGGCAGCCGCATGTCGCTCACCACCAGCGCGCTGAGGCGCAAGAAGAAGAGCCTCGTCCTGCGGCTCGACGAAAGCCGCGCGGCGCTGGCCACCTATCCCGCCATGCGCGAGTTCGAGGCACTGGCCGACTGGCTCGGCCTTAAACCGAAGGTCAAGGTCGGCAGCTTCAAGTTCGGCGGCGAGGAAGAGGAAGAAGAGTAACCCCCCGCGGGCCGGAACAACGCGCGGCGCCCGCCCGTTGGCTTTCCCGACAAGGGGAGAATCGATGACCGACGAACAGCGCAGTTCCGGCCACGGCATGTGGCCCACCTTCTTCGCCATGATCGCGACCTCCATCGTGACCATGTTCGTGCTGAAATATTCGGCGCTGTGGGAGCTCGACCACGCCTTCTTCAGCCAGACGCGCATGTGGATGGCCCTGATGATGGGCATGGCCATGATCGTGATCATGCTCGGCTTCATGTGGGGCATGTACCGCAGCCTCGCCACCAAGATCGCCGTGATGGCCCTCGCCTGCGTTGGCTTCGCGCTGTTCCTGTTCCTCGTGCGCAGCCAGCACACGGTCGAGGACGAGGCGTGGATGAAGGCCATGATCCCCCACCATTCGATCGCGATCCTCACCAGCGAGCGCGCCGCGATCAGCGATCCGCGCGTGCGCGAACTGGCCGATGCCATCATCGAGGCACAGGTAAGGGAAATCGCCGAAATGAAACTGCTGCTGGCCGATATCGAGGCCAATGGCGAACGCGGGGACGGCACGCCGCTGGAACCGCGTACCGCGAAATTGACGCCCCGGCTGGAAGCCGAGGCGAAAGCCGTGCTCGATCGCCCGGTATCGGGCCCCGTCGAAGCCGAGGCGGGCCTGGCGCGCTAGCCAGCCCGCGCCGCTTGCGTGCCTGCGGCCGCGCGGCCTAGTTTGCCGTGGCGGGCGCGGCGAGCGGGAAGAAGGGAATGCGCACTTCGCGCGGCGAGCCATCTTCGGCCTTGAAGGTGTAGAACCCTTCCATCGAGCCATGCGGCGTGTCGAGCGGACAGCCCGAAACGTAATCGTGGCTCTGCCCGGGCTTCAGCACCGGCTGTTCGCCGACCACGCCTTCGCCATCGACATGGCTGACCAGCCCGGCCCCATCGGTGATGCGCCAGTGGCGCGTCATCAGCTGGACCTGTTCGTGCGAGCCGTTTTCGATGCGGATGTGATAGACCCAGAACCACTTGCCCGCGTCGGGCTGCGATTGTTCGGGCAGGAAGTTCACCGCGACCCGGACGGTAATCCCGTCGGTCATGGCGGCATGCTGGAAGAGCTCCTTGATCACCCCCCCAATCTAGCGCGCCAACCGTGTGGCGCAAGGAAACGGGCAAAATTTTCCTCCGCAATGCGGCAAGTTAACATCGGTTTACCGGGATCGTAGAGATATTCCCAAGCCCTCGGGTGCATTACGGATGGCAGGGTCGCACCTGATTATTGCCGGAGCCATTCGGGTCGCACGGCCGATTGGTTGGTCCGACAACCGGGGGGAGTCGGAATATGTTTTATGCATTGCTGAGGCGTCTTGTGCGCGACGAAGGCGGCGATCTGCTATCGGGTATGGCGCTGGCGCTGCCCTTGCCGATCATTGCGGTATTGCTCGGTTAAGGCTGTCCGTCGCCGAGGAAATCCTCGAGCTGGCCCAGGCGTTCCTTGCCGAACCACATCTCGCCATCGACGAAAAAGGTCGGGATGCCGAAGGCGCCGCGCTCGACCGCGCGTTCGGTGTTTTCGGCCAGCCGCGCCTTCACCGCCGGGTCCTGCGCCGCGGCCAGCAGCGCCGGTGCGTCGAAACCCGCCTGCGTCAATTCCGCACCCACCGCGTCGGCATCGCTGCAATCGATGTTGCGTTCCCACACTGCCGGCAGCAGCGCTTCGACGAGCGCCTGCCGCTGCGCTTCGTCAGCCGCCGCCGCCAGCACGCGCTGGAGCAGGATCGAATTGAACGGCAATGCCGGGTGCATCCTGAACCGGTGCATGCCGTGACGGTCGACGAAGCGCTGGAACTCGAGCGCCGCATAAGCGACCTTCCCCTTGACCCCGGCATCGCGGATCATCGGCGGGGCATTGCCGGTCAGCTTGTGCATCCCGCCGAGGAACACCGGCGTGACCTCCAGCCGCGCCCCGGTGCGCGCGGCGATGTCCTTGAGCGGATACCAGGCGAGATAGCCATTGGGCGCGGCGATATCGAAAATGAATTCGACGGTTGCAGTCATCGTGTTCCTCCCCTTTTCACTGCGATAACGCCTGCGTGCTAGGGAGGCGAGGATGAAACATCTTTCCCTGCTGCTGCCCTGTGCACTGCTGGCCCTGCCTTCACCGCCCGCACAGGCGCACCCGGGCGGACTGAACGCCGAGGGATGCCACAACAACCGGCAGAGCGGCGGCTATCACTGTCACCGCAACCGCCGATCCAGCCCGCAAGCCCCCACTGCGCAGCTGCGCGGGGGCGTCTATTTCGCTAATTGCGATGCGGCCCGCGCCGCACGCGCCGCGCCGATACTGCGCGGACAGCCGGGCTATCGCCCCGCGCTCGACCGCGACAATGACGGAGTCGCCTGCGAACCCTATCGCGGGCGATAGGGCGTGCCGCGGGGGAGATCGGGCGGTGGAAGAGCCGCAGATAATACTTGCGAGTGATTTGCAATAGCATAGGATGGCGGCCGGCAAAGGAGATTGCATGGCCCATTCGCACGATTCGACCACACTCGACCTTCCGCTCCCCGCGCGGCGGCACCAGACGCTGGGGCTTGTCCTCGTCCGCCGGATCGCCGGTCACGGGCTGCACGATGCGCGGGCGACCATGCTCGCGCTCGATGCCAGCGGCGCGGAGTTCCGGCGGCTGCTGGTGCTGACGCGCGCGCTGGTCGTCGACCTGGCGCGCACCTCGCGGCGCAAGATCCTGCTCGCGCCGTGCTGCGCGGCGGGGATGACGCGCGACGAAGGGCTGCTGATGGCGCTGATCGGCGGCGGCGGGCTCGACGTGCATGGCGCGCTGACCGACGATGCGCGCTGCACCGATGCGCTCACCACCGCGCACGCGCTGGGCGAGGAACTGGAGCGGGTGGCGACGCGCAACGCGTGGCGCGGCTGAACGCGGCGGCGGGTTAGAGCCCCGCGGCGGTAAGCGCGCGGTCTAGGTCTTCCTTTACGTCCTCGACATCCTCGAGCCCCACGTTGATCCGCAGCAGGCCTTCGGTCACGCCCATCGCGTCGCGCGCCTCCTGCGTCATGCCCGCGTGCGTGGTGCTGGCGGGATGGCACATCAGGCTGCGCGAGTCGCCGATATTGTTCGAGATATCGACCAGCTGGAGCGCATCGAGCAGCTTGAATGCGGTCGCCCGGTCGCCCACGTCGAGCGCGAAGATCGGGCCGGTGGCGACCATCTGTTCCATTGCCAGATCGTGCCGCGGGTGGCTGGCCAGCCCGGGGTGCAGGATGCGCGGCAGCCGCGGTTCGATGAAGGTGCCCAGTTCGACCGCATTCGCGCTCTGGCGGCGGGCGCGCAGGTCGAGTGTTTCGAGCCCCTTGAGCACCACCCAGGCGTTGAACGGCGAGATATTGGGGCCGGTGTTGCGCTGGAAGGGCAGCAGCACCTCATCGATCCATTGCTGCGATCCGCACACCGCGCCCGCGAGCACGCGGCCCTGCCCGTCCATCAGCTTGGTGGCCGAATAGGCGACCACGTCGGCGCCGTAATCCATCGGGCGCTGCAGCGCGCTGGTGGCGAAGGCGTTGTCGACCACGGTGGTGATGCCATGCGCCTTGGCGACGGCGCAGACATGCGCCAGATCGACCACGTCGAGCGTGGGGTTGGCGGGGGTTTCGAAGAAGAACACCTTGGTGTTGGGCCGGATCGCGGCTTCCCACGCATCGTTATCGGCGCTGTCGACCACGGTGGTCTCGATCCCGAAGCGCGGCAGCAGGTGATCGAGCAGCCAGCGGCACGAACCGAAGGCCGCGCGCGCGCCGACCACGTGGTCGCCCGCCGAAAGCTGGCACAGCAGCGCGGTGGTCATCGCCGCCATCCCGCTGGCCTGCGCGCGGCATGCCTCGGCGCCTTCCATCAGCGCGATGCGCTCCTCGAGCATGGCGACGGTGGGGTTCTGCAGGCGCGAATAGGTCATGCCCGCATCATCGCCAGCGAAGCGGTCGGCGACGGTCTGCGCATTGTCGTAGCTATAGCCCGAGGTGAGGAACAGCGCTTCGCTGGTCTCGCCCTGCTCGCTGCGCCAGGTGCCCCCGCGCACCGCCTGCGTCGCGGGCCGCCAGCGGGAGGTGATCGAACGGTCGGTGCCGGTGGTCTTCTTCATGGCAGGCGCGATAGCACGCGCGCGGCGCGCATCAAGCGGGTCGCCCTTCCAAGGCTGCAAGCCCCGCTTCGGCAATGTCGCCGCGCCCCACCGCGCGCAGCGCCTGGGCACCCTCGATCGCGGTCAGCACCGCGCGGGCCCCCGCAGCCGGGTCGGGATCGCTTGCCGGCAGGTGATCGACCACCCACTCGAGCAGGACCTCCATCATCCCGCCGGCCGCCGCGAGATAGGCGGCATTCCCGGCCGAGCAGCCCGCGACGATGTCCCACCATACCCGCCGGAAGGGTGCGAATGCGGGCTGCCCCGTAACCGCATAGACCGTTTCCGCACAGGCGCGGCGCGAGGCACTGCGCGCTTGCGGGAAAGCGGAATCGAGCGCGTCGGCGAACCGCGCGACAAGGTAATCGAGCAGCGCTGCGACCAGCGCGTCCTTATTACCGAAATGGTAGATCAGCATGCGGTCGCTGGTTCCTGCCGCCCTGGCAAGCGGACGCAGCGAGGCATCGGCGAGCCCGTGCGCCATCACATGCGCCGCCAGCAATGGCAGCAGCGTTTCGCGGGACATGCGGGCGGGTGACATGCGCATCTTGTAGCAGTCGCTACAAGGGGCTACAAGTGTAGCACTCGCTACATTCGAATCGGGAGCCGACTACCGTGACACCCTACGTAATCCTCTTCCTTGCCGGGCTGGTGGGAGTGATGGCCGCCCTCGCCCATATCCTGACCGCTCGTGCCGAGACGGGCAATCCGCTCCTCGCCGCATTGCTTGCGGCGGGCTTCGGGTTCTTTACCGCCGTGACGATCGCCCGCGACGGCGTGATGCCGGTGTGGGTTAACCACACTTCGAACCTGTGGGGCATCCAGGTGTGGTGGGACCTGCTGTTCGCGCTGGGTATCGCGTGCTTTTTCGTCGTTCCGCGCGCCCGTGCGCAGGGGATGGCGGTGCCGCTGTGGCTGTTGTTCGTCGCGGCGACTGCCAGCATCGGGCTGCTCGCCATGGTCGCCCGGTTGTTCTGGCTGGAACGGCGCACAACCGGCTGATCCGCCTTGATGCGGGTGCGCGGCTTACCTAAGCCGGTTCGCGATGAGCCGCGCGCCCGAACAGGTCCAGGATCCGCTTCGCTGGTGCGCCGCGCTGGCGCTCGCCTTCTGGCTGGCCTGCCTGCCGTATCTGACCGCGGTGCCGCATCCCTATTTCGACGAGGTCCACTACCTACCCGCCGCGCGCGAGCTGCTGGTGCTGGGCGAATTCACCAATCGCGAACACCCGCTGCTGGGCAAGCAGCTGATCGCGCTGGGGATCGCGCTGTTCGGCGACAATCCGGTCGGCTGGCGGCTGCTGCCCACGCTGCTGGGTACGCTGGCGCTGTTCGGCGCGATGCGAGCGCTGTGGTTCGCCAGCGCCAGCCGCTTCGCCACCCTCGCCTACGGCGTGCTGCTGGCGACCGGTTTCCACCTGTTCGTGCATGCGCGCATCGCCATGCTCGACATCGTCTACCTCGCCTTCCTCGCGCTGGCCGCATGGCAGTTCGCCGCCGCGATCCGGCAACCGGAGCAAGGTCGCTGGCGGCTGGCTCTGACCGGGATCGCGCTGGGGCTGGCGATGGGCGCGAAATGGAACGCGCTGGTCGTCGCCATGCTCCCGGGGCTGACCTTCCTCGTCGCGCGCACGCTGGCAGGTCGCCGCCGGCTGCTCCTCAGCCGCCGCGGCGCGCCCGTCCCAGGGACCACGCTGCTCGAGGCCGCGCTGTGGCTCGGCGCAGTGCCGCTGGCGGTCTATGCCGCGACCTACCTGCCGGCCTTCTTCTTCCGCCTGCACCCGATCACCGAGGGGCTGGTGTTCCACCACCAGTTCATGCTGTCGCAGCAGGAGCAGGTGCTGAAGCCCCATCCCTACCAGTCGACGTGGGAGCAATGGGTGCTCAATGCGCGCTCGATCTGGTATCTCTACGAACCGGTCGCGGGGGTCCAGCGCGGTATCATGCTGATCGGCAATCCGCTGACCATGCTGCTCGGCCTGCCCGCGCTGGCGTGGTGCGCCTGGCACGGGGTGATGCGCCGGCACTGGGCGGCGCTGGGCACGGCGCTGCTCTATGCGGCGAGCCTGGGTTTCTGGGTGGTCGCAACCAAGCCGGTGCAGTTCTACTACCATTACGCATTGCCGAGCATGGCGCTGCTCGCCGCGCTGGCACTGGTGTGCGATGCGCTGTGGCAGGGCGGCTGGCGCAAGAGCGCGCTGGCGCCGGTGATCGGCAGTGTGCTGGTGTTCGCGTGGTTCTACCCGATCATCAGCGCCGCGCCGCTCGCCGGCCCCGACAGCTTCGCCGTGTGGACCTGGATGGAAAGCTGGAGATAGGGTTTTGGTGGGGTGCGTGAAGCGCATCCGCGATTGCCTTGCGGCGGCACCGGCCCACTCCCCCACCCGGCCACCCACGGGATCATACTGACTGGGTGGCCGGGTGGGGGAGTGGGCCGGTGCCGCAAGCCTTCGACGGGTGTCGAAGGCGCACACAACAAAAACTCAGGAGTGGGACGGAACAGCAAGGTCACGACGCGTGTCCCGACCGCACGCCCGAAACCTAATATCGCCCCCACACGAAGCGGCTCGACAGGGCGTAGTTCCATACCGAGCCGATGCCGATCCCGACCAGCGCGGCGAAGACTTCGTGCAAGCCCCGATCGTTGAGCGTGGTGGCGACCGCAACATTGGCGAAGGCGCCGATCGAACAGGCGGCGATGAAGCTGAGCCAGCCCCAGAACAGGCGGTCCGCCTCTTTCAGCCGGCGGTCGCGATAGGTGAGGAAATTGTTGAGCCAGAAGTTGAAGGTCATCGCCCCGAAAGTCGCGACCGCCTGGCTCCAGCCGAAATTGGTCCCTGCCACCAGCATGAAGGCATAGAGGATCGCCATGTGCACGCCGATGCCGATGACCCCGACCGTGCCGAACAGCGCGAAGCGCGTCGGGATGATCCGACCGAAGCTCTTGTCGTACAGCCCGGCGAGGAAATCGAGCGCGATCGCGCGGTCGAGCTTGCTTTCGCCGGAGCGGCGGGCGGAGAAATTCATCGGGAAATCCTTCACCTTGAGCGGTGTTTCGGAAGTGGCGAGCAGGTCGAGCAGGATCTTGAAGCCGATGCCCGAAAGGCTGGGCACCAGCCGCCGTGCAGTCGCGCTGGGCAGCAGGAAGAAGCCGCTCATCGGGTCGCTGAGTTCGACACCGGTGAGCTTGCGCGCCAGCATGTTGGCGACGCTGGAAAGCTTCTCGCGGTCGGGGCGGCCCCATTCCTCCATGCTCGCGCCTTCGGCGAAGCGGCTGGCGACCGCGACATCCGCGTCCCCCGCTTTCACCGCGCCAAGCATGTCGACCAGCAGCTTGGGATCGTGCTGGTGGTCAGCATCCATCACCGCGACATAGGGCGCCGCAGTGGCGCAGAAGCCCTCGATCGCCGCGCTCGACAAGCCGCGCCGGCCGATGCGCTGCAGTACCCGCACGCGCGGATCCGAGAGCGACAGACGCCGCGCTTCGTCGCTGGTACCGTCGGCGGAATTGTCGTCCACCACCAGCACTTCCCAGCCCGATACGCCCAGCGCGCCTTCGATCCGCTCGACCAGCGGGGCGAGATTGTCGCGCTCGTTGAGCGTGGGCAGGATGATCGCCAGCTCCAGCGGGCGAGCGCTGGCAGCGGTGGAGGTAGCCGGATCGGGCTGCATCTGCGGTGTCATGTCCATTGCATGACCCGGTTATGCGGCAATCCTCAAGATATGGTTACAATCTTCCTAACAATCGCATCGCCGACTTCCTGCGTCGAAGCGCTTCCGCCGAGGTCACCACCCAGCACGCCATCGGCAAGGATCGCCTCCACGGCGCGCTCGATCCGGACGGCGTCCTCCTCGCGCCCCAACGAGTGACGCAGCAGCATGGCGAGGCTGAGCACGGCCGCGACCGGATTGGCCTTGCCTTGCCCGGCAATGTCGGGCGCGCTGCCGTGGATCGGCTCGTACAGGCCGAAGGTGCCGTAGTCGGTCTGCCGTTCGCCCAGCGACGCGCTGGCGAGCAGGCCGATCGAGCCGACGCAGGCGCTGGCCTGGTCGGACAGGATATCGCCGAACAGATTGCCGGTGACGATCGTGTCGAACTGGCCCGGCGACTTGACCAGCTGCATCGCGGCATTGTCGACATACATGTGGTCAAGTTCGACCTCGGGATATTCCTGCGCGACTTCGATCACGGTTTCGCGCCAGATGCGGCTGGTTTCGAGGACGTTGGCCTTGTCGACGCTGGTCAGTTTCTTGCCGCGCCCCATCGCGGCGCGGAAGCCGGCGTGCGCGATACGGCGAACCTCGGCCTCGTTGTAGGACATCATGTCCCAGCCCTCGCGCCCGCCCGCGCTGCCGCGTTCGCCCTTGTCGCCGAAATAGACATCGCCATTGAGTTCGCGCACCACCAGCAGGTCGATGCTGCGCGCGACTTCGGGCTTGAGCGAGGACAGGTGTTCGAGCCCCGGGAAGCCGGCCGCTGGCCGCAAATTGGCGAACAGCCCCAGCTCGCTGCGCAGACCGAGAATCGCCTGTTCGGGGCGCAGTTCGCGCGGCAGGTCGTCGCAGGAAAAATCGCCCACCGCGCCGAACAGCACCGCATCGGCAGCACGCGCCATTTCCAGCGTTTCGGGTGGCAGCGGATGGCCGTGGCGGCGATAGGCGGCGGCGCCGACATCGCCTTCGAACAGCGTCAATCCGGGCAACGACAGCGCTTCCAGCACGCGGCGCGCCTGTGCGATCACTTCGGGCCCGATGCCGTCGCCGGCGAAAATTGCGATTTTCAAGCGTGGTTCTCCAGCCTCGTCGCTCCTGCGCAGGAGCCTTTCTGCCCCTCGGGGCGCTCAACGGACAGTGTCTAAGCCCCTGCATGGGCCGGGGCGACGAACCATTCTTGAACGCGGCTAAACCATCCGTTCCAGTCGCTGGCGCAGCAGCGTTCGCGCGCCCATCACGTCGGCGCGGGTGTCGGCGAGCAAATAGCGCGCGATCAGCGGCTCCTGCCGGTCGAGAATTTCCAAGGCCTGCCCGAGGCCGGCTATCGCGGGCCGCTGGCCGCCATAGCCCAGCTCGCGCAGCAGCAGCGCTTCATAGACCGCCAGCGCCTCGACCCACTGCCGTGCGCTGTCGGCAGAACAGATCGCATCGAGCAAGCCGCCGAGCGCGGAATGGAGCGTGGGATAGGGATTGCGCTCGGGCAGCGCGCTCGCAGTGAGCGCGGTGACCCAGTTGATCGCCGAAGCCGCCAGCGGCTCGCCCAGCCACGGCCCGCGGCTGGCGACCAGTTCGAGCCGGGCGAAGGGCAGCTGGCTGTCCGACTTGGCGCGGATTTCCGCCTGGACGATATTGCCGGGGATCACCACCGGCCGCAGCTGCCGCCCGCGCCCCCCTGCTACATAAGCGGCGACCATGCCATGCTGCTCGGTCAGCATCCGCGCAATGACCGCGGTCTCGCCATGCGCACGCGCGGCAAGCAGGATGGCGGGAGCGGAAAGCTGCATGGGGCGGTCTTAGCCGCTCGCATCGATCCTGCGAAGACGGCGAAGTCGACTTATGGAGCGTTCTATCGCGGACTGCGACGTCAGTTGGGCCCCTGCCTGCGCAGGGGCGACGGAGAGAGCCCTGGTGGTCTGTCGCCCCTGCGCAGGCAGGGGCCTAGGTAAGATCAGCGAAATGGCACCATCACAGGATCATCTCGAACAGGTCGTTCCAGTCGGGATTGTCGCGCCGGATCAGCCTGAGCTTCCATTGCCGCTTCCACCGCTTCATCGCCTTCTCCCGCGCGATGGCGTCATGGATATCCTCATACTGCTCTGCATAGACCAAGCGCGTGAGGCCATGCTTGCGGCAGAATTCGGATCCCTGCCCGTCGCGATGGGCGTGGACGCGCGCGGCGATGTCGGCGGTAACCCCGAGGTAAAGCGTGCCGTGCGGGCCATTGGTCATGATATAGACCCAGCCGCCCGGCATCGATCAGGCCGCGGTCCGAGAGGTCGGCTGGGCCCCTGCCTTCGCAGGGGCGACGAGAGCGATGAGGTGCATTGCCTGACCTTACCTCTTCGCGTCGCCCCTGCGAAGGCAGGGGCCTAGATAAGCTCTCTGCCCGCAGACCGCCGAGCGGCCAAAAGCCTACTTGATCCGGGCTTCCAGCGCTGCGACGCGGGCCTTGAGGTCTTCCGCTTCGGTGCGCGCCTTGCTGGCCATCGTCTTCACCGCGTCGAATTCCTCGCGGGTGACGAAGTCCATCCCGCCGAAGCTTTCCTTGGCCCGTTCGCGCGCGGCGTCGCGGGCCTCGCGCCCCATGCCGGCCAGCGTACCGGCTGCCGAATTGGCGAGTTTGACGAAATCGGCGATCAGGGGATTCTGGCTCTGCATAGGGTTCAGATGGGACGGGATGCTGCTTTTGTCTAGCCTCAAGCGCCGGCGGCCGCGTCCGCGGCCTTAGGCTATCCTCGCTCATGCGACCTGAAGGTCGGGTGGCTTTCAGCCATCTCAGCTGTCGCTTCGATTCCACTGCGGGCGGGCGGTCGCCCTTGCCTCGCCTGCGGCTCGGGACCAGTGCGACCCGCTATGGTAACGCGCTTGACGTTCGCGACCAGCGAACGGCAAGCGCGACCGCGCGCCCGCAGGGGCCCGGAGCGAAGCGGAGGAACAGCCCCGAGGATGCACCGACGGATGTCGGTGCGAAAAGCAAAAACTAGATCCTTACCCGCTCGACCGCGCCTTCGGGCGTGCCGCCATCGGCTTGCGGATTGAGCTGGAGGAACTGGTAATTCAGCGCGGTGGCGAAGCAGACCCAGGTGAGATAGGGCAGCAGCAGCACGGCGGCGAGCCGGCGGACGCGCCAGAACAGTGCGATCACCACCAGCAACGTCAGCACGATCGCCACCAGCAGTGCCAGCGCCCCGCTGATCTGCTGTGCGCCGAAGAAGACATAGCTCCACGCGAGGTTGAGTGCGAAATGCACGGCGAAGACCCACAGCGCCGCAGTGCGGCCGCGCGCGCCCCATGCCGAGGCGACCAGAGCCAGCGCGAAGCCCATCATGACATAGAGGATCGTCCAGACGATGCCGAACCACTTGGGTTCGGGATAGATGCCGGGCTTGACGAGCGACTGGAACCACGCGGTGTCGGGGCTGCCCAGCTGGCCGGACAGAAAGCCGAGCAGCACGCAGAGCGGCACGGTGAAGAGCGCCCAGCGAAGGAAACTTGCGCGCAGCTGCCCGCGCGACGCCAGCATGTTCATGTCTATTTCCCGTCAACGATTCGTTTCATGCGTCTTGTGCCGAAGCCCCGGCGGACTGGCAATGCAATGCCCCCGTCAGTGCGTGACGATGCCCTTTGCCGCGAGGCTCCGCACGGTGTCCTCCAGCGTCTGTTCGGCGGCGATGAAGGTGAAGCCGAGCACCTCTTCGGTGTGGCGACCGGAAACGTCGCGGACATTGCCGAGCTCGCCGCGCACCTGCTTCATTTCGTCCATGAAGGGCGCAAGCATGTGCACCAGCCAGTTGGGCATGCCGCGTCTCGGCACCCTGCCCGCATGCTCGGGCACGCGCTGGCGGATGATCGCCGCCATTTCGCGCAGCCAGAGGAATTTCTGGCTGGTCGGGAAACGCTCGCCGCGAACCTGCTGTGCCGGGGCCTCGAGCGCGCGGACATGCGCTTCGGCCACATCGCGCACGTCGGTCACGCAGATTCCCATGTCGGGCAACAGCGGGATCGAACCGTCGATGATCTTCTTCACCATCGCGACGCTGGTCGACAGGTCGTCGTCATGGACGGGACCGAACACCGCCACCGGATTGATCGAGCAGAATGCCATGCCCGGCGCGTGCATCGCGACCCAGTCGCGCGCGGCGCGTTCGGCCACGGTCTTGCTCTCGATATAGGGCGGCACGCCGGCGGTCAGGTCGGTCCAGTCGAGATGGGTGAAATGGTCCTTGTCCGGCTGGCCATAGGCGATCGCGGCTGCGCTGCTGGTCTGGACGAAGCGCGTGATGCCCGCGCGGTGCGCGAAATCGAGCGCGCGCAGCGTGCCTTCGCGCGCGGGCACCACCAGCTCGTCCTTGTCCCGGGGCGTCGCCAGCGGAAACGGCGAGGCGACATGCGCCACCGCGTCGCAGCCGGCATTGGCCTCGGCCCAGCCGGCATCGTCGAGCAGATCGGCCTGGAACACCTTCAGCCGCTCACCCGCATCGTTCCAGCGCGCGCGCAGCCGCGGTTCGCTCTTCGCGGCATCGCGGACCGTGGTGTGGACGCTGTGCCCGCGCGCCAGCAGCTGCTCGATCACCTCGCCGCCGATATAGCCGGTGCCCCCGGTCACCAGGATCGTCATTGCCATCTGTCTGCGCCCCCGCTGTTTTGCTAGGCGCGAGACTAGGCAGAATGGCTGCAGCGGGCAACGGAGTCGCTATGAAACAGGTCGATTTCCTCGTGGTGGGCGCCGGGATCGCGGGGCTGTCCTCCGCCGCACGGCTGGCACGGCACGGTACCACGCAGGTGGTCGAGGCCGAAGCCGCGCCCGGTGTGCATTCCTCGGGCCGCAGCGCCGCCTTCGCGCATTTCGACATGGACGCCTGGCTGGTGCGCGCGCTGACCGCGGCGAGCATGCCGCTGCTGGCCGAACCCGGGGCAACGCCGCATCCCGCGCTGTTCATCGCGCTTGAAGGGCAGGAAGCGGCGCTCGACAGGCTGGAAGCCAATTACCGCGAATGGGAGCCGCGCGTCGAACGGCTGGCGCCTGCCGAAGCGCGCGCGTTCACCCCGGTGCTGCGCGAGGGCGACGGCGGCATCAGCGGCGCGCTGCTCGACCGGCATGCGCGCAAGCTCGACGCGCATGCCATGCTCGAGGCGCATCGCAAGGAGCTGCTGGCGCGCGGGGGCGAACTGGCGAACGGCGTCCCGGTGGAGCGACTGGCGCGCGCGGGCGAGCGCTGGACTGCCGATACGCCGGGGGCAAGCTACAGCGCACGCGTGGTGGTCAATGCCGCGGGCGCCTGGGCCGACCCGGTCGCGGCGCTGGGCGGTATCGCGCCGCTGGGCATCACCCCGCTGCGGCGCACGGTGATCACTTTCGATACCGAGCATGCGGTGCGCGACTGGCCCTTCACCAAGACCGTGGGCCCCGGCTTCTATCTCGAGCCCGAGGGCAATGGCCGGCTGCTCGCCAGCCCGATGGACGAAGGCCCGAGCGCGCCCTGCGACGCGCAGCCCGAAGAGGAAGACGTCGCGCTGGCGGCGTGGAATGTCGAACAGGCCACCACGCTGACAATCCGGCAGCTGGCGAGCAAATGGGCGGGTCTCAGGAACTTTGCCCCCGACCGGCTGCCCGTGGCGGGCTTCGACCGGCAAGCGCCGGGTTTCTTCTGGCTGGCGGGACAGGGCGGGTTCGGCCTGCAGACCTCGCCCGCCATGGCGCTGGCCGTGGAAGCGGCCGCGACCGGCGGGCCGTGGCCCGAGGAGCTGCGCGCGGTGGGCGTGACCCGCGCGATGCTGGCAGTGGAACGCCTCCGAACGCCGCCGGCATAGCAGCCCGCCTAGGCCGCGGCGTCGATCCTCAGGTGCATCCCCGACCCGTTTGCGCTCCAGTCGGGCGCCACGCCGAAGGATGAGGCGAGCGACTGGATGACACGCGTGCCCAGCCCCTTGGCCAGCGCCGCGCGTTCGGCATCCGCACTGGTGGCACTGCCATCGTCGCTGCAGGCGATCGACCAGCCGTCGTCGCCCGCGCGGATGGCGATGGCGATCGATCCGCTGCGGTCCTGCAGCCCGTGCTTGACGCTGTTCGACACGAATTCGTTCACGATCAGCAGCAGCGCATTGGCGAGGCTGGGCGAGACGCGGTCGTTGCCGACCTCGATCACCAGCCTGATCCCGTCGGGCAGCAGCTGGCGCAGATCGCGTTCGATCCGTTCGAAAAGCGAGCGCAGTTCCACCCGCTCGCCCTGCGCCAGATCGTGCAGTTCGGCATGCAGCGACGAGAGCGAGCGGATACGGATGCTGGCGTCTTCGAGCGCGGTCTGTACCGCTTCGTCGGTTGCCCGCTGCGCCTTCATCGACAGCAGTGCCCCGATCGAGGCAAGCGAGTTCTTGACCCGGTGGTCGACCTCGCGCCGGAGCGTTTGTTCCTGCGCCAGCGCAAGCCGGAGTTCGAGTTCGCGCATCACGTGCTTGGACAACACCTCGAGCACGCGGCGCTGGTGCGGCGTGAGCGTGCGCGGCTTGTGATCGAGCACGCACAGCGTCCCCAGCGGCAGCCCCTTCTCGGTGCGCAGCACCGCGCCGGCGTAGAACCGGAAACCGGGCTCTTCGGTGCACAGCGGGTTGTCGGCCATGCGCTCGTCTTTCAGCGTGTCGGGGATCTCGACGAAATCGCCTTCGAGGATCACATGCCCGCACAGGCTGGTTTCGATCGGGGTGGAGCGCACGCCCAGCCCGACCTCGGCCTTGAACCACTGCCGGCCCTCGTCGATGAAATTGACGACCGAAACCGGGACCTCGCAGATCTGCGACGCGATCTCGACCAGATCGTCGAAATCGCGTTCACGCTCGGTATCGAGGATATTGTAGCGGCGCAGCTCGCGCAGCCGTTCTTCTTCCCGGGGATGGAGACGTGGTGTCATCCCGCACCGATAGCAGGGAAATCCGCCGGGCCTAGGTTTATTGGTCCGCTGCCAGGTCCCCCGGGCAGGTGTGCCACACGGCCCCAGCGCAGCCGCCGTTCGCCATCGCGGCGGCAATCCCCACCGTTCAGCGGCTGGCGGTCAGGTAGTCCATAACGAAGTCCCACGAACCGAAGCCGAGGAAAATCCGCCCCGCCATCATCGACATCAGCAGGATCAGCAACACCACCCACACCAGCATGATCCCGCTGGTCATCCGCCAGCTGGTCGGCGGCAGGCCCTGGAACAAGAACATCGCGATCCCCGCGACATTGACGCAGACGAGGTTGACGGTGAACAGGAACAGCGCGTTGGCGCTCGCTTCGGGAATGCCCGCACCGGTATAGATGCCTGCTGCGGTCAGGGGCGGAACCAGCGCGACGGCGATCATCACCCCGACCAGCGCAAGCGAGGCGCCGCGACTGAACGCCAGCACGCCCGCGGCACCGCAGGCCAGCGCCAGCGCGATATCGGCGGGCTGGACCAGCGTGCGGTTCTTCAATTCGGGCACCAGCGGATCGATTGCCACCGTAATGCCGAGGACGACACCCGCGAGCACTGCGAGGACGCAGCCGATGGCGAGCGTCGCGGCCGCCTGCCGGCCCAGCTTCCAATTGCCGACCGTGGCCGCCAGCGCCAACCCCATCGTCGGCCCGAGCAGCGGCGCAATGATCATTGCGCCGATGACCACCGCGGTCTGCCCGCTGCGCATCCCCAGGCCGGCGATGATCGCCGACAGCGTGACCGTCAGCAAATAGGCAGGCCCGGGATGCAGGCTTTCCTCGATGTCGTCGTAGAGTTCGTCGGTGCTGAGCCGATCGCGGCTGAAGAACCGCTCGATCCGCGTGGGGGTCGGCAGGTCGGGCGACAGCGGCAATTCGGTGACCGGCGTTTCTTCGACCACCGGAAGGACCGCCTGCAGCTCGGACACGAGCGCGGAGAAGTCGGGCAGGTCTGCGAAGGCCTCGTCCAGATCGGCGAGCAGGCGTTCGGTATAGCGTTGCTGGACGATGCAGGTGCATTTTTCCTGCGCCCCGGGCACGGTTTCCCGCCAGAACCGCCGCGTGTGGCGAGCGAGGATCATCTCCAGATCGCGGACCCGGTCTTCGGGCAGGTATATCTGGACGAGCCTGGCCGCCATTCAATTCACCGGGTTATCGCCCGCGCGGGTCAATAGCCACCCGGCGGATCGCTTGCGGGGAAGCTTTCGTCGAGATCCTCGTCGGTCTCGGTCCATTCGCGCGCCTCCGGGTCGCGCATAGCGCCGGGTCCGGCATCGCGCACGTCGGTATGGAAATTATGCGGCTGGTCTTCCGCAAAGGCAGCATTGCGGGATGCATCCTTGCGCTTGAACAGCGCGTATCCGGCAAGCCCTGCGAGCCCGAGTGCCACCATCTTCCCGATCACTGTAATTCTCCCATCAAGCGGTCAGTTCTGCGGCGAGCCATGCACATGGACATCGTGCCCCGAATGCTTCGTCAGGATGTCGACCGCGCGTTGTTCGTCGCCGCTGTCCCAGGTGCGCACCCAGAGCAGCAGCCCGCCATGTTCAAGCTGGTTCTGCAGGTTTTCGGCGTGCCGGTCACCCACCAATCGGGCCACCCCGGCGCCCAGCGCGCGCCCTGCCCCGCCTGCAACCGCCGCGCCGACGATCACTGCCAGCAGCGAGCCACCCGAGGCCACGATACCGCCGATCGCGGTCATCGCCGCCAGGTAGAGCGGCGTGGCGACCAGTGCGCCCTGTGCCTCGCCGATCGCTTCCCTGGGAATGTAGATCGCGCGCGGCACGGCGGGATCGTCCTCCAGCTCGGCAACCTTGTGATAGCGGTGACCAAGCTGGTCCTCGACCGCCCTCTCGGTCGCCAGCAGGCTGATTTCCGCGCGGTCGAAACCCGAACTGAGCAGCTCGTCGATCGCTTCCTCGAGATCCGTGCTGGCGTCGAAATAGGCGACAGCCTCGCGGATGCGAAAGGCATCGGGCGTGCTGGTCATATGTCGTGCTCCTGCGATCGGACTATGCGCCTGCGCTGCTGCGGCGGGCAGCGTATCACTCGGTGGTGCCGCCGTCCCATTCCTCGTCGTGATGGCGCGCCTCGGCATCGGCCTTGGTCGCATGGACCACGCCGTCCATATGCTCGGGCGGACCGTAAACGGTATAGAGGCGCAGCGGTTCGCTGCCGGTGTTGCGGACATTGTGCCGCGCGCCGGCCGGCACGATCACCGCGAAATCATCCTCGACCGGGTTCTCGACGCCGTCGATATCGACCACGCCCTTGCCTTCCTCGAAGCGGAAGAACTGGTCGCGGTCGTCATGGACCTCCTCGCCTATATCGCAGCCCGGCGGCAGCGTCATCACCACGAGTTGCAGATGCTCGCCGGTGTAGAGAACCTGGCGGAAGTTGTCGTTTTCGACAGTCCGCCGCTCGATATTGTCGCAATAACCCTTCACGCAAGTTCCCCTTGTCATCCGCCGCTGAACCGCGCCACGCTAGGCCGGGAACGCAGCAGGCGCAATCGGGTCGCGGGGCATTGCGGCAGGCGGACCGGCACGTCTCAGGGTTGCGAGGCGTGGATCCGATTGGCTTCGTAGGCTTCGACCTCGAGCGGCATGTCTTCGTGCCCGTGAGCCATGAGTTGCTTCATGTATTTTTCCACGAAGGCGCCGAAACTCGCATTGCGCTCGATCTGCTGCACATGGACCAGTTCGTGGGCGAGCATCGGCCATGTCAGGTCGAAACCGTTGCGCACCCAGATGGTATAACCGAACGCCTGCGCGTTATTGGTGATACCCGGTCCGACAAAGCCCAGCTCCTCGCCGATCTTGCGCATTTGCGGATCTTCCGATGGAAAGGGTATTTCGTCGACGTATACCAGCCGCACTTTTTCCGGATGCTCGATCCCGATCCGGGTGGCCAGCTCGACCTGCTTCGGCGTCAGCGCGATGCCGCGCGCCTGACCCTCGATTTCGATGGTTCTCACCCATTCGACATAATTCGCGAGGAAGGTCGCGTATGGGCTGCTGGCTTCACCCGAGGCCTGGCGATTGGCTTCAACGTCCTGGCCCGCCGCTGCGGCGTTCGCAGGACCGGCGAGAGCAGCGCAGGCTGCGGCCACTGCGGCCAGCGCAGCCGTTTTCAGCGTCTGCGGCCGAGTGGTGATAATCGAGCGTAAATTCTTCATGGTATGGTCCCTGACAAGCCTTTCAACGGGGCTTAGTCGGGCGCTCCAGACCTGTCTTGAACGTCATTGCTCACGATAGCGGGCGGGCGAGATTCCGACCATGCTCTGGAACTGGCGCGTGAGATGGCTCTGGTCCGCAAAACCCAGATCGGATGCGACATCGGCCAGTGGCGCACCCGCCAGCACCATTTCCTTGGCCGCATGGATGCGCCGCTGGGTGCGGTAGGCAAGCGGGCTGAGACCGTGCGCGCGCGTGAAACTCCGCGCCAGATGGTACTTGGTCACACCCGCGGCATCGGCCAGTTCATCGAGACCGAAATTCTCGTCATAGCGCGCGTCGATATACCCCTTCGCCCGGCGAACTGCCTCCGGTAGCCGGTCGTCTCGATCCGGTTCGACAGCTGCGGCGAACGCGATACCGACTATTTCCGCAAGCGCGGTGTCTTCTTCCAGCCTGTCGCCGGTCCCCGCTTCGAACCAGCGGTGCAGTTCCAGCAGCCGCTGGGCGCAGGCGGGGTCGCAGCGCACCGGTGCCGGGAAGAGCAGGTCCGAGCGGCCGACATAGGACCATGCCACCTCGGCGCGAATGTAGAATACCCGGTAGCGCAAGGTCGCGTCTCCGAGCGTGGCGTTGGCATGCGCCGTGCCCGCATCGATCGTGATCATGTCGCCTTCGCCGACCTCGTAGGAGGTGCCATCGATGGTCAGGGTTTCGCCGCCGCTTTCGACCACGCCCACCACATACTGGTCGTGCATATGCATCGGAAAGCTGCGGTTGCGATAAGCCACCGACACGAGTTCGATGTCGACGTGCTTGGGGCGCGTAAAGCTGGCGGACGACGGGTGTTCCATCGTACCGGCCTAAGCACCGGGCCGAGCGCTTCGCAATGCGCAGCTGTCGACTCTTCCCCGCCGCGCGGGCGCGGGGCCGATGACGGCGTCCTAGCGCATCAGCACCAGTTCCTCCGCCATGGTCGGATGGATTGCGGTGGTGGCGTCGAAGTCTTCCTTGGTCAGCCCGGCTTTCACCGCGATCGCGGCAGCCTGCATCATCTCGGGCGCTTCGGGGGCGATCATGTGGATACCGACGATGCGCCCGCTGTCGCCGTCGCAGATCATCTTGATCAGGCTGCGTTCGTTGCGCCCGGCAAGCACGTTCTTCATCGGGCGGAAGTCCGACAGATAGACCTTCACGCTGCCGAGCTGGTTCTTGGCCTCGCCCTCGGTCATGCCGACCGCGGCGATCGGCGGGTGGCTGAACACCGCGCTGGGGATGCAGCTGTGGTCGACCGCCACCGGCTCGCCGTCGCCGAACACGCTGTCGGCAAAGGCCTGGCCCTCGCGGATCGCCACCGGGGTCAGCTGCACGCGGTCGGTCACGTCGCCGACGGCATAGATGTGATCGACATTGGTCTTGCTGAAGCGGTCGACCTTGATCTCGCCGCCCTCGCCCAGTTCGACGCCGGCATTCTCGAGGCCCAGCCCCTCGGTGTTGGGCACGCGGCCGACCGCGAACATGACCAGATCGGCCTTTTCCTCGTCGCAATCGGACATCTTGACGAAATAGCCGCCTTCCGAACACGGCTTGATGTATTCGAACGTCGTGTTGAAGCGGAACTGGATGCCCTTCATCGTCGAGATCTGCAGCAGCCGGTCGCGCACCGCCTCGTCATAGCTGCGCAGCAAGCGGTCGCCGCGATTGACGATGTGAACTTCGCTGCCGAACTCGTTGAAGATGCCGGCGAATTCATTGGCGATATAGCCGCCGCCCGCGATGATGATCTTCTTGGGCAGTTCGTCGAGATGGAACGCCTCGTTCGAACTGATCGCATGTTCGGCGCCCTGGCATTCGGGCATACGCGGGCGCGCACCGGTGGCGATCAAGATGGTTTTCGCGGTCACGACCTTGCCGCTCGCCAGCGTGATCTCATGCGGGCCGGTGATCTCGGCGCGTTCCTTGAAGATCGTCACCTCGTGGCTTTCGAGCGTGTTGGTATAGGCGCCCTCGATCCGCTCGACATCCTTCAGCACATTGTCGCGCAGCGTGATCCAGTCGAAGGTCGCATTCTCGGTCGACCAGCCGAAATTGCGCGCGTCCTTCAGGTCTTCGGCGAAATGCGCGCCGTAGACGAGCATCTTCTTGGGCACGCAACCGCGGATGACGCAGGTCCC
The DNA here is from genome assembly GCF_009828015.1 of Qipengyuania citrea. GTDB lineage: Bacteria > Pseudomonadota > Alphaproteobacteria > Sphingomonadales > Sphingomonadaceae > Qipengyuania > Qipengyuania citrea. The sequence goes on along the minus strand of NZ_WTYG01000002.1, from coordinate 187,172 downwards.
GCCGACGCGGTGTTCCTCGGCCACGGCCACCTTCGCGCCGTGCGCGGCCGCCACGCGGCTGGCCCGCACCCCGCCCGAACCGGCGCCGATGGTGAAAAGGTCGAAATCGTACTCGCCGGTGGGTGCTGAAGCCAAAGCCTGTCTCCGTTGTGAATGCGCGCCGCACTTGGGGCCTCGCGCGCAGCGGCACAAGAGGCAAGCGGGAACCGCGCGGCGGGAACCGGGGTTGGAAGGGCAAGTCCCTGGGAGGGGATGCCGGCCCTGTCCGCATGCATCCAACGGGAGACCGCATGACCGATACGCTTGCCGATTACGCCGCCCGCGGGACGGCGATCCTGCCGCATCCATGGAATCTGCTGGCGCTGGCCGTGGCCGCGACGCTGGCCGCGCTGCTGCTGCACTGGGTGGTGTTCCGCCTGCTGCGCCGCGTCGTGGGACGCACGCGGAGCGAGGCGGACGAGATGCTGGTGCGGCGGCTCGCCATGCCCACGCGCTTTGCGCTGGTCGCGCTGGCGCTGGTGCTGACCGCGCGCGAGATTCCCGCCTTCGAGACCGTGTGGGAACGCGTCGCCGGCTTTGTCATGCCCGCGGTGATCGGGTGGATCGCGCTGGCGATCTTACAGGCGCTGATCGAGGCGATGAAGCTGCGCGCGGATATCTCGGTGGAGGACAATCTCTCCGCCCGGCGCCAGCGCACCAAGCTGACCATGCTCAGCCGCATCGCGACCTTCATCATCATCTTCGTGACCGTCGGGCTGGTGCTGCTGTCGATCCCCGGCGTGCGCGATATCGGGGTGACGCTGGTCGCCTCGGCGGGCCTCGCGGGCCTCGCAGTGGGCGCGGCCGCGCAGCCCGCGCTCAAATCGCTGATCGCGGGCGTGCAGATGGCGCTGACCGAGCCGATCAATATCGATGACGTGGTAATCGTCGAAGGCGAATGGGGACGGATCGAGGACATCCGCACGACCTATGTGGTGGTCAAGATCTGGGACGAGCGGCGGCTGATCGTGCCGACATCGCAATTCCTCGAGGGCGCGTTCGAGAACTGGACCAAGAAAACCGCGCAGCTGCTGGGTTCGGTGATGCTCTATCTCGACCCGGTGACCCGGATCGGCCCGATCCGCGCCGAATTCGAACGCCAGATCGCGGACAATCCGCGCTGGGACGGCCGTGTGCAGGTGGTGCAGGTGACCGACACGAAGCGCGATGCGATCGAGGTGCGGCTGCTGATGAGCGCGAAGGATTCGCCCACGCTGTTCGACCTGCGCTGCGACATCCGCGAAGGGATGCTCGAATGGCTGGCCGACCACCAGCCCGCAGCCTTTGCGCGGCTGCGGCTGATGAACGGGGAAGCGGAGCCGGAAACGACCGGCCCCGCCCCTGACAGTTAGCCGCGTGCGGCGCTGCTGCGCCGGCGATTGCGGCTGCGGCCACCGCCGGGCCTGCCGGCACCGGCGTTTCCGCCGCCGCCCGGACCGCCTGCGCCGCTGGGACGGCCCTTGCGGGCGGGATGCTTGTCCTTGGGCTTGGCCCGCTTCGCCGCGTCGCCGGTGGGGCGAACCTTGGGCTTGGCCATACGCTGGCCGGGGGCCGCGCGCTTGGTCGGGCCGACGCCTTCGACGACCGCGCGGAAATTGTCCGGCAGCGGCAGGCGTTCGAACTCGGCATCGGTCTTCTTGCGGATGTCCTTGAGGTAATCGCGCTCGTCCTCGGCGCAGAAGGCAATCGCGATGCCATCCTTGCCCGCGCGCGCGGTCCGGCCGATGCGGTGGACGTATTGCTCGGGCACGTTGGGCAGTTCGTAATTGATCACATGGCTCACGCCGGGGATGTCGATCCCGCGCGCGGCGACATCGGTCGCGATCAGGATCGGCGTCTTGGCGCGCTTGAACTCGTCGAGCGCGCGTTCGCGCTGCGGCTGGCTCTTGTTGCCGTGGATGGCGTTGGCGGGAATGCCGACCTGCGCCAGCTTCTTTACCACCCGGTCGCAGCCATGCTTGGTGCGCGCGAAGATCAGCACGCGCTCGAACTTGCCCGGCACCTGGTGGCGTTCGGACAGGATCATTTCGAGCAGCGTCTGCTTCTCGTCCTGCTGGACCATGAAGAGATACTGGTCGATGCGTTCGGCAGTGGTGCTTTCGGGCGTGACCGAGACCTTGACCGGGTTACGGCAGTATTTGCCGACCAGTTCCTGGATCTGCTTGGGCATGGTGGCGCTGAAGAACAGCGTCTGGCGGTCTTCGGGGACCAGCTGGCTGATCCGGCGCAGCGCGTGAATGAAGCCGAGGTCGAGCATCTGATCGGCCTCGTCGAGCACCAGCACTTCGACCTTGTCGAGCGTGAAGGCCTTCTGGTCGATCAGATCGAGCAGCCGGCCAGGCGTGGCAACGAGGATGTCGGTGCCGCGGTGCAGCTTGTTGCGGTCCTTGTTGACCGAGGTGCCGCCGACGATCGAATGGACCTTGAGGCCCGCCAGCGCACCGTAATCCTTGGCGCTCTGGGCGATCTGGCCGGCCAGTTCGCGCGTCGGCGCAAGCACCAGCATGCGGCAGGATTTGAACGGCGTCTGCTTGTCGGCTTCGCGCAGGCGATCGATGCTGGGCAGCATGAAGGCGGCGGTCTTGCCGGTGCCGGTCTGCGCGATACCCATCAGGTCGCGCCCTTCGAGAACGGGCGGGATCGCCCCTTCCTGGATCGGCGTGGGAGTGGAATAGCCCTTGAGGTCAAGCGCCTGAAGGACGGGCTGCGACAGCCCAAGATCGGAAAACTGTGTCATGAAAACTCGCATTCGTAATGCGGCGCGCTCAGCGTTCCATGACGGAATCCGGGCGCGGTCGCGGGGTTTGAAACCACCCGCGTGAATAGGGAAGTCTGGAAAAAGGAACCGAGGCGCGGCCGGGGCAATCGCTGTAAACCGATCGCCGCTTCACGCTGGCTAGCGCGCTTCGATGGAGACCAGATGAGCGCAAAGGCGCGGAATGTCAATTTGTTTCGCAAGAACGAACGATCATTTCGCTTGCGTGACCGGCAATTTCGGAAGCATCGTCCGCGCCTTGCGGAGCCTTGGGGATATAAGATGAGAAACGCGATCCTGCGCCGTCTGGCGGGCCCCGGCCTGATCTTTACCGGTTCTGCCATCGGTACTTCGCATCTCGTGCAATCGACCCGCGCGGGTGCGATGTTCGGGGTCGCCCTGCTGGGCGTGATCGTGCTCTCGACCTTGCTCAAATATCCCGCCTACCGCTTCGGCGTCGATTACGCACATGCACGCGGGCGTTCGCTGCTGTCCGGCTATCGCGAGCTGGGCCCATGGGCGGTGTGGCTGTTCCTCGTCGCCGTGATCCCGCTGGTACCGATCGTCTATGCCGCGCTGGGCGCAGCGACGGCAGGAATCTTCGCTGCCGTTTTCGGCCCGCTGCTGCCGCTGCCGGTCATGGGATCGCTGGTGATCGCGCTCGCCTCCGCGCTGCTCTTCGCCGGCGGGTACCGGCTGCTCGATCGGGTCAACGGCGTGCTGCTCGCCTTCCTCGTCATCGCGACGGTGGCGACCACCATCATGGTCCTGCCACGCGTCGAATGGGCGACGCTGACCGATTTCGGCTGGACACGGCAAACCGCCGCGCTGCTATTCATCGTCGCGCTCGCGGGCTTCATGCCCAACCCGCTCGACGTCTCGGTCGCTCTGTCGCTGTGGAAGGTGGAAGCCGACCGCACTTTGCCCACAGGCGCACATCCCACGTTAGCGCAGGCGCGCAGCAGCTTCCTGTGGCCCTATGTCATGACCACGCTGATGGCGCTGTGCTTCTGCATCATGGGCGCGGGCGTGATGCATGCACAGGATATCGCCCCGCTGTCCGATGCGCCGGGCTTCGCGGGCCAGCTGGTGAACCTCTACCGCGAAGCGCTCGGGCCGACCGCCGCAGCGCTGGCCGCCGTGGCCGCGCTCTCGGTGATGCTGACCACGGTGATCGCCGCGATCGACGCCTATGCCCGCACCCTGCCCGCCGCGATCCAAGTCCTGCGCGGCGCGGAACAGCAGAGCGGCACGCGCACGCAATATGTACTAAGCACGCTGGCGCTGGCCGGACTGTCGATCTTAGTGCTGTTCACCGCGATGGGCGCGTTCACGAGCTTCCTCGACTTCGTGACCAGCGCCACCTTCGTGGTCGCGCCGCTGCTCGCGCTGCTGAACTACCTCGTTGTGACGCGCTGCGAACTGCCCACCGACGCGAGGCCAAGCACCGCAATCAAGGCGCTGAGCCTGACGGGCACAGTGGTGATGGGCGCGTTGGCTGTGATGTATTTCGTGCTGGTTTGAAGTTGCTCACCCCAACCCAGCGGCATCCAGCAGCGCCTCGGTGCTTGCATCGAATTCCTCGCCGCCCTGTTCGATCGCCTTTGCCATTTGCTTGCCCAGTTCGACGCCGAACTGGTCGAAGGGGTTGATCCCCATCAGCACCGCGCTGGCGAAGACGCGGTGTTCGTGGAAGGCGATCAGCGCGCCCAGTGCGGCGGCGTCGAGATCGTCGCACAGAATCGTCGCGCTGGGGCGGTCGCCGGGGTAATTGCGCGCGGGGTCCTCGCCCTGCTTGCCCGCCATCAGCGCCGCGCCTTGCGCGAAGCAGTTCATCAGCAGGATGCGATGGTGCGCGGGGTCGAGCTCGTCGCCCGGGGCGATGCTGGCGATGAAATCGACCGGCACCAGATGCGTGCCCTGGTGGAGCAGCTGGAACACCGCGTGCTGCGCATCGGTGCCCACCCCGCCCCAGGTGATCGGCGCGGTCGGGCCGTCGACCGGCTGCATTTCGGCAGTGACGCGCTTGCCGTTCGATTCCATCTCGAGCTGCTGGAGGTAATCGGGGAACAGCCCCAGCCGTTCATCATAGGCGAACACCGCGCGCGTCTGGCAGCCGCGCACGCGGGTGTAGTAGAGATCGGCAAAGGCCGCGCGCAGGACGAGGTTGGCCGCGCCGTCGGTGTCGCGGAAATGCTCGTCCACCGCCTTGGCGCCTGCGAGCATGGCGCGGAAATCGTCCATCCCCACTGCCATGGCGATCGGGAAGCCGATCGAGGACCAGATCGAATAGCGCCCGCCGACGCTTTCCTGGAACGGCAGGATGCGCGTTTCGTCGACGCCCCATTCGACCGCGCCTTCGGGATTGGCGGTCAGCGCTATCACGCGCCCGCCGGGATCGGAGACGCCATTGTCGCCCAGCCATTTGAGCGCACTGGCGGCATTGGTCATGGTTTCGATCGTGGTGAAGGTCTTGCTCGCCACCGCGATCAGCGTCTTGGCCGGATCGCATTTCGCGAAGGCTGCCTCGAGCGCGACCCCGTCGATGTTGGAGACGACATGGACGTCGCAATAGGACAGATCGCGGCCGAGCGCGTCGACCCCCAGCGCGGGGCCGAGTGCACTGCCGCCGATCCCGATGTGGATCAGGTGCTCGATCTCGCCCAGCGCGCCCTGGTGGATCGCCTCGACCAGCATGCCCATGCGGTCGATCAGCGCCATCGCTTCCTCGACCTTGGCGCCCTCGCCCGTGCCGCGCAGAGTCGCATGATCGGCGGCGCGGCCTTCGGTCGGGTTGACCACTTCGCCGCCGAACAGCTTTGTGCGCATGCCGGCGAGGTCCATCGCCTCGGCCAGCTCTTCGAAGCCCGCGACCACGGCGCGGTCGAGATGCGTCTTCGACCAGTCGAACAGGATCCCGCCCTCCTCGAGCTCGATCCGGCCCGAGAGCATCGCGACCCGGTCGGCGCCGCCGGGCTCGTCCGCGCCTTCGCCGCCTTCGCGCGCGGCGCTGAACAATTCGCCCAGTGTCGGGCGCGGCAGGGTTTCCAGGCGGGTCCAGAGCTGGGCGGCGGTGGTCATGGCGGGCAAAAATCCTTTGATGGCTGCGCTCCTGCGACTAGGGAACTCGGCAATGATTGAGAACCCCGCATGACACAGCAAACGCTGGATACCGCTACGCCTGCCGCCGGCCCGGGCGAGACCGAGAAAAAGGAAAGCCTTGGCAGTTTCCTGTGGTTCGTCACCAAGCTGGTGATCGCGGTGCTGATCTTCCGCAGCTTCATCTTCTCGCCCTTCACCATTCCCAGCGAGAGCATGCTGCCGAACCTGCGCAATGGCGATTACCTGGTCGCGGCGAAATGGCCCTACGGCTTTTCCAACCTGTCGCTGCCGGGCGAACCGGCGCTGTTCGACGGGCGCATCTTCGCCAGCCTGCCCGACCGCGGCGATGTCGTCATCTTCAAGCATCCGGTGACCGGCGCGGATTACGTCAAGCGCGTGATCGGCCTGCCCGGCGATACGCTGGCGCTGGAAAACGGCCGCGTGATCCTCAACGGCGAGCCGCTGCCCAAGCAGCCCGCGGGCGCCGCCGATATCGCGATGGGCCCCAACACCGCCTGCCGCAGCGATGGCGGGGTCGTGGTCGATGGCGGGACCACCTGCCGCTACCGCCAGTTCCGCGAGACCCTGCCGTCGGGCAAAAGCTACCTGACGATCGATTTCGGCACCGTCGGGCCGCGCTTCCTCAGCGATGGCGCGCGCGGTGTCGCCACCGACGAACGCGGCAACCCGCTGCGCATCGACCCCGACAATGCCGCGCCGATCGTGGTTCCCGCAGGCCAGCTGTTCGTGATGGGCGACAACCGCGACAACTCGCTCGACAGCCGCTTCCCGGCCGTGCGCGACGGCGGCGTCGGACTGGTCGATACCGACCTGCTGGTGGGCCGCGCCAGCCGCGTGCTGTGGTCGACCGACGGCAGCGCCGAATGGCTGCTGCCGTGGACCTGGTTCACCGCCGCGCGCTGGGACCGGATCGGGGCCGACATATGAGCGCGCTCGACCCGGATGCCCGCGACTGGCTGACCCGCACGGGTTTCACCGTGCAGGACGAAGCGCTGTGGTTCGCCGCGCTGACGCATGGCAGCATGGGCGAAACGCGCGATTACGAACGGCTCGAGTTCCTTGGCGACCGCGTGCTCGGCCTCGCGATCGCCGACTGGCTCTATGCGCAAAGCGAAGCGCCAGAGGGCAAGCTGGCGCAGCGGCTCAACGCGATCGTCAGCCGGGCGATGTGCGCGCAGGTGGCGCGCGGCATCGGGCTGGCGCCGCATATCCGGATCTCGCGCCAGGCGAGCAGCGATGGCGGCCGCGACAGCGACAACATCCTCGGCGACGTGATGGAAGCGCTGCTCGGCGCGCAGTTCCTCGACAACGGCTTCGCCGCGGCGCGCGACGTCGTGCGCCTGCTGTGGCGTCCGGCGCTGGAAAGCGGCGCGGGTAAGTCGAAACACCCCAAGAGCGCGTTGCAGGAATGGGCCGCGGGTAACCAGCGGCGCCCGCCCGAATACGAGCTGATCGAGCGGTCGGGCCCCGATCACGCGGCGCGCTTCACCGTGCGGGTGAAAGTCCACAAGGTCGGCGAGGCCGAAGGCACCGCGGGCAGCAAGCAGGAAGCCGAAAAACAGGCGGCACGCATATTCATGGAGACATTCGGGTGACGCAGGAAACAACCAAATGCGGCGTGGTCGCAGTGCTGGGTGCGCCCAATGCGGGCAAGAGCACGCTGGTGAACCAACTGGTCGGCCAGAAGGTCGCGATCACCAGCGCCAAGGCGCAGACCACGCGGGCGCGGATGATGGGCATCGCGTTGCATGGCGACACGCAGATGATCCTCGTCGACACGCCGGGCATCTTCGCGCCCAAGCGGCGGCTCGACCGGGCGATGGTCAGCGCCGCGTGGGAAGGCGCCGAGGCGGCCGATGCGCTGCTGCTGCTGGTCGATCCGCTCAAGCAGCGGCGGCACGAGCTGGAACCGCTGCTCGAACAGATCGCCGCGCGGCCCGAACGCAAGATCCTCGTGCTCAACAAGGTCGACCGGGCCAAGAAGGAACCGCTACTGGCGCTGGCGCAGGAGCTGACCGGGAAGGTCGAATTCGAAACGGTCTATTTCGTCTCCGCGCTGACCGGCGACGGCGTGGACGAGATGAAGGACGCGCTCGCCGCCATGATGCCCGAAGGCGCGTGGATGTATCCCGAAGACCAGGTCAGCGATGCCAGCGAACGCCTGCTCGCCACCGAAATCACGCGCGAGCAGCTCTACCAGCAGCTGCACGAGGAACTGCCCTACGACAGCGCGGTGCGGCCCGAGAAATACATCCAGCGCAAGGACGGCAGCGTCGAGATCCACCAGCAGATCGTGGTGATGCGCGACAACCAGCGGATGATCGTGCTCGGCAAGGGTGGCAGCCGGATCAAGGCGATCGGCCAGGCCGCGCGCGAGGAGCTGAGCGAACTGCTCGGCCAGAAGGTCCACCTGTTCCTCCACGTCAAGACCGACGAACGCTGGAGCGAGGACAAGGAAATGTTCGAGGAAATGGGACTGGACTGGAAGAGCTGATAGATGAGCAAAGCCAGTAAAACCGTTGGAAAAGTGGCCGGCACTAATGATATCGAACACACACAGGCGAAATTACACGCTGAGTGGAAGGTCGATTACTACCAAAAACACCACGAGATTGCTCTCGATCAGTTAACTGGGCTATCCAAGTGGCTTACCGCCAGCCTCTTCACAGCAAACTCTGGCGGAATACTGACGGTATTGAATCAGTTCGAGAAAGTGACATCGCCTCGTGAAGCAGCTCTCTTGTTCGTATCAGGCCTAGTCTTCGCGTTGCTTGGCGCGGTCGCCAACCAGCACTACTCCAATAAGATATCCCGCGCGCTACCAGATGCGATATTCTACTGGAATGAAGTGAAAATCACAGGCCTTACTAACAGTCAGCGGCAGAGTGATATAGAGTCCTCTATCCATCGAGCAGGAGAAAGATCTTGGATCGGTGAGGCGCTGGGCTGGCTGTCTGGCAGCATGTTTGTGGTTGGCGTCATCGTTTTCTCAATAAGCCTAGCCTAAAAGCCCTACCTCTTCTTCGCCACCTTGATCTTGTTCTTCTTGGCGAAGTCCTTGGTCGACTCCTCGCTGCGGTTCAGCGCCTTGGCGATCTGCTTGAGGCCCTGCCCCTTGGCGGCGAGGGTGCGGAGCTGGCCCGCCTCCTCGCCCGTCCAGGGCTGCTTGTGTCGTTCGAAGCGGTCCTTCGCCATCAGTCGGCCGCGGCCTTCTTGGCAGCCGTCTTCTTCGCCGGGGCCTTCTTCTTCGCGGGGGCCTTCTTGGCGGCAGGCTTCTTCTTCGCTGCCGCCTTCTTCTTGGGCGCGGCCTTCTTCTTTTTCCCCGGACCCTTGGCCGCGCGCGCATCGATCAGTTCGATCGCCTGCGCCTCGGTGACGTCCTCGGGCTTCATGTCCTTGGGGATCGTCGCATTGGTGGTGCCATCGGTGACATAGGGGCCGTAGCGCCCCGGCATCACCTTCATCTCGGCGCCGCTGGTCGGGTGTTCGCCCAGCGTCTTGATCGGCTCCGCCTTGCCGCGCGTGCCGCCCTTGCGGTTGGCGGCTTCGGCAAGCAGCGTGACCGCCGCATTCATGCCGGTGTCGAACACGTCGCGTGTGCTCTGCAGCTTGGCGTATTTGCCATCATGCCGCAGGTACGGGCCGTAACGTCCTATCGCGGCTTCGATATCCTTGCCGGTCTCGGGATGCTGGCCGACGATGCGCGGCAGGCTGAGCAGCTTGAGGGCCCATTCGAGATCGAAATCATCGAGGTCCTTGGGAATGCTCGCGCGCTTGGCTTCCTTGCCTTCGCCCAGCTGGATGTAGGGGCCGAAGCGTCCCGTCTTGCGTTCGACCGGCAGGCCGGTTTCGGGATCCTCGCCCATCACCCCGTCATCGGCGCCGTCATCGCCCTCGCCGCCGGGTTTGGCGAACTGGCGGGTGAACTTGCAGTCGGGGTAATTGGCGCAGGCGACGAACGCGCCATAGCGGCCTCCGCGCAGCGCCAGCCGGCCGCCCTCGCGGCCTTCGGTTTCGCACAGCGGGCAATGGCGCGGGTCCTTGCCGTCGGCGCGTTCGGGGAACAGGTAATCGGACAGGAATTCGTCGAGCACTTCGGTCACTTCCGAAGGCTTCTTGTCCATCACCTCTTCGGTCTTGGGCTTGAAGTCGCGCCAGAAGGCTTCGAGCAGCTTCTTCCAGTCCTCGCGCCCGTCGCTGACGGTGTCGAGCTCGTCCTCGAGCCCGGCGGTGTAGTCGAAGGCGACATATTGCGGGAAGAAGCGTTCGAGGAAAGCAGTCAGCAGCCGCCCGCTTTCCTCGGCGAAGAAGCGGTTCTTCTCCATTCGCACATAGGCACGGTCGCGCAGCGTCTGGATCGTGCTGGCATAGGTCGAGGGGCGGCCGATGCCGAGTTCCTCGAGCCGCTTGACCAGGCTCGCTTCGGAAAAACGCGGCGGCGGCTGGGTGAAGTGCTGGTTGGCGTCGACGCCGCGCTTGAGCGGGCTGTCGCCCTTGCTCATCGCGGGAAGCAGGCCGTCCTCGTCGTCATCGGCATCGTCGCGGCCTTCTTGGTAGACCGCGAAGAAGCCCGGATATTTCACCACCTGGCCGGTGGCGCGCAATTCGTGCTGGCCGGTGGCTTCGCGCAGCGTGACCGTTGTGCGCTCGAGCTGCGCGGCGGCCATCTGGCTGGCCATCGCGCGCTTGAACACGAGATCGTAAAGCTTGCCCTCGTCGCCCGAACCCACGCGATCGCGCGAAAAATCGGTCGGCCGGATCGCTTCGTGCGCTTCCTGCGCGTTCTTGGCCTTCGACTGGTAGATGCGCGGCTTTTCGGGCAGCGCATGGCCGCCATAGCGATCGGACACCGCCTTGCGGCATTCCGAAATCGCGCTGCCATCCATCTGCACGCCGTCGGTACGCATGTAGGTGATCGCGCCCGCTTCATAGAGCGACTGCGCGAGCCGCATCGTGTGGCTGGCGGAGAAGCCCAGCTTGCGCGCGGCTTCCTGCTGCAGCGTCGAGGTGGTGAACGGCGGCGCGGGATTGCGCTTGAACGGCTTGGTCTCGATCTCCTCGATCGTGAAATTGCCCGCTTCGACCGCCGCCTTGGCGGCCATGGCGCTTGCTTCATCGCCCAGCGTCAGCTTGTCGAGCTTCTTGCCCTCGTACTTGACCAGCCGCGCGTCGAACTCGCTGCCGTCCTGCTGCAGCTTGGCGATCACCGACCAGTATTCGTCGGCGCGGAAATGCTCGATCTCGATTTCGCGGCCGACGATCAGCCGCAGCGCGACCGACTGCACGCGGCCCGCGCTCTTGGCGCCGGGCAGGCGGCGCCACAGCACCGGCGACAGGGTGAAGCCATAGAGATAGTCGAGCGCGCGGCGCGCCAGATAGGCGTCGATCAACGGCTGGTCGAGCTCGCGCGGGGCCTTCATCGCCTCGGTCACCGCCTGCTTGGTGATAGCGTTGAACGTCACGCGGTCGACCTTCTCGGGCAGCGTCTTGCGCTTCCTGAGCAGTTCCTGGACGTGCCACGAAATCGCCTCGCCTTCGCGGTCAGGGTCAGTCGCGAGGACGAGGCGGGTGGCCTGTTTCGACGCGTCGCTGATTTCCTTGAAGCGCTTCTGCTTGTCGCGATAGAGTTCCCAGTCCATCGCGAAGCCTTCGTCGGGGCGCACGCTGCCGTCCTTGGGCGGCAGGTCGCGGACGTGACCGTAGCTGGCGAGAACCTTGAAGTCCTTGCCGAGATATTTCTCGATGGTTTTCGCCTTCGCGGGCGATTCGACGATGACCAGTTGCATGGTGGTGTGGGCAGTCCCTTACGTGTGTACGTGCGTATACGCGCGAAAATGGGGCCGGGGTTCGGAAGGCGTCAAGCGGCAAAACACGCAGGCCCGCGCGCGCTGACTTGGCCGCGCATGCCGTCAGCGTACGCTGACGCGGCCCCCGGCGTGGCGCTGGAGCCGACCGGCGATCTCCAGTTCGAGCAGCGCGAGCTGCACCGCGGCGGCGCTTTCACCCGACTGGCGGATCAGCTCGTCGATCCCCACCGGTGCCGTCGTGAGCCGCGCGGCGATATCGGCGGGCTCGGCCGCAGCGATGTCCTCGGGCGTGTAGTCGAAGCCATTGGCGGGTTCGCGAAAGGTCGAGCGCGGTTCGCCGGCGAAGGTGCTCAGCAGTTCGACCACTTCACCGGGTTCCTGCACCAGCACCGCGCCTTCGCGGATGAGGTGGTTGCAGCCGTGGCTGCGCGGCTCGAGCGGACTGCCGGGGATTGCCATGACCTCGCGCCCCGCCTCGCCCGCGAGCCGCGCGGTGATGAGGCTGCCCGATTTGACCGCCGCTTCCACCACCAGCGTCCCGCCCGCCAGCCCGGCGATGATCCGGTTGCGGCTGGGGAAATGGCTGCCGCGCGGTTCGGTGCCCGGCGGCTGTTCGGCCAGCAGCAGCCCTTCGCTGGCGATCCGCTCCTGCAATTCGGCGTGCTGCGGCGGATAAGCAATGTCGATTCCACTGGCGATCACGCCCACGGTGTGCGGAAAGGCGCCCTCATGCGCGGCGCCGTCGATCCCGCGCGCCAGCCCCGAAACCACGGTGAACCCCGCCTCGGCCAGCCCGCTGGCGAAATCGCGCGCCAGCTTGACCGCTGCCGCGCTGGCATTGCGCGCTCCGACCATGGCGACGCAGGGGCGTGCGGCCAGCGCCAGGTCGCCGCGCCAGATCAGGATCGGCGGCGCGCTGTCGAGCGGGCCGAGCAGCGCGGGGTAATCGGGCTGGTCGTGGAACAGGTATTTCGCGCCTGCCTTGCGCACTGCCTCGACCTCGCGCTCCACCGTCTCGGCGGCGGTGGCGCGGTACTGGCGCCCGCCGCGACGGCCCAGATCGGGCACCGCCTCGAGCGCCTTGCCCGCGCTGCCGAAGCGCTGGAGCAGCATGGCATAGCTGACCGGGCCGATATTGGGCGAGCGCAGCAGCCGGATGCGGGCGAAAGCCTCGTCCTGCGACAGGGCCGAGGTCGCCGCGCCGGTCATCCCCCGGCGGTGTCCTTGCTGCCGCCGACGCGGGGCTCCTCGCCCTTGGCCAGCCGCACGATATTTTCGCGGTGGAGATAGATGATCAGCAGCGCGATCGCGCCGAGCACGGGGAAGAACTGCGGATAGCCGAACAGCGGCGCGGCGGCCGCCGCCGCGACCACCGCGGCCATTCCGGCAAGCGAGGAAATGCGGAAAATTGCCAATATGCTGAGCCAGACGAAGGCGTAGGCCAGCCCCAGCGGCCAGGCGAGCCCGAAGGCCACGCCGGCATTGGTCGCCACGCCCTTGCCGCCCTTGAAGCCGAGCCAGACGGGGAAGCAGTGACCGAGCACCGCGGCCCCGGCGGCAAATGCCATCGCCACTTCGCCCCACAGATGGCCGGCAACCGCGACCGGTGCGAAGCCCTTGAGCAGGTCGAGCACCAGCGTGCCCGCCGCGAGCCCCTTGTTGCCGGTCCGCAGCACGTTGGTGGCGCCGATATTGCCGCTGCCGATCTGGCGCACGTCGCCCATGCCCGCCGCCTTGGTCAGCAGCAGGCCGAAGGGAATCGAGCCGATCAGATAGCCGAGCAGCGCGGCCCAGATCAGGTTGGTGGTCATATCGGTCGGCACAGCACACTCCGCAAAACAGGAAACCGTTCGAGCCGAGCTTGTCGAAACCCCGCACTTTCTTCTACCGCCCTAAATGGAAACACGGCCACTCGACAAGCGCAGGACACACGGAATTGGATCAACCGGCCCAAGACTCACCTATCCTGCTGTTCGATTCGGGTGTCGGCGGGCTGACCGTGCTGGGCGAGCTGCGCGAGCTGCTGCCGCAGGCGCCGGTGATCTACGCCGCGGACATGGCCGGCCTGCCCTATGGCGCGAAGAGCGAGGCCGAAATCGCCGCCCGGGTTGCCGGGCTGCTCGGGCGGATGGCCGAACGCTACCAGCCGCGGCTGATCTGCATCGCCTGCAACACCGCCAGCACGATCGCGCTGGGCATGGTGCGCGACGTGCTCGAAACGCCGATCGTGGGCACGGTGCCCGCGATCAAGCCCGCGGCGAAGATGACCCGGACCGGCGTCATCGGCCTGCTGGGCACCGAGGCGACGATGCGGCAGGCCTATGTCGACGAGCTCGAACGCGAATTCGTCGGCGACTGCACGCTGCTGCGCTACGGCGCGAACAACCTCGTCGCGCTGGGCGAGGCCAAGCTGCGCGGCGAGAGCGTCGATGTCGACGATGTCGCGCGCGCTGCGGCGGGGCTGGTGCTGCAGAACCACGGTGAGCGACTCGACACGGTGATCCTTGCCTGCACCCATTTCCCGCTGCTCGAGGACGAATTGCGGCAGGCGTTCGGCGAAGGCGTGGCGTTCATCCACGGCGCCGAGGGGATCGCGCGGCGCATCGTATCGCTGACCGAGGGGCAGGATTTTGCGCGCAGTGCCCCCGATTTCGCGGTAGGAACGGGAGAGCTGGCCGATTTCCAACGACTTGCGCCGGCCTTCGCGCGCTACGGGATCGACGATCTGCGCGCGTTCTGATCTGCGAACCACTCGCAAAGATCGCGGTGGCGATTTGCAACGTATTCGATTAGGGCGACCCGCACAGGATGGCCGCGGAAGGCGGCGCAGATACGGGCGACTACGCCAGTGAACTACGACCAGATCTTCGACGAAGCGATTTCCCGGCTGCACGAGGAAGGCCGCTATCGCGTCTTTATCGATATCCTGCGCAACAAGGGCGCCTTCCCCAACGCGCGCTGTTTCGCGGGTCACAACGGGCCCAAGCCGGTCACCGTCTGGTGTTCGAACGACTACCTCGCGATGGGCCAGCACCCCAAGGTGATCTCCGCCATGGAAGAGGCGCTGCACGATGTCGGCGCGGGTTCGGGCGGCACGCGCAACATCGGCGGCAACACGCATTACCACGTCCAGCTCGAGGCCGAGCTTTCGGACCTGCACGGCAAGGACGCCGCGCTGCTGTTCACCAGCGGCTATGTCTCGAACGATGCGACGCTGTCGACCGTGGCCAAGCTGCTGCCCGGCTGCGTGATCTTCTCCGACGAACTCAACCATGCCAGCATGATCGCGGGGATCCGCAATTCGGGCTGCGAGAAGCGCGTCTTCCGCCACAACGATCTCGAGCATCTGGAAGAACTGCTCGCCTCCGAGGATGCCGACACGCCCAAGCTGATCGCTTTCGAAAGCGTCTATTCGATGGATGGCGACGTCGCCCCGATCCACGAAATCTGCGACCTTGCGGAAAAATACAACGCGCTGACCTATATCGACGAAGTCCACGCGGTGGGCATGTACGGCAAGCGCGGCGGCGGGATTTCCGAGCGCGACGAGGCCGCACACCGGATCGACATCATCGAAGGCACGCTGGGCAAGGCCTTCGGCGTGATGGGCGGCTATGTCGCGGCCGACAAGAAGATCATCGACTGCATCCGCTCCTATGCCCCGGGCTTCATCTTCACCACCTCGCTCAGCCCCGCGCTGGTGGCGGGCGTGCTTGCCTCGGTACGGCATCTTAAGGAAAGCAGCGTCGAGCGCGAAGGCCAGCAGGCCGCCGCCGAACTGCTCAAGACCAAGATGCGCGACGCGGGCTTGCCGGTGATGGACAGCGTCACGCATATCGTCCCGCTGATGGTCGGCGACCCGGTGCATGCCAAGAAGATCAGCGACATCCTGCTCGCCGAATACGGCGTCTATGTGCAGCCGATCAATTTCCCCACCGTCCCGCGCGGCACCGAGCGTCTGCGCTTCACCCCCGGCCCTGCGCACACCGCCGAAATGATGGACGATCTGGTCGGCGCGCTGGTCGAGATCTGGGACCGGATGGACATGGAACTGGCCAAGGCGGCCTGACCGGCGCGCCGTGCGGCTGGTGCGGGCGCGAATTGCGCCTAGATAGCCGTGATGGACAGCGCCGCCCCCTCTGCCGAACCGCCGCGCGATAGCGCCGCGCTGGCCGCCTTCGCGGCGCTGGTGCTGCTCCCGCTCGTCCTGCTCGCAGTGGTCGGCGGCTGGTCTGCGTCCGGCGTGGCCCCGGCCGCCCCGGCACCTGCCGCCGCGGACGGGCCGCTTCCCGACCTCCCCGCCTCGCCCGAAGACACTGTGGTCGGGACCGAACTGGCCGCCGGCGATGCGCAGGCGCGCAATGCGGCGGTGGCGTTCGCAGCCATCGGCCCGGGCGCGCCCCTACCCTTCGGCTTTGCCGGGAATGCGGCCGATCGCCTCCGCGCGCGCGACTGCCTCGCGCTCGCCGGGATGGCCGAGGCGGGCGGCGCCGATGGCGACCAGCGCGCGGTGATGCAGGTGATCCTCAACCGCGTGCGCCATCCGGCGTTTGCGGGCACCGTCTGCGGGGTGGTGTTCGAAGGCTCGCAGCGGCCTACCGGCTGCCAGTTCAGCTTCACCTGCGACGGCTCGCTCGCGCGGCGCTATTCCGACGCGGCATGGAGCGAGGCGCGCGCGCGGGCGGAGGACATGCTGGGCGGCGCGACGCATGACCCCGTCGGCAATGCCACGCATTTCCATGCCGACTACGTCTATCCGTGGTGGAGCGACCGGCTCGACAAGGTGGCCAAGGTCGGGCCGCATATCTTCTTCCGCTGGCGCGGCTTCTGGGGCAGCCGGCAGGCGCTCTCGGCACGCTATGCGGGCGGCGAACCCGATCCGCTGCGGCTGCGGGACACCGCGCTCGCCACCGCTGCCGCCAATCCGCTGCCCGGACTGCTGGGCAGCGGCGAGGCGGTGCGCAGCATCACCCGCGACAGCGTGGCGCGCGCCGCCGGCGAGCCGCCGCGCGCAGCCGCATCCTCCGGCCAGCCCGGTCCGGGCGCAGGCGTGCATTTCGTCCTCGTATCGCCGGGCGATTCGCCGGCCGCGCTGGTCGAGCGGGCGCGCAGCCTGTGCGCGGGCGGCGGCTACTGCCGCGTGCAGGGGTGGAGCGATCCCGCGCAGGTCCCGGCCAGCCTGCCGCTGAGCGATGCAGCACGGCGCAGCCTGCGGTTCAGTTTCGCCGCGGCGAATGCCAATGGCGGCGAAGCAATATTCTTCGATTGCCGGCTGTTTTCCGCGCCGGACATCGGAACCTGCCTGCCCGCAATCCCGTAGGGGATTTGTCCGCGTCGGTATGGCGCGCTAGGCATGGCAGTGAAACTTATGGGAGCGAGACTGAATGAGCGGCAATCCGGATATGACCTATGACGAAGTGGTGATGGGACGCCGCTCGATCCGCGGCTATCTCGACAAGCCGGTGCCGCGCGCGGTGATCGAGGAAGTGCTGACGCTCGCCATGCGCTCGCCCACCTCGATGAACACGCAGCCGTGGCATTTCCACGTCATCACCGGCGAACCGCTCGACCGGATCCGGAAGGGCAATACCGAACGCATTCTTGCGGGCGAGCCCGACAGCCGCGAGTTCCGCCGCGGCGAACCCTTCGCGGGCGTCCACCGCGAACGCCAGGTCGGCGTCGCCAAGCAATTGTTCGGCGCGATGGGGATCGAACGCGACGACAAGGAAAAGCGGCAGGACTGGGTGCTGCGCGGCTTCCGCCAGTTCGACGCGCCGGTCTGCGTGATCGTCACATACGACCGCGAACTGTCGGGCAGCGACGACACGCCCTTCGATTGCGGCGCGGTCACTACCGCGCTGGTCAATGCCGCATGGAGCCGCGGGCTCGGCTGCGTGATCAACAGCCAGGGAATCATGCAAAGCCCGGTGGTGCGCGAGCATGCGGGCATCCCGGACGACCAGGTGATCATGAAGGCGGTCGCGCTGGGCTGGCCCGACGAGAGCTTCCCCGCCAATGCGGTGGTAAGCGAACGCAAGAGCGTGGACGAGGCCGCGCGCTTCGTCGGCTTTCCATGAGCGACCGGCTCGTCGACCTCGGCGAAGGCTTCTGGAGCCTGCGCGGCAGCCTGCGGCTTGGCGGGATCGTGGATATCGGCACGCAATGCGCGCTCGTCCGGCTGGCGAGCGGCAATTTCGTCTTTCTCGACAGCTATCCGCTGACCGACGCGATCCGCGCCCAAGTCGACGCGCTGACCGATGGCGGGACGAAGGTCGAGGCGATTCTCAACCTCCACCCCTTCCACACGCTGCACTGCGAATGGATGCATTCGGCTTTCCCGCAGGCCAAGCTTTACGGCACGGCGCGCCATGTCGATCACCTGCCCGAACTGCCGTGGGAAACGCTGCGCTGCGAACACGATGCGCTGGCCGAGCTGTATGCCGAGGATTTCGCCTTCTCGGTCCCGCGCGGGGTGACGCTGGTGAGCGACGACGAGAGCGTGCACTTCTCCTCGGTGCTGGCGCTGCACCGCGCGAGCGGCACGGTCCATGTCGACGACACCTTCGTCTACCTGCGCAAGGGTTTCCCGCTGTCGCTGCTGCCCTTTACCGGACGGTTCGGCTTCCACCCGACGCTGGCCAAGGCGCTCGAACCGCGAGCGGGCGCGGCAGACGAATTCCGCGAATGGGCGATCGAGCTGGGGATCGACTGGGCCGACGCGGTCTGCATCGCAGCCGCGCACAACGCTCTCCTGCCGCTCGACGGGGAAGAGCTGCCCGAGCTGATCGGCGCGGCGCTGGGCCGGGTCAAACCGGTGCTCGACGCCCACCGCGCCGAATACGGCTAGGCCAGCGCCGCCACCTTCGCGCGCACCAGCGGCAGCTGGTCGTTGCCGAAATACAGCTGCTCCTCGCCGGCGGGCTCGTGGACGATGATCGTCGGCGACCCGAAGGACCCGCGCGCGATCGCCTCGTCGGTGTTGGCGCGCAGGCGATCCTTGACCGGCTGGCTGCCCGCGCGCTCGGCCAGCGCCGCGCCGCCCAGCCCTGCCTCATTGGCCACCGCCACCAGCACGGCCGGGTCGTCGAGATTGCGGGCGTGGGTGAAATAGGCCTCGAACGCGGCATGGGCAAAACGCTCGAGCGCCTCCTGCTCTTCCTCGAGCGCGCAGCAGAAGCGCATCGCGTTGACCGATTTCAGCGGATGGTGCTCGGACGGGAAGTTCATCCCCACGCCTGCCAGTTCGGCCCACTGCTTCAGCCAGCCGAAACTGCGCGCCAGCCGCGCGGCGTTTTCAGGCTTGCGGCTTTCATAGACCGACGGGTTCACCGCGTTGAACACCCCGCCGACCAAGAAGGGCCGCCAGGCGATGGAATAGTCCAGTCCGTCCAGCGCGGGACGGATGTTGGCGAAGGCCAGTCGTGTCCATGGGCTCGACAGGTCGAAGAAGAACTCCACCCGCACGGTCATTGCACGCGCGCCTTGGCAGTGCCGAACAGGTTCTGGCGTTCTGCCGCGCTCATTTCCCCGCGCCGCGCCATGTCGCTGCCCAGCGCCACCCCGCGCCGCAGCCCCTCGCGCGTCTTGAGGGCATCGTACCACCGCTTAACATGCGGGAAGTCTGCCAGCGGGATGCCCTGCGCCTTCCATGTCCGCACCCACGGGAAACAGGCCATGTCGGCGATAGTGTAATCCGCCCCGGCGAGGTGTTCCTCCTGTGCCAGTTGCCGATCCATCACGCCGTAGACGCGCAGTGCCTCGCGGTGGAACCGCTCGATCGCATAGGGCAGTTTCTCTTCGGCATAGAGGTGGAAGTGGCCGTGCTGGCCCAGCGTCGGGCCGAGATGGCCGACCTGCCAGAACAGCCACTGCCGCACGCGCGATTGCCCGCGCAAATCGGTCGGCAGGAAGCGCCCGGCCTTCTCCGCCAGATACAGCAGCACCGCACCCGATTCGAACACCGTCACCGGCTCGCCGCCGTCGGCGGGCGCGTGGTCGGTGATCGCGGGAATACGGCCATTGGGATTGATCGCGAGATATTCTTGCGAATGCTGGTCGCCCGCCGCCAGATTAACCCAGCGCTGCTCGTAGGCGAGCCCGCATTCCTCGAGCATGATGGCGACCTTCCACCCATTGGGCGCAGGCGCGGTGAAGAATTCGATCATGCGGCAGTCTCTCCCCTTCTCTCTCGCGAGGGAGAATTCAGGTCCGCGCCGGGTGATGCAAGCAAAAAGCCCCAGCGAGCGCAGGGCCGCCGGGGCTTATTGAGCCGATCCGTCGAGCAAATGGTTAGCGCAGGCTCACCACATTGTCCGCCGCAGGACGCTGGCGGCTGCCGTCGTAGAGGCTGGCCATCGGCTCGTCGGTGACGAGCACGCGGTCGGCCGCGCCGAAACCGTTGAAATCGGTTTTCATCGCCGCGCCATAGGCACCGAGCATGCCGATCTCGATATAGTCGCCCGCCTGGATATCCTCGGGCAGGACGAAGGGGCCCTGCATGTAATCGGCATCGTCGCAGGTCGGGCCGTAGAAGGCGAAATCCATGTCCGGCTTGATGAGGTCGTCCTCGAGCGCGCGGACGGGGAATTTCCAGTCCACATGCGCGGCATCGAACAGCGCGCCATAGGCGCCGTCGTTGATGTAGAGCTCCTCGCCGCGGCGCTTCTCGACCTTGACGATAAGCGAGCTGTATTCGGCGCACAGCGCACGGCCGGGTTCGCACCACAGCTCGGCGTTGTACGCGATCGGCAAATTGTAGAAGTTCTGGTGGATGATCTGGAAGTAGTCCTCCAGCGGCGGCGGCTCCATCCCCGGATAGACCGACGGGAAACCCCCGCCGACATCGATCATGTCGATCACCACCGAGGCCTCGCCGATGGCGATACGCACGCGTTCGAGCGCCTGGACATAGGCAAAGGGCGTCATGGCCTGGCTGCCCACGTGGAAACACACTCCCAGCCAGTCGGCATGCTGGCGCGCCTGTTGCAGCAGCGCGGGCGCCTCGGTCAGGTCGCAGCCGAATTTCGACGCGAGGCTGAGTTCGGAATATTCGCTCGACACGCGCAGCCGGACGCACAGGCGCAGGTCCTGCGCCGGCTCGCCTTCATCGTCGCGGCAGGCTTCGACGATCTTCTCCAGTTCCTCGACCGAATCAAGGCTGAACGTGCGCACGCCGTGCTGGCGGTAGGCTTCGCGGATCGCGCTGTGCGCCTTGACCGGGTGCATGAAGCACAGCGTCGCGCCGGGCAGCGTAGCGCGCACCAGCCGCACTTCGGCGATCGAGGCGACGTCGTAATGCGTCACGCCATTGTCCCACAACACCTGCAGCAGGTCGGGCGAGGGATTCGCCTTTACCGCATAGAGCGACTTGCCCGGAAACTTCTCGACGAAGAATCGGGCGGCGCGCGCGGCGGCGTGCGGGCGATTAAGGATGATCGGTTCGTCCGGCTGGAGAGCGCGAACTACGGACCGGGCGTCAGGAAATGTGTGCAACTCAAGGGACCCCCAAAACGGCTAGGTTTCAGACAAGGCTGCCTTGCGGATCGGATCCCCTTGGGGCAGCGGAGCGGCGCACATAAGCGAGATGCGCGATAAAGCAAGCGGAATCGCAGCGTTCAGCCTCGTCGTCTTACCCTATCAAAGGCTGAGACGGCGCTGTGTTCCGCGCCCCGGCCGCAACCTTAGCTCAGCCGGTCGCGGAAGGTGTCGTAACCGAACTCCTTGACCAGCTCGAGCTGGTCGCTGTCGCTGTCCCAGAGGTAGATGCTGGGCAGCTGGACGCCGTTGAAGGTGTTGGTCTTGACCATCGAATAATGCGCTTGGTCGAGGAAGGCGAAACGCTTGCCGACCTCCGCCCCGCCGGGAATCCGGTAATCGCCGATCACATCGCCTGCGAGGCATGACGGGCCGCCGATCCGCACCGCGGGCGTTGCCTCGTCGCTGCTCTCGCCAAGCATGGCAGGGCGATAGGGCGCCTCGATCACGTCGGGCATGTGGCAAGTGGCCGAAACATCGGCCACCGCGACCGGCAGGCCGTTGAAGCCGGTATCGAGGATCGTGCCCACCAGAATGCCCGCATCGAGCGCGACCGCCTCGCCCGGTTCGAGATAGATTTCGGCGCCGGTATCCTCGCGCGCGTCGCGTAGGAACTCGACCAGCTCGTCGCGCTGGTAATCGGCGCGGGTGATGTGGTGCCCGCCGCCCATGTTGATCCATTTGAGCTGGCCGAACCACGGCTCGATCGCATCGAACACCTTGTCCCAGGTGGCCAGCAGCGGTTCGAAATCCTGTTCGCACAGATTGTGGAAATGGATCCCGTCGACCTGCGCCATGATTTCTGGGGTAAGTTGGTCGAGCGGGAAGCCCAGCCGGCTGCCCGGGCTGGAGGGATCGTAACGCGGCACCTCGCCCGTGGGATGCAGCGGGTTGATCCGCAGCCCGACATCGAAATCCTGCCCCGCGGCGCGCGCATTCTCGAGGATCAGCGTCGCGCGTTCGAGCTGGCCGGGCGAATTGAAGATCACGTGGTCCGACAGGCGGCACACCTCTTCCAGTTCTTCCGGCTTGTAGGCCGCCGAATAGGTCGCGATCTCGCCGTCGTAGAACTCGCTCGCCAGCCGCGCTTCCCACAGACCGCTCGTGCACACGCCGTCGAGATATTCGCCGATAATCGGCGCGGTCGCCCACATCGAGAAGGCCTTGAGCGCGCTGAGCATCTTGATCTCGGCCGCATCGCGCACTTCGGCCAGCACCTGGCAGTTGGCGCGCAATTTCGCCGCGTCGACCACGAAGGCGGGACTGTCCACGCGGTCGAGGTCGAACTGGGCAAAAGCGCCCGGATCGCCGGCTTTGGTTTCCATGGCGTCAATTCCCTTTTGAAGCGGTATTCATCTGGCTTGCCGCGGCGGACGTCGCCCCCTCGCTCGCGGCGATCAAGGTCGCGTCCGCACGCCGGGCTTGCCCGCTAGAACCCGACCGGGCCGTCCAGTTCCTTGACCTGCCAGGGCAGGCCGTGGTCGTTCAGCATGTCCATGAAGGGATCGGGATCCATTTCTTCCATGTTGAACACGCCGTCGCCGGTCCATTTTCCGGTTACCATCATCGCGCTGCCGATCATTGCGGGGACGCCGGTGGTATAGGAAACCGCCTGGTTGCCGGTTTCCTCGTAAGCCGCTTCGTGGCTGCAGATATTGTTGATGTAGAAGGTCTTCTCACCCGAGCCGTCGAGCGCCTCGCCGGTCGCGATGACGCCGATATTGGTGTTGCCCTTGGTGGTTTCGCCCAGCGATTCGGGCTTGGGCAGCACGGCGGCGAGGAACTGCAGCGGGATGATTTCCTTGCCCTGATACTTGACCGGGTCGATCCGTGTCATGCCGACATTCTGCAGCACGGTCAGGTGCTTGATGTATTCATCGCCGAAGGTCATCCAGAAGCGCGCCCGCTCCATCTCGGGGTTGAACTTGGCGAGGCTTTCGAGCTCCTCGTGATACATCATGTAAATGTTCTTCGGGCCGACCGCCTCGAAGTCGAATTCGACCTTCTTGCCCATTGCCGGGGTCTCGACGAATTCGCCGTTTTCCCAGTGGCGCGCAGGCGCGGTCACTTCGCGGATGTTGATTTCCGGATTGAAATTGGTGGCGAAGGCCTGCCCGTGATCGCCGCCATTGCAATCGAGGATATCGAGCTGGCGGATCGACTTCAGCTTGTGTTTCTTGAGCCACATGGTGAAGACGCTGGTGACGCCCGGATCGAAGCCCGAACCCAGCAGCGCCATCAGCCCGGCATCCTTGAAGCGGTCGTGATAGGCCCACTGCCACTTGTATTCGAACTTGGCCTCGTCCTTCGGTTCGTAATTGGCGGTGTCGAGGTAATCGACGCCTGCTTCGAGGCATGCATCCATGATCGGTAGGTCCTGATACGGCAGCGCCAGATTGACCACGAGGCTCGGGCCGACCTTCCGGATCAGATTGACCATCGCCGGGACTTCCTCGGCGTCGATCTCGTACGTCGCCACATCCTGCCCGGTACGCTCCTTCACGCTGGCGGCGATGTTGTCGCACTTGCTTTTCGTGCGGCTGGCGAGGTGGATGTCGCCGAAGATATCGGCGTTCATCGCCATCTTGTGGACGCAGACCGAGCTGACGCCGCCCGCACCGATCACCAGGACTGTGGACATGGGTAAACCTCTTTCGTGGAATTTCGAATCTTGCGCGCCCTCTAGCGAAATGCGCTACGGGGGCCAAATGATCCGAGACGATATGCGCAAGCCCACCCGCAAAGGCGTTCTCGCCGCGGCCGCATCCATTGCCGAACTGCTTCCGCCGACCCCGCTGCTGCCGGTCGAGATCGGCGGGGTGCGCTGCCATGTGAAGGCGGAAAGCCTGCAACCGATCGGCGCATTCAAGATCCGCGGCGGCTGGTGGCGGCTGTCGAACCTCGACGCGGCGGAGAAGGCGCGCGGCGTGGTCGCGGTGTCTTCGGGCAATCATGCGCAGGGCGTCGCCTGGGCGGCGCGGCGGCTGGGCATCGCGGCGACCATCGTGATGCCGCGCAATGCTCCCAAGGTGAAGCTCGACGCGACCCGCGCGCTGGGCGCGGACATCGTGCTCTACGAGCGGCCGGGCGAGGACCGCGACGAAGTGGCGGCGTCCATCGTGGCCGAGACCGGCGCGACGCTGGTGCATGCCTTCGCCGACGCGTGGGTGATTGAAGGACAAGGCAGCGCGGGCGTCGAGATCGCCGCGCAGCTTGGCCGCGCGCCATCGCGGCTGATGGCTTGCTGCGGGGGCGGCGGGCTGTCCGCGGGACTGGCGCTGGCCTGCCCCGATAGCTCGGTGCACGTGGTCGAACCGCATGGCTGGGACATGGTCGGACAGGCGCTCGAAGCCGGCAAAGTGGTTCGCGTCGGTGCCAACCCGCCCACGACGATCTGCGACGCGCTGCAACCCGATGCGAGCGCACCGATCGTGCTGTCGGTGCTGCAGAGCCGCGCCGAGCCGGGAGTTGCCGTAACCGATGACGAAGTCCGCGCGGCGCAGCGCTTCGCTTTCGCGCAGCTCAACCTGGTGGTCGAACCCGGCGGCGCGGCGGCGCTGGCTGCAGCGCTGGCGGGTAAAGTGCCGGTTGACGACGGCACCGTCATCATGGTGACCGGCGGCAACACCGATGCGGCGAGCTTTGCCGAAACGCTGCGCGGCTGAGCCGCAGCGCGATAGGTTGCATTTGACAATCCGGATGCGGACCACCACTCTCGCGCGCAAACGGGTCTGAGGGGAGAATAACTGATGCTAGCCCAGATGCTTGCACCCGCCGCGGTGCTTGTCGCATGGTCGATCGTGGTCCTGTTCTGGATGGCCTTCACCCGGCTGCCCGCGCTGGGCAAGGCCGGGGGGCTCGGCGAAGCCAAACCCGGCGGACGCGGACAGGATCTGGAAGGCGTATTGCCCGACCGGATCAACTGGAAGGCGCACAATTACGCGCATCTGATGGAACAGCCGACGCTGTTCTACGCTGCCACCGTCATCATCGCGCTGATGGGCGCTGGCGCGGTGGATGTGGTCTTCGCTTGGATCTACGTCGCGCTTCGGATCGTCCATTCGATCTGGCAGGCCACCGTCAATGTGGTGAAGATCCGCTTCCTGCTGTTCATCGCCTCGACCGTGGCACTGATCTATCTCGCCTATCGCGCGCTTGCGCTGACGCTGTTCCACGATCCCGCACTCGTTGCGGTCTGACGGAGACTTCCATGATTCAATCGCAAATCCTCCAGCCCGTCGTCGTGTTGCTGGCGTGGACCATGATCATGTGGCTGTGGATGTACGCCACCCGCATCCCGGCGATGTCCGAGGCGGGGATCGAGCCCAACGACGCGCGGCGGACCAAGGCGCTGGATGAAACGCTGCCCGCAAACGTCCAGTGGAAAGCGCACAATTACAACCATCTGCACGAAGCGCCGACGGTGTTCTACGCGGTTGCGCTGGTGCTGGCGATGATCGGCCTGGGCGACGGGATGAACGCGCTGATCGCGTGGATCTACGTCGGCCTGCGAATTATCCACTCGCTGGTGCAGGCGACCGCCAATGTCGTGATGGTGCGATTCGTGCTCTACGCATTGTCGAGCGTGGCGCTGATCGCGCTGGTGTTCAACGCTGCAAGCGCGGTGTTCGCCGCCTGAGATACGGCATCAGGCGGCCCCGCCGCGGCGGGGCCGCCAACCGTTATTCGGCCGCTTCGGCTTCGTGCGCGTGGCCGTCGGCGTCGATCTCCAAGCCCGCGATGAAGCGTTCGGCGTCAAGCGCGGCCATGCAGCCCATCCCAGCGGCAGTGACCGCCTGGCGATAGACGTGGTCGGTGACGTCGCCCGCGGCGAAGACGCCGGGCACTTCGGTCTTGGGCGATCCCGCCTCGGTTAGCAGGTAACCGCCCTCGTCCATCGGCAGCTTGCCCTTGAACAGTTCGGTCGCGGGCGCATGACCGATCGCGACGAAGGCGCCATCGACTTCGAGCGTGCTGTCTTCACCGGTAACCGTGTCGCGCAACTTGAGATGCCCCAGCGCGCCGGCCGGCCCGGCTTCGAAGCTTTCGACCGCCTTGTTCCAGATCACGCTGATCTTGGGATGGTTGAGCAGGCGCTCCTGCAGGATTTTCTCCGCGCGCAATTCGTCGCGGCGGTGGATCAGCGTGACATCGTCCGAATGGTTGGTGAGGTAGAGCGCTTCCTCGACCGCGGTGTTGCCGCCGCCGATCACCGCGACCTTCTTGCCGCGGTAAAAGAAGCCGTCGCAGGTGGCGCAGGCGCTGACGCCCTTGCCGCCCAGTTCCTGTTCGCCCGGGACGCCCAGCCACTTGGCCTGCGCGCCGGTGGCAATCACCAGCACGTCGGCGACATATTCGTCGCCGCTGTCGCCAGTCGCGGTAAAGGGCGAGCCGTTCGATACATCGACATCGACGATCGTGTCCCACATCATCCGCGTGCCGACATGTTCGGCCTGCTTCTGCATTTGCTCCATCAGCCACGGGCCCTGGACGACATCGGCGAAGCCGGGATAATTCTCGACATCGGTGGTGATGGTCAGCTGGCCGCCCGGCTGCAGCCCCTGCACCACGATCGGTTCCATCATCGCGCGCGCCGCATAGATGGCGGCCGAATAGCCCGCGGGGCCCGAGCCGATGATGAGCATCTTGGTGCGATGGGTAGCCATGTCGTCAATTTCCGTCAGTCTGAAGGGGTGTTCGCGGCTATATGGGAAGCCGCAGCCGCAGAGTCACGCCACGAAGCGGGCGATCAGCGCCTCGCGCAGCGCGTCATCCACACCTATCGCAGCTTCGAGATAGGTGTCGAAGCTGCCGTGCCGCTCGGTCGCGATCTCGAGATAGCGGTCGAGATATTCCGCGCGCACGCCGAGCAGGTCCTTGGCTGCGCCTTCGTCGAGCTTGCGGCCCAGCCGCGCCTCGATCCCGGGGAGCGACTGGCGCGCGAGGACATCGAAGGTCGGGCTGTCGTTGGTGCGCAGGAATTCGCGGCGCTGGTCTTCCTCGGCCACGCCGAGGATGTGCAGCAGCATGGTCGCCGCCACGCCGGTGCGGTCCTTGCCGGCATAGCAATGGACGAGGCTGGCACCCTCGCGCTGCGCGAGGATGTTGAGATAGCGGCCGAACATGTCGATCATCGCCGGGTTGTCGGGCATGCGCGTGTACACCGCGAGCATGCGTTCGCGCGCGAAATCGGCGGCGCTGGTGTCGGGGCCGATATCCATGTGCGGCGGGCTGGAGGTGGTCTCGCCTTCGTAGAACACCACCTGCCCGTCGAACCCCTCGACCCGGCGGCAGGGATTGGCCGCGCGCTCGCTTTCGCCGCGCAGGTCGATGACCGTGTGGATGCCCAGCGGGGCGATCGCGGCGAGATCGTCGTCGGTCGCCTCGACATGGTGGCCCGAGCGGAACAGCAGCCCGGTGCGCACCTGCCCACCCCCGCGCGAGCGCCAGCCGCCGTAATCGCGGAAATTGTGGATGCCCCGGGTTTTCAGAAAAGGTTCGCGAATCATGCGCGCGACGGTGGCAGCGCGGCAGGACATGCGCAATCGCAGCGATCGGCGCCGCGCTCAGGCCTCGCTCAGATCGCGCAGGAAATTGGCGGTCCAGTCCTGCACATTGTCGTCGCGCACGGTGGCGATCAGCTTCTGGTAGCGCGCCTTGCGCTCCTCCAGCGTCATGTCGAGCGCGGTCTGGATCGCATGCGCGATATCGTCGGGGCTGTGCGGATTGACCAGCACCGCATCGGGCATCTGCGCCGCCGCGCCGGCGAAGCGCGAGAGGATCAGCACGCCGGGATCCTCGGGGTCCTGCGCCGCGATATATTCCTTGGCGACCAGGTTCATCCCGTCGCGCAAGGGAGTGACCAGCCCGATCTTGGCGGCGCGGAAAAAGCCGAACAGTTCTTCGTGGCTGTAGCCGCGATTGACATAGCGGATCGGGACCATGTCGACCTCGCTGCGCGCGCCGTTGATGCGGCCGCATTTCTGTTCGAGCTCGGCGCGGATCGCCTGGTAGCTGTCGACATCCTCGCGGCTGGGCGGCGCGATCTGGATGAAGACAAGATCCTGCACCCGCTCGGGATGCTTGTCGAAGAAGCGCCCGATCCCGTCGATGCGCTCGGGAATACCCTTCGAATAGTCGAGCCGGTCGACCCCGATCATGGCGGTGCGTCGGCGCGACGAGCTGAGCAGCCGTTGCTGCGCCTGCCGCGCTTCGCCGGCACTGCCCAACTGCGAAAAATGGTCCCAGTCGATCCCGATCGGATAAGCGCGCGCGATCGTGGTGCGCCCCTCGAAACTGACGGTGCCCTTCGCGCCGTCGACTTCGGCGCCCAGCTCGTGCTCGCAGTAATGCAGGAAGCTTTCGAGCCATTCCTGCGTCTGGAAGCCGACCACGTCGTAATAGAGCAGCGTGCGCACGAGCCGCTCGTGATAGGGCAGCGACACGAACAGCCGCGTCGGTGGCCAGGGAATGTGCAGGAAGAAACCGATGCGGTTCTTGAGCCCGCGCGAGCGCAGCCGCTCGCCCAGCGGGATGAGGTGGTAATCGTGCACCCAGACCGCATCGTCGGGCTCGATCAGCGGCGCGACCTGGTCGGCAAAGCGTTCGTTGACGCGTTCGTAGCCCTTGCCCGTTTCGCGTTCATATTGCGCGAGGTCGAGCCGGTAATGGAACAGCGGCCACAGCGTCGAGTTGGCATAGCCGTTGTAGTATTCGTCGATATCGCGCTGCGACAGATCGATCGTCGCGGTGGTCACGCCGTCAGTGGTCTGCGTGTCGATATGCCCGGTGCGCCCGCTTTCGCTTTCCTGCCCCGACCAGCCGAACCACAACCCCTTGCGATCGCTGAGCGCCGCATGCAGCGCGCCGGCAAGGCCGCCCTGCGCGCCCGCTGCGCCGCGCGCCTTGGGCACTGCAACGCGGTTGGAGATGACGACGAGTCGGGGTTGATCGGTCAGCGTACTTCGCTCCACGGTTTGCTCAGCAGGCCGGCACAGTTGATGATACCGACCAGTGAATAGGTTTGCGGGAAATTGCCCCACAATTCATCGGTCTCGTAGTCGAGATCCTCGCTCAGCATGCCCGATGCGGTGGTGTGGCTGAGCATGGCCTCGAACATCTCGCGCGCCTCCTCGCGGCGGTCGACCAGCGCAAGCGCCTCGATCAGCCAGAAGGTGCAGACGTTGAACGCGGTTTCGGGTGCACCGAAGTCGTCCTCTGCAGCGTAGCGCAGCATGTGATCGCCGCGCCGCAGATCGCGCTCGACCGCGGCGAAGGTCTTGAGGAAGCGTTCGTCGTCGGGCGTAAGATAGCGCAATTCGACCAGTTGCAACAGGCTGGCGTCGAGATAGTCGCTTTCGAAGCTGGCGCCGTAATGCCCGCCCTCCTCGCTCCACGCATTCTCGTCGATCTTGGCGCGGATCGCGTCGGCGCGCTGTTTCCAGTGGACCACGCGGTCGCCCTTGCCCAGCGTCGCGGCGACATTGGCCAGCCGGTCGCAGGCGGCCCAGCACATCACCGCCGAATAGGTGTGCACTTCCTGCCGCGTGCGGAACTCCCACAGCCCGGCATCGGGCTGGTCGTGCTTGGCCCAGGCCGCTTCGCCGACTTCTTCCAGATGTTCGAAATCGCGTTCGTCCGCCATTCGCAGCAGTCGCGTGTCGAAAAACGCCTGCGCGGTCGGCATGACGATCTGGCCGTAGCAATCGTGCTGCACCTGCTTGTAGGCGGCATTGCCCACGCGCACCGGGCCCATGCCGCGATAACCGGCAAGATGCTCGGCCTCGAATTCGTGAAGCTCGTCCGCGCCCATCACCGAATAGAGCGGCTGGATCTGCCCACCGCGCGCCTGGTCGACGATGTTGCGCAGATAGGCGAGATATTTCTCGAGCACGTCGAGCGCGCCGAGCCGGTTGAGCGCCTGGACGGTATAATAGCTGTCGCGGATCCAGCAGTAGCGATAGTCCCAGTTGCGCTGGCTGTTGGCAGCCTCGGGGATCGAGGTGGTCAGCGCGGCGACGATGGCGCCGGTTTCCTCGTGCTGGCACAGCTTGAGCGCGATCGCGGCGCGGATCACCTCTTCCTGCCATTCGAGCGGGATATGCAGCCCGCGCACCCAGTGCTGCCAGTAGCGCGCGGTCATCGCCTCCATCCGCCGCACTTCGCTGCGGATATTGCCATCGAAGGGTTCGTCGGGGCCGAGGAAGAAGTGCTGGTCGCTTTCGACCCGGTAGCTGCGCCCCTCGAGGACGTAACCCACCGGCGCATCGGTCGACAGGCGCAGCGCCTGCGGGCCGATCATGTAGCGGATGTGATTGGTGCCGTTGGTCGTTTCGGCAAGCGAGGCGCCGTAGCCGTTCATCGGCGCGAGGACGATGCGCAGCCGCGGCGCGCCAGCCACGGGGCGCACAATGCGCGCATAGGCAACCGGGCGGTACATCCGGCCCGAACGTTCGAAGCGCGGCGCGAAATCGTGGATCTCGACCGCGCTGCCATCATCGGCCTCGAGCCGGGTGACCAGGATCGCGGTGTTGCGTTCGTACCGCTGGCTGCTGCGCGCCTGCCCTTCCAGCTCGAACCGCCAGATGCCGCGATCGCGCGCATTGTCGTTGAGCAACGAACAGAAGACCGGATCGCCGTCGACGCGCGGGACACAGCCCCAGACGAAGGCCCCCTCGCTATCGACCAGCGTGCTGACCTGGCAGTTGCCGATCGGGGAGAGCTCAAGGTCCGACTGCATCATATCTCCAACCAATGGTGCACTGCAGCAACGCTGTCGAGTCCGTATCGTGCCTGCCGGCTCGGACGTTCGCCCACGGCGATCCCGAAACCGCCATGTTCGCCCGCGCCTGCAAACCCGTCTTCGTCGGTCACATCGTCGCCGATGAATACCGGGACGGCGCCCGCGAAAGGCGCGACTTCCATGAAGGCCGACACAGCCGCCGCCTTGGTCGCACCGGGGCGCACCAGTTCGGCCACGCCCTTGCCGCTGGTGACGCACAATTCGCGCGAGGCGGCGAATTCCTCTGCGAAGGCCAGGGTCGCCTCGCGCTTTTCGGGTGCGCCGCGGAAATGCAGCGCGCCGCCATGCGTCTTGGTCTCGTAGAACAGGCCATGCGCTTCGGCGAAGGCGCGCAATTCGTCCACCGAGGCTTCGGACAAGCCGCGTGGCTCGTCACCGAGACGCGTGCCATCGGCGAGGAAGCGCGAGGCGCCATGCGACCCGGCCCGGCAGATCGCCGGTTCGCCCAGGTGCCCGGTCAGATCGTCGAGCGCGCGCCCGCTGACCAGCGCCAGCCGGCCTTCCAGGCGGTCGCGCAGCGCGTGCAGCCGGTCCAGCAGCCCCTCGGGCACGTGGATGTCGCCCGGGCGCGGCGCGATCTCCACCAGCGTGCCATCGAAATCGAGGAACAGTGCAGCGGGGCCGCGGTCAAGCAGCTGCGCCAGCGGCGGCGGGGGCGGAAGCGTTGTCGAGCCGTCCATCGCGCGCTGCCCTAGCGTTTCGGCGCGCATGGTCCAACGGGGGAATTCACGAAATCGTATCCTCGGCCCGGGGCACGAGGATAAGCGTGTTGTCCTCCACCCGCCACGAACCGAGCCGGGCCAGCACATTCATCCCGATGACGTTGAAATCGCCGAAGCTTTCCGCGATCGCCGCATCGGTCCCGCTGGCGCTGACATTGCCGAAGGTCAGGCTGTCGATCGTCGCGACATGCGCCTGCACCGTGCCGTTGGCAGTGCCCAGCATGATCGGAATGCCGCCGCGGCGCGGCTCGAGCCCGGCGCGCTCGGCAAGCGGCGCAGAAATTGCGGTCAGCGTCGCGCCCGTATCGATCATGAAATTGCCCGGCACGCCGTTGACCTCGGCGCGAACCCAGAAATGCCCGTCGGCGGACAGCGGGATCTGCGTTTCGCCGCCCTCCACCACCTGTTCGGGCAGGCCGATCTGCGGCACCGCGACATCGAAGCGCGGGTCGAACCGCGACAGTTGCAGCACCACCGTGAGCAGGATCGCGCCCAGCGCCACCGAGCTGGCCAGCCGCAGCACCCGGCCAAGCGCCGAGCGCTTGGCGATGATCGCGCCGATCCAGCCGAGCACCATGGCCGCGACGGCGGCGATAAGCAGTTCCGAACGCGGGATTGCGCGCAGCGTGTCAGCGGCGGCGCTGAAGACGGGTTCGAGTTCCATACGGCACATATAGGAACGCGCCGGTGTCGCGTCCATGAACTCGGCGTGTCAGGGCGCCTCGCGCTGGTCGGTCGCCCGGGCGAGGATCACCGAGAAGCGGTCCTGCTCATCGGTCCAGCGTTCGAGCGGGGTCCAGCCGCCGGCGAGCAACAGCAGGCTGGCGGTACGCGGGGTGAATTTATGGCTGTTCTCGGTGTGGATGGTCTCGCCTTCCTCCATCGCGAAGCGCTGGCCCGAGACCTCGAAAGCGACGGCCCGCGTGGCAACGAGATGCATCTCGATGCGCGCCAGATCGTCGTTCCAGCGCGCTTCGTGGGCAAAGGCATCGGCGGGCATGGTGCCGCCGAGTTCGCGGTTGATCCGGGTGACGAGGTTCAGGTTGAACGCCGCGGTGACGCCGGCGGCATCGTCATAGGCGGCTTCGAGGACGGCGCGGTCCTTGATCAGGTCCATGCCGATCAGCAGCAGCGGGCTGGCGCCTTCATCCGCGCCCAACGTCGCGCGCATCGACCGCAGCAGGTCGACTGCCGTGCGCGGGACCATGTTGCCGATCGTCGACCCAGGGAAGAAGCCGAGCTTGCCCAGCTTATCCACTTCGCCGGGCAGGGTCACGCGGCGCATGAAGTCGGCCTCGACCGGGTGGACCGGCAGGCCGGGGAACTTGGCCCCCAGCGCGGCCGCGCTTTCGCGCAGGAAATCGCCCGAAATGTCGAGCGGGACGTAAGCGGCGGGATCGATCGCCTCGAGCAGCAACGGCGTCTTGACCGAGCTGCCCGAACCGAATTCGACCACCGCGCGTCCGGGCCCGATCAGCTCGGCAAACTCTGCCCCGCGCGCGCCGAGGATTTCGGTTTCGGAGCGGGTGGGATAATATTCCTCCACCTGCGTAATCTTCTCGAACAGTCGCGAGCCTTCCGCGTCGTAGAACCAGCGCGCGGGGATCGCCTTGGGATCATGGTGGAGCCCGGCCAGCACATCCTCGCGAAACGCCCGGTCGACGCCGTCCTCGTCGCGGTCGACGAGCGCGATCCCCTTGTCGGTAGCCATCAGATGTCCTTTGCCAGCCGCAGTCCGGTGAACTGCCAGCGCTGATGCGGGTAGAAGAAATTGCGGTAGCTGGAACGCGAATGGCCGCGCGCCGTGGCGCAGCTGGCGCCCTTGAGCACGAACTGCCCGCTCATGAACTTACCGTTGTATTCGCCCACGGCGCCTGCAGCCGGCTTGAAGCGCGGATAGGGCAGATAGGCCGAGCGGGTGAACTGCCAGCAATCGCCGAACAGGCCTTCGCTGCCGCGGGGCAGCGGCGGGGCGGCGTCGTCGAGTTGGTTCCCGCCGCACGGATCGTGCGCCTGCGCCTGCCCTTCCTGCCCGCGCGCGATCGCTTCCCATTCGAATTCGGTGGGCAGCCGCTGCCCCGCCCAGCTGGCGAAGGCATCGGCCTCGAAATAGGAGATATGCGTGACCGGTGCATCAGGGTCGCGCGGCTGCCAGCCGGAATGGGTGAAATGCTCGCCTTCGCGCCAGTAGAGCGGCGCCCCGACGGCGTGTTCGCGCACCCACGCCCAGCCGTCGGACAGCCACAGGCTGGCGGTGTCGTAGCCGCCATCGGCGATGAAGGCATCCCATTCGCCGTTGGTCACCAGCCGCGACGACAGCGCGAAGGGTTCGAGCAGAACGCGGTGCGCGGGACCTTCGTTGTCGAAGGAAAACCCGTCCGCCTGGTGGCCGATGCGCGCGATCCCGCCGGGATGTTCGTGCCACTCCTGCGGCTGCGCTTGGGCAGCGGCTGCGGGTGCGTCCCACATCGCGGCGCCCAGCGGGTTCTGGAACAGGCCGTGCTTGATATCGGTGAGCAGCAGTTCCTGGTGTTGCTGTTCGTGGCTGAGGCCCAGCTCGATCAGCGGCGCCAGGTCCTCGCGCGCGAACAGCGGCTCCATCGCGGCATCGACATGCGCGCGCCAGGCAAGGATTTCCTCCAGCGTCGGCCGCGACAGCATCCCGCGCGAAAAACGGTGGATGCGTTCGCCTTCGGCTTCGTAATAGGAATTGAACACGAACGGCCAGCGTTCGTCGAACAGCGTGTACCCTTCCAGCCGGTCGCGCAGGAGGAAGGTTTCCCAGAACCATGTGGTATGCGCCAGGTGCCACTTGGCAGGGCTGGCGTCTTCCATCGACTGGATCGTCGCATCGGCATCGGACAGCGGCGCGGCGAGCGCTTCGCTGAGCGAGCGGACGGTATCGTAGCGTGCGTCGAGGCTTTCCCCGGTGGATGGGCGCGAACTGGGCTGCAACTGGGACATCGCCGGTCCCCCCTAGGTAGCAGTCACCGGACGCTGGCGACCATGATCCATCATGGCCGAAATCCATTTCGGTTTAAAGGCCGTGGGTATAAAACCGTGTCCGTACAATCGCCTGTCGCGCATTCCCGAACAATGCCGCGCGGCCGGGGCGGTTCCCCGCCGGCGGCGCGAAGCGGCGGTTTCAGGCGGCGTCGGCCTGCCGAATCCCGTGTTCCTCGTTGAGCATTTCCGCGATCAGGAAGGCCAGTTCGAGCGACTGCGCGGCGTTCAGGCGCGGATCGCAATGCGTGTGATACCGGTCCTTCAGCGCCTCGTCGGTGATAGCCACCGCGCCGCCGACGCATTCGGTCACGTCCTGCCCGGTCATCTCGATATGGATACCGCCCGGATGCGTCCCTTCGGCGCGGTGCACGGCGAAGAAGCCCTTCACTTCGGACAGGATCCGGTCGAAGGGCCGCGTCTTGTAGCCGCTGTCCGACTTGACGACATTGCCGTGCATCGGGTCGCAGCTCCACACGACGGGATGGCCTTCCGCCTTCACCGCGCGCACCAGCCGCGGCAGGCCGTCCTCGACCTTGTCATGGCCGAACCGGCTGATCAGCGTGATACGGCCGGGTTCGCGTGCCGGATTGAGCGTGTCGAGCAGCTTGAGCAGCGCATCGGTTTCCAGGCTCGGCCCGCACTTCATCCCGAGCGGATTGCCGATGCCGCGCGCGAATTCGATATGCGCGCTGTTTTCGAAGCGGGTGCGGTCGCCGATCCACACCATATGCGCCGAGCAATCGTACCAGTCGCCGGTCAGGCTGTCGCGGCGGGTCAGCGCCTGCTCGTAAGGTAGGAGCAGCGCTTCGTGGCTGGTGTAGAAGCTGGTGCGCTGCAATTGCGGGAGCACTTGCGGATCGACCCCGCAGGCCTCCATGAAATCGAGCGCTTCGCCGATCCGGTCGGCAATGTCGGAAAACTTGTCCGCCCACGGGCTGCGGCCCATGAATTCGAGCGTCCACTGGTGCACCTGCCGCAGATTGGCATAGCCGCCGGTGGCGAAGGCGCGCAGCAGGTTGAGCGTGGCAGCCGCCTGCGAATAGGCGCGGACCATGCGCTGCGGGTCGTTGGTGCGCGTCGCGGCGTCGAATTCGATGCCGTTGATGTTGTCGCCGAAATAGCTCGGCAGCGTGACATCGCCCTGCGTTTCGGTGTTCGAGCTGCGCGGCTTGGCAAACTGCCCCGCCATGCGCCCAACCTTCACCACCGGCTTCTTGCTGGCAAAGGTCATCACCACCGCCATCTGCAGCAGCACCCGGAAGGTGTCGCGGATGTTGTTGGGGTGAAATTCGGCGAAGCTTTCGGCGCAATCGCCGCCCTGCAGCAGGAAGGCGCGGCCCTCGGCGACTTCGGCGAGATCGGCCTTGAGCGCGCGCGCTTCGCCCGCAAACACGAGCGGCGGATGCGTTTCGAGGGTGGTGGTCGCAGCCTCGAGCGCAGCCTTGTCGAGATAGTCGGGCAAATGCCTTGCCTCGTATCCCTGCCAGCTATCGGGTGCCCAATTGGTCGCCATGGTATCTTCCGGTTGCGGCGCCGGGAATGGCGCCTGATTGCTCGTCTGTAGCAGACGAGCGCCCATCATGTCGCAAGCAGCATTTGCTTGGCCAGCGTAAAAGGGCGATTGCAGTAAGCGGAATCAGCGCCCTTCGCCGGCACTGGCTGGTCCGCTCGCGGTGGCCAGTTCCTGTCCCTCGGGCAGCACTGCGAGGCGCCAGCCCGCGCGCGAACCGAAGTATTTCTGCGCCAGCGCCTGCAACACCCCCGGATCGGTCTGCGTGTAATCGGCCAGCAGGAAGCGCAGGTCGGCAATGCTGCGCGGGTCCACGGTCGCGCCTTCGAGCTGGTAGAGCCAGAACAGGTTCCCGGTCGATGCGCGGCTGACATACTGCCGCAGCGGTTCGACCACGCGGTTGTATTCATCCTCGCCTACCGGCGTGCTGGCCAGTTCCTGTGCGATGCGTTCGGCCTCGGCGAAGAACACCGGCACGTCCTCGGGTCGCAGCTGCGCGAGCGCGGCGATGCGCCCACCGCTGTCGACATCGCTGGGCCAGTCGGACCGTACGACGGGCGAATAGCTGGCGCCGGCATGTTCGCGCATCGCTTCCATCAGCCGGTTGTTGAACAGCGACACCAGCACTTCGAGACGGCGCGATTCGCGCAGCCCGTCGACCCCGGCCCCGCTGGGCCAGGCGATGACCGCGGCGGCCTGATTGGCATCGCCGCGATGGCGGCGGATGACCGTCTCGCCCGCGTCGGGGAAGTCGATCGCGCGTTCGAGAACCTCTGCGGGCGCGGTCTCGCGCTGGTCGAGCGCGCCGAACGTCTTGCGCAGCGCCTCGATCGTGGCGGCCTTGTCGAATTCGCCGAACAGCAGCACTTCGACCGGCCCCTGCCCAAGCAGCGGTTCCCACACTTCGCGGAATCCCGCAGGTGTCGCGGCATCGAACATCGCGGGCGTGGGGGTCTGGAAACGCGGGTCCTGATCGCGAAGGAGATATTCGAGGTCGCGCTGCAGCACGCCGTTCGGATTGGCGCCATAGCTTTCGTAAGCGAGCTTGCCCGCCGCTTTCGCGCGGATCACCGGGTTGGGATCCCAGCCGGGCATCGCCAGCTTCGCAGCGAAAAGATAAAGCTGTTCTTCCAGATCCTGTTCGCGGGTCTGCGCGTAGAAACTGAAGGCGCCGTCGCCGGTCTGGAAGTCGAAGCCGAACTTGCGCCCCGTGGCGAGCACGTCGAGCTCTTCCTGCCCCAGATCGCCGATGCCCGAGCCGATCAGCGCGGCATAGCCGAGGTTGGCATAGACCGCCTCGTCGGGCGCGAAGGCGCGATAGCCTGTGCCGAACCGCACCTTCACTGCAACGCGGCCGGGTTCGGCATCGTTCGCCCACAGGATCGCCTTGACGCCATTGGCGAATTCGACCTGCTCGATGTCGAGCACGCCGATCGGCGCCTGCGCCACCACTTCGCCCGGTTCGCCCACTGCGGGCAGGTCGTCGAACGCGATTGCCTGCGCGGCGATACGGGCCTCGGCATCGGCGGCAATGGTTTCGCCCAGCGCGGCGCGGATCGCCGCTTCGCTCGCCTCGCCGGCTTCGGGCGTGACGTAGGCGGCGCGGATCACATCGCCCGCAAACAGCGCGCGGGTATGCTCGAGCACGCGTTCGGGGGTGATCGTCTCGCGCATCGAGTTGAACACCATCAGCACGGTTTCTGGCGCGGCGACCGCCTCGCGGATATCGACCGCGTTGACGATGTCGTCGGCCAGCCGCGGTCCCGGCAGCACCCGGCGCTGTTCGACCTGGCTGGTGAAGACGATCTCGAACTCGGCCAGCTCGCGGTCGATCTCTTCCTGCGACGGCGGGGTCGCCAGCGCGTCGGCAATGACCCCGCGTATATCGTCGAGCGCGGATTTCCAGTCGCCGGTGAGCGGCGCGAAATTGACGAAGGTCATGTCGGCGGAGCGGCTGACATCGTCCTGCGACACCTGGGCATAGAGATAGCTGCCACCGGCCCGGGCGCGCGATTCGAGCCGCCGGTTGATCAGCGCCTGCGCCAGCGCGTCGCGCAGCAGGCCTTCATTGTAGGCAACGGTGTCCTGCACCGGGCGCCAGGGCCGCATCACTGCATAAGTGAAGCTGCGCGGCAGGTCGGGTTCGACCACCACGCCGATTTCGCCCACCGGATTGGCCGGGTCGGCGCCCGCGGGGGCGACCGGATCGCCGAAATCGGGTGCGGGCACCAGGGCACCCTCGCCTTCCCAGTCGCCGAACCACGCTTCGATCTCGGCAGCCAGCTGCTGCGGGTCGATATCGCCTGCGGCCACCACCACGGTGTTTTCGGGCCGGTACCAGCGGCGATAGAAGGCCGACACGCTTGCGCCGGTGGCCGCGCCCAGCGTGGCCTCGGTGCCGATGGGGCTGCGGGTGGCCAGCCGCTGGCCAGCGAACAGCACTTCGCGGCTGGCGTTGCCCGCGCGTTCGGCGGGCCCGCCGCGCTCGCGTTTCTCGGCCAGCACGATCGGGACTTCGGCCTGGACATTGGCATCGCTCAGCACCGGGCTGCGGACCATGCCCGACAACAGCTTCATGCTTTCGGCCAGCTTCCCCGCGTCGACATTGGGCAGGTCGAGCTTGAAGACGGTGTGCGTCGGGCTGGTTTCGGCATT
The DNA here is from genome assembly GCF_009828015.1 of Qipengyuania citrea. Taxonomy (GTDB): domain Bacteria; phylum Pseudomonadota; class Alphaproteobacteria; order Sphingomonadales; family Sphingomonadaceae; genus Qipengyuania; species Qipengyuania citrea. Next base: position 148,219 of record NZ_WTYG01000002.1, on the reverse strand, counting down.
GGTATCGCTGCCGAAGGTGGCGCCCAGCCGCTGCCAGGTCGGAATCGCCTCTGCGGGGCCGAGATATTTGCTTTCACGGAACAGCAGGTGTTCGAGCAGATGCGCATAGCCGAGCTCGCTTGCGTCTTCGTGCAGCGAACCTGCATCGATCCGCACGCGGACCGAGACCTGGTCGGGCGGAACGGCATTGCTGCGCACTGCATAGCGCAACCCGTTGGGCAGTTCGCCGAAAATCCATTCCTCGTCCCGGGGGACGTCGCTGCCTTCATAGATCCACGGCGTCCCGCCGGCCGGTGTCAGATGCTGCGGGGTCGGCGGGGCCGGCTCCTGCGCCAACAAGGGCTGCGGAGCGAGCAACACGGCGGGAAGGATGAGCGCGAGACGCCGCAAGGCGCGCGTAAAATCGGTCATGGTTCAGCATATAGGCAGGCGATGCGTGAAGGCTAGGTGAATGTCGCGGACAAGCGTTCCTTCCTTGCCCCGGACCGCCCGCCTCCCTACATCGCTGGCATGTTCATCGAGACCGAAACCACGCCCAACCCCGCGAGCCTCAAGTTCCTGCCCGGCCAGCCGGTCATGCAGCAGGGCACGCGCGAATTCGCCACCCCCGAAGCCGCCGAGGCCAGCCCGCTGGCGCAGGCGATCTTCGATACGGGCGAAGTCGTGAACGTGTTCTTCGGCGGCGATTTCGTCACCGTGACCGCCGCGCCCGGCGTCAGCTGGAGCGATCTCAAGCCACAGGTTCTCGCGATCCTGCTCGACCATTTCGTGGCGCAGGCACCGCTGTTCGTGCCCGGCACCGCCGGCGGCATTGCGGTTCCGCCCGAAGACGAAGGCATGCTTGTCGACGAACGCGAGGAAGACGGCGACATCATCGCGCAGATCAACGAACTGCTCGAAACGCGTGTCCGGCCCGCAGTGGCGGGCGATGGCGGCGATATCCAGTACCGCGGCTACCGCGACGGTGTGGTCCACTTGCAGATGCAGGGTGCCTGTTCGGGCTGCCCCTCCTCGACCGCCACGCTCAAGCACGGCATCGAAGGTTTGCTGAAACATTACGTCCCCGAGGTCGTTGAAGTCCGCGCCGCCTGAATTCCACGAAGCGAAGGACAAACCTCTTGGCCGACACCCTTTCCGCCGACGCGCTCGACCTCATCTTCCGCGAAGCCCGCAGCTACAACGACTGGCTCGACCAGCCGGTGAGCGATGACGAGATCCACGCGATCTACGAATTGCTCAAGATGGCGCCGACCTCGGCCAATATGCAGCCCGCGCGCATCGTCTGGGCCAAGTCGCCCGAGGCCAAGGCCAAGCTGGCCGATTGCGCGTCAGACGGCAATAAGGACAAGATCACCTCGGCCCCGGTGGTTGCGATCATCGGCTACGATATCGATTTCCACGAGGAACTGCCCTGGCTGTTCCCGCATACCGACGCCAAGAGCTGGTTCGACGGCGATGAAGACGGCCGCAAGGAAGGCGCGTTCCGCAATTCCTCGCTGCAGGGCGCCTATCTGATGATCGCCGCACGGGCGCTCGGGCTCGACTGCGGACCGATGTCGGGCTTCGACAGCGAGGCGGTCGACAAGGCGTTCTTCGCCGACCAGCCGCGCCATCGCAGCAATTTCATCTGCGCGATCGGGCACGGCGATCCGAAAAGCATTTTCGATCGCAGCCCGCGGCCCGATTTCGACAAGTTCAACCGTATCGACTGACTTGCGGACCGGTTTGCGCTGGGGCAGTGGGCGCTGATGCGCATTCTGGCGATAGAAACCGCGACCGAAGCCTGTTCGACCGCGCTGTTCGATAACGGCACGCTGCTCGATGCCCGGCACGAGGTGCTGGGGCGCGGCCATGCCGAACGACTCGTCCCGATGATCGCCGAACTGCCGGGCAAGGGCTGCGCCGGGGAAATCCGCGTGTCGCTGGGCCCGGGCAGTTTCACCGGGGTCCGGATCGGTCTCGCAGTCGCGCGGGCGCTGGGCATCGCCTGGCACGCGCAAGTGCGGGGCTATCCCACGCTGGCACTGGTCGCGGCCATCGCGCGGGGCGAAGCGGGCGGTCCGGTTACCGTATGCATGACCGGCGGGCACGGCGAATGGTTCGTCCAGGATTTCGATGCCGGCGCCATCCCCGCAGGCGCGGTCGCCTCGCTCGCACCCGAGGCTGCGGCGGCGCGGGCGGTGCATCCGCTGATCGCCGGGTCGAAGGCAGCAGCGCTGGGCGAACTGGCGCAGATCGAGCCCAGCGCGGTCGAGCTGCCCGACGCCCGCCATGCGCTCGCGCTGCCGGATGCGTTGCTGACCGACAATCTGGCGCCGCTCTACGGCCGCCCGCCCGATGCGAAGCTGCCGGGGTAATGGAGCAGCTCGACCAGTTGATGGCCGTGATGGAAGCGGCGTTCGACCCGCACTGGCGCGAAGCCTGGACCCGCCAGCAGGTCGCCAACTCGCTGGCCATGCCGCACACTTACGCCATTCTCGCCGACGCCAGCGTGAAGCTCGCGAACGGCAGCGATCCGGCGGCGGGTTTCATCCTCGCTCGCCGGGCGCCGGGCGAAGAGGAACTGCTGCTGATCGGCGTCCGCCCGGAAATGCGCGGGAGAGGGCTCGGCCGGTTCCTGATCGAGACCTTCGCCAGGCGCGCGCGTGACGGCGGCGCAGACCGGGTCTTCCTCGAAATGCGCGCGAACAACCCGGCGGAAAGCCTGTATCGGGCCTGCGGTTTCGAGCCGATCGGCCGCCGACCGGCCTATTACCGGACGCTTGATGGCGCGAAACTGGACGCCATTACCTTCGCGCGAAAGTTGTAAAAACGCGCCAAAAGTCAGAATTGCCAACAATTGTTGCAATTTCTTGTCCATTTTATACAATGGTACCCACACGGGGTCGCAACCTAGTGATTTCCACAATATAGAAGGTACCCTGATGGAAGAATTCCATACCGACATGGCTGAAACCCTCATCACGTTGACGTCGGACATCGTGGCCGCTCACGTGAGCAACAACAGTGTTTCCGTCGAGGACGTGCCCACGCTTATTTCGAATGTCTATTCGGCGCTGTCGGGTCTCGATACGGGCGATAGCGCGGCCGAGGAAATGCCCGAACCCGCGGTTTCTATCCGTTCGTCGGTAAAGAAAGACCATCTCGCCTGTCTCGAGTGCGGCAAGAAGATGAAAATGCTCAAACGGCACCTGTCGACCGAGCACAGTCTTTCGCCCGAAGAGTATCGTGCACGCTGGAACCTTTCCGCCGACTATCCGATGGTCGCTCCCGACTATGCCGCCACGCGCCGCGATCTTGCGGTCAAGATTGGACTGGGCCGCAAGCCAGGCCAGAAGCGCGGCCGCAAGAAGAAGGAAGCCTGAGGCTTCCGGTTCGCCTTGAGCAAGACGCCCCGGCCCGATAAGGGTACGGGGCGTTTTATTTGGAAATGACTGTGCATCAGAAGATCGATCTCGAACAATTGTGCGCCGACAAGGGCCTGCGGATCACCGAACAGCGCCGCGTGATCGCGCGCGTGCTGTCCGAGAGCGACGACCACCCGGATGTCGAACTGCTGCACGAACGCGCCAACAAGATCGATTCGGGCATCTCGATCGCCACGGTCTACCGGACCGTGCGGCTGTTCGAAGAAGCGGGCATTCTCGACCGCCACGATTTCGGCGATGGCCGCGCACGGTACGAAGCCGCACCCGAAGCCCATCACGACCACCTGATCGATGTCGAAACCGGCAAGGTCGTCGAATTCGTCGACCCCGAGATCGAGGCACTGCAGAAGCAGATCGCGGCCAAGCTGGGCTACCGCCTCGTCGACCACCGGCTGGAACTCTATGGCGTCCGTCTCGACCGCGAAGGATAGCGATCGCGCCGACGCCGAGCGTCGCCTCGCCGCCCTATCCGCTCGCAGGCTTGCCGCGATGCGCGGCGAGACCACTCCGTTGACCCCGCGCGAATGGGTGCGCTTCGTCCTGCGGACGCTGGGCATCCTGCTGGGGCTGCTGATCTGCGTGCCGCTGCACTACCTCTACCGCGTGTTCGCCTATGGGTCGCCCTTCCCCATGCTGTTCCTGCGCTACACCGCCTGGATCATCGGCGCGCGCGTGAAAATCCACGGGACACCGCTACGGCGCGATGTGTTCTTCATTGCCAACCATGTCTCGTGGGTCGACATACTCGCGCTGGCCGGTGCCACCGGAACCGCCTTCGTGGCCAAGTTCGAACTGTCGCAGGTCCCCGTGATCGGGTGGCTGTGCCGGCTCAACCGCACGGTGTTCGTCAAGCGTGAGAACCGGATGGGCGTGGCGCAGCAGATCAACGCGCTGAAGGAGGCGCTGGCCGACAATTGGTCGGTCACCGTCTTTCCCGAAGGCACCACCACCGACGGCCGGTCGCTGCTGCCCTTCAAGAGCTCGATGCTGTCGGTGCTCGAACCGCCGCCCGCCGGCGTGCTCGTCCAGCCCGTGGTGCTCGATTACGGCGACGTGGCCGAATTCATTGGCTGGATCGGCGAGGAAGGCGGGGTCAACAACGCCATGCGCGTAATGGGCCGCAAGGGCAGCTTCCCGCTTCGCATCACCTATCTCGAACCGTTCAGCCCCGAAGACTATCGCGGGCGCAAGGCAATCGCGGCGCAGGCACGCCTGGAAATCGAACAGGAACTGGGCGCGACGCTGGACGAACCCTTGCGCGATTTCCGCCATACGGTCGCAGCGATCCGCTACACCGCGCCGGCGCTGGACGAGACCTGAAGGCGCGGGCCTGCGCTAGAGCCCGGCCTTGACCAGCCAGTCGTGGAACAGCCGCACCGGGCGCTCTTCCAACGCGGTCGGCTTGCACACGAACCAATAGCTGTACGGGCTTTCGACATCCGCGCCGAACAGCGTCGCCAAGCGGTTGTCCGCAGCGCGGCGCATGTGGTCGTCGTGCATGATCGCGATGCCCAGCCCCTGCGCCGCCGCCTCGAGCATGATCTGGCCCGAATCGAAATGATCGATCGCCGCCGGCTCGAAATCGTTCAGGCCGATCTCGGCGCGCCACGCGGTAAAGCTTTCGGGCAGCTCGTTGTGGATCAGGAACGTCTGGCGACCGAGCACTTCGGCATCGGGCTCATCCCCGATCTTGGCGGCCAGATCCTGGCTGCAAATCGCGTGGACCTTGTTGTAGTCGAGCCGGACCGCGTGCAGTCCGCGCGAGGGCCCCCGCGACAGGATGATCGCCGCGTCGAGCACATCGCCCACCCGGTCCTCCAGATGCGCGCCGGTATCGATGTCGATATGCAGCAGCGGATGCCGTTCGCGCAGTTCGGCCAGCCGCGGAAACAGGCGCTGCGTGCCGAACAGCGGCAGGACGCCCAGATGCAGGCGCAGGACCGACAGGTTTTCCGACTGGCTTTCGACTGCGCGCGCCAGCGCTTCGAGCTGCGGGTTCACCGCTTCGAAGAAGGCATGCCCGTCATCGGTCAGCTGCATCGACTGCCGCGCCCGCGTGAACAGCTTCTTGCCGACGAAGTCCTCGAGATTGCCGATCCGGCGCGACAGCGCCGAAGGGCTCAGTCCCAGTTCATCTGCCGCGGCACGCGCGGAGCCCAGTCGGACAGTGCGCACGAAAGCCTCGAGGGCGCGAAGAGGGGGAAGTCGCCGGGTAGCCATGACCGTTGCATGCTATGAGCGTCAAACGCACCTGTCGAGCATGAATGTGCAGAAATCTGCAACTCACCTCACCCCGGCGTGGCAGCCTGGTCGGGCGCGTGCAGCCGCAGGCGCGTGACATGCGTTTCATCGCCGTCGATTACCTCGATCCGCCAGCCGCTGGGGTGTTCGAGCACGCGGCCCACTTCGGGCACCTGCTCGGCCAGGACGAAGGCCACGCCGCCCAGCGTATCGACCGATTCTTCCACTTCGACGATCGCGGGCGAGACCTGCCGTGCGACATCCTCGAGCTCGGCACGCGCGTCGCAATCCCACATGCCGCCGCCGATATCGACGATCCACTGCTCGGGCGCATCGTCATGCTCGTCCTCGATTTCGCCGACGATTTCCTCGACCAGATCCTCGATCGTGATGAGGCCGTCGGTGCCCGAGAATTCATCGACCACGATAGCCAGATGCATGCGCTGCGCGCGCATGTCGGCCAGCACGTCGAGCGCGTTGCGGGTCTGCGGGACGTAGAGCGGCTGCCGCAGCAGCACCGTCCAGTCGCCCGGCGGGGTCTCGCCGCGCGCGAGGATGGTGAAGACATCCTTGATGTGGATCATGCCGATCACATCGTCGAGCTGCTCGCGATAAACCGGCATGCGCGAATGGCCGTGTTCGGCGAAGGTCTCGACGAGCTGGTCCCAGCTCGCCGTGGCCTCGATCGCGATGATCTGGCCGCGCGGCACCGCGACATCGTCGGCGTCGTGCTCGGAAAAATGCAGCAGGTTGCGCAGCATCTGGCGTTCAACCAGCGACAGGTCGCCCGTGCCGCTGTGTTCGGGCGTATCCTCGCCGTTCTCGTCCTCGTGCTCGTCGATCGCGTCTTCGAGCTGCGCACGCAGCGAGCGTTCGCCGTGATCGGGGTCGAAGAATTTCCGGATAGCGAGGATCAGCCCGCTGCTACTCTCCGCGTCTCCCGCGGGTGATGAAGAATCGGGCATGGCCCTACCAGTGTACTCCAGTCAATTGCGGTCCCCATATGGGTCGCCGATACCCAGTTTTGCAAGCGCTGCGATTTCCAGCGCCTCCATTGCCTCGGCCTGCGCGTCCGAATCGACGTGATCGTGCCCGGCAAGGTGTAACAAACCGTGTATGAGCAGGTGCGTCGCATGCGTTTCCAGCGGCACCCCCTTCTCCGCTGCCTCGCGCGCGCAGGTGCCGGCGGCCAGCGCAATATCACCGAGCATTTCGGGCGGCCCCTCGGGTGCAAGGTCGAGCAGGTCCTCACGCTCGAGCATGGGGAACGACAGCACATTGGTCGGCTTGTCCTTGCCGCGCCATTCCTTGTTTAACGCGTGGACGTCCGCATCGGAGGTGAACAGCACCGAAGCGGTCAGCCGCGGATTGTGCAGCGCGGGCTCGACAGTGCCCAGCGCTGCATGCGCGCGCACGGTCAGCGCATCCCACTCCACGTCCGCGGGCCAGCCGTCGATGTCGATGTCGAAATCCACCGTTCTAATCCTTCGTCATCCCCGCGCAGGCGGGGATCGCGCTCCTGCTACATGTTCAGCGTGTCGAACAGATCGTGCCACTCGGGATTCTGCTCCTCGATCGCCCTGATCTTCCACGCGCGGTTCCATTTCTTCACCGCCTTCTCGCGCGCGATAGCATCGGTAATGTCATCGTAGCGCTCGAGATAGACGAGCCGTGTGAGCCCATACCGGTGGGTAAACGACCCGCCCTTCCCTTCGCGGTGCTGCACTGCCCTCGCGGCAATATCGGCAGTCACGCCCACATAGATGGTACCGCGGTAGCGGTCTGCCATGATGTAAACGTAGCCGCCTTTCTCGAAAGTCACGCCCGAAGGTAGCGGGACCCCCGCCTGCGCGGGGGTGACGACATAATGGTTTTTGTCATTATGCGTTCGGCCCCTCGTAGGCCTCGACGATGCGCCCGACGATCGGGTGGCGGACCACGTCGGCGGCGGTGAAGCGGATGGTGCCGAAACCATCGACGCCCTCCAGCTTGCCGACCGCATCGGCCAGCCCGCTCATCCCATCGCCGCCGGGAATGTCGACCTGCCGCGGATCGCCGCAGATCACCATCCGGCTGTTCTGCCCGAAGCGGGTGAGGAACATCTTCATCTGCTCGCGCGTGGTGTTCTGCGCTTCGTCGAGGATGACGAAGGCATCCGCCAGCGTGCGGCCGCGCATGAAGGCGATCGGCGCGATCTCGATTTCGCCCGAGGCCAGCCGCCGCTCGACCTGTTCGGGCGGCATGCAATCGTAGAGCGCGTCGTACAGCGGGCGCAGGTAGGGATCGACCTTTTCCTTCATGTCACCGGGTAGGAAGCCCAGCTTTTCGCCCGCTTCCACCGCCGGACGCGAAAGGATCAGGCGCTGCACGCTGCCGGTGATCAGCTGCGCCACCGCCTGCGCCACCGCGAGGTAGGTCTTGCCCGTTCCCGCCGGACCTAGCGCGAAGATGATGTCGTCGCGCACCAGGCTGCGCATGTAGGTTGCCTGCATCGCGCTGCGAGGAACGATGGTCTTGCGCCGCGTGCGGATCATGATCGGCGGACCGCGCTTGCCATTGCCCGCATCGGCATCGACGATCCCGTCGAGAGTGGGTTCGTCCGACATGGTGATCAGCGCTTCGATTGCCCCGGCGTCGAGATCCTGCCCCACCGCCAACCTGTCATACATCGCGGTGAGCACATCGCGCGCGCGCGCCACGCTATCTTCGGGTCCTTCGATATGCAGCTGGTTGCCGCGCGCCGACATGAACACGCCGAGGCGGTTCTCGACCTGCACCAGATTCGCATCGAACTGGCCGAACAGGGCGGCCAGCAAGCTCTGGTTCTCGAAGCTGATATCGATTTGCGCGCGGCGCACTTCGCGCTGCGGCGAAGGCGGCGGGGAGAAGGCCTGGGCGTCCTTCTGTATGGGTTTGCGGGCCATAGGCTCCTTTCAAATGCGAGTCGGAGTTTAGGCTTCAACGCATGACGCGCAAGCTGGTCCCCGGCGCGGGACGGTGGATAGTCATCCCGCTGTAATCAGGCGGCGACGGTTTCGCGCAGCATCCCGGCAAGCGAGTTGGGCCCCGCCTCGACCAGTTCGACCTGCACGAGGTCGCCGATCTGCACGTCGCCTTCGAACCACGCGCTCTGCAGCCACGGCGTCTTGCCGAGCCACTGGCCGGGCAGCTTGCCCTTGCGTTCGACCAGCACCTCGCAGGTGCGGCCGACGGTGTTCTGGTTGAACGCCAGCTGGTCGCGGTTGAGCGCGGCCTGGAGCCGCTGCAGACGCTCGTCCATGACCTCTTTCGCCACCTGCCCGTCCATCGTCGCGGCAGGCGTGCCGGGGCGCGGCGAGTATTTGAAGCTGAAGGCCTGCGCATAGGCAACCTCGCCGACCAGCTGCAGCGTTTCCTCGAACTCGGCATCGGTCTCGCCGGGGAAGCCGACGATGAAGTCGCCCGACAGCGCGAGATCGGGCCGCGCCGCGCGGAAGCGGTCGAGCAGCTTGAGATAGCTCTCTACGCTGTGGCTGCGGTTCATGGCTTTCAGCACGCGGTCGCTGCCCGCCTGCACCGGCAGGTGGAGGAACGGCATGAGCTTGGGCGTGTCGCCATGCGCGGCGATCAGGTCGTCGTCCATGTCGGCCGGGTGGCTGGTCGTGTAGCGGATACGCGCGAGGCCATCGATCGCGGCGATGTCGCGGATCAGACCCGCTAGGCCCACCGCGTGGCCCCTGCCGTTCTCGCCGCTCCACGCGGACACGTTCTGGCCGAGCAGCGTGATTTCCTTCGCGCCCGCTTCGACCAGCTTGCGCGCTTCGGTCACCAGATCGCTGTAAGGACGCGAGATTTCGGCGCCTCGGGTATAGGGCACCACGCAATAGGTGCAGAACTTGTCGCAGCCTTCCTGCACGGTGAGGAAGGCGGTCGGGCCGATCCGCCGGCGTTCGGGCAGCGCGGCGAACTTGGCGATCGCGGGCATGTCGGTATCGGTCGCGCGTTCGCCCTGCACCGCGCGGTCCAGCATTTCGGGCAGGCGGTGGTAGGCCTGCGGGCCGACGACCATGCTCACCGCGGGCGAGCGTTTCATGATCTCCTCGCCCTCGGCCTGCGCGACGCAGCCCGCGACCGCGATCATCGGCGGCTTGGTCTGCGTCTTGCCCTTGGTCAGGCGGCCGATGTCCGAATAGATCTTCTCCGCCGCCTTTTCGCGGATGTGGCAGGTGTTGAGCACCACCAGATCGGCGTCCTCGCCCTCGGCTGCGGGCGCAATGCCCTGCGCGTCGAGCATCTCGGCCATGCGTTCGCCGTCATAGACGTTCATCTGGCAGCCGAAGCTCTTGACCCGGTAGGTCTTGGGAGGGGTGGTGGTCGGTTTCATGAGTGGCGCGCCTTTACCCGATGGGACCAGCCCTTTCAACGAAAAGGGCGGCTCGTGGCCGCCCTTCCCGTTTTCGATCCCGGCGAAGTTTACCCGACAGTCGCCTTGACGATCTTGCCCGGGTTTGCGGGCGGTTCGCCCTTGGGCAGCGCGTCGACGTGTTCCATGCCGCTCTCGACCTGGCCCCAGACGGTGTACTGGCCATCGAGGAATTCGGCGTCGTCGAAGCAGATGAAGAACTGGCTGTTGGCGCTGTCGGGCACCTGCGTGCGGGCCATCGAGCAGGTCCCGCGGGTGTGCGGTTCGCTGTTGAATTCGGCCTTGAGATCGGGCTTGTCGCTGCCGCTCATGCCGGTGCCGGTCGGATCGCCGCCCTGCGCCATGAAGCCGGGGATCACGCGGTGGAAGACCACCCCGTCGTAGAAGCCTTCGCCGGCCAGCGTGGTGATGCGTTCGACATGGCCGGGCGCGAGATCGGGGCGCAGCTTGATCACTACGTCCTTGTTTTCGCCGTCGCCGGTGTCGAGGGTCAAAGTCAGCTTGTCGGCCATGGATCGTGTCTCCTGTGAGTGATTGGCGGCCTACATAGGGATTGTGGGCCGAGAGTCACCAGTCGAATGGCACCGGCCGCTTGCATTCCCCCCGGGTCTGCCTAGACCGCTGCCATGAGCGAAAGCGACCGCCCCCTCGACGATGACGGTTTCCTGCTGGCGCGCGAGTCGGCCGACGAAGCGCGCCCCGACGACCGCATCGACGACGAGCGGATGGACGAGGAAAACACGCTCAAGAAGGAGTATGTCGAAGCCGTCGAGCAGGCACTGGAGGACGGCGACACCAAGGCGGTGTACGAGCTGGTCGAACCGCTCCACCCCGCCGACATCGCCGACCTGCTCGAACTGTTCGAGCGCGAACAGCGCTACCAGCTGGCCGCGGCGATCACCGACCTGATGACCTCGGAAGTGGTCGCCGAACTCAACGACTACGTCCGCGAAGACATGATGGAAGCGCTGCCGCCCGAAGCGGTGGCGCAGATCGTCGACCAGCTCGAGACCGACGATGCGGTCCAGCTGATCGAGGATCTCGACGAGGCCAACCAGCGCGCGATCCTGGCCGAAGTCGAGATGGAGGACCGGATCGCGATCCAGTCCGCGCTCTCCTATCCCGAGGAAACCGCCGGCCGCCTGATGAGCCGCGATTTCGTGGCCGTGCCCGAGCACCTGACCGTGGGCGATCTGATCGATTTCCTGCGCGACGGGCGCGACCTGCCCGACGATTTCTACGAGATCTTCGTGGTCGACGAGAAGCACCACCCGGTCGGCACCTGCGCGCTGAGCTGGGTGCTGCGCGCGCCGCGCACGATCCCGCTGGCCGACGTGATGAAGCGCGACCAGACGCTGATCCCCGTCCTGCTCGACCAGGAAGAGGTCGGGCTGATGTTCCAGAAGTACAACCTCATCAGCGCCGCGGTAATCGACGAGAACGACCGGCTGGTCGGACAGATGACGGTGGACGACGTGGTCCACATCATCTCCGAGGAAGCGGGCGAGGACGCGCTGCTGATGAGCGGCGCGGGCGAAGGCGACATCAACGAGCCGATCCGCGAAGCCTATTCGGCGCGCGTGCGCTGGCTGGTCGCCAATCTGGGCACCGCGCTGGTCGCCTCGGTGATCATCGCGCTGTTCGGCGCGGCGATCGAAAAGCTGGTCGCGCTGGCGGTGCTGATGCCGATCGTCGCCAGCATTGGCGGCAATGCCGGCACGCAGACCATGGCGGTGACCGTCCGCGCGATTGCCACCAACCAGCTGACGCGCAGCAACACGCGCCGCATCCTGCTGCGCGAGATGCGCGTGGCAGTGCTCAACGGCATGACCATCGCGGTGTTGGTGGGGCTGGCGACGGGGGTGATCTTCACCCCCACGCTGGGCGCGGTGATCGCGCTGGCGATGGTGATCAACGTCGTCACCGCGGGTTTTGCCGGGGTGATGGTGCCGGTTGCCTTCGAACGGCTCGACCAGGACCCGGCAGTGGCCAGCAGCGTGTTCGTGACGATGATCACCGATTCGATGGGCTTCTTCGCCTTCCTCGGACTGGCCGTGGCCAGCGGCGCGGTGGGCTAGCAAGCCTACACATGGACCGCCTGTTACACGGTCCAGGGCGAAAACCGCCGCGGGTGGTCGCTGTGCTGCGAAACCGCGGAATTGCGGGAGCTGGAGGGTTAGAGATGCGCGCATTGGTGCATCTTGCCCGGGATAGATCGATGTAGGAAAGTGGTGACTTCGCCGTCCCCATCACGTCACCCCGGACTTGCTCCGGGGTCGGGGCTGCCTTGCCCCCCGCGCGCCCTTGCGAAAAGGAAGCACCAGCCCCGGATCACATCCGGGGCGACGATTGAGATTGAGGACCGGCTCCGGATCGCGGTTGAGATATGGGGGCGAAGCGCTACATCCACGCCATGCCGCTCAACCTGACCAAGATCGCTTTCGGTGCGCAGACCTATGGCGATATCGAGAACTGGTACGCCGCGCGGCGCAGCCCCAATCTGACCACGCGCTATCGCCCGACCAAGTGGGAAGAATGCATCGGCGGGTCGCTCTACTGGATTCACCAGCACAGCATCGTGGCACGCAGCGAGATCCTCGGGTTCAGCGAGACCAGCGACGGGCGCTGGTCGATCGACCTCAAGCCCGAACTCGTCCGCGTCCATCCGCGCCCCAAGCGTGCGCACCAGGGCTGGCGCTATCTCAAAGGCGAACCCCCGCGCGACCTCGCCCCCGGCGAGGATATCGGCGATGCGCTGCCGGGCAAGCTGGCGGGCAAGCTCGAACGGCTCGGCTTGATCTGACCGCACGCGGCGGCGCGGAATGGAACATCCGGGCGGGGCAGTCCGTTGGTAGGGCAAAGGAGAAACAACTTATGCCCGAACGCCAATCGCTTCACCCCGACAACGAACTGATCGCCGAGATGACCGAGAATGCGACCCCGTCGCAGCAGGGTTCCTCCGGCGGCGAAGTGAACCGCCAGGTCGGCAAACGCGGCGAGCTGAACAGCGCGACCGATCCCGACAATCGCGAACCCGAAACGGGTTCGGACAATCCCGCGCAGGATGCGCAAAAGGGCGACAAGACGCTGGCCGCCATGCAGGACTCGCGCGGTTAACCCCTCGCCCATGACCGATAATGCAGCGCCCCGCCCTTCCCGGCGGGGCGTTTGCGTTCAGGCCGCGGTTTTCTCCGCCACGCGGCGCAGCGCGTCGGCATAGGCTTCGGCCGGCTGCGCGCCGGGGATCATGAACTTGTTCTCCACCACCATGGCGGGCACGCCGGTGATGTTGAGGTCCCACGCCGCGCGTTCTTCCGCGCGGACCTTGTGCGCCAGCTCCTCGCTGGCCAGAGCCGCGCGCGCAGCGGTGCGGTCGAAACCCTCTTCCTCGGCGATGTCGAGCAGCACTGCGTCATCGCCCAGCGCGCGGCGGTGGTTGAAGTGCGCGCGGAACAGCGCGAGCTTGAGCGCGGTCTGGCGCTGCGGGCCATGTTCCTCGCCCGCCCAGGTCAGCAGCTTGTGCGCCGCGAAAGTGTTCCACATCATGCCCGTGGGTTCGGGGTCGCCACCCTCGTAATCGAGCGAGACACCGGCATTTTCCGCGGCCTCGCGCATGCGCCCCTGCACCGCTTTCGACTGTTCGGTCGTGGTGCCGTACTTGCGCGCGATATGCGCGGTGCGCTCCTCGCCTTCGGGGGCCATGTCGGGATTGAGTTCGAAAGCGTGCCAGCGGATATCGGCCTCGATCTCGCCCTCGAGCTGCGCGAGGCCCTTCTGCAGGCTGCCCCAGCCGACGAGGCACCACGGGCACATGACATCGGACCAGATATCGATCCGCAGGGTTCTTGTTTCGCTCATTGCTCGATCCACCATTGCATGAGGTGATGCGCGATCGCGTGCGGCGGCGGGGCGACGAAGGGCCCATCGCCCGCCATCGCCGCCTGCACCTGCGCGCGAGTGAAGAATTCGACTTCGGCCATCTCGGTCTCGTCGATCGTCAGTTCGTCGCTATCGGTATGGCTGTGGCAGCCGATCATCAGCTGGCTGGGGAACGGCCACGGCTGGCTGGCGACATAGGTCACGTCGCGCACCCGCACGCCGGCTTCTTCCAGCACTTCGCGCGCGACGGCTTCCTCGATGCTTTCGCCCGGTTCGACAAAGCCCGCCAGCGCGGAGAAGCGCCCTTCGGGCCAGCCGAGCCCGCGGCCCAGCATCAGCCGGCCTTCGTGTTCCACCAGCATGATCGTGACCGGGTCGGTGCGCGGGAAATGGCTCGCTTCGCAGGCGGTGCAATTGCGCTGCCAGCCGCCCTTGGCAAGCTTGGTATCGCCGCCGCACTGTGCACAGAACCGGTGCCGCGCATGCCAGTCGGTCAGGCTGCGCGCACCGCCATACAGCGCCAGGTCGTCGGGCGGCAGCGTCGCCATCAGCGACCACAGCTGCGGGTTCGCCATGCGCGGGGTGGCGTCGCCGCGCGGCGGAACCGCGGCGAAGCAGGCCTTGCCCTCGTCCAGCCCGAGGAAGCACAGCTCGGCATCTTCGGGCACGTCGGCCAGCGTGCCCCAGACCAGCCGGTTGCTATCGTCGAGCGCGGGGATCAGCCCGTCGAGCGCGAGCACCCGCGCCTTCCAGTTCATGTATCCCGCCAGCCGTTCGGGGTCGGCGCGGACGTGATCGGCGCGGTCGAGCCGCGACCCGGTAAACGACAGCACGGCTTACGCCTTCGCCCCCTGCATCGCGGCCAGATCGGCGGTCACCGCTTCGGGGAAGCCTTCGTGGATGGGGTAGCTGTCTGACGGCATGAACTGCGTCATCAAATTGGCACGCAGCCCCGCCTTGTAATTGACGAAGGCGATCGTGCCTGCCGCGCCGCCCCAGCCATAGGACCCGTCGCTCACGCGGCCGCCCGCGCCAAAGCCCTGGCCTTCGACCCAGGTGCCTTCGGTGGTGGCGGTTTCGGGCAGCAGGTTGGACGTGCCCACGCGGACGGCGAGTTCGCCCATCACGCGCCTGCCCTCGATCACGCCGTAGCCGAGCAGCATCTGGAGGAAGCGGTCGTAGTCGCGCGGGCTGGAGACCAGCCCCGCCCCGCCGAAGGGGAACGGCGGCGGGTCGAGATAGATCGAGGCCTTGGCCGGGTCGACCGGCAGCGGCGTACCGTTCATGATGCCGTAATTGGTGGTGAAGCGGCCGATTTCGCTGTCGGGCACGGTGAACCAGGTGCTGGTCATCCCCGTGGGTTCGAAGATCCGCGTGCGCAGGAATTCGTCGAAGGCCATGCCCGAGGCGACCTCGATCACGCGGCCGAGCAGGTCGAGGCTGACCGAATAGCTCCACTTGGTCCCCGGCTGCAGCACCAGCGGCAGCTCGGCCAGCCGGTCGGCGAAGACATCGAGCCCCTCGACCGCCTTGGCACGGCCAAGCCCGGGGATCGGCATGCGGCTGACCTGGCCCGGGATCAGGCCCTGCTCGGCATAGGCCTCGGTAATCGGGCCCTTCTGGACGATGCCATAGCCGAGCCCCGCAGTGTGCGTGAGCAGCTGGCGGACGGTGATCGGCCGTTCGGCGGGGACCACGTCGGTGACCGAGCCGTCATAGGTCTTCTGCACCTGCATGTCGGCGTAGGCGGGCAGCAATTCGGCGATCGGCTGGTCGAGCCCGAGCCGGCCCTCGTCGATCAGCATCATCGCGGCCATGCCGGTGATCGGCTTGGTCATCGAATAGATGCGGTACAGGCTGTCGGCATCGGCTTGCGCCGCCCCGCCCAGCGCCAGCGTGCCGCGGGCAATCGTGAGCGGGTCCTGCCGGCCCCAGCCGAGCGTGGCGACCATGTTGGCGACCTTGCGTTCGGACACGTATTTGTCCGCCAGCGCGGTGACCGCGGGCCAGCTGGCGGTACCCGCCTGCGCCTGCGCCATCGCCACCCGGCCCAGCGGCGCACCGGCGAGCGCAGCCCCTGCGGTCAGCCAGGCACCCCCGCGCAGCAGCGCGCGGCGGGACAGGTTGGGGGTGTCGAATTCGCGATAGGCCATTGACGTCTCTCCGGAAGCTCTTTGACGGGGTTCTGCGGGACCGGCGGCGGAGCGTCAATTGCGAATTGAAACGGTTGCATTCGGGCAGTGTCCTATCCATATAGGACACATGCTGAACCTCCTTTCGATCCTCCTCGGACTGCTCTCGCTCGTCATCGTCATCCCCGCGACCATCCCGCTGCTCGGCTGGGCGAACTGGCTGGCGCTGCCGCTGATCGTCCTCGGCGTGGTTGTCGGCCAGCTGTCCTCGACCAATGGCGGACGCAATTTCTGCCTCGTCGTGCTGCTGATCGCCGCAATCCGGCTGAGCATCGGCGGCGGGCTGATCTAGGACGCGCGCACCAGCCGCGCGGCCTTCGCGAACAGCGTCGGCAACCCGGCCTCCTCGATCCGGTCGAGCGGCCACCATTCGCCCGGCCCCGCGGGCTGCGGCGCGTCGCGCTGCACCAGCACCGACAGTTCGAGCGCGGCATGCGTGAAGACATGCCGCACCACGCCCGCACATTCCCACGCCCCCGCCAACGGCGGATCCGCGCTGCCGTCACCCTGCGCGCTCCAGCCGTCGTCGGGCAGCGCGCGCATCCCGCCCAGCATCCCCGTGCCCGCGCGGCGAACCAGCCACACCGCCCCGTCGCGCTCGATCCAGAATGCGCGGCCTTGGCGCAGCGGCTTGGGCTTGCGCGGCGCCTTGACCGGGAGGCGTGCAGGATCGCCCGCTGCGCGCGCCGCGCACGCCTGCGCCAGCGGGCACAGCAGGCACCTGGGATCGCGCGCGGTGCAGACGGTCGCACCCAGATCCATCATCGCCTGCGCGAAATCGCCCGCGCGCCGATCGGGGGTGATGCTGTCCGCGGCGCTGCGGATCGCCTTGCGCGCGCCGGGCAGCGGGTCCTCGATCGCGAACAGCCGGGCGACGACCCGCTCGACATTGGCATCGACCACCACCGCGCGCTGACCGAAGGCGATCGCCGCCACCGCCGCAGCGGTGTAGGCGCCCAGCCCCGGCAATTCGCGCAAGTCCGCCTCGGTCGCGGGAAACCCGCCGCGCTCCGCCACGGCGCGCGCGCATTTCACCAGATTGCGCGCCCGCGAGTAATAGCCCAGCCCGGCCCACGCCGCCATGACGTCATCCTCGGGCGCGGCGGCCAGCGCCTCGACATCGGGCCAGCGCGCGGTGAACGCTGCGAAATAGGGCTTCACCGCCGCCACCGTGGTCTGCTGCAGCATCACTTCGGACAGCCACACGCGATAGGGATCGGGCGGCGCCGCGCCGGGCCGCGCGCGCCACGGCAGGTCGCGGGCATGGCGATCGTACCAGGCAAGCAAAGTTTCGGAGACGGTGGCGGCCACGGCGCGCCTATGGCATGAGCATCGCCATCATGGAAAGCGACAAGACCAAGGGCGGCGCAAAGCCCCCGCGCGGCGCGAGATCGGGCGGCAAGCAGCCCGCGGCGAAGCAGTACAGCCGCCCACGCGGCGGCAGCGCCAAGCCGATCAGCGACCTGATGCCGCAGATCGGCCGCAGCGCGTTCCGCCGCTTCGGTTTCGTGCAGAGCTCGATCGTCAGCCGGTGGCCCGAAATCGTCGGCACCGTGCATGCGCGGACCTGTACCCCCGAGATGATCCGCTTTCCCCCCGGCGAGAAGTCCGAAGGGATCATGCACCTGGTGGTCAAACCCGCACATGCGCCGCTGGTGCAGCAGGTCATCCCCGAGATCATCGACCGCGTGAACCGCTTCTTCGGCTACCGCGCGGTGGCCCGCATCAAGCTGCGGCAAGGTGAGGTTAAGCCGCCGCCCGACAGGGAAAAGCCCAAGGCGCCGCCGTCGCTCAAGCCCATTCCGATGGAATTGGGCGACAGTCTGCGCGATATCGGCGATCCGGAACTGCGCACCGTGCTCGAATCGCTCGCGCGCAGCCTCGAATCGCAAGAGGATGGGAACGACAACAGGTGAAGACGAAAACCGCGATGATCGCTGCGCTGGCGCTGGCCGGCGCGGGAACGCTGGCGCTTTCCGCCAGCGCGCAGGACCGGCCGATGCTGCCCGGCGGCAACTGGGCCGGAATGCTCGACGAAACCGATGGCGGGCACCGCTTCGGCAATCCCGAAGCGAAAACCAGGCTGGTCGAATTCATGAGCTACACCTGCTCGCACTGCGCCACTTTCGCGCGCGAGGGCGATGGCGCGATCAAGCTGACGCTGGTTCCGACCGGCCGCTTCAGCTACGAAATCCGGCACCTGATCCGCGACCCGATCGACCTTACCGCAACGCTGCTGACGCATTGCGGCGATCCCAAGAAGTTCGGCGGCAATCACGAAGCGATCATGTATCGCTATGACGAATGGATCGAGAAGGCGCGCAAGACCACGCAGGCGCAGCGGTCGCGCTGGCAGTTCGGCAGCCTGTCGGCGCGCTTCCAGGCAATCGCCAGCGATCTCGATTTCTACGACATCATGGAGACGCGCGGCTACGAACGTGCCGAGATCGACCAATGCCTGACCGACGAAGCCAAGGCCAGCGCGCTGGCCGACCGCTCGGCCGCCGATGCCGAACGCTACGGCATCACCGGCACGCCGAGCTTCGTGCTCGACGGCGAACTGCTCGAGGGAACGCATGACTGGTCCGCGCTCGAACCCCAGCTCGCCGACGCGCTCTAGCGGGCGAATGAACCGCCTTTTCGGGGGAAAGCCCTGTGGATACGCCGCGCGGCGGCTTCCCCTGCCCCCGCCCTCCGGCCTAGCCTTCGCCATCCAGACACGAGGAAACCGATGACCAAGACCCTGCGCTTCGCCCTTGCCGCCCCGCTCGCCCTGGCGCTTGCCGCCTGCGGATCGGGCGCCGAGCAGAGCGGCGAAATCCAAGGCGACGCAATCGCCGCCATTCCCGCGCCCGCGGGCAGCGAATGGCGCACCACCGCGGTGATGACCGAAGAAGGCGGCACGCTGGTCGGCAATCCCGACGCCCCGCTCAAGCTGGTCGAATACGGCTCGCTTACCTGCCCCACCTGCGCGCGCTTCTCGATGGAAGGCGGCGAACCGCTGCTCGAATATGTCGATAGCGGCGTGGTCAGCTTCGAATTGCGCCAGTTCGCCGTGCACGGCCCGCTCGACCTGCTGCTGCAGCGCATGACGCAATGCGGCCCGGTCGAGGCGGTGATCCCGCTGTCGGACCAGGTCTGGGCCAATTACGAAACCATCATGCAGCCGATCCAGGCCAACCAGGCGGCCTTCGAGGCCGCGATGCAGCGCCCGATGGAAGAGCGCTTCGTGGTTGCCGCCGAACAGATGGGCTATCTCGATTTCTTCGCCGCGCGCGGGATCAGCGAAGACCAGGGCCGCCAGTGCCTAGCCGATGTCGGCGCGCTCGAGGACATGGCCAATTACACGCAGCGCTACAGCAGCGAATTCGACATCACCGGCACCCCGACCTTCGAACTCAATGGCAACAAGGTCGATGCCAACACCTGGGGCGCACTGGAACCCATTCTCCAGCGTGCCGGCGCCAGGTAAGTCCGGCACGCGGGGGGCATAGGCGCGGATGAAGATCTCGAAGCTCCGGCTGAGCGGCTTCAAGAGCTTCGTCGAACCTGCCACCTTGCATATCGAACCGGGGCTGACGGGGGTCGTCGGCCCCAATGGCTGCGGCAAGTCCAACCTGCTCGAGGCGATCCGCTGGGTGATGGGCGAAAACTCGCCCAAGTCGATGCGCTCGGGCGGGATGGAAGATGTCATCTTCGCGGGTACGCAGAGCCGCCCGCAGCGCGATTTCGCCGAAGTGGTGCTGCACGGCGCGGACGATGACGGCGACGAGATGGAAGTCGTCCGCCGGATCGAGCGCGGCGCGGGCAGCGCCTATCGCCTCAACGGACGCGATGTGCGCGCCAAGGACGTGGCGCTGATCTTCGCCGATGCCGCCACCGGGGCGCACAGCCCCGCGCTGGTCAGCCAGGGCAAGATCGCGCAGGTGATCGCCGCCAAGCCGACCGAACGCCGCCAGATGCTCGAGGAAGCCGCGGGAATCGCCGGACTGCATGTCCGTCGCCGCGATGCGGAAAGCAAGCTGCGCCAGACCGAGACCAATCTCGAACGGCTCGAGGACATCATGGCCGGGCTCGACAGCCAGATCGCCTCGCTCCGCCGGCAGGCGAAGCAGGCCGAGCGCTACCGGAAACTGTCCGACGAGATAAAGACCGCCGAGGCCCGGCTGGTCTTCGCGCGCTGGCGCGATGCCGCCGCGGCAGCCGAACAGGCCAAGGCCGCTGCCGCCGATGCCGAGGCGCGCGTGAACGAAGCGCAGACGGCCGCCGACGAGGCGCAGAAGGCGCAGCGCAGGGCCGCGGAAGCGTTGGCCGAAGCGCGCGAGGAACAGGCCGATCGCCGCGACGATGCCAGCGCGCATGGCCACCGCATGGCCGCGCTGACCAGCCAGCTCGAGGCCGCCGAACAGCGGCTGGCCGATCTCGACCGCCAGAAGGCGCGGCTCGAGGCCGATCGCGGCGATGCCGACCGCTTGACGCGGGACGCCGCCGAGGCGCTGTCGCGGCTCGAACGCGAGCTCTCCGAAAGCGAACAGGCGCTGGCCGCCGACGAGGAACGCCGCCCGGCGCTGGAACGCGGACGCGAACAGGCCGAGCGAGACAGCCGCGCCGCCGAACTCGCGCTGGCGCGCGCGACTGCCGACAATGCCGGGGTGGAGGCCGAATGGCGCGTCGCCGAAGCTGCGATCGCGCAGGCGCGCACGCGGCTCGACCGGGTCGAGGCAGAGGCTCGGCGCATGGCCGAGCAACGCGCCGCGCTGGCCGGCGAGGATCCCGATGCCGATGTCGCCGCGGCACGTGCGGCAGCGGAAGAAGCAGGCACGCGCCTCGGCGACCTGCGCGGCACGATCGAGACGATGCAGGCGCGCAAGGCGGAACTGCAGGCGGCGCGCGATACGGCATCGTCGCAGCTGGCCGAGGCCCGCGCCGAACTGTCGGGCGTCCAGCGCGAATGGGAAGCGCTGAAGCGCGACCGCGATGCACGCGAACGCGCCGCGGCCAAGCGCAGCG
Organism: Qipengyuania citrea; assembly: GCF_009828015.1. Taxonomy (GTDB): domain Bacteria; phylum Pseudomonadota; class Alphaproteobacteria; order Sphingomonadales; family Sphingomonadaceae; genus Qipengyuania; species Qipengyuania citrea. Next base: position 127,067 of record NZ_WTYG01000002.1, on the reverse strand, counting down.
GGCGCCAGCAGGCGATCGACGGCGTGCGCGCGGCCAAGGGCTATGAACGCGCGGTGGCGGCGGCGCTGGGGCGCGATGGCAAGGCCTTGCTCGGCGCGCCCGATGGCGATGCCGAGGGGCGCTACTGGACCGGGGCCGAACCACCCGCGCCCGTGGATGGCAGCCTGTCCGCGCATGTCGAGAGCGCGCCGCAGGAATTGCGCGCGCTGCTGGCGCTGGTCCAGGTTGCCGACGAGGATGACGGCCGCGCGCTCGCGCCGGGCCATGCGCTGGTCACCACCGACGGGCAATTGCGCCGCTGGGACGGGCTGGTGGTGCGCGGCGAAGGTTCGGCCGAAGCCGCGCGGCTGGAGGCGGAAAACCGCTTTGCCGAGCTCGATGCACACCTGCCCGCGCTGCGCGAAGCTGCAGACGGCGCACAGGCCGCGCTCGACACCGCGGGCGAGGAACTGGCGCAGTTGCAGCGCGATCTCGTCGCGCGCGAACGCGAGCTGGCGGGCGCTGCGGATGCCGAACGCCAGGCGCTGCGCACGCTCGACCAGGCCGAGGCGGCACGCGAACGGCTGGCCGCGCGGCTCGAGGAACTCGCGCGCAGCGAAAACGAACAGGGCGAGCTGATCGCCGCGGCCGCCGCCGAACTCGATGCCGCTCAGGCGCGGCGCGATGCGCTGCCCGATCCCGCAGCGGGGCGCGCCGCGCTCGAAGCCGCGCGCGCAAAGAACGAGGCGGCGCGGGCGACGTTGCAGGCGCGTGCCGCCGAACTCGCCAGCCACGACCAGGCGCTGGCGGTCGCACGCGAGCGCGCCGCAGCGCAGCGCAGCGACATGGCCAATTGGCAGGCGCGCAGCGGCGATGCCGCGCGGCGGCTGTCCGAAATGGAAATCCGCGCCGAGGAAATAGAGCAGGAACGCGCGGTGACCGCGGCCAAGCCCGAGGGGCTGATGCGCGAGATCGAACAGGGCGACCAGGTCCGCGAGCGATTGACGCGCGCGCTTTCGGAAGCCGAACAGGCGGTCAGCGCCGCCAGTGCACAGGCGCAGCAGGCCGACAAGGACTTTCCCGCAGCCAATGAAGCGCTGGCCAGGGCGCGCGAAAGCCGCGCCGGCCTGACCGAACGCGCCGAGAACCAGGACGGCCGCCGGATCGAGATGGCGCGGGTGTCGGGAGAGCGTTTCCAGTGTCCGCCCCCGCTGCTGCCGCAGCGCTATGAATTCGACGAGGAAGCGATTGCCGCAGCGGAGGCGGAGAGCGAGGAGATGGACCGGCTCACCGCCAGCCGCGAGCGGATCGGACCGGTCAATCTGGTGGCCGCGGAAGAACTCGAACGGATCGAGAGCGAGCATGGCAGCAATGCCGCCGAGCAGGAGGAACTGCGCGAGGCGGTCAGCCGGCTGCGCGGGTCGATCGGCAATCTCAACCGCGAGGGGCGCGAACGGCTGCGCGCCGCGTTCGAACAGGTCAACGACCACTTCAAGCGCTTGTTCATGCGGCTGTTCGAAGGCGGTGAAGCGCATCTCGCGCTGATCGACAGCGACGATCCGCTCGAAGCGGGCCTCGAGATCTTCGCGCAGCCGCCGGGCAAGAAGCTGCAATCGCTCACGCTGCTGTCGGGTGGCGAACAGGCGCTGACCGCGACCGCACTGATCTTCGCGCTGTTCCTGACCAATCCGGCGCCGATCTGCGTGCTCGACGAGGTCGATGCGCCACTGGACGATGCCAATATCGACCGCTTCTGCGACCTGCTCGACGCGATGACGCGCGAGACGCGCGAGACGCAGACCCGCTATCTGATCGTGACGCACAATGCGGTGACGATGAGCCGGATGCACCGGCTGTTCGGTGTGACCATGATCGAGAAGGGCGTCAGCCGGCTGGTCAGCGTCGATCTGGGCGCGGCCGAAGAACTGCTCGCGGCCGAATAGCCGCGCTGCCACGGGGGAGAATTCGATGATGTCGCTGCGCCTGCCACTTGCCGCCCTGCTGCTGGGCTGCGCCGCCCACTGCCCCGCCGCGCTCGCTGCCGCGTCCGCCGCGCCGACGCAGATCGGCATGAGCGAAACCGAACAGGCGGCCCCCGCCATGCCGCCGCTGCTTTCCATGCGCGCGCGCGCCGAGGTGATCGACGCGGTGCTGGCACAGCGGCTGGAGACGGTCGTTCCCGCAATCATGCGCGAACAGGGCATCGCCATGTGGGTGCTGATGGCGCGCGAATATTTCGAGGAGCCGGTCATTGCGACGATGCTGGATGCGCAAAGCATGCATGCGCGGCGGCGGACGATCCTGATCTTCCACGATCCCGGCGAAGGGCAGGAAATCGAGCGGCTGACCGTCAGCCGTTATGGGCTTGGCGACCTGTTCGAGGCAGCTTGGGATCCCGAGCAGCAGCCCGACCAGTGGCAGGCGGTGGCGGACATCATCGCGCAGCGCGATCCGGCGAACATCGCGATCAACACGTCCGATCTGTCAGCCTTCGGCGATGGGATGACGCTGAGCCAGTACCGGATGATGAAGGAGGCGCTCGCGCCCGAGTACCGCGAGCGGATCGTGTCGGGCGAACAACTGGCGACCCGCTGGCTCGAAACGCGCACACCCGCCGAGATCGCGCTTTACCCCGGGGTCGTGCGAATCGCGCATGCGCTGATCGCGCAGGCTTTCTCGCGCGCGGTCATCACGCCGGGGGAAACCACGGCCGCCGATGTCCAGTGGTGGTATCGCGACACGCTCGCCGCGCACGGCCTGACGCCGTGGTTCCACCCCTCGGTCGGCATCCAGCGCGAGGGCGCCGAGGGGATGCTCCGCGGCGATACGGTGATCCTCCCGGGCGACCTGCTGTGGACCGATTTCGGCATCACCTACCTGCGGCTCAACACCGATACGCAGCATCTCGCCTATGTCCTCAAGCCGGGCGAGAGCGAGGCGCCCGCGGGCCTCCGCGCCGGGCTGGCAGCCACCAACCGCGTGCAGGAGGCGCTGATCGGCAGCTTCGCGGCAGGATCGAGCGGCAACGAAATCCTCGCCCGCGCGCGGCGCAGGGCGATTGCGGAGGGGCTCGATCCCTCGATCTATTCGCACCCGATCGGGCTGCACGGCCACGGCGCGGGCACGCCGATCGGGTTCTGGGACAATCAGGGCGGCGATCCGCGCGGCGAGTACATCCTCCAGCCCGACACCGCGTGGTCGATCGAACTGACGTCCTACAACGCGGTGCCCGAATGGGGCGGACAGGTGGTCGATTTCCGTTCGGAGGAAGACGCGTTCTTCGATGGCGAGACGGTGCGCTTCCTCGACGGGCGCCAGACCGAACTGACGCTGATCCCCAGCGACTGAGCCGGGTTCAGGCTGCCAGCGCAGCCGCCAGGTCGGCGCGGATGGACTTGAGGCGCGCGACCAGGTCGCCATCGACCGGAGCGGTGCGCGGATCGGCAGCCTGCGCGGCTGCCTGCGGATCGGGAGCGCCCTTGAGCGCCGCCTTGGCGCCTTTCAGCGTGTAGCCCTGGCGATTGACCAGCGCGTCGATGCGTTCGACCAGCGCCACGTCTTCGGGGCGGTAGTACCGCCGGCCGCCGCTGCGGGTGAGCGGCTTGAGCATGGGGAACTGCTGTTCCCAGTAACGCAGCACATGCGCCTTGATCCCGGTCGCGCGGGCAACTTCGCCGATGGTGCGCAGCGCGCCCTCTTCCTTGCCGTCGTCGAATTCAGCCATCGCGCACCCTTGTCCCGGCCTCAGCCGTTTGCAATCCGCTCCTTGAGCAGCTGGCTGGCGCGAAAGGTCATCACCCGGCGGGGCGTGATCGGCACTTCGACCCCAGTCTTGGGGTTGCGGCCGATACGTTCCTTCTTGTCGCGCAGCACGAAGCTGCCGAAGCCCGAAATCTTAACGTTCTCGCCGTCGGCCAGCGCATCGCACATCTTGCCGAGGATCGCTTCGACCATGTCGAGCGACTCGGCGCGCGACAGCCCCATCTTGCGGTTGATCGTCTCGGCCAGATCGGCCCGGGTAAGCGTGCCTACGGAGCGCATCATATCCATTCTATCCTTCCCCCAGAAACGACCCTGAACGGGAATGCGACCCCAACTCGAACTTCACCAAGCAATATAGAGGTTTGGCAGCGCGCTGGCAAACGGGTTCCCGCGGCTACGGGGCTGCCCTTACATCCGCGCGAGCGAGGCGCCCCAGGTGAAGCCGCCGCCCATCGCCTCGAACATCACCAGATCGCCGGGCTTGATCCGGCCATCGCGCATCGCGGTATCGAGCGCGAGCGGGACCGAGGCTGCCGAGGTGTTGGCGTGCCGGTCGACTGTCACCACGACCTTTTCGGCCGGCAGGTCGAGCTTGCGCGCGGTGGCATCGAGGATGCGGGCATTGGCCTGGTGCGGCACCACCCAGTCGATATCGGCGGCGCTGGTGCCCGATTCCTCGAGCACTTCCTTGAGCACGCTGGCGAGATTGACGACCGCGTGGCGGAACACCTCGCGGCCCTTCATGCGCAATTTGCCGACCGTGCCCGTGGTCGAAGGCCCGCCGTCGACATAGAGCATGTCCTTGTGCTGCCCATCGGCATGCAGGCGGCTGGCGAGGATGCCGGGGCCGTCCGCGGCGACGTCCTGTGCCTCGAGCACGACCGCCCCCGCGCCATCGCCGAACAATACGCAGGTGGTGCGATCGTCCCAGTCGAGAATGCGGCTGAAGGTTTCCGAACCGATCACCAGCGCCTTTGTCGCCATCCCGGTCCGCAGCAGCGAATCGGCAGTGGCCAGCGCATAGAGAAAGCCCGAGCACACGGCCTGCACGTCGAAGGCCACCCCGCCGCCGCACCCCAGCGCCGCCTGCACCTGCGTGGCGGTGGCGGGGAAGGTATGGTCGGGAGTTGCGGTAGCGAGGACGATCAGGCCGATTTCCTGCGCATCGACGCCCGCCGCTTCGAGCGCGTTGCGCGCTGCCGCGGTGGCGAGAGTGGAGGTCGTCTCGCTATCGTCCGCGATATAGCGCTGGCGGATGCCGGTCCGCTCGACGATCCATTCGTCGCTGGTGTCCACCCTGGCGGCGAGATCGGCATTGGTGACGCATTTGGCGGGCAATGCCGAACCCGTGCCGGTGATCACCGAACGGATCATTTCGCGGTAACGCCCGCCGCTTCGATTTCGCCCAGATCGCGTTTGATGCGGTTGGTGATGTCGTCCTCCAGCAGCCGCGCGGCGACTTCCACCGCATTGGCGACGCCCTTGGCATTGGCGCTGCCGTGGCTTTTCACCACCACGCCGTTGAGGCCGAGGAAGACCGCGCCATTGTGGTTGTTGGGGTCGAGATGGTGGCGCAGCAGGTCGGTCGCGGGACGCGAGACGAGGAAGCCGATCTTCGAGCGCAGCGAGCTGGTGAAGGCATTGCGCAGCAGGTCGGTGACGAAGCGCGCCGCGCCCTCGATCGCCTTCAGTGCAATATTACCCGAGAACCCGTCGCAGACCACCACGTCGCATTCGCCGCGGTTGATCTTGTCGGCTTCGACATAGCCTTCGAAATCCATCGCCAGCCCGGTGGCGGCGCGCAGCGCCTCGGCGGCGGCCTGGATATCTTCGGTGCCCTTGGTTTCCTCGGTTCCGATGTTGAGCAGCCGGGTGCGCGGGCGTTCGCGGCCGGTCACGATGCGCGAATAGGCCGCGCCCATGATGGCGAACTGGATGAGGTTGCGCGCGTCGCATTCACGATTGGCGCCGAGGTCGAGCATGACGACATCGTCGTCGGTCAGCGTCGGCAGCAGCGCGGCCAGCGCCGGCCGGTCAAGCCCGGGCATGGTGCGCAGCGCGAGCTTGCTCATCGCCATCAGCGCGCCGGTGTTGCCGCCCGACACGGCGGCGCCGGCATCGCCCTGCTTCACCGCATTGACCGCAAGGCCCATGCTGGTGGTCTTGGCGCGCCGCAAGGCGCGGCTCGGCAGCTCGTCGCCGCCGACCACGTCGGTGCAATGCAGGATCTCGGACGCCCCTGCCATGCCGGGGTGCGTATCGAGCGCGGCCTTGATGCGTGTTTCGTCGCCAACCAGCAGGAACTGGAACTTGTCGTGGCGGCGACGCGCAAGCGCGGCGCCTTCCACCATGACGCGCACACCTTCATCACCGCCCATCGCATCGACGGCGATACGCGGCAGGCTCATGCGCTGTCTCCGGCTTGGCTGACGGTCTTACAGACCGACGGCGATGATTTCGCGGCCGTTGTAATATCCGCAGTGCGGGCACAGATTGTGCGGCCGCTTGAGTTCGCCGCAGTTCGAGCACTCGTGATGAGCTTCGACCTTGAGCGAATCATGCGAGCGGCGGTTGCCGCGACGGTGGGGCGATACTTTCCTCTTGGGGACGGCCATGGCGGCACCTGTTCCTCAAACAATTACAATCAATTTCGGTGGCCGCCCTAGGGGATGGTCCGGCACGCTGCAAGAGCGCGTGAACCCGAAAATCCCGACCGTGACGGTGAAGGCGCGCGTAATAGCCAAATTTGCAGGCGATGCAACCCGATTCCGCATGCCGCGGCGGGATTGCACGGCGACGGGCTTCGCCCTAGCACGCAGGCGGGTAGCGTTCACGGGGAACGCAAGGGAGAGAAACATGGGCATTATCCTGCCGGTTACACTGACCGCGGCGGCTGCAGCGGCGATCATCAACCTGTGGCTTGCGATCCGAGTCGGGCAGATGCGCGGCGCGACCAAGACCATCCACGGCGACGATGCGGGCGGTCCGCTGACGCGGCGGATGCGCGCGCAGCTCAATTTCGTCGAGAACACACCGTTCGTCCTGGTGCTGATTGCGGCCATCGAACTGACCGGCAAGGGCGATCCCTGGCTGGCCTGGGTGGCGGCGATCTACATGCTTGGCCGCGTGGCGCACGGCTTCGGCATGGACGGCGAAGGCGCGACCAAGCCGCGCATGATCGGCACGCTGGTGACGATGCTGACGCTGCTCGGCCTCGCGGTGGTTGCGGTGCTGATCACGCTTGGCGTGATGTAAGAGAAGGAAATTTTGCGGCGTACGGTCGGGACATCCGTCCCGACCTTGCGCAAGCTATCGACGGAGGTCGATAGCGCACCCCACAAATATCAACTCAACGCGTAATCGCTCACGAAGGCATTGGTCTGGCGTTCCTGGCCGAAGGTGCTGGTCGGCCCGTGACCGGGAATGAAGGTCACGTCATTGCCGAGCGGCCACAGTTTCTGCGTGATCGCGTCGATCAGGTCCTGGTGGTTGCCCATCGGGAAATCAGTGCGCCCGATGCTGCCCTGGAACAAGACGTCGCCGACGATGGCAAACTTGCTCGGCCGGTTGAAGAACACGACATGGCCCGGCGTATGGCCGGGGCAATGGATCACCTCGAGCGTCAGTTCGCCCACGGTGACCGTGTCGCCATCGACCAGCCAGCGATCGGGTTCGAACACCTCGGCTTGCATGCCGTATCTCGCGCCGTCTTCCTCGAGCCGGCTGATCCAGAAACGGTCCGCCTCGTGCGGGCCCTCGATCGGCAGGCCCAATTCCTTCGCCAGCACGCCCGCCTCGCCGCAATGGTCCATATGGCCATGCGTGATGAGGATCTTCTCCAGTTCCACGCCCGACTTGGCGACCGCCGCCTTGAGTTTGTCGAGATCGCCGCCGGGATCGACCAGCGCGCCCTTGTTGGTCGCGGTGCACCAGATCAGCGAGCAGTTCTGCTGCAGCGGCGTGACCGGGACGATACCGGCTTTCATGGGCGGAGTGGCGGGCTTTTGGGTATCGGTTTCCATATATCCGCAAAAATGGTCGGCTTCTTGATCGAAAACAAGCCGCATCTGCGGCAAAGTGCTAACACCGCGGTAGAGGAGCAGATTCATGAAGCATATCGCAACCATCGCGGCGGGGTGCGCGGTGCTGGCAGCATGCCAGACCTATCCCGATCGCCCCGCCCCGCCGGGCGGCGCCGTGGCCAGCGCCGCAGCGCCCGCGCCCGACTTCGTTACCGGCGTGTGCGGGGAATGCCATGCCGTGACGAGCGATACGGTGTCGCTCGACCCGCAGGCCCCCGGCTTTGCCGACATCGCCAACAGCCCGGGCCTGACGCGCGCGACGCTGGTGACCTTCCTGTCGGATGCGCACAATTACCCGATGCAGATGGATGTCGACCTGGTCGAAGAGGATATCGAACTGGTTGCCGACTACATGCTGACGCTGCGCTCGGACGATTACGTCAAGCGCCCGTCGTGATCGGGCGGCGGGTCACACCCGCCCCCCTTTCCAGACAACCCGGCCGATTACCTCGACATCTTCGCGCGCGAGGTCGATCGGGGCATAGCTGTCGTTGGCGCTGATCAGCGCAATGCGGCCCGGCGCGCTGGCCTGGACCTGCTTGACGTGCAGCGCATCGCCGATGCGCACGACGTGGATGCCCTCACCTGAGCGCTTGTTGCGGTCGACGAAGATCTCGTCGCCGCTGCGCAGGGTTGGTTCCATGCTGTCGCCCTCGACGCGGATCGCGGTGAGATCGGCGCCCTCCAGCCCCATTTCGCGCAGCCAGCGGCGGCTGAAGCGGAAGCTGTCGAAGGAAATTTCCTCTGCCGAAAACGCGCCCGGCCCCGCCGAGGCGTCGAGCGGAAGGCGGGGCACGGTGATGAACTCGTCCGGGGCAGAAGCGCGCACATGGTCGGGATCGGCCCCCAGCGCGACCTCGGACACGCCGAAGAACTCGGCCAGCCGCCGCCGGTCCGCCTCCTCCAGCTTGCGCGGCGAACCCTTGCGTACGAATTGCTGCAGATAGCTGGGATTGCGGCCGAGCATGGCGGAAAGCGAGGCTAGGCTGGTGCGTCCGGCCTCGGCCAGTTCGACCAGCTTCGCGCGGTCCGGCGTCATCGCTTCACTCATAAGACCGTGTCCTCAAGCCCGCCGTCATCCGACCCGCGTCGCGCAGGACGGAGCATGCGAGAAATTTCCCATAGCATAGGATTTTTCCTAGACAAGTAGGAATTGGATTGGAACAAATGCGGAACACAGCCAGCGAATCGCCACTTCCGGCAGCCATTTGGGGAGCCCGCCATGCTGATCCGATCCGTCGAGAAATTCCTCCGCCAGCACGAGATGGCGGCCACCAAGTTCGGCCGCCTTGCCGCGCATGATCCGCGCTTCGTGCTCGACCTGCGCATGGGGCGCGAGCCGCGCGACCGCACCGAACAGCGCATCCGCGGCTTCATGGCCGGGTTCGAGGCGGCGCGCGATGTCGCAACCACGCGGGAGACCGCGCATGTCGGATGAAACAGCCCCGCCCCGCGCGCCGCGCGCACGCCGTACCGCCGCCGACCGCCTGCGCGCCGCACTGGTCGAGCTGCACGCGCACCATGGTGAGGTGCTGATGCATACCGAGAAGGCGTGGGCGAGCATCACCTTTGCGGGCACGCGGCACAGCCTCACGATCCTATTCGCAGGCGAGGAAGCTGTGGAGGCCGGCGAAGAGTTCGTCGCCGCCCTGCCCGATCACGAATTCGCCATCCCCGGCCAACTGGTCGCCGATGCGGGCGTGGTCGAAGTCGAACACCGCCTCACCCCCGAGCCACGGCTGGTGGTCCGGTGCGAATTGCTGCTGTTGGAGGAGGGCTGACTGAACTCTCGAATGTCAGCTTTTGTCGCACGAGGCGTATCACGGAACGGCTGAATTTGGGTGGAAAGCGGACGTCGCGAAGATATAGCCTAAGTATGGAAGATCACGACTTGGAACCAACCTCGATGCTTCGCTATATTGCTGCTTACTTCGCGGTGAAGCTAGCCGCTGCCGGTGCGCTGCTACTGTATGCAATGAACTTCGATGGCGAGCCGTCGATTCCATCGACAGGAATTACGATCATAGCAGTTGCATTGTCAGTCGGCTGGTGGCGTACCGATTGCGAGTATGGTCTTCCCGGGTGTTGGCTCCCATGACTTAAGCATCACGTTCCATCTCACCCATTTTCGATCAGTGCGTGGCTTAGTCGCATGTCGCAATTGTTGCCAAAGTCCGCAATGGGGTCGTTACCGGCTAGTCCGGTTTCAGCCCAAAAAGCACGGAAGCCGCCTGACGGCTCCTAACGATCGCCGCGCCATGCGCGAAGGTCTGATTAGGGGTGGTTAGCGGACGGCTTAAATCCCTACAATCTCATCCCAAATGAAAGCCAAAATAGCTATCAAAAGAATCGACGAAGGTAAGGCAATGAAGATAAGGCTTGTCCATTTGTAGGACCAAAAGACATTCCGCTGATCCTCTGGGACCAATCGTGCAAACGGCCAAATCTGTATAAAAGTGTTCACCGCCGCGATTATTGGGGCGATAATCAGCATGCCCAAAAAGCTCGCGTCGGGGTCGCTGCTTGAGAGAATGACACCTGCCAACAGCAGCATGACAAAGGTAATAACGTAGCAGACGGTCAGATAGCGTTTGAGCGACATCTACTCGGGCTAGCTCGCTTGCCCAATGTCCGCAATCGGGTCGTCAGCCGAACGACCGCTTTCAGGCGAAAGCCGAAACCTGCCCTTCCCCGCTCCTGATCACCCGCGCCGGATCACCAGGTTCCGGATCTCGGTCATGTCCTCCATCGCGAACTTGATGCCTTCGCGGCCCAACCCTGAGTCCTTCACGCCGCCATAGGGCATGTTGTCGACACGGTAGCTGGGGACGTCGTTGATCACCACGCCGCCGACCTCTAACCGGTCCCAGGCATCGAACATCTTGAACAGGTCGCGGGTGAATATGCCCGCCTGCAGCCCGAAGGTGGAGCGGTTCACTTCGGCCAGCGCCTCGTCGAAGCTGCTGAATTTCTGCAGGATTGCGAGCGGGCCGAAGGCTTCCTCGTTAAGCGCCTTGGCATCCTTGTGCACGTCTTCGAGCAGCGTGGCTTCGAGCATATTGCCCTTGCACCCGCCGCCGGTGAGCAGGGTCGCGCCGCCCGCGACCGCCTCGTCGATCCAGCCCTTGAGGCGGCTGGCCTCTCCCTCGGAGATCATCGGCCCGATGAAGGTGTCGCGGTCCTTGGGATCGCCCGCGACGAGCGTCTTGGTCTTGGCGACCAGCATGTCCCTGAAGCGGTCGTAGACATCTTCATGCACGATGATCCGCTGCACGCCGATGCAGCTTTGCCCGCTCTGGTAGAAGGCGCCGAAGATGATCCGTTCGAGCGCATCATCGAGATCGGCATCGTGGTCGACCACCACCGCCGCATTGCCGCCCAGTTCGAGCACCACCTTCTTCTTGCCGCAGCGCGCCTTCAAATCCCAGCCGACCGCCGGTGACCCCGTAAAGCTCAGCAGCTTGAGCCGTTCGTCCACGGTGAACAGGTCCGCCCCGTCACGGCTGGCGGGCAGGATCGAGAAGGCGCCTTCGGGCAGGTCGGTTTCGGCCAGCACCTCGCCCATGATGATCGCGCCCAGCGGGGTCTTGCTGGCGGGCTTCATCACGAAGGGACAGCCCACCGCGATCGCGGGCGCGACCTTGTGCGCGGCTAGATTGAGCGGGAAGTTGAACGGCGAGATGAAGCTGCACGGCCCGATCGGATAGCGTTTCCAGATCGACTGGTAGCCCCTGGCGCGCGCAGAAATGTCGAGCGGCATGACCTCGCCAACCATGCGGACCGATTCTTCCGCCGCGATGCGGAAGGTATCGATCAGCCGCGTGACCTCGCCCTCGCTATCCTTGATCGGCTTGCCCGCTTCGACGCACAGCGCGTAGGCAAGCTCGTCGAAGCGCTCGGTAAAGCGGCCGACGCAATGCTGCAGCACCGCCTGGCGTTCATAGCTGGCAAGCCGCGCCATCGGTTCGGCCGCCCTTACCGCCCCCGCAATCGCCTCGTCGATGATCTCGGGGCTGGCGAGCGCGGTGCGAAAAGCCACCTCGCCGGTGAACTTGTCGGTTACCGCCAGATCGGTGTTCGGCTGCGCGGCCTTGTTGTTGAGATAGAGCGGGTAGGTATCCTTCAGCGTGGGCATCGGCATCTCCACCCTCCCGCGGGCGGGAGGGACCGGGGGTGGGTCTGACCCTTTAACCGCCCGGGCGGGCGGTGCGTTCCGTCAATAGCCCAGATCGAGATCGAGCTGCGGCTGCACCGCTTCGCCGCGGTGCCAGCGGGCGAGGTTTTCGATGAAACGATCCGCGCTGCGCTGGAACATCTTGGTCTGCGCGCGGCCAGACAGGTGCATGGTGACCTGCGCATTCTCGAGGCCCCACAGCGGATGATCCTCGGGCAGTGGTTCGGGATCGGTGACGTCGAGCAGCGCGCCCTCGATCTTGTTCTCCCGAAGCGCTTCGACCAGTGCCGGCTGGTCGACAACATCCCCGCGCGCGATGTTCACCAGGACGCCGTTGGGCCGCATCGCCGCCAGTTCCACCGCCCCGATCATATTGCGCGTTTCGGGGGTCGAGGGGACCGCCAGCACCACCCAGTCGAATTCGCCCAGCCGCCCGCGCCATTCGCCGGGCTTGAGCGCGCCATCGGCGCCCGAGCGGCGCACGGGCACGACCTTCATGTCGAAGGCTTCGAGCCGCGTCTTGATGAGCGATCCGATCGCGCCCATGCCCAGCAACAGCACGCGCTCGCCCGCCAGCTCGCGCTTGCCCGGGCTGTCGAGCAGCCATTCGTGGCGGTCCTGCGCGCGCACCACTTCGCGGTAGCCCTTGGCATGCGCGAGCATCAGCATGACGACATATTCGGCGATGGTGATCGCATTGATGCCGACGCCATTGGTGACCACCACGCCGCGTTCGGCGAGCAAGTCGAGCGGCATGAAATCGAGCCCGGCATAGATCGAGTTCATCCACTTGAGCTGCGTGGCAGCGGTGGCGATCTCGACCATCGGCTCCTTCTCGTTGAGGTCGAACCAGCCGATTTCCGCCTGGGGTGCGAATTCGAGCGCCTGTTCCTTGCTGGCAAACCACAGCGGCTCGACCCATTCGGGCAGGCGCGGTTCGACCAGCGGGCGGATCATGGCGGACAGGACGGCTTTGGTCATCGATTTCTCCCTCGAGACCTCCATTGCCGTTCAGGGATTATTTCGCAAACCGTTCCTTGCGCCGCGCGGCGATGTCGAGAATCGCTTCGGCCACTTCGCTGGCATTGCGCTGCACATGGCTGGGCGGAACCTGCATGATGTCGACGCGGTGGCGTTCCTGCCAGCGTTCGCGCGCGCCGTCTTCCCTGTGACGGAACGGATCATGATCGACCTCGATCGCCAGATGCGCATCGGCGCAATAGAACGGCAGGGTGAAGCCTTCGGCATCGTGATCGCGCACGAAGGAAAGGCCCTTGGGCGCGTCCTTGAGATGTTGCCAGAGAAGGGTCTGCGCGTCGGCCATCGTCAGAGCTTCCAATCCCAACCCAGCGGGTCGCCGTCCATTACCTCGACACCCTTTTCCCCAAGGCTTTCACGGATCGCATCCGAAGTGGCGAAATCTTTCGTCATGCGCGCCTGCTTGCGGCGGATCAGTTCGGCCTCGATTTCCTCTTCGGTGATGGTCGCGCCCTCCGGCCGCAGCCGCAAGTCGGCGCGGGATAGATCGAACAGGCCCAGCCCGAGCACCGCGTCCATTTCCGCGATGACCGCGCGCTTGATTCCGGCATCGACCTTCTTGACCGCGAGCGCCTCCTCCAGCGCAACCAGCGCAATCGGCGTGTTGAGATCGTCGGCCATGGCGGCGGCGAATTTCTCGCCTATCGGGGCGAATTTGGGATGGTCGGGGGCGCCCGAGGCGGCATCTTTCAGTGGTCCGACCGCCATTACGATCCGCTTCAACCGCGTCAGCGCGGCGCCGAGGCCCTCCCACGAGAACTCCAGCTCGCGGCGGTAATGCGCCTGCAGGCACATCATCCGGTAGGCGAGCGGGTGGTAGCCCCGGTCCATCAACAATTGCAGCCGGAGAAATTCGCCCGACGACTTGCTCATCTTGCCGCTGCGCTCGACGAGGAAGTTGTTGTGCATCCAGATCTTCGCGCCCGAATTGGTCGCTTCCGACAATCCGCCGCAGCCGCAGAAGGCCTGGTTCTGCGCGATCTCGTTGGGATGGTGGATCTCGCGGTGGTCGATCCCGCCGGTATGGATGTCGAAGGGGAAGCCGAGCAGCTTCTCGCCCATGACCGAGCATTCGAGATGCCAGCCGGGCGCGCCTTTACCCCACGGGGAATCCCATTCCATCTGCCGCGTCTCGCCCGCCGGGGTCTTGCGCCAGATCGCGAAATCGGCGGCGTTGCGCTTGCCCGCGACGGTGTCGATCCGGCCCTCGCCTTCCTCGGTCACCGCACGCGCGAGGCGGCCGTAATCGGCCACGGTCGAGACATCGAAATAGAGCCCGCTGTCGAGCTCGTAGCAATGCTGGTCGGCAATGCCCTTGGCGAAGTCGACCATCTCCTCGATGTAATCGGTCGCCACAGACCACTTCGCCGGCTCGCGAATGTTGAGCGCCTTCACATCGGCCCAATAGGCCTCGGTGTAGTGCTTCGCGATGTCCCAGATCGACTGCGCCTTCTGCGCCGCCATCTTTTCCATCTTGTCCTCGCCCGCATCGCCATCGTCGGTCAGGTGCCCGACATCGGTGATGTTGATGATGTGGGTGAGATCGTAGCCCTTCCAGCTCAGCGTGCGTCCCAGCACATCGGCGAAGACATAGGCGCGCATATTGCCGATATGGGGGTAGTTGTAGACCGTCGGCCCGCAGGAATAGACGCGCGCTTCACCCTCGTGGACGGGGGTGAATTCCTCCAGCTCGCGGGTCAGCGAATTGAACAGCTTGAGCGGCGTTTGGGTCATGCGAAGCGCAATGGCGCGGAGGCGGGGGGCGGTCAACAAGCAGTCATTGCGAGGAGCCGGAGGCGACGTGGCAATCCATCTTCCGACCTGGTGTATTTCGCTAGTGTCGGGTGATGGATTGCATCGCCTTGCGGCTCGCAATGACTGCTGGGCAGGGAGCTACCACCCTTCCCAGCGCACGCTTTCCTCGATCCCGGCGCGCTTCACGGCGAAATTGTTCACCGCGGCTTCCTCGTCGCGGTAACCGATCGCGACGCCGCAGAAGAAGGTGTGATCCTCGGGAATGTCGACCATTTCGCGGATCTGCGGCGCATAGACCGCCCAGGCTTCCTGGAAGCAGGTGTCGAGCCCTTCCTCGCGCGCGAGCAGGCCCACGGTCTGCAGCCACATGCCGATATCGCTCCACTGCGGCGGGCCCATGTATCGGGGCGTGTGGACCAGCATCAGCACCGGCGCCCCGAACGCGCGGAAATTGTTGGCGAACCACATCAGCCGCTTGCCTTTCTCCTCGCGAGAGATTTCGAGCGCGCCGTACATGTCCTCGCCCACCCCGCGGCGGCGCTGTTCGTAGGCTCCGTCGAGTTCGGGCGGATAGACATTGTATTCGGGTGCAAACGCCGCGCGCCCCTTGGGCAAATCCTGCGCGATGCGGTCGAACAGCGCCTGCATCGGCTCGCCTGTGAGGACGATGCCGTGCCATGGCTGCGTGTTGCCGCCCGAGGGGCTGCGCTGCGCCTTCTCGAGGATGCGGGTAAGCGTTTCGCGCTCGACCTTCTGGTCGGTGAAGGCGCGGACGGAACGGCGCGTCTGGACGGCTTCGGTAACGTTCATGGTAGTTTGTCTCTCCTCCTCGCCTGCAAGCAGGCGCCCCGATTTGCGGATCTAACTTGCCCCCTCGGCCCGTTGCCCCCGCGCAGGCGGGGGTCCCGCTCACTTCCTCGCCAGCTTCACAGCAGCGGGATCCCCGCCTGCGCGGGGATGCCGATGCTTGAACAGGCGTGTCCTATTTCTCGATCTCGAACAGATCGGCCAATTGCTCGATAATCGTCCCGCCCAATTGCTCGACATCCATGATCGTCACCGAACGCTTGTAATAGCGCGTGACGTCGTGGCCGATGCCGATCGCGGCGAGTTGCACGGGCGACTGGTTCTCGATCCAGTCGATCACCTTGCGCAGATGGCTTTCGAGGAAGCCCGCCGGGTTGACCGACAGCGAGCTGTCGTCGACCGGCGCGCCGTCGGAGATGACCATCAGGATGCGGCGGTCCTCGGGGCGGCGCAGCAGGCGGTCGTGCGCCCACATCAGCGCCTCGCCGTCGATGTTTTCCTTGAGCAGGCCTTCGCGCATCATTAGGCCGAGATTGCGGCGCGCGCGGCGCCACGGCTCGTCGGCCTTCTTGTACAGGATGTGACGCAGATCGTTGAGGCGTCCGGGGTTCGCGGGGCGCCCGTCGGAGAGCCACATCTCGCGGCTCTGCCCGCCCTTCCACGCGCGGGTGGTGAAACCGAGGATCTCGGTCTTCACGCCGCAGCGTTCGAGCGTGCGCGCGAGGATATCGGCGCTGATCGCGGCGATCGAGATCGGCCGCCCGCGCATGCTGCCCGAATTGTCGATCAGCAGCGTAACGACCGTGTCCTTGAACTCGGTATCGCGTTCGATCTTGTAGCTGAGCGCATGGCCGGGGCTGACCACCACGCGGGTCAGCCGCGCGGCATCGAGCATGCCTTCTTCCTGGTCGAAATCCCAGCTGCGGCTCTGTTGCGCCATGAGGCGGCGCTGCAGCCGGTTGGCCAGCCGCGTGACCACGCCCTGCAGGCCCGCCAGCTGGCTGTCGAGATAGGTGCGCAGCCGGTCGAGCTCTTCATTGTCGCACAGCTCGGCGGCTTCGATCTCCTCGTCGAATTTCTGGGTATAGGCCTTGTAGTCGAAGCCTTCGGGAAAGTCGGTCCACGGGCGATTGGGGCGGACGGGCTGCATGCCTTCCTCGCCATCGTCCGACGGATCGCCATCGGACATTTCCTGTTCGCCCTCGACGTCCTGGTCGGCGTCGCCCTCGGCCTCGCCATCGGTGACTTCCGAACGGGCATCGGCGGCATCGGGTTCGGCCCCGCCCTCGTCTTCCTCGTCGGTTTCGTCCTGGTCCTCGGGGTTCTCGCCCTCCTCGTCCTCGCCATCCTCGGCATCGGTCGGTTCGGGGGTTTCGGGCAGCGTCAGGTCGAGATCGCGCAGGATGTCGAGCGTCAGGTTCTGGAAGGCGCGCTGGTCGTCGAGCACATCGGCCAGCCCGTCCATGTCGGTGCCGATCTTGGCAAGGATATCCTCACGCACCAGATCAACCGCCGCGCGGGCGCGTTCGGGCACCGCTTCGCCGGTCAGCGCCTCGCGCAGCATCAGCGACAGCGCGGTGGGCAGCGGGACATCGCCCGCCGCTTCGGCGCGCACGATCGGATCGGACGCGGTACGCATCTCGACCGCCGCGTCGAGATTGCCGCGAATGCCGGCATAGCGCGTGGAGCCGATTGCTTCGTAGCGAACCTGTTCGATCGCGTCGTAACAGGCGCGCGCGATCGGTTCGGGCGGCGCGCCCTTGCCATGCAGCGCTTCGCTGTGATGCCGGAGCCGCAGCGCGAAACTGTCGGCAAAGCCGCGCGCTTCGATCGCCTGCTCGCGCGGGAGATTGCGCCCGGGCAGCGGCACGCGGAAGTTCTTGCCCGACTGGGTCGGCGCATCCGCGCTCCACGCGACTTCGACTTCCGCTTCATGCGCAAGCGCGCGGCTGGCGCCGGTCAGCGCCTGCTTGAAGCGGTCGAGAGGAGTCTGTTCGCTCACTTATGCGGTGGGGATCGACTGGCCCGTCTTGTCCCAGTCCTTGAGGAAGCCTTCGATGCCCTTTTCGGTCAGGACATGCTTGAACAGGCCCTTGATCACCGCCGCGGGCATGGTCGCGACATCGGCACCGATGCGCGCGCTTTCGAGCACATGCACCGGATTGCGGATCGAGGCGACGAGGATCTCGGTCGAGAAATTGGGATAGTTGTCGTAGATCAGGCGGATATCGCGGATCAGCGCCATGCCGTCGAAGCCGTTGTCGTCATGCCGCCCGACGAAGGGCGAAACGAAGGTCGCGCCCGCCTTGGCCGCCAGCAGCGCCTGGTTGGCGGAGAAGCACAGCGTCACATTGACCATCGTGCCATCGCCGGTCAGCTTCTTGCAGGTCTTGAGCCCGTCGATCGTCAGCGGCACCTTGATACAGACATTGTCCGCGATCTTGCGCAGCGTTTCGGCCTCTTTCATCATCGTGTCGTGATCGAGCGCGACGACTTCGGCGCTGACCGGGCCGTCCACGATATCGCAGATTTCCTTCGTCACATCCATGAAATCGCGGCCCGATTTGGCGATCAGCGACGGATTGGTGGTGACGCCGTCAAGCAGGCCGGTGTCGGCCATTTCCCTGATGTCGGCGATATCGGCGGTGTCGACGAAGAATTTCATGCGCGAAGGCTCCGGGGGAATTGCGATTCCCGCAGAGCCTTAGCGTCCGATATGGCCTGCGGCTAGTACTGCGCCCCCGCGCCGAACACGCCGATGATCAGCGGGTCGCGCGTGGCCTGCGGGTTGCGGCGGATCGCCGCTTCCTCGGTCCCGATCTCGCGCCAGATGGTGGTGTCGATAGAGCCTGCGAAGCGCGTAACCGCGCCCGCGAGATCGACCCCGGCGAGACCCGGCACCAGCTCTGCCACCAGCGGGTCCTGCGCGACGCGCAGCGCATCGCCCAGTTCGGGCACCATCGCCTCGACCAGGCTGCGGCCCATCGAATCGCGCAGGAAGCTGGTCGCCGCAGTGGGGCCGCCGCGCACGAGGTCGATCGCGTTCTGGATGCCGATGGTGCGCACCGCATCGGTCACCAGCGGTGCCGCGCGCTGCGCGCCTTCATAAGCAATGTCGCCGAACGCGTTTTCGAGCCGGCTCTTGAACAAGGCGGAGGTGAGGATACGCGACACCACGTCGCCGCGCGCGCCCAGCAGCTCGCCGAAGCCGACCTGCGCGACCTGTTCGTCCCAGAAGCCGCCGCCTTCGAGCATCCGCGCGAAAGCGCGTTCGCTCGACAGGAACAGGATGCGCTGGACCGCATCGACCATGCCGAAACCGGGTATCGTCGAACAGGCGGGCAGCAGAAGAAGGCCGCCCCCGGCCATGGCCCCGCCGAGGAAGCCGCGCCGTCCGGTGGGTTTGACGAGAATATCGGTCATATCGCTGGTCCTCATTGTATCCTGCCCTTGTTTCGCACACCTGTGGCCGCCCATATGGCCGGGCCATGAACCGCGTGCGCTGCCTCGTCCTCAATGCCGCTCTCGGCCCGCTCGACTACAAGGTGCCCGAGGGTATGGATGTCGGACCGGGTTCCGTGGTCGAATGCCCGCTGGGTCCGCGCACAGTGATCGGAATTGTCTGGGAAGCTGAACGGCTTGCCGGAACCGAGGTTCCGGCCGAAAAACTGCGCCCGCTGCGCGGCGTGCTGCCCGTGCCGCCACTCTCTGCCGCGCTCAGACGGTTGATTGAATGGACCGCGGACTATTACGTCGCCTCGCTCGCCAGCGTGGCGCGGATGGCGCTGTCATCGGGCGGCGCGCTCAAGGGTCCCGCGACAATGACCGAATACCGCCTGACCGGAGGCCTGCCCGAGCGCATGACGCCGCAGCGCGAGGCGGCATTGGGCGCGCTGGAAGGCGAGCAGGCGACGATCCGCGAACTGGCGGGGATCGCCGGGGTTTCCGAAGGCGTGCTGCGCGGGCTGGTCAACCACGGCGCACTCGAGCCGGTAGAGGTCGATTGCGACCGCCCCTATCCGCCCGCGCGGCCCGATTTCGTCGAGATCGCGCTGAGCGCGCAGCAGCGCGAGGCGGCGGACATCTTTTCCAACGCGGTGCGCAAGGCGGAGTTTGCCCCCTTCCTGCTCGACGGGGTGACCGGGTCGGGCAAGACCGAGACCTATTTCGAACCCGTTGCGCAGGCGCTGCGGATGGGGCGGCAGGTGCTGGTCCTGCTGCCCGAAATCGCGCTGACCGAGAACTTCCTTCACCGCTTCGAGGAGCGGTTCGGCGCGCCGCCGGTGCTGTGGCACTCCTCGCTCAAATCGACCGAGCGCCGACGCGCCTACCGCGCCGTATCCGAAGGCAGCGCGCAGGTGGTGGTCGGTGCGCGCTCGGCGCTCTTTCTTCCGTTTCGCCAGCTTGGCCTGATCGTGGTCGACGAAGCGCACGAGACCAGCTTCAAGCAGGAAGAGGGCGTGCGCTACAATGCGCGCGACGTCGCGGTGATGCGCGGGCATTTCGAGCAGGTGCCCGTGGTGCTCGCCAGCGCCACCCCCGCACTCGAAAGCCTGCAGATGGCCGAAAGCGGGATCTATGCGAAGATCGACCTGCCGAGCCGCTACGGCGGGGCGCAGATGCCCACGATCGAGGCGATCGACCTGACCGAGGAAAAGCCGCCGCAGGGCATGTGGCTGGCTCAGCGGCTGGTCGACGGGATCGAGGCACGGCTCGAACGCGGCGAACAATCGCTGCTGTTCCTCAACCGGCGCGGCTATGCCCCGCTGACGCTGTGCCGCAATTGCGGTTTTCGCTACCAATGCCCCAATTGCAGCGCGTGGCTGGTCGAACACCGTTTCACCAACCGGCTTGCCTGCCACCATTGCGGGCACGAGGCCCCTGCGCCCAAGTCCTGCACCGAATGCGGCGAGCCCGACTGTCTCGTCGCCTGCGGCCCCGGGGTCGAACGGATCGCCGACGAAGTGGCCGAGCGCCTGCCGCAGGCGCGTGTCTTCGTCGCCACTTCGGACACGCTCAATTCGCCCGGCAGAGCCGCCGAATTCATCGCCGCGGTCGAGGCGCGCGAGGTGGACGTGATCGTCGGCACGCAATTGGTAACCAAGGGGTTCCATTTCCCCGAGCTGACGCTGGTCGGCGTGGTAGATGCCGATCTCGGGCTCGAGGGCGGCGATCTGCGCGCGGGCGAGCGGACCTACCAGCAGGTCGCGCAGGTCGCAGGGCGCGCCGGGCGCGGTTCGAAACCGGGCGAAGTGCTGCTGCAGACCCGCCACCCCGACGCGCCGGTGATTGCCGCGCTGGCCGCGGGCGACCGCGATGCCTTCTATTCCGCCGAAACCGAGATGCGCCGCGAGGCGGGCGCCCCGCCCTTCGGCCGCTGGGCCTCGATCATCATTTCCAGCGAGGACGATGCCGAGGCGCGCGAGGCAGCCAACCGCATCGGCGCCTTCCGTCCCGATGTCGCCGAATGCATGATCCTCGGCCCCGCGCCCGCCCCGATGGCGCTGCTGCGCGGCCGCTATCGCTACCGCTTCCTCATCAACGCGCGGCGCAGCGTGCAATTGCAGCAGGTCATCCGCCGCTGGCTGGCCGCGATCGACCACCCGCCCGGCGTGCGCGTGGCAGTCGATATCGACCCCTACAGCTTCGTCTAGGCTTGGGCCACGCAAGTTCGGGAACCCGGGGTTTCGGCGGGACGTTTGCCCGCCGTATGGCTGAAGAACTCGAAGCTGCCCTTCCCGACGACGTCTGCCGGCTGGCCGAGCGAATCCTTGCCGCCGCCAAGGACCGCGGCTGGCAGCTGGCCACCGCCGAAAGCTGCACCGGCGGCTTGCTCGCTGCGCTGTTCACCGACGTCCCGGGTTACAGCCACGTGTTCGACCGCGGCGTGGTGTCCTATTCGGATGGGGCCAAATGCGATCTGCTGGGTCTCGCAAGTGACATGGTCGAGAATTGCGGCGCAGTCAGCCGCGCGGTCGCCGAAGCGATGGCCGCAGGCGCGCTTGAACGATCGGACGCGCAGCTGGCGGTTTCGATCACCGGTTTCGCTGGCCCCGGGGGCGAAGATGACGAGGAAGGCCTCGTCCATTTTGCGCTCGCCGATACCACCGGCGCGCTGACTCACCGCGAAGAACACTTCGGGCCGATCGGCCGCGACGGCGTGCGGATCGCCGCGCTGCGCGCCGCGCTCGACATGCTGCGCGAAAAGCTCGATCTTTCGGCCTAGTCCTGACCGCCGTCATAGACCGCACGCGCGGCCTCGACCTTGCCGATATTGGCAATCGCCCAATTGCCCAGCTGCGCCACCGGATCGCACAGCGAGCGCCCCAGCGCGGTGAGCGCATAGTCGACGCGCGGCGGCACGCTGGGGGTGACCGTGCGACTGACCAGCCCGTCGCGCTCCAGCCCGCGCAGCGTGCGCGTCAGCATGCGCTGCGAAATACCCGGAATATCGCGCCGCAATTCGTTGAACCGCCGCGACCCGTCGGCCAGCCCCATCACGACGCGAACCGACCATTTGTCGCCGACACGCGCGAGGATGTCGTTCACCGCGGTGCATTGCGGCGCATTATGAACCTCAAGGGGAACACCCGTGTCCCTATCGGACAACGAAGTGCCTTCTTGCGCGGGGTGGGGTACAGTTTCCATATGGCCTCCAGGTTATCAACAGTAACTATGGAGTTCCCCCAATGCAAATCCTTCGTATCGACAGCTCGACCACCGGCGACCAGTCCATCAGCCGCAAGCTGACCGACGAACTGCTCGCCCATTTCACTGCCAAGCATCCCGAGGCCAAGGTGGTCACGCGCGATCTCGTGGCCGAACCGTTGCCGCATATCGACCCGATCACCACCAGCGCGATCCGCACCCCGCCCGAAACGCATGAGGAAGCGGTTGCCGCAGCCTATCCCGAACAGCGCGCGGTGCTCGACGAATTCCTCGCCAGCGACGTGGTGATCGTCGGCGCGCCGATGTACAATTTCACCATCCCCAGCCAGCTCAAGGCATGGCTCGACCGGCTCGGCGTGCCCGGCGTGACGTTCAAATATGGCGCAAACGGCCCCGAAGGGCTCGCCGGCGGACGCAAGGTCGTGGTCGCCTCGGCGCGCGGCGGCGAATATTCGACCGACCAGCTGGCCGAGAACCAGGAAAGCCTGCTGACCACCTTTTTCGGCTTCATCGGGGTGGACGATCTGCATTTCGTCCGCGTCGAGAAGGCTGGCTTCGGTCCCGAGGCCATCGAACAGGGCATGAATGCGGCGAAGCAGGAAATCGCCAAGCTGTAAGGCACCATCGCGGGAGCCGGGCATTGGAATAACCATGCCCGGCCCCGTCCTCGTGCCCATCCTCGGCGACCAGCTGACCCGCGACCTTGCCAGCCTGCGCGGGCGCACCAAGGACGATACCGTCATCCTGATGATGGAGGTGTGGGACGAGGCGACCTATGTCCGCCACCACAAGCAGAAGATCGCGCTGATCTTTTCCGCCATGCGCCATTTCGCCGAGGAATTGCGCGATGCGGGCTGGAGCGTCGACTACACCGAACTTGGCAATCCGGACAATGCAGGGAGCTTCACCGGCGAGGTCGCACGCGCGATCGAACGGCACGGCCCGCGGCTGGTCAGCGTGGTCGAGGCGGGCGAATGGCGCGTGCGGCAGGACATGGAGCAATGGGCGGACAAGTTCGCATGCGAAATAGAAATCCTGCGCGACGACCGCTTCATCTGCACCCAGGCCGAGTTCGACGACTGGGCGCAAGACCGCAAGGAATTGCGGATGGAGTTCTTCTACCGCGAGATGCGGCGCAAGACCGGGCTGCTCATGGCCGAGGACGGCAAGCCCGAAGGCGGCGCGTGGAATTACGATAGCGAGAACCGCAAGCCGCCCAAGGAGGGGCTCGCCGCCCCGGAACGCCCCAAGTTCGAACCCGACACCGTGACACAGGAGGTCATCGAGCTGGTCGAGGCGCGGTTCGGCGACCATTTCGGCTCGCTCGACACATTCGGCTGGCCGGTGACGCGCGACGAGGCCGAAGAGGCCGCCGATGCTTTCTTCGCCGAGCGCATCGAGTGCTTCGGCCCCTATCAGGACGCCATGGTCGCGGGCGAGGACGATCTGTTCCATTCGATGCTTTCGACCAGCATCAATCTCGGCCTGCTCGACCCGCTCGAGCTGTGCCGCCGCGCGGAGGAAGCCTATCGCGCGGGGCGCGCGCCACTCAACAGCGTGGAAGGCTTCGTCCGCCAGATCATCGGCTGGCGCGAATATGTGCGCGGCTTCTACTGGCACCAGATGCCGCATCTGCAGGAAGCCAATGCGCTCAACGCGCAGCGCGGCCTGCCCGAGTTCTACTGGACCGGCGAGACCGAGATGGCCTGCCTCGCCGACTGCATCCGCTCGACCCGCGACAATGCGCATGCGCACCATATCCAGCGGCTGATGGTACTCGGCAATTTCGCATTGCTCGCTGGAGTGAACCCGCGCGAGGTGCAGGACTGGTATCTCGTGGTCTATGCCGATGCCTATGAATGGGTCGAATTGCCCAATGTGGCGGCAATGATCCTTTATGCCGATGGCGGGAAGCTGGCGTCCAAGCCCTATGCGGCGAGCGGCAATTATATCAACAAGATGAGCAATTACTGCGCGGGCTGCACCTATTCGCCCAGCAAGAAGACGGGCGAAGGCGCCTGCCCGTTCAATCCGCTGTACTGGCATTTCATGGACCGGCACCGCGAGCGGCTGGAGCAGAACCACCGGATCGGGCGCATCTATGCCACCTGGGACCGCATGGGCGAGGAGCGCCAGCGCGACTATCTCGACAGCGCCGAGGCCTTCCTCGACCGGCTCGAACCGGCGCGCGCCGGCTGGGCGCGGAACGGGTAGGCGTCGGTTCATCGCACTTCCTGCCCCGCCCACCGGCTTGGCAAAAGGTTTGCGCATCCCGGTTCATTTGCGAGACAGGCTGCGGGCAACACCAGCCCCCGCCTGCGGCCCCGCGCCGCTCGACCAAGCCGTTTCCGAATGAAGGGGGCTGATTGACCGCACAGGCGCAATTGGGGAGAAAGCGGCATTCCACACCCGCTCGACGGCCCGTGTCGGTTCGAATTGAAGGAGTATGAATATGATTGCCTTGTCCAAGAGTTCGAAGACAGTCGCAGCGCTCGCCGCGCTCGTCCTGCCCGTCACTGCCGGTGCGCAGGCGCAGGAGCTTGAGCCCCAGGGCGGCGCGAATAGCGGCGGCGAACCGATGACCGTTGTCGGCACGACGCCCAGCGACCTGTCGGGCATGCCCGAAGGCCCCGAATTCGAGGGCGTCATCTCGGCGCGCGACGGCGACAAGGTGCAGGTGACCAGCGCCGATGGCACGCGCACCGTAATCGCGCTCAGCCCCGCAACCGAAATCCGCAGCAGCGGTGGTTTCCTGGGTCTCGACAAGGACCAGCTTTCGGCCGCCGACCTGCTCAATGGGCTGCCGGTCGAAGTCGAGACGGTCGAATGGGCCAATCGCGGGCTGATCGCCACCAAGGTCGCGCTCAAGAGCAAGCATCTCGAAACCGCGCGGATGATCCACACCGGGACCGACCAGCGCTTCACCGCCAATGAAGCCGCGACCGAGGCGTTGCGTGGCCGCGTCGCCAATATCGACCAGTACAATATCAAGGGCACGACCAACGTCTATTTCGACACGGCCAAGTACAATCTGTCGCAGCAGGCGCGCTACGAGCTGTGCCAGGCCGCGGCGCAGGCAAAGAACACCGACAACGCGCTGCTGCTGGTGGTCGGCTACACCGATTCGACCGGCGACTATGAATACAACCAGGAGCTGAGCGAAAAGCGCGCATCGCGCGTGGTCAACTTCCTCCAGCAGGAATGCGACTGGGCACCGTACCGGATGCTGACCCCCACCGGGATGGCCGAGGCCGATCCGGCGGCGGACAACACCACCGAACAGGGCAAGGCGCAGAACCGCCGCGTGGCGGTCAACATCCTCGTCAGCAAGAGCGTCGACGGAATGAACTCGGGCCTCTGATCGGGCTGCGAATTCGGATCATGCGGGGCGGGCCTTGGGTCCGCCCCGGTTTGATTCAGCTAGGCTGCGCGGCGGCGTCCTGCTGTTTGGCGAGCTTGTGTTCGTCCTCGATCATGCCGTGTTTCCAATAGCTGGAAAGGTAGAGATCGGCGGGCGCGAGCGCGAGTTCGCCGCGCAGATATTCGCGCAGCCGCTTCATCGCGGAAAATTCGCACGCTGCCCATGCCGCGAGCGAGCCTTCGGGCCGCGCGGCACTGCGCAGCGCATCGACCAGCAGCGCGGGCCGCTGCCCCGGCTCGGGATTGACCAGCCAGGCGATCTCGACACCCTCGGGCGCAGCGATGTCCTGCCGGTCGCGTTCGTCCTGGATCTCGATCGCAGCGAACCCGCGCGCATCGGCCGGCAATGCTTCGAGATTGGCCCCAATCGCCGGCAGCGCGGTCATGTCGCCCGCCACGAGATAGAAATCGCGCCCCTGCGGCAGCGGTTTGGGCAGGCCCGGACCGCCCACCTTGATCGTGTCGCCGGGCGTGGCCGACAGCGCCCAGCGGGTCGCCGGGCCCGCAGCCTCGCCGCCGTGCAGGGCGAAATCGATCGCGATCGCATCCTCGGCCTGATGGCGGATGGTGTAGGTCCGGACCACCGGCTTGCTGCCCGCGGTGGCGGGGGCCAGCATGAGCTTGACATAGCCGCCTGCGAAATCGGGCGGAAACCCCGCCAGGCCCGGACCGCCGAGCGAGACCCGGATCATCGAGGGCGAAAGGGACTGGCGCGAGAGGACGGTAAGCGTCCGCGGAGGAGGTCTGGTGCTCATGGCCACTAGTTAATGCGAATGGATCGCAATACAAGGACGGCTGGTAGCGCGGTGAATGCGTCGATCCTGCGGATCATTTCCGCTCCCGTTCGAGCAATTCGCGCTTGATGTCCTGGCCATAGGCATAGCCGCCAAGATCGCCGCCCTTGCGCACCACGCGGTGGCAGGGGATCAGCACCGCGACATTGTTGCGCGCATTGGCGCTGCCCGCGGCGCGCACCGCCTTGGCATTGCCCGCGGCCGCGGCGATTTCGGCATAGGTGCGCGTTTCGCCCGGCGGGATCGCGCGCAAGGCTTCCCAGCACGCTTCCTGAAAAGCGGTGCCCTTCACGTCGAGCGGGATATGCGCGAAATCGCCCGGTGCCTCGACGCTGGCGACGACGTCGGCGAGCAATTCGCCGAACGCCGCGCCGCCTTCGACCAGATCGGCCCTGGGGAAGCGGCGGCGCAATTCGCTGTCGTCTTCGGCAAAGGACAGGCGGCACACACCCTTGTCGGTCGCCGCCACCAGCATCCGCCCCATCGTGGTGTCGACCACCGCCCAGCGGATCGTCACTCCCGCCCCGCCATTCGCCCATGCGCTTGCCGCCATGCCCAACCGTCCTTTCGTATTCTCGTAAAAGCGCGAGGCCGAGCCATAGCCCGCCTCGTAGATCGCGCCGGTCACGCTGTCGCCAACCGACAGCGCATCACGCGCGCGTTCCTCGCGCAAGGCGCGGGCATAGGCGGCAGGCGAAAGGCCGATCGCGCGTTTGAACACCCGCTGGAAATGTGCGGGCGAATAGCCGGTCAGCTGCGCCAGCGCGGCGAGCGAGGGCGCATCTTCGGCCTGGCGGATCTCGTCGATCGCCGCGAGCACTGCCGCCTCGTCGCGGCCGACATCATCGGGCAGGCACCTTTTGCAGGCGCGCAATCCCGCCGCGCGCGCCGCTGTACCATCGGCGAAGAAACGCACATTGCTGCGGCGCGGGTGCCGCGCGGCACAGGACGGACGGCAATAGATGCCGGTGGTCAGCACGCCGGTGACGAAGCGTCCGTCGAAGGTGCGGTCGCGCCGCTCCACGGCGGCCCAGGCTGTATCGTCGTCGATCATCGCAGTGCCCATCATAGCGCAAGGGCAACGCTTGTGCCCGCACCGAATTGCGCTGGCATCCCGCGCCTTGCGGTCAAAGCGAATGATCGTCACAAGGCGCCGCAATGGCCCGCTTTTTCACCCGTATCGCCGCGCTGCTTGCGCTGCTCGCGCCGCTGCTGGCGTCCGTGCCCGCCCACGCCGAACCCGCGGATATCGACGCGGCCGCGCGCGGCGTGGTGCGGGTGGTGATCGTGGGCGAGCGCGACGGCGAACTGTTCCCGATCAGCCATGGCACCGGCTTCGCGGTCACTGGCGATACGGTGGTCACCAATGCGCATGTGGTGCGCGATGCACTGCGTGACGAGGGAATGCAGATCGGCATCGTCCCGACCGGCGGCGGCGAAGCGGTCTATGGCCGGATCATCGCGGTGCTGGCGCGCAACGATCTGGCACTCATCCGCATTACCGGGGACCTGCGCCTGCCCCCGCTGGCGCTGGCCGGCGGGATGCCGCCCGACAGCGGCGAAGTTACCAGCGTCGGCTATCCGATGAATGTCGATCGTGCGCAGGGGCTCGATATCAGCGACATCTTCCGCAGCCAGCCCCCGGTCAAGAGCCGCGGGTTCATATCGGGTGCGCGGCCCAGCCGCCAATTCGACACCATCCTGCACACCGCCCCCATCGCGCGCGGAAATTCGGGCGGCCCGCTGCTCGATCCGTGCGGCCGGGTGGTCGGTGTGAACAGCTTCGGGGCGGACAATGACGGCGGCGACGCCGAGTTCTTCTTCGCCGTATCGAACCGCGAGCTGGTGCCCTTCCTGCGCGCCAACGATGTCGAGCCGCGGATCAACACTAGTACCTGCCGGTCGATGGCCGATCTCGACGAGGCCGAACGCGAGCGGCTCGAGCGCGAACAGATGGCTGCGCGCGCCGATCTGGCCGAACGCGCCGAAGAGCGCCGCACCCGGCGCGAGCGCGCGCTGCTCGAAGCCGAACAGGGCGTGATCGTCGAGCGAGAGGACCGCGTCTTCCTGTCGTTCGTCCTGCTGCTGGTGGCCTTCGGGCTGGGCCAGTGGGCGATGACGCTGTGGCGTGCAGAGCCGCGCGACGAGACCCGTCTGCGGATCGCGGCGGGCGCGACCGCCGTGGTCGTGCTTGCTGCGCTGGCGGCCTATCTGACCCGTCCCGGGCTCGACGAGATCGACCGGCGCGTCGCCGCCGCGATGCAGGACGGGCAAGGCGCCGCCGAACCCGGCCCCGCCGCTGGCGGCGAAGATTATGCGCTCCTGTGCCGGCTGATCCCCGAACGCAGCCGGATCACCAGCGCCAAGGTCGAGGATATCGAATTCGACTGGACGCCCGACGGATGCGTGAACACCCGCACGCAATACGGTTTTGCCGGCGGCAGCTGGAGCCGGGTGTTCGTGCCCAATTCGGAAGACGCGGTATCGGTTAACAGCTTCGACCCCGACCGCCGCATCTTCCGCTCCGAACGCTATCTGCTGCCGCGCAGCGCGATGACCGAAGCCCGCGAAGCACGCGGCAAATACACCGCGCCCGAATGCGGCAGCGACAATGCCGCCGCGCGGCTGGGCGAGTTGCAGGGCGAAGTGCTTGGCCAGTTGCCGCAGCAGGCCAACGAGCGGCTGGTGTACGAGTGTAACGCCAGGAACTAGGCCGCGAGCGGTTCGCCGGTCAGCGTGATGCGATGCATTTCGCGGGCATGGCCCTGATAGTCGTTCATCGCCAGGTGCCAGGTCGTGCGATTGTCCCAGATCGCCACCGAGCCCGGTTCCCATGCCACCCGGCAGGTGTTGTCCGCCGCCGTCGCCGCATCATAGAGCCGCTGGAGCAGCGGCAGGCTGTCTTCACGGCTTCGCCCGACGATATTGATGGTGAAGGCGCTGTTGACGTAGAGCAGCTTGCGCCCGGTCTGCGGGTGGCGGATCACCACCGGATGCGTGGCCCCGGTGGTGATCGACTGGCCGCGCAGGTCACGGCCCATGTCGGTCTGCGCGTAGAGCCCGCCTTCCTCATAGATATGGTCGGCGGTGTGATAGGCTTCGAGCCCCTCGATCTCCTGCTTGAGCGTGTCCGGCAACGCATCATAGGCGGCGCCCATATGCGCCCACAGCGTATCACCGCCGCTCGGCGGCAGGGTGCGCGCCACGAGGATCGATCCCATCGCGGGCACCTGGTCGTAGGAATGGTCGGTGTGCCAGCCGCCGCCGATATTGGTGACCTGGTCGGCGCGCTTGCGAACCACCGCGATTTCGGGATGGTCGGCGGTGAGCGGAAAATAATTGTTGATGTCGATCCCGCCCCAGCGCCGGGCAAAGGCGATATGCGCTTCGGGGGTGAAATCGTCCTGCCCGCGAAACAGGGCGACGCCGTGTTCGTAGATCGCCTGACGGATCGCATCGAGCACCGGCCCCTGCGCCTCGGCCAGCTTCACATCTTTGATCTCCACCCCGCAGCGGGGCGCCAAGGGCACCATTTCCAACGTTTCTCTCCCCAGTGAACGGTTGTTTTATGCCACCCACTCTACGCCAACGCCGCCCGGAGTCCAGATTCCCCACCCGCAGGCGGCTTGCCATCGCCGGGGGGCTTTGCTAGGCGCGCGCCGACCTTCCGGGGCGACTCCCGTCGGCCCATGACCGGCTTGGTCACACAGACTTTTCTTCCGGACCCGAGAGGATCTTAAGCGCGTGGATAATTCCGCCGGTATTCAGGCTAGCCTGGCAGGGCGTTACGCTTCGGCCCTGTTCGATCTCGCCAGCGAAAACGGAACCGTGACTGCGGTCGAATCGGATCTCGGCCAGCTCGAGACCGCTCTCGCCGAATCGAGCGAGCTCGCCGCCGTCACCACCAATCCCAAGGTTGGCCGCAGCGATGCGCGGAAGGCCCTGTGGGGTGTTTCCGCGATCCTCGGCGTGACCGAGCTGACGCAGAATTTCCTCGGCGTGCTGGCGCAGAACCGCCGCCTTGCCGAACTGCCCAAGGTGATCCGCGCCTTCCGCTCGATCGCTGCCGCGCAGCGCGGCGAAGTGACGGCCGAAGTCACCAGCGCCCATGCACTTACCGATACCCAGCTGGCCGATCTCAAGGCCAGGCTGACCGCCCGCGAGGGGCGTACGGTCAAACTTTCCACGAAGGTCGAGCCCGATCTGCTCGGCGGCCTCGTCGTCACCATCGGCTCGAAGCGCATCGACGCCTCGATCCGCACCCGTCTCAATTCGCTTTCGCAAGCCATGAAGGCTTAAAGGACACACATCATGGATATCCGCGCCGCAGAAATCTCCAAGGTCATCAAGGACCAGATCGCCAATTTCGGGACCGAAGCCGAAGTCAGCGAAGTCGGCACCGTGCTGTCGGTGGGTGACGGTATCGCCCGCATCCACGGCCTCGACAACGTGCAGGCCGGCGAGATGATCGAATTCGCCAATGGCGTTCAGGGCATGGCGCTGAACCTCGAAGCCGACAATGTCGGTGCGGTGATCTTCGGCTCGGACCAGGAAATCGGCGAAGGCGACAGCGTCAAGCGGACCAACACCATCGTCGACGTCCCCGTCGGCAAGGGCCTGCTCGGCCGCGTGGTCGATGCGCTCGGCAACCCGATCGACGGCAAGGGCCCGATCGAATCGACCGAACGCCGCCGCGTCGAAGTGAAGGCACCGGGCATCATCCCGCGTGAATCGGTTTCCGAACCCGTCCAGTCGGGCCTCAAGGCCGTCGACGCACTCGTCCCCGTCGGCCGCGGTCAGCGCGAGCTGATCATCGGCGACCGTCAGACCGGCAAGTCCGCCGTCGCGATCGACACCTTCATCAACCAGAAGGAAGCGAACGCCGGCGACGACGAGAACAAGAAGCTCTACTGCGTCTATGTCGCGGTCGGCCAGAAGCGTTCGACCGTGGCGCAGATCGTCAAGCAGCTCGAAGAAAACGGCGCGATGGAATATTCGATCGTCATCGCTGCAACCGCTTCGGAGCCTGCCCCGCTGCAGTATCTCGCGCCCTACACCGGCTGCGCGATGGGCGAATATTTCCGCGATAACGGCATGCACGCCGTGATCTGCTACGACGACCTTTCCAAGCAGGCCGTGGCCTATCGCCAGATGTCGCTGCTGCTGCGTCGTCCTCCGGGCCGCGAAGCCTACCCGGGTGACGTGTTCTACCTGCACAGCCGCCTGCTCGAGCGCGCGGCGAAGATGAGCAAGGCCGAGGGCGGCGGTTCGCTGACCGCGCTGCCGATCATCGAAACGCAGGCGGGCGACGTTTCGGCCTACATCCCGACCAACGTAATCTCGATCACCGACGGCCAGATCTTCCTCGAAACCGACCTCTTCTACCAGGGCGTCCGCCCGGCCATCAACGTCGGCCTGTCGGTCAGCCGCGTCGGCGGCGCCGCGCAGACCAAGGCCATGAAGAAGGTTTCGGGTTCGATGAAGCTCGACCTCGCGCAGTACCGTGAAATGGCGGCCTTCGCGCAGTTCGGTTCGGACCTCGATGCTGCGACGCAGCGTCTGCTCAACCGCGGTGCACGCCTGACGGAGCTGCTCAAGCAGCCGCAGTTCTCGCCGATGCCGTTCGAAGAGCAGACCGTCTCGATCTTCGCCGGCACCAATGGCTATATCGACAGCGTCCCCGTCGACCGTGTGACCGAGTACGAAGAACAGATGCTCAGCTACATGCGCACGGAACACGCTGGCGTGCTGGAAGAGATCCGCACCACCGGCAAGTTCGAAGACGACACCAAGAACAAGGTCGTCGACGCGCTCAAGACCTTCGCCAAGCAGTTCGCCTGAGCCCAGAGACACGAAGATAGGGAGCCGAAATGGCTAGCCTCAAGGAACTCAAGGGCCGTATCAACTCGGTCAAGTCGACCCAGAAGATCACCAAGGCCAAGCAGATGGTGGCAGCGGCCAAGCTGCGCCGTGCGCAGGCTGCGGCCGAAGCCGCACGCCCCTATGCCGAACGGCTTTCGGGTGTGATGGCATCGCTGGCCGGCAAGGTCAGCGGCGACAGCGCGCCTCAGCTGCTGGCCGGCAATGGCGCCGACCAGCGTCACCTGCTGGTGGTGGTCAACACCGACAAGGGCCTGTGCGGCGGTCTCAACGCCAACATCGTCAAGGCCGCCAAGGCCAAGGCCCGGGCGCTGATCGCCGAAGGCAAGGAAGTGCGCTTCTATCTCGTCGGCAAGAAGGGCCGCGCGCCCATCAAGCGCGATTTCGCCGAACGTATCGAAAAGCATTTCGACACCTCCGAGGTCCGCACCCCCGGGTTCGAGGAAGCCGAAGCGATTGCCGACGATCTGATCGGCCGCTTCGAGCAGGGCGAATTCGACATTGCCCACCTGATCTACCCGGTCTTCCGCTCGGCACTGGCGCAGGACCCGACCGTCGACCAGCTGATCCCCGTCCCCTCGCCCGAAAGCGATGCCGGGACCGGCGGCGACGCGGTGGTCGATTACGAACCCGGTGAGGAGGAAATCCTCGAGGAACTGCTGCCGCGCTACGTCAAGACGCAGCTGTTCGGTTCGCTGCTCGAACGCGAGGCGTCCGAACAGGGAGCCTCGATGACCGCCATGGACAATGCCACGCGCAACGCCGGCGATCTGATCAACAAGCTGACCATCCAGTACAACCGCAGCCGCCAGGCCGCCATTACCACCGAGCTGATCGAAATCATCGCCGGTGCGGAAGCTCTCTAAGGACCCTACGTGAACAAGCTTGCCCTCCTCCTGCCCCTCGCCCTGCTCGCAGCCTGCGGCGAAGAACCCGCCGCCCAGACTGCGCCCGAACAGGTCGTGACGCCCGAACCGATCGAAACCCTGCCCGCGCCCGACCAGGCGTTGCTGACGGAAAAATACGCCGAAGCCTGCCCGGACGAGGAACCGATCAACACCGCGATGTGCAAGCGCGCCGGCATGGGTTCGCCCGACGTCGTGTGCGAGTTCGGCCTCGGCGACGACGAATATCTGCGCAACAAGGCGACACTCACTGCTGGCGAAGGCGAATGGACCTTCGCCGATCCGGAAAATGTCTGCGTCGGTTAAGACGCGATAAACCCCAAGTCAGGACATAGATCATGGCCACCGCACCCGTACTCAACAAATCGCCCAACGGCACCATCAGCCAGGTTATCGGCGCCGTCGTCGACGTGCAGTTCGAAGGCGAACTGCCCGCCATCCTGACCGCGCTCGAAACGAAGAACGGCGACAACACGCTGGTCCTCGAAGTGGCGCAGCACCTCGGTGAAAACACCGTTCGCACGATCGCCATGGACGGCACCGACGGCCTCGTCCGCGGCCAGGAAGTCGTCAACACCGGCGCGCAGATCTCGGTCCCGGTCGGTCCGAAGACGCTTGGCCGCATCATGAACGTCATCGGCGAGCCGATCGACGAACGCGGCCCGGTCGGCGCCGACCAGACGATGCCGATCCACGCCGAGGCCCCGCTGTTCGTCGACCAGTCGACCGACGCGGCCATCCTCGTCACCGGGATCAAGGTCATCGACCTGCTCGCGCCCTATGCACGCGGCGGCAAGATCGGCCTGTTCGGCGGTGCCGGCGTCGGCAAGACCGTGCTGATCCAGGAACTGATCAACAACATCGCCAAGGGCCATGGCGGCGTGTCCGTCTTCGCCGGTGTCGGTGAACGGACCCGCGAGGGTAACGACCTCTACCACGAATTCCTCGACGCCGGCGTTATCGCCAAGGACGCCGACGGCAACGCCATCTCGGAAGGTTCGAAGGTTGCGCTGGTGTTCGGCCAGATGAACGAACCTCCGGGCGCACGTGCCCGCGTTGCTCTGTCGGGCCTGACCATGGCGGAATACTTCCGCGACGTCGAAGGCCAGGACGTGCTGTTCTTCGTCGACAACATCTTCCGCTTCACGCAGGCGGGTTCGGAAGTGTCCGCATTGCTCGGCCGCATTCCTTCGGCCGTGGGTTACCAGCCGACGCTGTCGACCGACATGGGTAACCTGCAGGAACGCATCACCTCGACCAACAAGGGTTCGATCACCTCGGTCCAGGCCATCTACGTTCCCGCCGACGACCTTACCGACCCGGCCCCGGCCACCTCGTTCGCCCACCTCGACGCGACCACCACGCTCAACCGTGCGATCTCGGAACTGGGTATCTACCCGGCCGTCGACCCGCTCGACTCGACCAGCCGCGTGCTCGAACCGCGCGTTGTCGGCGAGGAGCATTACAACACCGCCCGCCGCGTCCAGGAAACGCTGCAGAAGTACAAGAGCCTCCAGGACATCATCGCCATCCTGGGCATGGACGAGCTGTCGGAAGAAGATAAGCTGACCGTGGCCCGTGCGCGCAAGATCCAGAAGTTCCTGTCGCAGCCGTTCCACGTCGCCGAGGTGTTCACCAACATTCCCGGCCAGTTCGTCCAGCTCGAAGACACGGTCGCCTCGTTCAAGGCGGTGGTCGACGGCGAATACGATCACCTGCCCGAAGCGGCCTTCTACATGGTCGGCGGCATCGACCAGGCGGTCGAAAAGGCCAAGAAGCTGGCCGAGGAATCGTAAGCACATGGCTCTCCGCTTCGAACTCGTCACACCGGCGAAGCTGGTCCGTTCCGAGGATGTCCACATGGTGGTCGTCCCAGGCTCGGAAGGCGAATTCGGTGTGCTCGAAGGCCATGCGCCGCTGATGTCGACGATCCGCGACGGCGCGGTGCAGGTCTACAAGACCGAAGGCGCCGAACCCGAAACGATCGAAGTCCGCGGCGGCTTTGCCGAGGTCGGCGAAAACGGGCTGACGGTCCTCGCCGAACACGTCGAAGGCTGACCCTTTAACCATACAGCACCTTACAAAGGGCGGCCCACGGGTCGCCCTTTTCGTTTGCAGCAGCCTGCGCTGTGGCAACCGATAATTAACCACAAGCTGCGAGGACCGTTTCCGCATGCATGCGGGAAGACATTCGGTCCGATGACGGCAATCAGCTTCGATATGGCACAAGCGCCGCCGACGCGGCGCCATGCAGCGCGTGGTCTGTGGCTGGTCCTGTTTCTCGCACTGTTCGCGCTGGCCGTGCGGTTTCCATTCCTTGGCGATCACAATGCCGACATCGACGAACAACTCTATGCGCTGATCGGCAGCCAGATGTGGCAGGGCCAGTTGCCCTTCGTGGACCTGTGGGACCGCAAGCCCTTCGGTCTCTTCGCATTGTTCGGCCTTGCCGATGCCACCGGGCTGCCCGCCCCGTGGTCGTACCAGTTGCTCGCGACGGGCTTCATAGTGCTGGGCGCCGTGCTGCTGCGCAATCTGGCCATCCATTTGACGGACAGCGTCACCGCAAGCGCGGCCGCGGTTCTCTATATCGTGCTGATGACGATCTATGGCTCGCATTCGGCACAAAGCGAGATCTACCATGTCCCGGCCATGCTAGGGATGGCATTGCTGGTCCGCGATACGGGCCACCCTCAGGCCTTGCAGCGTGCGCTCCTTGCAATGGTGATCGGCGGTCTGGCGCTGCAGGTGAAGTACACCGTCGTGCCACAATGCGTTTTCTTCGGGCTTTGGGCGCTGTGGGGGCAGTACCGCTCGGGGCGATCGCTGGCGCAGCTGTCGGCGGTCGGCATCGCGTTCGCTGCACTGGGTCTGGCGCCCACGCTTCTCGTCGGGCTGTTCTATTTCGCCGTCGGCGGATGGGACCAATTCTGGTTCGCCAATTTCGTCAGTTTCTTCCTGCGCGAACCTGCCCCCATGGGGCGGTTTGCAGAACGGCATACGCTCTTCCTGATGCCGCTCGTCGTGCTTGCTCTCGCCGGGTTCTACGCAAGCCTGCGCATGTCTCCTCCCGCCGATCGGCGGAGCTATCGGTTCTTTTGCGCCATGCTCGGTGCTTCGGTCGCAACCGTATTTCTGCCGTCGACCGTCTATGCCTATTACTTCGCCGCGCTGGTCCCCGGGGTGCTGCTGGTCGCCCTGCCCTTCCTTCACCGCCAAGGACCGGCGGGGCTGGCCCCACTGGCCGCGGCGACCGTGGCCTGCATCGGGTTGCTCTATCTGCCCGAACGCTACGAAGCCTCCCAGAACCACCGCGAAGCGATGGATGGACTGGTCGCCGCGATCCAGCCGCATGTCGATGAACAGGAAGCCTGTCTGTGGGTCTTCGACGGTCCTACAGCGCTCTATAGCGCTACCGGCAGTTGCCTTCCCACCCGGCTGATCTACCCCGACCATCTCAACAACGCGCTCGAGCGCAATTCTCTCGAGGTGCGCCAGATCGACGAGGTCCGCCGTATTCTCGATACCGGTCCGCCGGTGGTCGTGACCGCCGACCGGCCATTCACCCAGCAGAACCTGGAAACGCTCGACTACGTTGAGACCACGCTGCCGCAAGGGTACATCGTGATCGCCGAAGAACGCATCCATGACCGCGGACTCGCAGTATGGCTTCGGCGTGATCTTCTTTCCACCAGCCGGTGACCGGGAAGGGCTTGTCGCCGGCCTGACGCCGGGGCAGAACCTGCTCCAGCAAATCTGGAGAGCTGCCCTTGAAACTCGCATCCGCGCTGGCCATTGCCACTGCCATGACCATTGCAAGCACCACCCCCGTCGCCGCGCAGGACGGCATTCCCGGCCCCGAGCAGGACAGTTACATCTGGCTCGAAGAAGCCCGTAGCGACAAGGCACTCGACTGGGTCCGCGCCGAGAACGAGCGGACGATGGAGCTGCTCGCGGGCGACCCGCGCTACGACGCGGTCAAGGCCGAGGCGCTGGCGATTTACGATAGCGAAGATCGCATCCCCTATGTCACGATCCGCCCGGACGGCCTGTACAATTTCTGGCAGGACAAGCAGAATCCGCGCGGGCTGGTGCGCCGGACCACGCTGGAAAGCTACCGCTCCGACAACCCGCAATGGGAAACCGTGCTTGACGTCGATGCGCTGGCCGAGGCCGAAGGGCGCGAATGGGTGTACAAGGGCTCGACCTGCCTGCCGCCCGAAGATCGCCTGTGCATGATCGCGCTGAGCGACGGGGGCGAGGATGCCACCGTGCTGCGCGAATTCGACATGGCCACCAAAAGCTTCGTCGAGGGCGGCTTCGTGCTCGACGAGAAGAGCCAGGGCGGGATCGAGTGGATCGATGCCGATACGCTGCTGGTGGGCCGCGATTTCGGCGAAGGCACGCTGACCGAGAGCCAGTATCCGCGCACAGCGCGCATCTGGAAACGCGGCACGCCGATCGAACAGGCGGAAGAGATCTGGCGCGGCGAGGAAGCCGATGTCTGGTCGGGCGCGGCGTTGCTGCGCGATCACACGGGCGAGGTTCACGGCACCTATGCCTTCCGCGCGGTCAGCTTCCACGAAACCGAATATTTCTGGCAGCATGACGGCGAATGGCTCCGGCTGGAGCTGCCGCTCAAGGCCTCGCCCTACGGCCTGATCGATGGCCAGCTCCTGTTCTCGACCGATGTCGACTGGGAAGTCGGCGGCCAGACCTTCCCGGCCGATGCGCTGGTGTCGGTCGATCTCGAACAGTTCAAGACCGATCCTAATGGCGCGCCCAAGACACTGGTCTGGGCCCCGCAGGACAAGCAGACCAAGCAGGGCGCGGCGAACACCGCCGAGAGCCTTTACGTCAGCCTGCTCGACAACGTTCGCGGCCGGGTGCTCAAGTTCGACCACGTCAATGGCGAATGGGTCTCGAGCGAGATCGAGCTGCCCGACAATTCGACCCTCGATGTGGCTGCCGCATCGGAAGGGTCGGACGAAATCATGTATTCGGTCACCGACTTCCTCACCCCGTCGCGGCTATATTATTCGGACGGCAGCGGCGCGCCCGAAGTGATCAAGACCTCGCCGAGCTATTTCGACGCCGAAGGCATGGAAGTCGAACAATACGAGGCGACCAGCGCGGACGGGACCGAGATCCCCTACTTCCTCGTCAAGCCCAAGGGCATGGTGATGGACGCGAGCAATCCGACATTGCTGACCGGTTACGGCGGCTTCCAAGTGCCGCGCCTGCCCTCCTACCTCGGTTCGATCGGCAAGATCTGGCTCGAACGCGGCGGCGCCTACATCCTCGGCAACATGCGCGGCGGTGGCGAATTCGGCCCTGGCTGGCACCAGAGCGCGATCCGCGAGAACAAGCAGCGCACCTGGGACGATT
This sequence comes from Qipengyuania citrea, assembly GCF_009828015.1. Taxonomy (GTDB): domain Bacteria; phylum Pseudomonadota; class Alphaproteobacteria; order Sphingomonadales; family Sphingomonadaceae; genus Qipengyuania; species Qipengyuania citrea. The sequence continues at coordinate 88,414 of NZ_WTYG01000002.1, read as the reverse complement.
TCCTCGCGATTGCCGAAGACGCGGTCGCGCGCGGGATCACCAGTCCCGACCATCTCGGCATCCAGGGCGGTTCGCAGGGCGGATTGCTGGTGGGCACCGCCTTCACCCAGCGTCCCGACCTGTTCAACGCGGCGATCGTGCAAATCCCGCTGTTCGACATGCTGCGGTATCACGTGATCGGGCGCGGCGCGTCGTGGACGGGCGAATATGGCGATCCGCGCATCGACGAGCAGCGCGCCTGGATCGAGCCCTATTCACCCTATCAGAAGCTGCTCGAGGGCAAGGACTACCCCGCGCCCTTCTTCTGGGCCTCGACCGCCGACGACCGCACGCACCCGGCGCATGCGCGCAAGGGCGCCGCGCGGGTCAAGGAACTGGGGCAGGAGTATTACTACTTCGAGGACATGACCGGCGGCCATTCGGGCGGCGTCGACAACGAACAGCGCGCCAAGATCCAGGCGCTGCAGATGGTCTATCTGCTGCAGCGACTGGCGGACTGATCAGCGCGGCCTGCGCGTCGGGGCGTGGAAATCGGGCGGCTTGTCGGCCACCCATTCCACGAACCGCGCGAGGGCCTCGTCGGTAAGCAGCGCGTCGCGGTCGGTGCCGATCCGCGCCAGCTGCGCATTGGTGAAATTGGCGTGGATCGCGCGGTGGCAGATCGGGTGCACCGGCACGGTCATGCGCCCCTTTTTCGCCTTGGGCACGAGATGATGCTGCTGGACTTTGCGCCCGAGCGCGCGCCCGCACAGCCAGCAGTTATCGGGTTCGGCGTTCGGCGAGGTCGGTCTCCCAGCTGAAAAGATCGTCGGCGCGGGGGAAATGGGCTTCGGCAAGATCGTAGTCGATTGCCGCGACATCGGGATCGTCGCATAGCTGGATGCCGATCACCTCTTTATCTTCGAGCACGATCACGCCGTCGCTGATGGCCGGGTCGTTCGGTTCGCCGGCAGCGAAATTGGTCCGCACGATGCGGCTGAAGACGACATAGCTCGTATCGCCGCTGGCAAAGGCAACCTGCGCTTCGCCGCCGCCGGAATAGGGCACGCTGGCCCAGCGCCCGCCGCTGAGGACCAGCTCGGGCTCGCCGTCACCGAAGCGGTATTCGGCATCGCCCCTCCCCGTGCCCGTGCCGCAAATGGCAATCCGCTTGCCGCCTGCAACCTTGCACGAAAACACCTCGGCTTCGCCCGAAGCGCATTCGACCGTCCGGCCGGGCGAACCTGACGCAGCTGTTACCGGTACCGGCGAGAGGGGCCCAGCAGGCGGCGGCGCCTGTTCGGCGCGCTGCTCCACTGGTTCACCATCATTTCCCGCGCCGGCACTGCCACAGGACGCGAGCAACAGGGTGCAGCCGAGCAGCGCCCTCACTTCCTGTCCGCCGCCTTCTTCTTTTTCATCGCATCGTGGAAACGGTCGGCCCAGCCGGGTTTAACCACCTGTTCGCCGCGCACCATGCGCAGATCGCCATCGCCGACATCGCGGCTGACCGCGCTGCCTGCAGCGACGATTGCATCGGTCCCGATCCGCACCGGCGCGATCAGTGCGCTGTTCGAACCGATGAACGCGCGTTCGCCGATCACGGTCTTGTGCTTGAAATAGCCATCGTAATTGCAGGTAATCGTGCCCGCGCCGATATTCGCGCCCGCGCCGACCTCGGCATCACCGAGATAAGTCAGGTGGCTGGCCTTGGCCCCCTCGCCCAGCGTGGCCTGCTTCATCTCGACGAAATTGCCGACGAAGCTGTCCTTTTCCATTACCGCGCCGGGCCGCAGGCGGGCATAGGGACCGACCGAGCACCCTTCCCCAACGCGCGCCCCCTCGAGATGGCTGAACGCGCGGATTCGCGCGCCGCGGGCGACGCTGACACCGGGGCCAAAGACCACGTGCGGTTCGACCGTCACATCGGCGGCAAGGTCGGTATCCCAGCTGAAGAACACCGTGTCGGGCGCGGTCAGCGTGACGCCTTCGGTCATCGCTTCCTCGCGCTTGAGCTCCTGCCATTGCGCTTCAGCGCGGGCGAGTTCGGCGCGGCTGTTGATGCCGGTGACCTCGGCGGGCGTGTCGGCGGATACGACCGCGCAGCTATCGCCGTCCGCATTGGCGATGTTGACGATGTCGACGAGGTAATATTCGCCCTGCGCATTGTCGTTGCCCACGCGGCGGAGCAGCTCGAACATGTCGGCGCTGCGCGCTGCCATGACGCCCGAATTGCACAGGCGGCAGGCGCGCTCCTCCTCGCTCGCATCCTTGAATTCGACCATCTTGTCGATCCGCCCGTCGGCATCGGCGATGACTCGCCCGTAATGTCCCGGATCGTCGGGTTCGAAGCCCAATACCACGACTTTCGGCCGATCCTCGGCATGCAGACGGTCGAGCATGGCCTGCATCGTCTCGCCCTTCACGAAGGGCACATCGCCATACAGCACCAGCACATCGCCGCTGTGATCCGCCAGGCTCTCCTCGGCCTGCTGGACCGCGTGTCCCGTACCCAGCTGCGGTTCCTGCAGGCAGGTTTCGGCGCTGCCGGCCAGCGCATTTTCGAGCTGGTCGCGCCCCGCGCCCACCACCACGACCTTCTTGGCTGGTTGCAGCGCATCGACGGTCGCCAGCAGGTGGTCGAGCATCGGGCGACCGGCAATCGGGTGCAGGACCTTGTGCAGATCGCTTTTCATACGGGTGCCCTTGCCCGCGGCAAGGACGATGGCGGCGAAATCGCGTGTCATGTTCATGCGCGGTGCCTTGCCACCATTCGCTTGCAGTTTGAAGAACCTTCCGCCACCGCCGCTGCCATGAGCGACCTGCCCTTTTCCATCATCGGTTTCGATCTCGACGGAACGCTGCTAGAAACCCACCGCGACCTTGGCGCGGCAGTCAATCACGCGCTTGACCTCGGCGGCTTCGCGCCGGTCCCGGCGGACCACGCCAGCGACCTCATCGGCGGCGGCGCAAAGATCATGCTGCAGCGCGCGGTGGACGAGCAGGGCGGCCTGCCCGACGACGAATTCCGCAAGCTCTACAAGGCGATGCTGGCCTATTACGCGGACAACAACGCGGTCCACACGCAGCCCTACCCGCATGCCCGCGAAACGCTCGCCCTGCTGCGCGAACGCGATATCGCGATGGTGGTGGTGACCAACAAGTTCGAAAGCTTCGCGCGGCAGATCCTCGCTGCGCTCGACCTCGCCGATCATTTCGTCGCGATCATCGGCGGCGATACCATGGGCAAGGGCAAGGCCAAGCCCGCGCCGGACCCGATCTTCGAAGCGCAGCGGCGCGGCGGCGGCGGCAGCCTCGCCTTTGTCGGCGATAGCTCGTATGACGTTGCCGCAGCGCGCGCCGCCCGCGTCCCCGTGATCGGCGCGCGCTACGGCTATTGCGACAAGCCGCGCGGTGAGCTGGGCGCCGATGCGGAGATCGATTCGCTGGCGGAACTGGTTCCGGCGCTGGCCAGGCTGGGCTGAGCGGGCCGCCGCTACGGAACGGCGGCCCGCCATACCCGGTGTTGCAAGTGCGAAGCGAACATGCCACCCAGCCGCGCAATTGACCTTTACGTAAACGATAAAGCAGGAGCAGCCCCATGAGCATCGATTTCAAGGACAAGGTAGCCATCGTAACCGGCGCAGGCGGCGGTCTGGGCCGCGAATACGCGCTCGAACTCGCCCGCCGCGGTGCCAAGGTCGTGGTCAACGATCTCGGCGGTTCGCGCGACGGCACCGGCCATTCCGACATGGCACTGCAGGTGGTCGAGGAAATCGAGAAGGCCGGCGGCGAAGCCGTTTCGAACGGCGGCTCGGTCACCGAATACGAACAGATGGAAAAGATGGTTGCCGACGCCAAGCAGAAGTGGGGCGGCGTCCACGTCGTCATCAACAATGCCGGCGTGCTGCGCGACAAGACCTTCGCCAAGATGACGATGGATGATTTCGAGTTCGTCGTCGACGTCCACCTCAACGGTTCGGCAAACGTCACCAAGGCGGTATGGGAAACCATGCGCGAGCAGGCCTATGGCCGCGTGCTGATGACCGCTTCGTCGACCGGCCTGTTCGGCAATTTCGGCCAGGCCAACTACGGTGCCGCCAAGCTCGGCCTCGCCGGCCTGACGAAGACGCTGCAGCTCGAAGGCGCCAAGTACAACATCAAGGTCAACACGATCTCGCCGGTGGCGGGCACCCGCATGACCGAAGACCTCTTCCCCGAAGAAGCCTTCAAGCTGTTCGACCCGGTGAATGTGGTCCCGGCCGCGCTGTTCCTCGTCAGCGAAGACGCGCCCACCAACGCGATCGTGGGCGCGGGTGCGGGCGGCTTCCACTCGGCCTGGACCGTCATGAACGACGCGGTCTGGCTCACCGATGAAGAGCGCACCGTCGAAGGCTTTGCTGCCAATTGGGACAAGATCAGCGACTTCTCCAACCTCAAGGCCCCACAGTCGGGCAGCGAGCAGTCGGGCGCGATCCTGACCGCGATGCAGAAGGTCACCGGAACCGGCCCCGGCAGCGCCCGCGGCTGATCCGCTTTGCACTATGTTGAGGAAGGGGCTCGTGCTGCGGCGCGGGCCCTTTTCGCATCGGCCGCTGCCTAGCTGTCGACCGTCTTGAGCAGGCGCCGTTCCATTGGCGCGATCACGCCGGGCAATTCGTGACCGCGCTTGAGCACCTGGCCATGTTCGCCGAACAGCGTCCACATGCCCTGTTTGTTGCGCAAGGCGGGGCGTTTCTCGATCCGCGCCTGCGGCCGTTCCGCCGCGCGCCGGAATGCGGCGAACACGGCGCAATCCTTAGTGAAATCCATCGCGTAATCGCGCCACTGCCCGGCTGCGACCATCCGCCCGTAGAGATCGAGGATCCGCGTCAGTTCCTCGCGGCTGAAACCGATCTGCAGCGGCTTGCGACCCGGGAAGGCGACGACCGTATCGCCGAAAGAACCCATCAATCGGCAGTCCCGCTGCGCTGGGCCGGTTCGCGTTCTGCGCGCAGCGCGGCGACTTCGGCGCGCAGTGCCTTCAGCTCGCTGTCGAGCTTCTCGATGCAATCCCGGCTGGGTTCGCACGGATCGTCGCACGGCGTGCCGTAGGGAATGAATTCCTTGAGCCACTGTTCGGCCGGCACCAGCGTGCTGCGCGCCTTGAGGCCGATCATTGTGGCGCCTTCGGGCACTTCGTCGGTTACGACCGCATTGGCACCGATGCGCGCGCGGCGGCCGACCGTGATCGGGCCGATTACCTGCGCGCCCGAGCCGATGATCACCTCGTCCGAGATGGTCGGGTGGCGTTTGCCCCCCTTGCCATTGGCCGGATTGGTGCCGCCCAGCGTCACGCATTGGTAGATCGTCACGTTGTCGCCGATCTCGGCGGTTTCGCCGATCACCGAGAAGCCGTGATCGATAAACAGGTTCTTGCCGATCTTCGCGCCCGGGTGGATATCGATCGCAGTGACCATCCGGCTCCAGTGGTTGACTAGCCGGGCCAGAAAAAACAGCTCCGCTTCGAACAGCCAATGCGCGATGCGGTGGTAGAACACCGCCCAGACACCGGGATAGGTCAGCACTTCCCAGCGGCTGCGGGGAGCCGGATCGCGTGCCTTCACGCTGTCGAGATAGGCGACAAGCCGTTCGAACATGGGCACTATTCTCCCATCGGGAAGCAGTTAAAGCAAGCGTCCCTGGTCCGGGCCCTGCACCGCTTCCAGTGCATCACGCCATACAGATAGGGTGGCGGGAACCTGCCGTTCAAGGCTCAGCCGGTCGATTTCGCCAACGATTTTCTCGATCGCGGCATAGCTGCGTTCCATTCGCGGCACGAGATAGGCGGGTGCACCCTCGCCCAGGACCAGACCGCGCTGGGCGGCATGCGACAGCATGAGGTCGGTCGCCAGCGCATCGTCGGGTGGCCCGATTTCGAGCTGCAATGCAGCCCCCATCCGGCTGCGCAGGTCGGGCAAGGCGATGTCCCAGCCCCCGCCGCCCACCACCAGCAGCAGCGGGATGCCGCTTTCCTGCGCGCGGTTCCAGCGGTGGAAGATCGCGGTCTCGTCAAGCGTTTCGGCATCGTCGATGGCCTCCCCCGCCTGCTGCGCGGCGAACCAGCGCGCGAACAGCGACTTGCCCGCGCGCGGCGGCCCATGGAGGATGGCGGTGCGGAACGGCCAGCTGGCCGGCGCCGCCAGCGCTTCGGCCACTGCGCGGTTCCCCGATCCGATCACGATCGAGGACGGCTCGCCGGCGCCGGCCGGAATCAGCGGAAGAGCGATCTGCGAGGTCATCGCCCGCGAATCAGCGGCTGATGGCGAGCGCGTTGCTGCCCTGGCGGACGGTGAAGCCGCGCGCCCGCAGGGCGTCGGCCAGTTCGCCGATCGAACCGGAATAGCTGACCGTCATCACCGAGGTTCCGCCGATCGCAGTGCTGCGGATGCCCGTTGCCCGCACGCCAGGCGTCCCGCGCACGCTGGAGACCGCGCCGTCGAAACTGGCGGCATCGGGCGTGGCGACCTGCACGGTGTAGAGCGCGACCGATCCTTCGGGTGGCGGCGTCTGGATGGGCGCTGCGGTAATCGCATCGCCGCTTTCGGCAGTGGGCTGCGATGCCGCGGCTGCTGCAGCCTGGTCCTGCGCCCGCAGCGTGCGGCCGAGATCGAGCAGCCGCTGGAGCGCGGGATCGAGTTCGGGCGTGCCGATGTCGAGCGTTGGGTCGGGCCGCAGCTTGCCTTCGGCCAGCGCGAGTTCGAAGATCCGGTCGAAGCGCACCACGGCGCGTTCGAGCATGGTCGGAAGCTCGGCCGGCGATGCAGCGGTCATGTCGAACCCGTCGAGATAGGCGTTGTCGGGGCCAAAACGCGCCGTGAACGTGCCCTCGATCGGCCCGCCGGGATAGGTGTACCGCAGGCTCGCAATGGCGACGAGCACATCGGCAGCGCCGAACTGGTCGAGCGCATTGCGCCACCAGGTGCGGCTGCGGCGTCCGGTCTGGCCATAGGTCAGCAGCAGCGAATCCCCCCCGGCACCCGCCGGGCGGACATAATCGATCCGGCTCTGTCCCGCCTGATAGCCGGCCCAGGCACGCTGCCACGGATTGCGCCGCTCGTAGACCATCTGCGTGCCTGCCGACACGGTCACCGGCAGCAGCAGCATCGGCGCCGAGCGCGTCGCTTCGCCTTCTGAACCGAGATAGCGCGACGCGCGCTGCCGGTCGAACACGACACCGAGTGTGGCGATGTATCGCCTCGGTCCCAGCCGTTCGCGCTCGATGACCACGGCGGAAACCAGGCCGGCGATCTGCGAATCGCTGAGGCTGGGGCCTTCGAGGCGGTCCCAGGCCTTGCGCTGCGCCTCTTCCCAGGCCTGTTCGCGCGCGGCGATGCCGCTTTCGGCACGGACATCGACTTCGATTCCCGACACTTCGATATCGCTGCTCGAGGCCACCGGGGCGATCCCGCGTTCCCCGCCGACTTGCGCCCATACGACCACGCTGAGCGCGCACAGCGTGGCCAGGACCACGGCGAGGATGGCGAAGCGGCGGAACGCAAAGGGGGAGGATATCGATCGGATCATGGGGAAAACAGGGCGCCTTTTGCCGAAAGGCTTCTGGAAATCCAAGCGCGAAAGCGTAAGGCGGGTCAGATGAGTGACCAACCGCGCAGCAGCAGCCCTTCCTACACCTACGAACAGGCGGGTGTTTCGATCGAGGCGGGCAATGCGCTGGTCAAGGCGATCGGGCCGCTGGTGAAGGCCACGATGCGTCCCGGTGCGGATGGCGAGATCGGCGGTTTCGGTGGCTTTTTCGACCCCAGGGCAGCCGGGTACAAGGATCCGCTACTGGTCGCAGGCAATGACGGTGTGGGCACCAAGCTCAAGCTGGCCATCGACAGCGACCGCCACGACACGGTGGGCATCGACCTCGTCGCCATGTGCGTCAACGACCTGATCGTCCAGGGGGCGGAACCGCTGTTCTTCCTCGATTACTTCGCCACCGGCAAGCTGGAAAACGGCGTGGCCGAGCGCGTCATCGCGGGCATCGCCGAGGGCTGCAAACAGGCCGGCTGCGCGCTAATCGGGGGCGAGACCGCCGAAATGCCCGGCATGTACGCCGCGGGCGATTACGACCTCGCCGGGTTCTGCGTCGGCGCGGTCGAGCGCGGCGAACAGCTGACCGGCGAACGCGTCGCGCCCGGCCACCTGCTGCTTGGCCTCGCCAGTTCGGGCGTGCACTCGAACGGTTATTCGCTGGTGAGGCGGCTGGCGCAGGACAAGGGCTGGAAACTCGACCGCCCGGCCCTGTTCGATCGCGACCGCCTGCTGATCGACGCACTGATCGAACCGACGCGGATCTACGTGCGCAGCCTGCTGCCGCTTGTGCGCGACGGGCTGGTCGACGCCATGGCGCATATCACCGGCGGCGGCCTGCTGGAAAACATCCCCCGCGTCCTGCCCGAGGGTGCGCATGCCCATGTCGAAGCCGATGGCTGGGAGCAACCGGGCCTGATGGCGTTCCTCCAGGCCCAGGGGAATATCGAACCCGCCGAAATGGCGCGGACCTTCAATTGCGGGGTAGGGATGGTGCTCGCGGTCGAGCCCGCCAATGCCGAAATCGTTCGCACCCGTCTCGAGGACGCGGGCGAAACCGTGCTGGCTGTGGGCCGCATCGAGGCGGGCGACAAGGGATGCAGCGTGCACGGCACGGCCGGCACCTGGGCCGCGCGCGAGGACTGGTCGGCGGCGCATCTTGCCTGACCACGCGACGGCCACCGCCAAGGTCGCCGTGTTCGTGTCGGGCACGGGCACCAATATGGCGGCGCTGCTTTATGCCAGCCGCCTGCCCGGTTCGCCCTATGAAATCGCACTTGTCGCAGCCAACGATCCCGCCGCCCCCGCGCTTGCGCTGGCCCGGGCCGAAGGGGTCCCCACCTTCGCGCTGGCACACGCGGGCATGGCCCGCGAAGACCACGATGCGGCCATGGAACGGGCGGCGCGCGATGCCGGTGCGCAATATATCGTGCTGGCGGGGTACATGCGCATCCTGACGCCCGGCTTCGTCGGGCGCTGGGAGGGACGCATGCTCAATATCCACCCCTCGCTGCTGCCCGCCTATCCCGGGCTCGATACGCATGCGCGCGCGATTGCGGCGGGCGATAGCTACGGCGGGACCAGCGTCCACCTGGTGACCGAAGAGCTCGATGCGGGCGAAATCCTCGGCCAGATCGCGATTGCGATCCAGCCCGGCGACACACCCGCTGCGCTGGCCGCCCGCGTCCGGCTGGCCGAGCACCAGCTCTATCCCCGCGTTCTGGCCGATTACGTTTCGCGCTGGAACGACCCGCAACACCTGCTGGCCCGCGTGCGTACGCTGGCGCTGGCGTTGCCGCAAACACATGAGCGCGAAAGTCACGGTGCGCCGGGCTTTCGGGTCGGGACCGAGAAATCGGGCAAGTTCTTCGCCCATTTCTCCGACCGGCATCACGGCGCCCCCCACGTCTCGCTGCTGGTGAAATGCGCGGGGCTGGACGAGCTGGAAACCCTGGTCGAGGCACAGCCGCATGCCTATCACAAGCCGGCCTATTACGGCGCCAGTGGATGGATCGGCGTCATCCTCAACCGGGCGGACCTCGACTGGGACGATGCCGCCCACTGGCTGCGGCGCAGCTGGCAGCAGGTAGCCCCGAAGAGCATCGCCGGCCTGCTCGACACCGCGGACGCTTCCTGAGCACGATGGCCATGCCGCCGCGCCCCCATCCGCTGGCCACCGCCCGCGCCGCCGATCGGGCCGACCGCGCGGTGGGCGCGCTGTGGCGCAAGGGCATCACCGCCAAGCCGCCACTCGACCCCGAATATCTCTGGCAGGTGGGCAGCCGCGGTTTTGCCGCGCAGGACGAACATGCGGGCCGCAGCGAGGCAGAAGTTGCCGACTTCCGCCTGCGCCTCGAACGCCTGTGCGCCAGCCTGCGCGGCGAAGCCGAACTCAATGCGCTGGGCCACACGATGGCCTACGGCCAGCTGACCTCGGCCATCCGCAAGCGGCATGCACTGGGCCGCGCATGGCGGACCGACCCGAGCTTGCCGCAGGCTGCGATCGCATCCCCGATCGTCGTCGTCGGGCAGATGCGCGCGGGCACCACGCGAATGCACCGGCTGCTGGCCGCGGACCCGGACCATGCCGGTACGCGGTTCTGCGACAGCCACAACCCGGTTCCGGTTACGCCCGACTGGCGCCCCCTCAAGGCCGCCGCGGCGCTGGCGATCGCGCGGCGGATCAATCCCTGGCTCGATGCCCTGCATCCGTTCGGTTCGACCCGTATCGACGAGGAAATCGGCTGGCTTGCCGCAGCGCTATCGCCCGCGACCTTCGAGGCACAGTGGCACATCCCGTCCTTCGTGGCGTGGAGCGAGGCGCGCGATCCCGGTCCGGTCTATGCCGAATTCGCACGCATCCTGCGGACGGACGCGGCGACGATGGGTAATGCCGACCGCCCGCGGGTGCTGAAATGCCCGCAATTCGCCGAAGACCTGCCCGCGCTGCTGCAGCACTTCCCCGGTACGCGGCTGGTGGTGACGCACCGCGATGCGGCCGCGATCGTCGAGAGTTCGGTATCGCTAGTGGCGAGCCAGATGGCGCCCCAGAGCACACGCCGCGACCTGTCCGCCATCACCGCCGAATGGCAGCGCAAGCTGGCACTGCGCCAGCAGCGGATCGAACGCGCACTGGCGGGCTTTGCCGGACAGGTTGCGCATGTCGATTTCGATCGGCTGAATGCGGACTGGGAAGCCGAGATCGGCCACGTCTATGCTGCATTGGACATGCCGCTATCGGGCGCTGCACTGGCCGCGATGCGGCGCGAACAGCGCAAGGCCGCGGCCGGCAGCCATACGGCGCACAAGGTGCAGATCGAGAATTTCGCCGCGGGCGAGGCCGCCTAGCGGGCCGCCTGGGCGCTGCGCCGGGAGGCGAACATCGGTGCTGTCATCCGGTCAAGCGGGCGAGTGGTTTCGATCAGGCCGATACGATTGCCGGTGAATTCGATCCGCCACATCAGCGGCCCGTCAATTTCCGCCATCGGACTTTCCAGATGGCCCCGCAGGAGCATTCCCTTGCCCCAGTGGTCGAGCGTATCGACGATGATCTGCGGGCGGTCGGCCTGCTCGCGGAAGGTGCGGTCGGCGTCGATAACCGCGGCGGCGCCTTCCAGCCTGTACCCACCCGCATCGACGACCTTCATGTCGGGCGAGATCAGCCTTTCGACCGCTTCGTAATCGAACCTGTTCAGTGCATCGACCAATTGGCCGACCATCTTCGCGCGGGACTTGCGCGAAAGGCGCTTGTTCAAGAAGCCGAAGACCATAGTGGGGGCGATCCTAGAACGGATCGCCCCCTGAGCCTATAAACAAATGATGTGCGGCCAAAAGACATGGCCGCAGAGGCTTTTAGCCGACGATTTCGTCTTCGTTGAAGAAGAAGTCGATTTCGATCTTGGCGTTTTCGTCGCTGTCCGAACCGTGAACCGAATTGGCTTCGATCGATTCGGCATAGGTCTTGCGGATGGTGCCTTCATCGGCATCCGCCGGGTTGGTCGCGCCCATCACGTCGCGGTTGCGCTTGACCGCATCTTCGCCTTCGAGAACCTGTACGACGACTGGGCCCGAGATCATGAAGTCGACCAGTTCACCGAAGAAGGGACGTTCCTTGTGCACCGCGTAGAAGCCTTCGGCCTGCTTGCGGGTCATCTGGATGCGCTTCGAGGCGACGACGCGCAGGCCGGCTTCTTCCAGCATCTTGGTGACCGCACCGGTGAGGTTGCGGCGCGTGGCATCGGGCTTGATGATCGAAAAGGTGCGGGTAACCGCCATGGTGATTTCCTTGCGTGGAGTATGCGGGGGAGAAAATTCTCGCGCGCGCCCCTAGCGCCGCGGGCCCGCCCGGGCAAGTTTCATTCGAGACCACGTCCGATCGACAGCTGCGCCCGGGTGACCTCGCCTTCGCGCGTCGCGGTGAAGGAGAAGCTGGTGCCATCGGCGTTTTCACCGCCGATCATCGTCATCGGCCCACTGTCGAGCGACGTCGCCACGTCGATCCCGGCACTGGCTGCCTGTTCACGATAATACGCCACCATATCCGCCGGTTGCGCGGCGCTCTCCAGCGTCAGCAGGACCAGCACGCCAGCGGCCTGTTCCACCCGCGTGTTGTTGGTCACCCGTGCGCCGGGATAGAGGGCAAACCCCGCGGGCAGTTCGACCGGGACGCGCTCGCCCGAACGCATGGTCGTGACCGTGCCGTCGTCGCCCGTATGCCGCGCGCGGGTTTCGCCCGTTTCCGCATCGATATCGTAGGAGCCGCGCGGTTCGGCGCCGTCACCGCCATTCTCGCCCGCGTTCTCGGCTTCGCCCCCGCAGGCCCCAACTGCCAGCGCGGCGGCAGTGAAAGCGGCGAGGCGGGCGGCGGGCGGGCTGCGTGTCATGCCCTATCGATGCTTGAAGCGCGCAACGGTTCCGTCAGCGACCCTCGCGCCAGCTGCCGTGTTCATCCTGTTTGTTGATGCGGTTGTCGATCGTCTCGTCCTGCGCGAAGCGGCGCCACAAAGCCGCGGCCGCGTCGCGCTGGGCGGCATCGAACAGCAGCAGGACGCGGTCGAATTCCAGCGCCTCTTCGCGCCACCTTCCATCGGCGATCAGGGCCATGCGCGCGCCATTGGACGAACCGCAGGTACCCGACAGCAGGATCGGCTGGCGCGCTTCATGCGCCCCGCCGGCCATGCCGTTGGCGAGGAAGGCCGCCCCGCCCTGCTGCCAGAGCAGTTGCGACAGATGCGTGCGCTGCGCGTCGTCACCGCTGACGACCACCAGCCGCTCGCCCGCCTGCAACACCTTGCGGGCCAGCTTGGCCACGGTCACGTCCACCGGATCGCGGCTGAGCTGGTAGAAATCGACGCGGGTCGTGGTCATTCGGGGCCCGCCGCCTCACCCGACGAGGATGGCTTGTTGCGGCGGCATTTGTCCGAGCAATATTTGACCCCTTCCCAGTCCCGCGCCCATTTCTTGCGCCACGTGAACGGAAAGCCGCAGGTCAGGCACGTCTTGCTGGGCAAGTCGCCCATCCGCCGCATCTTGCCGGTACCCTTGGCCATGATATCCGTCAGCCTTCCAGCGTGTCGCGAACGAACCGGTCGAGCAGGCGCACGCCATAACCGGTCGCGCCCTTGCCCCAGGTCCGGCCCGGCTTGTCCGACCAGACCATGCCGGCCACGTCGACATGCGCCCACGGCGTCCCGTCGGCGATGAAGCGCTGCAGGAACTGCGCGGCGGTGATCGATCCAGCGGCGCGCCCGCCGATGTTCTTCATGTCGGCGATCGGCGAATTGATCAGCTTGTCGTAGGCCGGGCCGATCGGCAGGCGCCAGTTGCGATCGCCGGTCACCTCGCCCGCATCGTGCAGCTGGCTGGCAAGCGCGTCATCGTTCGAGAAGACGCCCGCGAACTCGTGGCCGAGCGCGATGATCATGGCGCCGGTCAGCGTTGCGAAATCAAGGATGCGCGCGGGCTTGAATTCTTCCTGCGTCCAGTGAAGCGCATCGGCCAGCACCAGTCGCCCTTCGGCATCGGTGTTGAGCACCTCGATGGTCTGTCCGCTCATGCTCGTGACCACGTCGCCGGGGCGCTGCGCCTTGCCATCGGGCATGTTCTCGACCAGCCCGACCACGCCTACGAGATTGGCCTTGGCCTTGCGCCCGACCAGCGCCAGCATCGCGCCCGCCACGGCGCCTGCGCCGCCCATGTCCCACTTCATGTCTTCCATGCCCGGGCCCGGCTTGATCGAGATGCCGCCGGTGTCGAAGGTCACGCCCTTGCCGACGAAGGCGGTCGGGGCCGCCCCCGGTTCGCCGCCGTCCCAGCGGATCGCGAGGATGCGCGATTCGCGCTCCGACCCGAGACCGACGCCCAGCAGCGACCCCATGCCGAGTTCTTCCATCTGCGCCTCGTCCAGCACGATCAGCTCGGCGCCGGTGCCTTCGAAGCGTTCGCGGCAGCGCTCGACGAAGCTTTCCGGGTACAGGATATTCGCCGGTTCGGTGATCAGCACGCGGGTGAACTCGACGCCCTCGGCGACATGCGCCATGTCGTCCCACGCGGCCTCGCTCCCCTCGGGAGCGCCGATCACGGTGACAGTGGCGAGCGTGATCTTCTGCTCGTCCTTCATCTTGGTGCGATAGACATCGTAGCGCCAGTTGCGCAGCCGCAGGCCGAGCAGGACGCTGGCTGCCTGTTCGGCGGTCAGGCCGCTGTCCGCGAGGTCGAGGACGAGTTCCTCGTCGCCGCTTGACTGGTACTTGGCAGCCAGCGCCGCGCCCGCTTTCTCGCAATTGGCGAGCCGGACTTCATCGCTCTTGTCGCCGAGGCCGGCCAGCGCCAGCCGGAGGACTTGGCCATCGCGTTCGACGAAGCCGTCGAACACCTGTCCTGCCTTGCCCTTGAACCGGGCGGCTTCCATGCCTTCGGCGAACGGCTTTTCCAGCCCAGCGGGAACCTTGTCCTTGTCGGTAACTTGCGCAACAAGGCGCGCAACCTGCGGGCGGGACTGGCTGAACTGAATGTGCATGGGATCTCCGGAATTGTCTTTGGTCAGGGCCGATACGCTGCGCGCACGCCCATCGAGGATGGCGATTGCGATTAGGCGTGGCCGGTGCGATAGGCAAGGGATGCTCCCGCCTGCCGAGACAGCCCCGCACGCCATCCGGGAGGCCATCCGTCCCGCGACTCTGACTGCCATTGCGCTGGCGCTGTGTGCGGCCAGCCCGGCCGCTGCGCAGCGCGCGGCCGACAATGTCGGCAACGTCATCGACCCGCAGGGCGAGCCCGGCGACCCGCAGCCCGACCGGCCCACGCTGGACGAGGGCGCCGGCGTCGACGATCTGCTCACCGTACCCGATCCCGGCGCCGGGCTGGACCCGCCGCCCGCCCCCACCGGCGATGACGGGCTGGATGCGGCCGGCAACCGCGCGATCGACTTCGAAGCCGATATCCTCGAATACAGTGCCGACAGCGATGTCGTGACCGCCAGCGGCAACGTCGTGCTGCGCAGCGGCGACCGGTCGCTGCGCGCCGATTCGGTCAGCTGGAACGAGCAGACCGGCGAAATCCTCGCCACGGGGCGCGTCCGGTTCGTCGATGAAAACGGCAACCAGCTGTTTTCCGAACGGGTCGAGCTGACCGACGAATTCGAAGCCGGCGCGATGGACGATCTGCTGCTCGCGCTGCGGCAGGGCGGGCGGCTCGCCGCCAATCGCGGCATTCGCGAAAGCGACGGCACCGTCGCGCTGGAGGAAGCGGCCTATAGCGGCTGCGCCGTGGTCGATCCGCAGGGCTGCCCGCGCGATCCGAGCTGGCGAATC
This sequence comes from Qipengyuania citrea, assembly GCF_009828015.1. Lineage (GTDB taxonomy): Bacteria > Pseudomonadota > Alphaproteobacteria > Sphingomonadales > Sphingomonadaceae > Qipengyuania > Qipengyuania citrea. Next base: position 73,046 of record NZ_WTYG01000002.1, on the reverse strand, counting down.
ACCGCCGAGCGCGTCGTTTACGACCCCGAGACCAGCCGGATCAATTTTTCGGGCGCCTATCTGGAATTGTTCGGCGCGCGTTTGCTGCCGCTGCCGGGGCTGACGATCCGCACCGATGGCGGTGCGGTTTCGGGTTTCCTCGTGCCCGACCTGCGCTTTTCCGAAAGCAACGGGGTCGAGGTATCGGGCAGCTATTACCTGCGCTTCGGCGACAACAAAGACCTTACGCTGACCACCCATGTCTATACCGGGGCGGCACCGATGGTCGCGGGGCAGTGGCGCCACCTGACCGAAGCTGGCGCCTACCAGATCACCGGTTACGCCACCCATTCGCAGCGAATTTCCACTTTCACCGGCGTGGCCGACAGCGCGGAGGAATTCCGCGGCTACCTGTTCGCCAATGGCAGGTTCCAACTGACGCCCGACTGGAGCCTGACCGGATCGGTCCGCCGCACCACCGACCGCACCTTCCTACGCCGCTACGACATCAGCCGCGACGACCGGCTGCGCTCCACGCTCGAGCTGGAGCGGATTGCCGGCAACACCTATTTCTCGCTGGCAGGCTGGGCCACACAGACCCTGCGGCTTGACCAGCCGCAAGGCGAAGTGCCGATAGCGCTGCCCGTGCTCGACGTGCGCTGGCGGCCCGATGCCAAGATCCTCGGCGGACAGCTCGAACTGCAGGGCAACACGCTCGCGATCATGCGCGATATCGGGCAGGACACGCAGCGCGCCTTCGCCCGCGCGCAATGGGACCTGCGCCGCGTGACCGCGCTTGGCCAGGTCGTCACGCTCACCGGCATGCTGCGCGGCGACGTCTACCATTCGGACGAGAATTACCTCACCACCACGCCGAGCTATCGCGGGAATCCCGGCTGGGAATACCGCGGCGTGGCGCTGGGCGCGCTCGACGTGCAATGGCCCTTCGTCGGCGAAGCCTTCGGCGGCACGCAGGTGTTCACCCCTCGCGTGCAATTCGTCGCCACCCCGCCAATCAAGAATCTGGCCATCCCCAACGAGGATGCCCGTGCGATCGACCTCGAGGATTCCAACCTCTTCGCGCTCAACCGCTTCCCCGGCTACGACCGGGTCGAGGACGGCGCGCGGGTCACCTACGGATTCGACTGGTCACTGCGCATTCCGGACTGGGAACTGAAGACCAATGTTGGGCAATCCTACCGTCTCGACAGCGACCGCGACATCCTGCCGGTGGGGACCGGCCTGTCCGAACGGTTCTCCGATTTCGTCGGCCGGACCGAGGTGCGGTACAAGAACTTCCTGAAGTTCACCCACCGCTTCCGGCTGGACAAGGACAATCTGGCGATCCGCCGGAACGAGATCGACGCCACCGTCGGGTCGAGCCGGACCTATGCCGAGATCGGTTACGTCCGGCTCGACCGCGATATCACGCAGGTAGAGGATCTGCAGGACCGCGAGGAATTGCGCGGCGCGGTGCGGGTGGCTTTTGCCAATTACTGGTCGCTGTTCGGCTCGGGCGTGTTCAACCTTACCGACCGCGAGGAGGACCCCACGCTGGCATCGGACGGGTTCGATCCGATCCGTACCCGGCTGGGCATCGCCTATCAGGACGACTGCCTCGAACTGGGCGTTACCTGGCGGCGCGATTACATTACCGCGGGCGATGCCGAACGCGGCGATACCTTCCAGTTCTACTTCAGCCTGAGAAATCTGGGTTTCCGCTAGGCTGCGCTTATTGGCACCCCGGCCCAAACGCGCTATCCGGCGCGCAATCATCAGCTTTGGTTAAGCCGCGCCGCTGCAAGACGCCCGGCATATTCGGGCATCCCGGCGATGCCGCAAGACAGGTTCGACAGGTGACTGCACACATGATTTCCCGATTGCTCTCCTTTGCCGCAGCGGCCGGCCTCGTCGCCGCACCGATTGCGGGCCAGGCCCAGCAGACCATGGGCCAGGGCAATTTGCTCGGCCTGCCCAGCGACCTCAGCATGTTGCAGGACAGCGATCCCAACCACCGCGTCGCCACCGCCGTCGTCAATGGCTATGTCGTGACCGAAACCGATGTCGACCAGCGGGCGGCGTTGCTGCTGGCGGCCAACCAGACGCCGGTCAGCGAAGAAGAGCTGGTCCGCCTGCGCATGCAGGTGCTGCGCAATCTGATCGACGAAACGCTGCAGATTCAGGCTGCGGAAGCGCAGGAGCTCGAAGTCCCTGCAGCAGAAGTCGAGCAGACCTATACCAGCGTCGCGACCCGCAATTTCGGTCAGGCCGCCGAGCAGATGGACGAATATCTGCGGTCCATCGGCTCCTCGCCCGCCTCGCTCAAGCGGCAGATCACCGGCGAACTGGCGTGGAACCGCCTGCTGCGCCGCAACATCGCCCCCTTCGTCAACGTCTCGTCGGACGAAGTGACCGAACTGATCGAACGGCTCGAGGCCTCGCGCGGGACCGAGGAATTCCGGCTCGGCGAAATCTATCTTTCGGCGACGCCCGAAACCGAAGCCGCGGTCGAGGCCAATGCGAGCAAGATCGTCGAACAGCTCCGCCAGGGCGGCAGTTTCGTGGCCTATGCGCGGCAGTTCTCCGAAGCCTCCACCGCAGCCGTTGGCGGCGATCTGGGCTGGATCCAGCTGGCGCAGCTCAAGAACCCGCAGCTGGAAACGGTGGCCGCGGAAATGAGCCCCGGTCAGCTGGTCGGCCCGATCCGGATCCCGGGCGGCTTTTCGATCCTCTACCTGATCGACAAGCGGCAGGTGCTGATGGCCGATCCGCGCGATGCGATGCTTAGCCTCAAGCAGATCCAGATCAGCTTCGCACCTGGTACCAGCGAAGCGCTGGCCCAGCAGCGTGTGGCGGCTTTCACCGAAGGCGTGCGCGACATCCGCGGTTGCGGTGATGCCGAGAGCGCGGCTGCCCGTCTGGGCGCCAATGTCGTCACCAACGACCAGATCCGTGTCCGGTCGCTGCCCGAGGCGCTGCAGAACATCCTGCTGCAACTGCAGGTCGGCCAGGCGACGCCCCCGTTCGGCTCGTTCGAGGAAGGCGTGCGCGTGCTGATGCTGTGCGGACGCGACGATCCCGAAGTGGCCGCCGGCCCCGACTTCAACCAGATCATGGGCGAACTCGAGGACGAGCGCATCGAGAAACGCGCCCAGCGCTACTTGCGCGACCTGCGCAACGACGCCTTCATCGAGTACAACTGACGCCCGTCATGGCACCCCTCGCCGTATCGATTGGCGATCCGGCGGGGATCGGGCCGGAAATCATCGTCGAAAGCTGGGCGCGGCGCTCCGATGCGGGCCTCGCGCCCTTTTTCGTGGTCGGCGGCAAGAGCGTGCTCGAAGCCGCGGCGCGCAGCCGCCGGCTCGCGCTCGACATCGCCCTGATCGACGATCCGGCCGAAGTGCCGGGACTGTTCGGCCGTGCGCTGCCGGTGCTCGGCCGCGAAGATGTCGCTGCGTATCCCGGACAGCCCGATGAATTGGGCGCCGCGCTGGCGCTGCAATCGCTGGCCGAGGCGACGCGCTGCGTGCTGCTGGGTACCGCGTCAGCGATCGTCACCGCGCCGATTGCCAAGGCGCAGCTGGCGGCCGTCGGCTTCGAGCATCCGGGCCAGACCGAATTCTTCGCCGAAGTCTGCGGAATGGAAGCCGACCAGGCGGTGATGATGCTCGCCGGGCCCAGTCTGCGCGCCGTGCCGCTGACCGTCCATTGCGCGCTGTCCGAAGTGCCCGGCCGGCTGTCGCAGCAGCTGATCGAACGACGCGCGCGGATCGTGGCACGCGCGCTGGCGACCGATTTCGGCCGCGCCGCGCCGCGGCTCGCGGTATGTGGGCTGAACCCGCATGCGGGCGAAGGCGGCCGGTTCGGCACCGAGGAAGCGCGAATCATCGCGCCGGCGATCGAGACCCTCCGGGGCGAAGGGTTCGACATTACCGGGCCCCATCCCGCCGACGCGCTGTTCACACCGCGCGCGCGGCAGACCTACGACGCCGCGCTGGCAATGTATCACGACCAGGCTCTGGTCCCGCTCAAGGCGCTCGATTTCGACGAGGGGGTCAATGTCACGCTTGGCCTGCCGATCGTGCGCACCAGCCCCGACCATGGCACCGCCTTCGATATCGCGGGCAAGGGGCTCGCCGATCCCGGCGCGATGATCGCCGCCATTCGCATGGCGGGACAGATAGCTGCCAACCGGTCCGCGCATGGCTGAGCTGCCGCCCCTGCGCAAAGTCATCGCCCGCCACGGCCTCAGCGCTTCCAAGGCACTGGGGCAGAACTTCCTGTTCGACGAGCAATTGCTCGACCGGATCGCCGCGGTGCCCGGCGATCTTGCCGGGAAGCAGGTGCTCGAGGTGGGTCCGGGTCCCGGCGGGCTGACGCGCGCCCTGCTGCGCGCCGGCGCCCGCGTGACCGCAATCGAGATGGACCGCCGCTGCCTGCCCGCGCTGGCCGAGCTGGAAGACGCCTTCCCGGGCCAGTTGCGCGTAATCGAGGGCGATGCGCTCAAGCTCGATCATGCCGAGCTGATGGGCGGAGAACCCTTCGCCGTGTTGTCCAACCTGCCCTATAATGTCGGCACCGCGCTGTTCGTGCGCTGGCTGGCCGGGGCGAAGGGCAGCGAGAATGCATGGCCGCCGCTGTGGACCAGCCTGACGCTGATGTTCCAGCAGGAAGTCGCCCAGCGCATCGTCGCGCAGCCCGGCGGCTCGGCCTATGGCCGGCTTGCAGTGCTGACGCAGTGGCGCAGCCGCGCGAAGCTGGCGATGAAGGTCCACCGCAGCGCCTTTACCCCGCCCCCCAAGGTGATGAGCGCAATTGTTCATGTCGAACCCGCGGAGATGCCCGAAGGGGTCGACGCCCGGCTGCTCGAACGGCTGACCGAAGCCGCCTTCGGCCAGCGCCGCAAGATGCTGCGCCAAAGCCTCAAGGGCATGCCCGGTGCGGTTGCCGCGCTGGAGGCGATCGGCATCGACCCGCAGCGCCGCGCCGAGACGGTGACGGTCGGCGAATTCGTGACCCTCGCGCGCGCACTCACCGCAGAAGGGTGAGGCTCAACGAAAAAGCCCCGCTGGTCGGCGGGGCTTTTCCTTCGATCGCGACTGGCTGTGGTCAGCCCTGCGCCTTCTTCTTGCGCCGCCAGGCGTGCAGCAGCGGTTCGGTGTAGCCGCTGGGCTGTTCGACACCCTTGAAAATGAGGTCCTTCGCCGCGCTGAATGCCGCGCCGTCCTCGTTCTCCAGCAGCGGCTGGTAGAAGGGATCGCCCGCGTTCTGCTCGTCGACCTTGGCGGCCATGCGGCGCAGGCTGTCCATCACCTGTTCTTCGCTGATGACGCCGTGGAGCAACCAGTTGGCGATATGCTGGCTGGAAATGCGCAGCGTTGCGCGGTCTTCCATCAGGCCGACATCGTTGATGTCGGGGACCTTGGAGCAACCGACACCGGCATCGATCCAGCGCACGACATAGCCGAGCAGGCCCTGGCAATTGTTGTCGAGCTCCTCGCGGATCTCGTCCTCCGACCAGTTGGTGCCGTCAGCCAGCGGAATGGCAAGCAGTTCGTCGAGCTTCGCCGCATCGGGCAGGCCCTTCTGGATCTCGAACACGTCCTCGCGGTGATAATGGATCGCGTGCAGCGTCGCGGCGGTCGGGCTCGGCACCCAGGCGGTGTTCGCCCCGGCGCGAAGATGGCCGATCTTGTCGATCATCATCTGCCCCATCAGGTCGGGCGCCGCCCACATGCCCTTGCCGATCTGCGCACGGCCCGACAGGCCATGCGCCAGCCCGATGCCGACATTGCGCGCCTCGTAGGCCTTGAGCCAGGCTGAGTTCTTCATCTCGCCCTTGCGCATCATCGGACCGGCACGCATCGAGGTGTGAATCTCGTCACCCGTACGGTCGAGGAAGCCGGTGTTGATGAAGACGATGCGGTCCTTCACCGCGTGGATGCAGGCGGCAAGATTGGCTGATGTGCGGCGTTCCTCGTCCATCACCCCGACCTTGATCGTGTGGCGCGGCAGGCCGAGCAGATCTTCCACCGCGTCGAACAGGTCGTCAGTGAAGGCGCATTCCTCGGGCCCGTGCATCTTGGGCTTCACGATATAGATGCTGCCGCAGCGCGAATTGCCGTACTTCCCCAGTCCGGCGACATCCTGCGCGCCGATTGCCGAGGTGACCACCGCATCGAGGATCCCCTCGGGGATTTCCTTGCCGTCCCAGCGCATCGCCGGGTTGGTCATCAGATGGCCGACATTGCGCACGAACATCAGGCTGCGGCCGGGCAGGCTGTGTTCGCCGCCGTCGCTGTCGGTGTAAGTCTTGTCACCCACCAGCTTGCGAGTGAGCGTCTTGCCGCCCTTCTCGAAGCTTTCCTCCAGATCGCCGCGGATCACGCCGAGCCAGTTGCGATAGGCGGTGAGCTTGTCCTCGGCATCGACCGCCGCGACCGAATCCTCGCAATCGGCGATGGTGGTCAGCGCGGCCTCGAAATTGACATCGGCGATACCCAGCCGGTCGGTCTTGCCGACCTGGCTGTCCGGATCGACGACGATCTCGATATGCAGGCCGTTGTGGCGGAACAGCGGGCCCTTGTCGGTCTGCCCGACCTGCTGCGAAGGATCGGCCAGTTCGAGGGTGTCGAGGCTGTCGAGATCCTTCCAGCTTCCCGATGCGAGCGGGAGGATCTCGTCGAGCAGCTTGCGCGCCTCGGCGATGACCGCGGCGCCGCGCTCCTCGTCATACCCGCCCGGCCGTGCGGCGGGCGCGTCGAGCGCATCGGTGCCGTAAAGCGCGTCGTAGAGGCTGCCCCAGCGGGCATTGGCGGCGTTGAGCAGGAAGCGTGCGTTGAGGATGGGCACCACCAGCTGGGGGCCGGCCATGGTCGCGATCTCGGGATCGACATTCTCGGTCCCGATGGTGAACTCGCCCGGTTCGGGGACGAGATAGCCGATGTCTTCCAGAAAGGTGCGATAGGCGCCCGCTTCATGCGGCTGCCCAGCCCGTTCGGTGTGCCAGGCATCGATCTTCGCCTGCAGATCCTCGCGCCTGGCCAGCAGGTCCGCGTTGCGCGGACCGAACCTGCCCAGGAGGTCGGCAAAACCTTTCCAGAAGGCATCGACGTCGCGGCCGAGGGGCCCGAGCACGTCGGTTTCGATAAAGGCGGCAAGCTGCGGATCGGCTTCGATTCCGGCGCGCGTGACAAATTCGGTCATGGAACTCCTCGAGCAGTAGTAGAACGGCGATGTCGTACCCGGGGAGGAGTGGCACGGTCTATGCCGCCAGCCGTTGATCAATGCAAGGCACGGGCTGGACTCGGGCCAAGGCAGGATTAAGGACGTTGCACATGAAACCGGATACCGCCCCCCAAGCGCTGCTCGCCACAATCGATGGCGACACGATGCTGCGCGAGGTGCAGGACTGGGCGTCAATCAACACGGGCACCGGCAATATCGCCGGGCTGGACCGGATGGCGGGGATCCTCGCCGATGCCTTCAGCACCCTGCCCGGCGACGTCGATCTGGTCGAACCCGCCACGGTCACCGCGATCTCGCCCGAGGGCCGCGAGTTCGAGAAGCCGCATGGCAGGCACATGGTGCTGCGCGTGCGGCCGGAAGCGGAGCGGCGCTTCGTGCTGACGGGGCACATGGATACCGTCTTCCCCGAGGATCATCCTTTCCAGCAGGTCAGCTGGCTCGACGACGAGACGATCAACGGACCCGGCACCGCCGATATGAAAGGCGGGCTGAATGTCATCCTCCACGCGTTGAAGACCTTCGAAACGATGGCAGGCGCGTCGCGCGTCGGATACGACGTGATGATCAATTCGGACGAGGAAACCGGCAGTCTTGCCAGCCGTACGCTGATCGAGGAACTGGCGCGCGGCAAATATGCCGCGCTGACCTACGAACCCAGCGCGCTGCCCGACGGCACGCTGGCGCATGCGCGCGGCGGGACGGGCAATTATTCGATCACAATCACCGGCAAGTCGGCGCATGCAGGGCGCAATCCGCATGACGGCCGCAATGCCATCGTCGCCGCCAGCGACCTCGTGCTGCGGATCAAGGCGCTCGAGGCCGGGGACATCACGGTCAACCCGGCCAAGATCGAAGGCGGCAGTGCGAACAACGTGGTGCCCGACCTGGCGATCCTGCGCTTCAACATCCGCCCCCAATCGACCGATGCGATGAACCGCTTCGACGGTCAGCTCGATGCGATCCTCGATGGGATCCGCAGCGAACGCGAGGTTGCCATCCATCGCCATGGCGGCGTGACACGCCCGCCCAAACCCGTCGATGCCAGGGCGCAGAAACTGTTCGATCTCGTCAAGACATGCGGCGCCGAACTGGGCCAGCAGATCGGCTGGAAAAGCACAGGCGGCGTGTGCGATGGTAACAATATCGCTGCCACCGGCGTGCCCGTGGTCGATACGATGGGCGTGCGCGGCGGCGCCATCCATTCGCCCGATGAATTCATGATCGTGCCCAGCCTGCGCGAGCGCGCCGCCCTGTCCGCGCTGGTCCTGGCCAGGCTTTCGACCGGAGACCCTTTGTGACCTTTCGCCTGCGCGCCGCGCAAATCGCCGATCTCGAACAACTCTACGAAATGGCCAAGCTGACCGGCGGCGGTTTCACCAACCTCCCCGCCGACCGTACCGCGCTGACGCGCAAGCTGGAACGCGCCGAGGAAGCCTTTGCGCGTACCTATGACGATCTGGGCGACGACCAGTTCACGCTGGTGCTGGAAAACACCGAGACCGGCCAGGTGCGGGGCACTTGCCAGATGTTCAGCCAGGTGGGGCAGCAATGGCCCTTCTACAGTTACCGCATGACCACGCTGACGCAGCACAGCCAGGAACTCGACCGGACCGTGCGCGCCGAACTGCTCAGCCTCGTCACCGACCTCGAGGGCTGTTCGGAAGTCGGCGGGCTGTTCCTTCATCCCGCCGAACGTGCCGGCGGGTTCGGCCTGCTGCTGGCGCGCAGCCGGTATCTGTTCATCGCCATGCACCGGGCGCGCTTTGCCGATCGCGTCATTGCCGAATTGCGCGGCGTGATCGACGACCGCGGCGGCTCGCCCTTCTGGGACGGCGTTGCCGGCAGGTTCTTCGGCATGACCTTCCAGGAAGCCGATTATTTCAACGCGATCAACGGCAACCAGTTCATCGCCGACCTCATGCCCAAGCACCCGGTCTATATCGCGATGCTCGACGAGGAGGCGAAGAAGGTGATCGGCGTGCCCCACCCCTCCGGCCGGGCGGCCATGCGGATGCTGGAGAACGAGGGCTTCGCCGCCGAAGGCTATGTCGACATTTTCGACGGCGGGCCGACGATGACCGCGCGCACCAGCCAGGTGCGCAGCGTGCGCAAGGCGCAGCCGGGCAAGGTTTCGGACACCGATCTCGACATCGGCGAACGAGCGCTGATTGCCACCGGCACGCTGGCGAGTTTCCGCAGTGTCTACGGCATGCGCGAAATCGCGGAGAACGGATCGATCGCGATCGACGCGATGGCTGCGCAAACGCTCGAAGTGGGCGAAGGCGACGAAGTCTGGAGCGTCACCCGCTGACGGGAACATGGCCGCGCGCGTCCAAGGGAGTCGGGACGCGGCGGCGCGGCTGGCCTTCGACTTCGCTCGAACCGAACGGATAGCATATGCTCAGGGAAATCAATTTCGACGGCATCGTCGGGCCGAGCCACAATTACGCCGGCCTCAGTCTCGGCAACATCGCCAGCGCGAGCCACAAGGGCAGCGCTTCCTATCCGCGTGCCGCGGCGCTGCAAGGCGTGGCGAAGATGCGCGCGAATATGGAACGCGGGCTCGCGCAGGGCGTCCTGCTCCCGCTGCCGCGGCCCAATTTTGCACTGCTGGACGATCTCGCGGTGGATGGCACAAGCGACCGAGCGCTGCTGGCCGCAGCCTGGTCGGCCAGTTCGATGTGGACCGCCAATGCCGCAACGGTCAGCCCCGCGCCCGATACTGCGGACGGGCGCTGTCACCTGACCCCTGCCAATCTCGTCACCATGCTGCATCGCGGCCAGGAATGGCGCGATACGCAGGCGCAGCTGAAGCTCGCCTTCGGCGATACCCGCCATTTCGCAGTGCACGATGCGGTCCCGCCGAGTTTCGGCGACGAGGGCGCGGCCAACCACATGCGGCTGTGCGAAAGCCACGGGCAGCCCGGAGTGGAGGTATTCGTCTATGGCCGGCCCGGCGGGCGCTTCCCCGCGCGCCAGCACGAACAGGCCAGCCGCGCCGTGGCCCGCAAGCACGGGCTCGATCCTGCGCGCTGCGTCTTCATCGAACAGAACCCCGCCGCGATCGAGGCGGGCGCGTTCCACAACGATGTCGTCGCGGTTGCGAACCAAACCGTGTTGTTCACGCATGAACAGGCCTTTGCCGATCGCAAGGATGCCTATGAAGCGATGCACGCCGCCTTTCCGGCGCTGCACGTCGTCGAAGTGCCGGCCAGCGCGGTATCGCTCGAGGAAGCGATCCGGACCTATCTGTTCAACGCGCAGCTGGTCAGCCTGCCAAGCGGAGAGATGGCCTTAGTCGTCCCAAGCGAATGCCAGGAGAGCGCCAGCGTCTGGGCATGGTGCGAACGGATGCTCGCCTCGAACGGACCGATCCGGCAGGTAATCCCCGTCGATGTCCGCCAGTCGATGGCCAATGGCGGCGGGCCCGCATGCCTGCGGCTGCGGGTGGTGGCCGATCCCGCCACGGTCGACGCGCGGTTCCTGCTCGACGAAGCCAAGGCGCAGCGCATCGAATCGGTCATCGCCCAGGCCTGGCCCGAACGGATCGAACCGGAAGAAATCGGATCGGAAAAGCTGGCCAAGACCGTGATCGAAGCGCGCGAGGCGCTGTTCGCGGTGCTCTCGCTAGATGAGCTCGCCTGACCCGGTTTGGTCGTCCGCCTCTGGACCGCCGCGTCGGCGGGTCTTACACTCAATGACGCATTAACCATTGCGAGTCGCGGGAACGCGACGCTGGCACGGGAATTGCAGTTCCTAGGGATTAACCGTGGAGACCGGACGATTTCGCTGACGAGGGTAAAACGGCTGTTCGTGATCAAGACGCGCTTCGAAGCGTATCTGATCATCTTTGCGCTTGCCCTCGGCGCCATGACTCGCGGCGCGCACTACACGGTTCAATACCCCGGTGTCGGCGGTTACCTGCTGTTTGCAGCAACCGCTGGTGCGGTCTTTCTCGGCGGCGCCAAGATCCTCGACGCGCTGCGTTACGAACGCGAGGCACGCGAAGCCGGCGCGGACACGGCAGAGAAAGCCGGCCTGCAGCCTTGAGCCGCACCAAGCGGGCAATCGCACAATTCGATAAGGCTAAGGTGGGGGTTTCTGTTGCTAGCTACCCCCGGAGCCCCGGAATCCGCTTCTGTTGCCCGGTGGGTCCAACCGCGCTTTAGCTTTGTAAATTCAGGCCGTTAGGCCGTCAAATTACGCTGCGAGAGCGAGTGCTTCGTTATCGTTGGCACTTGTGTGTTGTGAACATTTTTACGGGATACTCAGCCCGAGCAAAAACACTGTCTTTCAGCACACGTCGATCCTAGTTCGGCCCCGTCATAACCCGCCAATGAAGCGGTTTGTGGTGGAGCCGCCGGGTACTGCCCCCGGGTCCGTTGTACCTATTGCACAGCGCCATTTATCGCCATAGCCCGCCGAAACGGGCAGGACCCATATAGGCCCTGCCCGCTTAATGTGAAGTGTATACGGGCGCCTGGCCGACCGGCCTATTTCTTCAGCGCGTCGCGAATTTCGGTCAGCAACTCGATTTCGGTCGGCCCCGCGGGCGCGGCAGCCGCCTTCTTTTCCTCGAATTCGGCCATGACCTTCTTGGCATAGCGGACCAGGAGGAAGATGATGAAGGCGAGGATCACGAAATTGATGATCGCGGTGACGAATGCGCCATAGCCGATCATGGCGGCTCCCGCTTCCTTCAGCGCGGCATAGTCGGTTAGCGACCCATCATAGCCTTCGGGCGTGCTCAGCAAGATGAAATAGCTCGAGAAATCGGCCCCGCCGAAAATCGCGCCGATCACCGGCATGATGATATCATCGGTCAGCGAACTGACGATGGCGCCGAATGCGCCCGCGATGATTACTGCCACCGCAAGGTCGATGACATTGCCCTTCGCGATGAAGGCCTTGAATTCCTTGAACATGCATTTCCCCTGATTTTTCCGCCAAAGGGTTGTCTGGTCGCAGGCGCCTTCATGCTGAAACACGCCGCTGTCTGCGCTTTAAACAGGATCGCCGAAAAGTCCGCGTTAATCTTGTATGGCGGCCAAGGTGTGCTATCTGGACAAGACACACTTACCACAAAAGGGATGTTCCATGAACCGCCTGGTTGCCTTTCGCACCTCCATCGTTGCTGCCGCCGCCCTCGTCCTGTCGGCGTGCGGAATTAACTCGGTGCCAGCGGCCGAAGAGACGGCCAAGGCCAAGTGGGCCGATGTCGAAGCCGCGTTTCAGGAACGCGCCAATTTGGTGCCCAATCTCGAACAGATCGTGATGAGCTCGGCCGAACAGGAACGCGAAACGCTGGAATCGGTGATCCAGGCGCGCGCCTCGGCGACGCGTCCGGAAATCCAGCTCGACGGTGATGATCTCGGCGATGCGGACAAGATGGCACAGTACCAGGAAGCACAGAACACCTTCGGCGGCGCACTGTCGCGGCTGATGGCCAATGTCGAAGCCTATCCCGAACTGCGCAGCCAGGAAAACTTCGGCCGCTTCATGACGCAGATCGAAGGGCAGGAAAACCGCATCCGCGTGGCGATCCGCGACTACAACGAGGCGGTGCGGCAGTATAACACGACCATCCGCACCTTCCCCGATACGATCGGTGCCAACATCATCCACGGCGCCGAACCGATGGTGCCGTATGCGGCAGTGACCGAAGGCGCCGAGGTTGCGCCGACGCTGAACATGCGCGGGGATGACGATGCGGCCAATTGAGGGGCGCTGACATGCGCCTGCTGATGAAATCGATGCTGACGCTGGTGGCGGCGCTGGGCCTGGCCCTGCCCGCCGCCGCGCAGGACTTCCCCGAGCGGGGCACCGCGCCGGTGGTCGATGCCGCCAACATCATCGACGACGCGACCGAAGCGGCGCTGACGCAGAAGCTCGACCAGTTCGAGGAAAACAATCAGCGCCAGTTCGTGATCGCCACCATCCCCGACCTGCAGGGCTACGATATCTCGGACTATGGCTATCGGCTGGGCCGCGAATGGGCGCTGGGCGATGCGGAGCGCAACGATGGCATACTGCTCATCGTCGCGCCGAACGAACGCAAGATGCGCATCGAGGTCGGCTATGGCCTCGAAGGCGTCATTCCCGACGGGCTCGCCTTCGAATATGTCGAAGGCATGAAGCCCTATTTCCGGCAGGGCGACTATTCGGGCGGGATCGCCTGGGCGGCCGACGAGATCGTCACCCAGCTCGAACTTCCCCCCGAAGAGGCGGCCCGCGTCGCGCAGGAACGCACTGCCGCGCGGGAGAACGAGGGCGGCTTTCCCATCGGCGCGCTGATCTGGCTGGGCTTCATATTCTTCTTCTTCATCCTGCCGATGTTCAGCGGCGGCCGGCGGCGGCGCTATCGCCGCGGCGGTGTCGGCGGGGTCGTTGGCGACATCATCCTGTGGGAAGCCGGCAAGGCGATCGCGCGCGGTGTCGGCGGCGATGACTGGGGCGGCGGTGGCGGCTTCGGTGGCGGCGGCGGCGGCTTCGGCGGCTTCTCTGGCGGCGGTGGCAGTTTCGGGGGCGGCGGCGCCTCCGGGGGGTGGTAATGGGATATCTCTCACAATCCGATCACGAGATCGTTTCGAATGCGGTCGCGGAGGCCGAACTCACCACCAGCGGCGAGATCGTTACCGTGCTGGCCGACCGGAGCGATGCGTATGACGATGTCGTGCTGGTCTGGGCCGCGGCGCTGGCATTCTCCGCCATGAGCCTGTTCGCGGTCCTGCCGCAGCCCTTCATGGACCTGTGGGACTCGCTGGTGGGCGGCTGGTCGCATGTGTGGACCACCGGCGAACTCGCCAGCATGACCATTGCGCTCGGTCTCGTGGCTTTCGTGGCCGGCTGGCTGTTGCTGAGCTGGGATCCGCTGCGCTTTGCGCTGACGCCGGGCCCGGTGAAGACCGCACGTGCGCATGCCCGCGCGATCAAGCATTTCAAGGTCGGCGCGGAACGCCGCACGCATGGCCGCACCGGCGTGCTGCTGTATCTGTCGATGCGTGAGCACCGCGCGGAAATCGTCGCCGACCAGCCGATCGCCGAAATCGTCCCCCCCGAGGTCTGGGGCGAGGCGATGGCGGACATGCTGGCGGAGATCAAGCAGGGTCATATCGCCCTGGGCCTCGCCGCGGGCGTCCGCGACGTGGGCAAGGTCCTGTCCGAGCATTTCCCCCGCGCCGAGGATGACGAGAACGAACTGCCCGATCGCCTGATCGAGGTCTGATCGTGCCCGTCCCCGACCACGATGCCGACGAGCGGATCGTCTGGCAGGGCGATTACATCACCGCCAAGACGCGCGGCCGCTGGGAATATGTCGGGCGCCCGCGCAATATCCGCGCTGCAGTGATCCTCGCCGTCGACGACGATGACCATGTGCTGCTGGTCGAGCAGTACCGGGTGCCGCTGGGCCAGTATTGTCTCGAGCTCCCCGCGGGGCTGATCGGCGACGAGGACGGGCTCGGCGATGAGGATCCGCTCGCCGCCGCCGGGCGCGAGCTCGAGGAAGAGACCGGCTACCGCGCCGCGGTGCTCGAAGACCTCGGCTGCTTCTGGTCGTCGCCCGGCATGGTCAGCGAAAGCTTCACGCTGGTCCGCGCGCGCGATCTCGCCAAGGTGGGAGCAGGCGGCGGCGTGGGCGAGGAGAACATTACCGTCCACCGCGTGCCGCTGGCCGTCATCCGCAGCTTTATCGACGCCAAGCGTGCCGATGGTTGCGGGATCGACGTGCGCATGCTCTTGCTGCTGGGACAGAACATACTGGCAGGAGAGTGAGACATGGCAGGACGGTGTGCGGGCAAGCTGGCCCTCGTTACGGGCGCGGCGCAGGGACTGGGACGCGCGCATGCGACGCGGCTGGCCGAGGAAGGCGCCCGGGTGCTGTGCACCGACATCAACGGCGAAGGCGCAGCTGAAACCGCGCAGCTGATCAACGACGCGATCGGCGCCGGCACGGCCTTCTCGATCGCCCATGACGTGACCGATCCGGCCGCCTGGGAAGCCGCTGTCGATGCCGCGCGCGACAATCTCGGTGGGCTGAATGTACTTGTCAACAACGCGGGCATCGGCGTGGCGGGCAATATCGAGACCTGCGATTTCGACGACTGGAAGCGCTGTTTCTCGATCAATGTCGATTCGATCTTCCACGGCTGCCAGAAGGCGCTGCCGCTGATGCGCGAACATGCGCCGGGCTCGATTGTCAACATCTCCAGCATCGCCGGGCTGATCGCCAGCGACACCATGCCGGCCTACAACGCCAGCAAGGCCTCGGTCTGGATGCTGAGCAAGTCGATCGCGCTGCATTGCGCGAAGAACAACATGCAAATCCGTTGCAATTCGGTCCACCCGACCTTCGTCGACACGCCCATCCTCGACGGGACGGCGAAGAACCACAATATCGACAAGGGCGTTCTGATGGACAAGCTGGCGCGGCAGATCCCGCTGAAGTTCGTCGGCGAGCCCAACGATATCGCCAATGCGGTGGTCTATCTGGCCAGCGATGAAAGCCGGTTCATGACCGGGGCGGAGATCAAGCTCGACGGCGGTATATCGGCAATGTGATGTCTGCCGAAGCCGGATGCACAAGAGGGGCCGCTTGGCCCCTCCCGGTTTCTCTCGATGTGAGCCACGACCGGCACGAAAACCGGGACGGTCAGCGCGAAGGCCGTGGTCAGTCTGCGATCAGTCCGATCGCGAGGTAGATCAGGATGAAGCTGCCGAAGCCCAGCAGCGTTCCTGCGACGAAGCCGATCCGGACCCAGGTGGCATCGATACCGAAGTAGCGGGCGATGCCGGAGCAAACGCCCATCAGCTTGCCGTTGCGGCGATCGAGCGCGAAGCTCTTGGCGGGGCGGACGGCGTGGTCGTCTTCGCGGAATTCGAGCTTGCTCATGCGATCAGACCATTGGGCGAGGCGGGGATGATGGCGGTGGCGAAGAAGGCTGCCGAAATCGCGAGCGAGAACGCCGCTGCGAAGAGCTTGCTGCTGTTGTCCGAGTTGAACATGTCTGGTTCCTTTCCGTTCGAGTTATGCGCGGGGTGATCAGGCGATCAGGCCGGCGGGGCTGGCGGGGACGATGGCGGCGGCCATGAACATGGCGGACACGCCGAAAGCGAAGACGGCGGCGAGAGCGCGGCTGCTGGCGTTTTCGAGAATGGACATTGGGTAATCTCCTTGAACCTTGGTTTGTTTCTCCCCGGTCATCCGGGTTGCCCCATGCTTTGCAACGGGTGTGCCAAACTTCAAGAAGCGCAGGAATCCGGCGTTTTTGCCTGAACGCTCGCGTTGAACGCCGTTCATCAATCCGAAAGGTTGGTGATTTTTACCAACTGTTGGAATCTACCGTTTCGAGTGGCGGCGGAACGAAGGGCGCGCTATCGCGCTGGCGACCCATGGCGCTCGATCGCATCTCCCTTACCGACTTCCGCAATCATGCCGCGACCGAGCTGGAAGCGACCACGCAGTTCAACCTGCTGGTTGGTGAAAACGGCGCAGGAAAGACCAATATTCTCGAAGCGCTGTCGCTGCTTGCGCCAGGGCGCGGGCTGCGCCGCGCGGCGCTGGCCGATCTGGTGCGCAGCGGCGGCGAGACCGGTTTCGGGATCGGGGCCAGCCTGCGCCAGCAGCAGGATGAGGCCGTCCGGCTGGCGACCTACACCGACAGCCCCCTGCCCGCGCGGCGCCGGGTGCGGATCAACGGCGCCGACAGCAGTGCCACCGGCCTTGGCGAATGGATGGCAGTAACGTGGCTCACGCCGGCGATGGACGGGATCTTCACTGGCCCGGCTGGCGACCGGCGCCGGTACATGGACCGGCTCGCACTTGCGCTCGACCCTGCGCATGCCAGCCATGCCGCGCGCTACGACGCCGCGCTGCGCGAACGCAATCGCCTGCTGTCCGACCTGCGCGAACCCGAAAGTGCCTGGCTCGATGCGGTCGAAGCGCAGATGGTCCAGCATGGCGCCGCGCTGATGCAGGGCCGCGCCACATTGGTCGACACGCTGGCCGTGCGGCTCGCCACCATGCCTGCCGAGCCCTTCGCCCGGCCGGCCCTGACATACGCCCCGGGCGCTCCGGGGCATGCCGATGGCCTGTCTCAGGCGCTGTTCGACAATCGCAGGCGCGACCGTGCGGCGCAGCGCACGCTGGCGGGGCCGCATCGCGACGAGCTCGATGTCATCCATGCGGCCAAGCGCGTGCCTGCCGCGCAAAGCTCGACCGGCGAACAAAAGGCGATGCTGGTCGCGATGACGCTGGCGCATGCCGCGCTGGCCGCGGAAGGTCGCGCCAGCCTGTTGCTGCTCGACGAGGTCGCGGCGCATCTCGATCCGGTGCGCCGTGCCGCGCTGTTCGACCAGTTGCGCACCAGCGGCGCACAGGTCTGGATGACCGGAACCGAGATGGCCCCCTTCAGCAGCATTGCGGCGGATGCGGCGGTATGGCGGGTGGACGCAGGCGGCGTCGAACGCCTCTGACCTGCGCCTGCGGGCGGGCCGCGCTACTCCTGCGGCAGGACCCGTTCCACATCGTCCACCGTATCTTCGACCAGCGCGGCGATGCCCGCGGCGGTCGGATGGATGCGATCGTCGAGGAACAGGGCGGGATCCTGATAGATGCTCTCGAGCCAGAACGGCACCAGCGCGGTGCCGTATTCCTGCGCGAGGTCGGCATAGAGGGCATCGAACTGCCGCTGGTATTCGGTTCCGTAATTGGGCGGCGCGCGCATGCCCATCAGCAGCACCGGTATCTGCCGCGCGCGCAATTCCTCGAGCATGGCTGCGAAATTCGCGCGCGTCTGGTCGGGCTGGATACCGCGCAGCATGTCGTTGCCGCCCAGTTCGAGAATGACCAGATCGGGCGGCGTATCCTGCGCGTCGAGCGTGAACGCCAGCCGTTGGCGACCCGCGGCGCTGGTATCGCCCGATACGCCGGCATCGATCACGCGCGCATTTGTGCCGCGTGCGCGCAGCGTGTCCTCGAGCTGTTCGGGGTATCCCTGCTGCTCGTCCAGCCCGTAACCGGCAAAGAGGCTGTCCCCGAAGGCGAGGATACGGCGCTCGGGCCCGGCGACTTCCTGCTCAGCTGCGGCAACCGCCTGCTCCTGCGCTTCCGCCGGCACCACCGCATCTTCGGCACCGCCCCCGCATGCAGCCAGCGAAAGACCGATTACCGTTATCGATAAATGCCGTATCCGCATCGGCGAGTTTCCTTGTGCAACCTTGGGCTGCCTGCCATCGCAGCACTGTGACCAACTCTCAACCCGCGATTTCCGCCCGCAACCTCACCCTTTCACTCGGCACGCGCGAAGCGCCGGTCGATATCCTGCGCGGTATCGATCTGGACATCGCGCGCGGATCGACCGTGGCGCTGCTCGGCCCCTCGGGCTCGGGCAAAAGCTCGCTGATGGCCGTACTGTCGGGTCTCGAGCGCGCCAGCGGTGGCAGCCTGCAGGTGGCCGGTGCCGATTTCGCGACGATGGACGAAGATGCGCTGGCGCATGCCCGGCGCGGGCGGATCGGGATCGTGCTGCAGGCCTTCCACCTGCTGCCGACGATGACCGCACTCGAAAATGTCGCCACGCCGATGGAACTCGCCGGCGCAGACGACGCGCAGGTCCGCGCGCGCAGCGAACTGGAAGCGGTCGGCCTCGGCCACCGGCTCGACCATTATCCGCAGCAGCTTTCGGGCGGCGAACAGCAGCGGGTCGCCATCGCGCGTGCTATCGCTGCCCGCCCCGACCTGATTTTCGCCGACGAACCCACCGGCAATCTCGATGCCGCGACCGGGCACGAAATCGTCGAACTGCTGTTCGCGCGCCGCGCCGAAACCGGCGCCACGCTGCTGGTCATCACGCATGACCCCGAACTGGCACAGCATTGCGAACGCGTGCTCACGCTTGCCGATGGACGCATTGCGAGCGACACTGCCGCATGAGCTGGGCGACTGCATGGCGCATTGCGCGGCGCGACCTGAATGCCCGGTTCAAGGGGCTGCGGCTGCTGCTGGTGTGCCTGTTCCTTGGCACGGGCGCGCTTGCTGCCATTGGTTCGCTGACCGCGGCAATCGAAGGCGAGATCGAGGCCAACGGCCGCGAATATCTCGGCGGCGATCTGCAGATCGAACTGTGGCAGCGGGGGCTGTCCCCCGA
The DNA here is from genome assembly GCF_009828015.1 of Qipengyuania citrea. Lineage (GTDB taxonomy): Bacteria > Pseudomonadota > Alphaproteobacteria > Sphingomonadales > Sphingomonadaceae > Qipengyuania > Qipengyuania citrea. Next base: position 53,670 of record NZ_WTYG01000002.1, on the reverse strand, counting down.
TGAACGCAGCGCGCTGGAGGAACTGGGCGATGTTTCTGCCGGCACGCGCCTGCAGGCAATGGCGCGGTTCGACGACAAGGCCGCCCCGATCGAACTCAAGGCCATCGACAGTGCCTATCCGCTCTATGGCGAACTGACGCTAACCGACGGCCGCTCGGTCGGCGCGCCTCCCGCGGATCAGGCATGGCTGTCGCAGGGCGCCGCCGACCGGCTGGGCGTCGCCCCCGGCGCGGCGATCGCGATCGGCACCGAGACGCTGCGCGTGGGCGGCATTATCGAGACCGAACCCGATCGCCTTGGCGAAGGTTTCCAGCTCGGCCCGACGGTCATCGTGGCCGAAGACCTGCCGATGCGTGCGGGGCTGATTGCGCCCGGTTCGATGTACCAGTCGAAGACCCGCGTCCGGTTCGACCAAGGCCGCGATCTCGAAGCCGTCGAGGAACAGCTCGAAAACCGCTTCCCCGAAGCCGGTTTCGACATCGACACCGCCGACCGCGCCGCGCCGGGCACTGACCGTTTCGTCGACCGGATGAGCGAATTCCTCACGCTGGTCGGGCTCGCCGCGCTGGTCATTGCCGGGATCGGCATCGGCGGCGGCGTGACCTCATATCTCGACGCCCGGCGGCAGGGCATCGCCACGCTCAAGATCCTCGGCGCGTCGAGCAGCGACATCGCCCGCATCTATGCCTTGCAGATCGTCGCCGCCTCGCTGGCCGGAAGCCTCGCGGGGATCGTGGTCGGGGTCGCGCTCGTCCCGCTCCTCGCGACCGCGCTGCAGGGCCTGCTGCCCGTGTCGAGCAGCGTGGTGATCGATCCCGGGGCAATCCTGCTTGCGCTGGCTTACGGCATGCTGGTGGCACTGGTGTTCGCTGCCCCGCCCCTGCTGCGCGCGCGGCAGTTTCCGGCCATGGCGCTGATGCGTTCGCGCGTGGCCCCGCTGGCGCGCGATCCCAAGGCGCTGGTGCTGGTCGGCGGCGGGCTGGCCGCGATCATCGCGCTGGCCCTGCTGACATCCAGCAATCCCCTGCTGTCTGCCGGCTTCCTCGCCGGTGCAGCCGCAGTACTGGGACTTCTTGCGCTGATCGGCCTCGGCATCCGCAAGCTGGCGGGAGCCATCCCGCGCCCGCGCAGCCCGATTGCGCGCAATGCGCTGGCCAACCTCCACCGACCGGGCAGTTCGACCGGCGCTTTGGTGACCGCGCTGGGTTTCGGGCTGGCCGCCTTCGTCCTGCTCGCAGCGGTGCAGACCGCGATCGACGGCAATATCGCCAAGCGTGTGCCCGACCGCGCGCCCGATTACTTCGTGCTCGACATTCCGCGCGACCAGGTGACCGAGTTCGAGACGCTGGTGCGCGAAGCCGATCCCGATGCCAGCTGGCGCACCGTGCCCGCGCTGCGCGGCTCGGTGCTGGCCTTCGGCGATGACACGGCGATGACCCGCACGGCCGAGCTCGAGGAGATCCCCTATGGCGCCTGGGCGCTGCGCGGCGAACGCGGGCTGACCTATGCCGACGCTCTGCCCGACGGAAACGAACTGACCGCCGGCAGCTGGTGGGGACCGATGTACGAGGGCGAACCGCTGGTGTCCCTCGACGAGGATTTCGCGCAGGCCGCAGGTCTGGAAATCGGCGATCTGATGACCTTCGGCGTGCTGGGCGTGGAACGCACCGTGCGCGTCGCCAATCTGCGCCGGATCGACTGGGAAAGCCTCGGCTTCAATTACGTCTTCGTGCTGAGCCCCAACGCGCTGCGCGATGCCCCGCACAATCTGGCCGCCACCATCCAGCTGAGCGCGGGAACGCCGACCGGTCCGCTGCTCCAGTCGCTGGTGGCCGCATTGCCTTCCACTTCGGTGATCGAGGTGGGCGGCGTGCTCGAACAGGCCCGCACGATCCTCGAACAGGTGGGCCTCGCCACATTGGCGGCGGCCAGCGTCGCGGTACTGGCCGGGCTTGCCGTGCTGCTCGGCGCAATAGCCGCGGCGCGCGCCGCGCGGACCTACGACACGGTGGTGTTGCGCGTGCTCGGCGCGGACCGCCGCCAGATCCTCGCGATGCAGCTGATCGAATATGTCGCGCTGGCCGGGGCGCTGGCGCTGGTCGCGCTGGGTATCGGCAGCCTCGCCGCATGGCTGGTCATCACGCAGCTGTTCGAATTCGACTGGCTGCCCGACTGGGGGGTGGTGCTGGCCGTTCTGGGCCTCGGCATCGTCACTGTACTGGCCTTCGCGCTGGGCGCCTCGCTGCCCCTGCTGCGCGCCAAGCCCGCGCAGGCGCTGCGGACGCTCTGACTCGGGGCGTCGCAGCGGGTAGCGCGGCGGGGCAGGCCGACTGCCCGGCATCAAAACGGCCGGCCTCTCTTGCCCCATTCCGCGACAGTAGCCTGGGGCTGGAGATCGGCCGCAAGGCCGAGTGGGCACCCTGCGTTGCTTCTATCCCGGCGAATGGCAATCGGCACTTACGGACCAGCGCTGCGTAATCCGCCTCGGGCAAAAGAAAAGGGGGCCCGCAGGCCCCCTTCCCCTGTTCGATTGTTCGCTTCGTTTAGAAGCGGAAGCGGGCTGCCACACCGTAGGTGCGCGGCTGGTTCGGGTAACCCGAGATCGCTCTGCCCTGTGCCACAGCCGGGAAGACCGTGGTCAGGTAACGGTCGTCGAGCAGGTTTCGGCCCCACACGGTCAGTTCCAGCCCCATGTCGAAGGCATAGGTGAACGATGCGTTGAGGCTGTTGACCTCGCGCTTGTACGCAGCGGCCGCGGCACGCGCCGGACCGAAGTCGCGTTCACCGGTGACCGGATCGATCACGATGTAGTTGGTCAGGCCATCCACGACCTGCACCGGCGATGCATAGGAGAAGTCGCCCCGCAGGATGACCCGGTCACCGCGCGAGTTGATTTCCTGATTGTACTGCGCGCCGAACACGGCCGACAGTTCGGGTACGCCGGCAACCGGTTCGCCCGTCAAATCGCCCACCGGCGAAGCGACGAAGCTGTCGTACTGTGCATCGAGATAGGTCATCGCCACGCTCAGCGTCAGCGCGTCGCTGGCGTAGACCTGGCCGTCGAATTCGATCCCGAAGGTTTCCTGCTTGCCCGCATTCGACAGGATGAACGACGTACCGGTGAAGGTGTTCGCCTGGAAATCCTCGATCGCCTGCTGGAAGAAGGTCAGGTTCGCTGCGGCACGATCCCAATTGCCCTTGATGCCGACTTCGTAGACTTCCGAATTCTCGGCGTTGGCGAAGCGGGTGCCCGGACGCAGGTTGGTGACCGCAAGGCCCTGGGCCTGCAGCGCGGCGAAATCGGCCGGCAGCGGACGGCTGTCACGCGAGAGGTTGAAGCTCGGCGCCTTGTAGCCGGTCGCCCAGCTGGCATAGACGTTGAGCGTCGGCGAGACTTCGTAAGCCAGACGGACGTTCCAGCTCCAGTCGTCATCATTGGTCGAGCAATCCTCGACCGCGTTCGGGCAGTTCTGCATCGGCGGCAGGAACTGGAACGGATTGAGCGCCAGGAACGGGTTGACCGACGGGTCCGCCTGGTTGGCGTCGGCAAAGGCCTGCACGCCTGCCGAAACCTGGCCGAAGGCAGCCGGGTTGGCCGCAGCGAAGGCACCGATTTCGGTCTGGCTGGCCGGACGGCCGAGGCCGAGCAGCGTGCCGACCTGCGTGGCCAGGCCCTGAGCGAAGATCGCCCGGTTGCCCGAGGACACCAGATCGATGTTCGAGAACACATCGGTGCTCGTCGAATTGGTGACGATCTGCTTCTTGTCCTTGGTGTAGTTGGCGCCAAGCGTCAGCACCAGCCGGTCGGTGATCTCGAAATCGACATTACCGAAGATCGAGAACGCTTCGTTGTCCTGGACGATGTTGTTGAAGAAGCCCTGGCCCTCGGCGAAGAACTGGCCGGTGTAATCGGTGCCGTTGAGCGCCGACAGCGTGGCTTCAAGCGAATCGACGGTCTGCGTTCCACCGGTCGCACCCTGCAAGAGCAGGTTGGCGTAGGGACGGAAGGCGCTGCCGTAGACGATCTGGTCCGAGGTATCGACGCGCTCGTCGAAATAGTAACCGCCGATCAGGAAGTTGAACGGGCCGTCGAAATCCGAGGCGATCCGCAGTTCCTGGGTGAAGGTTTCGATGTCGGCATCGCCGATGTTCGCACCGCTCACGGCAGGCAGGCTGGTGAAGTCGACGTCCTGGTCGGCCCCCAGCTGGGTCTTGCGATAGGCGGTGATCGAGGTCAGCCCCAGCGCACCGAAGTCGTAATCGACCTGGCCCGAGATGCCGTAGTTCTCGACGTTGTTGATCGGATCGACATCGGTGAACACGACATCGCCATCGGGGTTGTTGCGGAAATCGTTGACCCGGCCGCCGAGCAGCTGGATCGCACCGATTTCGGCCGAGGGCGCCACGTTGAGCACGCCGCAGCAGCGCTCTTCGATCTTGTCGTAATCGCCGATCACGCGGACACGCAGCGGGCCGCCGTTGTCGAACAGCAGCTGGCCGCGGGTGAACCAGCGATCGCGGTCGTTGATGTCGTCGCCATTGGCGCCGTTGGTCAGGAAGCCGTCACGCTTGTTGATGCCGCCGCCCACGCTGAACGCGAAGGAATCGCTGATCGGACCGGTGACGAAGCCCTTGACGACCATTGCGTCGTAATTGCCGTAGCTGGCTTCGACCATGCCGCCGAAGTCGAACTGCGGTTCCTTGGTGACGATCGAGATCACGCCGGCGCTGGCGTTCTTGCCGAACAGGGTCGACTGCGGGCCGCGCAGGACCTCGACACGCTGGATGTCGGGCAGGTCGGAGATCTGCGATACCGCGCGGCTGCGATAGACGCCGTCGACGAACATCGCGACCGACGGTTCGAGACCGATGTTGTTGCCGTCGGTGCCGAACCCGCGGACCGAATAGCTGGTGGCAAACGAGCTCTGGTTCTGGCTGACGCGCAGCGAGGGAACCAGCGTGGCAAGGTCGGCGACGTCGCGGATCTGGGCCTGCTCGATCGCTTCCGAGCTGGTCACGCTGACGGCGACGGGCGTTTCCTGCAGCGTCTGTTCGCGCTTGGTGGCGGTAACGATGATGACATTGCTGTTGGCCGGTCCGGCAACGGCGCTGTCATCGGCTTCGTCTTCGGCATCCTGCGCCTGCGCTGCAGCGGGCAGCACCATGGCGGCAGCACCTGCCATCAGGGCGGTACGAACGGACGCGGAACGGCCGAAAGCATTGAATTTCATGAATGGTCCTCTTCTCTCAAGACGTATTTTTGGTCTGCTGCGCAGTCCCCAAAATCACGCAAGCTGCGGCCGATTACCAGACTTGCCCAGCCTCTCAAGCATTTAGCGGCGGCGATGATAGCTCATCCGGCGACTGTGACTTTGACGTTACACCACAACATCTTGTCGCAATGCAGCAACTCGGCTAGGGGCGCGCCCGAAACGTCTCGTGCCCACCATGCGTTGACGCTACGGCACGCCAATAGAAAGCACAATCCATGTCCCGCGACCTGCGCAACGTGGCGATCATCGCCCACGTCGACCACGGCAAGACCACTCTTGTCGACCAGCTCTTCCGCCAATCGGGCACCTTCCGCGACAACCAGCGCGTCGAAGAACGCGCGATGGATTCGAACGATCTGGAAAAAGAACGCGGGATCACCATTCTCGCCAAGTGCACCAGCGTCGAATGGAACGGCACCCGCATCAACATCGTCGACACGCCGGGCCACGCCGACTTCGGCGCCGAGGTCGAACGCATCCTGTCGATGGTCGATGGCGTCATCCTGCTGGTCGACAGCGCCGAAGGCCCCATGCCGCAGACCAAGTTCGTCACCGGCAAGGCGCTTGCGCTGGGCCTGCGCCCGATCGTCGTGGTCAACAAGATCGACCGCGGCGATGCGCGCCCGCAGGAAGTGCTCGACGAAGTGTTCGATCTCTTCGCCAATCTCGATGCAAATGACGACCAGCTCGACTTCCCCAGCCTGTGGGCCTCGGGCCGCGACGGCTATGCAAGCGAGGACGAGCATGCGCGCGAAGGCAATCTCGAGCCGCTGTTCAAGCTGATCGTCGACCACGTGCCCGCCCCCGGGCTCGACACCGAAGCGCCGTTCAGCTTCCTCGCGACGCTGCTCGACCGCGACAACTTCATGGGCCGCGTGCTGACCGGCCGCGTCCAGTCGGGCAAGATCGACGTCAACGACCCGATCCATGCGCTCGACCCCGACGGCAATGTCGTCGAAGTCGGCCGCGCGACCAAGCTGCTGGCGTTCGACGGGCTCGAGCGGGTCCCCGTCGAACATGCCGAGGCGGGCGACATCATCGCGCTTGCCGGCCTTGAAAAGGCAACCGTGTCCAACACCATCGCCGATCCGGTCGTGAAAACGCCGATCGCCGCGCAGCCGATCGATCCGCCCACGCTGGCGATGCAGTTCTCGGTCAACGACAGCCCGCTTGCCGGCCGCGAAGGCAGCAAGGTCACCAGCCGCATGATCCGCGATCGCCTGTATCGCGAAGCGGAAACCAATGTCGCGATCCGCATCACCGAAAGCGCCGACAAGGACAGCTTCGAAGTGGCCGGCCGCGGCGAACTGCAGCTTGGCGTGCTCATCGAAACGATGCGCCGCGAAGGCTTCGAACTCGGCATTTCGCGTCCGCGCGTGCTGTTCCGTGAAGAGAACGGCCAGCGCATGGAGCCGTTCGAAACGGTCGTCATCGACGTCGATGACGAGCATTCGGGTACGGTCGTCGAGAAGATGCAGCGCCGCAAGGCCGAGCTTACCGAAATGCGCCCCTCGGGCCAGGGCAAGACCCGCATCACCTTCTCCGCGCCGTCGCGCGGGCTGATTGGCTATCACGGCGAATTCCTGTCCGACACGCGCGGCACGGGCATCATGAACCGCCTGTTCGAGAAGTACGACACCTATCGCGGCGTGATCGAGGGCCGCCAGAACGGCGTGCTGATCTCGATGGTCCCGGGCGAAGCGGTCGGCTATGCGCTCAACGCGCTCGAAGACCGCGGCGAACTGTTCATCCGTCCGCAGGCGAAGATCTACGAAGGCATGATCATCGGCGAAAACGCCAAGCCCGACGATCTCGAAGTCAACCCGATGAAGTCGAAGCAGCTGACCAACTTCCGTTCGACCGGCAAGGACGACGCCATCCGGCTGACCCCGCCGCGGGTGATGACGCTGGAACAGGCGATCGCCTATATCGACGATGACGAAATGGTCGAAGTGACACCCGAGAACATCCGCCTGCGCAAGGCGATCCTCGACCCGCACGAGCGCAAGCGCGCGAAACGCGCCGCGCAGTAACCGCCGCGCCGACAGCAGACAAAAAAAAGGGCCACCGCGAAGGTGGCCCTTTTCGTTTCGGCTGGGACTTCGCTCAGAAGCGGAAGTTCAGCGTCGTGCGGATCGAATGGATGTCGAAGTTCGGATCCGAGGGGCGCAGGCCCGTCTGGCCCGAATCGAGCAGGAACGGGTTGGTCGCCGGTGCGCTGCCCGCGCCGACCACGACATAGGCGTCGTTGTCGTCATAGCGCGAATACAGATATTCGAGACCGAGCGAGACATTGTCGAACAGGTAGAGTTCGCCGCCGGCGCCGATCTGGCCGCCCAGCTGCCAATCGTCATCATCCGTCATGGTGAAGGAATTGGCGCCGTTGGTGGTGATGAAATCATGGTCGATATCGGCATAGGCGAGACCGCCGGTGACGTAGATCAGACCGCGGCCGCTGCCGGGCGAAACGCCCAGACGGCCACGCAGTGCGACCGACTTGTCGAGCTCGCGCTTGAAGGTGTAGCTCGCCGGAGTGGTGCTGAAGCCGTTCGAATATTCTTCCGAATCCGACATCGCGCCCTCGACCAGCAGGCCGGCTACGATCGGGCCATCGCCGATGCGCTGGTCGAAACCGATGCGGACGCCGTAGCCGAAGCGCGACTTGTCGTCGCTGCAGCCGTCGGCGGCACGCGGGCCGTTGGCAATGCCGTTGCAGAAGCCGGGGCCGAACGCATTGGCGCCGGTCGTGGTGCGGACCGTGTCGCCATACTCGCCGTCGCCATCGGTGTCGAAGACGATGCCTTCGCCCGCTTCGTCGTCGAGCCCGTCGAGCCCGAAGCTGCCGCCGACATAGACGCCATTGAAGAAATCGGGATCGGCATCCTGCGCGTAAGCAGGCTGAGCAACGACACCCGCGAGAATCGCGGTGGCCAGAATTGTCGAGTTTTTCATTGGAAAACCTTTGAGTTATATGGACCCTGTTGTCCGCTAGACGCGTGGGTCGCCAAGCCGTTCCACCGCCGTTCGGCGCTGGGGGCAAAGTGTCTCATATGTGCAACAGCCCGCTCGGCCCCCTCCCCGGCGGAGGGCCTGCGCAGCGGCGCAATCGCGGCAGTGGCAAGTGCAACAAGCATCTGTTAGGTGCCCCGCCCATGCAGACGGGAACATATATTTCACTCGCCTTATATTTCGTTCTGATGATCGCCATCGGCCTGTGGGCATGGAAGCGTTCGACCGACACCAGCGAGGGGTATCTGCTCGCTGGCCGCAACCTTCCACCCGCGGTCGCCGCGCTGAGCGCGGGCGCGTCGGACATGAGTGGCTGGCTGCTGCTCGGTCTGCCCGGCGCGCTCTATGCCAGCGGCCTGGTCGAGGCGTGGATCGGGATCGGCCTGTTCGTCGGTGCGCTGGCCAACTGGTTCGTGGTCGCGCCGCGGCTTCGGGCGCAGACCGAAAGCTACGGCAATGCGCTGACCATCCCCGAATTCCTCGCCAACCGCTTCCCTGACAAGGCCGTGGCGCTGCGCGTGATCTCGGCGCTGATCGTGGTGGTGTTCTTCGCGGTCTATACCGCCGCGGGCCTGGTCGGCGGCGGCAAATTGTTCGAAACCAGCTTTGCCAGCCTGTTCGGCGATATCGGCATGAGCGATTACATGCTCGGCATCTGGATCACCGCGCTGGTGGTGCTGGCATATACGATGGTCGGCGGCTTCCTCGCGGTAAGCCTGACCGATTTCGTGCAGGGCCTGATCATGGTCGTCGCGCTGGCGGTGATGCCGCTGGTGGTGATGTTCGGCGAAGGCGGCAGCGCGGGCGGGTCGCTGACCGACGTGCCGGTCGACGGCTTCCTGAGCCTGACCAACGGCCTGACGCTGATCGGCTTCATCAGCGCGGTGACCTGGGGCCTGGGCTATTTCGGCCAGCCGCACATCATCGTGCGCTTCATGGCGATCGACACGGTCGCCAAGGTGCGCCCGGCGCGCAATATCGGCATGACCTGGATGGGCGTGGCGCTGCTCGGTTCGATCGGCATCGGCATCGCCGGCCGCGCCTATGCCGAACGCAACGGCATCGTCGTCGAGGATCCCGAGACGATCTTCATCGTGCTCGCCAACCTGCTGTTCCACCCGCTGATCACCGGCTTCCTGCTCGCCGCGCTGCTCGCCGCGATCATGTCGACGATCAGCTCGCAGTTGCTGGTCGCCTCGAGTTCGCTGACCGAGGATTTCTACAAGCTGTTCTTCCGCCGCCATGCCTCGGAGCGCGAAAGCGTCAATGTCGGCCGCATTTGCGTGGCGCTGGTCGCGATCGCGGCGATCATCATCGCCAGCGATCCCGACAGCCAGGTGCTCGGCCTCGTCTCCAACGCCTGGGCAGGCTTCGGCGCCGCCTTCGGCCCGCTGATCATCCTCTCGCTGACATGGGACCGGATGACGGGTGCCGGCGCCGTGGCAGGCCTCGTCACCGGTGCGGCAGTGGTCATCGCGTGGATCGCACTGGGCTGGAATGCGGCGCTGCCGGGCATGGATCAGGGATTGTACGAAATCGTCCCCGGCTTCATCGCCGCCTGGCTGGCCATCTTCCTGGTCAGCAAGGCAACCGCCGGAAGCAGCGACCGCCCCTTGCCAGCCTGACGCGCATTCGTCACACCGTCTCCAAAATTCAGGAGACGGACATGCGAGCATTACTGGCGGGCGTTGCAGCCCTTGCCCTCACCGCCATCCCGGCCACTGCGCAGGACACCGCCGAGCGGCCCGCGGTCGAGGAACAGATCGGCGGCGGCGGCCGTCCGGTCGGCGCCAACTGGGCGCGCAGCCCGGTGATCGCGCAGCACGGCATGGCGGCGACCGCGCATCCGCTGGCGACGCAGATCGCGCTCGATGTGCTCAAGGACGGCGGCAGCGCGGTCGACGCGGCGATCGCCGCCAATGCCGCGCTGGGCCTGATGGAACCCACCGGCAACGGGATCGGCGGCGATCTTTTCGCCATTATCTACGACCCGGCGACCGGCGAATTGCACGGCATCAACGGCTCGGGCCGCAGCCCGCAGAACCAGACGCTCGCGCAATTGCGCGAAAAGCTGGGCGAGGCGGAGGCGCTCCCGCCCTATGGCGCGCTGCCGATCACCGTGCCCGGGACAGTCGACGCATGGTTCGCGATGCACGAACGCTTCGGCCGGCGCAGCATGGCAGCCAACCTGGCGCCGACCATCAGCTATGCCCGCGAAGGCCACCCGATCGCGCCGGTCATCGGCATGTATCTCGCCCGCTCGCTCAAGGCCTATTCGGCGCGCGAGGACCAGTTCGATTTCAGCAATGCGCGCCAGGTCTGGTTCGCCGATGGCAATGCGCCCGAGGCTGGCGAGATCTTCCGCAATCCGGACCTGGCCGACACGCTCGAGGCGATCGCCCGCGACGGGCGCGATGCCTTCTACGACAACGCGCTGACCGATGGCATGATCGATTACCTGCAGGCGCAGGGCAGCGCCTTCACCCGCGCCGATTTCGCCGGGCACAGCAGCGAATGGGTCGAACCTGCCTGCGTGGGTTACAAGGACGGCTACGAATTGTGCGAATTGCCGCCCAACAGCCAGGGTTTCGCCGCGCTGCAGATGGTCAACATCCTGAAGAATATCGACCTGTCGCAATGGGAACGCGGCAGCGCGGAAGCGTTGCATTACATGGTCGAGGCGAAACGGCTCGCCTATGCCGATGTCGCGCGCTTCTATGCCGATCCCGACTTCGCCGCCATCCCCGCCCAACTGCTCGGCGAGGACTACGGCGCCCAACGCTTCAAGCTGATCGACCCCGCCAAGGCCACGCCCGAATTCACGCCGGGCGAGATCGAGGTCGCGCCCAAGCTGGAGGGTGAAGGCGACACCACCTATCTCACCGTCGTCGATGGCGAAGGGATGATGGTCAGCCTGATCCAGTCGAATTATCGCGGCATGGGCGGCGGGCTGGTGGCGCCCGGCACGGGCTTCATGTTCCAGGACCGGGGCGAACTGTTCAGCCTCGATCCGGCGCATCCCAATGCCTACGAACCGGGCAAGCGCCCCTTTCACACGATCATTCCCGCCTTCGTGAAGAAGGACGGCCAGCCTTATATGACGCTGGGCCTGATGGGCGGCGGCATGCAGCCGCAGGGTCACGTGCAGGTGCTGGTCAACATCGTCGATTACGGCATGAACCTGCAGGAAGCCGGCGATGCCGCGCGCTTCAACCATGACGGCGGCCGCCAGCCGACCGAGGCACTGGCCGGGCCCTCGGCCGATCCGCTGGGCACGCTGTATGTCGAACCCGGCATTCCGGCGGAATCGATCGCGCAGCTGCGCGCCATGGGCCATACGGTCGAAGTGGTCGACAACGGCATCATGTTCGGCGGCTACCAGGCAATCGCGCGCGATCCCGCAACGCGCGTGCTGACGGGGGCCACCGAAATGCGCAAGGACGGGCAGGCATCGGGCTATTGAGGGTCGCCTGACAAGGAGAGCGACATGGCCAAGGTAACCGGACTGGGCGGGATCTTCTACGTGGTGGAAGACCCCGCCGCCACGCGCGCATGGTATCGCGACGTGCTGGGAATCGACGGCGAATACGGGCCGCAGCTGGACTGGTCCGAAGAAACCGGCGACAAGCCCTATTCGCTGATCAGCCATTTTCCCGACGACCAATACGTCAAGCCGGGGCGCGGCGGGTTCATGATCAACCTGCGCGTCGACGATTGCGACGGCATGGTGGCCCAGCTCGAAGCCAAGGGCGTCAAGGTGCTCGGCCATGTCGACGAAGGTTATGGCAAGTTCGCCTGGATCCTCGATCCCGACGGGGTGAAGATCGAACTGTGGCAGCAGGTGCAGGCCCCCGCTTAGTCAGCGCGAACATCGTTAGCGCTATGTTAACGATGTCGAGGGAATAATCGCGGCATGCGACCGCATCCCGCCATTGCTCTCCTCCTCCTGATCCTGGCGGGATGCGGCGTCGTACCCGACAGCAAGACCGCCGATCGCGGCGTGCGGCAGGCCGGTTCGCCGGCGATCAGCACCGCCCGCCCCGAGGCGCGGCAATGCCACGCCGAACTGGGCATGACCGGATCGCGCTTCATCCCGCTGCCCGACAAGTTCTACGGCCAGGGCTGTTCGACCGCCAACAGCGTGAGGCTGGAAGGCGTCGGCGGCGATCGCGATCATTTCACCGTGACCAATCTCGGCGCAGTGGCCTGTCCGCTGGCGAACAATTTTGCCGGATGGGCGCGCTTCGGCGTCGATCGGGCAGCGCGCCAGATCCTCGGCAGTCCGCTGCAGCGGATCGAGACCATGGGCAGCTATTCGTGCCGCAATGTCGCGGGCACGGCGCGCCGCAGCGCGCATTCACGCGCCGAGGCGATCGACGTTTCGGCCTTCGTGCTGGCCGATGGGCGGCGCGTGTCGGTGCTGTCGGGGTGGAACGCCTCGCGCGAGGAGCGGGAATTCCTGCGGGTCGTCCACAAGAGCGCGTGCAAGCGCTTCGGGACCGTGCTCGGCCCCGATTACAACCGCGCGCATCACGATCATTTCCATCTGGAATACGGCAAGGGCAACTACTGCCGCTGACCGGACACGGAGGCAGAAGCCGCCAGCCGCCCGTCAGTCGCGGTCGAGTTCGTCCAGCACCGCTTCCACCGCTTCATGCGTCAGCACGAACCCCATGTGCGAACAGCGCAGCGCCACCGCGCGATCGCGTTCGCCGGCACGCCCGCAGGCCGCCCGCGGATGGACCACGCCGTCCTTCGGACTCCAGAACGCGACGGTTTCCACCGGCGGCTTTTCATGCAGCACGGTATCGATTTCCGGCTCGTCGACGCGGTGCCCGGCAATCGCCTGATAGGCGCGCCAGCCATTGTTGGCCCGCGGGCTGCCCGAGAAGGGCGATCCCATGGTGATGACCTTGGCGACCTTGTCGGGATGCTGCTTGGCGATTTCGCGCGCCATAACCCCGCCCAGGCTCCAGCCGACCAGATGGATCGGTTCGCCCGTGCGGCGGTACAGATCGACCAGCCGTTCCTCGACCTGGCGAAAGCGGGACTCGGTCGCGCCGAGATTGTAGCCGAGGCCCCATTTCTTGGCCGTATGGCCGGCGCGTTCGAGATGGCGGGCCATCCACCGCATGCGGATCGGATGCGCACCGAAGCCGGGCAGCAGCATCACGATCCTGGGATGTGCGGCAGCGGCAACCTCCAGCGGTTTGCCCAGCGCGCGGCGGACCGGTTCGAGCGGCCACAGCAATTCGCGCAGCAGCAATTGCCAGCGCGGGCCACGGGCATCATCGGGACAAGGTTCGGCCGCCAGCGCCCAGCGCCGGGCCAGTTCCTCGCGGTCGATGAGTGCGGTGTCTTTGAACGGTAACGCTGCCATCACGGTGTAATAATGCACCGTGGACGGTTTAGCTCCCCTTAAAGCTTCCCGGTCTTCTAAGCGTCACAGTCGCCGATGCGCTCCTGTGAACTGTTCATGGTCATGGTCATCGTCTGCCCGCCGGGCGCCTCGGCATCCATCGTCATGGTCATTTCCGACGAGGTTTCGCCGCCCCTGCCCTTCATGGTCATCCGTGCGGCGCCTTGCCCTTCGACTTCGCAATTCATGACCGCATCGATCTGGCCGCCCGATGCGTCGAACTTCTCGAAGCTGCAATCGTCGCCGTCTTCCTGCGCTTGCCGCGCCATTTCCTCGAAGCCCTTCTCGGCCTCTTCGGCGGTGAGGCAGTATTCGTGAGTCTGCGGCCCCTGGTCGAGCATCCCGCGCATCATGTCCTGCACCTGCTGCGGCGCCCCGGGCAGTTCGACATCGACGAATTCGACCGTGGCGCGATACTGCCCGGGAAGCGGGCGGACCATGTCTGCGGTCTGCGCAGCGGCCTCTTCCATGCTGATCTCGCCATCGCCGTCGGCATCGGCGGTGCCCCCTCCGCAAGCGGCGAGAGTAAAGCTGGCGACAGCGGCAGTCACGATACGGCGCATGGAAAATCCCTCCTTCTGGTCGAGGCAGGAGGCTAGCAGCCGGGCTGCGCGAGGCAAGCACCGTTGCGCCTGCCGCCCGCGTTCCCCATATGTGCGCGCATGAGCGAACTCGTCATCCGCCGCGGCCTCGAAGAACCCGACACCACTGGCGATTTCGTCCCGCACAAGCCCGCCCGCCCTGAAAAATCGATGCCGGGCAAGAAGTTCAAGCTGGTCAGCGAATATACGCCATCAGGCGACCAGCCGACTGCCATCGCCGAACTCACCGCCGGTGCACGCGAGGACGACCAGACGCAGGTGCTGCTGGGCGTGACCGGGTCGGGCAAGACCTTCACCATGGCCAAGGTGATCGAGGAATTGCAGCGGCCGGCGCTGATCCTCGCGCCGAACAAGATCCTCGCCGCGCAGCTTTACGGCGAGTTCAAGAGCTTCTTCCCCGAGAACGCAGTCGAATATTTCGTCAGCTATTACGACTATTACCAGCCCGAAGCCTACGTCCCGCGCAGCGACACCTACATCGAGAAGGAAAGCAGCGTAAACGAGGCGATCGACCGGATGCGCCACTCGGCCACCCGCGCGCTGCTCGAACGCGACGACGTGATCATCGTCGCCTCGGTGTCGTGCCTCTACGGTATCGGTTCGGTCGAAACCTATTCGGCGATGATCTTCGACATCAAGAAGGGCGAAGCGGTCGACCAGCGCGAACTGATCCGCAAGCTCGTCGCGCTCCAGTACAAGCGCAATGACGCCGCCTTCGCGCGCGGCAATTTCCGCGTCCGCGGCGACAGCCTGGAAATCTTCCCCAGCCACTATGAAGACATGGCGTGGCGGATCAGCTTTTTCGGCGACGATATCGAGGAAATCAGCGAATTCGATCCGCTTACCGGCAAGAAGGGCGCCAGCCTCGACAAGGTACGCGTTTATGCGAATTCGCACTATGTGACGCCCGGGCCGACGATGAAACAGGCCGCCGAGGCGATCAAGTTCGAGCTCGCCGAGCGGCTCAAGGAACTGCACGAGGAAGGCCGCCTGCTCGAAGCGCAGCGGCTCGAGCAGCGGACCAATTTCGACCTCGAGATGATCGCCGCCACCGGCAGCTGCGCGGGGATCGAGAACTACAGCCGCTTCCTCACCGGGCGCCTGCCCGGTGAACCGCCGCCGACATTGTTCGAGTATCTGCCCGAAAACGCGCTGCTGTTCGTCGATGAAAGCCACCAGACGGTGCCGCAGATCGGGGCGATGTCGAAGGGCGACCACCGCCGCAAGATCACGCTGGCCGAACATGGTTTTCGCCTGCCGTCCTGTATCGACAACCGCCCGCTGCGGTTCAACGAATGGGACGCGATGCGCCCGCAGACCTTCGCGGTCTCGGCCACGCCGGGCACGTGGGAGATGGAACAGACCGGCGGCGTCTTCGCCGAACAGGTCATCCGTCCCACCGGGCTGATCGACCCGCCGGTCGGTATCCGCCCGGTCGAGGACCAGGTCCAGGACTGCATCGAGGAATGCAAGAAGACCGCCGCCAAGGGCTATCGCACGCTGGTCACCACGCTGACCAAGCGGATGGCGGAGGATCTGACCGAATTCATGCACGAGGCGGGCGTCAAGGTCCGCTACATGCACTCCGACGTAGAGACGCTCGAACGCATCGAACTGATCCGCGACCTGCGGCTGGGCGTCTATGACGTGCTGGTGGGGATCAACCTGCTGCGCGAAGGGCTCGACATTCCCGAATGCGGGCTGGTGTGCATCCTCGATGCCGACAAGGAAGGCTTCCTGCGCAGCGAAACCAGCCTGATCCAGACCATCGGCCGCGCCGCGCGTAATGTCGACGGGCACGTGATCCTCTATGCCGACCGCATCACCGGCAGCATGGAACGCGCGATGGCGGAAACCGACCGCCGCCGCGAAAAGCAGAAGGCCTATAACGAGGAACACGGCATCACGCCGCAGACGATCCGCCGCCAGATCGCCGATATCGTCGCGCATACCGCGTCGCAGGACGGGGTCACGGTCGATACGGGCGACGACGAGCGCAACAATCTCGTGGGGCACAATCTGCGCGCCTATATCGAGGACCTCGAGAAGCGCATGCGCACTGCCGCGGCCGATCTCGAATTCGAGGAAGCAGGCCGCCTGCGCGACGAAATCCGCCAGCTGGAGAACGACGAACTCGGCCTCGGTGATAGCGAGAAGAAGGCCCCGCGCGTCGGCCGCAGCGATGCGGGCCGCCCGGGAACGCGCAAGACGCGCTATGGCAAGACACGCTACAAGCGGATGGGCGGTAAACCGTGATCGACGGGCGTATTTGACGCGGGTCGTGCGGTGGGGTCATAGGATGGCCGCAAAGGGGGACTGAACCGCATGAAATCGAGCCGTATTCTCGCCGCCATCTGCGCCGCGAGCGCCGTCGCATTGGCGCCGCACGCCGCACTCGCGCAGGACGACAGCGTAGAGGCCGCCGCACCGGCCGCGATCGAACCGCAGGTCAGGACGCGCGACATGGTCGGGACGTTCGGCGGGCAGCGCGTGTCGTACCGCGCCACGATTGCGGAGACCGTGCTGGAAGCGGACGACGGCAAGCCCGAAGCGGTGATCGTCACCACCAGCTACGTCAAGCAGCCGCGCGATACCTCGCGGCCCGTGTTCTTCCTGTTCAACGGCGGGCCCGGATCGGGTTCGGTGTGGCTGCAGATGGGCGCGTTCGGGCCCAAGCGCGTGGCGATCCCCTCCGACGCCCGCGACGACGGCGCGCCGCCCTACCCGCTGCTCGACAATCCCGACAGCCTGCTCGACGTCGCCGATCTCGTCTTCATCGACCCGCCGGGCACCGGCTTCAGCTATCTTACCGAAGGGACCGACCCGAAGAAGTATTACGGGCTCGAACAGGACGCGGAAGCGGTGGCCAAGGTCATCCGCCTGTGGCTCAACGACAATGGCCGCTGGAACAGCCCCAAATATCTCGGCGGCGAAAGCTATGGCACCACGCGCACCGCGATGGTCGCGCGCGAGCTGGAAGGCGGCACCTTCAATGACGTGGGCCTCAACGGGCTGATCCTGATCTCGACCATTCTCGATTTCGCCGGGCGCGAACCCACGCCGGGCAATGAAATGGCCTATGTCGTCACGCTGCCCAACATGGCGGCGGCGGCCTATTATCACGGCAAGGTACAGGCGCCCTCGGTCGAGGCGATCGTCGAGGAAGCACGCCAGTTCGCCATCGGCCCCTTCATCACCGCGCTGCTCAAGGGGCAGGACCTGCCCGATGCCGAACGCGCCGCGGTGCGCGCCGAGCTTGCGCGGCTGACCGGCCTGTCCGAACGCTATCTCGACCAGGCCGACCTGCGCGTCACTGCGCAGCGCTTCTACAAGGAATTGCTGCGCGACCGCGGCCTGACGATCGGACGGCTCGACGCGCGCTACACCGGGCGCGATTTCGACAATGCCGGCGAGACGCCCGATAACGACCCCAGCTTCTACGGCATCGATGCGGGCTACACCGCGGCGATCAACAGCTGGGCGCGCGACACGCTGGGGTTCGAGACGACCCGCGAATACCAGTCGATCGGGCGCGAACCGGGCCGGCACTGGCAATGGACGACCGGCCAGGGCCGCGGCGCCTATCTCAATGTCGCGCCCTATATCGGTCAGGCGATGCGCCAAAATTCGCAGCTGCGCGTGTTCAATGCGCAGGGCTATTACGATTTCGCCACGCCCTTCTTCGGCGCCGAATATTCGCTCAACCGGACGGGCATTCCGCAGGACCGAGTGGAGCTGCATTATTACGATGCCGGGCACATGATGTATGTCCGCGACGAAGACCGGGCGAAGCTGTCGCGCGATATTCGCGCCTTCATCCGCAACCGCTGAGGATAGCGCATCACGCGCGCTTGAACGCTGTCACGCCTGTGTCATAGCGCGCGCATGCGCCGCTTTCTCGCCCTCCTCCCGCTGACCGTACTGGCGGCCTGCAAGCCGCCCGCGTCGGACGATTACGTCGAACGGACACGGATCGGCGAGCCGGCCGCCGGTCCCTCCGAACCGATCGATTCCCCTGATACCGAGAATGCGATCTGGGCCCCGGCAGCCAGCGGCCAGCGGCTGCTGTACGGCACGCCAGGCGAACGCCCGCTGTTCGCAGTCGAATGCCTCGAAGGCGACCGCGCCGAGGCGACGCTGGCCTACACCCGCTTTGCCCGCGCCGATCCGGGCGCCAAGGCGGTGCTCGCGCTGATCGGCAACGGCCATGTCGCACGGCTGCATATCGACGCCGTGCGGATCGGCGACGTCTGGCGCTGGGAAGGCGCGGTGGCGGCGGACGATGCCCGCATGGACGTGCTGACCGGCACGCGCCAGGTCGAAGCCACCGTGCCCGGCGCGGGAAGCGTGATCCTCAATTCGAGCCCGCTGCCCGGCGAACTGGTCGAGACATGCCGCGCCCCGGACCAGGCGGTCACGGCCGAGGCGGCGGAGAGCGATCCGTCGCCTGCGCCCGCTGCACCAGAAGTTCCGGCGTAAGCACCTGCGGCAATTGCTCGGCCTCCTCGCCGGGTGCGTACCACAGGTAGAGCGGGACGCCCGCGGCCCCCTGCCGCGTGAGCATGCGCGAGATTTCCTCGTCGCGGCGCGTCCAGTCGGCGCGCATCGCGATAACGCCCGCCTGCTCGAACGCGGCGCGTGTCGTCTCGCGCTCGATCGCGACACGTTCGTTGACCTTGCAGGTGACGCACCAGTCGGCCGTGAACCAGACGAACACCGGCCGCCCCGACCCGCGCGCCTCTGCCAGTGCGGCGTCGCTGAAGGCGACCGGGTCGAGCAGGCTCGCGCCCGCCTCGCCGGCCGGTGTCTCGGGTTCGGGCAGCAGGGCGAGCCCCAGCGACAGCGCAGCCAGCAAAGCTGCGAACAGCGACAGCGTCCCCCCCCGGGCGCGCCGCTGGAACAGGCCGATCAGCGCCAGCCCGCCGATTGCCGCTGCGCCGAGTACCAGCACCAGCGCCAGCCATTCGCCGCCGCCGATCCGCCATGCCAGCCAGCCGAGCGCGGCTGCCGTCAGCCCCATGGGCAGCGCCATCCAGCGCCGGAATTGCTCCATCCAGGCGCCGGGCCGCGGCAGGCGGCGGCGGATCGCCGGGACGAAGCCGACCAGCAGGAAGGGCAGCGCCAGCCCGGCACCCAGCGCGACGAACACCAGCAGGCCGTGGAACGGTTCGATCACCAGCGCCGCGCCAAGCGCCAGCGCCATGAACGGCCCGGTGCACGGGGTGGCGACAAAGGCGGCCAGCAGCCCGGTCGAGAAGGAACCGCCCCGCGACGGCGCGCCGCCCGAAATCGCGAAACCGGGGATCGTGAACAGGCTGAGGAAATTGGCGGTAATCGCCAGCGCCAGCAGGAACAGGGCGGCGACCACCAGCGGTTCCTGCAACTGGAACGCCCAGCCGATCTGCTCGCCCGCTGCGCGCAACAGCAGGATGGCGCCGCCCAGCGCCGCACAGGCGAGCACCACCCCGGCGGTATAGGCCAGCGCGTCCCTGCGCGCAGCACGCGCATCGCCCCCGGCCTTGGCAAGCGCCAGCGCCTTGAGGCTGAGGATGGGAAAGACGCAGGGCATGATGTTGAGCAGCAGGCCGCCCGCCAGCGCTGCCAGCAGCAATTGCCACAGCGATGCGTCGCTGCTGCCTTCCAGCGGCGCCACACCCTCGAGCGGAACATCGCCCGGCTGCGCGGCAAAGCGCACGCCGCGGCCATCGCCCAGATCGAGAATGCCCGCGATAGTTTCCGGTCGCGCCGCGCCGGCAGCATCGACGCCCGGCGGGAGCGGGCGCTGCTCGAGCGGGATTTCGACCACCAGCAGGTCGCCTTGGCGGCGGAAGGTCTGCGCACCGGTATAGACTGGCCGGTCGTCCCCGCCCAGTTCGGCGGTGGCGAGGAACAGGTGCGGCGCGCCGAGCTGCGTCGCGGCGGGGATCGGAATGCCGATCCGCAAGCGGTCGCGCGCGAATTCAAAGCGCGCCGCGCTGTCGAGCGGAGGGACGATGGCGACGCGCCATTCACCGAACCGCGGATCGGCGCCGGCGCGCGCGGGATCCAGCGTCATGCGCGCCTGCTGCGGAACGCAGATCGTATCCGTACAGGCCAGATAGCTGACGGTCAGCCCGATCGTCCCGGCGCCGGCAAGCGCTGCACCTTCGGGCACCGTGATGGGCACGAGCACCGCGTAATCGCCTTCATAGACATGGTTCATCAACCCGCCGATCACCAGCCGCTGCGGCAGCGGATAGAGCGGCTCGCCCGCGTTCCAGCCGGAGGGGAGTTCCCAGTCGAGCTGCATGCCGAGGCCGGCATCGCCCGGGTTCGACCAATAGCCGTGCCATTCGGGTGTCGAGGGCGTGAAATGCAGCGCGACCATCCAGCGCTCGCCCGGCTGCGGGATGCCTTCGGCGACCAGTTCGACCGGCATGCGGTCGCTGCCGGGCCCCTGGGCAGACGCGGGGGTCACAAGGACCGGGCCTGCAAAGGCCAGCGCCAGCAGCGCCAGCCACAGGCCGACCCGTTCCATTATCCTTGCCTCGGTCACGCCGCAGGCTCTAGGGATTGGCCCCATGACAGACAAGCGAGACCTGCTGATCCTGGGCGGCGGCCTGGTGGGCATGACCCTGGCGCTGGCCGCGGCGAAAAAGGGACTCTCGAGCCACCTCGTCGACCGCGCCGATCCGGCCAGCCTGACAGCCGAAGGGTTCGACGGAAGGGCCTCGGCCATATCGACTGCCAGCTGGCGGTTGTTCCGCCATATCGGGCTCGAACAGGCGCTCGAACCGCATGGCTGCGACATCGCCGCCATCGCGGTGCTCGACCAGATGAAGCCCGGCCGGCTCGATTTCCGCCCCGAACCGCATGAAGGCACGCTGGGGCGAATGTTCGCCAATCGCCAGCTGCGGCTCGCAGTCCACGAAGCCGCGGCCAGCGAACCGCTGATCGAATGGCACGCGCCGGTCGAAGTCACCGCGCGCGATCGCGGCGAGTTCGGCGTGTCCGCCACGCTGGGCGACGGACGCGTGCTCGAAGCCGCGCTGATGGTCGGCGCCGAAGGCCGCGGCTCGCCCAGCCGCGAGGAAGCCGGGTTCAAGATGGCCAGCTGGGATTACAGCCACCGCGCGCTGATCGCCGGGATCGACCACAGTAAGCCGCATGACAATGTGGCGTGGGAAATCTTCTATCCCGAAGGCCCCTTCGCGCTGCTGCCGATGCTCGACGGGCCCGATGGCCAGCATCGCAGCGCGCTGGTATGGACGGTCGACGAGAAGGACGCGGCGGGCGTGCTCAAGCTGTCCGATCGCGCCTTTCTCGCCGAAGTGCACAAGCGGATGGGGGACCTGCTGGGCGAGCTGACGCTCAACAGCGCGCGCTCGTCCTGGCCGCTCAGCTTCCAGCATACCGCCAAAATCGTCGACCACCGGCTCGCGCTGGTCGGCGACAGCGCGCACGGCATGCATCCGATCGCGGGCCAGGGTCTCAACCTTGGTCTGCGCGATGTCGGCGCGCTGGTCGAAGTTCTCGATGAAGCGCTGCGGCTCGGCCTCGATCTGGGCGATGCGCAGGTGCTCAAGAAATACGAGGAATGGCGCGCACTCGATTCGCTGATGGTGATGGGCGCGACCGACAGCCTCACGCGCATTTTCGGCATTCGCGGGAAAACCGCCAGCGCGCTGCGCCGCTTCGGCATGGCCGGAATCCAGCGCACCAGCTGGCTCAAGGGCTTCTTCATGAACGAGGCGCGCGGCGTCTCGGGCGAGCTGCCCGAACTGCTCAAGGCCTGAGGCCTTAGCCCTCTTCGGCGGGGCTCGGCTGTTCGACGCGGTTGCCCGCCCCGTCGCGCAACCGGCGCGGTTCGAGCACGGCAGCGGTTTCGATCAGGTCGAGCGCCCGCTGCGCTGCGGCATAGCGTTCGGCATCGCGCAGCCAGCCCTCGGCGCTTTCAGCCCCTGGCAGGTTGCGCACTTCGGCGATCGCGGAATCGGTCCGCCCGCTTTCGAGGAACAGCCGCGCGCGGTCGAGCCGGCGCTGGGGCTGCGGCGATGGCGCGCTTTCGCGTCGAATCACGAACAGTTGCGACAATTCTTCGCTGAAGCGCGCGAACCCGTCCCGTTCGCTCGGTGCGGCGAGCTGCGGCGAGAGGCCTTCCAGCCGCGCGATCAGCTGGTCGAGCGTGATCGGATCGCGGCTGGTGCGGATGATGGTGTCGACTGCATTGGGCATGGCATCGCCGAAGCGCAGCCGCAGCTGGTCGGCCAGATAGCCGAGCTCGGCGCCTTTCTCGAGCGCGCGGCGGGTGGCGAAAGCGATCAGCAGCCCTTCGGCGCGGGCGGTGTTGCCGGCTGCGGCCTCGGCCTGCAGGTCCAGCCGCGCCAACCGCTGCTCGGCCGCCGCCAGCCGGGTGTCGAGCCCGCCCTGCTGTTCGGCCACGCGCTCGACCGCTTCCTGCGCGGCCTGGCTGGCGGTGGCACTGGGCGTGGGCGAAGGATCTACCGCCGGGCTGGCCAGCACCTGGGGCTGGTCATCCGCAGCGGCGCCCGCTTGTGGTTCCGCGCGGTCGCTCAGCGAATAGACCGCATAGCCCGCCACTGCCCCGCCCAGCACGAAGCTGGCGATCACGGCGATCATCACCGGCCTTGCCGAAGGCCCCTTGCGCCGGGAGCTGGTGTAAGTGTCCATCTGTTCCGTTCCGCGAACCCGGTCGCCCTGCCGGGGCGCCGTATTATCGTTATGCATCGGTCTGACACAAAGCTTCCGCCAAGGCCAGTAGCTCGCTGTCGCCCGGGGCATCGGCTACCGAGACCGAGCGCCAGCCCTCGCCGGCCAGTTCCGCGACGCGCGGACCGATTACCGCGAGGTCGACGCGGGCGCGGTCGAGCTTGTGGCGGTCGAATTCGACGCCGAGCCGCTCGGCCGCGGCACCCGAATGCAGTGCCACCACGCCGCCGCCGCGCAGCAATTCGCGGTCTTCCTCGGCCAGCCCCTCGGGTACCGCGCGGTAGACGGTGCGCGTCTCGACCCTGATTCCGTCGGGCAGGCGCAGCGTCACGCGGTCCGCGCCGGCAAGGCGCAGCAGTCGCAATTCGCGCTTGCTCAGTTCGTCGAGCAGGTTCTGCAGTCCGCCGCGCCCGGTGCGGCCGATCAGGAACCCCGCCGCCCGCGCCGCATCGGCGGTCGCCTCGCCCACCGCGTGGACCGGCAGCTTGGTGAGTTTCGCGAGCTGCTTGCCGCCGTGGCGAAAGGTGTTGGCGCTGCCGACCAGCAGACCGTCGAAATCGGCGGAGTCGGGCGCATCCCAGGCCACAGGCTCGATCGTGAACAGCGGCGCGCCATGCACGTCGAGCCCCATCGCGCGCGCGGTTTCGGCGCTGACCGACCAGCCGGGTTCGGGGCGGATCAGGAACAGCGGCTTCACGATATCGGTCCGAAATGTTCGGTCACGGCCGCAGGTGCGCGCGCCAGCAGGCCGCGCGCCAACGCCAGCGGCGCAGCGTCATCGCCCGCGGCGAATTCGGCCTCGCCGTCGATGCGGACGGTGCCATCGGGGCTGAAGATCGCCGCCGTCAGCGCGATCAGGCCATCGCCGCTGCGCGACAGCGCCGCAATCGGGCTGCTGCACGACCCGCCCAGCCCTTCGAGCAACCGCCGTTCGGCAGCCACTTCGGCATGGCTGGGCGCGTCGTCGATCGCCGCCAGCATCGCGCGCGTCTGCGCATCGCCGCTGCGGCACTCGATCCCGATCGCGGCCTGCGCGGGGGCGGGAAGCCATTCTGCCGGGTCCAGCCGCACGCCGACACTGTCTTCGCCCAGTCGGTCGAGCCCGGCGGCGGCGAGGAAGGTCGCATCGGCTTCGCCCGCCTCGAGCTTGGCCATCCGCGTGGCGACATTGCCGCGAATGCCCACCACGGCAAGGTCGGGCCGCAGATGCAGCAATTGCGCGGCACGGCGCGGGGCGCTGGTGCCGATCCGCGCGCCGGCAGGGATGTCGGAAATCGCCTGCGCGCCGAGCAGGCGGTCGGCCTTGTCGGCGCGCGGCAGGATCGCGGCGATGGCGATCGCTTCGGGCCGCAGCGTCTCGACATCCTTCATCGAATGGACCGCGCCGTCGATTCGTCCCTCGACCAGCCACTGGTCGAGTTCGCGCGTCCACAGCGCCTTGCCGCCGATTTCGGCGAGCGGGCGGTCTTGGATGCGGTCGCCGCTGGCGACCACCGGGACCAGTTCGACCGCCGACTCGTCCCAGCCGTGCGCGGCGCACAGGCGCGCGCGCGCCTCGTGCGCCTGTGCCATGGCAAGCGGAGAACGGCGGGTTCCGAGACGGATGAGAGGTTGGGCTGGCATAGGGTCGGCTTGCCCTAGCGAGCCATGGCGCTAAGGGAAAGCAGGATGGCACTGGTTCTCGGCATAGAAAGCTCCTGCGACGAAACCGCGGTCGCGCTGGTCGACAGCGATCGCCGGATCGTGGCGCAGCGGATCGCCTCGCAGGATGCCGAGCACGCCCCCTTCGGCGGCGTGGTGCCCGAGATCGCGGCGCGCGCGCATGCCGAACGGCTCGCCCCGATGATCGAGGGCGTGTTGCAGGATGCGGGCATCGGCTTGGACGAGTGCGACGCGATCGCCGCGACTGCCGGCCCCGGGCTGATCGGCGGGGTGATGGTCGGCCTGGTGAGTGCCAAGGCGCTGGCAATGGCGAGCGACACGCCGCTGATCGCGATCAACCATCTCGAAGGCCATGCACTGAGCCCCCGCCTCGCAGACGCGAGCATCGCCTTTCCCTATGCACTGCTGCTGGTTTCGGGCGGGCATTGCCAGATCCTGCGCGTCGACGGCGTGGGGCAATATCGCCGGCTAGCGACCACGATCGACGATGCGCTGGGCGAAGCCTTCGACAAGACCGCCAAGATCCTCGGCCTCGGCTTTCCCGGCGGTCCCGCGGTGGAGCGCACCGCGAAGGACGGCGATGCCGCCGCTGTCCCGCTGCCCCGGCCGATGGTCGGCAGCGGCGAACCGCATTTCTCGTTCGCCGGCCTCAAGAGCGCAGTCCTGCGCGCCTACGAAAGCGGCAAGTACGAGATCGCCGATATTGCCGCCAGCTTCCAGCAGGCAGCGGTGGATTGCGTAACCGACCGGTTGCGTATCGCGCTGGCGGGCATGGACGATGTCGATACGCTGGTCGTGGCCGGCGGGGTGGCGGCCAATGCCACGGTGCGCGCTGCGCTCGAACAGCTTGCCGCCGCGCATGGTATGCGCTTTGCCGCGCCGCCGCCCAAGCTGTGCACCGACAATGCCGCGATGATCGCCTGGGCGGGCATCGAACGGCTGGGGCAGGACGACCCGCTCGACATTTCCGCGCGGCCGCGCTGGCCGCTCGACCCTGCGGCCGAACCGGTGCGCGGCGCGGGGGTGAAGGCATGAGCGGCGTCGGCGTCCTCGGCGCTGGCGCATGGGGCACCGCGCTGGCGCAGATGCTGGCGAGCGACGGGCGCGAGGTGCTGATCTGGGCGCGCGAACCCGAACTGGTCGCCGAGATCAATTCCGCGCGTACCAATTCGATCTACCTTCCCACTGCCACGCTGGCCGAAACGATCCGTGCCACCGGCGATCTGGCCGAACTCGGCGCGCTCGATACCTTGCTGGTGGTGACCCCCGCGCAGCATACGGGCAGCGTGCTGGCTTCGATGCCCGCGCATCCGCGCGATCTGGTGCTGTGTTCGAAGGGGATAGAGGCCGGCAGCGGCCAGTTGATGAACCACGTCGCACAGGATGCCGCGCCCGGCAGCGCGATCGCAGTGCTGTCGGGCCCGACCTTCGCGCATGAAGTGGCTGCCGGGCTGCCCACTGCGGTTACGCTGGCCTGCGCCGGGGGCGAAGCGCAGTGGGACCGCATTGCCCCGGTCATCGCGCGGCCGGCATTCCGGCCCTATTATTCGGACGACGTGATCGGCGCCGAAATCGGCGGTTCGGTCAAGAATGTGCTCGCAATCGCCTGCGGCGTGGTCGACGGGCTGGGCCTGGGGCAGAATGCGCGCGCGGCGCTGATTGCGCGCGGCTATGCCGAGATGCTGCGCTTCGGCGAAACGCTGGGGGCACGCGCCGAAACCCTGGCCGGGCTGTGCGGGTTGGGCGATCTGGTGCTGACCTGTTCGTCGACCTCGAGCCGCAATTTCTCGCTCGGCGTCGCGCTGGGCGAGGGCGGCAAAGCGAGCGAGCTGATGGCCGATCGCCGGACCGTGGCCGAAGGCGCGCATACAGCGCCCGTGCTGGTCGAACTGGCCGCGCGGCACGGCATCGCCATGCCGATCGTCACCGCCGTCTACGGTCTGCTGAAAGGCGACGATCCGCGCGCCGTCGTATCCGACCTGCTCGCCCGGCCCTTGCGCGCCGAACAGGGCCACCCCGGGTGACCGACGCAAAACCGGACGAAGATCTTTCCGCGCTGGCCAAGGGCGGAAGGCAGAACTTCTTTGGCTTCATCCTGCGGCTGGTCGCGCGGCTGCCCTTCCTGTTCATCGCCGGGCGCCTTTACGGCCCCGATGCGCTGGGCCGCTTCGCCTCGGCGCTGGTGGTGGTCGAACTGGTCGCGCTGCTGTGCGCGATGGGCGAAAAGCGAGGACTGGCGCAGCGGCTCGCCGACGGCGACGACAGCCATCCCGCCAATCTGGTCTATGACGGCATGCTGCTGGCGCTGCTGTTCTCGGGCCTCGCGGCAGCGTTCTTCTGGTTCGTCCCCGCCCCGCTGTTTCCCAGCGGTGAATACACCGAGCTCGACCGGTTCATCGTGCTGGCGATCCCCGCCTATGCGCTGACCGAAATCGTCCTCGCCGCGCAGGCGTACAAATACGATATCGCCACCACCGTGCGCGCGCGGGCGGTGATCGAACCGTGGACGATCTCGATCATGGCCGGGGTGTTCTATTTCCTCCCGGTGGTCAGCGACTCGGGGCTCGCGCTGGCCTATCTCGCGTCGATCTACGCTGGTCTCGCCACCGGGCTGTGGGCCTTCTTCCGCAGCTATGGCCGCCCGCGCGGCTGGCGGCCGCATCCGGTCTATATGGGCCGGCTGACGATGCGCGCGCTGCCGCTGGCGACGGCCGACGCGATCGAATGGGGTACGAGGCGCGTCGACATCTTCATCCTCGGCCTGTTTGCCGCGCCCGCCGCGGTGGGCGTCTATTACATCGCGCAGCAGGTCGCGAGCTTGCCGCAGAAGCTCAAGACCAGCTTCGAGCCGATCCTCGGCCCCGTCATCACCAAGAACCTCAAGACCAAGAACTACCAGGCGATTGCCAGCCAGATCTGCCAGGTGGGCTTCTGGATCGTCGCCATGCAGGCCGGCATCGCGCTGGCACTGGGCGTCCCCGGCGAAGCGGTGATGGGCCTTGTCGGGCCCGAATTCGTCGGCGGCACCGGGGCGCTTGCCTTCCTGCTGGTGGCCGAAGTGGTCGCCGCGACCGCGGTCGTGTCCGAAGCGGTGCTCGTCTATGTCGCGCGGGTCCGGAACTTGTGGATCTCGATCGGCACGATCGCGCTGCAGGCCGTGCTTACCGTGGTGCTGATCGAAGCGATGGTCGCGGGCGGCTATGGCGAGCCGTACAAGGCCGCCGCCGCGGCAATCGCGCTGATGCTGGCGCTGGGCACTGCCAGCCTGGTCAAGGCGATGCTGCTCTCGCGCATTCTTGGCCAGTCGATCAACACCTTCCGCTGGCCGCTGGTGTGGGCCGTGGCGCCTGCCGTGCTGGTCGGCTGGGGCGCGACGCAGCTGCCCGAATGGGCCGAGCTGATCGTGGGCATACCGGCGATCCTCGGCGTTTATGGCATCATCATCTGGAAGCGCGGTTTCGGCCCGGAGGACCGGGTGCTGTTCCGCCGCAATCTCGACAAGGAAGAGCCCGAGCGCATCTGACCGTTCGTCGCGGATAAGACACGTTCAGTCGGTATTCACCCCGGGGTCGGGTAGCGTTGAGCACTCGCAAGGAAGGGGAGGACTGCCCATGCGTTTCGCAAGATTTACCGTCACTTGTGCAGCAGCTGCGCTGATCGCCGGCTGCGCCACGCAGCCCGATGGCGATACCATCATCATCGCCAGCGGCAAGGCCGATCGGACCGAAGCGGGCCGCACGCCGCCGCCGCCACCACCTCCTCCCCCGCCGCCGCCTCCGCCAGCGCATATGGCCAGCCCATCACCTATCGTCATGGGGTCCCGAGTTCGTGCCGACGCGGCGACCCCATCCACCGAAACATCGGTCATCGAACCGGGCTATCGCTATTTCCCGCCGGTCTTCGTGCCCGCACCACCCAGCCGCGAGCAGTATGACGGCGAGGACGTGTCGCCGGTCAAGCTGGTCGCCAGCGAACCCGTCTCGACCTTCTCGGTCGATGTCGACACCGGCGCCTATACCAATGCGCGCCGGTTCATTTCCGATGGCCAGCTGCCGCCCAAGGGCGCGGTGCGGACCGAGGAATTCATCAATTACTTCCGCTATGACTACGACCGGCCGGACAGCCTTGAGCAGCCGTTCACGGTCAACACCGATGTCGCGGTGAGCCCGTGGAATGCCGACGCGCGGCTGGTGCGCATCGGTCTCACCGGGTATGAAATGCCCGAACAGGAACGCCCCGCCGCCAATCTCGTCTTCCTGCTGGATGTCTCGGGCTCGATGGGCAGCGCCGACAAGCTGCCGCTGGTCAAGACCGCGATGCGCCAGCTTGCCGGACAGCTGACCGAACGCGACCGCGTCTCGATCGTCGTCTATGCCGGGGCCGCGGGCCTCGTGCTCGAACCGACCAATGACGAACGCAAGATCAAGGACGCGCTGGACCAGCTCAATGCCGGCGGGTCGACCGCGGGCGGTGCGGGGATCGAACTCGCCTACCGCGTGGCCGAGGCCAACCGCATCGAGGGCGGCGTCAACCGCGTGATCCTGGCGACCGATGGCGATTTCAACGTCGGCACTTCGGATCGCGAGGCGCTGGTCGAATTGATCGAGAAGAAGCGCGAAAGCGGCGTCACGCTGTCGGTGCTCGGCTTCGGCCGCGGCAATCTCAACGATGCGATGATGGAACAGGTCGCCAACAACGGGAACGGCAATTATTCCTACATCGACAGCGCGCTGGAGGCCCGCAAGGTGCTCGGCGACGAAATGGGCGCGACGCTGTTCACCATCGCCAAGGACGTAAAGATCCAGGTCGAATTCAATCCGGCAGTGGTCAGCCAGTACCGCCTCGTCGGCTATGAAAACCGCGTGCTGCGCGAAGAGGACTTCGACAATGATGCGGTCGATGCGGGCGATATCGGCGCGGGCCACCAGGTCACCGCGCTGTATGAAGTGATCCCCGCCGGCGGCGAAGGGTGGGTGCCCGCGCGGCGTTACGAGGACACGGTCGATGACCGCGCCCGCGAACTGGCGAGCGAGGCGGCCTATGTGAAGCTGCGCTACAAGCGGCCCGATGGCGATACCTCGCAGCTGCTGACCTACGCCCTGCCCGCATCCGCGCTGGCGACGAGCGCGGTGCCCCGAGGCGATTTCGCCTTCGCCAGCGCGGTCGCCGCCTTCGGCCAGAAACTGCGCGGCGACCCGCTGCTGGCGGATTATGCCTATCCGCAGATCGCCGCGCTGGCCGGGCCGCAGCGCGATTTCTGGCGGCAGGAATTCCTCCAGCTGGTGATGACCGCCGAGGGTTTGGAATAACCGCGCGCAGGGCGCTTGGCAGGGGGGGCGGCTGGCGGCTAAGAGCCAGCCCATGTCGATCCGTGCTCCCCTTGTCATGCTTGCCGGTGCCATGGCGACCGGCCTTGCCGGCTATGCACTGGCCGAGCCGATGGCGGCCGACTTCATCGACCGGCTCGAAACGCAGTCCGCCGCAGCGATAGCCGAAGCGGGCGGCACGGGGGTCACCGCACGCTTCGCCAGCGCCACCGGATCGCTTTCGCGCCACCCGCTGCTGAGCGGCGGCGAGGATTTGGACGAGAGCGTCCGCACGCGCGTGGCGCGCGAGGTCTACGACATTCCCGGCGTCGGCGGCGTAACCTGGAGCGACGGGACGGTGCGCGCCGAAAGCGACGAGCCGACCTACCAGCCGCTGCATTGCCAGGAAGACGTCGAAGGGCTGCTGCGCACCCGTTCGATCCGGTTCGAGGAAGGCAGCAGCGCCTTGCTGCCGTCGAGCCGCAAGCTGCTCAACGAAGTTGCCGACGCCCTCCGGCCGTGCCTCGGCTCGATCATCGCGATCACCGGCCACACCGACAAGGCGGGCACCGAGCCCGGCAATCTGGCGCTGAGCATGGAACGCGCGCGCGTGGTGCGGCAGGCGCTGATCGAGCGCGGCATCCCGCGCGACGGGCTGCGCGCCAGCGGGGTCGGCTCCAGCCAGCCGGTCGAGGGTCTGGCCCCCAGCGACCCGGCCAACCGCCGCATCGAATTCTCGGTGATCCGCACCGAACCGCTCCGTCCCACCCCCGTCGACACGCCGGGAGCCCGCTGACATGCCGCTATGGTTCGAACTGGCCGCGCTGATGGTCGCCGCCTACGGTGCGGGGATCGGCATCGGCTGGGCGCTGTGGGGCCGCCACGACCAACAAGAGGACTAGACCATGAGCGAACTGCTCCAGACCTATTGGCCGCTGATCGTCGCCGCGCTGCTGCTCGGCCTGGTGATCGCATGGTACCTGTTCAACAGCTCGCGCAAGACCCGCGTCACCAGCACCAGCCGTGACGTGCTCGATGACGGCGCCGCCCCGGCGCAGCGCAACAAGGCGCTGATCGACAGCGCCCCGGCGGCGACCCCGATGCAGCCCGCGGCCGGCGTGCCGGCCGGCGGTGCCACGACGGAGCCGGCCGCCACTACCCCCGCCGCAACCCCAGCTCCGACCCCGACTCCGGCACCCGCATCCGCATCCGCATCCGCAACGCCCGCAAGCGCATCGGCTCCGGCTGGCGGCGACGATCTGACCCGTATCAAGGGGCTGGGTCCGAAGCTGTCGGCCACGCTGCACGGCATGGGCGTGACCACATTCGCGCAGATCGCCGCCTGGGACGACGCCGAAATCGACCGCGTGGATGCGCAGATGGGCCGCTTCCAGGGCCGCATCCGGCGCGACGACTGGGTCGGCCAGGCGGCCATGCTCGCCGCTGGCGACGAAGCCGGTTTCGCCGACCGCTTCGGGAAACTCAGCTGACGCGACCGGGAACCGATTTCCGGCTGCGGTATTTGGTTACGTGGGTCCGCAGTCGAGGAGAGGTCAGATGAGTCGTCAACTACGAGTACTCGTCGCCGAAGACGAACTGATCGTCGGTTACGATCTGTGCGATACGGTGGCAGAAGCGGGCTACATGGTCGAAGGGCCGTATGACGATCTGTCGTCGGCCATGCTGGCCTACCAGAAGTCGAAACCCGATATCGCCATTCTCGACGTCCAGCTAGGCGATGGCATCGTCTATCCGCTGGCCGAACAGATGATGGCGGAAAACGTGCCGGTCATCTTCCATTCGGGTCAGCTGTCCCCCGCCGAGGTGGCGCTTCGCTTCCCGCGGGCGCAAGCGCTGGCCAAGCCCTGCCCGCCGGCTGCCGTGATCGACTCGATTCAGCGCGCCGCCGCGCACGCCTGACCGCAGCGCGCGGGTTTCGCCCGCCATTGCCGGAACATTGCGCGGCGACGAACCATTCCTTGAACGAACGCAATATTCTCAAGGAAGGAAATGCCGATGTCGCTCCCCACAATGATCGCCGCACACCCGCAGGTCGAGGACGAGACCGAAGAACTGGTCACTGCTGCACGCCATGCCATGCTGTGTTCGCTATTCTGCACCAGCTGCGCCGATGCCTGCGTGGCCGAGGACATGGACATGGCGCAGTGCATCCGCAACTGCCTCGACTGCGCCGATGTCTGCGCCGCGACCGCGCGGCTCGCCGTCCGCCGCACCGCGCAGAATATCGACGTGCTGCGGGCCCAGCTCGAAGCCTGCATCACCGCCTGCGAAACCTGCGCCGCCGAATGCGAAAGCCATGACAATCCGCACTGCTCGCTGTGTGCCAAGATGTGCCGCGAATGCGCGGAAGATTGCCGCAAGGCGCTGCCGCTGGTGAAGTGACCTTCGCTGCCCGCGCGGGTCTTGCCCCGCGCGGGCAACCCTGCCAGTGGCTGGGGTGGAACAGAGGAGACCACATGGCCGCTATGGTGCCTTTCGCCTGGGACGATCCCTTCAACCTCGACGATCAGTTGACCGAGGACGAGCGGATGATCCGCGACGCTGCCCACGCCTTCGCGCAGGGCGAATTGCAACCGCGGGTGATCGAGAACTTCAGCGAGGAAGTCGACGACCCCGAACTTTTCCCGATGATGGGCGAGGCGGGCCTGCTGGGCGCCACCGTGCCCGAGGAATATGGCGGCGCGGCTGCCAGCTATGTCGCCTATGGCCTGATCGCGCGCGAGATCGAGCGCGTCGACAGCGGCTATCGTTCGATGGCCTCGGTCCAGTCGAGTCTCGTTATGTATCCGATCCTCGCCTATGGTTCGGAAGATCAGCGCAAGAAATACCTGCCCGGCCTTGCCAGCGGTAAGCTGATCGGCTGTTTCGGCCTGACCGAGCCCGATGCCGGCAGCGATCCCGGCGGGATGAAAACCACCGCCAAGAAGGTCGATGGCGGCTATGTCATTTCCGGCTCCAAGACCTGGATTTCCAACGCCCCCTTCGCCGATGTCTTCGTGGTCTGGGCGAAGAGTGAGGCGCATGGCGGCGGCATCCGCGGCTTCGTGCTCGAAAAGGGCATGAAGGGGCTGTCCGCCCCCAAGATCGAAGGCAAGCTGAGCCTGCGCGCCTCGACCACCGGCATGATCGTGATGGACGAAGTCGAAGTGGGTGAAGACGCGCTGCTGCCCGAAGTGCAGGGCCTCAAGGGTCCGTTCGGCTGTCTCAACCGCGCGCGCTACGGCATCAGCTGGGGCGCGATGGGTGCGGCCGAGTTCTGCCTCCACGCCGCGCGCCAATACGGGCTCGACCGGCACCAGTTCGGCGTGCCGCTGGCGAGCAAGCAGCTCTACCAGCTCAAGCTCGCCGACATGATCACCGAGATCTCGCTCGGCCTGCAATCGAGCCTGCGCGTCGGACGGCTGATGGACGAAGGCAAGTTCGCGCCCGAGATGATCAGCATCGTCAAGCGCAACAATGTCGGCAAGGCGCTCGATATCGCGCGCAAGTCGCGCGACATGCATGGCGGCAACGGCATTTCGGAAGAATACCAGGTGATCCGCCACATGGTGAATCTCGAGACGGTCAACACCTACGAAGGCACGCATGATGTCCATGCGCTGATCCTCGGCCGCGCAATCACGGGGATCGCGGCGTTTTGACCCCTCGCGCGCGAGCGATCCTGTCCTACAGCCCGGCCCTGTGCCACAGGGGCCCCATGCCCCGCACTCCGACCCGCCCCGTTTGCACCCGGCTCCGTCCGCGTGTCCAGGGGGCAGGTTTTTTCCGCCTGGACCGTGTAACATGCGGTCCATGTCGTGGACGCGCCTTCGGCCGTTCCAACATCCGCGCGACATCGGGAGCCGCATCATGATCCGCCTTCACGGCTACTATCGCAGTTCGACCAGCTACCGCCTGCGCATCGCGCTGGAGCTGAAAGGGCTGGACTACGAATACGTGCCGGTGAACCTGCTCGAAAGCGAACAGAAAGGCGCCGCCTTCACCAGTCGCAACCCCTTCGGTTCGGTCCCGCTGCTCGAGGTCGACGGCAAGGACTATGTCCAGTCGATGGCGCAGCTCGAATGGCTCGACGAAGCCTATCCCGATGCGCCGTTGCTGCCCGGCGATGCCGGTGACCGCTATCTCGCGCGCGAACTGGCCTATGCCATCGCGACCGAACTGCACGCCCCGCTCAACCTGCCGGTGCTCAAGTATCTCGCCAAGGAATACGGCAAGTCGCAGGACGAGATCGGCATCTGGTACCGCCATTGGCTCGCGCGCACGCTCGACCCGCTCGAAGCACGGCTGGCGCAGCTCGGCAGCGGCGACTTCCTGTTCGAGCGGCCCGGCCTGTTCGAGGTCTGCCTGTTGCCGCAGGTGTACAACGCCCAGCGTTTCGGCTTCGACTTTGCTGACAAGCCCCACATCACCCGGATCGAAACCGCCTGTCTCGCGCTACCCGCGTTCCAGCGCGCGCATCCGGACAACCAACCCGACAATCCCGAGAGGATACAACCGACATGAAGCTCGCAACACTCAAGGACGGCACGCGCGACGGCAAGCTCGTGGTCGTCTCCAAGGACCTCACCCGTTACTGCGCGGCGGACAACATCGCGTCGACGCTGCAGGCCGCGCTCGACGATTGGGCCGAAGTCGCGCCAAAGCTCGAAGCGCTGTACACCGATGTCGAACATGAGGCGGTGCCGTGCGAGCGGTTCCACGAACGCGAAGCGCATTCGCCGCTGCCGCGCGCCTATCAGTGGGCCGACGGCTCGGCCTATATCAACCACGTCGAACTGGTCCGCAAGGCGCGCGGCGCCGAAGTGCCCGAGAGCTTCTACCACGATCCGCTGATGTACCAGGGCGGCAGCGACAACTTCCTCGCGCCCCGCGACGATATCCCGCTGGGCGACACCAAGTGGGGCTGCGACATGGAAGGCGAGATCGCGGTGATCACCGACGACGTGCCGATGGGCGTGTCGAAGGATGACGCAGCGGATCACATCAAGCTGGTGATGCTGGTCAACGACGTCAGCTTGCGCGGCCTGATCCCGGGCGAACTGGCCAAGGGCTTCGGCTTCTTCCAGTCCAAGCCCGCCAGCGCGTTCAGCCCCGTAGCGGTGACACCCGACGAACTGGGCGATGCCTGGCAGGGCAGCGTCATCCACCTGCCGCTGATGGTCGATTACAACGGCCAGCCCTTCGGCCGCGCCAATGCCGGCGTCGATGCCACCTTCAGCCTCGCCGAACTGGTCGCGCATGCCGCGAAGACGCGCGACCTGGGCGCGGGTACGATCATCGGCTCGGGCACCGTCTCCAACCAGGGCCCCGACGGCGATCCGGGCAAGCCGGTGGCCGAAGGCGGTCTCGGTTACAGCTGCATTGCCGAAATCCGCATGATCGAAACCATCGCCAATGGCGAAGCGAGCACGCGCTTCATGGTCCCCGGCGACAGCGTCCGCGTCGAGATGAAGGACGCCGACGGCCACTCGATCTTCGGGGCGATCGAACAGACGGTGGTGGAGGCCTGACGGGCCCCAGCTGACCGAAAACCGCATCATGTCCGCCCCCCCGACCCGCGGGCATCGTTGGCGCCTCGCGCTCGCCCTGATCGTGGGCGGCGTGCTGGCGCTGGCGCTGCTCCTGACCAGTTCCGAACCGGCCGTACCGGATAGCCGGCATGCCACGGCAGAGCAGGTCGCGGCTGCGCGCGCGCTCGTCAATCAGGCGCGGCAAAGCCGGGCGACGGGGGAGCCGGTCGAACTCACGCTCGCCGAAGCCGAACTGGCCGCGACCTCGGCGATGGTGACGCAGGGCTTTGCGCCCAACCGCTTCGACGCCCGCGTCGAGGATGGCGTGCTTACGCTGACCGGCAGCCGGCCCATGCTCTTCCGCTGGATCAACATCCGCGCGCAGGCGTCGGGAGCCAGCGAGGGGCTGCCGACCTTCACCGTGAAGATCGGCGCGCTGCCCCTGCCCGACTGGTTCTCGCAATGGGGACTGGCGCTGATCCAGCGCCGGATGGCCGCGCAGGGCGGCACCCTCCCGCCGATCGACACGATCGTGCACAGCATGCGGATCGGGCCCGACAGCGTCACCGCGCGGGTCCTCATGCCGCAGGGCAGCCTGCTCGCGCATGCCCGGACAACCGGCGTTCCCGCAGTCGATGAAGACATGGTGGGCACCATCTACTGCACGCTCGCCGAACGGCAGCGCGGCGAGCCTGCCCCGCTGCTGGCGCAGCAACTGCGCCGCGCGCTCGCGGCTTCGCAGCCCAGCCCCGAAGGGCATTCCGCCGCGCTCGTTGCGCTTGCGCTGTTCTCGCTCGGGCCCGAGGCGGCCGAACTGTTCGGCGGTGTCGACGGCACGATCGGCACCTGCGCGGCCCGGCCGGTCACGCTGACGCTGCAGGGCCGCGCGGACTGGGCGAAACACTGGGCGCTGTCGGCAGCGCTCGAGACCACCACCGGCAGCAGCATCAGCGCGGCGATCGGTGAATGGAAGGAACTGGCCGACAGCCTGGAAAGCGATCCGCTGCTGGCTCCCAAGGACCCGAGCGGCTTCTCCTTCGTCGATCTCGCCAGCGACCGATC
Source organism: Qipengyuania citrea (assembly GCF_009828015.1). Classification (GTDB taxonomy): domain Bacteria; phylum Pseudomonadota; class Alphaproteobacteria; order Sphingomonadales; family Sphingomonadaceae; genus Qipengyuania; species Qipengyuania citrea. The sequence goes on along the minus strand of NZ_WTYG01000002.1, from coordinate 17,097 downwards.
GGGGATCAAGATCGCGCGGCGCCTGACCGATCCGGAGCGGATGGCGGACGCGCGCGCGGCCTTGCTGGGCGCGCAGGACGAAGACCTGCTGCCCGCAGCGGCGCTGGCGCTCAGCGACGGGCTGACCGATGCCGAATTCGCAGCGCGCTACGGCGCGACCGACGATCCGCGCTATGAACGCAAGGTCGCCAGCATCGACGCGATGCTCCGCCGCGGCGGGATCGACTGAAGCAGCCGGTCTCCGCCGCGCCGGAGGATGCGGTCACATCGAACGGGCGATGACCATCTTCATGACTTCGTTCGATCCGCCGAAGATCCGCGTGATGCGGCTGTCGCGGAACATGCGCGCGATCGGGTAATCGTTGATGAAGCCCGCGCCGCCGTGGAACTGCAGGCACTTGTCGACCACTTCGCCCTGCAGTTCGGTGACCATGTACTTGGCCATGCACGCGGTCGGCACGTCGAGTTCGCCCTTGAGGTGCTTGGCGATGCAATCGTTGACGAACACCCGCGCCGCAGTGCCGCGCGCGTTGAGGTCGGCGAGCACGAACTGCGTGTTCTGGAAGTCCCAGATCGTCTGGCCGAACGCCTTGCGGTTCTTGACGAAGTCCATGGTGACTTCGAGCGCCTTCTCGATCCCGGTCATCGCGCCCATGGCGATGATCAGCCGTTCCTGCGGTAGCTCCCCCATCAGCTGGTAGAAGCCCTTGCCTTCCTCGCCGCCGAGCACGTTCTCTGCCGGCACGAAGACATCGTCGAAGAAGAGTTCGGAGGTATCCGCCGCGTCCATCCCGACCTTGTCGAGCTTCTTGCCGCGCTGGAAGCCTTCGGCGCCCTCGGTCTCGAGCAGCATCAGCGAGATGCCCTTGGCGCGCTCGTTCGGATCGGTCTTGGCGACGACGATGATGAAGTCCGCCGTTTGGCCGTTCGAGATATAGGTCTTGGCCCCGTTGATGCGGTAACCGTTGCCGTCCTTGAGCGCAGTGGTGGTGATGCTCTGCAAGTCCGATCCGACCCCCGGTTCGGTCATGGCAATGGCGCTGACCAGTTCGCCCGTGACGAGCTTGGGCAGGTACTTCTTCTTCTGCTCCTCGGTCCCGTGACGCACCAGATAGGGCAGGATGACCGTGTTGTGCAGGCTGGCGGCGAAGCCCTCGACGCCGTGCTTCGCCTGCTGGTCGATCACCACCATGTCATGCCGGAAATCGCCGCCGTGGCCGCCGTATTCCTCGGGCACGGAGACGCCCAGCAGGCCGGCTTCGCCCGCCTCGTTCCAGAACTCGCGTTCGACCTGGCCGTCCTCGCGCCATTTGAGCACGCGCTTTTCGGGCGCGTGCTGCTGGTAGAACTTGCCCACGGCATCGGCGAAGATCGAGATCTCCTCGTCTTCCATGAACTCGGGCTGGGGTACGTTGATTGCTGGCATCTCTCGGATCCTCTCGAATGTTCTTGTGACGCGCCGAAGGGTCTTACTTGCCCTTCCAGTTCGGCGCGCGTTTCTCGGCGAAGGCGGCGGCGCCTTCACGGGCGTCTTCGGACACGAAGACGGGAGCGATAAGCTGGGTCTGGCGCTTGTAGCGTTCGTCCATCGGCCAGCCGCGCGATTGCTTGATAACCTGCTTCGACACCTTCACCGCCAGCGGGCCATTGGCGACGATCCGCGCGGCGAGTTCCTTGGCCCCGGCCAGCGCATCGCCATCGGTCACGCGGTTGATGAGGCCCAGCTCATAGGCGCGCGGCGCATCGATGAAATCGCCGGTCAGCGCCAGTTCCATCGCGATCCGTTCGGGGATCTGGTCGGGCAGCATCATCACGCCGCCGGCTGCGGCGACAAGACCGCGCTTCACTTCGGGGATGCCGAACTTGGCCGCGGCGCTGGCGACCACCAGATCACAGGCGATCATCAGTTCGAGCCCGCCCGCCAGCGCATAGCCTTCGACTGCGGCAATCAGCGGTTTTTCGGGCGGCTGCTGCACCACGCCGCCGAAGCCGCGCCCTTCGACGCTGGGCGATTCGCCGCGCAGGAAGCCCTTGAGATCCATGCCCGAACAGAAGGTCCCGCCCGCGCCGGTCAGGATGCCGACGCGCAGATTGTCATCGCTGTCGAGGCGGTCCATCGCCGCGGCGATCCCCTCGGCCGCGGCCTTGGTCATCGCGTTTTTGGCATCGGGCCGGTTGATGGTGACGACGAGGATGCCGTCTTCTTCGCTCGTCAGAACTTCCTCGGACATAGCCGCTCTCTCCCATTTCAAATCGAAACTTGTCTTGCGCCCTTGCTGCGCGACGTTTACGCAAACGTCAACCGGCATTCGCCGCATAAAAAGACAAAACGAGAGGAGTTCAGAAGCCATGGCCGAAGCCTATATCATCGACGCTGTCCGCACCCCGCGCGGGATCGGCAAGCAGGGCAAGGGCGCGCTCGCGCACATGCACCCGCAGCACCTCGCGGCAACCTGTCTCACCGCGATCAAGGATCGCAACGATCTCGATACCTCGACGGTCGACGACGTGATCTGGTCGGTCAGCACGCAGGACGGCATGCAGGCGGGCGACCTGGGCCGCATGGCCGCGCTCGATGCAGGCTATGACGTGACGTCCAGCGGCACCACGCTCGACCGGTTCTGCGGCGGCGGCATCACCAGCGTGGCGCTGGCGGCGGCCCAGGTGATGAGCGGGATGGAAGACTGCGTCGTCGCCGGCGGCACCGAAATGATGAGCCTCACCGCTCAGATGACCAAGGACAAGATGGCCGCCGGGCTCAAGCCGCCGATGATGGGCAGCCATAACGAGCGCCTGATGCGCTCGCACCCGCAGAGCCACCAGGGCGTCTGCGGCGACGCGATTGCCACGATCGAAGGCTTCACCCGCGAGGAGCTCGACGAAGTCGGCTATCGCAGCCAGCAGCGCGCCGCCAAGGCGATCGCGGAAGGCCGTTTCGACAAGTCGGTCGTCCCGGTGAAGGACGACGAGGGCAATGTCGTGCTCGACAAGGAGGAATATCCGCGCCCGCAGACCACGCGCGAAGGCCTGGCCGAACTCGAACCCGCCTTTGCCAAGATTGCCAATGTCCCGCTCGACAAGAGCGGCACCACCTTCGCCGGGCTGGTGAATGCAAAGTACCCCGATGTCGAAATCAAGCACTTCCACCACGCTGGCAACAGCTCGGGCGTGGTCGATGGCGCCGCCGCGGTGCTGGTCGCCAGCAAGGACTATGCGCAGAATCACGGGCTCAAGCCCCGGGCGCGCATCGTTGCGACGGCCAATATGGGCGATGATCCGACGCTGATGCTGAATGCCCCCGTACCCGCGGCGAAAAAGGTGCTCGCCAAGGCCGGACTTACCACCGACGATATCGACCTGTTCGAAATCAACGAGGCTTTCGCCGTCGTCGCCGCGAAATTCGTCAAGGATCTCGGGCTCGACTGGGACAAGGTCAACGTCAACGGCGGCTCGATCGCGCTGGGCCACCCGATCGGTGCCACCGGGTCGATCCTCATCGGTACGATGGTCGACGAACTCGAACGCCAGAACAAGCGTTACGGCCTTGTCACCATGTGCGCTGCGGGCGGGATGGCCCCCGCGATCATCGTCGAGCGGGTGGACGATTTCGTCGACTGATACGCCATAAGCATGCGCGCCCTCGCCTATGTCCGCGAAAGCGGCTAGAGGGCGCGCCATGCACTTTCTCGACCAAGCCAAGATCTTTCTGAAATCCGGCGCAGGTGGCCCCGGCGCGGTCAGCTTCCGCCGCGAAAAATATATCGAGTATGGCGGCCCCGACGGCGGCAATGGCGGCAAGGGCGGCGACATCGTGTTCGAAGCCGTCCAGGGCCTCAACACGCTCATCGACTTCCGCTACGCGCAGCATTTCAAGGCCAAGCGCGGCAATCACGGCCAGGGCAAGGACCGGACCGGGGCCGGCGCACCCGACCTCGTCGTCAAGGTTCCGCTCGGCACCCAGGTGCTCAGCGAGGACAAGGAAGAGGTGCTCGCCGATTTCACCGAGGTCGGCCAGCGGCTCGTGTTCCTCGAAGGCGGCATGGGCGGCCGCGGCAACGCGAGCTACAAATCCAGCACCAATCGCGCACCGCGCCAGCACCAGCCCGGCGAACCGGGCGAGGAAATGTGGGTCTGGCTGCGGCTCAAGCTGCTGGCCGACGTCGGCCTGCTCGGTCTGCCCAATGCGGGCAAGAGCACCTTCATCAACCAGGTATCCAATGCCAAGGCCAAGGTCGGCCATTACGCCTTTACCACGCTGGTCCCCAAGCTGGGCGTGGTGACGCACAAGGGCCGCGAATTCGTGCTTGCGGATATCCCGGGCCTAATCGAAGGCGCCGCCGAAGGCGCCGGGATCGGCGACCGCTTCCTCGGCCATATCGAACGCTGCCGCGTGCTGATCCACCTGATCGACATTTCGGGCGATGATCCGGCCGAAGCCTATCGCACGGTCAATGCCGAACTCGAAGCCTACGGCAGCGAACTGGCGGACAAGCCGCAGGTGGTGGCGCTGAACAAGCTCGATCTCGCCGACCAGGAACTGGGCGAAGCCTTCGCCGAGGAACTGCTGGCCGCGGGGGCGGACAAGGTCTTTCCCATCTCGGGTGCGACCGGCGCCGGGACCGGCGAACTGCTCGATGCCCTGCTCGGCTATCTGCCCGATCACACCTCGACCGAGACGAAGACTGTCGAAGTCGAGGATTCGTCCGACGACAGCAATCCGGAATGGTCGCCGATCTGACCGTGAAGGCACGGTAACAGCGCGGCAAGGCAAGACGGCTTCCGCGCGCCGCCCGCAGCCGCTAGTCCCCTGCTGATGGACATCGCCGCCCTTTCCGACCTGCGCCAGGCGCGCCGCCTTGTCATCAAGGTCGGCTCTGCCCTGCTGGTCGACAAGGGACGCGCGCGGACCGCATGGCTTGCCTCGCTTGCGGCGGAAATCGCCGAGTTGCGGCAGACTTGCGAAGTCCTGCTCGTTTCATCGGGGGCGATCGCGCTGGGCGCCGCCCGGCTCGGCCTGCCTCACGGCGGCCGCGGCAGCCTCGCCGACGCGCAGGCCGCGGCATCGGTCGGGCAGGTGGAACTCGCCCGCCTGTGGTCCGATGCGCTCGGCGCACAGGATATCACTGCCGCGCAAATGCTCGTCACGCTCGGCGATCTCGAGGACCGGCGCCGCTATCTCAATGTTTCCGCCACGCTCGGACGCCTGCTGGCCGCGGGCGCGGTACCGGTGGTGAACGAGAACGACAGCGTGGCGACCGAGGAAATCCGCTTCGGCGACAATGACCGGCTGGCCGCGCGCATCGCGCAAGCGGCGGGCGCGGACGCGGTGCTGCTGCTGTCCGACGTCGACGGGTTGTTCGACCGTGATCCGCGTGAGCCCGGCGCGCGGCGGATCGCGCGCGTGGACGGGGTTTCGCCCGAGATCATGGCAATGGCCACTGCCGATTCCGGCTCGGGCCTAGGTTCGGGTGGCATGCGCGCCAAATTGCAGGCCGCACGCATCGCGGAACGCGCGGGCATCGCGCTGGCGATCATCAACGGCACCCGGCCCGCACCCTTCGCGGCCGCGTTGGCGCAGGACAGCGGCACCGTGTTCGTGCCGCAGTCGGGCGCGTCCGCGCGCAAGGCCTGGCTCGGCGGACGGCTGGCCCCGGCAGGCAGCGTGACGGTCGATCAGGGGTGCATGGCCGCGCTCGATAACGGAGCAAGCGTCCTGGCCGCTGGCGTTACCGCGGTGCAGGGAGATTTCGTCCGCGGCGATCTCGTCGCAGTGTACGGCCCCGGAGGCGAACGGCTTGGCCAGGGACTGGTCGAATATGCCGCTGCCGAATGCCGCGCGATCATGGGGCTGCGGGAAGACCAGCAGGCACGCACGCTCGGCTATGCCCCGCGCGCCGCCGTCGTCCACCGCGATCACATGGTGCGCCTGTGACGATCGCGCTGACCGGTGCCACCGGCTTCGTCGGCCAGGCCGTGCTCGACCAGGCGGCGCAGTCTGACGAGACCGTGCGCGCGTTGACCCGCCGCGCCCAGGCCCCGCGCGCCAATGTCGAATGGGTTGCTGGCGATTTGTCCGATACCGCCGCACTGGCTGCATTGTGCGAGCCTTGCGATGCGATCGTCCACGTGGCGGGGCTGACCAATGCGCCCGATCCCGCGGCGTTCGAGGAGGCCAATGTCGACGGCACCGCAAGACTGATCGCCGCTGCCAGGCACAGCCGCGCCAAGCGGTTCGTCTTCGTTTCCTCGCTCTCGGCGCGCGAGCCCGGACTGTCGGCCTATGGCGCCTCGAAAGCGCGAGCGGAAAAGCTGGTCGAGGCCAGCGGGCTTGACTGGACGAACGTGCGCCCGCCGGGCGTCTACGGTCCGCGCGACGTCGATTATTTCGAGATGTTCCGCAGCGCACGGTTCGGCTTTGTCCCGCTGCCGCCCGGCGGCGCGAGTTCGATCATCCATGTCACCGATCTGGCGCGGTTGCTGCTGGCGCTGGTCGATGCCCCGCCCGCGCTGGTGCGCCGCCGCGTTTTCGAACCCGACGATGCGCGCGAAGGCGGCTGGTCGCACAAGGAATTGGCGCGCGCGATCGGCAAGGCGGTGGGGCGGCCGGTCTTCGCGCCGCACCTGCCCCGCAGCGTGCTGGATGCGGCAGCGAAAGTCGACCGGATGGTGCGCGGCGACAAGGCCCGGCTTACCGCAGACAGGGTGGGATATATGACGCATCCCAACTGGGTCGCGCGGTCGGCGATGAAAGTGCCCGAAGCCGTCTGGTCACCCAGCGTAAGCGGTGAAGAAGGCCTCGCCGCGACAGCGCGGTGGTATCGCGACAACGGCTGGCTCTGAAGCTCTGGACATTTGCGCGCGATTGCTCGAAAGGGCGCGCTTTGCGGGCGCCGGCTTAGCTCAGTTGGTAGAGCAGTTGATTTGTAATCATCAGGCCGGGGGTTCGAATCCTCCAGCCGGCACCAGCACCGCCCACCGGATCAGAGGAAGGGTTCCTCGCCCGGCTTGTGGATCCCGCATTCGACCTTGTCCCAGCCCGACCAGCGACCTGCGCGCGGGTCTTCGCCCTCGCCGACCTGGCGCGTGCACGGCGAGCAGCCGATGCTGGGAAAGCCGCGATCGACCAGCGGATGGCGCGGCAGGTCATGCGTCTCGAAATAGGCCGCGATGTCCTCTGCCGACCAGTCGATCAGCGGGTTGATCTTGAGCCGGCCCTGCACATCGGCCGAATCCACTTCGAAGCGCGGCAGATTGGCGCGCGTCGCCGACTGGAACGCCTTGCGTCCGGTGAAGCTGGCATCGAAATTGGCGAGCGCCTTTTCCAGCGGCTTGACCTTGCGCAGTTCGCAGCAGCCATCGGGATCGTACGACCAGCGCAGCCCGGTATCGTCGCGCGTCTGCAGATCCGCGATCTCGGGATAGAGATCGACGCGGTTGAGCCCGAGCCGCTCGGTCAGCTCGTCACGGTAGGCGAGCGTTTCGGGGAAATGCTTGCCGGTATCGAGGAACAGCACGGGCACGGTCGAATCGACCTGCGCGATCAGATGGAGCAGCACCGCGCTCTCGGCCCCGAAGCTCGACACCACGGCGGTATCGCCGACCAGGTTCCCCTCGATCACCGCACGCAACCATTCCTCGGTCTCGGTCCCGCGGAACATGCGGTTGAGACGAATCGCATCCTGCTCGGTAAAACGGGGACCCACGTCGATCCGGTCGATGGCGCGCAGACGGTTCATGGGTGCCGCTTGGTCCAGATCGGGGTGCGGTCGTCCGCCGCGTTTTGGTACACTTCGGGCCACCGCTCGAAAGCGGCCTTCACATCGTCCATGTCGAATTGCTGATCGGGCTCGAACGCATCGAAGCCGCAGCGGCGCATATAGGCCAACTGGTCGACGAGCACGTCGCCCACCGCGCGCAATTCGCCTTCGTAGCCCGCCTCGCGCAGCATCCGCGCCGAGGAGTAGCCGCGGCCGTCGCCAAATGCGGGGAAGTTGACCTCGACCAGCGCCAGCCGCTGAAGATGCGGCAGCAATTCACGCGTGTCGTCGCCCGGTTCGATCCGGACGGCCTGCGCATTCGACTGGTCGACGAAAGCGTCTACCGTCACGGCGGGATGGTCGACCGGTTGGTCGTCGCGATAGCGTAGCGTCTCAGCCATAGAGCGCCTCCTTGAAAGGGTTCATGCCGATGCGGCGGTACGTATCGAGAAAGCGTTCGCCGTCCTGGCGTTCGCGTTCGAAGACGGTGGTCACGGTTTCGACCGCGTCGACGATGCCGTCTTCGCTGAAACCGGGGCCGGTGATCTTGGCCAGGCTGGCATCCTGCGCCTCGCTGCCGCCGAGCAGGAGCTGGTAGTTCTCCACCCCCTTGCGGTCGACACCGAGGATGCCGATGTGGCCCGCATGGTGATGCCCGCAGGCATTGATGCAGCCCGAAATCTTGAGCTTGAGTTCGCCCAGCGTCCCGGTCTTGCCATTGGCGGCGAAGCGTTCGGAAATGCGCTGCGCGATCGGGATCGACCGGGCATTGGCGAGGCTGCAGTAATCGAGCCCCGGGCAGGCGATGATGTCCTCGACCGTATCGAGGTTCGGGCTGCCCAGCCCCGCTTCGTCGAGCGCTGTCCACAGCGCGTGCAGATCGGCCTTGCGGACATGCGGCAGCACGATGTTCTGCGTGTGCATCACGCGCAGTTCGTCGAAGCTGTAATCCTTCGCCAGATCGGCCATCAGGCGCATCTGTTCGGCAGTCGCATCGCCGGGGATGCCGCCCACCGGCTTGAGGCTGATCACCGCCGAGACATAGCCCGTTTCCTTGTGCGCGACCGTGTTGCGATCGACCCAGACGGCGAAATCGGGGTCGCTGCGGTCGATCTCGTCGCCTGCGCCGGCTTCGAACAGCGGGTCCTCGAAATAGGTCCGGATCCGTTCGAGCTCGGCGAAGGGCGGTTCGACGCCTTCTTCCAGCAGGTGGGCGTATTCCGCCTCGACTTGGCGCGTGTATTCTTCCGCGCCCATCTCGTGGACGAGGATCTTGATCCGCGCCTTGTACTTGTTGTCGCGGCGGCCATAGCGGTTGTAGACCCGCAGGCACGCCTCGGCATAGGTGACCAGCCGGTCGAGCGGGACGAAGGGGTTGATGCACGGCGCGATCATCGGCGTGCGTCCCATGCCGCCGCCGACGTAGAAGGCAGCGCCCAGTTCACCCGCATCGTTCTCGACGATCTGGATACCGATATCGTGCAAGCGCATCGCGGCGCGATCGGTGTCGCTGGCGATCACCGCGATCTTGAACTTGCGCGGCAGATAGCTGAATTCGGGATGGAAGCTCGACCACTGGCGCAGCAGCTCGGCATAGGGCCGCGGATCGACCACCTCGTCCGCAGTAGCGCCCGCAAAGTGATCCGAGCTGATATTGCGGATGCAATTGCCGCTGGTCTGGATGGCGTGCATTTCGACCTTGGCCAGATCGGCCAGGATATCGCCGGCATCCTCCAGCTTGATCCAGTTGTACTGGATGTTCTGCCGCGTGGTGAAATGGCCGTAACCGCGATCATACTTGTCCGCGATATCGGCCAGCGCGTGCATCTGCTGGCTGTTCAGAGTGCCATAGGGGATCGCCACCCGCAGCATGTAGGCGTGGAGCTGCAGATAGAGCCCGTTCATCAGCCGGAGCGGCTTGAACTGGTCTTCGGTCAGCTTGCCTTCGAGACGGCGGCGCGCCTGGTCGCGGAATTCCTCCACGCGGGCATCGACCATCGCTTGGTCGTATTGGTCGTATTTGTACATCAGATCACCCAGTTACCGATTTCGGGATCGGCAGGCTTGAGGGTCAGGTCGGGACGGACGGTCGGGCCAAGCGCACGAACGCGCTCCTTGATATGCGACGGCCGGGGGCTGCCATCCTGCAGTTCGGCGTCCACTGCATAAGGCGAATTGACACGCCGGGCGGCCTCTTCGCGGCGCGCGATCTCGTCTTCGCTACCTGCCACATCGGCCGCATCCTCGACGTGGATCGACCAGTCGCTGCCGGTCCACCAGGTCACCGCGCCGGTCTTCAAATCATTTCCGGTAAGCAATCTCATCGTGCCGCCTCCTGCGCGGCGACCGCCAGGGCGACATCGTCGCGCGCGGTCACTTCACCAATCACGATCAGCGCAGGGCTGACCACCTTTTCATGTTCCACCAGATCGGGCAGCCCGGCGAGCAGGCCGCGCAGCACGCGCATGTCGGGACGCGTGCCGTTCTCGATCACCGCCACCGGCATGTCGGGCGACAGCCCGTCTTCCATCAGTTTCTCGGCGATCTGCGGCGCGGTCTTCACGCCCATGTAGATCACCAGCGTCCGGCCCTTGCCGGCAAGCCCCGCCCAGTCCTGGTCCTTCAGACCCTTGCACTGGCCGGCCACGAAGCTGACAACGCTCGACGCGTCGCGATGCGTCAGCGCGATCTGTGCCGCCGCCGCGGCCCCGTTGGCCGCGCTGATCCCGGGCACCACCTCCACCGCAACGCCGGCAGCGCGGGCGACTTCGGCCTCCTCGCCGCCGCGGCCGAACACGAACGGGTCCCCGCCCTTGAGCCGCACGACGTCCTGGCCCGAACGGGCCACGCGGACCAGCAGTTCGCTGATCTCTTCCTGCGGCAAGGTGTGATGCGAACGGCGCTTGGCCACGCTGATCAGCTGCGCATCGCCGCGCGCAAGTGCGAGGATCGCAGGGTCGACCAGTCCGTCATGGACGATCACCCGCGCGCTCTCGATCAGCCGCGCAGCGCGCAGCGTCAGGAGATCGGGATCGCCCGGTCCCGCGCCGACGAGATAGATGGTTCCGGTCTGTGCCATGTTTGCAAGATGTGAGGGGCACGGCCGTTGCGCCAATCAGAATGCGTGTCCGGCTAGGAAGGCGAGATTTGAAACCGGCGCTGTGCGCGCGGCAACCTATTCTTTCGCGCTGCCAGCAGGCTTGCGCCCCTGCACCATGAGCTCGGCCAGCCGCTCGAGCTGGTCGCTGCCGCGGATATGCAGGTCGCGTTGCGGGAACGGGATCTCGATGCCGTTGTCCTTGAACAGCCACCACAGCTTCTTGAGCACCGCGCTGCGCACGTTGCCGACCCCGTCCTCGGGGTCGGTAATCCAGCAATGGATCACGAAATTGACCGAGCTGTCGCCATATTCGCTCATCCAGACCGTTGGCGGCGGCGCACTCAGCACCCGGTCGCAGGACTTCGCCGCCTCGAGCATCAGTTCCTCGGCCAGCTTCATGTCGGCTTCGTAACTCACCCCGACCGGCACCTGCATCCGCACGTTCTTGGACGAATAGGACCAGTTCTCGACCTGGTTGATCATCAGGTTTTCGTTCGGGATCAGATATTCGCGCTGGTCGCGCGTGGTCACCGAGACCGCGCGGATGCCGATCTTGCGGATCTGGCCGAAGCTCTCGTTGCCCGCCAGATCGGCCACCGCAATCACATCGCCCGGCTTGATCGACCGGTCCATCAGCAGGATGATCCCTGCGATCAGATTGCCGAAGGTCTTCTGCAGGCCGAAACCGATCGCCAGACCGAAGGCGCCCGAAAACACCGCCAGTGCGGTCAGATCGATCCCGAGCAGGTCGATGCCGAGGAAGAAGGCGGCGGCCCAGACGATGATCGTGATCACCTTCTCGACCAGCAATTGCTGCGCCTCGTCGAGCCGGGTCATGCGGCGGACCAGGCGCCGGCTCATCCGGCTGGCAAACCATGCAAGGAACAGGATGCCTACGATCACCGCGGCAACGACCAGCACGTCGAACAGCGAGATGCGGAAATCGCCGAACGACAGCGCCACGGTATCGACCGTGTCGATGACCGAGCCGACAGTCTCGCTCTGCGAACTCAGCGCTTCCTTGGCGCCTTCGGCCGCGGCGACCGAGCTTTCCTCGACCACCGGCTCGGCCAGGTTCCATGCCTGTTCGACCGCAGGTGTCGCAGCGGTCGGTTCGGCGGTGGGAGGGGTTTCGCCTTGCACGTCTATCCTTCGTTAAGCGCCGCGAAACCGCGGTCGAGATCGGCGATCAGATCGGCGGGGTCTTCCAGCCCGATCGACAGCCGTATGCCATGGCGGTCCGCTTCGCTCCAGCCCGGCTTGGGCCAGGGCATCGCAGAACGCACCGGTTCGACGTCGAACGGCAGGGCGAGGCTTTCGAACCCGCCCCAGCTGTAACCGATGCCGAACAGTTCCAGTCGGTCGACCAGCCGGCACCTCGCGGCATCGTCCCCGCCCCTGAGCACGAAACTGAACAGACCGCAGCCGCCGGTAAAATCGCGTTGCCAGATGTCATGGCCGGGCGCACCGGGAAGCAGAGGGGACAGCACATGCGCCACTTCGCTGCGCGCATCGAGCCATTCGGCGATCGCCAGCGCGGTCGCGGTCTGGCGCTCGAGACGCACGCCCATCGTCCTCAGCCCGCGCAGCACCAGCGCGGCATCGTCAGGCGACACGACATGGCCCAGCCGCTGCGCACCAAGCCGCAGGCGACGATACCAGCGTTCACCCGCGCTGGCGGCACCCATCATGACGTCCGAATGGCCGCCGACATGCTTGGTCAGCGCGGTGATGGCGATATCGCAGCCATGCTCGAGAGCGGGAAAGCCGAGCGCGGTGGCCCAGGTGTTGTCGATCAGGCTGACGGCTCCCCTTTCGCGCGCGATTGCCGCCAGCGCGGGAATATCGCAGACCTCCATCGTGAGGCTGCCCGGCACTTCCAGCATGACCGCGCGCGTGCGGTCGCAGAATGCCCCGGCAAAGGCTTCATGGTCGAGCGGATCGAAGAAGCGGTGCTCGATGCCGAGATCCTTCAGCAGGCCCGTGGCCGCGCTGCGCGTGGGATCATAGGCATTATCCGCCACCAGCAGCACATCGCCGCTGCGCAGGACCGTGAGCAACGCGCCGACCAGCGCGGCGAGACCGCTGGGATAGAGGACGGTGCCGGCGGCCCCCGGCTCGAGCGCGGTAAGCGCTTCGGAGAGCGCCCATTGCGTGGGCGATCCGCGGCGGCCGTAAAAGAACTGCCCATCGCGGTTGTCGCTCTTGCGCGCGCGCAATGCGGCGCAGTCGGGGTAGAGATGCGTGCTCGCGCGCCACACGGGCGGGTTGACCACATCGCTGGCGAAATCGCCCGATCGCCCGCTGGTCACCAGCCGTGTCGCCGCGCGATGGGTGCTGTCATCTCTCCCTGCCATGTCTATCGCCCGCTCCCCGCCTGCTTGGGCGTTTGCGGATCCTCCCCCCATTCCAGCCAGCTGCCATCGTACAGCGCGGTATCGTCCTTGCCCGCGAGGTGAAGCCCGAAGGACAGCACCGCCGCGGTCATGCCGCTGTTGCAGCTCGTGACGACCGGACGGTCGAGATCGATGCCGGCGCTTTGGAACAGACCGGCGATTTCCGCTGGCGTACGATAGGTGCCCGCTTCGGTCAGTAACTGCGTGAAATGCACGTTCGCGGCGCCCGGGATATGGCCCCGCGATCCGCTTCCTTCTTCGCCGGCAAAGCGCGCCGCGTCGCGCGCATCGACCACCTGTTCGGCCGCGCTGGCGCAGTTGGCGAGGATATCCTCTTTGCTGCGCACGCCGGCAGCACGCTTGGGCACCGGGAAATCGACCGGGCTGCCGGAAACCCCGCCGCTTTCGAGCGCGCGCCCCTCGGCGGTCCACTTGGCCAACCCGCCATCGAGGATCGCCACTTGCGCGAAGCCGTACAGCCGGAAGATGTACCACGCGCGGGCCGCGCTGCGGATCTGGCTGTCGTCATACAGCACGACCCGGCACGACGGTGCCACCCCGAGCTGCCCCAGCCGCGCCGCGAATTGTTCGGGGCTTGGCAGGGCCTTGGGTACCGGCGAACCGGGATCGACGAAGCTGACAAGGTCGAGAAACCGCGCGCCGGGTACATGCGCCGCCGCGAAATCCTGCGCCGCCTGGCGCGGACTGTCGGGCAGATGCATCGACGCATCGAGAACCACGAGGTCCGCAGCGCCGAGCTGGTCGGCAAGCCATTGGGTCGAAACGAGACTGTCCATCGCCAACCGGGTAGCGCGGCGGCCCGGCGAAGTCGAGTTAGGCGAGCTCGCGCTGCGCGACCGGGCTATAGCTGCGCGGCCCTTCGTCGAGCCGGATGGGCTGCACGCGGCTGCTGCCGGGCGCGGTCTGTCCGACGACGAAGGTCCGCAACAACGCGTCCCCGCCGCGCGCCGAGATACGCATGCGCAGCAAGGGGACCAGCAACGGATGCCGTCCCTGCCGGATCACCTGCGCCTGTGCGAGCGCAAGCTGCACCTGTCCGTCGAGCGTGATGCTCTGTCCGGGCGCCAGCCGCGGGACTGCATGGCGCTCTTCAAGCGCGGTTTCGGCCGTCGCGACCTGCTGATCCATTGGTGCCTGGGCATGAGCCGACACCAGATCGAGCCCGACGCCGATCGCGCCGAGCGGGGTTTCACTGCGGTTGGTCAGGGTCAGCCGGTATTTGAGTGTTACGAAAGCGGCGCTGCGGATGATCTTGTCGGGTTCGACGTGCAGTCGGAGGGCGTCCCCCAGCGCCGCCGGACCGGCGGGCGGAGCGCTGCGGACAACCGGGCGCTGGATTTCAGGGACGTGCCGGCGCCGGCGGCGACGCCAGGCGGCGAAGCCTGCGCCGAGCAGCGCCAGCAACACTGCACCGCCCGCAAGCGACAGCCACGGGGTCCACCCGGCCTCCTCGTTCGCAGCGGGCGCTGGAAGCGGCGCTGCGGGCACTGCGGGTTCTGCGACGGACGAAGCGGCGCGCGTATCGCTCGCGGGGTCCTGGACCGATGGCGGCTCCTCGGGCGCGGAGCTCATGGCCGCCGCTTCACCTGGATCCAGCGCAGGCGGCGTCACCGCAGGCAGCGGCGTAGCGCGCGGGGATGGCTGGGTGACCGGGGCGCGCGGCGCTCTGTCCCCGGATGGCCCGGGTGCCGGTGACAGCATCGGAGCCGGGCTCGGCGCGGCGGTGGGGCTCGCTGTCGGCGCTTGAGTCGGGGTTGCGAGGACGCGCGGGCGAATCTCGACCCCGCTGCGCGTATCCGCGGGCCCTTGCACCTGCGGGGTGGCGCTGGGCGTCGGCGCGGGTTCGAGTGTGAAATCATTGACCGATTGCGCCTGCGCCACGGCCGGCAGCGCTGCGGCGAGTGCAATTAACGGGATACGGGTGACAAATGCCATTGCGGGTCGTTTCGTGAGAAAGGGACCGCGAGTGTGCGGGGCGGCGGTGAATAGGTACTGAAGCGCGGGCTTCCAAGCCCCGCCTTGCGCTGCGCCGCGCTTCGCGGCAGGAGCGCGGCATGAGCGACACACCTGCCCCCAAGTTCCTTGGCGCGAACACCGCGCTGCCCGCCTCGCCCGAAGAGGCCGAACTCGACTACGTCCCCAATCCGCGCACCGGCCAGTTGTATATGGTCCGCTTCGCCGCGCCCGAATTCACCTCGCTGTGCCCGGTGACCGGCCAGCCCGACTTCGCGCATCTGGTGATCGATTACGCGCCGGGGGAAACCATCGTCGAATCGAAGAGCCTCAAGCTGTTCCTCGGCTCGTTCCGCAACCATTGCGGTTTCCATGAGGACGTGACCGTGGGGATCGGCCAGCGGCTGTTCGACGAAATGCAGCCGCAATGGCTGCGCATCGGCGGATACTGGTATCCGCGCGGCGGCATCCCGATCGACGTCTTCTGGCAAAGCGGCGCACCGCCGGCGGCCCTGTGGCTGCCCGACCAGGGCGTTTCATCCTATCGCGGACGCGGCTGACACACGGACATCAGGCACGCATTCGCCAGCGGATGCGCGCCGCAAGATCTGGATTGTCGAGAAATCCCGTGGCGGAGAGGGTGGGAGGCACTTTCAGATTATAAATTACTGGAATGATAGCATAATTCTGGATAACTAAGCGGGTAATACCCCCTATGATACCCCCAATCGGTTTTGGGCTCGTAACGGTTTTTTGCCGGTCACCTATTTAACTATGGCACCTTGGCTTCGAACGCGAAGCGGGCTGATGCCACCCAGATATGTTATAGGCCGCACATTGGGTTTGTGCTAAATTGGGTTGATCAAAATGGTGGCGTCGGATCTGATAGATCGACAGCTATCGAGAGCGGCAACTGGGGTGCTGAATAGCTAGATTTGGGCGCTTTGCAGCTTGCTGAAACTGGGCCGTTAGTCGACAGTCCGCTTTCGGCTGCGAGACATGGAAAGCCGCCAGTCAACGGATCAACGTCCCTTCTCATCGCAGTCAAACTCGCGTGACAATCGCGCGAACCAACATTAGCGGTTCGCGAGTGAGTGTTTCCTGTTCTGAAGCGGCCTCGGCAGCCGTGCGCCCCGCCATGCCCGACCCTCGTCAGTTAATGCGCAACCTTCAGGGGTTCCGCGATCCCCAGCCCGGGCGCAGCCTGTGGGAGCTTGGTATTACGCTGATCCCCTTTCTTGGGCTGTTCGCAACGATCATCGTAGCAGCGGACGCGGGTTACCTGTTCGCCCTAGCGCTTACTCCGCTCGCTGGACTGTTCCTGCTGAGGCTATTCATTATCCAGCACGATTGCGGCCATGGATCCTTCCTGCGGAATCGCGCGAGTAATGACTGGTTCGGGCGGATGCTGGGGGTCTTCACGCTCACGCCCTATGATTGCTGGAGCCTCAGCCACGCGCGTCATCACGCCATGACTGGCAACCTCGACAAACGCGGCTTTGGCGATGTCGATACGCTGACGGTGCGCGAGTATTGCGAAAGATCGAGGACCCAGCGGCTCGGCTATCGCCTTTACCGCCACCCTTTGACGTTACTTGGTTTTGGCCCCGCCTATCTCTTTCTCCTGCGCCACCGCCTGCCCGTGGGATTGATGAAGGAGGGCTGGAAGTTCTGGATCAGCGCCCTGGGAACGAACCTTGCCACTCTCGCAATCCTCGCTGTGCCAGTATGGTTGGTCGGCTTCGGAGTGACGCTGGCGGTGTTCCTGCCGACCCTGCTCTTCGCAGCAAGCATGGGAGTGTGGCTGTTCTACATCCAGCACCAGTTCCCCCAAGCATACTGGGAAAGCAAATCCGACTGGTCCTTCGCC
>NZ_WTYG01000024.1 GCF_009828015.1 Qipengyuania citrea | reverse complement strand
GGCGAAGGACCAGTCGGATTTGCTTTCCCAGTATGCTTGGGGGAACTGGTGCTGGATGTAGAACAGCCACACTCCCATGCTTGCTGCGAAGAGCAGGGTCGGCAGGAACACCGCCAGCGTCACTCCGAAGCCGACCAACCATACTGGCACAGCGAGGATTGCGAGAGTGGCAAGGTTCGTTCCCAGGGCGCTGATCCAGAACTTCCAGCCCTCCTTCATCAATCCCACGGGCAGGCGGTGGCGCAGGAGAAAGAGATAGGCGGGGCCAAAACCAAGTAACGTCAAAGGGTGGCGGTAAAGGCGATAGCCGAGCCGCTGGGTCCTCGATCTTTCGCAATACTCGCGCACCGTCAGCGTATCGACATCGCCAAAGCCGCGTTTGTCGAGGTTGCCAGTCATGGCGTGATGACGCGCGTGGCTGAGGCTCCAGCAATCATAGGGCGTGAGCGTGAAGACGCCCAGCATCCGCCCGAACCAGTCATTGCTCGCGCGATTCCGCAGGAAGGATCCATGGCCGCAATCGTGCTGGATGATGAAGAGCCTCAGTAGGAACAGTCCAGCGAGCGGAGTAAGCGCGAGGGCGAACAGGTAACCCGCGTCCGCGGCTGCGATAATCGCGGCGAACAGTCCGAGAAAGGGGAACAGCGTGATGCAAAGCTCCCGCAGGCTGCGCCCTGGCTGGGGATCGCGGAACACCTGAAGGTCGCGCATTAACTGACGAGGGTCGGGCATGGCGGGTCGGACAGTTGCCGAGGCCGCTTCAGAACAGGAAACACTCACTCTCGATCCGCTAATGTTGCATCTTGCGATTGTCACGCAGGATCGACTGTGATGAGAAAGGACGCTGGCTCGTTGACTGGCGGCTTTCCATGTATCCCAAGCCGAAAGCGGACTGTCCACTCACGGCCCAACTCCGGTCATTCCCGCCGCTCTGATCTTCGTATCCACAGGATTCATACCTCTGGGTGTAGGTATATCGAACCTGCTCCCATTCGACCGACCGCCCGTTGCGTAATTCGCAACCGCCGGAACGCAAACGGTTCAGTCGCTGCCGTTAACCTTCGCCAGTGACGAAGCGTTAAGTTATTCGCGCCAAAACCGTTATGCTCAGGGCGATCGACCGACGAAGATAGCTCCTGATTGGCGATGCCGGATCGCCTATGGACGATCCGGCGCACCATGAGATTTGGGCCGCCTGGGCGAGATGAGGCAGGTCGAAGGTGTCACCCCGCTCCCACTGTTCGGCTTGGATCCCGATAAGTCGGTTGTAGGCCCTCACCATGTCGCCATCTGCCGCTTCGAAGGTCGATGCTGGTGCATCGGTAATGTGGTGCAGATTGAGCGCATGGTCGAACCAGTACGCGCCCAGGTTGAAACCGTCTGGCACGAGGGTCGCGCGGTCGTCTTCGCCAGTCAAACAGAGCATGCAGCTCTCGATGTAGTGCATCCCCCCTCCCATCTGTGCGGCCAAGCCGATTTGCGGAACCGTCGGGCACTCTGCAGACTGATGAACCCAGATGAGCGGACGGCCGGTTGTCTGAACCCGGGAAGCGAACTGCATCAGGCCGAAAGCGTGTGGAGCCGACCCGCTCAGCATGATGTCCACCTTGTCTCGGAATTCAGTGAAGCGTCCGGGCCGGCCGCCCAGCAGGTGTGCAACGGCGGCGAGGTAGTTGGCGATGCGCTTCTGTTGTTCGATCTCAGTCATCTCAAGTCTCCATAGGCCGCGGGGATCGCGTGCCCTTTTCCGCTCTCTTCCAGAGAGCCACCTCCTTTCGTTCTAAAA
>NZ_WTYG01000023.1 GCF_009828015.1 Qipengyuania citrea | reverse complement strand
TGTGCCGCCGCGCTTGCCGTGGGAAAACATCCTGCTCGCTGCTCTCCTTATCGTCACGATCGGGTCGGCAGCGCAGTCAGGGGCTTTTCGCGAACTCGACAATGGCTTGAGGAATTTAAGCTTTGGGCTGAGGGACCGCACCGCGAGCGGTCAGATTCAAGTCGTCGAAATGGATGCGGCGAGCGTTGCCGCGATCCAGCGATGGCCTTGGCCGCGCAGCAATTATGCCGAAGTGGTGGCCGCGCTGGATGAAGCTGGGGCCCGCTCAATCATTTTCGACGTCGATTTTTCCTCAACTTCGAATCCGGTCGAGGACGCCGCACTCGCGCGCAGTCTGAGCGAAGCATCTGCCGAAATCGTTCTTCCCACATTTGGCCAGAGCGAAAGCTTCGAATCCGACCGGCAGATCGATGCCTTGCCCATAGCGTCATTGCGGCGACACGCTTCGCTGGCATCAGTTTCCGTCATACCTGATAGCGACGGCGTGGTGCGCAACATGCCCTTGGGCACGATGACCGCGGGCGTTCCCCGGCCCTCGCTTTCGGCTCAGGCTGCCGGCGTGGCCGGAAAGGCCGGTAACCAATTCCCGGTCGACTTCGCGATCGACCCCGTATCGATACCTCGATACAGCTTCATCGACGTCGCGAGCGGAAGGTTCGATCCTTCCACGATTACCGACAAGGATATACTCATTGGCGCGACGGCGATCGAGATGGGGGATCGATACGCGACGCCGCGGCACGGCGTCCTACCCGGAGTGATCGTACAAGCGATCGCTGCGGAGACATTGCTAGGCGGAATACCCATTTTCGGAGGATGGCTGGTTCCGCTGCTGGTGGGCGCGCTGGGTGCCGCCTTGGTCTTCGCGCAAAAGACCTATCCGCGCGTCGTAGCGACCTCCGGTCTTGGCGCTGCTGCGCTTTTCGGCGCCGATATCGCCGCATATAGCCTTGCTGGAGCGGACTTCCGGATCGTGGCCGGGCTGATCTTGGTCCTGGCATCCGGCGCAGCGCGTTCGGGTTTATTGCTTTACCGCGAAATGTATCGCGGCAAGCGGATCGACCAGGAAAGCGGCTTGCCGAACCGCCTTGCTTTGCGCGAGGCCGATGGTTCGCAGGAGAATGCCCAAACCATCGTCGCGATGCTCGCAAATTTCGACGCAATCAAATCGGTTATCGGTGCGGATGCTATCGGCTCATTGATGGGGAGTCTGGCGGCGCGAATGGGCGGCAGAGATATCGTCTACCGCATCGATGATCGCTGCCTTGCGTGGATTTCCGACGAGGCGCATGAAACCCGCATAGAGACGCTGACTGAACTGCGCCGCGAGTTACGACGGCCGTTAGAAATCTCCGGAAAGCGCGTTGATCCCGCGATTGTGTTCGGCATCGCTGCTGCAGGGGCAACTGCCGAAGCTTCGCTGGCAGCCAGCACCGCGCTGGCCAACGACAAGGTTTGGCACATGCATGAGGCGGCCGAGCAGGACCTTCTCGAGCAGCAGGTTTCGCTAATGGGAGAACTCGCCAACGCGATCGAAAACCATGAGCTCGAAGTCCACTACCAGCCCAAGCTCGATCTGATGACGGACTGTATCGCCAGTGTCGAAGCGCTCGTCCGCTGGCATCATCCCACGCGCGGCTATTTGAGCCCGGACAGCTTCATCCCGCTAGCCGAAAAGAACGATCACATCGCGGATATGACGCTGTTCGTTCTGCAGCGCACCCTGCGGGATCTTGCGCAGTGGCATGGCGCTGGCATCGAAGTGAAGGCGGCAGTGAACATATCGGCGCGCCTGCTTATTTCTCCGGCATTCTTCGATGCTGTAGGGGCCGCGCTCCAAGTAAGCGACACATCTGCCTCCGACCTCATTTTTGAGGTTACCGAGTCAGCGACCATGGCCGATCCGGCAGCCGCTTTGCGCGCGCTAGAGGGATACCGGCGGATGGGCATCATGATTTCGCTAGACGACTACGGCACCGGGCAATCGACGCTGACCTATCTCAAGACCCTGCCTCTCGGCGAATTGAAAATCGATCGAAGCTTCGTCGAGAATGCACATGAAGACAGCAGCGATGCGCTTTTGGTCCACTCGACGGTGAACCTCGCCCATGCTCTTGGCCTGCTGGTCGTCGCAGAAGGAATCGAGACTGTAGAATGTCTCGACTTTCTGCGCGAAGTAGGATGCGATCTCGCACAAGGCTACTTCGTATCTCGTCCCCTTCCGGCCAGCGAATTGCTGACGCTTTGCCTGTCCAACTCCACTTCCCCGAAAACGCCTGTTCGGACCGCCGCGTAAACCAATAGCATCAGGCGGAGCCTTGGGCCCCCTATCAGCAACTGCTGACATATCGGCACCTACGAAGGAATACGCCGGCTCTCGTCGCCTCCATGCAGCAGTCTGGTTCGGAGTGAGCGATGTGCGTCACTCGGCATGCGCACCAAATTCATTACCCATAACCAGGCAAGCTGTCAGAGGCGCACAGAGCGCCATATGTTCAATCGGAACGAGCTTTAAAGCCACATTAACCAATTGCATTTAGCTCCCGCACATGTTCACTTACCCAGCTGGTCACTTTCTGCGTTTCATCCTTCCGCCGATCGCGACCGGCATCGTCTATTATTTGGCTGCCGCTATCACTTTTGGGCTGGTTGGGGGTAGCGATGGCGTCGCTATCCTTTGGCCTGCAAGCGGCATCCTGCTGGCAATACTGCTGTCTAGTGGTTGGGGCCGAGCATATCGGCACGTAATCGCGGCTGCTGCCGCAAGCCTTTTTGCAAACCTACTAGCCGGGAACTCGCTCGGTATTTCGTTCGGGTTTACCATCGCGAATATATCAGAATCTTTCGCTGCAGCGTGGTTTCTTAGCCGACAATTGACGCGTCGCTTGTCCTTTTCCGAACCTAGCGACTTGGTTTGGTTCTGCTCTGCGGCGGCGATGGGATCTGCATTGAGTGCTACTATCGCGCTGGTCGGGGCTCCGGTTTCGTCGATCGACTTCTGGCTTTCTTGGTTCTCCACGGACCTTCTCGGCATACTGATCGTCACACCTCTGGCCATGATCGGCGCCAACGCGGTCCGGACCGGTGCGGCGATAGGCCGCGCTCCAGCGGTATTCGAAGCTATCGTTATATTTGCCCTAGTGGCAATTGTATCATGGCTAGTCTTCTCGCGGTCCGGGGCCCCCATCCTATTTCTACCCATGCTTGCGGTCCTTGTGTCAGCATCGCGACTCGGCCCGACCGGAGCAGCTGGCGGCGTGCTGATCGTAGCAGGCGTCAGCACCTTCACCTTCAACGTATGGTCGCCAGCGCAAAACCTCTTCGGCATTGGACCGCTCGCCAAAAGCATCTATCTGCAATTCTATCTGCTAACGCTATTCACAGCCGCTTTGCCAATCGCTGCGCTGCTAAGTTCACGCAACAAGGTGGTGAACCAGCTTGCAGAGGAGAAGCGACTGCTCGAACTCGCCGAGGAGGCGGCGAACCTCGGCCATTGGCGCCTCGACGTGCGAACCAGCAAGATCGTTTGGTCGCGCGAAGTGTTCAGTATTTTTGGCCTGGAAAACAGTGTCCCGCCACCATTGGAGGGTGCGATCAATGCTTACCATCCTGACGACCGACAGATTGTCACAAACCATATTGATCGCGCAATTGAACATCGCTGCGACTTCGATTTTACGGCTCGTATCGTCCGACCGAACGGCGAAATTCGACACGTGCGCTCAAGAGGCGAGATCGACCATATCGAAAGCGACGGGTCTTTCGGACTGTTCGGTATCGTTCAAGACATCACAATCCAGGTTTCGCACGCAGCCGCGATCGAGAAAGCGCGAAACCGTGCTGAAGAAGCTGCTCGGCAAGCCCAGGCCATCGCGGAGACCGATCAAATGACCGGTATAGCGAACAGGCGCCGAACGACCTCTGAAATTGTCCGAGCGGTATTGGCCGCCCGCCGGGACGACCGTTCTCTGGCCGTCGCAGTGTTCGACGTGGACCACTTCAAAAGGGTCAATGACACCTATGGCCACCATGCCGGCGACGAGGTGCTGAAGCGCGTCGCAAATGTCGCTGCCAAAGCGCTTCGTGCTGGCGATATGGTGGGCCGTTTTGGAGGCGAGGAATTCGTCATCATTCTACCGGATACGACGACGCAAACCGCAATGCTCATCGCCGAGCGAGTTCGAAGCTCAATTGCAAAGAGCGGCAGCACCCCTCGTGTAACTGTTAGCATAGGTATCGCAGAGCTTGCCGAGGGAGAGACCGGCGAGAGCCTTCTCCGGCGAGCCGACGAAGCGCTCTATGTCGCCAAGCGTGCCGGACGCAACACGCTCCGGTCGGCCGGCTAGAAGACGATCGAATGCGACGCTCGTTTTAAGTTCTGCGATCGGCTCCCTTCTGCTGACTATCGGCCATAGGCTTCCGCGACCGCATAAGCTGCTGATTGATAACTATCAAATCTCGAATTTTTGCGCATCTGACATGGGCGCCGCGGAAGCGGTCGACCGTGGTCGGCCGCTTCCGGCAGACTACGATGCTCCGATGAAAGGTAAGCCGCGGCTCTACATGGGCGATCGTGGGAACGATATTAGCCGCGCCTCGCCTCCCACGCTCCCATCGAACCCAAATAGACATCGAGATGGTCGAACCCATGAGCATCGAGCCAACCGGCGGCGACAGTCGCGCGCATGCCGCTTGCGCACAT
>NZ_WTYG01000022.1 GCF_009828015.1 Qipengyuania citrea | reverse complement strand
TGTGCCGCCGCGCTTGCCGTGGGAAAACATCCTGCTCGCTGCTCTCCTTATCGTCACGATCGGGTCGGCAGCGCAGTCAGGGGCTTTTCGCGAACTCGACAATGGCTTGAGGAATTTAAGCTTTGGGCTGAGGGACCGCACCGCGAGCGGTCAGATTCAAGTCGTCGAAATGGATGCGGCGAGCGTTGCCGCGATCCAGCGATGGCCTTGGCCGCGCAGCAATTATGCCGAAGTGGTGGCCGCGCTGGATGAAGCTGGGGCCCGCTCAATCATTTTCGACGTCGATTTTTCCTCAACTTCGAATCCGGTCGAGGACGCCGCACTCGCGCGCAGTCTGAGCGAAGCATCTGCCGAAATCGTTCTTCCCACATTTGGCCAGAGCGAAAGCTTCGAATCCGACCGGCAGATCGATGCCTTGCCCATAGCGTCATTGCGGCGACACGCTTCGCTGGCATCAGTTTCCGTCATACCTGATAGCGACGGCGTGGTGCGCAACATGCCCTTGGGCACGATGACCGCGGGCGTTCCCCGGCCCTCGCTTTCGGCTCAGGCTGCCGGCGTGGCCGGAAAGGCCGGTAACCAATTCCCGGTCGACTTCGCGATCGACCCCGTATCGATACCTCGATACAGCTTCATCGACGTCGCGAGCGGAAGGTTCGATCCTTCCACGATTACCGACAAGGATATACTCATTGGCGCGACGGCGATCGAGATGGGGGATCGATACGCGACGCCGCGGCACGGCGTCCTACCCGGAGTGATCGTACAAGCGATCGCTGCGGAGACATTGCTAGGCGGAATACCCATTTTCGGAGGATGGCTGGTTCCGCTGCTGGTGGGCGCGCTGGGTGCCGCCTTGGTCTTCGCGCAAAAGACCTATCCGCGCGTCGTAGCGACCTCCGGTCTTGGCGCTGCTGCGCTTTTCGGCGCCGATATCGCCGCATATAGCCTTGCTGGAGCGGACTTCCGGATCGTGGCCGGGCTGATCTTGGTCCTGGCATCCGGCGCAGCGCGTTCGGGTTTATTGCTTTACCGCGAAATGTATCGCGGCAAGCGGATCGACCAGGAAAGCGGCTTGCCGAACCGCCTTGCTTTGCGCGAGGCCGATGGTTCGCAGGAGAATGCCCAAACCATCGTCGCGATGCTCGCAAATTTCGACGCAATCAAATCGGTTATCGGTGCGGATGCTATCGGCTCATTGATGGGGAGTCTGGCGGCGCGAATGGGCGGCAGAGATATCGTCTACCGCATCGATGATCGCTGCCTTGCGTGGATTTCCGACGAGGCGCATGAAACCCGCATAGAGACGCTGACTGAACTGCGCCGCGAGTTACGACGGCCGTTAGAAATCTCCGGAAAGCGCGTTGATCCCGCGATTGTGTTCGGCATCGCTGCTGCAGGGGCAACTGCCGAAGCTTCGCTGGCAGCCAGCACCGCGCTGGCCAACGACAAGGTTTGGCACATGCATGAGGCGGCCGAGCAGGACCTTCTCGAGCAGCAGGTTTCGCTAATGGGAGAACTCGCCAACGCGATCGAAAACCATGAGCTCGAAGTCCACTACCAGCCCAAGCTCGATCTGATGACGGACTGTATCGCCAGTGTCGAAGCGCTCGTCCGCTGGCATCATCCCACGCGCGGCTATTTGAGCCCGGACAGCTTCATCCCGCTAGCCGAAAAGAACGATCACATCGCGGATATGACGCTGTTCGTTCTGCAGCGCACCCTGCGGGATCTTGCGCAGTGGCATGGCGCTGGCATCGAAGTGAAGGCGGCAGTGAACATATCGGCGCGCCTGCTTATTTCTCCGGCATTCTTCGATGCTGTAGGGGCCGCGCTCCAAGTAAGCGACACATCTGCCTCCGACCTCATTTTTGAGGTTACCGAGTCAGCGACCATGGCCGATCCGGCAGCCGCTTTGCGCGCGCTAGAGGGATACCGGCGGATGGGCATCATGATTTCGCTAGACGACTACGGCACCGGGCAATCGACGCTGACCTATCTCAAGACCCTGCCTCTCGGCGAATTGAAAATCGATCGAAGCTTCGTCGAGAATGCACATGAAGACAGCAGCGATGCGCTTTTGGTCCACTCGACGGTGAACCTCGCCCATGCTCTTGGCCTGCTGGTCGTCGCAGAAGGAATCGAGACTGTAGAATGTCTCGACTTTCTGCGCGAAGTAGGATGCGATCTCGCACAAGGCTACTTCGTATCTCGTCCCCTTCCGGCCAGCGAATTGCTGGCGCTTTGCCTGTCCAGCAGCACAGCCTCGGATACGCTTGCCAGGACCGCAGCGTAATCCAGTATCGTCAGTCGGAAACTCGGGACTTCCCAAGCAGCGACGACAGACATAGCGGCGCCTACAAAGAACTACGCTGGCGCTTTTTGCCCCCTACGCGCCGAGCTGATTTTGAATGAGCCATTTGTATCATTCGATATGCGCACCAAGCTCACTACCCAGCTTGAGGCAAGTTGCTGGAACCGGATAGAGCGCCATACGCCCACTCCAAAAAAGCCTTAAAGCGGCATTAACCAATTCCCTTTAGCTCTCCCCCATGCCCACTTACCGCGCTGGTCACTTTTTTCGCTTCATCCTCCCGCCGACCGCAACCGGCATTGTATATTTTCTGGCTGCCACCATCACTTTTGGGCTGGTAGGAGGGAGTGGTGGCGTCGCTATCCTCTGGCCTGCAAGCGGCATTCTACTCGCGATACTGCTGTCTAGCGGATGGGGCCGAGCATATCGGCACGTAATCGCCGCTGGTGCCGCAAGCCTTGCGGCAAACGTGCTAGCCGGGAACTCGCTCGGTATCTCATTCGGGTTCACCGTCGCTAATATTTCAGAATCGATAGCTGCGGCGTGGTTTCTCAGGCAACAACTGCCACGTCGATTGTCCTTTTCGCAGCCAAGCGATTTGGTCTGGTTTTGCTTGGCTGCGGCGGCGGGATCTGCATTGAGCGCTACTATAGCGGTGGTCGTGGCGCCGATTTCGTCGATCGAATTCTGGTTTTCTTGGTTCTCGACGGACCTCCTCGGCATACTGATCGTCACCCCTCTTGCTATGATTGGCGCTAAAGCGGTCCGGAGCGACGGGAGGATAGGTCAGGCTTCAGTTATGCTCGAAGGTCTCCTAATATTTGCTCTAGTGGCTATTGTGTCATGGGTAGTCTTCTCGCAGACCGGCGCCCCCATCCTATTTCTACCCATGCTTGCGGTCCTTATGTCAGCATCGCGACTCGGCCCGACCGGAGCAGCTGGAGGCGTGCTTATTGTAGCTGGCCTTAGCACATTCACTTTCAACGTATGGTCGCCAGCGCAAAACCTCTTTGGCATCGGACCGCTTGCCAAAAGCATTTATCTCCAATTCTATCTGCTAACGCTGTTCGCCGCCGCTTTGCCAATCGCTGCGCTGTTGGGTTCGCGCAAAAAGGTGGTGACCCAGCTTGCAGAGGAGAAACGCCTGCTCGAACTCGCCGAAGAGGCGGCGAACCTCGGCCATTGGCGGCTCGACGTGCGAACCAGCAAGATCGTTTGGTCGCGCGAAGTGTTTAATATTTTCGGGCTGGATGACAGTGTGCCCCCACCACTAGAGGGGGCGATCAATGCTTACCACCCTGACGACCGAAAGATTGTCACCAACCATATTGATCACGCGATCGAAAATCGCTGCGACTTCGACTTTACGGCTCGCATCGTCCGACCGAATGGCGAGATTCGGCACGTTCGATCAAGAGGCGAAATAGACAAGATCGAAAGCGACGGATCTTTCGGACTGTTCGGGATCGTCCAAGACATCACTATTCAGGTTTCGCACGCAGCCGCGATCGAGAAAGCGCGTAACCGTGCTGAAGAAGCTGCCCGGCAAGCCCAGACCATAGCAGAAACCGATCAACTGACCGGTATAGCAAACAGGCGCCGAACGACGTCAGAATTAGTCCAAGCGGTATTAGCCGCCCGCCGGGAAGACCGTTCCCTGGCCGTCGCAGTGTTCGACGTGGACCACTTCAAAAGGGTCAATGACACCTATGGCCACCATGCCGGCGACGAGGTGCTGAAGCGCGTCGCAAATGTCGCTGCCAAAGCGCTTCGTGCTGGCGATATGGTGGGCCGTTTTGGAGGCGAGGAATTCGTCATCATTCTACCGGATACGACGACGCAAACCGCAATGCTCATCGCCGAGCGAGTTCGAAGCTCAATTGCAAAGAGCGGCAGCACCCCTCGTGTAACTGTTAGCATAGGTATCGCAGAGCTTGCCGAGGGAGAGACCGGCGAGAGCCTTCTCCGGCGAGCCGACGAAGCGCTCTATGTCGCCAAGCGTGCCGGACGCAACACGCTCCGGTCGGCCGGCTAGAAGACGATCGAATGCGACGCTCGTTTTAAGTTCTGCGATCGGCTCCCTTCTGCTGACTATCGGCCATAGGCTTCCGCGACCGCATAAGCTGCTGATTGATAACTATCAAATCTCGAATTTTTGCGCATCTGACATGGGCGCCGCGGAAGCGGTCGACCGTGGTCGGCCGCTTCCGGCAGACTACGATGCTCCGATGAAAGGTAAGCCGCGGCTCTACATGGGCGATCGTGGGAACGATATTAGCCGCGCCTCGCCTCCCACGCTCCCATCGAACCCAAATAGACATCGAGATGGTCGAACCCATGAGCATCGAGCCAACCGGCGGCGACAGTCGCGCGCATGCCGCTTGCGCACAT
>NZ_WTYG01000021.1 GCF_009828015.1 Qipengyuania citrea | reverse complement strand
GTCTTCACGCTCACGCCCTATGATTGCTGGAGCCTCAGCCACGCGCGTCATCACGCCATGACTGGCAACCTCGACAAACGCGGCTTTGGCGATGTCGATACGCTGACGGTGCGCGAGTATTGCGAAAGATCGAGGACCCAGCGGCTCGGCTATCGCCTTTACCGCCACCCTTTGACGTTACTTGGTTTTGGCCCCGCCTATCTCTTTCTCCTGCGCCACCGCCTGCCCGTGGGATTGATGAAGGAGGGCTGGAAGTTCTGGATCAGCGCCCTGGGAACGAACCTTGCCACTCTCGCAATCCTCGCTGTGCCAGTATGGTTGGTCGGCTTCGGAGTGACGCTGGCGGTGTTCCTGCCGACCCTGCTCTTCGCAGCAAGCATGGGAGTGTGGCTGTTCTACATCCAGCACCAGTTCCCCCAAGCATACTGGGAAAGCAAATCCGACTGGTCCTTCGCCCAAGCCGCCCTGATGGGCAGCACACATTTAGACCTGCCGCCGGTTCTACGCTGGTTCACCGGTAATATTGGCATCCACCACGTGCACCACCTTTCAAGCACGATACCGTTCCACCGCCTGCCCGAAGTCCTGAAAGCACATCCGGCTCTACGCGATCTCAACCGCTACACGGCATGGGAGTCTCTCAGCGCGTTCCGCCTGGCTCTGTGGGATGAGGAACAGCAGCGTATGGTGACGTTTGCTGAAGCCAAGAAGATGACGGGCTAAACTTTCGCTTTTATACAGCTAGATCCGGCCCTGCACGCCGCCGAACAGTGCCTCGGTAGGATTCATCCCAACTCACCAACGCCTCGCCGAAAATGGCCGGAACTGTTTGAGCGGGAATTCGCTGCGTCATCATGTCGCGGAGAAAATCTATGTCTCAAAATTCGAAAATCGGCGCCGGATTGGGCGGCGTCGTTCTTACTGCCGGAGCGATCGCATTCGGAGCGTTCCTGTCCAACAGGCACCAAAATCGCGGATATGACGATGCCGCCAACCATACCAAACGCCAGCCTGAAGGCGACAACGCGCAGGTCGGCCGATCGGTAACCATCCGCAAGCCGCGAGCCGAACTGTTCGCGTTCTGGTCGGACTTCTCCAACCTGCCGCAATTCATGGAGAATGTGGAAGCGATCGAAGCCGGCGCAGACGGGGTGTCGACCTGGCGGATCAAGGCCCCCGCAGGCCAGACGGTCGCGGTGAAAACCGAACTCGCCAGCAAGAAGCAGGACGAGCTGATCGCCTGGCGCTCGGTCGAGGATTCCGAGATCGAGACCAGCGGCGAGGTGCGCTTCGAGGATGCTCCGGGCGAGCGCGGAACCAGGGTCAGCCTGGTGATGGCCTACGACCCGCCCGCAGGCGCGCTCGGCCGAGCGGTGGCGAAGCTGTTCCTACGTGAGCCGCAGGTCCAGGCCCGGCATGATCTGAAGCGTTTCAAGATGCTCATGGAAACCGGGGAAATAGCGACATCGGCGCGAACGCGGGACGAAACGCGCGCGGCCAAGCAGGAGAACGGATGATGCGAGCACTTACCTGGCATGGAACCAACGACGTTCGAGTGGACACGGTCAGCGATCCGGAAATCATCAATCCCCGCGATGCGATCATCAAGATCACCAGCACGGCCATCTGCGGGTCCGACCTTCACCTATACGATGGCGTCATTCCCGGCGTGGCGCCGGGCGATGTGCTGGGCCATGAATTCATGGGCGAAGTCGTCGAGACGGGGTCTGCGAGCGATCTGAAGAAAGGGCAGCGCGTCGTCGTGCCCTTCACGATCAGCTGCGGCGGCTGTTTCCATTGCAAGCAGCAGCAATATTCGGCCTGCGACAATTCCAACCCGGCTGAAAAGCAGGATATGTCGGCGACGCTCTACGGCCAGCCGATGGCCGCGCTGTTCGGCTATTCGCACCTGACCGGCGGCTACTCGGGCGGACAGGCCGAATACGCCCGCGTGCCCTTTTCCGATGTCGGCCCGATCGTCGTTCCCGACCATCTGGAGGACGACCAGGTGCTGTTCCTCTCGGACATCCTCCCGACCGGCTGGATGGCGGCGGAAAATGCCGACATCCAGCCCGACGATACGGTTGCGGTGTGGGGCTGCGGCCCGGTCGGATTGTTCGCGATCCAGTCGGCCATCGTGATGGGCGCATCCAGGGTGATTGCGATCGACCACTATCCGAACCGTCTCGCACTGGCGAAGCAGCTGGGTGCGGAGATCATCGACTTCCGCGAGACCGATGTGCGCGAAGCCCTGATGGAAATGTCCGGCGGGATCGGCGTGGATGCCGTGATCGACGCGGTCGGCATGGAGTCGCACGGCTTCGCTATCGACAACATGTTCGACGTCGTGAAGCAGAAGGTCGGCATGGGCGCCGACCGCGCGAGCGCGCTGAAGCAGGCGATTCTCGCGGTCCGGTTCGGCGGCAAGGTCTCGATCCCCGGCGTCTATGGCGGGATGACCGACAAATGGCCGCTCGGGGCAATGATGGAAAAAGGCCTGCAGGTCCGTGGCGGCCAGACACATGTCCAGAAATATACCAAGCCGCTGCTCGAGAAGATCGAGGATGGCACGCTCGATACCACGTTCCTGATCAGCCACCGGCTGCCGCTCGAACAGGCGGCCGAGGGCTACAAGAATTTCAAGGAGCAGCAGAATGAATGGACCAAGGTCATTCTGAAGCCCGGGATGGAGAACTGATCATGGCCGGGAAAATCGACAAGCTGTCCGGGCTATGCGTGATTACCGGTGCTTCGAGCGGCATCGGGCTTGAGCTCACGAAACTGGCGGCCCGCGATGGCTGCGACCTGATCCTCGCCGCCGACCGCGATCTTGGCGCGGCCCAAGCCACCGCGCGGCAGTGCGGTGCCGCAGGCGTCGAGACGGTCGAAGCCGATCTCGCCACCCCCAAAGGCCTCCAGGCCCTCGTGACGGCGATCGGCGATCGCACGCCCGAAGTCCTGCTTGCCAATGCCGGCCACGGGCTGGGCGAAGCGTTCCTCGATCAGGAGTGGAAGGACATCGCCCATGTCATCCATACCAATGTGACCGGCACGACATGGCTCCTGCACCATATCGGACGGAAAATGCGGGCGAAGAATGCCGGTCGCATCCTTGTGACCGGTTCGATCGCGGGGCACATCCCCGGCGCTTTCCAGCTCGTTTACAATAGCACCAAGAGCTACGTCGACTACTTCTGCTTCGGGCTGCGCAACGAGCTTAAGGATACCGACGTGGTTGTTTCGTGCCTGATGCCGGGGCCGACCGATACCGATTTCTTCGACCGCGCCGGGATGGAGAACACCGATGTCGGCAAATCGGACAGCAAGGACGATCCCGCAATGGTCGCCGAGGCGGGCTACAAGGCCCTTCTCGAAGGCGACGCCCACACGGTCAGCGGCTTCATGAACAAGATCCAGGATATGTTCGCCGGCGTGATCCCCGACACGGTGCTTGCCCAGATGCATCGCCGGATGGCCGAACCCGGCGATCGCTAGGGCCGCACGCCTTCGCCAATCTGCAACAACCGAGGAGAACACCTATGCCTCTCACCGCCATCGCCCTGAACTGCTCGCTCAAGAAATCTTCGGACGAAGCAAGCTCGACCGATGCCATGATCGCCGTGCTGCAAGAGCATCTGGCCGAGCAGGATGTCGAACTGGCCGAAACCATCCGCATCGCCGATTACAATGTCCCCCCGGGCGTGACGTCGGACGAGGGCGAGGGCGACGACTGGCCGGGTATTCGCGGGAAAATCCTGAGCCATGACATCCTGGTCTTCGGCGGGCCGATCTGGATGGGCCAGATCGGGTCGGTCGCCAAACGCGTGCTCGAACGCATGGATGCCTTCACCAGCGAAACCGATGACCAGGGCCGGATGCCGAGCTTCGGCAAGGTGGCGATTGCCGCGATCGTCGGCAATGAAGATGGCGCGCACTGGAGCTCGGCACAGCTGTTCCAGTCGCTCAACGACACCGGCTGGACGATCCCGGCGGGCGCGGCCTGCTATTGGGTCGGCGAGGCGATGGGCAACACCGACTTCAAGGAGCTGGCCGAAACCCCCGATGCGGTGACCGAGACCGCACAGATGTGCGCGATCAATGCCGCACATCTCGCGAAACTTCTCGCAGGCGACACCTACCCCGGGACGAAGTCCTGACGGCCCGGAACGCTCACACTCTGTAATCTCTTGGGAGACCATCATGGGACAAGGAACCACCAACCGGATCAAGCCGCCCCTGCCTGAGCAGCAACAGCGTGTTCCGGGCGCGACCGAGGCAATGCACCCCAAGCCCGATCACGGCGAAGACAGCTACGAGGGCTCCTGCCGTCTCGAGGGAAAAAAGGGTCGTCATCACCGGCGGTGACAGCGGGATCGGCCGCGCGGTCGCAATCGCCTTCGCGCGCGAAGGCGCGGATGTGCTGATAGCCTATTTGTGCGAGGATCACGACGCGCAGGAAACGAAGGAATGGGTCGAAAAAGCGGGGCGAAAATGCGTCCTGATGCGCGGCGATATCAGCGATGCGGGGCATTGCCGAGCGATAATCGACGAGGCTGTCCGCACCTTCGGCGGTATCGATGTGCTGGTGAACAACGCTGCCCACCAGATGACTTTCGAGACATTGGAGGACATTCCCGACGAGGAATGGGAGCGGACCTTCGCCACCAACATCCACGCGATGTTCTATCTCGCCAAAGCCGCCTTGCCCCACATGGGTGAGGGCAGTTCGATCATCAATTCGGCGTCGATCAATTCCGACCAGCCCAATCCCACGCTGCTGCCCTACGCGACCACGAAGGGGGCGATCCAGAATTACACGGCCGGCCTCGCGCAATTGCTGGCAGACCGGAAAATCCGGGTGAACTGCGTCGCGCCCGGCCCGGTCTGGACACCGCTTATCCCCTCGACGATGCCGGAAGAGGACGTCGCCGAATTCGGGAAGGATTATCCGCTCGGCCGCCCCGCGCAGCCCGCCGAACTCGCGCCTCCATACGTCATGCTGGCGAGCGATGAAGC
>NZ_WTYG01000020.1 GCF_009828015.1 Qipengyuania citrea | reverse complement strand
CGTTCGGCTTCTTCCTGCGAGACGCCGCGGTCCTCGTAGCTCACTTCGATGTGCTCGGCCTTGCGCTTCTGCTTGTCGGTGTATTTGTCCTTGTCTCCCTTCGCCATCACGCTTCTCCTCGTGTCGTGTCGAGAACCCGTCCGCGCTAAGAAAATATATGAGCAACCCCGTATGGGGCAAGGGTTCCACGAAGAGATTGTCTTACGTTTGCAACGGGTTATCGTAGGGGCGCTGCTCGGCTGTCTACAGGAGAGAGCATCCCACCCGGCAATTGCAGCACTCGGGTTGGTTATCCTATCAGCTTGCGACGAGCGCGAAGACCTCATCCCGGGGACCCGGGCAGAAAGCGGAATAGCGAACCATGGAACTCAACCCTGTCACATCCATCGAATGGCTAGATTGGGATATCATCAGCCGGCTTGGCGTGGCTGCAATTCTCGGTCTGGTGCTGGGGCTCGATCGCGAGTGGCGCGGCCATGCCGCTGGCATGCGAACGCATGGCCTGATCTGTGTCTCGGCTGCGGCCATGGTCGTGTCGATCATGGCCCTGTACCATCAGCTCGACGGTCCGCGGATGGACCCCTTGCGACTGTTCGAGGCAGCCGGAGCGTTCATCGGGATAATCGGGGCCGGCCTGATCGTCTTCAGCAAGGGCCAACTCCACAATCTGACGACGGCGGCCCATCTATGGCTAGCGACCATGGTGGGTATTGCCTGCGGTGCTGCGCAATGGCCCCTGGTGGCAATTCTGACCGTAGTCAGCCTGATCATGATCACGGTCTTGCGGGTTGCGGAGGACAAGTTCGGCAAGGAGGACCGCAACATCGCGCGCTCGATCGGAAGGTCGCCCGAGGAGTAGGCGTCCGCTAAAGTGTTTCTAGATCTATAGCGCGGCTTTAGCTCTTGGATCCACGTGATGCACAGCTTCGTATGTCTCATCGAAAACTAGCGATAGAGATGCATCCCGGCCGGTATTGGTGGTGGATTGGCAGATCGGTTTTGTAAGGCGTTCGCAACTAAGACGCCTGCGATTAGCTGATTGTCCGAGAGAGGCTTGTGGAGACACCCTAGTGCGATCTCACCATGATCCGGGCCGGGACAATTCCCCGTAGCGAACAAAACGGCGACGCCGATGTCGTGCATTTGCCGAGCCACGACCAACCCACAACCGCCTCCTGAGAGCCGCATATCAACCAGCGCGAGATCGGGCTTATAGTGAATTGCAGCTAAGATCGCCGACTCTTCATCATCAGCTATTTTGATTACTTGGTGTCCCTGTGCTTCAAGAACGTCCTGCATGTTCATAGCCACTAGGGCTTCGTCTTCAACAATTAGTATCTTCATAAAAATTCGAACTCACAGCCGATCAACCGCGAGGAAGAACTATGCTTATGTGCGTTCCGCCAGCCTTATTCTGCGTTTCAACTTTCGCCCGAATTTGCCCCGTAAGGGCGTGCACGATTTTTGAACCCAATCCGGTGCCAGTTTCTGCACTGTCCGCGACGCAGTAACCTACGCCATCGTCAAGCACGGTAACGGTGATTTCCGTTTCCGTTGAACTGAGATGCACGCCCACGGTTCCCTTACGTTGATTAGGGAATGCATATTTGAGGCTGTTGGTGAGCAGTTCCGAAACGACAAGCGCCAAGGGCACTGCTCTATCCATTCCTATTGCGACACCAGACTGAAGCTCGAGTTCGATTCCGATGTCATCCACTCTGCTCATTGATCGCACCGTGGCCGTAACCAGCTCAGAAAGGAAATCTCCGATGTCCACCATCGAGTAGTCGCCATTCATATAAAGCCGCTGGTGAATAGAAGCCACCACAGAGACCCGGTGCCTTGCTTCCGACAAAGCAAACTTGAGACCGTCATCGGTCGCTTCGCGAGCATGAAGCTGAAGTAGTGCCATAACCAACTGTAGGCTATTTTTTACACGATGATTGACTTCTTGAAGAAGGACCTCGCGACCAGCCAAAGCAGCCTCCAAGTCTCTTTCTCGGTCCTCAAGTGACCGTTTCAAATGATTTTCGCGGGTGACATCGCGGATGGCAGCGAAGAATACTGGCTCGCCGTCATTTTCGAGCAACTGAAGGTGAACCGACACGTCATATAAGGACCCGTCTTTGCGCCGGTGAACCGTCTCGAAGACCATGTCGCCAGAGCCTGTTTCCAGGAGCGGGCGAACCTTTTCACGAAATTGAGCCTCGCTCAGATGTGGCTTCAGGTCCCACGGTGCGAGTTTACGCAACTCGTCGAATCCGAACCCGAGGTTGTCGCGCGCGCCTCGATTTACCAGCAAGAACCGAAAATCGGATGCAGAAAAGAGGTAAATTTCGCTAGCCGCATCCTCTACGATGAAGCCCAGCTGCGCGGCGCTGATTGGCTTAGAATTTCTAAGAGGCATCAGTCTTGCTAGTGATCAGCGGCGCTAATTTGCAAGCTCAATCTTCTGGCTCTAACAGCGCAGCACCCTGTCCGCTTCGACGGTTCGTCATCCGCCAAGTTGGCTCAAGATACCTCGTATTTGTGCATTAACCAGAAAATGCCTATTCGAGGCTATGGCTCGTATGATGCAGTGGGTCTTAAGGTTCCTGTTCCCAGCGGACAGCCCTCGCGAGCAACGCGAGCAGATTACTGGAATCTTCGAGAGCTTAAGGAGGCAGATCCCGCTACTCTATGGGGTCGCGCTCGTGAACTTTCTGGGCCTCCATGTGGCGACACATGGCGGTGAGCTGCGCTGGTTCTCGCCGCTAACTATCTTATCAGCCATCCTATTATGGCGGATGATCTATTGGATCGCGTTTCAAAAACCTTCCGAGGATTTCGCGAGGATAAAACGCGAACTGGTCACGATGGTCCTCTTCACAACCATCTTGTGTCTCGGGTTTTCGATCTGGGCTCAGTCCCTCATAACCGCCTACCCTAGCGAGACGATGACCATCCTGCTTTACAGCGTTCTTGCTGCGCTGGGGGTCGCTTATGGATTGAGCAGTTTTCCGCGGGCGGCGCTTCTTCCGTTGTTGATACTCGGTCTACCCGTAGCAATCCGGTTGTTTTGGATGGGGAAGCCGTCAGATCGAGGGATCGCCCTCAGTCTGATATTCGTCCTAGCCCTCTTCATTTGGCAGCTCCATGTTCATAATAGAGCTCTTCTGGGCTTGGTGCGTGGACAATTGGCGATCGCTCGCGAGCGAAACAGAGCTGTTGAGGCTGAGCTCCAAGCGACCAAGCGAGCCGATGAAGACGTGTTGAGCGGGATTGCCAATCGCGGAAAGCTTGTTCGCGAGATTGAGAAGGGCATGGTCCGCGGCCCGTTGACTGGGGGCGGCAGCGTGCTTGCTATTTGCGATCTTGATGGGTTCAAGTCAGCGAACGACGCATTCGGTCACGCTGCGGGCGACGAGATACTGCGCGAGTATGCTCGACGGTTGAAAGATGCTTTCGGAGCCGAGGCGCTAGTTGCCAGGCTCGGAGGCGACGAGTTTTCAGTTTTCTGGAAGGATGGATTATCGAGACCTGGACTGGAAGCTGCGTCAACTCAGATCTGTGAGCTAGCAAGCCAACCGGTCCTATGGGATGGAAAGGAGCTATTCGTCGGTGCTTCGTGCGGCGTAACGGAAGCAGGACCATACACTTGGTCTGACGAAGAGTTTTTCCGGCAGGCAGACTCCGCTCTCTATAAGGCGAAAGCGTCCTCGCGTGGACATTGGCACCTATACGATCTGCCTCAATTCGAGGCAGATCAACGGCGAGCAAAGATTGAAAAGTCGATTTTGTCGGGTGAAGCGCTTCGTGAAATGGAGGTCCACTTCCAGCCCATTTTTGATCTTAAGGAAGGAGTTCCTGTATTCGCTGAAGCTCTTGCTCGTTGGAACAACGCAGAACTGGGCGCGGTGTCTCCCGATGAGTTCATTCGCATCTCTGAGAAGCTCGGCGTCATTGATCGATTGAACGAACGTCTTCTGGAAATGGCGTTGGCGTCAGCTGAGACCTGGCCGGCAAACCTCTCCCTTTCATTCAATCTCAGCGCCATGCAATTGAGCCGTTCGGGGGCTAGTGACAAACTTCAAAAGATTGTGTCGGCTTCTTCTTTTCATGCTCACCGCGTTCAGTTCGAGATCACAGAGACAGCAATCCTTGCCGATCTGGGGCATGCCGAACAAGAACTAGCGAAGCTATCCCATTATGGTTTTACAAGCGCACTGGATGACTTCGGTTCTGGCTACGCATCGGTAGCATACCTTCGAGAGCTTTCCTTTGATACAATCAAGCTGGACGGATCTTTGATGGACAATATCATTCACAGCGAGCGCTCGCGCCAAATATTGTCGGGTCTGGTAGATTTGTGTCATTCGGCTGGTGCTCGATGTGTTGCCGAACATATCGAAACGCACGAGCAGCTAAAAATGGCAAGAGCAGTGGGCTGCGATTACGGGCAAGGCTTTTGCTTGGGGAAGCCGGCTACAAGCGAACGAATGCTCAAGGCGCTGTATTCCAACTTAGGCTCTTCGCCTTCTTGATTGAGGTGTTTCTCAAGCTATTAGCCGATTAGGAGATAACAGTGCTGTTCGAAAAAATTAAAACGGCCGGTCTTTCACACCTCTCCTATCTTATCGGAGCCGGCGGAATGGCTGCCGTCATCGATCCTCGCAGAGATTGCGATATCTACGTTGAAAGAGCACGAAACGAGGGGCTGCGGATAACGCATATCTTCGAGACCCATCGCAATGAGGATTTGGTTTCAGGAGCGCCGATACTCGCAAAACTGACTGGGGCAGAGGTTTTCCATGGGCCGAACGCGGATGGCGAGGTGGAATACGCGAAGACTACGAGGGATGGTGATTGTCACGCGATCGGACAGCTCGAAATCCGCGTCCTCGAAACGCCCGGACATACATTCGATCACCTCGCTTATGCCATATTCGATAGCGAATACCCCGAAACGGCGGTGGGCGTTTTTACCGGCGATGCGCTGTTCGTTGGCGATGTTGGCCGAACCGATTTCTATCCTGAACGGAAGCGGGAGGTTGCCGGCCTTCTCTTCGACTCTCTCCGCAAGATTTGCGAATTAGGCGACCAGGCGATCATTT
Organism: Qipengyuania citrea; assembly: GCF_009828015.1. Classification (GTDB taxonomy): domain Bacteria; phylum Pseudomonadota; class Alphaproteobacteria; order Sphingomonadales; family Sphingomonadaceae; genus Qipengyuania; species Qipengyuania citrea. The sequence goes on along the minus strand of NZ_WTYG01000020.1, from coordinate 58 downwards.
ATCCCGCCCATGGTGCTGGTTCGGTTTGCGGGTCGGGCATGGCAGACAGGGAGTTTTC
>NZ_WTYG01000001.1 GCF_009828015.1 Qipengyuania citrea | reverse complement strand
GGCGAAGGACCAGTCGGATTTGCTTTCCCAGTATGCTTGGGGGAACTGGTGCTGGATGTAGAACAGCCACACTCCCATGCTTGCTGCGAAGAGCAGGGTCGGCAGGAACACCGCCAGCGTCACTCCGAAGCCGACCAACCATACTGGCACAGCGAGGATTGCGAGAGTGGCAAGGTTCGTTCCCAGGGCGCTGATCCAGAACTTCCAGCCCTCCTTCATCAATCCCACGGGCAGGCGGTGGCGCAGGAGAAAGAGATAGGCGGGGCCAAAACCAAGTAACGTCAAAGGGTGGCGGTAAAGGCGATAGCCGAGCCGCTGGGTCCTCGATCTTTCGCAATACTCGCGCACCGTCAGCGTATCGACATCGCCAAAGCCGCGTTTGTCGAGGTTGCCAGTCATGGCGTGATGACGCGCGTGGCTGAGGCTCCAGCAATCATAGGGCGTGAGCGTGAAGACGCCCAGCATCCGCCCGAACCAGTCATTGCTCGCGCGATTCCGCAGGAAGGATCCATGGCCGCAATCGTGCTGGATTATGAATAGCCTCAGTAGGAACAGTCCAGCGAGCGGAGTAAGCGCTAGGGCGAACAGGTAACCCGCGTCCGCTGCTACGATGATCGTTGCGAACAGCCCAAGAAAGGGGATCAGCGTAATACCAAGCTCCCACAGGCTACGCCCCGGCTGGGGATCGCGGAACACCTGAAGGTCGCGCATTAACTGACGAGGGTCGGGCATGGCGGGGCGCACGGCTGCCGAGGCCGCTTCAGAACAGGAAACACTCACTCGCGATCCGCTAATGTTGCATCGTGCGATTGTCACGCAGGATCGACTGTGCTCAGAAATGCTGGCGGCTTTCATGTGTCCCGCGCCAAAAGCGGACTGTCCACTAACGGCCCATTTTCTGTCATTCGATCGGCCTATCCACAGGCTTCCGGACAGGCGGTGTAGCCGTATCCAACCTGCTGATGGTTGGGCCGCCCGGCGCGGGCAAGAGCCTGCTGGCCAGCTGCCTGCCCGGCATCCTCCCGCCGCTGTCACCCGCCGAAGCGCTGGAAGTCAGCATGGTCCAATCGGTCGCGGGCACGCTGGAAGACGGGCGCATCAGCCGCGCGCGCCCGTTCCGCGCGCCGCATCATTCGGCCAGCATGGCCGCGCTCACCGGGGGCGGGTTGCGGGTGCGGCCGGGCGAAGTCAGCCTCGCCCATCTCGGCGTGCTGTTTCTCGACGAGCTGCCCGAATTCCCCAGCATTTTAGCGCAGAGGGGACCAATGAATCCCGTGATTCCCTGCTAGATTGATGCTTCAATGGGCGCATGCAGAGTCCCAACGCCGTATCGGCACTCAAGAGCAAGCGAGGCGAGATCGCCGGGCGCGTGGATGCACTCCAGGACCAGCTTCGCCAAGCCCTGATCGACCTCGATCACGTCGACTGCACTATCCTTCTTTTCGATCCCGATGCAGAATTGGACGAGATCAAGACGAAGCCGATGCCTCCACGCCATCATGCGTTCAAGGGACAGGTGACCCGTTCGATCTTGACCATGCTGAGGAAATCGTCGGCGGCGCTGGACGGCCTGACCATTACGCTGCGCTTGATGGAGGAGCGAGAACTGAACCAGTCCGACAAGAAGCTGGTGAAGACCATCCAGAAGCGTGTGGGTGCGGCGCTTCGCAATCTGCGGGATCGTGAGCTCGTGGCGTCAAATGAGCCTGTGAAAGGTGGCTTGTTACAATGGTCACTGGCCCAGGGGGTTGATGTTGGCAGTTAAGAGCAAGGATGAGGTCGCTCGATTATCCGATGAATTCTTCTTTACCGAGAAGCGGCTTAGATCTCGATCCATGCCGCGAAGATCGAATTAGATGCCCAACGATAGTGCAGCGGGCGTATATAACTGTTTTTTCCGCGAAACCCGCCCCCTTCAGCGCAATTGAGAATTGGTTCAACACATCTGTGATTTCATCGGCTGGACAGCCTGACTCGAGGCTGTCTAGACCGTTCCTGTAAAAATCGGCGGGTACGCCCGTGCGTTCGATATACCGATGGACCATAGGATAGTCGCTGTAGCTTGCACCATCAAGTTCGTAAGCGATGACCTGATCGGTCGCACTATACTGTCGGCACAGGACCTCGATCAATCGACAAGCATTCAGCATTACCATGTAGTTCAAGCCGCTTTCCGGATCCATTTGCGACGCATTATGGACGAGATTGACCGTGCCATAGCTGCCTCGGTCAGCCGGCTCGAGAAAGCCTAGCCGCAGCTCCTTCGCCTTCGGATGGCCCGCATCAGCTGCTTTATAGAGACAGTCGATGGCGAAGTCAGGATCCATAGGGCTGACATCACAGGCACCATGAAGCAGTCCAAGGTTGAAGAGTGCTGAGACGTGACCGCCTTTTGCTGCCTGACGCAGATGTCGGTCTGCCTGATTGTACTCGCCTGCCTGCATCGCCAGCACGCCATTGGTGTAGGCTGCTTCTATGTCTTCGTTGTCACTACGGAAGAAAGCGGTTCCGAATAACTTCATGGATTTGACCTCTGTAAATTATCGACGAGAGCGAAAAGAGTTTTGAACGGATTGCGGGATGGCAGAATTGCGTTTTGCGGGTCTGTATTTACGGTCACATGCGGGATAACGGCTGCATGCGCGATATGGTGTTCCATCGCTTTCCGTGCCCTTGACCATGTTGCCTTCATGGCACTTTGGACAGCGGTCGATCTTCCGCCCTTCGGCTGTTTCGAACTGGACAGCTTTTGGTCCGACCTCGCAGAGTTCACGAATGTAGCGGGATGGCCGTATATTGTTCGTCAGCAGGAAGGTTCCACGGCTCGCTCGGGTCAAGGCGACATAGAATAGGCGCCGTTCCTCGGCGTAAGCGAAATCCTCTGGCAACGGTATGACGAGATTGAGCAACTCGTCATCTTCGATGCGGCTAGGCACACCGTAGTCACCCTCGCTCACATCGAGCAGGATCGTGTAGTCGGCTTCGAGACCTTTGGACCTGTGGAACGAGAGGCCGGAGACTTCGATGTGCTCGAAGGTCGGGGGGCGCCCGCCGAACGGGTCGAGGTTGTTGTAGCGCCAGAGTATCAGGACGGTTAGTCTTTCACGATCGGCTGTCTTCCATTCATTCGCCTGACTTCCAAGATGATGGTCCAGACGCTGAAGTATCCGCACCGCCGCGTCACGGAAGGCATCCCGTTCCTTGTATTTTTCCACTCTTACCGGAACTACCCGGATCGAGTGCGGAATGGCGGGCCGGGATGAGATCACCGATTTCTTTAACTGCTTCGGGTTGCGCTGAACGAAGGAAGCAGCCGTATCTGCAAGGAGCTGGTTGCAGCGATATGTCCGCTGCAGGCGTCCCTGCCACGAGGTGCCAAAATTCGCTTCGAAATCGGTGAAGATGGTAATGTCCGAGCCGGTAAAGCGATAGATCGATTGCCAGTCATCGCCCACTGCGAACACCTTGTTGAAAGGCTGCTGGTGTTTCAGGGCCCGGATGAGAGCGGCACGAGGGACCGATATGTCCTGGAATTCATCGACCAGAATCAGCGAATACGGACTGGTGTATTGCCCGGTTTCAACCATGTGGACGGCGTCGCCAATCATTGAATCGAAGTCGATGCGGTCACTCTCTTCCAGTTTGCGGGAATAGAGTTCGGCGACCCGGTGGACGACATCAACGAAATGTCTTGCGCGGACCTTGTCGTGAAGCTCGTCCGCCTTCTTCCGAAGCACATCTAAGGTCAGACGACTGGACCTGATATGCTTGACGCAGATCCCAATGATCTTGTGGTAGTGAGTCACGACCGTTGGTGACACCGCGGCGAGGATTTCCTCGTCGGAGCGGCGACCCATCTGTATACCTCTACCCTTCAGCTCCTTTTCAAGGATGGCCAGTAAGTCTCCCTTGTCCGCGTGAGCTGACCTGGTTTCGAAGAAATCGGTCTCGATGCGAGCGTAAGCCTGACGTTTGAGAGTTGCGTGCTCGACATAGTTCGGAAATGGAGAGGTGCCGTCCGAGCCGATGGCGAAATGTTCGTGGATTGTATCGCTCTCGGGGTAATAGAAGTCGGGCTTGATGAAGCGATAGGGACCATCAGGGTCATCCGTATCCGGCACGCGTATCTGTCTTTCGTATTCGAAATCTACCCGGCGCAGCCAAAGCCAGTTCACGATGCTGCGTTCTTGAAGTGATCGCACATGGATGTCAGCCATTGTGCCAATTGCATCCGGCCGTTTCCCGTTGTTGTCCGCGATATATCGGTAGTATTCCTCGATATCGTCGAACGCCGGGAGAGGTATGTCCGCCTTGGGGTAGAGAGTCAGCAGATCAAGCCAGGACGACCGGAACTCGGCATCTGTTGCGGCCAGTTCCTTTATGATCCTGTCAATGAAGCGGGCTTCCCCGTTCGCGCTTTCGATCCAGTTGGCGAGTTGCGGCGGCTTACCGTCGACCTCTTCGATGATCGACCGACCGAGGGCGTGGAATGTCGTCACGCGGCATTCCAGATCCTCTTGCCCAATGCCAAGTTGCCGGGCGATGCGCTCCTTCAATTCGTCAGCCGCTTTCTTGTTGAAGGCGAGCACGAGAATATCCGACTGGGTGTAGAGCCCCTTCTGCAGGACGTATGCCACCTTGCCGACCATGGTTGCTGACTTGCCGGACCCAGCAGAGGCGATGAGAAGATTGCTGTCCTCGAGGCGAATGCACGCCTCGCGCTGTTCATCGGCGAGGGAAACCCCTCCCAGATCGTCGAAGAATGGCGAAAATCGCTCGAGCTCGTGCTTGAGAAATTCGTCATTGTATTGCCGGCGGATGTCTTGGTCGGTGATGAATGACAGCGACGAAGGCAATTCCGCGCGGAGTGTGCTGGGTATGAGGTTCACATCAAGCATAGGGTGCGCCAATGCCTTTGACGCGCCGCCAGGCACGCCGACGATGGCTTGAGCGATATCGGCCTGCGCGAGATATTGCCTCTTGGAATCGGTTACCATCCGGATGGCTGCATCGACGCCGGCGAGGTGCCCTTTCCCGGCATCGATGAGCGCGGCGAAGTGATCATGGAGATAAAGCAACAGCGCTTCGCGCAATTCCTCCGCGCCCGCAGCGCTTAATCCGGAGAGCTGTTCAACCGATTTCGCCGAACGGATCTCTACGACGCTCCACAGGATCGCCTTGGACACCCTGATATCAATGAGGTCGAGTGCCTGAACAGTGCGATCGGCACTGCCGCTGATCGACAGATCCCCGTCCGCTGGCCTCCCCAACGTGACCTTCCAGCTCTCGAGCATGAGGATCCTGGCCCAGATGCTCGGCCTGAAGGTCTTCTTGCGCAACGGCATTGATGGTTCGTGGCTACCTCCCGGCAATTTAGTCAGTTGCGCTGGAGGCTGTCCAAGACATCGCCCCACCGATCTGCGTTCCGGAAGGCACTCTGGGACACGCAGTTGTTGTGAAAGTGGGTCGCATATTTGATACGAAGCGGATTGAGCATGCGAATGTTGTTTTCGACGAACATGATAAAAGCATAAGCGATTGTCATATCCGCGAGGTCCTCGTCGAATTTGCTGGCGAACAAGGCTCGTGCTTTCTTCAGGAGGTCGACGCCCGGGTTGGGTTTTCCGACGTAAGAGTTTTCTGACTTGCGACCCTCGTGTTCAATCTCGTGCATCTTCATAGAGCATAGATCCAGAAGTCCTTTCGCCGGTTCTCCGCAATCAACGATGTAGTCATACTGTTCTGCGAGGAACCACCAGGTGTCTTCCTCCGTCCGCAGTATTCCAGCCAGCTGTGCTGAGAGCTGCTCAGCCAACTTTGGCATCGCATCTTTGATATGGACCTGGTCGGAATCGACCGATCCGCCAGTATTTTCACGCGGCGTTGGCTTAGTCGCGGTGGGCTTCTTCCGAAACAGATCGAAGATCGACAATGGGTTGCTCCTTTTTGCCTGGCCGCGTTTAAGCGATCCACGAATGTTTTAGGATGGACGAAAGAAGAACCAAAACCAGACGAGTGATTCTCGCAAAGAGAATGGTGGCTGAAATTATGTCGGTTCTAGTTCCCTGCACTCCTTCCCGTGCGTAATCGATTTCAGGTGGGAATGCCCTCAGTCGGAAATACGCGGCTTCCAGGCGTCCAGAATTCAGTGTGGTCGAAGTGGTCCGCATAGAAGGCCTTCGACAGCGTTGCGCGGGTCGGTCGGCGAGACTGCGGCTCCTCCACCACGAAGTCCTCGGTCCCCAGCTGGCGGACCTCGTAGCCTGGAGGGACAAGATTGCTGTCGCCGACGGCGCGGGCGATGAAGGCCAGATCGATGGCAGGGACGCCCATCTCCGGCATCTCCCCAAAGAAATCCTGATCGTCGATGTCGACCGTCGGGGCTTCCACCTGGTCGATCGTGGTTCCGAGGGTGTCCTCCACATCGACCGATCCACCGGCCAGCGCGATCGCTCCGATCTCCTTGCTCACTGCCGATAGGATAGGCTGAAGGCCTCCCACCATGTCCTCGAACAGACGAATGCGGCTCGACAGCGCGCAATAGACCTCGGTTTCGACCGTGTCCTTGTAGTGCAGATTGACGATGCGGATGTCTTCGAACCTTTGCCCCAGGCGGTCTATGCGACCGATGCGCTGCTCGACTCGCATCGGGTTCCACGGCATGTCGTAGTTGATCAGCGAGCCGCAGAACTGAAAGTTCAGGCCTTCAGCGGCGGCATCCGTGCACAGCAGGATGTCGCCTTTTCCCTCACGGAAGCGCTTCTTGATGTCCGCGCGCGAAACGAGTTTCCATCCGCCGTCCGGTGTCCTGACCTCGCCACCACGGCCTGAGAAGCAGAGCACCTCGCGCCCGGTTTCTTCCGCTAGCCAGTCCCGCAAGCCGTCCATTGTATCGGTATAGCCGGTGAAGACCATCGTCTGGTCATAGCCATCAGCTTTGAGCTGGGCGAGTTCGTCTCGGAGGGCACGTGCCTTTGTGTCGACTGGAAGTTTCGACACGTCGGCTAGAATTTCAGCGATGCCATTGGCCTCGAGGATCTGTCGGGCCTGCCGCTCTTGCAGCTCCAGTTCCTCGACGTCGGTTTCCTCACCCGCCTCTTCGAGATCGAACTGATCGTCGTTGACGTTGCGATCCAGGCGACCCTGAAGACTGCTGGCTAGCGCGGCGAAGCTGGAGGAAAGGCGCTTGCGGTAGATTGTGAGGATGAAACCTACGGCATTGCGGCGCGATTGTTCTGCTTGGGCATAGGAAGCCCGCAGGAAGTCCTCTACCCTTCGATAGATGTCGCGCTCCGCCGGCTCCATTTCGATGAAGCGGTCGGCCACCTGACGTGTGGCTATCCGTGCGTCCAGCTTCCCCTCAGCCTGGTAACGACGCAGGAGTGCGCGAGTGTGCCGTGACATCAGCGCGGCAACCGGCGTCCAGCGCTTCATGAGGCGCACCGCTGCCTGCCTATCCTCCGACGACAGTCGGCGGCGAGGTATGGAGGCCTGACCTCGAAGGGCGGATAGGATCCTCCGCGCGCGTAGGCGGGATAGCGCCCCGGTGATGTCGCCGCCCATACGTGCGCCCGCGCCGTCGTCGAGCGTTCCGTGAAAGCCTTCCGTCGCGCGGAACAGGCGTGCACATTCTTCGAATCTGTCGACCGGTATGGCCGGTTGGGCGAGTGCCTCGAAATAGCGCTGATATGACTCGGCGTCCCATTCCGGCGGGAGGCCCAGGAGCGATAATAGGTCGTAGAGCTCCATCGCGTGCGTCTGGAGCGGCGTTGCCGTCAGCAGCACGAGGCCGGATGTCCGTTCCTTAAGGCCGCGAAGAAGCCGCATGAGCATGTTTGGCTCGACGCGGTCACGGCTGCGTTTGCAGCGGGCGTGGTGCGCTTCGTCGATGACGACTAGATCCCACGGCTCTGCCCCCAGCAATTCAGGACGACGGTCCCTGCGTCGTGCGAGGTGGCTGGACATGATGACGAAGGGCTCGTTGCTCCATTCGTCACGAGAGACTGGTGTCTCCACGTAGCTCTGCGTGACGGCATCGTATCGCCGCAGACACGCGCCGTCGTAGATGGGCCAGTCGATCGCGAACTTCTCGCGCAGCTCGGCTTGCCACTGCGTGCAGACGTTGGCCGGGGCAAGAATTATCGCCCGCTTCAGCCTGCCAGCCATCCAAGACTGCCGTATCAGAAGACCGGCCTGCACGGTCTTGCCGAGACCGACCTCGTCGGCAATCAGCAAGCGCGGCACATGCGAGGCGGTCTCGCCATACATGCGAAGGAAGGCGCGCCGCTGATGGGGCCACGCATCCAGCGGGCTAGTGGCCTCGCCCACCCAGACACCTCCGTTGGCAGAACTGGCCGCGGTTCGGATCTGATCCCAGAACTCCTCGCGCATGGCTTCCACGTCTTCGATCTGCGTAGGCTCGTTCTCCGGCTGGGAAACGGGAAGCTCGTCCACGTCCTGGAATCGCCTGAGCCGAGCGGGCAGTTCGTCATCGGGTGGCAAGAACTTGAGCAGGTCGTCGCGTAGGGCGGTCGGGAAGTCGTAAATGCGTGACTTGGTCGCCTTGTCTTCCCAGTAGCGTCGGAAAGACTCCTCCTCGGCGTCGACATAGGCCACGGCAGGACCATAGGACGTGAAAACGTTGAACGTCTCGCTGTTGTGCATCCAGCCTTGGACGGTCTCGTTGATCGACCCCACGAAGGCCAGGCGGTCACCGGTCTTGTCCTCGATGATGCCCGCTTTTTCATGGAAAATGGCATTACCCTCTATGGGCCGCCGCTGTTCGTTACATGGGACCGCAAGCTTCACTTCCAGAAGCTGCCGACCGACCATCCAGGCGAGCAGTTCCAATGCCTCACGATCTGTCACCGACACATCATCTGCTAGGCTGAGATCGGCCTTCCGTCCGAAGACCTCCTCCATCTCCATGCCGCGCTCGATGGCATTGACCTCGTCCTGTCCAAGGGTGCAACCGACAAGTAGCCGCATCTTGCCGTTGTTGAGGACTAGATGCTCCAGTCCACGTGCAGCCAGTGCCAGGCTGCCCGCCCGAAAGTAACCGGTGGTCCTGTCGTAGCGGATCGCGCTGGACAGGACGGGCACGTAGAACCGCGAGACGAGATCGCCGTCCTCGCGGTTATACTTGATTTGCCAGTTGCGATCGGAAAGCAGCATAAAGGAAGCCCGGCTCTACTTCTTTGAAGGCGACGGCGTGGGTGTAGGCCGCGGAGTGGGCGCGGGGGATGGCGCCGGTTTCGGCGGCACCCGGCGCGGTCCGCCGTTCCCACGTTCCTCGTATCCGCCAGATCGATCTCTGCTCATGTGACGCTCCATAGGTTTAGGCCCGCGAAGGCCATGGTTGCGGTCATGGCAGCCGGAAATGTCCACAACCCTATCTCGTTGCTCACCTCGAGCCATATGTTGCGGTCGTCGGCGCTGTCGTCATGAATCTGATCGACGCGACGGTTGTTGTCCGCATTGGCGAGCTGAAAGCTAAACGTCAGTGCGAAGAGGCCCACGACACTGATGAACCACGCCGCGAACAGGAGCCACAAGTGTTCGATTTCTGCTGCCGGCCTCACGTCACCCATGAAGGAGATCGACGCCGTAAACAGGACGGTGTGCCCAAGTGCCACGAAAGCGTCGCGCTGATTGTCATTGGCCGACTGGTTCGCGTTGATGCGATCGACCTCCGCCTGCCTCTGTTCGTCCGTCCGGTTCATTTTTCGGCCAACAGTTCGCGGTAGAGATCGAGCTGCTGCGGCTCATCGATCTCGTTCTCATAGGCGATCCTGCGCAGCTTCTCGAGCGCATCGAAATCATCAGCCGCTGGCTTGACGGCCTTGTCCGCTTCGATGCCGGAGAAGGTCTTCGACGGTGGAAGGACTTCGAGCAGCGCCTCCAAGGCAACCTTGAACTCGTCATCCTGCCCAATGCCTGCTGCCTCGAGCATCTCGACGGCGGCGTCGGCGCCTCGGATCCGCAGAGTGTTCGCTGCATGGTGCAGCGCGTCGATCATGCCGCGCTTGCCGTCGGCCGGACCGATCGCGCCCTTGGCAACCCGCGTCGCAGAATCCCACAGCTTCACCTGCGAGGTCTTCTTCTCGGCGAGACGTCCGATGATCTGGTCTTCGAGATCCACGCCGACGGCCCGGGCGAGCCGGAGAGCCTCGTCGTAAGGGAAGGAGACTGCCTTGAAGGAATCCCAGGCGAGGACGTAGAACGCCGTAGGGCCATCCATATCCGCCTGAGCCTTGGCTGACGCGAGTTGGGCGAGGCGCCAGGCCTTCACTTCGCGCCGGGCGGCGTTCAGAGCGTCCTCGGGACGGACGGCGTAGGGATCGAACTCCTCGAACATGTCGCCCTGTGAGCGGCGCTTGCGCTTCGGCTCGGGAGCCGGTGTTCCGCGGGTGAGCGGCCAGTGGCGAGAGAACGCCTCCAGAGCTGGACCGAAGCTGGCGAGATACAGGTCTACCCCTTGAATGCCTGCTTCTTGGAATTCGCCGACGCGGGAGCGAACGGCCTTTGCGACCTCGGGTTCGACGTCCTCCCAATACATCGCTTCCTCCTGCGCCTCGCCGCGCGGACGGCACACGAGGAAGATGGTGGAGTTAGCTGCCGCCTTGTCCTTGATGTGGAGCGAGCCGGAGGCTTCGGTGTTGACCGGCCACGATGCGGTGATGACGAAGCCGGCATCCATCAGCGACATGGCGAGCGCGTCCCAGGCGCCAGTGTCTTTGTGCGTGAACATCACCGTCATGATGCCATCGTCCCTCAGGACGCGGCGGCATTCGGCGAAGATTCCTTCCATCTTCACGCGGTAATCGTCGTCCGCCAGCCGGGCCATACCCTTCTGACCCTTGAAGTGGGCTTTGTTGGCGACAGCTTCGGCGTCCTTGTCCGCCAGACGACGGGTAAACAGCTCGGGGACAACGAGGCCAGCTGTGCGCTTCAGCCAGACATAGAAGAAGTCCGACAGTTCGGCATACATGACATTGGCGCCGTAAGGCGGATCCATGACTACTGCATCGACGGACTTGTCGGGGATGTGGGGCATGGAGGCGCCGGAACCGTTGGTGATCTTTATTGAAGCATTGGCAGGCTCGGCGCTATCCAGCAGATCTCCACGCTTATGGTGTCCTACCATGCCAATTAATTCCTTCATGGCTTTAGTAGTATTCTTGATCGCCCAATCGAAACCCTGCCCCTCCATCGCGATTGCCATTTCGGCATAGGACCATTTGAACGCGAAATCGTGGCGGTCGAATGTATTGACCATGGTCTCACGCTTGACGTGCCATCTTGTCATCCGCGCGTTGTAGTCACGCAGCTTGTCCATTCCGAGTGCGAGATAGACATAAGCTGCCTTCCGAACATCCGTCAGTGCGTTTGCAGCCCGGTCCTTTTCGAGCATTTCGCGAAAGACCTCGACGCAGACGCCATGCACAAGCAGCTGCCTTGGCGAGAACAAATCTCGCCAAGTGTTGGCGCCATAGCGCAAGGCTTCGTCCGTCTTACTTCCTGCCGGGATCGGTTCAGTAGGTATTACGTCCATAGCCTCCCAACCAGGCAATCTCTCGGCAAGAAGGTCTTCGATCGTTTGGGTGCTCTCGTCAGATTGGGTGGGAGCCCTATAAAAGCGGACCCATTTAACCCGGACTTTGCCGGTCTTAGTTTTGGTCGTCGTCTTCCGCTTATAGATCACCGTGAAAAGCTGATCGCCGAGTTCGCCCTCTTGCGCTTGACGCTTTATTTCGTCTCCGGGAATTGCACGGCCGCAGTCGGGAAACGGACAAGAGGCATCGCCACTTGCAACGGTGCCTTCAGACTGAGAGCCGACTGATCCGACAATCTCGAATGAACAACGCCGTGACTTGTCTCCTGGACCGGTACCGACGTGGGGAACCAGTCGCACTCCGGTTCCATCACCGGCTAGTCTCCAATTCGGCGACAGTGGGATGGTGCCATCGCAGTAAGGACAACTGATCGTGCGTGCCCAAAGATAGCCGTCTGTCTTGCAGTCATCTTCGGGCTCCTTCGGAAAGACTCCGTCAAGTCGATCGCGAACTTGCTTAGCCCACTCTGGCCCTAACTGCTGGTATTCATCGAAAAGTGATTGTCCGAACTTCGAAGGATACTCGAGCGTTGCGGTCTCGATGATGGTGGCTACTGGATTGAGGTCGTTTGCGATGGTCGAAAGCCCCAATCGATGGGCTTCGAAAGGGATTGCTCCGCCCCCTGCAGTTGGATCCAGCACGACTAGATCTCGGTCTGCATTGATGGCCGCTTTCTCTTCGCCGGTGGGATTGTGAAGAAAGGCACGATTATACCCGTAAGCCGCTGCCCCAAGCCGCTCACCGGCGCGGTTGGCCTTCTCGATACGGTGTCGAGCTGCGATAGGATCTCCGTGAATGCCCATCATCTGCATGAAAGCATCGTGATCAGTATCTTCGGGCAGCACTGATGCAAGCACAGCAGCACGAGATGCTGTCAGCGGCCGCCGTGCCCACCATACGTGAAGATAGTTCACAGCGGGCATTGCAGTTGGCAGTATGCGCTCGCGCACGCTCTCGATGCCGACCTCGGCGATAGGCAGCCAGCGTTCGATCAGGCGTGTGGTGGTCATAGGATGTCTTTCGGTTCGATCAGCGCTTGGGCGCAGTGAGGAGGACGCGTAGCGCGTTGAGCACACGGCGAGGGTTCTTGCGGTGGACGGCCATGCCAAGCCAGTAGGCGGCTTCTTCGCGGGCCATGCCCTCGATACCTTCAGCGATGTCCACCATTCGTGCACGTGAGCGCATTGGGGCGAGCACCCGGAACAGCAGGGCGAGACGAAGGGCTTGCTCTTCGCGGATCGGTGCGCGCATTCCGTCGACTGGCATGATGTCGAGGCGGATCCCGGCTTCCTTCATTTTCTTGAGGATGCGGACCTGGTTGATCTCGAGGTTGCGCCCCGCGAGACCTGCGACGCGCTGAGGGACGATGATGTGCGGGCTGGCCGGGGACGGCAGCTGCCAGATCTCGATCTGGAGCTCATTACCCTTGAGGCGCTTGGCGCGGACCTCGTAGGCCGGCTCGATGTTCGGCAGCGTCATGCGCTCTGCCTTGATAGCTCTGGTCGCCATGGTCTCATCCTTCCGCTGTGACTTCGACGAAGGCGGCGGCGGTGCCAAACTTTGTCAGTCGCTCTATGATTTTCTCGGGTTCGTCGCCGTCCAGCGTGAGCCCGTCTGCGAACGTCAGTTCGATGGCTGTTGAGACGTTTCGCTCGGTCGCAGCGCGCAGCTGTGGTTCGACGTATTCCCTGGTCAGCTTCGCGTCACCGACGGTCCCCTCGATCGTCATCGTGATGATTGAAGCGTCGGCAGTCTCGAACTCGATGCTAGCTGTCGCTCTGCGAGTGGCGCCGGGGATGCTCTCGACGACCGCGAGAAGCATATAGAAATGTGAAATCTCGAAGGGAGTGATCGAAAGGCGTGACACGGTCCCGACCTTGGCGGACCGCGCCTTCTGAAAGACCGTGGTCAGGGCGTCCTTGAGCACGCCCTCGCCCATGAACGTCTCTCCATCTGATGCGGAGCTAGAACTCCCGCCGCCGGTCGAGGTCGCGGTCCCGGTGCCAGCCGTCTGTTTCTTTTCCTCTCCCGCGATCTCCATCGTGCCTTCACCATGCTCGTCCGGCTTGGAGCCTCCCGACGAAGTATTATCATCACCACCACTGGAAGTCGGGGTCGGCCGGGGAAAGATGCCGTGGTCGCGGGCGTATTCCGAAGTGAAAACCATTGATGCGTCATCGATGACGATCGAGGGCGCGGGGTCTCCTTGACCAGCGACCATGGTTTCGCGCCGGTAGACGAACACCCCGTCTGCGATACCCTTGAGGACGAGCTTGCGGAAGGGATCGTCACCCACGTGCATCGGGAGTGCGGGATCACGTCGGAATTCGGCCCTCAGATCCGCGGAAGTGATCTGACCGCTGCGCTTCAAAGGAGTGCGGTCGCGGATGTAGGAGGGCTGGTCAGACTGGTCCTCAGGCTTTTTCAGCTTGCCGATGTCTGACAGCTGACGGACGATCTGGGTCTGTCCGGAACCCGGACGTTCCGAGGCTGAGGTCTGGTCGATCGTAGCGAGATCCAGCGTGACGGGACCACCGCCCAGCGCCGTGCGCGACGGATAGAAAAGGTGACGGTAGCACTGCTGGATGGCGACTGCGATGTCGGCCTCCGACCTCCTGGCGAGTTCCACGACCTGGGACTGCTGGTGCTCGGCGAGTTCGCCGATACGGTCCGGACGTCGCAATTCCTGCAGGGCCAGATGTCTGGAGATCGCATCAGTCATACGCTTAATGTTGCGTTCGTCCGCAGCGAGGAAGACTAGATTGTTGCGCAGCTGGCGGAGCCCGACGCCGTCCTGACCCTTGCGCTGGTAGATGGCGGCGATCAGATCCGGCACCTCTTCGACATTGTTTCCGATGTCGAGTGCTTGGTGGTGGACGAGGACGAGTCGCGGCTTGCCGTCACCCACATCGTCGGGAACGTCGAACGCACCTGCGGGGAACGAGATCGTTTCGAAGGATCCGCTGTTCGTCGTGAAGATGTCCTTGATCCGGCTGTCGAGTTCGGTTCGCAACGCGTCTGCCTCAACACCTCGCTCCTCGCGCGCGATGATCTGGGTAAGGTTGGCCTCGGCATTGAAGCGGAGCGGTGCGGTGGGTCGGTCATCGAGATAAGCCGATCCTTGGATAAACGCAGTCTCCGCAGCGGCGACGAAGCTGAGGTCGGCTTGCGGCGAGAGTATCGAATATCGCAGATGTGCGGGCGTCAGACCACGCAGATCGTTGTTGAACGCCAGCGTGTGCACGAACACCGTGCGCGCAATGTAGCTAGTGTAGGGCAAGAGGCCGGAGAACTTCTCTTCGTCGATCGTCGCCGCGAGCGCGGGACGGCCGGACTTTCCGTCAATATCGTTGAGAATGGCGGAGTCGTATTGTAACTGGTTCAGCCTGGTCGTGAACTCGCGGCGAATCCCCTCGTCTCCGAGGTCGATGTGATGAGTGTGGATTAGGCCATCGTCATCGGGTCGGTCCGCCCATACCTTGGCGACCGTCTTGGCGAGAATACGCAGCATGCCGCGCACACGCTGGAAGTCGGCCAATGTCGATGTCTTGCCCGTCAGGGTGTCGAGCAGGTCGGGGTGAAAGGGATAGGATGTCTCGATTGCGTCGCGAGCGTCGGCTCCCTGATGTCCGGCATCGATCCTGTCGCGGTTGTCGTTCCAGAGCGTGGCATAGGCGTCGACCGTAACGCCGGGAACCTCGACCCGCTCGAAAAGACGGGTGCGCAGGACTGCGGCCGTCTCATCGTCGCTGGTGGGGTTCAGGATAGTGGCCTTGCGTCCAGACACGCTTTCGAGTTCGCCGATAATTCGGGCGATCTCTTCGTTCTCGCGGGCGAAGGCGTCGGTAGCCTTACCATCGTGCCGAACGGCCAGCGTGAACACTACCGCAGCGTTTCCGCGACCCTCAACTGCTGTGAAGAGAGCTTTGAGGAAAGCTGCCAGCTGGTCGCGCCCCAGCGCGTCAGGACACTTGCGCAGATACTCGCCAAGCTCGTCGAGCAGGATAAGACACGGGCCGTCGCCCAAGACCTCACCGAGCGTGCTCGAGCCAGGCGCGCGTCGAGCCTCATCAGACTTGCGCACCGTTTCGTAACCTTCCGGTCCGCCCAGCTGATACGCAATCTCGCCCCACGGAGTAAAGGCACGGATGCCGTCGCCCATGAGCCGTCCATTGGTAGGATCGGCTGCCTCACCATCGAATGCGGCGACCGACGCGTCGACTGCGTCTAAGGCGTCGTCACCGACGAATGAACGCAGTTCGTTGCCATGCGCGCTGCCCCACCTTGCGGCATGCACCAGCGCAATAAGGCCGTGTGTCTTGCCGCCGCCGAATGAGGTATCGAGACGGAAGGTCGCCGAACCATCTCCCTTGCCTGACAGACGTCGCATGACCTCTCCTATGAGGGTGCGCAGTCCAGCGGTTGGATGGGTGTTGGAGAAGAACCTTGCAGGATCGACATAATCAGGCGAGCCTACGCCCGAGATGACCGAGCCGAGCCTTGCGGCGAAATCGGCCTCCGAGATCGTCCCGTCGAGTATGTCTTGGCGCGGCTGGCAGGCGGTGAAAATGCTGGTGGTCATAGTTTGCCCTGTCGGATGAAAACAAATTTCGTGGTGGAGACGGCGAGGGAGATCACTCGTTCGATTGTGATGGCTTGCGCGCCAGCTTCTGCGCGGCGCCCTTTTTGGCAGCTTCCTCGACCGCATGGGGAATCTGAAGGAATTCGACGCCGAGGGCCTGCATGCATTGCATGAAGAACACGGCGGTGAACCGGCCACGGCTCACCTTGTTACGCAGGTTGAGCTCGTTGTCCTCGATGCCGTATTCGCCAAGCCGATCAGCGAGACCAGCATAGGATACCCCTCGGCGCATCATCTCGGCGCGCAGTATGTTCTTGACCATCTCTTCCCAGGCTTTCTCTTCGATGGGCATCGCGTCGATCCTTTCCACTCAAACTGCCTTGTAGGATTGGATGGGCACGAATGCCAAGTGGACGTCATCATTTTCCATTTTCCAGAACATCGAATTTGATGACGTTTAGACTCGACAACGGAATGACAACACCATATATGATGATGCGAACATCCTCATACGGTGATATTTGGCTCAACACTTCCTTCTCTCGGCACGCTACCGCGACCTTCCGGTCAGGAAGATCGCGTGCCTGAGTGACGCGGAAGCCTACGAAATCTTCCTGCAGGCCCGATGGAAAGACGGGGTGCCCAAGTGCCCTGAATGCGATACAGAGGCATGGACGCTGGGCGACCATTCGCGACCTGGGGACAAGCGCCAGTTTCGTTGCAAGAGCAATCCGTGCAGGAAGAAGTTCTCCGTCACGAGCGGGACCCTGCTCCACAGCCGAAAGAAGGATTTCGTGACGATCCTGATGGCCATCAGGTTGTTCATCTCGGGCGCCAAGGGCATCTCGTCGATCCAGCTGGCAGCTGACGGCGAGATGACTATCAAGAGCGCATGGGTCCTTGCCCACAAGATGCGCGAGGCGCAGATCAAGAACCAGCTGGGCCGGCAGCTTTCGGGCATAGTCGAGATCGACGGCTCGACCTATGGCGGCTACTATCACCAGGTGAACGAGAAGTCGGAGCGCATCGACCGGCGCAAGCTCGGAAACATCACCGGCAAGGAGATGTCGGTGGTCGTGGCCCGCGAACGCAGCACGAAGGACCGGGTTGGGCTGAGCGTATGCACCGTGGTGCCGCACGAGGCCGACTCACGGCCCTTCATCGTGGACAGCGTCGACCGGTTCGCCAAGGTCTATGCGGACGACGGCAGTCACTGGGACGCGCTGGCTGCGGCCTTCGACATCGACCAGGTCAACCATTCTCAGCGCTATTACGACAAGGGCATCTGCACGAACCAGGCGGAGAGCTACTTCTCGCGCGTGGACCGTATGGAGATGGGAACGCACCATCATATCGCCGGCGACTACCTATGGGGTTACGCCTGTGACGCCGTATGGCGGGAGGACAAGCGCAGGGATACCCAGAGGGAGCGGTTCCAGTCGATCTTGATCGGTCTGCTCGGCAATCCCGTTTCCCGCACGATGAAGGGATACTGGCAACGTCATCTGGAAATCACTTCGGAAGAACCCGACCTTGAAGCAACGCTGCTGGTCGAGGACGGGAACCTTGCCGATGATGAGGCGGAAGGCATGAGCCAGAAGGACATTATCGCGCTCTTCGGCCGCGACGCTCTGCCTGCTCAGCGCAGGCAGCCTGGCGGAAAACAATGGAAGGCGCGGAAGCCGTTCGCCCCGAAGAAGCATGATTTGCGACCGAAACCCTGGTCAGAGCTTCAGCAGCCTCAAGGACTTCCTTCTTTCATCCCGTAGCGACAGAGCTTGGGTTAACGCGAATCTCACTCTCTGCTGGCATGGCGACCACGTGCTTAAGAGATTCCTTCCTCCAGACCTTATTCCGACCCTCCGCGAAAATGCCATCGCACTGACGGTCTTCGTGATATGCGCGGCACTGTTTCTGGTGTTAGCCGGCATGGGCCTTCGTTTGGCTGAGAGCAACTTCAGCTGGATGCTCCGGTCTCCATGGGTCCTCAGCGTAGAAAATGTTGACGAGGGATATAAGCCCGGCGACCGCTATGACTTGTCCAAGGACGGCGTCGTAATACCACCTGCGCGTGAAGATCGGTTGCTGCAGAGCGAAGGCGAAAATAGCCTCGAACGTGCCAATCAACATGGCCGCGATTGCTACGAAGTAGGGTATACTATCGAGGAATCCGACCTCTGTGCGCAATGGTCCAACGCCGCGGCGGTCCGCTTCGGCAACATGATCGCTGCCGAGACCTATCGTTTGAATGCGCTCGTCGGATTCCTGACTGCCTTCGGTGTATTTCTCGGGTCCGTAGGGGTCGTGTTCGCTGGCACCGCGAGCCTGTCCGCTGGACGGGCTGTCAGGATGATGTCCTACGGCTTCATGCCGGCTCTCAGTTTCTCTGCGAGCGTCAAGAATGCCGGCTGGGCCACCATCACCGTTCGCAATGTGGGAACTGGCCCTGCCAGCAACATCCGGGTGAGAGTTGATGGGAAGCGCGCCCGACTTGTCCAAAACAGGCTCGGGCCTGGAGCCCATACCACCTTCCTGCATAAGGTCAGTAGGGACACCATCGAGATTGAAGGCTCCTGTTTGGATCTCGCTAAAGAAAGGCAGCCCGCTAGCGCCAACCTGGTTCGCCGTGGTGGTGATTGGATCTTGGATGAAGAACATCCAGGCCAGAGCGATTAAAAATTTTCCCATATTCCGTCTCCTTCGAAGACGGCAACACGGGTCGGGCTGTAGGCTCGCGGTTGTCGCGCGCCGTCAAAAATCGCGTAAGTTTCGCTGAGGGATGATGGCGGATGTCCGAAATTTTCTAGGGGTAGGCTCGCCTACCCCTAGAAAACCCCTCCTCATGGGAAGGACCACTTATTGGTCCCCTCTGCGCTAAAATGCTGGAATTCCAGCGCGCGGTGCTCGATTCGCTGCGCCAGCCGCTCGAGACGGGCAAGGTCGATGTCGCCCGCGCCAATGCGCATGTCAGCTTTCCGGCCAACGTCCAGCTGGTTGCGGCGATGAACCCGTGCCGCTGCGGCCATCTTGGCGATCCGGCGCTCGCCTGCAGCCGCGCGCCGCGCTGCGCCGCGGACTACCAGGGCAAGGTCTCCGGCCCGATGCTCGACCGGATCGACCTGCATGTCGAAGTCGATCCGGTCAGCGCCGCCGACCTCGCGCTCCCGCCGCCTGCCGAATCGAGCGCCGACGTCGCGGCGCGCGTGGCCGCCGCGCGCGATCGCCAGACCGCCCGGGCGGAAGCCAGCGGTGCGCGGACCAATGCGGAACTCGATGGCGATGCGCTGGAAGAATTTGCCGGACCCGATGAGGCGGGACGCGCGCTGCTGATGCAGGCGGCCACCGCCATGCGGCTCTCCGCGCGCAGTTACACCAGGATGCTGCGGGTTGCCCGGACTATCGCCGATCTATCGGCCAGCGAACGGGTCGGGCGGATCCATGTCGCCGAAGCGCTCAGCTATCGCCGGCAGCCGCCGCGCGCCTGACCGCCCGCTCAGACGTCTTCGCCCAGATCGAGATTGAGCTTCACCGGCTCGTGCTCGAATTCGCCTTCGAATTTCTTGAGAAAATCCTCGATGGGGACCTGCTGGCCCTTGTCGACCAGCGGGTTCGCCTCGCCCATGGCGACGCCACGCAATTCGTCGGGCGTGATCCGGACATGGATATAGGGCACCCAGACCTCGCCGAATTCGGCCTGCTGATACCATACGTCGATGATGTCGTAGGAAGCCCATTGGCCGCTGGGTTCGAGCAGCCGGATGCCTTCGCCGATGCGGGGCACGGCCATCGCCTTGATGCGGTGGACGCTTTGATGCGTTTCATTCTGGACTTCGATTTCGATCACAAGGCAGGTCCGGCTCTGCTAACGGGATTCGTGAATGCCCCGCCTTATCGCAGCGACGTATTGAGATCGTTTTAACGATGACGTCACGGGGTCAGGTCTTCGCCCGCCGGTCACTCGCGGCCGATCGCCCTTGAAGGCGCGGCTGCATCGGTCCATGTCGCCCACGTGGGGCAGGATAGCGCAACCGGACCGGACGAGTCCCCGTCGGGATACTGCATGTGACCCAAGTGCCCGCACCGACTTCCCCGCCCGCTGCACCGGGCGCGTTTGCCGCGCTGCGGCGGCGCTATGCGCGGCTCAGCCCAGACATGCGGCGAAGGCTGCCCGCGCTCGCGCTGACGCTGGCGATCGAAGTTCTGCTGGTGCTGTTGCTGCTGTCGCTCGGTTCGGCAAAGCGCGAGATCGCGGAGATGCGCGACACGCTGGTCGCTTTCACTTCGCCCGAGGCGCAGGACGAACCCGACGAAGTGCCCTCGCCCGAGCCAGCCCGCCCGCGGCGCCCGGCGGCGGCGGCGGCCCCGCGCGAACGGCAGTCTGCGCCGTCACCGCCCGCGCCCCAGACCGCCGCGCCGACACCGATCCTGCGCAACGATTTCTCGCTCGAAAGCGTGCCGCGAACCAGCCAGTCCCCGGCAGCCGAGGCGCCGCAGGCCTACGGCCCCGCCTTCACTCCTGCGCCCGGCGACACGCCGCAGATCGCGGGCAGCGGCCCCAATGGCGAACCGCTCTACGCCGCGCGCTGGTATCGCCGCCCCTATGACGACGAACTGGCGGGCTATCTCTCGACCGCGCAGGGTCCCGGCTGGGGGCTTATCGATTGCCGCACCGCCCCCGATTTCCGCGTCGAGGACTGCGTCGTGGTGGGCGAATCGCCACGCGGTTCGGGGCTGGGCAAGGCGGTCCAGGCGGCAGCGTGGCAATTCAAGGTGCGCCCGCCCCAGCGCGGCGGCCGGCCGATGGTGGGCGAATGGGTGCGCATCCGGATCGATTACCAACTGCGTCCGCGCGCAGACCGTTTCGAAGGCTAGTCCGCGATAAGCGCCGGATCGCGGTAGGGCGTGTTCTTGACCAGATGGCGGTTGTAGTCGGGTGCGCCGTCATCCCACCACACCGGGCCGCGTTCACCCAGCGCCACCTTTGCGGCATGGACCTTGGCGCGGGCCGCGCGTTCGGCGGTCTCGTCGCCGGTGCGGCGCGCCTGACCGACCTCCCGCCGGGCCTCCATCAACTGGTCGACCAGCATCTGGCGTTCGGTTTCTTTCAGCTGCGGATTGCTCGCGCGCCACAGCCTGCCGCGCACGATGATGTAGCGGTTATCGCGCGTGCGCTGGACCGGTTCGGTCAGGCTGCGCTCTTGGCCTTGCGCAGGCTGTCGATGTCGACGACTTCGCCATAGGCCAGCGGGGTGCCCGCTGCCGCCTTGCTGCCATCGGCCCGGATGCCGAGCCGGTCACGTTCGACCAGGTGGAGATCGGCCGGGCCGAGGATACGTCCATCGTGGCTGAGGATCGAGATCGGCCCGATCGGCAGGCGATCGCGTTCGTCGACCAGCACCGGGTTCTCGACCACTTCGGCGCCGTATTTCTGCCCCCACTGGCGCAATGCGACCATGGCGGGCAGCAGATCGAGGCCCTTGTCGGTCAGCCGGTATTCGATCTTGCGCTTGTCTTCGGCGCAGGGGTCGCGCTTGAGGATGCCGTTTTCGACCAGCTTGGCCAGCCGGTTGGAGAGGATGTTGCGCGCGATCCCGAGCTCGGTGAGGAATTCCTCGAAATGGTGCAGCCCGTTGAAGCTGGCGCGCAGAATCATGAACGACCACCGCTCGCCCATGACCTCGAGGGCCTGCGGCAGCCCGCATTCGGTCAGTTCACGCAGCGGTTCGCGGATATCACCCATAATTCAGTCCTCTTCTAGCAACCTATCTACCCGAAATTCGGCTTTTGCCAAATTTTTGGAAATGCCGGTTGCAGTCCGAAACCCATAACGCTAGAGGGGCTGGCAGGCAATGGGTTGCTAATTGAAACCTAATTGCAAGAAACTCAAACACTGTTGCAATAAAAGCAACTAACGAGGAATCCCCCCATGACGTCCTTCCTCCCCCGCTTCGCTTCGCTCGGCCTCGTGGCCACCGCCGCAGTGGCATCGCTGACGCTTGCCGGCGCCCCGGCAGAAGCGCGCACCAACGGCTTCTTCTACTCGGTCGAGCTGGCCGAACCCGTGGCAGAACGCACCACCACCGTCGCCGCCGGCGTCGCCTGGGCCTGCCAGGGCACGACCTGCGTCGCTCGCAAGGGCAGCTCGCGCCCGCTGCGCATGTGCCGCGAACTGCAGCGCGAACACGGCGAAATCACGGCCTTCGTCGCGGATGAAAAGGCACTCGACGCCGACAAGCTCGCGCAGTGCAACCGCTGATTTAAGTTCCCCCACCCCTCTCCATCGGGTGGCTGACTCAAGGCCCTGGCGATCCGTTCGCCGGGGCCTTTTTTATATCAGTCCGCGTTCGGCCAGGTCCGCTTCGAGCAGATTCGCCCGGGTGAAGTGGTGCACCTGCCAGCCATGGGCCGCGGCGGCATCCACATTGGCGCGGTTGTCGTCGATGAACAGCATAGCTTCCGGCGCGCGGCCGAACCGGCGCGCCGCGAGATCGAAGATTGCCGGATCGGGCTTTGCCAGCTTTTCCTCGCCCGAGACGACGATCGCGCGAAAGCGGTCGAAGATCGGTGCGGTCGGGCGGAAGCCGGCCCAGAACTCGGCGCCGAAATTGGTGATCGCATAAAGCGGCACCCCGCGCGCATCGAGCCGTTCGACCAGCGCATGGGTTCCCGGGACGGGCCCCGGAATGGTTTCGTTGAAACGCGCCGCATAAGCGCGGATCTCGGGTTCGAAATCAGGATAGAGCGCGATCCGTTCGGGCACCATTTCGCCGAGCGTGCGCCCGCGGTCATGTTCGAAGTGCCATTCCTCGGTGACCACTTCGCCCAGCAGCATGTCGAGCCGCGCGGGATCGGTCACCAGCTTCCCGAACAGATGCCGCAGGTGCCACTGGTACAGCACCCTTCCGACATCGAAGACGACTGCTTCGGCCTGCATGGTCATACCCCCCAATGCGAACGGCCCGAACTCCGCTGGGGAGCCGGGCCGGCCTGCAATACTGCCGCCCCTTGCGGGACGACGCGCCGATTAGCCCTGGCGGGCCTTGAAGCGGCGGTTGGTCTTGTTGATGACATAGGTGCGCCCACGACGGCGGATCACGCGGCAATCGCGATGGCGGCCCTTGAGCGACTTGAGGCTGTTGCGGATCTTCATAATGTCTCTCGTGAAATAAATGCGCGCCGGAGATGGTGCCCCGACGCGCCGAAATCAAGCGGCCGGTTAACCGGCAGGGGGGATTCGGTCAAGGAAAGAGTTGGGCCGGCAGCGAAAGATCGGGCCCCGTGCGTTCAGCGCCGGGCGATCATCGGCCCGAGCGGTTCGCCGCCGAACAGATGGACGTGCAGATGCGCGACCTCCTGCCCGCCATGCGCGCCGATATTGGCCATCATGCGGTACCCGGTCTCGACCAGCCCCTTGTCGCGCGCGACCTTGCCCACCGCGCGGACGAAACCGGCGATTTCCTTCGCCTCCGCCCTGGCGCTGAAATCGTCCCAGCTGACATAGCGCCCCTTAGGGATCACCAGTGTGTGCACCTCGGCCTGCGGATTGATATCCTCGAACGCATAGGCCCATTCGTCTTCATAGACCCTGGTCGAGGGAATCTCGCCGCGCAGGATCTTGGCGAAGATATTGTCGTCGTCATAGGCAAGCGTGGGATCGATAGGCATCAGGCGCTCCGGCTGGCTTTTTCGGCAATGCCCGAAATGCCGTCGCGGCGGTCGAGTTCTTCGAGGACCCGGTCGAACCCGATACCGCGCGCGTCGAGCGCGACGAGCAGGTGGAACAGGATATCGGCGGCTTCGCCGGTCAGCTCTTCCGCACTGCCCGACAGCACCGCCACCGCGGCTTCGACGCCTTCCTCGCCCAGCTTGCGCGCGATCTGCGGCAGGCCTTTGGCGTGGAGGCTGGCGACATAGCTTTCGGCAGGGTCGGCGGCGCGGCGCTGCGCGATGGTCTGTTCGAGGCGGGAAAGCGTATCCATGCGCTGCGCTATGCACGGCGCCTGCGGCCAGCGTCAATCGCAGTTGCACCGCCGCGCGGCCCGCAGTCGCGGGCGCGGTGCGCGGTCAGCCGCGCGCAGGCAGCCCCGCGGCGCGCAGTGCGGCATGCGCTTCGGCAACCGTGTGCTCGCCGAAGTGGAAGATCGATGCCGCCAGCACCGCGCTGGCATGGCCGCGCGTCACGCCTTCGACGAGGTGATCGAGCGTGCCAACCCCGCCGCTGGCGATCACCGGCACCGTGACCGCATCGGCGATCACCCGCGTCAGATCGACATCGTAGCCGGCCTTGGTCCCGTCCCCGTCCATGGAGGTGACCAGCAATTCGCCCGCTCCCAGTTCGGCGAGGCGCACCGCATGCTCGACCGCGTCGATCCCGGTCGGCTTGCGCCCGCCATGGGTGTAGATTTCCCAGCCGCGCACCTCGCCGCTGGTCGAAGCGCGGGCATCGACGCTGGCTACGACGCACTGGCTGCCGAATTTTTCCGCGATCTCGCGCACCAGTTCGGGCCGCGTCACCGCCGCCGAATTGACCGCCACCTTGTCCGCCCCGGCGAGCAGCAGAGCGCGGGCATCCTCGACGCTGCGCACCCCGCCGCCGACGGTCAACGGCATGAAGCACACTTCCGCGGTCCGCCGGACCATGTCGAGCAGCGTGCCGCGCCCTTCGTGGCTGGCCGAAATGTCGAGGAAGCAGAGCTCGTCCGCGCCCGCCGCGTCATAGGCCTGCGCCTGCTCGACCGGGTCGCCCGCATCCTTCAGGTCGACGAAGTTCACGCCCTTGACCACACGCCCGTCGCGCACGTCGAGGCAGGGGATGACCCGGACGCGGACCGTCATGCCTGCTTCGCCACACGCAGCGCGGCCGCCAGGTCGAGCCGCCCGTCATACAGCGCCCGGCCCGTAATCACGCCTTCGATCCCGTCGCCGGCGAACCGCGCAAGCGTGTCGATATCGATCAGTCCCTTGACCCCGCCGCTGGCAATGACCGGGATGTCGACCTGCCGGGCGAGCCCCACGGTGGCATCGATATTGACGCCCTTGAGCATGCCGTCGCGGCCGATGTCGGTGAACAGCAGGCTGGCGACGCCCGCATCCTCGAACCGCCGCGCCATGTCGACGATCGAGACATCGGACACTTCGGCCCAGCCGTCGGTGGCGACCATGCCGTCGCGCGCATCGACCGCGACCACGATCGCGCCCGCATATTCGCGCGCCATGTCCTTGACGAATTGCGGGTCCTTGAGCGCGGCAGTGCCGATCACGATCCGCGCGACCCCCGTCTCGATCCATCCGGCGACATCGGCGGGGGTACGGATCCCGCCGCCCAGCTGGACCTTCCCGGGAAATGCCCGGACGATCGCCTCGGCGGCCTCGCGGTTCTGCGCGCTCCCGGCGAAGGAGCCGTCGAGATCGACGACATGCAGGTGCTCGGCACCGGCGTCTGCGAACAGCCGCGCCTGCGCGGCCGGATCGTCGCCATAGACGGTGGCGCGGTCCATATCGCCTTCGGCCAGGCGCACCACGTCGCCGCCCTTGAGGTCGATAGCGGGAAAGACGATCATACTTTCGGTTCCATTAAATCGCGTGGCCGGGCCAGCGCGGTTACGGTTTCCATTCGAGGAAACGCGACAGCAGGTCGAGCCCGTAGGCCTGGCTTTTTTCGGGGTGGAATTGCACGCCGAGGAAATTGTCCCGGCCGACCGCCGCGACCAGTCCACCGCCGTGATCGGTCATCGCCAGAACGTCTTCGTGATGGCGCAGCTTGAAATGGTAGGAGTGCAGGAAATAGGCCTCGCCGCCGACCAGCACTTCATGGTCGTGCGCATGCGGCAGCGGCGCGACGTCGTTCCAGCCCATGTGGGGGACCTTCACGCTGTCGTCGATCGGTTCGATCAGCCGCACCGTGCCGTCGATCCAGCCCAGCCCCGGCGTTTCGCCGTGTTCGAGCCCGCGCGTGGCCAGCAATTGCATGCCCACGCAGATACCGAGGAACGGCGCCCCGCCCACGAACACGCGTTCGCGCATCGCCTCGATCACGCCGGCTTCGGCGCGCAGCCCTTCGGCGCAGGCGCGGAACGACCCCACGCCCGGCAGCACGATCCGGTCGGCCGCGCGCAACACGTCGGGATCGGCGGTTACCGTGACATCGGCCCCGACCTTGCGCAGCGCGTTTTCGACCGAATGCAGATTACCGGCCCCGTAATCGACCAGGGCCACCACTTCACCCACCAAGCTGCCCCTTCGTGCTGGGGATCGCCCCGCCCTTGCGCGGATCCACTTCGACCGCCGCGCGCATCGCGTGGGCAAAGCCCTTGTAGATCGCTTCGCAGATATGGTGGTTGTTGCTGCCGTGGAGCAGCTCGACATGCAGCGTCAGCCCGCAGGTCTGCGCGACCGAATGGAACCAGTGCTCGATCAGCTCGGTGTCCCATTCGCCCAGCTTTTCCTGGCTGAACCCGGCCTTCCACACCAGATAGGGCCGTCCCGAAATGTCCAGCGCGACCCGCGCCAGCGTCTCGTCCATCGGCGAATAGGCGCTGCCGTAACGCGCGATCCCGCCCTTGTCGCCGAGCGCGGCGGCCAGCGCCTGCCCCAACGCCAGCGCGCTGTCCTCGGTGGTGTGGTGCTGGTCGATATGCAGGTCGCCATCGACCTTCATCGTCACGTCGATCAGCGAATGCTTGGCGAATTGTTCGACCATGTGGTCGAGAAAGCCGATCCCGGTGCTGACATCATAGCTGCCGCTCCCGTCGAGGCCCACCTCGACGAGAATCCTGGTTTCCGCTGTGTTTCGTTCGATCCGGCCTGTACGCATGCCAGCCGCGCTAGAGCGGCGCGCGCCAAGGCGCAAGAAAATGCACCTACGCGCAGGGTAAAGACCCGCTTAAACCGCTTGACCCCTGCGCCGCGCAGCGCCACCTAGCGACCCATGAGCGACGATACGCCCGACAGCCTGATCCCTTACGATTCCATCGTGCAGGAAGCCTTGCGTGCCGTGGTGGGCCGGGTCCTGGGCGAAATCGAACAGGGCGGCAGCGAACTGCCCGGTGCCCATCATTTCTACATCACCTTCAAGACCCACGCTCCCGGGGTCTCGGTTCCGGCAAGCCTGCGCGAACGCTTTCCCGACGAAATGACGATCGTGCTGCAGAACAAGTTCTGGAACCTGAACGTGCGCGACGATGGCTTTGCCGTCGGGCTGTCGTTCAACCAGGTCCCTGCCGAACTCGACATCCCCTATGCCGCGATCACGCAATTCGTCGATCCGGCGGTCGATTTCGGGCTGCAGTTCCAGGCCACCGTCGCCGACATGGCACCGGCGGAACCCGAACATCCCGAAAACGACGGGATGGAACTGGCAGATGGCGAACCCGTTGATGCTACTGAAGACGGCTCGAATGTCGTCACGGTCGATTTCGGCCGCAAGAAGTAAGGGTTCCAACCGAACCGCAGCCGACCGGGGGCACCAATGGTCAAACATGTTTCAACCTACGGCGCGAAGGCAGTCGACAAGGCGCGCGCCAAGACGCCGGGCAAGACCGAAGGCATGCCCGGCCCGACACACAATCCCGCCACCAATCTGATGGTCGCCGATGTCGCGATCCGCGCGGGATCCTACATCGCCCGGCGGGCGGTGGAAAAGGGCCTGCTGCGCGGCCGCTACGGCAAGGAAACCGCGCGCGAGATCGTTCGGAACAAGACGCTGGGCCAGACACTGGTCAGCTTCGGCCTGGCCAAGCTGGCGACCCGCAACCTGCCCGGCGCGCTTATCGTCGGCGGCGGGGCACTGGCCAAGACGCTGTACGATCGTCGGCGTAGCCGCAGTGCGCAGCGCCGCGAAGGCGACCGCGAACTGATCGAGCAGGCGCATCGCGACGACTGACCTTGATTTGTCCGACCCCGCTGTTTCATAGGCGTGCATGGCCGAATCCCAGACACCCACAAACAGGCTCGCCCGCCGCGGGCTGATGTTCATCCTGTCCTCGCCCAGCGGGGCGGGCAAGACGACCATATCGCGCATGCTGCTCGACGCCGATGACGAGATAAAGCTCTCGGTCAGCGTCACCACGCGGCCGCCCCGCGCGGGTGAAATCGACGGCGTGCACTATTATTTCGTCAGCGATGCCGAATTCGACCGGATGGTCGAGGAAGACGATTTCTACGAATGGGCCCCGGTCTTCGGCCACCGTTACGGCACCCCCAAGGGGCGCATCCGCAACGCGCTGAAGGAAGGACAGGACTTCCTGTTCGATATCGACTGGCAGGGCACGCAGCAGCTGTTCCAGAAGGACCAGCAGGACGTGGTGCGCGTGTTCATCCTGCCCCCCACCATCGCCGAGCTCGAACGGCGCCTGCGCGGGCGCGGCACCGACAGCGACGAGGTAATCGCTGCACGGATGGAGCGTGCGCGCGCCGAAATCAGCCACTGGGACGCCTATGACTATGTCGTCATTAATGAAGACGTCGACAGCTGCTTCGCCAAGGTGCGCGAAATCCTCGATGCGGAGCGGACCAAGCGCCAGCGGCAGACGGGGCTGATCCCCTTCGTGCGCGAACTCATGGCCTGAGGCAGCGGGACTGATGGCGATGTCCACCACCAAGCTGGATGACGGGGCGAAGACGCTGGCCTTCCTGGCCAGCCACCGCCTCGCCGCGACGCCGCAGAACTACACGCTCGCCTATATTGCGCTGAACGATCCCGGATCGCCGATCGGCCGCGCGGTCGCGCAGATCATCTCCGATGGCTACCGCATCAAGCAGGATGAAGCCGACGACATCCTCGAAGCGCACAGCACGACGACGTTTTTCGGGGCCTATGACAGCAAGAACGGCGAACTGAGCGCGCATCTGCGGCACCAGTCGCTCAAGCTCAGTGAACTGGCTTCCTCGGCGGCGGATGCGACCGGCACCTTCGCCCGCGAACTGAGCGAGGAAGCGCAGGCCGATCCCGCGGGTACGGGCGACACGTCCTCGATCGTCGCGCGGATGATCGAACATTCGCTCCACGCGCAATCGCAGCTGACCGCGGCGATGGACGAGGTCAGGGCGCTGCGCGAAGAGCTGGAGGCGGCGCGCAACGATGCGCAGCGCGACGAGCTGACCGGCCTTGCCAACCGCCGCGCGATCGACGCGCATCTGGCCGAACTGGCGGAAAAAGGCGATGCGCGGGTCATCGCGCTGGTCGACATCGACAATTTCAAGTCGGTCAACGACCGCTACGGCCACGGCGTCGGCGACCGCGTGATCAAGCTGGTCGCCTCGACGCTCGAAGATGCCTGCGCGCCGCAATTCGTGGGCCGCTGGGGCGGCGAGGAATTCATCGTGGTGATGCCCTCGAGCGACCTGGCGGCGGTGGTGAAACGCCTCAATCAGGCGCGGGCCACGCTGGCCGATACCGAATTCAAACTGCGCGAGACCGACGAACCGATGGGGCTGATCTCCTTCTCGGGCGGGGTCGCGCTGGCACTCGGCGCGGGCGATGCCAACGCCGCGGCGTTGCGACAGGCGGACAAGGCGCTCTATCGCGCCAAGGCCGCGGGCCGCAACTGCATCCTCAGCGCCTGATCCGCCGCCCCCGGCACCGGGCCGGAGGCGGCAGCACCGGTCAGCTCGGTTCGGCGAAGTGGCTCGGCAGCAGCGCGTTGACGATCCCGCCATCGACGGTCAGCGTTTCGCCGATCGTGTAATCGCCCGCACGGCTGGCGAGATAGACGGCGGTGCCGCCCATGTCGAACTTGTCGCCCACGCGCTTCGAGGGAATGCCCGCTGCGCTCGCATCCTCGTGATCGCGCGCCGCGCGGTTCATGTTCGACGGGAAAGCGCCAGGCGCCAGGCTGGTGACATAGACGTGATCCTTGACCAGCCGCGCCGCCATGCGCCGCGTCAAATGGATCAGCGCGGCCTTCGACGCCTGGTAGCTGTAGGTTTCCCACGGATTGACCCGCTGGCCGTCGATCGAGGTGATGTTGATCACCTTGCCCGGCTTGTCCGCGCTGGCCCCGGCCGTCAGCAGCTTGTGCAGCTTCTGCGTCAGGAAGAACGGCGTCTTGACGTTGAGGTCCATGACCTTGTCCCAGCCGGCTTCGGGGAATTCGAGATAGTCGACACCCCAGGCCGCGCCGGCATTGTTGACGAGAATGTCGAGCTGGCTTTCGCGGCCCGACAATTCCTCGACCAGCGCCTCGATCCCCTCAATGGTGGACAGGTCTCCCTGAATGCCGATCACCTTGTCGCCCAGCTCGGCGCAGGTTTCCTCGATTTCATTGATCTTGCGCGCGCTGATATAGACGCGGTCGATGCCCGCGGCGAGGAAGCCCTCGACGATCATCTTGCCAATTCCGCGGCTGCCGCCGGTGACCAGGGCGACGCGCCCCTTGAGGCTGAACAGGTCTTCTAGGTTCATTTAATTCTCTCCCACTTCAGTCATTGCGAGGAGCCGAAGGCGACGCGGCAATCGATCGTGCCGCTCCCTGGATTGCTTCGCTCCCCACCCAATGACCGGGTTTGGTGCTGGTTCTGGTTCTAGTAGCCGCTGAGCTCCGCGACGCGCCCGGCGTGGTAATACTGGTCGCCGAGGAATTCCTGCAGCGCGCGGTCCCGCTTCATGTACAGGCCGATATCGTATTCGTCGGTCATGCCGATACCGCCATGCATCTGGACGCCCTCGCGCACTGCGAGCCCCGCGACCTTGGCGACCTTGGCCTTGGCGACCGAGGCCATCAGATCGGCGCGCTCGCTGCCACCGTCGACCAGTTGCGCCGCCTTGACAGTGACTGCCCGGGCGATCTCGACTTCGGAATAGAGGTGCGCGGCGCGGTGCTGCAGCGCCTGAAATTCGCCGATGACCTTGCCGAACTGCTTGCGCTGCTTGAGGTAATCGACGGTCATGTCCATCGCCCCCCCGGCCACGCCGACACCTTCGGCAGCCGAGCCGACGCGGCCCGCCACCAGCATGGCATCGAGCACGGCGCGGCCGCCGTCGACTTCGCCGATCACGGCATCGCCGTCGAGTTCGACATTGTCGAAAGTGACATGGCTGGCCATCGAACTGTCGACCAGGCGTACGCTGTCGTGGCTCATGCCGGCGGCGTCCTGCGGCACGGCAAAGAGCGTGACGCCGTCCGTGTCGCTATCACTGCCCGAGGTGCGCGCAGCAACGACGATCATCTCGCTGCTGGCACCGTAGAGAACGAAGTCCTTGCGGCCCGACAGCTTGAACCCGTTGCCCGACTTTTCCGCGCGGCAGCCGATCCGTTCGGGGCGGTGCTTGGCGCCTTCGTCGATCGCTACGCCATAGACTTTCTCGCCCGAAACCAGCCCGGGCAGCCAGCGGCCCTTCACGTCGTTGCTGCCATGCTTGAGCGCGGTGGCGGCCAGCACGGAGGAGGACATGAATGGCGACGGCGTCAGGTTGCGGCCGATCTGCTCGAGCACGATATTGGCTTCGACCTGGCCCATGCCGAGCCCGCCATCGTCTTCGTCCACGAGCATTCCCGCGAAGCCCATTTCGGCGAATTGCTGCCACAGCGCATGGCCGAAACCATCCTTGCAGTCGCGGTCGCGCCAATGGCGCAGCTGGTTCTTGATCGAGCCTTCCTCGGCCATGAACTGGCCAGCGGTATCGGCCAGCATCGCCTGGTCATCATCATAGTAAAGAGGCATCGATCAGGCTCCCGGAAGCTCGAGGATTCGTTTGGAAATGACGTTCAGCATGACTTCGGACGTGCCGCCCTCGATGCTGTTGGCCTTGGTCCGCAGCCAGTTGCGCGCCGGCTTGCCGCCGTCGGTTTCCTCGCTGGTCCATTCGAGCGCGGTCGATCCGCCCGCTGCCATCATCAGTTCGTGGCGCCGCTTGTTGAGCTCGGTGCCGGCGTATTTCATCATGTTCGGCTGTGCGGGGTGCGCCTTGCCGACCTTGACCTCGTCGAGGAACTTCTCGCCCATCGCGCCATAGGCCAGCGCATCGACGTCGAACTGTGCCAGCTCGGCGCGCAGCACGGGATCGATTTCGCCGTTGGAGCGCGTCAGCGCCGCGCCGATCGTCCCGGTGTTGCCGCCATCGGCACCCGAGATCATCTCGCGTTCGTGGCCGAGCAGGTATTTCGCCACGTCCCAGCCGCGGTTCACCTCGCCGACCTGGGCGGGCACGTCTTCACCATAGCTCTTGGGCACCTTCACATCGTCGAAGAAGGTTTCGCAGAACGGGCTGTTGCCGCTGATCAGCAGGATCGGCTTGGTCGCCACGCCTTCGCTGGCCATGTCGTAGAGCATGAAGGTGATGCCCTGGTACTTGTTGTCCTTGTCGGTGCGAACGAGGCAGAAGATCCAGTCGGCCTTGTCGGCATAGGAAGTCCACACCTTCTGGCCGTTGACCACCCAGTGATCGCCCTTGTCCTCGCCATAGGTCTGCAGCGAGACCAGGTCCGATCCCGAGCCGGGTTCCGAATAGCCCTGGCACCAGCGGATTTCGCCGCGGGCGATTTCATTGAGGAAGCGCTGTTTCTGGCCTTCGGTGCCGAAATGCAGCAGTGCCGGGCCGAGCATCCAGATGCCGAAGCTGGACAGCGGCGGACGCGCCTTGATTGCAGCCATTTCCTCGCGCAGCACCTTGGCCTGCGCCGGCGTCAGCCCCGCCCCGCCATATTCCTTGGGCCATGCGGGAACCGTGTAGCCCTTCTCGACGCAGGCATCGAACCAGGCCTTTTGCGCATCGTTCTTGAAGGTGGCGTTGCGGCCGCCCCAGTAGATGTCGTCCTCGTCCTTGACGGGCTGGCGCATTTCGGGCGGGCAATTGGCTTCGAGCCATGCGCGCGTTTCCGCGCGGAAGGCTTGCAGGTCGCTGTCGGACATTGGCCGAATCCTCTCTTTTTAAAGCAGCGGTATGTTGACGCTTACGTTAGGGTGATTCGGCCCGACTGCGCAAGGGCAGTCGAAACCTGCCCTATTGCCGTAACGTCAGCCGGAATTCGTTGACGCCTTGCCATGCTGCCCTAAGCTGGCAGGCAAGAAATTCGGGGAGAGAGTAGGGATGCGATTCTTGGACAAGACGGTCATCGTCACCGGTGCCGCATCGGGTATCGGCGCCGCCGCCACCGCCCTGTTCGCCGGCGAGGGCGCGACCGTCTTCGCCAGCGACATCGATGTTGCGGGCGGCGAGAAACTGGCCCGCGAAACGCCGGGCGACGTCCGTTTCGTCGAGTGCGACGTCTGCGATCCCGCGGCGATCAAGGCGCTGATGGACCATGCGGCGCAAGACACCGGCGGCATCGATACGCTGTTCAACAATGCCGGGGCGGGCGGCGCCCGCGAAAGCATCGCCGAGATCGAACCCGAAGCCTGGGACCGGACGATGGACCTGCTGCTGCGGTCGGTCGCGATGGGGATCCGCTACGCCGTCCCGCATATGAAAGGGCGCAAGGGAGCCAGCATCGTTAACGTCTCCAGCGTCGCGGCAGTCGGTCCGGGCTATTCCCCAACGACCTATGCCGTCGCCAAGGCCGGCGTGCTGCACCTCACCAAATGCGCCGCGACCGACCTGGCGCAATACGGCATCCGCGTGAATGCGGTGCAGCCGGGCTTCATCAACACCAACATCTTCACTGCGACGATGGACATTCCCGATGCCGCGAAGGAACAGGCCAAGGCGATGATCGCGCAGATGTCGTCGAACGCGCAGCCGGTGGCGCGCGGCGGCCAGTCCGACGATATCGCCCAGGCGGTCGCCTTTCTCGCCAGCGAGCAGGCCGGCTTCATGACCGGCGCCTCGATGGTGGTCGATGGCGGTATCACGCTGGGGCCGCGGCATAGCTGGGATCCGGAGGAAGCCGGTGCATTCGAAGCGCTGATGGCGCTCGAAGAACAGGTCAAGGCGGCACAGCAAAACGCCTGATGCCTTTCGTCACGGGCCCCCTTCCGCAGCGCCTCAAGCTGGTCCACGGCTTCGGTGCCGTCGCCTTCGGGGTCAAGGACAGCGGTTTCAGTTTCTTCCTGCTGCCGTTCTACAATCTGGTGCTGGGGGTCGATGCCAGCACCGTGGGCGCGGCGCTGGCCGCCGCGCTGGTGATCGACGCACTCGTCGATCCGCTGATCGGGCATCTGTCCGACCGCACCTATACGAAATGGGGCCGGCGGCTGCCGTGGCTGTATCTGGCACCGTGGCCGCTGGCGCTGGTGTGGACCATGCTGTGGTCCCCGCCCTTCACGGGCACCCCCGGTTTCTGGGATATCGTCGCGCTGGCGGTGGGCGTGCGGCTGCTGCTGTCGGCCTGCGAAGTCCCCTCGGTCAGCCTAGTGCCCGAGATCACCGACGATTACGACGATCGCACCACGCTGTTCCGCTACCGCTTCCTGTCGGGCTGGCTCGGCGGACTGCTGATGATGGTGCTGACCTTCACCGTGTTCCTGCCCACCCCGCAATCGCAGCTGCAGCCCGAAGGCTATGCCAGCTACGGCCTGTTCGGCGCGGCGCTGATCGCGCTGTCGGTGATCGGTTCGGCCGCGGCGCAGCACCGCATCGTCGCGCAGCTGCCCGAACGGCGGCCCCCGCCCTTTTCGATCACCGGCGCTTTTGCGGAAATCTTCGATGCCTTCCGCGAGAAGGCCTTCGTCATTTTCGCGCTGGGCGGGCTGGCGGCCTATGTGCTGCAGGGCATGACGTTCTCGATCACGCAATATGTGAATCTCTACGTCTGGCAGTTCTCCGAACTCGCCTTCCAGCTCTATCCCGCGGTGCTGTTCCTGTCGGTCGTGCTGATGTTCGTGATTGTCGGGCCGCTCCACCGCCGGTGGGGTAAGCCCAAATCGGCAGCGCTGGGCGCATTGGTCGGACTGGCGTTCTATTGCAGCCCCTATGTGTTCTATCTCGCGGGGGCCTGGCCCACCGTGGGCACCACCGCCTCGACCGCGCTGCTCTATGGCTTTCTCGTCTGCGCCAACACCGCCAGCGTGGTGGCGATCATTTCGGCCACGTCGATGGTTGCCGAAATCGTCGAGGCCTTCGAGGAGCGCACCGGGCAGCGCGCCGAAGGTACGTTCTACGCGGGCAACTGGCTGGTGCAGAAATGCGCCACCGGCGGCGGCATCCTGCTCACCAGCCTGATCGTGCAATCGATCGATCTCGCGCCCGGCACGCCGCAGACCGAGGTTGCGCCCGAAACGGTTCGCCAGCTCGTGTGGCTGTTCATGCTGGCGGCCACGGTACTCGCCTCTATCGCTGCCTTCTGGCTGGCCCGCTTCCCGATCTCGCGCGAGCAGCATGAAGCGCGCGTCGCCGCCCGGCGCGGCCGCCCGGCCCCGCCTGCCCCCGCCACCGCAGACCCGCTCGACCAGGCAGTCCGCGCAGACCCCGATGCCCACACGATAACACCCTAGAGCTGCGGCGGGGGACTTGGCTTGGAGCGATCCTTATGCCAGTTTCACGGCGCAACCGAATTGAGAGAGAAGAGGACAGACACGATGGATTTCCAACCGACAGAACGGCAAGCATACTGGCGCGACCGGGTGAAGAATTTCATCGACGATCATATCCGTCCCGCCGTGCCGACCTACAAGCAGCAGGACGCCGAAGGCGAACGCTGGAAGGTCATTCCCGTGGTCGAGGAACTCAAGGCGAAGGCCAAGAAGGAAGGGATCTGGAACCTCTTCATGCCGCCGCGCAATGACGGCCATCACCATGTCGAGGAAAGCTTCGAATTCGAAGGCCCCGGCCTGACCAATCTCGAATACGCGCTCTGCGCCGAGGAAATGGGCCGCATCGGCTTCGCCTCGGAGGTGTTCAACTGCTCCGCGCCCGACACCGGCAATATGGAAGTGTTTCATCGCTACGGGACGCGCGCGCAGAAGGACAAGTGGCTGACCCCGCTGATGAACGGCGAGATCCGTTCGGCCTTCCTGATGACCGAACCCTATACCGCCAGTTCGGACGCCACGAATATCGAATGCCGAATCGAACGCGACGGCGACGAATATGTCATCAACGGCCGCAAATGGTGGTCGTCGGGCGTCGGCGATCCGCGTTGCAAGGTCGCGATCGTCATGGGCAAGACCGATTTCTCGGCTGGTCGCCATGCCGCGCAGTCGATGATCCTGATGCCGATGGACGCGCCGGGCGTGAACATCCTGCGCCACCTGCCGGTGTTCGGCTATGACGATGCGCCGCACGGCCACATGGAAGTCGAACTCAAGGACGTGCGCGTGCCCGTCGACAACATGCTGCTGGGCGAAGGCCGCGGCTTCGAGATCGCGCAGGGCCGCCTCGGGCCGGGCCGTATCCACCACTGCATGCGCACCATCGGCGTGGCCGAGGAAGCGCTGCACAAGATGTGCAAGCGGCTGCAGGAACGCGAAGCTTTCGGCAAGCCGATCTACAAGCACTCGGTCTGGGAAGAGCGCGTGGCGCAGGCGCGGATCGATATCGACATGACCCGCCTGCTGTGCCTCAAGGCCGCGGACATGATGGATACGGTCGGCAACAAGGCTGCCAAGCAGGAAATCGCCATGATCAAGGTGCAGGCACCCAACATGGCGCTGCGCATCATCGACAATGCGATCCAGGCGCATGGCGGCGGCGGCGTGAGCGACGATTACGGTCTCGCCAATGCCTATGCCCACCAGCGTACGCTGCGGCTGGCCGATGGCCCCGACGAAGTCCACGCCCGCTCGATCGCGCGGATGGAGTTTGCCAAGCACCTGCCCGAGGAAGGCCCCAGCGCCAACGCACTGCGCGATGGCAAGGCCCCGAGCCCGGGCAATGCCAATCTCAGCTCGGGCGACATGGGAGCGACGCGCTGATGGCCAAGGCGGCAATCCTCGAGCAGGTCGGCGGCCTCACCATCGGTGAGGTCGAGCTGGCCGATCCCGCCCCGCACGAAGTGCTGATCGATACCAAGGCCTGCGGCCTGTGTCATTCGGACCTGCATTTCATCGACGGCGCCTATCCGCACCCGCTGCCGGCCATTCCGGGCCACGAGGCGGCGGGCGTGGTGCGCGCGGTCGGCAGCGAGGTGAAAACGGTCAAGCCGGGCGACCACGTGGTCTCCTGCCTGTCCGCCTTCTGCGGCCATTGCGAGTTCTGCGTGACCGGGCGGATGGCCCTGTGCCTCGGCGGCGATACCCGCCGGGCGCAGACCGCCGCGCCGCGCATCACACGCAATGGCGGCGAGCCCGTTGCGCAAATGCTCAACCTGTCGGCGTTTGCCGAGCAGATGCTGATCCACGAACATGCCTGCGTCGCGATCGACAAGGACATGCCGCTCGACCGCGCGGCCATTATCGGCTGCGCAGTGACCACCGGGGCAGGCGCGATCTTCAACGCCTGCTCGGTCGTGCCCGGCGAAACCGTCGCGGTCATCGGCTGCGGCGGCGTGGGGCTGGCGACGATCAATGCCGCCAAGATCGCCGGTGCGGGCAAGGTCATCGCGATCGATCCGCTGGCGGAAAAGCGCCAGCTGGCCGAAGTGCTGGGCGCAACGCATACGGTCGACGCCATGGCCGACGATGCGGTCGAACAGGTGATGAAGATCACCGGCGGCGGCGTACATCACGCGATCGAGGCGGTCGGACGTCAGGCATCCGCCGACCTCGCGGTCAAGGTGCTGCGCCGCGGCGGCACCGCGACGATCCTCGGCATGATGCCGCTCGACTGCAAGGTCGGGCTGGGCGCGATGGATCTGCTGTCGGGCAAGAAGCTGCAGGGCGCGATCATGGGGATGAACCACTTCCCCGTCGACCTGCCGCGGCTGGTCGATTTCTACATGCGCGGCCTGCTCGATCTCGACACGATCATTGCCGAACGCATCCCGCTGGAAAAGATCAACGAAGGCTTCGAGAAGATGAAACAGGGCACTTCGGCCCGCAGCGTGGTGGTGTTCGACTGATGGCGGAAGACCAACCCATCGATTTCGACAAGGAGATGGTCGGCACGGTCGCAGTGCCCGAGGCCGACCAGCTCGACCTTGCTGCACTCACGGCCTGGTTCGAAGCCAATGTCGACGGCTTTTCCGGGCCTATCAGCTACACCAAGTTCAAGGGTGGGCAGTCGAACCCGACCTATCGCATCGACACGCCGGACCGCAGCTACGTGCTGCGCCGCCAGCCTTTCGGCAAGCTGCTGCCCAGCGCACATGCGGTCGACCGCGAATACAAGGCGATGCACGCGCTCGGCCCGACCGGCTTCCCCGTGCCCAAGACCTATGGCCTGTGCGAGGATCCCGGGGTCATCGGTAGCAAGTTCTTCGTCATGGGTCTCGCCGACGGGCGGTCCTTGTGGAACGGCTCGCTGCCCAACAACACGCCCGAGGAACGCCGCGCGATCTACAATGCGATGATTGACACCTTTGCCGATCTGCACCTGAAGGATCCCGAGGCGATCGGACTGGGCGATTACGGCAAGCCGACCGATTACTGCGCGCGGCAGATCAGCCGCTGGTCGAAACAGTACAAGCTGTCCGAGACCGAGCACATGCCGCAGATGGAACGGCTGATCGAATGGCTGCCCCAGACGATCCCGCCGCAGCACGAATCCAGCGTGGTCCATGGCGATTACCGGCTCGACAACATGATCTTCCACAAGACCGAGAACCGCGTGATCGCGGTGCTCGACTGGGAGCTGTCGACGCTGGGCGATCCGATCGCCGACTTCAGCTATCTCATGCTCAACTGGCACAACCCGCACGATGGCCGCGCGGGCCTGCTCGGCCTCGATCTCGCAGAGCTGGGCATCCCGACGCAGGACGAGGCGGTCGAACGCTATGTCGCGCGTACCGGCTATCCGGTGCCGCCGATGGACTGGTACTTCGCCTACAACCTCTTCCGCCTGGCGGGCATCATGCAGGGCATCAAGAAGCGCGTTATCGATGGCACAGCTTCGAGCGCGCATGCCAAGTCGATGTCCGAACGCGTCGCCCCGCTGGTAGAGCGCGCCTATCACTTCGCCAAGGAAGCGGGGATGGACTAGCGCAGCGGGACTGCTAACGAGCGCTCCGTAACATCAAACGGAGACCAGCATGAGCGCCGACCTCGAAAGCCGCATCACCGCCGCGTGGGAAGACCGCGCCAATGTCACGCCGCAGAGCGCGGATGTGCGCGAGGCGGTCGAAGCGGCGCTGGGCATGCTCGACAGCGGTGAGGGCCGCGTGGCCGAGCCCGACGGCAAGGGCGGCTGGACGGTCAACCAGTGGCTCAAGAAGGCGGTGCTGCTGAGCTTCCGGCTCAACGACAACCGCGTGATGGATGGCGGCAGCGCCGGCCATCCGGCGTTCGACAAGGTGCCGAGCAAGTTTGCCGGCTGGGACGATGCGGCTTTCCGCGCAGCAGGCTTTCGCGTGGTGCCCGGCGCGGTCGCCCGCGAAGGCGCTTATATCGCGCCCGGCTGCGTGCTGATGCCGAGTTTCGTCAACATCGGCGCCTATGTCGGCAAAGGCACGATGGTCGATACCTGGGCCAGCATCGGCAGCTGCGCGCAGATCGGTGAGAACTGCCATATCTCCGCCGGCGCAGGCATTGGCGGCGTGCTCGAACCGATGCAGGCCAACCCGACGATCATCGGCGACAATTGCTTCATCGGCGCGCGCAGCGAAATCGTCGAAGGCGTGATCGTCGGCGAAGGCAGCGTCGTGGCGATGGGGGTCTTCATCACCCAGTCGACCAAGATCGTCTACCGCGACACCGGAGAGGTCATCCGCGGCCACATCCCGCCCTATTCGGTCGTCGTACCCGGTACCATGCCCGACAAGGACGCCGGCCCCGGCCTCGCCTGCGCCGTCATCGTCAAGACGGTGGACGCGCAGACCCGCGAAAAAACCGGAATCAACGAACTGCTGCGCGACTGAGCCGCCGGAACATTCGCCCCGACAAAGCGTAAATCTCCCAGATACACGCGGGATCGCGTAATTTTTCAGGGAGTAAAGCTCGATGCACAAGCAAGGCGAAGAAGTTCACGTCACCGACACCGAAGCAAGTGGCGGTTCGAAAGAGGGCGTGGTGCGCTGGGTACTGGCGGGCGGATTGCTGCTGGCAATCTTGTTGCTGTCGGTCACGTGGATCGTGCCTGCCCTGTCGACCGGCGATGTCGAGGAAGAGGGCACCGTCAGCGGCCAGATCTCGTCGATGGAAGGTGAAGGTGACGACACCGACAGCATCGTGACCGATCTTGGCGACGATCAGGTGGCTACCCCCGGCGACCAGGTCACCACCGA
The DNA here is from genome assembly GCF_009828015.1 of Qipengyuania citrea. Taxonomy (GTDB): domain Bacteria; phylum Pseudomonadota; class Alphaproteobacteria; order Sphingomonadales; family Sphingomonadaceae; genus Qipengyuania; species Qipengyuania citrea. The sequence continues at coordinate 1,097,414 of NZ_WTYG01000001.1, read as the reverse complement.
AGACGGGCTCGAAGTCGTCGAGAATTGATCGCACGCCAGGGAGAGTTCGCATGAGCAATCCGAACAGCTACCAGACCGACCAGTATGTCGAATGGAACTGGGGTAACGGCAAGGGCAAGGGTCAGGTGAAGGAGCGTTTCGAACGCGAGGTCACCCGTACCCTGCAAGGAACCGAAGTCACCAAGGACGGCGACGAGGACAACCCCGCCTATCTCATCAAACAGGACGACGGCGACGAAGTGCTGAAACGCGGTTCCGAACTGTCGGCGCAAGACTGATGCCTGCACAATCCAAAGCCCAACAACGTGCCGCCGGAGCGGCGCTTTCTGCCAAGCGGGGCGACACCAAGGTGTCCGAACTGCAGGGCGCGTCGAAACAGATGTACGATTCGATGAGCGAGGACGAGCTCGAGGATTACGCATCCACCGATCTCGACGGCTTGCCCGAGCATGTCGACGACGACGATTGACCGTGACCGGTTCGGCCATTTCCTGAACGCTCAAGACGGCGGCGTTTGGGAACGCGCGCTCGATGAACTGCGCCGCGGCACGAAGACGGGTCACTGGATGTGGTTCGTCTTCCCGCAGATTGTCGGTCTCGGCTCAAGCGAGATGGCACGCGCCTTCGCGCTGGCAAACGCCGACGAAGCCGCTGCCTATTTTGCGCACCCTGTGCTCGGCCACCGGCTGCTGGAGGCAAGCCAGGCCATGCTCGGCCACGCAGCGGCCATGTCCGCCGCGGAGATCCTTGGCCCGGTTGATACGCTCAAGCTCCGCAGCTCGATGACATTGTTCGAAGCCGCCGGATCGGGCGAGGACGCGCACGTCTTCCGTGCTGCGCTAGACCGGTTCTTCGATGGCAAGCGTGACGAGCTGACGCTCGCCAGGCTCTAGTTATGCCAGCCTGTCAGTCGGCCGCGTCGCGCGGTTCTCCGGCGCGGTATTCGAGCGGCGCCATGTCCGTCACGCTGGCAGCATAGGCTTCGGCCTCGCGCATGACGCGCATCATGTTACGCGAAGCGATCTTCTCCAGATCTTCCTGCGAATAGCCGCGCTGCGCCAGTTCGGCGAACAGTGCGGGATAGCCGGTCACGTCCTCCATCCCGATCGGGCCGGTTGGCATGCCGTCGTAGTCGCCGCCGATCCCGATATGGTCGATCCCCGCCACGTCGCGAATATGGTCGATATGATCGGCCAGATCGGAAATCGTCGACACCGGCTCGCGGTTCTCGGCATCCCATTTCGCCAGCTGCGCCTCGACCGTGTCGGGCAGTCCGGGATAGAGCGCCTCAAGCCGCGCTTCTTCCGCTGCACGCAAGGCCGAATGCTGGCGCAGGTCCTCGGTGATGAACCACGGCAGCGCCACCGCCATCACGATCCCGCCGTTCTCGGGAAGGCGGGCCAGCACGCTGTCGGGCACATTGCGCAGGTGACCGGTGATCGCCCGGGCGCCCGAATGGCTGAAGATGACCGGCGCCTGCGCGACATCGAGCGCGTCCATCATCGCTTCCTCGCTGACGTGGCTGAGGTCGACCAGCATTCCGATGCGGTTCATTTCGCGCACCACATCCATGCCGAAGGCGTTGAGCCCGCCATGCTGCGGCGCATCAGTGGCGCTGTCGGCCCAGCTCAGCGTCTTGCCATGGGTCAACGTCATGTAGCGCGCGCCCATGGCGTACATCTGCCGCAGAACAGCGAGGCTCGAGCCGATCGAATGGCCGCCTTCCATACCCATGAGCGAGGCGATCCGCCCGGCGCCCATCGCCTGTTCGACATCGTCGGCGGTAAGTGCGAGCTGCAGTGCGTCGGGATAGCGGGCGATCAGGCGCTTGGTGACGTCGATCTGTTCGACAGTGGCCTGCACTGCCTCGGCTTCGGGCAGGCCGGGGCTGACATAGACCGACCACCACTGCGCGCCCACCATGCCCTGCCGCAACCGGGCAAGGTCCGAATGCATGGCGCTGCGTTCGCTGGTCTGCGTATCGAGCGTGTCGCTGAAATCGAAGTCCCCGATGACATTGCCGAAGCGCGAGCGCAGCTGGATCGGCACGTCGTTGTGGCCGTCCCATACCGGCGCCGCCTCCAGCGCGGCAGCAGCGGTCCGTTCGGCCGGGCTCTGCGCGAGGACGGGTCCCGAAGTTACGAGAGCAACAGCGGCAGCGGCGAGCAGGAAATGGCGCATGAACGAAAAACCCCTTGATGTATTGCCGCCCGTCCTAGCAAAGAGCAGCCCCATGGGAAGGGGCCATTCACGACCATGACGACCGCCAGCAACGCGCCCAGGCCGGCGCGGTTCGATCGGCCGGCCATTCCGGAAATGCGCAAGGTGCGCGCATGATCCGCGGCGTGCTGCGCTGGGTGCTGGCGGCGTTTTACGCTGCGGCCGGGTATCTGCACCTCGTGCGCCCGGAGCCGTTCCTGTCGATCATGCCGTCTTGGGTGCCCGCGCCCGAAGCGGTGGTGCTGTGGACCGGGGTGGCCGAACTGCTGGGGGCAGCGGCGCTGGTGCAATGGGCGACCCCGCGCCTGCGCCGTGCGGGGGCGATCGGCCTGGCCGCCTATGCGGTCTGCGTGTTCCCCGCCAATATCCACCATTTCGCGCTCGATATGGCGCGCGGCGATGGCGGGCTCGGCCTCGGCTATCACGTGCCGAGGATGTTCGCGCAGCCGCTGCTGGTGTGGCTGGCGCTGTGGGCCGGCGGCACAACGGACTGGCCGCTGCGCCGCCGGTGACCGCTTAGCTCATGTGCTTCGAGACGGCGCCCGTCATCTTGAACATGGAGATCTGTTCCTTGCCGATCACCGCGCCGAGCTTGTCGTCGGGGTTGATCATGCGGCGATCCTTGGAATCCTGCAGGTCGTTCGCCTTGATGTGATCCCACACCTTGGAGGTGACCTGCGCCCGCGTCATCGGGCCCTTGCCGACCACGTTCTCGAGTTGCGGCGACAGGTTCACCGGCTTCTGCAGTGCGTTGTTCTTGCCAGCCATGACTATTCCTTTCCTTGGCTATGCTTCATTCTACGTCGTCGAGGTCATCCACATCCAGTTCCTCGACCACATGGCCTTCGAACCGGGCTGTGAGGACCGCGGCGGCGGTCACGTGTCCGTCCAGATTGCGGACGAGATCGTCATGCGTCGCTCCCGGCATCAGCGTCAGCGGGAGATCGGTCGCGAACAGCTGGAACACATAGCGGTGCTCCTCGCCGACCGGCGGATCGGGCAGCAACCATTCCGAATTGCCTTGGGCGTTCTTGCCGGTGCGCGGCGGCGTCTCGCCTTCCATCAGCTTGCCCTTCTGGGCGGCAAGACCCCATACGGTCCAGTGGACATGACCGCGATCGGCATCTTCCACGACCAGTACCAGTTCCTGTGCGCCGGGGGGCGGTGCGGTCCATTCGAGCGGCGGGGCCACCGCGTCTTCCTCGACCGCGGTGAACGAAGGGTCGAGCTCGCCGTCATGCCTGAAAGCCGCACTGGTCAGCGCGAAGCCGCCGCGCCCGAGCACGCGCTCGTCGGCGACCTTCTCCAGCGTGAGCGTCTGCCCGACGGGTGACCCGCCGACCGCATTTTGAACCCAGGGCGCAGCGCCGCTAGCCATGAAAACTCCTCTGATTTGCGCCCGTGGGGCGTATTCGGCCTGTCTTTAAGGCATAGCTGCGGGCGCTGCACCATCCCGGTCGCCGAAGTTTGCACCGTTTTCGCCTAGATAGCCGGGCGCGGAACACGGGCGCTGCCGGCCCTTGCCCCGCTGCGGAATGCGCGCCATTGATACGCTTCCGGTCCCGGGGCGGGCCTGGATTTCTTGACGGAGCGCCGCGCATGGCCTGCACTCACCCAATCGCTGCGCCTATCGACCCGTTCACGCCGGATGGCATGGCCAGTGCGCCGAGGTGCCACCGCCACGTCGAGAACCGCGGAGCGGCGCGGCCATGACCGAACGCCGCTATGCCACTTTCGCTGAATTCTGGCCGTTCTACCTGCGCGAGCATTCGCGCCGCGGGACCCGTCTGCTGCATTACATCGGAACCACGCTGGTCGTGCTGCTGGGCGTCACCGCGCTGGCCACGCGCGAGCTGCTGCTCCTGCTGGCCCTGCCGCTGCCGGGCTATTTCTTCGCCTGGATCGCGCATTTCGGGCACGAGAAGAACCGCCCGGCAACCTTCACCTATCCGCTGTGGAGCCTGCGCGCGGACTTTCGCATGTGGTGGCTGTGGCTGACCCGCCGGCTGCGGCCCGAACTCGAAGCTGCGGGCGTCGCGCCGCGCTAGGCAAAGGCGGCAGCCAGCGTCGCCAATCCTAGCCCCAGCGAAAGCGGGAGGCGTAATCGCATCCACCAGCGCGGGGCCAGCGCACCGAGCCGGATGTCGACACCGAGACTGGCGAGTAGCGCTGCGCCAAGCATCACCAGCGACGGCTCCGGCCAGCGCCAGCCCAGCGCCCATGGCAGGAATGCCGCAAGCGCCACCAGGCTGGGCGTGACCGCCGCAATCCACAACCAGCCAAGCGTTCGGCGGCGCTGCGCCGCGGGCGCCGCGGCGGCAATCCCCCACCACATGCCGCCCAGAAACGAGAGGATCAGCGCGGCATCGGCGAAGGCGATCGCCAGCGCCGGTGAGCGCCAGTCCGCCGGCCCGGCATAGAGCACACCGACGCAGGCGAATTGCGGCAGCAGTCCGGCAAGGCCCAGCCAGCGCGGCAGCGAAGGCACAGAGGCCATCCCTACGGCCTCTCGGGACCGGTGAACGGCTCGCTGTCGGTCCAGGCGCAGCCCTGGCGCTGTTCGTTTCCGATCAGCAGCGTGGCAGTGAAGGGATAGGTGCGGTCGCTCATCCCGTCCGAACACGCACCCGGCGTGACCGTGAGATCGAACGCCGCGGTGCCGAGGTCACCACTGATCGCCAGCCCGTTATTCCCGGCAAAGCGGGTCACGGGAAATTCGCGTCCATCAGGCTCTTCCGGCGTGGCATAGCTCGCGATGCCGCCGCCGGCCATGCCGCCCCAGAAGGGTTCGGTCCCGGTGAAATGCACCGTCTCTCCTTCGGCAATGCCGTCGAAGACGCCGGTTGCAAGCGCACTCGGCGCACCGTTGTCGGCGCCGCCGCAGGCGGGCAACAGGAGGAAGGCAAGACCGGCGAGGCAGGGGCGGAGCGTCATGCAATTGTCCTATGGGCCTGGATGAAAGCCACCGTTTCGTCCCGCGCGCGGCGGGCTTCGGGGATCGGCAGCAGCATCCACACGTGGAACATGTCTTCGTATTCGCGATAGATATGGTCGGGCATCCCCGGTTGTTCCAGCTTCTGCGCGAGGCGCCGGCCGTCGACCAGCAGGATGTCCGAAGTGCCCGAGAAGATCGCCATCGGAGGCAGCCCCTCGAATTCGCCGAACAGCGGGCTGACCCGGGGATCGTCGATTGCCAGGTCGCCGCGGTACATGTCGCCGCAGGCCTCGAGCCCGGCAACCGCCAGCATCCGGTCGCGCTCTTCGATCGCGCGCTGCCCCTCGGCAGTCGCACTCGCGTCGAGCCATGGCGAATAGAGCACCAGGCTGCCGGGCAGGGGCTCGCCCGCCGCCTTGAGCAATTGCGCGAGCGCGAGCGCCATGCCGCCGCCCGCGCTGTCGCCCATGACTGTGATGTTCGCGGCGCCGTATTGCTCCGTCAGATCGCGGTACAGTACCTCCATCTTGTCCAGCACTTCGGTGGCGGTGTGTTCGGGAGCGAGCGGATAGATCGGCACTGTCGCAGATGCTCCCAGCCGCTCGCACAGGTCCATCACCGCGTCCCAGTGCACCGCGGCGATATCCATCACATAGCCCCCGCCATGCAGGTAGAGCAGGTGCGGCGCGCCGGGCTGCGCGCCGCCGATGGGCGTGATCGTGACCACCGGATATCCGCGGGTGGCGAATTCGCTGATGGCAAAGCGCTTGTGCCATTTTGCGCGCGGTCGGACCGGTTTGGCCTGCCGCAGCTTGGCGATCCGTTCGGGCAGCTTCTCGCGTTGCGCGAAGAAGCGTTTTACGCCAAGCAGCGGCAAGGCCAGATTGACGAGACGCGCGCGAATGCTGGTCATAGTATTTTCCCCTCAATCCCGGGCCGCGACCGCGTGCATGCCCGAGGTCCACCGCAATGTGCGTTCATGCGCAGCTGCCGCACCGGCGACCCTAGCGGAGACGCTAGCGCGGCGGGCGATGGATACAAGCGCCGAGATGTTTGCGGCAAGAAACCGATCGGGGCGGGGGCGATCTGGCAGTCATGGCCCGGCAAGGGAGTGTAGGAAAGTGAAACGAAAAAGGCGGCCCCGTGAGGGACCGCCTTTCGCAAGTGTCGGGCGGATGCGCTTACTGCGGCATCAGCACGGTATCGATGACGTGGATCACACCGTTCGACGCGGCGACGTCGGTCGCGGTCACGGTGGCGGTGCCGCCCGCTGCGTCGGTCAGGACGACATTGCCGTCGACGACGGTCGCGGTGAGCGTGCCGCCATTGACGGTTTCGATACTGTAGCCGTCCGCGCCGGCGCCTTCGATCGCCTGCAGCAGCGTGGCGGCATCAACATTGCCGGCAACCACGTGGTAGGTGAGGATGTTGCCCAGCGTTTCGGTGTCGTTGGTCGTCAGCTCGGTCAGCGTGGCTTCGGGGATCTTGGCGAAGGCATCGTTGGTCGGCGCGAAGACGGTGAACGGACCGTCGCCCGACAGCGTGGCGCCCAGATCGGCTGCGGTCACGGCGCTGACCAGCGTCGAGAAGGTTTCGTCGCCCTGGGCGACTTCGACCACCGTGCCGGTCTCGGCTTCGGCATTGGCCATCTGGTCGGCAGTGGCGGCGTCTTCATAAGCGACGTTTTCGGCCGGCTCTTCGGCGCAGGCGACGATGGCCAGCGATGCAGCGGAGGCGAGCGCGATGGTGAGCTTGTTCATAGGATCATTTCCTTGTCGGTAGTCGTAAGCCTTGGGCAGCCGGCGGTTCCGACTGCTGCTTCAAGATACGAACGCCGCGCCCGATCGGATGTTTCGAAATCGGGCCAAAACATGGCAGGGCGACGCTGCGGTGCGACGAACAGAACGGTTCCGGAAGGCGACCCGTTTCGATGCACTCATAAACCGATCACACTATCCGCTTTTCATCGCTTCACTCGATCAGCGGACAGGCGTATCTGTCAGTGCATGAAACGCGATCTCTCCAAGACCTTCAGCTTCCTTGCGCTCCACCTGATCGTGGGGTTCACGGTCGCCTATCTGTTCACCGGCTCGTGGATGATCGCGGGCGGGATCGCGCTGGTTGAGCCGCTGGTGAACGCGGTGGTGTTCTTCTTCCATGAACGCGCGTGGGAAAGCCGCGATCGCCCCGCGCTGCTCGACGTGCTGGTGCACCGCCACGGCACCGAGGAACGCTCGCTCCCCGGCTGAACCGCAGCGGCGCGCGGTCATCACATTACCTTGTCGGGGCGCGGATCGTGGCTGTGCCGCGCTTCCTTGCCGAAATGCCGTTCGAGCCGCTGCGCCAGCGTGTTCGCCGCCTTGCGCGCGGCATCGTCGACCTTGGCAGCATGCTCCGTCACGCCGATCGCCCGGCCGCCGCGCGGGCGCGCCTCGATCGTGCAGGCCTTGTCGTCCGCCCCGCCCTTGGCACCGTTGTCGTCGCGCACGTGGATCTCGATCCGCGTCAGCCGCTCCTCGAACCGCGCCAGCTTTTCGCGCACGGCGGCCTCGATGCGTTCGGCGACGTTCTCGGTGCCCATCACGCTGCTGTCGGAGTTGAACTGGACCCGCATTGGCATGCTCCTCTTTGTGTGGTTCTCTCCTTCCGAGATGGGGTGCCGCGCGCGCTTGTCCAGCGAATTGCGCAGCCACCGGCAGGGCCCCGCCGCACGCCCGATACGGCCCGGCCTGCGCGGCGACATGGACCGGGTGGACCACGCTCCAGCGCAAAAACGCCCGATCCGTAACCATGGCGCGCCGCAGCGTGACCCTGCGGCGCGGACCGTCACCCTGCCCGTTGCAAGTGTCACTGCCCTCCGCGCCGGTGTCACCCTGGCAGCGCCAGCAGCGTCACCCTGCCGCACCGCGCGCCTCACCCGTCGCGCCCCGGTCCGTCGCGCATGTCTTCGGGCGGATAGGGCGCACGCGAGAGCAGCGGATGCACTGGCCCGCGCCCGCGCCGCGCGGCGGCCTTGCGCGCAGCCCCGACCTTGAGCGCCTCGTCCCACAGGAAGGCGAATTGCGGCGCCCGCGCGCGCAGCCGGTAGGCCGCCTGCCGGCTCATCCCGACGCTGCGCGCCGCGCGGGCGACCATCCCGCAGCTCGCCAGCACCTTGATGAACTCGGCCGCCTTGTCGCCAGTCCAGCGGCTGTTGTCGGGGCGCGCGGAAGCGCTGTGGGGCGATTGCGGTGGTGGAGGCTGCTGCATGCCGCGCATTAGGCCATAGCCGCGCCGCTGTAGGAAAGCGGCGCGTGGGCGCGGGCAATTGCCAATCGGCCGCGCGAAAGGTAAACCGGTGTCATAGCCCGCTTGGGGCGCTGTTTGGGGACAGGATCATGCGTATCGCTCTTTGGTATCCGACTACCGCCGCGCTGGCCTTCGCCGCGAGCCTTGCCGCCTGCTCGCCCGCGCCCGCCGATGGAGCGGAGGAGGCCGCGGGCAGCGACAGCGCGATCCTCGCCGATGGGCCTGAAGCGGTGATTACCGAACTGGCCGCGGGCGATATCCCCGAGGGCGCCCGCGCCGCCGCGCTCGAGGCGGTGCCGGGCATGCGTTTTGCCGGGGCCGAGCGCAAGGAGCGCGACGGCATGGTATTCTACGACGTCGAAGGCACGCGCGCCGATGGCAGCGAGGTCGAACTCGACATGCTGGTCGAGGACGGCGTGTTCCGCGTGGTCGAGATCCAGCGCGATCTCGCCTGGGCCGATGTCCCCGCGCCCGCGCGCGCAGCGGCCGAAGCCGCGCCCGACATGTTCACTCCCGTGCGCGTGATCGAGAGCGTGCAGGAAGACGGCGCGGTGATCTACGAGCTGTTTCGCGAAGGCCAGCCGGGCGAACCCGCCGCCGAGGTCAAGCTGGCCGATGGCAAGGCGGAGATGCTCACCGAGCGCTGGGCCTATTGACCCACCCGCCGATCGCGGGGCTGGTTCACGCGCGCACCGATGGCTAGGCAGGCGCGATGCCCAGCCCCAGCCCCACAGCCGCCCCCGTCACGATCCTCGTCGATGCCGACGCCTGTCCGGTGAAGGAGGAGATCTACCGCGTCGCCGAACGTTTCGGCGCGCAGGTGCGCGTGGTCAGCAACAGCCCCTTCCGCGTACCGGTGAGCGCGCGGGTCAAGCGCGTGGTCGTGTCCGACGGGTTCGACGCCGCCGACGACTGGATCGCCGAACATGCGGACGCCCGCAGCGTGGTGATCACCGCCGACATCCTGCTCGCCGAGCGCTGCCTGAAGGCGGGCGCGCGCGTGCTCAAGCACGACGGGCGCGCCTTCGACGCCGCCAGCATCGGCAGCGCGGTGGCCACCCGCGCGATCATGGAAGACCTGCGCGCCGGGATGGACGGGGCCCACGGCGGCCCCCCGCCCTTCAGCAAGGCCGACCGTTCCAACTTCCTCCAGGCGCTCGACCGGGTGATGGTCGAACTGCGCCGCTAGCGCGCGGCGGCCGCCCGCGCGAATAAACGCGCTTTGTCCGGCGCGCAGGCGTAGGAGCATGGCCGGGGCATTCCGCCCCGATTGGAACCACGCATGTCCAAGGGACAGAAATCGAACCGCGAAGCCCGCAAGCCCAAGAAGGAAAAGGTCAAGACCAACGCCTCGCAGCCGTCGCAAAAGCCCGGCGCGATCAAGGGCCTGGAGAACATGAAGAACAGCTAGCGGATGCGGGCGGGCGGCGGGCGCAGCCTGTCCCCCGCCGGTCCGCCGCGGCGCTGCCGCAAAGCGGCGCGCGCTAGGCCTTCTTCGCCTTGTGCGCGGCAATCGCCTCGTCGATCGCGACGATCCGCTGCCGCTCGGGCGTGCCCTTGGCCAGCCCCTTGAGACGGCAGGTCGCCCACAGCTGGCGGCGTTCGGATTCGAGGTTCTTGAGATAGAGATCGGCCATGCCCGCGCATATGGGCGGTCTGGGGGCGATATGCCAGCGGTGATCGGGGTACGCACTGTCGCTGGCAGATTCGGCGGAATAGGAAAATCAAAAGCCGGTGTGGAAGCAGTCCTTCCTAGCGGCACCAGCGCTTCGACGCCGCGACATCGGCAGTCTCATAGCTACCCGCGCGATGTAGAGGTTAGAAGAGGTAGAGGTTTCACCGCTGATCTACGTGGCGGACTTAGTGAGTCTCGGAGACGACGGTTCGGACGGTGACGGTAGCTACGATTGAGCGGCCTCAAATTCGCCAGACGATTTATCAAGTTCGATGTCCTCGAGACCGATATAGTTCGGCAAGGATTCTGGCACGAGGGGGCGGGGTCGGTCATCAAAGGCATACCACGTCTTTGCTTGCCCAGATAGCTTACGAGAGCCTTTTTCAAATATATCTCTATATCGAAAAGGTGAAATGCCTAAGAACGGTAGGAAAGAGACCTTCGCCGAACTGCTTTTTTCGATTTCGATTTCATTTGAGTGCAACTGCTTGGCCCGGCTCTTTGGATAGGGCTCAAGGAAGATTACTCTTTTGATGCCCGATCCGATAACGTGTTTTGTGCAGTTATGACACGGAAACGTCGTCACATATAAGGTGGTCCCTTTGACCGCCTTTCCCAACCGAGCCGCGTCGCAAATTGAAACCATTTCTGCGTGAACAACACGTCCGTATTCGGTTAGCGAACTAATTTGCGAGTCTTTCAAGCAGGCAAAATGAGGCTCCTCTTTTCCAGATCGGCCCAAGAGCTGGTCAACGAATTCGTCTGAAAAATTGTCTCCAGACGTCCGTTTAACTAATAGCTCTGCCCCGTCTAATTTCTCCAACAGGTCCCTGATCACATCTTTCTTTAGAATGTCGTTGGCATCATATCCGATACGTACATCCCGAAAATCAGGTTCCTCGCCATGCCAATAGGTGCCACCAAACGCTCTTGGAACCTCATTACAACCCTGAGAAATGATTTCTCCATCGTCGCTAAAGATGGCCGACCCAACCTGACGCGATAAATCAGTGGAGCGAAGAGAGGCGGCTTTCGCTGCGTACATCCCGTATTCTGCCTTAGTTGGCCCAATATCGACCCGTCCGAAGAATGCTTGGAAAAACCGCTCTAATCCTTGTCTCATTTGATCGCGATTGATCCCATCTACAAAGACATCGGCCAAATGAAAGGTATCCCTTAGATGCTGAACGTATTTTTCTCGTCCTTCGTTCTGGTCACGAAGGAGAAGTGCTAGTGAACGCTCAGCAATGGTCGGGTCTTCAGTCGCGATTGGCAGGCTAGCTCGCCCCTTTTCGGAAACCCGTTGCAACCGATGCTCTTGGCTTCCGTACCCTGAAATCAGAACAAAGTTCTTGCCATAAATTCGCCTTAGAAACTGAACCTCTTCAGGCCGCTTCAGCTGCCGGATTATATAACCTGCGTCAGAAGGAATTTCTGAATCCACTCCAAATTCGGCGACAAGCTCTCGTCGCCTTTCTCGTATCCCTTCGATTGCAAGCCACATTAGGGCGTCAGGCGTACCAGCAAGCTCACAAAGCTTATTAGCGTGGTCCATTTTGAAATTCATGTTCGAGAAGTAGTCGCTACCCGCCGCTTCAACTCCGGGTGCATTGTACCGAAGCATGAGTTCCGTGATCCTCACGGTTCGTGAAACGTAATTGACCTGACCTAACGCACGGTCCACTTCGGCAGCCATCGCTTCAATATCGATACCAATCGGACCAGCTAAACCGATAACCAGTTCAGGGTGACTCAAAAGCCTCAACTCACCCGTCATGATAACCCCACTAGCGATGCGTCATTGCGCTTTGGACTCACGTAAGCTTTAATCGGAATGCAAGTAAACCCAGGGGAGACCGCCGTGGAAAAAACCGCCACTGTTTCGACACAAGCCAACAAAAAGGTTAGCGAATCCACCACCCGCATGGCGCAGATTCTTGGTGTTGAATTTCACCCTAAGCAGCGTTGGACTTCAGCTCGTACAACTGATGAGCACGAGCGAAAACGAGCTTAAATTTTTGCGATTGTGGAAAAGGGCGGGTTGATACCCGCCCTTTTTTGTTCGCCCTAGTGGAAGCGCTCGTACGGGCAAAAGTCGATCTCACCCCTCCCGCAAATACAACAGCTCGCCCCTTTCCATGTAAGCGTCGCTCATTTTTATCATGTCGGGGTGCGCTTCATCGACCTTTGCGGTGCTCGTCTCGCGCTTGATGTTCTCGCTCGCGAGGTAGGTACCCGAACTCGGCCTCGCCCCGCGTTCGCACACTTCCCGCGCCACCGTCACTCCGCGCGTTCCCCGCCCGCAAGCCGTCGGTGTTCGTCGACGCTGCGGCGCATTTCGCTGGCTTGCAGCTGGAGCGCCTTGCCGCTCAGGCGGATCTCGCGGCTTTGCTGGAAGAAGCCGAGCACCAGCCACAGGAAGGCGAGCGGGCTCGACACGCCGCCGAGGAAATCGCCCAGCTCGTTGAGCCGGAGCTCGGCGGGGTTCTGGCCCTGCACGAACAGGTAGAGCGCCACGCCGCCGACATAGAGCGCCGAGAGGAGCAGCCCGACCAGCGGCAGGCGGCGGCGTTCGCGCCGGTCGTCCAATATCGCATCGGTATCGACTTCGGCCATGGCGCTCCCCTCTGTGTGGCCCCCGCGGGGCGGCTCGTGCGGCAGCCTATTGCGCCGGGCCCACCCCGTCCACTTCGTCTTCGGGAAGGTAGAGCTGCTCGCCCTTCTCGCGATAGACCTCGCTCATCTTCTCCATCCCCGCGCGCGCTTCCTCGGCCTCTTCCGCTGAGGTCTCGCGCTTGATGTTCTCGCTCGCGAGGTAGCTGTCCGAGTTCTGCTTCGCGGCAAACTCCCGCACTTCCTGCGTGATCTTCATGCTGCAGAACTTGGGGCCGCACATCGAGCAGAAGTGCGCGGTCTTGGCGCCTTCCGCGGGGAGCGTCTGGTCGTGGTATTGCTCGGCGGTGTCGGGATCGAGGCTGAGGTTGAACTGGTCGCGCCAGCGGAAGTCGAAGCGCGCCTTGGAGAGCGCGTCGTCGCGGACCTTGGCGGCGGGGTGGCCCTTGGCAAGGTCGGCGGCGTGCGCGGCGAGCTTGTAGGTCACCACGCCCACCTTCACATCGTCGCGGTCGGGCAGGCCGAGGTGTTCCTTGGGCGTGACGTAGCAGAGCATGGCGGTGCCGTACCAGCCGATCTGCGCCGCGCCGATGCCGCTGGTGATGTGGTCGTAGCCGGGCGCGATATCGGTAACGAGCGGCCCGAGCGTGTAGAAGGGCGCTTCGCCGCAGGCCTCGAGCTGCTTGTCCATGTTCTCCTTGATCTTGTGCATCGGCACGTGGCCGGGGCCCTCGATCATCACCTGGACGTCCTGTTCCCAGGCGCGCTTGGTCAGTTCGCCCAGCGTGTAGAGCTCGGCGAATTGCGCCTCGTCATTGGCGTCGGCGATGCTGCCGGGGCGCAGACCGTCGCCGAGGCTGTAGGCGATGTCATAGGCCTTCATGATCTCGGTGATCTCGTCGAAGCGCTCGTAGAGGAAGCTCTCCTTGTGATGCGCGAGGCACCATTTCGCCATGATCGAGCCGCCGCGGCTGACGATGCCGGTGACGCGCTTGGCGGTCATCGGCACATAGGGCAGCCGCACGCCCGCGTGGATGGTGAAATAGTCGACGCCCTGTTCGGCCTGTTCGATCAGCGTGTCGCGGAAGATTTCCCAGGTGAGGTCCTCGGCAATGCCGCCGACTTTTTCCAGCGCCTGGTAGATCGGCACGGTGCCGATGGGGACGGGCGAATTGCGGATGATCCATTCGCGCGTGTCGTGGATGTTGCGGCCCGTGGAGAGGTCCATGACCGTGTCGGCGCCCCAGCGGATCGACCAGACCATCTTGTCGACCTCGCTGGCCACATCCGATGCCACGGCGGAGTTGCCGATATTGGCATTGATCTTGACGAGGAAGTTGCGCCCGATCGCCATCGGTTCGGTTTCGGGGTGGTTGATGTTGTTGGGGATGATCGCGCGGCCGCGGGCGATCTCGTCACGCACGAATTCGGGGGTGACATATTCGGGGATCTCGGCGCCCCATGAATTGCCGTCGAGCTCGCGGCGCACCTGTTCGCGGCCCAGGTTCTCGCGCTCGGCGACATATTCCATCTCGGGCGTGATGATGCCCTGCCTCGCGTAGTGCATCTGGCTGACGTTCATGCCGGGCTTGGCGCGCAGCACCTTTTTCGCGACATTGGGGAAGGCGGGGACGCCGCCAGACCGGTCGGGGCCGAGCTGGCCGTTATCCTCGGGCTTCACCTCGCGCGCGGTGTATTCCTCGACATCGCCGCGCGCCATGATCCATTCGCGGCGTTTCTGTTCGAGGCCGGCGCGGATGTCGATCGTGGCATCGGGGTCGGTATAGGGGCCGGAGGTGTCGTAGACGCGGACGCTGGGCTCGCCGCCCTCGAGGTCGATCTCGCGCATGGCGACACGCACGCCGCTGCCGCTTTTCGCGCCGATCTGGACCTTGCGGCTGCCGCGGATCGGGCCGGTTGTCACCCCGATGTCGAATTTGCTGTTGATGTCGGCCATGCGAAGTCTCTCCTCGAAAGCGGAGCGCGGACTTCGGGCCCAGCCATAATGCAGCCCGGTCCACTCCCTCCGCCGATGCTAGTCGGTTCAGGTTCGACGGGTCGGCGGACTTCAACCGCCCTCTCAGCCTCATGGCTCCCCGGGGATGCACCGCGTCTACCCGTTCCGCGCGGCGGGGTCCAGCCCGGCGGCGGCAAATTGGGGCGCACCCGCACTTTGCCCGATGCGCCCGCAGCGCTATAGCGGGCGCATCATTCCGTTGAGAGGACACGATTACATGACCCTTCGCGCGCCGCTTACTGCCGCCGCCCTGCTGGCCACCGCTTCGCTTACCGCGCAGGCGCAGGCCCGGCCGATGACCCCTGAAGACGTCGCCAAGATCGAAAGCGTCGGCACCATCGCCGTATCGCCCGACGGTGCGCGCGTCGCCTATACGACCGCGCGGCTGCCCGACGTGACCGCGGGCGAGGATAACGGCACCACCACGCAGCAGCTGTCGATAGCCTATGGCCCGGGCAATGCCCGCGAATTCCTGCCCGCCGACATGAATGTCTCGGGCATCCAGTTTTCGCCCGATGGCCGCATGGTCAGCTTCATGTGGGCCGACGGCGACGACAAGAAGGCCGTCTGGGGCATCCCCGTCGATGGCGGCGCGCAGCGCAAGCTGGCGCATGTCGAAGGCGCGGCGGTGCGCTCCTATGCCTGGTCGCCCGATGGCAGCCACATGCACCTGCTGGTCGCCGCCGAGGAAGACAAGGATCGCACGGCGCAAAGCAAGGCCGGTTTCACTTCGGTGGTCTACGAGGAAGAGCCGCAGTTCAACCGCCTGTTCCGCGCGCGGATCGGGATGGAGCCCGACGCCGAGCCGCAGGAAGTCTCGCTGCCCGGCTATGTCACCTCGTTCCAGATCGCGGATGACGCGCGCACCGGCGTGATCGAAACCGCGCCGACGACGCTGATCGACGACGAATACGTCAACAAGAAGGTCAACATCCTCGACATGGAAAGCGGCACCGTCCGCATGGTGATCGAGACCCCGGGCAAGATCGACGATGTCGAGATATCGCCCGATGCAAGCCGGCTGGCGCTGATCGCCGCGGTCGACATGAACGATCCGGCTGCGACCACGATCCACTTCGTCGACGTGGCCAGCGGCGTGGTCACCCCGCACAATGCCGGCGCGCCCGAGGCCGTGGTCGATGTCGAATACATGGACGACGGGCGCCTGGTCGCCGCGGTTCATGTCGGCGCGCAGAGCGTGCTGCGCATCCACAATGCCGACGGTTCGCTTGAGCGCGAAATCGATCCCGGCGCGCTGATCATCAGCAATGTCGAAACCGCCGGTTCGGTGATCGCGGTCGAGGCCAGCGCGCCGCAGCACCCGACCGAACTGTTCCGCCTCGATGGCGACAGCTTCACCCGCTGGACGCAGCACAATCCCTGGCTGTCGGAAATCGACTTCGGCGAGCAGCGCACCTTCCGCTATACCGCGCGCGACGGGCAGGAAGTCGAAGGCGTGCTGATCGAACCGGTCGGCGGCGTACCGGCCGGCGGTGCCCCGCTGATCCTCAACGTCCATGGCGGGCCCGAAGCGCATGACAGCAATGGCTGGCAGACCGCCTATTCCAAGCCCGGCCATGTCGCCGCGGGCCAGGGCTATGCGGTGTTCCTGCCCAACTATCGCGGCTCGACCGGCTATGGCACCGCGTTTTCCAAGCAGCACACGGGCAATTACACCGATCCCGAGTTTACCGACCTGGTCGACGCCAAGCGCGCGCTGGTCGCCGAAGGGATCGCCGATGCCGACCGTACCGGCGTGACCGGCGGCTCCTATGGCGGCTATGCCACGGCATGGTCCTCCACCCGCTGGAGCGAGGAATTCGCCGCGGGCGTAATGTTCGTCGGCATTTCCAACCAGATCAGCAAATTCGGCACGGGCGACATCCCTTACGAGATGTACAATGTGCACAGCGGCAAGTGGCCGTGGGACGACTGGATGGCGATGCTCGAAGTCTCGCCGATCTTCCATGTCGACAAGGCCAGCACTCCGCTGCTGATCATGCATGGCGAGGAAGACACGCGCGTCGACCCGGGCCAGAGCCTCGAGCTGTACCGCGCGATGAAGATCCGCAAGCCCGACGTGCCCGTGCGGCTGGTGTTCTATCCCGGCGAAGGTCACGGCAACCAGAAGGCCGCCGCGCGCTACGATTACAATTTGCGCATGATGCGATGGTTCGACACCTATCTGAAGACGGGTGACCGCGATGCGCCGCTGCCGGCCGAGCGCCCCGTGCTTCCGGCAGGCACCACCGGGGTCTCCAGCGACGACTGAGCGCCCCGAACGGGCATGAAAAAGGGGCCGCGCGGCATACCACCGCGCGGCCCCTGCTTTTTGCACCGGACTATTTGCCGCCGGCGGCGATCCAGTCGTCGATCTTGGCTTCGAGCACGGTGAGCGGGATATTGCCGCTGTCGAGCACCTGTTCGTGGAAATGGCGGATGTCGAAATCCTCGCCCAGCGCGGTTTCGGCGCGCGCGCGCAGTTCCTTGATCTTCAATTCGCCGATCTTGTAGCCCAGCGCCTGCCCGGGCATGGCGATATAGCGCGCGACCTCGTTTTCCGAATAGTCGCGCGGATTGCCATTCTCGACCATGTATTCGACCGCCTGCTCGCGGGTCCAGCCGAGCGCGTGGATGCCGGTATCGACCACCAGCCGCACTGCGCGCTTCAATTCGCCATCCTCAAGCGCCTGCAACCGGTCGACCGGGTCGTCATACAAGCCGAGCTCGTAGCCGAGGCTTTCGGCATAAAGCGCCCAGCCCTCGCCATAGGCAGTGAACCAGCCGTGCCGCAGCAGGTCGGGCAGGCTTTCGTCCTCGACCGCGAACATCACCTGGAAGTGATGGCCGGGATTGCCTTCGTGCATGTAGAGCCGGATGGACGGGCTCAGTTCGCGCTCGGCCGCGTTCCAGCCGCTGAAATAGAAGGTGCCGGGGCGCGAGCCGTCGGCCTTGCCCGGCTGGTAGGACGCGGCGAGGAAGAACTGCTCACGATAGGGCTCGTACGGCTCGATCCGCAGCTCGGTTTCGGGCTGGCGCAGGAACAGCGGGCCGATCGCGGAATCGACCTTCCGGCCGACTTCGTACCATGCTTCCTGCAACGATTCCTTGGTCTTGTAGACCGGCGGGCGGCGGTCGCCGCGCTCGGCGATCGCCTGCTGGCGCGCCTCGTTGATCCGCGCCACCTCGGACAGGCCCAGCCGGTGAACCTCTTCCGCGGTCAGCGGCAGCGTGGTCATCTCGGCGATCCGGTAGGCGTAATAGGCATCGCCGCCGGGTGTTGCGGTGGCGCCGATGCTGGTGCGTGCCTGCGGCAGGTAGCTGTCGGCCAGATAGGCGCGCAGCTTGCGCATTGCCGGATAGAGCGTGCCTTCGACCGCCGATATCAGCGCGGCGCGCGCCTGCCCCTTCTCCGCTTCGGTGAAGCTTTCGGGCAGCTGGCGCAGCGGTGCGTAATAGGGATTGCTGCCCTCCGGCGCGCCCAGCTGCGTGTCGAGCTGGTCGATCATCAGCTCCACCGTCAGCCGCGGCAGGGTGATGCCCTGCTCCAGCCCCATGTCGAAGCGCGCGATGACATCGTCGACCATCTGCGCATAGGCGGCATGCCGTGCGACATTGTCGGCATAGTCTTCAACCGCCGCGAACGGCATCACGCCATCGGGTGCCGACAGGCCCGGATAGGAGCCCTGGATACCCTGGAAGTGGTCGATCGGCAGCGCGAGGATGGTCTTGAGCACCTCGGGCTCGGTCGCGGCCAGCGTGCGTTCCTGCGAATAGCGGAAGGTATCGTAGGCGATCCGCTCGCTCGCGGTGAGCGCCGCGCGGTCGATCGTCGCGAGCGCGGCGATGTCGCACATCGCCGCCGCGCGTTCGGTCTCATAGGCCGCGGGCGAGAAGTCGCCGAGGCTGCCCGCATCGGAAAAGTCGCCGCGATAGAACGCCGCGCGCGGGTTGCGGTCGAGGAAGGCGGCGTCGCTTTCGGCCATCAGCGCGCGCAGACGCTGGCTGTCGCTCTGCGCGGCCGCGACCCGGTCGCAGGCTTGCGCCGCGGGGGCCGCCAGCGCGGTGCCGGCCATCGCCAGCGCCGAGGCGACCTGCAGGACCCTGTGTTTCATGGCCATGCCCTTACTGCCCCCCGCCCGCGACCCAGGCGTCGATCTTGGCTTCGAGCACCGGCAGCGGGATATCGCCCGTGTTGAGCACCTGTTCGTGGAAGGCGCGGACGTCGAAATCCTCGCCCAGCGCGGCCTCGGCGCGCGCGCGCAGCTGCTTGATCTTCAATTCGCCGGTCTTGTAGGCCAGCGCCTGCGCGGGCATCACGATATACCGCGCGCTCTCGCTTTCCGCGAAATCGCGCGCTGCGCCATTGGCGACCATATATTCGATCGCCTGCTCTCTGGACCAGCCCAGCGCATGCATGCCGGTGTCGACCACCAGCCGCACCGCGCGCAGCATTTCACCGCCCTCGAGCGCTTTTAGCCGTTCGACCGGATCGTCATAGAGACCGAGTTCGTAGCCGAGGCTCTCGGCATACAGACCCCAGCCTTCGCTGAAGGCGGTGAACCCGCCGTAGCGCATGAATTCGGGCAGGTCCTCGTTCTCGATCGCGAACATCGACTGGAAGTGATGCCCCGGATTGCCTTCGTGCATGTAGAGCGAGATCGAGGTGCCCAGCTCGCGTTCGGCGACGTTGTAGCCGCTGAAATAGAAGGTGCCCGGACGCGACCCGTCGGCCTTGCCCGCCATGTAGCTGGCGGCGAGGCTGAATTTCTCGCGGTAGGGTTCGTACGGCTCGATCCGCAGTTCGGTTTCGGGCTGGCGCAGGAACACCTCGTCCATCAGCGGATCGACCTGCTCGGCCACTTCGTACCACGCGGCCTGCAGGTCGGCCTTGCTGGTGTAGGTGGCGCCGGTGCGGCCACCGGCTTCCGCTTCGGCGGCGTCGATCGCGGCGTTGATCCGCGCAACCTCGGCCAGTCCGGTGTCGTGGATCTGCTGCGCGGTCAACGGCAGCGTGGTGTTGTCCTCGATGCGGTAGGCGTAATAGGCCTCGCCGCCGGGATTGTCGGTTGCGGCGATGCTGGTGCGCGACTGTGCCAGATATTCGCTCGCCAGGTAATCGCGCAGCTTCTGCAGCGCGGGCATCAGCGTGCCGGTCAGCACTTCGCGGTGCTGCTGCGTCAGCCGCGCGCGCTCGGCTTCGTCGATGCTGTCGGGGAAATTGGCGACCGGCGCCCAATAGGGGCTCTGCTCGATCGGCGCGCCGGTTTGCAGGTCGAGCTGTTCGATCATCAATTCGACCGACATGCGCGGCAGCGTGATGCCCTGCGCCGCGCCGGTACGGAAGCGCGCGATCGCCTGGTCGATGATCTCCGCCATCGCGCGGTGGCGGCTGAAATTGTTCTCGTAATCCTGCACCGTATCATAGGGCATCAGCGCGCCGGGCGCGGAAAAGCGCGGGTAGAAGACATGCAGCCCGCGGAAATGGTCGATCGGCAGCGCGAGCACGGTGGGCAGCACGTCGGGCGCGGTCTGCGCCAGCGTGCGCTGCTGCGTGTATTCGAACACGTCGTAGGCGATGCGGTCGGTTTCCCCCAGCGCGGCGCGGTCGATCGTCGCCAGTTCGGCCAGATTGGCCTGCGCCGCCGCGCGGTCCGCGGCATAGCTGGCGGGTGAATAATCGCCCATCCTGTCGGCATCGGAGAAATCACCGCGGAAGAAGGCGGTCACCGGATTGCGGTCGAGCATGGCGGCTTCGCTGCGTTCGAACAGCGCGTGCAGCGCGGCAGCGGCTGCCGCATCGCTTGCTTCGGCCGCGGGTTCCTGCGCCAGCGCGGCGGGTGCGGAAAGCGTGGCGCAGGCAATGGCGATCGCCGATGCGACGCGCGTGAAAGTGGTGGTCATGACGTGGAATTCTCCCCAGAGATCGTGCGGCGACGCTAGCCGTGCGGCGACCCGCCGCAAAGCCCCATCGACCAAGCGTTCTCCCACCCCCGCGAATGGCAGGGCGGATACGCGAGGCAGCGCGGCGAAAGAGCCGCGCGAGAGCTCCTGACAACGTTGACAGAATGCAGCGTTCGACCTACTCCGCACCGGGGAAGCCCGCCGCATGCAATGATGGCCGGGCCGATTGGGGAGAACGACAAGTGGTAACGGCAACGACCCCCGCGGCAGACGCGGCGACGGAAATCTCGTCGAGCGATCCGGCACCGGCCGAAGGCGAAGGCCATGTCCACGCCCCCAGCCTGCCCCCCTTCGTCTTCGCGCTGTTCTTCATCTTCGGCGGGATCACCAGTCTCAACGACGTGCTGATCCCCAAGCTGAAGGAACTGTTCACGCTCAATTACACGCAGGCGATGCTGGTGCAGTTCTGCTTTTTCGCCGCCTATCTCGTCATCGGCATCCCGGGGGCAAAACTGGTCAAGCGGATCGGCTACATGCGCGGCGCGGTGGCCGGGCTGATGACGATGACCGCCGGCTGCCTGCTGTTCATCCCCGCCAGCACCACGGCGACCTATCCGCTGTTCCTGCTGGCCTTGTTCATCCTCGCCAGCGGGGTGGTGATCGTGCAGGTGGTGGCCAATCCGCTGATCAGCCTGCTGGGCCCGCAGGAGACCGCGCACAGCCGGCTGACTTTCGCGCAGGCGTTCAATTCCTTCGGCACCTTCGTCTTCCCGCTGGTCGGCGCCGGGCTGATCCTGGGCACGCTGGCGGATGTCTCGGCGGAGGATTTCGAAGGCGCCGCGCTGGCCGCCTATCGCACTGCGGAATCGGCGATGATCGTGAAGACCTATCTCGGCCTCGCGGCAGCGATCACCGTAGTCGCGGGCGCGGTCTGGCTGTTCCGCAACCGGTTGCAGGGCGAAAAGCACGAGGCCGCGAGCGGGCTCGTGGGTTTCGACCTGCTGGCCCGGCCCCGCTTCGGCTTCGGCGCGCTGTGCATTTTCCTCTATGTCGGCGCCGAGGTCGCGATCGGTTCGATCGTCATCAACTACCTCACGCTCGACGACGTGCTCGGCCGCCCCGAAAGCGTGATCGGCTGGATGGTCAGCCTCTACTGGGGCGGCGCGATGATCGGGCGCTTCATCGGTTCGGCGCTGCTGCGGCTGGTGAGCCCGGGCAAGATCCTCGCCGCAGTGGCGGTCGGCGCGATCGCGCTGATCGCGCTGTCGACCAACAGCAGCGGCACGCTGGCTGCATACAGCCTGCTGGCGATCGGGCTGATGAACTCGATCATGTTCCCGACGATCTTTTCGCTCGCCTGCGAACGGCTGGGCAGCCGCGCGGCGGATGGATCGGGGATCATCAATGTGGCGATCTTCGGCGGCGCGGTGATCCCGCTGGCCACCGGCGCGCTGGCCGATCTCAGCGGCAGCCTCGCGCTGTCGCTGGCGCTGCCCGCCGCCTGCTACGCGGTGATCGCGGTGTTCGGCATCTACGCGCGGCGCCCCGCGAGCGACTGAACCGTCCGCGCCCGGCCGATTGCCTTGCGCTCCGGCGCGGGGCAAGGCTGCTATCCGATGGACCGCGCCGCGCCCCGCCCGCACTCGACGCCGCTGCTGCTGGCGGTCGGCCTTGCGCATGCAGGCGGCGTGGTCGCCTATCTACCGCTGGTCACGCTGCTGCTGCCGATGCGGGTCGAGGCGCTGGCGCATCTCGCCAAGATCGACCTGCTCACCGCAGCGGTGCTGGTCGGCGGCGTGACGGCGAGCGTGAGCAATATCCTGTTCGGCTGGCTGAGCGATCTGTCGGTGGCCCGCGGCGGCGGGCGCCGCCCGTGGGTGGTGGCGGGCCTAATTGCGCTCGCGGCATCCTATCCCGCGCTGGTACTGGCGCGCAATCCGGTCGAGCTGGTGGCCGCGGTGGCGCTGGCGCAAGCGGCGATCAACGCGGTGCTCGCGCCGCTGTTCGCGATCATCGCCGAGGAAGTCCCCGCCGCGCGCAAGGGGCTGGCCGGCGGCTTGCTGGCGCTGGGCAATCCGGTCGCCGCGGGGTTCTCGGTCCTGCTGCTGGCCGCGTCGGGCCTGCCGGAGAGCGCGCGCTTCGTGCTGGTGCCGCTGGCCGCGGCCGCGCTGGCACTGCCGCTGCTGGCGATGCGCGCCCGCACCGGCGATCCCGCACCGCCCGCCGCGCAGCGCCGGGATAAGCGCGATATCGTGATCGCCTCGCTCGCGCGGCTGCTGGTCCAGCTCGCCTGCGCGACGCTGGGGCTGTACCTGCTGTATTATTTCCAGACCCTGCGGCCCGGCGGACGCGGCACTGCCGCCTGGGTCGGCAGCGTGCTGATGCTGTCCTATCTGATCCCGCTGCCCGCAGCGCTGCTGGCAGGGCGCTGGTCCGACCGGCTGGGCAGGCGCCGTCCGTTCCAGTGCGTCGCAGCGCTGGTGGGCGCGGCCGGACTTGCCGGGATGGCGGGGGCCGCGAACGCGTGGCAGGGCGCGGCGGCCTTCTGCCTGTTCTCGGCAGGGACCGCGGTGTTCCTCAGCCTCAACACGACCTTCGCGATGCAATTGCTGCCCCGACCCGACCGGCGCGGGCGCGACCTCGGCCTGGTCAACCTTGCCAACACTCTGCCCGCGATGATCGGCACGCTGCTCGTCTGGCAGCTCGCTACTCCCGGTGATTTCACCGCCGTGCTGGTCGCCTTCGCCGCGCTCACCGCTGCGGGCGGGCTGGCGATCCTCGCCGTCCGCGAAAGCCCGGTTCCCGCAGGCTGAGCAGCCGGCCTACCCGGTCGGGCAATCGGCGATTGCATCGGCGTCGGACAGGCTGCCCAGCGCAACCCGCGCGATGCTCAGCCCCGCGTCGCCATCGGCCATCAGGCGGAACGGGGACGAAATCCGCATCATGTCGGCACCCGCGGCGCGGAAACATTTGAGCGGAACGCCGAGGATCTGCCACTCGCCTTCGGCCAGTTCGCCGAATTCGGCGATCGGCACCGCCGCGCCGCACGGCTCCCCATCGCAGCGGACGGACATGTACAGCGGGCGCGCGATGGGCGCATCGCGCCGCACCGTGGCTAGCAGCAGCATGTCGCCATTGGTTTCGCGGCTCAGGTCGATCGGGTCGAAGGTCGACAGCTCGATCACCGCGCCTTGCGCATGCGCAGCGATGGCCAAGCTGCGCGCGCCTTCCTGCACGCCGTGATCGGTGGCCGCGATCCGCACGCGGCCGCCGAGCGCCTCGGCCGGGACGGTGGTCACGCGCAGCGCATCGGTGCCATCGGCGCGCGACACGGTCAGCGACCATGACGAGGCGGGTACGCCGCGGTCGAAGAACACGCCGCCGTCGCTGCCATCATCGCTCACGCCGCTGTCTTCGGGCAGCGCGGTCCACGCGCGCGGACCGTGGGAATATCGCAGCCCGTAGCCGAAGGGGTACAGCGTCTCGCCGCCATGCTGCGCAGTGGCAGGCCAAGCGGTCGGCAGCAGGCCCTGGAATTCATGCGCCGGCGCGCCATCCGCTGCGGCAAACAGCATGTCGGCCACGCCGCCGCCCTCGGACCCCGGCAGCCACGCGGCGACGAAGGCATCCGCCGCATTGAGCGCTTCGTTGACATAGAGCGGGCGGCCGGTGATCATCACTGCCACCACCGGGATGCCCTGCTGCTTCAGGCGCTGCATGGTGGCGATCGGCCGGCGCAGTTCGGGGCGCAATTGCAGCGAGGCGATATCGCCCTGGAATTCGGCATAGGGGGTTTCGCCGAACACGACGATCGCGGCATCGGGGCGCTCGGTGAAGCTGCCCTCGGGCGAGAGTTCGGCGCTGCCACCGCTGGCGGTGGCCGCCTGCTCGATCCCTTCCCATAGCGATGTCGCGCCGGGGAACAGGCTGTTGTCGAGCCCGGTGCCCTGCCAGCTCAGCGTCCACCCGCCCGACTGGCGCGCGATGTCGTGCGCCGCATCGCCCGCGACGAGGATCCGCCCGCCCGGCTGCAGCGGCAACACGCCGGCGTTCTTGAGCAGCACCATCGATTTGCGCACCGCCTCGCGCGCGACCGCGCGGTGATCGGGCGCGCCGAGCAATTCGTATTCGCCCGACAGCGCGCGCTGCGAGGGCTTGCCCATGTCGAACAGGCCAAGCCGTTCCTTCAGCCGCAGCACGCGTGCCACCGCATCGTCGAGCCGTTCCATTGCGATCGTGCCGTCGCGCACCTGCGCCAGCGTGCTGTCATAGAGCATGCGCCAGCTGTCGGGCGCCATGAACATGTCGATCCCCGCATCGACCGCCCGCGGGCAGCTGGCGTTGCTGCACCCGGCGACCTGGCCATGCGCGTTCCAGTCGGTGATCACCAGACCACCGTAATTCATCCGGCCCTTGAGCACATCGGTCACCAGCCCGCGATGCGCCGACAGCTTGACGCCGTTCCAGCTCGAAAAGCTGGTCATGATCGTGGCGACGCCGCTCTCGATCGCGGGGATATAGGGCGCGCCGTGAACCAGCCGCAGCTCGAGTTCGGAGATCGCCGCATCGCCCTGGTCCTTGCCATCGGTGGTCGCACCGTCGGCGAGGTAATGCTTGGTGCTCGCCGCGACATGCGGCCCGGCGAGGATCGGCGTGGTCGAGGGCGGCCCCTGCAGACCGCGGATCATGCTGCCGACATAGGCGGCGACAAGCGCCGGATCGGAGGAATAGCCTTCATAGGCGCGGCCCCAGCGATAGTCCTGCGGCACGGCGACGGTGGGGGCGAAGGTCCATTCCTGCCCGGTCACCCGGATCTCGACTGCAGTGACCTTCCCGATTCGCTCGATAAGTTCGGGATCGCGCGCGGCGCCCAGTCCGACGTTGTGCGGGAAGATCGTCGCTCCCACGATATTGCTGTGGCCGTGCACCGCATCGGTGCCCCACACGATCGGGATGGCCGGTTCGCCGGGACCGACATCCATCGAGGCCTCGTAAAAGGCATCGGCAAGCGCGAGCCAGTCCTGCGCCGGGGCCAGATCGTCGCCCCCGGGGCCCGAATTGCCGCCGTTGAGCACCGAGCCGAGCCGGTAGCGGCGCACGTCTTCGGGCGTCACGCTGGCGATGTCGGCCTGGATGATCTGCCCGACCTTCTGTTCGAGCGTCATCCGCGCGAGGATCGCCTGGACCCGCGCCTCGCCCGCTTCGGTCAGCACCGTGGGGAACGCCACTTCGGGCCAGCGTTCAGGATGGACCCTTGCCGCCGGAATGTCCTCCGCCACGGATGCGGCAGCGGGATCCGCCGCTTGCGCGGAGAGTGCAAGCGCGGCCGATCCGGCCGCCAGAAGTATCGTCTTCGAAAGCATAAACCCCATCCCATGCGGCGGCCGCCCGAGGCGCGTCCGAAAGGCGCTGACAAGGTTGACAGTGCGCCCTGCGAAAAACCCGCTCCGGCAGCTTGTTGTGGGCTTTGTTTGACAACGTTGACAGAAATATGCAACCAGTAAAGTCGCGGATGATCGCCAGCACCCCGAGTCGGGTCGCATGGCGGGTCAACGCACTGTTGAGAGGTCCGCACACAAGATGCGGCTTGGGAGGGATACTGAAATGGACAGCGGGATTTTGCGTAACCGGTCGACGTTGCTGGCCGCCGCATCGATATTGGCGCTGGGGTCGCATGCGGCGCCGGCTTTCGCGCAGGCGCAGGACGCTACCGACACCGGCCAGCAGGCCTCCGATCCGGGCGGGAACGTCATCGTCGTCACCGGCTTCCGGGCCTCGCTCGAAGACGCGCTCGAGGCCAAGCGCGAATCGAACCTGATCATCGAATCGGTCACCGCCGAGGACATCGGCAAGTTTCCCGACCAGAACGTGGCGGAATCGCTCCAGCGCCTGCCCGGCATCCAGATCGACCGCGAGAACGGCCAGGGTTCGAAGGTCCGCATTCGCGGGCTCGAACAGAACGTCACGCTGCTCAACGGCGAGCTCTTCGTCAGCGGGCTCGAAGTCTACAAGGTCGGCGAAGGCAATTACAATCGCAACGACAGCCTCGAAGGCGTGCCGTCCGAACTGATCGGCGGGATCGAAGTGTTCAAGTCGCCCAATGCCTCGCTGCTGTCGGGCGGCCTGGGCGGGATCGTCAATCTCAAGACGCGCAACCCGCTCGACCTGAAGCAGGGCCTGACGCTGGCGGGCAACGCGAAAATGAGCAAGGGCAGCGAGATTTCGGGCTGGGAACCCGCCGGCGCCGCCGTGCTGGGCTACAATTTCAACGACCGGCTGGGGGTCATCGCATCCTTCAGCTACGAAAAGACCAACAACCACGTCAACGTGCTGGGCGGCGACAACCGCGGCAACTGGGCGTTCGCCGAAGGACGCCGCGACACCGCGACCGTGCCGACCAATTACTACGCGCCCGAATACCGCTATGTCACCGACCGCGACCAGTACCGGCGGCGCTGGGGCGCTTCGCTGGGCATCACCTACCGGCCGACCGACGCGCTCGAAGTCAGCGCCCAGTATTTCCATTCCGACCTCGAGATCGACACCCGCGAAGCTTCGGTCAAATTCCCCTTCGGACAGGGCGAATCGCAGGGCCTGGTCGGGGATTACTCGATCAACGAGAACGGCGTGCTGACCCAGGGCACGGTGCGGGCGCAGTCGGCCGAGGCGATCTCCTTCGTCGACGTGTCCAACATCAAGTCGGACAATCTGCAATTCGCGCTCGAATGGGACAACGATACCAATTTCCGCGCCTCGGTCATGGCTGCCTATGCGACTTCGAGCATGGAACGCGAAGTGGCCAACAACGACGTGCGCTACACCGCCTATGGCGTGCGCGGGCCGGGCACTTCGGGGCCGCAGCCCGGCTTCACCCCGAACGCCTCGGCGCCGCCGACCTTCGACTTCACCTACACCAATGGCGACTTTCCCAGCTTCGGCATCGGCGCAGGCAGCCCGCAGGACCTGTTCAACAACCCCGACTTCGGCTTCTTCAAGTCGCATTGGGCATTTGGTGACCGGTCGGACATCGACGGCCATTCGATCCGTGCGGATTTCGCCTATGACGTCGACGACAGCTATGCGGACACCATCACGCTGAGCGCGGGCTTCCGGTACGGGCAACGCACGGTGGACTTCACCTCGGGCCGCTATCTCGCCGATCTCAGCGGCAAGGGCGAACTTGATGCCACGCAGATTCCCGAGGCCGAACGCGTCGACGGCTTCTCCTACAACTGGACGCCCTACAGCTACTTCCAGGACGGGGCGATCGGATACAAAATCTGCGACCTGCCCGAAGTGAACAAGCCGGCGGCCTTTGCCGGGTGCAGCCGGTTCGGCAATTCGCCCGCGCTGCTGACGCCCTACGAAACCTTCCTGAGCAATCCCGAGCGGGTGGAGGCGATCGCCAATTTCGCCGGCGGCGGCCGGGTCGAAGGCGATACGGTGCTGGTGGCCGACCGCTCGCAGATGACCAATGCGCTCGAATGGATCCAGGCGCTCTATCCCGACACGCCCTTCACCTTCTTCGAAGACCCGCTGCAGACCTACCGGGTCAAGGAAGAAGTAAAATCGGGCTATGTCATGGCCGATATCGGGGGGCTGGACGATCCCTACCACGTCAATGTCGGCCTGCGCATCGTCAACACCGACCTGACGGTCGACCAGAACCAGCCCGCCAATGCCGATCCCAGCTATTGGGGCACCGACAGCTGGAACGGCGTGCTGCGCGATTTCACCACCACCACGGTGATGCGCAGCTACACCGACTTCCTGCCCAGCGCGAACGCGGTGTTCGACGTCGGCGACGACAGCAAGGTCCGCTTTGCCGCGGCAAGGGTCGTCGCCCGCCAGCCGCTGGTGTCGCTGGGACAGGGCTTCGCAACCGACTTCACCCGCGATCCCGCTGACGATCTGTTCAAGTTCACCAGCGGTTCGCGCGGTAATGCCGAGCTCGATCCGTTCCGCGCCTACCAGTTCGACCTGGGGGTCGAGCACTACTTCGGCAATCAGGGCCTGTTGTCGGCCGGGCTGTTCTGGAAGGAAGTCGACAGCTTCGTCGTCAACGAGACGGTGGCAGTGTTCGTCAACGACCAGGCGGGCGGGCGGCTGGGTCCGGTGTCGCAGCCGGCCAACGGATCGGGCGGCCGTGTGAAGGGGTTCGAACTCGCCGCGCAATATGCCTTCGACTTCGGTCTCGGCTTTACCGCGAACTACACTTTCTCGGACACCGACACCGATTTCAGCACCGACTTTGCCGACAACCTCCCGCTGCCGGGCGTGTCCAAGCACTCGGCCAACGGGCAGGTCTATTTCGAACGCTACGGGTTCGCCGCGCGCGCCTCCTACAGCTGGCGTTCGAAACAGTATCTGGGCAATTTCGGCTTTTCCGACGGCTCGGTCACGCGGACGCTGGGCATTTACCAGAAGTCCTACGGCCAGCTCGACGGACAGATCAGCTACCAACTGACTGACAATTTCGAAGTCTTCGCCGAAGCGATCAACATCACCAAGGCGGATACCAAGGTCTATCTGCAATTCCCCGAACTGCCCTTCCGCTTCGAATCGGGTTCGCGCCGGCTCTACGCCGGGGTGAAGTTCAACTTCTGATCAGCGGTCCTCTCCGGAAACTGGTGGCGGCCCCTGCCCGCAGGGGTCGCCATCGTTTTCTCCGCTTTCGATGGTAAGGTACCCGGCATGACGGCTTCGATGCGCCCAGACGACGGCCAAGCGCAGGCGATCGGTTCGATCTGCATCGTCGGCGGGGGAACCGCCGGCTGGTCGGCTGCGGCGCTGCTGTCGCAGGTGCTGCGCGGCAGTGGATGCCGCATCACGCTGGTCGAATCCTCCGCCATCCCAACGGTGGGCGTGGGCGAGGCCACGATCCCGCCCATCTTCGATTTCCTGCGCAATATCGGCGCCGACGAGGTCGAATTCATCCGCCGCTGCCGGGCCACCTTCAAGCTGGGCATCCAGTTTCGCGACTGGCTGCACCATGGCCATGCCTACTGGCACCCCTTCGGCAATCTCGGGGTGACGATCAACCAGCGCCCCTTCCATCACTATTACTGCATGAACCGCGCGGCTGGGCATGGCGAGACCCTTGCCGATCTGTGCCCCTCGGTCGCGCTGGCCGAGGACGGCAAGTTCGCCTTCCCCTCGCCCGACGGGCAGTGGCCCGGAGGCGCGGTCGCCTATGCGCTGCATTTCGACGCCGGGCTGGTCGCCGCCTTCCTGCGCGACCATGCCGTGGCCGCCGGGGTCGAGCGGCTCGACCGCCGCATCGTCGGCGCCACGCGCGGCGAAGGCGAGAGGATCGCGGCGGTGCAGTTCGACGATGGCGAGAGTCTCGAAGCCGATTTCTACATTGACTGTTCGGGTTTCCGCGGCCTGCTGATCGAGGAGACGCTGGGCGCGGGTTTCGAGGACTGGAAACACTGGCTGCCCTGCGACAGCGCGGTAGCCGCCCCCACTGCCGCGCAGGAGCAGCGCGCGCCCTACACCGTCGCCACCGCCCGCTCGGCCGGGTGGCAGTGGCGCATCCCGCTGCAGCACCGCACCGGCAACGGGCTGGTCTATGCCAGCGACTTCATTTCCGATGCCGATGCGCAGGCACAGCTGCTCGCCGGGCTCGATGGCGAAGCGCAGGCCGATCCGCGCGTGCTGCGCTTCACCGCCGGGCTGCGCAAGCGCGCCTGGGTCGGCAACTGCCTCGCGATCGGGCTGTCGGCCGGTTTCCTCGAACCGCTCGAATCGACCAGCATCCACCTAATCCACACCGGGCTGAACCGGCTGCTCGACCTGTTTCCCGATCGCCGCTTCGATCCCGCGCTGATCGCGGCCTACAATCGCGACGTGCACCGCGAATACGCGCATATCCGCGACTTCCTGCTGCTGCATTACGTGCCCAACCGGCGCGAGGGCGAACCCTTCTGGGACCATATGCGCGGCCTCGACCTGCCCGATACGCTGGCGGAAAAGATCGAGCTCTTCACGCGCACGGGACGGATCATGTCGCGCCAGCGCGAGCTGTTTTCGGACATCAGCTGGTTCTACGTCATGCACGGCATGGGGCTGACCCCCGCGGCGCTCGATCCGCTCGCCGAGGCCGCACCCTTCGGCGAGGTGCGCAAGGTGATCGACCAGCTGCGCGGGGCAATGCAGGCGTTCCGCAGCGCTGCGCCCACGCACGACGCGATCCTCGACCGCCTGCTCGACCCGGCTGAGACACGCCGCCCCCAGTTCGGCACCGGCGGCGGCTGGACGACGCGCTAGAGGCGCCGATGGGTCCGCTCAGGCGGGCGGAGGCGCCACGGTCAGGCGTTCGACCAGGCTGTGCGTATGGACCACGGTAGGGCCGGGATCCTCGCCGGCGAGCTGGCGCAGCAGCATGTCAGCCGCCGTGTGCGCCATCTCGACCACCGGCTGGCGCACCGTGGTCAGCCGCGGCCAGACCACGCGCGAAATTTCGGAATCGTCGAAGCCGACCACGCTCAGATCGCCCGGGACGTCGAAGCCCAGTTCGCGCGCGGCGGACATCGCCCCCACCGCCATGTCATCGTTCTGCGCGATGATCGCGGTCGGGCGGAGCTTGCGCGACAGGATCCGCCGCGTCGCCTCGTAACCCGATTCGAAGCTGAAATCGCCGGTCTCGACCAGTTCGGGCAGGTATTCGACGCCCGCATCGGCGAAGGCCGCACGATAGGCGGTCAGCCGCTGTTCGCTCACCGGATGGTCGGGATCGCCCTTGATGATGGCAATGCACCGGTGTCCGAAACCGATCACGTGTTCGGCGATCTCGCGGCCGGCGGCGATATCGTCCATCGTCGTCGCCAGCCCCAGTTCCTCGCGCGATTGCGGCGTGATGCGGGCAAAGGGGATGCGCGCCTGCGCCAGCCCGTCGAGCACGTCGGGATGGTCCGCCGCGGGCGGTGCGAGGATCACCCCGTCGAGCGCGGCCGAGCGGATCGTGGCAACCACGTCGCGCGGGTGGTCGCTGACCGATTCCACCGGCAGCACGATCAGCCGGTAGCGTTCGCCATGCAGCCGCTCGAGCGCGCCGCGCTGCAATTCGACGACATAGCTCGGGCTCGGTTTTTCATAGACCAGCCCGATCAGATAGGATTGCTGGCGCACCAGCCCCTGCGCCATCACATTGGGCTGGTAGTTGAGTTCCTCCGCCGCGCGCAGCACCTTCTTGCGCAGCGCGGGGGTGATGTGCGGTTCGTTGTTGAAGACGCGCGAGACGCTCTTGGGCGAAACCTGCGCCAGCTTGGCGACATCGACGATCGTCGAACGCTTCTTTTCCCGCGGCATCGCTCAGGCGTGGCGCGATTGTCCGTCGTTGTCAACGCCGCGCGCGCGCACGCCGGAGCGGTTCGCATGATCGATCTGTCAGAAAAACCGACCCCCGGCATCCTGCCGCGATCAAGCCGATGGTGCCCAGAAGAGGACTCGAACCTCCACGCCCTTGCGAGCGCCGCCACCTGAAGACGGTGCGTCTACCAATTCCGCCATCTGGGCACACTATCGATGGCCGGTCTTCGAAGCACGGCCATGGGTAGGGGCGCGCCACTAGCGAAGCAGGGGCTTACCTGTCAACGCCTTTCGCACATGCTGGAACGCTTGCGGCGCGGCGGGGGTTGAGGCTAGGGGCGGAGCGACACTTCTCCCTTCGAGGAATCAGGCGAATATCATGGCGAAAAGCGGCGCGTTGAACGGCAAGCTGGTGGTGCTGATGGGTGGCAGCGGCTTCATCGGCAATTACGTGGCGCAGGCATTGCTCGAACGCGGCGCACGCGTGCGGATCGC
The DNA here is from genome assembly GCF_009828015.1 of Qipengyuania citrea. Classification (GTDB taxonomy): domain Bacteria; phylum Pseudomonadota; class Alphaproteobacteria; order Sphingomonadales; family Sphingomonadaceae; genus Qipengyuania; species Qipengyuania citrea. The sequence goes on along the minus strand of NZ_WTYG01000001.1, from coordinate 1,064,954 downwards.
CGCCCGCCATCCGGAAAAGGCGTTCAAGCTCAAGCCGCTCGCCAATCTCGGCCAGATGCAGTTCGCGCGCTGCGATGCCAGCGACCGGCAATCGGTCGACCGGTGCATTGCCGGCGCGGATGCCGTGGTGAACCTGGTCGGCGCGTTCAGTGGCAATCTGCGCCGCCTGATGGGCGAAGCGCCCGGCTGGATGGCCGAAGCAGCCGCCCGCGCAGGCGCGCAGGCCTTCGTCCATGTCAGCGCGATCGCCGCCGAACCCGAGGACGAGACCGAAATCGAATACGCCGCCGCCAAGAAGCTGGGCGAGGAACGCGTGCTCGCGGCCTTCCCCAAGGCGACGATCCTGCGCCCGAGCATCCTGTTCGGCGAGGACGACAATTTCATCAACATGTTCGCGGGGCTGATTTCCACCCTGCCCGTGCTGCCGGTGTTCGGTCCCGATGCGAAACTGCAGCTGGTCTATGTCGACGATGTCGCCGAGGCGGCGGTGCGCGCGCTCGAGGATCCGGGCAAGCATGGCGGCAAGATCTACGAACTCGGCGGCCCGGAAGAGCTTTCGATGATGGAAATCAACGAAGCGATCGCGGCAGCGCAGAAGCGCAAGCGCACCTTCCTGCCGATGCCCGACGGTCTGTCGGCCACCTTCGCGGCGCTACCGGGAACCCCGATGGGCAGCGACCAGTGGAAGCTGCTCAAGCAGGGCAATGTCGCCTCGGGCGCGTTTCCCGGGTTCGACAGGCTGGGTATCGAGCCGAAGCCGCTCGACCTGTTTCTCGACCGGTGGATGGTGCGGTATCGCAAGCACGGCCGCTTCCACGCCGAATCGGCGGTCTGAACCGCGGCTGCGCAGCGCGTCAGCCTTCGATCAGCGCGACCGGTTCGACCAGCAGCTCGCTGCCGTCATTGCCGATGATCCGCACGCGGGCGCCCGCTGCGGCATCCGCGCCGCGCGCGATCCATTCGCTGTCGCCGACCTTGACCCGCCCCGACCCGTTTTCGATCGCCTGCGTTATCAGCGCGGTCTGGCCGACCATCCGGCCGCCGCGATTGTTGAGCAGCGGGTCGCTGGACACGATCGGCCGTTCGCGCAGCCAGCGGCGCGCGGAGAAAACGAAAATCAGCGATAGCGAAACCCAGGCGATGATTTGCAGCGCGAGCGGGGGGACCGAGACGAAGGCCAGCACGGCCACCGCCAGCGCTGCCATCGCCATCCAGATCAGATAGACCCCCGGGACGACCAGTTCGAGCGAGGCGAGCGCCAGCCCGATGATCAGCCAGATCCAGTAGGTTTCGATACCGTCCACGGCCCCGCCTAGCTGTCGCGCGAACGCGGCACGCTGGGCCGCCGAACCGGGGCCCGGTCCTTCGGCTCGGGCACGGGTGTGCCCGTATCCACCGTGCCTTCGACACCGTCGAATGTGCCCTTGATCAATTCGCCGATTCCGCCGAGCGAGCCGATCAATTGCGTCGCTTCGACCGGGAACAGGATCGTCTTGGCATTGGGGCTTTCGGCGAACTTGCCGACTGCCTTGGTGTATTCCTGCGCGATGAAGTAATTGATTGCCTGATTGCCCGAGGAGGCAATCGCATCGGACACCATCTGCGTGGCCTTGGCCTCGGCTTCGGCGGCGCGTTCGCGCGCCTCGGCATCGCGGAAGAGCGCCTCGCGCTGGCCCTCGGCCTGGAGGATGGCCGATTGCTTGCGCCCTTCGGCGCGCAGGATCGAACTGGTCTTGTCGCCTTCCGCCTCGAGGATCTCGGCGCGTTTCAGCCGTTCGGCCTTCATCTGCCGCGCCATCGCTTCGGAGATGTCGAGCGGCGGGCGGATGTCCTTGATCTCGACGCGGGTGATCTTGATCCCCCAGGGCGAGGTCGCGTGATCGACCACGCTGAGCAGACGCGCGTTGATCTCGTCGCGCTTGGACAGCGTCTCGTCGAGATCCATCGAGCCCATGACCGTGCGCAGATTGGTGGTGGTGAGCGCGAGGATGGCGTTCTGAAGACCCGAGACCTCATATGCCGCCTTGCCCGCATCGAGCACCTGGAAGAAGACCACCGCATCGACGCCGACCATGGCGTTGTCCTTGGTGATGATTTCCTGGCCCGGGATGTCGAGCACCTGTTCCATCATGTTGATCTTGTGCCCCACCCGGTCGATGAACGGGATGATCAGGTGCAGCCCGGGGTTCGCGGCGAGCGTGTACTTGCCCAGCCGTTCGATGGTGTAGACATAGCCCTGCTTGACCACGCGCACGCCCATGACGAGGAACAGCACGGCCAGCAGGACCAGCAAAATCAGGACGAGCGTACCGCCTAGCATGTAAAGCCTCCTCTAGCTGCAAGGCATGGTAGCGCCCGCGGGGGTGGCGGCAAGCGAAAGCGTGTTACAGCGCCTCTGCGTAGGTCGCCAGCAAGCGTCCCCAGGCGCGCTCTGCAGCGGGCTGGTCGTAAGCGGGCGAATCGGGCACGCACCAGCCGTGATCGGCAGGATAGACCTCGATCTCGGCAGCGGCACCGGCAGCATCCGCCGCTTCGCGCAGCGCGGTCTTGGCATCGGGTTCCTTGGCATCGTCGTTCTGGGCGATCGCGATCAGGTAATGCGCATCGCCGCGCAGCATCCGGTGCGGACTGTCCGCATCGTCGCGCACCAGCCCGCCGCCATGGAAACTGCCCGCCGCGCGCATGCGTTCGACCGCCGCAGTGCTCCACACGGTGAAGGGGCCGCCCATGCAATAGCCCTGCGTGCCGATGCCGCGGGCGGTGTCGACCCCGTCCTGCGTGTCGAGCCAGGCGGTCGCCGCGCGGGCATCGGCCTGGATCGCCGGGGCATCGAGCTTGGCGCGCCACGGGCGGACCGTCTGGAACCCGTCGGCGGCTGCGAAGGCAGCAAAGTCGGCGAACTGCTCGCCTGCGACATCGCGGTAATAGGGATTGGCGACGAACACGGCGTAGCCTTCGCCCGCCAGCCGCCGCGCCATCTGCCGCTTCGCTTCGCGCAGCCCGGCAATGTCGGGCCAGAGCAGCACCAACGGGCTGGCCCTGTCCGCGGGATGCACGAAGAACCCGTCCATCGTCCCGCCGGGTGCGGCAAAGCTCACCATGCGCTCGGTCAACCCGCCCGCCGCCGGACGATCGACATCGGCGTTGACCGGCGCGCAAGCCGCCACGCCCACCGCCATCGCACCGCCGCCGAAGGCCCGGCGCGAAACCTTGCCGCGCGCCCACCGCGCCAGATCCTGTTCATCGCACATCGCTCGTCTCTCCTCGCAAACCCGTCCGCGGCGACCCTTGCAGGGTGCAGCCTTATGGACAAGCCCGCGCATCGACGGCAGGATAGGTTGCATAGAGCGACGCAAATGTCGCCGGGGAGAGAAAGATGCGAGGGATCGGTTGGGCGGCAATGGCCGCGCTTGGCCTGGCAGGCGCACTGGCGGGCTGCAGCATGGCAGCGGGCGAAACACCCGAAGGCGGGATCGACACCGTCCGGCTGGTCAATGCGGGCGAGGACCCGGCCAACTGGATCACCCATGGCGGGACCTATTCCGAACAGCGCTTCTCGCCGTTGGCCCAGATCGACCGCAACAGCGTGGGCGACCTCGGGCTCGCCTGGTTCGCCGACATGGACACTGCGCGCGGGCAGGAAGCCACGCCGTTGGTGATGGACGGCAAGCTCTATGTCACCACCGCGTGGAGCAAGGTCTTCGCCTATGACGCCGCGACCGGCGAACCGCTGTGGAGCTATGATCCGCAAGTGCCCGGCGAAACCGGAGTGAAAGCGTGCTGCGACGTGGTCAATCGCGGGCTGGCGGCCTGGGGGGACAAGCTCTTCTTCGGCACGCTCGACGGGCGGCTGGTCGCGCTCGACCGCGACACCGGCGCGGTGGCGTGGGAGAAGGTCACGGTCGACCAGGACAAGAGCTACACCATCACCGGCGCGCCGCGCGTGGTCGATGGCAAGGTGCTGATCGGCAATGGCGGCGCCGAGTTCGGCGTGCGCGGCTATATCGCCGCCTACAGCGCCGACGACGGGGAGGAGCTGTGGCGCTTCTACACCGTGCCCGGCGACGAGGGCGATGACGCGCCCGACTACCTCAAGGCGGCGGCAGAGACCTGGAGCGGCGATGCGCTCGGCAGCGAAAACGGCATCGGCGGCGGCGGCACTGTGTGGGACTCGATGGCCTACGATCCCGAGCTCGACCTGCTCTATTTCGGAGTCGGCAACGGATCCCCGTGGAACCGCGCCTATCGCAGCCCCGGCCCCGACGGGCGCGGCGAAGGCGACAATCTCTATCTTTCGAGCATCGTCGCAATCCGCCCCGATACGGGCGAATATGTCTGGCACTACCAGACCACGCCGGGCGAAACCTGGGACTACACCGCCACGCAGCACATCGTCCTGGCCGATATGGAAATCGACGGGCGCAGCCGGCAGGTGCTGATGCAGGCGCCCAAGAACGGCTATTTCTACGTGCTCGACCGCGCGACGGGTGAGTTCATTTCGGCCGAGCCCTATATCCCGCTCAACTGGTCGACCGGGATGAGCGAGGATGGCCGCCCGCAGATGAATCCCGAAACGCGGATCGACATCACCGGCCAGCCCGCGCTGGTGATGCCCGGGCCGCTGGGCGGGCACAACTGGCACCCGATGGCGTACCACCCGGGCGAGAACCTAGTGTACATCCCCGCATTCGAAGCCGCGATGCTCTATGCCCCCGAAGCCAACTGGAAGCCCGACCGCGCGCGCGGGTTCAACATCGGCTTCGACCTAGGCGCGGGCGATCTGCCGCCCGATCTGGGCATCCGCCGCGAAGTGCAGGGCACGATCAAGGGCAGGCTCGTCGCGTGGGACCCGGTGGCGCAGGAAGCGCGCTGGAGCGTCGAGCATCCCGGGCCGTGGAACGGCGGCTTGCTGGCGACCGGCGGCGGGCTGGTCTTCCAGGGCAATTCGGGCAGCGAGTTTGCCGCCTATAATTCGGCCACTGGCGAGCGGCTGTGGAGTTTCGCCGCGCAGACCGGCGTGGTCGCCCCGCCGATCACCTACACCGTGGACGGCGAACAATATGTCGCCGTGCTGGCCGGCTGGGGCGGGGCCTTCGCGCTGTCCGCCGATGGCGCGCTGATCGACAACATGCACCCGGTGCGCAACATCAGCCGCCTGCTGGTGTTCAAGCTGGGCGGGACCGCTGTCCTGCCCGAAGAACCCGATTTCGCGCTCGCGCCGCTCGATCCGCCGCTTTCGAAAGCGAGCGCGGAGGTGATCGAACTGGGGCGCACGAAATACGCGCGCTATTGCGCGGTGTGCCACGCCCCGGGCGCGGTCGGATCGACCGAACTGCCCGACCTGCGCCGCTCGGGCGCGCTCGAAAACCGGACCGCATGGCTGCAGATCGTCCATGGCGGCGCGCTGAGCGACAACGGCATGGCCAGCTTCGCCCCCTCGCTATCCGAGGACGAAGTCGAGGCGATCCGCCAATATGTCATCAAGCGCGCCAACGAGGACAAAGCGATGGAGGCGGAGCGCGCCAAGACGCGCATCACGCGGCGCTGATCAGCCCCTGAACACGACGGTCCGCTGGCCGTTGAGCAGGACGCGCTCCTCGAGATGCAGGCGGACCGCTTCGGCGAGCACGCGGCTTTCGATATCGCGGCCCTTGCGCACCAGCGCATCGGGGGTGTCGGCATGGCCGATGCTCTCGGCATCCTGATGGATGATCGGGCCTTCATCGAGGTCGGCGGTAACGTAATGCGCGCTGGCGCCGATCATCTTGACCCCGCGCTCATAGGCCTGGTGATAGGGTTTGGCGCCCTTGAAGCCGGGCAGGAAGCTGTGGTGGATGTTGATGCAGCGCCCGGCGAAATGCGCCGCCTGCTCGTCCGACAGGATCTGCATGTAGCGCGCCAGCACCACCAGCTCGGCATCGGTATCTACCGCGATGGCGCGGACCTGGGCTTCCTGTGCCGCCTTCGTGTCGCGCGTGACCGGCAGGTGGTGGAAGGGGATATCGCCGAGGTCGGTGTGGCCGATCGCTTCGCGCGGGTGGTTGGACACGATCGCCACCGGCTCCATCGCTAGTTCACCGATGCGCCAGCGATAGAGCAGGTCGGCCAAGCAATGGTCGAACTTGCTGACCATGATCAGCACGCGCCGCGGCCGTTCGCGCAGCGCCAGCTTCCAGTCCATCGCGAATTCGCCGGCCAGCGCAGCGAATTCGCTGCGGATCGCATCGCGCGTGGTGCTGCCGGGATCGAATTCGACGCGCATGAAGAAAGCATCGCTCAGCCGGTCGTTGAACTGCTGCGCTTCGAGGATATTGCCCCCGCGCTCGAACAGGAACGAGGTGACGCGCGCGGTGATGCCGGGGCGGTCGGCGCAGGACAGGGTCAGGACTAGCGGATCGGCCATGGGCCTTCCATGTGCCGCAAGCGCCCCGCCGCGCAAGCGCAAACCCGCTTGGCCGCGCGCAACGCAGGCTTGGTCAGTCGATCTCGAAGACCACGGTCCTGATGCCCGACTGGTGCAGCGCGGTCTGCACGATACCGCGCTCGAGGTGGTTGAGCGGGGTTTCGCAGCCCACCACATGCGCAACCGGATCGCACAGCATGAGGGCCTTGTCTCCGTGCGCGATCTGGCGGATCGCGCGAACGATCGTGTCTTCGAAACGCGCCGGTTCGGCGACCACGGACTGATCGCTCGAAAAGCTGCGATAGGCACGCTGGTCGGCAAAGGTCTTGGTAGCGCGATTGATCACCTGGACCCGGTCGCGATAGATCGCGACGTCCAGGTCGAGCGGTCGGTGGTTCATGTCAGCGGCGGGTTAGCGCCTCTTCGCTTTGCGACATCAGCTTCTCGATGATGGCCGCGACCGGCTCTTCTTCCTTCAACATGCCGACCGATTGCCCCGCCATCAGGCTGCCGGTTTCGACATCGCCATCGATCACTGCGCGGCGCAGCGCGCCGGCCCAGTAATGCTCGATCTGCAATTGCGCCTCGTTCATCGCGATTTCCTCGCGGTCGAGCGTCCCCGCAACCTCGCGCTGCTTGGCAGTGAATTCCTCGCTGCCCTTGTTCTTCAGCGCGCGGACCGGGATCACCGGCAGGCGCGGATCGACCTGGACGCTGGCCACCGCGTCGCGGGCGCTGGCACGGAAGAAGGCCTTCTTGAAATCGGGATGCGCGATGCTTTCCTGGGCGCAGGCGAAACGCGTGCCCAGCTGGACGCCCGCCGCACCCATTTCGAGATAGCCCGCGATCGCCTGCCCGCGGCCGATCCCGCCGGCAACGAAGATAAGGTGGTCTTCGGCCAGCTCGGGCAGCATTTCTTGCGCCAGTACGCTGGTCGATACGGGGCCGATATGGCCGCCCGCTTCCATGCCCTCGATCACCAGCGCATCGGCGCCCGAGCGCAGCAGCTTCTTGGCCAGCGCCAGCGTGGGCGCGAAGCAGATGACCTTGGCGGGGTTCTTGCCGCCCTTGATCGCCTCGACACTGCCCTTGGGCGGGATGCCGCCCGCCAGCACGACATGGCCCACGGCATGCTTCTCGCACACGGCGATAAGCTCGAACAGGTCGGGATGCATGGTGATCAGGTTCACGCCGAAGGGCTTGTCGGTCAGCGCGCGGGTTGCGGCGATCTCGCGGTCGAGCAGTTCGGGGGTCATCGCCCCGCAAGCGATCACGCCGAAGCCGCCGGCGTTCGAAATCGCCGACACCAGATTGCGTTCGGACACCCAGCTCATCGCGCCGCACAGAATCGCGGTTTCGCTGCCGAGAAAATCTGCGCCGCGCTGCATCAGGCGGGCGGTCTTGGGGTAGGTCGTCATGATGCGGCGCTTACGGCGCGCGCGGGGCAACGGCAAGATGCTTAGAACCAGCCGGCCGCGCCCAGTTCGCTCATGCGGCTGCGCGCAACCGGCGCCGCGATCCCCCGCGGCAACAGCAGCCGCAGCTTGCGCCCTTCGCGCTCGACGCCTTCGACCGCATCGCGGGCCACCCACCAGCTGCGGTGGACCTGCGCGCCCTCGATCCCGTCGAGTTCCGCGATCGCATCGCGCAGCCGCAGCAGCACGAGGTCCGAGCCGAGCATGGTATGCGCGCGAACGTAGTGGTCTTCCATCTCCAGCGCGATCAGGTCGCTTCCCAGCTCGGCCGGCAGGCGCTGCAGGAATGCGGAATGCGGCTCGCCCTGCGGGGCATTTTGCACGTCGCTCGCGGCGACGGACCGGGCCATCGCGTCGTGCGCCGCCGCCTTCGGCCGGCCGCGTTCGAGCAGGTAGAAGACGACGGTGACGCTGGCCCCGATCGCCAGCACATTGAGATAAGCCAGCAGCGCCTGTTCGAGCGTGGGCGCGGGAACCGGCCCGGGAAGAAATTCGATCGTCCAGATCGCTGCCGTCAGCGGCACCGTGGCGAGCATGGTCAAGCCGATCCACAGCCCGGCCCGGGGCAGCTCGAGCCGCGGGTGCAGCCAGGCGACCAGCGGGGCGAGCGGACGGTAGAAGGCATAGCCGAGCCAGGCGAGCCCGATCCAGCTCACCAGCCGCCATGCCAGCGGCGCGGCGGCCGTCCCGAAGGGGCCGATGATCGCCAAGACCAGCCCGACCGCGGTCATGACCGACAGATCGATCACCAGCTTGCGAGCAATGCGCGCTGCAGCGGGGCGGGCCTGTTCCATATCCTGCAGACTAGTGCCCGTTCGCGCTTCGTAAAGTGGTCAAACACCCGATTTCGCGTCCTTTCGCGAAGCGATCGGCCCCTTTGCGCAAGCCCGCTTGCCCGCCAGCGGCGCGCTGCCACCAAGGGGGCGAAACCACCCGCCTGGAGACCCAGACAATGTTCGCACTTCCGCTGTCCGCGCCGCCCGCCCCCCGCCGCCCGTCCGCATTCGATATCGGTCCGGCCAGCCGCGCGCTGGTGGCCACCATCGGGACCGTGATGACCTTGCTCTGCGTCATCGCGATCGGCCGCGCGCTTACCGGCATGACTCCCGAATTGCCGCATCTGCGCCATGCCGCGATCGCGGTGCATGTGGTTGCAGTTATCCCCGCGATCCCGCTGGGCGCCTATGTGCTGCTGACGCGCAAGGGCGATGCGCGGCACCGGCTGCTGGGCAAGATCTGGCTCGCGCTGATGCTGGTGACCGCCTTTTCGGCGATCTTCATCACTTCGGGCGGCGGCTACGGCCCGATCCATGTCTTCATCCCGCTGACGATCTTCTCGGCCTGGCGTTCGGTGGCGACCGCGCGGCGTGGCAACATCCCGGCACACAAGCGGCAGCTCGTTTTCACCTATGTCACCGGACTGGTCTTTCCTGGGCTCGCGGCCTTCCTGCTGCCCGGGCGGCTGATGAACGTGATGCTGCTGGGCTGAGGCTGATCAGTCGCCGTAGGTGATGCGGACCTTGTGCGCCGCCTCGCGCGCGATGCGGCGCGCTTCGTCGGTATCGCCCGCGGTGGCCAGCGCCACGCCCATGCGGCGGTAGGGACGGCTGGTGGGCTTGGCGAAGATGCGGATGTCGGCCCCCTCGCCCATCGCCTCGGCGAGGCTTTCGTAACCCAGCGCCGCGCTGTCGCGTTCGGCGAGGATCACCGCGCTGGCGGCGGGGCGTGCGCGCAGCACGGGCGGAACCGGCAGCCCCATCACTGCCCGCGCATGGAGGTCGAATTCGGTAAGGTTCTGGCTGACCAGCGTGACCATTCCGGTGTCGTGCGGGCGCGGGGAAAGCTCGGAAAAGATCACGTCCTCGCCTTTCACGAAAAACTCGACCCCGAACAGGCCGTAGCCGCCCAGATCGTCGACCACGGTGCGCGCCATGTCCTGCGCCTTGGCGGTCGCCGCGTCGGTCATCGGCGTCGGCTGCCAGCTTTCCTGGTAATCGCCGCGTTCCTGCCGGTGGCCGATCGCCGGGCAGAAGCTGATGCCGTCCTTGTGGCGCACGGTCAGCAGCGTGATCTCGTAATCGAAATCGACGAATTGCTCGACGATCACACGCTGGCGGTCGCCGCGCATGTTGGCGCAGGCATAGGCCCAGGCCGCTTCGAGCTCGGCCGCGTCGCGCACGGTCGACTGGCCCTTGCCCGAGGACGACATGACCGGCTTGATCACACAGGGCAGCCCAGTGTGCTGCGCGGCCGCCTGCACTTCCTCGAAATTCTTCGCGTAGCGGTATCGGGAGGTGACGAGCCCTAGATTGTTGGCCGCAAGGTCGCGGATCGCGTCGCGGTTCATCGTCAGCTGCGCGGCGCGCGCCGAGGGCACGACGGTGAAACCTTCCTCCTCCAGTTCGGCCAGTACCGAAGTGCGGATCGCCTCGATCTCGGGGACGATGTAATCGGGCCGGTGCTTCTCGGCCGCCTCGCGCAGCTTGTCGCCATCGAGCATGGAGAACACTTCGCGTGCATCGGCCAGCTGCATGGCGGGCGCATCGTCATAGGCGTCGCAGGCGATGACATAGGCGCCGAGCCGCTTGGCCGAAATGACGAACTCGCGCCCCAGCTCGCCCGAGCCGAGCAGGAGGATCCGGGCGGTGTGGCTCATGCCGCCTCGTCGGCAGCGTCCAGCCCATAGGCGGTGTGGAGCACGCGGACCGCGAGTTCGGTCTCGTCCTCGTCGATCAGCACACTGACCTTGATCTCGCTGGTGGTGATCGCCTGGATGTTGATCGCGCGGTCGGCCAGCGCCTTGAACATCGTGCTGGCGACACCCGCATGGCTTTTCATTCCGACGCCGACGACGCTGATCTTGGCGACCTTGCTGTCGGTGATCAGGCGGTTGTAGCCGATGTCGTCGCGCTTGTCCTCGAGCAGCGCCTGCGCGCGGGCGAGATCGGCCTGCGGCACGGTGAAGGTCACGTCGGTCTCGCCCTTGTCGCGGCCGACGTTCTGGATGATCATGTCGACATTGATGCTGGCCGCGGCGAGCGGTTCGAAGATGTGGGCCACCGCGCCGGGCTTGTCGGGCACGCGGGTGAGGATCACCTTGGCCTCGTTCTTGTCATGCGCGATGCCGGTCACGTGCTGGCGTTCCATATCGCCCTTCTCCACCAGTGCGTTCATTTCTTCCTCCGACACGATCATCGTGCCGGGGTATTCGTCTGCGGGAACCGCGTCGTCGCCGACGAAGCTGGAGAGGACCTGCACGCGCACGCCCTCCTTCATCGCCAGCCCGACCGAGCGTGTCTGGAGCACCTTGGCCCCGACGCTGGCGAGTTCGAGCATTTCCTCATAGGTCACCGCGGTCTGCTTGCGCGCCTTGGCGACGATCCGCGGGTCGGTGGTATAGACACCGTCGACATCGGTATAGATGTCGCAGCGATCCGCGCCAATGGCTGCAGCCACCGCCACGGCGGACGTATCCGACCCGCCGCGGCCCAGCGTGGTCAGCCGGCCCTCGCCCGAGAGGCCCTGGAAGCCGGGGATCACGGCTATCTCGCCGCGCTCCATGCTGGCGATCAGCGCGTCCGCATCGATGCTGTCGATCCGCGCCTTGGCATGCGCCTCGATCGTGTTGATCGGCATCTGCCAGCCGAGCCAGCTGCGCGCCTGGCAACCGAGCGACTGCAGCGTCAGCGCCAGCAGCCCGCTGGTCACCTGTTCGCCGCTGGCCACCACCACATCGTATTCCGCCGGGTCGTAGAGCGCATTGGCCTCGCGGCAGAAATTGACCAGCCGGTCGGTCTCGCCCGCCATGGCCGAAACCACCACCGCGACCTCGTGCCCGCGCGCCTGCTGCTTGCGCACGATATTGGCCACGCGCCGGATGCGTTCGGTCCCCGCCATCGAGGTGCCGCCAAATTTCATCACGATACGGGCCAAGCGTAGAGGTCTCCGTGCTGGAATGCGTCGAGCTAGGCTGCTAGCCAGAGGGCATGAGCGATGCAACCACACAGCCGCGTAGCAATACTTCGGCCGGCACAATTTCGGGCGCAACGATCCGCGCCGACGAAGCCGCGCATTTCGGCAGGCTGGCCAAGGACTGGTGGGACCCCAAGGGCTCTTCGGCCATGCTCCACCGGCTCAACCCCGTGCGGCTGCAATTGCTGCGCGAGGCGATCGACCTGCACTGGGCTGGCGACATCGAGGCGCGCCAACCGCTCGCGGGCAAGACCGCGCTGGATGTCGGCTGCGGTGCCGGATTGCTGTGCGAACCGCTGGCGCGGCTGGGGGCGGATGTCACCGGCGTCGATGCCGCGCCCGAGAACGCCGCGGCTGCAGCGGTGCATGCCGAAGGCGCGGGTCTCGATATCCGCTATATCGCGGGCGAGGTCGGCGCGCTGGATATCGGCAGCTTCGACCTGGTCACCGCGATGGAAGTGATCGAACATGTCGCCGACAAAGCCGCCTTCGTGGCAGCGCTTGCCGGCCGGCTGGCGCCCGGCGGGCTGATGGTGCTGTCGACGCCCAATCGCACGCCGCAATCGCGCCTGCTGATGATCGGTGCGGCGGAAGGCATCGGGCTGATCCCCAAGGGCACGCATCACTGGGACGATTTCATCACGCCCGAGGAACTGGACGAATTGCTCGGCGATGCGGGCCTCGACATGAGCGAACCGCGCGGGATCGGCTTCTCACCCGCCAAGGGGCTGCATCTGTCGGGCGATCTGTCGCTGAACTACATCGTCACCGCCCGAGCGCGCTGAGCACCAGCGCGGGATCGTCGGTAAAGACACCGTCGGCTCCTGCTGCCACGACCATTCCCGCAAGCGCCGCCAGATCGCCCGGCGCGCCTTCGGGAGTGCCCCGGCGGAGCGCGGGCGGGAGGAAGGCGTTTTCCTTGCGCAGGGTCCACGGGTGAACTTGCAGCCCGGCGGCATGCGCATCGGCAATCAGCGCGGTCGGACTTCCGTCCGCAGCCAGCACATGGCCCAGATAGGGCCCGATCCCGTCGGCATAGGTGGCGACCTGCGCCAGACCCGTCGGAGTCATGATCTCGGCCCAGCTCATCGCAGGTTCGTCATAGGGGCCGCCGGTGGGGGCGATCAGCAGCACCAGCGGGCTCTCGACCAGCGCGTCCAGCCGCTGCAGCGGGCCGATTTCGAACGCCTGCACGAATACGCGGTCATCGGCGTCGTCGAGATCGGCCTGGCGCAGCGCGGTGGCGAGCAGGTCGACCGTGTCGATTCCCTCTTCCTGCAGCAGCCAGGTGGGGTGCTTGAGCTCGGGGTAGATGCCGATCGCGCGGCCGGCTTCGGCCTCCTTCGCGCGCACCAGCGTCACGATCTCTTCGAAGGTCGGGATCTGGTAGAGCCCGTCGAACCGTGCATTGGCGGGCCGCAATCCGGGCAGCCGCTCCTTCACGCGCAGGCTGCGCAATTCGGCGAGCGTGAAATCCTCGGCGAACCAGCCGGTCACTAGCCGCCCCTCGATCGTCTTGGAGCGCTTGCGATCGGCAAATTCCTCGTGCGTGCCGACATCGGTCGTCTCGCCGATCTCGGTCTCATGCCGCGCCACCAGCCGCATGTCCTTCGTCGCCACGAGATCGGGCTCGATATAGTCCGCCCCCTGGTCGATCGCGCGCTCATACGCGGCCAGCGTATGCTCGGGCCGTTCGCCGCTGGCGCCGCGATGCGCGATGACGAGAAAGTCGCCCTCAGCCGCAGCGGCCGCGGCCGCGGGGACGGCACCGAGTGCCGCGAGGATCAGGAGAAATGCGCGGACCATTCGTCTTCCTTGAAACCGACCAGCAGGGCCCCGCCGTCTTCGACGATCGGGCGTTTGATCATGGACGGATTGTCTTGCAGCAATTGGACGGCCTTCGCCGCATCGACATCGGCCTTGTCGGCTTCGGGCAGCTTGCGCCAGGTGGTCCCGCGGCGGTTGAGCACGGTATCGACCCCCGCCGTCTCGATCCATGCGGCCAGCTTGGCCGGATCGGCGCCCTGCTTCTTGTAGTCGTGAAACGCGTAATCGACGCCCTGCGCGTCGAGCCATTTGCGCGCCTTCTTGACCGTGTCGCAATTGGGAATGCCGTAAAGGATAGTCTCAGTCACTGATCTGCCCGTTTTCGTTGGAACGCGCCTCGCTAACGGCTTGCGCAGCGCTTGAACAGGCCGCCGGGGCGCGAACCCCGGCGGCGCTGTCAAATCAGTCGCCGAAGCTCGCGGTCAGCTGGACGCCGAAGAAGCGCGGTTCCGCCGGGATGAAGGTCGGGATGCCGAAGGCCCCGCCGGTATTGCCCGCATCGAGCAGATAATCCTCGTTGAACGCATTGCGGATGAATCCGGCGATCTCGTAGCGGTCACCGGCGAAGCTTACCCCCGCACGCGCATTCACCAGCGTCACCGGGCCCTGCGAGGTCAACTCGTTATTGGGCACTTCGAAGTAGATCCGGCTGCGATGCGTGATGCTCGGCGTGGCGAACAGCCGTGCCCCGCCGCCCAGCGAATAATCGACCGTGAAACCGGCTGCGGCCTGCCATTCGGGCTGGAGGCGGAAACGCGCACCCGAAAACTCGGGGGCGAAGCTGTTGTCCTCGTCGATCCCGCCGTCGATATAGCCGACATTGCCGAAGAAGCTGAGCCAGTCGGTGGCCTCGACCGCGATCTCGGCTTCCACGCCGAGGTTGGAGGCCGCCCCCGCGCTCCGCGTGACGAAGCTGCCGGTCGGGTTGCCGTTGGCGTCCAGCTCCTCGACCGAGACCTGGAAATTGTCATAGACCTGGTAATAGACGCCCAGCGAGCCCGAGACCCTGCCGGTGGCAAGCTTGAGCCCGGCCTCGTAGTTCCACACTGTCTCTTCCGGAATGTCCTGCCGGTTCGGCACGACGTTCCCGGCATCGTCAACGCGCGCGCCCATCTGGACGACCGGCGAACGGCGGCCCTTCGACACGGTCGCGAACACATTGGCGTCGTTGCTGATCCGGTAGAGCGCATTGAACCGCGGCAGCAGCGCCGAGAAACTGTCCTCGGCCGAGAACAGGCGGCCGCCGGTGTCGATCTGGCCGGGGATCAGCGGCGCGCCGCTAAGCACCGCGTCCGGGACATTGCTGCGATAGGCCGACTTGCGGTTTTCCTCGAGCAGCCGCGCGCCGGCAGTCAGCTCGAGGCTGTCGGTCGCCAGCCAGGTAACATCGGCGAACACTGAATAGGCTTCGTTCCGGCCCTGGTTCTCGAACACCGACGCATAAGGAATCGCGTTTGCGGCGCCGTTGGTGGCGAGCGCCGTCACTCCGGTCGCGGGCACACTGCCATCGGGCGCGACACAGGGAATACCCGCAATCAGCGGTGCGCCGAACAGGCTGGTCAGGCACTGGAGGAAGGTGCCTTCCTCGGTTGCAAAGGGCACGTTCTGCAACCCGTCCTCGGTGAAGAAATTCCAGCCGAACGACGCGCGCAGGGCGGAACCCGCATAGCTGAACCGGCCTTCGTGGCTGAACTGGTGCCCCTGCGCGATTTCGGCGAACTCGAGAAACGGCGCGGCCGAACCATCGGCATCGAACACTTCGGCGCTGTCGAACTCGCGATAGCCATTGACCGTGGTGAAGGTCCAATTGTCGCCGAATTCGTACGCGGCGGTCAGGTTGAGATCGTAGACTTCGCGATCGAGACCGAGCTGGTCGTCGCCAAGGCTGGCGGCACCCGCCGGATAGCCGCCAAGATTGGCATCCTCGAAAGCATTGCCCGGCCCGCCCGGTGCGCCGGCGAAGGCCGGGAGCGTGCCCGAGATGAAGGGCGTACCGCCATTGCGCTGCTGGTCGTAGGTGCCGATCAGGTCGATCGTCAGGTCCATGCTCGGCGTGTACCGCAGCGAGGCGCGCACGCCGAACTGGTCCTGCGCGTAGAGCTCTTCGTCCTGCCCGGGGTTGAGGTTTTCGACATAGCCATCGCGCTGGCGCCATTCGAAGGCGATACGCCCGGCCAGCACGTCCGAGCCGGCATTGAGATACCCGCCCAGCAGCGTCTGGTCGAAATTGCCGTAGCCGCCGGTGATCTCGCCCGAGAAGCCTGCGCGCGGACGCGCCGAGACGAGGCTGATCGCGCCGACCGCCGAGGCAGTGCCGAACAGCGTCGCCTGCGGCCCCTTGATGACCTCGACCCGCTCGAGATCGTAGATCGCCTGGTACGACCCGCGCGAACGCGAGATGTCGACGCCGTTGTAATAGAGCGTGACGCGTGGGCCCTGCTGCGAAGAGCCCGAATCCGAGGTGATCCCGCGGATGACGATGCCGGGGTTGTTGGCGCTCTGCTCCTGGATGTTGAGCCCCGGAACATAGTTCGACAGCTCGTCCAAATCCGACACGCCGAGTTCTTCGATCCGGTCCCCGGTCACTGCCGAAATGGTGATCGGCACATCCTGCGCGCGCTGTTCGATCTTCTGCGAAGTGACGATGATCGTGGTGCTGCTGGCGGGCTGGTCCGCGGCGGCCACCTCCTGCGCCATCAGCGGAGCGGGAACGAGAGCGATGGAAGCAAGCAAGGCGCTGCGAAGAGCAGGAAATGTCATGGAAGGCCCCTGTCGTTGGATTGGATTGCAACGCGCCTAGCCCCGCCTTGTGACACCCCGGCGGCGAAAGTCTTTCAATTATAAGAAGGATTTGGGACAGCTATTGGACAGCGGACGGCCGCGCCTGCGCCGTGCGAAATCCGCAGCCTAGGCCAGATGCGCGTCGGCGATCGCCACGGCCAGCGCATCGGCGGCATCGGCGCCGGCGATCTGCACGCCCGGCAGCAGCACCTTGACCATGGCCTGCACCTGCGTCTTGTCCGCCCCGCCGGTGCCGACCACGGCCTTCTTGACCAGCCGCGCGGCATGTTCGTTGACCGCCAGCCCGGCGGCCCCGCAGGCGGCCAGCACGCAGCCGCGCGCCTGCGCCAGCTTGAGCGTCGATTGCGGGTTCTTGTTGACGAAGACTTCTTCGGCTGCCGCGCGGTCGGGCCGGTGCGCGGCAATGACATCGGCCAGCGCCGCCTGCAGGCTCGCCAGCCGCGCCGCCATCGGGGCCCTGGCGTCGGTCGGCACCTGGCCGTTGGCGATATGCACGATGCGCGACCCCTCGGTGCGGATCACGCCCCAGCCGGTGCAACTGAGCGAGGGGTCGAGGCCGAGGATCAGCGCCATGCGGCGTGGCCCCCGCGCCGTGTCAGCCCGGCAGGCCGATGCGCCATCCGAGCCGCCAGGCCAGGGCCAGCAGGAATGCGGCGCCCAGTACGCCGGCCAAGGCCCATTCGCGCCAGGTCAGCTGTCCAGCTTTTCCATCACCTCGTCGGAGATGTCGTAATTGCCCCACACGGTCTGCACGTCGTCATCGTCGTCCAGCGCGTCGATCAGCTTGAGCAGCGTGCTCGCATTCTTCTCGTCCATGTCGACGGTCAGGTTGGGCTTCCACGCCAGCTTGACCGTCTCGGCCTCGCCCAGCGCCTTCTCGAGATCGGCCGCGACCTGGTGCAGGTCTTCGGCGGCGGTCCAGATTTCGTGGCCATCATCGCTCGAGGCGATATCTTCCGCGCCCGCTTCCATCGCCGCTTCGAGGACCTTTTCCTCGCCGCCGGCCTCGGCCGGGTAGAAGATGAAGCCCAGCCGGTCGAAGCCGTGCGCAACGCTACCCTCGGTGCCCAGATTGCCGCCGTTCTTCGAAAAGGCGGTGCGCACGGCGGTGGCGGTGCGGTTGCGATTGTCGGTCAGCGCCTCGACGATGATCGCGCTGCCGCCCGGGCCGTAGCCTTCGTAGCGCACTTCCTCGTAGCTTTCGCCGTCCTGCGCGCTGGCCTTGTCGATCGCGCGCTGGATGTTGTCCTTGGGCATCGACTGCGCCTTGGCGGCATTGACGGCCAGCCGCAGGCGCGGGTTCATGTCGGGATCGGGCATGCCCATTTTCGCCGCCACGGTGATTTCGCGGCTGAGCTTGGAAAACATCGCGCTGCGCTTCTTGTCCTGCGCGCCCTTGCGATGCATGATGTTCTTGAATTTGGAATGGCCGGCCATGGTTTCGCTTTGCGTAGCTGAAATGGTTGGAATCAGAGGGTCGCCTTAGCCTCATGCACGCCGCAACGACAAGTCTTGCGCCCGCGAATTCAATGCGCGGCGAATGGCGGCGGTTTGCCGCCTTCCTGAAGCGCCCGACGCTCCCCGAGCGGGCCCCGCTGCCGCAAGCGGCCGGCCTGCGCGCGGTCGTCTGGCTGGTGTTGCTGGACCTGCTGGTCATGGCCGCGCTGGTGGGCGTTGCAGGCGCGGTGATGGCCGCCGGGGTGAGCCTGCCGGAAACCGCGCTCGCCGGAATGGAAATCGGCACCGGGATCATCCTGGCCGTGGTGGTGATCGCCCCGCTGACCGAGGAAATCGCCTTCCGCGGCTGGCTGTCGGGCCGCCCGGGGCATATCTTCGGCCTGCTGGCGGGAGCCCTCGCTGCAATGATGGCGGGGCTGGCAGCCATGGCCTTTTTCGGCGCGGCGTTGGCGACGGCCGGACTTGTCGCGCTGGCGGCAGGCACGCTGGTAGCGCTGGCGATCGTCTACCGCTTGCGGCATCGCAATACGATCGGCTGGTTCAGGCGCCTGTTCCCAGCGCTGTTCTGGCTCAGCACGCTGGGCTTTTCGCTGGTGCACCTGACCAATTTCCCCGCCGACCAGCTGGCCACCGCATTGCCGCTGGTCCTGCCGCAATTCGTGACCGGCACGATCCTGGGCTATACGCGCGTGCACTACGGCCTGTGGGCGAGCGTGCTGCTGCACATGCTCCACAATGGCGCGATCATCGCGTTGGTGCTGGCGGCCAGCAGCGCGGCCTGATCAGACCTTGACCGCAGTCCCGCTGGCGCTGACCATCAGCATCGAGCCGGTGTCGCCGATGACCTCGTAGTCGAGATCCACCCCGACCACCGCATTGCCCCCGCGCGAGCCGCATTCGGCCTGCAGTTCCTCGATCGCCTGCTCGCGGGCATCGCGCAGGATCCGTTCGTAGCTGCCCGAGCGGCCACCGACGATATCGCGGATATTGGCGAACAGGTCGCGGAACAGGTTCGCGCCCACGATCACCTCGCCGGTGACGATGCCGAGGTATTCCTGGATCGGCTTGCCCTCGATCGTGGGCGTGGTGGTCACGGTGATCCCGCGCGCGTCTTTCCAGGGGCTGGGCATGTTCTGTCTCCTCGCTTGAGCTGTGTTAGACAGATATTACGCCAGCATGTCAGGTCAACCGTTGACCACGATCCCGCCATTGGGATGCAGCACCTGTCCCGACATGTAGGAACTGT
Organism: Qipengyuania citrea; assembly: GCF_009828015.1. Classification (GTDB taxonomy): domain Bacteria; phylum Pseudomonadota; class Alphaproteobacteria; order Sphingomonadales; family Sphingomonadaceae; genus Qipengyuania; species Qipengyuania citrea. Next base: position 1,045,771 of record NZ_WTYG01000001.1, on the reverse strand, counting down.
CATCGCAGGCGAGGAACAGGAAAGCGGGGGCCACTTCGTTGGGTTCGCCCGGACGGCCCATCGGCGTATCCTCGCCGAAATCGTCCATATTCTCGGGCGGCTGGCCGCCGCAGGGATTGAGCGGGGTCCAGATCGGCCCCGGTGCGACCGCATTGACCCGGATGCCGTCCGCCACGAGGTTTTCCGACAACGAGCGGGTGAAGGCGGTGATCGCGCCCTTGGTGGCACTGTAGTCGAGCAGGATCGGCGCGCCCTTGTACATGGTCACGCTGGTGCAGTTCACGATCGCCGCACCGCGCTGCAGGTGCGGGCGTGCCGCCTGGACGAGGTAGAACATCGAGAAGATGTTGGTCTGGAAGGTGCGCTGCAATTGTTCGGCCGTGATATCCGTCACGTCCTCGTCGGGGTGCTGTTCGCCGGCATTGTTGACCAGCACATCCAGCCGGCCCCATTTGCCGATCACCGCATCGACGAACCCGCGGCAATGGTCGGGATCGCCCAAATCGCCCGCCGACAGCAGCACTTCGGCGCCCTCGGCCTCGCACGCTTCGCGGGTAATCCGCGCATCGTCATGCTCTTCGAGATAGGCGATGGCGACCTTCGCACCCTCGCGCGCGAACAGCACGGCAGTGGCCCGGCCGATGCCGCTATCGCCGCCGGTGACAATCGCCACCTTGTCTGCGAGACGGCCCGAACCGGGGTAGCGTGGCTGCCATTGAGGCTGGCGATCCAGCGCGCTTTCGTGCCCCGGCATGCGGGGCTCCTCGCTGGTTTCCTCTACGAATGCGGTATCGACATGCTGCGGATCGGCCATGGGTGAAAACTCCTTTCACCCGACCAACACAGCAGCTTCCCGCCCCGTTCCGGCAGCCCGCCGCAGCCAGGCCTCAACCCATGCCGAGCGCGGCCTTGTAGGTATCGAGGATGGTTTCCTGTTCGCTGCGCTCGTCGGGCTTCATCTTCCGCAGGCGGATGATCTGGCGCATGATCTTGGTATCGTACCCGACCGCCTTGGATTCGGCGTACACGTCGCGAATGTCGTCGGCGATGCCCTTCTTCTCTTCCTCGAGGCGCTCGATACGCTCGATCAGCAGGCGCAGGCGGTCGTCGGTGGCTTCGGCCATGTTCGGGGTGTGCTCCGGTAAGAAATGAGAATCGGTTGGCGGTGCGATAGCCATCAGGCGATGCAGGGTGAAGGCGCCGACTCGTTACTCCACGCGATTTTTCGCAATGCTCGCCTCCATGAGCGCCAGCTGTTCCTCGGTCGCGGGCGATTGGCGGGTGGCCTTCCATTCCTCCTGCGGCATGCCGTGGATCAGCGCGCGCGCGGCCGCCTTGTCGCCTTCGAAACCCGCGTCGCGGATCCAGTCGGCCAGGCAATTGCGGCAGAAGCCCGATAGCCCCATCAGGTCGATATTCTGCGCGTCGTGGCGGTGCTGCAAATGCCGCACGAGCCGGCGGAAGGCCGCTGCCGCTACGGCATCGGGCAGCGTATCGAGCGCATCGTGTGCATTCGTCGTCATGATCGTATCGTCCTTGCTTTGTCGCACACCGCTGCCATAGGCGATGCCCATGGCCAAATCCGCCCCCAAGCTCGATCCTCGTGGCCGCAAGGTCAAGATCCTCGCAACCGTCGGCCCAGCCAGCCGCTCTCCCGAAATGCTCGCCCGGCTGTTCAAGGCCGGGGTCGACGCCTTCCGCGTCAACATGAGCCATGGCGAGCATGCCGATCACGCGCAGACGATCGAAACGATCCGCACGCTGGAAAAGCGGTTCATGCGCCCGATCGCGATCCTTGCGGACCTGCAGGGCCCCAAGCTGCGGGTGGGCAAGTTCAAGGACGGGCAGGCGGTCATCCGGCATTCGGGCCACTTCACGCTCGACCGCAATCCCGAACCCGGCGACGACACGCGCGTGGAGCTGCCGCACCCGGAACTGTTCGGCCTGCTCGACAAGGGCCAGCGGCTGCTGATCAACGATGGCAAGATCCGCCTGCGGGTGATCCGCGCGGACGAAAACGAAATTCTCTGCTCGGCCGAAGTCGGCGGGGTCATCTCCGACCGCAAGGGCGTCAACGTGCCCGATGCCGAAGTGCCGATCCCCGCGCTGACCGACAAGGACCGCAAGGATCTGGCCTTCGCCATGGCGCAGGGGGTCGACTGGATCGGCCTGTCCTTCGTCCAGCGCCCCGAAGACCTTGCCGAAGCGCGCAAGCTGATGGGCGGCTACGGCGCGCTGTGCGCCAAGATCGAAAAGCCGATGGCAGTGCACCGGCTCGATGAAATCATCGACATGAGCGACGGCATCATGGTCGCCCGCGGCGACCTGGGCGTCGAGCTCGAGCCACAGGAAGTCCCGCCGCTGCAGAAGAAGATCGTCAATGCGACGCGGCTCAAGGGCAAGCCCGTGATCGTGGCGACGCAGATGCTCGAAAGCATGATCGAAAGCCCCGCACCGACGCGCGCCGAAGTCTCCGACGTGGCCAATGCGGTCTATGACGGGGCCGATTGCGTCATGCTGTCGGCCGAAACCGCGGCGGGCGACTGGCCCGAGGAAGCGGTCACGATCATGCACAAGATCGCACGGCAGGTCGAAACCGATGAAGCCTATCTCGACCGCGTGCGTTTCCTCGACACGCCGCCCGATGCGACCACCGCCGATGCGCTGGCGCATGCCTGCATGACGGTGGCCGATACGGTGCCGATCAGCGCGATAACCGTGTTCACCGGTTCGGGTTCGACCGCGCGGCGCGTGGCGCGCGAACGGCCCAGCGTGCCGATGCTGGTGCTGACGCCGAGCATGAAGACCGCGCGCCGGCTGGGCCTGCTGTGGGGCGCGCATGCCGTGGCGACCAAGGACATCGGCAGTTTCGAGGAAATGATTGCCAAGGGCAAGCGCATGGCGCTGCGCCACGGCTTCAGCGCTGCGGGCAGCAAGCTGATCGCCCTGGCCGGGGTGCCTTTCGGCACGCCGGGATCGACCAATCTGATGCATGTGGTGACCGTGAGCGGCGACGAGCTCGACAAGCACGGCGGCTAATGCCGCGGCAGGCGGGCGCGGATTGCCCCGCCTGCCGCCGCTTGCCCAGCCGCTGAGCCGCTCAGCCGCTCAGCCGCTCAGCGCAACGAAAGCGATCGCCCCCAGCAGCACCACGCTGGCGATGATGATCGCGGCCAGCTCGGCCATGGTCAGCCGGTCGACGTGTTCGGCACGGAAAGCGCGATAGTTCGCGCGGAGCTCGTCCTTGCTCGACAGGCTGGCGACCTCGAAGGCGGTCGCCTCCTTGGTGAACCAGCGTTTCAGTTCGGCGCGCTCGGTCTCGGCGATGGCGGGATAGCGGTGCAGCAGCGCTTCGATCCGGTCGAAGCGGTCGTGGACGGCAGGGCCGCCGTCGGTGGGAATAGTCATCTGTCATGTCCTGTCTGAACGGGAATCCGCGCCCGGTGGGACGCGTGGCGGTTCAGATCAGGTGCGGGGGTCCGCGGGGGGCGGCGATGGACCGCGGCGGGGGGCGCAGCGGCGGGCCGCGAACGCGATGCGCCGCCCAGCGCTGGGGTGTTGCAGGCGCCGCCGCCAGTGCCAGGGGCGGCAGTGCAGCGGCATCGGCCAGCCGCTTGTCGGGACATGGCGCCGCGAGCGGACAGACCTGCGCCGTCTCGCCCTCGCCCGGCGGCAGCGTGACATCCGCCGTGGCTGCGCTGAACACCGCGCCGCGCCCGCGATCGGGCGAGATCGGCTGATGCGGCAGTGCCTGCGCGCACAGCACTGCCAGCAGCATCGCAGCGCACAGGCGCAGGGGCCATCGGCAGAGGGAAGCAAGCATGACCGCGAAGAACTGGGGAGCCGGAGCGCGCGCTACAAGGCCGCGGCGCGCTCTTTCATGATCCGCTTGCCGCGCGCATCGACCAGGCGGAAGGCCTTGAACACGGGGAAGTCACGATCGACGCGCCCGTCGTGCCCGAGCATCCAGAGCTGCTGGTAGAACCAGTAGATTCCCGCGAAACCGCTGATCGCCTTGACCATCTGGAACCGCTTCAGGAAGCCGAGCCATTCGGGCACCAGATCGAGGTCGTCCTCATATCGTGCCAACTGCTCCGCGCCTTCGAGCAGCCGTGCGGGTGCATCGGTATCGACGCAGAGCGGGCGGCCCAGCCCGATCACATCGGCCGCGCCGCTGGTCAGCGCCTGCTCCATCGCCGCGCGGCTGCGAAAGCCCCCGGTGACCATCAGCGGGACCGAAACCTCGGCCTGCATGGCCTTGGCGAAATCGACGAAATAGGCCTCGCGCGCCGCGGTCGAGGGCGCGACGACCTGTTCGTCCTCGGCTTCCTGACCGGCCACGCCCAGCAGCTTGGGCTGTTCGTAGGTGCCGCCCGAAATCTCGATCAGATCGACCGAGGCCGCCTCGAGCCAGCGGACCACCTTCAGGCTGTCGCTGAAATCGAACCCGCCTTTCTGGAAGTCGGCGCTGTTGAGCTTGACCGAGACCGGGAATCCTGGCCCCACGGCCGCGCGCACCGCGGCGACGATGTCGAGTAGGAACCGCGCGCGGTTTTCCAGGCTGCCGCCATATTCATCGGTCCGCCGGTTCACGCGCGGCGAGAGGAATTGCGACACCAGATAGCCATGCGCGCCATGCACCTGCACGCCGGTGAAGCCCGCATCCTTGCACGCGCGCGCAGCAATGGCCCAGCGCGCGACCAGATCGGCAATTTCCGCCGTTGTCAGCGGCGTCGGCTTGCCGAACTGCCCCCCGGGGAGCGCCAGGGCGACGTCGGAAGAGGATTTGGGGTGCGGATTGACCACCTTCTGCGTCTGGCGGCCGCCATGGCTGATCTGCGCCCAGAAATGATTGCCTTGCCGGGTCGCCGCCTGCGCCCAGCGGGCCAGCCGCGCCTGCATGTCGGCATCGGGTTCGCGGTCGATCACGACATTGCCGGGCCGTTCGAGATGGTCCGCATCGACGATGATGTTGCCCGACAGCAGCATGCCCGAACCACCATCGGCCCAGATCCCGTAAAGCCGCTCGAGTTCAGGCGTGGGGCGTCCGTCGGGGGTGGCCAGCCCTTCGGTCATCGCGGCCTTCGCCAGCCGGTTGGGCAGCACGGCGCCGCACGGCAGTTCCAGCTCGGATCCCAAAGTCACGGCCATGATCGCGTTTCCCCTACCCTTGCGCGGCTTGCTCCAGCCGCTCGCGTGCCCGCGTCTCTCCGATCAGCGGCAGCAATTCGCCCATGTCGGGCCCATGGTCCATTCCCGTCAAGGCCTGGCGCAGCGGCAGGAACAATTGCTTGCCCTTGCGTCCGGTCTCCCTTTTCAAAACCTGCGTGAACGTTTTCCAGAGCTCTGCACGGATGTCATCGTGCCGCCACTCGAGCTGCCCGAAGGCTCGCACCGCCTCGGCCAGATAGGCGCGGTCCTCATCCGCGAACTCGCGCCGCTCGATCGGACCGGTCACCAGCCGCCACCATTCGGCAGCCTCGCCGACCAGCGCGAGATTGGGCCGGATCGCGTGCCAGCCGGCGGCGTCCATCCCCGCGGGCAGGCGGTCGGCGACCGCGGCGTGGTCCATCTGGTGGACCAGCGCGGCATTGATCCGCTCCAATTCGGCTTCGTCGAACTTCGCCGGGGCACGGCCGAAGGTCGCCAGGTCGAAGGTTTCGAGCAGCGCGCCCCGGTCGGCGATCGGCTCGACCGGAAGCGACGTGCCCAGCCGCGCGAGCAGCGCGACGATCGCCTGCGGCTCGAACCCGCGCTCGCGGAAGGCATCGCAGCCCAGCGAACCGAGCCGTTTCGACAATTTGCCTTCCTTGCCGACCAGCAGCGCCTCATGCGCGAACCGGGGCATTTGCGCCGCACCATCGCCCGCGGCGATAAGCGCGCCGAACATCTGGATCTGCACCGCGGTGTTGCTGACATGGTCTTCGCCGCGCAGCACGTTGGTCACCCCCATCGCGAGATCGTCGACCGCGCTGGGAAGCATGTAGAGCCAGCTGCCGTCGGCGCGGCGGATGACCGGATCGGACAGCTGGGCGGGATCGAACTTCTGCGGCCCGCGGATGCCGTCGTGCCAGCTGATGGCTTCGCCGTGGTCGAGCTTGAACCGCCAGTGCGGGGTGATGCCCTCGGCCTCCTTGGCGGCGCGCTCCGCGTCGCCCAGTTCCAGCGCGCCGCGATCGTAGATCGGCGGCAGACCCCGCCCGAGGCGGATCTTGCGCTTCAGCTCGAGTTCCTGCTGCGTTTCGTAACAGGGATAGACCCGCCCCGCCTCGCGCAGCGTGTCGAACGCCGCCTGGTAGCCGGCGAGCCGGTCCGACTGCCGCTCCTCGCCATCGCTCGCGAGCCCCAGCCAGCCGAGATCGCTGCGGATCGCGTCGACGAATTCCTCGCGGCTGCGGTCGGCGTCGGTATCATCGATCCGCAGCAGGAAGCGGCCGCCCGCCTGCTTGGCGAGCATCCAGTTGTGGAGCGCGGTGCGAATGTTGCCGACATGGAGGCGCCCGGTGGGCGAAGGGGCGAAGCGTGTGACGATGGTCATGCGCGCGCCGATAGCCGAGGCCGGCGCACTTGGCGAGCGTTCAGCCGGTCCCCGCGCTGCGCCGCTTGAGCGCGGCCTCGCGCGCCTTGCGGTAATCGAGGATGCCGCTGGCATCGGCCTTCATCGCGGCCTCGACCGCATCGGCGGTGGCGAAGTTCTCTCCCGGCACGGGTTCGCAGATCAGATAGCCCTGTGCTTCCTGGCACCCCAGTTCGCGCAGCAAATCGAGCTGGCCGCGCGTTTCGACGCCTTCGGCAGTCGCCGCCATCCCCAGCGCTTCGGCCAGCCGGGTGATGCTGGAAACGATCGCCTTATTGTCCGAACAGGTCTCGATTCCCTCGACGAAATCCTTGTCGATCTTGATCCGGTCGAAGGGAAAGCGGCGCAGGTAGCTGAGCGAGGAATAGCCCACGCCGAAATCATCGAGCGCGATCTTGGCGCCGAGTTCGCGCAGCTTTTCCAGATTGCCGACACAGACATTGCTCTTCTGCATCAGCACGTGTTCGGTAATTTCGAATTCGACGCGCGCGGGCCGGATGCCGTAGGCGTGGATCGCCCGCGCGACGACATCGACCAGATGCGGGCTGCGCACCTGCGTCGGCGAAAGGTTGATCGCAATGCGGAAATCGCCGCTCCAGCGCGAGGTTTCTTCCAGCGCCTTGCGGATCACCCATTCGCCGATCGGCACGATCATCCCGGTTTCCTCGGCCACGCCCAGGAAATCGTCGGGCCGGACCACGCCGCGCTGCGGATGGTACCAGCGCAGCAACGCTTCGTATCCCGACACCTGGCCCGAATCGAGATCGATCACCGGCTGGTAGTGGATGTTCAGCTGGTCACGCGCGACCGCTTCGCGCAGATCGGTCTCGATCTCGCGGCGTTCGCGCGCGGCATGGTCCATCGCATGGTCATAAAGCGCGATGGTGTCGCGCCCCTTCGCCTTGGCGGCGAAAAGCGCCAGGTCCGCACGGCGCATCAGCTCTTCCGCCTCGCCGCAGCCGTCGGAGCGCTTGGCAATGCCGATGCTGCCCGAGATCCGGTAACTATGCCCGTCGATTTCGAACGGTTCGCGGATCACGGCGAGGAACCGGTGCGCGCGTTCGATCAGCATTCCTGCCCCGGCGCGCGTTTCGAGCAGCACGGCGAACTCGTCCCCGCCCAGCCGCGCGACGAGGTCCTGCCCGCGCACTTCCTTTTCGAGCCGGGTGCCGACCTCGCGCAGCAGGCGATCGCCGACCAGGTGCCCCCGCGTGTCGTTCACCGCCTTGAAATTGTCGAGGTCGAGGTAGAACAGCACGACGTTCTGCGGCTGGTCGTCCTGCGACAGGGCCGACCGCAGCCGTTCGTTGAACAGGTAGCGATTGGCGAGGCCGGTGAGATTGTCGTAATGCGCCATGAAGGCGACGCGGTCTTCGGACAGCCGGTCGCCGGTGACATCGCGCGCGACCCCGCTCATCCGCCCGTCGCTGCGCGGCCGCGCGGAAAGCTTCCAGTAGCGCACGCCGTCGTCGACCCTGACCTTGATCACGAAATCGCGGAACCGGCTGTGTTCGAGCAGATGCCGCTCAAGCCGGTCGCGGTCCTCGCCCGGGGCGAACATGTCGAGCAGCGCCATGCCTTCGAGCTCGTGGACCGCCTTGCCCGCCGCCTCGGCAAAGCGCCGCGACACATCGCGCAGCTTGCCCGCGGGATCGACGGTCCACAGCCAGTCGGACGAATGCTCCTCGTAATCGTAGAGCAGCATGCGCACCGTGCCCGCTGCCTCGCGCCGGCTGATTTCGGCGCGGGCCGCCGCGATGATCTGACCGTTCTGCGCCTGAACCGAACAGACCAGCGCGAGCACGAAGACCGCAAGCAGCAACAACGCCGGCCAACCGCCGCTGCCCGCCTGGATCATGGTGGCGACCGCGATCGAAGCGGTTAGCAGCGCGATGTGGACGCGGGCGGCAGACGGGGCGGTGCGGTAAACCAGCAGGACCCCGCTGAGCAGGGTGATGGCGATGACCGCGAGCACGGCGGCCGTCAGCCCCTCGGCGGCGGTGGCCAGATAGGGGATCATCGCCGCCCAGATTGCGGAACTGAGCCATTCCAGCGCCATCAGCCGGCGCCAGTGGCCGCGCAGGCCGGCCAGCGTCGCGTCTGCGCAGGTGAACCGGTAGTCGGCGATGAGCTGGACCACGATCGCGCTCACCAATGCGCCCGCCCAGCCGAGCAGGACGGCCAGCGGAACGCGGTCGCTGAACATGTAGATCAGCGCGATCATCGAGCCGAGCGACGGGAGCAGCGCCAGCCGGGCGCCGGCGCGGAAATCTTCCATCCGGCGGGTCAGCAGCAGGCGCGCGACGGCTTCGCTCGTGCCTTCCTTCCCGTCAGCTTCCGGCAGTTCGCTTGCGAACTCCGCCATGTTCGCGCTCCCCCCGCGCCTGTGGTGGCCGCGCGGGGCGGCAACACGATGGTTCACCGTGCATTTACAACAAGTTTGCGTCAAGCGCCAACTACTTGCCAGAAGCCGGCCAAGTATAATCCGTTTCGGCAAAGAAAAGGCCCCGTCGGATTGCTCCGACGGGGCCAATGTTGTGCGCTAAAGCTGGTGCGGCTTATTCGCCGTCCTTGGCTTCCTCGTTGAGGTATTCGCCGGCATCTGCATCGGTGCCGTGGGTTTCGCCTTCGACGGCCGCCAGCGGATCGTCGCCGATGGCCGCTTCCGCGCCCTGGGCCAGTTCCGCCTTGTGCTCTTCCTCGGCGGTGTTGGCCGCGATGATCGCATCCTGCGCCTTCTTCCACTGCGCCCGCAGCGCCGCGTCGCGGCTCGAGGCGGTGATCCGCATCCGGTTCATGCCCGCGCCGGTACCGGCGGGGATGAGACGGCCCACGATCACGTTCTCCTTGAGACCGACCAGCGTGTCCTTCTTCCCTTCGACCGCGGCCTGCGTAAGCACGCGGGTGGTTTCCTGGAACGAAGCGGCCGAGATGAACGAACGCGTCTGCAGCGAAGCCTTGGTAATGCCCAGCAGGATCGGCGTGCCGGTGGCATGCTCCTTGTTCTTCCCGAGCTTGGCGTTGGTTTCCTTCAGCTCTTCCAGGTCGACCTGTTCGCCGGGCAGCAGCACGGTGTCGCCGCCATTGGTGATCTCGACCTTCTGCAGCATCTGGCGAACGATCACCTCAATGTGCTTGTCGTTGATCTTCACGCCCTGCAGTCGGTAGACTTCCTGGATCTCGTTGACGAGATATTCGGCCAGCGCCTCGACGCCCAGCACCTCGAGGATGTCGTGCGGGTTCGGCGAACCGGAAATCAGGGTATCCCCCTTCTTCACGAAGTCGCCTTCCTGCACGTCGATCACCTTGGTCTTGGGGATCAGGTATTCGACTGCATCACCTTCTTCCGGCACAATCGCGATCTTGCGCTTGGCCTTGTATTCGCGAACGAATTCGATCTTGCCCGAAATCTTGGCGATGACCGAATTGTCCTTCGGCAGACGCGCCTCGAACAGTTCGGCGACGCGCGGCAGACCGCCGGTGATGTCGCGGGTCTTGGCGGCTTCGCGGCTGGCACGGGCGAGAATGTCGCCCGCTTCGACCTGTTGGCCATCCTCGACCGACACGGCCGTACCCGGCGCCAGCATGTAGCGCGCGGCTTCGGTTTCGTCCCCTGCATCGTTGAACAGGGTCAGGCGCGGACGCAGGTCCTCGTTCTTCTTGCGGCCGGTGGTCTTGGTGTCGGTGACCACACGCTGCGCGATGCCCGTGGCATCGTCGACGCGCTCTTCCATGGTCGTGCCGTCGATGAGGTCCTGGAACTTCACCACACCCGACTGTTCGGTGATGATCGGGAGCGAGAACGGATCCCATTCCGCCAGACGGTCGCCTTCCTTCACCTTGCCGCCATCCTTGTGCATCAGCACGGTACCGTAGGGCACCTTGTGGATTTCGCGTTCGCGGCCCTCGGCGTCGATCACGGCCAGTTCGCCATTGCGGGCGAGCGACAGGATCCGGCCCTTCTTGTCGGTGATGGTGGGCATGTCGCGATAGACGACCTTGCCGTCCGACACGGCTTCGAGATGCGAAGTCTCGTTGAGCTGTGCGGCACCGCCGATGTGGAAGGTACGCATGGTCAGCTGCGTGCCGGGTTCACCGATCGACTGCGCGGCGATGACGCCGACAGCTTCACCGATGTTGACCGGCGTACCGCGGGCAAGGTCGCGTCCGTAACAGGTCGCACACACGCCCTGCTGCGCATCGCAGACCAGCGGCGAGCGGATCTTGGCGACCTGCACTTCGGCTTCCTCGATGACCTTGATCATCGGTTCGTCGAGCAACGTGCCAGCCTTGGCGATCACTTCGCCGGTCGCGGCATTGACGATGTCTTCGGCCACGGTGCGGCCGAGGATACGTTCGCCGAGCGAGGCGATCACGCTGCCGCCCTGGACGATCGCCCGCATGTCGAGCGAGTTCTCGGTCTTGCAGTCCTGCACCACGATGGTGCAATCCTGCGACACGTCGACCAGACGGCGGGTCAGGTAACCCGAGTTCGCCGTCTTGAGCGCGGTGTCGGCCAGGCCCTTACGGGCGCCGTGGGTCGAGTTGAAGTATTCAAGGACGTTGAGGCCTTCCTTGAAGTTCGAGATGATCGGGTTCTCGATGATCTCGCCCGACGGCTTGGCCATCAGGCCGCGCATCCCCGCGAGCTGCTTCATCTGCGCCGGGCTACCACGAGCGCCCGAGTGGGCCATCATGTAGATCGAGTTGATCTCGGCCTGGACCCCGTCCTTGCCGATCGGGCGGGCCTTGATCTTTTCCATCATGGCATCGGCCACGCGGTCGCCGCACTGGCTCCACGCGTCGATCACCTTGTTGTACTTTTCCTGCTGGGTGATCAGGCCGTCCTGGTACTGCTGCTCGTAATCGGCAACCAGCGCCTTGGTCTTCTCGACCATCTCGACCTTCTCCTCGGGGATGATCATGTCATCCTTACCGAAGGAGATGCCGGCCTTGAACGCGTGGCGGAAGCCGAGCGACATGATCGCGTCGGCGAACAGCACCGTGTCCTTCTGGCCGGTGTGACGATAGACCTCGTCGATAACGTCGGCGATGTCCTTCTTGGTCAGCAGACGGTTGACGATGTCGAACGGAACCTTGTGGTTCTTGGGCAGACATTCGCCGATCAGCATCCGGCCGGCAGTGGTCTCGAACCGCTTCATCGCGATCTTGCCATCTTCGTCGGCCTGCGGAACGCGGGCGAGGATCTTGGTGTGCAGCGAGACCTGCTTGGTTTCGAGCGCCTGGTGAACCTCGGCCATGTCCGAGAACATCGGCAGCTTCTCGACCTTGTTCCCATCGCTGTCCTCGACGAACTCGGGCGTCTTCTCCTGCCGCTCCATCGAGAGGTAGTAGAGACCCAGAACCATATCCTGCGAGGGCACGATGATCGGCTTGCCGTTGGCGGGCGAGAGGATGTTGTTGGTCGACATCATCAGCACGCGTGCTTCGAGCTGGGCTTCGAGCGAAAGCGGGACGTGAACGGCCATCTGGTCGCCGTCGAAGTCGGCGTTGAAGGCCGCGCAGACCAGCGGGTGCAGCTGGATCGCCTTGCCTTCGATCAGCACGGGTTCGAATGCCTGGATGCCGAGACGGTGAAGCGTCGGCGCGCGGTTCAGCAGGACCGGGTGTTCGCGGATGACTTCATCCAGGATGTCCCAGACTTCCTTGCGTTCCTTCTCGACCCACTTCTTCGCCTGCTTCAGGGTCATCGAGAGACCCTTGGCGTCGAGCCGGGCGTAGATGAACGGCTTGAACAGTTCGAGCGCCATCTTCTTGGGCAGGCCGCACTGGTGCAGCTTGAGTTCGGGGCCGGTCACGATGACCGAACGGCCCGAATAGTCGACGCGCTTGCCGAGCAGGTTCTGGCGGAAGCGGCCCTGCTTGCCCTTGAGCATGTCGGACAGCGACTTGAGCGGACGCTTGTTCGCGCCGGTGATCACCCGGCCGCGGCGGCCGTTGTCGAACAGCGCATCGACCGATTCCTGCAGCATGCGCTTTTCGTTGCGCACGATGATGTCGGGCGCGCGCAGTTCCATCAGGCGCTTGAGGCGGTTGTTGCGGTTGATGACGCGGCGATAGAGGTCGTTGAGATCCGACGTCGCGAAGCGGCCGCCGTCGAGCGGCACCAGCGGGCGCAGTTCGGGCGGGATGACCGGCACGACTTCGAGGATCATCCATTCGGGGCGGTTGCCCGATTCGATGAAGCTTTCGACGACCTTCAGACGCTTGATGATCTTGGCCGGCTTGAGCTTGGACTTGGTGGTCGCGAGGTCTTCGAGCAGGTCTTCCTTTTCCTGTTCGAGATCAAGATCCATCAGCATGGTCTTGACCGCTTCGGCGCCGATGTTGGCGGTGAAGGCGTCTTCGCCATACTCGTCCTGCGCCTCGAGCAGTTCATCTTCGGTGAGGAGCTGGAACTTCTCGAGCGGGGTCAGGCCGGGCTCGGTGACGATGTAGCTTTCGAAATACAGCACGCGCTCGAGCTGCTTGAGCTGCATGTCGAGCAGCAGGCCGATGCGCGAAGGCAGCGACTTGAGGAACCAGATGTGCGCAACCGGTGCGGCCAGTTCGATATGGCCCATGCGTTCGCGGCGGACCTTGGTCACGGTCACTTCGACGCCGCACTTCTCGCAGACGACGCCCTTGTACTTCATGCGCTTGTACTTGCCGCACAGGCATTCGTAGTCCTTCACGGGACCGAAGATGCGAGCACAGAACAGGCCGTCACGCTCGGGCTTGAACGTCCGGTAGTTGATCGTTTCCGGCTTCTTGATTTCGCCGAAGGACCACGAGCGAATGCGCTCGGGGCTGGCGATGCCGATCTGGATCTCGTCGAAAGTTTCGGGCTTCGCGAGCTGGTTGGTGAATTTGGTCAGTTCGTTCATGACTTATTCCCTTAGCGGGTGAATTCCTTGGGGCGGTGGTGGGGGGCGTTGCCGCTCCCCCTATTCCGCCGCGATCGCGAGACCGTCGTCGTCCTCGTCGTCGGCCAGCGACTTGAGTTCGACGTTGAGGCCCAGGCTGCGCATTTCCTTGACGAGCACGTTGAAGCTCTCGGGAATGCCGGCCTCGAAAGTATCGTCGCCCTTGACGATCGCTTCGTAGACCTTGGTCCGTCCGATCACGTCGTCCGACTTCACGGTGAGGATTTCCTGCAGCGTGTAGGCAGCCCCGTAGGCCTGCAGCGCCCAGACTTCCATTTCCCCGAAGCGCTGGCCGCCGAACTGCGCCTTACCGCCCAGCGGCTGTTGAGTGACGAGGCTGTAGGGACCGATCGAACGGGCGTGGATCTTGTCGTCGACCAGGTGGTGCAGCTTGAGCATGTAGATGATGCCCACGGTAACCTTGCGGTCGAATGCCTCGCCCGTACGGCCGTCGAACAGGACCGACTGGCCCGACGAATGCAGACCGGCCTTCTCGAGTTCGATGGTGACATCGCCTTCGCGCGCCCCGTCGAACACCGGCGTACCCATCGGGACGCCGGCGGTCAGGTTGCCCGCCAGTTCGACGATCTCGGCGGTCGAACGTTCGTCGATCGCATCGTGATACTCTTCGCCGTAAACCTCCTTGAGGCGATCGACGACCGCTTCGGGCGGCTTGGCCTTGGCATAGTCCTTCGCCGCATCGGGGTTGGCGCGCTTCCACTCGTCGAGCTGCTCGCCGATCTGGTGGCCCAGGTTGCGGGCCGCCATGCCGAGATGCGTTTCGAAGATCTGCCCGACGTTCATGCGCGAGGGCACGCCCAGCGGGTTGAGCACGATATCGACCGGCGTACCGTCTTCGAGGAACGGCATGTCCTCGACCGGCAGGATGCGCGAAATCACACCCTTGTTGCCGTGACGGCCGGCCATCTTGTCGCCCGGCTGCAGCTTGCGCTTCACCGCGACGAACACCTTGACCATCTTGAGCACGCCCGGAGCGAGTTCGTCGCCGCGTTCGAGCTTTTCCTTACGGTCTTCGAACTTCTCTTCGATGAACTTGACCGCTTCGTCATACTGCGACTTGACCGCTTCGAGCTGCGCCTGGCGGCCGTCGTCGGCCACGGCGAACTTGAACCAGTCGTGGCGATCGATGTCCTCGAGCAGCTCTTCGCTGATCTCGGTGCCCTTCTTGACGCCCTTGGGCGCCGCCGATGCGGTCTGGCCGATCAGCATGTCGCGCAGGCGGTTGTAGGTCGCCCGGTTGAGAATGGCGCGTTCGTCGTTCGAATCCTTGCGGAGCCGTTCGATCTCCTCGTTCTGGATCGCACGGGTACGGTCGTCGATCTCGATACCGTGGCGGTTGAACACGCGCACTTCTACGACCGTGCCGGCCACACCCGGCGGCAAGCGAAGCGAGGTGTCGCGCACGTCGCTGGCCTTTTCGCCGAAGATCGCGCGCAGCAGCTTTTCTTCCGGCGTCATCGGGCTTTCGCCCTTGGGCGTGATCTTGCCCGCCAGGATGTCGCCCGGATGCACTTCGGCGCCGATGTAGACGATGCCCGCTTCGTCGAGGTTGCGCAGCGCTTCCTCGCCGACATTGGGAATGTCGCGGGTGATGTCTTCGGGCCCGAGCTTGGTGTCGCGCGCCATGACTTCGAATTCCTCGATATGGATCGAGGTGAAGACGTCGTCCTTCACGATGCGCTCGGAGATGAGGATACTATCCTCGTAGTTGTAGCCGTTCCAGGGCATGAAGGCGACGAGGCTGTTGCGGCCCAGCGCCAGCTCGCCGAGATCGGTCGAGGGACCGTCAGCGATGATGTCGCCCGGCGAAACCGTTTCGCCCACCTTCACCAGCGGGCGCTGGTTGATGCAGGTATCCTGGTTCGAACGCTGGAACTTCTGCAGCGTGTAGATGTCGACGCCCGACTGGCCGGGTTCGACATCGCCGATCGCACGAATGACGATACGCGTCGCGTCGACCTGGTCGACGATACCGCCGCGGGTCGCCGCAATGGCCGCGCCGCTGTCGCGGGCGACGGTTTCTTCCATGCCGGTACCGACCCAGGGCGCTTCCGCCTTGACCAGCGGCACGGCCTGGCGCTGCATGTTCGATCCCATCAGCGCGCGGTTGGCGTCATCGTTTTCCAGGAACGGAATGAGCGATGCGGCAACCGAGACGAGCTGCTTGGGGCTGACGTCCATCAGCGTGATCGATTCGCGCGGCGCCATGAGGTTGTCGCCGTCGTGGCGGGCCGACACGAGGTCTTCGAAGAACGAACCGTCCTCGGTCAGCTCGGCCGATGCCTGCGCCACCGTGTGCTTCTGCTCTTCCATGGCGGAGAGATAGACCACTTCGTCGGTGACCTTGCCGTCGACGACCTTGCGGTACGGGGTTTCGATGAAGCCGTACTTGTTGACACGGGCGAAGGTCGACAGCGAGTTGATCAGGCCGATGTTCGGGCCTTCGGGCGTTTCAATCGGGCAGATACGGCCGTAGTGCGTCGGGTGGACGTCGCGCACTTCGAAGCCGGCCCGCTCACGCGTCAGGCCGCCCGGGCCAAGCGCCGAGACGCGGCGCTTGTGGGTGACTTCCGACAGCGGGTTGGTCTGGTCCATGAACTGCGACAGCTGCGAGGAGCCGAAGAATTCGCGCACCGCGGCGACCGCGGGCTTCGCGTTGATCAGGTCGTTGGGCATGACGGTCGAGACATCGACCGAGCTCATGCGCTCCTTGACTGCACGCTCCATGCGCAGCAGGCCAACGCGGTACTGGTTTTCGAGCAGTTCGCCGACCGAACGCACGCGGCGGTTGCCGAGGTTGTCGATGTCGTCGACGTCGCCCTTGCCGTCCTTGAGGTCGACCAGTTCCTTGACCACGGCGAGAATGTCTTCCTTGCGCAGCGTGGTGACGGTGTCTTCGGCATCGAGCTCGAGACGCATGTTGAGCTTGACGCGGCCGACTGCCGAAAGGTCGTAGCGTTCGCTGTCGAAGAACAGGCCTTCGAACAGCGCTTCGGCGGTTTCCTTGGTCGGCGGTTCGCCCGGGCGCATGACCTTGTAGATCGCCTCGAGACCCTCGTCGCGGTTCTCGGCCTTGTCGACCTTGAGCGTGTTGCGGATCCACGGACCGGTGGTCACGTGATCGATGTCGAGCAGTTCCATCACGTCGACGCCGGCAGCGTCGAGGACTTCGAGATTCTCGGCCGAGACCTCGTCACCCGCTTCGATGTAGATGCGGCCCGTCTTCTCGTCGATCAGGTCGCGGCTGGCGTAGCGGCCGAAGATTTCCTCGGTCGGCAGCAGCAGCGTTTCGAGCCCGTCCTTGGCCGCCTTGTTGGCCGCGCGCGGGCTGATCTTCTGGCCGGCGGCGAAGACTTCTTCACCCGTCTTGGCATCGATCAGCGGGAAGGCAGGCTTCTGGCCGCGCCAGTTTTCGGCGACGAAGGGAATGTTCCAGCCTTCGCCCTTCTTGCCGGTCGCCCGCTTCCAGGTGACGGTGTCGTAGAAGTGCGAGAGGATGTCTTCGCTGTCGAGGCCGAGCGCATAGAGCAGCGCGGTGACCGGCAGCTTGCGCTTGCGGTCGATCCGCACGTTGACGACGTCCTTGGCGTCGAATTCGAAATCGAGCCAGCTGCCGCGATAAGGAATGATTCGCGCCGCGAAGAGGAGCTTGCCCGAGGAATGCGTCTTGCCGCGGTCATGGTCGAACAGGACGCCCGGCGAACGGTGCATCTGCGACACGATCACACGCTCGGTGCCATTGATCACGAAGGTGCCGTTGCCCGTCATCAGGGGCATGTCGCCCATGTAGACGTCCTGCTCCTTGATATCGAGCACCGAACGGGTTTCGGTTTCCTGGTCCACCTCGAACACGATCAGCCGCAGCGTCACCTTCATCGGCGCGGCATAGGTGATCCCGCGCTGGCGGCATTCGACGATGTCGTACTTGGGTGCTTCGAGTTCGTAATGGACGAAATCGAGTTCGGCAGTGCCGGCGAAGTCGCGAATCGGGAAAACCGAACGCAGCGTCTTTTCGAGGCCGGAGACGTAGTCGATCTCCTTGTTCGAACGCAGGAAGTGCTCGTAGCTCTCGCGCTGCACCTCGATCAGGTTCGGCATGTCCACGACTTCGTGAATGTCGCCGAAGATCTTGCGGATGCGCCGCTTCGCCGTACCCTGCGCATTTGCGCCGCGGGTCTTCTTGGGAGCCTTCGCCTTGGTAGCCATAAGGGGTAGATACCTCTTCTCGTGTGCATCGGCCGCTGCGCGGACAGAGCCGGAATTTCGTGTCTCATGCGCGTGAGATCCATCGCCGGGACGCGAAAAGGCCGCAGCGTGAGCACACCCGTCCGGCGGCCTGCTGCAGCTTCTCTAGCGTCGCGATTATGGAAACGCCGCTTCCATCCTGTACCCGATTCCCGCGCATGAATCGGATTCGCTCGAAGCGTGCGGTTGCCGCATCATGTAGGATTTGCGCCGCGCCGTGTCAAACCGGCAGATCGGCATCCGCATAGCGATACCGCTGCGGCGCGGGATCGGCCACTTATTCGGGCGCGCGGGCGTTCCACATCATCCGTTCGATTTTCCAGTAACCCTGGTCGTCGGGGCGCGCATGGATGATGTAATGCCCCTCCTGCGCAACCCGCGTCCCGCGCGAAAAGAAGGCGATCCGGCTGTGGCCGGTAATCGCCGCGAGCGCGATCGACCCTTCGATGGCGAGAGTGTCGTGCTCGATGAACTCGACCGCGGCCGGCTGGCCCTCTTCGGCGAACCAGAATGCACGCAGGCGCTGCTTGCCGTCGATGGGCGAAGTGCCATGGCCCGGATAGACGACCGCATCTTCGGCAAACAGCGCCATGAGCGCCTGCTCGCGCGCCGCCGCGTCGGGAACCAGCCACGCTTTCGCATAGGCCTTGTCGAGCGCGCGGAGCGCCGCACGGTCGCCCGAGGTCAGGCTCCCGGCCGGGCGCGGTTCGATGCTCTCCGGCTGCGCGCAATCCCCCGGCGAACAAGCGCCGAGCATCATGGCCATCAGCAATAACGCGAAGCGCGGCATCCCATACCTCCAGCGAGCCGGAAGTCCGGATGGCCGATCCGCCCGGCAGCCGCGACCGCTGTTCCACCAATGGCATGCGGCAAGCGGCGAACGGCTTGCAAGCGAGAATTTATCGATTCCCGATATTATCGATTGACGATAAGGAAACGGCGATTCATATCGTTTTTCGATATTGGAGATCGCACCGTGTACGTTTTCATCCTCGCCGGGCTCAGGTTTTTCCGCTGGGTCAACTGGATCGTCGCCGCATTGCTGACGCTGTTTTTCGTGGTACTGCTGACCGATGCCGGGGGCCTCGGGACCTCGGTGCTGGCCGGTGTCGAAGGCGATCTCGCGGTGAGAGCGCAGGTGCGCGGCTACCTGCTCGGTGTTACCGGACTGGTTCTGCCGATGGCGCTCGCGATAGATCGCATACTGACCCGCCTGGCCGGGCTGGTGCACGACGCGCGTACAGGCACGGCGCTGAGCGAAGCCAACGCGGACCGGTTGCGGACCATCGGCTGGTGCCTGCTGGCAATCAATCTCGCCGATCTCGTCTATGGCTGGCTGTCGGTGCGGGCCAGCGCGGCCACCGGCGAATACTTCGGCTGGTCGCTCTCGCTGACCGGCTGGGTCGCGGTGCCGCTGCTGTTCGTACTGGCGCATGTCTTCCGCGAAGGGGCGGCGATGCGCGACGATCTCGAAGGCACGGTCTGATGACGGACCAGACCTCCTTCATCGCCGTCCGCCTCGACGAACTGCTGCGCGAGCGCGGCATGACATTGACCGAACTGTCCGACCGCATCGGACTCACTCTGGCCAATCTCTCGATCCTCAAGACCGGGAAGGCCAAGGCGATCCGCTTTTCCACGCTGGAGGCAATCTGCCGCGAGCTACGCTGCCAGCCGGGTGACCTTCTGATCTATTCCGAAACCGGGGGAATCGACCAATGACCACTTTCCTGCCTGCTTTCCGCGCCGTTCATACCCGCAGCCTCGCCTTCGCTGCCGCGCTGCCGTTCGCCGCGGCCATTCCTCTGGTGGCCGAGTTCGTCCAGCACGTGGTGGAGATGCGTGTCGGCATGTATGCCGGCGTCGAAGCCGCGCAACTGGCAGAGAACGACCCGGACCGGATCCTGGCCGGCTTCTTCAAGACGATCGCGCTGGGCCTGCCCGCCTATTTCCTCATCCGCTGGCTGCACAGCAAGGGCGATCGCGGTTTTGCCGTCCGGTTGGAAAAACCCGCCACCGCGCTGTTCGGCCTCGTCATCGGCTTGCAAGCATTGTTCGCGTGGCTCGGCCTCTATGTCTGGACCGGCGGACCGATCGCCATCGGCTTCTTCGTCTTCGGCCTGATCTTCATGCCGCTGATCGTGCGCTTCGTCGTCGCCGCACCGCTGGGCACGCTGATCAGCCCGCTGCAGTCGATCCGGGTAATGGCGCGCGATGCGGTCTTCGCGATCCTCTTCCCGCTGGCCGCGATGCTCCCGCTGATGGCAGTGCATTACGCGCTCGGGATCGGGGCCATCTTCGTCGCGGGGGATGCGACCAAATGGGTGATGCTGGGGCTCGACAGCGTGGTGACCGCATGGCTCGCCCTGGTCATGATTTGCGCCCAATACGTGATCGCCACCCGCCCCGCGCCGCTGCCCGGCGCCCCGCAGCGGCAGCGGGCCGCAGCGGGAACAATCGCCGAATAGGTCCATTTTCGTCGCACACGCAGGAGAATAGACATGAACAAGACCGCACTTCTTGCCGCCCTTCCCCTGGCGCTGACGCTTGGCGCCTGCGGCGAGCCGATCGACGGCAGCGACACGGCCGATCTCGGCAACGACACCACCACCGCGCCCGCTGCCGATGCACCCGATGACGGCCCGCTGGATTACGAGCCCGGCGAAGACGGCCTGCTGCAATCGGACATGGAGCCGATGGGCGACGACGACGCGGCCGACGAGACCGCGATGGACGACGACGCCGCAATGTGATGCCCGCGCGGAAGCGCCGGACAGGCTTGACCGCAGCAACCAAACCGCTAAAGGCCCGCCACGCAACGGCGGGTCTTTTCGATTCCGCCCTGCATCCGTCCGAGACAGTTGGTGAAGGCGAATTGGCGCTTTCTTAATCTCCAACCTAGGCGGGGAACAGAGATTTCCGGTGCTTCGGCGCCGTTTCGCGCCAACTGGCGCACTCCTTCCCCATCAACGGACTCGCCCGTCCCGGTTCGCCGGAACGGACAAACGTAGCCGGTCGCGGCGGGTTCTCCCGGCGCGGCCATAGTGAAGGAGTATGGCATGGATCGTTCGCAGAAAGCCGACGCGGTCGCCCAGCTCAGCGAAGTCTTCGCCCAGTCCGGCGTGGTGGTTGTCACCCGCAATCTGGGGCTGACGGTGGATCAGTCCACCGAACTGCGTACGAAGATGCGTGAAGCCGGTGCGACCTACAAGGTTGCCAAGAACCGTCTCGCCAAGCTCGCCCTGAAGGACACCGACTACACGGGACTCGACGAGTTCCTGACCGGTCCGACCGCTCTCGGTTATTCCGAAGATCCGGTCGCCGCGGCCAAGGCCGTGGTGGAGTTCGCCAAGACCACCGACAAGATCGAAATTCTCGGTGGTTCGATGGGCGCGCAGAAGCTCGACGAAGCAGGGGTACGGGCACTCGCCTCGCTGCCCAGCCTCGACGAACTTCGTGGCACGATTGTGGGTCTCGTCAACGCACCGGCAACCAAGGTTGCCCAGGTCGTCAACGCCCCCGCAGCCAAGCTCGCTCGTGTCTTCGGTGCCTATGGCGCCAAGGAAGCCGCGTAAGAGCTGGTTCGACGCACGAACATATATTCATCGGGGCAATACCTTCGGGAACCCCGGCCCTAATTTTGGAGTGAAACATCATGGCCGATATCGCCAAGCTTGTTGAAGAACTGTCGAAGCTGACCGTCCTGGAAGCCGCTGAGCTTGCCAAGGCACTTGAAGAAGAGTGGGGCGTAAGCGCCGCCGCTGCCGTTGCTGTTGCTGGCCCCGCCGGCGGTGGTGACGCCCCCGCAGCCGAAGAAAAGGACGAATTCGACGTCGTCCTGACCGGCGACGGTGGCAAGAAGATCCAGGTCATCAAGGAAGTCCGCGCCATCACCGGCCTGGGCCTCTCGGAAGCCAAGGCTCTCGTCGAAGGCGCACCCAAGCCGCTCAAGGAAGGCGTCAACAAGGCAGAAGCCGAAGAAATCAAGGGCAAGATCGAAGCAGCCGGCGGTACCGTCGAGCTCAAGTAAGCGACTGCCCGTTTGGGCGCTTACGCTTCGATCTCGTTTCGCGAGATCACGGAAGGGCGGTGCCGCAAGGCGCCGCCCTTTTGCGTTGTTGGCCGGTGCCCGCAAGCGGCTCGGATCAGTCTAGCTGCGCGTGCTCCACGGTGTAATAGACCGAGTCCCCGTCGCGGCGGCGGTGCAGCACGATATGCCGCGGCGGCGCATTCGTCCCCAGCGCTTCGGTGATCGTGCTTTCCTTGGCCCGGACGAAATCCTCGGCGGACAGCGTCTGGAAACCGACCCCCTCCTCGTCCGCGAAAACGAGCGCCGCGGGCGCTTCGCCCCCCATTCGCGCGAGGAAGGTGGCGGCCGGTTCGCCGGTCATATAGCCGCTGAGTTCGAGGATCTGCGTCAGCGAATGCGACATCGCTACGTGGTTGTAGCCCTTCCCGTTGTGCAGCTTGCACAGCGGCATGAGATAGCAGGTCTGGGTCGCGGGGACGCTTCCGTCCTGGTTCGGGGTCATGTGTCCGCCGACCTGGAAGCCGGGATGCGACCGGTCGGGAACCTGCGGATCGACATAGCAGTGATTATCGCTGCCGACGCCGATCCCCTTGCCCTGGAGCAGGCTGGTCCAGCTGGAGTAGCCGGGCACCTTGGGATCGTCCGTGCTGCCGATCACGTTGTAGAGCGGCGCTGGGTAGGTGACCACCGCGGCGCTGGTCGAAAACAGGCGAATTTCGCCGAACCGGGTGACGAATTGCTGCAGGATGCCGACATGGTCGGCAAGGGCGGAAACTCCCATATGCGCGCTCCCCACTTGTGCGAGATGGCCTTCATATGAGCCTGCCATACACCCGCTGGCCAATCCTGTTGCATCCGGATCCGATCCGATAGCGTAGCGCCATCCACCCGGCACGCCGCGCGATCCCCTTGGGCGATGCCGCTGAGTGTGGCCGGGCGGGCGCACCCGGGCTGCGTTCTGTGCAGCGCCGGGACTTAGTGTTTGAGCACCCGCAGCCCTGCCCCTATCCGGTCCGGCTGCATGACGAACGCATACGCCATGGAGCCCCCGCCCCGTGGCGGCGATGGCTGGCGCGCCGAACTGCGTGCCACGTTGCGGCTGAGCTGGCCGCTGGCGGCAGCGAACCTGTTGCAGATGCTGACCTATGCGATCGATGTGATCTTCATTGCGCGGCTGGGCGACGACCAGCTCGCCGCGTCGGCGCTGGCGGTCGCGTTGTTCGGGCTGGTGCTGTGGGCGCTGTCGGGCCTGACCGGAGCGGTCGCACCGGTAGTTGCCGCCGAACTGGGCGAACGGGCCCCGGCCCTGCGAGCGGTCCGCCGATCGGTGCGCATGGCCCTGTGGCTGGCACTGTTTTCCGGCACTGCCGGGATCGGCGTGTGCCTGCTGCTCGGCCCGCTGATGCGCGTGACGGGCCAGCAGCCGCACATCATCGCCATGGCGATAGAATACAACACGCTGCTGGTGGTCAGCCTGGTCCCGATGCTGTTCTGCAATGTGCTGCGCAGTTTCGTCTCCACGCTCGACCGGCCGATCTTCGCCACCGCGATCACCGCGGGCGGCATCTTCGTCAATGCGCTGGCCAATTACGCCTTCATCTTCGGCAATCTGGGCGCGCCCGAACTGGGGCTGAAGGGCGCTGCGGTGGCGACGATCTTCACCACGCTGACCACGCTGGCCGCCTATGTGGTCGCGATCCGGCTGGACAAGAAACTGCACCGCTACCACGTCTTCGGTCGCTGGTGGTCGCCCGACTGGGCGCGGCTCATGCATATCGTCCGTGTCGGCACGCCGATCGCGCTGACGATCACTGCCGAGGCCGGTATCTTCGGGGCGGCGGCCTTCCTGATGGGCAATATCGGCGCCAGCCAGCTGGCTGCGCACACCGTGGCGTTGCAGATCGCCGCGCTCGCCTTCCAAGTGCCCTTCGGGGTCGGTCAGGCGGCGACCATAAGGGTCGGCTATTTCTACGGCGCGCGCGACCCCGAGGGGGTCAAGCGCGCGGGCTGGACCGCGATCGTCGTCGGCACCGGCTTCATGGCGCTCACCGCGCTGGCGATGGTGATCATCCCCAAGCCACTGATCGCGATCTATGTCGATCCATGGGACCCCAAGAACGCGGTGCTGGTCGGCTTCGCGCTGCAGTACATCGTCATCGCAGCGGCGTTCCAGCTGGTCGACGGGATGCAGGCGGTGGCTGCGGGCGCCCTGCGCGGGCTGCAGGATACGCGCATTCCGATGTGGATCGCGGCCTTCGCGTATTGGGTCCCCGGAATCGGGACCTCGCTGGTGCTGGGCTTCATGACCCCGCTCGAGGGAGTTGGCGTGTGGATCGGCCTTGCCACCGGCCTCACCGTTGCAGCGGTGCTGCTGGGCTGGCGCTGGCACCGGCGCGAGCGGCTGGGCCTGACCCGGCGCCCGCTCCCGGGCTGAATTACGCGCTGCGCTGGACGATCTCGCGCTGCGGGAAGGGGATCGAGATGCCCGTTTCGTCGAACCGCGCCTTGGCCGCTTCGGTGAGGTCCCACGACAGCCCGAGATAGTCGGGCGTCTTGCACCAGACACGCATGCCGATGCCGACCGAACTGTCGTCGAGCGAATTGACGAAGGTCACCGGGGCGGGATCGTCGAGCACGCGGTCGTCGGCTTCGGCGAGCGCCAGCAGTTCGCGCCGCGCCTGATCCATGCTGTCGCCATAGCCGATGCCCACCACGAGTTCGAGCCGGCGGGTCGCATGCCGCGTGAAGTTGACGATTGCCTGGTTCCACAGCTCCGAATTGGGCACCATCACGAACAGGCCGTCGAATTGCTTGAGCTCGGTGGTAAAGAGGCCGATCTGCTGGACGGTTCCCGTCACTGCACCGGCCGAGATCGCCTCGCCCACCTTGAACGGCTTCTGGACGAGGATCATCACCCCGGAAGCGACGTTGCTGAGCGTGCCCTGCAGCGCGAGACCCACCGCCAGCGCCATCCCGCCGAGCGCGGCGAGGATGCTGGTGGTCTCCACTCCGAACTGCGCGAGCACGGTCACCAGCACCAGCGCCCACAGCGCATATTTCACCACGCTGGACAGGAAATTGGCGACGGTCGGTTCGAACCGCGACGAGCGGGTCATGGCGCGTTCGACCCAGCGCGATATGATCCCGGCCAGCAACAGCCCGATGATGAGCACGGCGAAAGCCCCGGCGATGTCCATCATGTGCAGCCGCAACCACAGCCAGATCTGTTCCGGAATCGTCAATGCGGCTATCGTCTGGTCGGTCGTCATTCGGTTGCGGCCCTTTCGCGGCGTTCTGGCAGTTCGCGGCGCGGCCCGGTGCAACGGGCGCGCGCTTCTTGCCACCCCCAACGCGGCACCTGCCGATGAGTTCAATTTTTGTCCGGCGACCCGTTGACTCGGCTTCGGCGCATCCCCAAATGCGCCTCGCTGGCACTCTCCGCATGGGAGTGCCAAAGCATGTTTCAACTCTTACAGAGAGAGGTCATCATCATGGCATTTCGTCCGCTGCACGACCGCGTACTGGTCCGTCGCATCGAAGCCGAAGAAAAGACCGCCGGCGGGATCATCATTCCCGACAGCGCCAAGGAAAAGCCGAGCGAAGGCGAAATCGTCGCCGTCGGTTCGGGCGCCAAGGCGGAAGACGGCACGGTTACCCCGCTCGACGTGAAGGCAGGCGACCGCGTGCTGTTCGGCAAGTGGTCCGGCACCGAGGTCAAGCTCGATGGCGAAGACCTGCTGATCATGAAGGAAAGCGACATCATGGGGATCATCGGCTGATCGCCGGATCCTGACGCTTTCCCCCAGACACACGAATTCCAGGAGAAACACCAATGGCAGCCAAGGACGTAAAGTTCGGCCGCGACGCGCGCGAAGGCATCCTGCGCGGCGTCGACACCCTCGCCAATGCCGTCAAGGTCACGCTGGGCCCCAAGGGCCGCAACGTCGTGATCGACAAGAGCTTCGGCGCCCCGCGCATCACCAAGGACGGCGTCACCGTCGCCAAGGAAATCGAACTGACCGACAAGTTCGAGAACATGGGCGCGCAGATGATCAAGGAAGTCGCATCGAAGGCGAACGACGCCGCCGGTGACGGCACCACCACGGCAACCGTTCTTGCCCAGTCGATCGTGACCGAAGGCATGAAGTCGGTTGCTGCAGGCATGAACCCGATGGACCTCAAGCGCGGTATCGATCTCGCCGTGACCAAGGTCGTCGAAGACCTCAAGGGCCGTTCGAAGGACGTTTCGGGCAGCGAAGAAATCGCCCAGGTCGGCGTGATCTCGGCCAATGGCGACCGTGAAGTCGGCGAAAAGATCGCCGAAGCCATGGAAAAGGTCGGCAAGGAAGGCGTGATCACCGTCGACGAGTCGAAGGGTCTCGAATTCGAGCTCGAAACCGTCGAAGGCATGCAGTTCGACCGCGGCTACCTGTCGCCCTACTTCATCACCAATCCGGACAAGATGACGGTCGAACTCGAAAACCCGTACATCCTGATCCACGAAAAGAAGCTGTCGAACCTGCAGGCAATGCTGCCGGTGCTCGAAGCGGCTGTTCAGAGCGGTCGCCCGCTGCTGATCATCGCCGAAGACATCGAAGGCGAAGCGCTGGCCACCCTCGTGGTCAACAAGCTGCGCGGCGGCCTCAAGGTTGCAGCGGTGAAGGCTCCGGGCTTCGGCGATCGCCGCAAGGCCATGCTGCAGGACATCGCGATCCTGACGCAGGGCGAAATGATCAGCGAAGATCTCGGCATCAAGCTCGAGAACGTCACGCTGGGCATGCTCGGCGAAGCCAAGCGCGTCACCATCGACAAGGACAACACGACCATCGTCGACGGTGCCGGTTCGGAAGGCGACATCAAGGCTCGCGTCGGTGAAATCCGCGCGCAGATCGACAACACGTCGAGCGACTACGACCGTGAAAAGCTGCAGGAACGTCTGGCGAAGCTCGCCGGCGGTGTTGCCGTGATCAAGGTCGGCGGTGCGACCGAAGTCGAGGTGAAGGAACGCAAGGACCGCGTCGACGACGCGCTGCACGCAACCCGCGCAGCCGTCGAAGAAGGCATCGTCCCGGGCGGCGGTACCGCGCTGCTCTACGCCACCAAGGCGCTGGACGGCCTCGAAGGCGTCAATGACGACCAGACCCGCGGCATCGACATCATCCGTCGTGCGCTGCAGGCTCCGGTCCGCCAGATTGCCTCGAACGCTGGCCATGACGGCGCTGTGGTTGCCGGCAAGCTGACTGACGCCAACGATACCTCGCTGGGCTTCAACGCCGCGACCGACACCTATGAAGACCTGGTCAAGGCCGGCGTCATCGACCCGACCAAGGTCGTGCGCACCGCGCTGCAGGATGCCGCTTCGGTGGCGGGCCTGCTGATCACGACCGAGGCTGCGATCGCCGAGAAGCCCGACGACAAGTCGGGCGCCCCGGCAATGCCCGACATGGGCGGCATGGGCGGTATGGGCGGAATGGGCTTCTAAGCCCCGCCCCCGACCGACAGGTCACATGAAGAGGCCCGGCAGGAGCGATCCTGCCGGGCCTTTTTGATTGGGGCTCCAAGCGCTGTCGGACGCTGCCGCTAGAGCTCGCCCGCTGGCGCGGTGTCCGGCGCGAACAATCCCTCGATATCCGCATCGGCCGACATCGGATCCACGCACACCTTGGCAATCAGCGGCAGGTGATCGGACCCGACATCATCGCCGATCTCGAGCTCTTCCACCTTCACCCCGTCCTTCACGAAGATCTGGTCGAGCGGCCAGCCGATCCAGGCATAGTCCGCCGGAAAGGTCGCGAAACTGCCCCGGCCCGCGCGCGGATCGCGGTAGCCGCCTTCGGCGACGAAACGCGACGTGGTGTTGGACCAGGGCACATCGTTGAAATCGCCGATGGCGAGCACGTTCGAAAGGCCGTCGGGCGTGCGCGCACCCGCGTGCGCGATATTGGCGTCGCGGCTTTCGGTCGACTGGCCGGGCAGCGGCGGCCGCGGGTGAAGGCCGATCATTTCGAACCGCGCCCCGTCGCCCATCCGCAGCGTGGCATAGAGCGTCGGCGTGTTCGAACTGGTGTTGGCCACCATTTCGGCGCGATCCACCGTCAGCCGGGTGGCGAAGGCCATGCCGTATTTGTTGTCGAGCGGGCGGTCGAGCCGGTAGCCATAGCGCGACAGCTCCGGTTCGAGCGCATCGAGCCACGACTGGTCGGTTTCCATCAGCAGCAGGATGTCGGGATCGACCCGCTCGATCAGCCGGGCGGTATCGCGGTGCCGGTCGTTGCCCTGCAGGACATTGAACGACAGCAGCCGGGCACAGCTCATCCCGTCGACTTCGTCGGGTAGCGGAACCTGCGTCGCGGCAAGCGCCGTATAGGGCCACAACCGCCACATGTTGATGCCGATGGCGATTGCGGCAAGGCCCACCACCACGACGGCGCGGCTGCGCGCCAGGATCACGCCGAGCACCGCCAGCGCCGCCGCCAGATAAACCGAGGGTTCGCGGACCATGTCGAGCATGCGGACCGAACCGCGATTGGTGTCGAGCAAGGATATCAGCGCAGTGCCAACCAGCAGCACGAGAAGGCCGATCACGATTTTCGCGGCGCGTGTCCGGCCGCTGCCCCGGGTCCGTTCGCGGGCAGCCATCCTATCCGCCCTTCCGGCTGGCGGCCGCTGCGGCGATCGCCGCCTCGGGCCAGCTGACCTGCGTCTGCGTCTGCGGATTGAACACGCCGCCATCGTATTGAGCCGCTTCCGCCGCGGCGATTTCCTCCGCCGTCAGGAATTCGCTCGGCGATAGCGCGAAGACGTCGAGCCCGCGGCTGATCTCGGTGGCGTAGATGCGGCCGTTGTACCAATAGGCCGACCAGTATCCGCCCGTGATGAGCTGGTCCGCATCGACCGGGCCGCGGTCGAAATAGGCGATTTCGAAGGGGTTTTCCGCATCGGTGAAATCGATCACCGAAATGCCGCCCTGATACCATGCCTGGACGAAGATATCGCGGCCCGGCACGGGGATGATCGAACCGTTGTGCGCGACGCAGTTCTCCACGTCGCTCTGCGGGGCCGGCAGCTTGTAGAGGCTGCGGAAGGCGAGCTTGCCATCCTCGATCGCATAGATCGCATTGGCGCCCCAGGTCATCGGGTCGCCCGCCTGGCAGCGCGGCCGCCCGCCGCCGCCCCATTCGTCGGTGAACAGCACCTTGGTGCCATCGTTGTTGAAGGTGGCCGAATGCCAGTAGGCAAAGCCCGTGTCGGTAACGTCGTCGAGCCGTTTCGGCGCCAGCGGATCGGCGATGTCGAGAATGATGCCATTGCCCGAACACGCGCCCGCGGCGAGATTGAGCGAGGGGAAGACGGTGATGTCGTGGCACTGGTCGGTCACGCGTGTTTCCTGCGTGCCTTCGCCATGGTCGCCGCCGCGCCACAGGCCGGCGATCCGCCCGTCCTGCGCGAAGATGCGCGGGCTGTCGACGATCCGCGCGGCGGCCGGATCGGCCAGCGGGATCTCGATCACATCGATGCTGAACAGCGCGGTGGTGTCGCCGCCGCGTTCGAAACAGCCGGGCAGTTCGCGATCGTCGCGCACGTAGCTGGTGCCCGAATTGTAGACCACCAGCCGCTGGTCGTCGGCGCTGACGATCGAATGGGTGTGACTGCCCCGGCAGGTCTGCACCTGGCCCACCTGCCGCGGGCGGGTGACGTCGGAAATGTCGAAGATGCGCAGGCCGCGGAACCGCTCGTCGCTGATATTGCTTTCGATCCCCTGCAGGCCGCAATCCTTGCGCGCACGGCTGTCCTGCACGCTCATCAGCAGCAGATCACCCGCGATCGAGACATCGCCCTGCCCGCCGGGGCAGACGATCGAGCTGGCCAGCTGCGGGATCCCGTCATCGCCCAACCGGTACACGTTGAAGCCGTGGTAATTGCCCGCGACCAGAAGATCGCCGCTGAACGCCATGTCGGTGTTGGCAAAACTCAGCAGCGAGCCGCGCTCGCCAAAGCGCGGATTGCCGTCCTCGTCCTCTTCCTCGCGGATATCGGGGCGCGCGGTATCGACCAGATCACCCGCCTCGTCGGCTTCGGCGTCTTCCGCGATACGCGGCGCAAGCTGCGCGGGGTTCTCGGGATCGTAGAAGCCGGTCGGCTTGGGCAGCGCGGCGACCAGCCGCAGATTGCTGATCGCCTCCTCGGCATCGCGAAAGCCTGCCGCGAGATTGGCCCGCGGGTCGTCCGACAATTCGGCGAGGATCGCGTTCATCCGGTCGATCTCGGCTTGCTGTTCCTTGACCAGGTCATTGGTGAATTCGAACATCACCGGATCGTAGGCAGTACCGGGCTGGTCGTGCAGCGTTTCGACCATGTCGATCGCGCCGCCGTGATGGCGCACCATCAGCTGCAGGAACAGGCGGTCGAATGCAGTGCTTTCCAGCGTGCCGAGTTCGGCCACCTTCGCGGGCGTGGCCATGCCCATCATCAGGTGGTGCGCTGCATGATCCATTCCCGCGTGATGCTGCATCGCCGCGGGTTGCCCGCGTTCGGCCAGCCATTCGCGCATGAAGGCGATTTCATCGGCCTGGCTGGCATCGATGCGCCCCGCGATCGCCACGATATCGGAATTGTTGCTGCGGCCCTCGACCAGCGCGGCAAGATCGACCGCCTGCTGGTGGTGGACGATCATGTCCTGCATGAATTTGACATCGGCGGGTGAAAAACGCGTGTCGGACAGACGCGTGGCTTCGTCTTCGTCGATCACCCGCGGCGCGGCGCCGGGCGCACCGGGCAGAACAATCGGAGCCTGCTGCGCGAGCGCAGTGGTGGCGGTGGAAAGCAACAGGCCGGCAGCCAGTGTCCGAAGTTTCGGTGTCATCGTATGGGTCCCCTGAATATCTGCCGCTTACAAGGCCTTGCCCGCCTGCCCGGGTCAAGCGCCGATTGACCGGGTGGGAGCACGAGCATCGGCGGACCGTACCGATCAGGCTTCGTCGAAGCTGCCCCGCCGCGGCCCAATATAGCCGAACAGATAGGCCGCCACCTTGCGCATCTGGATCTCCTCTGCGCCCTCGGTGATGCGATAGCGGCGGTGGTGGCGATAGATGTGCTCGAACGGCTTGTGCCGCGAATAGCCGATGCCGCCGTGGACCTGCATGGCGCGGTCCGCGGCTTCGCAGACCAGCCGGTTCGCCCAGTAATTGCACATCGACACCTTGTCCGAGATGGTCTTTTCGATGTCCTCGTGCGGCATGTTGTCCATGTCCCACGCGGTCTTGTAGATCAGCAGGCGCAGCATCTCGCACTGGGTCGCGAGCTCGACCAGCGGGAACTGGATCGCCTGGTTCTTGGCCAGCTCCTCGCCGAAGGGTTTGCGGGTCCGGGCATAGCGGACGCTCTGCTCGATACAGTATTGCGCCGCGCCAAGGCTGGAGGCGGCCTGGCGGATGCGGTTCTGGTGGACGAAGCTTTGTGCCAGCGCCAGCCCGCCGCCCTCGCGCCCCAGGATCGCGGAATCGGGCACCCAGACGTCATTCACCGACAGCCGCGGATGGTCGGTCGGCATGTTGAAGGTCCACATCCATTCCTCGATCTCGAGGCCGGGCGTGGGATTGGGGACGAGGAAGCAGGTTATCCCGCTGGGCTTGCCGTTGTGGCCGCTGGTCCGCGCGAACATCGCGCAATGCGTGGCGACATGCATGCCGGTGATCCACATCTTCTCGCCATCGATCCGCCAGCCGTTGACCCCGTCGCGCGTCTCGCGCACCGCCCGCGTTTCCATCCAGGTCGCGTCCGATCCGTGATCGGGTTCGGTCAGTCCGAAGGCGACTCGGCGCGTGCCTTCGAACCCGCCATTGATGAATTCCTGCTTCTGCTCTTCAGTCCCGAAAGTCTCGAACATGGCGACGAAGGGAAAATTGCCGACGATCGAATGTTCGTTCTGCAGATCGTTGTGCAGGCCCAGCCCGCGCTGCGCAAACCGGTCGCGGATCACTGCCATCCACAGGTTCGAACCGTCCTTGCCGCCGTATTTCTTCGGGGCGGAGAAGCGCCAGTGGCCAGCCTCGTCGGCCGCCTTGCGGCATTCGCGCAGCAGCTCTTCCCAGTCATGGCTGGGCAGCCCGCCGCGTTCCCAGTCGGTGCGCGCGTCTTCGCGGCGGTGGTCGAAGAAACGGATGTTGTCATCGCGGGCGACCATCGGGTCGATCGTGTTTTCGATGAAGGCTTCGAGCTCGGCGTAATAGTGCTCGAGCTCCTGCGGTATCGCGAAATCCATCAATCCTCTCCCGTCCATTTTTTCCGTGCCAGCGCCAGCATCGGGTATTTCGGGACATCGGCCCCCAGCTTGTCGAGCGCGGCGCGGCGGAGCATCGCCAGCAGTCCCGGCGTCGCCAGCGAGGCGCGCCCGTCGAGCACATCCTGCGCGAGCATGTCGTCTTCCACCTGCGTAGCCGCCGCATCATTGCGGGCGATCATCCCCAGCGCATTGCGCGCAACGGCGAGCTGGAAGCGGTCATGGCCTTCCATCCGGTCCTTCACGCTGCCGAGCCATTCGGCCACGGCGGTGGCGAGCTCGCCCGCGCTGGCTTCGCCGAGCGGTTCGGGAAGCGCATCGCGCGGCGGCATGGCGCGGGCCTGTTCGGCCTCCGGCGCATCTTCTTCGAGCAGCAGCAGCAGGTCGAGTTCCTGTTCGCTGGTCCGGCGCGAGATGACTACGCGTTCGAGCATGCGGTCATCGCCGCTGCGCCAAAAGCTCGCCATCCGCAGACATCCAAGCGCCCACCACACCGTGCGATAGACCAGCCAGAAGCGGAACCGCCCGGCATCGACCCTGGCCCCGCTCTCCGCCTCATAGGCCGCGACATAGTCCTGCAGCGATCCCAGCCCCAATGCCGGGCGGTCGACCCGGGCAAAGCGCCACACCGCCATGCAGCCGAATGCCAGGTCCTCGTGCCGGTCGCCGAAATGCGCCAGTTCCCAGTCGAGCACGCCGGTCAGCTGCGAATCCTGCGCCAGCAGATTGCCCAGCCGGTAATCGCCATGGTTGAGCACCGGCTCCACCCGGTCGGGCATATTCTCGCGCAGCCAGCGCAGGCCCAGCGCGATGATCGGCCGGTCGCCGCCCGCTTCCTCGAACTGTTCGGCCAGGCCTTCGATACCCTCGGCGTAGTCCAGTTCGGGCACGTCTCCCGGCAGACCGGCGCGCGGAAGCGCGTGGATCCTCGCCAGATCGCGTGCCACGTCGCGCAGCAACTGGCCCGGATCGTCCATCGCGAGGATCGCCCGCGGATCGGGTGTGCCGGGCAGTGCGCGCATCACGAAGCCGCTGCCGATCCCGTCGCCCGGCTGCAGGCCGACCAGCACCTCGGGCGCGGTTACGCCCGCGGCATGCGCCGCACCGATAATCGCCGCTTCGCTGTCATGACCAAAGGGGCGGCCCTCCATGAAAGCGAGGCTCGGCGCGCGGCGGAGGACGAAATCCTCTCCGCCGCTGCTGAACCGCCAGCTTTCCATGGTTGCCCCACCGGTCAGCCGCTGCACCCCTTCGGGCGCCGCCATGCCGGCACGCGCCAGCGCCTTGGCCAATCCCTGCTCGAGCGCCCCCGCGCTTTCGATCTCTCCCATGGACACATCTGTGCAGACAAACGCCGCGTGGCTCAAGCCCGGACCTCCTGCGGCGTTCGAACGTTGTCCGTGCACCAATCACCAATAAGAGGAGACCATTCGATGCGCCTTCCCAGCAATGCCCATGTCGCGATCGTCGACGGCGAGAATTTCACTGTCATGCGCAATACCGGCCAGCCGCTCGAACCCAAGCTCGGCTCGGCCGAGAAACCCGATCTGTCGGCAACCAATTACAGCGCCGGGGTGAAGCATCAGGACAATGCGGGACAGCAGCTGGGACGCACCGACCTGGAAGAGCTCGCGCATGGCGCAGCGGCAACCGAATGGCTCAATGCCAAGGCGATCGCTGGCGATATCAGCGACATCCTGGTCATTGCCGACCCCAAGACGCTGGGCGAGATGCGCCGCCACTATCATGGCGAGCTCAAGAAACGGCTGGTCGGGGAAATCGACAAGACCATGACCGGCGAACCCACCGACCGGATCGAACAGGCGATTGCCAACGCATGACCTTCATCGCCCCGCACGAATATGACACCGTGCGGGGCGAAACTGTCGTGATCGAAACACTTTTCGTCGCGCCGCGCTTGTATCGCTACCGGGGATATCCGTTAAGCTTCGCCTAACCAAGCAGGGTGTAAACGATCAGCATGCGAACAAACCTACTCGGAAGACTTCTGGCGATCGGGGCAATGGCCCTGGCCGCTCCCGCAGCTGCGCAAGGTACCGGGTTCGAAGCCCAGTTCGACACTGTCCTGGGCACCGATGTCCGCACCCCGCAAAGCTACGACGCCGTCTACGCGACTCCGCTCGAACAGCAGATCGCCCAGCTGGCCGATGGATCGGACGGACGCATCGGCGTCTATGCGATCGATCTGTCGACGGGGCGCGAAGTGGGCGTGCTGGCGGACCAGCGCTTCCCGATGGCGAGCACCAGCAAGGTCGCGATCGCCGCGACGTTCCTTGCGGGCGTCGATGCGAATCGGTGGAGCCTGACGAGCGAGTACCGCCTGCCGCGGCCCGGCGGTGCCTATCTGCCGGCCTACCGCCACCTCAGCCTGATGATCAGCAAGAGCTGCAACGACTGCACCGACGCGCTGCTCGCAGCGGTCGGCGGCCCGAGCGCTGTCAACAAGTGGATGAAGGATGCCGGGATCGAAGGCTTCAGCCTGTCGCGCGACATCGCCACGCTGATCCGCGAGGACGGCCGGATCGACCCCGCGTGGAGCGTCGATATCAAGGACAGCGCCACGCCGCGCGCGATGGGGCAGCTGCTTGCCGGGATCTATCAGGGCAAATGGCTGAGCGACTATTCACGCCGGGTCCTGCTCGACGCGATGGAGGAAACCACCACGGGCAAGCGGCGGATGCCCTCGGCCCTCCCGGTGAGCGCCAATCTGGCGCACAAGACCGGAACGCTGGCCCGCACCGCCAGCGATATTGGCATATTCCATACGCCCGATGGCCGCGCGATCGCGGCCGCCATCTACGTTACCGGGCAAAGCCCCTCGATGGCGGTGGAAAACGGCAGCCGTAGCCGCAAGCTCGAGGCACGGGCCAATCGTGATGCGCGGATTTCCAGCATTACGCAGGCGCTCTACACCGGGTTCGGGCAAAGCATGAACGACGGCCGCAACTGGGCCACCGCCGATTACGGCGGCGAATAAGCTTCACGTAACGTCAGGCACGAAAAAGGGCGGCGCCGCGTGGCACCGCCCTTTCTGTTCGTGAACGATAACCGTCCGCGAAGCGTGCGCGATTAGTCGGCAGCAGCTTCGGCAGTGGTTTCGTTTTCAGCAGCAGCTTCGACTTCGGCAGCAGCTTCGTCGGCTTCAGCAGTGACGTCGGCGATGGCTTCGTCGGTTTCTGCTTCGATAGCTTCCATGTTGGTTTCAGCGTCTGCAACTGCTTCGTCTGCGGTTGCTTCAGCCGAATCTTCGGTTGCTTCCGAGCAAGCGGCGAGGGTCAGGGCAGCGGCCGAAGCAGCAGCGAAAAGAGCGATCTTGCGCATAGTTCTAAATCCTTGAACAGCGAATATGAATGCGTTCGGAAGGTTTACCCCCCTCCCGCGCGAACCCCCAATTGGGGCCTCACAGTGTCTAAATAGTGGCGGAAATAGGGCACGGCAAGCGAATAAAGCCGCAGGTGCCATTTTTCGGTCATATTTCCCCCGGTGGCACGCAGCAGTGCATAGCCATGGGCAGGCAGGAAAAAGGCGCTCCCCATTGCGCCGAGCCTTCGCTAAGCCGCCAGACCATGGCTGAAACACCGCATCTCTATCTCGTCGACGGCTCGGCCTATATCTTCCGCGCCTACCATCGCCTCCCGCCGCTGACCGATCCCGAAGGGACGCCTGTCGGCGCGGTCTATGGCTACACCACCATGCTGTGGAAGCTGGCCGACGACCTGCACAAGGCCGACGGCCCGACCCATCTGGCCGTCATCCTCGACAAGTCGAGCCAGAGCTTCCGCAACGAGATCTACGATCAGTACAAGGCCAACCGCCCGCCCCCGCCCGAGGATCTGGTGCCCCAATTCCCGCTGATCCGCGATGCCACCCGCGCTTTCAGCCTGCCCTGCATCGAGGAACCCGATGTCGAGGCGGACGACATCATCGCCTCCTATGCACGCGAAGCCCAGCGCCAGGGGTGGCATGTCACAATCGTGTCTTCGGACAAGGACCTGATGCAGCTGGTCGGCGAACGCGACGGCGCGCGGATCGACATGCTCGACACGATGAAGAATGCCCGGATCTATATCGACGAGGTTGAGGAAAAATTCGGCGTCGGGCCCGACAAGGTCGGCGACGTGCTCGCGCTGATGGGCGATTCGGTCGACAATATTCCCGGCATTTTCGGCGTCGGCCCCAAGACCGCTAGCAAGCTGATTGCCGAACACGGCGGGCTTACCGCTGCGCTCGATGCGGCCGAGGGCATGAAGAAGAGCAAGCTCAAGGAGCGGCTGATCGAACACCGCGCCGATGCCGAACTCAGCCGCGTGCTGGTAACGCTGCGCGAGGATTGCAGCCTGCCCGTCACGCTTGAGGACATGAAGCTTGACGAGGTTCCGCCCGAACCGCTCGCCGCTTTCCTTGGCAAGCATGGCTTCACCAGCCTGCTCAAGCGGCTCGAGGCCGGCAATGGCAGCCCTTCGCGCGCGACCGATCTCAATCCGGCCAAGCCCGAAACCGCCGGCGCGCCGGCCAGCAGTGCGGGTAACCGCCAGCCGCTGCCCGAATTTCCCGCAGTGGATCGCAGCGCCTATGAATGCGTACAGACGCTCGGCCGGCTCGAAGAGTGGATCGCGCGGGCGATGGCGGCGCGGCTGGTCGCGGTCGATACGGAGACCAGTTCGCTCGACTGCATGCTGTGCGATCTTGTCGGGGTGAGCCTGGCGCTCGGGCCCAACGATGCCTGCTATATCCCGCTGGGCCATGGCGGCAGCGACATGTTTGCCGAACGCCCGGCGCAGGTGGACAAGGCCGCTGCGCTCGCCGCGCTCGCGCCGCTGCTCGCCAGCGATGCCGTGGTCAAGGTGTTCCACAATGGCAAATACGATCTCAACGTGCTCGCGCGCAACGGCATTGCCGTCACGCCTGTCGAGGACACGATGATCATGAGCTTCGATCTCGACGCCGGGCGCCAGCTCGACGGGATCGGTGGCGGCCACGGGATGGACGAGCTGGCGAGCCGCCATCTCGGCCACACCTGCCTGACCTTCAAGGAGATCTGCGGCACGGGCAAGAAGGCGATTCCCTTCGGCGAGGTCCCGCTCGACAAGGCCACCGAATATGCCGCGGAAGACGCGGACGTCACCTGGCGGCTGTACAAGACGCTCAAGCCGCGGCTGGCGACCGAGGGCGGTACGCGCATCTACGAACGGGTCGACCGGCCACTGGTCCCGGTGGTGGCGCAGATGGAACGCCACGGCATCAAGGTCGACCGGACCCGGCTGGCCAAACTGTCGGAAGAATTCGCCGGCGAAATCGCCCGGCTGGAGAAGGAAATCCACCGCATCGCGGGCACCGAATTCACCGTCGGCAGCCCCAAGCAGCTGGGCGAAATCCTGTTCGACACGCTCGGCTACAAGGGCGGCAAGAAGGGCAAGAGCGGCCAGTATTCCACCGACCAGAGCGTGCTCGAAAGGCTGTCAGGCGAAGGCGCGGAGATCGCCGGAAAGGTGCTCGAATGGCGCCAGCTCGCCAAGCTCAAGAATACCTATACCGATGCGCTGCAGCAGGCGATCAATCCCGAAACCGGGCGTGTGCACACCAGCTACAGCCTGGTCGGGGCGCAGACCGGGCGGCTATCGTCGACCGAACCGAACCTGCAGAACATTCCCATTCGCACCGAGATCGGCCGCCAGATCCGCGAGGCTTTCGTCGCCGATGAAGGCAATGTGCTGCTGGCCGCCGACTATTCGCAGATCGAACTGCGGCTGGCCGCGCATATGGCCGATGTCCCGACGCTGAAGGAAGCCTTCGCGCAGGGCGAGGACATCCACTCGCGCACGGCGATCGAGATGTTCGGCGAGGTCAATCGCGATACGCGCGGGCGCGCCAAGACGATCAATTTCGCGATCCTCTACGGTATTTCGCGCTGGGGGCTGGCGGGCCGGCTCGGCGTCGAGGCGGACGAGGCGCAGGCGATGATCGACACCTATTTCCAGCGCTTCCCCGGGATCCAGAAATACATCGTGCGTACGCTGGAGCAGGTGCGCGAGCGCGGCTATTCGGAAACGCTCTTCGCGCGCAAGACATGGTTCCCGCGGATCGCGTCGAAGAATCAGGCGGAGCGCCAGGGGAGCGAGCGGGCGGCAATCAACGCGCCCATCCAGGGCACCAGCGCGGATATCATCAAGCGCGCCATGGTCCGCATGATGCCCGCGCTCGAGGCTGCCGGGCTGGGGCATGTCCGCATGCTGCTGCAGGTGCACGACGAACTGGTCTTCGAACTGCCCGAGGGCGATGTCGATGCCGCGTCGGCGGTGATCGAACGGGTCATGGCGGGCGCCGCCGAACCCGCGGTGAAACTGGACATTCCTCTGGGGGTCGATATCGGCACCGGGACCAGCTGGGGAGCAGCACACTGACCGAGATCGAGGAATTCGTCGCGCGCACGCGCGACCCGCGGTGGATGAATGTCGTCCTGCTCGGGGTGATTGCCGCCGCGATGTTCGCCACGCTGTTCCTGGTCTACCAGACCGTGGAAGCCGAGCGCGAACAGCGCGAGCAGGTGCGCCGGACGGTCGAGGTGCTCGAGGAACTGCGCCAGGTCAGCCGTTCCGCGATCAGCGGCGAAACCGGCCAGCGCGGCTATCTCATCACGCTCGACCGGCGGTATCTGGCGCCCTACCAGGCGGGACGCGAACAGATCGACCCGACGCTTGATCGCATCCGCGAACTGATCGGCGAGGACGCGACCGCGCGGCAGACCGAACTGATCGACAAGATCGATGCGCTGGCCCGCGCCAAGTTCGACGAAATGGCGACCGGGGTCGAATTGCTCGAGAACGGACGGCTGCTCGATGCACGGCGCGCAATTCTCACCGACGAGGGAGTCGAGACGATGGAACGGCTCGACCGCGCCATCGCCGAACTGGAGGATATCGAGAACGAGACGCTGGCCGCCTACAGCGCCGACGCCGCGCGTACCAATGCCCGCGTTCTCCCGCTGCTGGGCGCGCTGCTGGTGTTCCTCATCATCGCCATGTTCGCCGGCGCGCGGCTGGTCGGGCGCGCGGCACGCGCCGAAGCCGAAGCGGCGCAGGCCGCGGTGGTCAGCGAGGCGCGCGACCGCGCCGATCTGCTGGCGCGCGAACTCAACCACCGGGTGAAGAACCTTTTCGCGGTGGTGCTGGCGATCGTCCAGATGAGCGCCCGTGACAAGCCCGAGGCGAAGGAGGTGACCAACAGCATCGCGCAGCGGATCCGCGCGCTGCTCACCGCGCATGAAGTCAGCCAGGGCGAGCTCGAACGCCCGGTGGCCTCGCTGCGCGCGCTGGTCGAGACCTCGCTGGCGCCCTACCGGTCGAGCAACCACCCGGCCGAAATCGACGGGCCCGAAATCATGCTGCCCGCCAAGCGCGTGACCCCCCTCGGCCTGGTGCTGCACGAGCTGACCACCAATGCCGTCAAATACGGCGCCTGGAAGGAAGAAGGCACGGTCCACGTCAGCTGGAGCGAACAGGACGGGACGGTCACGCTGGAGTGGCGCGAAACCGGCGCGCAATTGGGCGATGCACCCGAGCACACCGGCTTCGGCAGCCTGCTGATGACCAGCGCCGCGCGTCAGTTCGGTGGCACGTTCGAGCGCAAGTTCACCCCCGACGGGCTGATCGTCACGATCGAGCTTCCCGCCGGTGACTGATCTTGCCATCGGCGACCCGCGCCCATACCGCCTGAGCCGATGCTAGAGCGCTACGATCCCCGCAATTGGCCGATCTCCTACGACGGCGTGATCCACACGCTGATCGTGCTCGGCAGCGCGGTCGCGCTGGCCCTGCTAGCGCACTGGATCGTCTTCGCCCTGCTCCGGCGCGTGACGCGCAGTTCCGAAAGCGCGCTCGACGATGTGGTGGTCGAAGCGGTGCGCAAGCCGCTGCGCTGGGCGGCGATCGCCTTCGCCATCGCTGCGGCGGCCGAAAACGATGCGCTGGTCGGGCGCGGCTGGGACCTTCTGGCCCGCTTCCTGGTGCCCGCGGTGATCGGGTGGGTGGCCTATGCCATGGTCCGCGGCCTCGCGCGGGGCTACGAAGCACAGGTCGGCGCGGCGAGCGATCCGGTGGCGCAGCGCGGCCGCCTGACGCGGATCGCGATCCTGTCGCGGACGGTGAAGGTGGGGATCATCATCGTCACCGTTTCGCTGATCATGCTCAATATCCCCGGTGTCCGCGATGTCGGCACGACCATGCTGGCCTCGGCGGGTCTCGCCGCGCTGGCAGTGGGCGCCGCCGCACAGCCCGCGCTCAAATCGCTGATCGCGGGGCTGCAAATGGCGCTGACCCAGCCGCTGCGGATCGGCGATCTGGTCAAGGTCGACGACCAGGCCGGGCGGGTGGAGGAAATCCGCATGAGCTTCGTCACCGTCCGCACCTGGGACGAGCGCGTGCTGGTCGTGCCCACCAGCCGGTTCCTCGACGAAAGCTTCGAGAACTGGTCGCGCGTCGACGAGAAGCTGACCGGGCCGGTAATGCTGCATCTCGACCCGATCACCGATGTCGAACCGATCCGCAGCGAATTCGAACGCTATGTCTCGGCGCATGAGCTGTGGGACGGGCGCAATTTGCAATTGCTGATGACCGACGCCTATCCCGAGAGCATCGAACTGCGCCTGTCGATGAGCGCCGAGACGATCGGCGACTTGTGGGCCCTGCGCTGCGGCGTGCGCGAACACATGCAGGCCTGGATCAAGCAGAACCAGCCCGATGCGCTGATCCGCCACCGGCTCGAAGTGCCCGGCGGGCATCTCAAGGCCGCCGAGCCGAACACACCGTAAGCCGCGCTCACCGGCAGGTCGCTGCAGGCAGCTGCGACCGGCCGGTAGCGATCAGCCGGTGGTGTCCGGCCCGTGCTTTTCGTCGCGCGTGCTTTCGACCATGCCTTCGTAGAGGAACCCGATCGGTCGCACTTCGGCAGCGCGCTTCTTCAGCTCGCCGCGCATTTTCTTGTATTCGGTTTCCATCTTCGGGGTAACCGTCGCGCGGCTATCCTTCAGCGCTTCGGCGAAATCGAGCGCGGCGACCTCCTCTACATCGCCGCCGACGCGGCGCAGGGCGTTGAGGCCGGCGCGGCGGACGACATCTTCGAGGTCCGCGCCCGTGAACCGCACGGTCTTGGCGGCGACTGCCGCGAGATCGACATCGCCGGCCATCGGCATGTCCTTGGCATGGATCTTGAGGATCTGTTCGCGTCCCGGCTGGTCGGGCGTTCCGACATAGACCAGTTCGTCGAACCGGCCCGGGCGCAGCAGCGCGGGATCGACCAGCGTGGGGCGGTTGGTCGCGCCGATGACGACGACCGACTGCAATTCCTCGAGCCCGTCCATTTCGGCCAGGATGGTGTTGACCACGCGGCCGGTGACCTGCGGTTCGCCCTGCCCGCTGCCACGTGCGGGCACCAGGCTGTCGATCTCGTCGATGAAGACGACGCAGGGCGCGACTGCGCGGGCCCGCTTGAACATGCGTGCGATCTGCTGTTCGCTTTCGCCATACCATTTGGACAGCAGGTCCGAGCTTTTCATCGAGATGAAGTTCGCCTTGGCTTCCTTGGCGACGGCCTTGGCCAGCAGCGTCTTGCCGGTGCCCGGCGGACCATAGAGCAGGAAGCCCTTCGCGGGCCGGATCCCGAGACGATGGAACGCCTCGGGGTTCTTCATCGGCAGCTCGATGCCTTCCTTGAGCTTTTCGATCGCGTCGCCCACGCCGCCGATATCGGACCAGCCGACCCGGGGCACCTGCACCATGACTTCGCGCATGGCGGAAGGCTGGATGCGCTTCAGCGCCGAGAGGAAGTCTTCGCGTCCGACATAAAGCTCGTCGAGCACTTCGGGCGGAATCGTCCGCTCGTCGAGATCGATCTTGGGCATGATCCGGCGCACGGCATCGATCGCGGCCTCGCGCGCAAGCGCGGCGATATCCGCACCGACGAAGCCGTAAGTGGCGCGCGCCAGCTCGGCCAGGTCGACCTTGTCGCCCAGGGGCATGCCGCGGGTGTGGATGCCGAGGATTTCGCGCCGCCCCTGTTCGTCGGGCACGCCGATCACGATTTCGCGGTCGAAGCGGCCCGGCCGGCGCAGCGCCTCGTCGATCGCGTCGGGGCGATTGGTTGCGGCAATCACGACGAGGTTCGAACGCGCCTCGAGCCCGTCCATCAGAGTCAGCAGCTGCGCGACGAGGCGCTTCTCCGCCTCGCCGGGGACGCGGTCGCGCTTGGGCGCAATCGAATCGATCTCGTCGATGAAAACGATGGCAGGCGCGTCCTTGGTCGCCTGCTCGAACACTTCGCGCAGCGCCTTCTCGCTCTCGCCATAGCCCGATCCCATGATCTCGGGGCCATTGATGGTGAAGAAATTGGCATCGCTTTCATTGGCGACCGCCTGCGCCAGCCGCGTCTTGCCCGTTCCCGGAGGACCGTGCAGCAGCACGCCCTTGGGCGGATCGACGCCGAGACGGGTGAACAATTCGGGATAGCGCAGCGGCAATTCGACCATCTCGCGCAATTGCTGGATGGTGTCTTCCATCCCCCCGACATCGTCGTAATTGACCACCGCGCGGGCATCGCGGGGCGCTTCGAACTCGGCGCGCAGCTCGACTTCGGTGTTTTCGTCGATATGGACGATGCCCTTGGGGCTGGTGGACACCACGCTGAGCCGGATCTGGGTGAGCGCATAGGCCGGGGCATTGAACATCCGGCGCACTTCGGGGGGCATGTCCTGGACGGGCTGCTGCCCGGTCGTGGCGACGAGATCGCCCGCGACGAGCGGCTTGCGGAAGAAATTGCGCTTGAGCGCCTGCGCCGGACCCTGCAGGCGCATCTCGCGCTGCGCGGGCGCGAATACGACACGCGTGGCCGGGCGCGATTCGGCAACCGAGACATTCACATGTTCGCCCGAGCCGGCTTCCGCATTGCCGCGCTGAAGCCCGTCGAGCCGGACGACGTCGATGGTCTGGTCTTCGTCATAGGCCGCCATCGCGACCGCCGCGGTCGTGCGCTTGCCGGTGATTTCCACCACATCGCCTTCGGTGATGCCCAGCGCCTGGAAGGCCGATCGCGGCATGCGGGCGATACCCTGCCCGCTTTCCTCCTGCCGTGCCGCTGCCACTTGCAGCCTTACCTTCGTCGTGTCTTCCGTCGTTGCAGCGTCAGCATCGGCCATGTGAGCTGGGCTCCCGTTCCTGTTGGTCGTACAGCCCAAGGTGGGGCCGGTTCGTACCGATGCAATGAGCGGGTGCGGACAGAAGGTCCCGCAGGCAAGAAAAAAGCCCGGCTGGCGAACCAACCGGGCTTGGAAGTCTTGGGAGAGGATGCCTGAAAGGCACGAGCAGATATGCGTGGCCGCCCACTTTTGTGCAAGTGCGAAAAGAACAAGTTTTGTTGCAAAATCCGCAAACAGCCGATGCAAGGAACTGCAACCTCTTGATTTTATGTCCGGCATCCTCGGCTGATGAGAGCGGCCGATATTGCGCTGCACAAAATTCGGCGGTTTTCTGGCGTAGTCGGCAGCGGCGAAATCGGGGCATGACCGGGTCTCCGCTGGAATGGCGGCGCTGCACGCTCTAATCGTGCGAGCCGGATGGATTGCCGACGCCCGCTATGGCAGAGAGCCGCGTCCGCACCATCAGCCGCCGCTCTGGAGATTGCCTCATGACCCGTTTCCTCCTGCTCGCCGCCGGGGCGCTGGCACTGGGCGGCTGTTCCGCTGCCGGCCCCCGCCCTTCGGCGGCCAGCGCACCGGTGAATGCTGGCGAAGACCGGCCCGCACCCGATACCATGCGCTGGCTTTACGGCTCGGGCGAAGCGGCCGCAGCCTCGATCCAGACTTGGCGACAGATCGCCGATCACGCCATCGCAGTCGCGCGCCGGCCCGGGATTCCGCAATCGGTTCCGCAGGGCCTGCCGGACGCGGCGGGCGGCATAGGCACGCCGTCATGCGAGACGGATGACGGCGGCATCAAGCCGCTTGCCGCCGTGTTCGATGTCGACGAGACCGTCCTGCTCAACACCGGCTACGAATACTGGCAGGCGCTGAGCGGCAAGCCGTTCGATCCCGCCGAATGGGCACAATGGTCGGAACAGGGCGCGGGAATCGCACAGCCCGTTCCCGGCGCGGTCACTGGCTTGCGCCGCCTGCGCGACGCGGGCATCACGGTGATCTTCAACACCAATCGCAATACGCAGAATGCGGCAGGCACGGTGGCGGCGCTGGAAGCCGCCGGCGCGGGGCCGGCCGTGCATCTCGAAACGCTGTTCCTGCGCGGCGACGATGCCATGGGCGGGCGCAAGGACGGCCGCCGCGCGCGGATCGCGCAGAGCTATTGCGTCATTGCGATGGCAGGCGACAATCTCGGAGACTTCGCCGATGTCTTCAACGCGGACGAAAGCGCCATCGCAGCGCGCCGGGCAATGGTGGCGCGGGGCACCTATGCGCAGCTGTGGGGCAATGGCTGGTTCCTGATGCCCAACCCGGTCTATGGCGCATGGCAGGAAGGTACGCTGGACGAGGTGTTCCCCCCCGACGCGCGCTGGCAGCCTGCGGCAAGCGACATCGCGCAATGAGGGCACCGCGCTAGACATCGCTTGCACCGCACCGGCTTGGGCATAGGGTGGCCGCGGAAGAGGAGACACCCATGACCATGAACCGCGTTTGCGCCCTGACCGGCGCCGAATTCCCGCTGTTCGCCTTCAGCCACTGCCGCGATGTCGTCGCCGCGGTCAGCAAGGCGGGCG
The DNA here is from genome assembly GCF_009828015.1 of Qipengyuania citrea. Lineage (GTDB taxonomy): Bacteria > Pseudomonadota > Alphaproteobacteria > Sphingomonadales > Sphingomonadaceae > Qipengyuania > Qipengyuania citrea. Next base: position 1,000,916 of record NZ_WTYG01000001.1, on the reverse strand, counting down.
GCTTCGGCGTCCTCGGCGCCACCCGCTTTACCCCCGAACAGCTCGAGGAGGAGCTCGACTGGATCGATGCCCATGTCGATGGCGCGCCCTATGGCGTCGATGTGCTGGTGCCCGAGGTGGTCGATCCGGCAGTCCGCACGCTCGCGGACAACCGGAGCCGCGCGCAGGCCATCGATCCGGCCTTTCAGGGTTTCGTCAATTCGGTGCTGGGCGATTACGGCATCGCCCCCGAGCCCGGGCTCAAGATCCTGCCCGAACGCATGGGCATCACGCCCGAAAACGGCCTCGCCTTGATGGAGGTCGCCTTTCGCCATCCGATCAGGCTGATCGCCAATGCGCTGGGTATCGCGCCTGCTGCCATGATTGCCGAAGGCAAGCGGCGCGGCGTCCCCGTGGCGGCGCTGGTCGGGGCGAAGGAACACGCCATCCGGCAGGCCGAGGCGGGCGTCGACATCATCGTCGCGCAGGGCACCGAGGCCGGCGGGCATTGCGGCGAAGTGTCGACCCTTGTGCTGATCCCCGAAGTCGTGCGGGAACTGGCGCGGCGCGGGCACGATATCCCGGTGCTTGCCGCGGGCGGGATCATGACCGGCGGACAGATGGCGGGAATGATGGCAGCGGGCGCGCAGGGCGCGTGGACCGGATCGGTCTGGCTGGCGACGCCCGAGGCCGAGACCAGCGAAGCGTTCCGCGACAAGATGGTCGCCGCGCGCAGCCGCGATACCGTCCGCTCGCGCAGCCGCACGGGCAAGCCTGCACGCCAGCTGAAAACGCCGTGGCATGCGGCCTGGGAAGATCCGCAGGGCCCGGGAACGCTGCCCATGCCGCTGATGGGCATGGTCTCCGAACCCGCCTTCGCGCGGATCGAACGCGAGGCCGCGGCGGGCAATGACACTGCGCGCGAACTGGTCAGCTATTTCGTCGGCCAGGGCGTCGGGCTGGTCGAACAGGTACGCTCGAGCCGCCAGGTGGTGCAGGACTTCCGCGAGGAATTCCTCGAGGCGGCAAGCGGCCTGGCGGCAGCTGCGGGCATCGAGTGACTTGACCCCCGCGCGCTGCCCGCCCAAGCCGCGCGGCATGTGGCTCGACGCTCCGCGCAATCCGAATGCCCCCCTCGCCGGGCTCAAGGTCCTCGAACTGGCGCGGGTGCTCGCCGGCCCCTGGGCGGGGCAGATCCTCGCCGATCTCGGGGCCGACGTCATCAAGGTCGAAAGCCCCGAAGGCGACGGCACGCGGCTGTGGGGCCCGCCGTGGATCGAGCGCGAGAACGGCGACCGCGAGGCGGCCTATTACCATGCCGCCAATCGCGGAAAGCGCAGCATCGTGGCAGATTTCAGGGACGCGGGCGATCTTGGGCGCGTCGCCGAACTGGCCGCTTCGGCGGATGTCGTGCTGGAGAATTTCAAGACCGGCACGCTGGCCAAGTTCGGGCTCGACTACGCCGCGCTGTCCGCGGCCAACCAAGGGCTCGTCTATTGCTCGATCACCGGTTTCGGCCAGACCGGGCCGCGCGCGCACGAGGCGGGATACGATTTCGTCGTGCAGGCGATGAGCGGGTTCATGGCGCTGACCGGCGAACCGGCGGGCCAGCCGATGAAGATGGGCATCTCCATTTCCGACCTCACCTGCGGGCTGTATTCGGTGATCGGCATCCAGGCCGCGCTCGCCATGCGCGAACGCACCGGTCGCGGACAGCATGTCGACATGGCGCTGCTCGATTGTTCGGTCGGCCTGCTCGCCAGCCAGGCAACGCATTTCTTCACCACTGGCGAGAATCCGCCGCGGATGGGCAATGAGCATGCCCAGGTGAGCGCCTATGGCGTCTTCCCGGTCGCCGATGGCAAGGTGGTGCTGGCGCCTGCGAATGACGGGCTGTTCCGGCGGCTGCTCGCGCTGCTCGGGCGCGGCGACCTGCTGGGCGACGAACGCTTCGCCACCAATGAAAGCCGCCTCGCCAACCGCGCGGAGCTCGACGCCATGATCGCTGCGGAGACCGGCAAGTGGCAATTGGCGGAACTGCTTGGCGCATGCGGCGAGGCGGGCATCCCCGCCGGACCGATCAACCCGATCGACGCGGTGTTCGCCGATCCGCAAGTGCGCGAGCGGGGCATGCGGATCGAGCTGGACGGCATCGCCGGCGTACGCAGCCCGTTCACTTTCTCCGGCGCCGAACTTGCGCTCGACCACCCCAGCCCGCGCAAGGGCGAACACGGCTAGCGCGCCCGCCGCGTCCGGCCGGGAGCGCGGCTAGCCTGCCAGCGCGGCCTTCAGATCCTTGCCCAGATCGAGGCGTTCCCAGGGGAAATGCTCGCCATCGGCCTGCCGCCCGAAGTGGCCATAGGCGGCGCTCTGGCGGTATATCGGCTTGTTGAGGCCGAGGTGCGTGCGGATCCCGCGCGGGGTCAGCCCGCCCAGCTTGTCGATGCTGCGGATCGCATCCTCGAGCGCTTCGTCGGTCACCCCGGCGGCGCTGGTGCCATGCGTATCGACATAGAGCGAGAGCGGCTTGGACACGCCGATGGCGTAGGACAGCTGGATGGTGCAGCGCCGCGCAAGCCCCGCCGCGACGATGTTCTTCGCCAGGTAGCGCGTGATATAGGCGGCCGAGCGATCGACCTTGGTCGGATCCTTACCGCTGAACGCACCGCCGCCATGCGGGGCCGCGCCGCCATAGGTGTCCACGATGATCTTGCGCCCGGTCAGCCCGGCATCGCCGTCGGGCCCGCCGATCTCGAACGCGCCGGTGGGGTTGATATGCCACTCGGTCTCGTCGGTGATCCATCCGCCGGGCAGGATGTCGCCGATCACGCCTTTGACATAGGCCTTGAGCTCGGCCTCCCTGGCGCCTTCGTGGTAACCCTTGGCATGCTGGGTCGACACGACGACGGCAGTGCAGGCCACCGGCTTGCCGTTCTCGTAGCGCAGCGTGACCTGGCTCTTCGCATCGGGTTCGAGGAACGGCGCAGCGCCGCTCTTGCGATCCGCCGCGAGCCGTTCGAGGATCTTGTGGCTGTAGTCGAGCGGCGCAGGCATGTAGTCGGGCGTTTCATCGCAGGCGAAGCCGAACATGATGCCCTGGTCACCGGCGCCTTCGTCCTTGTTGCCCGCCGCATCGACGCCCTGCGCGATTTCGGAAGACTGGCCGTGCAGGTGGTTTTCGAAGGTCAGCGTCTGCCAGTGGAACCCGTCCTGCTCATAGCCGATTTCGCGCACCGTGCGGCGCACCGCTTTCTCGATTTCTTCCTTCGCGCCGGGGGCCCAGCCCCCGTTTTCGGCCCAGTCGGGATTGTTGGCGTTGTACATCGGCGCGCAGCGGATCTCGCCCGAGAGGATCACCCGCTGGGTCGTCGTCATGGTTTCACAGGCCACGCGGGCTTCGGGATCCTTGGCCAACATCAAATCGACGATCGCATCCGAAATCTGGTCGGACACCTTGTCGGGATGGCCCTCGGAGACGCTCTCGGAGGTGAAGAGAAAACTGGTGCGCATGAACGAGCAAATCCCGATATAAAGAAATCTTTATGTGTTCTGTGCGGGGTAGCCTTCCGCGCGGCGCATGGCAACCAGCGATAGTGCCAGCAGTGCGATAGCCCAGACGAGCGTCAACCAGTGCCCCGCCTGCGCGAACCATGTGGGCGGCGCCGGTGGCGGCACCACTGTATCGATCCGCCCGGCCACATTGCGCCCGATATGGTCGCGCACCACCCCGCGTGCGTCGATCACGGCGCTGATCCCGGTGGTCGTCGAACGTAGTACCGGCAGCCCTTCCTCCGCCGCGCGCATCCGCGCCTGCGCCAGATGCTGCGGCGGGCCCCAGTCCCCGAACCAGCCATCGTTGGATGGGTTGAAGATGTAATCGGGTCGGTCCGTGCGGTCGACCACTTCGCCCGAGAAGACGATCTCGTAGCAGATCTGCATCCCCGCCCTGCCGAAGGGGCCGAGATCCTGGCTCAGCGGACCGGGACCGGGAATGAAATCGAGCGTCCCCGCGACGAGCCGCGAGAGGCCGAGCGGTTCGAGCCAGTCGCGCATCGGCAGGTATTCGCCATAGGGGACCAGATGCGCCTTGGCATAGCGTTCGCCCAGCCGTCCGGCCGGATCGATCGATGCGATCGAATTGTACGCGGCCACAGCGCGTTCACGGCCCTCGACCATGTCGATCTCGAGATCGACCATCCCGGTCAGCAGCAGGCTGTCGGCGCCGATCACGCGCCCGATCCTGGCGCGCGCGAAGGCCGGGTCGCCCCCGGCGGTCATCTGGGTGTAATAGCGCTGCGGATAACCATCGCGCAGATAGTCCGGAACACCGCTTTCGGGCCACAGGACGAGCCGGTTGGGACGCGCTTCCCGCGGCACGCTGAGCGCGGCGATGCGCTGGAACTGCTCTTCGAAGCGCGCGGCGTCATTGATCTCGTCCTGCCCCAGATTGGGCTGGACCAGCGTGAGCGGCACCGTTCCTTCGCGCGGCTCACCGGCCGGCAGATAAACCAGTATGGCAAGGGCAGCTGCAGCACCTGCCAAGGCAAGCCATCGCCGGGTGCGCAGCAGGTCGGCAAGCAGCACCGCGGCGCAGGCCATCAGCCCAGACAGCGCGTAGCTGCCGGTAAAGGGCAGCGCCGCCGCCAGTCCGGGGCGGTCCCACGGGCCCAGCACCATCATCGACAGCGGACCCCAGGCATAGCCGCTGAAGACCCAGCTGCGCAGCCATTCCGCGCCGATCCACATCGCGCCGAATACCAGCGCGAAGGTGAGCAGCCCGCGCCGGCGCGCGGCGCACCACGCGACACAAGTCGCGAGCGCGGGCCATATGGCGAGGTAGAGCGACAGCAGCGGCGCCGCGGCCCAGCCGAGAATGGCAGGCATTTCCGCCTGATAGGTAAAGGCGGTGGCGATCCAGTTGTTGGTGATGGTGAAATGGGCGAGGCCGAACAGCCAACCGGCAAGCAGCGCCGAGCGCCATCCGGTGGCGCGCCACGCCAGCCAGCCGAACGCGCCGACCGCCGCAAGCCCCACAGGCCAGAGGTGGAACGGCTGGAAGCCCAGGGCCGACAGGCCGCCCAGCGCGAGGGCGGCGATTTGCGGGTGAGAACGGGCCAAGCCGGGGAGTTTCTCCATCGGCTTGCCCCTTAGTCAGTCAAAGCAGAGGTGCAAGCGCGATCAGCCGACCGCGCCCACTTCGCTCTCATCGTCCTGCTTGCGCTTGCGGCGACGCGGGGCCGGCTTGTCGTCGCCCGCGGATTCGCTTGCGCCGATCGAAGGCGGCAGCACCGCCGCGTCGATCTCGCCGCCGGCGGGATTGGCGTCGTCGGCCTTCTTCACCTTGCGCGGGGCACGGCGCTTCTTGGGCGCTTCGTCCTCGTCGTCGCGGCGCGTGAAGGGATTGTCCGACGATTCGAACTCGCTGTCGTCGTTCTGGTCGTCGTTCTTCGGCCGGCGCGCGCGCGGCTTGCGATTGCCATCTTCGGCATCGTCGCGGCGATTGCGCGGCTGCCGGCGATTGCCGCGGCGATCGTCGCCATCGTCTTCGTCCCCGTCGTCATCCGACTGGTTCTGGCCGCGATCGTCCGGCCGCTTGCCCTTGGATTCTTCCTGGCGGGCCTTGTTGTCGGCGAGGACGCGGAAATAATGGTCGGCGAACTGGAGATAGTATTCGGCTTGGACCCGGTCGCCATTGTGCTGGGCGTCCTGGGCAAGCTTCTTGTACTTTTCGAGCAACTGCGGAGCATTGCCCCGGGCACGACTATCGATCCGATTGGCCGAATTGGCCCCGCCCTGATTGCGGTTACCGCGTCCACGACGACGGTTATTGCGATTATTGTTCAAGGGTAGCTGGTCCTTATTCAATGCGCGGCGCGCACCTTACAACCGGTGCGCATATGGCCGCGTGACCCCTTGCGCGACTGCGCTTGTCGCAGCTCGCGTGCTCCATTTTGTGCAAGGTATACGGGGCCGAAGCCTCGTACCGTAACTGCAATGTCGGAGCTGGAACCGGTGGGAAGCGTTACCCGCGCACCACTGGCCTGTGGCCAGAGGTAAAGGGTCGAATCGGCTTTGCCAAGCCCTAAGTGAGAATCAGCGCCCGGTCGCGTCCGCCGATATCGCGGCGCAGCGCCACCGTATAGCCCGATTCGCTCGCCAGCGCACGCACCGCCTGCCATTGTGCCGCCCCGATTTCGAGCACTGCGACACCGCCTGGCGCAAGCAGCTTGCCAAGCTGCGGGATGATCGCGCGATAGTCGTCAAGCCCCTCGGGTCCGGCGAACAGCGCGGAAGCCGGCTCGTAATCGCGCACATCCGGATCGAGCGGGGCGCCGGTTTCGACATAGGGCGGGTTGCACAGCACGAGGTCGAACCGGCCGAGCGCATCGGCCCAGCCGCTGTCCAGCCAGCTCGCTTCCCTGAACTGCGCGCGCTCCGCCAGGCCCAGCGCAGCGCTGTTCCGCTGCGCCACGGCCAGCGCCTGCGCCGAGGCATCGATGCCGATCCCCGTTGCCGACGGGCGCTCGTGCAGGAAGGCCAGCAGCAGCGCCCCCGATCCCGTTCCCATGTCAAGCACGCGCGCGTCGGCGGCCGCGTGTTCGAGCGCCGCCTCGACGATTGTTTCGCTGTCGCCGCGCGGGATCAGCGTGGCAGGCGATACTGCGAAAGGGAGCCCGTAAAACTCCTGCTCGCCCAGCAAGTGCGCCACCGGTTCGTGCGCGGCGCGCCGATTGACCAGCCGCGCGAATGCGGCGGCATGCGGGGCGGCATCGTCGCGCATCCGGGTCAGCAGCATCTGCGAACGCGACGTCTCCAGAACATGCGCCATCAGCAGTTCGGCGTCGAGCCGCGCGGTATCGCTGGTCGCGCCCAGCCGCTCCGCCGCAGCGCGGATCGCAGCGGCCACACTGGCCGGTCCGGGCTCAGTCACTCAGCGTGGCGAGCCGCTTGGCCTCGTCCTCGGCGATGAGCGCATCGACCAGTTCGCCAAGACCCGGTCCGGCGATGATTTCGGGCAGCTTGTGCAGCGTCAGCCCGATCCGGTGGTCGGTCACGCGGCCTTGCGGGAAATTGTAGGTGCGGATGCGTTCGGACCGGTCGCCCGAGCCGACCATCGCCTTGCGCGCCTCGGCCTCGGCGCCCTCGGTCGCCTCGCGCTGCTGTTCGAACAACCGCGCGCGCAGCACCTGCATCGCCTTCTCGCGGTTCTTGTGCTGGCTGCGGCCGTCCTGGCAGGTGACCACCGTATTGGTCGGCAAGTGCGTGATGCGGATTGCGCTGTCGGTGGTGTTGACGTGCTGTCCGCCCGCCCCGCTGGCGCGGTAGGTATCGATCTTGAGGTCGCCCGCGTCGATCTGCACGTCGACCTCGTCGGGTTCGGGCAGCACGGCCACGGTCGCGGCGGAGGTATGGATCCGCCCGCCGCTTTCGGTTTCGGGCACGCGCTGCACGCGGTGGACGCCGCTTTCGAACTTGAGCTTGGCGAAGACCCCATTGCCGGTGACATTGGCGACCACTTCCTTGAACCCGCCGACCTCGGACGCGCTCATGCTGACCGGCTCGACCTTCCAGCCCTGCTCGGCGGCGAAGCGTTCGTACATGCGGTAGAGATCGCCCGCGAACAGCGCCGCCTCGTCGCCGCCGGTGCCGGCGCGGATTTCGAGCATGGCAGGCTTGGCATCGGCGCTGTCCCGGGGAAGCATGGCGATGGCCAATTGGCGCTCGGCCTCGGGCAGGCGCTGGCGCAGCTCGGTCAGCTCCTCCTCGGCCATCGCCTTCATTTCCGGATCGGCGAGCATCTCCTCGAGGCTGGCGATCTCCTCGCGCGCCGCCCGCACTTCGGCGGCGACCTTCGCCACCGGCTCGAGCTCGGCATAGTCGCGGCTGGCCTGGACGAAGGCGTCCCCTTCCAGCTGGCCCGACGCCATCCGCGCCTCGAGCTCGGCGAAGCGGTGAGCGATCTGGTCGAGGCGTTCGGCGGGGATGCTCATGAGCGGCCGAGCAGCGCCTCGAGGCGCGCAGTGGCGGCCTCGTCGGCCTTGATCCGCCGTGCGGGCGCACCGTCGCGCAGGTCGAAGGCGACGATCGCCTCGGCCCCCGCCTTGACCGCCTTGTCGAACCGCTTGCGCGGGCTGCCGGATGCGAACAGTTCGGCAGTGAGGCCGCCGCGGCGGAGCGTGCCGAGCGCAGCGATCGCGGCGTCCATCGCGCCGTCGTTTTCGACCACGACTATGGCGTCCGCATTGGGTTCGGCCCTGTCCCCCACCAGCATGGCCAGCCGCTCGATCCCCGCGGCCCAGCCGACCGCCGGGGTGGGCGCGCCGCCGAGGCTTTCCATCAGCCCGTCATAGCGCCCGCCGCCCAGGATCGTGCTCTGGCTGCCGAGCTTGCCCGCGGCCTCGCTGCCCTCGTCGGGAATGAATTCGAAGGCGGTGTGGCGATAATAGTCGAGCCCGCGCACGAGGCTTTCGGCGCGCTGCCACTTGACCCCTGCCGCATCCAGCCCGCTGGTGACCGCGCCGAAGAAGGCGCGCGCATCGTCCGACAGGAACTGGTCGATCTTGGGTGCATCGGCGACGAAGGCGCGGTCGCGGCGATCCTTGCTGTCGAGAATGCGCAGCGGGTTCTTCTCCAGCCGCTCCTGCGAATCCTCCGACAATTCGTCCTTCACGCCAAGGAAATACTCGACCAGCGCGGCGCGCCACGCCTCGCGGCTGTCGCCGTCGCCCAGCGTGTTGAGATGCAGCGTCACGCCGGTGATGCCGAGTTCCTTGAGCAGCTGGTCGGCCATGGCGAGCAGTTCTACATCGGCCTGCGGTTCACCAGCGCCGATGATTTCCGCGTCGATCTGGTGGAACTGGCGATAGCGCCCTTTCTGCGGGCGCTCGTAACGAAACAGCGGGCCATGCGTCGCCAGCTTGACCGGCGCGTGCTGCTGCCATCCGTTCGACAGGAAGGCGCGCGCGATCCCCGCGGTGAATTCGGGGCGCAGCGTCAGGCTTTCGCCGCCGCGATCGCCGAAGGAATACATTTCCTTGCTGACCACGTCGGTCGTCTCGCCGATCGCGCGGCTGAACACTTCGGTCTTTTCGAACACGGGCATTTCGACGCGGCGGAAGCGATAGAGCTTGCGCACGCGCTCGAATGCCTCGACGACGAATGCGAATGCCTCGGCGTCGGCGCCGAAGATGTCTTGCGTGCCGCGAATTGCCTGGGGTGTCTTTGCCATGGCGCGCGCTTAGGCGAGGAAGGCGGTTGCCGCAATATGACGGGGACGCTATCGGCGCGCGCAAGCCTTTCCGGCGCGAGAAATCGCCCGCCAATCAAAGAAGACAGTCCATGCGCATCGAAAACATCCCGACCGGAGACAATCCGCCCGAGAGCCTCAATGTCATCATCGAGGTGCCGACCGGCGGCGAACCGGTGAAATACGAATTCGACAAGGCCAGCGGCGCGCTGTTCGTCGACCGCATCCTGCACACGCCGATGCGCTATCCAGCGAATTACGGCTTCGTCCCGCACACGCTCAGCCCCGACGGCGATCCGCTCGACGCGCTGGTCATCGCCCGCTCGCCCTTCATTCCCGGCTGCGTCGTGCGCGCCCGCCCGATCGGCGTGCTCAATCTGGAAGATGAGCATGGCGGCGACGAGAAGCTGATCTGCGTGCCCGTCGACACGACCTTCCCCTATTATTCGGATATCGCCGAAACGAAGGACCTGCCGAGCATCATCTTCCAGCAGATCGAGCATTTCTTCACCCACTACAAGGATCTCGAAAGCGAGAAGTGGGTGCGGATCGGCAATTGGGGCGATGCCGCCGAGGCGCGCCAGATCGTGCTCGAAAGCATCGAGCGCTGCAACGCCGCGAAGTAACGCCTATTCGACCGGGCGGGAGTGATCGAGCAGGTCCTTGTTCTGCTCTTCTCCCGGCCGGTTGCGCTCTTCCTCGACCATAGCGGCGATCTCGTCCGCCGGGCGCACGTCCTCGTCGGCCGGGCTGGCCGCGACATCGCGAACCGCGCGCTTGGCCTGCGGCGGTTCGTCCGCGCTCGGGGTGACCGTTGCGGTGGCCGCTTCGGCCGCGAAGGGCACCGTGGCAGAGCGCGGATCGAAGCGCAGCCGGTAGATCGGCTCCGGCAGGCCGAAGCCGGCATCTTCCAAGGCGCCCTTCACTGCCGGGATCGCCTGGCTCTGCGCCTTCCACCAATCGGTATCGCGCTGGTCGACCCAGCCGAGGAAGCGGATCACCACGTTCGAATCGCCAACCTCGATGATCCGCGCTTCGGGTGGCGGATCCGATAGCACGAATGCGAGTCCCGCCAGCGTGTCGCGGCCCAGCTGCCTCGCGGCGCGGGCATCGTCGTCGGCGTCCACGCCGAGGTCGAAATGGAAGCGGCGCTGCGGATTGCGCGTGAAATTGACGATCACTGCCTTGAACACCTGGCCATTGGGAATGCGCAGGTGGTTGCCATCGAGCGTCATCAGCACGGTGGCACGGCTGGTCAGGCGGATAACCCGGCCTTCATAGGTATCGATCTGCACCCAGTCGTTGGCGCGAAACGGCTGCCGCAGCGACAGCAGCAGCGAGGCGACGTAATTCTCGATCGTGTCGCGCATGGCGAAACCCAGTGCGATACCGATGACGCCCGCGCCGCCAAGCACCGCGCCCAGCAGCGCTGTCGCCCCGATCATGTCGAGCGCAATCACCAGGCCGACGATCGTGAAGCCGAACCGGATCGCGCTGGCGATCAGTTCGGCCAGGAAGCTGTTCGGCGCGATCCGGTGCCACAGCCGCCCGAGCCCGGCGATCAGATAGCCGAGAAAGGCGATCGCCAGCCATACGCCGAGGGCCATCCCGATCAGCGGGAGCATGCGGACCAGCGAATTCCAGCGGTCGGCGAGCGTCAGTATCCCCGCGCTGCCCGCCGAGAGCGACAGGTCCCGTTCGAGCCCGTTTTCGACCGTGACGACGCCGGCGACGCGATTGACGATGGCTTCGGCGCGCGCAATGTCGTCCGGCTTGGGCACCGTGCCCGACAGCGAAACCACGCCTTCATTGACCTCGACCTCGACCGCTCCGAAGGCGGGCAGCTCGGCAAAGATCCCTGCGATACGTTCGGCAATACGCCGGTCGTCGCCCGCTTCCTGCGTCGCCGCGATCGTCTGGACGGGGGTCGGCGTTTCGGTCGGTTCGGCGGGCACCTCGAGCTGGGCCGCCAGCGGCACCGCCCACAACAGGGCCGCCAGGGCAAGCAACCGGATCATTGGCCGGCCACCGACATGCCGTCGATGCGCAGCGTCGGAACATCGATTCCGCGCAGGAATTCGAGATCATCGGCCGCCACCAGCGCGCGGAACATTTCGGGCAGCGTCCCGGCGATGGTGATTTCCGCCACCGGCCCCGCCAGTTCGCCATTGCGGATGCGCAGCCCGCTGGCGCCGCGGCTGTAATCGCCCGTGACGAGGCTGACCCCGTGGCCGAACAGGTCGGTGATATAGACGCCATCCTCGATATCGGCGATGAGGTCCGCCGCGCTGGCCGTGCCCGGTTCCATATAGACATTGGCCGGGGCCACGCCGGGCGCCCCGCCGCTGCCCCGGCTCGCATGGCCGGTCAGTGGCAGATCGAGCTGGGCGGCGCTGGCGACATTGGTCAGCCAGCGGGTAACCCGCCCGCCTTCGACCAGCGCGCGCGGAACGCTGGCGATGCCCTCGCCGTCGTAATTGCGCGATCGCAGGCCGCGGGGGCGCAGCGGATCCTCGACGATCCGGATACCGTTATCGAACAGCTGTTCGTTCTCGCGGTCGATCAGGAAGCTTGCCTTGCGGGCGATAGCGGGCCCGGTCATGGCGCCGAGCAAATGGCCGACGATCCCGCCGCCCACGCGCGGATCGAACACCACGGGCATCCTGCCCGAAGGAAGCAATCCGGGAGCGACCTTGCGGACCGCGCGTTCGCCGGCCTCGCGTCCGATGCCCGCCGGATCGGGCAGGTCGCTGCGGTGCCGCTGCGTGCGATAGGCATAGTCGGTCTGCTTGTCGCCGCCCTCCCCCGCGACCACGCTGGCCGACAATGAGTGCGATCCGGCCGCACGCGCCCGCGCGAATCCGGTGGAAGTGACCAGGGCGAACACCGATTGCGAGGCCGAGGCGCTGCCGCCGTTCGAATTGGTCACCCCCGCGACTGCGCGCGCGGCATCTTCGGTGGCAAGCGCGGCGCCGCGCAAGTCTTCGGGGCGCGGTTCGGCGCCATCGCTCAGCTCGAGTTCGACGCCGTCGCCTTGGAACAGTGCGTCGGCCGGGGCGAGCCCGCCATAAGGATCCTCCGGGGCGAGACGCGCCATCTCGACAGCGCGCTGCGCCAGCATGCGCAGCCCCTCACCGCCAAAATCGCTCGTCGCGATCGATGCCGAACGACGGCCGACGAACACCCTCAGGCCGATTTCTTCGCTTTCGGAGCGTTCGACCTCTTCCAGCGCCCCCAGCCTGACGCTGACGCTTTCCGAAGACGACGCGCTGGCAACGGCATCGGCGGCATCCGCGCCCGCTGCGCGAGCCAGTTCGACGAGGTCATGGCAGCGGGCAAGCGCTGCATCGGGGCCGATCATCGGGCCTGCCGGAGATGCGAAGTCATGCCTCGCGAATTAGGCCCGGGGCGGCTGGCTGGCAACCGCCGGCAGGGTCAGGAAAAAATCAGCGTGAAGAAAGTGGTAAGCGCGGCGGGCAGGCCGATGGCCATTGCCCACAGCAGTATCTGGTCGCGGCGAAAGGCCGGTTTCAACGCTCCGTCGGCTGCCTGGTCGTCGGACAGGTCCGACCAGCGCCGCTCGAACCAGCGGCAGGCAGGAATGATCCCGGCCACCAGGACGATGAGCGCAAGATAGGGGACGATAGAGGACACGCCCTGCTTCATCGCGCCGACGGTCATGAAAATCTGCATGCCGGTATAGACCAGCAGCGCCAGCGCGACATTGTCGCTCATGGCCTTGCGCCAGTCTCGCGCTCGCCCCCCGGTATGCCCGGTTGCGATGTCGGCGTTGCGGAGCGCCTTGTTCATTGCGCCTCTCCTGTTTCCTCTGACCCGAATCGCATTGTTTCAAAATTGTTGCCCGCTGGCAAGCAATCGTGCGCGAAAGGCTGTCTGCACGGCCCGGCAGCTGCGGGCGCCATCTGCCCAGCGCCCATGCAGGAACCTTGCCAGTTCGTCGATCAGGCCGCGTGGCGGGGGTTTTCACATGGCTGACGCGTGCTATGGCACGGGCCATGGCCGATATTGCAACTAGCCACGAAAACGATGCGGTGCACGACGCCGCCCCGCCGATCCCGCAGGGCGGGCTCGAAGTGGTGTCGATCGCCAAGAGCTACGACAAGCGGGCAGTGCTGACCGACATCTCGCTCAGCGTGGGCAAGGGCGAAGTGCTCGGCCTGCTGGGCCCCAATGGCGCGGGCAAGACGACCTGCTTCTATTCGATCATGGGTCTCGTGCGCCCCGATGCCGGGCGCATCCTGATGGATGGCGAAGATGTGACCAACCTCCCGATGTACCGCCGCGCGATCCTGGGGCTTGGCTATCTGCCGCAAGAAACCAGCATCTTTCGCGGGATGACGGTCGAGCAGAACATCAACAGCGTGCTCGAGATGGTCGAACCCGACGCGGAAACGCGCGCCGCGGAGCTCGAACGCCTGCTCGACGAATTCGGCCTTACCCGCCTGCGCGCCAGCCCCGCGATGGCGCTTTCGGGTGGCGAGCGCCGGCGCTGCGAGATTGCCCGCGCCCTGGCGGCCAAGCCGTCGATCATGCTGCTCGACGAACCCTTTGCCGGGATCGACCCGCTTTCGATCAGCGATATCCGCGACCTCGTGAAGGACCTCAAGACACGTGGGATCGGGGTACTGATCACCGATCACAACGTGCGCGAAACGCTCGAGATCGTCGACCGCGCCTGCATCATCTATGGCGGACAGGTGTTGTTCGCCGGCACGCCCGAAGCGCTGGTGGCCGATGAAAATGTGCGGCGGCTCTATCTGGGCGAAAGTTTCACTCTGTGATGCCCGAAGCCGCCCGGAGCTGATCCATGGCGCTGGCCCCGCGTCTCGATCTGCGGCAGACCCAGTCGCTGGTGATGACGCCGCAGTTGCAGCAGGCGATCAAGCTGCTGGCGCTGTCCAATCTCGAAATTGAGACTTTCGTCGCCGATGCGCTCGAATCCAACCCCTTGCTGGAAATGGGCGAAGTAAGCCGCGAGACCGCCAGCGATACGAGCGCCGAACCGCAGGAACATGACAGCGCCCCCGACCTGGACGGCGACAATGCGCTGGATATTGCGGACCATGCAATCGACCCCGAGGCTGCTCCGGGCGACATGGGCGATTGGAGCCGCGGCGATATCGGCGGCGCGGGCAGCGCGGAATTGCCCGATCTGGAAAACCGTTCGTCCGCCGGACCGACGCTGGCGGAACATCTTTCCGACCAGATCGGCGCGGTGGCGCGCGATCCGCGGGAAGCCCTGATCGCGCTGCGCATCGCCGGCGAACTCGACGAAGCGGGCTATCTGCCCACCGACCTGCTGGTCATCGCCGATGAGCTCGGCGCCCCGCTCGTGGCGGTCGAGCAGGCTCTGGCCACGGTCCAGTCGCTCGATCCCACCGGGGTCGGCGCGCGATCACTGAGCGAATGCCTGGCGTTGCAGGCCAAGGAAGCGGACCGCTACGATCCCTGCATGGCCCGGCTGATCGACAATCTCGATCTGGTCGCTGCGGGCGAAATCGCCAGGCTCAAACGCATGTGCGAGGTCGATGACGAGGATTTCGCCGATATGCTGGCCGAACTGCGCGGCTACGATCCCAAGCCGGGTCTTGCCTATGGCGGCACCGCGCAGGCCGCAATCGTCCCCGACGTGCTGATCGCGCCGAGCGCCGATGGCTGGGACATCCGGCTCAACGAAGCCAGCCTCCCGCGGCTGGTCGTCAATCGCGACTATTTCCTCGAACTGAAGACCGGTGCCCGCGACAAGGCCGCGCACAGCTGGCTCAACGAACAACTGGGCGAGGCCGACTGGCTGATCCGCGCGCTCGACCAGCGGCAGAAGACCATCCTCAAGACCGCGGCCGAAATCGTGAAAAAGCAGGAAGGCTTCTTCCGGCACGGGGTCACCGCGATGCGCCCGCTGACCTTGCGCGAAGTGGCCGAACAGATCGAGATGCACGAAAGCACCGTCAGCCGCGTGACCAGCAACAAGTATCTCGCGTGCCCGCGCGGCACGTTCGAACTGAAGTATTTCTTCTCCAGCGGGGTGTCCGCGGCCGACGGTGAAGGCGCCTCTTCCGAAGCCATCAAGGCGCGCATCAGGGCACTGTGCGAGGCAGAAGACCCCAAGAAGGTGCTGTCCGACCAGAAGCTCGCCGACCTGCTCAACGAAGAGGGCTTCGATCTCGCGCGGCGCACCGTCGCCAAATATCGCGAGGCGATCGGCATCGGTTCCAGCGCGCAGCGGCGGCGGCAGAAGAAGCTCGCGGCGCTGTGACGCAAGCGTGCCACGCGCAAAAAAGTTAACGCCCTTTACCGCGCGTTAACCTTTCCCGTTCAGATGTTGTGTGGTTAATACAGGGCAATACCTCTTTACCGGAGGTTACCGCCGTACTTAGGGGCCATACAGGGGATTTCCCATGCGTGTACTGCTGATCGAAGACGAGCCGACTACCGCCAAGGCCATCGAGCTCATGCTCACGACCGAAGGCTTCAATGTCTACTCGACCGACCTCGGCGAGGAAGGGCTCGATCTGGGCAAGCTGTATGATTACGATATCATCCTGCTCGATCTGAACCTGCCCGACATGCATGGCTACGACGTGCTCAAGAAGCTGCGCGTCGCCAAGGTCCAGACCCCGGTCCTGATCCTTTCGGGCATCGCCGAAATGGACAGCAAGATCCGCAGCTTCGGTTTCGGCGCCGACGATTACGTCACCAAGCCGTTCCACCGCGAAGAACTGGTCGCCCGCATCCATGCCGTCGTGCGCCGCTCGAAGGGCCACAGCCAGTCGGTCATCCGCACCGGCAAGCTGGCGGTGAACCTCGACGCCAAGACGGTCGAAGTCGATGGCGCCCGCGTCCACCTGACGGGCAAGGAATACGCGATGCTCGAGCTGCTCAGCTTGCGCAAGGGCACCACGCTGACGAAGGAAATGTTCCTCAACCACCTTTACGGCGGCATGGACGAACCCGAACTCAAGATCATCGACGTCTTCATCTGCAAGCTGCGCAAGAAGCTCAGCCATGCCTGTGGCGGCGAGAATTACATCGAGACCGTATGGGGTCGCGGCTATGTGCTGCGCGATCCGAACGAAGAGGCCGAGGCGGCCTGATCACCGGCTTTCCCCGGACGGAATAGCGAGAAACGCCCGGAGCCTCGGCTACCGGGCGTTTTGCTATGCGGGATTGGCCAGCCGGGCGAGATCGAGCCCGCTCGGCTGCTGGAATATCCGCAGGCCGAATTCGGGCAGGATAGCCAGAAGATGGTCGAAGATATCCGCCTGAATCGCTTCGTAGATCGGCCACTCGACCGTATCGGCGAAGCAATAGATTTCGAGCGGGAGACCCTCCGGCCCCGGCGCCAATTGCCGCACCATCAGCGTGAAATTGGTGCTCGCAATACTGGGGTGGCTGCGCAGATAGGCAATCACATAGGCCCGCAGCGTGCCGATATTGGTGATCCGCCGCGCATTGACCGCATCGTCGTCGCCCGCCAGTTCATGGCGGTTCCACTGGGCGATCTCCTTCTCCTTGCGCGCGAGGTAGTCGTCGAGCAGGCGGAAGCGCTTGAGCCCGGCGACTTCTTCTTCGCCGAGGAACCGTACCGAGTTCTGATCGATCACCAGCGACCGCTTGATCCGCCGCCCGCCGCTGTCGGTCATCCCCCGCCAGTTGCGGAAACTGTCGGCGATCAGCCGGTGCGTCGGAATGGTGGTGATGGTCTTGTCGAAATTCTGGACCTTCACGGTGTGCAACGCGATATCCACCACATCGCCATCTGCATCCATGCTCGGCATCTCGATCCAGTCGCCTACCCGCAGCATGTCGTTGCTGGTCAGTTGCACGCTGGCCACGAGGCTGAGGATGGTGTCCTTGAACACCAGCAGCAGCACCGCGGCCATCGCGCCCAGACCCGAAAGCAATAGCAGCGGCGATTGTTCGATCAGCACAGCGATCATCAGGATGGCCGCGCCGCAGAAAACGGCGATCTTGACCACTTGAACATAGCCCTTGATCGGCCGGCTGCGCGCCTCTGGCCGGCGCGAGTACAGCTCGTTCGCGTAATTGAGCGCCCAGCCGATCGCCATGGCGATCGACAACACGATCAGCGCCCGCGCCACATTGACCGTCACCGTCACCACCGTTTCGGGCAAATGGGGCACCAGCAGGATCCCGCGCGAGACGATCAGCAGCGGGATCACCGTGGCGAGCCAGGCCGCGCCGCGGTCGGCCGTATCGGTCCGGTTGTCGAGATAGGGCGCCGCAAAGCGCAGCAGCACGCGTTTGAGCAACCAGTTCACTGCGAATGCCAGCGCGGCCAGCCCCAGCAGCGCGATCAGGGACTGGAGCCATAGCGCCAGCGCGGAATAGTCATCGAAGAGTGCCTGCATCGCCCGGGCAACTACCCCGCTGCCCCCGCCGGGTTCAAGCCCCGCGCGTCGAGGCAGATTTTCTATCTCGTCGCCGGGAAGCGGACGCAGTAGCTGCAGGCGGCATCAACATTGAAAGGCCCACCCCCATGATGGAGGTGTTCGGTTTCGATCTGGGGCCCATAATCCCCTTCATTCTCATCGGTTTCGCAGCACAGATGGTCGACGGCGCATTGGGCATGGCCTTCGGGGTCATCACCAACACGCTGATGGTCGGTCTGCTCGGGGTGCCGCCGGCGCTGGCTTCGCAGCGCGTGCACCTAGTCGAATGTTTCACCACCGCGACGTCGGGCATCAGCCATCTGCTGCACGGCAATATCGACAAAGGGCTGTTCTTCCGCCTGCTGGTCCCCGGCGTGATCGGGGGCCTGCTGGGCACCTATCTGATCACCTCGATCGATGGCGATACGATCAAGCCCTTCGTGCTGATCTATCTCGCCGGGATCGGCGTGTGGCTGCTGATCCGCGGCCTGCTATATCCCCCGCGTGTGCGGCAGGCCAGGCATGTCGCTCCGCTGGGACTGGTCGGCGGCTTCCTCGATGCGGCAGGCGGCGGCGGCTGGGGACCAGTGGTGACCTCGAACCTGCTGGTCCAGGGGGCCGAACCGCGCAAGGTCGTAGGCACGGTCAATTCGGTCGAGTTTTTCCTCACGCTGACCATTTCGGCCAGCTTCATCTATCATCTGGGCATCTCACATATCGCCGGGGCGACGCTGGGCCTGATCATCGGCGGGATCGCGGCGGCACCCTTCGGCGCTATGGCAGCCAAGCATTTCAGCCCCAAGCTGATGCTGGTCCTTGTCGGCATCGCGCTGAGCGTGACCAGCGCCTACGGCATCTGGACGGCGTGGGGGTAGGCTTGTAGGCGGCCGCGCCATGAGCGCGTTTAAAGAAGGCGACCCCACCACCCTCAACCGGCTGTATGGCCGCAGCCAGGGCAAGCCGCTGCGCGCGTCGCAGCAGGAACTGGTCGACAAATTGCTGCCGCAGATCGCGGTACCCGCGGAAGGCACGGTGACAGCCGAACGCCTGTTCGGGTTCGATCGCCCGCTGCATTTCGAAATCGGCTTCGGCGGCGGCGAGCACATGGCCGAGCGCGCCGATTTGCTGCCCGACCATGGCTTCATCGGCGCCGAACCGTTCGTCAACGGCGTGGCGCAGGCGCTGACGCATGTGCGCGACCGGACGCTGGCCAATGTCCGGATCCAGCATGGCGATGCATTGGAAGTGCTGCGCCGCGTGCCCGATGGCGCGCTGACGATGGTCTATCTGCTCCACCCCGATCCCTGGCCTAAGAACAAGCACGCCAAGCGGCGGATGATGAACGATGGCCCGGTGCGGATGATCGCCGACAAGCTGAAGCCCGGTGGCGAATTTCGCTTCGGTACCGATCACGCGGTCTATCTGCGCCATGCGCTGATGGTGATGCGGCGCTTCACCGATGAATTCGAATGGGTCGCCGAAGGCCCTGCGAGCTGGCAGAACCGCCCCTCCGGCTGGCCCGAGACGCGCTACGAGCACAAGGCCCGCACAGTCTACGACCACGAAGTCTGGTACTTTCGCTTCCGCCGGAAATAGCACGAGGCCGCCCGGTCACCCGGACGGCCTCGCGGGTCAGAATCTTTGCGTCAGAAACGCAGGCCGAGCCCGGCTACGACCTGGTCGGTCGTCGCGTCGCCGACATCGCCGCCGATGTCGTCATATTGCGACCGGCGGTATTCGAGCCGGCCTTCGAGCGGACCGGGCAGCTGGACCTGCAAGCCCCCGCCGAAGCGCAGCCCGTTGGCATTGTTGTCAAGATCGTCGAGCGAACCGGCGCTGGTAAAGGACTTGGTGTCGAGCGCGGTATAGCCGACCTTGCCATAGGCGGCGATGCCCGGCGTCACCGCGAAGCCGGCGCGGGCCCCGATGTAATACTGGCCGTCGGCATCGAGACCGTCACGGGCCCCGCCGAAGCTGTCGGGGAACTCCGTCGAGCCGCCGCTGGTCGACAGTTCGCCTTCGACGCCAATGAAAGCGCTGCCGAGCGAGAGGTCGTAGCCGGCGGTAATGCCATAGACTGCCGAATCGGCATCGGCGCTCACGCTGGCATCGCCCGATTCGACGTCGAGCCCTTCGTAACCGGCAAGCGCGCCGACATAGAAGCCGCCCGGGGCCACGTTCTGTGCCTGTGCCATTGCGGGGGTGGCGAGCATGCCCGCGGCGATTGCGACCGTTGCGATTGTCTTTTTCATCTTGTTATCCTTTCGCGTGCGCTTGAATGCACGTCGGCGGCGGTTGGCGAAGCCGCGCTTGCGCCCCGCTGAACCAATCGGCGGCCCGGGGCGTGCCAGCGATGGTGCGGGCACTTATTCGACCAGCGGTTTTGCCAATCCCACCAATGGCAGGCTAGCCGGGACCCGAAGAAGAGAGAGCCGATGGAGGATATGGCGATGGCAGACAGGACGATTTTCATTCTCGGGGCATCGCGCGGTATCGGGCTGGGCCTGGTGAAGGAGTTCCTTGCGCGCGGATGGCAGGTCGTCGCGAGCGAGCGTTCGCGCAGCGACGCGTTGCACGCGCTGGAAAGCGAGGCGCTGCGCATCGTGAGCTGCGACGTCACCCGTCCCGACAGCTACGCCGATCTCGGCTTCGAGGATGGGCAGTTCGATGCGCTGGTGATCAACGCAGGCGTTACCGGCGCGCGCCACCAGGATGCGATGCAGGCGACTGCCGACGAGGTGGCGGACGTGATGGTGACGAATGCCTTCGGCCCCGCGCGCGCGGCGCGGACGCTGCTGCCCGCGCTCAGGGACGGCGGGACACTGGCGGTCATGTCGTCGCTGATGGGATCGATCTCCGACAGCTCGGGCGGGTACGACCTGTACCGCACCAGCAAGGTCGCGCTGAACATGCTCGCCAAGGGCGTGGCCGAACAACACGCCGCCGCACGCGGCATCGCCGTGCTGGCGCTGCACCCGGGCTGGGTCCAGACCGACATGGGCGGGCCGCAGGCCAAGCTGACCATCGACGAGAGCGTCAACGGCCTCGCAGACGTCCTCGAGGGCGCGAGCGGCGCCAGCTTCCACTTCGTCGACTACAAGGGCGACGAACTGGCGTTCTAGCCTATCCGACCACCCCGGCGCTGGCGAGCACCGCCAGCGTCAGCACATCGGGCGCAATGGCGGTCATCGGCGCGATCTGGACCGGCTTTTCCGAGCCGATCATCAGTGGCCCGATAGTCGTTTCGCCGCCCAGTTCGCGCAGCAGCTTGGCCGACAGGTTGGCCGACTGCAGGCCCGGCATGATCAGCACATTGGCCGGACCCGACAGGCGGCTGAAGGGATAGAGCGCCATGACCTTGGGATTGAGCGCCGCGTCGGGGGCCATTTCGCCTTCATATTCGAAATTCACCGAATCGTCGGCATCGAGCAGCGCCACCGCATCGCGGATATTGCCCAGCCACTGGCCCGACGGATTGCCGAAGGTCGAATAGGACAGGAAGGCAACGCGCGGTTCGTGCCCCATGCGCCGCGCCACCGCCGCGGTCTCGCGCGCGATGTATGCGAGTTCGCCCGCCGAGGGACGCTCGTTCATCGTCGTGTCGGCGAGGAAACTGGTGTGGTTCTTGCCCACCATCATATGGATTCCGAAGGGCGTCGCACCCGGCTTCGCATCGAGCACGCGACCCACCTCGCGCGCAGTCTGGCTGAAGGTACGGGTCAGGCCGGTGATCATGCCCTCGCCGTGCCCCAGCGCGACCAGCAGTGCTGCGAAAACGTTGCGTTCCTGGTTGACCATGCGGGCGACGTCGCGCTCGGTATACCCGCGCCGCTGCAAGCGCTTGTACAGATAGTCGACCATCGCCGGGACCTTGTCCGACACGTTCGAATTCTCGATGATCCAGTCATCGGGATCGTCGACTGCCAGTTCGCGCAGCTTCTCGAGGACCTTTTCGGTCCGACCGACCAGGATCGGCTCGCCGTAACCGAATTCGCGGTACTGGATGGCGGCGCGCAGCGCGACGTCTTCTTCCGCCTCGGCAAAGACCATCGGCTTGGGGTTGGCGCGGGCGAGGTCGTAGATATTGGTCAGCGCCGCGGTCGTCGGGTTGAGCCGCGCCTTGAGCTTGTGGCGATATTCGTCGAAATCGGCGATCGGCGCCTGCGCCACGCCGCTGTCCATCGCCGCCTTGGCCACCGCGCTGGAAACGACTTCCATCAGCCGCGGGTCGAACGGGGCGGGAATGATGTAATTCTCGCCGAACTGGTGCGTCACGCCGTAGGCGGCCGCCACTTCCTCGGGCACGCGTTCACGCGCGAGTTCGGCAATGGCCCGCGCTGCGGCAATCTTCATTTCCTCGTTGATCGCGGTTGCCTGCACGTCGAGCGCACCGCGGAAAATGAACGGAAACCCGAGCACGTTGTTGACCTGGTTGGGGTAGTCGCTGCGCCCGGTGGCGATGATCGCATCGGGGCGCACCGCCTTGGCTTCCTCGGGCATGATCTCGGGCACCGGGTTGGCCATGGCGAAGATGATCGGCTTGTCCGCCATGTGCTCAACCCATTCGGGCTTGAGCGCACCCGCCGCCGAGAGCCCGAGGAAGATATCCGCACCATTGAGCGCTTCTTCGAGGCTGGTGGCTGCGGTCTCGACAGCATGCGCGCTCTTCCACTGGTCCACATTGTCGCGTCCCGGAGTGATCGGGCCCGACCGGTCGCACACGATCACGTTTTCGTGCCGCACACCCATGGCCTTGATCAGCGCGGTGCAGGCGAGCGCGCTCGCCCCCGCGCCGTTGACCACCATTTTCACATCCTTGAGGTCGCGCCCGGTGAGATGGCATGCATTGATCAGGCCGGCCGCCGCGATGATCGCGGTGCCGTGCTGGTCGTCATGCATCACGGGGATGTTCATCCGCTCGCGCAGTGCCTGCTCGATGATGAAGCATTCGGGCGCCGCGATGTCTTCCAGATTGATTCCGCCGAAGGTGGGCTCCATCAGCGCCACCGCCTCGATGAACTTGTCCGGGTCTTCGGTATCGAGTTCGAGATCGATCGAATCGACGTCGGCGAAGCGCTTGAAGAGCACCGCCTTGCCTTCCATCACCGGCTTCGACGCCAGCGCGCCGAGATTGCCGAGACCGAGGATGGCGGTGCCGTTGGAAATGACAGCCACGAGATTGGACCGCGCGGTATAGCGCGCCGCATCCGCAGGATTGGCCGCAATCGCTTCCACCGGAGCAGCGACGCCGGGCGAATAGGCCAGGCTGAGGTCACGCTGGCTGCCCATCGGTTTCGAGGCGATGATCTCGATCTTACCGGGGCGGATCGTCTCGTGGTAGAACAGCGCCTCACGCGTGGTGAATGCGGATTTCTCGTCGGCCATGTGTATCCTCGTGTCGCTGCAGCTCGCCCCTAACCGCTCACGCGGCGAAGTCATAGGGGAAAGGGTGCCCCGGGCGACTCCCGAATCGGCGGCGGCCCCGCTAGGCCCGCTTCATGTCCGGCAAGCCCACTCCGATGATGCAGCAATATCTCGCGCTCAAGCGCGAGGCAGGCGACGCGCTGCTGTTCTACCGCATGGGCGATTTCTTCGAACTGTTCTTCGAGGACGCCCGGGTCGCCGCCGGCGTGCTCGACATCGCGCTGACCACGCGCGGCGAACATGACGGCGAACCCGTGCCGATGTGCGGGGTGCCCGTGCATGCCGCCGAGGGCTATCTCGCACGGCTAATCAAGGGCGGCTGCCGGGTCGCGATCGCCGAACAGACAGAAACGCCCGACGAGGCCAAGGAACGCGCACGGCGCGAGGGCACCCCCGTCTCCAAAAGCCTCGTCGCGCGCGATATCGTGCGGTTCGTCACTGCGGGGACGCTGACCGAGGAAGCGCTGCTCGAACCGCGCCGCGCGAATCTGCTGGTGGCGGTGGTTCCGCTGCGCGACAGCGTCGGGCTGGCGGCATGCGATATCTCGACCGGACGCATGGAACTGGAGGAATGCCCGATCGCCGCGCTCGATGCAGCGCTGGCGCGACTGGGCGCAAGCGAGTTGCTCGCCCCCGATGACTGGCCGGATGCCCCAGCCGACATCATCGCCCGGCCGCGCAGTGATTTCCGCAGCGAAGACGGCGAAGCCCGGCTCAAGACGATCCACCAGATCGCCACGCTCGATGGACTGGGCGACTTCTCGCGTCCCATGCTTGCTGCAGCGGCCGGGCTGATCGCCTATCTCGAGCATGCAGGACGCGGCACGCTGCCCTTCCTCCTGCCCCCGGTCGCACGCGGCAGCGGAGCCCACCTCGCGATGGATGCAGCGACTCGCGCCAGTCTCGAGATTCTCGAAGCGCAGGGTGGGGGGCGGGCCGGCAGCCTGATCGCCTGTATCGATCGCTGCGCCACGGGCGCAGGCGCGCGGCAGCTAGCCGAAGATCTGTCCGCCCCGCTTGCCGATCGCGGCGCCATCGAAGCCCGTCTCGCCAGCGTCCAGCATTTCCACGGTGACCCGCTACTCCGCGCGGACGTGCGCGGCGTCCTGCGCCAGGCCCCCGATATCGGCCGCGCACTCGGACGGCTGGTCGCCGGGCGCGGCAGCCCGCGCGATCTGAGCCAGATCCGCGACGGCCTTGCCGAAGCACGGCGGGTGCGCGACATGCTCGGCGCCCGCCCGGACCTTCCCGCACTGCTGGCGGACATGTGCGAGGCATTGGGGGGCCATGCGGCACTGGTCGACCATCTGGCGCGCGCGCTGGTCCCCTCGCCGCCGACCGAACGCAGCCAGGGCGGTTTTATCGCTGCGGATTACGATCATGCGCTCGACAGCCTGCGCGAAACCAGCGGCAACGCCCGCAAGGCCATCGCCGCGCTCGAAGCCAGGTACCGCGATGGGACCGGTACGCCGTCGCTCAAGATCAAGCACAACAAGGTGCTCGGTTATTTCATCGAAGTGCCTGCCAAGCATGGCGACAAGCTGATGGCAGCGGACAGCGGTTTCACGCACCGCCAGACCATGGCCGGCGCCGTGCGGTTCAATTCGATCGGCCTGCACGAGGAAGCGACACGGATCGCCGAAGCGGGCGCGCATGCGGTGGCCGCCGAAGAAGCGCATTTCGAAACACTGGTCGGTGAAGTGATCGAAGCCCGCGAAGCGATCGCCGCCACCGCCGCCGCACTTGCGCGGATCGACGTGGCGGCCGCGCTTGCCGAACGCGCGGTAGAAGGAGACTGGGCGCGCCCCGAGATGCGCGACGAGCCCTGCCTCGAAATCGTCGGCGGCCGGCACCCGGTGGTCGAAGCCGCGCTGGCGAGGAGCGGCGAACGTTTCGTTGCCAATGATTGCACCCTGGCGCAGGCAAACCGCCTGTGGCTGATCGGCGGCCCCAACATGGGCGGCAAGTCAACCTTCCTGCGCCAGAACGCGCTGATCCTGATGCTGGCCCAGGCAGGCAGCTATGTCCCTGCAAATTCGGCCCGGGTCGGTTTGGCCGACCGATTGTTCAGCCGCGTCGGGGCAAGCGACAATCTGGCGCGCGGACGGTCCACGTTCATGGTCGAGATGGTCGAAACCGCGGCAATCCTCAGCCAGGCGACCGAACGCAGTTTCGTGATCCTCGACGAGGTCGGGCGCGGCACCAGCACCTATGACGGCATGGCGCTGGCCTGGGCGGTGGTCGAAGCGGTGCATGAACAGCTGCAATGCCGCTGCCTCTTCGCCACGCATTATCACGAGCTCAGCCGACTGGCCGAGACCTGCGACGCGTTGAGCCTGCATCATGTGCGGGCGCGCGAATGGAAGGGCGATCTCGTCCTGCTGCATGAATTGGCGACGGGCGCTGCCGATCGCAGCTACGGCCTGTCGGTCGCCAAGCTGGCCGGTGTGCCCGCACCGGTCATCAAGCGGGCCAAGGCAGTGCTCGACAAGCTCGAGAAGGGCCGCGAACAGACCGGCGGGCTCGGCGCCGGCCTTGGCGACCTGCCGCTTTTCGCAGTCACCGCGCAGGCAGAAGAAGCTCGGCCCGACCCGCTGCGCGAGGCGATCGAGCGGATCGACGTAGATGCCCTCTCGCCGCGCGAAGCACTCGATACGCTCTACGCCTTGCAGACCACGGCCCGGGAAACGGACGCTTAACCGCGCTGCCCTATACCGGGGAGATGGATGACGGACTGCACCCCGGATTGCTCAAGAAACTGGCGCTCGTCGTCCTGTTTCTGATCGGTGTTGTGATCCTCGTCGGCGGGGAGAACGATCCCGGCGTGATCGCGCGTCTCAGCGACGCGCCGCCCGGGCAGGGCGAATTTGCGGATCGTGCGCCCGAGCCCTTGATCGATACGGATGTGCCCGCGCGGCGGGAGCAGCGGTCCTCGCAAGACGATGCGGCCCTGTCCGCATGGTATGCCGAAGATGCACCGACGGGGCCTGCAACACCCGAACCCTTCGTCCCCGAACCGTTCGATGACAGCTATCTGATAGAAGACGTCGAGCCCCTGGTCGGCGCGCGGCCCAGCCCGCTCCCCGGCCCGCCCGCGCGAGACGTCAAGCCGGTCGAGATCGTGAAATAGGATAGGAACCGCCCCCGCGATCCGCGATTGATATCTCATGGCTCAGGATGATCCCCCCGAAGATCCCGACAAGTCGACCGAGTGGGCCGAGGTCCGCACCGACCTTGCCGAGGATCGCAACATCATGGCGATGGAACGGACTTTCGCCGGCTGGATGCGCACTTCTTTTGCCGCGATCGGTATCGGGCTGGGCTTCAAGGCGGTTTTCGGGGCGTTCGATCCGCCGTGGCTGGCCAAGGCGATCGCCACGATGTTCATCCTGGCCGGGGGGTGGCTGGCGATTACTGCCGAACGCCGCGCTTGCCACACGCTCGACAAGTTGCAGACGCACAAGTTCGAGGCCATCTCGACCCCGAACTTTCGTGCGCTTGCCTATGCCATCGCCGCCGGATCGCTCGTGCTTACCGCGGGGCTTTGGGTGCTGAACGACGGTGCCATCTCCGGATAGCGAGGCCGCCGGAATCAGCTGCCGTCGGATGGCAAATCGGGGTCGACCTTGGCCGATTTGCCGTATTTGTCCTCATTGTCGTCGTGGTTGTCCTCGCCGCGATAGGCCGACATGTCGATCCGGCCCGAGCTTTCCATGTCGCGCATGTGGTCGATCGTGTCCTGCGTCGAATCGCCCATCAGGCCGCTCTTGTTGTCGCCCTTCGTGCTCTCGGTCGGCGATGATGTCTCGGTGGTGACCCCGCGGGCTTGCTCGGCCACTTCCTGCGCCTGCATGCGGTGATCGTCCTGCTCGTCATTGTGGGTTTCGGGCGCGAGGCCGGCCTGGCGCTGTTCCTGGCTGCTTACCTTCTTGTCGGTCATGCGTAGTCTCCTTTGCCTGACCAACGGTGGGCGGGGCCGCGCGGTTCCTATGGAGGTCCGATGGTGGGGAGCAGCCTGCCCGTGTCCCGTCCGGATTCTCTTTGCGTGCGCTAGCGGCATCCGCCGCTATCTTGCTGCTGCACCAGCCCACACCCCCGCCCGGCCACCCATAGAATACCGTGCCGTGGGTGGCCGGGAGGGGGCGTGGGCTGGTGCCGAGAAGTCAGGACGGATGTCCTGACCGCACCCACAAACTATCTCGTCGGAACCGGCTCCTCGCCCGAGTAGTCGTAGAACCCGCGGCCCGTCTTGCGGCCGAGCCAGCCGGCTTCGACATATTTCACCAGCAGCGGTGCGGGACGGTACTTGGCATCACGGGTGGTCTTGTAGAGCACCATGATGATGTCGAGACAGGTATCCAGCCCGACGAAATCGGCCAGCTGCAGCGGGCCCATCGGGTGGTTGAGACCCAGCCGGCAACCCTTGTCGATATCTTCGATCGCGGCGGTCGACTGGCCCAGCACGAACACCGCCTCGTTGATCATCGGCAGCAGGATACGGTTGACGACGAAGCCGGGCTCGTCCTGCGACAGGACCACTTCCTTCCCCAGGCTCTCGGCAAAGGCGGTGGTGCGGTCGGTGGTCTTCTGCGCGGTCGCGAGGCCGGGGATGACCTCGATCAGCTTCATCACCGGCACCGGATTGAAGAAGTGGAGCCCGATAAACCGCGCCGGATCGGGCGCATAATTCGCCATCCGCGTGATCGGGATCGAGCTGGTGTTCGAGGCCATGATGGCATCGGCGGCGAGGTACTGGCCAGCCTTCTCGAAGATCGCCTGCTTGATCGCTTCCTTCTCGGTCGCTGCCTCGATGATCAGGCTCGCGTCCTGCATCGGCGCGTAATCGGCGACCGGCGTGATGCGCTTCAGCGTCGCCTCGGCATCGGCGATCTCGATCTTGCCCTTGCCGACCAGCTTGCCCAGCGCCTTGTCGATCCCGGCGTGTGCCTGCTCGGCGACCTCCAGGCTGACATCGGCCAGCAGCACATCTATGCCGTTCGAGGCCACGGTCTGCGCTATTCCCGAACCCATCTGGCCCGCACCGATGATGGCAACCGTATTGTTCATCGAAATTTCCTTCGCGTCTGCAGCAACGGCGCTGCACTAGCGAAGGCGCAGGGCGCTGGCTAGCGCCTCAGCGGTTGGCGCCAGGCACCCACTTCACGTCGGCGCGGCCATCGTCATTGGCAACGCGCGCGAGTACGAACAGATAGTCCGACAGGCGGTTGATATAGGCCAGCGCGTGGCGGTTGGTCAGATGCTGCGCCGCCATCGCCGTCATCGCGCGTTCGGCGCGCCGGGCTGCAGCGCGGGCGACATGCAGCCGTGCGGCCCCTTCGCTCCCGCCGGGGAGCACGAAACTCGTCAGTGGTTCGAGCCGCGTATTGGCCTCGTCGATCGCCTGTTCGAGCCACGCGGTCTGACCTGCAACTATCCGCAGCACCATTTCCGAAGGGGCGAAATCGTCATCGTCACCCGCCGGCGTCGCAATATCGGCGCCGAGGTCGAAGAGATCGTTCTGAATCCGGTACAACGGGTCCGCGAACGGAGTGTCCGCCAAGGTAACTGCGGCGAGGCCGAGCGCCGAATTGGCTTCGTCCACAGCCCCGATCGCTTCCATCCGGGTATCGTGCTTGGGCAGGCGCGAACCATCGACAAGACCCGTGGTCCCGTCGTCGCCGGTACGCGTGTAGATCTTGTTGAGCTTGACCACGCAGCGCTGCGCCGGATCAGTTCGCGATGGCGAGCAGGACGGCCACCACCACCACGGCCAGCGCCTGGTACTTGATCCGCGCGAACATCATCTTGTTCTGCGTCAGTTGCATGTCGGTCGCGTCGGTCTGCTCACCGCTCTCCAGGTCGATCTTGGTGCTCTTCATGAAGGCGACGATCCCGCGGATGAGCGAGGCCACCACAAGAACCATGAGGATGACGAGGAGAATGATGAGGAATGTGTTCATAGCCACACAGACTTAGGCACTCGCGAGCGAAATGCCACCCGGAAAACGGTGCAAGCGCAGTTGCTCTGCAAGCAACAGACCATCCTCACCCGCCTCCCGCCGATCGGCCAGCGAGGGCGAGCCGCGCCGCTTGGCGAGTTTCTGCCCGCTCGCATCCACCAGCAGCCGGTGATGGTGCCAGCGCGGTACGGGCAGATCCAGCAGCGCCTGCAGCACGCGGTGGATCGGCGTCGCTGCAAACAGGTCCTCTCCGCGCGTTACCAGCGTCACACTGTCGGCGGCATCGTCCAGCGTGGCGGCCAGATGATAACTGGCCGGCGAGTCCTTGCGTACAATCACCACGTCGCCTGCCTCAAGCGGGTCGGCCCGCTGTACACCGGCCACCGCATCCTCCCATTCGAGCGGACCGACATCGGCAAGAGCGCGGGCCATATCGAGCCGCAGCGCGGCTGGCTTGTCCGGCTCGGGCGGGCGGGTCTTGCAGGTTCCGGGATAGACCGCGCCTTGCGAGCCAATCCGCGGCCCCAGAGACACGATCTCGGCTCGGGTGCAGGTGCAGCGATAGAGGTATCCGCGCGCAAGCAGCTCCTGCGCGGCAGCGGCATAGGTCGCGAGCCGGGTCGATTGCGCGGGCACTTCTTCCCATTCGAGCCCGAGCCACGCGAGATCGCGGCGAAACGCTTCCGCCAATTCGGGGCGCGAGCGCGGACCGTCGATGTCTTCGATCCGCAGCAGGAAACGTCCGCCGGCCCGTTTCGCAAGATCATGCGCGACCACTGCCGAGTAGGCGTGGCCCAGATGCAACGGGCCATTCGGACTGGGGGCGAAGCGGGTTACGGTCATGCGGTCCTGGCGAGGTCAGCTCGAAACGGCGCGGGTTGCGGACAAGTTTGTGGATAGCCTGTCTGTAACAGGCTTGACGCTTTTCCTTGCAAGTGCATTTTCTAAGTCATCGGGGAGGAACGCACGAGTGTTCAGGGCCGAACTGCTTGAACGGGCCGCTAGGTTCCGCAGTAGCGAAGATGATCCGACGCGCAATCTGCAGTCGTGCCCTTCGCTCGTCCTCAATGCCGACTTCACGCCGCTATCCTATTACCCGCTCAGCCTGTGGCCGTGGCAGACCGCGATCAAGGCGATCTTTCTCGACCGGGTGGATGTGATCGCCACCTACGAGCGCGAGGTCCATTCGCCCTCGCTCGACATGAAGATCCCCAGCGTGATCGCGCTCAAGCAGTATGTGAAGCCCAGCGAGTTTCCCGCGTTCACGCGCTTCAACCTGTTCCTGCGCGATCGCTTCAGTTGCCAGTTCTGCGGGGCGATGAACAATCTCACCTTCGACCACGTCATCCCGCGCCGGCTGGGCGGCAAGACCACCTGGGAGAACATCGCCACCGCCTGCGCACCGTGCAACATGAAGAAGGGTGGCCGCACACCGAGGCAGGCGGGCATGCAGCTTGCCAGCGAACCGATCCGCCCAACCCATTGGCAGCTGCAGCAGCACGGCAAGATGTTCCCGCCCAACTATCTCCACGAAACATGGCGCGACTGGCTCTACTGGGATATCGAACTGGAGGCGTGAAGAAGCGGTCAGCTTGGCCGATCTCGCCAGGCTCCCAGAGCATGCGGATCAGGTCACCGCAGCTCGCTCGCGGAACTCGTCGCGCTGCCATTCGCCGCTTTCGAGCACTTCGGCAAGGTGCCGCGCGGCTTCGGCCATGTCCTCGAAGCGCAGATAGGCGGGCGCAAACCCGAAACGCAGGATATCTGGGTCACGAAAATCGCCGATGACGCCGCGCGCGATCAGCGCCTGGCAGATCGCGTAAGCCTCTGCATGGCGGAACGACAGCTGGCTGCCACGCTGGGCAGGATCGGCAGGACTGACGAGATCGAGCGTGACACCACGTTCGGCAAGGCACTGGCGCAAGAATTCGGAGAGCGCCTGCGATTTGGCGTGGAGCCTCTCGACCCCGATTTCCCCGATCAGATCGACGCCCACTTCGAGCGCCGCAAGGCCGAGGATCGGCGGCGTTCCGCACTGGAGCCTGTCGATCCCCGGCGCGGGTTCGTAATCGTCGCTGAAGGCGAAGGGGGCGGCGTGCCCGAACCAGCCGGTGAGCGGCTGCCGCGCACTTTGCAGGTGCCGTTCGGCGACAAAGGCATAGGCCGGTGCGCCCGGCCCGCCATTGAAGTATTTGTAACCGCAGCCAACCGCGAAATCGGCTCCGCACCCGCCGAGATCGACCGGCAGGGCGCCGCCCGAATGCGACAGATCCCACAGCACCAGTGCTCCCGCTTCGTGCGCCGCCCGGGTCATGGCGGCCATGTCGAACACCTCGCCAGTCTTGTAATGCGCGTGGGTCAGCAGCAGCAGCGCGACGTCCTCGTCCAGCGCGCAGGCGAGCTGTTCGCGCGGGGCCAGTCGCCGCTTGGCAAGGCCCTGCTTTTCCAGCCCCTCGATCATGTAGAGATCGGTCGGGAAATTGCCCGGCTCGCTCAGAACGGTCTTGCGGCCCGGGCGCATTTCAAGCGCCGCGGCAATCAGCTTGAACAGGTTCACACTGGTGGAATCGCAGGCAATGACCTCATGCGGTGATGCCCCGATCAGCGGCGCGATCTTGCCGCCGATCCGGAGCGGCCAATCGATCCAGTCGGCGGTGTTCCAGCTGCGGATAAGGCCCTCGCCCCACTCCTCGCGCACTACCTGTTCCATGCGAGCGGGCGTAGCTTTCGGCAGGCAGCCCAGCGAATTGCCATCGAGGTAGATGACGCCTTCGGGCACGATGAACCGATCGCGGAAGCCCGCCAGCGGGTCGCCAGCGTCGAGGATACGCGCGCGCGAATTCATCGGTTCATGCATCGGCTGGCTCGCGCAGAATGGCGCGGGTCAGGCCGGCATCGCCGCCCGCTATCTTCAGCGGCAGCGCGATCAGTTCGTAACGCCCTTCCGGAACCCCATCGAGCACCAGCCCTTCGAGAATGCGCATGTCATGCTCCAGCACCGCCCGGTGGGCATCCATCGTCTTGCTGTCCTGCGGATCGACACTGGGCGCATCGGTCCCGACCAGCTTGACACCCTGCAATGCGAGCCATTCGATCGCTTCGGCATCGATCGCGGTGAAACTGGCGTCCCATTGCTCGTGCGGGAAGGTTTCGAACGTGCGGAACAACACGCGGTCGGCGCTTTCGATATGCGGCAGATCGCCGACCGAAACCCTGCCACCGGTGACCCGCGTCGCATCCACCACCAGGCATTCCCCGATGTAGGGATCGAGCGCAACGCTGGCGATATCGGGAGCGGAAGCGGAATAATGCAGCGGTGCATCGCCATGCGTGCCCGAATGCGTGCTCATGGTCATCCGCCCGACATTGACGGGCGATCCATCCTCCATCTTCCATGTGCGATCGAATGCGAAAGCGGTGTCGTCCGGCCAGACGGGCATCCCGGGGCGCAGCGTCTGCGAGATGTCCCAGATACGTCGGGGGCTTTTCCAGCTGCTCATAAAGCGGTCCGCACGCTCAGGAGTTCGGGAAAGAAGGCGGCTTTCAGCACGCCCGCCAGATAGGGCACGCCGGGGGTGCCGCCCGTGCCTTTCTTGAAGCCGATGATCCGTTCCACCGTCTTGAGATGGCCGAAGCGCCAGCGCTGGAAATGATACTCCAGATCGACGAGCTTTTCGGCCAGTTCGTAGAGGTCCCAATAGGCTTGCGGATCGCGGTAGATCTCGGCCCATGCCGCCTCGACCGCGGGCGCATGCTCCCACGCCCTGGCCCGGTCGCGCTCGAGCACGCTGTCGGGAATGGCGAAGCCGCGCCGCGCCAGCAGCGCGATCGCTTCGGCGTAGATGGATTTGCGGGTGAGTTCCGCTTTCAGCCCCTCGGCCACGTCGGGCGTCGCCTCGTGCATGGTGACCATGTCCGGATTGCGTCCGCCCAGCAGGAATTCCATCATCCGGTACTGCGCGCTCTGGAACCCGCTCGATCCGCCCAGGTGTGGCCGGATGGTCGAATAATCATGCGGGGTCATCGTGCTGAGCACATCCCAGCTCTGGATCAGCTGTCCCTGCGCACGCGCCACGCGCGCGAGCATCTTGAAGGAGGGCCGCAGGTCGTCGGCCCGGATGCATGCGCGCGCCTTGGTCAGCTCGTGCAGGCACAGCTTGAGCCACAGCTCGCTCGCCTGGTGGACGATGATGAACAGCATCTCGTCATGCGCTTCGGACGCGGGATGCTGCGCCGCGAGAATGCGCTCGAGATCGAGGTAGCTGGAATAGGTAACATCGGATGCCATGCCCGCTGCCCTAGCGCGCATCGGTCACCGATGAAACTACCCCTCGATCACCTGCGTGTGCGGATGATGCTTGTCGAGGTGGCGTTTGACGATGCGCAGGTTCTTGGTGTTCGAGCGATAGACCACGTCGAATGCATCACCGATGATCGGCACGGCGCCGACCGCGCTGTCGATGCCGATATTGCCGATCATGCGCCACAGCTTCCACCGCGGCAGGCCGAGGTTCTTGGCTTCCCAGACGATGTAGCCCGCGAGCGCTGCCGTCACGATATCGCCGATGACGGGGACAAAGCCGATGATCGTATCGAGCCCGATCGGATATTTGGTCCCCGGTACGACAAGGCTGCGTTCGAGCAGGTGCTCCATCGCCTCGATACGCTTGCGGATCGACACCGGATCGGTGCCGGTCGGCAGTTCCATCCCCAGGGGACGCGGGCGGTCGCGATTGTCCATGGCAGGTTAGATGGGGGCCCGCGAGAGCGGGAACAAGGGATGGATGTTCCACGGGTTTTCGGCGAACGCTTCGATATCGGCGCGTACCAGCGACCAGCGGATCGGCGCGCCGAGCGGGATGTAGCGATTGATGGCCAGCAAGGCGGTTTCGGCCTCGTAGAGATAGGACGCCGCCTCGACCCCGTCGCGCGCGTCCAGCGCCAGCGATACGAGATAATCGGCATCCTCGCTACAGGCGCCCCGGCTTACCGCGCAGTTGAACTGGTTGAGGAACCAGCGCGGCGAGGCGTAGCGCGCCACGCGGTCGCGCAGCACGATATCGGCGGCGTCGGGTTCCGCCGCGCGCTGGGTCGACACGCCGATGGCGGCCAAGTTTTCGCTCAGCCCGTCAAACAGCAGGTCGGAGCCCGGCCCGCGCGGCAGATGGATACGCAGCTGGGGCCCTTCGCCGCTGTCGGCGCGCCACCGGGCGACGCGCTGGCGGGCCTCGGTCCGCCGCTGTTCCAGCGTCATCGCTTCCCAGCGTTCGGCGGGTGGCTGCGCAATCGTCGACAGCGCGACCGGGACGATCCGCGTCGATGCCGACCAGCCGCCGATATTGAACGGCTGCATCAGCGCCTCGCGATCGATCGCCATGGCCAGCGCTTCACGGTTGGCCGCGCTTCCCAGGAACCCCTCGGGGCGCCGGATCTCGAGACCGAACAGCCCGATTGCCGCATCGAGCCGCACATTGCCGCGCGACAACGGCCCGCTGTTGGCGAGCGGCAGCGAAGCCAGCCTTCCGCCGAGCACCAAGTCGAAGCGGGCCTGCGCGAAGCCTTCGGTCGCGTCCTCGGCATCGGTCGCATGGACCCGCAACACGCGAATGGTGTCTTCCCATCCGGGCTGCTCGGGCAGGCCGCGCAATTCGGGCGGCAACGGCGCCAACAGGCGCGAGCCGTCCTGCATGTCACCGCGCATGAGACCGACGGGTTGATCGCCGAATTCAATGCCCAGTTCCGGCTGGGCAAGCAATTGTAGGAAATCGGGCATCGGACTGGTCAGCCGGATTTCGATCACCCGCCCGGTCATCGCGCGGATATCGCGGATCTTGGCGAGATCGAGCCCGAGCGTGGTGCCCTGCAATTGTCGCACACGTCGCTGGAGCGCATCGCGCACCGCCTGCGCCGTCAGCCGATCGCCGCCCGCGAGGTCGAATTCGTTGATCCGGAAAATGTAACTTGCGCCGCCATCGGTGACGATCCAACGTTCGGCCACGCCCGGCACGACTTCGCCCCGCGGATCGAGCCGCACCAACCCGGTCGACAGCGCGCCGCGGACATGCTGGCCCGCATAGCCCAGCCGCACGCCCTGCGCTTCGAGTTCGGCAGGATCGGCAATGAAGGCGACATCCACCACGCCGTCGTCGCCGCCGGCGCTACAAGCGCCGAGCGCTGCGAACAGGAGTGCGAAAAGCCAAACGCGCATCATCGCCGGTTAGCAGGCTGCGCTTGCGGCGTCAGCCAGACAATTACAGTTTGCGCAGGCGGCGCTCTTCTTCGGAAAGCGGAGATGCGGCGGAGGTCGACCGCAGATAGGCGGGCGTATCGGTCTTGGTGCCCACCGGGGCACGCACGATCTTGGGGTCGATCTCGGTTTCGAAGGCGACTCCGAACCGGTCGTCCTGCGCCCAGGCGACATTGCCCTTGATCGTGCCGACATTGCGCAATTCGATGCCGACCCGGTCGCCGCGGGAAATCGCCATGCCGCCGGCTTCGGCCATCATCCCGCCAGCCGACAGATTGCGCACCTTGACGCGCACCGGTTCGGCCTGACCGTCGAGGGTCAGCTGCGCGAACAGAAACAGGCTGTCGCGACCAACATTGCGCGTATCGACCGAGGACATTGCTTGCGTCGTATCCCTAGATGCATTTCCCGGAACATCCACGATAGTCCCGGAACGGTCTGCACGCTAGGCTGGAGACCTAAAGAATCGGTTAGCGTGCGCTCAATCGTCGCGTGAGATCTTCTCGCGCCGTTCGTGCGCTTCCTGTGCTTCGACCGTCATGGTCGCCACCGGACGCGCGATCAGCCGCTTGAGGCCGATCGGATCACCGGTGACTTCGCACCAGCCATATTCGCCTTCGTCGATGCGCCGGAGCGCGGAATCGATCTTGGAGATGAGCTTGCGCTGGCGGTCGCGCGTGCGCAGTTCGATGCCCCAGTCGGTCTCGGACGAGGCACGGTCGTTGAGGTCGGGTTCGCGGATCGGACCGTCCTGGAGCGACTGCAACGTCTGCCCGGCCGCATCGTGGATCGATTTCTTCCACTCCAGCAACAATACGCGAAAGTACTGCTGCTGCCGCTCGTTCATGTATTCTTCGGTATCGTCGGGAACGTAGTCGTCACCCACCGCAGCGCGTGCCTTGGCCAGCTTCCCGTTCTCATTTGCCACAGAGGCCATTGAGGACCCTCTTACCTGGTCGATTTAGACATCGGAACATGCCGCCCTGTCGGCCCGGATTTTTCCGGCGCTCCGAATGACCCGCTCGGCGCGTGCCTATAGGCAAGCGCCTGCGGGCACACAAGCGCCAATCCCGCACATCACCGAAATGGGTCCCACAGGACCGAAAACACGCTGCCAGCACCCGCGCCGCCCGGGAAAGAATCGCGAATTAACCATTTCTTGACCATAATTTGGCCAATTCTATCGCGTCCGGCACCTGAGCCGGTCTTGTTGGGGGAATGACCATGCAGCTGACCAGTATCGAAGGCGGCGGTGGCGAGATCATCCAGAGTGAAGACGGTGCGGCGCTGATCGCCGAATATCTGACCGAGTACGAAGGCGGCGCGATCGGTGCGCTCTACAGCCTTGGGGTGGCATTCTCGGCCGGCAGCAGCGGCGTGGAATGCGATCTGATCGAGGCGCACAAGTGGTTCAACATCGCGGCATCCAAAGGGCATGAGGAAGCCAGCTGGTGCCGTGCCGATATCGCCGAGGAAATGACCGCGCGCGAGATTGCCGAAGCCCAGCGCCGCGCGCGCGAATGGCTGGCCGACAGCAGCCGCAAAGCCGCCTGAGCGCTAATCCTTCCTGAACGGGGTCCGCGTCGCCAGATAGTTGCGATCGGCTGCAACACCCGCGCGCTCGCGTTCGAGGAAATCCTCTACCGCGCTGCGGAAACCGGCATCGGCGAACCAGTGCGCGGAAACCGTTTCCACCGGTTCATACCCGCGGGCCAGCTTGTGCCCACCCTGCGCGCCGGCTTCGACCCGCGCCAGTCCCAGTTCGATCGCTGCCTCGATCGCCTGATAATAGCACAATTCGAAATGCAGGAAGCGGATGTCGCGCGTGCAGCCCCAGTAACGGCCGTACAGCGCATCACCGCCGATGAAATTGAGCGCACCCGCCACCGGCTCGCCGTCCTGCAGTGCCAGCACCAGCAGGATCTTCTCCCCCATCCGTTCGCCCAGCAGATCGAAGGCCGCGCGGGTCAGATAGGGCGTTCCCCATTTTCGCGCGCCGGTGTCCTGGTAGAACGCCCAGAACGCATCCCAGTGTTGGGGCCGGATATCGCCGCCGCGCAGGTGGATGATGTCGACCTCTGCCTGCGCGGCGGCGCGCTCCTTGCGCAGGTCCTTGCGCTTGCGTGAGGCGAGCGTGGCGAGGAAATCGTCGAACCGGGCGAACCCGCGGTTGTGCCAGTGGAACTGGATATCGCTGCGCAGCATCCATCCGGCCTCTTCGAACAGCGGATGCTGCGATGGTTCGATGAAGGTCGCATGCGCCGAAGAAAAACCGTTCTGGAGGCACAATTGTCCGGCAGCAGCCAGCAGCGGCGCAGCGAGCGCCTCATCCGAGAGGAGCAGCCGCGGGCCGGTAGCAGGCGTGAACGGGGCGGCGATCTGTAGCTTTGGATAATAGCTGCCCCCTGCCCTTTCATAGGCATCGGCCCAGCTATGATCGAAGACGTATTCGCCTTGGCTGTGCCCCTTCAGATAGGCGGGCATGGCGGCCAGCAGCGGGCCGTCCTGCGTACTGATAACCAGCGGTGCGGGCTGCCAGCCGGTGCCGGGACCGACGCTACCCGAATCTTCCAGCGCAGTGAGGAATTCATGGCTAACGAAGGGGTTGTCCGCTCCCGCCAGGGCGTTCCATTCGGCGCGCTCGAAAGCGCCGACCGAACCACTGACGCGGGCGGCCAGGTCGCCAGGCGTGCCAGCCTCGCTCATGCCACCCCCTCGCCCTCGGCGATCGGCGCATCGGCATGCAACGCCGCGATTTCGCGTAGCGTGGGTGTATCGACCGTCCAGGTCAGCACCGGCAGGCCGGCATCGCGCAACGCGGCGACCATCGGACTGGGCAGAGCCGCGACATGGTAGGCGATGAATTCGGGCCGCGCCGCCCGCACCACGAGCCGCCGCTGCCAGCCCTTTTGCGTCTGCCCCTTCTCGTCCTCGCGCATGACGAGGCCCTGCACCGTCTGCGGCGCATGCCGGCGGAACCAGCGCGAAACCCGTGGGTCGAAGCTCATCACCGCATGCGGCCCCGAATAGCCCGCGAGCGCATCGCGCACGGCTTCGCAGCTTTGCGCCACATCGTAGCGCCGGCGCGACTTGATCTCGATCAGCAGCGGCACCTGACCATCGACCAGCGCGAGCAGATCGTCGAGCCGGGCAAGCTTGTGTTCGGTATCGAGGAAGGCCAGCTGCGCCAGCTCTTCGGCCGAATATCCCGCCGTCGGACCGCTGACCCCGGTCAGCCGGTCGAGTTCCCAGTCGTGCATCAGGATTGCCGCATGGTCCTGGCTGCGCTGGATATCGCATTCGATACCCATTCCCCGCTCCATCGCTCCGGCAAAGGCGGCGAGCGAGTTCTCCGGCACGCCGTCGCTGTGGAGCCCGCGGTGGGCGTAGCTCCAGTCGCGCAGCCACCCGACCCGTGCCGGATCGGGTGAAGGCGCCAGATGACGATCAAGCCTTGAGAGCAACGATCGCATCGACCTCTACCGCGGCATTCAGCGGGAGCGCAGGCACGCCCACCGCGCTGCGCGCATGTTTGCCCGGATCACCGAACACTTCGTACATCAGGTCGGACGCGCCGTTGATGACCTTGGGCTGGTCGTAGAAGTCGGGCGTGCAGGCGACGAAGCCGCCGAGCTTGACGAAATGCGCCACCCGCTCGATCAGCCCGGCGGCCTCGAGCTGCGCCAAGATCATCAATCCGCAGGCCCGCGCGGCTTGCTGGCCCTGCTCTAGCGTGACGCCCTCGCCCAACTTGCCGGTGACCAGTTCGCCATCGACGAAGGGCAGCTGGCCCGAAACAAAGGCAGTATGGCCATCGACCACCACCGGCTGGTAGCTGGCGACGGGGGCAGCGGCATGCGGAAGCGCGATGCCTCTCGCGCGGAGACGGTCGTGGATGCTCATGCGGGTTCCTTCTCGATTTCGCCCATCAGCCACGGCAGCGCTTCGTCCCAGCTATCGATGCGGGCGTCGGCGTGGCCGGCGGTATGCGCGCAATCGATATGCGGGGCGAGCAGCGGTTCGCCGCACAGATGGAGCGTGGTGATGTTCGCACCCGCCGGGCCAAGCGTTTCGCGGGCCGAGCGGTGATGCTGCGCCAGATCGTCGATGAAAACTGCCTTGCTCGGCCGGTATTCATCGAGGATCGCCTGCAGCGCGGGACCCTTGGGGCCCTGGTTGGTGAACACGCGAGCGTCGAGCCCGTGGTCGATCAGCTGCGCCCGGCGCATTTCCTGGCGCTTGTCGACGAGATTGGTGAGGATCACGACATCGGCGTGTTCGCGCAGCGCGGCGATCCCTTCGATCGCGCCGGGGATCGGCGTCTGGCGATGCATTTCGGTATCGAAGAAGCCGCCCAGCTTGCGCCAGATTTCCTCGGGCGCGAGGATCTCGCCGCTGTCCTGCCAGCGCAGCGCCTGGGCGAAATCGTTGCCTTCCATACGGAATTCGACGCCCTGCGTTTCGGCCAGCCAGTCGCGGAAGGGCGCGACCATGTAGAGCAGCACTTCATCGCAGTCGGATATGATCAGTGGGCGGGTCATCTGGACAGCTCCCTGGCCGCAGCGACCAGCGTTTCGGGGGTGGTGTCCAGCGCGTCGGCGGCAAGGACGAGATCGGGTTCGTGATTGGCTAGAAATTCGAGCACTGCAGCCTGAACGCCGCGATCGGTCAGCCCGTTCCGCAATCGCTCGGGCGTGAGGCCGGTCAGCGACAGCAGGCGCTCGGCCCGCTTGTCGTCGGCCAGCGCCCAGCCGAGCGCTTCGAGCGCCAGCACCTCGGGCGGCCGCATTTCGCCATTCGTCGGTTCGCGAATAATTGTCAGCGCTCCCGCTTTTGCATAAGGTCCATGCGCATTCGCATGGAGTCCGCGCCAAGTGGCAAAGAGAATCCTCGTTGTCGAGGACAACGACCTCAATCGTAAGCTGTTCTGTGACGTCCTGAAGGCGAACGGACATGAAGTCGTGCCCGTGGCCGATGGCCGCAACGTGGTGGCGACCGCGCAGCGCTTCGTTCCCGATCTGGTGATCATGGACATCCAGCTGCCGCATGTCAGCGGGATCGACCTGATCGGGCAGCTCAAAGCCGATCCCGCGCTGGCCGGCGTGCCGGTGCTGGCGGTGACCGCTTATGCCGGCAAGGGCGACGAGGAGCGGATCCGCGATGCGGGCGCGGCGGACTATCTCGCCAAGCCGGTGTCGATCGGGCCGTTCATGGCGGCGGTGAAAGCGCTGCTGCCCGACTAGCCATGCTTGACAAGCGGCCGTCATAACCGCTTTGCCGGCTGCCACCCCCCGCCCGCACCCGTGCGGGCCGCAACGCGATAGAGAACTGGACCCGATATGGACCGCACCGCCGTCGACGCCAAAATCCGCGAACTGGCCGAGCCTTTCAACAAGAAGGGCGTCGAGATCACCGAGGGCACCACTTTCGCCAACGATCTGGAATTCGACAGTCTGACGGTGATGGACTTCGTTGCCGAGATCGAGGACGAATTCGACATCATTATCTCGATGAACCAGCAAGCCGAGATCGAGACCTACGGCCAGCTCGTCGATGCGGTCACCAAGCTGCAGGCCGCCTGATGAGCCGCGGCATCTCGCAATCCGACCAGCCGATCGAGCGCAGCGGCGACGGCACCGACCTGTTCTCGAAGTTCGACGACATCATCGCGCTGCGCGAGGGCCTGCTCGCGAGCGGGCAGGAAGACCCCTTCAGCCTGGTGATGGAAAAGGTCCTCTCGCCGACCCGCGCGATCTGCAACGGCCGCGAGACGATCCTGCTCGGCACCTACAATTACATGGGCATGACCTTCGATCCCGACGTGATCGAGGCGGGCAAGCAGGCGCTGACCGACTTCGGCAGCGGGACCACCGGCAGCCGCGTGCTCAACGGGACCTACCAGGGTCACAAGGAGTGCGAAGACGCGCTGCGCGAATTCTACGGCATGGATCACGCCATGGTCTTCTCGACCGGCTACCAGGCCAATCTCGGGATCATCTCGACCATCGCGGGCAAGGGTGACTACATCATCCTCGACATCGACAGCCACGCCAGCATCTGGGACGGCTGCGCGATGGGCAATGCCGAGGTCGTGCCGTTCAAGCACAACGACATCGAGGCGATGGAAAAGCGGCTCAAGCGCATTCCCGAAGGCGCGGGCAAGCTGGTCATCCTTGAAGGCGTCTATTCGATGCTGGGCGATGTCGCCCCGCTCAAGGAAATGGTCGCGATCGCGAAGCGGCACGGCGCGATGGTGCTGGTCGACGAAGCGCATTCGATGGGCTTCATCGGCGAGAACGGCCGCGGCGTGGTCGAACAGGCCGGCGTGATGGACGATGTCGATTTCATCATCGGCACCTTTTCGAAGAGCGTCGGGACGGTGGGCGGGTTCTGCGTCTCCAACCACCCCAAGTTCGAGATCATGCGGCTGGTCTGCCGCCCCTATGTCTTCACTGCCAGCCTGCCGCCGAGCGTGGTGGCGACCGCGGCGACCAGCATCCGCAAGCTGATGCACGGGTCGAACAAGCGCGCGCATCTGTGGGAAAATTCGAAGACGCTGCACAAGGGGCTCAAGGATCTCGGCTTCGCGCTCGGCACCGACGAACCGCAGAGCGCGATCATCGCGGTGATCATGCCCGATCTGGAACAGGGCGCGGCAATGTGGGAGGCGCTGATCAAGGGCGGCCTCTACGTCAATCTCGCCCGCCCGCCCGCAACCCCGGCCAACATGACGCTGCTGCGCTGTTCGCTCTGCGCCGAGCACAGCGAGAGCGAAGTGGCGCAGATCCTGTCGATCTTCGAGGCCGCGGGCAAGCAGGTCGGGATCATCTGATCCGGAACGAAGTGCCGGGATGGGGCGTCCCATGGTGGAAAAGGAGATTCCACCATGAAGACGACCAATTCAGGCAGCGCCCGCTATGACGGGCTGGGCAAGGACGGCAAGGGCCATGTCAGCACGCAATCCGGCGCGCTGAAGGACCAGCCCTATGGCTTCCAGACCCGGTTCGAGGATGGCGCGGGCACCAATCCCGAAGAGCTGATCGCTGCGGCGCATGCCAGCTGCTTCACCATGGCGCTGTCGTTCAAGCTGGCCGAGGCCGGCCACAGCGACGGATCGGTCGAAACCGACGCCGAGGTGACGCTGGAAAAAGTGGATGACGGCTTCGTCGTCACCCGCTCGGCGCTGTCGACGCGCGGCAAGGTGCCCGGGCTGGACCAGGCGAAGTTCGAGGAACTGGCCGCTGACGCCAAGGCCAATTGCCCGATCTCGAAACTGCTCGACGCCGAGATCACGCTGGAAACCAGCTTCGCGAACTGAGCGACAGCGATAGCGGCGCGGGCGGCCAGGCGCTGCCCGCGCTTGGCCGCTGCGGCAATCAGCCCCGCGGCGCGCGGTCTTCGAGCGGCGCGGGGTTGGCGCACGGCCCGCCCGCATCATCCTCGCCGCCGCCGAGCTGGGTCAGCACCAGCACGCCGCCGACCACCAGCACCACGAAGACCGTGGTCACCGTGCCGAGATATTTGTCGATCACCCGCTTGATCGGCGCGCCGAAGACGCGGAACAGGATGCCCACGGTCATGAAGATCAGCGCGCGGGCGAACAGGCTGGACAGCACGAAAGTGACGAGGTTCATGCCGACGAAGCCGGCAGTGATCGTCAGCAGCTTGAAGGGCACCGGCGTGGCGCCGGCAATCAGGATCGCTTCGAAATCATATTCGCGCAAATGGCAGGCCGCGACCGGGAACGCTTCGGTCAGGCCCAGCGCGCCGATCAGCCAGACGCCGACCGTGTCGTAGAGCCCCCAGCCGATCGCATAGCCGAGCAGCGCGCCCGCGACGGATGCCAGCGTGGCGACCAGCGCGAACTTCACCGCCTTCTTCGGTTCGGCCAGGCACATCAGCCCGAGCAGCGGATGCGGCGGGATCGGGAAGAAGCTGGATTCGACGAAGCAGAAGAACGCCAGCCAGCCCACCGCATGCGGGTGCGAAGCCTTGTCCATCGTCCAGTCGTACAGCCCGCGCAGCGGTTTCATGATCATGATCTGGGAAATTCCCTCGCATCCCGTGGTGCGCCGGGATTAGGCGAGCCGCCGAGTGTAGGCAAGCACGACCATAGAACCTATTTGGTTCTTTTTGATTGACATCGTCACGCTCTTTGGGTACATAAAGCGAACATCGCGATAGTGTGATTCACCGGCCCACGGGCCGTAGCGGGCGGCCTTCTCACCGGGGCCGCCCTTCGTCGTTTCACGCTGCGCATCATCGGGAGGATCGCATGAAACGTTCGCCGCCTGCGGACCGGCACGCCTGGGAAGACGCGTTCATCGCGGGCTTGCGCGCATATGGCATGGCCAGCCGCGCGGCGCAGGCGGCCGGGGTCAGTGACAGCACACCCTATGCCCGGCGCAAGCGCAGCGCGGCATTCCGCCAGCGCTGGGACCAGACGCTGGCCGATTACCGCGCCCGCCGGCCGGCCAAGCTGCGCAACCGCGCGGACAAGCCCGCCCCGCGCCAGTGGCAGCGCACCTTTCTCGAAGCGCTGTCCGAGACATCGAATGTGTCGGCTTCGGCCAAGCGGGCGCATGTTCCGCCGCGCGAGGCCTATCGCCTGCGCCGCTGCGACAGCGATTTCGCTGACGCATGGCGCGCCGCGCTGTTCGAAGGCTACGCCAATCTGGAGATGGAAGTGCTCGGCTATCTGCGCGACCCGGCCCCGAAGCACCGGATGGATGTGGCCTCCGCGCTGCGGCTGCTTGCCGCGCACAAGGACACGATCGCCGGCGAGCGCGCCACGCGCGCCAATGTCAGCGCGGCCGAGGTGCGCGCCTCGATCGAACGCAAGGTGGAGATTTTCCGCCGCCAGATCGCCAACCGCCGCGAGCCTGACGCTGATGAACACTGAACCCACCCGCCCGGGCTTGTTCGCGCGGGCCCGCAGCGCAGCACGCGACGCCTTCGTGGCCGGGCTCGACCAGGCCGAACGCAATGAATGGCCCTATGACTTCCGCAACACGGCGCATGACGGGCAATTGCCGCCCGAGTGCGACTGGCGGATCTGGCTGATGATGGCCGGTCGCGGCTTCGGCAAGACGCGTGCGGGTGCCGAATGGGTTCGCGATATCGCCGAGACGAACCGCGATGCACGGGTCGCACTGGTCGCTGCATCGCTGGGGGAGGCGCGCGCGGTAATGGTCGAGGGCGACAGCGGGATCCTCGCCTGTTCGCCGCCCGACCGGCGCCCTGCCTACGAACCCTCGCTGCGCCGGCTGCGCTGGGCCAATGGCGCGCAGGCGACGCTGTTTTCCGCCGCCGAACCCGAAAGCCTGCGCGGTCCGCAGCACAGCCATGCGTGGTGCGACGAGCTGGCAAAGTGGAGCAACGCCCGCCGCCGCGCGATTTCGGCGTGGGACA
Organism: Qipengyuania citrea; assembly: GCF_009828015.1. Lineage (GTDB taxonomy): Bacteria > Pseudomonadota > Alphaproteobacteria > Sphingomonadales > Sphingomonadaceae > Qipengyuania > Qipengyuania citrea. Next base: position 956,234 of record NZ_WTYG01000001.1, on the reverse strand, counting down.
ATCTGCAGCTCGGGCTCAGGCTGGGTCCGAACCAGCAAGTGCTTGCCACCACGACACCGCGTGCGGTTCCGCTGGTACGCCGCCTGCTCGCCAGCGAGGGGCTGGCCGTCACGCGCGGCGCCACGCACGACAACCGGGGCAATCTGCCCGACAGCTTCCTGACCGCAATGGAACGCGAATTCGGCCATAGCCAGTTGGCCCGGCAGGAGCTGCATGGCGAATTGCTCGAGGATATTGCCGGCGCGCTATGGACCCGCGCGCTGATCGAGGCCTGCCGCGCGGACGGTTCGGCCGATCCCGCGCTGCGCGTGGTGGTCGGGGTCGATCCGCCCGCCAGCGACCGCGGCGACGAATGCGGGATCGTGGTCTGCGCGCTGGGTACAAGCGGCATCGCGCAGGTGCTGGCGGATTGCTCGGTCGCGAAGGCCAGCCCCGAACGCTGGGCGCGCGCGGTGGCCGAGGCTGCGCGCGGCTGGAATGCCGACCGCGTGGTGGCCGAGGCCAACCAGGGCGGGCAGATGGTCGCCAGCGTGCTGCGCGCCGCCGATATCGCGCTGCCGCTCAAGCTGGTGCACGCCTCCAGAGGCAAGGCGGCCCGCGCCGAACCCGTCGCCGCGCTCTACGAAGCGGGCCGGGTGCGGCATGCGGGAATGTTCGCGCAGCTCGAGGACCAGCTGTGCGGATTGATGACGGGCGGCGGTTATGAAGGTCCCGGCACCAGCCCCGACCGCGCCGACGCGCTGGTTTGGGCACTGAGCGAGTTGATGCTGGGTCGGCGTCAGGAGCCGCGGGTGTGGCAGATATGAGAATCAGCACTGGCCCGGATCAAGTCCGGGCCGACGAGGTTTGGGGTATGCTCTTCTTACCGTCGTCCCGGACTTGATCCGGGACTGGTGCTTTTCTTGCTCAATGAATCTGGTCGTAAAGATCTTGCCAATCCGGGTTGGCTTTCTCGATCAGCGCGAATTTCCACTCGCGCCGCCAACGCTTCAAGCGCTTTTCATGCGCGATGCAGTCATCGATTGCATCGCCGCGTTCGGCCCAGACCAGACGCGTCAGACCGCGCCGCGAGCAATAATCGGAACCTGTTCCTTCACGGTGCTGGGTGACGCGCGCGGCGAGTGAACTCGTCACGCCGACGTAAAGCGCGCCGCGATAGCGATCAGCCATGATGTAGACCCAGCCGCCGAGTGGTTCGCGATCCATGTAGCCATTCAAGAAGGCAGCACCGGCCCGGGTCAAGCCCGGGCCGACGAATAGAAGAACAGGTTCCTGAATTCCCGTTACCCCGGCCCCCGGTCCGGGCCCGTGCTTCCCACCGACATTTCAGCTGGAGAAATCCATGTCCTTCCTCACCAGTCTCGTCTCCGCCTTCAAGGGCGGGGGCGGATCGCGCGTGCCGGTTGCGCGCGGCTTCATCAGCCCCTGGGCGACCGCTTTCGATGGCGGGCCGCTGGGGCGCAGTCCCTTCGATTACTCCCGTGAGGTGGCCGAGGCCTATCTCGCCAATCCGGTCGCGCAGCGCAGCGTGCGGATCGTCGCCGAAGGGGTCGGCAGCGCACCGGTCGCCTGCGATGATGCGCGGCTGGCGAAACTGCTCGCCAAATCCTGCGGTTCGCAGCCGCTGCTCGAAGTGCTCGCCGCGCAGCTGGCGCTGCATGGCAATGCCTATGTCCAGCTGATCAAGGACGGCGCGGGCGTGCCGGTCGAGCTGTATCCGCTGCGCCCCGAACGCGTGCAGGTGGTGGCGGGCGAGGATGGCTGGCCGACCGCCTATCGCTATGTGCTCGCCGATCGCACGCTGACGATCGCGCTGGAGGACGAGCACGGCTGGCCCAACATCATCCACCTGCGCGGCTTCCACCCGACCGACGACCATTACGGCGCGGGCTGCCTCGCCGCTGCCGCGCCCGCCGTGGCGGTGCACAATGCGGCGAGCGAATGGAACCGAGCGCTGCTCGCCAATGCGGCGCGGCCCAGCGGCGCGCTGGTCTATGACGGTGAAGACGGCGGCGCGCTGAGCGCCGAACAGTTCGAGCGGCTGAAGAGCGAATTGCAAAACGCCTTCCAGGGGCATGGCAATGCGGGGCGGCCGATGCTGCTCGAGGGCGGGCTCGACTGGAAGGCGATGAGCCTCAGCCCCGCCGATATGGATTTCGCTGCGCTCAAGGCCGCGGCCGCGCGCGACATCGCGCTGGCCTTCGGCGTGCCGCCGATGCTGCTCGGCGTGCCGGGCGACAACACCTATGCCAATTACCGCGAGGCCAACCGCGCGCTGTGGCGCCTTACGCTGCTGCCGCTGGCGGGCAAGATCCTCGCCGGGCTGCACGCCGGGCTGGCCGACTGGTTCGCCGAGGCACCGCAGATCGATGTCGACCGCGTCCCCGCGCTGGCCGAGGATCGCGAGAAGCTGTGGGCGCAGGTCAGCGGCGCCGATTTCCTGAGCGACGCGGAGAAGCGCGCAATGCTCGGCCTGTCCCCAATGGAGATGTCCGCATGACCAGGGAAGACATGCTCGCGCGGCTGATCGCGCAAGCGCGCACCGAGGGGGGCGAGCTGATCACCTTGCGCGCGGTGGTCGAGGAAGCGAGCGAACTGGGCGCGAGCCGCGTGCTCGACCGGCTCGGCCTCGCCGACCCTGGCGCGCAGGACGACCTGGACGAACTGCGCGAACTGCTCTCGGCCTGGCGCGATGCCAAGGCGAGCGCATGGAAGGCGGCCATCGAGTGGCTGGTGCGCGGGGTGCTCGCACTGCTGCTGGTCGGCATCGCGGTGCGGCTGGGCGCCGCGGACATGCTCTCGTGAGCCTGCGGATCGCGGGCTATGCCGCCTTGTTCGACCTACCCGATGGCGCACGCGACACGATCCGCCGCGGTGCTTTCACACGCACCCTCCACGAGCGCCATGACCCCTACCCGCTCTACTGGCAGCACCGCAGCGACCGGCGCATCGGCTGGGTCGAAACCGCAGGCGAGGATGCGCGCGGACTGCGGATCGTCGCGCAGATCGACCAGCCGCAGGGCCGCGCCGCCACGCTGCTGCGAACGCGCGCGGTCAGCGGGCTCAGCTTCGGCTACCGCGCGCGGCGCTTTCGCCAGACGCCGGGCGGCCGCGAGCTGGCCGAGATCGACCTGTTCGAGGTCAGCGTGGTCACCCATCCGCTGCAGCACGCCGCCCGCATCCATTTCACCGCCTGACAGGCTCCGCAACCGAACACCCACTCGCCGCCTCCGGGCGGCTTTTTTGTGCCCCGAAGAAAGAGGATTTTCCATGGACACCACCACCCCTGCCCCCGCCTCCGCCACCGACCCCGCCGAAGCCAGCTTCGATATCGTCGCCCGCCAGGACCAGGCCGAAGCCGACATTGCCGCACTGCGCAGCGATGTCGACGAAGTGAAGGCGCGGGTCGACAAGATCGGCCGTGCCGCCGCGCGCCCGGCGCTCGGCACCCCCGCAGCCGCTGCCCCCGAGGTGAAGGGGTTCGTCGACGGCTATCTGCGCCGCGGCGCAGTGCAAGAACTCAAGTCGATCAGCGGCACCGTCCCCGCCGATGGCGGCTATGCGGTGCCGCGGCAGATCGATGCGGCGATCGCCCGCGAACTGACTGCGATCAGCCCGATCCGCGCAATCGCGCAGGTCGTGCAGACGGGCAGCGCGGGCTATCGCAAGCTGGTGACCACCGGCGGCACCGCCAGCGGCTGGGTCAGCGAAACCGCCGCACGGCCCGAGACCGACACGCCCGAATTTGCCGAGATCGCGCCGCCCACGGGCGAACTCTATGCCAACCCGGCGGCCAGCCAGGCGATGCTCGACGATGCCGGCTTCGATCTGGAGAACTGGCTCGCCAGCGAGATCGCGCTGGAATTCGCCCGCGCCGAGGGGGCCGCTTTCGTTGGCGGTTCGGGCACCAACCAGCCCCGGGGCTTCCTCGCCGCCCCCACCGCGACCACGGCGGATGACGCGCGCGCCTTCGGAACGCTGCAATATCTGGGCTCGGGCGCGGCCGACGGGCTGGGCAGCGCAGCAGATACGCGGCTGATCGATCTGGTCCACACGCTCAAGGCGGGCCACCGGCAGGGGGCGAGCTTCGTGATGAATTCGGCGACGCTGGCCGAGGTGCGCAAGCTCAAGACCTCCGACGGCGCCTTCGTCTGGCAGCCGGGGCTGGTCGAGGGCCAGCCCGACCGCCTGCTCGGCTATCCGGTGGTCGAGGCCGAAGACATGCCCGATATCGGCGCGGGCACTTTCCCGATCGCCTTCGGCAATTTCCGCCACGGCTATCTGATCGCCGAACGCAGCGCGACGCAGGTCCTGCGCGATCCCTTCACCAACAAGCCCTTCGTCCACTTCTACGCCACCAAGCGCGTCGGCGGCCAGGTGCTCGATGGCAATGCGATCAAGCTGCTGAAGATCGAAGACTAGCAGCTGGCAGGCGGGGCTTTCCCCTGGCCCCGCCTGCCTTTCGTTTTCCCGCAAGGCTTCCACCCGACGCCAGAGAAGGACCCCCCATGCCGACAGACCCGTCCGGCCAGCCGCTGGCCGAGCTCAAGCAGTGGCTGGCAATCAGCACCGCGGGCGAGGATGCGCTGCTGCTCCGCCTGCTCGAAAGCGCGTGGCAAGTGTGCCTGCAGTTCACCGGCAGCGAGGCGGCGGAATGGGCCGAGCTCGACCCCGCGCTGCGCCATGGCATCGTGCGCTTCGCCGCGCATCAGTATCGCGAGCGGGACGAAGGCCCGGCCGAGCGGTTGCCGAGCGCGATCGCCGCGCTGTGGCGCCCCTATCGCATGGTGCGGCTGTGAGCTTTGCCGCGCTGGCGCAGCGCCTGACCGAACGCGCCTCCCTGCTTGCGGCCGCGCGCGCCGAAGCGCGTCTCCATTCCCGCCGCGGTATTGGCGGTCAATGGCACCGCGCCCGGCTGCTCTGGCCGCTGTTCGGAGGGGGGGAGCGCTAGATGGAAATCCCCTTTCGCGCCGCGCTCATGGCCTGGCTCCGCGCCGATCCGATCCTTGCCGACATGCTCAATTCAATCGAGGAGGACGGCCCCGTCGCCGCCAGCCCGCCCCATCTCGCGCTGGTCGCCAGCGCCGGCACCGACTGGTCGACCAAGACCGCGCGGGGCCGCGAAATCCGCCTCGCGCTAGAGCTCGCGGGGCGCGGCGACGATCCCGCGCAGACCGCCGTCCTCGCGCAGCGGGTGGAACAGCGCATCGCCACGCTGGCCCCGCAGCAGGCGGGGTATCGGATCGTCGTCACCCAGTTCCTGCGCAGCCGCGTCGAACGCCGCCGCCGCGGCCTGCGCGCGGTGCTGCTCGAATATCGCTTCACGCTCATCGAAACGGAGTAACCCGACATGACAGCCCAGAAAGGTGCCGCCTTCCTCCTCAAGACCGGCGATGGCGGATCGCCGCCGACTTACGAGACCGTAGCCGGACTGCGGACCACGCAGATGACCATCAATGGCGACACGGTCGTCGTCACGCACAAGGAAAGCGGCGGCTGGCGCGAATTGCTGTCGGGCGCGGGCACGCGTTCGGTCTCGGTATCCGCTGCGGGGATATTCCTCGGCTCCGAGGCGGAGGAGGCGATCCGCGCGCATGCGTTCGCGGGCACACTCGACGAATATGAGCTGAGTTTCGAGGACGGTGCGAAAATACGTGGCCGCTTCCTGGTCCAGCGACTCGATTACGCGGGCGATTTCAACGGCGAGCGCACCTATGCGCTGCAGCTCGAAAGCTCGGGCGCGGTGCTGCCCGCATGAGCGGCGAAACCGCGCCCCGCGGCGCCAATCCGGCCCGCGGCGAAACCGTGGTCACGATCGCCGGCCAGCCTCGCCTGCTGCGTCCCAGTTTCGATGCGCTGGTCCGCGCGGAAGAGGAACTGGGTCCGTTGCTGGCGCTGGTCGAACGCGCCGGGGAGGGACAATTGCGGCTGGCCGAGATCGCCGGGCTGTTCTGGTACTGCCTCGCCGACCCGGCTGGCCTCACGCGCGAACAGGTGGGGCAGGCGGTGCTGGAACAGGGTCTGGCCCAGACCGCCGGACCGCTGCGCGCGTTGCTGACCGAGGTCCTGAAAGGATCGGGATGAGCGACCGCTTCGCCCCGGCCGCGCTGCGCTGGGCCGCCCTGGCGGCAGGCCGGCTGGGCTGGACGCCGGGCATCTTCTGGACCGCCACCCCGTCCGAACTGCGGGCCTGCCTGCCGGTCGCAGAGTGTGCCCCCACCCCGCCCACGCCTGCGGAAATCGCCGCGCTTGTCGAAAGGGATGCCCATGGATGACGAACTCGATGAACTGATCGTGGCGGTGCGCGCGGATACGCAGGCATTCGCCGCCGATATGCGCACCATGCGCGGCACTTTCGACACCACTCTGGTCGATGGCTTCGAGCAGGCCGGCCGCGTGCTCGAGCGCGGCCTGCTCGCCGCGATCCGCAAGGGCAGCCTGGGGTTCGAGGACCTGCAGCGCATGGCGAATGCCGCGCTCGACCAGATTGCCGCGCAGGCGCTCCAGCTCGGTCTGGAGAACCTCTTCGCCGCGCCAGCCGGGTCCGGGATCGGCCATGCGCTCGGCGGGGCGGTCGGCGCGCTGCTGGGCCTCCCCGGCCGCGCGACCGGCGGCCTCGTCGCGCCCGAGCGCCCCTATCTGGTGGGCGAGCGCGGCCCGGAGGTCTTCGTCCCCACGAGCGCGGGCCGGGTCGAGCCCGGATCCGGACCGGGCGCGCCCCGCTCCGACGTCCGCGTGGCCATCACGCTGGCGACGCCGCGGGGCACCGATGGCCCCGTCGCGCTGCAGCGCTCGTCGCGGCAAGTCGCCAGCGCGGTGCGCCGCGCCCTCGCCCGGTAACCCTGCCACAATGGCACGAAGGAGAAACGCCATGAGCTTCTGGCTCGCCCGCGAACGGCGCGGGCAACAGGGCGACCACATCCAGCGGTTCGACCCGCGGTTCTGGACCGTCAACTTCCCCCGCCCGATGATGGCCAGCGTCGTCACCACCGCGCCCGACGCGCTGCGCGTCGACTGCAGTTTCTATCACGCAGGCGAACTCGCCGGGCTGATCTGGGACAGCGAGGACCGGCTGGACCATCCGCTGCTCGCCTATGCCACGCAGCGCGATTATGCGCATGCGGTGCTGCGCTTCCGCTGGCGCAGCGGCGGAGTGCTGGCGCTCGACGTCCCGCACGGGCCGACGCTGACGATCGAGGGACGCGACGCCGCAGGCGAGGCACGGGCCTGGTATGTGCGGCTGTGGAACTATGCGCAGGGTTCCCCCACTGACGCGCTGATCGAACTGCCCTTTTCGGCGTTGCAATCGGGATACGGCCTGCCCGGCGAACCGATCCATCCCGGCGATATCGACCGCATGTTCATCAGCCTCGTGCCGCAAGGCTATGTGGAAGGGAGCGCCGAAAGGCTGCCCGAGCGGGTCGATGGCTGGGCGGAAATGAGCGCGATCGCCTGCGAGGGCGAACATGCGGCGCTGGAAATCGGCGACATACTTATCCCGGCGCATGGCGAGCAGATGGCCACTGCCTATGACGACAGCTTCAACCAGACGCCCGCACGGCTGCTGCGCAATATCGAGGGGCTCGGCTACCGCGGGCGGATCGTCCACTATGTCGGGATGAGCCATTATTTCCGGCTCGAACCGCTGGGAAACAGCCATTACATCAGCCTCGCCGGGGGAGTGCTCAACGGCCCGTGCGAAGCATGGCACCGCGCCTATGCCGCAGCCGCGCGTGACCACGGTTTCGACCTCATCTGGTCGCTGTCCTACGAATTGTTCGACGCGCATTGCTGGAACGACTGGAAGCAGCGCGCGCCCGACGGTTCGCCAGCGCTGACCGGTTGGGTTCCGCCCTCCACGCTGCTGTCGCCCGCGCATGCCGGGGCGATGGGCTATCTGCAGCAGGTGGCCCGCGCCTTCGTCGCGATCGCGCGCGATGCCGGGATGGCCGTGCTGTTCCAGATCGGCGAACCGTGGTGGTGGACCGTGCCCGAGACCGGGGCACCATGCCTTTACGACGCCAGCGCCAGGGCGATGCTGGGGGGCGACCCGGTCGCCATTCCCACGCTGCGCGCACCGCTCGACGCGGCGCAGCGCGCGCTGCTCGACGCGGCGGGGCAGGTGCTGGCCGCATCGACCCGTGCGCTGGCCGATGCGGTGCGCGATGCCGCGCAGGGCAGTGCCGAAATCCTGCTGCTGACCTTCACCCCGACCGTCCTCGATCCCGCGACGCCCGAGGCGTGGCGCGCCAACATGCCGGTGGGGTGGCGCGCGCCTGCCTTCGACCGCCTGCAACTGGAAGATTACGACTGGCTCACCGCCGGGGCCGAAGCCGCACGGACGCAGGCCTATGCCTTCGTCGATCGCCATCTCGGCTATCCCGCCAGCGCGACCGATTACCTCGCCGGCTTCGTGCTCGCGCCCGAAGACGACGAGACCTTCTGGCCGCGGATCGATGCCGCGCTCGACGAGGCGCGACAGCGCGGCGTGACCCAGCGCTTCGTCTGGGCGCTGCCGCAGATCGTGCGTGACGGATACACCCGCCTGCCACCCGGAGACGACCCCATGACCCCCTTCGACGATGTCGCCTATCCGCTGGCCCTCGGCCGCGATGCGGCGGCCAGCCCCGAATTCTCGACCGGCGTGGCCGTGACCGCCTCGGGCTACGAACATCGCAATGCGCTGTGGTCCGATGCCCGCATGCGCTACGATGTCGGGCCGGGCATCCGTTCGGAAGAAGAGCTTGGCACGCTGCTCGCCTTCTTCCGCGCCCGCTATGGCCCTGCACGCGGCTTTCGCCTGCGCGACCCGTTCGATTTCAGCTCGCACGGCATGACCGATGCGCCCGAGGCGAGCGACCAGCTGCTCGGCACGGGCGATGGCACGACCAGCCGCTTTCGCCTGGTCAAGGCTTACGGCGATCAGCAGCGGATCATCACGCGGCCGGATGCTGGCACGGTCCGCGTCGCCGTCTCGGGCAATCCCGTGTCCGCGTGGCAGCTTGCCGCAGGCGGGTGGATCGTGTTCCACGCCGCGCCGCCCCCCGGGGCTACCGTGACCGCGGGCTTCCTGTTCGATGTGCCCGTCCGTTTCGCCGAAGACCGCCTGGATATCACGGGCCTGTCCTTTGCCGCGGGCGAAGCGCCTTCGGTGCCGCTGGTCGAAATCCGCGAGGCGGCATGAGCAGGACCTTCTTCTCGGGCGCGCTCGACACCGCGGCGCATTGGTGGCGGGTGTTCCGCAGCGACGGGATCACGCTGGGCTTCACCACCCATGATCGCGACCTGTGGTTCGGCGGGATCCGCCACCGCGCAGCGCCCGGCATGGTGCCATCCGCCATCCGCCTCACCGCCGGTTTCGAGGACGACCCGAGCGACATCGCAGGCGCGCTCAGCCATGACGCGGTCCGCGAGGAGGATTTGGCCAGCGGCCGCTACGACGCGGCCCGGATCGAAACCGGCGTGGTCGACTGGCAGACGGGCGAGACCATGACGCTCTATGCCGGCTCGATCGCCGCCGTCACGCGCGAGGCGGGGGAATTTCGCGGCGAACTGGTGTCGGACAAGGCGCGGCTGGCGGCGGACACCGTGCCGCTGACCAGCCCGTCGTGCCGCGCGCGTTTCTGCGGGCCCGGTTGCGCTCTCAACCCGCAGTTCTACGAACGGCGGGTGCGGCTCGTGTCGGCCGATCCCGACAGCCGCACGGTGACGATCGCAGACGCGCCCAGCGCGCTTTACCTGCATGGCGAACTGCGCTGGCTCGGCGGGCCTGCGACCGGCCTCACTGCGCGGATCATCGGTGTTGACGGGAACGCGCTGATACTGTCCGAACCGGTCGCCCAAGGCACTGCGCCGGGCATGCGCGTCCGGCTGCGCGAAGGCTGCGACAAGACCATCGCCACCTGCAGCGCGCGCTTCGGCAATGCGCTCAATTTCCAGGGTGAACCCTTCCTCCCCGGCAACGACATGCTGGCGCAATATCCGGTGCCCCGGTGATGCCGGCTCCCGAGGATTTCGCCCGCGCAGCGGAGGCGCTCGCCGGTGCGCGCTTCCGGTTGCACGGCCGCGACCGCAGCACCGGGCTGGACTGTGTCGGGCTCGTCGGCCTCGCGCTCGCCGATATCGGCGTGCCGGTGCAGTTTCCCGCGGGCTATCGCCTGCGCAACGCCGCGATCACCGGGTGGTGTGACCTCGCCCCCGCCAATGGCCTGCAGCCGGCGACGGGCCCCATTCGCCGCGGCGATGTCCTGCTGACGCAGCCGGGCCCGGCGCAGCACCATCTGCTGGTCGCGCTGGGCGCCGACCGGTTCGTTCACGCCCATGCCGGGCTCGGCCGCGTGGTCATCCAGCCGCAACCCCATTGCGAGCCGCCGCTGGCGCAGTGGCGCCTCGCCCTCGAGCAGGAGCATTTATGGCAACGCTAGTCCTCGGTACCATCGGCACGCTGGTCGGCGGACCGCTGGGCGGTGCAATCGGATCGGTCCTCGGCCGCGGGCTCGACGCGGCCATCATCGGCTCCCCGGCGCGCGAAGGTCCGCGGCTGAACGATCTTGCGGTCAGCACGTCTAGCTACGGGCAGCCACTCGCCGCGCTTTACGGACGCGTCCGCACGCCCGGGACGGTAATCTGGGCGACCGACCTGAATGAACAGCGCGAGACCAGCGGCGGCGGCAAGGGCCGGCCGAAGACCACGGCGTACAGCTACACCGTCTCACTGGCAGTGGCACTCTCCAGCCGCCCGATCGACCGCGTCGGCCGGATCTGGGCGGACGGCAACCTGCTGCGCGGCGCAGCCGGCGATCTCAAGACCGGCGGGAGCCTGCGCGTCCATACCGGCCACCGCGACCAGCGCCCCGACCCGTTGATGGCTGCCGCCATTGGCGCACAGTGTTCCGCGCATCGCGGCTGTGCCTATGCCGTGTTCGAGGATCTGGCTCTCGAGGACTTCGGCAATCGGATCCCCGCGCTCAGCTTCGAGGTGTTCGCCGGTTCTGCAGCGGGCCTGGTGAGCGCCATCGCCGGGCAAAGCGGTTTCGAACAGCGCGGAACGGAGTTCGCCGAGCTCGAAGGCTTCCTGCATGATGGCGGTAGCGCTGCGGCGCTGCTCGAGCTGGTCGCACGGCTGCGGCCGCTGGCGGTTCGGACGGCATCCGGGCAGCCGGTCGTCACCGGCGCCGACCGGCTCCCTGAAACCGTCCCGACGCTTCCTCCTGCGACCGCCTGGCAGGCCGGCGAGTTCGCCCCGGCGAGCGGCGCTGCGCTTGCGCGCAAGCCTGCCGGTGATGGGGTGGGCGCGCTGCGCTATTACGATCCCTCGCGCGGCTACCAGCCCGGGCTCCAGCGCGTAGAAGGGGTTACAGCTTCCGCACGGCGCCGCGTCCTGGAGTTTCCCGGTGTGCTGTCGGCTGGCAATGCGAAAGCCCTGCTTGCAGAGGCTGCAGCACGCACACGGCAGGCCGGCGAAACTATCGCCTGGCGGATGGCCCAACTCGATCCAGCCATCGGGCCCGGTGTGATCGTGCGCGTACCGGGTCATGCGGGACTGTGGCAGATCACCAGCTGGGAATGGCGCGAAGGCGGGATCGAGCTCGTCCTTGCACGGTTCGTCGCCCGGGCCTCCACCGACACGAGCGCCGATGGCGGGGTCGCCTGGTCGCCGGCCGACCGCCTCGCCGCCGAAACCCGTCTGCGTGTCTTCGAACTTCCGTGGGACGGCCACGGCGCCAGCGAAACCATCCATCGCTTCGCGGCGGTCAGTGCGCCAGCGGGCCGGTGGGCGGGAGCGGCCCTGTACCGTGTAGAGGGCGAAACGCTCGTCCCTCTGTCGCACAGCGGGCCGGTGCGCGCCATCGGCGGCACGCTGACCGCTCCCCTCGGGTCCAGTCCAGGGCTGCGTTTCGAGCCCCGCGCGGCGCTGCGTATCGCACTCGATGATGAAGAGGCCGTGCTCGAACCCGCGACTGCGAATGCGATCGCGCGCGGGGCCAATCGCCTGCTGGTCGGGGATGAAATCCTCCAGTTCGCGCGGAGCGATCCCGAGGGAAGCGGCGTCTGGCGGCTGTCCGGACTGTTGCGCGGCCGCGGCGGCACCGAACACGAAGCGCTGTCGGGGCACGCAAACGGCGCCCGTGTCACACTGCTCGATAATCGCCTGGTGGAACTCCCCGCCGATTTGGCGCCCGGTCAGGGCGATCGGTTCGCAGCGATCGGTGCCGGGGACGACCAGCCGGTGGTGGCACAGCTCGAAAACCCCGGCCGGTCACGCCGCCCCCTCTTCCCGGTCCATCCGCGACAGAGCAGGGATGCCAATGGCGGGCTTGTCCTGCAATGGACGCGGCGCGCACGAGGCGGATGGAACTGGCTCGACGAAGTCGAGCAACCATTGGTTGAACAAAGCGAGCAGTATGAAATCGGTCTGGGCGACCCCGCAGCCCCTATCAGGGTATGGACAACCACCGAGGCGCGGTTCCTGCTGACTCCGCCCAAGATGGGCGCACTCGTCGCAGATTTTCCGGGCGGATCGCTATGGGTCCGCCAGCAAGGGAGCTTCGCGGCCTCTGCACCGCTGCGCCTCTTCACCCTACCGTTCATCCCATGACAGGAGATCGCCATGTCACTACCCGTCGACTTGGATACCGCCACCGCGCGCCATGGATTTCCGATGCTAGTTGCCGGACAGGCGCAGAAAGAGTTCTTCGTCAACGAGGCCCTCGCGCGGATCGACGCGCTGCTCCATCCCGCCTTCGAAACGGTCGCCAACACGCCTCCCGCCGTTCCTGCCGCGGGCGAATGCTGGCTGGTTGGGCCCGCCCCCTTGGGCGCGTGGGAGGGGCAGGCCGACGCGCTGGCATTCTGGGACGGCGTCCAGTGGAGCTTCTGCGCTCCCGCCGACGGCATGCAGATGTTCGACCGTGCAGAAGGTCAGTGGATCCTTTTCCGGTCTGGCTGGCGGCGCGCTACGCGCCCGCAGACCCCCACCGGGGGTTCGACGATCGACGTCGAAGCGCGAGCGGCAATCGGAGCGATTATCGATGCAATTGCAACACTGTCGATTATTCGCAACGAATGACGGGAACCGCAGGCGGCTGGTATCGTTCGGCTGTCACGGGAAGGGATCCCGGTTGTGGAACCCATTCTCATCGCGCAGGAAAAGCGGCATTCTTGCCACAGGTCCTGCCGATTGTTTTCTTGCCACCTTATGGGTTGAAAGTTAGATACGGTCCACTCGGTGGCTCCAAATCGCAAAAAGGGGAAACTATAATGCGGAAATTCGTCATAGGAATGGCGATGGCCTCTACGGCCCTTGCATCGCCTGCCCTGGCAAAGGACGACAGCTGGTATATCGGTGCCGAATTCGGTTCGATGCTGGTCGAAGACAGTGAATTCGACGTCAATGACGGCGCTTCGACGCACGAAGTAAACCATGACTATGGTTTCGACGGCGGCGGCTACGTTGGCTATGACTTCGGTGGCTTCCGCCTCGAAGCCGAAGTCAGCTATCGTCAGGCAGATCTCGACTCGGTCGAAGCTGGTCCGACTGGCCTTCCCGTTGGCGGCGGCGTGGTCGCACCGGCTGGTATCTACACTGTTGGCGGTGACGCCAGCGCCCTGTCCTTCATGCTCAACGGCCTGCTCGACTTCGGCGACGATGATGGCCTTCAGGGCTATGTCGGCGGCGGTATCGGTGTCGCGCGTACCAGTTACGAAGTGACGCCCTTTGCCAACTTCTCGTCGACGGTCGACGATTCGGACAGCGGCCTCGCATACCAGGCCCTGGCCGGTATCCGCGCTCCGCTGACCGACAGCATCGATGTCGGCCTGCGTTATCGTTTCTTCCGCGCTACGGAAGTCGAACTGGTCGATCTCGGCGGCAATACTCTCGAAGACGACTTCACCAGCCACTCGCTGATGGGTACGCTTGAGTTCAACTTCGGTGAGCCGGCAGCACCGCCGCCGCCTCCCCCGCCGCCGCCGCCTCCGCCCCCGCCGCCTCCGCCCCCGCCGCCGCCGGCGCCGGTCTGCGAGACGGGTCCGTACATTGTCTTCTTCAACTGGGACAAGTCGGACATCACTCCGGAAGCAGCGACGATCCTCGACAACGCCGTGTCGGCCTATGCCAACTGCGGTACGGCTGCAGTCATGCTCGCCGGTCACACCGACCGTTCGGGTTCGGTAGCCTACAACATGGGCCTCGCCGAGCGCCGCAACGCATCGGTCCGCGGCTATCTCAGCTCGCGTGGTATTCCGGACGGCCGGATCACCAGCGAAGCCTTCGGCGAATCGCAGCCGCGCGTACCCACCGCCGACGGTGTCCGCGAACTGCAGAACCGCCGTGTCGAAATCACTTACGGTCCGGGTTCGGGCATGTAAGCGAACGGCGATACGCCAAAATGAAGAGGGGCCGGAGCAATCCGGCCCCTTTTTCGTTATGGGATGACGGACTGTCTGCAACCGAAAGGATCGCCATGAACTACCTTCGCCTGATACCCGCCGCGGGTGCACTCGCACTGGCAGGATGCGCCACCGTAGACGATCTGGCCGACAACCGCGTCGGGCAGACGACGCTGCGCTTCGCCAACGGCCTGCCCGCTGGCACGGTGCAATTGCTCAGCAATGGGCAAACGGTGACCCTGGCGGTCGCGGCTACCGGCATGTCGCAAGGCGAACATGGCTTTCACCTGCATACCACGGGCAAGTGCACTGCCCCCGACTTCACCAGCGCCGGCGGTCATCTCAATCCCGGCGGGCAAACCCACGGCGCACTGTCCCCAGGGGGCAAGCACCTCGGTGATATGCCCAATCTGACGATCGGGGAGAACCGGACCGGTTCGGCACAGGTCGAGCTAACCGGTGACGCCCGGGTCGTGCTCGACGAAATCTTCGACGAAGACGGCACAGCGGTCGTGGTTCACGCAGGGGCGGACGATTATCGCACCGATCCAGCCGGCGATGCCGGTTCGCGGATCGCCTGCGGCGTGCTCTCCAGCGTCTAGATAGTCTCACCCGCGGCGCGGGCACGCTCGACGACGCTGGCGGCAGCTTCAGGAACCAGCTTCAACGCTGCGATAAGCAGCACCAGACCGAATGGAGCCGCCACCAGGGTCGAGAGCACGCCGAGCGACAGGTCGTCACCATTGGTTGCCGAGACATAGCCCGCCATGAACGGGCCGAGGCCCAGACCGATCAGCGTGGTCGACAGGAAGAACGTTGCCGTGGCCATGCCGCGCATGCGCGGAAGCACCAGCGCCTGGCTCGAGGCAGCTGCTGCGCCGAGCGCGGCCGCGCTGAGCATCTGGGCGAGGAATGCGCCGATGTAGAAAAGCACGACATCATCGGTGGTATAGGCAAGCCACATTGCGGGAACGGGCATGATCAAGCCGAACAGGATGACCCACACGCGCCCGTCGGGTCGCCGCTCGAGCAGGAAGTCAGCCATGCGCCCGCCGAGGATGACGCCGAGGAAGCCGGCCACCGCGGCAGGGGCGCCCAGGAACCAGCCGAGATCGGTCTTGTTCACGCCCAGCGCGCGTTCGGCATAGGGCGCGCCCCAGTAGGAAGCGGCATAGGCGGTGAAGGCGACCGTGCCGTACCCCAGAATGACACACAGGAAGGCAGGCGAGCCCCAGGTCAGCTTGAACGTGGGCAGATCGCGTGCGCGCAGCCCCATGGTCCAGCTAAACACGGCATAATACCCCACGCCGAGGAATACCCATTGCTCGACCACACCGGTGAGAAGCCAGAGCACCCATGCAAGCGCGGCGAAAAGGGCTGCGCCGAGAAGATTGCCCATCAGCGCCTTCTTGCCGCGAGCGGCCGCACCGAAGACGGTAAAGGGTGGAATGACTTGGAAAAGCTCCTGCAGGAAACCGCGGAACGGTGCGGGATCTTCCGGCGTCGGCAAACCGTCGATCGCGCCGCGAACCGGTTCGCGCAGCGTCAGTACCCACAGCGCCAGCAGCAGCCCGGGTATGCCCACAGCGAGGAAGGCCGCCTGCCAGCCGACCAGGCCCAGCGGACCGCCACCGGGATAGGCGGCGTTCCAGTTTTCGACGATCAAGCCGCCGATGAGCAGCGAGATGCCGCCGCCGATGTACAGGCCCGATGAATAGATCGCCAGGGCCGTCGCCCGCAGGCGCGCGGGAAACCAGTCGGAAATGAGCGAATAGGCGGACGGACTGGCGGTCGCTTCGCCGACCCCGACCCCGATCCTAGCCGCGGTAAGGACGGTCGCGTTCTTGGCGAAGCCCGATAGTGCAGTCATCGTCGACCACAGCGCGAGGCCGAGGGCCATCAGGCGAACGCGTTTCCAGCTGTCGGCCAGCTTGCCCAGCGGGATGCCGAACAGCGCGTAGAAGACAGCAAAGGCGGTGCCGTAAAGAAAGCCGAGGTAATCGTCCTCGACGCCAAGATCGGCCTTGATGTCGTTGGCGAGGATCGAGAGGATCTGCCGGTCGATGAAGTTCAGGACATAGATCAGGACCAGGACGCTGAGGGCGTACCAGCTATAGGCCGGGACCTTGTCCGTACCGCTGCCTACCGCCGGTTCCTGTGGCACTGCGGCGCCCTTCGCTTCGGTCACATCCCCACTCCGCTATTGCGTTATATCCTCTGAGTAGGGGGTGGTATCGACAAGCCCCGCGTCGGCAAAGCCTTTTCGGCGCAGGCGGCATGAATCGCATGTCCCGCAGGCCTGACCCTCCGCCGTCGGATCGTAGCACGACCAGCTCCACGCCGGGTCGAGCCCCAGCCGGTCGCATTCGCGCGCGATATCGGCCTTGGACATGTGCTGCAGCGGAGCATGGATCGCGAACGGCCGACCCTCGACACCTTGCTTGGTGCCCAGCCGCGCGGTTTCCGCGAAGCTCGCGATGAACTCTGGGCGACAATCGGGATAACCGGAGTAATCGAGTGCGTTCACCCCGATAAAGATATCGCGCGACGCCGCAGTTTCAGCGAAAGCCGTGGTCAGTGCCAGGAACACCAGATTGCGCGCAGGCACATAGGTAACGGGGATCGTGTCGCCGACACCGTCTTTGGGAACATCGATCTCGTCGGTCAGCGCCGAACCGCCGAACTGGCGCAGATCGAGGGGCAGCTCGACATGCCGCTCAACTTCCAGTTTCTCGGCGATTGCCCGCGCCGATTGCAGCTCGCGGATATGCCGCTGGCCATAATCGATCGTCAGCGCATGAAGCGAATGCCCACGTTCGCGCGCGATCGCAGCAGTTACCATGGAGTCGAGCCCGCCCGAAAGCAGGATGACGGCGGGGCCGGGAGTGTCGGACTGGGTCATGCCCGCCCGCTATGCGCGAATGCAGCGGGCTGCAAGCCGGGCGATCAGTTGCAGCGGCCCGTCTGGCGCGCTTCGGCGGTGAACTGGAAGGGCTTGCCCCCGGCGATCCCCTGGCCATCGATCTGGACCAGTCCGGTCGATTCCTTGCGGATATGGGTCCGTCCATATCCATTGCCGCGGCAAGTGTATTGCACCGTGACGTCGCTGGCGCTGTTCTCGACGACGAACCGGTTGCAGTTCGTCCCGGGATGGCGAAGCTGGAGGAATTCACGTCCCGTGCGCAGGCAGATCTTGCGCACATTGCCACCATCGCGGAAGCGCAGCTCCCATTCGCCCCGGTCGAGCGTATCGAGCATGTCGAGCGATGCCTGCGCAACGCCCGGAACCGCCAGAAGTGCGAACGGCGCACCAAGCGCCGCGAGAATGAATGCCCGTTTGCGAGCCATATCGGAATTGACCTTTCGTCCGTGAAACCAGACGCGCCCGTGATTCGCCTGCATTACATCACAATCACTCTGAACCGTTGTAAAACAACGACACGTCTCGTCAGACAGTTATCTCGAACTGTTTCGAGCAGAATGCGCAATCGACCCGGACGATCCCGTCAGGGTCGCGCATTTCGACCCGCTGGTCTTCGGGAAACCGTTCGAGAACCGAGCGGTAGTGTTCGACCGAGCAGCGGCAGCCGCGCGCAATGGCAGCCCCTGGCTGGACGCGCACTTCGGTTTCCTCGTGGAACAGCCGCCAGGCGATCGCCTCGAGCGAAAGCTCGCCGTCGAGCAGTTCGTCATGGCGCAGCGAACCGGCGAGGATCGCGACATGTTCCCATTCGGGATGATCGAGCTTGGCATGGAGGCGCTCGCGGCCTTCCTCGCCTTCGGGCAGATGCTGGACCAGCAGGCCCGCAGCGCGCACGCCGTCGTCATCGGATCGGACCGCGCAGCGGAGCAGCGTGGGGACCTGTTCCGACTGATAGAAGTAGCGCTCGCACGCTTCGGCCAGCGTGTCGCCCTCGAGCGGGACGATTCCCTGATACCGCCCCTGTCCACCGGCGAGATCGAAGGTGATCGCCAGATAGCCCTTGCCGAACAGCGCGAACAGCGAAGGGTTGGCGCCGAGTTCAGCCAGCTTGGCCGGGTCGAAATCGACATGGCCGCGCAATTCTCCGCCCTTGTAGTCGCAAACCAGCAGGTTGACTGCACCGGCCTCCGTCTGTGCCTGCATGGTGACCTGTGAGCCGTCATCCTTGACCAGGCCGCCCATCAGCACTGCAAGAACCAGCGCTTCGGCCAGCAGATGCGTGATCGGCGGCGGATAATCATGCGCGGCAAGAATGACATCGAGCGTGTCGTCGAGCCGCACGAGCCGTCCCCGCGCATGCCGTGCGGGAATGGTGAAGGCGAGCAGGCGATCCGAATATGTTTCGTCGGTCGTAGCGGGAATAGCGTCCATCGCCGCCATATGGGGCGCGTTCGGCAAAATGTTAGAGCGCGCGAAACGCCATCAGATTTTGTCGAAACACCACAACAGCACCGACTTCTGGGCGTGGATGCGATTTTCCGCCTCGTCGAAGACGACCGACTGGTCACCTTCGAAGACTTCCTCGGTCACTTCGTCGCCGACATGCGCGGGCAGACAGTGCAGGAATTTCGCTTCGCGCTTGGCCGATGCCATCAGCGCATCCGAAACCTGGAAGGGTGCCATCGCGGCCAGCTTGTTATGGACATGCTCCTGACCCATCGAGACCCAGGTATCGGTGACGACGATATCGGCGTCGGCAACGGCTTCCCGCGCATCGTTGGTCAGCGTGACTTTGCACCCGGCCGCACGCGCCATGTCGATGAATTCGGCCTCGGGTTCATAGCCTTTCGGAGTACCGACCCGGACATTGAACTTCATCAGCGCGGCAGCCTCGAGGATCGAATGCAGCACGTTGTTGCCATCGCCGAGCCAGGCAAGTTCGAGACCCGGCAGCGCCTTGCCATGTTCGACCACCGTCAGCAGGTCGGCAACGATCTGGCAGGGATGCGAACGGTCGGTGAGCCCGTTGATGACCGGTACGGTCGCATGCCGCGCCATTTCCAGCGCTTTATCGTGATCGTCGGTGCGCAGCATGATCGCGTCGACCATCCGGCTGAGCACGCGTGCGGTATCGGCCACGCTTTCCCCGCGACCCAGCTGGCTGGTGCCCGAATCGAGAATCAGCGCCGAACCGCCCAGCTGCCGCATCGCGATATCGAAGCTGACCCGGGTGCGCGTGGAATTCTTTTCGAAGATCATGCCCAGCACATGGCCCGCCAGCGGCGCATCGGCATCGGCGCGGCCCTTCGGCCAGGCCTGGCGCGCTGCCTTGCGGTCTTGCGCGTCGTTGATCATGGCGGCGATCGCGTCCCCGCCTGCATCGGAAAGATCGAGGAAATGCCGCATCGTGTCGCTCCGCTTAGCCGGCTGCGTCATAGCTTGCGGCGCCCGCCGAAAGCTTGTCGAAGAACTCGTCGAATTCGGCGTCGCCCGCCACCAGCGGCGGCAGGATACGCAGCGTGTTGTCGCCCGCGGCCACGGTCAGCAGCTGGTGGTTGTCGCGCAGGTGGACGAAGAACGGCCGGCTTTCGACTTTCATCTTGAGGCCGAGCATCAGGCCCTTGCCGCGGACGAGCTCGAACATTTCGGGGTAATTGCCGATGAACTGCTCGAGACGGCTGCGCAGCCGTTCGCCCTTCCCGGCCACCTCGTTCAGGAACGTGTCGTTCGCTACGGCTTCCATGACCGCCTTCCCGGCTGCCATGGCGAGCGGATTGCCGCCATAGGTCGAGCCGTGTGTGCCGAAGCCCATCCCGCGGGCGGCCTTTTCGGTGGCAAGGCACGCACCCAGCGGGAAGCCGCCCCCGATACCCTTGGCGGTCGCCATGATATCAGGCTCGATCCCGTAATGTTCGTAAGCGTAGAGCTTGCCGGTCCGAGCGACACCGCATTGTACTTCGTCGAACACCAGCATCAGATCGTTGTCATCGGCTAGCTTGCGCAGGCCGTGGATGAACTCGTCCGAACCGGGACGGATGCCGCCCTCGCCCTGGATCGGCTCGACGAGGAAGCCGGCAGTCTTGTCGCTCATCAGCGATTTGGCGTGGTCGAGATTGTCGAATTCCGCATATTGGAACCCGGGAAGCAACGGCATGAAGCCTTTGTGCATCT
The DNA here is from genome assembly GCF_009828015.1 of Qipengyuania citrea. Taxonomy (GTDB): domain Bacteria; phylum Pseudomonadota; class Alphaproteobacteria; order Sphingomonadales; family Sphingomonadaceae; genus Qipengyuania; species Qipengyuania citrea. The sequence goes on along the minus strand of NZ_WTYG01000001.1, from coordinate 935,749 downwards.
TCTCCTGGTTCGAGGCGCTGATCGTCGCCATCGTCCGCCCGTGGAATGCGTTGGTGAAGGTGATCAGTTCGGTACGCTGCGCATCACCGTCCTCATGCTGGTGGTACGCCCGCGCCGTCTTGATCGCCGCCTCGACCGCTTCGGCACCCGAATTGGTGAAGAACACCGTATCGGCGAAGGTCTTGTCGACCAGCATCTGCGCCAGTTCCTCACCCTGCGGGCTGCCATAGAGGTTGGAGACATGCATCAAGGTCTCGGCCTGGCGCTGGATCGCCCCGATAAGCCCCGAATGGCTGTGGCCGAGCAGGTTGACGGCAATCCCGCTGGCGAAATCGAGATAGCGCGTGCCATCCTCGTCGATCAGATGACAGTGCTCGCCCTTCACGGGGCGCACGCCGCAGCGCGGGTAGACGGGCATCAGCGGTGAAATCGACATGGGTCCTCCAGCGGCACCGGTTGGGCAGTGCATTCTCGGGGTGAAAGACAAATGGCGGCCCCTGAAGGAACCGCCATCTGCGTGTTTGCCAGCGATCTATTGCGTCTCGCGGTTCCGGTCAAACCGGATCGCGGGAGGCATGGCCTCAGCCCTGGGCAGGGACGAGGTTGACCGCCGAATGCTTGCCGCGTCGGTCGACTTCGAGATCGAATTCGTACCGTTCGCCTTCGTTGATCCCGGCGAGGCCCGAGCGCTCGACCGCACTGATGTGAACGAAAGCGTCGGGCTGTCCGTCGTCGCGAGTCAGGAAGCCGAAGCCCTTCATCGAGTTGAAGAACTTGACCGTGCCGGTCGCCTTCTCACCCGTCAGCTCGCGGCGAGGTGCGCCGCCTGCGTCACCGCGCGATTCGACGGCAATCACATCGCCGACGACCTGGAGGTCCTGCGCCGACACCTTGCCGCCACGATCAACGAGGTTGAATTCCAGTTCCTGCCCTTCGGCGAGGCCTTCGAGGCCCGCGCGTTCGACCGCGCTGATGTGGACGAACACGTCCTCACCGCCGCCTTCCTGCTGGATGAAACCGAAACCCTTCTGGCTGTTGAAGAATTTCACCGTGCCCTTGCCGGTGCCGACGACCTGCGCGGGCATGCGGTTGAAGCCGCCGCCTCCGCCACCGCCGCCGCGATCACCGCCGCCGCCACGATTGCCGCCGCCGAAACCGCCACCGCGATTGCCGCCGCCGAAACCGCCGCCACGATCGCCACCGCGGTCACCGCCGCCGAAACGATCGCCCTGGAATGCCTCGTGGGGAGCAAAATCGGACGGGGGCCCGCCGAAATTGTCGTAACCGTCTTCGCCGAAACCGTCGCGCTTGTCCTTACCGCGGCGGCGCCCTCTGTCGTAACCCATAACTCGAACAATACCTTGTCGTGCAGTCCAGTATCCAAACCCGCCAGAGCGAAGAACTGCTGTTCACACCGACGCGGACAGGCACGAAACCCACCCTCACGCAACCTTTATAGCGCGAAAGATGTCCACGCGCGAATGATTTAGCTGCAAGTACCAGCAAAGCGCAGAAATGTGACATTTTCGCATAGGCTTTGCGAGCGAATGATCGCTTGAACGCAGCCACTTGGTTCGGCACAGGGCAGGCATGGATTTACTCGCCCTATTCAGCGATCCCGCCGCCTGGCTGGCGCTGCTCACGCTTATCGCGCTCGAAGTCGTGCTCGGCGTCGACAATCTGATCTTCATCGCGATCCTGTCGAACAAGCTGCCCGAACACCAGCAACAGCGGGCCCGGCGGATCGGGCTGGCGCTTGCCCTGATCATGCGGATCGGCCTGCTCATGCTGATCGGCTGGCTGGTGACATTGCAGGCCCCGCTGTTCGACCTCGGCCTCGTCGGGGCCCCGAACGAATATGGCAAGCCCAGCTTCGAAACCGCGTTCTCGGGACGCGACCTGATCCTGCTGGCCGGGGGACTCTTCCTGCTGTGGAAGGCGACCAAGGAAATCCACCACTCGATGGAGCCGGAGGATGATTCGGGTGACCTGCTCGACAAGACCCCCGGGGTCGCCGATGCCGCCAAGGCGACCTTCGGTGCGGTAATCGCGCAGATCGTGGCGATCGACATCGTCTTTTCCGTCGATTCGATCCTGACTGCGGTGGGCATGACCGACGAAATCCCGATCATGGTCATGGCAGTCGTGATCACAGTGGGGATCATGATGGTGGCAGCCGATCCGCTGGCCAGGTTCATCGAAAAGAACCCGACACTGGTGATGCTTGCGCTTGCCTTCCTCGTGATGATCGGCCTGGTGCTGATCGCCGACGGTTTCGGATTCCACGTGCCCAAGGGCTATATCTATGCCGCGATGGGCTTTTCGATCGGTGTCGAACTGCTCAATATCATGCAACGCAATCGCCGTGTGTCGCGACAGGCGGCTGCTGGAGGGAACGTATAATGGGCGAATTCCGCAAACTTTCGGACACTTTCTATGCCAGCCCGCAGGTGAGCCCGCAGGACATTTCCGAAGCGGCAGCGATGGGCATGGCGCTGGTGGTGAACAACCGTCCCGACGGGGAAGCGGCAGATCAGCCCGAGGGCGCCGCCATCGAAGCAGCGACGCGTGCTGCGGGGATGGACTATCTGGCGATCCCGATCGGCAGCGCAGGGTTCAGCGAACCGCAGGTGGAACGGCTGCAGGATGCGCTTGCCTCGGCGCAGGGCCCGGTCCTCGGCTTCTGCCGTTCGGGCACGCGTTCGACCCTGCTGTGGTCGCTCGCCCAGGCGCGCGGCGGCGGCGACCCCGACGCGATTGCCGAGGCCGCCGCATCGGTCGGCTACGATGTCAGCCCCGTGCGCCCCGCGATGGATATGTTCGCCGCCCGTGCGGCTGAGTGATCACTGGCGATAATCGAGCGGCGGCTCGCGGTCGCCAAGCAGCGATTCGTAGACGTAATCCTCGCCCCGCTCGGCGATGAATTCGGCCTTGGCCTGCTCGCGTAGCTGCGGGTTGGTGTACAGTTCGACGGCAGCGAGGATCATGGCCTTGGCAGCCTGCTGCGTTCCCTTCGCCCCGTAGCTGTGGCCGCTGGCGGCGACCGCCTGCCAGCTGTGCGCCGCCGTTCCGGGAACCCAGGTCGCCGTGCGCACGCTCACGGTCGGCACCGCGCGGCTTACATCGCCGACGTCGGTCGAGCCATATCCGGTCAGCACGGCATAGTCCTCGACTTCCTGCGCTTGCGCCAGGGCCGGGGCATCCTCGCCCAGGCTGTCGCGGATCGTCCCGGCCCAGGCCAGCTCTTCAGCAGTATAGGCAATCGGCTCGAGCTGGCGCAGCTTCGTATCCATCATCGTCTGCAGCGATTCGAGCGGCAGCGTGGGATTATTGCCGTGGATGATCTCCCAATCGACATCGGTCCCCGTTCCCATCGCCGCACCCTGCGCCGCGGCCTCGAGCCGGGGCCACAGCGCCCGCACCTCGTCCGCATCCGAATGGCGGACGTAATAGAAGACTTCGGCGAAGTCGGGCACGACATTGGGCGCTGCCCCGCCGCTGGTGATCACGTAATGGATGCGCGTATCCATGCTGGTGTGTTCGCGCATCATGTTGACCATCATGTTCATCGCCTCGACCCCGTCGAGCGCCGAGCGCCCGCGTTCGGGCGCGCCCGCCGCGTGGGCTGAAACACCGCGGAAACGGAACTTGCCCGAGCGGTTGGCGAGGCTTTTGCGCGAGGCCGCCGAATTGCGGTCTGCCGGGTGCCAGTCGATCACGAAATCGGCATCGTCGAACAGGCCAGCGCGCGCCATGTAGACCTTGCCCGATCCGCCCTCTTCCGCCGGTGTGCCATATAGGCGGACCCGGCCCGGTGTGCCCGTGGCTTCGAGCCAGTTGCGGATCGCGATGGCCGCGCTCAGCGAACCGGCACCGAACAGATTGTGCCCGCAGGCATGGCCGGCATGCTTGTCGGCCACCGGATCCCGCGTCGGCTGCGCGGACTGGGTGATCCCCGGCAGCGCGTCGAATTCCGCCAGCAGGCCGATAACCGGCCCGCTGTCTCCCCATTCGGCCACGAACGCAGTGGGGATGCCCGCCACGCCGGGGCGTATCGAAAAGCCGGCACCTTCCAGCTCGTCGATCAGCAGGCCGCTCGAGCGGGTCTCGAGATATCCGAGCTCGGCGAAGTCCCAGATCTGCTGGGCCACCCGCTGGGTGCGCTCCTGCTGCGCTTCGACCTGCGCGATCGGATCGGCTTGCTGGGCGGCGAGCGGTGAAGCAATCAGTGCTGCCCCGGCAGCAAGAATGGCGAGCGATTTCATTGGCGTCTCCCTGTTGGGTCCTGCTTGCCGGAAAGCGCGCCGCATGCCAATCGCCTGCCACATGGATTTTTCAGCCGCCACGCTCCAGTTCGCCGGATCGCTGATCGCCATTCTCGCACTGGCGGGCCTGGCCTATTGGCTCAAGCTCGGTCCGCCGCCGCAGTTGGCCGACGAAGAGGATGCGCGGACAGCCGCCGACGAAGCGGTCAGCGGTTTTGCGCCCGTGGCCATCGGGCTCGATCGCGACGGACGCGGCGCGATATTGCGCGATGCCGGCGGCAGGGTCATGCTGTTGCGCCCGCATGGCGGCCATTTCGCGGGCCGGATACTGACCCCGCAGGCACGGGCCAGCAGCGACGGGGAAGCGCTGGTAATCGACACCGCGGAAAAGCGCTTCGGCGCTGCGCGCCTTGTGCTCGACGACCCGCGCGCTTGGGTTCGCGCGGTAGAAGCGATACAGGAATAGCCACCATGCCCGATTTCTCGCCGACAGAATATGCCGTGCCCGGCTTCGTTGCGCTGGTGCTGATCGAGATGCTGTGGGCCCGCCGCGCACGGCGCGATGCCTACGAACCGCGGGATACGCTCACCAGCCTCGCCTTTGGACTGGGCAGCACCGTTTCCGCTTTGCTGTTCGGCGGCGTGTTCGTCGCGCTGTACATGGGGTTGTGGCAATTCCGCCTGTTCGACGTGCCGTGGACCTGGTGGGCCTTCGCGCTGTGCTTCGTGCTCGACGACCTGAAATATTACTGGGTCCACCGGTTCGGTCACCGCGTTCGCTGGTTCTGGGCCAGCCATGTGAACCACCATTCGAGCCAGCATTACAACCTGTCCACCGCACTGCGTCAGACCTGGACCGGCTTTCTCACACTGGGTTTCGTCTTCGCCCTCCCGCTGGTGCTGCTGGGTTTCCACCCGGCGATGATCGCGATCTGCGGCGGGTTCAACCTGATCTACCAGTTCTGGATCCATACCGAGGCAATCGACCGGATGCCGCGCTGGTTCGAAGCGGTAATGAACACGCCCAGCCATCACCGCGTGCACCATGCAACCAACCCGCGCTATCTCGACCGCAACTATGCCGGGGTCTTCATTGTCTGGGACAAGCTGTTCGGCACCTTCGAACCCGAAGTGCGGGGCGAAAAAATCCGCTACGGCATCGTCAAGCAACTGGGCAGTTTCAACCTGCTATGGGCGGTATTTCACGAATGGATCGGGATTGCGCAGGACATGTGGCGCGCGCCGTGGAAGCACAAGCTGTCCTACCTGCTGCGCGAACCGGGCTGGACGCACGATGGCAGCCGCCAGACATCCGACCAGATCCGCAGCGACTGGCTCGAACGGACCGGGTCGACGGAAAAGTCCGTTTCATCTGAAAACCTGATTGCGGGCGACGCCGAGGCTGCCTAACCTCTCGAATCGAGAGGAGATACCATGGACGAATTCGATGTCATCGTGATCGGTGGCGGCAGCGCGGGCAGCGCGGTTTCCGGTCGACTGGCCGAGGCCGGGAAAAGCGTATGCCTGCTGGAGGCCGGACCGCGCAACGACACCATTCTGGTCAAGACGCCAGGCCTGATGCCGTTTCTGCGCGAAGGGTCGAACTACCGCTACGAAACGGTGCCCCAGAAAGGGCTCAACGGCCGCGTCGGTTACCAGCCGCGCGGGCGCGGACTGGGCGGGTCTTCGGCGATCAACGCGATGATCTATATCCGCGGCAATCGCTGGGACTACGACAATTGGGCCGAGCTCGGCTGCACCGGCTGGAGCTACGAGGACGTGCTGCCCTATTTCAAGCGGGCAGAGCATAACGTGCGCGGCGGCGACGCCTATCACGGAGCTTCGGGGCCGCTGTGGGTTTCGGACCAGAAATGGCCCAATCCGGGCAGCGTGGCCTTTGTCGAGGCGGCCGCGCAGTTGCAGCTCCCACGCAACACCGATTTCAACGGCGAGGAACAGGCCGGTTTCGGGCTTTATCAGGTTACCCAGAAGAACGGCGAACGCTGGTCGGCCGCGCGCGCCTATGTCGAACCGAAGCGCGGTTCGAAAAATCTCGACGTCCGCATCGGGGTCAGCGTCCAGCGTCTGGTGATCAAGGACGGCCGCGTCACCGGCGTGACCTATTCGGTCGGCGACAAGGAACGTACGGTCACCGCCCGGGGCGCGGTGGTGCTGTCCGCCGGCGCCTTCAACACGCCGCAGCTACTAATGCTGTCGGGCATCGGACCGGGCGCCCATATCAAGGAGCATGGTATCGACGTCGTGCTCGACAAGCCGGCGGTCGGCGCGGACCTGCAGGACCATATCGATTATGTGTCGAGCTGGCAGACCGAGAACAAGGATTTGATCGGCGACAGCCTGGCGGGTACGGTCCGCATGGCAAAGGCCATCATCGAGCACCGCCGCAAGCGCACCGGCATCATGACCACGCCCTATGCCGAAGCGGGCGGGTTCTGGAAGGTCATGCCCGATGCCCCGGCGCCCGACATCCAGTGGCACTTCGTTCCCGCCATGCTCGAGGATCACGGACGCACGAAGGTGAAAGGTCACGGCTTCTCGCTGCATGCCTGCGTCCTGCGGCCCGAAAGCCGGGGGACGGTGCGGCTGAACGGCGCCGACGCGCGAATGGCGCCCCGGATCGATCCCAATTTCCTCAATGATGAGCGCGACATGGCAACGCTGCGCGCAGGCGTGCGGCTGTCGCATCGCATCGTATCCTCGCCCAGCCTGGCGAAATACGACCCGCAGGATCGCTATCCGATCGATCTGGAAGACGACGCCGCGCTCGACGCCATGATCCGCAACCGCGCAGATACGGTCTATCACCCGGTGGGCACCTGCCGGATGGGCGGCGATAGCGATGCGGTGGTCGATCACACGCTCAAGGCGCGGGGGATCGAGGGCCTGTATGTCGCGGATGCGAGCGTGATGCCGCGGCTGGTTTCAGGCAACACCAATGCACCGAGCATCATGATCGGCGAACGCTGCGCCGATTTCGTCAAGGACGCCCTTGCAGCCTGAACCCGCTCACATGGCCCGAAAGACGAACGGGCCGGAGGTTTCCTCCGGCCCGTTTTCGTATGTGCGAGCGTGACCACCAATCACCGCAGCCCCGCTGTGCAACCCGCACAAAAAAGGGGCCGGAGAGTTGATCTCCGGCCCAATTAAGTCGGTGTTCGCAGGAGGAACATGGGTAGGCGGGGCGCCGGGAGAGAGAGAGGAGAGAGAGAAGGCGCCCCGCCGAACTGGTAATCAATTGGCCCGGGAGAATTCCGGGTAGGCTTCGATGCCGGTTTCACCGACGTCGAGACCGGCCAATTCTTCTTCTTCACTCGGACGTACGCCGATGGTGGCCTTGAGAGCGAACCAGACGATGGCCGAGGTGATGCAGACGAAGGCACCGGTTGCCACCACGCCGGTAAGCTGCGCGATGAACGGCACTTCGGTGTTGGTCAGCGGCACGGCGAGCGTACCCCAGATGCCGGCCACGAGGTGAACCGGGATCGCACCGACGACGTCGTCGATCTTGAGCTTGTCGAGCAGCGGCACGAAGATCACGGGCAGTGCACCGCCGATGCCGCCGATCACGATCGCCATACCCACATTGGGGGTCAGCGGTTCGGCGGTGATGGCGACAAGACCGGCCAGTGCGCCGTTGAGGGCCATGGTAGTGTCGGCCTTGCCATAGCGCAGCTGGGTCAGGATGATCGCCACGACCACGCCGGCAGCTGCCGCCATGTTGGTGTTGACGAAGATCTTCGACACGTCGGACACGTCGGACACGGTGCCCATCGCAAGCTGCGAGGCGCCATTGAAGCCGAACCAGCCGAGCCACAGGATGAACGTACCCAGCGTTGCGAGCGGGATGCTCGACCCGGGGAATACGGTCATGCCCTTGGCAGTGTAGCGACCCAGACGGGGGCCGATGATCAGCGCGCCCATCAGCGCGGCCCAGCCACCGGTCGAGTGCACCAGCGTCGAACCCGCGAAGTCGGAGAAGCCCATGGCGTCGAGCCAGCCGGCGCCCCATTCCCAGCTGACGATAACCGGATAGATGAAGCCGGTCAGCAGCGTGACGAAGATGAAGAAGGGCACGATCTTGATGCGTTCGGCCACGGTGCCCGAAACGATCGATGCGGTGGTCGCGCAGAACACCATCTGGAAGAACCAGTCGGAGGCGACCGAATAGCCGGTGCCGGTATCGGCTTCACCCACGCCCTGCATGGCATAGGGGAAATCGGCGACGCCGATGAACCCGCCTTCGAAGCCCGGATAGGCGATCGAGTAGCCGATCACCCAGAACATCAGGCCCGCAATCGAGTAGAGCCCGATGTTCTTGAGACACTGGACCGAGACGTTCTTCGAACGCACCAGCCCGGCTTCGAGCATGGCAAAGCCAGCGGCCATCCACATGACGAGGAAACCGCCGATCAGGAACAGCAGGGTGTTGAGGATATAGGCGGTGCCGCCCGAGACCGCTTCCGCGGCTTCGGGAAGGACCGCTTCCTGCGCAAAGGCAGGGGCGGAAACGAGCAACCCGGCGAGCGCCAGGGGTGCAGTGTAGAGATGTTTTCTGGTCATGTGCGGATGCCCCCTCAAAGCGCGGTGTCGCCGGTTTCGCCGGTGCGGATGCGCGTGGCGCTGGCCAGGTCGAAGACGAAGATCTTGCCATCGCCGATGGCTTCGGTGCTGGCGGTCTGCTGGATCGTCTCGACCACCTGCGCGGCGAGATCGTCGCTGGCCGCGATTTCGAGCTTCACCTTGGGCAGCATGTTGGTCGAATATTCGGCGCCGCGGTAGATTTCGGTCTGGCCCTTCTGGCGGCCGAAACCCTTGACTTCGGTAACGGTCATTCCCGCCACTCCAATGCCGCCGAGCGCTTCGCGCACTTCGTCGAGCTTGAATGGCTTGATGACTGCGATGATGAATTTCACGCCTTCACCCCCTGTGTGATCCACCGGCCAAGCACCGGCGGGATCACAGTCAGCAATGTGCGTGCCAAACGCGATTTCGGTACAAATCGAACGCAGGAGGAGCGGATGAGCGCAGTTGATTGCCCAATGATTGGGCGACTGCCTGTTATTTAAGCAATTCCAGCTTGGCAATGACCGGCAGATGATCCGATGCCACGGCGGCGAGGCCGGTATGATGGACCTCGGTTTCGACCAGCCGCCAATGCTTGCTGGCCACGATCCGGTCGAGCGTGGCAACCGGCTGCCGACTGGGATAGCTGCGCCCGGGCGTGACGATCTGCCAGTCGGAAGAGAACTCGCGCATGGCCCCGGTGGTGCGCCCCCACTGGTTGAAATCGCCCATGATCACGGTCGGCAGATCGCGGTTGCAAGCGCCCACGAAAGCCAGCAGCGAGCGGATCTGGTCGCGGCGGCGCAGTCCGGACAGGTCGAGATGCGTGCCGATCACCCGCAGGGGCCGGCCTTCGACGACGATTTCACCGCATGCGGCACCGCGCGGTTCGAGCGTCGGCAGGTCGAGCGCTTCGCCCGAGAGTATCTCGAGGTCGCGTCGCACAAGCAGCGCATTGCCGTGCCAGCCGATGCTCCGCGGACGCTTGGCCACCTCGATCACGCGCCAGTGGGTGTCGTCGATCTCCGCGCGCGGGAGCACGCTGGCGCGCTCGCCAATCCGCCGGTCGGCTTCCTGCAACGCGACGATATCGGCATCGATCTCGTGCAGCACCGACAGGATGCGCTCGGGATCGCGCTTGCGATCGAGCCCGACGGCCTTGTGGATGTTGTAGCTGGCGAAGGTAAGCTGCACGCGGGGCTACTCACCCTTGAAATAGCGGTCGGTCGGCCTGGTCGGAAGACCATCGATACTGATGGTGCGCCCCTGCGTCTTGGCAACCCACTCATCGGGATCGGCCTGGCCATGCGCTTTCTTGAGCGTGTGCCGCTCCTCACGATAATCCATGAAGGGCACACCCCAGCCGCAGCTGGTCTGCACACTCTCGACCGCGATGTCGAATATCTGCCGCGTGCCGGGCAGCAGATCGAATTGACCGGCCAATGCGTCCCAGTCCGCATCCTGCGGAAGGACCGGCCGGCCGCGGCCATAGATCCGCAGGATCAGCGCGAGCCGGTCGAAATTGCAGAACATCACCGTGATGCGCCCGTCGGCCGCGAGATGGGCGTGCGTCTCGTTGCCCGACCCGCCAAGATCGAGATAGGCGACGCGGGTCGGCGATAGTACGCGAAACGCGTCATAGCCCTTGGGGCTGAGATTGATGCGCGCATCGTCGGCGGCAGTGGCGACGAAAAAGACCGGCTGCCTGCCGATCATGGCCATGTGCTTGTCATCCAGCCGATCGAAGAATTCGGCCACTAAAGAAAGTCCCTCAGCGTCGCCATGAAGCGGTCGAACTGATCGTGGTGCAGCCAGTGACCCGCGTTCTCGAACTCGATCACTTCGGCATTAGCAAAGTGGTCGAGCCGGCCGTCGCCTTCGGGGTTGGAGGCCCAACTGTCGGCGCCATACAGCAGCAGTGTCGGCGCGCTGATCGCCGCCCAGGTCTGGTAGAGGAATTCATCGGCGATGTCTTCGACCGCCCAGACGTTGAGATGCGGGTCGAACTTCCAGCTGTAGGTTCCGTCTTCGTTGCGGTTGACCCCGTGGACCGTCAGGTGACGCGCCTGCTCCTCGGTGAGGTAGCTGTTCTCTTCGATCATGCGCGCGAACGCCGCTTCGATGCTGTCGTATTTGCGCGGACTGCGGCCCGACGCGGCGCGTTTCTTGCCGATCCATTCGTTGAGGCGCTGGGGATAAGGAACGGCGCGCATTTCGGCCTGCCGTTTGGGGCTGGGGCCCAACCCTTCGATCGCCACGATCTTCTTGACCATGTCGGGAAAGGTCCCGGCATAGCGCAGCGAAACATTGCCGCCCATCGAGTGGCTGACGATGGTGACCGGTCCGACACCCAATTGGTGGATCAACTGCGCAAGGTCGTAGACCATGTCGTTAGCCGAATAATTGCCATCGCTGACCCAGTCGCTGTCACCGTGGCCTCGGTGATCGAGCGCGACCACATGCCAGTCCTCGCGCAATTGCTCGGCCACCCAGTCCCAGCTGCGCGCATGGTCGCGTCCGCCATGCACCAGCACCAGCGGCGGTTTCCCGCGATTGCCCCAGTCGAGATAATGGAGGCGCAGGCGCTGCGAAATGAAGGTCTGCGAGGTCGGTCCGGCATGTAGCGTCATGCGGTTTCCATGCCGCGTCACCGCCGTGCCCGCAAGCCTACCGCTCCTTCGTCGCCGAGAAGATGAGGTCGGGGTTCTTTTCCTGCTGGTAGTTCACGTCCCACGGGCTCTTAGCCATGAATACCAAATCGCCGTCGCGATCCTTGGCCAGCGTCGACAGGTTGAATTTCTCGAATTCCGCCAGCGCCTTCGCATCCCCCCTGACCCAGCGTGCAGTGGCAAAAGGCGACGCTTCAAGTTTGGCTTCGACCTTATATTCGGCCGAGAGGCGGCTAATCAGCACTTCGAGCTGGAGCTGACCGACGACGCCGATGATCCACTGCCCGCCCAGCTCGGGATAGAACACCTGGATCACGCCCTCTTCCGAGAGGTCATCGAGCGCTTTGCGCAATTGCTTGGTCTTGGTCGGATCGACCAGCGCGACGCGGCGCAGGATCTCCGGCGCGAAGTTCGGCAGCCCGGTAAAGCGGATTGCGTTCTTCTCGCTCAGCGTATCGCCCACCCGCAGTGTACCGTGGTTGGGTATGCCGATGATGTCGCCCGGTTCAGCCGTATCGGCCACCTCGCGGTCCTGCGCGAAGAACAGGATGGGCGAATGGATCGCCACCGGTTTGCCTAGCCCGCTCGGCGTCAGCTTCATGCCGCGTTTGAAGGTCCCCGAAACCTGCCGCATAAAGGCGATCCGGTCGCGGTGGTTGGGGTCCATGTTCGCCTGGACCTTGAAGATGAAGCCCGTGACCTCGTCGCGGGTGGGCGGGATCTGCTCATCTCCCGCAGGCTGCGGACGCGGCGGCGGCGCGTATTTCGCAATCGCCTCGATCAGTTCGGTGACACCGAAATTCTTCAAAGCCGAGCCGAAATAGACCGGGGTTAGATCGCCATTGCGATAGGCCTCCAGATCGAATTCGGGATAGCCGATCTGAGCCAGTTCGATGTTTTCCGCGAAGCGCTCGGGTATTTGCGCATCGCAGTCGCGCGTGCCGAGGAATTCCTTGCTGGGTCCCTCGGGCCGCGCGACGCAGCCGCTGGCGAAATCGAGCACGCCTTCGAACTCGCCGCCCATGCCGACCGGATAGGCCTGCGGGCTGACATCGAGCGCGAGCATGTCCGCGATCTCGTCGAGCAGTTCGAATACGGGGCGGCCCTCGCGGTCGACCTTGTTGACGAAGGTGATGATCGGCACGCTGCGCAGGCGGCAGACCTCGAACAGCTTGCGCGTTTGCGGCTCGATACCCTTGGCGGCATCGATCACCATGATCGCGCTGTCGACAGCGGTCAGCGTGCGGTAGGTGTCTTCGGAGAAGTCTTCGTGCCCCGGCGTGTCGAGCAGGTTGAAGGTGATGCCTTCGCGTTCGAAGGTCATGACCGAGCTGGTCACCGAGATGCCGCGCTGCTGTTCGATCTTCATCCAGTCAGACCGCGCGCGCCGCGCCTGTCCGCGCGCCTTGACCTCGCCCGCCAGATGGATCGCGCCGCCGGTCAGCAGCAGCTTTTCGGTCAGCGTGGTCTTGCCCGCGTCGGGGTGCGAAATGATCGCGAAGGTACGGCGGTTCGACATTTCAACTTTCCTCGTCATTCCCGCGCAGGCGGAAATCCAGATAACATATCAACGGGCGGAAAGGTCGGCTGGACCCCCGCCGTCGCGGGGGTGACGGTCAGTGGTGCTCTCTCGCCACCCGAAAGCCGGCGAAATCCTGGTTCACCGGCATCGGTTCGAGCCGGTTGATGTTGAGATGCGGAGGCAGTTCGGCGACCCATTTGATCATGTCGGCGATATCCTGCCCGGTCATCGGGTTCGCCCCGCGGTAGAGATCGTCACTGGCATCCTGGCTGCCAGTGCGCACCAGCGTGAATTCGGTCTCGACCATCCCCGGTTCGATGCTGGTCACGCGTACGCCGGTACCATGCAGGTCGGCGCGCAGCGCGAGCGTGAAATGGTTCGCGAAGGCCTTGGAGCCTGCATAGACGTTGCCGCCGGGATAGACATAATTGCCCGCCACCGAACCGATCGCAATGATCGCGCCCTTGCGCTCGATCAGCGTCGGCAGGAGCTTGCGGGTCAGCACCACCATTGCCGTGACATTGGTGTCGATCATGGTTTGCCAGTCGTCCAGGCTGGCTTCCTGCGCGGGTGCTAGCCCGCGGGCGAGGCCGGCATTGTTCACCAGCAGGTCGATTCCGGCGAAGGGTTCGGGCAAGGCTGCGAGTACGGCTTCCATCGCCTCGATATCGCGCACGTCGAAAGCCGCAGCGTGGACCTTGTCCGCGCCCAACTCTTCCGCCAGCGCCTCAAGCCGCTCCTTGCGGCGACCGGTCGCAATACAGCGCCAGCCGCTTGCCACCAGTGTGCGGACGGTGGCCTCGCCAATGCCCGCTGTGGCGCCGGTGACGAAAGCTGTCCTGGTCATCCGCGTAGCTCCGCGCCCTGTTTGGCTGCCGCAGCAACGACCTTGTCGGCGATCGCCTTGATCTCGGCATCGGTGAAACTCTTGTCGCCCGGCTGCAGCACCACTTCGACCGCGACCGATTTCTTGCCTTCGGGCACGCCCTGGCCCGCAAAGACGTCGAACACGCGGGCGTCAACCACGGCGGCCTTGTCCGCCCCCCTCACTGCCCGCACCAGATCGCCGGCGGCGAGATCGGCAGGAACGAGGAAAGCAAAGTCGCGGGTGACCGGCTGAAGCGCCGGGGGCGCATAGGGTGCGCGCGCGAAACTGCCGCCGCCCCGCTTGGCGGGTATGGCATCGAGGAACACTTCGACTGCCATGACCGGTCCCTCGATATCGAAGGTCTTCAGCGTCTTGGGATGCAGCGCGCCAAACCGGGCGAGCACGTTCTTCGGGCCGAGGCGCAAAGTGGCCGACTGGCCGGGGTGGAACTGGCTCCCCGCTTCGCCCATCACCATGAGATTGCCGACCGGTGCACCGGCAGCAGCCAGCAACGCTTCGGCTTCGGCCTTGGCGTCGAAGGCATCGAATTGCTTGGCCTTACCCTGCGCCCAACCGCGCGGCGTCTTGTCGCCTGCAAGCACGACACCCAACGTCGGTTTCTCGTCGCTCGCCCCGCCCTTGCCGCGGAAATAGCGGCGTCCAAGCTCGAACAGGCGCGACCCGTCGCTGCCGCGATCGGCATTGCGCTTCGCGGCCGACAGCAGGCCGGGGATCAATGAAGGCCGCATCGCCTTCATGTCTTCGCTGATCGGGTTTTCGAGCACCCACAGCCGTGCCCCGTCGGCGAAATGCTCGGCCTCGGCGGTGGGGAGGAAGGACCAGGTCACCGCTTCGTTGAGTCCGCGTGCCGCTGCAGCGCGGCGCAATTTGCGTTCGAGCTGCTGCTGCGGCGATGCGGTCGGCGTAGCCACGCCTTCGGCGCGGGGTAGCGCGGTGCTGGCAACGTGATCGAGACCGTAAATGCGGACCACTTCCTCGACCAGGTCGGCCGCGCCCTCGATATCATGGCGGCGTAGCGGACAGGTGACCTGCCAGTCGGCCCCGACGGTGAAGTCGAGCGCTTCGAGAATGCGGCGCTGTTCAACTTCGCCGATTTCGACACCGCCCAGACGCGCAGTCAGCGCGGGATCGAATGCCACGATCTTCGCTTCGGCAGGCGGCTCGCCCACGCGCACCACCTCGGTCGGCTGGCCACCGCAGGTCTGGACGATCAGATCGGTCAGCAGCGCCAGACCGTCGTCGAGAAACGCCGGGTCGACGCCGCGCTCGAAGCGCGTACGTGCATCGGAGGCAAGACCCAGCTTGCGCCCGGTCACGCCGATGCGCTCGGGATCGAAATAGGCGATCTCGAGCAGGACATCGCAAGTGTCATCGGCCGCGCCCGAATGCGCCCCGCCCATGATCCCGCCGATATCATGGACGCCGCTATCATCGGCAATCACGGTCATCGTCTCGTCGAGCGTGTAGGTCTTCTCGTTCAACGCCTCGACGCTCTCACCAGCGGCAGCGCGGCGGGCGACCATCGCCCCGCTCAGCTTGGCGAGGTCGTAGACATGCGCCGGGCGCCCGGTCGCGAACATCAGGTAGTTGGTGCAATCGACCAGCGCGCTGATCGGCCGCTGGCCGGCCGCCTTGAGCCGGCGCTGCATCCAGTCGGGCGACGGGCCGTTGCGGACGCCGCGGATCACCCGGGCGAAATAGGCCGGGACGCCTTCCGTGTCCTCGATCTTCACTTCAACCGGGCACGCGCCGTCACCCGTGATGGCAGGCACGTCGACCGGTTTGAACGTCCCCAGCCCCGCGGCAGCCAGATCGCGCGCAATGCCCATCACGCCCATGCAATCGGGCCGGTCGGGCGTGATCGCGACGTCGAACACCGGCGACGCATCGCTGTATTCGGCAAAGCTGGTGCCGACCGGCGCGTCCTCGGGCAGTTCGATAATTCCGTCGTGTTCATCGCCCAGTTCGAGCTCGCGCACCGAACACATCATGCCGTTCGATTCGACCCCGCGGATCGCGCTCTTGCGCAGTTCCATGCCATTGGCCGGAACCACCGCGCCGGGCAGGCCCAGCACCCCCTTCATGCCCGCACGCGCATTGGGCGCGCCGCAGACGACCTGCAGTGGATCGCCCTCGCCCGTGTCGACGCTCAGCACCTGCAGCTTGTCGGCATCGGGATGCTTGGCGGCGGTCAGCACCTTGGCGACGCGGAACCCTGCGAGCCTTTCCGCCGGGTCCTCGATGCCTTCGACCTCATGGCCGATCCGGTTGAGCGCGGCTGCGATTTCCGGCACCGAAGCATCGGTGTCGAGGAAGTGTTTGAGCCATTCGAGCGAGAACTTCATGCCTTCGCTCCTACGCCTGCGGAAAGGGTCGGCTGGTCGAACGGGCTGAAGCCGTAATGATCGAGCCAGCGTCCGTCGCCATCGAAGAAGGCCCGCAAATCGTCCATCCCGTATTTGAGCATGGCGAGACGGTCGACGCCCACGCCGAAGGCGAAGCCCTGCCATTCGTCGGCGTCGAGCCCGGCGAACTCGAGCACGCGGCGGTTGACCATGCCGCTGCCCAGCAGTTCCATCCAGCCATGCCCCGGCGCGTCACCGTCCCCGCCGAGCACGCGGCGGCCCTTCACATCCTGCCAGCCGACATCGACCTCGACCGACGGCTCGGTGAAGGGGAAGTAGGACGGGCGCAGGCGCAGCACGATGTCGTCGCGTTCGAAGAAGGCCTTGAGAAAGGTCTCCAGCGTCCACTTGAGATGGCCCAAGTGAATATCGCGATCGATCACCAGCCCTTCGACCTGGTGGAACATCGGCGTGTGCGTCGCATCGCTGTCGCTGCGATAGACGCGGCCCGGGGCGATGATCCGGATCGGCGCGCCCCCTGCATCCTTCGAAGCAACCTCGACCATCGAGCGGATCTGCACCGGCGAAGTATGCGTGCGCAGCAGCATGCGGTGCCCGTCGCTATCGTGGTCGGGGAAATAGAAGGTGTCGTGCATCGCCCGCGCAGGATGCGTTTCGGCCATGTTGAGCGCGGTGAAATTGTGCCAGTCGTCCTCGATCTCCGGACCAGTGGCGACCGAGAAGCCGAGGTCGGCGAAGATTTCCGCCAGTTCGTCCATCACCTGGCTGACCGGATGGACCGAGCCGCTCGGCATGGCCGGCGCCGGCAGCGTCAGGTCGAGGCCTTCCGTCGCGAGACGCGCTTCGAGCTCCGCATCCTCGAGCACTTCCTTGCGCGCGGCAATCGCATCGGCGGCCGCGGTCCGCAGGCCATTGAGCAGCGGCCCCTGAACCTGCCGGTCTTCGGGCGACATCTTGCCGAGCGTTTTCATCAAGCCCGAAATCGATCCCTGCTTGCCGAGGAATTCGATCCGCAGCGCTTCGAGCGCAGCTGCATCGGGAGCATCTTCGATCCGCGTCAGCGCATCGGTCTTGAGTTGGTCGAGGTCGGTCATTCTGCCTGGCTTGGAACTGTCGGATGGGACTACCCGCTGGCCCTAGCGCCAAGTGCCCCAATGCTAAAGCCCAGTTTGGTGATCGGCCCGCACGATCCGCTGTGCTCAATCGGCGCTGGGTTCGTGCAGGACCTGCATCGCCTGACCCGCTACGGCCAGACGCGCATGCGCTGCTGCAGCCAGCACCGGGTGGGGCCGGCTGGCGTATTCGCTCGGCGACATCAACATGAAGCGCTTGAAGTCGCGGACGAAGTGCGCCTGATCGTGATAATGTCCGTCGAGTGTGTCGATCCATTTAAGCGAGGGATCGAGCATGAACTTGGCCAGGCTGCGCACGAAGCGCTGGCGGCGCAGCAGCAATTGGGGCGAGAACCCGAATACCCGGCTGCAGAACCGTTCCATCGTCCGCGGGCTCATCCCCAGCGCTTCAGCCAGTTCGGCCACGGTGTGGAACCTTGGATCGCTCAGCGCCTCCTCCAGACGCAGAATGTCCTCTTCGCGCGCGACGGGCTGCGCCAGCAGACGGTCCAGTCCGCGCACCAGGGCGTCGCGTTCGGCAAGGAGATTTCCGTCCGCTGCGGGGACACAGGCGCACAGGCTCCGCAGATGATCGAACGCCGGGTCTTTCTCGACGTCGCTGTACCGATCGGCGTAGGCGCTGGCGGGCGTATCGGTCAGCCGCGCCCACCCCCGCGGCATCAGGCCGATACCCCACGACCGGCCGGTGTATGCGCTGAAATGCGTGGCGAAACTGGTCGGCCCGGCCATCACTGCCCGTGGCATGCGCTCGAGCGGCTGGCCGCGCATCCCGGCTGCGACTGTGCGTTCGGGAATGATGCGCAAATTGGCCCATTCGGGGTGGAGCCAGTCGACCACCGGTTCGTCCTCGGCACCTGAGATTTCCATATGGTAGAGGGTGGTGATGAAGGGACGCAATCGGCGGGGCGGCAGGAAGAACCGCAGCGCGACACCCGCCGGCGCTTCCCCCGTGCTCATCGCGGGTTCTCCGCGCAAGAATATGACCGGCCCTGATGCGTCGAAATCATCGTAAAAACGCCCTTGGCATCCCGGCTAGCAAAAAAGCATCCGTTGATCGACCGCTATGTCGGCGGATCGAGCGTCTGTACGGGTGATCCCCATATCCGCTTGCGCTCGGCCATGAACGCACTCAGGACGGGATGCGGCTGCGCGGCGTAGTCGCTCGGTGTGCAGCCCATGAAAGCGTGGAACTCGTGCACGAAATGCGACTGGTCGTGGTAATGGCGGTCGATCACTGCGGACCAGCTGGCGCGCGGTTCGAGCATGAATGCCGCAAGACTGCGCATCAACCGTTGCCGACGCAGCAGCAGACGCGGTGCGAACCCGAAATGGCGGGCGCACACGCGCTCCAGCGTTCGCTTGGACAAGCCGCTGCGCCGGGCGAACTCCTCGACCTGCAGCAGCCGCGGGTCGACCATGACCTCGTGCACCCGCTGGATCCGCGGCTGGTCGCGCGGAGGTTCGGCAAGCTGGCGAAAGAAGCTGGCCAGCGCATCGAACTGCTCTTCATCGGACCGGGCCCGCGTGCACAGGACATCGCATAGCGGGGCAAAGCGCGCGAACGGCGGTGCCGCTTCGCCATCGACCACCGTGTTGGCATGTGCGCTGGCATCGTCGGCGACGAATCGTGCCCAGCCGAGCGGGCGCAGGCCGATGCCCCACATGCGGGTACGGCCGAGCGTGAAGTGGGTCATGCAGGAACTGGGACCGGTCGCCTGGAAACGGGCGCCATCGACGCGCGGACCCTTGAGCGCTTGCGCAGTCGGAGGATCATCGGTGAAGAAGCGAAGGTTGCCCCATTCGGGCTGTAGCCAGTCCTCAAGCTTTTCGTCTGGCGGAACATTCACTTCCAGCCGGTAGAATGTCGTGAAGCAATGCGCCAGATCGGCCGGCGGTGCGAAGAAGCGCACATCGATCACATCACCCTCGGCCACGCGCCCCCCGTTTCCCCTGCCAAAAGCTCATAACGCCTTGGCGGACGGCGGCAAGCGGCCCAACGCAAAAGGGCGCCCCATACGGAGCGCCCTTCGCAATTCCGGGCACGGACCGCGACTTAGGCGGGCAGCGCCTTCTTCGCCTGATCGATGATCGCCTTGAAGGCGGCCGATTCGTTCATCGCCAGGTCGGCCATGACCTTGCGGTCGAGTTCAATGCCGGCGAGCTTGGTGCCGTGCATGAACTGCGAGTAGGTAAGACCTTCGGCGCGGACCGCGGCATTGATGCGCTGGATCCACAGGGCGCGGAAGCTGCGCTTCTTAACCTTGCGGTCGCGATAGGCGTACTGGCCGGCCTTTTCGACAGCCTGACGGGCGACGCGGATCGTGTTCTTGCGACGGCCGCGATAGCCCTTCGCCTGATCCAGTAGACGCTTGTGCTTCTGGCGCGTGGTGACGCCGCGTTTGATGCGAGGCATTTCGTATTCTCCTTAATTCGCGCTCAGTCGAGGCCGTAGGGGGCCCACTTTTTCACCGTTCTGCTGTCGGCTTCCGACAGGACAGTGGTGCCGCGGTTCTGGCGAATATACTTCGCATTGTGGCTGATCAGGCGGTGGCGCTTGCCGGCGACACCATGCTTGACCTTGCCGGTCGCAGTGATCTTGAAGCGCTTCTTCACACCGCTTTTGGTCTTAAGCTTGGGCATTTTCATCTCCTTGACAGAGACACGTCCAACCAGCCCTGGCAGCCCTTACGGCCAGACCGGCAGATGAATCACGTGTCGGTGAAGGGCGCGCTGATAGCGATTGTGCGCGGTAAAGCAAGTCAGAAGTGGGTCAGATAACCGCCATCGACCGCCAGCGTATGGCCGGTGATATAGCTCGCCTCGGGCGCGGCAAGGAAAGCGACTGCCCCGGCGATCTCGCCCGGTTCGCCCCAACGGCCCAGCGAGGTCCGGCGGGCAAGGTGCCGTGCGATTTCCGGATCGGCGGTCATTTCGCCATTCGCTTCGGTTGCGAAATAGCCCGGGGCGATGGCGTTGACCGTAATCCCGATGGCGCCCAGTTCAGCCGCCAGCGCACGGGTCAGCGCGGCCAGGCCGCCCTTGCTGGCAGTGTAGAGCACATCGCCCCGGGCGATATCGGCCGCGATCGAGGTGATGTTGATGATCCGCCCGTATTCGCGCGCCTGCATCAGCGGCGCCGCGCGGCGCGCAAGATCGAAAGGCGCGACGAGGTTGGTCGAGAGCATCGCCGCCATATCGGCCCGTCGCAATTGCTCCAGCGGCCGCCGGTCGCGTTGCCCGACATTGTTGACGAGAATATCGAGGCCATCTTCGGCAAGACGCGCGAATGCCGCCGCGCTCGCCTGGTCATCCCCGATATCGAAGGGCAAGGCCCGGGCGTTAGGGCCGATCCGTTCGGCGGCGGCTTCGACTGCGCTGGCCCCACGCCCGTTGAGCCAGACGCGCGCGCCCTGTTCTGCCATGCGCCGGGCGATCTCGAAACCGAGCCCGCGCGACGCGCCGGTAACGAGCGCGATGCGCCCGGCAAGCGATCCCTCCACTGTCATGTCAGCGCTCGTAGATCATCTTCGCCGTCATGCCACCGTCGATATTGAGGTGCTGCCCGGTCACGAACCCCGCTGCGTGCAGATAGGCGACTGCCTCGGCAATATCCTCCGGCCGCCCGATGCGCCCGACCGGATGCTGCTCGCGGTCCTTGGGTCGATGCTCGGGATGGCTCCGTTTGCCCTCTTTCTGCCACGGCCCGGTTTCGATCCAGCCCGGACGTATCGCATTCGCGCGGATCCTGGGCCCAAGCGAGACCGCGAGCGAATGGGTGAGTGCATCGAGCCCGCCCTTCGCCGCCGCATAGGCAAAGGTATCAGGCTCGCTCATCACCGCACGGGTGGATGAGATATTCGCGATACTCGCGCAGGCGCTGCGCCGCAGGAACGCCAGCGAAGCGCGCGTAACCAGAAAGGCGCCGGTCAGGCTGGCATCGATCCACGTCTGCCATTCAGCCAGCTCGAGCTCCTCCAGCGGGCCAGCTACGGGATCGGCGATACCGGCGTTGTTGACGAGGCAATCGAGCGGGCACTCCCCCAGCCATTCGCCGATCCCCTCGAACGCGTTCCTTACCTCGCTCTCGCGGCCGACATCGCAGCTCAGGAAGAGCGCGCTTTCCCGCGGTAGCGCGCCGCGCAATTCGGCCAGCGCTTCGGTATCCGTGTCGAGACCGATCACCTGCCAGCCGAGGCCATGAAAATGCATTGCGGTTGCGCGCCCGATCCCGTTTGCGGCGCCGGTTATCAAGATGGTTTGCATGCCGGGCTAACGGGCCTGGCGCCGATCAGTGCCCATGGTCGTGGGCTAGCCCGCCCATCGCCTCGAGCACGTCTTCGAGCCGTGCGGCATCGCCCAGCGCGATGACCCGGCCATCGCTTTCGGCATCGAGCGGATTGCCTTGCCAGTCGCTCATGACCCCGCCCGCGCCTTCGACCACGGGCACCAGTGCTGCAAAATCATAAAGCTTGAGACCGGCTTCGACGACGATGTCGACATGGCCGGAGGCGACGAGCCCGTAATTGTAGCAATCACCGCCATAGATGATCTTGCGCTCGGCCACCGCTTTGGCGACACCCATGAAGGCGTCGACGTCGTCGCCGGAGAACTGGTGCGGCGTGGTCGTGCCGAGAACCGCGTCGGACAGCTCCTTGCACGCAACCGCGCGCACCGGACTGCCGTTGAAGGTGGTGCCCTCGCCGATCCGTCCGACCCACCGTTCACGCGCGATGGGCTGGTCGATCACGCCGAGCACCGGCCAACCATCCTGCATCAGCGCGATCAGCGTACCGAAAATGGGGCGACCGGCGATGAAGCTGGTGGTGCCGTCGATCGGGTCGAGCACCCATTGCCGCCCCGCACCCTCGTTGCGTGTGCCGTATTCCTCCCCGATAATTCCGTCATCCGTACGCTCGCTCTCGAGAATCGCGCGCATCGCCGCCTCGGCGACGCGGTCGGCCTCGGTCACGAAGCTGCGGTCCGCCTTCTGTTCCTGCGACCATTCGCCGCGGAACAGCGGACGGATCGCTTCACCCGCCGCTTCGGCGAGGCGATTGGCGAGCGCAAGATCGGCAGCGGTCGCCATGCTCAATCGAACAGCGAGCTGACCGAGCTTTCGTCGGCAATGCGGCGGACCGCTTCGCCGACCAGCGGTGCGATCGTCAGAATGCGGATCCGTTCGGAATCCTTGGCGGCATCGGTCGGCCGGATCGAATCGGTGATGACCAGTTCCTTGAGCGCGGATTTGTCGACCCGTGCCACGGCCCCGCCCGAAAGGACGCCATGCGTGATATAGGCCGCGACCGAAGCCGCACCCTGATCGAGCAGCGCCTGCGCCGCGTTGCACAGGGTCCCGCCCGAATCGACGATGTCGTCGATCAGGATGCAGTGCCGGCCCGACACGTCGCCGATGATATTCATCACTTCGCTTTCGCCGGGGCGATCGCGCCGCTTGTCGACGATCGCCAGCGGTGCGTTGTCGAGCCGCTTGGCCAGTGCACGCGCACGCACGACGCCGCCGACATCGGGGCTGACGACCATCAGGTCCTCGTCGCCGTAGCGCGCCTGGATATCTGCCGCCATCACCGGGGCGGCGAACAGATTGTCGGTCGGGATGTCGAAGAAGCCCTGGATCTGTCCCGCGTGGAGATCGACCGCGAGCACGCGCTCGGCCCCTGCCTCGGTAATCAGATTGGCTACCAGCTTGGCCGAAATCGGAGTCCGCGGGCCGGGTTTGCGGTCTTGGCGGGCATAGCCGAAATAGGGCACGACTGCTGTGATGCGCCGCGCCGAAGCGCGCTTGAGCGCGTCGATGCAGATCAGCAGTTCCATCAGATTGTCGTTGGCCGGATAGCTGGTCGACTGGACGACGAACACGTCTTCGCCGCGCACGTTCTCGTGGATCTCGACGAAGATCTCCTCGTCGGCAAAGCGGCGCACCTGCGCATCCACCAGCGGCATTTCGAGATAACCTGC
This sequence comes from Qipengyuania citrea, assembly GCF_009828015.1. Taxonomy (GTDB): domain Bacteria; phylum Pseudomonadota; class Alphaproteobacteria; order Sphingomonadales; family Sphingomonadaceae; genus Qipengyuania; species Qipengyuania citrea. Next base: position 912,345 of record NZ_WTYG01000001.1, on the reverse strand, counting down.
AATGGCCCGTGCAAGCGGCAGGTTCGAGTTGGCGGCCATGATTTTCATGCGGAGAATCCCCGGGCAAACTGGATGTGCGCCCCGCCTAGCCGAGCGTCACGGATATGCAACAACCGACGGGCGCGTTTCCCCGCCCCGACCACGCCTAGCCCTCGCGGTGTTCGCCCTTGATCCAGCGCACCGTGCCGCTGCTCGAGCGCATGACCACGCTTTCGGTCGTCATGCGTCCGCCGCGTAGATACTTTACCCCGTCGAGCAGCGAACCCGGCGTGACTCCGGTCGCGGCGAAGATGCAATCGCCCTTCACCAGATCGTCGCGGGTATAGATGCGGTCGAGATCATCGATGCCCCATTTCGCCGCGCGGCCGCGTTCGTCATCGTTGCGGAACACCAGCCGGCCGTTGAACTGGCCCCCGACGCAGCGCAGCGCCGCCGCCGCCAGGACGCCCTCGGGCGCACCGCCCTGACCCATGTACATATCGATCGTCGTGTCCTCGTCGGTCACCGCGATCACGCCGGCGACATCGCCATCGCCGATCAGCACAACCCCGCAGCCCAGGCCGCGCAGTTCGGCGATCAGTTCGGCATGACGTGGGCGGTCGAGCACGCAGACGATGATGTCGGAAGGCGCCACGCCCTTGGCCTTCGCCACCGCCTGCACGTTTTCGGTCGGGCTCTTGGCCAGGTCGATGATGCCATCGGGATAGCCCGGGCCCACCGCCAGCTTGTCCATATAGACATCGGGAGCGTTGAGCAGGCAGCCCTCTGCCGCCGCCGCGAGCACTGCCAAGGCATTGGGCCCCGCTTTCGCGGTGATGGTCGTTCCCTCGAGCGGGTCCAGCGCGATATCGATCTTGGGGCCTTCACCCGGCGCGCCGCCGACCTTTTCGCCGATGAACAGCATGGGCGCCTCGTCCCGCTCGCCTTCGCCGATCACCACGGTGCCATCGATAGCAAGCGTATCGAACGCCTTGCGCATGGCTTCGACGGCAGCCGCATCGGCAGCCTTCTCGTCGCCGCGCCCGATCAGCTTGGATGCGGCCACTGCCGCAGCTTCGGTCACACGAACCATTTCGAGGACAAGGACGCGGTCGAGCGGATTTTCGGCGGGCGAGTTCATAGTCGGTTCAGTCCCTCACGTGTGTGTGGCGCATGACGTTGGCCACACGGTTTGCGGTCGTGCGGCGGATAGACAGGGAGCCTGACATTGTCGAGACGCTGGTGGGCGGCCTGCGTGGCAATGGCGGCGGCGGGTCTGCCGTTTCCCGGATCGGCACAGGATGCCGCAGCCCCGCCCGAACGGATCGACATATTGATCCCGCAGCAGGATTACGACGCGCCGCTCGAAGACTGCAGCGACGAGCAGGAAGCCGCCTCGATCTCGGGTGAAATCATCGTTTGCCGTACACGGCGCGACCAGCGCGAATTCGGCTATGACGAAGAGCGTGCGCTACAGCGTTACGCGGCGGAGACCATGAACAGGGGCGATCCCCGAGCGCCCGACTTTGGCGAATCATGCAAGAAGAACCCTGAAAAGGGCGCCTGCATCGGCTTCGGCCAGCCGCCGCCGCCCGCGCTCATCATCGATATCGAGGCACTGCCCGAAGCGCCGGCCGGTTCGGATGCGGACCGCGTCTCCCGCGGTCTTGCACCGCGCGGCGAAAACGCTGCGCCGGAAGTGTCCCCGCGCGAAGCCCACCTCGGCCTACCTCCCCCGCCCGACAGGGCCGGCGAAGAGGACGAAATCAGTCGGCCAGGATCGGCATCACCAGCGGCGCAGCCGTCAGGCTAGGCGAGCCATTGAGCAAATCGAGCGCCTTGGTCACGCAGCGTTCGGGTCCTTCGTGCGTGACCATGGCCACCAGCACTTCCCCGCCTGCATGATCGCGCCCGCGCTGGATTAGGCTCTCGATCGAGACTTCGGCATCGCGCATCGCGGCAGTGATTTCCGCCAGTACGCCGGGGCGGTCGTTCACAGTGAAGCGGATGTAGTCGCGCCCCATGCGGTTGCCGGGATCCGCCGGAGAGAACTGCTCGAGTTGTTCGACCGGGACCGAGAACGGCGCGCCGCTGTCGCCGCGGGCGATGTCGATGAGATCGGCGACCACTGCGCTCGCGGTCGGCCCTGCACCGGCCCCGGCTCCCTGGAACAGCAGCTGGCCTGAAAAATTGCCTTCGGCGACAACTGCATTGGTCGGCCCAGTCACCGCGGCCAGCGGGTGGCCGCGCGCGACAAGGCAGGGCCGCACGCGCTGGAGCAATCGCGCCTCGTCGGCGCTTTCGTCGAGCGAAGCAATACCGACCAGCCGGATGACATAGCCCAGGGCACCCGCCTGCGTGATATCGGCCGCGCGCACTTCGCCGATACCGGTCGCTTCGACATTGGCGAAGTCGACCCGCGCGCCGAATCCGATCGCGGCCAGTATCGCGAGCTTGTGCGCCGCATCGACGCCTTCGATGTCGAAGGTGGGGTCGGCTTCGGCATAGCCCTTCTCCTGCGCCGCCTTGAGCATCTCGCCGAAATCCGCGCCGGTATGCTCCATTTCGGAAAGGATGTAATTGCAGGTCCCGTTGAGTATCCCGTAGATTCGTTCGATGCGGTTTGCTGCCGCACCTTCGCGCAGACCCTTCACTACCGGGATGCCGCCCGCGACCGCAGCTTCGAACTTGAGCGGGACGCCGCGCAGCGCCGCCTGTTCGGCGAGTGCTAGGCCGTGGTGCGCGATCATCGCCTTGTTGGCGGTGACGAAAGCCTTGCCGGCATCGAGCGCTGCCCGCGCCAGCGTGAGCGCAGGACCATCGGATCCGCCGACCAGTTCGAGCACGACGTCCACATCACCGCGCTGCGCCATCGCCTGCATATCGTCGACCCAGGCATAGGGCGAAAGGTCGACGCCGCGGTTACGCGCCCGGTCGCGGGCGTTCACCGCTACGATTTCGAGCGGGCGTCCCGCACGGCGTTCGATGGTCGAACGGTTGGCTGCGAGTAGTTCGATGACGCCGGTACCGACGGTGCCGAGACCGGCGAGGGCGATGCGAAGGGGTTCTGCCATATCCGCCGCCTAGCGCAGCGATACGGCGGGTTGGAAACAATTTGTCTTGGCCGCGGTGAAGCCCCGCCTTCACTCGCGCGTTCGCGTGCAGGTCCCGAGGTCTTCACGCACCAAGGCATAATCGTCTGCCGCCAGTGCGCGGGCGTTGGCGTCACGCGAGAGAATCGCGGTTTCGGGCAGCGTCTCGGGCAGCGAACAGGCCAGACGATACCATTCGAGCGTCCCCGGTTGCGGCGCACGCGCCGCCTGGTCGACGATCTCGGTCCACGAGACCCCCCAGCGCGGCGCCTGCCCCGGCCGGCGCACGACCGTTACCGATACCGGGCCGTCGTTTTCGGTATCGAGGAACAGCTGTGTTTCCGATTCGCCGACCAGCGTACCCTCGACCGCGAGCGCATCGCGAATCCCGGTAACTCGCGGCGGTGCATCCTGCGCCAGCAATTCGGCCAGCACCGGACGCAGGCGCGCCTCGAACGCCTCGCTATAGGCGAACTGCGCGCGCGGATCGACCAGCTGGAGCTGCGCCGGGCTGCCGGCGACGGGCCTTGCGAACAGGATGACTTCCTGTTTCTTCAGCTTGGGCGGCTTGCCCTTCGCATCGAGCGGCACATCGACCAGATAGCGCAGCGCTTCGCCCAGCGGCGCATTGCCCGCAATCAGCGCCGAGGTGCGGGCCTCGATATACAGCCGGACGAAGCCGGGCTGCAGACCTGGCGAACGTTCCGGTTCGACGGTTGCCTGCCGGCGGATCTGCGCGCGCACCACCAGCGGCGCCTCGTCAGCCAGATCGACCATGTCGGCATAGGTCAGTTCCGCCGTGCGCGCACCGTCCTGCGCCATGGCCGTCACGGGCACTGCCGCGAGCGCTGCACCGAGAAGCAGGAACGGGCCGGGGGTGCGTAAGATCGACATAAGAGCAGCTTTCGATTTTGCGGTACGGTTTCGAATCACTGAACCCACCGGCGTTAAGGTCGGTTCCTCCAGCCAAGCTACTGAATTGGCGGTTAACCGATAAAGGGTTTGCGGACGCTTCGCATCGTAGCTAAAGGGTCGGACCGGACCCGAGTGGATGACACTTTATTGCTTGGGGAGAGGCGTCCGGGTTCTTAGTGAGAATTTCGGTCTGCCTTCGTCGCGAGAGTCTTCAGGGTCTCGAGCGGCGCGAACGCGTTAACGATTCCCCAAGTCGCGCCAATCCGGCGGGTCGCAAAGGGGTTTTCAATTGCCCCGGGATTTCCGGGGTGACCGATGGAGTGAAGCAACCGAATGGCTTATGCTGACCAACAGATGAGCGGCAATCGCATCGTCGCGATCATCATTGTTGCCCTCATCCATGTCGCTCTCGGTTACGCTCTCATCACCGGTCTCGCATATAATGCGGTCCAGCAGGTGGTCGAGCGCGTAACGACGATCGATATCGAGGAGCCCCCGCCGCCCGAGGAAGAGCCGCCGCCGCCGCCGGAGAACGTGCCCGACACGCCTCCGCCGCCGGTTGCACCGCCGCCGCCGATCAACATCGCGCCGGCACCGCCTCCGATCCGTACGCAGACGACGATCCCGCCGCCGGCTCCGCCGCAGCTCGTCATTCCGCCGCCTGCGCCCCCGGCACCGCCGCCGCCGCCTTCGCAGGCACGTGGCGCATCGCCCAAGGGTCAGGCCGGCTGGGCACGTCGCATCCAGAGCAACTATCCCCGCCGTGCCGAACGTGAAGGCATCGAGGGTAACGTTGGCGTGACCATCACGGTCGGAACCGACGGGCGCGTAGCATCCTGCCGCGTGAGCAATTCCAGCGGGTCGAGCGATCTCGACCAGGCTGCTTGCGACGGCATGACCCGCTATGCGCGTTACGAACCGGCGCTGAATGCTGCGGGCAACCCGATCCAGGACACCGTGTCCACGACGATCGTTTATCGGCTTAACTAACCTCGTTTCTGCCCAGGGTCAGGGTACCCGGCGCAAAAGACACTCTCAAAAGGACCATTCGTTATGACCTTCGAACTTCTTGCAGCTGCCGCTGATGCGGCACCGGAGAACTCCTTCGGTTTTCTTGAAGCCATGGAACAGGGCGGTTTCGTTGCCTGGTTCATTCTCGGCGTGATGGTGATCATGTCGGTCGGTTCGTTCTACATCCTGTTCACCAAGCTGTTCGAACAGCGCAAGGTGCTGGCGCAGTACAAGGCCGTCCGCACGCAGTTCTGGAAGACCGGCTCGCTGCGCGACGGCGCGACCAAGCTCGACAAGAACAGCGCATGGCGCCAGCTCGTCGACGACGCCATCCTGGCCGAAGACCAGCACGCCAAGATGACCGACAAGCTCGAAGCCCACGACTGGATGCACGGTTCGCTCCAGCGCTCGGAAGACACGATCAACTCGAAGCTCGCGGGCGGCCTGTCGTTCCTCGCGACGGTCGGTGCAACCGCTCCCTTCGTCGGCCTGCTCGGTACGGTTATCGGTATCTACCGCGCCCTGATCAACATCGGCATCGCCGGTTCGGCATCGATCGACAAGGTCGCCGGCCCCGTCGGTGAAGCGCTGATCATGACCGCCATCGGCCTGCTCGTCGCGGTTCCCGCCGTGTTCGCCTACAACTGGCTCCAGAGCCGCAACAAGCGCATCGCCGAACTGCTCCACGCGTTCTCGACCGATCTGCTTGCGAACATCAACTCGGCCGGCAGCGTCAAGCCGACCTACATGACCGCGACGTCGACGCAGGCTGCCGGCAAGGCCGCCCGCACCGCTCCGGCTGCCAAGCCCGCTGCGACGACCACCACGGTCAAGAAGTAATCGATCGGACCGGGGGCGGCCTCCTGCCGCCCCCGCCCACCGCATCGAACCCAAGAATTTCGAACGTTAGGAACTGAACCATGGCGATTTCGACAGGAGGTGGCGCCGACACGCCGATGTCGGACATCAACACCACTCCGCTCGTGGACGTGATGCTGGTGCTTCTGATCATCTTCCTCATCGCGGTTCCGGTCGCGATCCAGACCATCGAAAAGCTGGAAATCCCGGTTTTCGAATCGACTGAATCGAAGGACAAGGTGGAAAACCTTCTCCTGACCGTCAGCACGACCGACGAGAACGGTGTCAGCGCGGGCGAACCCGGCTTCGCCGGCGCTTCGCGGAACGGCCAATGCCGCGTCTATTTCGGCAATGTTACCCCGGTCACCTCGGAAGAGCTCTATGACCAGGCATTCGAACGCCTCGATGCCATCGTACAGCGTGCCGGTGGTCCCGACGCCATCATGGACGATCCGGAGAAGATCCCGCAGGTACACATTCGCGGTGACGTGAACGCTCCGTGGTCCTGCGTGGCCGGCGCGATCTACAACGTCCAGGCGGCGGGTTATCCCACCGTCGGCTTCATTTCGAACCCGGTTGATCCCAACGCGTGATCGCGCGGTTCGACAAAGCAGATTAGGGAGTAACCCACTATGGCAATGTCAGGCGGCAAGGATGATGGCGCGCCGATGATGGAAATGAACATGACGCCGTTGATCGACGTCCTGCTCGTTCTCCTCATCATGTTCATCATCACCATCCCGGTCGCGACGCACTCGGTCGATATCGACCTGCCCGCACCCAATAACGTTCCGCAAGACATCACCGTCGAGCCGGAAAAGAACAAGCTGGTGCTTTCAGCGCAGAACGAGATCCTGTGGAACGGTAATGCGATCGATATGGGCCAGCTGCGTACGCTGCTGGAAGAATCGAAGAACATCAATCCGGAACCCGAACTCCAGTTCGAACCGGAAGCCCAGGCCAGCTACGATCTCGCGGCCAAGGTGCTGCAGCTGATCAAGGCTAGCGGAGTCACCAAGTTCGGCTTCGTCGGCAACGAACAGTATCGGACATTCGGCAAGAGCTGAGATTTCGAGACCTCGAAAAACCGGGAAAGGGGCGGAGCGATCCGCCCCTTTTTCTTTGCGCGTCAGTCCCCCGCAAGTGGGTCGTCGACGCGCATGGCCGATCCGGCCAGGCTTTCCGCTTCAAGCAACAATTCGTCATCGACCGTCCCTTGCGGCGTCGCCTCACGCCCGATCATCACCATGACCGGCACGGCGAGCGGACTCACGCGGTCGAGTTCAACGTGGACCAATTGCTCGGCCGAGCGATCGAGCAAATCGCCAAGCCGCCCGACATCGGTCATCCGCGTCCGCGCATCGGCCCAGGCGGCTTCGATCAGCACATGATCGGGTTCGTACTTGCGCAGCACGTCGTAGATGAGGTCGGTCGAGAAGGTCACCTGCTTGCCGGTCTTTCGCTTGCCCGGATGCTGGCGTTCGACCAGGCCCCCGATAACCGCAACCTCGCGAAACGCGCGGCGCAGGAGATGCGAATTCTGCACCCATTCGACGAATTCGTCCTGCAGTATATCGGGTGACAGCAGCGGCCCCGGCTCACTGACCGGTTTGAGCCCCCATACAGCCAGCGAATAGTCGTTGGCGACGAAGCCGCCGGGCATTAGCCCGCGATCTTCCATTCGCCGCGTGATGAGCATCCCCAGGCTTTGGTTCGCGTTCCAGCCTTCGAAGGTATAGTAGACGCTGTAATGCCGCTTCGCATGCGGGAAGCTTTCAACCAGCAACTGCCCGGGACCAGGCATCTGCGAGCGCCAATCCTGCACCTCGAGCCATTCGCGTACATCATCAGGGAAGCGGGCCCACCCCGCCCGGTCGACCAGCATGGCGCGCACCCGGTCTGCCAGGTGCGTCGTCAGCGGCAAGCGCGCGCCGCCGTAACTGGGTATCATCGCACTGGCTTTCGCCGCCCGGACGAACACCTCCATATCCTGCAGTTTGACCACCTCGAGGCTCATCCCCGCAAAGGCGAAGGTGTCCCCGGGACTGAGCGAGGCGGCAAACCGTTCCTCGACCTTGCCAAGGCTACGTCCCCCGCGCCCGCGACCCGAGCTGATGCGCACTTCGAGCATTTCGGAATCGATGATGATGCCCGCGTTCATGCGGTGTCGCTGTGCCTGCTGCGGATGGGCCAGCCGCCAGATGCCGTCCCCGTCGCGCTGGATCCGCTTGAACTTGTCATAGGCCTTGAGGGCATAGCCACCCGTTTCAACGAATGAGAGCACCCGCTGCCACACCGCTTCGTCGACCCAGGTATAGGACAGGCTGGCCCGGATTTCGGCCAGCAGGCCCGCTTCGTCGAACGGCGCGGCACAGGCGCAGGCCATTACGTGCTGGGCGAGCACATCGAGCCCGCCCGGACGGAAGGTTTCGCCGTCCCGCTTGCCTTCGTCGACCGCCTCCTTCGCAGCGGTGGCTTCGAGGAATTCGAACCGGTTGCCTGGTACCAGCAAGGCCCGGCTCGGTTGATCGAGACGGTGATTGGCACGCCCAATGCGCTGCAGCAGCCGCGAGGAGCCCTTGGGGGCCCCCATCTGGACCACCAGGTCGATATCCCCCCAGTCGACGCCCAGGTCGAGACTGGCGGTCGCCACCAACGCGCGTAACTCGCCCCTTGCCATCGCGCCTTCCACCTTGCGGCGCGCCTCCTTGCTCAGCGAGCCGTGATGAACGCCGATCGGCAGGTTGTCGTCGTTCACATCCCACAGGTTCTGAAAAATATACTCGGCGAGGAACCGCGTGTTGGTGAAGATCAGCGTCGTGCGGTTGGCGCGGATCTGTTCGTAGAGCTGCGGCACCGCCCAGGTCGCCGCGTGTCCGCCCCACGGAACCCGTTCCTCATTGGGCAGGAGGATCTCGACTTCCGCGGGCGACCCCGTTTCGCCTGCTACCAATTCCACCGAATCGATATCGCCCCACGGGGCCAGCCATTCGCGGAACCCTTCCGGGTTGGCGAGCGTCGCCGATAGCGCGACCCGTTGCAGGTCAGGTGCGAGCGCCTGCAGCCGCGTCAGCGCAAGCGCGAGGAGATCGCCTCGCTTGTCCGTGGCAAAGGCGTGCACTTCATCAATCACCACGCGCTTCAGCCCGCGAAACAGCTCGAAACTGTCAGGATAGGAGAGCAGCAGCGACAGGCTCTCCGGCGTGGTCAGGAGGACGTGCGGAGGGCGGCTGCGTTGCCGCTTCTTACGATCGGAAGGCGTGTCGCCGCTGCGCGTTTCGACCCTCAGCGGCAGGCCCATCTCTTCGATCGGAGCCAGGAGATTGCGCTGGACATCATGCGCAAGAGCCTTGAGCGGTGAGATATACAGGGCGTGCAGGCCCGGTGGAGGCTCCGACCCTTTGAGACGCGCCTGGGTAAAATCGGCCAGCGTTGGCAGGAAGCCTGCAAGGGTTTTGCCCGCACCGGTATCAGCCACCAGCAAGGCGTGCCGCCCCCGATCGCTGGCAACCAGCATATCGAGCTGGTGCCGCCGGATGCGCCAATCGCGCCCGGCAAACCAATCGGCGATCTCGGGCGGAACGTCGGGCTGCATCAGCCTAGAAGCGCCGGAGACACCATACTGGTTCCGGGTAACGACCTTGGGACGCTCCCCGGCCCCTGCGGCCTATTGCTCTGCCGTCTCATCCAGCGGCTTGGGCGGATTGACGAGGTCGGCTAGCTGGGCCGGGTCGACATCGAGCAGTTCCGCCATGCGCTGGCGCTGTGCCCCCGTCAGATCACCGTATCCGCGCTCGGCCGGGAGCGCCGCCCTCGCCTCGCGCATCGCGCTTTCAATATCGCCGAAGCCGTTCATCATCGCGGGCAGCGCCTGCATGCTCGCCTGCATCACCTGCGGATCGGCGAACAGCGCCATTGATTCGCGCGCATATTCGCTCCCCGTCGGGGTGGCGAAGAAGGCCGCGATGTCGGCCAGTTGCCCCTCGTCGAAACGGACAGCATAGGCTTTCGACAGCCCTTCGCGCATCGGGGCCTCCATGGCCGAGAACATCCCGCCCATGCGTAAGGTGAGGACCTCGACCATCGCATCGCCGCGCGCCTCATAGGCAGGATCGAGCATTGCGGTCAGTTCCGCCTGTTCGTCTTCACCGAGCGCCTCAATGGCCTCGGCTTCGATAGCCAGACGCGCCCCAAGCACAAATTCGGGCTGCGAGAACATCGACAGCATCGGACGAAGCATCTTGTCCATCATGCCGCCCATCATTTCGCCATAGAAGCCATCGGGCATCATCTGGCCGACCACCGCTTGCGCAGCAGGCAACCGGGCGGTCTGCTCGTCGGTCAAGGGTTCGGTCTGGAACAGACCGGCCATCATTCCCGCAAACCCGTCGAGGGCCTCCGGCGACATCGCGCTTTCGTGGGTGGCCGTTTCCTGCTGCGCGACTACCGGCGCAGCGCAGACCAGCGCAGCCGCCGCGATGAATTTGCCTGCCATTCCCTTCATAACTTGCCCCCTGTTTGCCCGGACTCAGTGACCGGCTTGCGGACCGCGCTCGAGGCCCGATTCCGCCAGTTGTTCGTCGATCTGCGCAACGAGCCGGGCAAGCCCCTCCTCGCTCTCGCTCTCCGCTCGCGCAACCAGCACGTCCTGCGTATTCGAAGCGCGCAGCAGCCACCAGCCGTCATCGGTGGTAACCCGCACACCATCGGTCGTGTCGGCCAGTGCATCGCTGGCAGCAACGCGTCCGGCGATCTCTCCGATAGCAGCGAACTTGCGGCTTTCATCGACCTGGAAGCGCATTTCGGGCGTGTTGATCATCGGCGGCATGGCCGAGCGCAGTTCGGTCACCGATTTCCCCAACCGCGCAGCGGCAGCGATCAGCCGAATGCCGGCATAGAGCGCGTCGTCATAGCCGTAATATTCATCCGCGAAGAACACGTGGCCGCTCATTTCGCCGGCAAGCGGCGAGCCCGTTTCCTTCATTTTGGACTTGATCAGCGAATGCCCGGTCTTCCACATCAGGGGTTCGCCGCCATGCGCTGCGACATGGTCGAACAGCGCACGGCTGGCCTTCACATCGGCGATGATCGTGGCGCCCTTGCGCCGCGCGAGCAGGTCTTCGGCGAACACCATCAGCAACTGGTCGCCCCAAATGACCCGGCCTTCGCCGTCGATCGCACCGATACGGTCGCCGTCCCCGTCGAAAGCCACCCCGAAATCGAGCGACTTCTCGGCGACCAGATTGCGCAAATCCGCGAGGTTCTCCTCGACGGTGGGATCGGGGTGATGATTGGGAAATTCGCCATCGACATCGGTAAACAGCAGGTGATGTTCGCCCGGAAGACGCGCGGCGAGCTTTTCGAGCGCCGGACCGGCCGCGCCGTTCCCCGCGTCCCAACCGACCTTGAGGCCGGCAAGCGAGGCGGGATCGATCCCGTCAAGCGCTTCCAGCATCCGTTCGATATAGGCATCGATGACATCGCGGTCCTCGACCGATCCCGAGCCGTCAACCCATTCGCCCGCACTGCTCCTGCGGCCCAGCTCCTGGATGTCCGCCCCGAAAAACGGCCGCCCCTGAAACACCATCTTGAAGCCGTTGTAATTGGCGGGGTTGTGGCTGCCGGTTATCTCGATGCCGCCATCCACGTCCTCGGCTGACGCTTCGGCATAATACAGCATCGGCGTGGGGCCCATGCCGATGCGGACGACATCCATCCCTGACGCGTTCAACCCTTCGACGAGGGCGTGTTCAAGCATGGGCGAACTGACCCGGCCATCGTAGCCCACCGCCACTTTCCTGCCGCCAGCCTCTGCCAGCATCGAGCCGAAACTGCGTCCGATCGCGCGCGCGTCATCCGCGCCAAGCGTTTCGCCGATGATCCCGCGGATGTCGTATTCGCGCAAAACGGTAGGATGGAAACTGTGAGTCATTCTGAACGCTCCGTTCGCGTGTGTTCAAGCCGGGCGAGCAGCAGGTCGCGGGCTGCATTCACCTCTTGCAGCGCCGCGGCGCTACCGCCTTTGTCCGGGTGGATGATTGTAGCAATGCGCCGATGTGCCAAACGAATTTCTTCGGCCGAAGCGTTACGCGGGACATCGAGCAGGCGGCGCGCATTGTCGAGCGCGCGCTCGCTCGAACTGCGGGTCGAGAGATACTCCCACGGCCATTTCCCAAGCAGCCAGCGGCATGCCACGCAAATTACCAGGGCCAGGGCAATATAGCGGATCATCGTGCGGCCGCTGCCTTCTCCCGGGCTTCTGACCCCGGCAGGCGCAACGTGGCGATAAGCCCGCGCAATTCCTGCCGCGCCACCAGGTGGCTGGTCCCCAGATCGCCCAGATGGCCCTTGTCGAGGAGCGTCAGGCCCGAGGGGAAGAGCTCGCGGTAGACCACGCGTTCGGACAGCCCCTTGGCGACGCGGAAGCCGACCCGCTTGGACATTTCGGTAAGCGCCTGTTCGATCCGCGCCATATTGCGCGCCTCGGTGTAACCGGTGCGGTTGCGTACAACCACCCAGTCCATCTGCGCGCGGTTCTGTTCGATCGACGTACGGCTGCGTTTAAGCCGGGCTTCCCATATGAGTTCCGCATAGAACGAAAGCTTGCGCACCTTGAAATTCTCGCTTTCGACCTGTCCGATCAGATCGAAGTCGACGAAGCTGTCGTTCATCGGTGTGACCAGCGTGTCGGACATGGTCGCCGCATGCCGGGCCAGCGGATCATCACGGCCAGGCGTGTCGATGATCACGAAGTCGGCGCCGATGGATTCCGCCGCAATCAACGCTTCCATGCCCGCTTCGTCCAGGTCCTCGACCACATGGCACTGCGCGGTCGGCAGTTCGATCCCGCGGCGCTTCATCGTCTCCGCACGGTTCTCGAAATAACGGCACATGGTCCGTTGGCGGTGATCGAGATCGAACGCGGCCACCCGCGCACCGCCGAAAGCGAGCGCGACTGCGACATGCACCGCGGTGGTCGATTTCCCGGTGCCGCCCTTTTCGTTCGCAAAAACGATACGGTGGGGACGGGCGGTCATCGAATAGGGGCCGGGAATTTCATACTGCGCCTGTCCCTATCCAACCCATCGCGCTGCGGCAATGTAGCGCCCGCCTGCCGTGTCCGATTCCCACAATGACGGATGCTTACTAGCGGTCATTGTCCGCTTTGCTAGAATCGCGGCCGCCTGGGTCGCAGTAGACCGGCGAGAACCGGCCAAAGCCGGCAGCCGCGAACGCTCATTCTAGAGGAACCCCAGGATATGAAGAAACTGATCTACACCGCACTCGCTCTCTTCTGCGTGACCGGCATGGCTGCCGAACCCGTAGTTGCGCAGGGGCGCTCCTCGGGCCGCAAGGCGCAGGAGCGGGCGAGCATGGAAATTCCGCGCTGCTCGCAAAACCTTGGGACGATTGCCGTGGTCGAACCCGACGACAAATGGTGGCGCGAGCTCAATCTCGGCAGCCCCGAACAGATCATCCGGGTGTTTGTCCAACGCTCTGGCTGTTTTACCATGGTCAGCCGCGGCCGGGCAATGCGCAGCCGCGCCATGGAACGCGCGCTGGAGGAACAGGGCGAATTGCAGGACGGGCAGAATGTCGGCCTGGGCCAGGTCCGCACAGCCGATTACTTCCTCCAACCCGACATTGTCAGCGCGAACAGCAATTCGGGCGGAGGCGGCGGAGTGCTCGGTGGAGTGGTCGGCGGCCTGTTCGGCCGCACCGCCGGCGCGCTGGTAGGCGGAATTCGCGTCAAGAAAGGCGAAGCCAATGTCGTCCTGTCGCTGGTGAATGCCCGAACCACGGTCGAGGAAGCGCTGGTCGAAGGCTATTTTCGCAAAAAGGACCTCGGCTGGGCTGCCGGGGGCGGCTTGTTCGGCGGCGGGGGCGGCGCTGCAGGGGGCTTCGGCGGGTATGAGAACACGGCGATCGGACAGATCATCGTGCTGGCCTACCTCAATGCCTATACCGATCTGGTGACCCAGTTGGGCGGCCTGCCGACGGATGCGGCTGCCGCGGCACCCATCGCACGCTGACATCGGCGATCTTGCCACGCGAGGGGCGGAACGGCACAGGTCGCTCCGCCCCTTTCGATTCCATTGCCTTTCTTTCGGGAGACGAATGCTGCTTACCGTCCACACGCTCGATGACCTGCGGGCTGCCACCGATAGACTGGGCGGTAGCGGCACGATTGCGCTGGTCCCCACCATGGGCGCGCTGCACGAGGGGCATCTGACCCTGGTCAGGGCCGCCCGGGCCAAGGCGGATCATGTGGCGGTCTCCATCTTCGTCAATCCGCGCCAGTTTGGCCCAAACGAAGATCTCGATGCATACCCGCGGCAGCTCGCACGGGACGCCGCATTGCTCGAAACGGAAGGCGTGGCGCTGTTGTGGGCGCCTGCTCCCGACATCGTCTATCCTGCGGGCTATGCCACCAACATCTCGGTCGCGGGCGTCAGCGAGGGCCTGTGCGGCGGCGATCGCCCCGGGCATTTCGACGGCGTGGCCACGGTCGTCTGCAAACTGTTCAACCAGGTTCGCCCGGACATGGCATTCTTTGGCGAAAAGGACTGGCAGCAGTTGGCAGTCATTCGCAGGATGGCGCGCGACCTCGATCTTACGCGGCCGCATGTCGATGCGATTCACGGTGTTGCCATCGTCCGCGAGGCCGATGGTCTCGCCATGTCGAGCCGCAATGCCTATCTCACGCCCGACCAGCGCTGTGCCGGTGCGGCACTGCCACGCAGCATGAAGCAGGCGATCGCCCGCCTGATGCAGGGCGAGCCGTCCAACACCGTGCTCGAGGACCTGCGGGGGGAACTGACCAGTGCGGGCTTTGGCAGTATCGACTATGCCGAACTACGCCGTGGCGACGATCTTGGCCCCGCCGATAGCGCTATGGCAGACAGCCGGCTGTTCGTGGCCGCACGGATCGGCGGGACCCGGCTGATCGACAATATGCCGCTAACGTGACTGCGCTCCCGGAAGCTGTCCGGGACAAGCGATAGAAACGAAGGAAAGATGGAGCGGGTAAGGGGAATCGAACCCCTCTAGCCAGCTTGGAAGGCTGGAGCATTACCACTATGCTATACCCGCTCGGGTGCGGCGCCAATGCCATCGAAGCGGCTTCGGCGTCAACACGCTATTGTGACGTATCGCTGCTTTCACCGCGTTCTTCTTCTGCGGAGGATGCCAGCGTTTCCGCCAGAGTCGGCTCGTCCTCGATCATCGGCGGTTCGCGCGTGAGGACCTCGATTTCGACGCGCCGGTTGGCGGCACGGCCGTCTTCGTCGGGCGTACCGTCCGGGAGGGCATTCGGGGCGATGGGGTTCTGCTCGCCGAAGGCAATTGTGCGGATCCGGTCTTCGGCGACGCCGTTTTCGACCAGCCAGTCGCGCACCGCCTCGGCCCGGGCGAGCGATGCCCGCATATTCGCCTCGTCGCTGCCACCGCTGTCGGTGTGACCGCGCAGATAGATCAGCCCGCCTTCCTCGTTCTGCGGCGACGCAAGCACTGTGGCGAGCGCCGCGCGGCCTTCTTCGGTCAGTTCGGTGCCGTCGGGGAACTCCACAGTGGTTTCGAGCGACCCGCTGGGCTCGAAACTCTCGATTGGCTCGACCTGGAACTCGGGCCGGAAGATCGAGCGCTTTTCGGGCGGCGCGTCGGCATCGGAGGGCGGCTGCGGCTGATCATCCTTGCAGCCTGCAAGCATCGTAGCCGCCATGGCGGCCGCCAGTGTCAGAGTGGAACGGTGCTTCATCTCATGCCCCCTGTTCGGCGGTCTTGTTGCGTTTGCGATCGCGTTTGGCAGCCGCATCCTGAGCGCTGCGTTCCTGCGGAGGCGCGAAACTGACGATCACGTCGCCTGCCCGCGGCTCGGGCCGCGCGGCATGCGTGAAGAAGCGCAGCGTGCCGTTGTCGCGCACCAGCAGCAGCATGGCGGCGGCATCGGGCAAGCGATCCTGCGCCGCGGCAAAGGTGAATTCTTCCGAGAGCTTGGTCTTGCGGAACACCCAGCCCCGCGCCAGCCGTTCGTTTACGTCTTCGACGCCGAAGCCGCTTTCGAACAAGGCGCGGCCGCGGATGCCGCTCGGCAGCGCGTGGCGGTCCTCGTCGTCGATCGCATCACCGAGCTGGAAAACCGTATCGCGTCCGATCTCATAGGCGAATTCATTGCAGACGAGCGCGTTGTACGCCTCGTTTTCGGTTGCCGCCACCAGCACTGAATAGGGGGTCAGGTCGAGATTGTGCTCGGTCGCCTCATTGAGGATTTCCCCATGGTAGAAAGGCAGCCCCTTCTGGCGGGCGAGCGCGAGCCGCTGCCAGCTCGAATCGACGACCATCACGGGCGCCTTGAGTTCCTGCATCATGAGCGCAAGCGAGATCGTCCACGGCGTGCTCCCGACGATGAGCACCCCCGGGCGGTTGCTGCCCTTGAGATTGAGCAGGCGCGCGACGAGATCGATCGTGAAACCGTGCGCCACGATGGTGGCGACCACCACCGCGAAGCTGAGCCCGATCAGTGCCGTACCGTCATAGCCGATATCCTCGAGCCGGAGCGCGAACAGGCCGGAGATGGCCACCAGCACGATACCGCGCGGTGCGATCCAGGAAAGGAACAGCCGTTCGTTCCACGGGACCGAACTGCCGAGCAGGCTCAGCAGGATGGTTGCGGGTCGAACGAGGAACAACAGCGCGAGCAGGAACAGACCGAAGTTCCAGTTGAGATAAGCCAGTTCCTCGAATTCGAGGCTGGCCGAAAGCAGGACGAATATGCCGGCGATAAGGATTACCGCGATGTTCTGCTTGAACGGATGAATGCTGCGCAGGGACGAAACGTTCATGTTCGCCAGCGCGATGCCCATCACGGTCACCGCGACCAGCCCGGCTTCGTGCTCGATCTGGTTGGACAGCACGAACACTACGATGACCGAGGTAAGCAGCACGGGCACCTTGAGATATTCGGGAATGGCCCCGCGCGGAAACGCCCAGGCGATCGCCGCGGCCGCGACATAGCCGATCAGACCTGCGATGATGGCGGCGATGATCAGCGGCGGGACGACTTCGAACAGGCTGGCACCAGGCGATTCGGTAACCGCGCGAAAATATTCGTAGGACACCACTGCGAAGAGCGCGCCGATGGGGTCGTTGACGATGGCTTCCCACTTGAGGATCGCTGCGGGCCGTGCCTTGACCGACGATTGGCGCAGCAGCGGCATCACCACCGTCGGCCCGGTGACTACCAGGATGCCGGCGAACAGGATCGCCACCGGCCATTCGAGACCGCCGATCGAGTGCGCAGCGAATGCGCCGAGCACCCAAGCGATCGGCCCGCCCAGCAAGACCAGCCGCCAGACCCCTTCGCCTGCATGCCGAAGCTCACGAAAATCGAGGCTGAGCCCGCCTTCGAACAGGATGAGCGCGACCCCGATAGCGATCATCGGATCGAGCAGGTCGCCGAATGCGTGTTCGGGATCGAACAGGCCGAGCACCGGGCCCGCCAGGAAGCCCGCCGCAAGCATAAGGACGATGGCCGGCCAACCCGTCCGCCAGGCCAGCCATTGGGCACCTATGCCCAGCATGCCGACCATCGCGATGACTAGTGATTGTTCCATGGGTCTCTCTGGCTGCGCGGCTGTCCGCCGACCGGTGCGCCGCAACGCGCGAGTACCCTTAATGCCCGATGGACAGAATATATCCAGTCCTGCGCGAAACGCTTAGTCGCCATCGAAGGCCATCAAGGCGCGGACATCGAGCGACTGGCTGGCCAAGCGCGCATTGCCACCCAGATCGGGCAGGTCGATCACGAATGCAGCGCGATCGACACGCGCACCGGCTTTGCGGAGCAGTTCGGTAGCGGCGACCGCGGTGCCCCCGGTCGCGAGCAGGTCGTCGACGATCGCCACATGCTGGCCTGCGCCGACCGCGGCGGGATCCATTTCCAAGCGGTCGAGCCCGTATTCCAGTTCGTATTCGACGCCGATCACTTCGCAGGGCAATTTACCCGGCTTGCGGATCGGCAGGAAGGGCAACTCGAGCCGGGCAGCCACCGCTGCACCGAAGATAAAGCCGCGCGCTTCCATGCCCGCAATCGCTTCAGCGCCCGCAACCGCCTGCGTCAACCACTCGACCGTTGCAGCAAAACCGCGGCCATGACCGAGAAGCGTGGTGATGTCGCGAAACTGGATACCCGTCTTGGGGAAGTCCGGAATCGTGCGGACAAGTGCTTTGATTTCGTCAGGCGTCATGGCCTACCTCCCCGGATTCGAAACGCCCCTCGCATCACCAGGATGCAAGGGGCGCGAAAATCGTCAGACCGAATGGGTTCAGTCTTTCTTGGGCTTTGCCGCTGCCCAGATCTGCTGTTTCGACAAATAGGCCAGAACCGTAGCGAAGAGCAGGAAGATCAACACCGGCCAGCCGGTCTGCTTGCGCTGGACCATGGTCGGTTCTGCGGTCCAGGCGAGGAAGGCCGCGACATCGGTCGACATCTGTTCCACCGTCGCCTCCGTCCCGTCGTCATAGGTGACCTGGCCCGTGGTGGTCAGCGGCGGAGCCATCGCGAGGTTGAGGTTCGGGAAATAGGGGTTGTGATAGAGACCCGGTCCCGGAGCGGCTTCGGGATGTTCGGCGAGCAGTTCCGCCGTCGGCTCGGAATAGCCCGAAAGCAGCGAAGCCACGTAGTTCACACCGTCGCCGCGCGCCTTGGTCATCAGCGATAGGTCGGGCGGGATGGCGTTGTTGTTCGCCGCCGCAGCCGCAACATTGTTGGGATAGGGATCGGGGAAGTAGTCGGTCGGAAGGCCGGGGCGCGTGGTCGCTTCCCCGGTGTTCGGATCGATACCCGGCACCTGCTTCGAAGCGGCGAACGCCTTTACCTGGCCCTCGTCATAGCCAAGCTGTTCGAGGTCGCGGAAGGCGACGAACTTGAGGCTGTGGCATGCCGCACAAACCTCGTCGTAAACCTTGAAGCCGCGCTGCAGCTGCTGGATGTCCCACTTGCCGAACGGCCCGTCGAACGAGAAGGCGATATCACGCGGTTCCTCGTAGGGAAGGTGCCCGGCAGGCTCTTCGGTCATCCAGGCATAGGCACCCAAGACGAAGGAATAGAGCGCAATCAGTGCGAAGCCGAGGCCGACGAGAATGGCGACGAGGCGGATGCTGAGAAGCTTGGTCATGTCTGGTCTCGTAACTCGCTTAGACGGCCGGCGTGGTGTTTTCGCCGAGCACCGCCTTCTTGTCCGAGCCGAGGACGGCTTCGGTGATCGAATAGGGCAGCGGTTCGGACTTCTCGATCTGGCCGACGATCGGCAGGATCACGAGGAAGTGCAGGAAGTAATACGCCGTCGCGATCTGGCTGAGCATCACATAGGGCTCTTCCGCCGGGGCACCGCCGCAGATGAACAGCACGACCATCGCGGGGATCAGGCCGAACCAGAAGAACTTGCGGAACAGCGGGCGGTAGTGGCCGCTGCGCACGGGCGACTTGTCGAGCCAGGGCAGGATGAACCACACCAGGATCGAGCCGAACATTGCAATCACGCCGAGCAGCTTCGCGGGGAAGAACAGGAAGTCGACGGTGAAGGCGCGCAGGATCGCGTAGAACGGCCAGAAGTACCATTCGGGCACGATGTGCGCCGGCGTCGAAAGCGGGTTGGCTTCGATGTAATTGTCCGGGTGGCCCAGCGCATTGGGCAGGAAGAACACCATGGTGAAGAACAGCAGCAGCGCGATGCCGAGGCCGAAGCCGTCCTTCGCGGTGTAGTACGGATGGAACGGGAGCGTATCGCTCTCGCTCTTCACTTCGACACCGGTCGGGTTCGACGAACCGGGAATGTGCAGCGCCCAGATGTGCAGGATGACGACACCCGCAATCACGAAGGGCAGCAGGAAGTGGAGACTGAAAAAGCGGTTGAGCGCGGCATTGTCGGGCGCGAAGCCGCCCAGCAGCCACACCTGGATCGGTTCGCCGACCACGGGAATGGCACCGAACAGGCCGGTGATCACCTTGGCACCCCAGAAGCTCATCTGGCCCCAGGGCAGGACGTAACCCATGAACGCGGTCGCCATCATGAGCAGGAAGATGACCACACCGAGCAGCCAGATCATTTCCCGCGGGGCCTTGTACGAGCTGTAGAACAGGCCGCGGAAGATGTGGAGGTAGATCACGATGAAGAAGAAGCTGGCGCCATTGGCGTGCGCATAGCGCATCATCCAGCCCCAGTTGACGTCACGCATTATATGCTCGGTCGTCGCGAAGGCGACCTGCGCATTGGCGGCATAATGCATCGCCAGAACCACACCAGTGACGATCTGCACCACCAGGAAGAAGCCGGCGAGGACGCCGAAATTCCAGAAATAGCTCAGGTTGCGCGGCACCGGATAACCTGCGCCGACAGCGTTATAAACGAGGCGCGGCAGCGGCAACTTCTCGTCGAGGAATTTGGTGACCCCATTGGTGGGGGCGTATTCCTTGGCCCAGGGAAAGCTCATCGTATCGTCTCTTCTCTCTAAGCTCAGCCGACCTGGATGACGGTGTCCGAGGTGAACTCGTACTCCGGCACTTCGAGGTTGGTCGGGGCCGGACCCTTACGGATACGGCCCGCGGTGTCGTAGTGCGAACCGTGGCAGGGGCAGAAATACCCGCCGAATTCGCCCTTCACTTCGCCTTCGGCCGCCCCGAGCGGGACGCAGCCGAGGTGGGTGCATACACCCATGGTGACGAGCATGTCCTCATGCCCTTCCTTCGTCCGATCGGCGAGCGATGCCGGATCGCGAAGCGAGCGTGCCGGCGTCGCATTGGCGGCGGCGACTTCGGCCGGGGTAAGCCGGCGGATGAACAGCGGCTGCTTGCGGAAGACGGCCTTGATCGCCTGCCCCGGCTCGATCGCCGAAACGTCGACCTCGGTCGAGCTGGCGGCGAGCACGTCCTTCGACGGCGCCATCTGAGTAACCAGCGGATAGACGACCGCTAGGCCGCCGATACCTGCCGCGCTTACCGCAGCGATGTCGAGGAAATCGCGGCGGCGAATGCCATCGGCGGTGTCGCCTGCCGTTTCGGGAGTTGCGGTTGCAGCCGTGTCTGCCATCAGCGCTTTGCCTTGCCTGCCTTGTACCTGCGCCCCGGGCCTGGACCCGGAGACGCGCTGTGCGAATTTATCGACCGGGTGAGGTGGAAAGCCGGCGCACACGACATAGATAACGCGTCCGCAAAAGCCCCATATGTGCCCGGTTTGGACGCGCCTCTAGCCGCTCTGCGGCGGGTTGCCAACCGCCATTTTGGCAAGCTTTATGCAGTCGCGTGCAACCGAGGCCCGTTCCGGCCCGGCACCGGCGATTGGCTCTATCGGCCAAGCGCGATGATGCTGAGCTGGCGGCCGGCCGTTTCCTCGCCCCGGTGCCCTGCGCGGCGATAGGAATGAAAACGCTCTGGCTGCGTGTAGGTATCCTGTCGCACGTCGTCGATCCGGGTGACGCCTGCCTCGCGCAAGCGCTGGGCCGCATAGGCCGGCAGGTCGAACTGCCAATGTCCAGCGCGGCCGGGCGTGAAGAAGCGGGCATCGGCGTGCGTGAAATGGTCCCGAAACGCGGCGTCGACCTCGTAGCTTGCCTGGGCAATCGTCGGCCCGATGGCCGCCCGGATGGCCCCGCGGTTTGCGCCGAGGGTCTCCATCGCGGCTACCGTGTTGCCAAGCACGCCAGCCGATGCACCGCGCCACCCGGCATGCGCCACGCCGATGACGCGCGCCTCCGGATCGGCGAGCAGCACCGGCGCGCAGTCCGCGGTAACGATACCCAGCGCAAGGGCAGGCCGGTCCGTGACGATTGCATCGGCTTCGGGAGGCTCTTCCCAGGCATCGCAAGCGGTCACGACCGTCGCGGAATGGACCTGCCTGACGCGGACAAGCGCGGCGCCGGGAAGAATCTGGTCCGCGCCAAGGCCCGCGGAGCTGGAGAACCCATGAGGGATATCGCCCAGCGAGGAAGCCGTAAGATAGTCGCGCATCGTACTAGCCCAGCGAACGGGTAACCTGTTCATATGTATCGCGCGACAGCTTCGGCGCTTCGGCAATCCGCTGGAGCGCTTCGCGCATCAACTGCGCGCGGCCTTCCTCGATCCGGCGCCAGCGCCCCAGTGCGGGAACGAACCGGGCAGCGGTTTGCGCATTGATCGGATCGAGTTCGAGGATCAGATCGGCGAGCATGCGATAGCCCTCGCCATCGGCAGAATGGAACGCGCCGGGGTTGCTGGCGAAGGCCATGTAGAGCGACCGCACGCGATTCGGATTGCGCAGCGCGAAATCCTCATGTTCGCGCAAGGCCTTCACATGCTCGATCGCGTGGGGATGAAGCGAACTGGCCTGCAGCGCGAACCACTTGTCGATCACCAGAGCGTTGCCCTGGTATCGATTGTAGAAGTCGAGCAGCCGGCCGGTGCGTTCCGCACTGTCGAGCCCGGCCAGCACCATCAGCGCGCCCTGCCGATCGGTCATATTGTCCGCGCGGTCGTATTGCTGCGCCGCAAGACCGGATGCGGTGGCCGGATCGCCGGCAGCGGCATAGGATAGCGCCAGCGTCTTGACCTTGCGCGCGCCCTTCGCCTCGGCATCGAGTGCAAAGGGCACTTGGGCGGCTCTTTCGTAGAGCGCATGGAGAGGATCGGCGAGCCGTGTGGCTACGTCCGCCTTGAGCGCTTCGCGAGCGGCATGGATACTGCCCGGATCGGCGATCAGCATCTGTTCCGCTATGTACGCCTGGCTCGGCATGACCATCAGTTCGCCGCGCATCAGATCGTCGAGCGCGCTATCCTCGATCACTGCGCGCATCGCCTGCGCGATATCTCCGCGCGCAGCGTCGCGCTCGGCATCGTCGAGCTCGCCTGAGACGCTGCCGACAAGATAGCCTGTCATCAGTTCCTGCATCGCTTCGTACCGCGCGAAGGGATCGTCGTCGCGCGCGGCAAGGAAGACGAGTTCGTCGCGCGGAACATCACGGTCGATGGAGACCGGCGCCGAAAAGCCGCGATTGATCGAGAGCACGGGTCTGGTCGCAAAGCCGTCGAAGGAAAATTGTGCGGTCTCGCTATCGAGCACTACCAGTTCTTCACCCGCGTGATTGCCACTCTCACGGTCGAACAACGCCAGGCTGAGCGGGATAGGCATCGGCTGCTTGTCGGGCTGGCCTGGCGTCGCAGGTACGGTTTGCGTCAGCGTGAGCGTGGCGGTCTGGCCTTCATGTATCAGCCGCGCGGCAACCTTGGGGGTCCCGGCCTGCGAGTACCATAGCCGGAACTGCGCAAGATCCAGATCGGCGCCGTCCTCCATCGCGCGAACGAAGTCCTCGCAGGTCGCCGCTTCGCCATCGTGGCGCTCGAAGTAGAGATCGGTGCCGCGGCGGAAGGCTTCCTCGCCTGCCATCGTCCGCATCATGCGAATGACCTCGGCGCCCTTGTTATAGACAGTGGCAGTGTAGAAATTGCTGATTTCGCGATACGAATCCGGACGGATCGGATGAGCCAGCGGCCCCGAATCCTCGGGAAACTGCACACCGCGCAACACGCGCACATCCTCGATCCGCTTGACCGGCGCGCTGCCCATTTGCGCGCTGAACAGCTGGTCGCGCAGTACCGTGAAGCCTTCCTTGAGGCTCAGCTGGAACCAGTCGCGGCAGGTTATCCTATTGCCCGACCAGTTATGGAAATACTCATGGCCGATTACGCCTTCGATCCCGTCGTAATCGCCATCGGTGGCGGTCTCGGGGTCGGCAAGGACGTATTTGGTGTTGAAGATGTTGAGGCCCTTGTTCTCCATCGCCCCCATGTTGAAATCGGATACTGCGACGATGTTGAACAGGTCGAGATCGTATTCGCGCCCGAAGACCTCCTCATCCCAGCGCATCGAGCGCTTGAGGCTTTTCATCGCGTGCTCGGTCCGGTCGAGATCGCCGTCGCGGACATAGACGTTGAGCTCCACCTCGCGGCCGTTCATGGTCGTGAAGCTGTCGCTGCGGGCGACAAGATCGCCAGCGACGAGTGCGAAGAGATAGGACGGCTTGGGCCACGGATCGTGCCATTCGGCCCAGTGCGTAGCGCCTTCCTCGCCCTGATCCGTCCGATTGCCGTTGCAGAGCAGGACAGGAAACAGGGCTTTGGGCCCGCTCATCCGGACGGTATAGGTGCTCAGCACGTCGGGCCGGTCGGGGAAGAAGGTGATCCGGCGGAACCCTTCCGCTTCGCATTGCGTGCACAGCATTCCGCCCGAAGCGTACAGCCCCATCAGTTGCGAATTGGCCGACGGATCGATGACGGTGACGATCTCGAGCGAGTGGCGTTCGCCGGGAAGCGTCACCAGCAGATCTTCGCCATCCATCCGGTAATCGGTACTTTCGTCGCCGTCGCACGATAGGGACTCGAGCTGGAGCCCGTCGCCGTTCAGGCGGATGGTCCGCTCCGCTTCAGCCGCCGGATTGCGTTCGATCTCCAGTCTTGCGGTAACTCGCGTTTTATCCAATGCGAGATCGAACGTCAGGCGGATGGTCGGAACCAGCCAGGGAAAGGGCTTGTAATCCTCGCGGCGGATTTCGGGTGGGGCCTTTGGCTGGATGGCGGCGTCGGCCATTTCGGGATTGCCGTCGGGGGTTGCGGGAGTGCGCGCGATATCCATGGAATTCCTGTCGAATGCGTAGCTTCTTGATCTGTCACTCCTTGCAACGTCCGTCGAGACATTGCGTTCACAAGGCGCTGCGCCGATTGCAGCGATTGACAGCGCCGCTGGCCTGCCCCAGCCAGCGACCTCGCATGATCCTCGTGTTCGACCTCTTTTCTGCGGCCAATATCAGCCGCGACATTTCCGCCCCGCTCCGTGCTGCTCCGAGTGCCTTTTGCACGCGGTCCACCAGGCAAGCGTTTGGTTACGGCGTGGCATGACTCGCCTGCTGATCTTCGGCCTCGGCTATACAGCGACACGGATCGCCGATGCGCTGCGCGGCAGGGGCTGGCATGTCGATGCTACCGGCAGCGCGGGCAATCTGGCGTTCGACGACCGCACCGCCGTCGCGCAGGCTGTGGATGCTGCCACCCATGTCCTGAGCAGCGTTCCGCCCAGCGAAGGAAGCGATCCGGTGCTCGACCGCTATGGCGACCTGATCGGCGACCGGTGGCTGGGCTATCTGTCGTCGACGGGGGTCTATGGTGATGCGCAGGGGGCCTGGGTCGACGAGGCTTCCCCCACCGGCGGCGGGCGGCGCAGCGCACGGGCGGAATGCGATTCGCGCTGGCTGGATGCCGGCGCGCGGGTGTTCCGTCTTCCCGGCATCTACGGGCCGGGTCGTAGCGCATTCGACCGGATCGAACAGGGCAAGGCGCACCGCATAGATCTTCCGGGGCAGGTTTTCAGCCGCGTTCACGTGACGGATATCGTGGCGGGCGTGATCGCTGCGATCGGCCGCAATGCACCAGCGGGCGCCTATAATCTGGCGGACGATCTGCCCACGAGCCAGAACACCGTCATCGAAGAAGCCTGCCGTCTGCTGGGCCAGGCGCCGCCGCCGCTGCAAAGCATCGAGGATGCAGGGCTGTCGCCGATGGCGCGCGGTTTCTACGCCGAGAACCGACGCGTCGCCAATGGCAAGGCGAAACGCGTGCTTGGCTGGGAACCCGCCTTCCCGACCTATCGCGAAGGGCTCGCGGCGATCACGGCTCGGGCGTAGCCCGCCGCGGTGGTGCGGTTGCCCGGCCCCGCATGGCCACGACCATACCGACCAGCGTGACGACTGCCCCGGCGGCCGGCAACGGTCCCCAGACGAACCCTTCGAACAGCGTCGAGAGGATCATGGCCACAACCGGGACGATCACCGAGCTGTAAGCCGCCTTCCCCGCCCCGACCTTGCGGACGAGGCCGTAATAAAGCGGGAAGGTGACGACCGATCCGGCGAGGCCGAGAAACAGGATCCCCATCGTGTAGGATGGTCGGGGATCGAATTGGGGCGGGCCTGCCGTTACCAGCGCAAAGACGGTGTTGATCAGCACGCCGATTGTCATCGCCCATGCCAGGAGCGCAAGGAAAGGCTGCTTTTTCGCGCCCTCCATTGCTTGCGTGATATTGGCTGCGCTGGCCGAAAGGATGCCGCCAACCGTCAGGCCAGCCCCGAGCAGCACCTGTTGCAGTGTTGCCGGCGAAGAACGCCATTCATGCGCGAACAGCAGCGCGACACCGATCGCCGCAATCAGCGACCCGAGCACGAATGCACCGGTGATGGGTTGGTGCAGGAAGATCCGGCCCAGGACGGCATTGGGCACCACCAGCAAGGCGAACATCACTGCGACCAGGCCCGAGGTAATATAGGCTTCGGCATTGTAGACGAACGCGAAGTTGAGCGTGAACTGGAAGAGGCCGAGCAAGGCCGCCCAGCGCAGCCCCCCCGCGACCAGCAGCAGCGGTTCGCGGCGCAGGGCGGCAAGCGCGAACATGCCCAGCGCGGCGATTACGAAGCGGTATGAGATTGACCAGCTCGCCGGAACGCTGGCGATCTGGTCGCGGATGACCAGCCAGGTGCCGCCCCAAATCAGGCTGACAATCACGAAGGCGATGAAATTGCGCGGGGTAAACAGGCTCTCGGCCTCGGCAGGCGCGCTCATAGGCTGGCGATGGCCCGAGCGAGCGCGGCGGCGTCGGCGCCGCGCGTGTTCCAGGCCGTGACGAAGCGCGCCGCATCTGCACCCCAGTCGTAAAAACCGAAGCCTTGTGCACGAAGCACATCACGCTCGTCAGCTGTACAGCGAACGAACACTTCATTGGCTTCGACCGGATGCATCAGCCGCGTTTCGCACGCGCGTGCGATCTCCTGCGCGGCGGCATTGGCGTGCCGGGCATTGTCCAGCCAGACCTCCCGCTCGAGCATGGCGTGGAGTTGCGCGGCGAGAAAGCGTCCCTTCGACTGGAGGTGCCCTGCCCGCTTGCGGCGATAGCGCGCGACATCGGCGAGCTCCTGATCGAAGAATACGATCGCCTCGGCGCTCATTCCGCCGTTCTTGATAAAACCGAAACTGAGCGCGTCGGCCGCTCCGACCGCGTCCCCGGGCGCGCAATCGAGGAACGCGACCGCATTGCCGAACCGTGCGCCGTCCATGTGCAGGCCAAGCCCGCGTTCGCGCGCCAGTTCGGCGATCGCGGCGATTTCATCCGGTCGGTAGACGCGGCCATATTCGCTCGGCTGCGTGATCGAGATCGCATGCGGCTGAACCTGGTGGACATCGTCGCGGATCGGATCGACCGCTGCGCGAATGGCCTCCGGCGTCAGCTTGGCACCAGTGCCTTCTGCCAGAATCAGCTTGGCCCCGTGGAGGTAAAAACCCGGCGCGCCGCCTTCGTCCATTTCGATATGCGCTTCTTCATGGCAGACCACCGCTCCGTGGGGCGGGACCATGGTGGCGAGCGCGAGGCAGTTCGCTGCGGTCCCGGTGCCTGCCCAGAGTACCGTGCATGGGCGGCCGAACAGCTGCGAAAACCGGTCGTCCAGCGCCGCGCTCCACCTGTCGCCGTCATAGGGCGAATCGGGCTCGTCGGCGGCTTTGAGGGCGTCCCAGACCGCAGGGTGAACTGCGGCTGCATTGTCGGAGAGAAACAGCATCGGAACCCCTTAGACAGGGGAACGTTGCTTGCCCAGAAGGGAAACTTTCGGACATGGAAAACGACGAAATTGTAATCGAACGCCACGATCACACCACTCATGGCGAATATCTGGTAAGCATCGGCCCGGGCGAGGCGGCCGGAAAGCTCACATGGACGCAGCGCGGCGATGCCCGCGATGCCGAGCACACGATCGTACCGCCGGAACTTCGCGGACAGGGTATCGCCGGGCGGCTGGTGGATGCGCTGGTGCGCGATGCCCGGCGCGAAGGCTTCAAGATCATTCCCAGCTGCTCTTACGTCGCCGCGCAATTCGATCAGCATCCCGAATGGGAGCCGCTGCGCGCCTAGCAGCCGGTCGGCGTGGCCTCACCGATCTGTGAAAAGTCGTTCGCAGCCATGCTGTCGAGCACTGCCGCACGCACCCGCTCGGCTTCGGCCACCGACAGCCCGCGCAGGCGCAAATTCCCGCCGGCCAGCCCAAAGCGGACGTCGGCATAACCGCGTAGCCGGGCCAGCGGATGCTGCACCAGCTCGACCGATTGCAGTTTATGCCGCGCGGCGATGGTCATGCTGGGCGCCAGCCATCCGCGCCCCGTATAGAGCCGATCACGATCGAGCGCATGGCGAGTCCAGTGCCAGGTAAGGAACTGGTCGAACGCAATCGCTCCGCCACCGAGAATGGTTGGCACGATCGCCAGCTTCCAGTGCCCCAAGGCTAGGGCTATCCCGGACAGGACAAGCATCGCCGCCAGCCCCAACAGGAAGGCATCGATTCGGTGGGCCGGTGCCCCGCGATGCCAGTCGGAGCTTTCGTCAGGCAGCGCGAACCCCGTTTCACTCACGACGCGCGCAATTTCATTCATCCGTCCGAAGGGGACGGCGTCGTGATTCGCGGATCCACTATCGCTCGCAAGGCTGACAGCCTTGAGCGCATGGAAGCCGAACAGGCGCCGCACCATTCCCGTCCGCACCCGCAGCGCCTGGATCCGGTGGGTCGGCATGACCAGATCGGTTCGCGTCAACAGCCCGCGCCGCCGCCGCAGACCCTTGTCGGTTCGTTCCAGCCGGAACCCCCATTCGCGCAAGACCGTCCGCACCACTCCGCTCGCCACGCCGATCAGAAGCAGCGCCAGGGCCGCGATCAGGGCGCCCAGGACCTGTGCGTGGATCCCCAGCCCCGCGAGCCATGCGCCGGGGCCGGAAAGCTGGTCGCCCCAGGCCCGCCAATCCGAAATGTCGCGCCAGCCGCGCCAGTCCCAGATTTCGAAGGGAAGCAGGAAATCGAACTGCTGCGCCACGCCTGCCGCGACCGCGACGACCACCAGCGAGAATTCGAACAGACCGAAAGTGACGACCCGTCTGGGCGACATGGCGTACAGTAGATGCGCGGTGTTGGCCTGGGCAAGTTCGTCCTCGCCGGTGGGCGCAGCGGAAGCTCCCGGCCCTTCGCGGCGCGAACGCACCAATTCGCGCAGGCGTTCGCCCTCGCTTTCGCGCAGATAGGCGAGCGACAGGTCGTCACCACCGCCCGCGCCGGTTTCGAAACGCACCTCGACCAGTCCGAACAGCCGGGGCAGCGGCTTCTGCTCGAGGCTGACGTCCTGGATCCGTTCGTAAGGAACGGACCGTGCCGCGCGCGACAGAACGCCGCTTTCCACCCGAATATCGGTGTCCCCGACAGTATAGGTCAGCCGGGTCCAGCGCAGATAGGCGAACAGGAGGTTGCCTCCGCCCGCCACCAGCACCAGCGGCACGAAATACAGCAGCAAGTCGCCCAGATCGCCTTTATCGAGGATGGCGAAAGCGCCGACGATTATCGGCAGGACCAGCTGACCAAGCATCGCGATCGCGCGCACCGCGAAGGTGCGAGGATCGGTCCTGAGCGCGTCGTTCCCGGCCTCTTCGCTCACCGCGTGTCGCGCCTGATCGCAGCGCGGATTTCCTCGCGCATGGCCACCGCGTCGCCATGGCTGAGCCCGGGCAGCGCGACCGAAGCGTTGTGCGTGCCCGCCGTGTGCACCGTGAGCGTGGCGAGATGGAAGACGCGTTCCAGCGGCCCCTGGCCGACATCGATATGCTGGACGCGGCCGAAGGGCACCACGGTATCGGAGCGGAAGATCACGCCGCGGGCCACGCGCAACCGTTCTCCGGCGAGTGAATAGCCGCGCGCATGATAGCGCCGCAGCGGTACGCGGATCAGCGCATAGGCCGCCACCGCCAGAGCGGGGAGCCAGACCACCCCGGTCCATCCCGGGATGGCCACTTCCGCGATCGTGGCTGCCGCCAGCAAGATCAGCGCGGCGATCGCCAACTGAACGCGCAGCAGCGTCTTGTAGGCGGGGTCGAGCGGGGTGAGGTCGTCGGCGGCATCCATGGCGTTCTAGTTAGGCAATACAGTGGGGCTATTCAATCTGGTTTCGCGGTCCGGGTGCGCTATGCCGTACAAAAGGGAAAGGGAGAGGCATGGATATTTCCAAACTGATGTTCCGCGACGACCTAATGGAAGGCGAGCGCATCCTGATAACCGGGGGTGGCACCGGGCTGGGCCGCGAAATGGCCGAAGCCTTCCTCAAGCTCGGCGCCGCGGTGCATATTTGCGGACGGCGACAGGGCAAGCTCGACGACACGGCGAGTGAACTCATGCAGCGGCACGGCGGAACGGTTCACGGCCATGCCTGTGACATCCGCGACCCGGACGCGATTCATTCCATGGTCGATACGATCTGGAGCCACGGTCCCCTGACCGGCGTGGTCAACAATGCGGCGGGCAACTTCATCAGCCGCACCGAGGACCTGTCGGTCGGCGGTTTCAACGCCATCAGCGATATCGTCTTTCGGGGCAGTTTCTATGTCACGCTCGACATCGGCAAACGGCTGATCGCCGAAGGACGGCGCGCAAGCTTCCTGTCGATCCTCACCACCTGGATTTGGAACGGCGGACCCTTCGTGGTGCCCAGCGCGATGAGCAAGGCCGGTCTCAACGCGATGACCCAGAGCCTGGCGGTCGAATGGGGACGCCACGGATTGCGCTTCAACGCGATCGCCCCGGGGCTGTTTCCCACCGACGGGATGAGCGCGCGGCTGTCACCCGGCGGTCGCGGTGGCAATGCGCATGAAGACACCAATCCGATGGGCCGCCACGGCGAAATGCACGAACTGGCCAATCTGGCGGTGTTCCTGATGGGACCGGGTGCCGAATGGCTCAACGGCCAGACCATCGCCATCGACGGCGCCGGGTACCAGGCGACTGGCGGAACCTTCTACGGCGCGCTCAAGGACATGGGCGACGAGCAGTGGGAGGCGATGCGCAGCATGATCAAGGGGACGAATGCCGCGGACAAGGCCGAACGCACGACATGATGCGCAAACGTCCTCCTGACGCGGGGGGCGGCCCCCGGGACCGGGGGCGAAGATATGGGAAATGGTGCTGCTGGGGAGGATTGAACTCCCGGCCTCACCCTTACCAAGGGTGCGCTCTACCACTGAGCTACAGCAGCACATCTCGCCCCGGAAATGCCGTCGGGGTGGAGGCGCGCGCTAATGGCAGACGCGCAGCATAAGTCAACCTTCGCTTGAGCGGAGCGGCAAAATTGGCGAAAGCTTGCGTCATGGACAGCCCAGACGACAAGTTGAGCCGCGAAGAGCGCCTCGCCGCGAAACTTCGCGAGAACCTGCGCCGCCGCAAGGGCCAGGCGCGCGAAATCCGCGAATCGGACGACCACCCCCTTTCCAAGGGCGATGCGGGCAGCTAACGCGCCTTGCTCCTAGGGGAATTACGGGAGCTCCCAGTGTCCAAGCTGATCCTCGTCCGTCATGGGCAGAGCGAGTGGAACCTCGCCAACCGCTTTACCGGCTGGTGGGATGTCGACCTGACCGAAAAGGGCGAGACCGAAGCGCGCGAAGCGGGCGAATTGATGCTGGCGAAGGGCGTTTTGCCGACGCTTGCCTTCACCAGCGTTCAGAAACGCGCGATCAAGACGCTCAACCTTGCGCTGGAAGCATGCGACCGGCTGTGGATCCCGGTAACGCGCGACTGGCATCTCAACGAACGCCACTATGGCAGGCTGACCGGGCTCAACAAGCAGGAGACCCGCGACAAGCACGGCGACGAACAGGTGCATATCTGGCGCCGCAGTTTCGACATTCCGCCGCCCGAGCTCGAACAAGGCAGCGAGTTCGACCTGTCCGACGATCCGCGATACGCCGGGGTCGACGTGCCGCGTACCGAAAGCCTCAAGCTCACGATCGAACGCGTGCTGCCCTATTGGGAAGAAGCGATCCTGCCCCGGCTGGGCCAGGGCGAGACGGTGATCATTTCCGCACATGGCAATTCGCTGCGCGCGCTGGTCAAGCACCTGTCGAACATTTCGGATGAGGAGATCACCGGGCTCGAGATACCCACCGGCCAGCCGATCATCTATGAATTCGACGGCACGCAGGTGATCGGCGAACGCTATTACCTGAAGGACAGCTGAGATGACTGCCCCGGGGAACGCCAAGGTTGCGATCGTCATGGGCAGCCAGTCCGATTGGGAAACCATGACCTGCGCCGAAGAAGTGCTCGGCGAACTTGGCGTTGCCACCGATGTCCGCATCGTCTCCGCGCATCGCACGCCCGACCGGATGTATGATTTCGCCAAGCGTGCGGCAGCGGACGGTTTCGAAGTGATCATCGCCGGCGCCGGCGGGGCGGCGCATCTGCCCGGCATGATCGCCGCGCTGACGCATGTCCCCGTGCTCGGTGTACCGGTCCAATCGCGGGCGCTGTCGGGCGAGGACAGCCTGCTCTCGATCGTGCAGATGCCGGCCGGGGTCCCCGTGGGAACGCTGGCGATCGGCAAGGCCGGGGCCACCAATGCAGGCCTGCTTGCTGCGGCGATCCTCGCCAACCACGACCCCGACCTGTCGCAGCGGCTGCAGGACTGGCGCGCAGCGCGCAGCGCGGCGGTGACCGAGCGCCCCGTCGACTGATGCTGAAGCGCGGCGGCACGATCGGCATTCTTGGCGGCGGCCAGCTGGGCCGGATGATGGCCATGAGCGCTGCACAGCTCGGCTATCGCTGCATCGCCTATGCACCCGAGGGCGACACCGTGGCAGAACAGGTATGCGGCGATGTCTTCGCCAACAAATGGGACGATACGGCGGCGCTCGCCGCGTTCGCCGCACAATGCGATGTGGTGACGTGGGAATTCGAGAACGTCCCCGTAGCCACCGCGCAGGCCATGCCCGAGGGCCGCATCTTCCCCCATCCGCGTGCGCTGGAAACCGCGCAGGACCGGCTGAGCGAGAAACGCTTCGTCGAGGGACTTGGCGGTACGGCTGCTGCCCATGCCTGCGTCGACGGGCGCGCAGATCTCGACCGGGCGGTGGAGCGACTGGGCGTGCCCGGCATTCTCAAGACCCGCCGTGATGGTTACGACGGCAAGGGTCAGTG
Organism: Qipengyuania citrea; assembly: GCF_009828015.1. Classification (GTDB taxonomy): domain Bacteria; phylum Pseudomonadota; class Alphaproteobacteria; order Sphingomonadales; family Sphingomonadaceae; genus Qipengyuania; species Qipengyuania citrea. The sequence continues at coordinate 879,430 of NZ_WTYG01000001.1, read as the reverse complement.
GCGGATCACTTCGGCGCGCGATATCGAGGGTCTGAACCTGCCCGACCTGCCATTGATCTACGAAGCGTTCGTCGAATTCGAGGCCGAGTTCTCGGTCATCCTCGTGCGCGGCCAGGACGGGGCGATCCGGTTCTGGGATTCGACCCGCAACACGCATGACGACGGCATTCTGGCGACTTCCGCGCTGCCCGCCGGACAGCCGATCGCGGATCAGGTCGCACCGGCGCGGGATCTGGCGCGGCAGGTTGCCGACGCGCTCGATTACGTTGGCGTCCTCACACTCGAATTCTTTGCCACTGCTGCGGGCCCGGTGTTCAACGAAATGGCGCCGCGCGTGCACAATTCGGGGCACTGGAGCATCGAGGGCGCGGCCACGAGCCAGTTCGAAAACCACATCCGCGCGGTCGCCGGCCTGCCTCTCGGCGACACGGACACGGTCGCGAAAAGCGTTACCATGACCAATATCATCGGCGCCGACATTCGGGACGCATACGCGCAGCTCGACACGGCCGACACCCATCTGCACGACTATGGCAAGGCCGAGGTTCGAGCAGGACGCAAGATGGGTCACGTCACCCGTATCGTGCGATGAGCCTGTTCCTGATCTATGCGCGCGCCGCCAATGGGTGCATCGGCAAGGATGGCGCCCTGCCCTGGCACCTGCCTGCGGACCTCAAGCGGTTCAAGGCGCTGACGATGGGCAAGCCGATGATCATGGGCCGCAAGACATTCGAAAGCCTGCCCGGCCTGTTGCCCGGCCGCCGCCATATCGTGCTGACCCGGCGCGAACGTTGGGATACGAGCGGTGCCGAGATTGCCCGGTCGGTCGAGGAAGCGCTCGCGCTCGCCGGTGAAGGCGACGTGGCCGTAATCGGCGGCGCCGCGATCTACGACGTGTTCATGGCGCATGCCGACCGGATCGAGCTGACCGAAATCCATGCCGAATTCGACGGCGATACCTTCATGAAGCCGCCGGGTCCCGAATGGACCATATGCGGGCGGGAGGATTTCGCCGCCGATGGGGACATCCCGGCCTACAGCTTCGTGACACTGGAGCGCGCGGCATGAGATTTCTCGACCACCGCGAGACGCTGCCCGAAAGCCTGCGTGGCGCGATCATCGCACTGGGCAATTTCGATGGCTTCCACCTGGGCCACCAGGCGGTGGCGGGAGAAGCGATTCGCTGGGCGCGCGAAGAAGGCCGGCCGTCGATCATTGCCACATTCGATCCGCATCCGGTGCGTCACTTCAAGCCCGATGCCGCGCCTTTCCGCCTGACCACGCTCGAACAGCGGCAGGAACTCTACTTGGCCGCGGGGGCAACCGCGATGCTGGTGTTCCATTTCGATGGCGCGCTGGCGGGCACCACGGCGGAAGATTTCGTCCAGCAGCTGCTCGGCGACCATTTGGGCGCTGCCGGAGTGGTCACCGGCGAGGACTTTACCTTCGGAAAGGCGCGGGGCGGCAATTTCGCCAAGCTCGTCAGCCTGGGCAAGGATATCGGCATGGCCGCGCGGGCTGTGCCGCCGGTGATGGACCAAGGCGCACCGGTATCGTCCAGCCGCGTGCGCGACGCCCTGCGCAATGGCGACCCGCAGGAAGCCGCACGGTTGCTGACCCGCCCCTTCGCGATCCGCGGCGTGGTCCAGCATGGCGACAAACGCGGGCGCGAGATTGGCTATCCCACCGCAAATCTGCCCGTTGAGCACTATCTGCGCCCCAAATACGGTATCTATGCCGTCACCGGCCGCGTGCTCGCCACCGGGCAGGAGCTGAAGGGTGCGGCCAATATCGGCGTGCGCCCGCAATTCGATCCGCCCAAGGAATTGCTCGAGCCCTATTTCTTCGATTTCTCCGGCGATCTCTACGGGCAGGAGATCGAGGTGGCCTTCCACCATTTCCTGCGCGGCGAGGCAAAGTTCGACAGCCTCGATGGACTGATCGCGCAGATGGAAAAGGACTGCGACGAGGCGCGGCGGCTGCTGGCGTAGCCCGCCTCCCCTGCGCAGGGGCGACGAAAGTCTTTATTGCGGAGCGGGTTTGGCCTAACGGCTCGCCTCTATGTCCGAAAAGCGCGATTACAGAGACACGGTCTTCCTGCCCAAGACCGATTTCCCCATGAAGGCCGGCCTTCCTGCGAAGGAGCCGAAGATCGCCGCGCGCTGGGAGGAAGAGGGCCTGTACCGGCAGCTGCGCGAAGCGCGCGCCGGGCGCGAGACCTTCGTGCTGCATGACGGCCCGCCCTATGCCAATGGCGACATGCATATCGGCCACGCGCTCAACCACACGCTCAAGGACATGGTCTGCCGCACGCAGAACCTGATGGGCAGGGACGCGCCCTACGTGCCTGGCTGGGATTGCCACGGCCTGCCGATCGAATGGAAGGTCGAGGAACAGTACCGCAAGAAGAAGCTCGACAAGAAAGCGGTCCCGCCGGCCGAATTCCGCGCCGAATGCCGCGCCTATGCCCAGAAATGGGTCGATGTGCAGCGCGAGCAATTGAAACGCCTCGGCATCATGGGCGACTGGGACAACCCCTATCTGACCATGCAGTTCGACAGCGAGGCAACCATCGTCGCCGAACTGATGAAATTCGCCGAGGCGGGCAATCTCTATCGCGGTTCGAAACCGGTGATGTGGAGCCCGGTCGAGGAGACCGCGCTGGCCGAGGCGGAGGTGGAATATGAGGACATCACTTCGACCCAGATCGACGTGGCGTTCGAGATCGTCGCAACAAATGACGAAAATTTGGCAGACGCACTCACTGCTGCAAACTCTATGGGCTCGAAGGTCATGGCGGTGATTTGGACCACCACCCCGTGGACGATCCCGGTGAACCAAGCTTTGGCTTACGGGCCAGACATCAGTTACGTGCTTGTTCACGCTGGTGGCGACTATCTGCTTCTTGCCGAGGAGTTGATGAATGAGACGCTCAAGCGCCTCGATCAGAGTCCTTGGCTTAGGGGCGGTAGCGGTTGGAACATTGCTTGGGTCGGAAAGGGTTCCGACCTAGCCGGGACCGTCGCTCGCCACCCGATGCACCATCTCGGCGGGTTCTACGCCAAGCCGCGCCCCTTCCTGCCGGGCGATTTCGTCACCACCGACAGCGGCACCGGTCTCGTCCACATGTCGCCCGACCATGGCGAGGACGACTTCCTGCTGTGCCGTGCCAACGGACTCGAGCCGGTCTTCGCGGTCATGGCTGACGGGCGCTATCGCGACGACTGGGAATGGCTTGGCGCTGGCGATCTGGACGAGAACGGCAAGGAACGCCGCCGCAGCGTCATCAACAAGCCGTTCAATTCGCCCGAAGGCCCGATCTGCAGCGATTTGCGCGAAGCGGGTGCGCTGCTTTCCGCGAGCGACGATTACCAGCACTCCTACCCGCATTCGTGGCGTTCGAAAGCCAAGGTCATCTATCGCTGCACGCCGCAGTGGTTCGTGCCGATGGACAAGGAACTGGGCGGCGGCGGCACGCTGCGCAGCCGCGCCATGTCCGAAATCGAACGCGTCCGCTTCATCCCCGAAAAGGGCCGCCGCCGGATCGGTTCGATGGTCGAAGGCCGTCCCGACTGGGTGTTGTCGCGCCAGCGCGCCTGGGGCGTGCCGATCACGCTGTTCGTGAAGAACGGCACGGGCGAATATCTGCAGGACCCCGAAGTCAACGCGCGCGTCATCGCCGCAGTGCGCGAGCAAGGCGTCGATGCCTGGGACGAGAGCCGCAAGGCCGAATTCCTCGGCGAGGCGTACAATCCCGACGATTACGAAATGGTCGCCGACATCCTCGATGTCTGGTTCGATTCGGGCTGCACGCATGCCTTCACGCTCGAAAGCGGGCGCTGGCCAGCATTGAAATGGCCCGCCGATCTCTATCTCGAGGGCAGTGACCAGCACCGCGGCTGGTTCCAGTCCTCGCTGCTCGAAAGCTGCGCCACGCGCGGCCGCGCGCCCTACGACCAGGTGCTGACGCATGGCTTCACCATGGCGAGCGACGGGCGCAAGATGTCCAAGAGCCTCGGCAACACGATCGATCCGCTCAAGGTCATGGAACAATACGGCGCGGATATCATCCGGCTGTGGGCGCTCAGCGTCGATTCGACCGAGGACCACCGCATCGGTGACGAGATCCTCAAGGGCGCGGGCGACCAGTACCGCAAACTGCGCAACACCTTCCGCTATCTGCTCGGCGCGCTCGACGGTTTCGTCGGCGATATGGGCGATGTCGGCGAGGTGCCCGAACTCGAGGTCTATATCCTCGCGCTGCTGGCCGATCTCGATGGCAAGCTGCGCCACGCGGCAGAGAATTACGACTTCAACGCCTATACGCGGTTGCTGGTCGATTTCTGCAACGAGGATTTGTCGGCCTTCTACTTCGATATTCGCAAGGACGTGCTCTATTGCGACGGGCCGGGCAGCGTGAAGCGCAATGCCTACCGCACCGTGCTCGACCTGCTGTTCCACGCGCTGGTCCGCTATGCCGCGCCGGTGCTGGTGTTCACGGCAGAGGAAGTGTGGTCGACGCGCTATCCCGATGGCGGCAGCGTCCACCTGCTCGAATGGCCGCAGGTGCCGGGTGTGACCGCCGATGGCGCGCGCTGGGCGCAACTGCGCGAATTGCGTGAGGACGTCATGGAAGCGATCGAGCCGCTGCGCCGCGACAAGGTGATCCGCTCGGGACTCGAAGCCGACGTCGTCGTGCCCGCCAGCGCCGTGCCCGAAGGTTTCAGCGACGCCGACCTGGCCGAATTGTTCATCACCGCGTCAGTCGCGCGCGGCGATAGCGACACGGTGACGGTTACGCGGACAGATGAAAGCAAGTGCGGGCGCTGCTGGCGCCTGCTGCCCAGTGTCGCCGAGGATGGCGACCTGTGCGATCGCTGCGAAGACGTGGTCGCCACGCTGGATGGTGCGGCATGACCCCCCTCCTGCGCAATCGCCTGATCGGCTGCGTGATCGCCCTGCTGATTTTCGCGGCCGACCAGTGGAGCAAGAACTACGTCACCAAGACGCTCGGCATCGAGCGGGTGGGTGACGCGATGGAACTGCTGCCGATCTTCGATCTGCGTTTCACGCGCAATTTCGGCGTGTCGCTGGGCATGTTCGAAGCAACCAGCCCGGAAATGCGCTGGGGCCTGGTGCTGGTGACCGCCGTCATCGCGCTGGTGGTGACCGTGTGGATGCTGCGCGAAAAGCTGCTGGGCGACATCCTCGCGCTGTCGCTGATTCTCGGCGGAGCGCTGGGCAACATCAAGGATCGCTACGAGCTCGGCTATGTCGTCGACTTCGCCGATCTGCATTTCGGCGATTTCCGTCCGTTCCTGATTTTCAACGTCGCCGATGCGGCTATCACCATCGGCGTGGTCATCGTCCTTGCACGCGCCTTTTTCATGCGCGACAAGGACGAGCAAGAGGTCGACGACCTCATGAACAGCAAGGCGGCCGACGCCGCGGAGAGCAAGTGATGAACCAATTCACCCGTTTCGCCCTGATCGCCGGGCTTGGCGCCATGACCGCAGCCTGCGGCAGCAATGGCCTGCTCAATCGCGACCGGCCCGATGAATTCGCCGTCCAGCGGCAGGCCCCGCTGGTGGTGCCGCCCGATTTCAACCTGGTCCCGCCCAAGCCCGGCGCTCCGCGTCCGGCCGAAGGCAGTGCCGCCGCGCAGACGCTGGAAGCCCTGTTCGGCGGTCCACAGGCGCGCAGCAGTGTCGAAACCAGCGTGCTCGAACGCGCGGGAGCCGCAGACCCCGGGATTCGCAGCGCCGTCGGCGATCCGGCGACCGCCACCGTCGCCAAGGGCAGCGTGACGCGCGACATCGTCGCTGCGCCCGAGGGCGATGGCGCCAATGCCGTCGCCGTAATCCCGGGTTGAGAGCCTAGCTATTTGGAAGAACCTGCCGGCGCCAGTGCCGGCAGATTTCCACGCCGCGTCAGGCAGGCTGCGCTGCCGCATCCGCCTCGTTGCTTACCAGCAGCTTGTCGATCCGGCGGCCATCCATATCGACGACTTCGAAACGCCAGCCCTGATCGGTGAAATGGTCGCCTTCGTTGGGCAGGCGCTTGAGCACATGCAGTGCGTACCCCGCCGCGGTGCCGAATTCGCGGTCTTCGCCATATTCGATGCCCAGCCGATCGGCGAGCACGTCGGCGGACAGCGAGCCCGAAACCAGCAGGCTGCCATCGGCGCGCTCGGTAACCCCCGGCGAATCGCCCGGGTCCTGATCGCTCGCGAAATCGCCGACCAGCGCAGTGAGCAGGTCTACCGGCGTCACGATACCATCGAGATGGCCGTATTCGTCATGCACCATTGCCATGGCGATTTCGGCCTGTTGCAGCACGCGCAGCGCGTCGACCGCGTCCAACTGGTCGGGGACCACCTCGGTCTTGCTCATCAGCGCGGCAATATCGACCGGCTCGTTGGCGATGAGGCGCGACAGGATATCGCGCACCTTGACCACGCCCAGCACCCTGTCGGGCGAGCCTTCGGCCACGGGCAACAGCGAATGGGGACTGGCGTCGAGCACCGCACGGACTGCAGCTTCGTCCGCCGCAATATCGATCCAGTCGACTTCCGTGCGCGGGGTCATCAGCTCGCGCACGGGCCGCTGGGCCAGCCGGACGACGCCTTGCAGCATCTGGTGCTGTTCGTGTTCGATGACGCCGCTGCGCGTGGCTTCGGCGAACAGCATGTGCAGCTCTTCGGCGGTAACCGCGCTCTGGCCTGCCGGCCGCACGCCGAGCAGCCGGATCAGCAGACCGGACGAGGCGTCGAGCAACCACACCAGCGGGGCGGCGACCTTGGCCAGCACCGCCATCGGCCGCGCCATATAAATCGCGATTGGCACCGCAGCGCGGAGAGCCACCTGCTTGGGCACGAGCTCGCCAACCACAAGGCTGAGGTAAGTGGTCAGCGCGATCACCGTGGCGAAGCCCGCCTGGTCCGCCCAGTCCGCAGGAACGCCGAGCACGGCCAGCCGCTCGCCCACGGGCCCGCCGAGGCTGGCTCCAGAATAGGCACCCGCCACGATCCCGATCAGCGTAATGCCGATTTGCACGGTCGAGAGGAACTTGCCCGGTTCCGCGCCCAGCGAAAGCGCGATCTGCGCGCCGCGATTGCCTTGCTGCGCTGCCGTACGCAGCGGGGCGGTGCGCGCCGACACGATGGCCAGTTCGCTCATGGCGAACACGCCGTTGAGCACGATCAGTCCTGCAATGATCAGCAGGTCGGTCCAGGGAAAAGGTGTCACCCGCGCGTGGCTAGCACAATTGCTCCAAGCTGCCAGCGTTTCGTGTGACTTATCTGCGCCGGGCGCGGAACAGGCGCGCCGCTGGGCGGTTGGCTTGGTTGTGACGTGGGTGGGCGCGTCCGGGATATATCGCCTGGCACCAAGCCCGTATTGGGGCCGCCTGCCACCTCAGAGGAGGAAAACTACATGAAAAAATCGCGCATTCTTACCGCCAGCCTCGCTGCCGTATCGATGATGACCGTATCGGCCTGCGTAACCGACCCCAACACCGGCGAACGCAAGGTTTCGCGGACCGTGCTCGGCACGGCCGGCGGCGCACTTGCCGGCGGCCTGCTCGGCGGCGTGATCGGCGGCAAGACCGGACGCATCATCGGCGCGGCAGCTGGCGGCGTGGCCGGCGGCGTGGTCGGCTACAACATGGATCAGCAGATCAAGGAACTCGAAGAGCAGACGGCCGGTTCGGGCGTCGACGTCAGCGAAACCGATGGCGGCGAAGCGATCCTGGTCAACCTGCCCGACGGCGTGACCTTCGCCACCGGCAGCTACACCATCACTCCGGGCTTCCGTGACCTGCTCGACCGCGTGGCCTCGAGCCTGACGCAATATCCCAACAGCCTCGTCGACGTATATGGCCATACCGATACCGTCGGTTCGGCCGATTCGAACCAGCGCCTGTCCGAACAGCGCGCGCAGGCAGTGGCGAATTACCTGACGTCGCGCGGCGTCGATTCATCGCGCATCCGCTGGATGGGCTTCGGCGAGACCCGCCCCAAGGTTTCCACCGGCGACAATGTCAACGAACCGCTCAATCGCCGCGTCGAAATCAAGATCATTCCGTTCGACCAGCAGGACATCCAGGCGGCCCAGTCGCAGGGAATGTGACGGGCAAGTCCGACACTCAGATCATCGATCGGGGCCGGCATTGCGCTGGCCCCGATTTCGTTCGGGCAGCTCTTCCAGCCGTTATTCGGGCAGGTTGTCCATTCGCCGTGCCAGCCGCTCCACGGCATTGGCGTGAATATCGGGCGCGCTGACCAATACGCCGAAGTCCCGCGGGTCGCGCTTGTTGTAGTCGAGCTTGCGGCCATAGGCGTCGCTCACTGCGGCACCGGCCTCGCGCGCGATCATTCCGGCCGCGGCGATATCCCATTCGAAACCCCAACGCACCGTCGCAACCAGATCCGCTTCGTCCGCCGCCACCATCGCGATTCGCAAGGCGATCGAATTGGGCTGGTCGACCGTGACCAGATCGGTGTCGGTCTTGGGCAAGACATGCGCAGGCACACGCGATCCGGCAAATTCGCGGCGGGTGGAAGCAGTCAGCCGCGTACCGTTGCGGTACGCGCCCTGCCCTGCAACCGCTTGCCATGTCTCGCCTCGCGCAGGGGCACACAGCGTGCCGATCAGTGGCCGGCCAGCGCTAATAAGCGCGACCGAAACCGCCCAGCCGCTGCGCCCACGGATGAAATCGCGGGTCCCGTCGACCGGGTCCACCAGCCAGATCAGGTCGTGGCCGAGACGCGCCGGGTCATCGGCGGTTTCTTCGGACAGCCACCCCGCGGAAGGCAGCAGCGCGCCAAGCTCGCGCTTGAGGAAGGCATCGACTGCGAGGTCGGCCTCGCACACCGGATCACCCGGTTTCTTTTCCCATGCATCCAGCGCATTGCCCGCCCCCGGCCACAGATCGTAAGCGATCCGTCCGGCTTCGGAGACGATGGATTCGAGGCGCTGGCTGTCGATCATGGCTATCGGTCCGCGCCCTGCACCCGAAAGCGGGCCTTTTCAAGCGGGCCCAGACATGCTTATGGCCGGTGCGACTCTTATTCCCCCACGCGCGTCACGCGAAGGACGAAGGATTCCCATGAACATCCACGAATACCAGGCCAAGGAACTGCTTGCGAAATACGGCATCGGCATCCCCGCCGGCCATGCCGCCCTTACTGTCGAAGAAGCGGTGGAAGGCGCCAAGAAGCTGCCCGGTCCGCTCTACGTCGTGAAAGCGCAGATCCACGCCGGTGGCCGCGGCAAGGGCACGTTCAAGGAACTCGGCCCCGACGCCAAGGGCGGCGTACGTCTGTCGAAGAGCATCGAGGAAGTCGAAGCCAACGCCAAGGACATGCTCGGCAACACGCTGGTCACTGTCCAGACCGGCGATGCCGGCAAGCAGGTCAACCGGCTCTATGTGACCGATGGTGTCGACATCGCGCAGGAATACTATCTGTCGATGCTGGTCGACCGCGCCACCGGCCGGGTCGCCATGATCGTTTCGACCGAAGGCGGGATGGACATCGAGGAAGTCGCGCATTCGACTCCTGAAGAGATCACCACCATCACCATCGACCCGGCGCAGGGCTTCATGCCGCACCACGGCCGCGCGGTGGCCTTCGCGCTCAAGCTGACGGGTGACCTCAACAAGCAGGCGCAGAAGCTTGCCAAGCAGCTCTACACTGCTTTCATGGATCTCGACTGCGAGATGCTCGAGATCAATCCTTTGGTCGAAACCGAGGACGGCAACCTGCTCGTGCTCGACACCAAGATGAGCTTCGACGGCAATGCGCTGTTCCGCCACAAGGATGTCGAAGCGCTGCGCGACGAGACCGAGGAAGACCCGGCCGAAGTCGAGGCCAGCGAATACGATTTGGCCTATATCAAGCTCGACGGCAGCATCGGCTGCATGGTCAACGGCGCGGGCCTCGCCATGGCGACGATGGACATCATCAAGCTCAATGGCGCCTTCCCTGCCAACTTCCTCGACGTCGGCGGCGGCGCAACCACGGAGAAGGTGACGGCGGCATTCAAGATCATTCTCAAGGATCCCGCGGTCGAAGGCATTCTCGTCAACATCTTTGGCGGGATCATGAAGTGCGACGTCATCGCCAATGGCATCGTCCAGGCCGCGAAGGACGTGAATCTCTCGGTGCCGCTGGTGGTCCGGCTCGAAGGGACCAATGTCGAAGAAGGCAAGGCCATCCTCGACAACTCGGGCCTCGCGATCGTCAGCGCCGACGATCTGGGCGACGCAGCGAAGAAGATCGTCGCCGAAGTGAAGCAGGCAGCCTGATCGGCGCCTAACGAATTGCCGCATCCGCTCGTGCGGGCATCATGCCTGTGCGAGCGGGGCGGCCCGATCCCCCGGTCCCGAATACAGGTCGGGCCATGCGAACAGCGGGTTTCGCAGGCGTGCTTTCAGCGAATGCGGGTAAAGCGGAACACCAGTTCCTCGGCCGCTTCGCCGGCGCCCTTTACCCGGACCGCCACCAGCAGCCCGTCCGCGCCATCGCAGTGATAGGTCAATGCGCTGAAATAGGCGGCACATTCATCGATCGCCAGCAGCGGGAAGGACACCATCTCGTCCTTCTCCTCCCAGCCAGTGAGGTCGGGATTGAAATGCTTGAGCCGGACGACGAGCGATCCGGCGTCTTCGGCAATATACATGTGCTCGGTGAACATGATGCCGCCGGCCGGCGTTTCCTGCACGAAGCTTCCCACCATGGTTCCGCCGCTTGAGGGGAGCCAGCTCTCGTATGCCGCCGCTTCGCCGATCCCGCTGCCGTGCCATTGGCCGACCAGCCAATCGAGCGCTTCCACCTGCGCCGGCGGAGGTATATGACCCTCCGGAGCGACGCGGGTTTCGTTCGCCTGCGCCGGTGGCGCCATCAGCGCTCCCACGGCCGCGGCAATCGTCCAGACGCGCATGGCTTTCCTCCCATCGACAGGAGGCGAAACTATTCGCCTCGCCAGCCATAGTAAAGCTGCAGGCCGGCACCGCTTGACCCGCCGTGCCGGTCACGCGAGGGATCGTCCCAAGCGCCGCATGGTGGCACTCCGGCTTGCTTGACGTTTACGTAAACGCAAGCTAGGCGGTGCCTACAGTTTCTATCGAGAGGAAGGTATCGCATGAAAATCCTCGTCCCCGTGAAACGGGTGATCGATTACAACGTCAAACCGCGCGTCAAGGCGGACGGTTCGGGCGTGGACCTCGCCAACGTCAAGATGAGCATGAATCCCTTCGACGAAATTGCCGTCGAAGAAGCCATCCGCCTCAAGGAAGCGGGCAAGGCCGAGGAAATCATCGCCGTCAGCATCGGCCCGGCAAAGGCGCAGGAAACGCTGCGCACGGCGCTCGCGATGGGTGCCGACCGCGCGATCCTGGTCGAAACCGACGATGCGGTCGAACCGCTCGCAGTCGCGAAGATCCTCAAGGCGATCGCCGCTGAGGAAGAGCCCGGCCTGGTGATGTTGGGCAAGCAGGCGATCGATGACGATTCGAACCAGACCGGCCAGATGCTCGCCGCGCTTATGGGCCGTCCGCAGGGTACCTTCGCTAACACCGTCGAAGTCGATGGCGACAGCGTCACGGTGAAGCGTGAAGTCGACGGCGGTCTGCAGACGGTGAAACTCACCCTGCCGGCGATCGTCACCACCGACCTGCGTCTGAACGAACCGCGTTACGCTTCGCTGCCCAATATCATGAAGGCGAAGAAGAAGCCGCTCGAGACCAAGTCGCCCGCCGATTACGGTGTCGATACCGCCCTCCGCCTGACGACCACGAATGTCTCCGAACCGCCGGTTCGCCAGGCAGGCGAGAAGGTCGAGGATGTCGATGCGCTGGTCGCCAAGATCAAAGCGCTCGGTATCGCCTAAGTCAGACAGACGAGAAGGAATACAGACATGAAAACCCTCGTTTGGGTCGAACACGACAACGCCAGCCTCGCCGATGCCACGCTGGCGGCGGTTACCGCCGCCGGAAAGCTGGGCGAAGTCCACCTGCTGGTCGCTGGTTCGGGCTGCCGCGCAGTGGCCGACCAGGCGGCGAAGATCGCCGGCGTCGGCAAGGTCCACATCGCCGACGATGAAGCCTATGCCAATGCACTGGCCGAAAACGTTGCCCCGCTGGTGGCCCAGCTGATGGACCATCACGACGCATTCGTTGCGCCTGCTACCACCACCGGCAAGAACATCGCGCCGCGCGTCGCCGCGTTGCTCGACGTCATGCAGATTTCGGACATCCTTTCGGTCGAAGGCGACAAGACCTTCACTCGCCCGATTTATGCCGGCAACGCCATCGCGACGGTCGAATCCTCCGATCCCAAGCTGGTCATTACCGTCCGCGGCACCGCCTTCGACAAGGCCGATGCCGATGGCGGTTCGGCCGAGATCGAAGAGGTTTCGGGCCCGACCGACGCAGGTCTCTCGAGCTTCGTCAGCGAAGAAATCGCCGAAAGCGATCGTCCCGAACTGACCAGTGCCAAGGTGATCGTCTCGGGCGGCCGCGCACTGAAGGATTCGGAAACCTTCGAACAGGTCATTACCCCGCTCGCCGACAAGCTCGGCGCCGGTATTGGCGCAAGCCGGGCGGCGGTCGACGCGGGTTATGTCCCCAATGACTACCAGGTCGGCCAGACGGGCAAGATCGTCGCTCCCGAGGTCTATATCGCGATCGGTATCTCGGGTGCGATCCAGCACCTTGCCGGGATGAAGGATTCCAAGACCATCATCGCGATCAACAAGGACGAGGACGCGCCGATCTTCCAGGTTGCTGATGTTGGCCTGGTCGCCGATCTGTTCAAGGCAGTGCCAGAACTGACTGAAAAGCTCTGAGCGCAAAGTTCGACCGAACAATTAACCCTCCCGTCGATGCTCGACGGGAGGGTTTTTCTTTGCCCGCATCCGCCGTTCGGCCGGCATCGCATTCTGGTAGGCAAACGGCATCGCCGGATTGCCGCAAGGACAATTCAGGTCGCGCAGCCCAGCGGATCGTTCGCGGTACCAACGAACTCGCTCTATCGCGAAAGCGGTGCAAATCAGATTACGTAGACATCCAAGGCGTGGATCGTCAGCCCCACCAGCCCGCCGACCAGCGTGCCGTTGATGCGGATGAACTGGAGATCGCGGCCCACAGCGCTTTCCACCCGGTCGGTGATCGTCACCGCATCCCAGCGGCGCACGGTTTCGGACACGAGCTGGACGATCTGGTCGCCGTAGCGGGTCGCGACCCCCACCGCGGTCCGGCGCGTGAAGCGATTGACCTGCCGTTGCAGGCGCTGGTCGTCACGCAGCGCGGCGCCGAGTTCCGCCAGAGTTTCGCCGATATAGCTGGGACCGGTTTCGTCGCCGGAATTGCGAATGCTCTTGATCAGCCCGGCGCGCAGCCGTTCCCACACGCCCTGCCACCAGTCGCCGATCGCAGGATTGTCGAGTAGCTCGTTCTTCAGCCGCTCGACCCGCTCCTGCATCACGGGGTCGTCCCGCAGCCCGCGCGCGAGATCCTCCAGGCCTTCCTCGATCTTATTGCGCAGCGGGTGCTCGGGATCGACCAGCACTTCGGCGAGCAGCTTGTAGAGCCCGTCGATGACCGAATTCGCCAGTCGCTCGTCAAGCCCGGTGAAGCGCAGAACCGCATTCGCGCGCCGGTGCACCATCTCGCGTACCATTGCCTCATTGTCTTCGAGCACCAGACCTGCCCAGCGGATGATCTTGTCGATGAGCGGCTTGTGACGCCCGTCGGCGATCATCGCTTCCAGCATGCCCCCGAGCAGCGGGGCGACCTCGAGTTTGCCAAGCTGGGTCTTGATCCCGCTGCGCACCTGCGTGCCCAGTCGGTCTGGATCGAGCGATTCGAGCACCTCGACGGCCAGCTCCCCGGCTCCCGCCTGGATCCGCGAATCCTTGGTCGCTTTGGGATCGGCGAGGTAACTGCCGATCGCTCCGGCAAGGTTCATCGACCCCATCCGGCGGCCCACAACCGCCGGCGTCAGGAAATTGTCGCGCAGGAACCCCGCCATCGTATCGGCGATGCGGTCCTTGTTCTCGGGGATGATCGCCGTGTGCGGGATTGGCAGGCCCAGCGGGTGGCGGAACAGCGCGGTCACCGCGAACCAGTCCGCCAGCCCGCCGACCATCGCGGCTTCCGCGAAGGCGTGGAGATAACCCCATCCCGGGTGCTCGCCCAGATACCGACCCGACCACAGGAACAGTGCCGCCATGAGGACGATCAGCCCCGTCGCCGTGCGCCGCATCATCCGTGCGCGATCCGCCGGGATCGGTACGCCGGCAGCCGCCCGGCCCGTTGGCTGTGGATCGCTCACTCCGCGGGTTCGGCCCCCGGCCCGGCGGTGCTATCGCCGATGATGCCGCGCGTATCGTCGCCCTCCTTGTAGGTGAGCAGGCGGTTGCGCAGCCACGGTCCGACGCGCTTCTCGAAGCTGTCTGCAAGGCTGAAGCCAGCGGGGACGATCAGCAGCGTGAGCAGGGTCGACAGGATCAGCCCCCCGATCACCACCGTGCCCATCGGCGCGCGCCAGGCGCCATCACCGGACCCAAGGACACCCGAAAGCGCGGTCGGAACCATGCCTGCGGTCATCGCCACGGTCGTCATCACGATCGGCTGGGCGCGCTTGTGGCCGGCGTCGATGATCGCGGGCAACTGGCGGGTGCCCTTGTCCATCTCCTCGATCGCGAAGTCGATCAGCAGGATCGAGTTCTTCGACACGATCCCCAGCAGCAGCAGGATACCGATATACACCGGCATCGACTGGGGTTGGCCGAACAGCCAGACCAGCAGGATGCCGCCCAGCGGAGCGAGCGCCAGGCTGGTCATGTTGACCAGTGGGCTCATCAGTCGCTTGTACAGCAGGACCAGTACTGCGAACACCAGCAGGACGCCCGAAACGATGGCGATCATAAGGCTGCTGATCAGTTCCTGCTGCCATTCATCCTCGCCCACGACATCGCGGATGACCCCCTGCGGGAGATCCTGAAGGATCGGCAGCGCGTCGATCTCGGCCTGCGCCTCGCCCTTGACGACACCCTGCGCCAGATCAGCCCCCACCAGCACCCGGCGGTTCTGGTTGTAGCGCTGGATCGTCGTCGGGCCTGATCCGAAGGAAACATCGGCTACCCGCGAGAGCGGAACCGATCCGCCGCTCGCGGTCTGGACCGGCAGGTTGCGGATCGTTTCGAGGTCCTCGCGCGAGCGCTCGGGCAACTTCACGCGGATCGGGATCTGCCGGTCGGAGAGCGAGAACTTCGCGGCATTCTGTTCGATCTCGCCCATGGTGGCGATCCGGATCGTCTGGCTGATCGCGAGAGTGGTCACCCCGAGTTCCGCGGCGAGGTCCTCGCGCGGTTCGATGATCAGTTCGGGACGGTTGATGTCCGCACTGATTCGCGGGGCCACCAGCGTGTCGATACCTTTCATCTGTTCGACCAGCGTGGCGGCGGTGTCGTTGAGCAGCTCGGGATTCGAACCGGCCAGCATCACTGTCACGTCGCGGCCCGAACCGAACCCGCCCGACTGCGAGGCGAAGCGCACCCGTGCGTCGGCGATCTTGGCGAATTCCGGCGCCAGGGCGCGTTCGAACTCGATCGAGGTGCGTTCGCGGTCGGGCTTGAGCGTGACGTAGAGCGTTGCCTGCCCTTCACGAACGCGTTCCAGCGCGAGTTCGACCTCTTGCTGCGCATAGAGGAGGTCGGCGACCTGATCGGTCACGCGCTCGGTGGTTTCGAGCGTGGTGCCCGGAACCATCTCGATTTCAACCCGGCTGTTTTCATCGTCGATGTTGGGCTGGAACTGGCCGGGGACGATGCTGAACAGGAGAATGGTAAGCAACAGCGCGAAATAGCCGACCCCGAGCATCCAGACCCGGTGATCGAGAAAGCGCGCATAGAGATACTGCCAGGCTTGCGCCATGTGGTCGCCGAACATGCGGACGACGAACCCGGTTATGCGGAAGAATGCCAGGGCGGCGAGCAGGCCGATCGCCAGTGCCAAGGCAAGCTGGACCAGGCCGACGAGCGTAGCGAGGAACTTGACCAGGCCCTGCGGATCGGGATCGCCCCCAGTGATGAGATCGGGCAGCCCCAATCCCTGGATCAGGGAAGACGCCTGGAAAGTCGCAATCGCCGAGATTGCCAAGGCGCCGAGCACGACCAGCAGCAATGCGACGATGTAAAGCCCGCGGCTGCGCGGCCCTGCTATACCCTGCCGAACCGCCAGCATCTTGCCGCGATCGAGAGACCAGCGCAGGATGCCCATGTACCGGTCCATCATGCGGCCCTCGCCATGCGCGGCCTGGCCGTGTGCCTTGAGGAAGTAGGCGGCCAGCATCGGCGTGATCATCCGGGCCACGGCAAGCGACATCAGCACCGCGACCACGACGGTGAAGCCGAAGTTCTTGAAGAACTGGCCCGAGATTCCCGGCATGGCCCCCACGGGGAAGAACACGGCGACGATACAGAAACTGGTGGCGACCACTGGCAGGCCGATCTCGTCGGCCGCATCGATCGAGGCCTGGTAGGCAGTCTTGCCCATCCGCATGTGTCTGACGATGTTCTCGATCTCGACGATCGCATCGTCGACCAGCACGCCTGCGACCAGCGCCAGCGCCAGCAAGGACAGCTGGTTGAGGTTGAAGCCGAGCAGATCCATGAACCAGAAGGTCGGGATCGCGGACAGCGGGATCGCGACAGCCGATATCGCAGTCGCGCGCCAGTCGCGCAGGAAGAAGAACACGACCACGACGGCAAGGATGGCGCCCTCGATCATTGCCGCCATCGCGCTTTCGTACTGGTCCTTGGTGTATTTGACCGTGTTGAACAGCGGGATGAATTTGACGCCCGGATTCTCCGCTTCGATCTGCGCGATCTTCTCGAGCGCTTCTTCATAGACGGTAACGTCCGATGCGCCCTTGGCGCGGCTCATCGCGAAATTGACGACTTCCTTGTCGCGGACCTTGCTGATCGATGTGCGTTCCGAATAGCCATCGCGCACCGTGGCGACATCGGCCAGCTTGACCGTGCGGCCACCGCCCAGCTGGATCTGCCGCTGGCTGAGCGCGTAGGCATCCTCGCTGTTGCCCAGCACCCGCACCGATTGGCGCGTGCCGCCGACTTCGGCCATACCGCCCGCGGCATCGACATTGCTCTGGCGCAGCACGCCGTTGATCTGGCTGGCTGTCACTCCCAGCGCCTGCATCCGCGGCAGGTCGAGGATAACTTCGATCTCGCGGTCGACCCCGCCGAAGCGATTGACCTCGGCCATGCCTTCGATGCTGAGCAATTGCTTGGCGACCGAATCGTCGATGAACCAGCTAAGCCCTTCGATCGTCATGTCGTCGGCTTCGACCGCATAGATCGCGAGGAAGCCGCCGGAGATTTCCTCCTTGGTGACGCGCGGTTCGAGAATTCCGTCGGGCAGGGATCCACGGACCGTGTCGACCGCATTCTTCACTTCGGCGACCGCATCGTTGGGATCGGTGCCGATCTCGAACTCGATGAAGGTGTTCGAATTGCCCTCGCGCGCGGTGGAATTGAGCGAATTCACGCCGTTGATCGAGCGCACGGCCGATTCGACGCGCTGGGTGATCTGGTTCTCGATTTCGGTCGGCGCGGCGCCGGGCTGGGAAATCGAGACGTTGACGGCGGGAAACTCGATGTCTGGATTGTTGACAACATCCATCCGGGCGAAGCTGATCAGGCCCGCCAGCAGCAGCGCCGTGAACGCCACCAGCGGAATGACCGGGTTGCGAATCGACCAGGCAGAGATGTTGCGGAAATTCATCGAGTTACCCCTGCTTAGTCGTCGAGCTCGGCGAGCTGCGTCCGGACCGTTTCACCTTCGGTCAGGAAGCCCCCTGCGCGCAGCACGACACGTTCCGAACCGTTCAGCCCTTCGGCGATCACGATACCTTTCGACGTGACCGTGCCGGTGGTCACCGCGCGGCGTTCGGCCTTGTCCTCGCCATTGATGATCAGGACATAAGCGCCGTCCTCGTCGGACAGCACTGCGCTTTCGGGAAGGATCGGCGCGACGACCGTGCCGCTGGCAATCGTTGCAGTGGCAAAACCACCCGGCCGCAGGCCCGGAGCGTAGCTCAGCGCAATGCGTGCGGTGCCCTGGCGATCCTGCTCGCTGATGATCGGCGAAACCTGCCAAACCTGCCCGGTGAACAGTTTGTCGGTGCCGACCGGGCGCACCTGCGCACGCGTTCCCGGCGAAATCGACGCCAGCGCATCTTCGTTTAGCCGCGCGAGCAGTTCCATTTCGCCCCCGCGGGCGATCCGGAACAGTGGCGGCGAACCGGCGCTGACCGTCTGGCCGGGTTCGACATTGCGTTCGAGCACATAACCCGCCGCGGGGGCGAGGATGTCGAGGCGGGCATTGCGCGCGCGCAGTTCGGCCAGCTGCGCCTGTGCCACGCGGACGCGTGCGACGGCGGCATCGCGGGTCGCGGTCAACCGGTCGACATCGGCTTGCGAAACGAAGCCGCGTTCGACCAGCTGCAACGCGCGATCGAGATTGGCCTGCGCTAGATCGGCATCGGACTGCGCGACCTGGACCTGTGCGGAAAAGCTCTGGACCTGCTGCGACTGGACCGAGCGGTCGATCCGGGCAAGCACCTGGCCCTGACTTACCCAGTCGCCGGCATCGACCGGCACCGAGACGACACGGCCGCCCTCGCCCACGACGCCGACCGGCATTTCACGCCGCGCGGCGAGCGAGCCGGTCGCGGTGATTTCACCTTCGACCGTGGTCCGCCCCGGACGCACCACGGTAACCGTGGGCGCCTGCGCGTTTTCTTCCCCGGCAGGGGTCGTCGTGCCACCACGCATGGCGAAATAGGCCGCAATCGCGAGACCGAGGACGATAAGGCCGGCGATGATGATGATCCTGCGGCGATCCGTACGCCGTTTCTCGAGACGGTCGTCTTCGTCGGGATCGAAGTCGACCGTGATCGGATCGCCCTTCTCGGCCATTACACCTGACTCGTAATTCATGTCGTACCCTGCCCCAGAAGCGCTGCGAACGAGCAGTGTATTACATTGCTATATCACTCAGCGCAAGAATTTCGCATGGAGGCGATAGACCCGGGCCCAGCGCAGGGCAATCGACGCTTCGACCGGGGGCCGGTATAGCCGGACGAATGTCGCCCGCGCGCCACAAGCAGCACTGCCGCATATACGAAGGGCGGGACGCCCTGCGACGCCCCGCCCTGAAACTTCAGTAAGTGACCCGGCTTAGCGGACGCGGCCACGCTGGATGAGATTGGCGATGCCGAGCAATACGATGGCACCGACCAGCGACATCAGCAGACCCGGAATGCTGAATTCGGTCAGCGTCGAGCCGACCCCGATCAGCGAACCGATGAAACGGCCGATGAAAGAGCCGACGATGCCGACGACGATATTCCAAAAGATGCCCATCGAGGCGTCGCGGTTCATAACCAGGCTAGCCAGCCAACCGATAATCCCACCGACGATAATAGCGATAATCCAAGCCATTCGAATTCCTCCTGTTCTTCCCGTCAACCCGATGTGCCTTCAACGAAAGCATGGGCTGACCGGTTCCCCGAATTCGGCTCGAGGATGAACGCGCAGCGATGGAGGAGTCAAATCGTTCCCGTGACGAATGGCGATCAGTATTTGAGCTGGCGTTCGTAAAGGTCGCGGTAATGCTGAATCCGGGTGACGCGCAGCCCCTGCATGCCCGACCGATCGACAGCGCGCTGCCACGAAGCGAATTCCTCGAGGCTGAGCGAATAGCGTTCGAGCACCTCGTCGATCGTCAGCAACCCGCCATTCACCGCCGCGACCACTTCCGCCTTGCGCCGCACCACCCAGCGCTTCGTATCGGGCGAAGGCAAGTCGTCCACGGTTAACGGCTCGCCAAGCGGCCCGATAACCTGTGCAGGGCGGATGTCCTGGTTTTCGATCATTCTCTACTCTCTGTCGCCTTGGTCCGCGTCGTTCGCGGGATGACCAAGACCTAGGGGGGCGGCTTTTCCATCGCTTAAAGCAGCTTGGTTAACGGTCAGTTTACCTTCTTCATTGCCCTCGCGGCGGGCTTGCCCAAAGGCGTTGAATCCAGCCTCCACCCGTTCGAATTCATCGCGCAAATCGCGAGTCGCAGCGAGTTTCGCAACCAGATCGGTCCAGCGAAACTGGCGCAGATCCGCGCTTCCGCGCTGATCCGGTAGCGTTTTTTCTTTGGAGCGGCCCTCAAACATGGTCTCCGTACATAGGCGACCCATGGTAAACGGATCGTGAAGGTCGCCGCAGCGCTCGCCAGCCCTTGGTATCTGGCGGCCTTGCGCCAATCCGTGTATGGCCTTGCCATGCCCGCAACCGATATCCTTTCGCCGGACCAGGCTGCCGCTCTGTTCGACCTGCCGCGACCGGCAGCCGAATGCCGCATCGTTGTCGCCATGTCGGGCGGCGTCGACAGTTCGGTGGTCGCCGCGCTTGCCGCGAGGACCGGTGCCGAAGTCATCGGCATCACCCTGCAGCTGTACGATTACGGCGCCGCCACGGGGCGCAAGGGCGCCTGCTGCGCCGGCGATGACATCCGCGATGCACGCGAGGTCGCCGAACGGCTGGGCATCGCGCATTACGTCCACGACCACGAGGGCGCCTTTCGCGAAGAAGTGGTCGAGACATTCGCCGACGACTACCTTGCCGGACGGACGCCCGTGCCCTGCATCCGCTGCAACATGGGGCCCAAGTTCACCGATCTGCTCGACATGGCGCGTGAACTGGGGGCGGACTGCCTTGCCACCGGGCATTACGTGAAGCGCGTCATGGGGGCCGCCGGCCCCGAATTGCACCGCGCTGCCGATCCTGCGCGCGACCAGTCCTATTTTCTCTACGCCACCACCGACGACCAGCTGGCCTTCCTGCGCTTCCCGCTCGGCGGCATGCCGAAAGCGGAAGTGCGCGAGCTCGCCGAAGGGTCGGGATTGCGCAACGCTGCCAAGCCCGACAGCCAGGATATCTGCTTCGTACCCGATGGCGACTATGCCAAGATCGTGCGCAAGATGCGGCCCGAAGGCGCAGAGCCGGGGGCGATCGTCCATGCCGCGACCGGAGAGCAGCTGGGCGAACACAAAGGCGTCATCCACTATACGGTAGGCCAGCGCCGCGGACTCGACATCGGGGGCCAGCCCGAACCGCTGTATGTCGTCGGCATCGACGCCGCCTCCGCACAGGTCAGGGTCGGGCCGAAGCGCATGCTGGCCGTGACCGCAGCGCAGATCATCGAGACCAACCGCATCGGTCCGCTGCCCGATGTCCCGCTGACCGCCAAGGTGCGTAGCCTCGCCAAACCGGTGCCGGTCACGCTCGAAGGCCCGCTGGGCAATGGGGCCGAAGTTGCGATCCGTTTTGCCGATCCGGAATTCGGCGTCGCGCCCGGCCAGGCGGCCGTCCTCTACGCGGGCGAGAGGGTCGTTGGCGGCGGATGGATCGATTCGACGACCCGCGTCGCCGCCTAGTCGCGCCACTCCTGCAGGACGCAGCCATAGCCTTCCCGGTAGGCGGCGGTTTCCGATGCGACCAGCGGGATCGATGCCGTGACGCTCCTGGCCGCCGCGTCATCGCTGAGCGAAACCAGCTCCATCCCTGCCAGTCTGTCCTTGGCGCAATCGTCCAGGCTGCGATCTGCGACGAAACGACACGAGCAGCCGACCCGCGCGGCATAGGCAACCCCTGCCCCGCCGGTCTTGCGCAGCCCTTCGCCCCACGCGAGCCACGCCGCACCGAGCAGCACGGCGACAAGCAGGATCGACCAGAACCAGAGGCGGGTTTTGCGAGTGCGGGTTTTGGCCGTTGCCAAGCGGGATTCCTTCATGCGAGTGACGCACATATGTTCATGCGGCCCGCCCCCCTTATCGCGCTTGCGCTCGCCACCTCAAGCCTTGCGTCCTGCGGGTCGTCCGGACCGGCGCAGGAACCCCCGCTCAGCGAAGAAGCGCTCGCTGCGGTAAGCAAGCAGCCCGGCGCGCCCACGCGGCCGCTGGCACGGGCAGCGGACGATCTGTTCACGCGCGAGGGCCTTGGCGAAACCCGCGCGCTGGTGGTCTATCACGGGGGCACCCTGGCGGTTGAGCGCTATGCGCCGGGATATGATGCCGACACGCGTTTCGTCAGCTGGTCCATGGCCAAGACGGTCACCGCGATCATGATCGGCATGCTGGTTGCCGACGGGCAGCTCCGGCTCGATGCGCCCGCGCCCGTGCCCCGTTGGCAGCGAACCGGCGATCCGCGCGCCGAAATCACCCTGCGCCACCTGCTGCAGATGCGCGCCGGGCTCGAACATACCGAGGCCGGCGATCCACCCTATGACAGCAGCGAAGTGCGCATGCTGTTCCTCGACGGGCGCGACGACATGGCCGATTACGCCACCGCGCAGCCGCTCGAGGCGGAACCGGGCGAGCGATTCGAATACTCCTCCAACACCACTGTCATCCTCGCCGATATCGCGGCCCGGGCGCTGACCGGCAGCAGCGATCCCGATATCCGCCGGCAGGCGGTGACCGACTATCTCGCCGCTCGGCTGTTCGAACCGCTGGGCATGACCAGCGTGGTGCCCGAATTCGATCGCGCCGGCACGCTGATCGGCGGCAGCCTGATCCATGCCACCGCCCGCGACTGGGCCAAGCTGGGCGAGCTGCTGCGCAACAAGGGGTCCTATCGCGGCGAACAGCTGGTGCCGCGCGCCTGGGTCGAGGAAATGGTCACTCCCAGCCCGAAGAGCCCGCATTACGGTCTGCAGACATGGCTCAACCGGCCGACGGGTGAAGACCAGCACCCGCTGATCCCCGCCCGCGCGCCCGAATCCGCCTTTTCCATGATCGGGCACATGGGCCAGTATGTCTTTGTTTCGCCCGCGCAGAAGCTCACCGTCGTCAGGCTCGGCCATTCCGACGCGCCCGAGCGCCGCGCCATGCTGCAGCAGCTGGCCGATCTCATCGAATTGTACCCCGCCAGCTAGGGCAGCAGGAACCGGCCCTCGACCACGGTCACGCAGTCGCCGGACAAGATCGCCTGCTCGCCATCGCGGCGGCAGGTGGCATGGCCGCCGCGCTGCGACGCCTGGAACGCGGTGAAGCTGTCGCGTCCCAGCCGTTCGGTCCAGAAATAGGTCAGCGCGGCATGGGCGGAGCCGGTGAAACTGTCTTCGTCCACCCCGCTCCCCGGTACGAACACGCGGCTGACGACATCGCTGTCCGAACCGCGCGCAGTGCAGATGAACTGGTCGCTGCCCAGCGCGCCCAGGCCGCGCAGGTCGGGATCGAGTGCGCGCACCTGCGCTTCGCTGTCGAACAGATAGATGCCGTAGCCATCCTCGTTCAGCCACACTTCGGCCGGTTCGGAGCCGAGCAACGCCGCCGCTTCGGGCCATGATCCCGGCGCACTGCGGATAAGCGGCAGCGCCAGTTCGTATCCCGTGCCGGTGCGCGCGACTTCGAGAAGCCCGGCCCTGCGCGTACGAAAGGTGACCCTGTCGCCTCCATCGCGGGTCAACAGCACATGTCCGCTCGCCAGCGTGGCGTGGCCGCACAGACGGATTTCCTCGGCCGGGGTGAACCACCGCAGCTCCCACTCGGCCGCGCCACTCTCGTCGCGGACCAGGAAAGCGGTCTCGGCGAAATTGTTCTCTTCGGCTATCGCCAGCAATTCGGCATCGTCGGGCCAGCGCTCGAGCGGCATCACCGCAGCCTGGTTGCCCGTGAACGGCCGGTTGGCGAATGCGTCGACATGCCAATAGGGTATCGTGCGGCTCATGCATCTTTCTCCAGCTTGGCGAATTCATTGTCTTCGACCAGCGGGTTGTTGGGCTCGTCCACATGGCCTTCGGGGTCGATGTGGATCAGCAATTCGGTTCCGGGAAACTGTTCGAGCAGGTCGGCCTCGACCCGGTCGATGATCGCATGCGCGGCTGCAATGGTCAGCGCCGGGGGCAGATCCACATGGAACTGGACGAAGTCGCGGTTCCCGCTGGTGCGCGTCCGCAGGTCGTGGAGGTTGGACAGTTCGGGATGGCGCGCCGCAGCTTCGACGAAGGCCTGGCGCTTTTCGTCGGGCCATTCGCGGTCCATCAGATCGTCGACCGCATCGCTCGCCCCGCGCCATGCGCCCCATGCCAGCCAGCCGGCGATGGCTAGGCCGAACAGCGGATCGGCGATCCCGAAACCCGCATATTGGTCGAGCACCAACGCGGCGATCACGGCAAGGTTGAGCAGCAGGTCGGACTTGTAATGCAGGTGATCGGTCTGGATCGCGAGGCTCCGCGTCCGGTTCATCACGAATCGCTGCCAGGAAAGCAGCGCGAAAGTGAGCGCGATGGCGATCAACGATACCGCGATGCCTTCCTGCGCCGCAGCGGTGGGCCCGCCCGCCGCCAGCTGCATGATCGCGCGCACCGCAATGCCGAATGCCGAAAGCGCGATCAGCATCACTTGGAAGATCGCCGCGAGCGCCTCGGCCTTGCCATGGCCGAAGCGGTGATCCTCGTCGGCAGGCATCGACGCGATCCAGACGCCGGTCAGCGTGGCAAGGCTGGCCACGAGATCGAGCGCCGAATCGGCCAGGCTGCCGAGCATGGCAGTGGACCCGGTCCGCCAGCTAGCCCAGGTCTTGAGCGCGACCAGTATCAGCGCGACCGAGATCGACGCGACGGCAGCGGACCGCGCGAGCAGGGCGCGATCGGTCGTCATGGGTACAGAAGCGTGTCGGACCACGCCTCTTCCGCAGCATCGCGAACGAACAGCCGGCGATCATGCAGCCGGTACTGGCGATCCTGCCAGAACTCGATCCGCCGCGGGCTGAGCCGGAAACCCGTCCAGTGCGGCGGGCGCGGAATGTCACCTTCGGGATAGCGTTCCTCGAGCGCCGTTACCCGGTCGAGATAGACCTGGCGGTCGGGCAGCGCGCGCGACTGGTCGCTGGCTGCCGAGCCGATCTGGGAGACGCGCGGCCGCGAATGGAAATAGGCGTCGGCTTCGGCGCTGCTCACTTCCTCCAGCGGGCCTTCGATGCGAATCTGGCGGCGCAGGCTCTTCCAGTGAAACAGCAGCGCCGCACGCATATTGGCGCGGATCTGTTCGCCCTTGCGGCTTTCGGCATTGGTATAGAACACGAAACCGTCCGGGCCGTGGCCCTTCAGCAGCACCATGCGGACCGAGGGCAGCCCGTCTTCCGACGCGGTTGCGAGCGCCATCGCATTGGGATCGTTGGGTTCGCTTTCCTTCGCTTCGGCGTACCACACTTCGAAGAGCATGAAGGGATCGCTTTGCGGGATGGCGCTTTCGTCGGACTGCATGCGGGCTTTCCTAGGGGGTGGGAGACTTGGAACACATGGAACACGGTTCTGGAGCAAAATTCTGCGCGGGCCGTTGGCGCTTCGAGAGCGGTACAGACAGGAGAATTGCGGTATCCATGATCGATCCCCTATCCCCGATCCCAGCCGTAGGAAACCGCGCGTGCTTGCGCGGTGCCGCTGTAGTGCCTAGCTGATACGCCAAATGGCCACGAACTCTTCAGATCCCTATGCCACGCTCGGCGTCAGCCGCAATGCGTCCGAGAAAGACATCAAGAGCGCTTATCGCACGCTGGCGAAGGAGTTGCACCCCGACCGCAACAAGGACAATCCGCAAGCGTCCGAACGCTTCAGCAAGGTCACCAATGCCTATGACCTGCTGTCCGACAAGGACAAGCGGGCGCAGTTCGACCGCGGCGAAATCGATGCCGATGGCAATCCGGCCAATCCCTTCGCCGGCATGGGCGGCGGCGGGTTCAGGCCCGGCGGCGGCCAACGCGGCTACCGGCCCGAAGACATGCAGGGTTTCGGCACCGAGGACGTCGACCTGGGCGATATCTTCGAAGGATTGTTCGGCGGCCGCGGCCCGCGCGGTGGACCCGGCGGCAGTCCCTTCGGCGGGGCGCAGCAGCGGCGCGCGCCGCAGAAGGGCGCCGATGTCGCATACCGGCTGCGGGTCCCCTTCATCGATGCCGCGACGCTCAAGCCGCAGCGCATCACGTTGGCGGACGGCAAGACGATCGATCTGAAACTGCCCAACGGGGTCGAGGACGGGACGCAGATGCGCCTGAAGGGCAAGGGCGAACAGGGGCCCGGCGGACCGGGCGACGGGCTGGTCACGATCGCGATCGACCCGCACAGTTTCTTCAAGCGCCATGATGACGATGTGCGCTTCGACCTGCCGATCACGCTCGACGAGGCGGTTAACGGCGGCAAGGTCCGCGTCCCGACGGTCGATGGCCCGGTCATGATGACGCTCAAGCCCGGGACCAGCGGCGGCACCGTGCTGCGCCTCAAGGGCAAGGGGTTCACCCGCAAGACCGGCACCCGCGGCGACCAGCTGGTAACGCTCGAAATCCAGCTGCCCGATATGCTCGACGAACTTGCCAAGCGCCTCGATGGATGGAAGGACGAGAGCGATCCGCGGAGCAAGCTCGGGGTGTAGCCCTTGTCGCAAAAGGAAATGCCGGACAGCTGGCGACGCGAAATCCAGTCGCTTTCGCCCGAGAAGCGGCGCGAGGAAGCCCGCGATCTGCGCGGCCGGATCGAACAGCAGGTCGGCCCGGGAACACGCGCCTGGAAAGTCGCCAAGCGTGCGCTGATCGGCACCTATAACGATGGCTTCATCCACGCGGGCAATCTGGCCTATCTGTCGATGCTGGCGATCTTCCCCTTCTTCATTCTCGGCGCGGCGGTGTTTTCCGCCTTCGGCGAGGAAGCCGAACGCGCGGCCACCATCAACGCCCTCCTCTATGCGCTGCCGCCAATGGTCGGCAGCGTCATCGAACCCGTCGCGCGCGACGTGATCGAAGCGCGCAGCGGCTGGCTGCTCTGGGCCGGGGCGGCGGTGGCGCTGTGGACCGTGGGCAGCCTGATCGAAACGATCCGTGACATTCTGCGGCGCGCCTATGGCACGCAGGCGACGCATGCCTTCTGGAAATACCGGCTGCTGTCCGCGGGCGTGATCCTCGCCGCGGTCTTTCTCTTGCTGCTCAGCCTGATCGCGCAATTCCTGATCGGCGCGGCGCAGGAGGTGATCGAGGCCTATTTCCCCCAGCTGGTCGACCGCGTGGTGGCGCTGCGGCTGTCGCGGATCGTGCCGTCGCTCGGCCTGTTCGGTTCGCTCTACCTGATCTTCTATTCGCTGACCCCGTCCAAATACCGGCGCAAGCGGTATCCCAAGTGGCCGGGGGTGCTCCTCACCACGATCTGGTGGATCGCGGTGACCACGATCATGCCCGCGGTGCTGCGCAATTTCTTCGCCTACGACCTGACCTATGGCGGGCTTGCGGGCGTGATGATCGTCCTGTTCTTTTTCTGGCTTGTCGGGCTCGGGGTGGTTATCGGCGCGGAACTGAATGCGGCGCTGGCCGAGACGCCCGAAGAGGAACTCAGCCAGACGGAAGAAACCGACGAAGGCCGCCGCGCCGCCCTGGCGCGCGAAATGGAAGAAGAGGAGCATGCCGCATGAGCGGGTTGATGGCAGGTAAGCGCGGGCTGATCATGGGGCTCGCCAACGACAAGTCGCTGGCATGGGGCATCGCCAGGCAACTGGCGGAGCATGGGGCGGAACTGGCCTTTTCCTACCAGGGCGAAGCGCTCAAGAAGCGCGTCGGCCCGCTGGCGGAACAGGTGGGCAGCGATTTCCTGATCGAATGCGACGTATCGGACATGGCTGCGCTCGACACCGCCTTCGATACGCTCAAGTCGCGCTGGGAGACGATCGACTTCGTCGTTCACGCGATCGGCTTTTCGGACAAGAGCGAACTGCGCGGGAAATATGTCGACACCAGCCTCGACAACTTCCTGATGACGATGAACATCTCCGCCTATTCGCTGGTCGCGGTGGCCAAGCGCGCACGCGCCATGATGCCCGAGGGCGGTTCGATCCTGACGCTGACCTATTACGGCGCGGAGAAGGTCATTCCGCATTACAACGTGATGGGCGTGGCCAAGGCGGCGCTGGAATCCAGCGTGAAATATCTCGCCAACGATCTCGGCCCGGAAAACATCCGCGTCAATGCGATCAGCGCCGGCCCGGTGAAAACGCTCGCTGCGAGCGGGATCGGCGACTTCCGCTATATCCTCAAATGGAACGAGCTCAATTCGCCGCTGCGGCGGAATATCACCATCGACGATGTCGGCGGCTCGGGCCTCTATCTGCTGTCCGACCTGTCATCGGGCGTGACGGGTGAAACGCACCATGTCGACGGGGGCTACCACGTCGTGGGCATGAAACAGGAAGACGCGCCCGATATCGCGCTCGATTAGCGAACTGCCCTGCGGCTCAGGCCACGTCGGGCCATATCCCGCGCGTGTCGTAAACCGCCTTGCCCAGCCGCTCTTCGGGCGGAATGACCTTGAAGACATCGTGGTCTACCAGCGGGATCAGTACGTCCGATTCCTCTAGCGCGGTGTCGATATCGACCAGTTCGGCGCCGGTGCCTTCGAATTCGGCTGGCAGGGAGCCGGCATAGGGTTCGACCACCTGCACGCGCGCGCCGAATTCGCGGGCGAGCGATGCGGCGACGAAGCGCGCGGGCGATTCGCGAAAGTCGTCGATATTGGCCTTGAAGGCGAGCCCGAGGCAGGCAATCTTCGCGTCCGGCTGGGCCGCGGCCAGTGCCCGCGCGCGGGCCAGGACGTGGTGCATCTTGGCGTCGTTGGTATCGCGGGCCTGGCGGATGATCTTGGCCTCGTCGGGCGCGCCATGGACGATGAACCAGGGATCGACCGCGATGCAGTGCCCGCCCACGCCCGGTCCGGGGGTCAGGATATTCACACGCGGATGCCGATTGGCCAGGCGGATGACCTCCCACACGTCGAGCCCCTGACGGTCGGCGATCATCGAAAGCTCGTTCGCGAAGGCGATGTTGACGTCGCGAAAGGCGTTTTCGACCAGCTTGGTCATTTCGGCGCTGCGCGCATCGGTGGTGACGCATTCGCCCTTCACGAAGCGTTTGTAGAACGCCAGCGCCTTGCGCGCGCACCGCGGAGTGATTCCGCCGATCGAACGGTCGTTATGCGTCAGTTCTTCGAGGATCCGGCCGGGCAGCACGCGTTCGGGGCAATAGGCGATGCTTACGTCGGGCAGCCCCTCGGTCAGCCCGGGCAGTGCAAGATCGGGACGCCGCGCGGCGATGGCATCGCGCATGGCCTCCGTGGTGCCGACCGGCGAAGTCGATTCCAGGATGACCGTATCGCCCTTTCTTAGGACGGCAGCGACCTGCTCTGCCGCGGCCATGACATAGGAGGTATCGGGGGTGTGGTTGCCATCCTTGGCGAACGGCGTGGGTACCGCGATGACGAAGACATCCGCGGGCGCAACTTCGGTCGAGGCCTTGAGCAGGCCGCGCTGCACGACCGCCTGGACCAGCCCGTCGAGATCGACCTCCTCGATATGGATCTCGCCGCGATTGATAGTGTCGACCACGGTCTGCGTCACATCGACGCCGTGCACCGGACAGCCGGCGCGAGCGATGATCGCCGCCGTGGGCAAGCCGATATAGCCGAGACCGATGACGCACACATCGGGCTTTGTATCACCACGCATGAAACTGCTTCCCTGAACCTTTGGCGGGTTGTGGTAGCGCGTGTCGGTAAATTTAACAGTAACGCCGGTCAGCTGGCTGCGAGCAGATCGGCGATCCGTTCGGCGGCATGCCCGTCGCCGAACGGGTTGTGCGCCTGCGCCATCGCCGCATAGGCCGCCGGGTCGTCGAGCAGACGATTGGTTTCGCGCACTATCCTGTCGGCATCGGTTCCGACCAGCCGGGCGGTTCCGGCAGCAATGCCTTCGGGCCGTTCGGTGGTTTCGCGCATCACCAGCACGGGCTTGCCCAGCGCGGGCGCCTCTTCCTGTACGCCGCCGCTGTCGGTGAGCATCAGGTGGCTGATATCGAGCAGCCGCGCGAACTGCGGGTAATCAAGCGGCTCGAGTAGCGCGACATTGTCGAGCCCGGCCAGTTCGACCTTCATCACCGCGCGCACCTGAGGGTTGAGATGGACGGGGAAAATAACCGCAACGTCCTGCCGAGAGGCTATCGACTTAACCGCTTTGGCGATAGCTTGCATGCCCTCGCCGAAATTTTCACGCCGGTGGCTGGTGACCCCAATGATCCGCCGCCCCGCGAAGCGTTCTTCCAGCGCGCGCAGCCCATCCGCCAGCGCGAGCCTGTTGTCGACGCGTGCGGTGACCCACTGCAAGGCATCGATAACCGTGTTGCCCGTCACGTGGACGATCGCCGGATCGACGTTTTCACGCAGCAATGCATCCCGGGCGGTCGTGGTCGGCGCGCAGTGCAGCGCGGCAAAACTGCCGACAACGCGGCGGTTCACTTCCTCGGGCCAGGGATGGTGGATGTCGCCGCTGCGCAGGCCCGCTTCTACATGGCACACGGGTATCTTGCGATAATAGGCGGCAATCGCCCCCGCCATCACGGTGGTGGTATCGCCCTGGACGACGACCCAGTCGGGCTGTTCGAGATCGAGCACCTTGCCGATTTCCACCAGCGCCCGCGCCGTGAGAGCATCGAGCGTTTGTCCGGGAGTCATCAAGTCGAGATCGTGATCGGGAACGATGCCCGCGATATCAAGCACCTGGTCGAGCATCTCTCGGTGCTGCGCTGAAATGCACACGCGGCCAATGAACCGGTCATCCCGCGCCAACCGGTGAACCAGCGGGAACAGCTTTATAGCTTCGGGACGCGTCCCGAACACAGTGAGGATCTTGCGCGGCGCGGCCATTGCACTGCCCTAGCCGCAAATGGTTAACCGCGGATAGACTACTCCGGATCGGCGCCCGCTTCCGGCTGCGGAAGCGCGTCTTCCCCGGCGGTTTCGGCAGCGCGCTCGCGCTCGAGCCGTTCCATATATTCGCGCTCGATCATTTCGACGCGTTCCTGTTCGGCGGCTGCGTCTTCATCGATCGTGGCGAGGCGCTTGGCGCGTTCTGCAGCGATGATCTCGCCAAAGCGGACGCCCGCGTCATTCGCCTTGTCGGCATAGGCCGCATTGATCATTTCCTGCGTGCAGCCGGTAAAGCCGCCGGCACCTGTGGGCGAACAGGACATGATCCCGAAGTCGCCTGCCATTTCGAATCGCTCCACGCGCTCTGCCCAGGAAGTGTTCGCCGGGCTTTGCGAGAAGCGCAGGGTTTCGGGGATCCGGTAGCGGTCGTTTTCAGCCTTGCGCGCGCAGACGACGATCTGGTCGGCGGTCGACTGCGGGCATTCGTCATCGCCGTAGACGATCACCATGTTGTAACTGTCGTCACCCGTGTCCACCGCGTCCTGCGCATGGGCGGCGGCAGGCAGGGCAAGCGCAAGACCGGCAATGGCTATCAGCGATTTCGACATGGGTATCCTCTCGGGCGTTTGCAGGCGAAGCGACAAGACGCTTCGGGCAGTGAACTGGTCATGAAGCGCGAAAGCGGGGGTCCCGGTTCCCGTCAGACACGTTCGGAAACACGGATCGCAGCGCGGCAGCCGAGCCGGATGAGGCCCGACAGCAGCGGGTAGGCAGGCGCACGTTCCGCACCGGCGGCAAGCGCCGCATCGCGATGCTCGCGTTCGTCCTCGCGAAATTCCTCGATCATCGCCGCGAGTTCGGGGTCCTCACCGGTCTCCTGCAACCGGTCGAGCTGGCGCGAATAGTGATCGTCGATTTCGGTTTCGACCGCCGCGGTGCAGGCCATCGCCGCTTCGGGGCCGATCAGCGCCGTAACCGCGCCCAGTGCGAACCCGGCCCTGTCCCAGAAAGGTTGCAGCGCGGTCGGGCGGACCCCGCGGCGCGCCATCAATGCATCGAACTGCGCGCGGTGGCCCGCTTCCTGCTCTGCCATGCCGGCGATTTCAGCCGAATCGGGGCCGCGATCACCCATCACCGCCAGCTGGCCGGCGTAGATCCGCGTGGCGCCGAATTCGCCCGCCTGGTCGACGCGGATCATGCGAGCGATATGGTCGGGCACCTTGGTCATGCGTTGCGATCCTTCACCATCAGGACGGAAATTGCCAGTGCCG
Source organism: Qipengyuania citrea (assembly GCF_009828015.1). Lineage (GTDB taxonomy): Bacteria > Pseudomonadota > Alphaproteobacteria > Sphingomonadales > Sphingomonadaceae > Qipengyuania > Qipengyuania citrea. Next base: position 847,346 of record NZ_WTYG01000001.1, on the reverse strand, counting down.
CCGCGCTCGACACGAGGAAATTGTAGCCCGCCAGGCTAATCCCCGCGAGCGTCCAGGCGGGCTCGTCACACCGCACGAGCGGCGTGTTCATGATGTCCTCAAGCGCATTGCCACTGCCGCCTCCGGCGATGACCGCGCAGGAGGTGATCCCCGGCCACCAACCGTATTCGACGCCTGCGTGGAACAGACCGATGGCGCCCGACAGCGCGATCGCGAGCGCCGCAAGCCAGATCCACAGCCGCCGCGGCGTCACGGTGTAGGCTAGCAGCGCCAGTCCGCCCGCAGCGAAATGCGGCCAGCGCTGCCACCAGCACATCTCGCAGGGGTACAGGCCGAAACCGTATTCCGAGAGATACGCCCCGCCCAACAGCGCTGCCGGTACGGCAAGCGCGAGCAGACGGGCGAGACGGGCGTGCTGCGTCAGGAACATGCTGCGCGGCCTAGCCTATTTCGCGCGCGCGGCAATGTTCATCGGGCTCGTGCGGCGCAGCGTCTGCAGCGCGTAATGCAGCTGGAAATCTTCGATCCCCTGCTCTTCCAGTTCCTCGGCGGTCTGCTGGAACCGCGGATCGTCGCGCGCATCTTTCTCCACCGCGTCGTCCTCGATGCCGATCTCGTTGATGAGATGGCCGCGCAGATCCGATTCGCGCATCTGGAAGCGCGCGCGCTTGGCCAGATCGGGATCGGACAGCTGCGGGACGGTGATGTCGGGGTCGATCCCGCCTTCCTGGACCGAATGGCCCGAAGGCGTGAAATAGCGCGCCGTCGTCAGCTTGAGTGCCGCATCGCGGCCGAGCGGCAGCAGCGACTGCACGCTGCCCTTGCCGAAGCTGCGTTCGCCCATCACCACGGCGCGGCGATGGTCCTGCAGGGCACCAGCGACGATTTCCGAAGCCGACGCCGAGCCAGCATCGATCAGCACGACCATCGGCAGGCCGCCGGCGATGTCGCCGCGGAACACGGTTTCGGCGTCATAGGCGATATTCTCGCCGCGGGCGCGGCCACGCTGCGAGACGATGCGGCCTTCGGTGAGGAAGAGATCGGACAGCGCGACCGCTTCGTCGAGCGAGCCGCCGGGGTTGGAGCGCAGATCGAGCACCAGCCCGTCGATCCGGCCGGTGGCTTCCGCTTTCATTTCTTCCCACGCTGTAAAGACATCGCTGCCGACATCGCGGGAAAATTCATTGACCATGATTTGGCCGATATTGCCCTCATGCAGTTCCCAGGTGACCGGTTCGAGTTCGATCACGCCGCGCTTCACAGAAAGATCGAAGGGTTCGTCGCGGCCCGGGCGGAAGATCGTGAGCTGGATCGAGGTACCCTCGCGGCCGCGCATCTGCGCGACCGATTCATCGAGCTCCTGCCCCACGATCAGCCGCCCATCGAGATGGGTGATGAAATCGCCGGCCTTGATCCCCGCAATATCGGCCGGGCTGCCGCGGAACGGCGAGATCACCTTCACCGCGCCGTCTTCCGCCACGACGGAGAGGCCCAGGCCCGAATAATTGCCGTCGATCATCGTTTCGAGCCGCTGCAAATCGCTGCCGTCGAGATAGCCCGAATGCGGATCGAGCGCGGCCAGCATGCCATCGATCATGCCGCGCATCAGCGTTTCATCGTCGACCGGGTCGACATAGCTCGCCTTGATCCGCTGGTAGACCCCGAGGACCTTCGAGAATTCGGCCCCCGCGCGGCCATCGACCTGCGCCATGCTGGCAGTGGTCGCGGGAATCAGCGCGACGGCGGTCACGAGTGCGGCCGAACGGGCCAGAGCGGCGAATTTCATGGGCGAGAGGACTCCTTTGCGCAGGCCAATCTATCGCCTGTGCGCGCTTAATACCAGATGAGCAGCATTACGCAGTACGCGCGAGCCGGTTACGACCAGCGCCTAGCGCAGGTAATCGAGCGGGTTCACCGGTTCGCCATCCTGCCGCAGTTCCAGCGCCACTTCGCCGCCCTGCTGCGGGGCAAGGCCGAGCGGGGACCCCGCGTCGACCGCCTGGCCGACCGCCACATCGAGCGACGCCAACCCGGTCACCAGGCTGGTCCAGCCATTGGCATGTTCGACGATCGCAATACGGCCGAAGCCGCGATAGGGCCCGGCGAAGATCACGCGCCCCGCACCCGGCGCGACCACCTGTCCGCTGCCGCGCGCGTCGAGTGCGATCCCCGCCTGGCGCTGGCCGCTGGCCCCCGCTTCGCCGAAGCCCGCGCTGATCCTGCCCGCCACGGGCAGCTGGTATTGCTGCGGCGGCTGGGTGGCGCTGGGCTGGGGGCGCGGCGTCGCGGAGATGGTCGCCGCAGCGGGATTTGCCGGCCGCGCCACCGGTCCGGGCAGCAACGCAAGCCGTTTGCGCAGCGATCCGGCGGATTCGAGGCGGGCAACCAGCTGGTCGAGATCGATCGCCTGTTCGGCGAGGACCAGCGCGCGCTGCGCTTCGCGATCGGCGCCGCCGGCAGCCTGCCGTGCCTTGAGCCGTTCCTGCGCCGCCAACGCCACCAATTGCTTGCGCCGCTGCAGCAATGTGGCTTCGCTGTCGCGGCGATCGCTTACCGCCGCGCGCGCCTCCGCCTCGAGCGCGCGGGCCCGGTCGAGCTGGCTGCGCAGCGCCGCCGTCCGCTCGCGCACGACCGGGATCGTGCTGTCGAGCACGGCGCGCGTATAGACCAGGTCGCGCAGCGACCCGGGCTGGAGCGCCGAAAGGGATAGCGGCCTGCGCGTCATCGATTGCAGCGCGCCGGCCAGATGCGCCAGGGGCGCACGGCGGGCAGCCAGTTCGCGGTCCAGCTTGCGGCGTTTGCTATTGGCGAGTTGCAGGCGCGCTTCGGCGGCGGCGATACCCGCTTCGGCCTGCTGGACGCGCGCCGCCAGGGCGGCAGCGGCGCTGCGCGCCTTCTGCGCGGTTTCGCGCGACCGCGAGGCGCGCTGTTCGAGCCGTTCGCCGCGGGCGCGAGCGTTGCGCTGCTGCTGCCGCGCAGCATCGAGCGCGGCTTGCGCGTCTTCGACGGTGTCGATCCGGGCAGGCGCCTGCGCGGTGGCGGGCAACCCCAGCCAGGCCGCGGCAAGCAATCCGGCGATGACGGCGGGGCGGCGCATCGCGGCAATCTGCCCGATCAGCCGCTGCGATGATAGGGGTGACCCGCGATTATCGTCGTGGCGCGGTAGAGCTGTTCGGCCAGCATCGCGCGCGCCAGCAGATGCGGCCACGTCGCCTGGCCGAAGGCGAGCAGCAGATCGGCCGCGCGGCGATCGTCATCGGCATGGCCATCGGCAGCGCCGATCACGAAGCGGCATTCGCGCATGCCGTCGTCGCGCCAACGCTCAAGGATGGCCGCGAGCTTTTCGGATGGCAGATCCTGCCCGCGTTCGTCGAGCAGCACGGTCTTGCACGGGATTTGCGGCTCGGGAATGCGCCCGCCCGTCTCGGGCAGTTCGGTCAGGCGCAGTGGCCAGGTGAGCCGCTTTTCATAGCGTGCCACGAGCTCCGCTTCGGGCGAGCGCGCGATCTTGCCGCGGGCGATGATATGCAAGAGAATGGCGCACCCCTCCGGCGGGCGATGGTCCGATCGGGCCAACCGGGCGTCGGCCGGCCCTGCTCAAGATCGGTCTGGCGTCAGGCGTTCCCGGCCACCGGCGGCGCATCGCCGAATGCCCACATCCGCTCGAGATTGTAGAAACTGCGCACTTCCGGGCGGAACAGGTGGACGACGATATCTCCCGCGTCGAGCAGCACCCAATCGGCCGCGGGAAGCCCTTCGAGCTTCACCGGACCGAAACCGGCCTGCTTGATTTTCTCGGCCAGCTTTTGGGCGATGGCAGCGACCTGGCGGGTCGAGCGGCCCGAGGCGATGACCATATGGTCGGCGATCGAGCTCTTGCCCTTGAGATCGATGGTCACGATGTCCTGCGCCTGGTCGTCATCGAGCTGCGTCAGCACGAGCTTGAGCAGCGGGTCGAGGTTTGCGTCAGACAAGTCGATCACCTGTGCCGGATTGGAACCGGCGGATGCCGGGATGGATTGCGCCTGTGTCATAGGCGGATGCGATGCTCCTGAATTGAGAGGCTTGGGCCATGGAAGGACCAACGCGCATCATGGCGCGGTGGTTTCCTCCCCCGACAGTATCAAGCGATGCGTCAGTTGGTCCCTTGGAGGCGGTCCGGTGAAGCGTAAGGCCCAATCGGGATTGGCGCGGCGAATTGCCGTGGCCGACCTTTCATCGGGATCGAAACGCAAGGTCACCAGTGTCGGTGCGCTCCATTCGCCCCTTCCAACAAAGCTGGACAGCGGCACGGAAAAGCGCCTCAGCCAGGCCATCGCGGGGCTCGCGATTGCGGAGGCATCATAGCCGGGCCGCGCGATAACCGCAATCGGCATCGTTCGCGCAATTCCGCGCCAGTCCTTCCAGCGATGGAATTGCGCCAGATTGTCCGATCCCATCAACCAGACGAAATCGTTCTTGCGATAGCGCCGCGTCAGCGCGCCGAGCGTATCGACGGTGTAGCGGGTGCCCAGTTCGCGCTCGATCGCGGTTACCCGGATCGGCGCGCGCCGGGCCTGCGCCATTGCCGATCGCACGCGGGCTGCGAGCGGCGCCATCCCGGTCCTGGGCTTGAGCGGATTGCCCGGCGAGACCAGCCACCACACTTCGTCAAGCGCAAGCGCGCGCAAGAGGTAGAGCGATATGCGGCGATGTCCGCCGTGGGCGGGATTGAAACTGCCTCCGAGCAGCCCGATTCGACGCCGCGCGCCCGTCAAAGCGATCTGCCCTGGAATTTGTCGTTCTTATACAATGACTTGCCCGCTTCGACCCTTGAAGATTCTAAGCCCTTGGGAATATTGGACTTCGTTTCGGCAAGCAAAATCGATCCCCTGAAAGATTGTATAAAAACGACTCGTCCCATCGATGCTTCGACTCGTGGATTTTGTGGGAACCGCGATTCGATTTCATAACCATCGTTTGGTAGCCCGGCTGTGGGACGTGAAAAGACCATAAGGGACGGGTCGTTTTGAGCAACAGCAACGCCATCATTGGCTTGGCGAATCGCGTGCGCAGCTGGTTTCCGGATCGCGAATTCTTCATGCGATCCGAGGGGCAGGTGCGCTTCATCACCATATCTTCCAAGGTCCAGATGACGGCAGCGGCGCTGGCGCTGGCTGCGCTGGTGGTATGTGCCGCGTCGGTCGCGATTGCCGGCTGGACGCAGTATCGCGCGGAAACCGAGCGGCTTTCGCTCCGCGACCGCGAAGCCCGCGTCGCCACGGCCGAAGAACGCGTCGATGCCTATGGCGCGGACATTGCCGCGGTGAAGGACGACCTCAACCGCCGCATGGAATTCCTCGAAGCGATGGGCGAGGCGCTGCCCGAAGACCTCAAGGCATTCAGCAGCGTCAGCGACAGCGCGTCGGAGGCTGCCGAGACGGTCGAGAAGGTCAGTGCAGCCTTTCCCGAAGCCGCCGAACTCGCCCGTATCGAAGCACGCCAGCTCGCGCTGGTCGAAGGTCTCACGCATTATGCCGACTGGCGCGCCCAGCGCGCTGCCGCGGCGCTCGAGAAGCTCGGGCTCGATTCTGCGAGCATGATCCGCACCGCCGAACGCGGCGCGATGGGTGGTCCGTTCGAAAACCTCGCCACCGAAGCCGATGGTTCGATCGACCCGCGCTTCGTGCGGCTCGGCCTGTCGATCGCACGCATGGATGCGCTCGAGCGTGGCCTCGCAGGCGTGCCGCAGGTGACGCCGGCGCATAAGGACATGATTTCCAGCGGCTTCGGTTTCCGCCGCGATCCGTTCAACGGCGGCGGGGCGATGCACAAGGGCCTCGACTTCCGCGGGGCCATCGGTACGCCGATCAGCGCCGCCTCGGACGGCCGCGTCAGCTTCGTCGGCTGGAAGGGCGGCTATGGCAAGACGGTCGAGATCACGCATGGCAACGGCCTGATGACGCGCTATGCGCATATGTCGCGCTTCAACGCGAAAGTCGGCCAGCGCGTCGCCGCGGGCGAGACGATCGGGGCCATCGGCAATACCGGCCGTTCGACCGGCCCGCATCTCCACTTCGAGGTGCGTATCAACAATCGCGCGGTCAATCCGCGCACTTTCCTGGAGACCGCTCCTGATGTTCTCGAAGAAATCCGGCGGAGCCCCAACCCCGCCCGTACCAAGTAATCAGGGACGCGAGCGCATGGCCAGCAAGAGCAATTCCACCTTCTCGGTCCTCGGATCGGACCTCGCGATCACCGGCGACATCACCGCTTCGGCAGATTTGCATGTCGATGGCGCGGTCGAAGGCGATATCGCCTGCTCCGCGCTCGTCCAGGGCGAAACCAGCACGGTCAAGGGCGCGATCAAGGCGGAAACCGCCCGGCTTGCCGGCACCGTCGAGGGATCGATCACCGCGCGTGAACTCGTGATCCTCAAGACCGCCAAGATTACCGGCGACGTCTTCTACGATGCGCTCACGATCGAACAGGGCGCTCAGGTCGAGGGACGTTTCGCGCATCGCAACGCCAAGAGCGGCGCGGCTACCGCGCCTTCGTCAAGCTCGGCAAAGCCCGAGCTGACCGTCGCCGGCTGACCTCTAGCCCTTGCTACATCACGAGGCCGCTTGCGTGCGAACGCAGGCGGCCTTGTCGTATGGTCAGCCGAGCACTTCGGCGCGCAGCGCCTTGCGATCAAGTTTGCCGATCATGGTCTTGGGCAGATCGGCACGGATCACCACTTCGTCGGCACGTTCGTGCTTGCCCACGCGGGCATTGAGCCAGTCGCGCAGTTCCTCGCCGGTCGCCTGAGCGTCGGCGTTGAGCGTGACATAGGCCACCGGCGCTTCGCCGCGATAGGAATCGGGCCGTCCGATCACGAGCGCTTCCTTCACCCCCGGATGGTCGAGCAGGACGTCTTCGACCTGGCTGGGGAAGACCTTGAACCCGCCCACCGCGATCATGTCCTTGATCCGATCGACGATTTCGAGAAAGCCGTCGCTGTCGAGCGTGGCGACGTCGCCGGTGCGGAGCCAGGTCTTGCCCTGATGCTCGACGAACACGTCCTTCGCTGCATCGGGCCGGTTCCAATAGCCCTGCATGATCTGCGGACCATGGAGTGCGAGTTCGCCCGGCTCGCCTTCCGCCGCGAGGACGGTCGGGTCTTCCTTGTCGAGCAGCAGCACTTCGGTCTGCATGACGACCTGACCGATGGTCCCCGGCTTGCGTGTGCCTTCGTAGGGATTGGTCGATATCACACCCGAACTTTCGGTAAGCCCATAGCCTTCAACCAGCCGTACGCCGGTCCTGGCTTCGAACTTCTCGCGCAGGGGCGCCGGGAGCGGTGCGCCGCCCGAGATGCATACTCGCAGGCTCGACACGTCGGTCTTGTCCAGGTCGGGATGGTCGAGCAGCGCCTGAAACATCGTCGGCACGCCCGGAAATCCGGTCGCCCCGTGCTTTTCGATCGTCTGGAGGACCTGTTTGGCATCGAACCGCGGGACCATGGCTATCGCCGCCCCCGTCACCACCGCGTGGTTGAGCAGTGCCGTGTTGGCAAAGACATGGAAGAACGGCAACGCGCCCATGAAGACCTCGTGCGAAGGGTCGCCATAGGGATTGAGCCCGGCAACCTGCTGCGCGTTGATCGACAGATTGGCATGCGTGAGCATCGCGCCCTTCGGCGTCCCCGTCGTCCCGCCGGTATATTGCAGCAAGGCCAGCGCCTGCGGGTCGATCTCGGGCAGCTTGCCCCCGTGCTTTCGCCCGCCCTCAAGGAATTCGTCCCAGCGGAGGACCGATTCGCCATAGTCAACGCGCGCGATCTTGCTGCGCGCGAACACGCGCATGGCGAGCCCTTTGGCAAACGGCAGCATCTGCGCCAGCGAGCTGACGACCAGCGTCTTGAGCGCCGAACCCTGCAGCACCTTCTGCGCAGTGGCGTAGAGCTCGGGGACATCGACGGTAACCAGCAGGCGGGTCCCCGAATCGGCCACCTGCTGTTCGAGTTCCTCGACCGAATAGAGCGGCGAGAAATTCACCACCACCGCGCCCGCCATCATCGCCCCGTAATAGGCGACGACATAGCTCGGGACGTTGGGCAGGAAGAGCCCGACCCGGTCGCCCGGGGCGATCCCGCGCCGCTTGAGCGCATGAGCGAAGGCCTGCGCATCGCGGAACAGTTCGCCATAGGTGAAGGTGCGGCCGAGAAAATACAACAGGGCCGCATCGGGGCAGGCCTGCACCGTCCGCGCGAACATGGCGGGCAGCGCCAGCGGTTCGAACGTGGTGTTCCAGGGCACCGGATGATGGTTCGGTAGCTTGCTTACATCCATGTCAATAGCATGGAGTATTGCGTCTCAAACGCAAGTAAAAAGGCGGGAAAAGCCAACGCTTTCCCCGCCTTCGAATGCTTTTCCCCGATGCGTCAGGCGGGGCCGGTATCGCCCGGCTCTCCGCCGTCTTCGCTCGTCCGCTTGGCTTCGAGCCACGCCGCGGCTTCGGCTTCCTGCGCGGCTTCGGCAGCGGCCTTGACGTTGGCTTCGCGTTCAGCGTGCAGTTCCTCGATCAGCTTCTCGCGATCGCTGCTGCCGCTGGCCACCACCGGCGCGGCTTCTTCATCGTCGACCGGCAGGTTCTTGGCCGCCTTGGCCACCACGGCGTCGAGTTCGCGCTGCGAGCACAGGCCCAGCGTAACCGGGTCCTTGGGCTGGATGTTCTGGATGTTCCAGTGGCTGCGTTCGCGGATCGCGCCGATCGTGTTGCGCGTGGTGCCGATCAGCTTGCCGATCTGCGCATCGGAAATTTCCGGGTGGTTGCGCAGGATCCAGGCGATGCCGTCGGGCTTGTCCTGCCGCTTCGATACGGGGGTGTAGCGCGGGCCCTTGGTCCGGCTGACCGCCACCGGCGCACGCTGCATCTTGAGGCGATACTCCGCATCGGCCTGACCCTTTTCGATCTCTTCCTGCGTCAGTTCGCCAGCATGCACCGGGTCGCGGCCCGTATACTTGCTGCCCGCCAGATCGTCCGCCATCGCCTGCACTTCGAGGATATGGAGGCCGCAGAATTCCGCGATCTGTTCGAACGACAGACCGGTGTTGTCGACCAGCCAGGTGGCGGTCGCATGCGGCATCAGCGGTTTGGGTTGGTCGGCCATGGAAATGCCTTTTCTCGTCTTGCGAAAATAGAAGGGCCGCCCCTCGCGGGACGGCCGTTATCGTGCCCATCTAGGCGAGAGTGCCCGATTGTACAAGCGAAAGCCTCAGGTGCTCGGCAATGCCTCCGGCTCGAGTGCAGCCAGCCCGGCGAGGAACTGGCCCGTCGCCGCACTCCAGCTGAAGCCCGCGCCATAATCGGCGCAGCTCTTGCGGTCGCAGAACAGCGCTGCGGCGATCGCGCGGTCGAGGTTTTCGCTCAGCGCACCGACCTGTTCGGTGACGATATCGCGCGGTCCCGGAACGGGAAAGGCGGCGACGGGCGTGCCGCAGGCCAGTGCTTCGATCATCACCAGGCCGAAGGTGTCGGTCCTGCTGGGAAAGACGAAGACATCCGCCCCGGCGTAGCATCCGGCAAGGCCGCGTCCCGCGCGGCGACCGAGGAAGTGCACCTCGGGATGATCCGCCCTGAGCGTTTCGAGCGCCGGGCCGTTCCCCACCACGACCTTGCTGCCGGGATAGCCATTGGCGAGGAAGGCGCCGATGTTCTTTTCCACCGACACCCGGCCGACATAGAGCTGGATCGGGCGCGGCAGGTCGGCGAATTCGGGTGGCGGCGGCGCATCGGGCGTGAAACAGGCCAGATCGACGCCGCGGCTCCAGCGATGCAGCTGCGGCAGGCCGTGCGCGCGCAATTCCGCGCTGATGCTCTCGGTCGCGACCAGCACGCGCCGCGCGGGGCGATGGAACCACTCGATATACCGCCAGAACCACTGCGCGGGCAGGTGCGTCCGACTGGCGAGGTAATCCGGAAATTGCGTGTGATAGGCGGTGGTGAAGCGGATGCCCCGGCGCGTGCAATAGCCGCGTGCGGCCATGCCCAGTGGCCCCTCGGTGGCGATATGGATCGCTTCGGGGGCAAAGGTGCGCAGTCTTTCGCCGACCACGCCCGGCAATGCCAGCGCCAGCCGGATTTCGGGATAGGTCGGGCAGGCCACGCTGCTGAACTGGTCGGGCGAGATCACCAGCAGCTCGTGCCCCTGCGCGCGCAAATGGTCGCAGGTCGTGGTGAGCGTGCGCACCACGCCGTTCATCTGCGGCAGCCAGGCATCGGTGACGATCGCGATGCGCTGCGGCGCGGCAGCCGGGCAGGCCGCACGAGTGTCGGCGGCAGCGAGTTGCGCGGTCACGCGGCCTCCGGCACTGACGGCGTGACGTCACTTTCGCGGCGGTTGCGCCGCGCGACTTCGTCAGGCCAGTGGAGGATTTCCATGCGGCCGTCGGCATGTTCGACCAGCGCATTGCACCCTTCGACCCAATCGCCGTCGTTCCAATATTCGACGCGCTTGCCGCCATATTCGAAACTGCGGAACTCGGCGGTGTGGATATGACCGCAGACCACGCCGTCGACGCCGCGCTCCGCCGCCGCGCGGGCGACCACTTCCTCGTATTTCGAGATGAACTCGACCGCGTTCTTGACCTTGTTCTTTGCCGCTTTCGAGATCGACCAATAGGGCAGGCCCAGCCGCTTGCGCGCGGCGGCCACCCAATTGTTGAGCTTCATCATCACGTGATAGAGCGCGTCGCCGACGAAGGCGAGCCAGCGGTGCGCCAGCATGATGGTGTCGAATTCGTCGCCATGCAGGACCATCAGCCGGCGCCCGTCGGCGGTGTCGTGGAACGCGGCGCGCATGATTTCCACTCCGCCGAAATTCATGCCGCTGAACGGGCGGACCATCTCGTCGTGATTGCCCGGGATATAGATGATCCGCGTGCCGCGCTTGGCACGCTTGAGGATGCGCCAGACAATATCGCTGTGTTCGGGCGGCCAGTAGACCTTCTTCTTCAGCCGCCAGCCGTCGATGATGTCGCCGACCAGATACATGGTGTCGCTGTCGGTATGATCGAGGAAGTCGATCAGCAGTTCGTGATTGCAGCCCTTGGTGCCGAGATGCACGTCGCTGATCCAGATCGTACGATAGGTGCGTCGCTCTTCGAGCCTGCGTTCGGGCACGCGGGGCTTGATCGAAGGAAAATTCGCAACTTTGTGCGCGGCGTCGAAATGATTGGGCAGATCGTTCATGGGCCGGACCCCCTGATGGGTTACGGCCCTAGTCCTGGCACATGTTTGTTACGGGCGATTCACAGTGGAGTTACCGATAGGCGACATTGCGACAATCCCGAGTCGTCGGGGGCCTTACGGCAAGCGCCAAAAGGTCTCCGCCCGGTCGGTCAGGTAGCAACCCGCCTCAGTCGCCGAACACCTCGAGCACGATCTTGCCGATATGCGCGCCTTCTTCCATCCGCGCATGCGCCGCGCCGGCTTCGGCAAGCGGGAAGGTCTGGTCCATCACCGGGGCGACCGCCCGTTCTTCGAACAGCGGCCAGGCGTGATGATAGATCTCGTCGGCGATCAGCGCCTTGAATTCGTCCGACCGCGGCCGCAGCGTCGATCCGGTCAGCGACAGCCGCTTGCGCATCACGGTGGCCATGTTGATTTCCGCCTTCAGCCCGCCAAGCACGGCAATCGTGACGTGACGGCCATCTTCGGCGAGGCATTCCATGTTGCGTGCAACATAATCGCCCGAGACCATGTCGAGTACGACATCGACGCCTTCGCCATCGGTGAAGCGCTTGACCTCCTCGACGAAGTCCTGGGTCTTGTAATTGATCGCCAGATCGGCGCCGAGTTCGCGGATGGCCGCGCACTTATCGTCGCTGCCCGCGGTCGAGATCACCTTCATCTCGAAGGCCTTGGCGAGCTGGATCGCCATGGTCCCGATGCCGCTGGTCCCGCCATGCACCAGCAGCGTTTCGCCGTCGCTGGCCCAGCCGCGCTCGAACACATTGTGCCACACGGTGAACAGCGTTTCGGGAATGGCCGCCGCCGTATCGAACGCCATGTCGTCGGGCAGGCGCAGGCTGTGTGCGACATGCGCCAGGCAATATTCGGCATAGCCGCCGCCGGACACCAGCGCGCAGACGCGGCGACCCTGCACCTCGGGTCCGACACCGGGGCCGGTTGCCACCACCGTACCCGACACTTCGAGCCCGGGAATCGGCGAGGCGCCCGGCGGCGGCGGATAGAAGCCCTGCCGCTGGATAACGTCGGGGCGGTTGACCCCGGCATAGGCGACCCGGATCAGGATCTGGTTGGCGCCGGGCACCGGCACGGGCAGCGTTTCCGGACGGAGCACTTCGGGCCCCCCGGCCTCGTCGAATCCCATCGCCGTCATCGTCTCGGGCAAATTGGCTGCCACTCGCGGACCCCCTCTAGATCGGTTGCTGCGCGCTTTCCCCCGGCACGCCCGCCGCGCAATACCTCGCGTTACCGTTGACAGCAACCACCCAGAATTGCGACATTGCTGTCAATGGAAGATGACGCGAGTCCACGCCCGCGAGGCGACGCCGCCAGCCATTTGGCCGGCGAGGACCTGGCCCCCTATTCGCAAAGCGAGCTCGCCGCCCGCATTGCCCTGCTCGAGGCGGAGATCGCCCGGGTCGAGAAACACCGGCAGGCCGCAGCCGCGCATCGCGACGCGGCCGAAGCGTTGTTCGGGGCGAAGGAATAGTTGCCGGTGCCGGGGCTGAAAAAGCCGGGTTCCGTACCCATATCACGCCCGCATACAGCTTTGGCTAACTTTCGCCGCATAGGCTGTCTAATGTCCGCTTCGCGCAAGTCCCACGAGAAAGATATCTGAATGCCCAGCTTCGCCGCCAATCTCGAGAAGACCCTTCACGCCGCGCTCACCGACGCGGGCGAGCGCCGGCACGAATATGCCACGCTCGAGCACCTGCTGCTGTCGTTGATCGACGACGAGGATGCGGCGCAGGTCATGGCGGCCTGCGGCGTCGACCTGGCCGAGCTTACCGCGGTGGTGAAGCAATATCTCGAACAGGAATACCAGTCGCTGCAGTCGGACGAGAGCGCCGATCCGCAGCCGACTGCAGGGTTCCAGCGCGTGATCCAGCGCGCCATCCTCCACGTCCAGTCGTCGGGCAAGGACACGGTGACCGGCGCGAACGTGCTGGTTGCGCTGTTTTCCGAGCGTGACAGCTACGCGGTCTATTTCCTGCAGCAACAGGACATGAGCCGCCTCGACGCCGTCAGTTTCATCAGCCACGGTATCGGCAAGGGCGGCAAGCCGGTCGAAAGCCGATCACCCGAAGGCGCCGAAAGCGGCGAGGCGCAGGGCGACGACAAGGCGGGCGACAAGGGCAAGAAGGAAACCGCGCTGGACCAGTTCACGGTCAATCTGAACAAGAAGGCCGAGGACGGACGCATCGATCCGCTGATCGGCCGCGGGCCCGAAGTCGATCGCACGGTCCAGATCCTGTGCCGCCGCAGCAAGAACAACCCGCTCTACGTGGGTGATCCCGGCGTCGGAAAGACCGCCATTGCCGAAGGGCTAGCGCGCAAGATCGTCGAGGGCGACGTGCCCGAAGTGCTGCAGGAAGCAGTGATCTATTCGCTCGACATGGGCGCGCTGCTGGCCGGCACGCGCTATCGCGGCGATTTCGAGGAACGGCTCAAGCAGGTGGTCACCGAACTCGAAGGCATGCCCGAAGCGATCCTGTTCATCGACGAAATCCACACGGTGATCGGTGCCGGGGCGACCAGTGGCGGAGCGATGGATGCGTCCAACCTCCTTAAGCCCGCGCTGTCGAGCGGCGCCATCCGCTGCATCGGTTCGACCACTTACAAGGAATTCCGCAACCACTTCGAGAAGGATCGCGCGCTGTTGCGGCGGTTCCAGAAAATCGATGTGAACGAACCCACCATCGAGGACACTGTAAAGATCCTCAAGGGGTTGAAGACCGCCTTCCAGGACCATCACAAGGTTACCTATACCGCCGATGCGCTGAAGACCGCGGTCGAGCTGTCGGCCCGCTACATCAACGACCGCAAGCTGCCCGACAAGGCGATCGACGTGATCGACGAAGTCGGGGCGATGCAGATGCTGGTCCCACCCAGCCGCCGCAAGAAGAAGATCACTGCGCGCGAGATCGAGGCGGTGATTGCGACGATCGCGCGGATTCCGCCCAAATCGGTAAGCAAGGACGACAAGAAAGCGCTCGAGAACCTCGAACGCGATCTCAAGCACGTGGTCTTCGGGCAGGATGCGGCCGTCAAGAAGCTGGCGACTGCGATGAAGCTCAGCCGCGCGGGCCTGCGCGATCCGGACAAGCCGATCGGCAGTTTCCTGTTCAGTGGCCCGACCGGGGTCGGCAAGACCGAAGTCGCGCGTCAGCTCGCCAGCATCATGGGGATCGAACTCAAGCGCTTCGACATGTCCGAATACATGGAACGCCACAGCGTCAGCCGGCTGATCGGCGCGCCCCCGGGCTATGTCGGTTACGACCAGGGCGGCCTGCTGACCGATGCGGTTGACCAGAATCCGCACAGCGTGCTGCTGCTCGACGAGATCGAGAAGGCGCATCCCGACTTGTTCAACATCCTGCTGCAGGTGATGGATAACGGCCGGTTGACCGACCATCACGGCAAGACGGTCGATTTCCGTAATGTCGTGCTAATCATGACCACCAATGCCGGCGCGGCCGACATGGCCAGCCAGGGCATCGGTTTCGGTGACGTGTCCAAGGAAGATGCGAGCGAGGAAGCGGTCAAGCGGATGTTCACGCCCGAATTCCGCAACCGGCTCGATGCGATCGTGCCGTTCGGTTATCTCGGCAAGGACACCGTCGCGCGCGTGGTCGACAAGTTCATCCTCCAGCTCGAACTGCAGCTGGCCGAACAGAATGTCGACATCCAGTTCGACAAGGAAGCCCGCGCATGGCTGGCCGACAAGGGCTACGACCGCCTGTTCGGCGCGCGCCCGATGGGCCGCTTGATCCAGGATCGGATCAAGCAACCGCTGGCCGAGGAACTGTTGTTCGGCAAGCTGGCCGACGGCGGTGAGGTTTCGGTGACGATGAAGGACGGCAAACCGGCCTTCGAACTCACCCCCGCCCCGCCCCGTACCAAGCGCAAACCGGCCGCGAAAAAGAAGGCGGCGGGCAACAAGAAGCCCGAGGCCGATGCCAGCGAGGAAAACGGCGGCAACAGCTGACGCGACATTTCGCATCACATGAAAGGGCGCCGCCGGGAACGGTCGGCGCCCTTTTCGTTTGAGTCGGAGATGAGTGCTGCCCCCTTCTCCTGGATCAAGCCCGAGCCGTGGGGCATCCATGTCGTCGCCGCCGATTGCTGGGTCGATCCCAGCCGGGCCGTGGACAAGGCGCTGGTGACGCATGGCCATGCCGACCATGCGCGCGGCGGTCATGGCCAGACGGTCGCCACGCCCGAGACGCTGGCGATCATGGAATTGCGCTATCGCACCGGGGCCGAGGACGACGCCGGCGAGATCCCGCACCAAGCGGTGCCGGTCGAGTACGGCGAAACAATCCGCCTGCCGGGCGGCGTCGATGCGACCTATATCCCCGCCGGCCACGTGCTCGGCAGCGCGCAGATCCTGCTCGAACATGCGGGCGAGCGGGTAATCGTGACCGGCGATTACAAGCGCCGCGCCGACCCCACCTGCCCCGCATTCGAAGTTACCCCGTGCGATATCTTCATCACCGAAGCGACCTTCGGCCTGCCGGTGTTCTGCCACCCGCCGATCGCCGAGGAGATGGCCAAGCTGCTCGACCGGCTGGCCGCGCATCCCGACCGCTGCGTGCTGGTGGGCGCCTATGCGCTGGGCAAGGCGCAGCGCGTGATCGCCGAACTTCGCGCCGCGGGGCATCGCCAGCCGATCTATCTGCACGGGGCGATGGAGAAGATGTGCCGCCTGTACGAGGAACACGGGGTCGATCTGGGCGAATTGCGGCTGGTGGCCGATCACAGCAAGGAGGACATGCGCGGGCATGTCGTGGTCTGCCCGCCCTCGGCGCTCAACGACCGCTGGAGCCGCCGGCTCCCCGAACCGATCACCGCCATGGCGAGCGGGTGGATGCGCGTGCGCCAGCGCGCACGGCAGCGCAATGTCGAACTGCCGCTGGTCATTTCCGACCACGCCGACTGGGGCGAACTGACGCGCACGATCGAGGAAGTCGACGCGCAGGAAAACTGGATCACGCACGGCCGCGAGGATGCGCTGCTGCGCTGGTGCCAGCTGCACCAGCGCCGTGCCCGGGCGCTCGCGCTGGTCGGCTATGAGGACGAGGATGACTGATTTGCTTCCCGCCTCCATCGCCCGCCGCCGGACATAGCATGGAAGAGTTCGCCGCCCTGATCGACGCGCTGGTCTATACGCGCAGCCGCAACGAGAAGCTGCGGCTGATCGCCGAATATCTGCGCGCGACGCCCGATCCCGATCGCGGCTGGGCGCTCGCCGCGCTGGCCGACGGACTGGACTTTCCCGCAGTCAAGAGCTCGACCATCCGCAATCTGCTCAAGGACCGGGTCGATCCGGTGCTATGGACGCTCAGCCGCGATTTCGTGGGCGATACCGCCGAAACCGCCAGCCTGCTGTGGCCCTCGCCCGATCGCGAACCCGATCCGCCTTCGGTCAGCGAGAGCGTGGACCTGCTGTCGGCGATGAGCCGCAAGAGCGTGGTGGCCGAACTGCCGCGCTTGCTCGACCGGCTCGACGCCGCAGGCCGCTATGCCCTGCTCAAGCTGGCCACCGGCGGCATGCGGATCGGCGTATCCAGCCGCCTCGCCAAGACGGCCTTCGCGCAGGCCTTCGCCGTGTCGGTCGACGAGGTGGAGGAATACTGGCACGGCCTGGAGCCGCCCTATACCGCGCTGTTCGACTGGGCAGCAAAGGGCCAGCCGCCGCCCGACATCGACAATCTGCCGACCTTCCGCCCGTTCATGCTGGCGCATCCGCTGGAAGAAACCGTGGTCGACCTGGGCGATTACGCTGCCGAATGGAAATGGGACGGTATCCGCGTCCAGATCGTCCACGCGGGCTGGGAAACGCGCATCTACTCCCGCTCGGGCGACGACATTTCCTCGACTTTTCCCGAATTGCTCGACGTGCTGCCGTTCCCCGCAGTGCTCGACGGCGAATTGCTGGTGCGCGGATCGACTCAGGGCGGCGAGGAAGGCGGAGCCGCCAGCTTCAACGCGCTGCAGCAGCGGCTCGGGCGCAAGACCGTCAGCAAGAAGATGCTGCGCGAATTCCCCGCCTTCGTCAGGCTGTACGACGTGCTGCTGCTCGATGGCGAGGACCAGCGCGAACGGCCTTGGACCGATCGCCGCACCACGCTCGAAAAGCTGATGGGGCGGCTGCCCGACAGCCATTTCGATATAAGCCGGGTGGTGGAAGCACGCGATTTCGACCATCTCGCGCAAATCCGCGAAGGCAGCCGCGACGACGAGATCGAAGGGCTGATGCTAAAACGCAAGGACAGCCCCTATATCTCCGGGCGGCGGGTCGGCTATTGGTACAAGTGGAAACGCGATCCGCTGCTGGTCGATTGCGTGCTGATGTATGCCCAGCGCGGCAGCGGCAAGCGTTCGAGCTTCTTTTCCGACTACACCTTCGGTTGCTGGGACGGTGATCCGGACCAGGGGGCCGACCTGCTGCCGGTGGGCAAGGCCTATTCGGGGTTTACCGACGAGGAACTGAAGAAGATCGACCGCCATGTGCGGCAGAACACGGTCAACCGCTTCGGCCCGGTGCGCGAGACCGAGCGCAAGCTGGTGTTCGAGGTCGCATTCGACAGCGTCCATGCCAGCAAGCGCCACAAATCGGGGCTGGCCATGCGCTTTCCACGCATTCACCGGATCCGCTGGGACAAGCCGCCGCACGAAGCCGACCGGATCGATGCCCTGCGCGCGCTGATCAGGGACTGACCGACAGAACCTTTGCGCGCGAAGTTGCGCCGCGCACAATCCGACAGCGTGACGTCGCGACCCCAAGCGCCCGCGCCACCAGTTTCTCCGTCGCTGCATTCGCCGCGCCGTTTTCGGGTCGGGCCCGGACTTTCACGGCGACATGATCGTTTTCGAGCCTGATCGATTCGCTGCGCGCGCCGGGCGTGACGCGCAGCGATATCTCGCCCGCGCTGATCCGCGTTGCCAGAGCGGCGCGGTCGGGCAGGTCAGCGCTGGGTCGCGGCATCGACCGCGGCGGCGTGATGCCGGGCATTCTCGGCATAATGCGCCACGCCCATCCGCATGCCCGCAATCGCGGCATCGTCGAGATCGCGCATCTTGCGCGCGGGACGGCCGCCCCATAGTTCGCGCGCGCCCATGACCTTGCCTTCGGTCAGCATGGCGCCCGCTGCCAGCATGGCGTCGGAGCCGATTACCGCCTTGTTCATGGCGATCGCGCCGAGCCCCACGAAACCGCGGTCCTCGACCCGGCAGCCGTGAACCATCGCCATGTGGCCGACGAGGACGTCATCGCCGATGATGCAGGGTGCGCCATCGGGATCGCCGGGACGCTCGGGATCGCAGTGGACCACGCTGCCGTCCTGGATGTTCGACCGCTCGCCGATGACGATCCGGCTGACGTCGGCGCGCAGCACGCAATTGTACCACACCGAACTGTCTGCGCCGATCTCGACATTGCCGATGATCGTGCAGCCGGGCGCGATGAAGGCGCTATCGTGGATGCGCGGCGTGTGGCCGTGGATCGGGATGATGGTGACACCAGGGCGGCTCGCGGTCATTGGCTGCTCTCCCATTGTTCTTGCGTGAGCGAATACTGGATCGTCGGATTGTCTTCTGCGGGGAAGGCCGGATCGGTGAAGTCGAGATCCTCGCGGCGGACCATGCCGAGCTTCTGCATCAGTTTCCAGCTCCCGATATTGGCCTCGCTGGTCAGCGCGACGACATGCGGCGCGTGAATGCGGGTAAAGGCCCAGTCGAGCACCGCGCGCATCGCCTCTTCGGCATAGCCGCGCCGCCAGCGATCCTCGCGCACCAGCCAGCCGATCTCGTGATCGCCGACATTGGGCGCCAGTGGGTTGTCGACGCGCTTGATCCCGCAATGCCCGACCATCTCGCCGCTAGACTTTTCGATCATGAACAGGAAGCTGAAGCCCTCACGCGCGTACATCGCCATCGCCTTGGCGTGTTTCGCCTCGATTTCGTGCAGTTCCTTGACCCCGCCGAGCCGCGCCATGACCGCCGGCGTGTTGAGCAGGCGGTCCTGTCGGGCGGCGTCGCCTTCCTCGATCGTGCGCAGGATCAGCCGGTCGGTTTCGGCGATGATATCAGCCACGATGGGCTGTCCATGACGCGCGATCGATCGAATAGACGATGATGACCGGGTCCTCTTTGTCGAACTCAGCATTGTCGAAATCGAGATCGGCGCGGCGGCGCATTCCCAGCCGCTGCATCAACCCCCAGCTGGCCGTGTTGCGCTGAACAGTCATGGCGATCACCTCTTCCGCATCGAACCGGTCGAAGGCAAGATCGAGCGAGGCGGTAGCAGCCTCTTTCGCATAGCCCCTGCCCCAGGCGTCTTCGCGCAGCCGCCAGCCCACTTCCATCATGCCGAGCGGGCCGCCCGTCTGATTTGAACGCTTGAGACCGCAGAAACCGAGGATCGCGCCATCGCCGCGGCGCTCGACGCACCAAAAGGTGTGGCCATGTTCGCGTTCGTAGGAAAGCAGACGCTGCTGCGCCGCATCGCGCTTCGCGCCATCGCAAACCCCGCCCAGCCAGCGCATTACGCCGGGCGTATTGGTCCCCTCCCAGAAGAACGGCCAGTCTTCCTCACGCCAATCGCGCAGGATCAACCGGTCGGTCTCGTGGCGAAACTCAGCCATTGAGCAATTGGGCGGCGCGCGGCGCGTGATAAGTCAGCACCCCGCTGCACCCGGCGCGCTTGAACGCCACCAGCTTTTCCATCAGCAGCGCATCGCGGTCGCCCACCCCGGCGGCCGCGCCGACCTCGATCAGCGCATATTCGCCGCTGACTTGATAGGCGAAGACAGGCACGCCGAATTCCTGCTTGGCGCGCCAGATGATGTCGAGATAGGCGAGGCCCGGCTTGACCATCACGCTGTCGGCGCCCTCGGCGATGTCGAAAGCGATCTCGCGCAGCGCCTCGTCGCCATTGGCAGGGTCCATCTGGTAGCTTTTCTTGTCGCCCTTGAGCAGGCCGCCCGAGCCCACCGCGTCGCGGAACGGGCCGTAGAAGGCCGAGGCGTATTTGGCCGCATAGGCCATGATCTGGACGTTGGGATGCTGGTTCATTTCCAGCGCCATGCGGATCGCCTTCACGCGGCCGTCCATCATGTCCGACGGGGCGATGATATCGGCCCCCGCATCGGCCTGGTTGACCGCCTGGTCGACCAGCACTGCCACCGTATCGTCATTGACGACATAGCCGGCCTCGTCGAGCAGCCCGTCCTGGCCGTGGCTGGTATAGGGGTCGAGCGCGACATCGGTGAGAATGCCGATATCGTTGCCGCAGGCATCGCGGACCGCCTTGATCGCGCGGCACATCAGATTGTCGGGATTGAGCGCCTCGGCCCCGTCGTCGCTGCGGCGATTGGGCTGCGTGTTGGGAAACAGCGCGATGCAGGGAATGCCCAGATCGACCGCCTCCTTCGCGCGTTTGGCGATGTGGTCGACCGACCAGCGCGACACGCCCGGCAGGCTGGTAACGGGTTCCTCGACCCCGGAACCATCGGTGACGAACAGCGGCCAGATCAGATCGGCGGGCGTCAGCACGGTTTCGCGGTGCATGGCGCGGCTCCAGCCGTTGGCGCGTGTGCGGCGCAGGCGGGTGGCGGGGTAGCTTGCTTGGGTCATCGCGCGGCAATGCCGCATGCAGACGCGCGGTGCAATCTCAGCCCTTCTTGGGCGGGCCGAGCTTGTCGATCTCGCGGATCGGTTCCTGCGCCGCGACTTCGGCCGCAGTCTGTTCGAGCGCGGCAAGCGCGGCGCCGGGTTCGACCGTCTTGATCCGCGCCAGCGCTTCCCTGAAGCGCCGCAGATCGGCGCCGGCCAGCTGTGCGCGCGTGACATATTGCACCGATGCCGGGTCGATCGCGCGGCCGCCGCGGTACATTTCGTAATGGAGGTGCGGCCCGGTCGACAGGCCGGTCGAACCGACATAGCCGATCACCTGCCCGCGGCGCACGGCCTGGCCGCGATTCACCGCGATGCGGCTCATGTGGCAATAGCGCGTGTCGATCCCGCCATCGTGACGCAGGCGCACGGCATTGCCGCAGCCGCCCATGCGGCCCGCGCCGGTGACGCGGCCATCGGTGACCGCGACAATCGGCGTGCCGTGCCGTGCCTTGAAGTCGAGCCCTGCATGCATCCGGCGATAGCCGAGGATCGGGTGGCGGCGCATGCCGAAGGCCGAGGTCGTCCGCCCCGGTACCGGCGCCATCAGCCCGCCGCGCTGTTCGCCCACGCCCGAGGCTTCGTAGAATTCGCCGTCCTCGCCCCAGCGCATCAGCTGGACGCGCGGCGTGTCGTCGCGCTCGAGCCCGGCATAGAGCAGTTGGCCCGCCTGCCGATCGCCGGTCGCGGCGCGCCGGTGTGCGACGATGAAATCGAACGTGTCGCCCGCGCGGATATCGCGGTCGAGATTCACATATTGGCCCAGCGTCTTGAGATAGGATTGCACCGCGCTGGCGGGGGCGCCGGCCGCGCGCGCCGAACGATAGAGGCTGTCGCCCACCGTGCCGCGGATCCGCAGCGGGGTCTCGTCGACGCGAATGGCTTTCTTGGTCAGCGCCAGATCGGCGCCCTCGGTGAAGCGGCCAATTTCGAGCGCGAGGTCGAACCGGGCGCGGAAATCGAGCGCCTCGAGCGGGCGCGGCGCGCCGGGTGCCGTACGGCGGCCCAGCGTGATTCCAAAGGTAGTCCCCGGCTGGATTTCCTCAAGCGGGACCGCGCCGCCCACCAATTGGGCGACTCTTGCAGTGTCGTCGCGGCCCACCCCGGCACGCCGTAGCATGCGTTCGAGGCTGTCGCCGCGTGCGAGCGTGGTCACCAGTTCGAGCGTGGGGCGTTCGGGCGCCGCCGCGAGCGGAGCAGCCAGCGTGGTCGCGCCCATGCGCCGCCCGCTGTCAGCACCAAGCGCGAGCGGCAGGATCATCTGGCTGCGGTATTCGTCGCGCACGGCATCGTCGACATGGGCCGATGGCGCCGCCTCGAGCGGGGCAAAGCTGGGCCAGAAGGCGAGTGCGACGGCGGTCAGCCCAACGAACGTCCCTAACCCGCGCACCCAGCGCCGGCTGCCGATATCGCTGCCGAGATCGGGCGCAAGGTCCAGCCCGGCCAGTCGTACGGACAGGCGATCGCGCACCGTCGTCCACGAAGTGGCGGCGCGCGGTTCGTCGGCCAGAATCTGGTCATGCGCCAGCGCGGCCGCGTGGGGGCCCTGCGCGGAGGATGCCGGCAAAGCCTGTCCATCATCGGTGTCCGCTGGGGACCTGTACACGTGCTGTGTCCCTTCCGTCCGGAGATCCGGCGCTACCGCGCGCGCACGGCCTGATTGGTGCGCGTCTGCCCGCTTTGCTTGGCAAAACAAAGTAAAGGCAGCCTTAACTTGCGGCCATGCGAGTCGAGCTTGCGACGAGCCGAGCACAGCACCGGCCGGGTGGTTGCGCGCTGCGGCGCGGACTGCCACCTAGGGCGCGTGCAGCGCAGCGCGATCAAGGCGGTCCTCGGGCCCACGAACACCGGCAAGACGCATCTCGCGATCGAGCGCATGGTCGCGCATTCGAGCGGCTGCATGGGCTTTCCGCTGCGGCTGCTGGCGCGCGAGGTCTACGACCGGGTCCGGGCGATCAAGGGCGATGATGCCGTCGCGCTGATCACGGGTGAAGAACGGATCGAACCCAAGAATGCGCGCTATATGTGCTGCACCGCCGAAGCCATGCCGCGCGACGGAGCCGGGGCGGCATTCGTGGCGCTTGACGAAGCGCAGATCGGTGCCGATCGCGAGCGCGGCCACATCTTTACCGACCGGCTACTGAACACCCGCGGCCGTGAGGAAACGATGCTGCTCGGCGCGGCCACGCTCGAACCGCTGGTCCGCCAGCTGATCCCCGAAGCGGAGATATCGGACCGGCCGCGGTTTTCCACCTTGACGCATATCGGGCCGCGCAAGCTCTCGCGCCTGCCGCCGCGCAGCGCGATCGTGGCCTTCAGCACCGACCAGGTCTACGCCGTCGCCGAGATGCTGCGGCGGTTTCGCGGCGGGGCGGCAGTGGTGATGGGAGCACTCAGTCCCGAAACCCGCAACAAGCAGGTCGCGCTCTTCCAGAGCAGCGAGGTCGACTACATCGTCGCGACCGACGCGATCGGCATGGGGCTCAATCTCGATGTCAATCACGTCGCCTTTGCCGGGCTGACCAAGTTCGACGGCGTCCGCATGCGCCGTCTGCTGCCTGCCGAGATGGCGCAGATCGCCGGACGTGCGGGCCGGCACCAGCGCGACGGCACTTTCGGCACGCTGTCGGGCATGTCGAAGCATGGCGCGGCGCCCGAGTTTACCGAGGAAGAGGTCTATGCGATCGAGGAGCATCGCTTCGTCCCGCTGACTCATCTTTTCTGGCGCGATCCCGAACCGCGCTTCGATTCGCTGGCTGCGCTGATCGCCGATCTCGAGACGCCGCCCGACGACCCGGTGTTGCGGCTTGCGCCCGAGGCGATCGACCTGGCCACGCTCAAGCGGCTCGCCGACGAACCGGCGGCCGCCGCGGTTCGCGGACCGGGCATGGTGCGCCGGTTCTGGGAGGCCTGCTCGCTGCCCGATTTCCGCCAGCGGGGTCCCGATGTGCATGCGCGGTTCGTCGCGCGGCTATGGCAGGATCTCGGTCGCGGCTATATCGGCGCGGATTACGTCGCGGCGCGGATCAGCGAACTCGACAATATGTCCGGAGACATCGATACGCTGCAGGGCCGTATCGCTGCGATTCGCAGCTGGGCCTATATCTGCCAGCGACCCGACTGGGTGCTGGCGCGAGACGAGATGGCCGCGCGTGCGCGCGCTGTCGAAGCCAAATTGTCCGACGCGCTGCATGCGCGGCTGACCGAACGATTCGTAAACCGGAGGACCGCAATCCTGATGAAATCATTGGGCCAGGATGCCGGCATTTTGCCGATCAAAATTGGCGAGGATGGCGCCGTGACCATCGAGGGCGAGGCGCTCGGCCAGGTCGAGGGACTGCGGTTCAGCGTCGATCCGGCCGCACGCCACGAGGATCGCCGGATGCTGCTTGCCGCTGCCGAAAAGGGCTTGCCCAAGCTGCTGGGCGAACGCGCCGAAGCGCTGGCCGCATCGGACATGGCCGAGCTGGAGCTGGCGCGTGGCGCGATCCGCTGGAGGGGACAGGTCCTGGCGCAGCTGGAGCAGCGCGAGGGCACGGTGTACCCGTTGATCAAGCCCGCACGCGAAATTACCGCTCTGCCCGAAGCGGCGCAGGCGAAGCTGGTGGCCGCGCTGGAGAGCTGGCTGGCCGGCAAGTTGGCCCCGCTCGAAGCGCTCGAGAAAATGCATCACGCGGCAAGCAACCCCGATGCGGGGTCGCAGGCGCGGGCGCTGCTGCTCAACCTGATCGCGGGGCATGGCTACGTCACCCGCGAACAGGCCGGGCTGGAGCATCTGCCCAAGGAGATGCGGCCCTTCCTGCGCAAGATCGGCGTGACCTTCGGCGCGCTCGACATCTTTGCCCCCGCCCTGCTCAAGCCGGCACCGCGGCAATTGCTGCATGCGCTGGGCCGCGATCGCCGGCCACTGCAGGAAGCGATGCTGCCAGTACTGGGCGAGATCAGGAAACTGCCGTCCGGCTACCGCCATGCGGGGACGCAGGCGATCCGGATCGATCTGGCAGAGAAGATCCTGCGCGCCGCCCACGAAACGCGTGCGAAGGCGCAGGCCAAGGATCGCCGGCGCAAGTTCGTGCTCGATTACGCGCTGCCGGTTTCGATCGGGCTCGAGGAAGGCAATATCGCGCGGCTGCTTGGCAATGCGGGCTTCCGCGTGCAGCGGGCCCAGCCGCAGGCCGAAGGGCAGTTCGGACCGCCCCGCCCCGATCGCTGGGAATGGCGCCCCTCGCGCCGCAAGCAGGAACGCACGAAACCCGCCCGGCCCAGTGAGGGCAATGCCTTTGCCGCGTTGGCAGATCTGGTCCGCTGATGGCGACCGCTGAATGAGAATCGACCGGCTGCTGTGCTACCTGCGCTTCGTACGCACGCGCAGCGCTGCACACCGGCTGGTCGACGAAGGGCACATCCGCCGCAATGGCGAACGCGTCACCCGCGCCTCGCGCGATATCCTCGAAGGGGACGTGCTGACATTGCCGCTCGGCAATTCGGTCAGGCTGGTCGAGATCATCGCGCTTCCCGAACGGCGCGGTGCGCCGCGCGAGGCCCGGGCGTGTTATCGGGAGCTTGACCCGGGCGGATAATTCCCCCTAGCAGCGCGGTCTGGAATGATTTTCGAGGGATTACGCTACTCATGACCTATGTCGTCACCGATGACTGCATCAAGTGCAAGTACACCGACTGCGTCGAGGTCTGTCCGGTCGATTGTTTCTATGAAGGCGAGAACATGCTCGTCATCAATCCGAGCGAATGCATCGACTGCGGCGTATGCGAGCCCGAGTGCCCGGCGGAAGCGATCCTTCCCGACACCGAGGACAATCTCGAAAAATGGCTCGAGCTGAACACCAAGTTCAGCGCCGAATGGCCGAACATCACCCAGTCGAAGGAACCGCCCGCAGATGCCGACGAGCACAAGGGTGAAGAGGGCAAGTTCGAGAAGTTCTTCTCGCCCGAACCCGGCGAAGGCGACTGATTGCCGCGCCGCGTGCTGGCTGACCTGAAAGCGGCCTGGCAGGCCGGCAGCGCAGACAATATCGGGATCGTGGCCGCGGGCATTGCGCATTACGCGCTGCTTGCGCTCGTTCCCGCGCTGGGGTCGCTGGTGCTGGCCTATGGCCTGTTCGCCGATGCCGCGACGGTGGCTTCGCATATCACGCTGATTTCCGCGCAGCTGCCACCTTCCGCGGCCGAGCTCATCACCGACCAGCTGGAAAGCGTGGCGCAGGGGTCGAGCGGTGCCCAAGGCGCCGGTTTGCTGGTCGCGCTGGCGATTGCGCTGTTCGGGGCCCGCAATGGCGCCCGCTCGCTGATGACCGGGCTGAACATCGCCTTCGGCGTCGACGGCCCGCGCGGATTCCTTGGGGGCAATCTGATGGCTCTTGCTATCACTGCGGCTGGCATTGCCGGCTTGGTGCTGACCGCGGCAGCCAGCGCTGCGCTCGCCAATATCGCCGGCATGTTCGGCAGTATCGCCAGCTTCCTTCTCCTGCTTGCCGCCGCAACGCTTGCCGCTGGTCTGCTCTATCGCTTCGCTCCCCATGCCCCCGCCCCCGCCTGGGCCGCGATCCGGCCCGGCGCGTGCTTCTTTGCGGTGACCTGGCTCGCGGCGACCGCCGCCTTCGGCTTCTATGCCGCGAATTTCGGCAGCTACAACGCGACCTATGGCGCGCTCGGCGCGGTGGTTGCGCTGATCACGTGGTTCTGGGCCACCGGCTTCCTGTTGCTGCTGGGCGGCGAGCTGACCGCACTTCGCAACCGGCGCAGGTGACACGCGCCGGGCGATTTCTGCCGGACTCGCAATTTACCACAAGCTGTGCTATATAATGCAACAACTGCGCCGGTTTGCTCCCGGCCAGGTGTGAGAATTGAAAGGGCAGGTCACCAGCAACGTCACCACCGGCGCCCGACCGCATCCCGCCAAGGGCTGCGGCCAGAGGCTTCGGTCATGCCGTTGCTGGTCGTAGGCTGCTCGGACGAAAGGAAAGATTGCATGGCAAGCAAGGCTGATGCCTTCGACGTTGGCGATTACGTTGTTTACCCCAAGCACGGCGTTGGCCGTGTCATCGAACTGCAGAGCGAGGAAATCGCCGGCATGCAGCTCGATCTTTATGTTCTGCGCTTCGAGAAGGAACGCATGACGCTGCGCGTTCCGGTCAACAAGGTCGAATCGATCGGCATGCGCAAGCTGTCGAGTGACAAGACGCTCAAGGAAGCGATGGAGACGCTCAAGGGCAAGCCCAAGGTCAAGCGGACCATGTGGAGCCGCCGTGCGCAGGAATATGAGGCGAAGATCAACTCGGGCGAAATCGTCCTGATCGCCGAGGTCACGCGCGACCTTTTCCGCCCGGATGACCAGCCCGAGCAGAGCTATTCGGAACGCCAGATCTTCGAAGCCGCCTCGAGCCGCCTCGCGCGCGAACTCGCCGCGATGGAAAAGACCGACGAGCCGACCGCGCTCGAGAAGATCCTCGACGTGCTGCGCGAACATGCGCCGCAATATTACGAGAACACCGAAGACGCGTAAGCGCATTCGCAATCATTCGGAAAAGGGGCGCTCACCAGCGCCCCTTTTTTCGTTCGGCATCGCAATTGGCAAAGCATCTCTGCCAAGCGATTACATTTGTCGACGAAGGCGGTCGACAAACTGCTGCGATAGCGCGAGCCTGGTGATCCGCATTCTGGAGATCACCGATGACCCGCCTTCTTTCCACTTATTCGCGCGGTCTGGCCGCGCTCCTGCTGTTCGCCGCAGTGCCCGCTTTCCCGCAGCCCGGTTCCTCGCGGCTTGACGAGGGGATGCCGATACCAGCCGCATGGTCCCCCACCGAGGCATTCGACGAGGTCGTGCTGTCGGGGGCAGACGACGTCGTGGTCTCGCAAGGGGATCGCTGGCGCATCCGGGCTTCCGGCAACCGCGCGGTGCTCGACGACCTGCGGTTCGTCGTTGAAGATGGCGAACTGCTGATCGGGCGTCGCTGGCGACGCACGCCGGCGGCCGGGACGGCGCGGATCGAAGTGTCCGCCCCCGCCATAAGGCGCGCGCATCTCGCCGGCTCGGGCCGGCTGACCGTATCCGATCTCGATGGCGAGACGGGCCGGGCCGCAGTCAGCGGGTCGGGCGAACTCGCGATCGAACGGGTCCACGTGGGCAGGTTGGCAGCAAAGATCGCAGGCTCGGGCGACATGCGGCTGGCCGGCCGCGCGGCATCCATGCAGGTGCAGATCGCCGGCAGCGGCGATCTTTCCGGCGAAGCGATGCAGGTGACCGACGCGGAGCTGGCGATCGCCGGGTCCGGCGATACCCGGCTGCAAGCCAGCGGACGCGTTTCCGCCAGTATCGTCGGTAGCGGCAATGCCGCAGTCACCGGCACGCGCGATTGCACGCAGAACCGCATGGGATCGGGCCGTCTTACCTGCACGCGGTGATCTGCTTTGCCCGTTCCCCCCACATGACTTGAAGCTTTGGCCATGCTGTATTATATCAGCAACACGCAGCAACCGGTTTAGGAGGATCCATCGCAATGATACATCGACTGCTCAAAGGCTTCGCCCCATTGGCAACGCTTGCAGGAGCGATGCTGGTATCGGCATGCGATGGGGTGGACATCCAGATCGGCGATTCCGATGGTGTCCCGCTGGCCGAACTCGACATGACCGGCGCGCCGCCCAGCGAACTGGTGTTTGCCGGCCCCGACAAGGTTATCGTCACCAAGGGCGACACGCTCGACATCGACGTATCGGGCGATGAGGATGCAATCGCCGAGCTGCGCTTTTCGCTCGACGACGATGCGCTCGGTATCAGCCGCGAAAGCAGCGACTGGGGCGGTACGGGTATCGCGACCATTCGCGTAACCACGCCCGATATCAGCACGCTGGTGCTCGCCGGATCGGGCGACGTCGAGGTGGCATCGATGCAATCGGCGGCAGACAGCGCTGTCACCATCGCGGGTTCGGGCAAGGCCCGGATTGCCGATCTCGATGCCAAATCGCTCGACCTCACCATTGCCGGATCGGGCAATTTCGAGGCATCGGGCAGGGTCGACCAGCTCGACCTGACGATCGCCGGTTCGGGCAAGGCCGATATGGCCGGCCTGCAGGCGGGCGGCGCCGATATCACCGTTGCCGGATCGGGCGATGCCGAATTCGCTTCCGACGGCAAGGTCGAAGCCTCGATCATGGGTTCGGGCACGGTCACGGTGAACGGACGCGCCGATTGCACCGTCTCCTCGATGGGTTCGGGCAAGCTCAACTGCCGCGCAGCCAGCACGGCGGCGCCGAACGACGAGCCCGAGGCGGAAACCGAGCCGCAAGCCTGAGTTGATCGACGGCCAGGCGATTATCGGCTAGGCGGCGCAGCGAAAGGAATTCGCATGCGCCGCCAAGCTCTCATCCTGCTCTTGCCCGCCACGCTCATGTTGGGGGGCTGCCTCGCCAAGGCAGTGGTCGACGTCGCGACGGCGCCGGTCAAGGTCGTCAGCAAGGGTGTGGATCTTGCCACCACCAGCCAGTCCGAGGCTGATGAAAAGCGCGGCCGCGAAATCCGGCGGCGCGAGGAACGTCTCGCCAAGCTCGAACGCGACTATGAGAAGCAGCTCGACGATTGCGAGGATGGCGATCGCCGGGCGTGCGATGACGCCCGCGACACCTATGCCGAAATGCAGCAGATCATCCCCTCGATCCCCTACGAGCCCGAGGACGACTGATCGGGCGGCGTCGCCGCGCGCTGCAAACGGTCGTTGATCGCGATGCCGATGCCTTCTGCGGGGATCGGCGCCACCGCGATACGTGGTTTGGGCGATCGCGCACCCAGGTGAAGACACGCGTAGAGCCGCGCAGCCGCTTCGGCCAGGTCGCCGCTCTCGGATAGCGAACAGTCCCCGGCGATGTCGCCGAACCCGATCACGAAGTCGTCTGGCGCAACTTGCGTCGCCATCAGGCGGACCGGCTTGCCCGGCGCGTAATGGCTGGCGAGCTGGCCGGGTGCCTCGATACCCCCGCCCGCGCCCGTGCCCGCGTCCAGTTCGACGGGCCCGGGGCGCAGGATTTCGACCGTCCCGTCGCCGCGCACGGCTGCGATCGTCGATTCGAGGCCGCGCTCGCATTCGCCGCCATCGAGCACCGCTTGGATCCGGCCATCGAGCGATGCCAGCACATGCGCGGCCGAAGTCGGGCTGATATAGCCGCTGCGATTGGCCGAAGGCGCGGCGAGCGGCAGGCGGGTCTCCTCCAGCACTCGGCGCATGACCGGATGGGCCGGCATGCGCAGCGCGATCGTGTCGAGCCCGGCAGTCACTGCGGCCGCGAGGCCCGCTTCGGACTTGCGCGGGAGAACGAGAGTGAGCGGGCCGGGCCAGTATGCCTGCGCCAGTGCTTCGGCCTGCGGCGAGAAGTCGGCGAATTCGCGCGCCGCGTCGAGGCTGGCGACATGCACGATCAGCGGATTGAAGCTCGGTCGCCCCTTGGCCGCATAGATGTCGGCCACGGCGGCTTCGCTGTCCGCCCGGGCAGCAAGGCCATAGACCGTTTCGGTGGGGACAGCGACCAGGCCTCCGGCACGCAGAGTTTCTGCGGCACGTGCAATGCCACTTTCCTCGACCCGAAGCGTTTCCGTAACGTATTTGCCCCTCATGCGTGCGCGCTATATCTGCACGCCAGCCAAAGCCAAGAGGAACCGAAGTGACCTATACCCCCGCCACCCAGGACCAGCTGCTCGCCATCCGCGTAAACGCCGGGATCGAAGAGCTGGCGCAATCCGAACGATTTGCTGCCGCCGAGCCCGATATGGTCGAAGCGATCGTAAGCGGCATTGGCGAATTCGCTGCCGGCGAATGGGCCCCGCTCAACCGGGTGGGCGACCTCGAAGGCGCCAGGCTCGAAAATGGCACAGTCCACTTGCCGGATGGCTTTGCCGAAGCTTACGAACATTACGTCGAGCAGGGCTGGAATGCGATCGCCGGCCCCGTCGAATTTGGCGGCCAGGGCCTGCCCTTCACGCTGTCGTGCAACGTGCTCGAGAATCTCGGCACGGCCAACATGGCGTTCAACCTGCTGCCCATGCTCAGCGTCGGCGCGATGGAATCGCTCGAACACCACGGGTCGAAAGAGCTGCAGGAAAAGTACCTGCCCAAGCTGGTCAGCGGCGAATGGTCGGGGACGATGAACCTCACCGAACCGCAGGCAGGCTCCGATGTCGGCGCGCTGCGCACCACCGCCCACCCGATCGAGGACGGCGAACATGCGGGCAAGTACCGCATCAAGGGCCAGAAAATCTACATCACCTGGGGTGAGCACGAGCTGGCGAAGAACATCATTCACCTGGTCCTCGCCCGCGTGCCCGATGCGCCGGAAGGAAGCCGGGGCATCTCGCTGTTCATCGTGCCCAAATACCATGTCGAAGCCGACGGTTCGCTCGGCAAGCGCAACGATGTTCGCTGTGTCAGCATCGAACACAAGCTCGGCATCAACGCCTCGCCCACCTGCGTGATGTCCTATGGCGACGAAGGCGAGTGCATCGGCGAACTGGTCGGCGCGGAGAACCGCGGGCTCATGGCGATGTTCACGATGATGAACAACGCGCGCATCAATGTCGGCAATCAGGGCGTGCAGATCGGCGAGCGTGCCACCCAACAGGCGCAGATGTACGCACGCGAGCGGATCCAGTCCGCGCGGGCCGGTTCGCCCGACAAGGCCCCCGTCGCCATTCTCGAACATCCCGACGTGCGCCGCATGCTGCTGCGAATGAAGGCGCTGACCGAAGGCGCTCGCGCACTGCTCTATTACACCGCAGGCCAGGTCGACCGCGGGACGCTGGGCAATGACGATGCCAAGGCGCGCGGCGAAGTGCTCACCCCGCTGATCAAGGCATGGGGCACCGATATCGGCATCGAGGTCGCCAGCCTCGGGGTGCAGGTGCATGGCGGCATGGGCTTTGTCGAGGAAACCGGCGCGGCGCAGCATTGGCGCGATTCGCGCATCGCCCCGATCTATGAAGGCACCAACGGCATCCAGGCCGCCGACCTCGTCACCCGCAAGCTGGGGATGGACGGCGGCCAGGCGCTGTCGGGACTGATCGCGGATATCGCGCGCGATGCTGGCGACGAACCCGCGCTTGCCGCGCTGGCTGCGGATTGCGAAGCCGTCGCGGGATGGATGCGTGACGAAGCGAGCCTCGACGATCGCCTGGCCGGATCAATGCCGTTCTGCACCATGTTCGCTGTCGCCGTGGCGGGGTGGCAATTGCTGCGCCAGCGACGTGCGATTGGCGACAGCGACAGCGCGCAGGCTACGACCAAGACAGCGACGGTGCGTTTCTTCCTCGACCGTATCGTACCAGAGGCCAGCGGACTCCGGGCCGCAGCGACGGCGGGGGCCGAACCGCTCTACGCGCTGACGGCCGAACAGTTCGTCGGCTGATCTATTCGGCGGTCACGCGACGCGCGAAATCGTCTTCGCCGAAACTCGCTTCCTGCCCGCGTAGCTCACGCTGCGCGGGCAGCCGTTCGCCGGTAACCCGTTCGATCGCGTCCTGCGCCTCGGCGCCCGGGGCGTAAACCCGCCAGATGATCCCGGCGGTGTCATCCGAAACCAGCAGCGATCCGTCAGCAGCCCATTCGACCCACGTCGGCCGGCCCCGCGTGGTGCCATCGTCCTGCAGGAAGCCGGTCAGGACCGGTTGTGGCTTGCCGATGGGATTGCCGCGTTCGTCGAAGGCGACATAGACCACGTCGTAGCCCGAAGGGGGTTTGCGGTTCCACGAGCCGTGCCGTGCGACAAAGGCGCCGCTGGCGAAATCGGGACCCATTTTCGCGCCGCCTTCGCTGAACACGAAACCGAGCGCTGCGACATGCGGACCGAGAGCGTATTCGGGCGTGCGGACGTAGCTGAGCGCCTGCGGAATGGGATATTTGACGCGGCGGTCGAAATTGTCGCCGAAATAGATCCATGGCCAGCCATAATGAACGCCCACCGGGACATTGGTGAGGTAATCAGGCACGAGGTCGGAGCCGAGCATATCGCGTTCGTTGACCGTGGTCCATAATTCGCCCGACCACGGGCTGAAATCGAGCCCGTTGGCGTTGCGCAGGCCAACCCCGAAGACGCGCTGGCGCCCGCTTTCGAGATTGATCTCCCAGATCAGCGCACGGCCTTCCTCGATTTCGAGACTGTCTTCGGCGATATTCGATTTCGAACCCACTGCAGCATAGAGCCGGTCGCCATCGGGATGGAGCGCGAGATTGCGCATCCAGTGTCCCGTGCCCTCGGCAAGATCGGCGATCTTGCGCCCTTCACCGGCAAGGCGCGTTGCGCCAAGTTCGTAATCGAAGGCGAGCACCTCGTCGTGATTGGCGATGTACAGCGTGCCATCCCCCCAGGCGAGGCCGGACGGCGAATCGAGGTCGTCCCGCAGGACGAACCGGCGTTCCGCAACACCGTCGCCATCGCTATCGCGCAGCAGCACGACCTGGTTGGCGCTTTCCCCCCCGGCCCCGGCCTTGCGGAACAGGAAACCGGCAACGAGATCGCGGAAGAAGTTGCTTTCGCCGCTATCGATCTTGGGCGCGCGGGTGAGCGAGACCAGGATATCGCCATTCGGCAGGGCCTGCAGCGTGCGCGGATGATCGAGCCCGTCGGCGAACCGGGTGACTTCCAGTCCCTCGGCAGCGGTCGGCAGTTCATCGTCACCCCAGCCGACCGGCTCGGCAATCGCGACCGTGGGAATGCTTTCTTCTTCGGGTTCGTCGAGCGTCGGGTCGGTGCCCACCGTCTCGTCGAAGGCGACATCGGCGGTGTCGCCGCGGGTGAGGAAATAGCCGGCGACTACAGCGACCAGCACAATGACGAGGAGCGCGATGCCCAGTTTCTTGAGGATACCCATGGCGCTGGGATAAGCGAGCCGCGTGCCGCGGGCAATGGGGCTTGAAGCCGGGGCGCGCCGCGCTACATCGCCCACCATGTTCGATTTCCGACCCGATGCGGGCACGCCCAAGCCCGAAGCCTATCGCCAGCTGCTCGACGCGGCGGGGGCGCTTACTGCGGGCGAGCGAGATGCGGTGGCCAACATGGCCAATGTCGCGGCACTGCTATGGGACTTCCTCCCCCAGCTGAACTGGGCGGGATTCTACCGCATGGTCGATGGCGAACTCGTGCTCGGCCCCTTCATGGGCCGCCCGGCCTGCATCCGCATTCCGCTGGGCAAGGGCGTCTGCGGGACTGCCGCGAGCGAAGCGATGACGCAGTTGGTGGAAGACGTTCACGCCTTCCCCGGTCACATCGCCTGTGATTCGGTGACCAATTCGGAACTGGTGGTGCCCGTCCTGCGGGATGGGAAGGCTATTGCGGTGATCGATCTCGACAGCCCCGAGAAGGGCCGCTTCGACCAGCACGACGCTGCCGGAATCGAAGCGCTCGCAGCGATGCTCGCCGATCGCATCTGAACCGGCTGCCCCATAGCGGAACACCCCGGCAGCGCACTTTGGCGTGCATGCGGGGCAATGCTAACGTGCAGGCATGGTTTCGGCATCGATCGTGATCGAGTCGCTCAAAGGAACACGCATCATGACTGTCCGCACTACCCTTCCCCTGATCGCGCTGACGATCGCGCTGCAACCGGCGCATGTTTCGGCGCAGAACACGATCTCCTACGAGACCGGGGAGTATGAGTATGCGCAGGCGCTGCCCGAACTGGACGACGACGTCGTCACCGAAACGATTGAAGCCGCAGCTGCGGACCAGCCCGTTGGCGCAGCGCGCAGCATTCCCGCACGCGCCGAGACGCCCGTATTCGTCCGGTCCCCGACGATCCAGCCGATCGATCCCTCGCAGCCCGAATACTACGTGTTTGAGCAAACCGAGGCGCAACCCGCACCGGCCGTGCGTTCGATTCAGAACCGCAGCGCCGTGCCTGCAGTGCAGCAAGCCCAGCCGACCTATGTCTACATCCAGCAACCACCGCAGGTGGTCTATGTCTATCCGGCACAGCAAGGCATGGTGACGCAGGCTGCGGGCGGCGCTTCGCGCGTCATCTACCGCGATGGGTCCGCGGGCGGCGCCCAGCCGCAATATGCCGGGGGCTACCAGCCGGCGCCAAACGCTACCTCGGTTTATCTGCCTGCCGGATCGCAGGTCGTCGATTTCGATCGCAACGCCTGGATCGAGGAATGCCGGGCGCGGCTCGACACCTATGAAAACGACAGCGAGCGGGGCGAAATCATCGGCGCCCTGCTTGGCGGGGCAGCGGGCGGTTTGCTCGGCAACCGCATCGCGGGAAGCGGCAATCGCACCGCCGGCACGTTGATCGGCGCAGGCGCAGGCGCAGGCGCGCTGGCCGGCATGGCCGCCGGCGATGCGATCGAGGACGGCTCGCGTCGCCGCAGCGACAGCCGCAGCCAGTGCCAGGCCTATCTCGACGATTACATGCAGCGGGCCACGGCCGATGCCGGCGCAACGCAGTACAATCAGCCGGGCCAGTACATGCTGGTGCCGGTTACCGTCGAAGTGCCGCAGATGAGCGTCTACCGTGACGGGACGCCCGCCAACTGATCACGGCTTCGCAGTCCGTAGTCAGTTCGCGCGAAAGCGTTCGGCGAATGGGCTGCCTAGATATCACCGCCGGTAAGGCGCTGACAAATAAGGTCTAATTGATCCAGCGTGCGGAAGCGGATGGTGACCGCGCCGCTGTTGGGCGTCGTATCGGTGGTGATCTTGACGGGCATGCCGAGGAACTCCTCCAGATGACCCTGCACCGCTGCGATATCGGCATCATCGCCAGCGTCGCCATGCGTGGTGCCGGCCGAGGATGATGGTTGGCGCTTGCGCGGCTTGCGGGTCAACGCTTCCATCTGACGCACAGACAGTCCTTCGGACACGGCCTTCTGCGCCAGTTCGCTGGCTTCTTCGCGCCCGATAAGCGCCCGTGCGTGGCCCATCGAAAGCGCACCATCGGCCACCAGCGCCAGAACCGTGTCGGGCAAGGCGAGCAGACGCTGGAAATTGGCCACATGGCTGCGCGACTTGTCGACCAGCTTGGCGATTTCGGCCTGCGTCATCCCATCGTCTTCGGAAAGCTTCTGGTACGCGCGCGCTTCTTCCACCGGATTGAGGTCTTCGCGCTGGAGGTTCTCGATCAGCGCCAGCGCCATCACCTCGCGCTGGTCGAGATCGCGCACCAGCGCAGGAATCTCGTGCAGCCGGGCGCGCTGCGCGGCGCGCCAACGGCGCTCACCCGCAACCAGCCGATAGCGCCCCTTGCCCAGCGGCGAGACGATGATCGGTTGAATGACACCACGCGTGGCGATCGATGAAGCCAGCGAATCGAGGCTTTCCTCGTCGAAATGCGTACGCGGCTGACCGGGCAGCGGCTCGATATTCGCAACGGGAATCGAGGTAAGGCCGTTCGTCGCCGGTTCCGCCGTCGTTGCGGACGACTGCGCCTGCCCATCACTCTGGTTCTGGCCGCTATCCGAGCGGACCAGCGGCTCTTCGCGGCGGGTTTCGCCCAGGAGCGCGCCAAGGCCCTTGCCGAGCTTCTTCTTGCGATCGATCTGGCGAGGGCCGGTGCCTGCAGAAGATTCGCTCATGCCGCTTTCCTTTTCTGCGGGAGACGCCCGATCAATTCGCGCGCTAGCCCGATATACGCGCGACTGCCCGAGCAATTGTGGTCATAGACCAGCGCCGGCATCCCGTGACTGGGCGCTTCGCTGAGCCGGACGTTGCGCGGGATCACGTTCTCGAAAACCAGCTTGCCCAGGCAATCGCGCACATCGTCGGCAACCTGATCGGTCAGCCGGTTTCGGCGGTCGAACATGGTCAGCACGACCCCGATGATGCCGAGATCGGAATTGAAGCCCTGCTGTACCCGTTCGACCGTCTGGAGGAGCTGGCTGAGCCCCTCGAGCGCGAAGAATTCGCATTGCAGAGGGACGAGGAGGGAATCGGCCGCGCAGAGCGCGTTGAGCGTCAGCAATCCCAGCGAGGGTGGGCAGTCGATGAAACACACATCGTATCCCTGCGTATCCAGCGCCTTCCTCAAGCGCGCGGTGCGATCATCGACCGAAACCAGTTCCACCTCGGCTCCGGATAGATCCTGCGTCGCCGGTACGATGTCGAGCCCGGGAATGTCGGTAGGCTGCGCGCATTCCGTCAATGTACCCTGATCGAGCAGCAGATCGTAGCTCGTGTATTCGCGGTCGGCGCCCGCAACGCCCAGACCGGTTGATGCATTGCCCTGCGGGTCGAGATCGATCAGCAGCGTTTTCCATCCGGTCGCTGCCATCGCCGTAGCAATGTTGATCGCAGTGGTGGTCTTCCCCACCCCGCCCTTCTGATTGGCAATTGCAATGGTGATCATGGTTTAGCGCTCCACTGGCCGCGTCCTACGACGACGCCTGCGTCGGGATCGGTCTGAGACTGTTCCACGTGAAACATCTTGCGGCGATTCTTCGGCAGTCCCTGCACTTCTTGCGCTGCCGAACGCCCTTTGGGCAACACCCAATCGGTTGTCTTTGTGGAGAAGCGCGCGGCCAAGCCCAACAAGCGGTCGAGTGGCGCAAAGGCACGGGCAGAGATCGTCCCGGCATCGAACCGTTCGACGTCCTCGAGCCTGCAGCCTGCGACGCGGCAGTTTTCGAGAGCCAACCCCTCTCTGGCACGTTCGAGCCAATCCACCCGCCGCTTGCGCGATTCCACCAATATTACTTCGAGATCGGGCCGCATTGCGGCAATAACTAGGCCCGGGAAACCCGCTCCACTACCGAGGTCGAGCCATGGTGCCTGCGTGGCCGGGACAAGTTCGAGGAGCTGTGCCGAGTCGGCAATATGCCTTTGCCAGACAATTGGAATAGTGGCCTTGGCCACCAAGTTCTGCGAAGCATTCTCCGCGATCAGCAGATCGCTCAATTTCGCCAGTCGGTCCATGGCGATACCGTCACACAGGGAAGCGACATAGGCCCTCGCCTCGCTCTCATTCGCAATCGCGGTCACGCTGCACGGTCCAGCTTGCGCGCATGAACGAGCAGAGCGGCAAGCGCCGCAGGCGTTATGCCGCGTATCCGACTGGCCGCGGCGAGCGTCTCGGGTTTGGCGAGCGACAATCGTTCGACCATCTCATTCGAAAGCCCTGGCACGCTGGCGAAGGGAAAATCGGGCGTAAGAACCTGAGTCTCGCTCCTGCGCAAATCGCTGAGTTCGGCCTGTTGGCGCGCCAGATAAGGGGCGTAGAAAGCGTCCTCCGCCATTTCTACTGCAAGCGGATCGACCGGATCCACCGCAATCCAGCGCGCTGCGTCGCCTAAGTCGATATGGCCTGCAGCCAGCCATTCCGACGCCGAACGCGGTCCCGCGTCCTGTTTCACGTGAAACCCCACCTCGACAAGATCGCGTGAGTGTATCTGGGTGGCGAACCTTTCCTCATACTCCGCGCGTCTCTGTTCGCGTTGCCGGTACCAATCTGCGCGCCGCTCTCCAACAATGCCACATTCGATTCCAAGGGGCGTGAGCCGCGTATCGGCGTTGCTTGCCCGCAGCCGCAACCGGTACTCCGCGCGAGAAGTCAGCATCCTGTAGGGTTCGGTAATCCCCTGGAGCGTGAGGTCGTCGACCATTACGGCGATATAGGAATTTGCCCGATCGAGCGCTGCCGGTCGTTTGCCGAGAACCGCGGACGCGGCGCCCATCCCGGCCACCAGACCCTGTGCTGCCGCCTCTTCATATCCCGTGGTGCCATTGATCTGGCCGGCACAGTAGAGACCGGGAATGGCATGCAGTTCGAGTGTAGACCGGAGCGCCCGGGGGTCGATATGATCGTATTCGACGGCATATCCGGGCACCGCCATCTCCACGCGGGCCAGTCCGTCCATTTCGCGCAACATGCCGAGTTGCACGTCAACGGGAAGCGAGGTGGAGATGCCGTTGGGATAGACAAGGTGGGTATCGAGCCCCTCCGGCTCGAGGAACACCTGATGCCCGTCGCGATCGGCAAAGCGATGGATCTTGTCTTCGATCGACGGACAATAGCGCGGCCCCGCGGCGCCGATCGCGCCCGAAAACAGGGGGGACCGATCGAGATTGGCGCGGATGATATCGTGTGCCCGTTCGTTCGTGCGTGTGATGGCACAAAACACCTGAGGGTTCACGCGCGCGCCGGACAAGGCGCTCATCGTCCAGTTGTCATTATCCGACGCTTGCTCTTCGAGGCTGGCCCAATCGATAGTACGCCCATCGAGCCGCGGCGGAGTGCCGGTCTTGAGCCGGCCCATTGGCAGATCGGCGCCGCGCAGCTGCTCAGCAAGCTGGTGGGCTGCGCCCTCACCTATCCTGCCCCCCTCGAACCGTTCCTCCCCCCGGTAGAGAACACCACCAAGAAAAGTGCCAGTGCAAAGGACGACGGCGGGCGCGATAAGCTTTGTACCATCCGCGAGCGTGAGACCCGAAACGGCGCCGCCCGAAAGCAGCAGGGCCGCCACCTCTCCAGCGATCACGGTCAGCAATGTCTCTTCGGCGACGATGGCCTGGACTTGGGTGCGGAACAACGAGCGGTCCGCCTGCACACGTGGCCCCCAGACCGCGCTGCCCTTCGATCTGTTGAGCATCCGGTAGTGAATTGCTGCCGCATCGGCCGCTCGCGCGATCACACCATCGAGCGCATCGACTTCGCGGACGAGATGCCCCTTGCCCAACCCGCCGATGGCCGGATTGCAGCTCATCGCGCCAATCTTGTGGGGATCGAGGCTCACCAGCCCCGTTCGCGCACCCATCCGGGCAGCTGCGCAGGCCGCCTCCACTCCGGCGTGGCCGCCGCCGACAACAAGGACATCGAATTCGTGCATCAGACGGGCCCTTTAACCGGCGCCGCCTCACGCGTCAAAAAGCCGTGTTTCACGTGAAACACTATTTGCCGATACAGAACCGCCCAAACAACGCGTCGAGCATTTCCTCGGTCGAATCGCGCCCAACCAGCCGATCTAGCGCGCGCCGGGCGCTGCGCAGCCGTTCCGCCCCAATCAGGAGATCACCCGATATGTCGAGCTGCGCTAGATCGTCAGCGGCCGCGAGCGCGCATTCCTTTTGCCTGCGGTTCAAGGCAATCCGGTCCACCGGGGGCAGCGCGGCCTTCCCCCGCTCGACGATCATGTCGACCAGGAGGTCCATCCCCTGCCCCGTTACAGATGAAACTTTCACATCGGCCGGTCCCTGGTCGGCCGATCCAAGGTCGCTTTTCGATGCGACGATGATCGAGCCATCGGGCGCCTCCACCGGTTCGCCCAGCCATAGAACGATCTGACCCGATTCGACGGCCCGGCGCGCGCGTTCGATGCCCATCTCCTCGATCACGCCCGCGCCTTCCTTGCGCATGCCCGCAGTATCGACCAGCACGAATGGCACTCCCGCAATACCAACGGAGCGCTCCAGCACATCGCGGGTCGTTCCGGCTTCGGGTGTCACGATCGCCGCATCATCGGCCAGCAGCGCGTTGAAAAGCGAAGATTTCCCTGCATTGGGCGGGCCTGCGAGTATCACTCGGACACCATCCCGCAAACGCTCCGCCTCGGGCCGCCCGGCGACCCGGCGGATTTCCTCGACGAGATCTTCAGTTTCATCGGTCAAACCGGGCGGAAGGCCTGCGACATCATCCTCGTCTGCGAAATCGATGACAGCTTCGACGGCAGCAGCCAACCCAAGGACCCGGCCGCGCCATTCCTCGATGCGCTCTGACAGGCTGCCGCCAGCGGAAAGAAGGGCGCCCTGCCGCTGCAATTCGGTTTCAGCTGCAAGCAAATCCGCAAGACCCTCGGCCTCGGCGAGGTCCATCCGACCGTTCGCAAAGGCGCGGCGGGTGAACTCGCCGGTTTCGGCGGCGCGCAAGCCATCCATGTCAGCAAGTGAACGGGAGATCGCGCCGATTACCGCCCTGCCCCCATGACAGTGAATTTCGGCAAGATCCTCGCCGGTCGCGGTCTGCGGTCCGGGAAACCAGAGAACCAGTGTCGTATCCAAGACGGCACCGGTCCGATCACGCAGCGTCCGCACCCGCGGAGACCGCGCCGGAGGCAGCTTTCCTGCCAGTTCGGCCAATGCCGCGCCCGATCGCGGGCCGCTTATACGGATAATACCGATGGCCGCCGGCGGAGCGCCGCTCGACAGCGCGAAGACCGTGTCATCCATGCACAGAATCGCTCAGCTGTCGTCCGACGGCTTCTTAGCGGAGGAACTGCGCGCCGCATTGGCCCCTTCCATGAAGCTCTGGAACAGCTTGAACCCCGCCTGGCCCATGGGAGCCAATTGCTTGGCATATTCCTGAAGTTGTTCGGTGTTGTTCACACCCTTCATCGCCTTGGACATCATGTCGACATAGACATCGTTCGCCTTGCCGACATCGGGCAGGCCCATGAAGGTCCGCGCCTCTTCGGGCGAACAGTCGATTTCGATATGGACCTTCATCGCGATTTCTCCGTTATGGCTTGCAGGAGCCTATCTGGGTCCGCATCACGCGTCATGCAAGCGTAAGACACCAAACGAAGCGAGGGAGCCAAACCACCATGAGCGAAACCGTCACTATCACCGCCCTGTCCGGCGACGAAGAGTTCACCGCCTATGTGGCGCGGCCGGCCGGCTCCCCCAAGGCCGCGATCGTCGTGATCCAGGAAATTTTTGGCGTGAACGCGGGGATCCGCCGCAAGTGCGATCGTCTCGCCGAAGACGGCTATCTCGCCATTGCTCCCGACCTGTTCTGGCGGCTCGAACCGAAGATCGAGCTCGATCCCGATGTCGAACCGGAATTCCAGCGCGCGCTCGATCTGATGGGCAAGTTCGATCAGGATCAGGGCATCCGCGACATCGAAGCAACCATCAAACAGGTGCGCGAAGCGGAGAAGATCGCGAAAGTTGGTTGCGTTGGATACTGCCTTGGCGGCCGCCTCGCCTATATGACTGCCGCGCGTACCGACGTGGATGCGAGCGTCGGATATTACGGAGTCGGCATCGACGGCCTGCTGGATGAAAAGCATGCCATTGCCCATCCGCTGATGCTGCATGTGCCGACCGAGGACGGCTTCGTCGATAAGGATACGCAGAAGGCCATGCACGAAGGACTGGACGATCACCCCAAGGTCACGCTGTATGACTACGAGGGGCTCGATCACGGCTTTGCCACCGAGTTCGGTAAGCGGCGGTCCGAAGAAGCGGCCCAGCTGGCCGACAAGCGCACAAGCGAGTTCTTCACCCAGCACCTCGCCTGATGCGCAACCGGGCCAATCTGCGCGAGTCGTCCGAACTGCTAATGCGGTTCGGGCCGACTGCGGTCGTCGCTTTACTCTGCGCGGTCTTCCTGCTGGTCGAACCCTTGCGCTGGGGCCTGGTAGTCACCGTTCCTCTGCTGTTGCTGGCGCTGTACGATTTCTTCCAGCGCCAGCACACGCTGTGGCGCAATTACCCACTGCTCGCGCATATCCGCTGGATCATGGAAGACCTGCGCCCCTATGCGCGGGCCTATATCGTCGAAGGCGATCTCGAGGGCCGCCCGTTCAACCACCAGCAGCGCGCCCTCGTCTACGCCCGGGCGAAAGGCCAGCTCGACTCGCATCCCTTCGGGACCGAACTCGACGTCTATTCGGACGAGTATGAATGGCTCGCCCATTCGGTCGTGCCCAACGCGCAGGCCCCGTCGGAATGGCGGGTCGATGTCGGCGGCAAGCAATGTAGGCAGCCCTACTCTGCCTCGCTCCTCAATATCTCCGCGATGAGCTTCGGATCGCTGTCGGCCAATGCGATCATGGCACTCAACAAGGGAGCCGCCGCGGGCAATTTCTACCACGATACCGGCGAAGGGGGCATCTCGCGCTATCACCGTTCGCACGGCGGTGACCTCGTGTGGGAAATCGGCAGCGGCTATTTCGGTTGCCGGACCGATGACGGCTCCTTCGATCCCGATCAGTTTGCACAAACCGCGCAGGATCCGCAGGTCAAAATGGTCGAGATCAAGCTCAGCCAAGGCGCCAAGCCCGGCCATGGCGGCGTCCTGCCGGGAAGCAAGGTCACCGACGAAATTGCCGAAGCACGCGGTGTACCTGTCGGCACAGATTGCATCTCGCCTCCGGCCCATTCGACCTTTTCCACGCCCACCGGCATGCTTGAATGGGCTGCGCAGCTCCGCGACCTGTCGGGCGGAAAGCCGGTCGGCATCAAGCTGTGCGTTGGCAAGCCCCATGAAGTCTTCGCCATCATGAAAGCGATGCGCGAAACCGGTATCACGGTCGACTATATCGTGGTCGACGGCGCGGAAGGCGGCACCGGCGCGGCACCGGTGGAATTCTCCAACCGCGTGGGCATGCCGCTGCGCGAAGGACTGATCCTTGTCCGCAATGCGCTCGTCGGGACCGGTCTCAAGAGCGAAGTGAAACTGGCCGCAGCGGGCATGGTCCATTCAGGCGCAGGAATGGCGATGAATCTCGGCCTCGGTGCAGACTGGTGCAACGCGGGCCGCGCTTTCATGTTCGCGCTGGGCTGCGTGCAATCGATGAAGTGTCATGCCGATACTTGCCCGACGGGAGTGGCAACGCAGGATGCAACCCGCCAGCGTGGCTTGGTGCCAATGGAAAAGGCCGAGAGAGTCGCGCGTTTTCAGCGCCATACGCTGCATTCATTCCGTGAGATGGTGGTCGCGATGGGGCTCGACAATCCCTGGCAGATCGAACCCGGCGACATCTCCGAACGGCTCAATGGCGCACAGTCGGATAGCCTCGATCGCCTGCACGGCTTCCTCCAACCCGGCGCGCTGCTCGACTCGCCCGAATCGACCCCTTATGCCCACGCCTGGGCCGCCGCTCGGGCGGAGACATTCAGGGAGGCGATATGACGGCGCAACGCGGACTCAAGGCATGGCACGATGTGATCGAGAGCGGCAATTCGCCCAAGGCGCTCGCCGCGATCATCCATGAAGATGCCGTGTTCCATTCGCCCGTCGTCCACACCCCGCAACAGGGGCGCGATCTCGTGGTCGCCTATCTCGCTGCTGCGGGACAAACGCTCGGCAACGACAGTTTCGAATACGTCCGCGAGCTCGTCGACGGGGACAATGCGATGCTCGAGTTCACCACCGAAATGGACGGTGTCCACGTCAACGGCATCGACCTGATCCGTTTCGATGAACACGGCAAGATCGTCGATTTCAAGGTCATGGTGCGGCCGCTGAAGGCGGTCAACAAGGTCTGGGAGCAGATGGCGGCCATGCTGGAGGCGATGAAAGCATCATAGGCGCGCGACAACGAACGACGCGCGCTCCTCGGCGAAAACCATGGGCAGGTCGATCAGCGCATAGCCATGGCCGCGCCAGGCCGCACACACGGCCCGGTCGCTGGCAATGGCTTCTTCCCAATCCTAAATCCGCTCGTCGTCCGGCGTGTAGATCGCGCGCCATGGCGGTGCGCGAAAGATCGGCCCCTCGAAACGATATTCATCGCATGCCCGCGTAATCTCGTCGGAGACGGGTAGTCCTTCGACCCGCAGGAAACCGGCAATATCGGGAAAGCCACGGTCGAATACGACCGAACCCTCGATCTGCGTATCGTCCCATGCCGCCAGTTGCGCTGAGAGCATTGCATCGCCGAAGGCGAGCGGATCCTCTTCGCGAAGCGCCATGCCGCCGGCGGATTTCAGGATCGTCCGCGCGACTTCCGAGACCGTCGCCACGCCGCGGCGCGACAGCTCTGCCAGCAGCGTCGACTTGCCCGCCCCGAGAGCCCCCGTGATGGCGGCTCTCTGGACGGGCATCGCGTGCGAACCCCTACTGGTTCATCGTCGCGAAGAAGTCTTCGTTAGTCTTCGAATCCTTCATCTTGTCGAGCAGGAATTCCATGGCGTCGATCGTCCCCATCTGCATGAGAATGCGGCGCAGGACCCACATTTTCGACAGCTTGTCCTTTTCGACCAGCAGCTCTTCCTTGCGCGTGCCGCTCTTGCCCACGTCGAGCGCGGGGAAGATGCGCTTGTCGGCGACCTTGCGATCGAGCACGATTTCGCTGTTGCCGGTGCCCTTGAACTCTTCG
This sequence comes from Qipengyuania citrea, assembly GCF_009828015.1. Taxonomy (GTDB): domain Bacteria; phylum Pseudomonadota; class Alphaproteobacteria; order Sphingomonadales; family Sphingomonadaceae; genus Qipengyuania; species Qipengyuania citrea. Next base: position 802,422 of record NZ_WTYG01000001.1, on the reverse strand, counting down.
AAGATCACTTCGTCCATCCGGCTGCCGGTATCGATCAGCGCGGTGGCGATGATCGACAGCGAGCCGCCCTCCTCGATATTCCGGGCTGCACCGAAGAAGCGCTTGGGCCGCTGCAGTGCGTTGGCGTCGACACCGCCGGTCAGCACCTTGCCCGAGCTGGGCACCACGGTGTTGTAGGCACGCCCCAGGCGGGTGATCGAGTCCAGCAGAATCACGACATCGTGCTTGTGCTCGACCAGGCGCTTGGCCTTTTCGATAACCATTTCAGCGACCTGCACGTGGCGGTTGGCAGGTTCATCGAAGGTCGAGGAGATGACCTCGCCCTTCACGCTGCGCTGCATGTCGGTGACTTCCTCGGGGCGCTCGTCGACCAGCAGGACCAGCAGGAAGACCTCGGGATGGTTGTCGGTGATCGCCTTGGCGATGTTCTGCAGCAGCACGGTCTTACCCGTGCGCGGCGGGGCGACGATCAGCGCGCGCTGGCCCTTGCCCTGCGGCGAGATGATATCGATGACGCGCGCCGACTTGTCCTTGACCGTGGGGTCGAGCGTGTCGAGCGACAGCTTCTCTTCCGGGTAGAGCGGCGTGAGATTGTCGAAATTGGTCCGATGGCGGACCGCGTCGGGATCGTCGAAATTGACCTTGTAGATCTCGGTCAGCGCAAAATAGCGCTCGCCTTCGCGCGGCGCACGGATTTCGCCTTCGACCGTATCGCCGGTACGCAGGCCCCATTTGCGGACCTGGTTGGGCGAAACGTAGATATCGTCGGGACCGGCGAGATAATTGGCTTCGGGGCTGCGCAGGAAGCCGAAGCCGTCCTGCAGCACCTCGATGGTGCCGATCCCCATGATCTTTTCTTCGTATTCCTCGTCCTCGGCCAGTTCGCGCAGGATGCAGAACATCAGGTCCTGCCGGCGCATGGTCGAGGCACCTTCGACGCCCAGTTCTTCGGCCATCGCGACCAGATCGGCCGGGGTTTTCTCTTTGAGATCCTTGAGATGCATATCAGTTTTACTCGGTATTCGGGTTTGGATGGCCGGCGGGTCGGTATGGGCTTGGAGAAAGCGGACCCGGCCTCGTCGATATGCGAGGCCTATCGCCGGTGGATGGGCACGGAATACGGGCCCGCTGTCGGGCCGTCAATTCACAAAGCGACGCGCCGCTCGTCAGAAGGGTTTGACGATAACCAGGATCACGATGATCGCCAGCATGATGCCGGGAAATTCGCCCCACATCCGGAGCTGTTTCTCGCTCATCGGACGATCACCGGCGATCATTTTCTTCGATCGGGCAACCATGATCCCATGAAACGCCGTCAGCAGCAGGACGAAGAGCAGCTTGGCATGGAACCAGCCCTGGTCCCAGGCACCGATGGTCATTGCCAGCAGCAGTCCCAGAACCCACACCACGATCAGGCTGGGAGTGAGGATGACCTTGCGCAGCAGCCCCATCCGCTTCGCCCACAGGGCGGATTCATCGGACCCGGGGCTGGCGGGGTGAAGGTAGATCATCTGCCGCGGCAGCATGAAAAGGCCAGCGAGCCAGAACACCATGAAAATGATGTGTCCGGCCTTGAGCCAGAGATAGGTCATGGCAAGCAGATCCTGCATTCAAACTTCATGTAGGGACCACTCACCGCCGCGTCACCCCTCGAACGCACGAACGGTGGATATCAATCGCTCGACATGGGCAATCGGCGTGCGGCGGTCGATCCCGTGGCCGAGATTGAAGACATGCGGCCGGCCCGCAAACGCTTCGAGAATCGTCCGGACTCGTTGTTCGAGCCGGTCGCTTCCCGCAAGCAGCAGCAGTGGATCGAGATTGCCCTGGACCGGCATGCCGGCGGGCAATTCGCGCGCAGCCCATTCCGGATCGAGCGTTTCGTCGACCCCGACAGCATCAACCCTGGTTTCGCGCGCATAGGCGGGCAATTTCTCTCCCGCACCTTTGGGAAAACCGATGATCGGCGTTTCCGGATGGCGTTCGCGCAGCGCAGTGGTGATCGCAGCGTTGGGGGCGATCACCAGGCGTTCGAATTCGTCGGGCGCCAGGCTGCCCGCCCAGCTGTCGAACAGCTGCACCGCTTCGGCTCCGGCGGCGATCTGGCCGGAGAGATAAGTGATTGTCTCGGATACGATCCGGTCAAGGATGGCATCCAGCTTGCCCGGATCGGCATAGGCCATCGCGCGCGCGGCATGCTGGTCGCGGCTCCCCTCGCCCGCGACCATGTAGGTCGCCACCGTCCACGGGCTCCCGGCAAAGCCCAACATGGTCACACCGTCGGGCAGCCGCTTGCGGCACAGGCGCACGGTCTCGTAGATCGGATCGTAGCGGGTGGGATCAGGCGTCAGGTCGGCGAGAACCGCATCGACCAGCGGCGGCGAAAGCTTCGGCCCTTCGCCGGCCATGAATTCGAGATGCTGACCAAGCGCGTGCGGTACGATCAGGATATCGGAAAACAGGATTGCCCCGTCGAAGCCGAACCGGTCGATCGGCTGCAGGGTAATCTCGCACGCCGCCTCGCTGTCGTAAGCCATCGCGAGAAACCCGCCCTTTTCGGCCCGCAGCGCGCGATATTCGGGAAGATAGCGCCCTGCTTGGCGCATGAGCCACAGGGGGGTCCGATCGGCGGGCTTGCCGTTCAGCGTATCGAGCAGGAGACCGGGCATCGCTGAGTCCAATCCAATAAAATAATAGTATATATAGAGGTTGATGGTGTCTGTTGGCCCTGTGGATTTCAGGGATAACCGGCCCCTGCCCGATTTCTCCCGCGCTGCAAAGGGTCGAGGCGCGCGAGCGACTCGCCCAGCCGTCTGAGTCGAGTCAAACTTATCCCTGCTATCCCCGGGGCTGCGCAAAACTCGGATTTGCTGTGCGGGAATCGGCCCGTGGAGGACTCGTATCGGGGAGCGTTTTCCTCCCCGAACTTGTCGCCAGCTTTCTCCCGTGGTTTATGCCCCTGTTCTCCACAGGCACCGGGATCGAGCCATTTCCAACCGCATCCACCTGCATCTGCTGTCTGATTCCACCGGCGAAACGCTGGAAATGCTGGCCAAGGCAGCGCTTGCCCAGTTCGAGGATGCCGACGTTGTTCGCCATTTCTGGCCGATGGTTCGCAGCCGGCAGCATCTCGAGCGGATCCTTCCCGAACTCAAGGGCAATCCCGGCCTGGTGCTGTTCACGCTGGTCAATCCGGAAACGCGCCAGCGGCTGGAAGAAGCCTGTACGCAGCTCGGCCTGCCCGCCGTGCCGATTCTCGACCGGGTGACCGAGGCGCTGGAAAAGGCTCTGGGCCAGGAAGCACACGGCCGCCCGGGTCGCCAGCACGCCATGGACCAGGCCTATTTCAACCGCGTGGAAGCGATCCAGTTCACCATCGCCCATGACGACGGGATCGGCTGGGAGGAATGGGAACAGGCGGATATCCTGCTTGCAGGGGTTTCGCGCAGTTCGAAGACGCCGACCAGCATCTACCTCGCCAACCGCGGTTACAAGGTCGCCAATATCCCGCTGGTGGTCGAGAGCCCGCCCCCGCCCAAGCTGTTCGAATTGAAGCATCCGATGATCGTCGGCCTCACCACCGCGCCCGAACGGCTGGTGCAGATCCGGCGCAACCGTCTGCTGACGCTCAACGAGGAGCGCGAAACCGACTATGTCGACAACGAACGGGTCAAGGACGAGGTCAAGTTCGCCCGCCGCATGTTTGCCGACAATGGCTGGGCGGTGATCGACGTGACGCGCCGTTCGATCGAGGAAACCGCGGCCGCGGTCATTCGCCTGTACAACGAGCGCGAGGCGCGTGGCAGCCAGCAGGGAATCAAGCCGATATGACACTCGATGGCAGCGGGATCGTCCTCGCTTCGAACAGCGCCTCGCGCAAGGCAATGCTCGAAGCCGCCGGGATCGCGTTCACGGCCAGGGGCGCCGATATCGACGAACGCGCGCTTGAGAACGAGATGGGCGGCGCCGAACCGGCCGAAATCGCGCAGGCGCTGGCCGCGGCAAAGGCCGCCGCCGTTTCGTCAGCCCTTCCTGGCGATCTGGTGCTGGGCTCCGATTCGCTGGTCGAGGTCGATGGCCGGCGTTTCGACAAGCCCGCCAGCCGCGCCGATGCGGCCGACCATCTGCGGGCATTCTCCGGCAAGGTCATGACGCTGCACAGCGCCGCTGCGCTGGCACGCGGGTCGCAGATCCTGTGGATCGGCTCGGATTTCGCACGCCTCAGGGTTCGCGAACTCAGCGCCGCGTTCATCGAGGCCTATCTCGATGCCGAATGGCCCGCGGTGTCCTATTGCGTCGGCGTTTTCCGGATCGAAGGGCCCGGGGTACAATTGTTCGACAGCATCGCTGGCGACCAGTTCACCGTGCTCGGCATGCCGCTGCTCCAGGTCCTGGGCGCCTTGCGCGAAGAGGGGGCACTGCCCGCATGACCGCCTATGCCGAAGTCATCGGCGATCCGATCCGCCAGTCCAAATCCCCCGTGATCCACGGTTTCTGGATCGAGCAGATCGGGCTCGATGCGGATTACCGGGCGGCGCATGTAACTGGTGACGGGCTGGCTGCCTATCTGCAGGAGCGCAGGGAGGATCCCGAATGGCGGGGCTGCAATGTGACGATGCCGCACAAGCAGGCGATCATGCCGCTGCTTGACCGGCTGGAACCGCTAGCGAGGCGCGTCGGGGCTGTGAACACAGTCGTCAGGGCGGCCGATGGCAAGCTGGTGGGCCGCAACACCGATGTCGCAGGGTTTCTCGAACCCCTCGCCGAAGGCTTGGGCCACCGGCACTATTTCCGCATGGCGCGGATATTGGGCACGGGCGGCGCGGCACGTGCGATCGTGGCCGGGCTGGCGAAGGAAGGCTTCACTCTGGTGCTGGCGGGCCGCAACCCCGACAAGGCGCGCGCATTGCTCAACGAGATCGATCCCGCGGGCGACCACCATGTCGCGCCGCTCGACCACTTCGCCGGGCCAAGCGATTTCGCTTTCGACGACCGCGAAGGATGCTGCGATCTGGTCATCAATGCCTCGCCGCTAGGAATGCGCGGACAGCCTCCGCTGGCATTCGACTGGAGTCATGCGCCGCCGGGGTCGATCGCCTATGACATCGTGACCGATCCGGTCGATACGCCGTTCCTGTCCGGGGCGCGCGCGGCGGGATTTGCCACCATCGATGGCCTCGCCATGCTGATCGGGCAGGCTGCTGCGGCCTTCACCCATTTCTTCGGCGTCGCGCCGCCGCGCGGCGACGATGCCGCGTTGCGCGAAAGGCTTGGCGCATGACACGTCCGCTTATCGTAGGGCTCACCGGGTCGATCGGCATGGGCAAATCGACGGTCGCGGCGATGTTCGAGGCGGCCGGCGTACCGGTTTTCGATGCCGACGCCGAAGTCCGCGCCCTGCAGGGCCCCGGAGGGGAACTGGTACCGGCGATCGAACAGGCCTTCCCAGGCAGCACCGATGCGGACGGCGTATCGCGCGAAAAGCTAGGCGCGCTGGTGTTCGGCAATCCGGCGGAGCTGGCCCGGCTCGAGGCGCTGGTCCACCCGGCGGTCGCGGCGCGGCGCGAGGCCTTCCTGATCGAACAAGCGGGCGCACCCCTGGTCGTGTTCGACATCCCGCTGTTGTTCGAAAAAGGCGGTGCCGGAATGGTCGACAGCGTGGTGGTGGTGTCGGCTCCGCCGCAGGCCCAGCGTCAGCGCGTGCTCGCCCGGCCCGGGATGACCGAAGAGAAATTCGCCCACATCCTCGAATTGCAGACGCCCGACAGCGAAAAGCGCGCGCGCGCCGATCATGTCATCGACACCGGCAGCACGCTGGCGCAGACCGAGGATGCGGTGCGCGGCCTGATCGCCGAATTGCGTGGCAAGCACCCGGATGGGGCAGCATCGTAATCCTCTTGTAATCTTGCCTAGCGGGGCCGATAGAAGAGCCAATGCGCGAGATCGTGTTCGATACCGAAACCACTGGGCTAGACCCGAAGACCGGGGATCGCATGGTCGAGATCGGCTGCATCGAGATGGTCAATCTCGTGCCCACCGGGAACAGCTTCCACGCTTATTTCAATCCTGAGCGGGATATGCCCGCGGGTGCCGAGGCCGTGCATGGCCTGTCCGCGGCATTTCTCGCGGACAAGCCACTGTTCCGCGATCAGGCTGCAGACCTCCTCGCCTTTATCGGCGACTCCCCCCTCGTGGCGCACAATGCGGGCTTCGACTTCGGCTTCCTAAATTCGGAACTCGGCCTGTGCCAACTTGAACCTGTCTGTACCACGCGGATGGTCGATACGGTGGCGCTGGCGCGCAAACGGCATCCGGGGGCGAAGCTGTCGCTCGATGCGCTGTGCTCACGCTACGGGATCGATCGCAGCCACCGCGTCAAACACGGTGCCCTGCTCGATGCCGAATTGCTTGCGCAGGTCTATGTCGAACTCAAGGGCGGGCGCCAGATCGGCCTCGAACTGGCGGCGGAGGCCGCGGTGGTCGAGATTACCACCACTCCTGACCGCCCGGCCGTGCGCATGGCGCCGACCGGTCGGCGCCGCGAACCGCGGCCGCATCAACCGAGCGCGGCCGAACTGGCCCGGCACCGCGAATTCATGGCCGGGATTGAAAACCCGCTCTGGGGTTAAATCGGCTGCAAGGGAAACCGGCCGCATGGTCGGAGCGTTGGGATCGCACGGGACGGCAAAGGAGAAAATGGCAAGATGGATATTCGTGTTTCCGGCCACCAGATCGATACCGGCGCAGCTCTGCAGGAGCATGTCGACGATCGTTTGAACTCCATAGTCGACAAGTATTTCAGCCGCGCGATTTCTTCGCACGTGACCTTCGGCAAGGGGCCGGGCGGCGCCTTCACTGCCGATATCGTGACGCATGTGATGCAGGGGCTGATCCTCAAGGGCCACGCGGAAGCGCATGACGTGCATCAGGCGTTCGATGCCGCGGCCGCCAAGATCGAAAAACAGCTGCGCCGCTACAAGCGCCGGATCAAGGACCGCCACGCGCAGACGGCGCATGCGGTGCGCGAGGCCGAGGCGGCCTATACGATCCTCGCCTCGCCCGAAGCCGACAATGACGAGGAAGTCAGCGCGGACAGCCCGCCGGTGATTGCCGAAACCAAAGCGATGATCCCCGAATGCAGCGTGGCCGATGCGGTCATGCTGCTCGACTTGCAGAACGCAAACGGCCTGTTGTTCAAGAATGGCGGTAGCGGCGAACACAATATGGTCTATCGCCGCCACGATGGTTCGATCGGCTGGGTCGAACCCCGCTAGGGAGGGCGAACACAGCAATGACCGGTGCCGCAACCAGCGGGGCGGAACGCCATTTCCGCGCGCTCGAAAGCCTTTATGCGTCCGCGCCGATCAATGCGCAGTTCGCCTCGCGGCTGGAGATAACGGGGGAAGGCACGTCGCGGATCACCTTCGACGTGACCGAGGAAGTGTATCACGCTGCCGGCGCCGCGCATGGCACGATCTACTTCAAGATGCTCGACGATGCCGGTTTCTACGCGGCGAACACTTTCGTCAGCGACCGTTTCCTGCTTACCACGTCGTTCAACCTGCATTTCACCAAACCGGTGCGAGTCGGGCAGGTCGTCGCCGAGGGGCGCTGGGTCAGCGGGCGAAAGCGGGTTTTCGTCGCCGAATCGCGGCTGGTCGATGAAGAGGGGGACGAGATCGGCCGCGGCACCGGTACTTTTATGCGTTCGCATATCCCGCTGTCGAGCCTGCCCGGCTACGTTGCGCAGGGCTGAGCCCGGTGGACGCACGCCTACCCGCCCATGTCGAGGTGTCCGGACTGATTCGCGCCGTCGAAAGCGCAGGGGGCTTCGCCATGGTCCTGCAGAAGGGCGAGCGAGACGCCGGAACGATCCTCGTGTTAACCACGCAGAATGGCCGGAATACGCGCTTGTGGGAACGTATGCCGCAGTTGGACGGGTCGCGGAAGTTCAGCTGCACACGCGAGCAAGACGATGAAAATCCGAGAGAAATTGACGAGTACATGGGGAAGAGACGGCGTTCGGACCCCGATTGCTGGGTGATCGAACTGGATATCGAGAATGCAGAACGCTTCGTCGCACCGGCTCCGGGTTAACTTGACTTGATTGCAATTGCGACTATTTGACCGCCAGCTTCGATGCGTAGGCGGCGTTTGGACGGCAATGGGGTCGACACGCTAGCACGCAGACGGGGGGTGGTCGGCAGGCCACGTGATGGATCCGGCTTTACGGGCGCCACGGTGCCCATGGATCCCAGCCTGCGACAGACCGCCAACCGCTTAGTTGTCTGAAAAAAATGGTTCGTAAGACTACCGGGTTCACCGCGGTTATCGCGGCGATTGCCTTTACAGTTTTTGCCGGAGCGGAAGGTTCCGGCGCCAACGCCCAGGTTGCGGCGCAAGCAGCCCAGAACACCGCTCCCGACGCGCAGCTCACCGAAGAGGTGGTGCCCGTGTTCGTCGAGAAGGAAGTGGTGCAGGAGCTTCCCGAGACGCCGGAAGCCGACACCGAGATTCCTGCCACCGAGACCCAGGCTTCGAGTCTGCGTGAACTCGTGGCGACCATGCCTGCCGCGGGCAGCCTTTCCGAAGAGATGCAATGCCTTGCCGGCGCGGTCTATTTCGAATCGCGCGGCGAACCGCTTGCCGGCCAGCTGGCCGTCGCGCAGGTCATCATCAACCGCGCCGAAGACCGGCGTTTTCCCTCGAGCTATTGCGGCGTCGTGTTCCAGCGCTCGCAGTTCTCCTTCGTCAAGAACGGCCACATGCCGCGCATCCGTACGGGCACGCTCGCCTGGAAACGCGCGCAGGCAGTGGCTCGCATCGCGCACCGCGGTCTGTGGGACAGCGAAGCCAGCGACGCGCTGTACTTCCATGCGAATTACGTCCGGCCGAGCTGGAGCCGCCGCAAGGTCGCCCTCGCCACGATCGACACGCACGTCTTCTACCGCTGAGGTCAGCCTGTTCCGGAAAAGGGGGCCGTCGCACTTGCTGCGGCGGCCCCTTTTCGTTGTGGCGGTCACTCCGCCAGTTCGACCCACACCGGGGTATGGTCGCTGGCTTTCTCGCGGCCGCGATATTCCTTGTCGACTCCTGCGGCCTGCATGCGGTCGGCCAGCTCGGGCGACAGCAGCAGGTGGTCGATGCGGAAGCCGTGATCGCGCTGCCACGCGCCGGCCTGGTAATCCCAATAGGTCCACACGCCGCCGCGCGGGTTGAGCGTATCGATGGCATCGGTCCAGCCATCGCCCAGCATCCGGAGGTAGGCATCGCGCGATTCGGGTTGCATCAGCGCATCGTTCGCCATCGCGCGGACCGACCAGACATCCTTGTCTTCCGGAATGACATTGAAGTCACCCAGCACCACGGTGGGGATCTCCTGCACCCAGAGTTCGGCCATGCGCGCGCGCAGCCGTTCCATCCACGCCAGCTTGTAATCGAACTTGGGCCCGGGATGGGGGTTGCCGTTGGGCAGGTAGAGATTGCAGATGCGCACGCCATTGACCTCGGCCTCGAGGTAGCGCGCCTGCTCCCCCTCGCCTTCCTTGGGCCCATCGATACCCAGCCCGCGCTGTTTTTCGACTGGCGCCACCCCATCGGCGAGGATAGCGACGCCGTTGAAGCTCTTCTGGCCGTGCCAGATCGCGCTGTAGCCGATCTTCTCGAAGGCGTCGGCGGGAAAGCCTTCGTCCATCGTCTTGATTTCCTGCAGGCAGGCGACGGTGGGCCGGGTTTCTTCCAGCCATTCCAGAAGACGCGGCAGTCGCGCCTTGATCCCGTTGATATTGAAGCTCGCTATTCGCATGGCGGCCTGATGCCCCAAACGTAGGCGCGGGTCTAATTCAAATACCGAAGCTCGATCCGCAGCCGCAGCCGGCGGCGGCCTGGGGATTTTCCACCCGGAAAGCCGCCCCGCCGAGCGATTCGACGAAATCCACCGTGCTGCCCGCGATCAGATCGAGGCTGACCGGGTCGACCACCAGCTTCACGCCTGCATTGTCGCTGACCGAATCATCGCTATCGACCCCGTCGGCGAGGCCGAATCTGTACTGGAACCCCGAACAGCCCCCGCCTTCGACCGACAGCCGCAAAATGGCCGGCTTGGCCTGCTTTTCGGCGATTGCAGCTATGCGCTGGGCCGCGGCATCGGTGAGCGTGGGGGCAGTGGTCATGTAGCCTATGTAGGGTGGCCGGCCTGTCCTCTCAAGCCGTCTGGATATAGGTACGCAGCGCTTCGGCCTCGTGTTCGATCTCGTCGAGCCGCGCTTTGACCAGGTCGCCGATGGAAATGAAGCCGCACATCGCATCGCCGTCGATCACCGGCAGGTGGCGGATCCGGCGCTTGGTCATCAGCGCCAGCGCGTCGAGCACCGTATTCGTCGGCTTTACGCTGATGGGCGGCGCGGTCATCACTTCGGCCAAGGGGCGCGTTAGGCACAGCTCGCCTTCATCGGCGAGGCGGTAGACGACGTCCCGTTCGGAAAAGATGCCGATGACGGTATCGCCCTCCATCACCGGGATCGCCCCGATCCGCTTTGCTGCCAGCAGCGCGATAGCCTCGCGAACCGGCATATCGCCCGAAGCCGAGACGATCTGCGATCCGGCCCGATCCTCGATCAGCTTGCCAATTTCCATCCCCGCACTCCTTCTGTTGTTGCTCAGCAAAGTGCCATTTTCGCCGCCAAAAAGCGAATCGGGTCCGGCGCAGCGATTGAAACCGCGGCCCAAACCCGCCATTTGCATCTGCGATGACCAAAAAGAGCCCGCTCGACGACCCGCAGAACGCCGCCTTCGCGTGGGCCCGTTATCGCCGGATCATGCGCTTCATGCTGTTGCTGACAGTCGGGATCGTGGCAATTGCGATGGCGCTGCTCTTCAAGTTCGGCGAAGAGGAAGTGTCGGTACATTTCTACATCGCGGTAGCGCTGGGCATCGGTTTCACCATGCTGCTGACGAGCGCGCTGATGGGTCTGGTGTTCCTGTCTTCGGGAACCGGGCACGACGAATCGGTCGAAGACCCGCTGCGCAAGGACGATTAGTCCGCCGCCGGCTCGAGCCGGTATTGCGCCACCGGCTCACCGGCGATCAGGTGCTGCTGGATGATCTGCTCGAGCACCTCGGGCCGGCACGAATGGTACCAGACGTTATCGGGCCAGACGACCGCGATCGGCCCCGCTTCGCAGACCTGCAGGCAGTCGGCCTTGGTCCGCTGCACGGTGCCTTCGCGCCCGGCCAGCCCCAGCTGCTTCATGCGCTTCTTGAGATAGCTCCAGGCTTCCTTGCCTTCGTCACGGCTGCAGCATTTCTGCTTTTCCGAGATCGAACACAGGAAAATGTGCCGCTGCGCACGCGCGCCGCCGATCTTGGCCAGCGCTTTTTCGGCCTTGCGCAGGGATTTCGATGTCGCGGTCAAATGCTGTGCGGGAAGCCTAGCTGCGCTTGCCAGCAATGCGCGCGATCTCGGCCTTGACCAGTTCCTCGACCATTGCGGGGAGGTTGTCGTCGAGCCATTGCGCCAGCATCGGGCGCAGCATCTCGCGGGTTAGGCCCTCGAGCGAGGTTTCACCCGATCGCACGATCTGCGGTTCCCTGCCCGGCTGCGAAAGCATCGCAAGTGCAGCGAAATTCTGGCGCATCGCTTCGCGCGTGTCGCCCCGCGTCAACGCATCGGCTTCGGCCGCGCAATCGTCGCTTTCCGAATCATCGTCGAGCGCGACTTCTTCTGCCAGTTCGAGCACCTCTTCCGCCTCTTCGGGGCCGGCGGGTTCGGCATGGGCTTCGCGCAAGGTGCTGGCGGTGCGCCGGCGCCGATCGAGAATCGCCCCTTCGCGATTATCGCGTGCAATCACCTTCTTGATCGAGTCGAGGATTTCTTCGACCGAAGGTTCGTCCTGTTGCTGCATCGTGTTCCAAGCCCCTGTCGGCGAATCGGTGCGGTCCCGATTCGATACAGCGCTCAATAGCCGGATTCGGTTCCGGTTTCATCCTCTGACGGAACCGACGCATCGGGAGCGGCGATATCGACCGTCCGGCTGGCGCTCGATTCGGGTTCCGGATCGCGGCCCCAGTCCCATACCCTGCCCTTGACCCGCTCGTAATTCTGCAGCGGATCGTAGAGCACGCCTTCATCGAGGAAGCCGAGATCGCGCGCTTCGGCCCGGCCCATGGCGGCCAGGAGGCTGAAGCCCGCGACATAGGCGTTGCGCCGTGCGGTCACCAATTGCGCCTGTGCGCTGAGCAGTTCCTGTTCTGCATTGAGCACGTCGAGGATCTGGCGGCTGCCGATCGAGTTCTCTGCGCGGACACCCTCGAGGCTGAGCGCTGCGGCTTCGACCGCCACCTGGCTGCTTTCGATCACTGCGAGCGAAGCCTGCCAGCTCGACCAGGCTGCACGAACCTGCGCGATGGTGTTGCGTTCTGCGGCGATCACCTGTTCCAGCGCCGCGGTTTCGCGGGCCTGCGCCTGGCGCTGACGCGCCGCTGGCAAGCCGCCCTGGAAGATCGGAATGCTGAAATTGACCCCGGCATTGGCCGTGGTTTCTTCCTGGACGACGTTGGTGGCGCCGCTGGCCAGCGTATTGAAATAGTCGGTGTAGTTCGCCCCGGCGAAGAGCGAGACGCGCGGCAACCGGCCTGCTCCTGCAACCTCGCTGTCGAAGCCGGCGGCATCGGCGCGTTCTTTCGCGGCGATCAGGTCGGGGTTGTTCGACAGGGCGATATCGACCGCCGTAGCCACATCGCTGGGCAGGTTGGGCAGCGGCGGCGGCGGCTGGAGGTCGTCGGGCGCTTCGCCGACCAGCTCGATATAGGTTTCGCGCGCGTTGATGAGGTTGGCCTGCGCGTTCCTGTAGTCGCCGCGGGCCAGCGCCAGTCGCGACTGCGATTGTGCGACGTCGGTCCGCGTCAGATCGCCGATCTCGAACCGGTCGCTGGTGGCCTGCAGATTGACCGTGAGGAATTCGACCTGGTTGCGCGACAGCGCCACCAGCGCCTGCGTGCGCAGGACATCCATGTAGGCTGCGACAACCTGGCTGAAGATCGCGCTTTCAGTGGCGCGCAGCTCTGCTTGCCCTGCGGCCACACGTTCTTGGGCAGCCTTTACCGCATTCCTGATCGCACCGCCCGAATAGACCGGCACGGTCAGTTCCGGCCCGACCTGCAATCGGCGATCGGGTGCGGTAAAGCTGTTGGGCGAGTTCTTGATGAATTCGATGTAGTTTCCGGACGCGCTTACGCCGGGGATACCGGGCGCTTCCTGGATCTGGACGTTTTCATCGGTCGCGCGCTGGTTGGCGCGCGCGGCGAGCAGCGAAGGGTTGTTGAGATAGGCTTCGGTGAGCGCTTCCTGCAGCGTATCGGCGTGCGCCGGAGCGGCCTGCGCCAGCGCGATCCCGCTGGCTCCCGAGACCAGGAAATATGCTACCCCTCCACGACGCATTCAGAAGCTCCAGCTTTGCGGCCGGTCGAATGCGCCGAGCCGCGGGATACCCATTTCGGCAAGCGGCAGCAGCGCCAGCGCCTTGCCCGATTTGCGGCCGGTGGCAAGGCGGGTAACGCCCCGATCGACCATGCCGGTAACGATCCGGCCGTTTTCGGCGACCAGTTTGGCGAGCGCCGGCGGGACGTGTTCGATTGCCCCGTCGACCAGGACCAGCGAGTAATCGCCGCGCTTGCTGCCATTGGCAGCCTTGTCCGGGGCGATCGTATCGAGAGTGCCGACCAGAGGTTCGACCAACGCCGCGAGATAGCCGCTGCCCGCATCGATGACGAGCACCTTGTCCGCGGACGTGGGCTGCGCCTCGGCCAGGATCGCGCCATGGAACAGCGGCGCGGGCAGGAAACCGCCGTCGGCCAGCCGGATGGCGCGGTCCATGTAGGCGGTTGCCTTCGAGCCTTCGGGGACGAAGTCCTCGCGCGGGAGCGTTCCCATGCGTTCGAGAACGAAGGTATCGTTCACACCGCTGGTGCGCAGCTGGCTGTCGATCATCGCCTTGCGGGCGGCAGCATAGTCGGGGCGGGTCGTAGTCAGGGTCATGGTTGTTCCGCGAGCTGTATTACATCAATAACACGCTTATGCAAGCTCCGGTTGCCTTAGGCGTATGGCCGGGTGTGGCCAAGCGCTTTGACCGATGGCGGCTAACGCGCCTATCGGGGAGCGCAAATCTGCAACATGGGAATTTGCGGCGATGAGCGACATGACCGTCATCACGGAAAACGACGTAATCGAGAGCGTGGCGGACGCGCTCCAGTACATTTCTTACTACCATCCGATGGATTACATCCGCGCGCTCGGCGAAGCCTACGAGGCCGAGAAGGGTCCGGCGGCGAAGGATGCTATCGCGCAGATCCTGACCAACAGCCGCATGTGCGCCGAAGGCCATCGCCCGCTGTGCCAGGACACCGGAATCGTCAACGTGTTCGTCAAATGGGGACAGAACTGCCGTCTCGACAGCACGCAATCGTTGCAGGAAGTCGTCGATGAGGGCGTGCGCCGCGCCTACAACCATCCCGACAACAAGCTGCGCGCCTCGATCCTTGCCGATCCCGCCTTCACCCGGCGCAACACGCGCGACAACACGCCCTGCGTCCTGTCGGTCGAAATGGTCCCGGGGAACCGGGTCGAGATCGACGTCGCGGCCAAGGGCGGCGGCAGCGAGAACAAGTCCAAGTTCAAGATGATGAACCCGAGCGACAATATCGTCGACTGGGTGATCGAACAGATTCCCTCGATGGGCGCGGGCTGGTGCCCCCCGGGGATGCTGGGCATCGGGATCGGTGGCACGGCGGAGCATTGCGTGAAGCTGGCGAAGCAGAGCCTGATGGATCCGATCGACATGGGCCAGCTCAAGCAGCGCGGCGCGCAGAACGATATCGAGCAATTGCGCATCGATATCTTCGATGCGGTCAATGCCATGGGCGTCGGTGCGCAGGGCCTTGGCGGACTGGCGACGGTCCTCGACGTGAAAATACTCGATGCGCCCTGCCATGCCGCCGGCAAGCCCGTGGCGATGATTCCCAACTGCGCTGCCACGCGCCACGCGCATTTCACGCTCGACGGTTCGGGTCCGGCCTATCTCGAACCGCCCAGCCTCGACGATTATCCGCAAGTTACCTGGCAGCCCGACAGCGCGGCCAAGAGAGTCGATCTCAACGCGCTGACCGCCGAAGAGGTCGCCAGCTGGAACCACGGCGACCGCCTGCTGCTGTCGGGCAAGATGCTGACCGGGCGCGATGCGGCACACAAGCGGATCAACGACATGCTCGAGGCGGGCGAAGAGCTGCCGGTCGAGTTCAAGGGCCGCGCGATCTATTACGTCGGCCCGGTCGACCCGGTGATGGGCGAAGTCGTGGGGCCGGCCGGCCCGACCACGGCGACCCGGATGGACAAGTTCACCGAAATGATGCTCGACCTCGGGCTGCTCGCCATGATCGGGAAGGCGGAACGCGGCCATGATGCGGTCAATGTGATCAGCCGGTTCAAGGTCGCCTACCTCATGGCTACCGGCGGCGCGGCCTATTTGGTCAGCCGCGCGATCAAGGGCGCCGAAGTGGTGGCTTTCGAGGATCTGGGGATGGAAGCGATCTACGAATTCGAAGTGCAGGACATGCCCGTTACCGTGGCGGTCGATGCGGCGGGCAACAATGTCCACACGCTCGCCCCCGCCGAGTGGCGCCAGCGAATTGCGGCGGGCGAGTTCGAGCCCGCCGAATAGCTCAGCTGGTCGACCAACGGCGCAGTCCGTTCGACCGCCGCGCTGGCATCCAAGGACGCAAAGGGGCACATCGCAACGGTGCCAATCGATGAACGCCAGGTGAATCCCGAAGACGAACGCCTTTCCGGCAGGGTGGTCTTTGCCTCCATGGTCGGGGTGTGGCTGTGCTATTTCCTGCTCATCACGCTGCGCAGCGTGGTGGTCGGGCTGGACTTCCAGGATGAGCTGCTCTGGCGCCGTGCACTCGTCTGTGCGATCGGGGTGGCGGTGACCGGTCTCCTGTGGCTCGTCCTGCGGGTCGTCGAGAACCGCGCCCTCGGGATCAAGATCGCCGTCGCGCTGATCGCCGCGATGCCGGGGGCGATGATGATCGCGCAGGCAAATCGCTGGATCTTCGATTCGATCGAGGCGAAGGTCGAACAGCAGATGGGCAAGGAGCGCGGGATTGCGCTGCGCCGCGACGATGCCGGCAATCTGCTGATCGATCTGCCCCGCGCGCAGATCGGCGAGGACGTCGACCAGGCCGAGGAAGCGGTTCCGCAAAGCGTCCTGATTGCCCCTGCACCGACATCGCTCGACCAGTGGAAGATGACCTTCGATCTGGCGATCGGGCGCTACTTCCTGTTGCTTGCCTGGGCGGCGCTGTTCCTCGCCCTGCTCGCCGGCGCGCAGGCCCGGGCGGCGGAGCGCCGCGGCGAACGCTTCCGGACCGCGGCCAAGGCCGCCGAACTGCGCTCGCTACGCTATCAGGTGAATCCGCATTTCCTGTTCAATACGCTCAATTCGCTGTCGGCCCTCGTGATGACCGGCAAGACCGACCGGGCCGAACAGATGATCCAGACGATCTCGCGCTTCTACCGCCATAGCCTGGCCGACGATTCGACCGGCGACGTCAGCCTCGAGGATGAGATCGACCTGCAGCAACATTATCTCGAAATCGAGACGGTGCGCTTCCCGGAACGGCTGAAGGTGAAGGTCGACCTTCCTGCCGACCTCGCCCGGTTCAAGGTCCCGGGGATGATCCTGCAGCCGCTGGTGGAAAATTCGGTCAAATACGGCGTCTCGGCCTCGAGCCGGCCCGTAACGATCACGATTGCGGCGCGCGAGGAATACGGTCGCCTGGTGCTCACCGTCAGCGACGACGGACCCGGCACCGCCGGCCATCACGGCTTCGGTATCGGCCTTGCCAATGTGCGGGACCGGATCGAGGCCCGGTTCGGGAATGCTGCCACGATCGTGTCCGGACCATCGCTGACCGGATACGAAACCGAGCTGAGGATACCGATGGTGAAACATGGCTGACGAATCCGACGACAAACTGCGCACGCTTATCGTCGATGACGAACCGCTGGCGGTCGAACGGATGCAGGTTATCTGCGCCAAGATCGACGCGTTGCAAGTGGTCGGCACCGCCAGCGACGGGGCGCAGGCGCTGCGCCTGATCGGGGCGCTCGAGCCCGATCTGGTGCTGCTCGACATGACCATGCCCGAGGTGGACGGAATCTCGGTGGCCAAGGCGCTGACCAGGGAAGCGCACCGGCCAGCGATCGTATTCGTCACCGCGCATGACAATTATGCGGTCGAGGCTTTCGATCTCGAAGCGGTCGATTACGTGCTCAAGCCGGTCAAGCCCGAACGGCTGGAACGCGCCGTGGCCCGCGCACTGGCGCGGCGCGGCGATGCCGAACGCAGCGACAGCGAATGGCTCGAAGAATTGTGGATCCCGCATCGCAGCGAGCTCATCCGCATTGCGACTTCGGAAGTCGGGCGAATCGATGCCGAACGCGATTACGTCCGCCTTCATGTCGGCGAAGGCGATGCGGCGCGCACCTATTTACTCCTGCAGACGATCGCCGGCCTCGAGGAGCGGCTGGACCCGGCGAAGTTCATCCGGATTCACCGCTCGACGATCCTGCGCAAGGACCGCATCACTGGCCTGCGCCACGATGGGCTCGGCGTGTGGTCGGTCGAACTGGACGCGGGAGAAGCCTTGCGTATCGGGCGGACCTACCTGCCCAAGGTGAAGGCCATGGCGGGCCGGTAGGTTCATCGCAGCGCATCTGGCTGCCGACATACAGCTGGCGCGAAAAGAACCCCGGCCGGGGGACTGCATCCGGCCGGGGCTCAAAGGTGGGCGAACTTGGGGTATCAGCCGCCCAAGGCGTGGTCGCTTACGAGGGAAGCGAATTGCGCCCCCGCGTCTGCCTTCGCCTTTTCGAAACAGGCCCGGGTCGCCCGGTCGAGCTGAAGATTACGCGTGCCACCGCGGGTGTGGCCGCAGACATTGCGGGCAGCGCGGTCGATGCGCTGCGAGAGCTGCTTCTGGCCCTCGGGGCTCGCGAGGTTGAGGTCGCTATAGGTGACACGCACGGACTCGGCCTGAGCGGCGGTTGCGGACAGCGCCAGACCGGCGGCGGCGAGCGTTGCGAAAAGCGTTTTCATGGTTCCATCTCCAGGTCTGCAGCGAGCCCCGATCAATAGAGGGGGAGAGGCTCGCTGCACGAACTGTATTGCACGGCTACACCAGTAATCGCACGCGCCCCTCGACGGGCGGCGGTGTGATTGGACCGGGTGCGCAGTCGGCCCGACCAATGGCATTTGGCAATCGGCATACGACAGGGGTAAGACGCTCGTCGCATGCTGCTCGGGATCCTCTTCGTGCTGGGAATGGCCAATTTTGCCATGCACAAGGCGATGCTCGAGTCGAATCACCCCGTTCTGGACAGCCTGCCCGCGGCTTTCCGCGCGGGTGGCGGTCGGATTTCGCTCGCGCTCGAGTTCCTGATCCTGCTGCTGGCAATGCTGCTGGCCGCGCACGACTGGCCCGCCGCTTCGTGGATCTATGCATTCTACAGCGTTCTCAATGGCGTTACCGCCTGGTTGCTGCTCAACCACCGCATCTGACAGCGGGAACCGCAGGCCGTGTCCGGCGCTTGGTCGGCATGAGCCCTTCCGCATCCTGGCTGGTCGTGAACGAGCGCAGCGGCAGCAACAGCGAAGCCGCGCTCCGCGAGCTGGAAGCCTCGCTGGCCAGGCATGGGCTAGGTGTGACGCGAACCATCGAATTTCCCGCGCAGGAGCTTCCCACGCGCAGCGATCTGGAAGCCGCCGGGGTTTCGCAGCTCATCGTGTTTACCGGTGACGGCACGCTGAATGCAGTGATCGACGCAGTGTCCGGTTGGGCCGGGGCCGTGCTGGTCCTTCCCGGCGGGACGATGAACCTGTTGAGCGGCCGCCTGCATGGCGAAGACACGCCCTGCGATGCCATTCTGGAGCGGATCGCCCGCGGGGCCTTCCGTCCGGTCCGTCCCGCTATGGCTGCCTGCGCGGCCGGGCGTGCGCATGCGGGCCTGCTGGTCGGGCCCGGTACGGCCTGGGCCGGGGTACGTGAAGCCATGCGCGATTTCGATGTCGCCGGCCTGGCGCAGGGCGCCGGCGAAGCGCTAGCCGAAACCACCGGTGGATCCCGGGTACGGATGGCCGATCCGGCAATCGGCGACCAGAACGGATATCCGCTTATCGAACTCACCCCCAGTCACCGCGGGTTGCAGGTAGACGGTTTCCTGCTCGAGAATGCCGCCGAATTCCTGCAGCAAAGCTTTGCCGTCCTGCGCCGGCGGTTCCGGGAAGGTCCGCACGAGCGGCTGGGCCTGCTCGACTGTCTGACCATCGAAAACTGCGCGGCCGAACCGCTGCAATTGCTGATCGATGGCGAACCGGCCAGCCTCGGTCCGCGGGCCGAATTCTCGGTGGCTGAGTGCCCCGTCGATCTGCTAGCGACCGCCCATGGCTACTGACACGCGGCGGATATTCCACCTCTCCGACATCCATTTCGGCCTCGAAAACACCCGGGCGCTCGATTGGGTGAAGCAGGAGATTGCCGAGAAACAGCCCGATGCCGTGGCAATTACCGGCGATCTGACGATGCGCGCGCGTCACCGCGAGTTTGCTGCCGCGACGCAGTGGATCAATTCGCTCGACGCGCCGGTGACTGTCGAGGTGGGCAATCACGACATGCCATATTTCAACCTGATCGAACGCTTCTTCTCCCCTTACGAGCGGTTTCGCGGGATGAAGGAGAAGGTCGAACGGGAGCTCGATCTCGGCGCGCTGGCGATCGTCCCGCTGAAGACTGCGGTGCGCATGCAGCCTCGGCTCAACTGGTCGAAAGGATGGGTGAGCCAGCGCGCGCTCGATCGTTGCCTGACCGCCCTCGACGCGCTGCCGAAAGGGATCCAGGCGCTGGTCGCGGTCCACCATCCATTGCGCGAAGTCGGGACCCAGGGGACCGCTCTGACGAAGCACGGCGACCTTGCGCTGCGCGAATTGGCCAAGCGCAATGTAACCGCTGTTCTTTCAGGCCATGTCCATGATGCTTTCGACATCATGGAGGATACGAGCGAAGGGCCGGTGCGGATGATCGGTGCGGGAACGCTGTCGCAGCGCACTCGCTCCACGCCGCCCAGCTTCAACGAAATCGAATGGGACGGCCGCAAGCTGACCGTCTGCGTGCGCAATCTCCAGCAGGTCGATACGCGCGACATGCAGATCGACGATGTCCCCGAGAATGCCCTCCCGCCGCGCAGCGAGGGCGAACCCGTGGCCCCGGTGCGCCAGGTCCCGAGGGTGGATCCCCCCGTCCACTGAGCCAGGCGCGTTAACCAGCCCCGCTAAGCCAATCCGGAACCGGACCGGCAACCCCTGTTGCATAGGCACCGCGTCTACTTGCTGCAGGACAGGGGAAAGCGATGGAACTGGTAAAGGCATTGCCGCTTGGCGCGATACTGACTTTCGTGGTCGCGCTGCTGATCGGCTCGCAAGGGTCGAAGGGCGGCCAGCTCGCCATCTTTCGCGCGGAAATCTACCAGTTCGACTTCTGGTGGTCGTGGCCATTGTTCCTCGCGGGAACCGGGCTGGCCTGGGGAATCATGACGCTGCAGCGCTAGCGCTGCACATACGAAAGAGGCGGCTCCTTCCGGAACCGCCCCACTCGGTGATCGATAAGATCGGGTAAGCTTAGCGCTTCGAGAACTGGAAGCTACGGCGGGCCTTGGCGCGGCCGTACTTCTTACGCTCGACCACGCGGCTGTCGCGGGTCAGGAAGCCTGCCGCCTTGACGGTGCTGCGCAGCGCGGGCTCGTATTTGGTGAGCGCCTGCGAAATGCCGTGCTTCACCGCGCCGGCCTGGCCCGACAGACCGCCGCCGCGCACGGTGGCGATGACGTCGTACTGACCCTGACGGTCGGTGATGGTGAAGGGCTGGTCGATGATCAGGCGCAGCGTCGGACGTGCGAAATACACTTCCTGGTCCTTGCCGTTGATGATGACCTTGCCGCTGCCCGGCTTGAGCCAGACGCGGGCGGTGGCGTCCTTACGGCGACCGGTGGCGTAGGCACGGCCTTCCTTGTCCAGTTCCTGCTCGCGCAGCGGAACCTGGGCGGTTTCGGCGATCTGCGCCGCGTCACCTTCGGGAGCGTTGCCGGCGATGTCCTTCAGATCGGCGAGATCCGAGACGGTTTCGTTCTTGGTTTCGTCGGCCATTATGCGACAACCTTGTTCTTGCGGTTCATCGAGGCAACGTCGAGCTTTTCGGGCTTCTGGCCGTCATAGGGATGCTCGGTGCCGGCGAATACGTGCAGCGCGCGCATCTGCGCACGGCCGAGCGGGCCGCGCGGAATCATGCGCTCGACAGCCTTTTCGAGCACGCGCTCGGGAAACTTGCCTTCCAGCACCTTCGCCGGAGTGGTTTCCTTAATGCCGCCCGGGTGACCGGTGTGCTTGTAATAGATCTTGTCGGTGAGCTTCTTGCCGGTGAACTTCACCTTGTCGGCATTGATCACGACGACGTGGTCGCCGCAATCGACATGCGGGGTGTAGCTCGGCTTGTGCTTGCCGCGCAGATGGTTGGCGATGATCGCCGCGACACGGCCGACGACGAGACCTTCGGCGTCGATGATGTGCCACTTCTTTTCGACCTCGGCCGGTTTGATCGACCGGGTGATCTTCGTAAGAGCCTTCATGGCTGATTTCCGTTCTTAGTGTTCGTGCCGCGCCTTGAGAAAGGCGGCGGCGTCAATCGGCGAATCCGAACGAGCGAACTCGCGAAGCGCGCGCCAAATGGCGCCTGATCGCCTTTCAGTCAAGCGTTTCCGCGTGTCTCGCGGGAGGTAAAATAGCACCGTACGCTATTCAGAGGAGCCGCAGCGTCCAGATTTCGTGCGACGGCCGCACGTCATCGCCGATCCGGGTGACGATGCGCCGTTCGAACCGGTCTAGCAGGCCGTCGGCGCGCGCGGTCGCTTCCAGCGTCACGCGCACTTCACCCGTGAGCGCGTCGGGCAGCGCGAGAGCGCGCCGGTCCGTGGCCCGTCCCGGTCTGGGAAAGAACAGGTCGGGCGGCGGATCGGCAAAGACCGTATCGGCCGATCGCGCAAGGCGGTTGAGGTACCTCTTGGCATCCTCGAGCTCGCCCGGTGATCGGCCCGTCTGCTCGAGGATCGATATCGCGGCTGAAACCGCGGCAGCGGCATCTGCGCCGCCGCCTGCCCGCCCGGCTTTGATGATCCGGCCCTGCCGGTCGATCTGCGCGGGGAAGGGTCCCGCATCCTGACGATTGCGTTCGATCTCGGCGATCGGTTCGAGAACGGCAGGGGCCGAGACGACGCACGAAACCTGTTCGCCGATCGCCTTTAAGCCGTTGCGGTCCTCCAGGAAGCGGCCATCCCATTCGCGGATCACGCGCACTGCCTGCCCGCCTTTCAGTCCGCGTTCGAGCTCGCGCTGCAACCGGAAAGGCCCCGACGGGACGATGATAGCGCCGGTTTGTGCGATGGCCGATATCGGCAGGCCCGAAGCGGCGATGGCAGCGGCCATGCCGAGCTGCCCAAGAAATGCGCGTCTGTTGCCTGTGGTCATCCCGCCCCCTTCGCATAGCACCCGGGCATGCCCGGGGTCACGCGCCGTAGCCCCCGCAGCGGCGCGTGATTTCCTTGTTATTGCGAATGGATCTCACGAGCGCAAGCGCTGTGCGCTCGCGCTGCGACTATGCGGTGCGCCGACCCAGAATATGCGCGCCCCAGGCAAAGCTGGCGACCAAAAGCGCACCCACGACCTGGTGCGCCACAGCAACCCATAGCGCTACGCCAGTCCATACGGTGGCAACGCCGAGCAAGATCTGGATGCCGAAGGCGGTATGGATTGCAACCGAAGCCTGCCGCACGAGCGGTTTGACGCGCCGCGCCATCACCACCAGCGCAATGACTGCAATCCAGGCCCACCACCGATGGAGGAAGTGAAGCAGGAACGGGTCGTGCGTCACGGCCCAGGCAAGGCCGCGCGACCGGTCGTATTCCGGGACAAGCTGTCCTTGCATAAGCGGCCAGGTATCGGATGCCAGACCGGCGTTGAGTCCGGCAACCCAGGCCCCCAGCAGCAGCTGGACGAACAGGATCGCGCCCACCCAGCTGGCGATACCGGTCCAGCGTGCGGGCCGCGAAGCGCCGGTCGCCAGCTGCCGCAGGTCCAGCGCCGTCCAGATCAGTCCGCCAAGGGTGAACAGCGCGGTAAGCAAGTGGATCGAAAGCCAGAAGTGGCTTACATCGGTCATCGTCCCCGCCAGGCCGCTGCGAACCATGAACCAGCCGAAAACGCCCTGCAGCCCGCCGAGGGCCAGCAGCGCGACCAGCCGGCCCTTGTAACCCTGCGGAATGGCGCCGCGGATCCAGAACCACGCGAGCGGGACCGCGAATGCCAGGCCAATCAGCCGGCCGAGCAGCCGATGGAACCATTCCCAGAAGAAGATGAACTTGAATGCCGCAAGGTCCATCCCGGCTGGCCCGGTGACCGTCTGATATTCGCCGGTGGTCTGATAGAGCGCGAACTCGGCCTGCCAGGCCGCCTCGGAGAGCGGCGGGATGGCGCCCGTTATCGGTTTCCATTGCGTGATCGACAGCCCGCTTTCGGTCAGACGGGTTATCCCCCCCACCGCCACCATCAGGACGACGAGGAAAGCGACGATCATCAGCCAGTTGGCAAGCGCGGCAGGACGCGTGGGTTTGCTAGAATTCGACATATGGCGTCTGTGATTTGCGACACTCCGGGGCGCAAGTGCAAAACGGGCAAGCGCCACACAGCTCGCTGCAAGTACGCAAGCGCCGTGCTTGCGCGGTTTCGCTTGTAATAAGATACAACATCACATAGCTGCCACAACATGTTCCAGCGTGCCACCTTGCCGATTCGTCGCAGGCTCGACCGTGCGGGTATCTTCCTGTCGGGTGCCTGCGCGATCCACTGTGTGCTTTCGATCCTGCTGGTATCGGGCCTCGGGCTTGGCGGCGAATTCCTGCTCGCGCCCGAATTCCACCGCGTCGGCCTGCTGCTCGCGACCGTGATCGCCGCGGTGGCGATCGGCTGGGGCGCGTTGCGGCACCGCATGGCGATGCCGTTCGTCATTGCCATGACCGGGCTGACCTTCATGGGCGGCGCGCTGGCCGTACCGCATGGCTACAAGGAAGCCGTGCTGACGATTATCGGCGTGGCGCTGGTATCGCTCGGCCATGTGCTCAACTTGCGCCATGTCCATTCCCCCGCTTGCAAGGAGCGCTGCGGCGACTAAGTCGGGGCGCATGATCTCCCTGACCGTCAATGGCGATACCCGCCGTACCGCCGCTTCCACCATCGCCGAACTGGTTCGCGAACTCGACCTCGATCCCGCCAAGATCGCAGTCGAGCGCAATGGCACGATCGCGCCGCGCAGCGAACTTGCCGCCATCGGGATCGCCGATGGTGACACGCTGGAAATCGTCCATTTCGTCGGCGGCGGACAGGACGACGACAGCTGGAGCGTCGCCGGGCGGCGTTTCTCGAGCCGGCTGATCGTCGGAACGGGCAAATACGCGGATTTTGAACAGAACGCCGCGGCGCTCGAGGCATCGGGGGCCGAAATCGTCACCGTGGCGGTCCGCCGGGTCAATGTCAGCGATCCCAAGGCCCCGATGCTGACCGATTACATCGATCCGAAGAAAGTGACCTATCTGCCCAACACCGCCGGCTGCTTCACCGGCGAGGAAGCGGTCCGCACCCTGCGGTTGGCGCGCGAAGCCGGCGGCTGGGATCTGGTCAAGCTGGAAGTGCTCGGCGAAGCGCGCACCCTGTATCCCGACATGCGCGAAACGCTGGTGGCGACCGAAACGCTCGCCAAGGAGGGCTTCCTGCCGATGGTCTATTGCGCCGACGACCCGATCGCGGCCAAGCAGCTCGAGGATGCAGGTGCGGTGGCAGTGATGCCTCTGGGCGCTCCGATCGGGTCGGGGCTGGGCATCCAGAACCGGGTAACGATCCGCCTGATCAAGGAAGGCGCCAACGTTCCGGTGCTGGTCGATGCCGGCGTGGGCACGGCATCGGACGCGGCCGTGGCTATGGAATTGGGCTGCGACGGGGTGCTGATGAACACCGCCATTGCCGAGGCCAAGGATCCGATCCGCATGGCGCGGGCAATGAAACTGGCGGTTGCCGCTGGCCGCGATGCCTATCTTGCCGGGCGCATGGCGACCCGCAAATATGCGGATCCCTCGAGCCCGCTGGCAGGCCTTATCTGACGCACGGACTGCGCGCTTACGGCTTCTTAACCATCTTTGGACACACTCGCTGGGCAACAGGGGAGTGCCGTGATGGCCACTACGCAAACTGCATCGCCGACGATCGCCGAACTGCGCGAGTTCGCCGGCTTCACCGCTGCCGAACAGCGCTACATCCGCCGCAGCCTCGATATCGGCCTCGGCCGCTGCGACGCCTTTCGCGTGTGGGGCCGCGACCCGGGCGAAAACGCCGCGATACGCAGCCAGTATGTCGCCTATCGCGAACTCGCCGCGCTGCGTCAGTCGCTGCCCGTCGAATCGGGGTTCGACAGCATCGAAGGGTTCCTGGGCAAGCTCACCCGGGTCGCCGCGTTCGATCTTGCGCAGGAGCGGATCGACTGTTTTTCCGCCTTCCGCTTTCTTTACGAGCGGCTGGTGTCCGCGGCTGCGCGGCCTTGGCTACCCAGCGCGTTCTGTGCAGCAGCGGCGCTGCCGCAGATCCGGCCCGAACGGCGAAAGATGCTGCTCCAATCGCTCAGCGAGGCCGCCGCTACTGCGCCGCGATGGAGCGACCGCGCGCCCAGTTTCTATCCCGAATATATCGAGGAAGCCGCCGCCTAGCTGCGGTAATGTTTTTCCAGCCGTTCGCCGTAACGGTCCCTGATCTTGTGCCGGCGGATTTTCATCGAGGGAGTCATCTCCTCGTTCTCGATCGTGAACGGTTCATCGGCGAAGGAGAACTGCCGCACCTTCTCAACGACTGACAGGTCCTTGTTCACCCGGTCGACCGCAGCGCGCACCGCATTGCGGTATTCGGGCAGTTCCTGCAGCTGCTTGCAGTCGAACTGCTTGCCCTGCGCACGGCACCATTCGAGCGTCCATTCAGCATCGGGAACGATGAGCCCGACGACATAGGGCTTCTTGTCGCCGACCACCATCGCTTGCCCGATCTCGGGCTGCAGCGTCAGCATGCCTTCGACCTTCTGTGGGGCGATATTGTCGCCCTTGTCGTTGACGATCATGTCCTTCTTGCGATCGGTAATCACGATCCGGCCCCTGTCGTCGATATGACCGATGTCGCCGGTGTGCAGCCAGCCATCCTTGATGGTGCGCTCGGTCTCGGCGTCGTTCTGCCAATAGCCGTGCATTACCAGCTCGCCGCGGACGAGGATTTCACCATCGTCGGCGATGCGCGTTTCCACACCGCGCATGGCCGGCCCAACCGTGTCCATCGCAATGCCCGCCGCGGGGCGGTTGCAACTGATGACGGGGCCGGCTTCGGTCTGCCCGTACCCCTGCAGCACGGTCAGACCCATTGCTTCGAAGAAGACGCCGACTTCGGGGTTGAGCGGAGCGCCGCCCGACACCATGGCCTTGATCCTTCCGCCGAAGCGCTGGCGGATCTTAGGCCTCAGCAAGCGGCCGACCGCCATGTCCTTGAGCCCGTCTCCGAACTTGGGATCGTCCGCCACGCGGCGCTCGGCAACTTCGAGCGCGGTGTTCATCAGCTTTTCGGCGACGCCACCCTGCTTCTGGATCTGTTTCATGATCCGGGTCCGCAAGACCTCGAACAGGCGCGGCACGACAACCATGATCGTGGGGCGGGTTTCCTCGATATTGCTGGCGAGCTTCTCGAGCCCTTCGGCGTAATAGATCTGCGCGCCCACACCAATCGGCAGGAACTGCCCGCCGCTGTGTTCATAGGCATGGCTGAGCGGGAGGAAGGACAGGAACCGTTCGTCGCGGTCGATGCCGAAATCATCGATCAGGATTTCGCCGGCACCCGCCACGTTGCACAGGATCGCGCCGTGGTGCTGGCGCACGCCGCGCGGGGCGCCGCCGGTGCCGCTGGTGTAGATGATGCAGGCTGTATCGCCGCGCCCGATTGCCGCGATGCGGTTCTCGACCTCTGCACGCGCAGCCGCCGGATCGCCTTCGAGCATGGTCGCCCAGTTGTAATAGCCGAAACTGCCCGATTGCTGGCGATGGAGATCGTCGATCCCGATAACATGTTCGGCCACCCCCGACGCCTGCAGCGCGCCATGCAGCGGGCGCAGCAGTTTCTCGGTCGAAACGATCACCGCACGCGCCCCCGAATTGTCGAGGATATGCACGTGATCGCGCTCGGTATTGGTGATGTAGGCCGGCACGGTAACGCAGCCCGCGGCCATGATCGCCAGGTCGGCAATGCACCATTCGGGCCGGTTTTCCGACACCAGGCATACGCGGTCGCCATCCTTCAGCCCGAGGCCGCGCAGATTTTCGGCGAGCAGGCAAACCTTTTCGGCCGTTTCGCGCCAGCTGATGGCCTGCCACCCGCCCTCGCGCTTTGCGCCGAGGAACGGCTGGTCGCCCTTTTCATCCGCACGTTTGAGGAAAAGTTCGACGAGATTGTTCGCGGAATCTATTTCCGACAGCACGGCAGGCTCCTCAACGGCTGTGTTCTTCATGACGCAGTTCGGGGCACGGCTTAGGACGCCCGCCGGTCCACGGCAAGCGAGCCGTGCTAGGGGATTTCGATCTGCCCTTCGAGCCGCGGGTCGCGGGCGCTTTCCCACCCAGTCGCAGTCCGCAGCACGGCGCCGCCTTTCACGGGGGCTTCGCGCACCAGAACCTGTTCGTGCCCGAGGCTACGGAAGGCATCGGCCTGCTCTTCGAGCCAGGTGCCCCGTTCAAGCAGCAGCCGGTCGCCGAACGCCATGACGAAGGGCAGGGCGAGAATCTCTTCGGCCGAAAGGCCGAAATCGATTGCCCCGATGATGCTGCGCGCGGTCTGCACCGGGATGGTACTTCCCCCTGCAGCACCGACCGCGAGGAAGGGCTTGCCTTCAGGATCGTAGACGACCGTAGGGGCCATCGAACTGCGCGGACGCTTACCCGCTTCGACCCGGTTGGCGACCGGCTGCCCATCGACCGTGGGCGACCGGCTGAAGTCGGTCAGCTCGTTGTTGAGGAAAAACCCGCCCGTCATCAGGCCCGAACCGAACGCCCCCTCGATCGTCGAGGTGTAGCTGATCATGATCTGGTCAGCGTCGACGACGGCGAAATGCGAGGTGCCGTGTTCTTCGGGTTCGTCGCCATCGGCCAGCGCAGTGTCCGCGCCGGGAGGGGTTCCGGCAGTGACTTCGGTCAGTCTGCGGTCGGGGGCGATCAATCCGCTGCGCGATGCGAGATAATCCCGATCGACAAGTCCGGCGACCGGGACAGGCACGTAATCGCTATCGGCCAGGTACAACTCGCGGTCGGCGTAGGCCAGCCGCTGCGATTCAACGAACAGATGCCAGGTCAGCGGATTGCGCACTCCCATCTCGGCGATAGGAAACCGCTCGAGCTGCCCAAGCATCTGCAAAACCGCGACACCGCCCGACGTCGGCGGGCCCATGGTGCAGACGCGATAGGCCCGATAGGGTGCGCAGACAGCATCGCGGGTCTTGGCTTCGTAACCCGTGATGTCGGCATAGGTCATCGCGCCCGTGCGCGGCGTATCCGCGCTGACCGTCTCGGCGATCCGTTCCGCCAGTTCGCCCGAATAGAAGGCTTCCGGCCCACCGCCCGCTATCATCTCGAGCGTCTGCGCGAGCGGCTCGTTTACGACCAGCGTGCCGACCGGCTGGGGATCGCCCTGATCGTCGAAGTACAGCGATCGCGCGGCCGCGGAATGTGCCGATCGGTTCCGGGCACTCTCGAGCATGCCATTGAGCCGCGGATTGATCTCGAACCCGCTGCGCGCAAGGCGGATGGCCGGCTCGAAAAGGTCAGCCCAGGCGAGCTTGCCATGCGCGGCGTGCGCCTTGGCGGCGAGCGCGATGTTCCCCGGCACCCCGACCGACAGCCCGCTGCGGACCGATTCGCTGCGCGGCGGGACTTCGCCGTTTTCGTCGAGAAACCATTCCGGCGTGGCTCCGGCAGGGGCGGTTTCGCGGCCATCGAAGGTTGCGACTGTGCCGTCCGGCATGCCGCGGACCATGAATCCGCCGCCGCCGATGCCCGAGCTCTGCGGTTCGACCACCGTCAGCGCCAGCATGACGGCGATGGCGGCGTCGGTGGCGCTGCCTCCCCGTGCCAGCATAGCTTCGCCCGCGGCCTGCGCTCGTGGGTCGGCCGCGCTGACTGCACCTGCAAAAGCGGTCGGCGATAAAGGAGGTGCGGATTCCGGCGATGGATTGATCGAGCAGCCAGCCAGGGCAGCGGCCAGAAGCGGAATGGAAATCAGTCTCTTCATGGATGCGACGCTATTCGCTTCCGACCGCTTCGGCAATCGAAGCGAAACCGTCGCGGCGCATCAACCGCTCGAGGCCCCGGACGATTTGCCGGGGCACGCCGGGGCCCCCATAAACCATCGCGCTGTAGAGCTGCACCAGGCTGGCGCCCGCGCGGATGCGGGCCCAGGCGTCCGCTGCGGTGGCGATGCCGCCCACGCCCACCAGCGGAAGCTCGCCGCCGGTTGCCTTGCGGAAGTCGCGCAGGCGCAGCTGTGCGAGATCGCGGAGCGGAGCACCCGAAAGCCCGCCGGTTTCTCCCGCATGCGCCGAGGCCAGCGCCGGACGCGAGATGGTGGTATTGGACACGATGAGGGCGCCAAGCCCCCGGTCGATCGCGATACGTGCAATCGCGTCGACATCCGCAGGTTCGAGATCGGGCGCGACCTTGAGGAATACGGGCGGGCCCCGGTCTCCGCGGGCCTCGAACACTGCATCGAGCAACCCGATCAGCGCCCCCTCGTCCTGCAAAGCGCGCAAGCCCGGGGTGTTGGGGCTGGAAATATTGACCGCGAGATACGAGGCCAGCGGCGCCATGATGCGGGTCATCGTCGCGTAGTCGGCCGCGCGGTCCGCGCTGTCCTTGTTCGCCCCGACATTGATTCCGACAATGCCTGGCCGACGGGCGCGGCGTTGAAGCCGGGCGAGCGCGGCCTCGGCCCCGCCATTGTTGAACCCCATCCGATTGATCACCGCACGGTCCTCGACCAGCCGGAACAGCCGCGGCTTGGGATTGCCCGCCTGCGGCAGCGGGGTGATCGAACCGACTTCGGTGAAACCGAAGCCCAGCCCGAGCAACTGGTCGGGGACTTCGGCGTCCTTGTCGAATCCCGCTGCCATGCCGACCGGGTTGGGGAAGGCGAGCCCCGCGACATCGATCGCCAGCGGGCCGACCGGGGGCGGCGCCGTGCGGGGCGAAACGGCGAGCGCTTTCACAGTCAGGCGATGCGCGCGCTCGGGATCGAGCGCGAACAGGACAGGGCGGGCAAGGTCGAACAGCATGCACCGCGCATTGCCGCGTTCCGCGAAGCCTGTCGAGCGCCCGCGCGGCTAGGGCACGCCATGCAGCGTCAAAAAACGCCGCCGAATAACCCGCCAGGGCCCGCGTTGTCGCTTGCATACAATGAATTACCGCAAGACCGGCGTAAGAGGGTTTTGCGACCCGAAGGGCTCGGAGCATTCCTGCAACGAGTTCTCGACTTCAAAGGGGGGCACCTTGCGAGGCTGCCCCCTTTTTTTCCGCCCATCCCAAACAGCCCGTTTACTAAGCGATTGCGGAGCAAAGGGGATTGGCGTATTTATACAATTGGTTGAGGAAGAGATTTGGGGGCAGGGGTTTGGCGGTTGTACCAAGCGGCGAGGCGTCACATTCGTTCGAGTTCGTAGCGGCGCCACCCGATCTCGCGCCCTATCTCAACTCGCTCTATATCTGGCGCACCAGCGATGGGCAGCTCGACGACGTGTTGCCGGCCTATTCGGGCCAGATGGTGGTGTTCGGGCGCGGTGTCGGGCGAATGCAGTTCGACGATGTGGTGTCCGATACCAGCGACGCGTTCTTTGTCGCGCCGCTGTGCCAGGCGCGCAACTTCAGCGTCAGCGGGCCCGGGGTGGTGTTCGGCGTATCGCTCAACTTCCGGGGCTGGGCCGCGCTGTCCGGGCTTTCGGTTCATGACTACCACGACGCCTTCCTGCAGCCGGAAACGGTGCTGCAGGACCCGCTGGCCGAACGCCATACGACACTGGCGCCGCGCTGGCGAGCGGGTGAGATCGATGATGGCGAATTGCTCGACGCGATGTGCGACATCGTCCGCCAAGGGCTGTCGAGCCTGCCCGACCAGCATCTGACCGTGATCGATCGCACGCTCGAATGGCTGTCGAGTTCGTTCAAGCCCGAGCTCGACGTATTGTACGACCAGCTGCCCTACTCGAAGCGACAGGCGCAGCGCCTCGTCGCGCAATTCTTCGGGCAATCGCCGGTCCGGCTGGTGCGCCGCTACCGCGCCGTGCGTGCGGCGACCCTGCTGTCGATGCCGCAATTGCCCGACGAGATCGAAGCGGAAATCCGCGAAGCGTTTTACGACCAGGCGCATCTGATCAAGGAAATCC
Organism: Qipengyuania citrea; assembly: GCF_009828015.1. Taxonomy (GTDB): domain Bacteria; phylum Pseudomonadota; class Alphaproteobacteria; order Sphingomonadales; family Sphingomonadaceae; genus Qipengyuania; species Qipengyuania citrea. The sequence continues at coordinate 770,769 of NZ_WTYG01000001.1, read as the reverse complement.
GCTTCTTCACCGGGCGCACACCCAAGCGGTTACAGCCCAATTCGGGCTCCACGATCAACGACATGCTGGGCCCCGACGGCTACAGTTCGGTGAGCCTGTTCGGCGCCGGGGAAGCCGAGCAGCTGGGGCGGGAGCCGCTCGACGAGCTCTGATTGCTAACGACTCGCAACACGCTGTTTCCCGTTGAAAAGCTGGGGAGGCGCCCCTAATTGGCCAATCGGAACGATTTGGTCCGATTTGATATGCGCCTTTCCAACCTAGCCGATTATGCCGTGGTCGCCATGTGCGCCGCTTCGCGTCACTGCGGCGGCGCGAAGACCAGTGCGGGCGAACTCGCCGCGGAGACCGGATTGCCGGTCCCGACCGTGCAGAAGCTGGTCAGCAAGCTGTCGGCGGCAGGGTTGCTCCGGTCGAGCCGGGGCGCAGGCGGCGGCTTGCAGCTCGCCCGGCCAGCCGCGGCGATTACCGTGGCCGATATCGTCGAGGCGGTCGAAGGGCCGATCGCACTGACCGCCTGCATCGAAGGCACGGACTGTTCAGTCGAACACGAATGCCTGGTCAAGCCGCACTGGCCGGTCGTCAATGAAGCACTGCGTGGTGCGCTGGCAGCGATACCGCTGACCCAGCTGGCGCGCGAAAGAGAGATTGCATGAGCGAAGAAATCGACATCCAGGACCGCGAAGCGCGTGAAGCTGCCGAAAAGGCCGCCGAGTACGAACACGGCTGGTCTTCGGACATCGAGACCGAATTCGCCGAAAAGGGCCTGACCGAAGACACGGTCCGGTTCATCAGCGCCAAGAAGGGCGAGCCCGAGTGGATGCTCGACTGGCGCCTCAAGGCCTTCCGCCTGTGGCAGGAAATGGTGGAGCCCGACTGGGCCAAGCTCGGTTATCCGGCGATCGACTATCAGGACGCCTATTATTACGCGGCCCCGAAGAAGAAGGTTGAGCTCGAATCGCTCGACGAACTCGATCCCGAGATCAAGCGCGTCTACGACAAGCTCGGCATTCCGCTGGGCGAGCAGGAAGTGCTTGCGGGCGTAAAGGGCGCAAAGAAGGTGGCCGTCGATGCCGTGTTCGACAGCGTCAGCGTGGCCACCAGCTTCCGCGAGGAGCTGAAGCGGGCGGGCGTCATTTTCCTGTCGATCAGCGAGGCGATTCGCGAATATCCCGAGCTGGTCAAGAAATGGCTCGGCAAGGTCGTCCCGCAGCACGACAACTACTTCGCCACCCTGAACAGCGCGGTCTTCTCCGACGGGACCTTCGTTTACGTGCCCGAAGGCGTGCGCTGCCCGATGGAGCTGAGCACCTATTTCCGCATCAATGCGGAGAACACCGGCCAGTTCGAACGCACGCTGATCATCGCCGAAAAGGGCAGCTATGTCAGCTATCTCGAAGGCTGCACCGCGCCGATGCGTGACGAGAACCAGCTCCATGCCGCGGTGGTCGAACTGGTTGCGATGGAAGACGCCGAAATCAAGTACTCCACCGTCCAGAACTGGTATCCCGGCAATGCCGAAGGCGTGGGCGGGATCTACAATTTCGTCACCAAGCGCGGCCTGTGCCAGGGCGCGCGCAGCAAGATCAGCTGGACGCAGGTCGAAACCGGCAGCGCGGTGACGTGGAAATATCCCAGCTGCGTGCTCAACGGCGAAGACAGCGTGGGCGAATTCTACTCGGTCGCGGTGACCAACAATTACCAGCAGGCCGATACCGGCACCAAGATGATCCACAATGGCAAGGGGAGCCGTTCGACAATCATCTCGAAGGGTATCTCCGCCGGCAAGTCGAACAATACCTATCGCGGCATGGTCCGCGTGGCCGCCAACGCTGATGGGGTGCGCAATCGTACCGAATGCGATTCGCTGCTGATCGGCGACCAGTCGGGTGCGCACACCGTGCCCTATATCGAGGTGAAGAACCCCAGCGCGCAGATCGAGCACGAGGCGACCACCAGCAAGATCAGCGACGACCAGATGTTCTACGCGCAGCAGCGCGGTCTCGACGACGAGGAGGCCATGGCGCTGATCGTCAACGGCTTCGCCAAGGACGTGCTCAAGGAGCTGCCAATGGAATTCGCCGTCGAAGCGCAGAAGCTGCTCGCGATCTCGCTCGAGGGGAGCGTGGGATGACCGAACGCAAGACTCTCCAGCTGCGCGATCCGTCGGAGACCGCTGATGCCGCGCCCACGATCAAGAAGAAGGGTCGCGGCTGGGAGATCTCGGAGAAGCGGCTCGACGCGCTGCACGATCGTGCGCGCGACCTGCGGCGGCATTCGACCGAAGCGCACAAGGCACTCGCCGCGCGCTTTGCGAAAGAGGATTTCGGGAAGTTCAAGTTCACGCGCCACACTGTGGTGGGCTCGGCGATTCTTGATTTCGTCTCGCACCCGCTCGGCCTGGCGGTCGCGATCGACGAGCCGGAGCAGAACGACGCGCTTGCGCGGCGGCGCGACAAGAGCCTCGGCGCAGTGGGCATCGAAGTGCTGCGGATCCCCGCCGAAACCATCCTCGAAGACGTGGAAGCAGCAATGCAGCCGATCTTTGCCGCCATGAACGCGCGCTACCGCGACAAGCAGACCGCGCGCCGCGAACACCAATCGAAATACGGATCGACGCCCCGGCGCCCCAGCCGCGGACCGCGTCGCGACGACAGGAACTGACATGCTGAAAATCGACAATCTCCACGCCGAAATCGACGGCAAGACAATCCTTAACGGGCTGACGCTCGAAATTCCTGCGGGCGAGGTCCATGCCATCATGGGCCCCAATGGTGCCGGCAAGTCGACGCTGGCCTATGTGCTGGGCGGACGTCCCGGTTACGAAGTGACGCAGGGTTCGGTCAGCTTCAACGGGGTCGATTTGCTCGACCTCGAGCCGCATGAGCGCGCGGCTGCGGGGCTGTTCCTCGGGTTCCAGTACCCGGTCGAAATTCCGGGGGTCTCGAACCTGCAATTCCTCCGCGAAGCGCTGAATTCGCAGCGCAAGGCGCGGGGCGAGGAAGCGCTGACCGGCGGCGAGTTCCTCAAGCTGGCGAAGGACAAGGCGGCCCTGCTCAAGCTCGATCCCGACATGCTCAAGCGGCATGTGAATGTCGGCTTCTCGGGCGGCGAGAAAAAGCGCGCCGAAATGGTGCAGATGGGCATTCTCGATCCCAAGTTCGCCGTGCTCGACGAAACCGACAGCGGTCTCGACATCGATGCGCTGCGCGTTGTGGGCGATGGTATCAATGCGATCATGCGCGACCCGGCGAAGGGCGTCTTGCTGATCACCCACTACCAGCGCCTGCTCGAAGTGGTGAAGCCCGACAAGGTGTCGATCCTGTCGCAGGGCCGCATCGTGCGCACCGGCGGTCCCGAACTGGCGATCGAACTCGAGAACGAAGGCTATGACGCGGTGATGGCCGATGCCTGAAGCCGCTGAACTTCCCACCCGGCGCGAGGAGGGCTGGCGCTATTCTGCAGTCGAACGGCTGCAGGGCGAAGCGCTCGACGACTGGCGTACGATCGATATCGCGGCGGGCGAAACCTTCCGCGATACTATGGTGATCCGCGATGCCGACGGTCCGCAGCCCACCCGGCTGCACCGCTGGCGCGTGACCATCGGCGAAGGCGCGACATGCGAACTCTTCGCCGTCCTTGCCGCCGCCGAATATGCGCGGCTGGAAGTCGAAGTCACGCTTCACAAGGGCGCGCATTTTGAATTCGGCGGAATCACCGTCGGCGGCCGCGATACGGTGCGCGAATTCGTCACGCGGACGATCCACGCCGAACCCGAAGCTACCAGCAACCAGACCGTTCGCGCGGTCCATTGGGGCCACGGGACGGGCAATTTCCTCGGCAATATCGATGTCGTGCGCCATGCGCAGAAGACCGACGCGGCACAGGATTTCAAGGGTTTGCTGCTGGAGAAAGGCGCGAGCGTAAACGCCGTCCCGCAGCTCGAGATTTTCGCCGACGACGTCAAATGCGCGCATGGCGCCAGTGTCGGCCAGCTCGACGAGACCGCACGGTTCTACATGGCCGCGCGCGGCGTCTCGCCCGAACTTGCCCGCCGCTTGATGGTGCAGGCGTTCCTCGGCGATGCTCTGGTTGCTCTCGACGATGACGAAACGCGCGAAACCTTGATGCAGATCGCGCTCGACAAGGTGGACAAGGCGCTGTGAGCGTCGCTGCCACCCTTTCGCCTGCCGCCGATGTCCGTGCCGATTTCCCCGGCATGGTAACCGGCGATGGCGCGCCGTGGCATTACCTGGACACAGCCGCCACCGCGCAGAAACCGCAGGCCGTCATCGATGCGATGACCCGCGCGCTCGGCGTGGATTACGCCACCGTCCATCGCGGCGTGTACGGACGTAGCGCGCAAATGACGCTTGGCTATGAAGCCGCGCGTCGCCGCGTTGCCGAATTCATCGGCGCGAAGGGCGAGGACGAGGTGATCTTCGTCCGCGGTGCGACCGAAGCGATCAATCTGGTCGCGGCGAGCTGGGGCATGGCGCAGATCGGCGAGGGCGATCGCATCGTCCTGTCGATGCTGGAGCATCACTCGAACATCGTCCCGTGGCAGATGGTCGCCGAACGGACCGGCGCGCAGATCGATGTCTGCCCGCTGACCGAAGACGGCCGGATCGATCTGGGTGCGCTCGAAGCCATGATGACTCCGCGGACCAGGCTGGTCGCGCTGGCGCATGTCTCGAACGTTCTCGGGAGCGTGCTCGATGCACGCGCCGCGGCGGATATCGCGCATTCGGTCGGTGCGAAGCTGCTGCTGGACGGCTGCCAGGCCGCGCCGCGCATGGCGCTCGACATGGCCGCGCTCGGCTGCGATTTCTACGCGCTGTCGGGTCACAAGCTTTATGGCCCCACCGGGATCGGCGTGCTGTGGGCGCGCGAGGAAATTCTCGGTGCCATGCCCCCGTGGCAGGGCGGCGGCGCGATGATCGACCGGGTCACTTTCGAAAAGACCACCTATGCGCCGCCCCCGCAGCGGTTCGAGGCCGGAACCCCAATCATCACCGAGGCGATCGCGCTGCATGCCGCGATCGACTATGTTGCCGCGCTGGGACCCGACCGGCTGTTGGCGCATGAGGCGGGCCTCGCCAGGCAGCTGCGCGACGAATTGCGTGCGCTCAATTCGGTCACGCTGTTCGGCCCGGAAGAAAGCGCCGGCATCGTCAGCTTTGCGATCGAGGGGGTTCATCCGCACGATCTCGGTACCATATTGGATGAAGAGAATGTGGCGATCCGGGCTGGCCATCACTGCGCGCAGCCGCTGATGGATCATCTCGGGGTTCCCGCCACCGCCCGGGCAAGCTTCGGGCTGTATTCCGACGAAAACGACATCGCTGCGCTGCTGCGCGGTATCGAACGCACCCAGAGGATCTTCGGATGAGCGAAGGAACGAACAAGGACCAGGATTGGATCGCGGCACCATCGCCCGCAGACGTGGCAACGGCAAAGCCGCCGCGCGCCCGGGTGGAGGATGCGGTCGATCCCGAGGAAAGCGCGCGCGCCACGATGGAGCGCAAGCGCGACTATCTCGAAGGGTTCCTGCAGAAAAAGCCCGAGGGCTTGCCCGCGGGCGCCCCGGGCGGCGACCTTTATGAAGCGGTCGTTGCCGCGCTGAAGGAAATCTTCGACCCGGAGATCCCGGTGAATATCTACGATCTCGGGCTGATTTACGGGGTCGAGGTCGATGACGAGAGCGATGTCACCGTCACCATGACGCTGACGACGCCGCATTGCCCGGTCGCCGAAACCATGCCTGCCGAAGTCGAACTGCGTGCGGCCAGCGTGCCCGGCGTGCGCGATGCGGAAGTCAATCTGGTGTGGGACCCGCCTTGGGGCCCGGACAAGATGACCGATGAGGCACGGCTCGAACTGGGGATGCTGTGATGGGCGATACGAAGACACGCGCGGCGCCGAAGGCAGCCGTCATCCTGACCGAGCGCGCGGAACAGCGCGTCGCGCAGCTGATGGCGAAAGCGCCCGACGAAGCCATCGGTGTCAAATTGTCGACGCCCCGGCGCGGCTGTTCCGGGCTTGCCTATTCGGTCGACTACGTCACCGAGGAAGCCAAGTTCGACGAGAAGATCGAAACCCCCGGCGGGACCTTCTATATCGACAGCGCCAGCGTGCTCTACCTGATCGGCAGCACGATGGACTGGGTGGAAGACGATTTCACCGCTGGCTTCGTGTTCGAAAATCCCAATGCCAAGGGCGCCTGCGGTTGCGGCGAAAGCTTCATGGTGTGAGCCGCACCGTCGAGCTGACGACCTGGCTCGACGCGCCACCCGAAGCGGTGTGGGATCACGCGCAGACGAGCGCCTTGCTCCGGCATGTGGCTGCGCCGCTGATTCGCTTCGTGCCGTGCGGCGGGCGCTTTCCCCGCCGCTGGACCCCGGGCGAATACCGCGCGTGGATGTTCGTCTTCGGGATCTTTCCCATCGGCTGGCAGGTCATCGGGATCGAATTTCCCGCATCTCCGCCGACTACGGATGTGCTGCGCGACAATGGCCATTCACCGTTCATTCGCCGCTGGGATCACTGGATCGAAATCGCCCCCGGTGACGGCTGCACGCGCTACACCGATCGCGTGCATATCGATGCGGGCAGGCTGACGCCGCTGGTCGCGGGATTCGCGCGCCTGTTCTACGCGCACCGGCAAAAACGCTGGCGCGCGCTCGCCAAGAACGGTTTTCACGCGCTCCGCAAGTGAAGCTCAGTCTTCGGCGAGGAAATCGAGCAGCGCCTGCTCGTATTCGTCGATCTGACCATCGGCTTCGATCCGCGCTTCGAGCCATTCCCGCTCGTCATCGGTAACGGCGTATGCGCGGCCGACGGCCTCCGAGCGATCCGGAGCAGGCGCCTTGCGGCCGAAGACCTTGCCGAATGCATTGGGCGAGGCTTTGGCCATGCGGCCGAGAAAGCCGCCGACCCGCGCCTGCGTATCGCCCATGAAGGCATCCAGTTCGGCCGCGCGTTCGCGGCTCAGCTGCGCATTCGGATCGCTGTAGGCCTGCAGGTAATTGGCAATGCCCTGCACGAACAGATGTTTCCATTCGGGGGCGTTGTCCGCGCCCAGCGTTGCATCCTTGAGCCGGAAGAGCATTTCGGCTTCCTTGCGTCCCACGGCCGCGGGCCGTTCGCTTGCGGGGGCGAATATCGCCCGCCGCAGCAGCAATGCCTCGGCCGCGTTGACATTGCCGGCTTCGAGCATGCCGCCATTGCGCGTCGGCCCCGTCCCCTCGAGAACGGCGTGTTCGATCTGCGCGACCGCATAGTCCTTCAGCGATACCGGCACGTTCTGTGCGCATTCGAACACGCGCACCAGCAATTCGATCTCGGCCATCGAGCCAAGCGTGCCATCGGCGTCCAGCTGCGCCATCAGCCATGCCGCGTTCTCGGCATCGACATAGCCCTTCGGCGCACGCTGATTGACGACATATTCGCCCAGCGCCTCGACATAGAATTCCACCCATTCCCGGCAGCGCGACGTGAGCTGGTGGTTGAGCGCAACGATCGCTTCGGCCTCGGCCTGCGAGATATGCCCATCGGGCCAGGCTTCGCGCCGTAGCGCAAGCACCTCGCCCGGCGAAATCACGCCGTCCGCACCGAATTTCATCGCCAGTTCGCCGAAATGCACGCTCATCTGTACCAAACTCCCGCCTAACACCGGTTCGCGGAGCCTAGCGCGGTTTGCTTAAGTCCGGGTTAGCGGATGCGGGCTTCAGCGGCGCAGCGCGCGCACGCAGGCCGCGCGATCGACATCGAGCCCGTCGCTCGCGCGGCGTGCATCGACATAGGTTGCACTGGGTTCCGCACCCGGGCTGAGCGGATAGAGATAGATGTCGAGTACGCAGGCCTCGCCCACGAATTGCAGCTTCTTCGCGTCACCTTCGGTTACGTCGATTCGCGGCGGCCCGAAAATATTCGCCAGCGCGGTCTGGTTGCGGCCGATCACGCCTTCGAGGCCAGGCACATTCATGACCCGCGGCGCGCGGAAGTCGGGGGTCGACGGAGCCACCCGCACTTGCTGCGGCGGCGGCGCGGATGCCGGCCGCGACGGTGCAGTGGAGCCGGGTACGGGTCCGGTGGCGCAGGCGCCCAGCAGCGGCAGCAGGAACAGGACGGACTTACGCATGCGGACCTTTCTCTCGGGCGCGGTGGACGAGATGCGTCGCACTCGCCGCGCCCAGTATCGGGGCGAGGAGGTTGAGGAAAGGTATTGCAAGCAGCGCCACCACCACGGCGCCGAGCAGAAATCGGGTCGCGCCGCCAATCGGCGCGGCTTCGGCCGCATGCACGCGGTGGGGCAGCCATACGGCGTCATGCAGTTCGCGCCCGACCAGCAAGGCGTTGACCACCAGGAACACCGCTGCTGCGCCCACGCCGGTAAACAGCAGCAGGCCGGCAACCGGCAATGCAAGCGCATTGGCTACGAGCGTGCGGCCCAGCGAACGCAAGGCATGGCCCAGCTCCTCGCCGAACCCGATTCGCCGGGCGTTCGCCGCAGCTTGCGGGTAATGACGCTGCTCGACCGCGCGGACCACGTCCTCGGCAAAGAACTGCAGCACGAACAGCGCGACTACCCGGAACAGGAACCATGCAGCCAGCACGGTCGCCGCCGCCGCGGCCAGTGCACCGAGACCGGCGGCCTCGATCCCGAAGGCGGTACCGATCGCGCTGTCGAGCGCGACATAGAGCGCCGTGCCCCCCGCTGCGAAAACCAGCAGCGTGACCACTGCGGTCTTTGCCAGCACTTTCAGGATAGCGGGATCGCCGAGCTGGACGATCGCCAGAACAAGAGCGCGGGAAAGCGACACCATAGGGCCACTGCGATGCGCGCGCGCCCTGCCCAAGTCAACGCTGCCCTTGGCCAAACCCCGACGAGCCGCTAACCGCGCCCGACACACCGATTATCCCCTCCCCGGAGTACCCATGACCGAACCCCGTTACGACGTAATCGCCATCGGCAATGCCATCGTCGATGTGATGGCCCCTTGCGAAGAAGAGCTGATCGCCGAACTCGATCTCAACAAGGGCGGGATGACGCTGGTCGACGAGGACGGCGCCCGGCGACTGTACGAGGCGATGGGGCCGGCGAAGGAAATTTCCGGGGGCTCTGCCGCCAACACGCTTGCCGGCATGTCGGCGCTGGGCGCGCAATGCGCATTCGTCGGGCAGGTGGCGCAGGACCAGCTGGGCGACGTCTTCAGCCACGACATCCGCGCGGTGGGAATCGATTTCGACACACCCGCCCGCGAAGGCCAGCCCTCGACCGCGCGCTGCCTCATCTTCGTCACGCCCGATGGCGAGCGGACGATGAACACCTTCCTCGGGGCAAGCCAGTTCCTCCCCCCCGCCGCGCTCGACGACGAGCTGATCGCCAGCGCAGGCATCCTTTATCTCGAAGGGTATCTGTGGGACCCGGAAGAACCGCGCCGCGCAATGCGCCGCGCGATCGAGGTAGCGCGTAACGCAGGCCGCAAGGTCGCTTTCACTGCCAGCGAGAGCTTCGTCATCGATCGTCATGGCGACGATTTCCGCGCGCTGATCGAGGAAGGTCAGATCGACATTCTCTTCGTCAATGAAAGCGAACTGGCGACGCTGACCGGCGAAGCGGATTTCGACGCGGGCCTGGCCATGCTGCAGGACAAGGTACCCGTGCTGGTCGCCACGCGCAGCGCCAGGGGCGCCGTGGGCATTGCCAATGGCGCGCGCGCCGAAATTGCCGCCGAACCGATCGACAAGGTCGTCGACACCACCGGCGCGGGCGATCTCTTCGCAGCGGGCTTCCTCACCGGCCATGCGCGCGGCGAAACGCTCGAAACCTGCCTGCGCATGGGCGCGATCTGCGCCGCCGAGATCATCTCGCACTACGGCGCACGCAGCGAAGCCGACCTCAAGGCGCTGGTTGCCGAGAAGCTGGGCTAGGCCACCTTCCTCCGCCTACCGATGAAATCACCCCAGGCCCGTCCGGGGTCCGGCTTCGTCGCGCGTTAGGCCTGCTCCCGCCGCACTTCGCGCTGGCCGATGTCGCGGCGGCAGAAGCCGTCGGGGAAGGTGATCGCGTCGACCGCCTCATAGGCTTTTGCCTGTGCTTCGGTCGCGCTTGCTCCGCGCGCGGTGACGTTGAGCACGCGGCCGCCGCTGCTGTTCAGCGTCTCGCCTGCGAGTTTAGTGCCGGCGTGGAAGACCTTGGCGCCGCCGGCCTCGGCCTCGCCCAGATCGATCCTACCGCCCTTCCTGGGCGTGCCGGGGTAGCCCTCGGCCGCCATCACCACGGTCAGCGCGAAATCGCCCGATAGCGCCGGCTCGGCGATGTCGCCCAGCCGTCCTTGCGCGCAGGCCTGCATCAGTTCGACCAGATCGCTTTCCAGCCGCATCATCAGCACCTGGCATTCGGGATCGCCGAAGCGCGCATTGTATTCGATCAGTTGCGGGCCGTCTTTGGTCAGCATCAGCCCGGCATAGAGCACGCCCGAATAGGGCGTACCCTCGGCGGCCATGGTGCGCACCGTCGGCTCGACGATCTCGCGCATGACCTGACGTTGCAGATCCTCGCTCAGTACCGGAGCGGGGGAATAGGCGCCCATGCCGCCGGTGTTCGGTCCGGTATCGCCCGCGCCCACGCGCTTGTGATCCTGCGCGGTGCCGATGGGCACGATCGCCGTGCCATCGGTTAGCGCGAAGAAGCTGGCCTCCTCGCCCATCAGGAACTGCTCGATCACCACTTCGCTGCCCGCGCTGCCGAACTTGCCGTCGAACATCTCGTCGAGCGCGTGCTGGGCTTCTTCGTAGGTTTCGGCGATGACCACGCCCTTGCCCGCAGCGAGCCCGTCAGCCTTGAGCACGAAAGGCGGATCGAAGCGCTTGAGCGCGCCCCACGCCTGTTCGAGCGAGACGCAGCGCTCGTAGCGTGCGGTGGGAATGTTCGCGCGCTGGCACAGCTCCTTGGTGAAGCCCTTGCTGCCTTCGAGCTGCGCGGCTTCGCGCGAGGGACCGAAGGTGTCGATCCCCGCCGCGCGCAGCGTATCGGCGAGCCCGTCGACCAGCGGAGCTTCGGGGCCAATCACCACCAGGGCGATCGCATTGTCCGTGCAGAAGGAGACTACGGCATCGTGGTTGCCGGCATCCAGCGCGGTGCATTCGGCATGTTGTGCGATACCCGGATTGCCCGGCGCCGCCCACAGCTTGTCGCACAGCGGCGATTGCGCCAGTTTCCACGCCAATGCATGTTCGCGCCCGCCCGACCCGAGTAGAAGGATATTCATGGCCGCCGATTTCCCGTCAGATTCCGAAGATGCGAGCTTGGTAGCGAAGCGCCGCACGGGCGACAACGCCGAGCCGCTCAGCGTGAGCGAAATTTCGCAGGCGTTGAAGCGGACGGTGGAAGACCGCTTCGGTTTCGTGCGCCTGCGCGGGGAGTTGTCGGGGGTGAAGCGGGCGGCATCGGGCCACATGTATTGTGCGCTCAAGGACGAACAGGCGGTGATCGACGGGGTCATGTGGCGCGGCAATACCCAGCGCCTGCCGTTCGATCCCGAAGACGGGCTCGAAGTGGTCGCCAGCGGGAAGGTGACGACCTATCCCGGCCGTTCCAAGTACCAGATCGTGATCGAGCGGATGGAGCTGGCGGGCGAGGGCGCGCTGCTCGCGCTGCTCGAGAAGACCCGCGCGCGGCTGGCGGCGGAAGGCCTGTTCGCGGCCGAGCGCAAACAGCCGCTGCCGTTCCTGCCGCGAACGATCGGCGTGGTCACCTCGCCCACCGGGGCGGTGATCCGCGATATCCTCCACCGACTTGCCGACCGCTTCCCCAGCCGCGTGATCGTGTGGCCGGTGTTGGTGCAGGGGAAGGGTGCTGCCGAGCAGGTCGCGGGCGCGGTCCGCGGGTTCGCGCAGATGCCCCGCGAACACCCCGACCGGCCCGATCTGGTCATCGTCGCGCGGGGTGGCGGGTCGATCGAGGATCTGTGGAGCTTCAACGAAGAAGCGGTGGTGCGCGCGATTGCCGAGTGCCCGATCCCCACGATCTGCGCGGTCGGCCATGAAACCGATACCACGCTGGCCGACTACGCCGCCGATCGCCGCGCGCCAACGCCGACCGCCGCGGCGGAAATGGCGGTGCCGGTGCGCGCCGAGCTCGCCGCGGTGCTGGCCGATTTCGAAGCGCGCAAGAAACGCGCGATTCTGCGCCCGGTACAGCTGGGGCGCGAACGGCTGCAGGCGCGCGCCGACCGGCTCCCCCAGCGCGAGGCGCTGCTGGAGCCGCATGCGCAGCGGCTCGACGATCTGGCCGAACGTCTGCGCCGGGGCTTGCGCGACCGCGCGGCGCAGGGGCGCGAAAAGCTCTCCAACCTGCGGCTGGCCCCGGTCGTGCTCCAGCGCAATCTGCGCGAGGCGCAGCGCGCGCTCGCCGGGCTGAAGCTCGCACCCGCGCTGGTCGAACGCCCGCTGGCCGAGCGGCGCGAGCGGTTGGCGGCGCTCGCACGGCTGGCCGGACAGCTTCATCCCGACCGCCCGCTGGCGCGCGGCTATGTGCGCGTCACCGGACCCGACGGGCGGACCATCACCGACCGGGCGGCGGCGGCGCAGGAGGCGGCGCTTACGCTCAAGTTCCGCGATGGCGAACTCGCGGTGGCGACCGGCATGGAGCCTCCTCCTCCCGCGCCGCGTCGCAAGCCGCGCAAATCCGGAACCCCGCCCAAGCAGGATGATTTGTTCGGGTGACGCGCAAATGCTAGGGACGCCGCCATGTTGATGAACAAGAATTCGGGCCCGGCTAATGGCGAGGCCAAGCTGCAGTACGGCCCCTCGGGCTTTCGCGTCCTGCGCGCGGGCAACCATGTCTTTTGTGCGATGAGCGGTGTGCCGATCCCGCTCGACGAGCTGCGTTACTGGTCGGTCGAGCACCAGGAAGCCTATGCCAGCGCGCAGCTCGCGACCGAGCGGCTCGCACCGTGAATCCGATCCGGGTCGCGCCGCTCCTCCTCGTAGCCGCCGCCTGCGTTCCGACTGCCGAGCCGGAATCCGCGGCCCCGGCCGAAGTCGTACAGCCCGTACGGGCCACGCCTGCGCCAGTGCCCACACCCAGCCCCAGCACGGCCGCTGCCCCCGCGCCCGTATTCACCTTCGATGGCGAGCTGGAGCAGGGCGGCTGGATCCGGGGGCGTGTACCCGCCGGAACGGTGGAAGCCGCGCTCGGCGAAGAACCGTTGTCGCTGGACGAAGACGGCCGGTTCTTTGCCGCCTTCGACCGCGATGCGGACCCGGCCGCGACCCTGCAGGCGACGCTGGTCGATGGCCGGACTGTCACCAGACCGCTCGCGATTGCACCGCGGGCCTGGGACATCGAACGCGTGAACGTCGCACGCCGTACAGGCGGAAGCTCGGCATCGTTCATGCGGCGCCGCCAGCCCGAACTCGACGCGATCTGGGATGCGCGGCTCAGAGAGACCGGGGCGACGGGTTGGCGACAGGATTTCATCTGGCCGGTCAAGGGACGCATTTCGGGCCGCTTCGGGGCGCAGCGCATTTACCGCGGCGAACCGGGCAGCTACCACTCGGGCATCGATATCGCGACCGGTGGCAGTGGGACGCCCTATGTCGCCCCTGCCGACGGCGTGGTGGTGCTTGCGGCCGAGGATTTCAGCCTCGAGGGCAAGCTGCTGATCATCGACCACGGCCAGGGCCTGAACAGCGCGTTCCTGCATTCCTCGCGTCTTTACGTGAGCGAGGGTGAACAGGTCCGGCAGGGCCAGCATATCGGCGATATCGGCGCATCGGGCCGCGCGACCGGGCCGCATCTGCACTGGAGCCTGAAATGGCGCAATTCACGTCTCGATCCCCTGCTCTTCACCGGGCCGATGCGTTGAGCGCTTGACGCGCGTCCGCGCGCTCTGGAGAGACCCGCTCGCATGCGTCCAAAGCGCCTTCTCCTTGCCGCCGCGCTGACGGTCGCGCTCGCCCCCGGGACCTGGCTGCGCTCGCCCCCGCCGCCCCGCGCATTGCAGCCGGACGTCACTCTGACACCCATCGCGGCGCAGCAACGCACGGCTGGGCCCTTCACTTTGCTTGGCGCATGGGAGCTTGCGGGCGATCGCCTGCGCTTCGGGGGAATCTCGGCGCTCGTCGCCTTGCCCGATGGCCGCTTCCTTGCCGGCAGCGATACGGGGCGCAAGCTCGAGTTCCACCGACCCGATCGCGGGCGCCGGACGGGCCTGTTCAGCGCGTTCGAGCCGAGCGAGACATCCTACAAGATGGGGCGGGACCTCGAATCGCTGGCGGTCGATCCGGAAACCGGAACGGTCTGGGCCGGCTATGAATATCGCGAAGCGATCGTCCGGCTCGACGCCGCTTTCCGGCCCGACAAGGAAGTGCGGCCAGCGCTGATGGCGGATTGGGCCAGCAATTCGGGTGTCGAATCGCTCGTTCGTCTCGCCGATGGACGCTTTCTCGCGATCGAGGAGCGTTCGCGCCGCTGGCGTGGATCGCGGCATATGGCGGTGCTGTTTTCAGGCGATCCGGTGGAGGACGACAATCCGCAAAGCGTGGTCGTCGATATTCCTTCCGGATATCGTCCGGTCGATGCCGCTCCGGTCGGAAAGGGCCGCGCGCTGGTTCTGCTGCGGCGTCTGGACTGGGGCATCCCGCTGGGGTTTGAAACCGCGATCGCCGAACTCGATGTCGACGCGCCCGACGATGACGGGATCGTGACGGCCCGCCTGCTGGCCGAACTGGGAAAAACCATCCCGCGCGACAATTACGAGGGCCTGACCCTTACCGAGGATGCTGATGGGCAGCATGTCTGGCTGATCTCGGACGACAACTTCATGTCCTTCCAGCGGACGCTGCTGCTCAAGCTGCGGTGGCAGACACGCGAAAAGGCGCGCGAGTAGCCCTCGCGCGCCTTTCGAACCGCCGCAGGTGCCGGGGCGCCGCAGCGCCCGCACGGCTTATGCGGAAGCGGCGTTCGCCTTCTTCAGTTCACGCTTCACCTTGAGCGCGTTGGTCGACAGCTTCTCGTCGCTGGTCTTAAGCAGCCAGTTGTCGAGCCCGCCATTGTGTTCGACCGAACGCAGGCCCTGCGTCGACACGCGGAACTTGAAGCTGCGATCGAGCTTCTCGCTCATTAGCGTGACGTTCTGCAGATTCGGCAGGAACACCCGCTTGGTCTTGTTGTTGGCGTGGCTCACATTGTGACCGACCTGGCGGCCCTTGCCGGTGAGTTCGCAAATGCGCGACATGATACGTCTCTCGTTCGAGTGTTGGTGCCCCGAAAATCGGGTTCGGGGCTCGGTTTGTCCCGGAAAGCGGCGCGGATAGCGGCGAGGGGCCGAATCGTCAAGGTAGATGCGTTGTTGCGCTGGTTCGCACAGGCACCTACCATACACTTCCAATCCTTAGGAGCACTTCTATGCGTAAATTTGTCCTTGCTGGCGCGGTTGCCTTTGCCTCGCTGTCGCTGGCGGCATGCGATGTCGACCAGACGGAAGAAGGCGAAATGCCCGAAGTCGATGTCGATGGCGGCAATATGCCCGAATTCGACGTGGAAGGCCCCGAAGTGAATGTCGACACCGGCACCGAAACCGTCGAAGTTCCGACGCTCGACGTCGATGTCGATGGCCCGGACGATGCCGCTGGCGAACCCGTAACCGGCGACGAATAAGTATCGGCGCGCGGTCCTCGGCATCGAACCGGACGGCAAGCGCCGTGATCGATCGGCGCTTCATGGACCGCGCGCTTGAACTGGGGTGCGCCGCCGCCGCTGCGGGCGAGGTGCCCGTCGGCGCAGTCGTCACCCGGAACGGCGCAATCGTCGGCGAAGCGCACAATGCGCCGCGCGATCTTCACGACCCCACTGCCCATGCCGAAATCCTCGCGATCCGCCGCGCTGCCGAAACGCTCGGCACCGAGCGGCTGACCGATTGCGACCTGTGGGTCACGCTGGAGCCCTGCGCGATGTGCGCGGGCGCGATCGTGCACGCGCGGATCGGCCGGCTGTATTACGCGGCCAGCGATCCGAAGGGCGGGGCGGTCGAACATGGCGCGCGCGTTTTCGATCAGCCGCAGTGTCTCCATCGTCCCGAAGTCTATGGGGGAATCGGCGAGCAGCGCGCCGCGGACATGCTGCAGGGCTTTTTCAGGCAGCGACGGTGAACGCCGCCCGCTTCGCGGCAAAGAGCCGGCTAGAGGCCGCGCCAGATCTTGGCCGGGGCGGCATCACCCGCGCCGAAGCGCGTCCGGTCGCAGCGTGCGGGCATGAACCGCTTGTCGTAACATAGCCGCAATTCCTCCAGCCAGCCGCGCGCATTCAGCTTCACGCCCACTGCCTCGCGCGGCCAGCCCCTGTTGGCATCGACGAAGCGGGTGCGGATCGTGCCAGCAGTAAGCCCGTCCTCGCGGCTCACCCGGTCGTAATCGGGCAGGCGCAGGCCGTCCCACAATATCCGCGTTACCCGGAAGTACGTTGCCGGTTTTCGCGCCATGCAGCTGCCATGCTTGGCCCATTGGCGGGCCAGCAGCGCCGCCGATGGCGAGAGGCACATGTTCGCCGCCAGATCACGCGCCTGCAGCTGGCGGCGCGATGGGCACCACTGCGGCCAGCTGCGGCCGCTTTCGGGCCACAGGCCATGCACCACCAGACCGAACAGTCCGGCCTGCCCGCTGCATTGGCGCGCATGCCGCGGCTGGCCCCGACGCGGCTTGCAGAATTCGGGGCTCCAGCTGAGCGCCAGCGTATAGCCGGTGACGGGCATGGGACGCGGCGGCGCATCGGGCGTTACCCGGGGCACGCTGGCGCTGCGCGGGACGCTGCATTGATAGTGCTGCGCTGCCAGCGGTGCGCCGGGCACCAGCAGGCAGGCCAGGGGCGCCAGGACGGTTAGGCTAGGGCGCCTCGGCATCATCGCTCAGCCACGCGCGCGCATCGGCGCGGAACAGCAGCACGATGGCGACCAGCTGAAGGATGGTCACGGCCAGCGAGGCGATGCCGGCCAGGCTGCCGAGCTGGCCGGGATCGAGATTGACGAACAGCAGCCCGAGCAGCGTCATCACCACCAGGATCCACTTGGCGATGTTGCTGGCCCGGCGGGCGATGAAATACCACAGCAGCAAGGGGATTAGCAGGCTGATCGCCATGACGACCAGGATCGCGCCGCTACCCCAGCCCAGCTGCGCCAGTGCGGGATCGTTTCCGACCTGTGCGACGAGCGCGTCATACTGGAGGAACCCGTTGACCAGCGCGATCGCCAGGCTGAGCAGGAAAAGGCGTTCGAACAGGACGATGGAGGTCGGGCGCATGGATTATCCCTCTACGGCGAAAGGCGATGAATGCCGCCGAATCACAAGGGCGTAAAGTCCAGACCGATATCGGCTGCCGGCGCGCTCTGGGTAAGGCGGCCGACCGAGACATAATCCACCCCCGTCGCCGCCTTGGCGCGGATCGTCTCGAGATTGATCCCGCCACTCGCTTCGGTCGGGACGCGCCCGCCGACCAGCGCCACCGCTTCGCGCAGCACCGGGGGCTCCATATTGTCGAGCAGCAGCCGCGTGGCCCCTGCAGCAAGCGCCGGTTCGATCTGGTCGATCCTGTCGACCTCGCAGATGATATCGGAAACCCCGGCGGCAACCGCGCGGCGAACCGCTTCCCCGACCGATCCGGCGACCAGCACGTGGTTGTCCTTGATCATCGCCGCATCCCACAACCCCATCCGGTGATTCGCGCCGCCGCCCATGCGCACCGCGTATTTCTCCAAGTGGCGCAGGCCCGGGATGGTCTTGCGCGTATCGAGCAGGGTGCAGTCGGGATTGTCCATCGCGCGCACATATTGCGCCACCATCGTGGCGATGCCCGAAAGATGCTGCACCGTGTTGAGCGCGCTGCGTTCGGCGGTCAGCATGGCGCGGGCATTGCCTTCAAGGCGCATCAGGTCGGTGCCCGCGGGCACGCTTTCACCATCGGCGACCACGATTTCTATCTTCATGTCCGGATCGAGTGCGCGAAAGAAGGCTTCGGCTACGCCCAGCCCCGCCACCTCTATCGCATCGCGCGTGTCCATCACCCCGGCGAAGCGGGCATCGGCAGGGATGACGCTTTCGCTGGTCACGTCGCGGCCGCCGCCCGAAAGCCCCACGCCGAGGTCCTCCGCCAGCGTATTGCGGACAAAGGCGTCGAGGTCGAAACCGTCGAGATTGAATGTCACAGTGATCGCTCCAGAACGGGGCCGGGTGAGGCCCGGCAAGGGCGACCGCCCGCCCGCAGACGTCCGTAGCGAAGCGGAGGGACAGCGTCGAGGACGGCCCCGCAGTTGCGGGGCCGAAAAGCAAGTCAGTGCACGAACCGCGCGACGACGTCGCGGTAGCTGCGGCTGACCTTCACCTCCGCACCCGATTCGAGCACGAGGAAGCATTCGCCATTGGTGTGCGGCTTGACCTGCCGCACCTGGTCGAGATTGACGATCGTGCTGCGGTGAACGCGCTGGAACTTGCGCGGGTCGAGGCGGCGTTCGAGATCCTTCATCGTTTCGCGCAGGATCAGCGAATTGTCGCCGGTATAGATGCACATGTAATCGCCCGCGGCCTCGATATGCTCGATCGTGCCGACTTCGACTCGGAAGATCTGCCCCCGGTCCTTGACGTTGATGAGCTTTTCGAACCGGCTGGCCGCTTCGGGATCTTCCCCGGCGAGATTCTCCGCAGCTTCGGGGGCGACCTCGGAAAGCACGCTCTTGAGCTTTTCGGCTTCCTCGGTGGATTTCTTTTCCGCCAGCCGCTGGCGCACGCGTTCGATCGTATCGGCGAGCTTGTCCTCGTCGACCGGTTTCATCAGGTAATTGACCGCATTCGCCTCGAAGGCACGGATTGCATGTTCCTGGAACGCCGTGACGAAGACGAACAGCGGCGGGTCGATTTCCATCACGCCCTGCACGACCGAAAAACCGTCGAAGCCGGGCATCTGGATGTCGAGGAAAACTAGGTCCGGTTTCTGCGTCTTGATCGCGCGGATCGCCTCGCGGCCATTCTGGCAGGTGTCGATGATCTCGACGTCCTCGAAGGGTTCGAGGCGCAATTGGAGACCCTGGATGGCGAGCTTTTCGTCGTCGACGAGAATGGTGCGGATGGTCATGTCGTCTGGGGTGCTTTCGGGGGTAGGGGTGAGGGTACAACGGCCGGGGGTGCTGAGGGTTTCTGCGACAGCGCCTGCGCGGGTGCGGCTTGCGCCTCGCTTAACGCGGGGGATTCCTTGGTTTCGTAAGGCAGTTCGATCAGGACCGAGAACCCGCCGCTTTCGGGCGAGCGGATCTCGAAGCGGTGTTCCTCGCCGTAAGCCTGAGCCAGCCGGTCGCGGATATTGGCCAGGCCGACCCCGGTCGAATCGCGGCGGGCATGGGTGTGGCGCACCGCGGGCAGGCCATCCTCGACGCTGTTCATGGTCATGCCCGGGCCGGTATCCGATACGGTCACGCGCAGCCGCGGTCCGACGACCTGCGCCACGATGTCGATCTCGGCGCCTTCCTCCTGCGGGCTGACGCCGTATTTGATCGCGTTCTCGACCAGCGGTTGCAGCAGCATCGCGGGAAGTTCCGCCTTAGCCGCTTCGGGTTCGATCCGGAAGCTGGACCGCAGCCGTTCCTCGAACCGCATCTGTTCGATGCCGAGATAAAGTTGCAGCGTCTCCATTTCCTGCGCCACGGTCACCTTACCGCCCGGCTGCGTCACCAGCGTGTGGCGCAGGAAGCTTGAGAGCCGGGTCAGCATGGCGTTGGCGGTCTCGCTCTGCTTGAGCAGGACCAGCGTGCTGATCGAATTGAGCGTGTTGAACAGGAAGTGCGGATTGAGCTGATAGCGCAGCATGGCCAGCTGCGCGCTGGTCGCCTGCGCTTCGAGCCGTTCGAGCCGGTCGGCCTGCTCCTCGACCTGGAGGAAGAAATTGATCGCGTAATAGAGCGCCGACCATGCGCCGAGCAGCGTCAGGTCGATGAAGTAGATCCCGACGAACAGATTGGCGAAGCTCGCGCTGCCCGCCGAAGCGCCGGCAACATCGAGCACCCAGCTGTCGATGAAGGCGTATACCGCGGTTGCGGCGGCCAGCACCAGCACGGTGGCGCCCCAGGTAACCAGCGGCCGCTGGCGAATCAGCCGGCCGTACGCCACCGCCAGGATCAGGCTGAGCGAGAAGCCCGTGATCGTGGCGATCAGGATGATCACCAGCCGGTCGGGCGACTGGCCATTGGCCAGCGCCGACATCCCGCGCAGCATCGTCGCCCCGCCCCAGCCGGCCAGCTGGAGGTTCCAGAACGCCTGGTTCTTGTTGGCGAAGAACGGCGTAGGACGAATGGGCAAAACGGCCATGAGCCACCCTCCCTAGCGCAATTGCAGCGAATTGCGCCAGCCGCTACACCGTCGGTGACAGCCGAAGCGAGGGAGAGACGCGATGGGCGTGCAGGAAACTATCGACGAAGCGGGACCGGGACGCGCCAAGTTCCGCGAAATGAAACAGGGCACAGCCGACGACTGGGCGATCATCGGCGGCGAATACCGTGCCTTCGCGAAGGGGCTGCCCGACCGCGTGCTCGACCATCTCAGGCTGCTCGACGGCGATTTCGGCGGCTTCCCGGTCGACCGGCTGGAACATTCGCTGCAGACCGCCACGCGCGCCCACCGCGACGGGCGGGACGAGCAATATGTGGTGATGGCGCTGCTGCACGATATCGGCGACACGCTGGGCAGCTACAACCACCCCGAGGTGGCCGCGTCGATCATCAAGCCCTTCGTCAGCGAGGAAGTGCACTGGATCTGCCAGAACCACGGCGCCTTCCAGGGGTATTACTACTTCCACTTCCTCGGCATGGACCAGAACGCGCGCGACAAGTTCACCGGTCACCCGCATTACGAAGCGTGCCGGTTGTTCTGCGAGAAATACGACCAGGCGGCCTTCGATCCCGATTACGACAGCGAACCGCTCGAATTCTTCGAACCGATGGTGCGCCGGGTGATGGCCCGTCCGCTTGCCTCGGCCTATGCCAAGGCGCTCGAACAGGAATAGCCGCTGCGAAGCGGTCAGCTATCGGCGGCCAGCGCTTCGGCCAGGCGCTCGGGCGGGACCAGCCCCTGGATCGTCTCGCCACCGGCCACCCAGCTCGGCGTGCCGGTGAACTGCAGCGTACGCGCCAGCGCCATGTTGCGCGCCAGTTCGCCGGTGGCATCATCCGACGCAGCGAAGGCGCGGGCCTGCTCGATATCGAGTCCGGCGATCTGCGCAGCCCGGGCGATCGTGGTGTCGCTTGGGGGACCCTGTTCGAACAGCGCGTGGTAGAAGGCGGGATACTTGCCCTGCCTTGCTGCGGCCAGCGCCATGCGCGCGGCCTGTTCGCTGCCATCGAAGATCGGCCATTCGCGGATCACCACCTTCAGATCGGGGTCGCCTGCGATCAGTTCATCGATCGCGGCAATCGACTGGCGGCAATAGGTGCAGCCGTAATCGGTGAACTTGACCAGCACCGTGCCGCCGTCCGGATTGCCAAGCACCGCCCCGGGGAATGGCTCGCGTACCTCGTCCGCAATGCCAGCGAGCCGGTCCTGACTTTCCTGGCGCTGATAGGCTTCGCTCATTTCGGGCAGGATCTGCGGATTGGCGATCAGATATTCGCGGGTCTGGTCATGGGCCAGCCCCGATAGCGACCACAGGGCCGCACCCGCAAAGCCGCATCCCAGCGCGATCAGCGCAGTCAGCAGATGGTTCTTCATGGTGCCCCTTGTTCGCTTCAGCCGGGCGCGCAATCGCGGCCGCGTTCCATTTCGCACTGGCGTTCGAGCAGCGCGCGCGCCTGCATGCCGATATCCTGTGCACGGATCCAGTCGGGGGTGCCGTGCTCGAGCCCGTATTCGGCCGCCTGCGCGCTGCGCAGGGCCAGCCCGTACTGGCGGTTCATCACCTGCTGTTCGGCCGAGGCCAGCCGGGCCCGCGCGGTATCCCCGCGCGCGGCATAGACCACGCCGAGCTGGTACCAGGCGAAGGGATTGCGGCGATCGCGGCCCACTGCGGCGCGCAGGACGCGTTCCGCCTCCTCGAAATTGCCGTCGTCCTCGGTGGCGATGAGGGCATGCCCGAAGAGGCTGGCGATCAGCGGTTCCGCATTGGTCATCGCGGTGGCGCGGCGCAGCGGATCGAGCGCTTCGTGCGGGCGCCCGGATTCGAGCAGGACCTGGCCCTTGAGCTCGAGGAAATAGGGATCCGCGGGGTCCTTGGCGAGCAATTGGTCGGCGGCATCGAGCGCCAGATCGACGCGCGCGTTCGAATGGTAGGCATAGGCGCGCGCATAGAGCGCCGGGATCGACTGGTCGGTCTCCGGATACTTGCGCAGCGTCACCGAAGGCTTCGAGATATAGCCGGTCAGCTTGGCCTTCACCCGCTCGAAATTCGCCTGGTTGCGCGGATCGGGCGGACGCTCCCATGCGGGATCGCCTTCGTACACTTCGCGCAGCGCGGAAATACGATCGCCCGAGAGCGGATGCGTGCGATAGAAGCCGGCTTCGTCGCTCTGGCTGTATCCATAGCGATATTCCTGGTTGAGCAGCTTGCCGAAGAATTCGAGCGAGCCGCGACCTGAAATCCCCGCGTCCGACAGATATTGCGCGCCGGCGAAATCGGCAGAAGATTCCTGCGTGCGGCTGAAGGACAGGAAATTGCCCATCGCCGCTTGCTGGCCGGCCATCATGATTCCCATGGCCGCGTCTCCCGCACCGGCCAGTGCGGCGCCGATCCCAGCGATCATCGACAGCAGCGATATGCGCGAAGCCGCGGCCATGCCTTCGCCGTAACGCAGGATATGGCCGCCGGTGATGTGGCCCAGTTCATGGGCGATCACGCCCTGCACTTCCTCGGCGCTGTCGGCGGCGTCGATCAGCCCCGAATGGAGGTAGACCGCCTGTCCGCCCGCGACGAAAGCGTTGATCGACGGATCGTTGATCAGCACGATGTCGACATTGTCCGGCTCGAGGCCCGCAGCCTCGATCAGCGGGGCGGAAATCTCGTCGAGAAAGGCCTCGGTCTCGGCGTCGCGCAGGATCGACTGGGCGGCGAGCGGCTGAGCCGCAAGCGTTGCAGCTGCAAGGAAGGCGAGCAGGCGGGCGATCAGACGCATCGCGACTGCTTTAGGGGGTTTGAGCCTGAACCGGAACTGAAACCTCGGTGTGCCGCTGCGCGAAGGCGATTACCGCGTCATCCACATCGCGCGAACCTCGCCATGGGCTGGCAAGCGAGATCAGCGGGGCGTTGTGATCGAACGAATCGTAGAGCAGCGTTTCGACCGGTGCGCCCAGCTGGTCGAGCGCGGCCGCCAGCACGCGGGTGTTGCGCGGTTTGACCAGCGTGTCCTGTTCGCCATGGACCAGCAGCATCGGCGGCGCATCGGCACGCGCATGGTTGACCGGCTGGCTCTCGGGCCCGGCACCGACCGATCCGAACGCGGCTTCGCCCGACGGCCTGTCGAACGGGTAGAAATCATATGGACCCGACAGGCCGATCACTCCGGCCGGGCGCACCCCGCTGGCTGCCAGCCAGCGTTCTTCCAGCGCCACCTGGACGACGTTGTACGCCCCCGCCGAATGCCCGGCAATCACGATGCGCGCGGGATCGCCGCCATATTGCGGCGCCAGCCTAGCCGCTTCGGCAATCGCCGCCGCCGTGTCTTCGAGCATGGCGGGATAGCGCCCGTCCTCGCCCAGCCGGTACCCTGCCAGCACCGTCACGAAGCCTGCCGGCGCAATCGCGCGGGCAACGAAATCGTAATCGTCGGGATCGCCCCAGCTCCAGCTGCCGCCATGGACGAATACGAATACCGGCAGCGGGCCGGCCGCATCCGCGGGCGCATAGATGCGCAGCTTCTGTGCGGGATGTTCGCCATAGGTGGTCCGGGCGACCAGTGCGACATCGCGGCTGCCGCCCGTGACCCGGTCGAGCGCGTTGAGCACTGCGGGCCCGTTGGTGCGAATTGCCACCAGCAGCGCCGCTCCGGCCAGCAGGGCGACGGCGAGCAGTGCGATGAGGATTTTCATGCCCCGGCTCATTTCCGCGCCGGGTCGCTGGCCTCGACCGAATCGACGATGGCCGTTGCCTCGTCATCGGCCAGCAGGCCGATCGAAGCGAGGAACTGGTGACCGGTGTCGTAGCTGTTGCCCAGCCACAGCGCCACATCGGCAGCGCGCAATTGGGCCTTGGCGTTCAGTTCCTCGGGGCTCATCGTCTCGCCGACCTTGCGGATGAAAATAGCTCGCACCTGCCCGGGGTTCGCCAGCGCAATATCGGCAAAGGCCGTCAGGTCGCCCTGGCTGTCGTCGCCGATAAGCGCAAACTTCAGATCGGGGAAGGTGCCGAGAATGCCCTCGATCGCGGTGCGTTTGTGCGCGCCATGGCTCGACGAACCGAACGTCGCGCGATCGAGCCCCCAATCGCGCAGCGCGATGGGGCCCAGCGGCAGGCCGCGGCCGCGGATATAGGTCACCAGATAGCTGAACAGGTTCCACGGGCTGGACGACACATAGAAGAACGGCCGGTGCGTGGCCGGTTGCCGATCGCCGACATGGCCCGCGCCTTCGGCCAGCACCTCACCGCCGCCCAGCGCATTGTAGAAAACATCGGCGCCGGGCACGATGATGCGCTCTTCGGGCATCTGCATCAGCACGCGCCGCCAATTGCGCATCACCTTGCGGAAATCCCCGGTAATGCCGGTTTCGATTATCGTATCGTCGATGTCCGATATAACCGCTAGGCCGGTATCGTCGCCCGGGGCGAGGACATGCGCATCGATGCACTGGTCTTCGTCGCCGGTGTGCCAGTGGAAGACCACTGTTTCCCAGGCGGGGTGCTCGTCGTAATCCCATGCGGAATCGAACTCGATATCGAACCGGACGAACCCCTCCGCGTCGGTCAGGCCCCGGTGCCGCTGCGGCGGCGCGCCCGGCCGCGCGATCTCGAGTTCGACGGGCATGTCGGCGACCTCGTGACTGGCGAACTGGCCAATCATCGTCTTCGCAGCACGCCAGCGGCTGCGTTTCTCGAACTTGCCGACGCGTGAGCGCAGGGCGCGTGCGGTAATGTGCAGGCGCTCGCGGTTGCGATAGCCGAGATAGGGCTGGATGCGGACGGGGGCGGTCGGAAGGAATGGCATGCGCCGGGCGCTAGCCGGAGCAGCGCGGACCCGACAAGCCTTTTCCCCGCTTTGCCGTGCTAGCCCAGCAGCTTGCGCGCGGCGCGTTCGACCAGCGGCACGTCGTCGGGCACTTCGCCGATGATTTGCAGCGCCCCTTCGGGCGTGCGCCGCACCATGACCAGCGCGAATTCGGCGCCATTGTGTTCCTCGAGGTCGGCCATTTCGAGCGCGTCCGCGTCGCGCAGCTTCTGCGCCAGCGCAGGGCGAACGACCCGGCTGTCCTCGACCGGCTTGCCCTGCTCTTCCCGGCGCAGGCGGCGCTCTTCCTGCACCACGCCCTTCAGCCCGCCGTCGGCTTGGCGCAGGAAACTGGCCAGTCCGCCCGGTTCGACCTGCCGGCGATGGGCATGGGTCAGCACGGCGGCGTATTCGGTCAGACGGGTCTTGTCGTAATCCGCCCCGAAGACGAGCTTCACCACCGGGGTCATCGGCGCGCGGTCCTGCTGGACCAGGCCGTTGTCGCTGAGCAGCGCCTCGAAGTCGGCGCGATTGTCCTGCGCGGCAAGGCTGAAGTCATACGCACGTCCGACCGCTTCGTAGAGCGTCTTGCGGCTGCGGTCCTCGGTGTTCTGCGCGGCCTGCGCCATTTCGCGCGCGGCGGCGAGGCTGTCGTAAAGCCCGGCAGACGGTTCGTCCGGGGCGCTGTCGGCTGGCTGCGGGGCCGGCGCCTCGTGTTCGGGAACGAAAATGTCGCGCTCCGGCGCTCCAGGCTTTTCCGCGAGGATCGAGAACTCGGCCCCCATCGGTTCGGCAGTTTCCTCGGCGTCGAAGGGCATGCCGGGCGCGGGTTCGAACGCCTGCGGCACCGGCGGCGGGGCCGGTTCGGCGGGTTCGAAGGCCTGCGGGATCGCCGCGCCGCCGTCATCGAGCGAAAGGTCGATCGCTTTCTTCGTGCGATCGCCGCGATTGACCAGCGCGACCAGGCTGCTTGCGGTATCTTCATCGGCCAGGGGGTCGACCACCGAGTCGACATCACCCTCGTCCTCTTCGTCGTCCCAGTCGGGCAGGCCGTAATCGGCAGCGGTCTTGATCGCGCTGTCGAACTCGCCGCTGTCGTCCAGTCCGTCATCGTCGCTGGGGGCGTTCGCGCCGACGCGGTTGCCCAGGGCGTCGACCCGGCCACCGCCGCCAGTCGCCGCGGGCAGGCTCGCGGTCGGGAGATCGGCTGCGAATTCGTCGTCGAGATCGATTTCGTCATCGAGGTCGATATCGGCGCCGGGCATCATCGAGCCGAAGGCGGGGCTCGGCAGGTTTTCACGATGCTCCAGCACGTGCGCGACGCCCAGTTCGAGCACTTCGGCCTCCGCTGCCTCACGCGATGCGCGGGTCAGCGTTTCGGCGGTTTCGAGCGTGCGTTCGCTGCCGCTGTCGGCTTCCTCGGGAACGGCCAGCGACTGGTCGATCGCGAGCAATAGCTCGTCGGCGGTCTGCTGGTCGGCAATTTCCTTCCAGTTGATCACGCCATAGATGAAATCGACCGTCTGGCGGTCGCTCGAATAGGGCAGCAGGATCCCGCGGTACAGCAGCGCGGCACCGCTTGCCCCGACGAATTCGGCCTCGAACCCGATCGGCGCCTGGTTGGCAAGGATCTGCAGGTAATGGTCGGTAATCCGGCTTAGCACCGAGCGTCCGGGCACTGCCGAAAGCAGCGCTGGGCATGCGCCGGTCAGCCCAGCCTCGCTGGCCAGCTCGCGCCCAACGAAGCGCAGTTGCGGGTCGTCGATGTCGCCGGTCAGGTCGAGCAGGACCGAATAGGGGCCGAAATCGGGCAATGCGTCGGGATCGAGGTCGGCGACCAGCGGCAGGTCGAATTCGCCGAGCAGGCTTGCCCAGTGATTATAAGCCCGCACCTGCATGCGGCGCTCATCCTGGCCAACCGGCGAGGGTGGCGGTTCGGGGACGGGGGCGAAGTCCTCGATATCGTCGTCGAAGTCCTCGTCCACATCGCGCGAGCCGAAAAAGCCGCCTAGCCTGTCTATCACTGCGTCTGTCCCCGAAGAGTTCTGCTCGTAGGGGGCCGCTATGCGACTGGCGCGGTAAACATCGGGTAAAGGAAATTAACCATGGGTCCCGAATGCCGCAGGCAAATGCGGGCGGTCTAGAGCATGTAACGCATCCGGATGGTCAGCTCGCGATCCTTCCCGCCGAGGTCGAGCGCGGCATCGGAGAAGCTCGGCGGACCCATGCGCACCTTGGCATCGCGCGAAAAGCCGAACCCTTCGCGGGGCATCATCCCCAGCGCGCGGTCGGCCTTGCCGTTGTTGTTCTCGTCGTGAAGCAGCGCGATCGCATAATGCCCCGGTTGGACGTGCCGGAAGGTGAACGAGACGCTGCCCTCGCGCGCCTGCGCCGTCGCGCCGAATGCGCCCGCCACGCCGCGGCAGCGCGGGAAGCTGTGTTCGTCCGCAGTCATGCAGGCGCGCACGATGCCCTTGGCGCTGCGCAGGTCGGTCACCGTGATCGTGATCGTCGCCCCCGGCGCTTGCGCACTGGCAGCCGGGCCCGCCGGGAGGGCAGGCACCGCGCCAGCCAACGCGGCGCCGGCCGGGATCAGGGCAAGTGCCGCCGCCCTCTTCAGGCGTTGGGGCTGAGCCCGCGATCGGTCCCGCAGGCGCGATCCCAGAAGCGAAAATAGAGGCCGTAATTGCATCTGTACTCTTCATGGTGACGCTGATGGTGGCTGGCAGTTATCACCCACTCGCCTAACTTGGAATGAACCAGTCGGCGCGGAAACATCTCCCACCCCATGTGATTGGTCACTCCCATGACCGTCATGATCAGCAGCACCGTGCCCAGCATGGCGACATGGATCGGGATCAGGAACACCAGCGCGGGGATGGCCACGGCACCGGTTATCGCTTCCCACGGGTGGAAACTCATTGCCGCCCAGGCGGTGGGCGGACGGCTGGCATGGTGGACCGCATGCATTTTCCGGAACCATTTGGGGCGGTGCATCAGACGATGGGTCCAGTAGAACCACGTGTCATGCGCCAGCAGGTACAGCATTACGGCGACGGGCAGATACCACAGCGGATAGGCATCCCACTGCGTATAAATCCGGGTCCAGCCGTGGGTCTGCCATCCCCAGGCGACGATCCCTGCCGGAATGCCGTAGATCGCCGCGGACGCCAGCGACCAGCCGATTTCGCGGCGGATCTGCGGGCCCAGCCGTGCGTGGTACCCCGGGCGCACCCGCGCGGTGACGAAGGCGAAGGCCCCGCTGGCGGCAAGATAGCGCAGCGCCACGATCGCGGTCATGGCGGCAGCGGACAGGAGAATGGCGGCCCAGGGCATGGGCCGACCCTAGCCCCCCGCGGCGACGGGGGGAACAGGCGAAGTTCTACTCGGGCGTACCCCAGGGCGCGCATTGCGGATCGAGCGCCACGCGCGCCCGGCGCAATGCCGTTCGTGCGAGCCGTTCGACCTCGAGCTTGCGGCGCGCGGCGGCCAGCGGATGGAGCGGGGCGGGACGGACGATTTCCCCGTCATAGCCATCGGCCACGACGATGCCGCAGCAATCGGGGCGATATGCGTCGCCTTCGAGCGGGCTGCGATCCATCCCCGGGGGCAGGGCCCAGAAGAACCGGTCGCAGAAATCGAGATAATCGGGCCATTTGCCATCGCCCAGCAGGTCGCCCCGCTGGACCTTGATCTCCACGATGATCACCTGCCCCTTGGCGTCGATCCCCATCATGTCCGCGCGCCGCCCATTGCGCAGCGGCATTTCGGTGAGGCACCAGATATCGTTGCGCGCGAACAGCCGCGCTACTCCGCGGGCGACGTCGCTTGCCGTGGTGGCTGCCAGGGTTGATTCGCTCATGCCCCCGAACTGGAACATAGGAGGAACGTGGTCAAGGGTTGGGGCAGGAACACTTCACGCTGCGCACGGACACGCCTAGCGTGCCGGGGAGAAGTGGCTTCAGGCGGTCTCGACCAGCTCGCCGATGGCGCAGCGCGCCGCGTGGAATTCGCGCCACAGCGTCAGCGCCGCGGCGGTGGTGTCCTGGCCCTTGGCGGTCAGCGCCAGCAATGCGCGCAGGCCCGGTTGCATGAAGGCGGCAATGTCGTCGATGCCGCGCGCTGCCATGGCATAGTGCCAACCGCCCTTGCGCGCCGCGCGTTGCGGCAGGTCGGCGACTTCGGGTGCGATCGTTTCGCGGCCCAACTGGGCGAGAACACCGACCGCGGCCGCTGCTTCATGCACTGCTTCCCACTGCTCGGTCACCAGCGCGGGGTCGGGCTCGCCCGCGGTCCCGGTATCGGGCGACAGCATGGTGGCTTCGGCCAGGTCGAACTCGTTGGACAGCGCATTCATGCTGGCGGAGGTACGCGGGCAATCTTGCAAAAAGCCTAACGCGCGGCGGCGCCAGGCTGGGCAAAGGCCGTTTTAGCACTGGCGAGCATGAATACGCTTTGCTAAGCGCTCCCCTCGCCACGGCGACCAGCACCCGTAGCTCAGCTGGATAGAGCGCTGCCCTCCGAAGGCAGAGGCCACAGGTTCGAATCCTGTCGGGTGCACCACGCGTCAGCTTGCGAAGTCTCACGAAACGAATTGCCGTTGCGACATTTCGATGCTGGCGCGAACGGCAACGGGAGCTTTGGCGGGCTTCCTATCTAAGAGACTTCGGCGCGTCCCGGCGCACGGTCGAGCTGCCCCACGACCAGTCTATTTCGACCAGCCCACGATCTTGGAGTTCGCCTGGAGCTCGGCGTATTTCTTGCCGAGATCGGGCAGGTTGGCCGCTTGGGCCTCCTCGTCGCGATCGGCGCAGGCGTCGCTCGCGACGATCGGGATGAAGTCATTTTGCAGTGCGTCCAGTGCGGAAGAGACGATAGCACCGTGTATATGTAGCGCAGGCGCTGTCGCGGCGGATGGCTGATCTGTCTGTTCGCAATGGAGTATGGACCAAGGTCCATATTGGTGGCGTATTGCCGGCGGCTTATCCCTTCTTTTCTGAAGGAGATGAGCCATGCAAAGCCTGACAGCCGCACAATATTTCTTCGTCTACAATGCCTTTTCATTCACGTTCGCGACTATGGCTGCGGCCACGGTCTTCCTGTGGCTTGGGCGTTCGCAGGTTGGCCGTGCCTATCGCACGGCGCTGACCATTTCGGGTCTGGTCACGGCAATTGCCGCCTATCACTATTGGCGCATCTTCGAGAGTTGGGGCGCCGCCTTCGAGGTGCGTGACGGCATCGTCACGGTCACCGGCCTCGCCTTCAATGACGCCTATCGCTACGTCGACTGGCTGCTCACGGTGCCGCTGCTGCTGATCGAGCTGGTGCTGGTGATGCGCCTGTCGCGCTCGGAAACCTTTACCAAGGCGACCCGCCTCGGGCTGGCTGCGGCGCTGATGATTGTCCTGGGTTATCCGGGCGAGATCGCCGACGACAACGGCACCCGCGCACTGTGGGGAACCCTGTCGACGATCCCGTTCCTCTACATCGTCTATGAACTGTTCGTGGGACTGGGCGACGCGATCAAGCGCCAGCCCGTGGAGGCGCGCGGTCTGGTCAAGACCGCTCGCTGGATCACCTTCGCGTCCTGGGGCTTCTATCCGATCGTCTATATGGTGCCCTATACCAGCTTTTCGGGTGCTGCGACCGAAACCGCGCTGCAGATCGGCTATACCGTGGCGGACATCGTCGCCAAGGCCGGGCTGGGTGTGCTGATCTACATGATCGCGGTGCGCAAGTCCGAGATCGAGTACGGCGAAGCGGAGCCGGTGGCGATGCGCGGCCAGCGTCCCGTGCCGGAAGTGTGAGCCCAGCGTGACGGCCAGCGTGATCCGGAGCGATACGGTGCAGCCGGGCGGGTTTTACCCGCCGGGCGGGTTTTACCGCCCGGCTGCAGCCGGTCAGGCCGCAGCGTTTGTTGCGTCCCATCGCTTTCCGGTGCTGGTGGTTGGCGCCATGGCGTTCGCCTGGGCGGGCGATCTTGGCAGTGGCTCCGCCACGCTAGCCGCATGCGCGGCGATTCTCATTCTGGGATTGCCGCATGGCGCGCTCGACCTGGCTTTGCTGCGGCAGCACGGTGCGGATGCTACCGGACGATGGGCCGAATTGATACTGACCTATGCCGCTCTGGCTGGAATTGCGTTGCTGCTGTGGGCGTTCGCTCCAGGCCTCGGCCTCGCCCTGTTTCTGGCTAACGCAGCGCTGCATTTCGCCGAGGACTGGGAAGCCGCGGGCTCGCGGTTCCTCGCGCTCGGCCTCGCACTCGCAACCATTTGCGCCCCCGGCTTGCTCAACCTCGCCCAGTTGGAGGATCTGTTTGCCATTCTGGTTCCGGGCGGTGCCGGTGAAGCCGCGGCGCAGGCGCTGCGATTGCTTGCGCCCGCCAGCCTACTGGTGGCCGCCATAGCGATCCTGCGCCTGTGGCAGCTCGGCGGTGCCGTTCCGGCGGTGCAGGCCATTGCGACTTTGGCGGGCATGCTGGTGCTGCCGCCGCTGATCGGCTTTGCCTTGTATTTCTGCGCCCTTCATTCGCCCACGCAATTTCGTGCTGCGCACCAAAGCTTGCCGCAAACGGCCCGTCCGCTGTTTCATGCCGCCGCAGCGACGCTCGGCGCGTTCGCGCTCGCGGCGGTTCTTTTCCTAATGGCCGGGGGTACTTCGCTCCCCAGTCGCGCAGTGGCCGCCACCTTCGTCACCTTGGCGGTCCTCACCGTTCCCCACACGCTGATGCCGGCCATCCTGCGGCGCTGGCAGCGGCCGACTATCAAGCGCAGCTGAAAGGATCTGACATGCGTATTATGGATCGCCCGGAATTCGATCAGAAGGGGGAAGTGCTCACCATGGCACCCGACGTCCTCGTGCGAGACGCGGCAATTGCCATGAGCGAGCGCAATTACGGTGCGGTCGTGGTGGTCTCGCCGGAGAACAAACCCGTCGGGATCGTGACCGAACGCGACTTCCTTCGCCGGTTGCTGGCGTGCAGCCTCGATCCCGCGACCACCCCGTTGAGCGAAGTGATGACCAAGGATCTCAAGCTGGCCCGTCCCGAGGACGACTTGCTGGCGTGGCTGCGCCAGATGTCGAACGACCGCTTCCGCCATGTTCCCGTGGTCGATCATGACGGACATATCGTCACCATGATGAGCCAGGGTGATTTCGTGAGCTATACGTGGCCCGAACTGCTTTCCAGGCTGCGCGAACAGGCGAAGGCGACGATGGAATTGAGCCCGTCGATCTTTTTCGCGATCGCCGGGATACTGCTTTTCCTGATGGGCGTAATGCTGACCGTTCTCATGGTCAGCTGACCTCTTGCAACGCCTGCGCTAGGCGCCGTACGACAATCGCGGCGTCCGGCGTCGGCAATAACGCCGGCCGGGCGGGAATCTTTTCAGTGGCAAGCAACCGCCCGCCTCCCTACGCTTGGCGCGATGACAGGGTCAGATGCCAGCATGTGGGCACAGCCCTCCGAGGCTGAAAGCCAGTATCCGGGGCTGTTGCGGCTTGTGCGCGATAGCCCGATCGCGTCGGTGATCAGCGATCCGCGCGTCGCCGATAATCCGATCGTCGCTTGCAACCGACCCTTTTGTGAACTGACCGGTTACGGCGCATCCGAAGTGCTGGGCCGCAACTGCCGTTTCCTGTCCGGCCCCGGCACCGAGCCGTGGCTGTCCGAAGAAATCCGCCGGGGCGTACGCGAACACCGCCCGGTGCTGGTCGAAATCCTCAACTACAAGAAGGGCGGCGAACCCTTTCGCAATGCAGTGCTCGTCGCCCCGATCTACGACGAGGAGGACCAGCTCCTCTACTTTCTCGGTTCACAGGTTGAAGTCGAACCGGCGGCCTCCACCAGTGCTACGATGCGCCGCATCGAGGCGGCGAAGCTGGTGAAATCACTGTCCAAGCGCCAGAGTCAGGTGCTCAGGCTGGTTGCGAAGGGGCTACTCAACAAGCAGGTAGCGGCCGAACTGGGCCTGTCCGAGAAGACCGTGAAAATGCACCGCTCGATCCTGTCGCAGCGGCTCGGCACGCGCACCACGGTGGACCTCATCCGTGTGGCGGTCGAGGCGGGGCTCTGACCGCCACCGACCGGGCCAGCGCAGCCAAGAAACCTGTGCCCCACCATTACAATATGACGAAAATGCCCTAGGTATGCGCCCGCGGGGCGGATTAAGGCACAAGGTTGATGGACCGGCAAATCTACAATTTCGACAGCCTGCCCATGCGCAGCACTCCCCCGGCAGCGCCCCAGCGCCGGTCGGTCTACCGTGCACCGCAGACGCGCGAGCCGCGCATCGGCATCATCTATAATCCGCGCAGCCACCGCAACCAGGGGCAGGACCTGGCCTGTGCCGGCGCCGACACCGTCATGGTCGCGCAGCCGCGCACGCGCGAGGAGATCGCGCATGCGCTGGCGGGGTTTGCGCGGGACGGGATCGATTTCCTGATCATCAACGGCGGCGATGGCACGGTGCGCGACGTGCTGACCATGGGACAGGCGGTGTTTGCCGACCGCTGGCCGGCGATTGCCGTGTTGCCCAAGGGCAAGACCAATGCGCTCAACGTCGATCTCGGCGCCCCGGCCGACTGGTCGCTCGAAGGGGCGATCGAGGCCTACGGTTCCGGCCGGCGGCTGGTCCGCCGCCCGTTGGCCGTGAGCCGCGAAGGCCATGACGATCCGACCATGCTCGGGTTTATCTTCGGCGCGGGCGCGTTCACGCTGGGTATCGAGGCCGGCCAGGACGCGCATTCGCTGGGCTTCTTCAACAGCCTTGCCGTGGGGGCGACCAGCGCGTGGGGAATCCTGCAGGCCCTGTTCGGGACCGACCGCAACAAGTGGCGGCGGGGGACGCCAATGGAACTAAATTTCCTGCCCTCGGGCGAGCCGGTGCCGCGCTCCGCCTCGGGCGATCCCGCGCGGCGCCACGTGTTGCTGGTCTCGACGCTCAAGCGCATGCCGATGGGCATCCAGCTTTACGGGCCCGAACGGCCCGGCTTCAAGCTGGCCGTACTCGATCGTCCGCGCCGCTCGGTGCTGGCGATATTGCCTGCAGTGCTCATGGGGTGGCGGCCGAAATGGCTGTCCCGCGCAGGATTGCACCAGCTCGATGCCGAAGGGCTGGCTGTCGATGTGGCCGAACCCGTCATCCTCGACGGGGAAGCCTTTCCGCCCGGGCGCTACCGCGTCGAACAGGGCCCGGAACTCACTTTCGTCAGCACGTGAGCGAGACCCTCGCCAATCGCATCGCAGCCGCACTCGAGCGGCCGGTCGACGCTGCGGTCGCGGCCTACGCCCGCCGGCTCGGCGAGGAGGCGGGTGCGCAGGCGGTCCTGTTCTACGGGTCGAACCTGCGTACCGGATCGCTCGACGGCGTGCTCGATTTCTATGTGCTCCTGCCCGGCGACCAGCGCGAGGCGATCTGGCCGCGCGTCAGCTACCGTGAATGGGATCATGCAGGGGTGCGGCTCAGGGCCAAGATCGCCACGCTGTCGCTCCAGCAGTTCGCGCAGGCCGCGAACGGCGGATCGCGCGATACGACGATCTGGGCGCGGTTCGTGCAGCCGTCGGCGCTGGTGTGGTCCGCCCATGACGAGGCGCGTAGCCAGGTGCTGGCAGCGCTCGGTGCAGCAGCCATAACCGCAGCGCAGCTGGCGGCGGCGGTCGGTCCATCACGCGGCACTGCGGAAGATTTCTGGCGGGCGCTGTTCCGTGCGACCTATCAGGCCGAATTCCGGGTGGAGAAGCCGGGGCGCGAGAACGCCATCCTCGAGGTGAACGCGGCGCATTTCGATGGCCTGCTGCCGCTTGCCTGGGAGGCGGGCGGGATCACCTTTGCATGCCATGATGGCCTGTACGAGCCCGACCTGCCAGCGGCGGAACGCGCGCGCGTGCTGCAGTGGTGGCGCCGCCGCGCACGGCTGGGCAAGCCGCTCAACCTGCTGCGGCTGGCCAAGGCCACCACGACCTTCGATGGCGCTGCCGATTATGCCGCGTGGAAGCTCCAGCGCCACACCGGCATAACGCTCGAAGTCACCCCGTTTCGCGCGCGGCATCCGCTGCTCGCAGCGCCCGGTGCGCTGTTCGAACTGTGGCGCAAGCGCCGCGCTCAGCGGTAGCGCATGCGGATCGACATAGTTTCGACACCCGTTCCGACATCGAACCGGGTCTTGGTGTAGCTCGGCTTGCCGAGGTTCCAGATGTTGATGCTGGGGTTGTTCGACATCGCCCCGCCGTCGGCGAAGATATCGGTATCGCCATTGCCGTTCACATCGTGGCGCACCGCGATAGCATAGGTCCCCGGTTTGGGCACGGGCATGCAGAAGGTCATCGATCCCGCCTTGGCGGGCGCTTCCATGCGGTAGATCCACTTGCCCTTCTCGAGCCAGTCTTCCTTCGTCCCGCGATAGTTCTGGATACGGATCGTGCCCTTGCTTTCCTTGATGTCGGTCACGGTGACGCGGACCGCGGGGCCTGCGCCTGCTGCGCATTTGGCGGCATCGTTGGTGATTTTCTGGCGATATTGCGCTTCGGCCGGGGCCGGGGCTGCGAGCCCGGCGATGGCAAGCGTGGCAATGCCGACGGTGGCGACGAGATTGCGGTTCATAGGATCAGGGTCCGTCTTCAATTGGAAAGGGTTAGGCGCGCATGCGCCCGATCGGCTGTTTGTTCTCCGATATGACGTGCGGTTTATCAAATCGCGCTGAATTAGGCCTGAATTCCCTGCCCCGGCGCTCATCCAGCGCGTGGTCAATGTGGAAAAGGCGGGACGGGTCGCTTGTTAACCCTCGTTTCGCGCGCGTAGGGCTGGCCCAGGCTATCCCGCGACCCGAGGCCCCACGCCCGCCATGACCACCCCGCTGATTTCCCCGTCGATCCTGTCCGCCGACTTCGCTGCGCTGGGCGAGGAAGTGCGCGCCATCGACGCTGCCGGGGCGGACTGGATCCATGTCGATGTGATGGACGGTCATTACGTACCCAATATTACCATCGGCCCGGCCGTGGTGAAGGCGCTGCGCCCGCATACCGACAAGCCGTTCGACGTGCACCTGATGATCGCGCCGATCGACCCCTATCTCGAAGCCTTCGCCGAAGCCGGCGCGGATATCATCACAGTCCATCCCGAGGGCGGACCGCATATCCACCGCACGCTGCAGGCGATCGGCAATCTGGGCAAGAAGGCAGGGGTCGTGCTCAATCCCGGCACGCCGGTCGAGGCGCTGGACTACATCCTCGAGGATGTCGATCTGGTGCTGGTGATGAGCGTCAATCCCGGCTTCGGCGGGCAGAGCTTCATCCATTCGCAATTGCGCAAGGTCGAGGCGATCCGTGAGCGGATCGACAAACTGGGCAAGCCCATCCATCTCGAAGTCGATGGCGGGGTCAACGCCGAGACCGCGCGGCTGTGCGTCGATGCCGGGGCCGATGTGCTGGTGGCCGGTTCGGCGACCTTCAAGGGCGGGCCGGAGCGCTATGCCGCCAATATCGCCGCGCTGAAGGGCCAGGCGTGAACGCCGGCGCGCGCACTCTCCTGAAGGGAGGCGCCGCGCCCGATGAAAGCGCCGCGCCCGCATTGCCGCTCGGCGAAGTGCACGAACCGCTGGTCGAGACCGAACCGGAGGAATTGCCCGAAGCGGTCCCGCTCGAACCGGCGCGCGCGCTGGTGCTGGCCGAATTCGAAGCGCCGCGCACCGGGCCGGTGGATGCGGTTCTGCGGCTGGCTTACCGCATGGGTGTGCCCGGTTCGGTGCTCGCCGCCCCTTTGCGCAAGCCCGCCGCGCCGCGCCTGCTGGCCACGGTGTCCAGCCCGCTGCGCGGAGAGCGCGGGGCGGGCATGGCGCTGCGGGCGGGCCAGTTCGTCGTTCACGGGCTCAAGGTTCCCGTCGACAAGGTGGACTTCGCAAGCAACGCACCATTGACCCCGCCGGTCCAGCGCGCGGTCCAGGGGTTCACCTGGCTGCGCGATCTCGGGGCCTGTGCCCCGCGCGAGGAATGCGCCGGGATCGGTGAAAAGCTGCTGGCGCGGTGGCTGAAGGCCAATCCGGTGCCGGCCCGCGGTCCGGCGTGGACTGTCGAACACGCCGGGCTGCGGCTGCTGGGCTGGCTGGTCAATGCGCCGCTCCTGCTCGGCGGCGATGCGGGGCTGCGTGCCCGCACGCTGGCAGCGATGGAAGCCACTGCCCGCTATCTCGACCGACAGGTCGCCAATACCGAAGACCGATTGGGCCGCGTCGCGGGCTGGTGCGCCATCGTGGCGGCCGGCCTGCTGCTGCCCGACGGTCGCCCGCGGCGCGTGTTCGGCGAAGCCGGCCTGCTGCGCGCGCTGGGCGAACTGGTGGCCGAAGATGGCGGCGTCCTGTCGCGGAGCCCGCTCGCGCAGATGGATGCGATCGCGCTGCTGATCGACCTGCGCGCCTGTTATGCGGCAGTCGATCGCGATCCTCCGCCGGCGCTCGAAACCATGCTCGGCCTGCTCGTACCGCCCCTGCTCGCGCTGCGGATGGGCGACCGGGGGCTGGGCAGCTGGCAGGGCGCCGGTGCCACTTCGGCGGCACGGGTCGATGCGCTCGTCGCAGCAAGCGGCATCCGCGCGCGGCCGGGGAAGGATTCCAAGCACTGG
Organism: Qipengyuania citrea; assembly: GCF_009828015.1. GTDB lineage: Bacteria > Pseudomonadota > Alphaproteobacteria > Sphingomonadales > Sphingomonadaceae > Qipengyuania > Qipengyuania citrea. The sequence goes on along the minus strand of NZ_WTYG01000001.1, from coordinate 732,986 downwards.
GGATACCAGCGCGTCGATGCCGGCAAGGCCACGCTGGTGCTTGATGCCGCGCCCCCGCCGCGTTCGCGCCATTCGCGCTACGGCTGCGCCTCGACGCTGGCATTCGAGCTGTCCTACGCAGAGCAGCGCGTGGTGGTGAATTGCGGCGGCGGGGAACTGGCCGGCGGGCAGGTACCCGTGCGGATCGAGCAGGGCCTGCGCGGCACCGCGGCCCATTCGACGCTGGTGCTCGACGATGCCAATTCCACTGCCGTCCTGATCAAGGGGCAGATCGGCAAGGGTGTCGAGGAAGTCGATATCGCTCGCACCACGGTGAAGCAAAAGGGCCGCGACACGGCGCGGCTGGAAGCGTCGCACAATGGCTATGCGGCACGCTATGGCCTCATCCACCGGCGCACCCTCCTGCTTGGCGCGGACGGCAGCGGGCTGTCCGGCGAGGACGTGCTCGAACCTTCGGGCCGGCAGGGCAAGCGCGGCAAGATATCCTTTGCAATCCGTTTCCACCTCGGTCCGGGGATCGAAGCCGGACTGGCCGACGACCGGCGCGGCGCGGGGCTCGCGCTGCCCGATGGAAGCTACTGGCAATTCCGTCTCGGAGGCGATAGCGGCGAGGCGCATATCGCGATCGAGGACAGTCTGTGGGTCGACGGGCAGGGCCGCCCGCGCGCCACCAAACAGCTGGTCGTCGAAGGGCTGACATCGCGCAGCGGGGGACGGTTCCCCTGGCTGCTCAAACGCATGGGGTGATTTTACGTGGCTGACGTGGCGATCAAGCGGGCACTGCTCTCGGTGTCCGACAAGAGCGGCTTGGTGGAGTTGGGCGAAGCGCTGGCCGCGAGGGGCGTCGAACTGGTTTCGACCGGCGGCACCGCCAGGGCGCTGCGCGAAGCGGGGCTCGACGTGCGCGACGTGTCCGATCTGACGGGTTTTCCCGAGATGATGGACGGGCGCGTGAAGACGCTCCACCCGATGGTCCATGGCGGCCTGCTCGCCGTGCGCGACAATCCCGAACACGCTGCGGCGATGGAAGCGCACGCCATCGGCGCGATCGACCTGGTGGTCGTCAACCTCTATCCGTTCGAGGCGACCGTGGCGAAGGGCGCAGGGCGTGACGAGATCATCGAGAATATCGATATCGGCGGGCCGAGCATGGTCCGCAGCGCGGCGAAGAACCACCAGTTCGTCACCATCGTCACCGATCCCGCCGACTATCCCGCGCTGCTGGGCGAGCTCGAGGCATCGGGCGCGACCTCGCTCGATTTCCGCCGCCAGTGCGCAGCCAAGGCCTTCGCCGCCACCGCTGCCTATGATTCGATGATCAGCCAGTGGTTCGCCTTCGCCGACCAACAGCAGCGTTTTCCGCAGTTTCTGGCCATCAACGGCAAGGCGCCCGTCGAGCTGCGCTATGGCGAAAACCCGCATCAGCAAGCGGCGCTCTACACGCCCGTGGGGCCGCATGCCCGGGGCATCGCGCAGGCCGAGCAGCTGCAGGGCAAGGAACTGAGCTACAACAATTACAACGATGCCGACGCCGCGCTGGAACTGTGCGCCGAATTTGCCGGCGGCGATCCCGCAGTGGTGATCGTCAAGCACGCCAATCCCTGCGGCGTGGCTCAGGCTGCGACCTTGCTCGAGGCGTGGAACCACGCGCTTGCCTGCGATAGCGTGTCGGCTTTCGGCGGTATCGTCGCGGTGAACACCGAACTCGACGGTGAAACCGCCGCAGCCATCTGCGAAATCTTTACCGAGGTCGTCATCGCTCCGGCGGTCAGCGAAGCCGCGCGCGCGGCATTCGCCAGAAAGAAGAACCTGCGCTTGCTGGTGACCGGCGACCTGCCCGACCCGCGGCGCGAAGGGCTGGCGGTCAAGCCGATCACCGGCGGCCTGCTGGTGCAGGCGCGTGACAACGGCACGATCAGCGAAGCGGATCTCAAGGTCGTCACCCAGCGGGCCCCGACCGAACAGGAGCTCAAGGACTGCCTGTTCGCCTGGACCGTGGCGCGTCACGTCAAGTCGAACGCCATCGTCTATGCGAAGGACGGCGCAACCGCGGGTATCGGCGCGGGACAGATGAACCGCCGCGATTCCTCGCGCATCGCCGCGATGAAGGCAGCCGAGGCAGCGGAGAAATACGGTTGGGACCAGAGCCGCACGGTCGGCAGCGCGGTCGCATCGGATGCGTTCTTCCCCTTCGCCGACGGATTGCTCGCCGCAGCCGAGGCAGGTGCGAGCGCGATCATCCAGCCCGGGGGTTCGATCCGCGACGAAGAGGTCATCACGGCCGCCGACGAACAGGGGCTTGCCATGGTCTTCACGGGCATGCGCCACTTCCGCCACTGAGCGCAGGCGATCGACGAACGAAGCTGAACGCCCGACGACGGGGCCATTAAGGCGGTTGCAAGTCCGGTGGGTGTAGCCATCTGGGTCAGCGTAACGAAAGCCCCCCCCTCATGGCCCTGTTCACATCCGACCTCTATCGCAATTTCGGCATCGGCTTCGGCCTTGGTGCCGTGGCAGTCCTGCTCTCGAATGGCAGCGATTTCCTGTCTGCGGTTCCGCAACTGGTCGCCTCGATCCTGTGATGCGCTGGCGTCACGCCATCGCTGCAACAGCGCTCGCGCTTGGCGCGTCGGCGTGTCAGCAACCGCTGCTCGCCGCTGAAAAGGCGGTCGAGGCACCGGCGGCAAAGCGCGCGGCCAAGGAAGGATCCGGCCTCAAGACCGCGATCTTCGCCGGCGGCTGTTTCTGGGGCGTCGAAGGGGTTTTCAGCCATGTCCGCGGCGTCACCAGCGCGGTTTCCGGATACCATGGCGGGACCGAGCGGCAGGCGCACTACAAGCTCGTATCGAGCGGGATCACCGACCACGCCGAGGCGGTCAGGGTAACCTACGATCCCAAGGTCATCCGCTATGACCAGCTGCTGCGTATCTTCTTTTCGGTCGTCACCGATCCGACCCAGCTCAACCGGCAGGGCCCCGACGTCGGGGCGCATTATCGCAGCGCGATCGTGTCGCTGTCGGCCGAACAGAACGCGGTCGCCAAGGCCTATCTGGCGCAGCTGCGATCTGTCGATCTGTGGGACAAGCCGATCGTCACGCGGATCGAACGCGCGCAGGCGTTCTATCCTGCCGAAACCTATCACCAGGACTTCATGCTCAAGAACCCGCGTCACCGGTACATCGTGCGGTGGGACGCTCCCAAGGTGAAGGCTCTCAAGGCGCTTTACCCGGGGGCCTATTCGGCGCGTTTCCAGCCCGACTAGCTTGCGATAGGCCCTGCGCGCGCTTACTTCGGGCGCATGGCCAGGCACGCACATCAGGAACATCAGGGCGCGGAACTCATCGCGGCCGCGCGCGACACCCTCACCGACAGCGGTGAGCAATGGACTGGCATGCGGCAGTCGGTCTTCGAAGAACTGGCGCGGCACGACAAACCCGCCAGCGCCTACGACATTGCCGACAATCTGTCGCAAAGCCGCGGCAAGCGGGTGGCTCCCAACAGCGTCTACCGCATCCTCGACCTGTTCGTCCGCAGCAATCTGGCCAACCGGATCGAGAGCGCGAATGCCTATCTGGTCAACACGCATCCCGGTTGCCGGCACGACTGCATTTTCCTGATCTGCGACGATTGCGGCAAGGCCACCCATATCGACGACGAACGCGTCTCGGGCGCGCTGCGCGAAGCGGGCCGCGATGCCGGCTTTACCGATGTCCGGCCGGTGGTGGAATTGCGCGGCCTGTGCGACGATTGCGCCAGCTGAGCGCCAGCGGCGGATCGTGCGATCCTGCCGCTAAAGCGTTCATCGACAGTTTCGTTCTACCGGTGTAGGGCCTTCGTTTATGACTACCCGCCCCAAGACGCCGTTGTTGGATACGGTCAATACCCCCGAAGATCTGCGCCAGCTGGGGAAGGACCAGCTTCGCCAATTGTCCGATGAATTGCGCGCCGAAATGATCGACGCCGTCGGGCAGACGGGGGGCCATCTGGGATCGGGGCTGGGCGTGGTCGAACTGACCACGGCGATCCACTACGTTTTCAACACGCCCGAGGACAAGCTCGTCTGGGATGTCGGCCACCAGTGCTACCCGCACAAGATCCTGACCGGGCGGCGCGATCGCATCCGCACGCTGCGGCAGGGCGGAGGCCTCAGCGGCTTCACCAAGCGCGCCGAAAGCGAATACGATCCCTTCGGCGCGGCGCACAGCTCGACATCGATCTCGGCTGCGCTCGGCTTCGCCATGGCGAACAAGATGCAGGGCAAGCCCGGCCGTGGCATCGCCGTGATCGGCGACGGCGCAATGAGCGCGGGGATGGCCTATGAGGCGATGAACAACGCCGAACAGGCAGGCAACCGGCTGGTCGTCATTCTGAACGACAACGACATGTCGATCGCGCCGCCGGTCGGCGGGCTGTCGGCATATCTCGCGCGCATGGTGTCCTCGAGCGAGTATCTCGGGCTGCGTACCATGGCCTCGAAGATCGCCAAGAAGCTCGGCCGGCGTGTGTGGGGCGGGCTCGAGAAGGCAGAAGAATACGCGCGCGGCATGGCGACCGGCGGCACTCTGTTCGAAGAGCTGGGGTTCTATTACGTCGGGCCGATCGACGGGCACAATCTCGAGCACCTCATTCCCGTGCTCGAGAACATCCGCGACAGCGAACAGGGCCCGGTGCTGATCCATGTCGTGACGCAGAAGGGCAAGGGCTATGCCCCGGCCGAAAACAGTGCGGACAAGTATCACGGTGTCGCCAAGTTCGACGTGGTCACCGGCGAACAAAAGAAGTCGAAGGGCGGACCGCCCGCCTACCAGAACGTCTTCGGCGAAACGCTCGCCAAGCTTGCAAACACCGATCCGCGTATCTGTGCGATCACCGCCGCGATGCCCAGCGGCACCGGCGTCGACAAGTTCGCCAAGGCGCATCCGGACAAGTCGTTCGACGTGGGCATCGCCGAACAGCACGGTGTGACCTTTGCCGCAGGGCTGGCAGCGCAGGGCATGCGGCCTTTCGCGGCGATCTATTCGACCTTCCTGCAGCGGGCCTACGACCAGGTGGTCCACGACGTGGCGATCCAGAACTTGCCCGTGCGCTTCGCGATCGACCGCGCCGGTCTGGTCGGTGCAGATGGCTGCACGCATGCCGGCAGCTTCGACGTCACCTATCTCGCGACGCTCCCCAATTTCGTGGTCATGGCCGCCGCCGACGAGGCCGAGCTGGCGCATATGACCTACACTGCGGCGGAATATGACGAAGGCCCGATCGCGTTCCGCTATCCGCGCGGTGCGGGCACGGGCGTGGCAATTCCCGAAGAACTCGAGAAGCTGGAAATCGGCAAGGGCCGGATCGTGCGCGAAGGCTCGAAAGTCGCGATCCTGTCACTTGGCGCAAGGTTGGAAGAAGCCAAGAAGGCAGCCGACCTGCTCGAAGCCAAGGGGCTGTCGACCACGGTTGCGGATATGCGGTTCGCCAAGCCGCTCGACACCGCGCTGATCGAGAAACTGATGCGCAGCCACGATGTGGTGGTGACGGTCGAGGAAGGCGCCGTGGGCGGCCTCGGCGCGCATATCCTGACCTTCGCCAGCGATGAGGGGCTGACCGATTCCGGGCTGAAGGTGCGCACGATGCGGCTGCCCGACATATTCCAGGACCATGACGATCCCGCCAAGCAGTATGACGAAGCCGGGCTTAATGCGCCGCATATCGTCGATACGGTGCTGAACGCGCTGCGGCACAACAGCGCCGGGGTCGAAGAAGCGCGCGCCTGACCGGGCGCGGGTGTCCGCGTTTTTCTGCCGCGGTTCCACCGGGCTGCCACCCGCCCATGCTAGCTCTTTCGCATCGCGCCGCGGACTGGCAAGACCGCGCGCGAAAGAGAGGCTGCATGACCCTGCTGACTGTAGAAACGTCCGATCACGTCACGACGCTGACGCTCAATCGTCCGGACACCATGAACCCGCTCGGCGCGAAGGGCGACGGGGATGCTTTCGCCGCCGCCTGCGATGCGATCAATGCCGATATGGATGTGCGCTGCGTGATCCTGACCGGGGCCGGACGCGCGTTCAGCGCGGGCGGCGACATCAAGGCGATGAAACAGCGCACGGGCACTTTCGGCGGGACCGCGCCCGAGATTTCCGATGGCTATCGCAACAACATCCACAAGGTCCTGCGCGCGCTGTATTCGCTGCGCGTGCCGCTGATCGCAGCGGTCAACGGGCCGGCAATCGGGCTCGGCTGCGATCTCGCCTGCCTCGCCGATATGCGGATCGCCAGCGACCGTGCCAAGTTCGGCGTGACCTTCCTCAAGCTGGGCATCATCCCGGGCGATGGCGGAACCTGGATCCTGCCGCGGATCATCGGCGAGGCGCGCGCGGCGGAGCTGTTCTACACCGGCGATGTGATCGATGCGGCCACCGCGCGCGACTGGGGACTGGTCAGCCGGGTGGTCGAGGGCGAAGCGCTGATGTCCGAAGCGCAGGCGCTCGCCGCCAAGATCGCCGCCATGCCCCCGCACGCGCTGCGCCATGCGAAGAACCTGATGCGGCAGGGGCGTTCGATGAGCTACGATTCGGCGCTCGAACTGGCCGCCAACACGCAGGCGATGATGCATCTGACCGATGATCACATGGAAGGCGTGGACGCCCTGCTCGAGAAACGCGCGCCCGTCTTCAAGGGCACCTGACCGGGCCCGGTCGGGACCGGGCCCGGTCGGGGCCGCGCTTGCCAGCCGCCCGAAAATCGGTGAGACTTCGCGCCGGAGCGAAGGGGGAAATGGCATGCCGGCAGGGGTTCTCGCGGTCGTCGTCTGGACGTGCGTCGGCCTGTTTGTCGGGGTCGTACTGCTCGGTTTCGCCGCGCTTGCCGGGATTTGGCAGCCGCGTGACGAGGAAACGGGCAAGTGGCTCAAGCGCTCGGTCGTCTTTCCGCTGGTCGGCGGCGTGGTCGGCTTTGCCACATTCGTGTTCGCCAGCGAACGCGGCCTTCCGCCGCAGCCCACGCCTACGCCGAAACCCTCGCCATTCGTCTCGCCCGGCCCGCACCCCAGCCGCACCGACGCGTCCCCAGGGCCGCCGCCTGCACCCACCGCGACGCCAACGCCGGTTCCGACGCGCACACCGGTTCCGGATGATCCCCGCCCGCCAGTGGCACGCTGCGGGGTTGCCGTACCCCAGGCGCTGGCCGACTGGGCGCGCGACCATCTGGGCGAGCCGCCCGACTTCACCTGCGCAGAGCAGCAACCCTATCCGCAGTGCGTTGCCACCCTGCAGGGACGATCACGGCCCGAAATCTCCCGCGTGGCTGCGCGGCAATGCGGCGATGACCTGGCCGCGTTTCGCCGCTCCTTCGTGGCACCGGTCTATGGCGCAAAGGCTTCGTACCAGATCAATCTGGACCATACGGAGTTCGCCCTGCGCTCGGGCGTCTCCGACGACGCGGCGGACCGGCATGATTATGTCGCTGCCGAAATCAGCCGGATGAACGGCCGCGAATGGGACCGGTTCGTCGCGATCGACCGCAAATCGGGTGAGGATATGCGGGCCTGTCAGGACGAGCGCCGCTGCCTTGAACCGTCAGAGGGTGGTTAGAACCAGCGCCACACGCCAGCGGCGATGCCATTGGCGTGGATATGGCCGTAGGTGGCGGCAAGCCAAATTACGATTCCGCCGATCCAGGCCGCAGTACCTGCGCGCGCAAGCCCGGCGAAGCGCGGCCAGTAACTCGTCCGTGCTTCCCAGCCGGCCCATGCATCACCCAGCTGGCTTTCCTTCTTGCGGTCCTGCAGATGCGCACCAAGCAGTGCGAGCAGACCGATGGCGCCGGCAAGGATGATCTGGCGCGGAGTCGGGCTCACCAGGATGTGCGCGGCGGCCCAGAGCGCGAAAGACCACATCATCGGGTGCCGCGTGACATGGAAGACCCCGTGCGGGGCCAGCGCCGCATGCGCTGCCGCCCGCGGATCGGGCAGGGCGGGGTTGCGCTGGAAAGAGCCTGCCAGCAGGATCGAGGCGATGAGCATGATGGCGGTGGCAAGGGCCCATATGGCGTCGCCCGAACCATTCCACAGCGGAGTGCCGCCGGGCCCGACGGCCCGAAACGCGCGGGCAGCCCAGACGAACGTAGCCAGCGCGACCAGCGAATAGAGCGCGCGAAAGCCGTTCTCGCCCAGCTTGCCGACCAATGACGCACGCAGCGGATGCGACAGCGCGAAATGCATTCCGACGAAAGCGAGCGAAGCGGCAAGCAGCGAAACCAGGGCGTGATCCATTAACCCCTCCATGTTTACAGCATCAACATGGGTAGCAGGCCTGTGCCGCGAAGCAAGCGGCATCGTCGATAGCAAGTCAGGCGGCGGGTTCGATGCCGAGCAATTGGACGGTGAACAGCAGTGTGGCTCCACCGGGGATCGGCCCCTTGCCGCGGGGCCCATAAGCGAGGTCGGCAGGGGCGGCGATTTCGATTGTGTCGCCCACGCCCATTTCCGGGATCGCCATTTGCCACGCCTTGACCAGACGGTTCAGCGGGAAGGTTGCCGGTTCGCCGCGCTCGAAACTGGAATCGAAGGTCTCGCCATCGATGAAGGTGCCGGCGTAATGCACGGTCACCGTGTCTTCGACGCGCGGGCTTTGCGTGCTTCCGGCATAATCGACATAGCGCCAGCGCAGGCCGCCGGGCATCACGCGCCAGCCGTCTTCGGCGGACAATCCCGTGAGATAGGCCTGCTGCGCGTTCATCCAGGCAATATCCTGCGACCGGTCAGGCGTATCCTGCGCCGCCAGCGCGTGGAAGCCGATGGCCGCCGCCGCTGCGCCAAGCGCCAGCAGGGTGGTGCGCATGTCCTTCATCGCCCTACCAGTCGTAGCCCTTGGGCAAATCGCTTGTGTCGAGATCGCGATAGCGATCGCGCAGGCGGCTCTGGTGGCTGTCGAGCGGCTGCTCGATCCCGTCGATATAGACCTTTACCGGCATGGCGCCGACTTCGAGCGGGTCGCCGTCCCAGATCACCAGGTCGCCGGTCGCACCCGGCGCCAGCACGCCCGCCTTGCCGCCCATTCCGCTGATGCTGGCCGGCACGGACGTGATTGCCGCGAAAGCCTCACCCCAGCTCAGCCCATCGGCCCCCGGGATGCGGGTCAGCGCCACCAGATTGCCGGCATACTGGTTGAGGTTGCGCGGGTTTTCCATCGCGGCGGCGTTGATCGCCACTTTGACCCCCGCCTTCACCATCCGGCCGATATTGCTCTGCGTGGCAGCCAGTTCCTCGAAATTCGCGGGCAGGTCGTCCAGCCCGTCGGCGATCACCGGAACGCCCGCGGCTGCGATCTCGTCCGCGACCAGCCAGCCTTCGCTGGCGCCCACCAGGACCAGTTCGAGACGCGGGAATTCCTGCGTCAGCGCCAGCGCGGCGCGAATGTCCGACGCGCGTTCGACATAGACATAGAGCGGCTGTTCGCCGCGCACCACGGGCACCAGCGCGGCAGCATCGAACCGGGTCAGCAGGGCATCGCCGGCGCGCTCGGTTTCGCGTCCCGCCAGGCGGGGATCGATCGGCAGGTCGTCGCCGGTGCGCAGGTCGGCGCGGGCGCCGCCCGCCGGGATGCGTGCGCCGTCACCGTAGCTGCCCGCTTCGCGCAGGGCATTGCGGAGCAGCGCGTGCGTCGCAGCGCGGCTTCCGCCGGCAATCCGCCCGCCGCGCTCGCCCAGCGTGACCACCTGGAAAGCGCGCGGACGGCTGATCGCCTGCGGATCGGCGCCGAGATCGATCAGCGCTCCCTGGCCGCCGAAGATCGAAGCCGAAGGCATCGTTACGGTCGCTGCCCGCGTGATCCCCGCGGCGCGGTGGACGAGGATGTGCTGCGATGCCGGATTGACCACCGGGGCGACGTCGAGTGCCGCGCTGAAAGGCGAATTGCCGGCCCGGCTGTCGTTGGATTCGCTGACCGCGCCGACATCCCACAATCCGAGATTGGTCACCGTTGCGAAGATGCCGGGAGTCACCCAGGCGCCTCCCGCGTCGATCACGGAATAATTGCCGCTGGGCGTACCGCGGCCGACCTGTGCGATCGCGCCGTTTTCGACGACCACGTAACCGCCCTCGATCGGTTCGCTGCCGTCGCCGGTCGCGACCGTGGCATTGGTCACCGCGAAGGTCTGCGCAGCGGCGGGCGCCGCAAGGGCGCAGGCAGCGGTCGCAAGGAGAGTGGCAAGGCGCATCATTTCACGTCTCCTTCGCCGGGCTGGCCAAGCTCGAAATCGCTCACCGGTCGCCGCCTGCGGTCCATCGCGTCGAACATCAGCGCGCCATCGACCCAGACCTTTTCGGGCCGCGAATAGACCGACAGCGGGTCGCCGTTCCACAGCACGACATCGGCCATCTTGCCGGCCTCGAGGCTGCCGGTCATCTCTGCGATGCCCATGGCCTTCGCGGCGTTGTAGGTGAACCAGCCGACCACCTCGGCGTCGGGAATGTCCAGACCGACACGGCGCCCCGCCGCCTGGGCCTTGGCGGCTTCCTGGTTGAGCCGCTGGATGCCGTTCTCGTCATCGGAATGGATCACGACGCAGGCGCCCTCGCGCTGGAGGAAGGCGGCATTCTCGAGGATCCCGTCATAGGCTTCCATCTTGAAGCCGTACCAGTCCGCCCAGATCGCGCTGCAGACGTCGTTTTCGCGCAGCAGGTCGCCGATCTTGTAGGCTTCGACCGCGTGGTGGAAGGCGGTAACCTTGTAGCCCATCTCCTTGGCCATATCCATCACCAGCGCCATTTCGTCGGCGCGGTAGCAATGGTTGTGGACGAGAATTTCGCCGTCGAGCACGCCCTTGAGCGTTTCCTTGCCGAGATCGCGTTTCTTGCCGTCATAGGCCTGCGCATCGAGCCACATCTGCCGGTTGACCGCGAAATTGCCCATCCGGGTCGAGGGCATGCGGCCCTTGCCGCCGTAGACGCGCTTGGGGTTCTCGCCGCACGCCATCTTCATGCCATAGGGCGCGCCGGGGAACTTCATGCCCTGCACGGTGCGCGCGGAAACGTTCTTCAGCGTGACCGACCGTCCGCCGGTCAGGTTCGCCGAACCGGGCAGGATCTGCAGGCTGGTGACGCCGCCATTGGCCAGCGCACGGGTAAAACCCGGATCCTGCGGCCAGACCGAATGTTCGGCCCAGACTTCGGGCGTCATCGGGCTGGTCGCTTCATTGCCGTCGGAATGCGCCTGCACACTGGGGGTGGGATAGTCGCCCAGATGCGAATGGATGTCGATCACGCCGGGGGTAACGAACTTGCCGGTGCCATCGATCCGGTCGTAGCCATCGGTGGCCAGCGAGGCATCGCCCACCGCCACCACCTTGCCTTCGCGGAACAGCACGGTGCCGTTCTCGATCATGCCGCCGCGCCCGTCATAGATGGTCGCGCCGGTCAACGCGGTCGGGCGGCCGGGATAGGGTGCATAAGTCGATGCGAAGGGCACCCTGCCGTCCTCGCCGACGGGGGCGCTCCAGTCCTTTGCGGAGGCCGAGGCCACGCCGTCGCCCCCGGTGGTGGAACATCCGGCAACCGCGAATGCGGCCGCGCAGGCGAGCAAGGCAATACGTGTCATGGAACCCCCGATGCAGTCGGGCCGGAGCATCGCTGCCCCGGCCCGTGCGGTCAATTGCATTTTGTCGGCGCTATCAAGCGGTTCGCAGATTGGCGCCGGCTGCCCGTCAGCTGTTGGGGCGGGTTTCCGGATGGATCCCGGCACCCTGCGGCTCACCCGGACCCTCGCTCTGGCCGAGCAGGTCGTCGCCGACGTCGTCGTCCTGCAGGGTATCGAGGTGCATCAGACGCTTCACCAATCCGGAGATGAGGATGACGACGATGCCCACGGCGATGGCGATCAGGCCGATCTGCCAGTAGATATCGAGCGTGCCTTCACGGGTCATCACACCGTCTTCGCCGCCGGTCGCTGCCCCGATCATCCCGGCCACGTAATTGCCGCCGGCCGTGGCGAAGAACCACGCACCCATGATCAGCGACGCGAGATGCGTCGGCGCAAGGCGGTTCATGGCCGAAAGCCCGACGGGCGAGAGACACAGTTCGCCGGTGGTGTGGAAGAGGTAGATGCCGAACAGGAAGATCACCGGGATCAGCGCATTCGCGTCCACCGTCGCAGCGCCCCAGACCAGCACCAGGAAGCCGAAGCCCAGCTGGATCAGGCCCAGACCGAACTTGGCCGGTGTCGAGGGTTCGAGCCCGCGCCGCCCGAGCCAGGTCCACAGCGAAGCGAACACCGGGGCCAGCAGGATGATGTAGATCGGGTTGATCGACTGGAACAGCGATGCCGGGACGCCCTGCCGATCGATATAGCGATCGGTGAACAGGTTGAGCGAACCGCCCGCCTGTTCGAACAGACCCCAGAACAGCGGCTGCAGCGCGATCAGGAACAGGATCGCGAACAGCCGTTCGCGTGGTTCCTTCTCGAGCTTGAACGCCTGCATCAGCACGTATGCCAGCAGGGCGATGCCGCACACCAGCATCAGGCCGCCGACGACCGACTGGTACTGGATCAGCGCCCACATGACGGCGACGCCGAGGACGCCGATGCCGTACATCGTGATCTCGGTGGTCTTGGCCAGCGGCTTGGGCGGTTCGCCGCGGCCGAGCAGCAGCGGCTTGCCGAGCACGAAGACCACGAGGCCGAGCAGCATGCCGATGCCCGCGGCGCCGAAGCCATAGGCCCAGCCGAGCGTCTGGCCGAGATAGCCGGCAATGATCGTGCCGACCGCGGCGCCGACGTTAATGCCCATGTAGAAGATGGTGTAGGCACCGTCGCGGCGCACGTCGGTGCGCGGGTAGAGCTGACCCACGATCACCGAGATGTTCGCTTTCAGGAAGCCCGAACCGACGATGATGAAGGCCAGTGCCAGCCAGAACACGTTGATCATCGGATCGGCCTGTCCGCCGCCGCCTTCGAAGGCCATGAAGAAGTGGCCGAAGGTCAGCAGGACCGCGCCGAACAGCACGGCCTTGCGCTGGCCCAGATAACGGTCGGCCAGCCAGCCGCCGAGGACCGGGGTGATGTAGACGAGGCTGACATAGGCGCCGTAGACGATGTTCGACGCGCTATCGTTGAACAGCCAGTGCTGGGTCAGGTAAAAGATCAGCAGCGCGCGCATGCCGTAGTAGGAGAACCGCTCCCACATTTCGGCGAAGAACAGGATATACAGGCCCTTGGGGTGTCCCCCGACCTCTTCCTGCGGTCGCGTAACCGCGTAAGCGCCTACAATCAGGAACGCTGCGAGGATGACCGACGCGATCGCGGCGATCCAGTCCCCTTCGTTCCACAGTGCCATGTCCTTCATTCAGTGGCCTTTCCCTGAACCAAATCCGTTGTGCGACCCGATGGCCGAATGGCGGCGCACCGTAACGTCTTGCGCGCCCATGTGAAGCATTAGTTACAGCAGTGACCGCCTGTCTGCGGGCGCCCCTATGTATTCCCCGCTAGGGCGGGAACCTTGTGCGCCGCGCTGTATTATGGCACTGATGCAGTCTGTTGCGGGGACAAGTGATGAGCAACCAGTCGAAGCCGGTCTATATGAAGCTGCGCGACATGATCGCGGCGGCAATCATCGACGGCCGCTATGCCGAGGGCGAGATGCTGCCCTCGGTGCGCGCGCTGGCGGCAGAGCAGGGCGCCAATCCGCTCACCGTCGCCAAGGCCTATCAGCAATTCCAGAACGACGGCCTGGTCGAAGTTCAGCGCGGCGTTGGCATGTATGTGGTCGAGGGCGCCGCGAACCGGCTCCGCCAATCCGAACGCGAACAGTTCCTGCAGGTCGAATGGCCCGAGATCCGGGCCCGGATGGACCGCCTCGGCGTCTCGGCGCGCGAATTGCTGGCCGACGCCTGACAGCGCCCGCCGCGCTTGCGCCGGCGGGGCGTTTTGCATCCTTGCGGCAGCCAAGCAGTTCTGCCACAGTCTGACGGTTGGAATCGGGCGGGAGAGCGTGATTTCGGCGGGGACGCATCGTGGAAACGATATTTGCGATCGAACGCACCCGGAGATCCATATGATCCGATCCGAACTTCTTGCCGCTCTGGCCCAGGACAATCCCGAATTGCGGGCTGAAGAGGTCGAGCAGGTCGTCGATATCTTTTTCGAGGAAATCGCGCAGCGACTGGCCGAAGGCGGCCGGGTCGAATTGCGCGGCTTCGGGGCATTTTCCACCCGCGAACGCGAAGCGCGCAAGGGCCGCAATCCGCGGACGGGCGAAACCGTCGACGTACCCGCCAAGCGGGTCCCCTATTTCAAGCCGGGCAAGGACATGCGCCGGCGCCTCAACGACGAGTGAGCGATTGGCTGGCCGGCGCACGATCCGCGATTGCCCGCCCGACCGGCAGCGATTAGAGCGGCCCCCATCGGCGGGTGTGGCGGAATGGTAGACGCCGGGGACTTAAAATCCCCTGAGCTTTGCTCGTGCGGGTTCGAGTCCCGCCACCCGTACCAGCCACCCGTTCGCTTGCCGGCCCTATCGGGTGATACCCTTATCCCGGCATTAACACTTTCGCAGTTAGGCTTCGCGGGGAAGCAATACTGATTCGCGGCGCCATCGCGGCTGCCATGAAGCCGCGTACGCGTTGGACATAACTAGGCTATGCAATTCACCACCGGGACCGGCATGCAGGACAATGGTTCGACAAACGGCGAGGAACAGCGCGGCGCTCCGCGCTACACCTCGCTCATCCGCGCGGCGAAGCTGGTCTGCGGTCAGGGCGAATTCGTCTGTGTGATCCGCGACGTGTCGGCCACGGGTGTCTCGCTGCGCACCTTCCACAGGCTGCCCACCGACGAAGCGATCGCGCTCGAATTGCAGAACGGCGAAAGCTACGAGCTCGAACTGGTCCGCAGCGAAGGCTTCGAGGCGAGCTACCGGTTCGAAGCCCCGATCGAAGCCGAACGGCTGATCCGCGAAAACTGGAAGTTTCCCAAGCGTGGCTTGCGGCTCAATCTGATGATGCCGCTCACCGTGGCCTCGCTCTCGGGCCGCGCCGAAGCGATCACGCTCAACATGTCGCAGCAGGGCGCGCGGATCGAATGCGAAAGCATCTTCGCGGTCGGCCAGCGGCTGACGATTTCCTGCGAAGGCCTGCCCGATATTCGCTGTACGGTGCGCTGGCGCAGGGATGCCAATTACGGCCTCGTGTTCGAGGACACTTTCACCTTGCGCGAATTCGCGCTCGCCGCCGCCCGGGTCCAGTGCCCGGCATTGGTCGAGGAAGACGAGGCCTGGCCGCGCATTCCCTGAGACCGTTCAACCCGTCGCTGGTTTACGCGGGTTTGAAATCGAGCGCGACGCCATTGATGCAGTGGCGCTTGCCGGTCGGCCGCGGCCCATCGTTGAAGATATGGCCCAGATGCCCGCCACAATCCGCGCAATGCACTTCGGTGCGCGGATAACCGATCTTGTAATCGGTGCTGGTGCCCACCGCGCCCTTGTCGATCGGTTGCCAGAAACTGGGCCAGCCGGTGCGCGAATCGTATTTCGTCTTGGAACTGTAGACCGCGTTGCCACAGCCTGCGCAGACGAAGGTGCCCGCGCGATCCTCCTCGTTGAGCGGCGATGAATAGGCACGCTCGGTCCCCGCGCCGCGCAGGACGCGATATTCCTGTGCGGTCAGCCGCTTGCGCCATTGCGCTTCGGTCAGCTCGACGGGGAAACTCCTGGCTTCCGCGGGCCGCGAACCGCAAGCGGTCAGCGCCGCGAAACTGGCGGAGGCGCCAATCCAGCCGAACAGGCGGCGGCGGGCAATGGGAAGGCGGGTCAAATCGCTCCGGGTCATGGCGTGGAGGAATAGTCCTCCACGCCTGAACCTATGCTTGCGCGGGCACAGCGCCGGCGCAGCGGTGCCTCAAAAGTCGGTAATCTCGACTTCGAGCTTGCGGAAGCCGTGCACGAAATTGGCACGGACGCGCTCGATATCGCCCGCGACATGCACCCGCATGCGCCGCTTGTGCAGTTCCTCGAGCAGGATGCGCAGCTGCAATTCGGCGAGCCGCGCCCCGACGCAGCGGTGGATGCCATAGCCGAAGGCGATATGGCGGCGGGCGTTGTCGCGCTGGATGTCGAGCTTGTCGGGGTTCTCGAACACTTCCTCGTCGCGATTGGCCGACAGGTACCACAGTACGACCTTGTCGCCCTTCTTGATCGTCTGGCCGAAGACTTCGGTGTCCTCGGTGCAGGTCCGGCGCATATGTGCGAGCGGGGTCTGCATGCGCAGGATTTCCTGCACGGCGTTGGGAATGAGCTCGGGCTGCTGTTCGAACAGCTTGCGCTGGTCGGGGTTCTTGTCGAGCTGGTAGATGATCCCGCTCATCGAATTGCGCGTGGTGTCGTTGCCGCCCACGATCAGCAGGATCAGATTGCCCATGAATTCCTGCGGGCTCATCTGGTTCATGGCCTCGGAATGGATCATCATCGAGATGAGATCGTCGCCCGGCTCCTTGTCGTGCGTCCGCTCGACCCACAGCGACTGGAAATAGGCCGCCATCTCGTGGAGGAAGCCCCAGCGCATCTCGTCGAGGTCGCGCACGGTGGCCAGTTCGGTGTCGCCCGACCAGTCCGACCAGAAGGTCAGCAGCCGGCGGTCTTCCCAGGGGAAGCCGAACAGGATGGCCAGCATGCCGGTGGTCAGTTCGATCGACACCTTGTCGACCCAGTCGAACACCTCGCCGCGCGGCAGCGTGTCGAGCAGCTCCCCGGTCCGGCGGCGGATCTCGCCTTCCATTTCGGCCATGCCGCTGGGGGTGAACTTGGGGGCCACGGTGCGCCGCTGGCCGGTGTGCTGGGGGCGGTCCATGGCAATGAACATCGGCAGCTCGCGCCGTTCCTCGATCCCGGCTTCGGCCAGTTCTTCCTCGCTCAACCGGTTGAGGATCGTGATCCCGCCATGCTCCCAGCTGGACGAGAACGTATCGGGCAGCGCCTCGATATGCTGGATCGCCTTGTGCCCGACGACCGCCCAATAGGGACCATAGGGGCTCTCGGGGATGTAGTGCAGCGGACCGGCTTCGCGCATCTCGCGGAAGATCGGATGCCAGGTGTTCTCGGCGTAGATATCGCTGCGGCTCACATCCCATTTGTGGGGATGGTTCAGACGTTCTTCGGGGTGCTCGGCAAAATGCTTCTTCAGCGCCTCATAGGCGGACGGTTCCGTACGGCATTGCGGACGTTCGATTGCAGCGGTGGCCATGTCTCTCTCCTCGCAGGAGCGACTCCATCGGCCGCTCTCGTCATTGCGACCATCCTGCCTTAACTGACACACGTGTCAATAGTGCGTTGCAATTCGCTACCCAATCGCTGGCGAAGCGGGGTCTCAGCGCGCCCTGACGCTCCCGACATGCCCTTTTACCGCGCGGCCGCCCTTGCCCGACTTCATGACGCGGCGACGGAATATCTGTGCGCCGAAGCGGACGAAAAGAAGCACGCACAGCGCCTGCCAGCCGAGCGCGAGGGCATGCGGCCACAGCGCGTCCGATTGCGCCGCGCGGGCGAGCATCGCGAAGGGCGAGGAAAGCGGAAAGGCAGCGGCGAACAGTTCCATCAGCGAACCGGGGCGGGTGATCGAGGATGCGGCGAGGAAGAACACCAGCAGCTGCGCCATGGTGACCGGCATCGACAGCGTCTGCACCTCGCGCACCGTGGTCGCGAGGCCCCCGATGGTAAGGAACAGCGAACCGAGCAGCAGATACCCCATGGCGAAATAGACGAGCCCGAGCGCCAGGAAGAGCGGCCAGCCGAGCGCGGGGGCGGGCAATTGCGGCAGCGCATTGCCTGCCAGCATGGCGATCGCCGAACCGACCGCGGCCCAGACCGCGATCCCGACCAGGCTGACGCCCAGCATCGCCACCAGCTTGCCGAGGAAGACCGCATCCATCGGGACCGCCGCCGCGAGCACCTCGATCACCTTGTTGGCCTTCTCCTCGACCAGGTTGGACAGCACCATCCCCGCGAGCAGCATCATCAGCAGGAACAGCAGCAACTGCCCCGCCTGCGCGGTGCGGATCCGGTCGCCGCGCTGCGCGGCGATGCTGGTGGCTACCGGGCGGGGCGCCACGGCGGGATATGCGGCCACCTGCCGCGTCCCGGCTTCGGCGGCAAGCATGGCCACCGGCCCGCTCCAATAGTCGATCGCCGGCTGCGGGGCGGTGAGTTCGGGCGCGGCGAGCGTGCCGCCGACCACCGCGACGTAATTCTTGCCGGGTTCGCGCAGGATGACTTCGGGGGCAGTGCCCGCATCGGCCACTGCCAGTTCGGGCAGCGCCCTCCCGATCTGCGGGGCAAGCCGCGCGCGCGCCGCGATCAGCGCCTGCGTATCCGCCTCGCTCATCGCGACCGCCACAAGCCGGGTGTTCGCATCGCGCTGCACCTGTCCGCCGATCCCCCCGGCCAGCACGCCGATGATGATCGGGAACAGCGGCCCGAGCAGGAAGAACAGGAATGCGCGGCTGAACAGGATGGCGCGGAAATCGCGCTGCGCAATCACGCGGGCGGCCTCGAAGCGCGACAGGCGGGTCGTATCTTTCATGGCTTGGCTCCCCGGGCGTTGTCCTCTTCGAGCGCGCGCGCGGCGGCCTCGCCGGCGATTTCGACGAAGGCATCGTGCAGCCCGGCGCGCTCGATCGACAGCGAGAGAATGCCCGCCTGCCCTGCGATCAGCGGCTTGAGCAATTCCTCGATCCCGGTTTCGGGGACCGGGAAGTACCAGAAATGGCTGGCTTCGCCCTTGGCATCGTGCCGTGCATCGCCGGGCAGCGCGCTGCGCCAGGGCCCGGATGCGGAGCGCGTCTCGAGCCGGACCTGCGCGGGGATCCGGTCGCGGGCGGCGTCGACCGATCCCGCATAGGGCACCTTGCCCCCGGCAATGATCGCCACCTCGTCGCACAGGCGTTCGGCATGGTGGATGACATGCGTCGAGAAGATCACCGTGGTGCCGCTGTGGGCCAGTTCGCGGATCATCACTTCCAGCTTGCCCTGGTTGATCGCGTCGAGCCCGCTGAAGGGTTCGTCGAAGACCACCAGCTTCGGGCGATGGACCAGCGTGCCGAGCAGCTGGACGGTCTGCGCCATGCCTTTCGACAGCTGGCGGATCTGGCGATCCACCGCATGGCCCAGGCCGTGCTGCTCGAGCAGCACGCGCCCGCGCGCCTTGCCTTCTTCCAGCGGCAGCCCGCGCAGCGCCCCGAGGAAGGCGATCGCCTCGTCGCATTTCATCGCCGGATAGAGCCCGCGTTCCTCGGGCAGGTAGCCGATCAGCTTGGCCACTTCATGCGGCCGGTCGTTGCCGAACACGCGGCGCACGCCTGCGTCGGGATCGATGATGCCCAGCAGCATGCGCAGCGTGGTCGTCTTGCCTGCGCCATTGGGCCCGAGAATGCCGTAGATCGCGCCTTCGGGAACCGCGATGTCGACACCGTCGACCGCCAGCGTGTCGTCGAACCGCTTGACCAGCCCGTGGGCCTCGATGGCAAGCTTGCGGTTGTCCCCGCCCGAAGGTCGCGTCATGGAGCCTGTCTCGATAAGCATGCGGGCATGATTAGATGCTGGCCGTGAACGGGAGCACACGCAAGCGTGGTTAATGGCGAGTTGCAGGCGGAATTGCGCGAGGAGGCGGAGCGGCTCGGCTTCGTCGCCTGCGGCTTCGCGTCGGCCGCGCCCGATCCGCAGCGCGCCTCGCGGCTGGAGCAATTCCTCGGCGAAGGGCGCCATGGCTCGATGGAATGGATGGAAGCGCGCAAGACGCAGCGCGCCTCACCGCAAGGATTATGGCCCGAAGCCAACAGCGTGATCGCGCTGGGGATGAGCTACGCCCCCGATATCGATCCGCTGGCGCTTGCCGACGCGGCTGAAAAAGCGCGGGTTTCGGTCTATGCGCAAGGGCGCGATTACCACGACGTCGTGAAAAAGGCGCTCAAGGCGCTGGCGCGGTGGCTGATTGCGCGCGAGCCGACAAGCGAACTGAAGGTCTTCGTCGACACCGCCCCGGTGATGGAAAAGCCGCTGGGCCAGGCAGCCGGGATCGGCTGGCAGGGCAAGCATACCAATCTCGTCAGCCGGTCGCATGGCAGCTGGCTGTTCCTCGGCGCAATCTATTCGACGCTCGAATTCGCGCCCGACCTCTCGCATCCCGATCGCTGCGGAAATTGCCGCGCGTGCCAGGATGCCTGCCCGACCGACGCCTTCCCCGCGCCCTACCAGCTCGATGCGCGGCGCTGCATTTCCTACCTCACGATCGAGCACAAGGGGCCGATCCCCGAGGAGTTTCGCGAGGCGCTGGGCAACCGCATCTACGGCTGCGACGATTGCCTCGCGGTCTGCCCGTGGAACAAGTTTGCCGATACGGCGCACCGACACCTCAAGCTGGCGCCGCGCGAGGAGCTGATGGCGCCCGACCTGGCGAGCTTCCTGACCTTTGACGATGCAGGCTTCAGGCAGTTCTTCTCGGGCTCGCCGATCAAGCGCGTCGGCCGCGACCGCTTTGTGCGCAACTGCCTTTATGCGGCAGGGAATAGCGGTTCGGCAGCTCTCGCTCCGCTTGTCGAGGGCCTGCGCGGCGATCCCGATCCCGCGGTTTCCGAAGCTGCCGATTGGGCCGCCCGGCGGCTCGGCTAGCCCTCGCGGTAATCCCGGTCATGCTCGCCCAGCAGCGGGGCGGGCGCTGGATCGGGGGCGTCCCAGGCGGAAAAGCGCGACGGTTCGCGCATCTCGACCAGCGTTCCCTCGGTGGGGTGTTCGCGCCGCATGATAAAGCCCGACGCTTCAAGATGAGGCTCCTGCGCCATGTCGGCCATGTCGCGCACCGGCATTGCGGGGATCGCATTGGCGTGCATCAGCGCGACCAGTTCGTCGGTCGCGAAACCGGCGGTGAGTTCGGCGATGCGGGCATAGAGTTCGGCCTGCCCCGCGATCAGCCCCTCGGGCGTAGCGAAGCGCGCCTCTTGCGCGAAGGCCTCGTCGCCCATCAGCGCGATCACCCTGGTGAAATGGTCGAGCCGGTAAGGCACGATGCTGACATATCCGTCGCGGGTCGGGAACGGCTGGCGATCCGGATCGACCTGGCGGCCATAGCAGGGCGGGCCGACGGGGGGATCGAAAGTGTTCCCGCCAAGGTGCTCCTTGAGCATGAAGCTGCTGAAGGCCTCGAACATCGGCACTTCGACATGCTGGCCTTGCCCAGTCCGCAGGTGGTGTACCACGGCGGCCATCACCGCATAAGCGGCGTGCAGCCCGGCGACCTTGTCGGCGATCAGCGATGGCAGGTAGCGTGGGCGCTCGTTGCCGTCCGCGCGCGGCAGCAGGGTGGTGGTGCCGCTGGCGGCCTGGATCACGTCGTCATAGGCCTGCAGCCCGGCATAGGGCCCGCCCGAGCCGAAGCCGACGCAATGCGCATAGATGATGTCTGGAGCGAGCGCGCGGACGCTGTCGTAATCGAACCCGAGCCGCTCGATCGCTTCGGCGCGGACATTGTGGATGAAGATGTCGGCATCGGCGAGCAAATCGCGCAGTATCGCGCGGTCGGCCTCCTGCTTGAGATCGAGCACCAGCGACTGCTTGCCGCGATTGAGCGCGATGTATCCCGGCCCCATCGCCTTGCTGTGCGCGGAAAGCGCACCGTAGCGGAACACGTCGCCGCCGGGGGCCTCGACCTTGACCACCTCGGCCCCGAAATCGGCAAGGATCTGCGTGCAATAGGGCCCGAAGACGACCGAGGTCATGTCGATCACGCGAAGCCCTTCGAGCATCGCGCGACCGTCCCCGGCCGCGATCACAGCATGTCCTTGAGCGGCACCGCAGTGTCGGCCAGCAGGTCGGGATCCACTTCGGCGCGCGCCATCACCAGCTTGCGCCCCTGCGCGTAATCCCTGGTGTTGTTGACGCAGTCGAGCGCGATCACCACGCCTTCGCGCAGATAGACCACGCTGAACTTCTTGTCCGCCGGATCGCCGCGCAGCACGGTGGCGTCATAGCCGATCGACATGCCGACCGTCTGCAGCCGGAGGTCGTACTGGTTCGACCAGAACCACGGGACGGCGTCGTAATCCTGCTTGTCGCCCATGATCGCCTTGGCCGCGATGGTCGCCATGTCGTTGGCGTTCTGCACCGATTCGAGGCGGATGACCTTGTTGTCGGCATAGGCATTCGCATGGCTCGCACAGTCGCCGATGGCGTAGATGTCATCGAGCGTGGTGCGGCAGATGCTGTCGACGTCGACCCCGTTCGATCCCGCCGCACCCGCCGCGATCAGCGGCCCGACCGACGGCACGATGCCGATCCCGGCAATGATTACGTCGCAGGCGATCGTCTCGCCGCTGTCGGTCACCACGCCGGTCACGCGGCCATCGTCGCCGCTGATCGTCTCGACGCCGGTCGACAGGCGCAGGTCGACACCCTGCTCGCGGTGATAGGCAGCGTAGAATTCCGACAGCTGCGGACCCGCGACACGTGCAAGGACGCGGTCGAGCATTTCGACCACGGTAACGTCTAGGCCGAGCTTGCGCAGCACGGCCGCCGCTTCGAGCCCGATATAGCCCGCGCCGATGATGACCGCGCGCCGGGCGCCGGCCGCCAGCTCGCCCTTCAGCGTATCGACGTCGCGCCGCGTGCGGATGTAGTGAATGCCCGCATTGTCGCTGCCCGGGCAGGACAGTCGCCGGGCATCGCCGCCGGCGGCCCAGATCAGCTTGCGATAGGTGACCCGCGTATCGTCCGACAGGCCGAGTTCGCGCGCGACCGGATCGACTTCATTGACGTTGCGCCCCAGGTGCAGCGTGATGTCCTTGTCGGCCCAGAACTGTTCTGGACGGATCTGGATGCGTTCGAACGGCTTTTCGCCCGCCAGATATTCCTTCGACAGCGGGGGCCGCTCATACGGCGGGTTGCGATCGCGGCTGACCATCAGGATCGAGCCCTCGTGCCCGTTCTGGCGGAGTGCGATAGCGGCCTGGGCACCCCCGTGCCCCGACCCCACGATAACGACGTCGTAATGTTCCATCGCCTTGCTGGCTGACGCGAAAACGCCAGCCGGTCAAGCGCAGTGCTAACGTCCGAGCAGGTTGCGCGCCATGCTGGCGACCTGTGCCAGCATGGCCGGGGCCACGGGGGACTGGCCCTGCGCCCGCGTGATCATGCTGCGGAAATTGGTCACCGCGGTGGACTGTTCCTCGGCCCATTTGGCGACGACGGCAGCCAGATCCTTCTTCGCATCCTTGCGCCGCGCCAACCGCCGCAGCAGTTCGAGCCGCATCTGCTGGAAATCGCGCGCCAGCCCCGAAACCAGCAGGCGTTCCCACACGTCCGACGGGCTCATCAGCGCCGCGGTCGACTGCGCCCAGTCGAGGCCCAGACGGCGGCCGACATCGGTGAAGGCCTCGGTCAGGCCGATCGGCGCTATGCCGGTTTCGCTCGACAGCTTGGCCAGCCCGACAGCCCCGTCGAGGTCGTAGAGATGCGCCACGCGCGCAGCGAGCGCTTCGGGCGCGCCCGCCGACACCAGCTGATCGCGCAGCCGATCCGATTGCTGGCGCGATTCGGCGCTGAGCAATTCGCCGGTGGCCCCCGCCAGTTTGCTGACCGCCTTGCCGATCTCTTCGACCAGTCCGGTCGGGTCGACGCTGCCCGATGAAGTGCGCAGCACGTCGGACATGAGGTTGCCAGCGGCTGCGGCGATGCGGTCGAACAGCATCAGCCGGGCGCTTTCGGGCATGGCACTGGCATCGATCGCGGCCCACAGCGCGGGCAAGTCGAACAGCTCTTCCGCAGCCACGAAAGCGGCGGCGACTTCATGCAGTTCGACGCCCTCTTCTTCGGCCAGTTCGAAGGGATGGACCATCCCCATGCGGTTGACGATGCGGTTGGCCAGCTTGGTCGCGATGATCTCGCGGCGCAGCTGGTGCCCGTTGATCTGCGCCTTGAACTTCTTGCGCATCGGTTCGGGAAAGGCTTCGAACAGCGTGTCCTCGAGCAGCGGATCGTCCGCCAGCTCGCCCTGCTCGATCGCGTCCTGCAGGACCAGCTTGGACGACGACAGCAGCACTGCGAGCTCGGGGCGGGTCAGGCCGCCGCCGTCCGCCGCGCGGCGCTGCAAGGTCTGGTCGTCGGCCAGTCCTTCGGTCTTGCGGTCGAGATTGCCGCCCGCCTCGAGCGTGTCGATGATGTGCCGCTGCGAGGCCATGGCGCGCGCGCCGCCATATTCGGCGATCGAGAGCGCGAGAGCCTGCAGGCGGTTGTCCTCGAGCACGATCTGCCCGACTTCCTCGGTCATCGATTCGAGAAGCTCGACGCGCTTGCGTTCGCTCAGCTTGCCCGCGCGCTTGGCCGCGGCGAGCGCGATCTTGATGTTTACTTCATTGTCCGAACAGTCGACGCCCGCCGAATTGTCGATGAAGTCGGTATTCGAACGGCCGCCGCGCTGCGCGAATTCGATCCGGCCGGCCTGGGTGATGCCGAGATTGGCGCCTTCGCCGATCACCTTGGCGCGCACGTCGCGGCCATCGACCCGCAGCGCGTCGTTGGCCGGGTCGCCGACTTGGACGTTGTTCTCGTGCGCGGCCTTGATGTAGGTGCCGATGCCGCCGAACCAGATCAGGTCGACTGCCGCGGTGAGGATCGCCGAAATAAGCGCCTCGGGCTCGATCTGGGCCTGGTCGATGCCGAATTTCGCCTGCGCCGCCTTCGACAGCTTGATGCTTTTCGCATCCCGCGGGAACACGCCGCCGCCGCGCGAGATCAGCGCGCTGTCATAATCCTCCCAGCTCGATCGCGGCAGGTCGAACAGGCGCTTGCGTTCTTTCCAGCTGGCCGCCGGATCGGGATCGGGATCGATGAAGATGTGGCGATGATCGAAGGCCGCCACCAGCTTGATTGCCTTCGACAGCAGCATGCCGTTGCCGAAGACGTCGCCCGACATGTCGCCGCAGCCGACCACCTCGACCGGGTCTTCCTGCACGTCCACCCCCATTTCGAGGAAGTGCCGCTGGACGCTGACCCAGGCGCCCTTGGCAGTGATGCCCATGGCCTTGTGGTCGTAGCCCTTCGAACCGCCGCTGGCGAAGGCATCGTCGAGCCAGAAGTCCCGCGACTTGGCGATCGCATTGGCGACATCGGAGAAGGTCGCGGTGCCCTTGTCTGCGGCAACCACGAAATAGGGGTCTTCGCCATCGGTGATGACGACATCGTCGGGGTGCACGACCTGGTCGTCGACGATGTTGTCGGTGACCGACAGCAGCGTGCGGATGAAGGTCTCGTAGCTGGCGCGCCCCTCGGCCGCCCAGGCCTCGCGGTCGAGCGCCGGATTGGGCAGCTGCTTGGGATAGAACCCGCCCTTCGCGCCGGTTGGCACGATAACCGCGTTCTTGACCCGCTGCGCTTTCATCAGCCCGAGGATCTCGGTGCGGAAATCGTCGCGCCGGTCGGACCAGCGCAGGCCGCCGCGCGCGACGGGGCCGCTGCGCAGGTGGATCCCCTCGACCCGCCGCGAATAGACGAAGATTTCGCGGTAGGGGATCGGCTTGGGCAGGTTGGGGACCCTGGCCGAATCGATCTTGAAGGCCAGCGCCTCGGCGGCGGCATCGGCAAAGGCATTGGTGCGCAGGATCGAATCGATCAGTGCGTTGTACAGCCGCAGCAGGCGGTCATCGTTGATTGCCTTGACCTTGGCGAGGCCGCGCTTGATCGCGCCGCGCGCCTCTTCGATGGCGGCGTCGCGGCCGTTGCCGAACTCGGGATCGTGCCGCGCGGTGAACAGCGCGATCAGCGCGCGGGTCACGTCGGGCGCGGCGGCCAGCGCGTCGACCACGGTGTAGATGGTGAAACCCATCCCGGCCTGGCGCAGATAGCGATAGAAGGCGCGCAGCCAATTGGCCTCGCGCGACGAGAGACCCGCTTCGGGGACCAGCCGGTTGAAGGGATCGTTCTCGGCTTCGCCGTTGAGCACCGCGGCAATGGCTTCCTCGATCGCATCGGCGCGGTCGATCAGCCCCTTGGGGTCGGCCCCCGGCTTGAGGTCGAGCAGGAAGTCGTGGACCGTGCCCAGCCGGCCATCGTCCAGCACGGTGGGCATTTCCGAACGCACGTAGAACCCGAAATCCTCCAGCGCGGGCACGCCTTCGGACAGGGGCAGGCTGCCTTCGGACTGGTACAGCTTGAGCCGCAGGCAGCCCTCGGTATCGCGCTCGCAATAATACATCCGCGCGCCGCGCACGACTTCCTCGCTCTCGAGGCTGGCGCCCAGATCGTGGAGGCGGGCGATGTCGAGCGCGGCCTCGCGTGGGCCGAACCGACCGCGGAAACCGGTCGGGAAATGCTCGGCGAAACGCATCGCCAGCGCTGCCGCGCGCGAGCTGTCCTCGAGCGCGGAAAGCTCCGCCTCGACCGCTTCGCTCCACCCGCGCAGCAGCGTCTGCATCTGCTCCTCGAGCGCCGCCTCGTCGGGTGCCTGGTCGCCGTCGCGAATGTCGAAGACGAACCGCAGCGTGGCGAGATTGCCGCCCTCGACCTCGAGGCTCCAGTCGAGCAGCCGCGCCGAGGCGGCTTCCTCGAGCAGCGCCTGGATTTCCAGCCGGACCTGCGTGGCGACCATGTCGCGCGGCAGCCAGACGAAGGCGAACAGGTGGCGCGCCAGCGGCGCCTCGACCAGCGCAAGGCGCGGACGCGGGCGGTCGACCAGGCTCATCATGGTGATCGCGACGCGTTCGACGTCGCTTTCCGAAAAGCCGATCAGCAGGTCGTGCGGCAGCGTGGTCAGCGCATGGACGAGCGCCTTGCCCGCATGGCCGCCGTCGTCGAAGCCGTGGCGGCCCCGCAGCATGTCGAGCTGGCGCCGCAGGCGCGGCACATTGCGCGGCGGGGCCGCCAGTGCGGCGCTGGTCCAGACGCCCGCATGCAGCGACAGCGCGACCGTTTCGCCATTGTCCTCGACCGGCACGATGAACAGGTCGAGCGGGACGCGGCGGT
Source organism: Qipengyuania citrea (assembly GCF_009828015.1). Lineage (GTDB taxonomy): Bacteria > Pseudomonadota > Alphaproteobacteria > Sphingomonadales > Sphingomonadaceae > Qipengyuania > Qipengyuania citrea. The sequence goes on along the minus strand of NZ_WTYG01000001.1, from coordinate 706,010 downwards.
GGACATTGCTGAGGTGGTTGGCCTTGATGATCAGCGGGCGGCGCGGATCGTTGCCCGCGGCGAACCAGGCGAAGGCGCGGTCGTAGGATGCCTCGGCGAGCAGCTGCGCCGCGCTCTTGCGGCAGATGCCGAGCTCGTCTTCCTGCCGCCCGTCGCGGTAGCGGGTGACATGGCCCAGCTGCGTCAGCATGCCCGAATTGAGCCATTCGAGCAGTTCGGCGCCCTCTTCGCTGTCGCCGGCGATCCGTTCGGCATCGGCCGCCATCGCGTCGCGCAGCTGCGGCCAGTCGGACACCGCCGCGCGCACGTCGCCCAGCGTCAGCTTGAGCGTTTCCTGCAATTGCCGCCGGGTCTTCGCATCGACCCGCGCGGTCTCGATGTAAATCATCGATTCGCGATCGGCATCGTCCTTGTCGCGGTCGGGTATCGCCTGCAGGCGTCCCTTGCCGTCGCGCTCGACGGGGATCACCGGGTGGACCAGCCGGTCGATCGATAGGCCCAGCGCGGCGATGGTCGCCGCGACCGAATCGACGAGGAAGGGCATGTCCTCGTTGATGATCGCGATCCGCGTCAGCCGCCGGTCGTCGCTGACGCTTTCGATCGCCATGGCCGACCGGCCGCGCGTGCGCTGGGAAGCCAGCTCGCCGACGAAAGCGGCGGCATCTTCGAGACGTGCCTTCTCGAAGGGCGTGTCGCCGGACAGCAGCGACAGCCGCATGCGTTCGGTAATCGCGTTCTGGAGCTTCTTGGGCAGCGCGGCAGTGTTCGAACCCATACGGGGCCTCTCTCCTGTCGGCGCATGATCGTTTCAGCGCCGCGAAATAATTGGGCCGTGTCCGCCACGACCTGAGCGCCGCGCCTATCCCTGTTGCAGGCGCCCCGCAAGGTGCCGTGCGACAGAATTCGCACGCCCGTGGGTGGCGCGGGAGCGCCCTGCCGACGCTACGGCACGCTCAAGCCGCAAGCGCCTCCATCGCCAGTCGCAGCGAGCGGCAGCGCGCTTCGGGATCGTACATGCTCCCCCCGAAGAGGACTTCGTCGGCGCCTGTCCGCGCAATGAACGCGCGGACGGCCTCGGCAGCCTGCTGCGGCGTACCCGTTGCGCTGGCCTGGCCGATATGCGCGAGCATGGCCTGCGCCTGCGGAGGCAGGCTGGCGCGATAGCCGCGCACGGGCGGGGGCAGCTTGCCCGGCGTGCCCGTGCGCAAGGCGACGAAGGCCTGCAATTGCGAGGTGGCGAGATATTCAGCCTCGTCTTCGGTGTCGGCGACGAACAGGTTCATCGCGACCATGACATGCGGTTTTTCGCAGGCTTCGGAGGGCTGGAAATCGCGGCGGTACAGCTCGAGCGCGGTGTCGAGGTGATCGGGCGCGAAATGGCTGGCGAAGGCGTAGGGCAGCCCGAGCTTGGCGGCGAGCTGCGCCCCGAACAGGCTCGACCCGAGCATCCAGAACTGCGGCTTCGCACCGACGCCGGGAGTGGGCTGGACGGCGGTTTCGCCTGCCATCAGCGCGATCAGTTCGGCCACGTCCTGCGGGAACATTTCCGCCGCCCGGTGAAGGTCCTTGCGCAGCGCGCGCTGCAGTTCGGGGCCGGCCCCCGGCGCGCGGCCCAGCCCCAGGTCGATCCGGCCGGGGAACAGCGCATCCAGCGTGCCGAATTGCTCGGCGATCTGGAACGGCGAGTGGTTGGGCAGCATGATCCCGCCCGATCCGATGCGGATCGTGGAGGTCGCATTGCCGATATGCGCAAGCACGACCGAAGTCGCTCCCCCGGCAATGCCCTTCATTGCATGGTGTTCGGCAACCCAGAACCGCTTGCAGCCCGCGTCTTGGGCCGTGCGGGCGAGCGCGGTCGCGGCGGCAAGGGCATCGCCGACCGAGCCGCCTTCGCGGACGGGGACGAGATCGAGAACGGAAAAATCGGTCATGTGGCGAGTTGCTCCAGATAGCTGCGGGCGCGGGTCGCTTCGGGGCTTTGCGGCGCGACCTGCAGCACCGATTCGAAACTCCTGCGCGCATCGTCCTCGCGCCCCGAAAGCGCGGCGATCACGCCCGCTTCGAGGCCCACGGCGGGATCCTGCGGTGCCAGCAATGCAGCCTGTGCGATCTGTTCACGCGCCTCGCCCAGCCGGTCCAGCCGGCGCGAGAGCGTGGCCGAGAGCAGCCATGCGCGGCCATTGGCGGGATCGCTCGCCCGCGCCTGCGCCAGTTCCGCAGCGGCTTCCTCGCGGCGGTCCAGCGCCACCAGTGCGCGCGCGCGGTCGACTGCGATGCTGGCGGTAAGCGGCGCATCGGCGGACGCGGCAGCGAAGCGGCTGGCACGCGCGAAGGCGATCTCGGCGATCGCGGGCTTGCCCTGCGCCATCGCGGCATTGCCCGACATCGCGGCCAGCCGCGCCCGATAGGCCGGGGCGCCGTCGGGCACTTCGTCGGTGGCCAGGTCGAAGGCGCGCTGGGCGCCGTCGAAATCGTCCAGCCGGACCAGGGCCAAGCCAAGGCAATGCGCCGATTGGGCCAGCTCGAGCTGGTTGGCGGCGGTTTCACGCCAGGTCTGCGCCATATCGCTGGCTGCGGAAGCGTCCTCCGTCGCCAGGGTAACGCATTCGGCCAGCTTGCCACCGGATGACGGCAAGGTAGCCGGCGGCGCAGCCACGCTCTCGCGCTGGGGCCGGTCGCGCAATTCTTCGGGGATGCCGGGAAAACTGCCCTGGGTGGGGTCGGGGCCGACCTGCATCAGCAGCAGGGCGAGGGCGGAGGCAATCATGCAGGACCTTTCGAAAGCGTAGCCACCGTGCGCAGCAGCAGGGCGATGTCCTGTCCGCGCGACAAGCGGTGGTCGCCATCCTTTACCAGCGCCACCTGTACATCGTCCGAACGCAGCCGTTCGGCAAGCTGCAGGCTGATGTCCCAGGGCACGTCCGCATCGCGCTGGCCATGGATCAGCCGCACCGGCGCTTCGATGGGGATTTCGCCGCCGAGCAGCAACTGGGCCTGGCCGTCGGCGAAGAAACCGGCATGCATCGGGGTGGGTTCGGGCCCGTAGGGATTGTCGTCGTACAGCGTCTCGCCCGCCCGCAATCGCGCCTTTTCATCTGCGCCGCGGCCCCAGTCGGTAAAGTCGGGCGCGGCAGCGATACCGACTATGCCGGCAAGGCGCGGCCCGAGCGCTGCGCCGACCGCCAGCATCAGCCAGCCGCCCATCGACGACCCGATGACCAGCACGCGGCCGGTGATGTGAGCCTCGACCAGCGCCAGCACTTCCTCGCGCCAGCGCGACAAGGTGCCATCGGCGAAATCGCCATCGCTCTCGCCGCAGCCCGAATAGTCGAGCAGCAGGCAGGCGCGCCCGCCCTGCTGCGCCCAGTCGAACAGCGCGGTCGCCTTGCTGCCGGCCATGTCGGACATGTAGCCGGGCAGGAACACCAGTGCGGGGCCGCTGCCGGGGGCGAAGCGATAGGCGATGCGCCGCCCGTCGGGCATGGCGTGGAACTGAATGTCGCTCATGCGCGCATGCTGTTCACGTCGCAGGGCGCGATTGCAAGGGTCAGAAAAAGTCGAATTCCGCGACATCCGGATCGTCGGCGCACATCGATTTCAGCGCCGCGAACTCGGCATCGGACAGGACCGGGGGATAGGCCGGGGCCGTGCGGGCAGCGGCGCGATAGGCCTGCGCGCGTTCGCCGGCCGAGGGATGGCTGGCGAGCCAGCCGAGCACGGCGGGGCCATCCTCGCTGTCGCTGCGTTCGTCGGCCATGCGGGCGAAGAAATCGGCCGCGCCCAGCGGCGAGATCGCGCTTTCGGCCATCCTTGCGCGGGCATATTCGTCGGCCTCGCGTTCGGCGTCGCGCGAATAACCCATGGCGGCCAGGCCGAAGACCCCGTTGGTGACGCCCGAATCGGCCCCGGCCAGCAGGATCGACATGCCGAACTGGCGCAGCAGCGCGGTCATCACGTGGCGTTCGCGGACATGGCCGACCTCGTGCCCCAGCACGCCCGCCAGCTCCTCGGGGCTCTCGGCCTGCTGGACCAGCCCGTCGAACAGCAGGACCTGGCCGCCGGGCAGGGCAACGGCATTGGCCATGTCCATGTTGGCGATGCCAGCGCGCACCTTGTCTTGCGCGTTGTCGGCCGGGTCGACCTTGGCCAGCAGCTTGGCGAGCGCGGCGTCGCCTGCGGGCGTATGGCAGATCCGTCCGCCGAAATCGCCGATCAACGCGTCGCCGATCTGGCGTTCCCAGCCGGCCGGGATACGCGGGCCGAGCCAGGCGGGTGCAGTCAGGAACAGCGCCACCGCCGCCGCGCTTGTCACGGCGAAGATCGCCGCTGCCCGGCCCAGCCCGAGCCGGTCGATCCAGCGGCCGTAAGTGCTTGGCCGCGGCAGCCGGGCCGCCAGGCCGGGCGGCATGTCCGCCGGCAGGATCAGCCGGAAATCGGGCTGGCTCTTGCGGCGATAGATTATTTGCCTGGGCCGCGTATCGGCGAATTGCAGGTCGTCGACCGCGAATTCGGCGTGCGCCGTCGGGGCATGCAGCACCAGCCCGGCGTGCCCGTCCCAGTGCAACTCGCCCGCGTGGCGCAGGGCGCTGCGTCCGTCGTACCATTCGGCGGCAAGCTGGAAGCTGGTATCCATCGGCTCAGATCGCGCCCATGTCGAACGCATCGAGCAGGCCTTCGCCATGCCCGGCGGTCCGGGTCCGCGACTGGGTCAATTCGTCGAGCAGAATCTCGCCGCTCGCTTCGAGATGGGTCATGAAGAACTTCCAGTGGCGGTACGACAGGAAGACCAGCCCGATGCCGAGGGTGAAGACCACCAGCAGCGCATCGCCCAGCAGCAGCTTGACCCAGTCGAGCGTCGAGGCCTCGAAACTGAAACGCAGGTCGCGCCAGCGTGTCGCGCCGACCATTTCACGGTAGAACTTGGCATAGAATGCCACGGCGATCAGGCCGAGGCCGAGATAAAAGAACAGCACCAGGCCGATCAGTCCGACGAGGCCGCCCAGTGCCACTCCGTTTTCGCCGCCGATGCCATAGCCGGCAAGCATGCCCATGCCGGCCATGATCACCCCGCCGACGAACAGCACGAAGGGAGCGAGGTAAAACAGCAGGAAACGGGCGAACACCCCGCCCGCCTCGCCATCGCTGCGGAAGGCGAAGGGGCCGAAGCTCATCTTGCTCCAGCGTTCGTTCCACAGGCTGGTCATCGACCAGGGTAGCAGCAGTCCGAGCGGCAGCCAGCCGACCGCGGTCTTCCACATGTAGGACAGGCCGAACGCGAAGCCCTTGCTGTCGCTGCCCCCGCGGATGCCCCGCCAGCGCGTGCGCGACAGGCGATAGCGCAGGGCGCGGAACCGCGCGACTCCGCCGAGATAGAAGATCGAAAGCAGCGCCGCCACGCCGAGCGCCGATCCCAGCGCCTCGTAGCCGCGGGCGATCAGCGCCTGCGAAACGAAGCTCACTCCGAAATAGGGCACGCCGAACAGCACCAGCACGATGACGAAACCGGCAAACAGCTCCATCCCGGTGCCCGCCCATTCGAGATGCTCGTCGACGAACCTCGTGCGCGACCACAGATAGCGCCGCTCGCGCGCGGTGGCCCAGAACCGGTAGATGCCCAGCGTGACGATCGTCAGCAGGAGGTTGGGCAGCGCGATCCGCGCGAAATCCTGCCAGTTGCCTTCGAATGTAAAAGCGCTGTCCGCGCTGTAGGCATGGTGCGACCCATCGAGCAAGTTCGTGTCCCTTGAATAACCCGCCGCCACGGGTCGAGGATCGGAATGATCCTGTCAATCATGGTGCGGGACTACTCGGTGCGCAGGAAGATCTCCTCGATGGTCAGACCGAATACATCGGCGATGCGGAAGGCGAGCGGCAACGACGGATCGTAGCGGCCGGTCTCGATGGCGTTGACGCTCTGGCGCGACACTTCGAGCCGGGTGGCGAGGTCCTGCTGGCTCCAGTCGCGTTCGGCGCGCAGCACCTTGAGGCGGTTCTTCAAGCGCCGCGCACCTTCTGCCACAATTGCGCGAGACCCAGGCCGATCGCCCAGACAGGCAGCACCCACCAGGCCCAGATATGCGGCACCAGCTCGAACATCTCGAGGAAGCCCCAGAAGATGCCCAGCGCGAGCACCAGGCCGAGCGCGACCAGGGCGGCCATGATCGTGCGATGGCGCAGATATTCGTCCTGTTCCTCGGCGAGGTAGCGCCCCATCGCCCAGATGACGCCGAAAGTCGGGAGTGTCGGGAGCAGCGCGATTGCGAAAACGAGCGCGTCCGACAGTTCGTAGCGATTCCATAACGTCACGGCGATGCCGAGCCCGAGAACATAGCCCAGGTTGCTGAACACGATCCGCCGGTTGTAATCGGCCATGGCGCGGCTGGTGCAGCCGTCGGGCCGGCGCCGTGCCAGTGGCAAGAGCAGGCAGGTCGCCGCTGCCAGCAGAATGAATCCGACCGGCGATTCGATCGCCCCGCTCAGTTTCAGCGCCGCTATGATGACGACGCTAAGGAAATAGAGGGCGACCCAGCGCCCCGGCGACGTGAGCAGCCAAGGCCTGCCGGTACCGCTCATGCGCGCATCTTCGCGCTGCACCCGCACGAGCCGCGGCGCGCGATATGGATGGCTGCCAGCGCGGGCAAGAGGATCACGCTGAACCGCGCGAATTGCTCAGGGATAACGTCGAAGATCGCCAGCACGGCAATCGCGATGATCGCACTGGCGAACAAGAGGGCAGGCTTGGGTGACATGGCAATGGTCCTTTCCGTGATGTAAAGCGTATTTGTCACGAGCGCTGCCTATTGTCAAGCTTGCTGGACATCGTATACTTGACAAAGCACAGTGATTCTTTACCCCAAGGGCCGCGTGACAGGCCGACCTCAGAGAAACTCTTCTCTGAAAAGCTGCACCGCTTTGCCTGTGGCCTGGGCCATATTGAGAAGCGTTGGCAGGACAGGTTGTCCGCCAAGAACATCTCCCTTTGGGAGAGCTATCTCGATGGTGATGTGTCCATCATCCTCGATTTTGAGTGGCGCATTGGAGGCGAAGTCGACGGTATTCCCGGAAAACGAGCAGTTGGTAAACTGCATCCCGCCAATCCTGATGGTGGCTTTGTGAACTTGAACCACGGGAATAATCAGGTTGTGTTTGTCGATATTGTCAAAGTGGGTGATGGCCCAGACCGCCTCGTTTCCTCCGGCATCCCGGTGGGGCTTTATCTTATTGAGGATAAGCCGCTCGACGTTGGGGAAGGCGGCCTTTACAGGCGACTTCGTGAGGGCGTCTACGAGGTTCTCCCGAGTTTTGTGGAAGGGGAACGAGGGTTTTCTCGTGTCGGACGTGGTTCGGTGCAGAGCAAGCCAGAGGTGATCGAATGCGGACCTAAGGTTGTGGATCGCGTCTCCGATCATCAATGGCATCAATCTTCCGGCCTCACCAAGCGAGGTGAACTGAGCGGTTTCGCTACCATCCGGCTGTTTAGTGATGGTAAGAGCGTTGGCTGGGATTCCGCTCAGCTGGCGAACGGTTCTATTGAGCTCGTTGATGTGGCTGTAGGCCCGTTCGACCTTTAGGGTGGCTCCAGTAAAGCCGTTTTGGAGTATTAGCTGCATGGGTGACTCCGCTAATATCAAAGAGAATGACGTTCTAAAGCGTATGCTTGGCACGCCACCGAAGAAGAACGAGCCAACTACTCCGCTGGGGAAGCGTCGGCGGACTGAAAAAGAAAACGGGGCGGACCCGAAAGCCCGCCCCGCAGTAGGTTAAAGGAGGCAGGGCTGATTGGCGTCAGCCCCGCGTTTCCCCGTGTTGACCTCGGAAACGCGGCCTTGGTTCCAGTTTAGGTCCGCAGCGATATCATGCTGATATTCGCCCGCTGCGATCCTGCGCTTAACCTCGGCGTAAACTTCCGAGGAGTATGGTGCCCTCTCGGGGCGTTTGGGTCGTTGGACTTGCATGGTTTTTAGCCTTCTCCATGCGCGACCGGACTTGACGGTAATCCCCCAGTGTTGGTATCCCCACACTGTGACGGGGATTAGCCCGCTCCTGCCCCCGGACAAGGATAGACAGGAGTTGCCCCGAAAAGCCCCGGCGTTGGCGCGCCGGGGTTTTCTCTTTTCAGGACAATCAACTGCGTAGGATTCCGGGAGTCTGGGCAAGAGTCTAGCCCCGGTTTGTTCTTTTCCCGGATTCGATGGGGAGAACTAGCGTTGGGTCCAGCGCTTGCGGCGCTCGCCAATGTGGCGAGGCAGTGTTCGCTTAGGCGGCAGCGAGGCCGTTAGTCCGCCGATAAGTAAGGCGCTTGCCGCTGATACCCTTGAGGGCGATGTCGGCGCGCTCCGCGTCATTGATGCCAAGGCCGACACGGTTGGAATAGCGAAAATCGAACTCTGCAAGATAGCGCGCAAGGTGCTGCTGTCCGCAATGCTGGTAGATCCCGCGCATACCGCGCTTGAAGATGCCGAAGAAGCCTTCGATGGTGTTGGTGTGAGCCGTGCGATCGGCGGCGCTGACATATTCGTCCTGCGTATGGTTCACCCATACGTGCTTGGCGAAGTCCTGGCCGGGGCGACGATATGCCTTGTTGTCGTCTGTAAGGAGGCGGCTCTGGCGATCAACGCGGGTGAAGAGATAGCCGCCGATGTCGTCGGCAGTGAATGACCCGTTGAACACGATAGAGGAAGCGCGGCCTGTCTTGCGGTCGATCAGCGAGACGATGCGGTTCATGTTACGCAGGGGCATGCGGCTCTTCGGCGCGGTCTTGTCCTTGCCGTAATAGGTTTCGTCGGCCTCGATGTCGTGGCCTTCGCCGCCCATCGGGCCGTTGTCCGAAGGCTTCATTGCCTCGCGGATGCGGTGGGCCATGAACCAAGCGGTCTTATAGGTAACACCGATCATACGATGAAGCTGGTGGGCGCTAATGCCCTTCTTGCTGGACACGATCAGATGTGTGGCGAGCAGCCACTTGTGAAGCGGAACCTTGGAGGACTCGAATACGGTGCCGACCGTCACCGTGAACTGCTTACGGCAGCGGTTGCACTGGACAACACCCTTGCGAAGCGCGCCCTCGGGATGGGCCTTGGTCTTGCGTCCACGCTGCGGGGGAAGCCGCCTGGCATCTTCGCTCTCGCAATGAGGGCAGACCGGACCGTTCGGCCAGTGGAGCGCTTCAAGGTGCTCGCGGGCTGAGTCTTCGTTCTGAAAGCGAGGGGCGTAGATGTTTTCCATGCCCACACCCTAGCTGGGAGGGCTGCTTTGTCAAGTATACAATGTCCAGCTTGCTTTCCAGTCCGTCGCGCGTGCTTGTCGCTTCGCAAAATGGCTTGTCACCACACCGTCATCGGGCGCAGGCAGGGGGCCGGAAGAGGAGAATTCGAATGTTCGCGACCGAACCGCCTGCCGCTGCCCCGCTATCCGCACTTAACCGCCGCACGCTGCTCAAGACCGGCATCCTCGGGCTGGGGGTGGCAGGAGCTCCCCTCGCCGCGCAGTCGGGCGGGCAAGGGTTCAGCCACGGCGTCGCCAGCGGCGAACCGGCGGCCGAGCGAGTCCTGCTGTGGACCCGCTTCGTGGGCGCGCAGGACACCGCGCTCGAATTCGAGGTCAGCGAAACGCTCGAATTTTCGCGCGTCGCGGCCGGAGGCTCTGTGACTGCGCGCGCGGAGAACGACTGGTGCTGCAAGGCTTGGGCCGAAGGGCTCGAGCCGGGCCGCTGGTACTATTACCGCTTCACTGCACCCGACGGATCGCATTCGGACGTCGGCCGCACGAAGACGCTGCCGGTCGGCAAGACCGACAAGTTCCGCATGGCGGTGTTCTCCTGTTCGAACATCGGGTTCGGCTGGTTCAACGCCTATGCGCATGCCGCCGCCGATGGCGATTTCGACTGCGCGCTGCACCTTGGCGATTATTTCTACGAATACGGTCCCGGCACCTATCCCTCGAACGAAGAGGCGCAATCGGGCCGCGTGCTGTTTCCGGCGCGCGAGATCGTCAGCCTCGCCGATTACCGCATGCGCTATGCGACCTATCGCCGCGATCCGGACCTGCGCCGGCTGCACCAGCTGTTCCCGATGATAGCCGGCTGGGACGATCACGAAAGCACCAATGATTCGTGGGAAGGCGGCGCGCAGAACCACCAGAGCGAGACCGAGGGCGAATGGTCGACGCGCAAGGCCGCCGCAGTGAAGGCCTACCGCGAATGGATGCCCGTGTCGGACGAGCCCTGGGCCGCCTATGAAGTGGGCGACCTCGCGACGCTCTACCGGCTTGAAACGCGGCTGACCGCCCGCGCCGAACAGTTTTCCTACGGCCAGATCCTGTCGGGCAAGACCAGTCCCGAAGCCGCGATGGCTGCGCTCGTCGCCTTTCGCGAGGGCGACTACCGCGATGGCAGCCGCGAATTGCTCGGAATGAAGCAGCAGGCCTGGCTGGCCGATGGCCTCAAGCGCTCGGCTTCTGCAGGCAAGCCGTGGCAGGTGCTGGTGCAGCAGGTGCTGATGGGCAATCTGGTCACGGCACCGCGTTTGACCGAAGGGCTGCCGGCAGACCTGCCCGCCTATATCCGCCAGCGCATCCTCGCCGGAGCGATGGCCGGACGCGCCGAATTGCCGCTCAACATGGACGCGTGGGACGGGTATCCCGCCGCGCGCGAACGGGTGTTCAAGGCCGCACTCGACGCCAATGCGAATCTCATCAGCCTGGCGGGCGATACGCATAATGCCTGGGCTTTCGATCTCGATCATGCGGGGGAGAAGGTCGGGGTCGAATTCGGTGTGCAGGGGGTGACCTCCCCGGGACTCGAAAGCTACGCCTCCTACCTCCCAGTCGATGTCCTCGAACGCGAGACGGTTGCGCACAATCGCCAGCTCAAGTGGATGGACGGATCGCGCCGCGGATACATGGCGGTGGAGCTCACCCCGGCCAGCGCATCGAGCGAGTTCCGCTTCGTTTCCAGCGTGCGCGAGAAGGGCGCCGGGGTGAACGATACCCGCCGCGTTTCGACGCAGGCGGGAAGTCGCGCGCTCGATATGGGTTGAGAAACCCGCGGCCCGCACTTAATGTGCCGGCCATGCCCGACGCGCGCATCACCACGACCACTACCACCACCCCGGGTGACCGGGGGCGGTCGGTCGCGGCTTGATCCGCGCCGCCGCCGCCCGGTTTCGGGTGGCATGGCGTTTCCTCCCGAAACAGGATTTTGCGCAAACGCCGCTTCAAGCGCGCGCGCCCTTGTGCCATGGGCGCCGCAACCAAACGGACGACGAATGACATGACGGAACTGCTCAAGATCAGCCTGCCCGATGGATCGGTGCGCGAAATGGAACAGGGCTCGACGCCGGCCGACGTCGCCGCAGCGATCGGGCCGGGCCTCGCCAAGGCGGCGATCGCGGCCCGCGTCGATGGCGAATTGCGCGACATCAACCGCCCCTTCGAGGGCGATGCCGAGCTGGCGCTGGTAACCGCGCGCGACGAAGAGGATGCGCTCGAACTGGCACGGCACGATTTCGCGCATGTGCTCGCCGAAGCGGTGCAGGCGCTCTGGCCGGGCACGCAGATCACCTTCGGTCCCGCGACCGACGACGGTTTCTATTACGATGTGAAAGCGCCCGAGAGCCGCGACCCGTTCAGCATGGACGACCTGCCCGCGATCGAGGAAGAGATGCGGCGGATCATCAAGGCCGACAAGCCGCTGCGGCGCGAGGTCTGGAGCCGCCAGCAGCTGATCGAGAAGTGGGAAGCCGAGGGCGAGACCTTCAAGGCCGAATGGGCGCGCGAACTGCCCGAGGACGAGGAACTGACGGTCTACTGGTCGGGCGAGGACTGGCTCGACATGTGCCGCGGGCCGCACCTGCCGAGTACCGGTAAGCTCGATCCGCAGGCGTTCAAGCTGATGCGGGTGGCAGGTGCCTATTGGCGCGGCGACCAGAAGAATGCGCAGCTCACGCGGATCTACGGCACCGGCTGGCTCAACAAGAAGCAGCTCAATGCGCATCTTACGCGGCTGGAAGAAGCGGCCAAGCGCGACCATCGCAAGCTGGGCCGCGAGATGGACCTGTTCCACCTGCAGGAAGAGGCGCATGGCAGTGTCTTCTGGCACCCCAAGGGCTACCGTATCTGGCGCGAGCTCGAAGCCTATATGCGCCGCAAGATGGATGGCGGCGGCTATCGCGAGATCAAGACGCCGCAGCTGATGGACGTGCGCCAGTGGGAGCAATCGGGTCACTGGGGCAAATATGCCGAGAACATGTTCGCGGTGCCCGACATGGTGCCCGAGGTCGACGACAGCGGTGCGGGTGCGCATCCCAGTGTCGCCAAGGACGCCGACTGGATGGCGATCAAGCCGATGAACTGCCCCGCGCATGTTCTGGTCTTCAAGCAGGGCATCACCTCCTATCGCGACCTGCCGATCCGGCTGGGCGAGATGGGCTGCTGCCACCGCAACGAACCGCATGGGGCGCTTCATGGCCTCATGCGCGTGCGCCAGTTCACGCAGGACGATGCGCATATCTTCTGCACCGAGGAACAGGTCGTCGAGGAAGTGCGCGCCTTCTGCAGCCTCGCCGCAGAGGTCTACAAGGACTTCGGCTTCAGCTTTGCGATCAAGCTCGCGCTGCGGCCTGAAAAGCGTCTGGGTTCGGATGCGGACTGGGACAAGGCCGAGCAGGAACTGCGCGATGCGGTCGAGGAAGCCGGCATGATGAGCGAGGAGTTCGGCTGGGAAGAACTGGAAGGCGAAGGCGCCTTCTATGCGCCCAAGCTCGAATGGCACCTCACCGATGCAATCGGCCGGACCTGGCAGGTCGGCACGATCCAGGGTGACCGCGTGCTGCCCGATCGTCTCGATGCGACCTATATCGGCGAGGATGGCGACAAGCACCGCCCGGTCATGCTGCACCGTGCGATCTTTGGTAGCTACGAGCGCTTCATCGGTATCCTGATCGAACATTTCGCCGGGCGCCTGCCCGTCTGGCTCGCCCCGGTGCAGGCGGTGGTCGCGACGATCGTGTCCGACGCCGACGACTATGCGAAGGAGGCGGTCGCCAAGCTCGAGGCCGCCGGCATCCGCGTCGAGAGCGACCTGCGCAACGAGAAGATCAACTACAAGGTGCGCGAACACAGCCTCGCCAAGGTCCCGCACCTGCTGGTTGTGGGCAATCGCGAAGCCGAGGAAGGCACGGTCGCCGTTCGCACGCTGGGCGAGAAGGACCAGCGCGTGATGAGCCTCGACGAAGCGATCGCGATGCTGCGGAGCGAAGCCACCCCGCCCGACTTGCGCTAGAAGGACTGCAAGCGATGGATCTGCTGGCGGCCTATGCGCCGTGGCAATTGGCGGCGGCGCTTGCCGCGGCCTTCGGCTCGGCCTTCGTGCGCGGCCTGACCGGTTTCGGCATGGCAATCCTGCTGGTGCCGATCCTCGCGCTGGCATTGCCGCCGGTGGAGGCGGTGCTGTTGGCCAATTTCCTCTCGCTCTTCATCGGGCTGAGCGAGGTTCGGCGGCTGGTGCGCGGGGCGGAGCGCTCGGCGTGGCGGATATCCCTCCTCGTAGTGCTGGTCACCCCGCTCGGCCTACTGGCGCTGGCTGCGACGAGCGATGACCTCGCGCGCTTCCTGATCGCGATGATTGCGCTGTCCGCCTTCTTCGCCATTCTCCTGCCACGCCGGGCGGGCACCGAACCGGGGCATCTGGCCACCGGAGGGGTGGGGGTGCTCAGCGGGCTGATGACGGGCTATGCCGGAATGCCCGGCCCGCCGGTCGTGCCCTATTATGTCGGGCGGGCCATCCCGCGCGAGACGGCCAAGGCCTCGATGATGCTGATTTTCACCATTGCGGCAGGCGCGGGCCTGGTTTCGGGCGCCGCACTGGGAATCCTCGCCTGGCGCTTGCCGCTGCTGGCGGCGTTGCTGTTCCCCGCCGTATTCCTGGGCAATTGGCTGGGGGATCGCGCTGCGGGGCAGATCGGGGACGCGCTGTGGCGCGGGGTCGTCGGCGTGATTTTGGGCGGGGCCGCGCTCGCGGCGCTGCTGCGCCTGCTCTAGCCGATCAGAACGGCAGCACCGGTCCGGCGAGGACCAGCGCAAGGCCGCAGCCACCCACGATCAGCGCGCGCGCGAGATCGACCACCGACTGGGCGGGGGTCTGCGTGCGGGAGAGAGCGGTGGGCTTGACCATGACCGCCATTCTCGGCTGCAATAGCTAATGAAAAGTTAAGGCTGCCATCCGGCCGCGGGCATCTGTTGGCTCGCGCAATGGAACCCGCCTCCGCCCGCAAGCACGGCATCGCCCGGCAGGCCGATCGTTGCGCGGTCGGGGAACAGTTCGGCCACGGCTGCGACGCCTTCGGCATCATGCGGGCTGTCGAAGGTCGGCACGACCACGAGATGGCTGGTGATCGCGAAATTGGCGTAGCTCGCGGGTTCGACATGGTCGCCGCTGGTGACCAGCCCGGGCGAGGGGATCTGCTTCACGGTCGCGCCCACTGCTTCGGCGCGCGCCTTGGCATCGGCGTAGATCGCGGCATTGGGATCGTCCTTGCCGGTGGCGCGTGGCAAACACAGCGTATTGGGCGCCACGAAGCGCGCGAGATTGTCGACATGACCGTCGGTGTGGTCGTTGATCAGCCCTTCGCCGAGCCACAGCACGCGCGTGAAACCGAGATCGCGCCGCAACCGGGCCTCGATTTCTTCGCGCGACAGCTGCGGGTTGCGGTTGGGATTGAGCAGGCATTGTTCGGTCGTGACCACCAGCCCGGTGCCATCGCCGTCGATCGCCCCGCCTTCGAGGATCCAGTCCGCTACTGCGAGCGGCAGCCCGGCTTCTTCGGCCAGTTCGGCGCCGACCGTCTGGTCGCCGTCCATCAGATATTTGCCGCCCCAGCCGTTGAAACCGAACCGCCGCGCGGCGCGGTTGCCCGCGCCGTCGCACAGCACCAGCGGGCCGGTGTCGCGCAGCCAGACATCGCCGTAGCTGCGCCGTTCGAGCGTGACGGCGCCGGTTACCAGCTGGCGCGCGCGTGCCTCGTTGGCGGCGTCGCGAACCAGCAGGCGAACTTCCTGTCCGCTCTCAGCCACTGCATTGGCGAATGCCGCGATCTGCTCCTGCGCGCGCGGGAGCACTGCGGGCCATTCATCCGCGTCGTGCGGGAACCCGATCCACAGCCAGTCCTGCGGGGCCCATTCGGGCGGCATGTGCGGCGTCATGGACCGGTTCTCCCGCTCGGCAGGATCAGGCAGCGCAGCCAGCGCCTTCGGCGGCACAATCCTCGTCGCGCGTGGCCTTGAACTCGTCGCCCTCGTTCCAGTTGGGCCAGCTGGTCGAATCGGCCAGCATGCGCCCGATGCGGTAGAACAGCGCGAGATCGCTCATCACGCCCGACCAGTCCCAGTTCGGATCGTATTCGTCCTTGGGCCCGTGATAGCGGTTGTCGCGGTAATCGGCGGCTACGGCGGCGCCCGCCTCGGTTCCGCCGTCGATCAGGTCTTCGCCGCCGTCGAGATAGAGCATCGGCACGCCGCGCTTGGCGAAGGCGAAATGATCCGAACGATAGTAATAGCCCGCTTCGGGGTTCGGATTGGGCGTAGTCACCCGGTCATCGTTCATCAGTGCCTTGTCGAGGAACAGGTCGAGCTGCGACTTGCCCGGTCCGACTACGGTCACGTCCTTCGCAGCGCCCGCCATCAGGAAGGCGTCCATGTTGACGCCGCCGACCGTCTGGTTGAGCGGGAACACCGGATCGGCAGCGTAATAGTCCGCGCCGAGCAGGCCCGATTCCTCCGCGGTCACCGCAAGGAAGACGAGGCTGCGCTTGGCCGGGCCGGCCTGGGCATGCGCTTCGGCCAATGCGACCAGCGCGGCGGTGCCGGTGGCGTTGTCGACCGCGCCATTGCAGATGTCGTCGCCATCGGGTGCCGGCGTGCACCGGCCGAGATGGTCCCAGTGCGCGGTGTGCATCACATATTCGTCAGGCCGTTCGCTGCCCGGCAACATGCCGATGACGTTCTTCGAGGCAAAGGTACGGATGTCGTTGCGGAAGCTGGTCGAGGCGGTCAGTCCGAGCGCGACCGGGGCGAAGCCCTCTTCGCGCGCGGCGGCGGCCAGTTCGCCGAAATCCTTGCCCGCCGCGGCAAACAGGCGTTCAGCCACGCTCTTCTGCACCCAGCCATTGAGCTGCGTCATCGGCGGCGGGTTGTCCCCGCGCGAGGCATAGGCCTGCGGGCCGGACCAGCTGCTTTCGACCACGTTCCAGCCATAGCTGGCGGGTTCGGTGTCGTGGATGATGAGCGCCCCGGCTGCGCCCTGGCGCCCGGCTTCTTCGTATTTGTAGGTCCAGCGGCCGTAATAGGTCATGGCCTTGCCGTTGAACGGGCCTTCCAGCGTCTCGGCGCCGAAATCGGGATCGTTGACGAGGATGACCGCGGTCTTGCCTGCCATGTCCAGCCCGGCATAGTCGTTCCATCCCTTTTCGGGTGCGTTGATGCCATAGCCGACGAAGACCAGTTCGCTATCTTCCAGCGCGGTCTCGACATCCTCGCGATAGCTCACGCCGACCCAGTCGGAGGCGTATTCGAGTTCGATCGGGCCGCTATCGGCGCCTGCGATCGTCAGCGGGGCGTAATCCTTGCCGGTGATTTCGACCAGCGGCACTTCCTGCACCCAGCTGCCGTTATTACCCGGTTCGAGGCCGGCCTTCTCGAATTCCTCGATCAGATAGGCAACGGTCTTTTCTTCGCCCTGGGTGCCTGGCGCGCGGCCTTCGAATTCGTCCGACGACAGGCGCTCGGTGACGCGCTTCATCGTTGCTTCGGAAAGCGTGCCGTCGGCGACTTCGGGCAAGTCGAGCATGGCATCGGCGCCTGCGCCGGTTTCCAGCGCGCCATCGCAGGCGGTCAGCAGCAGCGCCGAACAGGCAGCAAGAACGAAGCGTTTCATCGAAGGGCGTCCTCTCAATTCGAACATGCGCGCGTCTTGTCAGCATGGCGCGGCAAGGGCAAGCTTGCGCATCCGCGCCGCCTTGCGGCAGAGGGACAGGCGATGGCTGCCGACTGGACTTCTGCGCTCAACCGCGCCCGCGATCACGCGCCTTTCCTTGCCCGCGCATTGGAACGCCGCCCCGAGCTGGCGGAACTGATGGCAAGCGGCGATGGCGAGGCTGCGCTGCGCGCCGCCAAGCAGGTCCGCGCAACCGATGTCGCGAGCGCGTTGCGGCAGGAACGGCTCGGCCTCGCGCTGGTGCTGGCCGTGGGCGACCTTGCCGGGGCATTCGATCTCTACAAGGTGATGCGCGAGCTTTCGACTTTCGCCGATCGCGCACTCCATGCAGCGATCGAGGCGGCGATCCGCAAGCGCGTTCCGGATGCGGAGCCAGCGGGGATGATCGGCCTTGCGCTGGGCAAGCACGGGGCAGGCGAGCTCAACTACTCATCCGACATCGACCCCATCCTGCTCTACGATCCGGCGACGCTGCCACGCCGCGAGCGCGACGAGCCGGGTGAAGCGGCGCAGCGCTATGCCCGTGAAACCGTGCGCTTGCTGTCCGAAGTCACCAGCGAGGGGTATGTTTTTCGCGTCGATCTGCGGCTGCGACCCGCTTCCGAAGTGAGCCCGCTGGCGCTGCCGCTCGATGCGGCGATCACGCATTACGAAAGCTCGGCGCTGGCCTGGGAGCGCGCGGCGTTCATCCGGGCGCGTTCCTGCGCGGGCGATATCGCTGCGGGCGAGGCGTTTCTCGACCATATCCGGCCATTCGTATGGCGACGCAACTTGGATTTCGGCGCGATCGACGAAGTGCGCCGGCTGACCCACCGGATCCGCGAGGAGCAGCGCGGGCCTGCCGAACCGGGTCCGGGCTACCATCTCAAGCTGGGCCGCGGGGGCATTCGCGAAGTCGAATTCTTCGCGCAGACCCACCAGCTCATCCATGGCGGGCGCGATCCCTCGCTGCGCGGCCGCGGGACACGCGAAGCGCTCGATGCGCTAGCGGCGACCGGCCGTATCGGGGAAAGCGACGCGCGCCGGCTGGGTGACAGCTATGACGGGCTGCGCACGATCGAACACCGGCTGCAGATGGTCGGGGACCAACAGACCCACAGCCTCCCAAGCGGCCAGGCGCTGGACGAGGTCGCGCGGCTGCACGGTCTCGATACCGGCGCGCAGCTGGTCGAGGCGGTGGAAACGCTTGCCCGCCCGGTTGCGGAGCGCTTCGATGCGCTGCTGGACGAGGACCGTATATCGGTTCCCAGAAGCGCGCCGCATGTGCTGGGCGAGGACAGCCATGCCCCCGGTATCGCTCCGGAACTGGTGGAGCGCGTGGCCGGGTGGACCAGCGGCAAATATCAGGCGCTGCGCAGTTCGGCCGCGCTGAGCGCGTTCGACGCGATCCGGCCCGACCTGCTGGCATCGATTGCGGCCTCGCCCGACCCGGACGCCGCGGTGCTCCGCTGGGAAAGCCTGATCGCGCGTCTCCCCAGCGCGGTAAACCTGTTCCGCCTGCTCGAAGCGCGGCCGGGTCTGTTCGCCCTGCTGGCGGATTGCCTGACGCTCGCTCCGCCGCTGGCCGACGAACTCGCGCGGCGCCCCGACCTGCTCGATGCGCTGATCGATCGCACCGCGCTGGATCTTCCCGGCGGGGTCGAGGAACTTGCGGCCAAGATGGGCCGCCGCGAACGCGGTGACGACTACGAAATGCAGCTCGACCGCTTGCGCGTGGTGACCGGGGAAGAGCGGTTCGCGCTGGCAGTGCAACTGGTCGAAGCGGCGCACGACCCGCTGGCGATCGCCGCCGGACTGGCGCGCACCGCCGAAGCCGCTTTGCAGGTGGCGGTGCGTGCGGCCGAAGAGGAATTCGCCGCCAAGCACGGACGGATCGCGGGCAGCGAACTGGTCGTGCTCGGTCTGGGCCGGCTGGGCGGCGGCGTGCTTACGCATGCATCCGATCTCGACATCGTCTATCTGTTCACCGGCACGCATGACGGCGAATCCGATGGCGAGCGCCCGCTTGGCGCGACACTCTATTTCAATCGCCTGGCGCAGCGTGTCACGGCTGCGCTCAGCGTGCCGACCGCGCAAGGGGCGCTGTACGAAGTCGATACGCGGCTGCGCCCGCAGGGCAACCAGGGGCCGTTGGCAGTGAGCGTGGAGAGCTTCGCGCGCTACCAGCGCGAGGACGCCTGGACGTGGGAGCACATGGCGTTGACGCGTGCACGCGTGCTGGTCGGCAGCACCGGCGCCCGCGACGAGGTCGACGCGGTGGTCCGCGACATTCTGTGCAAACGGCGCGATGCCGACCGGCTGCGCGGCGATGTCCTGAAGATGCGCGCCGAGATGGCGGGGCACAAGCCTGCCAAGGGTCCGCTGGATGCGAAGCTGCTGCGCGGCGGGCTGGTCGATCTCGAATTCCTCGTCCACTTTCTCCAGCTGCGCGATCACGAAGGTCTGGTGCCGGGTCTTGCGCAGGCCATCGCCGAGCTGGCCGAAGCCGGCCTGCTGCCCGCCGGGATTGCCGATGCGCATGGATTGATGACGCGGTTGCTGGTCGGTACACGGCTGCTGGCGCCCGACCTCGATCGGCCCGATCCCGCCGCGGCGGCCCTGCTCGCGCGGCAGAGCGGCTGCGATAATTATGCCGACCTGCTGCGCAGCCTAGGCGGCGCGCGCGAGAGCGTCGCGGCGGCCTGGCAGGACGTGTTCGGCGAAACTTTGGAGATGGATGGATGACCGATACTTTTACCGAAGGCGATGCCTTTCCCGACTTCAGCATGGAAACCCCCGACGGCGGCACGGTAACCAAGGCGGACCTCGCGGGCAGCAAGGCGGTGATCTTCTTCTACCCGAAGGACAACACGCCCGGTTGCACCACCGAGGCGAAGGAATTTTCCGCGCTCAAGCAGGAATTCGAGAAGGCGGGAACGCGCCTGCTCGGTGTCAGCAAGGATTCGCCGAAGAAGCACCAGAATTTCATCGCCAAGCACGATCTGACCGTCGCGCTCGCGACCGACAAGGAGGAAGGCGGTCTGTCCGATACGCTGGGGGTGTGGGGCGAGAAGACCAATTACGGCCGCACCTATATGGGCATGATTCGCTCGACCTACCTGCTCGGCGAAGACGGGCGCATCCTGCGCATCTGGCCCAAGGTCCGGGTCAAGGGCCACGTCGACGAAGTCCTCGAAGCCGCGCGCACCGCCTGACCGCGCAGGCGGCGGGCAAGCACCGGGCGCTCCTGCGGTCTGCAGCCAGCGAATCGTTGACCCTGCTGCAGGCATTGCCCGGTTCGGCTGCAACCGATTTCGCGGATTACTGCCGGATACGGTCGAAAATATCGGAAATCGCTGCAAAATCGCGTGTCGAAGTCGATTTTCGGGGGGTGGGAGCGGGGTTTCAACGACTCAACGCGTTTCGCTTGCGGCCTGCCGCGCGTCCGTTCCGCAGCACTTGCCTGATCGATTTTTTACCCGATAACCCAAACTCACGAGACGCCGGGGGGTTCCGGCAGTGACGTAAAAATGGCGAAAGCGGCATGGGACGCTGTCTTCGCCAAGAGCAAAAGGCGCGCAAAGCGTCGGATGGACGGGTTAGCATGATCACCAAGCGCGCAACGCTTGCTTTCGCAATTATGGCCGGTTTCGGTCTTGCCGCCGCTCCGGCGCAAGCGCAGGAAACCAACGCCGCTGCGGCGGTCGGTGCCATCGACATGAGCAAGGTGGCCCAGTCGGCCCAGCCGGGTGACGACGCCCAGTTCCAGCAGCTGTTCGCCAAATGGGACGAACTCGACCGCTCGACGCCGGCAGCGGCGCGGGTCTCGGTGCCTTCGCGGATGCCGCTCGACGATACGCGGCTGACCAGCGATTACGGCATGCGGACGCACCCCGTGCTCGGTGGGCGCCGCAGCCACAAGGGTGTCGATCTGTCGGCCCCGACCGGCACGCCGATCTATGCCACCGCCGATGGCTATGTCAGCAAGGCGGAATGGTTCTCGAGCTACGGCAAGTTCGTCTCGATCGAACATGGCGCCGATCTGCAGACGCGGTTTGCACATATGTCGGGCATCACGGTGAAGGCCGGCACCCGCGTGAAGAAGGGTGACGTCATCGGCTATGTCGGTTCGACCGGCCGCTCGACCGGCCCGCACCTCCACTACGAAGTCCGCATCGCCGGCAAGGCCGTGAACCCGGTTCCCTATATGGTCGAATCGGAAGCGCAGCGGGCTTTCGCGCTCGCCACCGGCACTGGCGGGCAGGGCGACGGCGACGACAACTGATCGAGCCGGCCTTTCGGGCAGGATAAAAAGGCGGCGGGAGCGATCCCGGCGCCTTTTTCCTTGCCCATGTGAAACGCATAGGTAGGTTTCTTCTCGAAACTGGACGAGTCCGCGCACGAACAGCGGACCGACAGAGAGGAGAGAGCCAGCAATGCACCCCATCACCCATGCGCAGACGCGCCCCGACCATCCCGCGATGATCATGGCGGGTAGCGGCCAGACCGTGACTTTCGCGGAAATGGACGCCTATGCGAACCGCTTTGCGCAACTGCTGCGGGCACGCGGACTCAAGCGCGGCGACCATTTCGCAGTGCTGATGGAAAACAACGTCCATTACCTGCAGGTGGTGTGGGGGTCGCAGCGTGCGGGCACGATGATGGTGCCGATCTCGACCCGGCTTACCGCGCCGGAGATCTGCTACATCCTCAACGATGCGGGAGCCAAGTTCCTGCTCACCAGCACGCGCTATGCCGAGGCGATCGAGGGCATCCGCGACGAATGCGCCGACCTGCCGCTGCTGATCGTCGATGGCGAGGGCGAGGAAGATTACGAAGCCGCGCTCGCCGCGCAGCCTGCCGAGCCGATCGCCGACCAGGCGCCGGGCCAGTACATGCTCTATTCCTCGGGCACCACCGGACGGCCCAAGGGGGTCAAGCCCGCGCCGCCCGAGGATGACGACATCCTCGCGACCAATCCGCTGATGGGCCTCGCGGTGATGGGCGCCGGCATGCCCGCCGATGGCAGCATGGTCTATCTCTCGCCCGCGCCGCTCTATCATGCTGCGCCGATCGGCTGGTGCACCACCGCCCAGCGGCTTGGCGGCACGGTCGTGGTGATGGAGAAGTTCGATCCCGAACACGCGCTCGAGACGATCGAGAAATACAAGATCACCGACAGCCAGTGGGTGCCGACGCATTTCGTGCGCATGCTCAAACTCGATCCCGAGGTACGCACGCGTTACGACCTCTCGAGCCACCAGCGTGCGCTGCACGCCGCCGCGCCGTGCCCGGTGCCGATCAAGCGCGAGATGATCGAATGGTGGGGGCCGATCATCAACGAATATTACGCCGGCTCCGAAGGTGTCGGCATGACGCTGATCAAGGCCGAGGACTGGCTGACCCATCCCGGCAGCGTCGGCAAGGCGATCCACGGCACGCTGCATGTCTGCGATGCCGAGGGGGAAGAGGTCCCCGCGGGCCAGGACGGATTGCTCTATTTCGAGAACGATCTCATCCCGACCTATCACAACGATCCCGAGAAGACGCGCGAAGCGATGCATCCCAAGGGCTGGATGACGCTGGGCGATATCGGCCATGTCGACGAGGACGGCTTCCTCTATCTCACCGACCGCAAGAGCCACATGATCATCTCGGGCGGGGTCAACATCTACCCGCAGGAGATCGAGAATCTGCTGGTCACGCATGACAAGGTGATGGACGCCGCGGTGATCGGTGCGCCCTGCCCCGACTTCGGCGAGAAGGTGGTCGCGGTGGTGCAGCCGATCGACATGGCCGAGGCGGGCGATGCGCTCGAGGCCGAGCTGCGCGATTTCCTCGCTCCCAGCCTGTCCAAGATCAAGATGCCCAAGCTGTTCGACTTCCGCGCGCAGCTCCCGCGCGAGGCCAATGGCAAGCTGTACAAGCGCGAGCTGCGCGACGAATTCCAGAAGGCGGCCGAACAGCAGACGGAGCAGGCGTGATGGCGGCGCAGGACCGGGCCCGGCTCGATCCCGCCACTGCCCGGGCGGTGATCGACCCGCAGAGCTACGCCGAATGGGACGGCCTGCTCGACACGTTCGACCGCCTGCGCGAGGATACCCCCGTCGCCTGGGTCGAACCGGCCGACGATGCGGTCCACCCGCCGTTCTGGCTGGTCACGCGCTATGACGATGTGATGCGCATGTCGAAGGACAATGCGACCTTCCTCAACAACCCGCAAAGCGTCGTCTTCAGCCTGACCGATGGGATCGAGTTCGCCAAGGCGCTCACCGGCGGCAGCGAACACATGGTCGCCAGCCTCGTCACCTTCGATGCGCCGGTCCACATGAAGTATCGCAAGCTGACGCAGGAATGGTTCATGCCCAAGAACCTGCGCGGCGTGGAGGACGAGATCCGCGGCATCGCGCATGCCGCGGTCGACCGGCTGCTGGCGGGCGGCGGCGAGGCGGATTTCGTGAAGGCCGTTTCAGCGCCCTATCCGCTGCATGTGGTGATGCAGATCCTCGGCGTGCCCGAGGAAGACGAGCCGCGCATGCTGACGCTCACGCAGCAGATGTTCGGCGGTAGCGACGAGGACCTCAACCAGTCGGGGATGAAGGACCTCCCGCCCGAGGCGATCACCCAGCTGGTGGCGGGCGCGGTCAAGGACTTCGAGGCCTATTTTGCCAAGCTCACCGCCGAGCGCCGGGCTAATCCCACCACCGATGTCGCCAGCACGATCGCGAATGCGGTGGTCGATGGCGAACCGCTCAACGACCGCGACATGATGGGCTATTACATCATCCTTGCCGCCGCGGGGCACGACACCACCAGCGCCAGCACCGCGGGCGCGATGCTCGCACTGGCGCAGGATGCTGAGCAATGGACGCGGGTGCGCGCCGACCGCAGCCTGCTGCCCGGCATCGTCGAGGAAGCGATCCGCTGGACCACGCCGGTGCAGCACTTCATGCGCACTGCGGCCCAGGACACCGAGGTCGGCGGGCAGGCCATCGCCAAGGGCGACTGGCTGATGATGAACTATGTCGCCGCCAATCACGATCCGGCGCATTTCGACGACCCGCGCCGTTTCGATGCCGCGCGCAGCCCCAACCGCCACCTCGCCTTCGGCGCGGGCGCGCACCAGTGCCTCGGCCTGCATCTCGCCCGGCTCGAAATGCGCATCCTGTTCGAAGTGCTGCTCGACCGGATCGAGACCGTCGAACTGGCGGGCAAACCCGCGCGGTCCAAATCGACATTCGTCGGAGGGCTCAAGACGCTACCGCTGCGCTTCACTGCGGCCTGACCGGCCGCACGGCGACCTGCGCCGCGCTGGACCGGCAATCGCGCTGTGAGAAAGCGTGACCTTCCGCTGCCTGCCGCCGCGAAGCGTGGGTGCACGGGGACGATGCCGCGTCTGACCGTGACCTTCCGACCACCCAGTTCTGTGACCGCAAGCCGTCTCTGGCGACGGAACGCCCTTTGCTGAGGGTATGAAAGGGAGCGGAAAGAACGCAGCACCGGACGAAGGCTACCAAACGCCGGCGGTGTAGGAAAATCGTCCAGCCATGCAGTATGGGGCCCGGCGCTCCTGGCCGCACGGCGTTCGCGGCGATAGCTGCTGCCCTCCAGTTCAAAGAGAGGGCGCGTAAAACCCCCGAACCAGGTTCAGAGTGACGATATCGCTCGAACGGCGGCTGCCGATGCGGCGGACCGGAGGTCTACTCCGTCAGCAGCCGCTCCGCCATCGCGCGGACTTCGGCGCCCATGTCTTCGCGTTCGAGTGCCAGTGCCAGCGTCGCCTCGACGAAGCCGGTCTTGCTGCCGCAGTCGAAGCGGCGGCCGGCGAAGGTGGCGGCGTGGAAGGGCTGGTTGCCGATCATTTTCGCCATTGCGTCGGTCAGCTGGATCTCGCCGCCCGCGCCCTTGCCCTGGTCCTTGAGCACGCCCATCACCTCAGGCTGGAGGATGTAGCGGCCCGAGATGATCTTGTTCGACGGCGCCTGGTCGACCGGGGGCTTTTCGACCAGCCCGGTCACCTCGGTCAGCGTATCGGACAGCTGGGCGCCTGGCGCGATGACGCCATAGCTCGACACTTCGTCATGCGGCACTTCGAGCACCGAAATCAGATTGCCGCCGACCTCTTCATAGGCTTCGACCATCTGCTTCATGCAGCCGGTGCCGCCGCCCTTGGCCGCGACCATCAGCTCGTCGGGCAGGAGGATGGCGAAGGGATCGTCGCCGACGATCGCGCGCGCGCACCAGATCGCATGGCCGAGCCCCAGCGGGACCTGCTGGCGCACGGTGATGATATCGCCCGGCGTGGCGCGGGTGGGTTCGAGCACCGAGAGGTCCTTGCCGCGCTCCGCCATGGTGGTTTCGAGTTCGAAGGCGACGTCGAAATGCTCGACGATCGCGGTCTTGCCGCGGCCGGTGACGAAGATGATCTGCTCGATCCCCGCCTCGCGCGCCTCGTCCACCGCATACTGGATCAGCGGACGGTCGACGATGGGCAGCAATTCCTTGGGAATGGCCTTGGTCGCGGGGAGAAAGCGGGTACCGAGACCGGCGACGGGAAACACCGCCTTCTTGATCGGTTTACGGGCTGACATCTCTGTTCCTCCTGCCTGTTTGCGCGGTCGTTTCGCGCGAGGGGGCGCACGGGATCGGTCGACGATACATCCGCTGGTGCGGCGCTGCGACGCTATCGTGACGCTTGCCAGCATGGCGCGCGAGGGTAAAGCACGGTTCCATGGACAAATTGATCATTCGCGGCGGCAACCGCCTGTCGGGGACCATCCCCATTTCGGGCGCCAAGAACGCCGCGCTCACGCTGATACCCTGCGCGTTGCTGACCGAGGAGGCGCTGACGCTGCGCAACCTGCCGCGGCTGGCGGATATCGACGGCTTCCAGCACCTGATGACGCAGTTCGGCGTCAGCCACACGATCCCCGGCAAGCGGCCCGAGGAGTTCGGCCGCAATGTCACGCTCGAGGCGATGCGCATCACCAGTTCGGTCGCGCCCTACGATCTGGTGCGCAAGATGCGCGCTTCAATCCTCGTGCTCGGTCCGCTGCTGGCGCGCACCGGCGAGGCGACCGTGTCGCTGCCCGGTGGCTGCGCGATTGGCAACCGCCCGATCGACCTGCATCTCAAGGTGCTCGAAGCCTTCGGCGCGCATATCGAACTGGCGCAGGGCTATGTGAAAGCCAGCGCGCCCGACGGCGGGCTGCCCGGCGGCGAATTCGACTTCCCCGTCGTGTCGGTCGGCGCGACCGAGAATGCATTGATGGCGGCGGTGCTGTGCAAGGGCACCAGCCGGCTGGTCAACGCCGCGCGCGAGCCCGAGATTGTCGATCTGTGCAATTTGCTCACCGCGATGGGCGCGGAGATCGAAGGGGTCGGCACGTCCGAACTGACGATCCACGGGGTCAGCAAGCTGCACGGCGCGACCTACCGGGTGATGCCCGACCGGATCGAGGCGGGCTCCTATGCCTGCGCGGCGGCGATCACGGGCGGCGAAGTGCGGCTCGAGGGGGCGGAAGCGGGCGACATGGGCTCCACGCTGCATGCGCTGCGCAATATCGGAGTGGAGATCGAGAGCGACAAGCACGGCATCAACGTGGCCGCGAACGGGCCGCTCAAGGCGCATAATCTCACCACCGCGCCTTTTCCGGGGCTGGCCACCGACATGCAGGCGCAGCTGATGAGCCTGTTGACCCGCGCCGAAGGCACCAGCGTGCTCAAGGAAACGATCTTCGAGAACCGTTTCATGCACGTGCCCGAACTGGCGCGGATGGGCGCGGATATCGAGACCGAGGGGCGCACCGCGATCGTGCGCGGGCCCACGCGTCTCACTGGCGCCGAAGTGATGGCGACCGATCTGCGTGCATCGATGAGCCTGGTGATCGCCGGGTTGGCCGCCGAAGGCGCGACCACCGTGCGCCGGCTCTACCACCTCGACCGCGGTTACGAGCGGCTGGAAGAGAAGCTGCAACTGGTGGGCGCGGATGTGGAGCGCGTCGGCGACGATTGAGGCGTGATTGAAGGACCTTTCCGGCGACCCGTACGTTGGGGCAGCAAGAAAGGAGTTTTCTCATGTTACTCAAGCTTTTGGCACTCGGCGGTCTCGGTTATGCCGGCTATCGCTACTACGAGAAGAACCGTGTCGACAAGAATGGCGTCGCCTTTGCCGACGGCCAGCCGGAGGGCCAGTTCCGCGATGCGGGCGCGGCAGCGACCGGCACGAAGGGCGACACGATGAGCGCAACCGACGAAGCGCTCGACGAAACCTATCCGGCGAGCGACGCGACCGCGAAATACTGACCCGGAAGGGTTCAGCTGTCGGCCAGTTCCGACACCGGGGCGGCTGGAGTGATCCAGCCGCCTTTTTCGTGCGTGACCAGCCAGATCCGGATCGCGCCAGCCAGCCCGGGCGGCGTATCCGCACGGATGCGTTCGGCGTCGATCTGCGCCACCAGCGCGTTGATCGACTGGTTGCGCATCCGCGCTGCAGTGGTGAGCTTTTCCCAGAACAGGGGTTCGAGGCTGATCGAGGTACGGTGGCCGTCGATGCGGACCGAGTATTTCTTCGGCGGGTGATAGGGGGGAGTCATCGGCGCCCCCTCTACATATCCGCAGCGCTCGCACCACGATTTTTTTCGCGAGAGGCCCCGGAACGTTCCCGGGACGCGGCGGGACGGGGGCGCCTCGGCGCACCCGATCAATACATGTGCTGTCCGCCGTTGATGCTCACCGTCGAACCGGTGACGAATTCGGCGTGTTCGGAGCACAGGAAGCTTACCCCGCGGGCGATCTCGCTGGCGCGGCCGAGCCGGCCGACGGGGATCTTGGCGACGATCTTTTCCAGCACCGGCTCGGGCACCGCGGCGACCATTTCGGTGTCGATATAGCCCGGCGCAATGGCGTTGACCGTGATCCCGAAGCGCGCGCCTTCCTGCGCCAGCGCCTTGGTGAATCCGTGGATCCCGCTTTTGGCGGCGGCGTAATTGACCTGGCCGTATTGTCCCGCCTGGCCGTTGATCGACCCGATGTTGACGATCCGGCCCCAGCCGCGTTCCTTCATTCCCGCGAAAGTGGCCTTGGCGGTGTTGAAGCAGCCGCCCAGATTGGTGCGCATGACCGCGTCCCAATCGTCATAGCTCATTTTCAGCAGCGTGCCGTCGCGGGTGATGCCGGCATTGTTGACGACCACGTCGATCGGCCCGTGTTCCCGTTCGATCCGGGCGCAGGCCTCGTGGACCGCGTCGGGATCGCCGACATCGAAGCGCGCGGTGGGCAGACCCGTCTCCTCGGTGAACCGCGCCGCCGCGTCGGTGTTGCCCGCGTAATTGGCAATAACGGTGAAACCGCGCTCGTCGCGCAGCCGTTCGCAGATCGCGCGGCCGATCCCGCGCGTGCCGCCGGTTACGATAGCCACCCGTGACATAGAATTCCCCCCAACTTGCCGTAGCGTTCGCACAGACTAGGCGAGCGGAGCCGATCGCGCCAAGCGCTTTGTCCGCGCGCGGGGGCGCGTGCAGACGTATTTACCGGATGGGGCGGAGCCTAGAAGCTGACGCGGGTGCCGACGTAGACGGCCTGGTCGTCTTCGACCCCGTCGGTCAGCGGCGCGAGGCGGTTGCTGTCCTTGGACAGGCGCACGCCGGCGGTCACGTTGAGATTACCGACCACGCGGTAGGACGTGCTGAGATCGACACTCTGGTTGCCCATGCCTTCGAGCGTGCGCGGTGCACGGCCGGCATTGTCCTGCTTCTCGAGCGCGAGCCGCGAATCGAACCGCCCGGGTTTTGCCGGCTTGTCGCCCTTGTCGGGCGCGAAATTGGCGAGATCGGGCATGCCCATGTCACGCAGGCCGACCGAAACGGTGGCCGGCTTGGCGGTCTGCGCGAAGCTCTGGTAGCCGCGCGAGATGCCCAGATTGTAGCTGGTCGGGCTGATCGCGAGCACGCGTTCAGCGCTGCCCACCGAATCGATTGCCGTGCGCACCGACATGGCCCGCGCGGTGGCATCGTCCACCCGTACCGCGACGGTGACGGTGCGGTCTTTCGCCAGCCCCGACTTGTTCGCAGGGGTGAAGCGCAGCCCGTCTTCGCCGATCAGGGCAGCGACGCGTGCGGCCAGCCGCGGATCCGAATTGGCGGGCGTGAAGGGGAGGTAGGATACGGTTTCGGGCAGGGCTTCGGCCCCGTCGGCCTGCACCACAGCGAGACCGGCGGCGGGAATGGTCAGCGCCAGACCGGCAGCAATAAGCGCTGCCGGAACGAACCGCGTCTTGCCCTGATCTGTACCCGAACGTGCCATTGCGAACCCGCACCCTTCATCTTCAGGAACTTCAAGTCACAGGTCCGCTGAACGGTTCCTGTATTTCTGCACAAGCGCAGCCGAGTCCTGTCTGTTCTCCGGCCATGGTACCAGCGGGCGGTGCCATGGCCAGCTTTTCCACAGCATCTGCGACAGTTTCGCAAAAGGTGTTGCGGTTTGCCCACAAGCGTGGTGGCAAAGTGCCTGCCAGCGGAATTTTCCGGCTCTTCCCGGTAACTTATCGAATGCCGCAAGCAGCATTGGCGATGCCCTCCGCGCTCTGGAACGCCCCGCGATGCACGGCCGCTGCGGAGCGGCGGCCTGCTCGCCCGGCATACGATGATCGCGGCATGCCGCCGTGCGGATTCAGGCGGCATTCAGTGGCATGGAGGCCAGACGGGCATTGTGCCGCGCGGGACGAACGCTTGCCCGTGCGCGCGCAGTCTTTATAGAGCCGGGAACGTCAGTGATACCAAGGATCGACATGAGCGCCTTTGCAACCATTCGCCGCCCTGCAACCTTTGCCGTTGCGATTGCCGCCACGGTCGGCCTCGCGGCATGCGGCGGCGGGCGTGAACGGCCGCAGGCGGACATGGCGGCGGCGCAGGTCACCACGATCGGCGTCAATTCCTACCTCTGGCGCGCGGCGCTCGATGCGCTCAGCTTCGCCCCGCTGCTGCAGGCGGACAGCAATGGCGGCGTGATTGTCAGCGACTGGTACGCCAATCCCAGCAACCCCGGCGAACGGGTCAAGGTGACGGTGACGATCCTCGATTCGGACCTGCGCGCCGACGCGCTGCGCGTGGCGGCGAGCCGTCAGGTCAACCAGTCGGGCAGCTGGGTCGACGCACCGGTCCAGGCGGCGACCGTCCAGCGGCTGGAAGACATCATCCTGACCAAGGCCCGCGAACTGCGCCGCGAAGCGGTCAGCTGATCGCGGGGGCGCAACCGGAAAAGCGCCTTCCCATAGCCCGCAAAATCCGTAAACGCCGCTCGCATGAGCAGCGAAACCCGTTTCGATCCCGCCCGCGCCGATGCGCGCTGGCAAAGCGCGTGGGAACAGGCGCAGACCTTCCGCGCGGATAGCGCTTCCCCCAAGCCCAAGAGCTACGTGCTCGAGATGTTCCCCTATCCTTCGGGGCGCATCCATATCGGCCATGTGCGCAATTACACGATGGGCGACGTGCTGGCGCGCTACAAGAAGGCGGTGGGGCACGAAGTGCTGCATCCGATGGGCTGGGACGCCTTCGGCATGCCCGCCGAAAATGCGGCGATGGAAAAGGGCGTCCACCCGGGCGGCTGGACCCGCGACAATATCGAACACATGAAGGCGCAGCTGAAGCGCCTCGGCTTCGCGCTCGACTGGTCGCGCGAGCTGGCGACCTGCGAACCCGATTACTACGGGCACGAGCAGGCGCTGTTCATCGATCTCTACGAGGCGGGCCTCGTCTATCGCAAGGAAAGCGAGGTCAATTGGGACCCGGTCGACATGACCGTGCTCGCCAATGAACAGGTGATCGACGGCAAGGGCTGGCGCAGCGGCGCCGAGGTCGAGAAGCGCAAGCTGAATCAGTGGTTCCTCAAGATCACCGATTTCGCCGAAGAGCTGCTCGAAGGGCTCGGCGGCCTCGAGAACTGGCCCGACAAGGTCCGGCTGATGCAGGAAAACTGGATCGGCAAGTCCAAGGGGCTCGAATTCAGCTTCGACCTGTCGAATGGCGACACGCTGCCGGTCTATACCACGCGGCCCGACACCATCTTCGGCGCGAGTTTCGTCGCAGTTGCCGCCGACCATCCGGTCGCGCAAGCGATCGACAGCGACGAGGCCCGCGCCTTCATTGCCGAATGCAAGAAGGGCGGCACCACGGCGGCCGAACTCGAAACCGCCGAGAAGCTGGGTTTCGATACCGGGATCAGCGCCAAGCACCCGTTCACCGGCGCAGACCTACCCGTCTATATCGCGAACTTCGTGCTGATGGATTACGGCACCGGCGCGATCATGGCGGTACCGGGCCACGACCAGCGCGATTTCGAATTCGCGACCAAATACGGCCTGCCGATCCCCCGGGTCGTCGCGCCCAGCGCCGATCAGGCGAACAAGCCCTTCGACGGCGAGGCCGAGGCGGGGGAGGGCGTGCTGGTCAATTCGGACTTTCTTGACGGGATGGAAATCGAGGACGCCAAGCGCGCAATCATCGCGCGCATCGAAGAACAGGGACGCGGCAGCGGCAAGACCGTGTGGCGGCTGCGCGACTGGGGTGTGTCGCGCCAGCGGTACTGGGGCACGCCGATCCCCTTCATCCATTGCGAGAAATGCGGCGTGGTCCCCGCGCCCAAGGACAGCCTGCCGATCACGCTGCCCGAGGATGTCGATTTCCGGACTCCGGGCAATCCGCTGTTGCGCCATCCCACTTGGAAACATGTCGATTGCCCCAAATGCGGCGGGAAGGCGGAACGCGAGACCGACACGCTCGACACTTTCGTCGACAGTTCGTGGTATTTCCTGCGCTTCGCCAGCCAGCCTGCCGACAAGCCGTTCGACAGGGACGAGATCGCCAAGTGGCTGCCGGTCGAACAGTATATCGGCGGGATCGAACACGCGATCCTGCACCTGCTCTACGCCCGGTTCTGGACCCGCGCACTGGCGCATATGGGCCAGATCGACGTGACCGAACCCTTCGCCTCGCTGTTCACGCAGGGCATGGTCACGCATGAGACCTACAGCCGCAAGGACGGGAGCAAGACGCTCTACTTCGCGCCGGACGAGATCAGCCGCGAAGCCGAACGCGCGCTGCTCAAGGCGGACGGCGGCGAAGTCGAGATCGGCCGCGTCATCAAGATGTCCAAGTCGAAGAAGAACGTGGTCGACCCCGACACCATCGTCGACACCTATGGCGCCGACGCGGTGCGCTGGTTCATGCTGTCCGACAGCCCCCCCGAACGCGACCTGCCGTGGTCCGAAGCCGGGATCGAGGGCTGCAGCCGTTTCGTGCATCGCCTGTGGCGCTTGTTCGCCGCCCATGACGCCGGAGCCGAAGGCGAGGACAAGCCGCTGCTGCGCAAGATGCACCAGACGGTCGCCGCGGTCGCCGAGGACATCGAATCGCTGGGTTTCAACAAGGCGGTGGCGCGGATCTACGAACTGACCGGAGCGGTCGAAAAGGCGCAGCCTTCGGCCAGCCGGTCGGCCGCGATCCGCACGCTGGTGCAACTGGTCGCGCCGATGATGCCGCATCTGGCCGAGGAAGCCTGGGCGTCGCTGGGCGCCGATGGCCTGGTGGCCGATGCCGCCTGGCCCGCAGTCGATCCCGCGCTGCTGGTCGAGGACGAGGTCACCATCGCGGTCCAGCACAAGGGCAAGCTGCGCGACACGCTGACCGCGCCCAAGGGCGCTTCGAAGGCAGATCTCGAAGCAATGGCGCTGGCCTCGGAAAAGGTGCAGCGCTCGCTCGACGGGGCGGAAATCCGCAAGGTCATTGTGGTGCCTGACAGATTGGTGAATATCGTCACCTGATGCGCATCGTTTTCGCCTGCCTCTCCCTTTGCACGCTCTCGGCCTGCGGTCTGTCGCCCATGTATGCTGGTGGCGGCAGCGGCGCGGTCGCGCAATCCATGGCCGCGATCGAGGTCGCGCCGATCGAAGGGCGGGCCGGCTGGCTGGTGCGCAGCGCGCTCGAGGAACGCTTCGGCGCAGCGGGCATGGTCAGCCCGCAATACCGGATCGATGTCCGGCTCGACGA
Organism: Qipengyuania citrea; assembly: GCF_009828015.1. Classification (GTDB taxonomy): domain Bacteria; phylum Pseudomonadota; class Alphaproteobacteria; order Sphingomonadales; family Sphingomonadaceae; genus Qipengyuania; species Qipengyuania citrea. The sequence goes on along the minus strand of NZ_WTYG01000001.1, from coordinate 673,001 downwards.
CCAGCTCGAAGGGCTCGCCGTGCTGCGCGACGATACGATCAGCCGCGAACGGCGGACGCTGCGGGCGCGCTATCAGCTGGTCGACCTCGCCACTGGCGAGATCCTGCTCGACGCGACCGATGGCTCGGATGCCGGGATCGACGTGGTGTCGAGCGAATATGCGGTTATTGCCGCTGAACAGACCGCGCTGCAGAACCTGTCGCAGGATCTTGCGCAGCGGATGGTGACGCGGATCGCGCTGGCCTTGCGGCGGCAGGGCGACGCGGCACAGTGAAGCTCAGCAACCGCGATTTCGCGGCCAAGGGACGCAGCGCCGCACAGGGCTGCGGCATTTTCTTTTTCTGCGGGCAGGACGAAGCAGGTGCCAGTGCGGCGGCCAACGACCTCGTGACCTGGCTGCCCGAACCGGGCGAACGCGTCGAAATGTCGGGTGCCGAACTGCGCAGCGATCCCGCGCGGCTGGGCGACGAGGCCCGGACCAATTCGCTGTTCGGCGACCAGCGGCATATCTGGGTGCGGGCCAACGGCGACGAGGCGCATGAAGCGCTCAAGGTGTTGGTCGAAACCAGCGAAGCGGGCGGCGGCGAGGCCTGCCCGGTCATCGTGGTGGCCACCTCGGCCACCGACAAGTCGCGCTCCGCCAAGCTGCTCGAAAAGCGCAAGGATGCGCTGGTGGCGATGTTCTATCCACCCGACCTGCAATCGGTCACCCGCAGCGTGCGCGGCCTTGCCGACGGGGCGGGGGTGCGACTGGGCGGCGACCTGGCCGAACGGATTGCACGCGCGGCCAATCTCGACGTGCGGCTGGCGAAGAGCGAGATCGAGAAGTTGGCGCTCTATCTCGATGCCACCGCGCAAAGCCCGCAGAGCGCGACCGCGGAAGACCTCGATGCGATCGGCGCGGCGAGCGAGGACGATGGCTTCACCCCGCTGGTCAATGCGGTGATGGGCGGACAGGCGGCCAAGGTAGGCACCGAACTGGCGCGGATGAAGCAGCTCGGGCTCAACCCTGTCGGCGTGCTCCTGGCATTCGAACGCCGGGCGGCGCAGCTCGCGCGCATCGCCGCCGCGCTGGGCCCGCGGTCCTTCGGCGATCTCGACCGCGGCGAGGAAGCGCGGCTGGGGATATTCTTCAAGGAAAAGCGCGACATCGGTCAGCAGCTGGCGCTGTGGCGGCACGGCGACAAGCTGGGCCGGCTGACCCAGCGGCTGGTGACGCTGCACCGTGAATTGCTGACCAACAGCCAGGCTGCCGAATTGCTGCTGGCGCAGGGTCTCGCCGATATCGCCCGCGTTGCCGGGGCACGGGCGCGCTAGGCGCGCCGCAGCCGGCTCAGTTCTCGGGGACCGAGAAGCTCCCGGTTACGCGGCCGCCCGACTGGCCTTCGCCCGTAACCGAGGACGAGCCGCTGGCGCGGCCGTCGACGCTTGACACGCCGGAGGCCAGATCGATCACCAGCCGTCCCCCGTTGAGCGTATCGTCCCCGCGGTTGAGCCGGACATTGCCGGCCATGGTGATGATCCGGCGGTTGAAGTCGTAGACCGCGGTATCGCCGCGCGCGCGTTCGTTGCCGCGCGATACGGTCACCCCGCCGGTCGCCATGATCCGCTGGATGCTGAGGCTGCCCGCGTCCGAGTAGCTGACGATCGTGCGCGCTGCGGACAAGCCGAGCCCGGCCTGCGTGATCTGGACATTGCCCGACAGGACGACGCGGTTTTCCCGGTCCTGCAATTCGATCCGGTCGGCGGCATAGGAAACCGGCGCGTTCGAATTGTGCGAGGCGATCGCCTGCGCCGACAGCTGGATGCCGGCGAAACCTGCGGCGGTGACGGCAAACGATCCGATGCCCCAGCGGGCGATGGTGGAGAGCAGGGGCTTCATCAGGGCATCCTCAGCTTGCCGGGCTCCATGCGCAGCCGCGCATTGCCCGTCAGGGTAACGGTGCGCGCCGACAGATCGGCGGTCAAGCGATCGGCGCTGAACGTCCCGGCGGGAATCGCGCCTTCGACGCCCCCCGCACCGACGAGTTGCTTGGTTTCGAGATCGACCGAGACATCGCGCGCCATCATGCGGTAGCCATCCGCCGCGATCATCCGCATCGGCCCGGTCACCGCCACGGTGTCTTCGTCGATATCATAGAGCCCGGCCTGCGCGCTCAGGCGCGCGGGACCTTCCTCGAGCAGCAACCGCGCGACGAGATCGTTCATCCTGACGATACCCTCCGCGCTCGAGCGCTGGACCGCTTCGCCGGCAGTCAGCGAAAAGGGCCGGCCCTGGTTGTCGGCGCCGCGGTAAAGCGCGTTATCGACGCGCAGCCGGTCCTCGATCACCGCGACCTTGTTCCGGTCGAGCAGGAAGCTGATCTCGCCGCGCGGGCTGAGCGGGGTGATCACCATCAGTGCGGCGAGTACGCCGACGCCCATCGGCAACACGCGGGCCAGCACGGCGACCAGCCGGTCGTGCGAGCCGCCGGGCTCGGCCCAGAGGCGGCGTTCGCCGCGGCGCTCCTTCGCCTCCTGGGTTTCGATCCTGCGCTGCCGCAATGCCATGTGTCCCGCCTACCCGCGTGATCCTTACATGTGGCTGAAAATATCGTGATCCGCCCAGCCGGCGACATCGAGCCGCGCGCGGGTGGGGAGAAAATCGAAACAGGCCTGCGCCATTTCGGTGCGGCCTTCGCGCGCCAGCCGGCGGTCCAGCTCTTCCTTCATGCGGTGCAGGTAGCGCACGTCGCTCGCGGCATAGTCGCGCTGCGCGTCGTTGAGGTCGGGGCCGCCCCAGTCGCTCGACTGCTGTGCCTTGGAAATGCTTTCGCCGAGCAGTTCCTCGACCAGCATCTTGAGCCCGTGGCGATCGGTATAGGTGCGGACCAGCTTGCTGGCGATTTTGGTGCAATAGCAGGGCGTCGCTTCCACCCCGAGGTAATATTCGATCGCGGCGAGGTCGAAGCGCGCGAAATGGAACAGCTTGAGCCGTGCGGGATCGGCCAGCACCGCCTTGAGATTGGGCGCATCGTAATCGCTGTCGGGCGCAAAGCGGACAAGGTGCTCGTCGCCCTTGCCGTCGCTGATCTGGACGACGCACAGCCGGTCGCGGATCGTGACGAGACCCATGGTTTCGGTATCGACGGCCACGGGGCCATCGGCGAGGACGCCTGCGGGGAGGTCTTCTTCGTGGAAATGCACTGCCATGGCCGAGGCCTTAGGCGCATCGGGGATTGCTGGGAAGGGGGTGCTGGCGCGCGCCTGCGCAGCGGCCTACTCCTGCTGCCATGGCAAGCGATGCGATCCCCGAAAGCTGGCGGCCCGTACTCGAACCCGCGCTCGCGGCGCCCGAGGTCCGGCGGCTGGGCGGTTTCCTGGTGGCCGAGGAAGCTACGGGCAAGCCGGTCTATCCGCCGCAGGGGTGCCGGCTGAAGGCGCTCGAGCTCACCCCGCTCGACAGCGTCAAGGTGGTGATCCTGGGGCAGGACCCCTACCACGGGCCGGGGCAGGCGATGGGGCTGTCCTTTGCGGTTCCCGAAGGCGTGAAGGTCCCGCCGAGCCTGGCGAACATCTATAAGGAGCTGGAAGCCGATCTGGGCATCGCGCGCCCCGCGCATGGCGATCTGAGCGCCTGGGCGCGCCGCGGCGTGCTGCTGCTCAACAATACGCTGACGGTCGAAGGCGGCAAGGCCGCCAGCCATGCCGGGCGCGGCTGGGAAACGGTCACCGACGCCTGCGTCGCTGCAGTGGCGGCGCGCGCGGAGCCCAGCGTGTTCATCCTCTGGGGGAGCCATGCGCAGGCCAAGGCGAAACGCATCGCAGGACTGCGTGCCGGGCAGCACTGCGTGATCGAAAGCCCGCATCCCAGCCCGCTCTCGGCCTATCGCGGGTTCTTCGGTTCGCGCCCCTTCAGCCGCGCGAACGCATTCCTGACAGAGCATGGCCGCGCCCCGGTCGACTGGCAGGTTTAGCTGCCCCAAGAGGGAGCCGCTTGCCATAGGCCGGCGCGTATAGGACAGTCGCGCTCCACTCTGGGAGTACGAGCGATGAAGGCGGTTTTCCGGGCAGGCGCGGCACTCGCGGCTTTGGGCATGGCGGTTCCGGGCGCCGCAGATGCGCAGGATGTACCGCCGGTTGGCGCCGAGGCGCTCGATCCGGCGAAGGCCGCCGCCCTGGGTGAGGCGATGCGCGCTGCCGAACTGTGGATCGACGGGCAGCGGCGGTATCGCAGGATTCCCGCAATCTCGGCCGCGCTGGTGCGGGGCGATACCACCGCCTGGGCGAAGGGCTTCGGCACCACCGACCGTGCGGGCCGGATCCCGGCGACGCCCGATACGATCTATTCGATCTGTTCGATTTCCAAGCTGTTCACTGCCGTTGCGCTGATGCAGCAGTGGGAACGCGGCACGGTCGCTCTCGACGCGCCGATCGAACGCTATCTTCCCTGGGCCCGGCTGGCCGACGACCCGCGGGACAGCGTGCCGATCACGCTGCGCGGCCTGCTGACGCATTCGGCCGGCCTGCCGCGCGAAGCCGACTTCCCCTATTGGACCGGGCCCGACTTCGCCTTCCCTTCCCAAGCGCAGGTCCGCGTGGCGATTCGGGAGCAGACGCCGCTCTATCCCGCATCGACCACCTGGCAATATTCGAACCTCGGGCTCACGCTGGTGGGCGAAACCGTCGAGGCGGTCAGCGGCACGCCCTATGCCGAGTATGTCGACGCCAATATCCTCGGCCCGCTGGGACTGGACGATACGCGTGCCGGCATTCCTGCGCAGCTCTATGGCCAGCAGATGGCCGTCGGCTGGGGCGCGCTCGAAGCCGACGGCACGCGGCCCGAGGTCGGCCTGTTCGATCCGGCGGGGATCACGCCTGCGGCGGGCTTCACCGCCAGCGTGGCCGATCTCGCCAAATTCGCCAGCTGGACCTTCCGATTGGCGAGCAGCGGCGAGGAAGAGGTGCTGCGCCCCTCGACCCTGCGCGAGATGCAGCGCGTCCATTATATCTCGCCCGATTGGGAAACGAGCTGGGGCCTCGGCTTCTCCGTCCGGCAGGAAGGCGGCACCACGGTCGTTGGCCATGGCGGCGCGTGCCCGGGTTATCGCAGCGTGCTGATGCTGGCGCCGGCGGAAGGCATGGGCGTGGCCGTGGCGATGAATGCGATGGATGATCCCGGCGGCATCGCCCGCGGGATTGCCGCGCTGGTCAAGGCCCGGGGCGAAGCGGCGCCGTTCGACCCCGTCGCGGGGGTCGATCTGGCAGATTATGCCGGCGTGTATAGCGGCCAGCCGTGGGATTCGGATTTCATGCTGATTCCCTGGGCCGGCGGGCTGACCTGGCTCGATCCCGATGCGGTCGAGCCTGCCCGCGCGCTATGGCGCCTGAAACCGCTGGGCGGTGACCGCTTCCGCGTGGTGACCGACAAGGGGGCCGAACGCGAGGCGGTGACTTTCGAACGCGATGAAGCCGGGCAGGTCCGCGCGATCCGCCGGCACGCGAACCTTTCCCCCCGGCTGCGCGGCCTCTAGCTCAGAAGATCGAATAGCCGCCGTCGATCACCACCGAATCGCCGGTGTGGAACTTGCTCGCATCGCTGGCGAAATACACGGCCATGCCGGCGAAATCCTCGCCCTCGCCCCAACGCCGCATCGGCACACGGCCAATCGCCTTGTCGTTGAACGCATCCCAGTTCTGCAACCGCTCGGTCATTTCGGTGGCGATCCAGCCGGGCAGGATCGCATTGGCGCGGATGCCGTGGCGCGCCAGTTCCACCGCGGTACCGCGGACCATCGCCAGTACGCCTGCCTTGGTCGCGGCATAGGCCTGGTTCTGCGGCGCGCCATGGATCGCCGACACGCTCGATGTCACCAGCAGCGAACCGCCCTTGTCGCCGCTCTCCGCGCGCGCGACCATGTGCTTGCTCGCCTCGCGGAAGGTCCAGAACACCGCATCGAGATTGACCGCGGTGACCTTGCGCCACTGCTCGGTCGTCTGTTCGATCAGCGGCGCGCCGCCGCCCACGCCGGCATTGGCGATGCAGCTGTCGATCCGGCCTAGGCGCGACAGGCTTTCGGCCATCGCATCGACCACCGCCTGTTCATCGGCAACATCGACCTCCAGCGCCTCCACGCGCGTACCATGCGCTTTGAGCCGTTCGAGCGCGGCGGCGTTCTTGTCCGCATTGCGCCCCCAGATCGCGACGTCGGCGCCGGCTGCCGCAAGCCCTTCGGCCATGCCCAGGCCGATACCGCCATTGCCGCCGGTGACCACTGCTGCCTTGCCGGTCAGATCGAAGGGTTTGAAAGCCATATTCGCGTCTCCTCTCGCTCGGCGCGCAGTGAAGGGCAGCGGGCGAAAGATTGCAAGATGCAACTTGTTCGCTAGGCTGGCAGGATGACCGACCTCATCCTGACCGAGATCGCCGGCGGCATCGCCACCGTCACGCTCAACCGCCCCGAAGCGATGAATGCCCTGTCGAAAGCGCTGCGCCATCGTCTCTACGAGGTGATGACCGCGCTGGATGCCGATGACGGTGTGCGGGCAGTGGTCCTCACCGGCGCGGGGACGCGGGCGTTTACTGCCGGGCTCGATCTCAAGGAACTGGGATCGCAGGAAGGCGCATTGGGCGCAGCCAATGCCGAGGGGGCGGACGAAAACCCGGTCAAGGCGATCGAAAACTGCCGCAAGCCGGTGATCGGCGCGATCAATGGCGTGGCGATCACCGGTGGGTTCGAAGTCGCGCTCGCCTGCGACGTGCTGATTGCCAGCAGCAACGCGCGCTTTGCCGATACGCATGCGCGGGTCGGCGTGGTGCCGGGCTGGGGGCTGTCGCAGAAACTCAGCCGGATGATCGGCATCAGCCGCGCCAAGGAGCTCAGCTTTACCGGCAATTTCCTCGATGCCGCCACGGCCGAACGCTGGGGGCTCGTCAACCGCGTGGTCGCGCCGGAGTCGCTGCTCGCGGAGGCGCGCCGCCTGGCCGCCGACATGGCAAGCGTCGACCCCGCCTTCCTTGCCGGATACAAGCGGCTGATCGACGAAGGCTATGCCGCCAGTTTCGGCGAGGGGCTGGCGATCGAACACCGGCAGTCCTCGGCCGCCAACAGCGCCGTGCGCCCCGCCGAGCTCGAAGCCCGCCGCACCGCCGTCCAGGCGCGCGGCCGCACGCAGGGATAGCCGCGCGAGGCAGCTACCCCGCGATTGGTTAGCGCGGCAGTTCGGTTGCGCCCATCAGGGCGAGGTCGACGGCGCGGGCGCATTGCCGGCCTTCGCGGATCGCCCATACCACCAGGCTCTGCCCGCGCCGCATGTCGCCGCAGGAGAACACATTGGCTTCGCTGGTGAGATACCAGTCGGTGTCCGCCGCGACATTGCCGCGCCCGTCCAGATCGACTCCCGCCCGGTCGAGCAGGCCACGCCGCTTGGGGCCGGTAAAGCCCATGGCGAGCAGGATCAGGTCGGCCTTGAGCGTGAACGTGCTGTCGGCCACTTCCTGCATGCGGCCGTCTTTCCATTCGACCCGCACGCACTCGAGCCCTGAAACGACGCCGTTTTCCTCGATCACGCGCTTGGTCAGCACCGCCCAGTCGCGGTCGACGCCTTCCTCGTGGCTCGACGAGGTGCGCAGCTTGAGCGGCCAGTCGGGCCAGGTCAGCGCCTTGTCTTCCTTTTCGGGCGGCTTGGGCATGATCTCGAGCTGGGTGACGCTGGCTGCGCCCTGCCGGTTGCTGGTGCCCACGCAGTCGCTGCCCGTGTCACCGCCGCCGATCACGATGACATGCTTGCCCGTTGCGGTCAGGCTGCCACGCGGCGCGGCGCGGACTTCGTCGTCGCCCGCGTTGCGCTTGTTCTGCTGGGTCAGGAATTCCATTGCCAGCCGCACGCCGTCGAGTTCGGAACCCGGGATGTCGAGCATACGGGCTTCTTCCGAACCGCCCGCAAGCACCACCGCGTCGAAATTCTCCTTCAGCGCCTGGAAGCTCACTTCGACCCCGACTTCGCTCGAAGTGCGGAACTGGACGCCTTCGGCCTCCATCTGCACCGCGCGTCGGTTGATCAGGTGCTTTTCCATCTTGAAGTCGGGAATGCCGTAGCGCAGCAATCCGCCGATCCGGTCGCTCTTCTCGAACACGGTGACTGCATGGCCCGCGCGGGCCAGCTGCTGTGCGCAGGCCAGGCCGGCAGGCCCGCTGCCGATCACCGCGACCGACTTGCCGGTGCGCTGTTCGGGCAGCTGCGGCTTGACCCAGCCTTCGTCGAAGCCGCGGTCGATGATCGCGCATTCGATGCTTTTGATCGTTACCGGCGAATCGACGATATTGAGCGTGCAGGCCGCTTCGCACGGGGCGGGGCAGACCCGGCCGGTAAACTCGGGGAAATTGTTGGTCGAATGGAGGACGTCGAGCGCGTTCTTCCAGTCGTCTTCATAGACGAGGTGGTTCCAGTCCGGGATGATGTTGTTCACCGGACAGCCGTTGTGGCAATAGGGAATGCCGCAGTTCATGCAGCGCGCCGCCTGCCGGCGCAGCTGCTCCTCGCTCAGCGGGACCACGAATTCCTTGTAATGCGTCAGCCGTTCTTCGGGATCGCGATAGGTGCGATCCTCGCGCTCGTATTCGAGAAAGCCGGTTTCCTTGCCCATGACCCTTACTCCGCCGCTTCCATCGCGGCCTGTTCGCGTTCGTCCTCGAGGGCCTTGAGCGCGCGCTGGTAGTCGCGCGGCATGACCTTGCGGAAATTGCCCAGTTCGGCGCTCCAATTGTCGAGCAGCTTCTTGGCCTTGGCCGAGCCGGTATGCAGGTGGTGGCGCTCGACCAGGATCTTGAGCCGTTCGGCATCGTGGTAGAGCGGATCGCCCATCCCGGCGTTCTCGACCGTGACGGGCCGCTGCTGCGGGGCACCCCAGCTCTTGTCGGCGCCTTCGCCATCGCCCGACCGGACATCGAGCACCTCGACCTGCGCCGGGTTGCACAGATCCTCGAACCGGCGCTCGGGGTCGTAGACATAGGCGATCCCGCCGCTCATCCCGGCGGCGAAATTGCGCCCCGTGGCGCCCAGCACGCAGACGACGCCGCCCGTCATGTATTCGCAGCCATGGTCGCCCGTGCCCTCGACCACTGCGACCGCGCCCGAATTGCGCACTGCGAAGCGTTCGCCCGCGACACCTTCGAAATAGGCTTCGCCCGCGATCGCGCCGTAGAGCACGGTGTTGCCGACGATGATGTTGTCACCCGGTGCGCGCGGCGCCTTTTCGGGCTGGCGGACGATGATCCGTCCGCCCGACAGGCCCTTGCCGACATAGTCGTTGGCATCGCCCGTCAGGCTGATGGTGACGCCATGCGCGAGCCAGGCCCCGAAGCTCTGGCCGGCCACGCCGGTGAAGTCGATCCGGATCGTGTCCGCGGGAAGCCCGGCATGGCCGTGCGCCTCGGCGATCCGGCCCGACAGCATCGCGCCGACCGTGCGGTTCACATTGCGGATCGGGCGGGTGAGCTGCACTGCCTGCCCGCTTTCGATCGCGGGCTTGCAGGCTTCGATAAGTTCGACATCCAGCGCCGCCGCCAGGCCGTGGTCCTGCCGCTCGGTCTGGAACAGCTCGCGCCCCTCCTCGAGCGGAACCGCGTGGAGGACGCGCTTGAGATCGACGCCGTGCGCCTTCCAGTGGCGTTCCACCCGGCGCATGTCGAGACGGTCGACGCGGCCGATCATTTCCTCGACCGTGCGGAAGCCCATCTCGGCCATGATCGCGCGCAATTCCTCGGCGACGAAGAAGAAGTAGTTGATGACGTGCTCGGGCGTGCCGGTGAAGCGCTTGCGCAGCTCGGGGTCCTGCGTGGCGACCCCGACCGGACAGGTGTTGAGATGGCACTTGCGCATCATGATGCAGCCCGCCGCGATCAGCGGAGCGGTGGCGAAGCCGAACTCGTCCGCGCCGAGCAGCGCGCCGATCGCGACATCGCGCCCGGTCCGCAGCCCGCCGTCGACCTGCACCGCGATCCGGCTGCGCAGATCGTTGAGCAGCAGCGTCTGCTGCGTTTCGGCGAGGCCGATTTCCCATGGGCTTCCGGCATGTGTCAGGCTGGTCAGCGGGCTGGCGCCCGTGCCGCCGTCATAGCCCGAAATGGTGACATGGTCGGCCTTGGACTTCGACACCCCCGCGGCAACCGTGCCGACCCCCACTTCGGACACCAGCTTGACCGAAATGCGCGCTTCGGGCTGGACGTTCTTCAGGTCGTGGATCAGCTGCGCCAGATCCTCGATCGAATAGATGTCGTGATGCGGCGGGGGCGAAATCAGCCCGACGCCGGGCGTCGCATGGCGCACCGCGCCGATCCGCTTGTCGACCTTGTGGCCGGGCAGCTGGCCGCCTTCGCCGGGCTTTGCGCCCTGGGCCATCTTGATCTGGATATCGTCCGAATTGACGAGATATTCGGTGGTCACCCCGAAACGGCCGCTGGCGACCTGCTTGATCCGGCTGCGCATCGAATCGCCATTGTCGAGCGGCAGGAACCGTTCGGGCTCCTCGCCGCCTTCGCCGGTATTCGAACGGCCACCGAGGCGGTTCATTGCGATCGCCAGCGTCGAATGCGCTTCGTGGCTGATCGAGCCGAAACTCATCGCGCCGGTGCTGAACCGCTTGACGATCTCGGCGGCGGGTTCGACCTCGTCGAGCGACAACGGCTGTTCGGCCGGGGTCAGTTCCATCAGCCCGCGAATGGTCAGCAGGCGTTCGCTCTGTTCGTTGATCGAACGCGCGAATTCCTCGTAATTCTTCGCGTCGTTGCCGCGCACGGCATGCTGCAATTGCGCGACCGATTGCGGGGTCCAGGCATGCGCTTCGCCGCGCAGGCGGTACTGGTAGATCCCGCCGACATCGAGCATGCCCTTGTACAGCGGATTGTCGCCATAGGCCTGCGCGTGGCGCTGCACCGCTTCCTCGGCCACCTCGGCGAGGCCGATGCCTTCGATGGTGGTCGCGGTGCCGGTGAAATAGGTATCGATGAACTCGGAATTGAGCCCGACGGCGTCGAAGATCTGGGCGCCGCAATAGGACTGGTAGGTCGAGATGCCCATCTTGGACATGACCTTGAGAATGCCCTTGCCGACTGCCTTGACGTAGTTCTGGCGCACGTCGGCCGGGTCGCGGTCGGGGAAGCGGCGGGCGCGCAGGTCCTCGAGCGTCTCGAACGCGACATAGGGGTTGATCCCCTCGGCGCCGTAGCCCGCCAGCGCGCAGAAATGATGCACCTCGCGCGCTTCGCCGGTTTCGATGACGAGGCCGGTCTGCATCCGCAGGCCCTGGCGGACCAGCTGGTGATGCACGGCGGCGGTCGCCAGCAGCGCGGGCATGGGAATGCGGTCCGGGCCCTGCCCGCGATCGGACAGGATGAGGATGTTGGCATCGCCCAGCACCGCTTCGGTTGCCGCCCAGCACATTTCCTTGAGCGCCATGGCAAGCCCGTCGGCCCCGGTGCTGGTGTCCCAGGTGATGTCGATGGTGGCGGTGCGGAATGCCCCGTCGAGCGCGACTTCGACCGAACGGATCTTGGCCAGGCCTTCATTGGTGAGGATCGGCTGGCTGACTTCGAGCCGCTTATGCGTACCGGCATCGCGGCCCAGCAGGTTGGGCCGCGGACCGATCATCGACAGCAGGCTCATCACCAGTTCTTCGCGGATCGGATCGATCGGCGGATTGGTCACCTGGGCGAAGTTCTGCTTGAAGTAATCGTACAGCAGCCGGCTGCGGTCGGACAGCACCGCGATGGGGGTATCGGTGCCCATCGATCCGATCGGGTCTTCGCTGCCGCGGGCCATCGGCTCGAGGAAGCGGGACACGTCTTCTTGCGTGTAGCCGAACGCCTGCTGGCGTTCGAGCAGGCTGGTGGCCGTGGTCGGGATCTCGCTCAGATCGGGCTCGATATGGTCGAGGTCCTTGAGTTTGTACTGCGCCGCTTTGAGCCATTGCTCATAGGGCTGCGCATTGGCGAGCTCGGTCTTGAGCTCCTCGTCTTCGACGATGCGGCCCTGTTCGAGGTCGATCAGCAGCATGCGGCCCGGCTGGAGCCGCCATTTGCGCGTGATATCGGCATCGTCGAACGGCAGCACGCCGCTTTCCGACGCCAGCACGACGAGATCGTCCTTGGTGGTGCACCAGCGCGCCGGGCGCAGGCCGTTGCGGTCGAGACAGGCGCCGATCTGGCGCCCGTCGGTAAAGCAGACCGCCGCCGGGCCGTCCCACGGTTCCATCAGCGCCGCGTGATATTCGTAGAATGCGCGGCGCGCCGGGTCCATCAGCGCGTTCTTCGCCCAGGCTTCGGGCATCAGCATCATCATCGCATGCGCGAGGCTGTAACCGCCCGTCACGAGCAGTTCGAGCGCGTTGTCGAGGCAGGCGGTGTCCGACTGGCCATGCGGGATCAGCGGCCACATCTTGTCGAGGTCCGAGCCGAGCAGCTCGCTTTCCATCGTCCGGCGGCGCGCTTCCATCCAGTTCACATTGCCGCGAACCGTGTTGATTTCCCCATTGTGCGCCATGAAGCGATAGGGGTGCGCCAGCCGCCAGCTGGGGAAGGTGTTGGTGCTGAAACGCTGGTGGACGAGGCCGAGCGCCGATACGCAATCGGGATCGCGCAGGTCGTCGTAGAAGCTGCCCACCTGGTTCGCCAGCAGCAGCCCCTTGTAGACTACGGTGCGGCTCGAGAAGCTCGGGATGTAGGCAGTGGTCAGGCCCGGAAGGTCGTATTTGCCCTCGAGCGCAGCCAGTGGATTGAGCGTCTGCTTGCGAATCACCACCAGCTTGCGTTCGAACGCGTCGCCGTCGGGGCAGTTTTCGCCGCGCGCGATGATGCACTGGCGGATGACGGGCATCGAATTGATCACGGCCTTGCCGAGACCGTCGAGCGTGGTGGGGACGTCGCGCCAGCCGACCACGCGCTGGCCTTCCTTCTCGGCGAACCGCTCGAGCTGTTTCTCGACGAAATCGCGCGCCTCGTCCTGCGCGGGGAGGAAGCACATCGCCACCGCATAATCGCCTGCCTGCGGCAGGTAATGGCCGTGCTCGTCCGCCCATTTGCGGAACAGCGGGTCGGGCACCTGCAGCAGGATCCCAGCGCCGTCACCCAGCAGCGGATCGGCGCCCACCGCCCCGCGGTGGTCGAGATTGGCGAGGATTTCGAGCGCCTGGGTAACGATGTCATGGCTCTTCGCGCCCTTGATATGCGCGACCATGCCGACGCCGCAGGCGTCGTGTTCGTTACGCGGATCGTAAAGACCCGTGGCGGCTTGGGGCGGCGTGCGTCCCATGGGCGAAGCGTCCTTCTTCGGGCCCGCCGACCGGCCTCGCAGCGATGGCGGGGCGGCCGGGAGCATGGTCTGGCAGTGCCGCTGGCGACACCTGCAAAATTGCGCGAAGAAGCTTCATGCCGACAGCATCGAAATTTTGCAACTGCGAGACGCGTAGCAAAATTTCAGCCGTCGCAAGAATTACGCTGTATTGCGGGATTCCGTAACGGAAGGCCCCGGGTCAGCCCGTAGGGTTCAGTCGGGCTTCCCGATCCGGGTAAGCTTGTCGAGCGCGCGGCGCAGTTCGGCCTGCGGATCCTCTTGCTCCGGTTCGCCTTGAGCCACGTGGTGCTGTCCAGCTTCGCGCCCGGTTTCGCGCTGGAGGAATGCAACCACCGAATCGGCCGGCGCCCCGGCATCCTCATCGCCGGCCTTGCAGGCTGCCAGCGCGTCACCCAAGCGCTGGGTCAGTTCCTCGAGCGAGAGTTCGCTGAGCGAGGCCGGGGGGATCGATGGGTCCGCCGATTGCCAATCGCCTTCTCCGGCCATCCCGAAACCAGTTTCATCCGTCGCTTGGCGGGCGATGGGATAGTGATCCTCCTCCTCCTCCTCCGGGTCGGCAGGCGCGGTGATCGAAGGTTCGGGCGCGGAGGGCGGCAACTCGACCGGTTCTTCCGGATGGTCCAGCGGATCGTGTTCCGTCACGGTCCAGGCGTCATCGTCGCCGTCGCCGGATAGCGGGTCGGCCCATAGCTCGGTGGAGAACGGGTCTTGACCAGCCGGTTCGATATTCTCGAATTCGGCGTCCTGCGGCGCCGTTTCGACAGGATCGATCGCGAGCGGCGGAATGGCAGTCGGATCGCGGAAGGGAGCAATGCCTTCCTCGGCCAGATCCTCGCGCGGGTTGAACAGCCGCCGCGGCGCAGGTGCCGCTGCCGGCTCGGGCGGCGCGTGCGGAACGGGTGCGGCAGGCTCATCCACATCGCCCAGCCAGATCTTCGTTTCGGGCTCGGATTCGCTCGGGGCGTCTTCGACGGGATCATCTTCGCCATAGCTTGCATCAGTGAGCGCGGCGATGCGCCCCGCGATCGCCAGGCCGAGAAGCAGGCCGAGCAAGGCAGCGAGGGCCGATAGCGCCATCCGCAAGAGAGCGGGATCGGTCAGCACCGTGTCGAGCGCCAGCCGTTCGCCCAGTGACAGATGCACGGCAGCCGGCATGACGAAGAGGCCGAGACCCAGCAACAGCGCGAACCACGCGCCTACCGCCCATTTGAAAAGCGGATGGCTGCTGATCGGGGCAGGGTGATTCGCTGCGCTCATGGGATCCCGTTATAGACTAGGCAGGCGGTTATGCGGCTGCGGAAGAATCGGTTGCTAGCAGCTTTTGGTAAATATGCTGATAACCTTCGATATTCCGCGCCCAGTCGTGGTGGCGGGCAACATGCTCCCGCCCCGCGCGGCGCATATCGGGCCACTTGTCGCGGGAATCGATGAACGCGGCCAGCGCGCCCGCGATCGCGGGCGGATCGCCGGGCGGGAACAACAGACCGGTGGTTCCAGCTTCGATCAGTTCGCGGTGGCCCCCGACATCGCTGGCCGCGACGATACGCTGCTGCGCCATCGCCTCGAGCGGTTTGAGCGGGGTGACCAGATCGGTCAGCCGAGAGCGTTTGCGCGGATAGGCGAGCACGTCGATCAGCGAATAATAGCGTTCAACCTCGGTATGCGGCACGCGTCCGGTGAAGACGATCGCGCCGGTCGCAGCCGAGGCCGCGGCCTGCGCGCGCAGCGCCGCATCCATCGGTCCGCCGCCCACCAGCAGCAGCTGGGCACCCGGGTGCCGCTCGCGCAGCGCGGGCAGCGCGGCGATCAGGTCATCGAGCCCCTCGTAATCGTAGAAGCTGCCGATAAAGCCGATCACCGGGCCTTCGCCGATACCGATTTCGCGCGCCAGCGCATCGTCGCGCGGGACGGGTTCGCCGAACAGCGACAGGTCGACACCGTTGGGCGACAGGGCGATCTTGCCTGCATCATGACCGCGCCCGACCAAGTCGGCACGCAGCCCTTCGCAGATCGTGAACACGGCTTCGGCCCCCACGACCACGCGGTTTTCGAGCGCACGCGTGAGGCGGTACTTGAGCGATCCTTCGCGGCCCATGCCATTGCCGACCGCGGCATCCTCCCAGAAAGCGCGGATTTCATAGACCAGTGGCAGGCCCAGCCGCCGCGCCGCGCGCAGGCCGGCCATTCCGCACAGCGCGGGCGAATGGGCATGCAGGATATCCGGCTGCCAGTCGTGGGCCACGCGTTCGATCTGCTTGCGCAAGGTCTCGATCTCGCGCCATTCGCGCAGGCCGGGTGCCCCCCCCGGCGCAGGCGCAGCCGGCAGGCGTTCGAAAGTCAGTCCGTCGATCGTTTCCCGGGGCGGACCTTCGGCCGAATGCCGCGCGCCGGTAATCGCGCGCACTTCCACCCCCGCTTTCTGCAGGCTGGTGAGGATCGCACGCGTGCGGAACGTATAGCCCGATTGCAGCGGCAGCGAATGGTCGAGGATGTGAAGCACGCGGGTCATCGGGGGCTGATGTGTCACATTACGCTTAACGGCGCGTCAACTGCGATGCATTAGGAGCCGCTGCGGAGACCAAGCACTCGTGATCGACTATCTCGCCCTCGCACTGACGCATGCGCTGATCCTCATCGCGATCCTGCGCGTGTTCATGCGCGACGACCTCGACCGCGAGGATCCGCCGGGCGCGGAGCCGGAGGAGGCGAAGCCGAGCCGGCGCGAGGCCCGCCGTGCGCGGCGCGCAGGCGGAAAGGCGCGCAATGCTTGACGCTGCGCTGTTCCTTTTCGTGATGACGCTGTTCGCGCTCGGCCTCAGGCGCCCCTTCGTCTGGGTGCTCGCCTATCTCTATATCGACATCCTCGCCCCGCAGAAGATCGGCTGGACGCTGACGCCGATGCTGCCGATTTCCTTCATCGCCTTCATGCTCGCATTCGCAGGCTGGGCACTGGTCGATGCGAAATCGCAGATCCGCTTCACCCTGCGGCAGGGCATTCTCATCGCCTTCCTGGGATGGTGCTTCCTCACGCTGCAATGGGCCGACTTCCCCGAGGATGCGGCCTACAAGTGGGAATGGGTCTGGCGCGCGCTGGTGTTCGCCATCTTCCTGCCCTTCACGCTGGTCACGCGATTGCGGCTGGAGCTCGCGCTGCTGGTCGTCACGCTGACAGCCGGAGCGATCATCATTTCCTCCGGTCTCAAGACCGCGCTTGGCGGCGGGGGCTATGGCAGCCTGTATTTCTTCGTGAACGACAATTCGAACATCTACGAAAGTTCGACGCTCGCGACGGTCGCGATCGGACTGATCCCGATCATCTGGTGGTTCATGAACCACGGGCGGATCTTCCCGCCCGACTGGCGAGTCAAGCTGTTCGGCGGCGCGTTCATCTTTGCCTGCCTGCTGATCCCCGTCGGAACCGAAGCACGCACCGGGCTCGTCTGTATCGGCGTTCTCGCGCTGCTGCTACTGCGCGACGTGAAGCGGCGGATGACCTTCATCGTCGGCGGCATTGCCCTCGTGCTGATGGCCGCGCCCTTCCTGCCGACCAGCTATTACGAACGCATGGGGCTGATCACCGGGCACGAACAGGACCAGTCGGCATCGACCCGCCTTGCGGTCTGGCAATGGACCTATGAATACGCGCTCGAGAACCCGCTTGGCGGCGGATTCGATTCCTACCGCGGCAACAAGTTCGAATACCGCCTGCCGCAGGTCAGCGAGAATGGCAGTACGACCACCGTCGAATACAAGGACGTGGTCGACGAAGCCCGCGCCTTTCACTCGTCGATCTTCGAGGTGCTGGGTGAACAGGGGTGGATCGGCCTGTTCCTGTGGGTCTGGCTCCATGCCAGCGGGCTGTGGCAGATGGAAAAGCTGCGGCGGCGGTGGCGCGGGCGCGAGGGGGCAAGCTGGCAATCGCCATTGGCAAGCGCGCTACAGATGACGCAGGTCATCGCGCTGGTCGGGTCGCTGTTCCAGGGGATCGCCTACCAGCCGGTGATCCTGCTGATCATCGCCCTGCAATGCGGGCTGTGGACCTATCTCAAGCGCTGCGAGGAAGCGGCCGCCGAGCCGAGCTCCTCGCGCAGGCGCGCGGCCCAACGCTCGGAGCCCCAAC
Source organism: Qipengyuania citrea (assembly GCF_009828015.1). Taxonomy (GTDB): domain Bacteria; phylum Pseudomonadota; class Alphaproteobacteria; order Sphingomonadales; family Sphingomonadaceae; genus Qipengyuania; species Qipengyuania citrea. The sequence continues at coordinate 655,552 of NZ_WTYG01000001.1, read as the reverse complement.
GCGCCACCAGCGCATCGAACGCGGCCCGTTCGGCCCCGGCGAGCGAGGCGTAATCCGCACACTGCCGTGCGCGCGTGACGCAGGCTTCGCCGCTGTCGAGCCGCAGCGAAATCACGCCGAGCTCTTCATGCGCGAGACCGATCGCGGTCGGTTCGTCGAGCGGCCCGATGTGGAGGAAGGGCGCGGGCGGCGCGGCGGCGGGAACATCCGCGCCCAGAAGCCGCAGGATTATCGCGCGGTAGTCGCTTAGCGCCAGCGGCGCGCTTGCTGCGCCCAGCGGACGGTTGCTGGCGAGGAAAGTCGCATTCTGCCGGTCGTTGATGACATGGCCGTGACCCAGGAAGCCGTCCTCGAACAGCGCCTCGCCGTGATCGCCGGTGACGATCAGCACGGTGTCCTGCCACACGCCCATCGTTTCCAGCTTCGCAATCAGCCGGCCCAGCGCGGCGTCGGTATGCGCGACCGCGTTCCAGTAGGTCCGCTCCAGCGCCTCGCGATTGTCTTCGGCGATCTGGCCGCGTTCCAGCGGGGGGTTGGCGAAGCGGTGCGGGACGGCGTCGTGGTGATAGGGGAAATGCGGCGTCTGGAAATTGAGGTAGACGAATTGCGGCGTCTCCCACGCTGCGGCATCGCCGAGCGCGGCGTCGAAGCGATCGAGCACGATGTTCTCGTCGACCAGCAGCGAGCCCTGCGCGGCGAAACTGAAGGCGCGCTGGTCCTTGAGCACTTCGGCATCGACGAAGCGGTCGGCCACCTCACGCATTCCGACAGCTGCCGAAATACCGCCGAAATCCTCCGGTTGTCCCGAGAACACGCCGATCTCGTAACCGCTGGCATCGAGCTCGCGGAACAGGCTCGGCGATCCGGGCGGCACGACCAAGCTGCCCGCGAAGAGCGATTTGAGCGAGGCGGTGGTGAAACCGACATGGCTGTAGGCGGGCGCGAGGGCGCCGCCCTGCGCCGCCACGCGCGCGAGATTGGGGGCGACGGGTTTCCCGTCGATGCGCTTGCCCAGCACATCCGCGCGGGTGCTTTCGAAAACGACGATGACGAGATGCGGCTTCGCGCCGCCGATTGGCGTGGCGGGCAGGGGCTCGGCAACCGGGACCAGCGCAAGATCACCGCCGTAGCCATCCTCGTCGATCCCATTGCCGGGAATGTCGAGCGCAAGCGGATGGCGCCCGGCATCGAACGGGGCGGGATCGATGGTCCGCCCGGCAAGGCCGTAGCCATCGCCGTCGAAATCGCTCGCCAGTGCCATCCCGTCGGCCAGCCCCTGCCAGGCGACGATCCGCTCCAGACCGCGCGGCGCATCGCCGCCGAGACGCGGCAACACGATTACCGCGCCGGCGAAGGCCAGCCACACGAGGGCGACTGTCTTCCAGCGCGGCCAGGGGGACGCCAGCGCCGGCTGTCTGCCGAGCCATTTGCGCAGCAGGTGTGCTGCCAGCCACCATGCCGCGAGGAAGAGCAGCAGCGCGCCCACACCGAGCATGATCTCGTTCTTGGCGAACAGCAGCGCATCGGCCGCGCTGCCACCGCCCAGCTGCTTTAGCAGCGCGAAGCTGACCGCATCGCTGAAATAGGAATGGAGCTGGTAACGCAGGCTGAGCACCAGCAGGCTGGTTCCGCCATAGAGGAACGCGAAATGCAGTACGGCGGACTGCGCCCCGGAAGATCGGGCCAGCCGGGCTGCCAGCTTCCAGGCGAGCAGGGCGACTGCGGTATGCGCCAGCGTGAAGCCGATCAGGAACAGGGCCAGTTCTCCGCCGGTGTCGACCGCGCTCGACTGGCCGAACCCGCCGGTGAACACGCCGTACTTGCGGTCGGCGACGATGAGCTCTGCGGCGGCGACGATGGCAGCGACCAGCGGGACGCCGAGCGCAGGCTTGAGCGCAGTGCCGAGGATACGGGCCAGCATGGTTTCTCCAGCATCGCGGACACCGGTGCGCCGCCTGCCGGACCATACCGCCTGTACGAATCGGCTCAATACGTGCCGCCTCCTCCATCACCGGACATGGCGCTTCCCCATGCCGTAGCGGCACGTTCGGCGGTGTTGCGCGCATCCCGCACATGCGCCATGACTCGCGCCGCACGCGCGACCGGAGTCGCGCCAAACCATGATTTTCGAACAGAGGAGAGGCGTATGAGCCCGCAGGAACTGGCAGACAAGGTCGGCGAGAACATCGGCACGAGCGAATGGGTCGACATGAGCCAGGAGCGTATCAACCAGTTCGCCGATGCCACCGGCGATCACCAGTTTATCCATATCGACGAGGAAAAGGCCAAGATGACGCCGTTCGGCGGCACCATCGCGCATGGCTTCCTCACGCTGTCGATGATCCCCTATCTAAGCGCCAAATCGGACATGCCCAAGCTCGACGGCGTGAAGATGGGCGTGAACTACGGCGGCAACAAAACCCGCTTCATCTCGCCCGTCCGCAGCGGCAAGCGCATCCGCGGCCACTGGAAGCTGGTCGAAATGACCGAGAAGCGTCCCGGCCAGTGGCAGCAGACCTGCGAGATCACCATGGAGATCGAGGGCGAGGAAAAGCCCGCGCTGATCACCGAGTGGATCACCCAGATTTTCGTCTGATTTCCCCCTCCTCCCCGGCGAGGATCCAGACACAACCACAACCAAGGAAATACCCATGCGTGACGCAGTCATCGTCTCCACCGCCCGCACCGCCATCGGCCGTGCCTACAAGGGCGGGTTCAACGACACCAAGGGCCCGACGCTCGGCGCCTATTCGCTCAAGCCCGCGATCGAGCGTGCCGGCATCGACGCCGGCGAGGTCGACGACGTGCTGTGGGGCAGCGCGCTGCAGCAGGGTGCGCAGGCCGGCAACCTCGCCCGCCAGGTCGCGCTGCGCGCCGGTTGCCCGATCGGCACCAGCGGCATGACCATCGACCGCCAGTGTTCGAGCGGCCTGATGAGCATCGCCACTGCCGCCAAGCAGATCATCACCGACCGCATGGACGTGGTGGCCGCCGGTGGGCAGGAATCGATCAGCCTCGTGCAGACCAAGGAAATGCGCGTGATGCCCGATCCCGAGCTGGTTAACATGCACGGCGCGATCTACATGCCGATGCTGCAGACCGCCGAAACGGTCGCGCAGCGTTACGGCATCAGCCGCGAAGCGCAGGACGAATACGCGCTGCAGAGCCAGCAGCGTACCGCCGCCGCGCAGGAAGCCGGCAAGTTCGACGACGAAATCGTCTCGGTCAGCACCACGCACAAGGTGCAGGACAAGGAAACGGGCGAGATTTCGGACGTCGAAATCACCATCGACAAGGACGAGGGCAATCGCCCGCAGACCACGCTCGAAGGCCTCAACAGCCTCAAGCCGGTGATGGGCGAAGGCACCACGATCACTGCGGGCAACGCTTCGCAGCTGTCGGACGGTTCGTCGGCCAGCGTGCTCATGGAAGCCAAGGTCGCCGAACAGAAGGGCCTCGAGCCGCTCGGCCGCTATGTCGGCATGGCGGTCGCCGGGACCGAACCCGACGAAATGGGCATCGGCCCGGTCTTCGCGATTCCCAAGCTGCTCAAGCGCTTCGACCTCAGCGTCGACGACATCGGCATCTGGGAACTGAACGAAGCCTTCGCGGTGCAGGTGCTCTACTGCCGCGACAAGCTCGGCATCGATAACGCCAAGCTCAACGTCAACGGCGGCTCGATCTCGATCGGCCACCCCTATGGCATGACCGGCGCACGCTGCACCGGCCACGTGCTGCTCGAAGGCAAGCGCATGGGCGCGAAATACGGCGTCGTCACCATGTGCGTCGGCGGCGGCATGGGCGCAGCCGGCCTGTTCGAAATCTTCTAGGGTCAACCTAGCCTGAAACCGAGAAGGGCGGCCGGGGCAAAACCCCGCGCCGCCCTTCTTCTTGGCATGGTCGCTGGAACGGCTTCACCGCGGCTGACCGCGTGGGAGGCCGCCGACGCCTAGCCGTGTTCGGCGATGAACTCCTCGACCACGGGGGCGATCTTGTCGCGCCAGCGGCTGCCGTTGAAAATGCCGTAATGGCCCGCGCCTTCGGCCATGTAATACCGCTTTTTGCCGGCATCGAGCTGCGGCGTCAGTTCGAGCGCGGCCCGCGTCTGCCCCAGGCCCGAGATATCGTCGCGTTCGCCCTCGATCGCCAGCAGCGCGGTCTGCGTGATGTCGCCCAGGTCGATGCGCTTGCCGCGATGCAGGAAAGTGCCGTTGGGCAGCGCGTGGTCCTGGAACACCTCCTGCACCGTCTGCAGATAGAACTCGGCGGTCATGTCGCACACGCTGCGGTATTCGTCGTAGAAATCCTTGGTCGCCTGCGCGCTTTCGTCGTCGCCGACGGTGAGGTGCTTGAACATCTCGTAATGGCTGATCATGTGATTGCCGAGGTTCATGCTCATGAACCCGGCCAGCTGCATGAAGCCGGGATAGACCCGCCGGCCCGCGCCGCGATACTGCATCGGCACGGTGGCGATGACATTGTGGCGGAACCACTCGATCGGGCGGTCCATCGCCAGATCGTTGACGCTGGTCGGCGAGCAGCGCGTGTCGATCGGCCCGCCCATCATGGTCAGCGTGCGCGGCGTGCACGGATGGCCATCGCGGTTCATGATCGCAGTGGCGGCAAAGACGGGCACCGAAGGCTGGCACACCGCCATCACATGCGCACCGCCGCCCTGTGCATCGGGGCCGATGTGTTCGAGATAGCCGATCACGTAATCGATGTAATCATCGAGATCGAAGGTCCCTTCGTGCAGCGGGACGGTCTTCGCATCGGCCCAGTCGGTGACATAGACGCGGTAGCCTTGCAGCATCCGTTCGACCGTGCCGCGCAGCAGCGTGGCGTAATGCCCGCTCATCGGCGCGACCACCAGCAGGCGCGGGGCGTCTTCGGGCAGGTCTTCGCGGTGGAACGCCTTCAGATCGCCGAAGGGCCGGTTGACCACAGTCGATTCGACGATCGCCACGGGCTTACCATCGACATCGATCGCCTCGAGGTTCCACGCCGGCTTGCCGTAGGATGCCGTCGCATGCGCGAAGACTTCCAGCGCGCTCGCCGCCACCGGTCCGATGTTCATATAGCCCATCGGACCGACGTAATTGAACGGATTGGCCGGGTTGTTCAGCATTTCCACCCCGATCGAGGCGAAGGCGCTGGCCGAGTTGAGCCAGCTGCGCTGCAGTTCATAGGCGTGGTAGAGCAATAGATGTCCCCTGCGTACCCGGCATTGTATGGCTGTGTCGTGCGGGTGGAATATGGCAATCCTGCCGTTCGATCGATAATTGTGCAATGCACAATCGGTTTAAATGTGCCTGAGCATGTGCAGCACAGTGGATTTTAACCGCGCGGCGACGTAACTGCGTGCGCATGTCAGCCAAGGACCAGACGGAAACCGACGGCCGCGGCCGGTTCGCACGCAAGCGCGCCGCTGCGGATGCCCCGCGCCAGCGTTCGCTGGGTTCACTGCGCATGGTATGGCAGGCGGGCACGCGCTATCCCGGCCATGTCGCGCTCGCCATCCTCGCGCTGTTCATCACTGCGGCGGCGACGCTGGCGATCCCCGCGGGCTTCAAGATGGTGATCGACCGCGGCTTTGCCGAAGGGGCGACGCCCGAGGACATGGGCCGCTGGTTCCGCTATTTGTTGATGATCGTCGCCGTGCTTGCCGCGGGCACTGCAATGCGGTTCTATTTCGTCAGCTGGCTGGGCGAGCGCGTGGTCGCCGACATCCGCCTGCGGGTGCAGGACAACCTGCTGCGCCTGGCGCCGGGCTTCTATGAAGAGAACAGTCCCAAGGAAATTTCCAGCCGCATGACCAGTGACACCGCGCTGATCGAACAGGTGGTCGGCACCACTGTCTCGGTCGCGCTGCGCAATGCGCTGATGGCGATCGGGGGCACGGCCTATCTGTTCTGGCTGGTCCCCGGCCTGACCATGGGGCTGTTCCTGCTGATCCCCGCCATCGTTATCCCGATCACGCTGTTCGGGCGGCGCCTGCGCAAGGTCTCGCGCACCAGCCAGGACCGCGTCGCCGATATCGGGGCAATGGTCACCGAAGTGCTGTCGGCGATGAAGATCGTCCAGGGGTTCAACCAGGAAGAACGCGAACATGCGCGCTTCCGCGAGGCGGTCGAACGCACCTTCTCGGTCGCGCGGCGCCGGGTCATCATCCGCGCGGCGATGACCGCGATCGTGATCCTGCTGGTTTTCGGCGGCATCACCCTGCTGGTCTGGCGCGGCGCGCAGGCGGTCAGCGAAGGCGCAATCTCAGGCGGGACGATCGCCGCATTCGTGCTCACCGCAGGCCTCGTCGCAGGCGCGATCGGTGCGCTGACCGAAGTCTACGGCGACCTGCTGCGCGGCGCGGGCGCGGCGAGCAGGCTGTCCGAACTGCTCGAGGAAAGACCCTCGATCACCGCACCCGCACGGCCGCAGGCTCTGCCCGCGCCGCCGCGCGGTGGGCTGTCGTTCCGCAACGTCACCTTCCGCTATCCGACCCGGCTCGATGCGCCAGCGATCACCGATTTCAGCCTCGAGGTCGAACCGGGCGAAACCGTCGCCATCGTGGGGCCGTCGGGGGCGGGCAAGTCGACCATCTTCCAGCTGGCAGAACGCTTCTACGATCCGCAGGCAGGCTCGATCCGGCTCGACGGCATTCCGCTGACCAGCGCCGATCCCGCCGAAATCCGGCGGCGCATCGCCTATGTCCCGCAGGAAGGCGTCCTGTTCAGCGCCAATGCGCGCGACAATCTGCGCTATGGCAATTGGGATGCGAGCGAGGACGAGATCCGGGCCGCTGCGCAGGCGGCCAATGCTGCCGAATTCCTCGACAAGCTCCCGCAGGGGCTCGACACCTATCTTGGGGAAAGCGGCACGCAGCTGTCGGGCGGCCAGCGCCAACGCATCGCCATTGCCCGCGCGCTGCTGCGCGATGCGCCGATCCTGCTTCTCGACGAGGCCACCAGCGCGCTCGATGCGGAGAGCGAGCGGCTGGTGCAGGATGCGCTCGAACACCTGATGCGCGAGCGTACGACGCTGGTCATCGCCCACCGCCTGTCGACCGTCCGCGCTTCCGACCGCATCGTCGTGATGGAGGATGGCCGGATCGTCGAACAGGGTACGCACGACACGCTGTCGGCCAATGGCGGGCTCTACGCCCGGCTCGCTTCGCTCCAGTTCGGTCTGGAAAGCGCCTGACCGCTTGACTCGCGCAGTCCACTGCTCTTGGGGCGTCCCGCAATGAACGATTACATCACCGCGATCTTCCTCGGCATCGTCGAGGGGCTCACCGAATTCATCCCGGTTTCATCGACCGGTCACCTCATTCTCGCGACCGAACTGTCGGGCGCGGATCCCAACGAATGGGCGATGTTCAACGTGGTGATCCAGCTGGGCGCGATCCTGGCGGTGGTCTACCAATACTGGGGCACCTTCTGGTCGGCCGGGATCGGCGTGCTTAAGCGCGAACGCGAAGGGCTGATGTTCGCACGCAACATCCTGCTCGGCTTCCTGCCCAGTGCAGTGATCGGCTTCGCGCTCTACGAAAGCTTCGAGGCCATGCTCGGCAACCCGGGGATCGTACCGTGGGCGCTGATTGCCGGCGGGGTGGCGATCATCGTGATCGAACGTGCGGCCAACCCCCGCGACGAAGGGCGCGGCGTGGCCGAACTGCCGCTTGCAAAGGTGCTCGGCGTCGGGTTCGCTCAATGTCTCGCCATGGTGCCCGGCGTGAGCCGTTCGGGCGCGACGATCATGGGGGCGCTGGCGATGGGCATCAATCGTAAGACGGCGGCCGAATTTTCGTTCTTCCTGGCGGTGCCGACGATGGTCGGTGCGACCACGCTCGAAGTCGCCACCAAATACGACGAGATGATGGCCGGCGCGACGCGGGTGGGCTGGGACCATATTGCGCTCGGCTTCGCGGTCAGCTTCATCGTCGCGCTGTTCGTGATCCGCGCCTTCGTCGCCTATGTCAGCCGCAGCGGCTTCACACCCTTCGCGTGGTACCGGATCATCGCCGGTTCCGCCGCCCTGGCCTGGCTGACTTTCGCCTGACGAAGTGTGGCATGGATGCCACGGGGCGAGCGATCCGGGGTCTGCCGTAAGGAACCTTTGATCATTTGCGTGCTTGTCTCCGGTGAATGAAAGACAAAGGTACGCACCGATGGGTTTGTTGATTCTGGTTGTCGTAGGAGCCCTCCTGGGCTGGCTGGCAACGATTATTCTCAGGATCGAAGATGGCCGCAGCATCCTCGCCAATGCGCTCGTCGGCGTGCTCGGCTCGCTCGTGACCGGGCTGATCGCCGGTAATGGGGCGGTTTTCGGCACGGTCAGCGGCGTCGCGCTGCTGTGGGCAGTGCTCGGATCGGTCGTCGCGATCGGGGTGTTCAACCTCATCCGCCAGCGGGCCTATAACTGAATCCCGCTTCACATCGCCCGATCATCCGGTACAAACGCGGACGGAATGGATTGGCGTCTCGCATATGGTTGACGGCCCGGGCGTTCCCCGGGCCATTTCGTATCCGATACGGCAAACCTCCACCCCCGGCGTTCTTGCTTGACTGCCGGGAACCGAAGGAACAATAGTCCGTTCATCACATTCTTGCCGCATTTCGAAAACGCGGCTGGAACGACAAAAGGGGAATTTACATGAAGTTCAATAAAGCAACGCTCGTCGCTACCGCCGCCGCAATGAGCCTCGGCCTTGCCGCTTGCGACAGCGCAGCAGAAAACGAAGCCGAAGAAAACATCGAAGAGATGGAAGACGCTCGCGACAACCAGGTTGACGCCATGGAAGAAGCCGGTGAAATCACCGAAGACCAGGCCGACGTCATGGACGACCAGACCGACGCCATGGAAGAATCCATGGAAGAGCAGGCTGACGAAATCGACGAAATGTAAGCATCGTCGATCGTTATGCGATCATGCGGCCCCGGAGCGATCCGGGGCCGTTTTTCGTTGGACGCTGCTTTTCGCCGGACCTTGCGGAGGTCAGACCGGGGCCGCGCCCGATCCGCGTCCGCCGCGCAGCGTGTATTCGAGCGAGCCGTGGTTCACCACATGGTCGACATCGATCACCGCGGTGTTGGCATAGGTGAACCCGGGCCCGAGGCTTTTGTAGAGCTGGTCGAAATCGCGCTCGACCGTCTGGCGGTAGAGGTCCTCGAAGCTCTCGATCACGAAATAGGTCGGCTGCAGATCGCTGATCACGTAGTCGGTGCGCATGACGCGGTCGACATTGAGCATGATGCGGTTGGGGCTCTTGGCCTCGGTGGCATACACCACCTCGGTCGGGCCCGAGAGGATCCCCGCCCCATAGGCCTTGATCCCGTCGGCTTCCTGCAGCAGCCCGAATTCAACGGTGTACCAGTAGAGCGAACCGAGCGCCTTGAGCCGGTTGTAGCGCATCGCCTTCCAGCCCGCGCGGCCATATTCCTGCATGTAATCGGCATAGACCGGATCGGTCAGCATCGGGACGTGGCCGAACACGTCGTGGAACACGTCGGGTTCCTGAATATAATCGAAGGTCTCGCGCGTGCGGATGAAATTGCCCGCGGGGAAGCGCCGGTTGGCCAGGTGCCAGAAGAACACGTGATCGGGGATCAGCATCGGCACGGGAACCACGCTCCACCCGGTGAGCGTATCGAGCTCTTCGGACAGGCGGCCGAATTCGGGCACCCCGCCGCGGCTGAGGTCAAGCTTGTCTAGCCCGGCCATGAACGCGCTGGCCGCGCGCCCCGGCAGCACCTTCATCTGCCGTTCGAACAGGTCGTTCCAGATCGCGTCGTCGTCGCTCGAATACTGGGTCTGTTCGGGCTCGAGCCAGTCGTCGCCCACGCGGTCCGGTTTCTTGAGCGGGGCGGTGAATACCTCTGCCGGAAGGTCCGGCAAACGGGTAAAATCCTGTTCGGTCTGTGCAAGTGTAGCCATATCGTCGCGGATGATACTATCATTGGCGGCCGCACACAAATGCCGAGGGCGTGATGAAATCGAGGGACTACAAGGCCGCGCTCGCACCGATGCGCGAGGAACTGGCCGCAATGGCGCGCTGGGCGCAAGCGACGGGGCAGCGCATCGTCGTCCTGTTCGAGGGGCGCGATACTGCGGGCAAGGGCGGCGCGATTCGCGCGGTGTCCGAAAAACTCAACCCGCGCCAGTGCCATATCGCCGCGCTTGCCAAGCCGACCGAGGCCGAACAGAGCCAGTGGTATTTCCAGCGTTATGTCCGGCACCTGCCGAGCGCGGGCGAAATCGTGCTGTTCGATCGCAGCTGGTACAATCGCGCGGGCGTCGAGAAGGTCATGGGCTATGCCGATGCGCCGCAGGTCGCACGGTTTCTCGAGCAGGCCCCGACCTTCGAGAAGATGCTGGTCGATGACGGCATCTTGCTGTTCAAATACTGGCTCGGCACCGATCAGGCGCAGCAGGAGGAACGGCTGCGCGAACGGCTGGACGATCCGCTCAAACGGTGGAAGCTGTCCCCCGTCGACCTGGCGGCGCGGGGGAAATACGATGCCTATACCGAAGCGCGTGAGGCGATGCTGGCGGCGACGCATACCGAATGGGCGCCGTGGACACTGGTCGATTTCAACGACCAGAAGCGCGGCCGACTGACGCTGCTGCGCGACCTGCTCGACCGCCTGCCGGATACGCGTGTCGCACCGCCGCAGATCGACTTTCCGCCGCTGGGCCGCGAGCCCAAAGTCGAACGCTATACGGTGATCGAACCGATCGAGAGCTTCCCGAGCGACTAGGCGAGGCGGGCAGAGGCTTTTGTCACCTGCCGCCCGTCCCCTGCGAAAGCGGCGAGCTCGATGTCGTCGCCGGCCCCGCGCAGCACCAGATGCAGCGCTTCGCCGGCAATCGCGGGGCTGACCCCGCGGAAACCAAACTGCGCCAGCCGGTTCTCGCCAAAGCGTTCGGCGGCCAGTTGCAGCAGCAGGCTGGCGGTCAGCGGGCCGTGGACCACCAGGCCGCGATAGCGCTCCTGCTCCAGCGCATAGGGCGCATCGTAATGGATGCGGTGGGTGTTGAAGGTCAGCGCCGAATAGCGGAACAGCAGCCGCGTATCGGGCACAAGCTGGCGATGGAGGTCCCATGCCTGCGGGTCGAACACTTCGGGGGATGGTGCCGGCGGCGACAGGGGGGCATCGGGTGCCAGCGCCTCGAGATAGACCGCGCTCTGCCGCTCGCGCACGGCGAGTTTGCCGTCGGCGCTGGTCTCGTGGTCGATCTCGACGAAAACCATTTCGCCGCGGCTGCCCGACTTAGGCGTGATCGAGACGACGCGGCTGGTCCGCTCGATCGTCGCACCGATCGTCATGGGGGCGCGGAATTCGATATCGCTCGACGCCCACATCCGCCGCGGCAGCGGGATCGGGGGCAGGAAGCTCGCCGGGTCGTCCTCGCGCAGCGGATGCCCGTCGGGGCCCAGCCGCGCAGTCGGTGCTTCGGGCGTGCAGAGGCAGAAATGGATCCCCTGCGGCATGGCGGTCGAGGCCGGCGCGCCGTGATCGAAGGTCGCGTACCACCGCGCGGCGAGCGCCGGATCGAGCCGGTCTGCCGCGCGCTGCTCGCGCCCGATCCAGTCGGCCCAATCGGACATCAGGCGGCGCGTTCGAAGACGGCGGCCATTCCCTGGCCCCCGCCGATGCACATGGTCTCGAGTCCGTAGCGCACCTCGCGGCGCTGCATTTCATGCGCCATGTCGGCGAGGATGCGGATCCCCGTCGCGCCGATCGGGTGGCCCAGCGAAATGCCCGACCCGTTGACGTTGACCAGCTCGCGGCGGCTGTCGTCCTCGGCGAAACCCCAGCCCTTCAGCACGGCGAGCGCCTGCGGCGCGAACGCCTCGTTGAGTTCGATCAGCCCGATATCGTCCCAGCCCATATTGGTCTTGGCGAACAGCCGTTCGACCGCGGGAACGGGGCCGATCCCCATCCGGCTGGGATCGCAGCCGGCCGCGCTCCACGAATGGAACCACAGGATCGGTTCGAGGCCCAATTCCTCCACCTTGTCCTCCGCCACCACCAGGCAGGCGGCGGCGGCGTCGTTCTGCTGGCTGGCATTGCCCGCCGTCACGATCGCATCCGCATCGCGCTTGCCGTCGATCGGGCGCAGCTTGCCCAGCGTGTCCATGCTGGCATCCTCGCGGAAACCCTCGTCACGCGCGAAGACCACCGGATCGCCGCGCCGCTGCGGGATTTCCACCGGGACCAGCTGGTCGTCGAACCGGCCTTCGGCCCAGGCGCGGGCGGCGTTCTGGTGGCTGCGCACCGCGAATGCGTCGGCGGCCTCGCGGCTGATGTCGTAATCCTTGGCGAGATTTTCGGCGGTCTCGATCATGCCGGTGATCACGCCGAAACGTTCGATCGGCTGGCTCATCAACCGCCCGCGCGTCAACCGGTCCCACAGCACCATGTCGCCCAGCCGTGCGCCGTGGCGCGCCTTGGTGGTGTAATGTTCGACATTGGACATGCTCTCGACCCCGCCCGCGAGCACGCAGTCGGCGACGCCGGTCTGCACCATCATCGCCGCAGTCGCGACCGCCTGCAGGCCCGAGCCGCAGCGCCGGTCGAGCTGGAAGCCCGGCACCTCGATCGGATAGCCCGCCGCCAGCCAGCTCCAGCGCCCGATCGCCGGGGCCTCGCCGCTGCCATAGCCCTGGCTGAAGACGACGTCGTCCACCCGCAGCGGGTCGGTCCCGCTGCGTTCGACTAGCGCCTTGATGATCACTGCGCCGAGCGCGCCGGCCTCGAGCGGAGCGAGGCTGCCGAGGAACTTGCCGACCGGTGTACGCAGGGGTTTGCAGATGGCTACGCGGCGGAGTGTCGTCATGGCTTAATCCTTGTCGGAGAGGCGGGCGATATCGCGATCGACGAGCTTGCCGATCGCGCCCGAGGACAGGCCGAGCCGTTCGGCGAGCACTTCCTCGGTGTGCTGGCCCAGATAGGGCGCGGGTGCGGGCGCAGCGGCTTCGCGCGAAGGGATGTTCGCAAAGCTGCGCGTGGCCGGATATTCGAAGCCGCTGGGATTGGCGGGCGAAGCACCGAACAGCGGGTTGTCGGCCACCAGCGCGGCGTCGTTCGCCGCTTCGTGCATCGTGCGGTAGCGTTCGAAAGTGGTGCCATGCGCGGCGAGACTGGCGGACAATTCGTGCCAGTCCATCCTGTCCGCGCGCTCCTGGAACAGCGCGAACAGGCGGTGCCGGTGTTCGAAGCGTGGCCGGTCGCCATCGGCGAAGCACACGCCCAGCTCGGCCTCGAGCGCGGCAATCGCGTCCGCGATCCCGAAGGCGGCGACGAGGCCGTCCCATTGCTTGGCCGTCAGTGCCGCGACCATGAAGCGCACCCCGTCGCGGCTGCGGAAGTCGCGCCCGAACGCGCCCCAGATCGCATTGCCCAGCCGTTCGCGGTCGCCGCCGCGATAGAGCATCTCGGCCAATGCGCCGCTGTTGGCCATGGTCCCGATCGCGACATCGCCCAGCGGCACGCGCAATTCGCTGCCCTGGCCCGTCGCATCGCGCTGGCGCAGCGCGGCGAGCAGCGCGAAGGCGCAATAGGCGCCGGTGATGAAGTCCCATGCGGGCAGTACCTGGTTGACCGGCGGCGCATTGGCCATGTCCCAGTCTTCGGGCCCGCACATCAGCGGATAACCGCTTGCCGCATTGACGGTGAAATCCATCGCCTGGCGCCCATCGTGCCAGCCCATGATGCGCACGCTGACCAGTTCGGGCGCGCCTTCGGGCTGCTGCGCGGCGATGGCACCATGCCCGAGGAAGCTCTTTTCCGGCAGGTTGGTGATGAGATTGCCCGTATTGGCCGACAGCGCGACCAGCAGTTCGCGCCCCTCGCCGCTGCGCAGGTCGAGCGCGACCGATTTCTTCGCCCGGTTGAGGTTTTCCCAGCTCAGGCTGCGGCCCTGCTCGGTCAGCATGTAGCGATCGTAATCGAGCCCGCCTTCCTTGTGATCGACGCGGATCACTTCGGCGCCCAATTGCGCGCAATAGAGGCCGGCGGTGGGCGAGGCGACGAAGCTCGAGGCCTCGATAATGCTCAGTCCGTCGAGAAGCTGGTACACGCGCTACAATCCCGCCGCATAATCGCGCAGCATGTGCTTGGCGATCTGCAGCTGGAGGATCTGCGTGGTGCCTTCATAGATGCGGTAGATGCGCGCATCGCGGAAGAAGCGTTCGGCGTCGTATTCGGCCAGATAGCCCGCCCCGCCGTAGATCTGCACCACCCGGTCGACCACGCGGCCGCACATTTCGGAGGCGAACACCTTGAAGGCGGCGGCGTGCTTGACGGTGTTCTCGCCGCGATCGACCCGCGCGGTGACATCGGCCATCATCGCTTCGGCAGCGTAGATTTCGGTCCAGCTTTCGCTGAGCATCTGCTGGATCAGCTGGAAATTGGCAATCGGTTCGCCGAACGCCTGCCGCTCATTGGCGTATTTGAGCGCCGAATCGAGCGCGCGGCGCGCATAGCCGGTGCTCGCCGCACCGACCGAGATACGGCCATTGTCGAGGCTCATCATGGCGAAGCGGAAGCCCTGCCCGGTCTGCTCGCCCAGCAACGCGTCGCCGGGGACGTGCACGTCGTCGAGCATGATGTCGGAGATATGGCTGCCCGCCTGGCCCATCTTCTTGTCGGGGCTGCTGGTCGATACGCCGGGCGTGTCCATCGGCACGATGAAGGCGCTGACATGCGCGTTCTTGGGCTGCGCGTCCTTCTCGGTGCGGGCCATGATCAGCCCGACATCGGCATGCGGGGCATTGGTGATGTAGCGCTTGGTCCCGTTGATGATCCAGCCGTTGCCTTCGGGATCGGGCCGCGCAGTGGTCGCCATGGCGGCGCTGTCGCTGCCCGAACCGGGTTCGGTCAGGCCGAAGCAGGCGATCGCACCCTCGGCGATCCTGGGCCACCATTCCGCCTTCTGCGCGTCGGTCCCGCCATTCTTGATCGCCGAATTGAACATGCCCACATTGATCGAGAAGATCGAGCGATAGGCGGGCGCGGCATAGGCCATCGTCTGCACGACCTTGGCATATTGGGTGGTGTTGAGGCCGGCGCCGCCGAAATCTTCGGGCACGGTCAGGCCGAACAGCCCCATCTCCTTCATTTCCGCGACGATATCGTCGGGGATGCGGTCGTTGGCGATGACTTCGGTCTCGGCCGGGATCAGCCGTTCGCGGACATAGCGTTCGAGCTGGTCGAGGAACTGGTCGAAGGTTTCGGCATCCATGCCGGGGGCAGTGGTGACACTCATTGAGGAAGCTCCATTGGTTCCGGTCCGCCCGTTTCGCGCGGGGCCGCGGCGGGCGGCATCGCCCCGTCGTCGGGCACGAGGCCTTCGGGCAGGCGCCGCTCGTCGATCATGGCGGCCGCATCGTCGAGCGCGGCAGCCTCGCTCTGGGTCACGGCTCCGGGCGGCTGATCGCCCTCGCTGCTATCGCTGCAGGCGAGCGTGGCGGACAGCGCAAGCAGCGCGGCGGCAGGGGCGACGAGTCGGGTCATGGACGCGAAGGCTAGGCGTACACACGGGCCGCGCAAAGGACGTTACGGCGTGGCTGCGTCCGGAAGAACGCGGCGCGTGTGCAGGCCGGTCAGTTCGCGTCTTCGGCCATCGCATCCATGGCTGCGGCAGCGGTATCGGCGGCGCTGTCGCCGGCTTCCTGGATCTCCGCTTCCTCGCTCGGCGAGGCGGTGTCCATCTCGACCGTGGCGGTGTTGGCGGCGGGATCCTCGACCGGCATTTCCTCGACATCGGTCAGCGCTTCGTCGGCGGTCATTTCGACGGTGTCGGCCTCGGCTTCGGTCGAGGCATCTTCGCTGCTGCCACAGGCGGCGAGCGCGAGCGAGGCGGCAGCAGTCAGGGCGATACGGAATTTCATGGCGGTTCTCTCTCCGGTTTCGAACTTGCGCGGCGGGTAAAGCGCAAGCGACGGGCGCTGGGCAAGGGGAAAATCGCGGTGCGCCGGTTGCGCGCGCCAAACCATCTGCCATCAGGCGCACATGACCGGGATCGCCAGCGCATATCATTCCCTCAAGGATGTCTTCGGCTTCGACGGTTTCCGCGGGCGGCAGGAAGAGGTCGTTGCGCGCGTGCTGGACGGGCAGTCGACGCTGGCGGTCATGCCGACGGGGGCGGGCAAGTCGCTGACCTACCAGCTGCCCGCAGTCATGCTGCCGGGGACCTGCGTGGTCATCAGCCCGCTGATCGCGCTGATGCACGACCAGCTGCGCAGCGCGCGCGCCAACGGCATCCGGGCGGCCACGCTGACCAGCGCCGATGCCGACTGGCGCGAAACGCAGGATGCCTTCCGCGCGGGCGAACTGGACCTGCTCTATGTCGCGCCCGAACGCGCCAGCCAGCCGGGTTTCCGCGACCTGCTGGGTGCCGCACCACTATGTCTCTTCGCGATCGACGAGGCGCATTGCGTGTCCGAATGGGGGCACGACTTCCGCCCCGACTACCGCATGCTGCGCAGCATGCTCGATGCCTTCCCGCATGTCCCGCGGCTGGCGCTGACCGCCACCGCCGACAAACAGACCCGCAGCGACGTGATGGCGCAGCTGGGCATACCCGACGACGGGCTGGTGCTCGCAGGCTTCGACCGGCCCAACATCCGCTATGCCATCCGCCACCGCGACAACCCGGTGCGCCAGCTGACCGATCTGATGGCCGCCGCACCCGGTCCGGGGATCGTCTACGCCCCGACGCGGCGCAAGGTGGAGGATCTGGCGGACAAGCTGGCCGCTGCCACCGGGCGCGCGGTGCTGCCCTATCACGCGGGGCTCGATGCGGGGACGCGCGCGGCCAACCAGGCGGCATTCGTGACCAGCGAGGACATGGTGATCGTCGCCACGGTCGCCTTCGGCATGGGGATCGACAAGCCCGACGTGCGCTTCGTCGCGCATGTCGGCGTGCCCAAGTCGATCGAAGGCTATTACCAGGAAACCGGCCGGGCGGGGCGCGACGGCGATCCGGCCCAAGCGGTGATGTTCTGGGGCGCGGGTGATTTCGCCACCGCGCGGCAGCGGCTGGCCGAAATCGACGAGGCGCGGCGCGGCGCGGAGCGTGCGCGGCTCGACGCGCTTGCCGGGCTGGTCGAGACCGCCGCCTGCCGCCGCGCGGTGCTGCTGCGCCATTTCGGGGAGAACCCGCCCGAGACCTGCGGTAATTGCGACAATTGCCTCGAACAGCCGAGCGTGACCGATGTCACCGAGCTGGCGCGCAAGCTGCTCTCGGCGGTTTACCGCACGGGGCAAAGCTTCGGCATGGGCCACCTGCAGAAGGTCCTGACCGGGAGCGAGGACGAGCGCGTGCGCCAGCGCGGGCACGACCGGTTGAGCGTCTTCGGGATCGTCGAGGGCGAGGACGCGCGCCTGCTGCAGCCGGTCGCGCGGGCGTTGCAGGCGCGCGGCGACCTGGTCGCGACCGAGCATGGCGGGCTCGCGCTGGGCGGCTCGGCGCGCGCGATCCTGACCGGCGGGCGCGCGGTCGAGATCGTTGTGCCGCCCAAGCGCCAGCGGCGCCGCCGCGGCGATGCGACCCCCAACCCGGTGGGCGATCCATTGTTCGAGGCGCTGCGCGCGCTGCGCAAGGAACTGGCCGAGGAAGCGCAGGTGCCGCCCTATGTGGTCTTCCACGATTCGACGCTGCGCGAGATGGCCAGCGCGCGCCCCGGCACGCTCGGCGAACTGGGCCGGCTCCCCGGTATCGGAGCGAAAAAGCTCGAAGCCTATGGCGAGCGCTTCCTGCGCGTGATCGGAGACCATTGAACCCCGTCATCCTGTGATATAAAAGTGATATCATAATTATTGGAGGGATGATTCGTCATGGCTGTCGAACTCAGGGGAATGAAAACCAGCAGCGAGCATCCGGGCTCCAGCTTCAGCGGTTATCCGGTGCTGGCGCTGATCGCGCTGCTGCTGGCGCTGGCGGCATGGAACATCGTGGGCAACATGCCGCTGCATGACGCCGACAGGGCCGCCAAGCTGACCTTCGTCGGCCTGCTGATCCTGCCGATACTGGTGCTCGCCTTCCTGGCGGCTGGCTTTTTTATGATCCAGCCCAACCAGGCCGCGGTGATCACGCTGTTCGGCGCCTATCGCGGCACCGAGCGGCGCGAGGGCCTGCGTTGGGTGTGGCCGTGGATGGTCCGGACCAAGCTCTCGGTCCGCGCGCACAACATCCATTCGGAGCGGGTGAAGATCAACGATCTGCGCGGCAATCCGATCGAGATTGCCTGCAACGTCGTGTGGCGCGTGGCGGATACTGCGCAGGCCAGTTTCGATGTCGACGATTACAAGGAATTCGTGAACATCCAGATCGAGGCGGGGCTGCGCACCGTCGGGTCGCGCCATCCCTATGACGATTTCGAGAACGAGGAAGTGACGCTGCGCGGCAGCGCCGACGTCATCAACCGCGAACTGCTCGAGGAACTCAACGACCGGCTGAAAGCTGCCGGGATCCTCGTCGACGAGGCGGGCCTCACTCACCTCGCCTATGCGAGCGAGATCGCCAGCGCCATGCTCAAGCGGCAGCAGGCCGATGCGATCATCGCGGCACGGGCCAAGATCGTGCTCGGCGCGGTCGGCATGGTGGAGGATGCGCTGACCAAGCTGGCGCAGGACGACATCGTCGAACTGGACGACGAACGCCGCGCGGCCATGGTCAGCAATCTGATGGTTGTGCTGTGCGGCGAGAAGGACGTGCACCCCGTGATCAATGCGGGCTCGCTCTACCAGTAGCCATGCCCAGCCCCAGGATCCGATGACGAAGAAGGCCTTCGCCCTGCGCCTCGACCCGGCGGTCCACGCCGCGATCGAGCGGCTCGCGGCAAGCGAATTGCGCAGCGCCAATGCGCAGATCGAAATGCTGCTGCGCGAAGCGCTGGCGAAGCGCGGGATCGAGGTGCCGGTTTCGAAGCCGCCCAAGCGCGGCCGACCAAAGAAGGAGGAGGAGTGAGATGAAAGTGATTCACTGGCTGAGCGCCGGGGCCCTGCTGGCATCGGTGGGCACCGCGCCCGCGGTGGCCCAGGAAACGCTGGTTGCCCCCGGGCCACGAGGCGATCTTGCAGGAACGCTGGTCGCGCCCGCCGAAGGGCAACCGCTGGTCCTGATCATCCCGGGTTCGGGCCCGACTGACCGCGATGGAAACAATCCGCTGGGAGTGACTGCGGCATCCTATCGCCTGCTCGCCGAGGCGCTGGCCGGGCGCGGCATCGGCACATTGCGGACCGACAAGCGGGGCATGTTCGCCAGCAAGGCGGCGGTGGCGGACGCCAATGCGGTCACAATCGCCGATTATGTCACCGATACTGCAAGCTGGGTGGGCGCGGCGCGCACCGCGACCGGGGCCGAGTGTATCTGGCTGCTGGGGCATAGCGAGGGCGGGATCGTCGCGCTCGCCGCGGCACAGGACGTGCCGGATCTGTGCGGGATCATCCTCGTCGCTGTACCGGGCCGCCCGCTGGCCACCCTGCTGCGCGAACAATTGCGCGCCAATCCCGCCAATGCGCCCTTGTTGGACGAAGCCGAGGCGGCCATCGCGACTCTGGAAACCGGCGAACGCGTCGATGTCACGCCGCTGCATCCGGCGCTTCAGAGCCTCTTCGCGCCCGCAGTGCAGGGCTTTCTCATCGATTTGATGGCGCAGGATCCCGCAGCGCTGGCAAAGCAGACCGACCTGCCCATGCTGATCGTCCATGGCGGGACCGATCTGCAAGTCACTGCAAAGGATGCCCAAATGCTTCGTGCGGCGGCCCCACAGGCCAAGTATCTCGAAATTCCGGCGATGAACCATGTGCTCAAGGACATTCCGGACGGCGCGGCCGCAGCGAATCGCGCAAGTTATGGCGACCCCTCGATACCGGTATCGCGCGCATTGGTCGCGGGCGTGGCGGATTTCGTGACGCGCGATAGGGGAGCAAGCGAATGAGCGAGCGTGATGACGGGGCATGGTTCGCACCCAAACGCTTCGGCTATGGCGCAGGGCTGCCGATCGCGTGGCAAGGCTGGGCGTTACTGGCCGGCTACATCGCGGTGATGCTCGCCCCCAACCCTCTCCTCGAATGGGATCCCATTCTCGGCACCGGCATTGCCGCAGCCGTCTGGATTTTCGCGACAGCGTTTTTCCTGCTCGTCGCAAAGCGCAAGACACGCGGCGGCTGGCGCTGGCGCCACGGCGAACGCGATTGACAGGAACAGCGCGATGGACGGAGTTATTCGCCCATTAACCATTATGGGCTAGACGCTCCGCATGGCTTCGCCTTTCGTCCCTCCTGCCTCGCGCCTGCCGCGCTGGCTACTCGCCGCGATCGCCGCGGCGGCGGTGGGCGTGATCCCGCTGGCCGCGCTGCTGGCGCAGGGGGAGGGCCGCGCCAGTTTCACCGTGGCCGAAACCGGCCGCGGCTACGTGTCGCTGCAGGCTGCAGTCGATGCGATCGGCGATAGCGAAGGCACGGTGGTGATTGCCGCAGGCAATTGGAACGAATGCGCCGTGCAACGTGACGGCGTGGTGCATTTCCGTGCCGAACAGCCGGGCGAAGCGCTGCTGGGCGGCAAGGCATGCGAAGGCAAGGCATCGCTGGTGCTGCGCGGACGCGGGGCCAGCGTCGAAGGCCTGGTGTTTGCCGATATCGCGGTTGCCGATGGCAATGGCGCGGGTATCCGTCTTGAAGAGGGGCCGCTGCGCGTTTCGCAAAGCTGGTTCCGTGACAGCCAGCAGGGCATTCTGACCACCAATGGTGTCGACAGCGAGCTGGTGGTCGACAAATCGACCTTCACCCGGCTGGGCACTTGCGAAAATTCGGGCGGCTGCGCCCATTCGATCTATGCCGGCGATTACGGCCGCGTCACGGTGACGCGCAGCCGGTTCGAACAGGGCACCGGCGGCCATTACCTCAAGTCGCGCGCGGCGCGCAACGTGATCGAGGGCAACAGTTTCGACGATGCCAACGGCCACGGCACCAATTACCTGATCGACTTGCCCAACGGCGGGACCGGTGCGATCCGCGGAAACTGGTTCGTCCAGGGGCGCGACAAGGAAAACTGGTCGACGATGATCGCCATCGGCGCCGAAGGCGCGCGCTACACGTCCGACGGGCTGGTCATTGCCGACAACGATGCGCGGATGGTCCCGGGGCTGTCGCGCAGTCCGGCCTTTATTGCCGACTGGACCAATGACGCGCTGGTGATCGAGAACAACAGGCTCGGCAGCAACGTCAGGCGCTTCGAGCGCCGCTGAACGCCGGGGCGAAGTTCACCGCGCCGCGCGGTGCGTCGCCTTCAAGCACCAATCGCTGGAAATAGCGGGGCTCCGCCCCGTCGTAGCGCAGCGCGGGATCGCATTCGAAACCGAAGCGCGCGTAATAGGCCGGGTCGCCGACCAGCACGATCCCGCGCCCACCGCTTTCCCGCAGATCGGCAATGCCGCGCTTGATCAGCGCCGAACCAATGCCCTGCCGCTGCAATTCGGGCCAGACGCTGACCGGGCCGAGCCCGAACCACCCCTCGCTGCCATCGGAGATGGCGACCGGCGAAAACGCGACATGGCCGACGATCCGCGTCGCATCCTCGGCCACCAGCGACAGCGCCAGATCGCCATCGGCGCGCAGCCGGTCGACCAGCTGCTGCTCGTCGCCCTCGGCATGGGGCATGTCCCGAAACGCCGCCTCGGTCAGCGCGAAGATCGTCGGTGCATCGCCGCCGCGTTCGGGCCGGATCGCGATCGCGGTCACAGCAAATGTCCCGACCGGTCGCGCTTGGTCGCAAGGTAATGGGCGTTGTGCGGGTTGTCGGGCAGCGCATGCGGCACGCGTTCGGCAATCGATACGCCCACCGCGGCGAGCGCCGCGACTTTGGCCGGATTGTTCGTCATCAGCCGGATTTCCCCGACACTGAGCAGCTCCAGCATCCGCGCCGCAGTGGGAAAATCGCGCGCTTCGTCGGGCAGGCCCAGCCGCGTGTTCGCGTCGACCGTGTCGAAGCCCTGGTCCTGCAGGCGGTAGGCGCGCAGCTTGTTGATGATGCCGATCCCGCGGCCTTCCTGCCGCATGTACAGGAGTATGCCCCAGCCGCCCTTGTCCGCTTCCTGCGCCATCGCCTGCAGCGCGGCGGCGAGCTGCGGGCCGCAGTCGCATTTGAGGCTGCCGAGGATATCGCCCGTGAGGCATTCGGAGTGCAGCCGGACCAGCGGAATACGGTCGGCCGATTGCTCGCCGATAATCAGCGCGACATGCTCGCGTGTGTCGTCGGGGCTGCGGAAGGCGACGATCCGCGCATCGTCGGCGGCGGCCACGGGCAGCCGCGCGCGCGAGGCGATCTGCAGCCGCGCGGCATCGGTAAAGGCGCCCACATCGGCAGCATTCAGCGCCACCGCTTCGCCGGCATTCTCCGGATCGACCAGAAAGGCAGGCAGCACGCCGGCGAGGCGGGCGAGGTCGAGCGCGGCGCGCGCCTGCTCCTCCCATTCGAGCGCCATGGCCTTGAACGGCCCCTTGAGCGGGTTGGCCATGTCGAGCGCCGGATCGGCGACCGCCAGCGCGGCCGGCAGGTCGAACCGGTCGGCGCCGCGCATCAGCACCGGCTGGCGCGGCGCGGCGGCTTCGATCTGGTTGGCCAGCTTGAGCGTCGCCGCGCGCGTGGCGGAGATCAGCATGGCCGATCCCGCCAGCTCGCCGAAAGCGGTTTCGACCGGTTGCAGCAGCGGGGCCCCTTCGATGGCGAGCGGCCAGCCGTGGCGCAGCGCGTCCACCGCCTGCGCCGCGCGCCGTGAAGGGGAGGCCGTGCTCAGAGCGTGAACTCCGTCACCAGCGGCACATGGTCCGACGGCTTTTCCCAGTCGCGCGCGTATTCGTGGATCGAATGGCCGGTAGCCTGCCGTGCGAGTTCGGGGCTGGCCCACATGTGGTCGAGCCGGCGGCCGCGGTCGTTCACCTTCCAGTCCTTCGACCGGTAGCTCCACCAGCTGTAATAGCGTTCGGGCGCCTTGACGTGTTCGCGCCCGATATCGCTCCAGCCATGCGCATCCATGAAGCGCTGCAGGCTCTCGACCTCGATCGGCGTGTGGCTGACCACCTTGAGCAATTGCTTGTGGTTCCACACGTCGCTTTCGAGCGGGGCGATGTTGAAATCGCCGACGATCAGCGTCGGGCGGTCGACCGCATCGGCCCAGCGGGTCATCCGGTCGAGGAAATCGAGCTTCTGGCCGAACTTGGCGTTTTTCTCGCGGTCGGGCTCGTCGCCGCCCGCCGGGACATAGACATTCTCGACGATCATCCCGTCATGCTCGGTCAGCTCGACCCCGACATGGCGCGCCTCGCCATTGTCCTGCCAGTCGTGGCGGCTGAATTCCCTGAGCGGCGTTTTCGCCACCGTCGCGACGCCGTGATAGCCCTTCTGCCCATGCACGGCGAAATGCTCGTATCCCAGCGCGCGGAACGCCTCGTAGGGGAACTGGTGCTCCTGGCACTTGATCTCTTGCAGGCACAGCACATCGGGCGCCTGCTCTTCGATGAAGCGCTCGACGATGGGCATGCGCAGGCGGACGGAATTGATGTTCCAGGTAGCGATAGAAACCATGGCCAGCGACTTAGGACGCGCGCCGGGAAAACTCCACCTTTCCCTTTTCGCATCGAGCCGATAGCGCGGGGGGCGATTGCCAGGAGAGCTACATGATCCGGACCCCTTCCCTCGCCGCGCTGGCGGCATCCGCCGCGCTGTTGCTGGGTGGCTGCACCACCACCAACAATTACAACTATCCCGACAAGGCGCGCGCCGCGTCGGCTGCCAGCGAGACACAGGCCGCGGGCAAGGCGAAGAACGTCATCCTGTTCATCGGCGACGGCATGGGCATTTCCACCGTCACCGCCGCGCGCATCTATGCGGGCCAGAAGCAGGGGCAGAGCGGCGAGGAATACGTCCTGCCGTTCGAGACCTTCGACAATGTCGCGCTGGTCAAGACCTACAACACCGACGCGCAGGTCGCCGACAGCGCGGGCACGGCCAGCGCCATGCATACGGGCGTGAAAACCCGGATCGGCGTGCTCGGCTACGGGCCCGGCGTGACCACGGGCGACTGCGCTTCGGGCAGCGGGCACGAACTGGGCCTGCTGGGCGAAGAGGTGAAGCAGCGCGGACTGGCGCTGGGCATCGTCAGCACCGCGCGGCTCACGCATGCGACCCCCGCCTCGGTCTATGCGCGCAGCGTGTCGCGCGACTGGGAAGGCGATACCGCCATTCCCGAAGACCAGCGCGGACGCGGCTGCAGCGACATCGCGCAGCAATTGGTCGCCGCGCCGTTCGATGTCGCGCTGGGCGGCGGCAGTGTGGCATTTTATGGCAAGCAGAACGGCGGACTGCGGCTCGATGACGGCGCCGACCTGCCCGGCGACTGGCAGGCCGCCACCGGGGGCCATTTCGTCACCACCGCCGCCGATCTGGCCGCAGCTCCTGCCGATGCGCCGCTGCTCGGGCTCTTTTCGCCCAGCCACATGACCTACATGGTCGATCGCGACGCCGAGAGCAGCGAACCCACGTTGACCGACATGACCGCCGCGGCCGTTACCCGGCTGGCAGGCGACCCGGACGGCTTCTACCTGATGGTCGAAAGCGGGCGGATCGATCACGGCCACCACGCGGGGCAGGCGGGCTACGCGCTGGAGGAAGCGGTCGAATTCGCGCGCGCAATCCAGTGGGCGATCGACAACACCGACCCGGCCGAAACGCTGATCATGGTCACGGCCGATCACAGCCATGTGTTCACCATCGCGGGCTATCCGCGGCGCGGCAACGATATCCTCGGCCTCGTCGTCCCGCCCGCCGGCGGGGGCGGGGACGACGCCGATCCGATGCTGGCCGCCGATGGCCAGCCCTACACCACGCTGGGCTATGCCAATGGTCCGGGCGCGGTGAAACACGATGCGCCGGGCGGCGGCCGACCGACCCCCGAAACCGGGGTGATGGCGCATCAGCAGGCGCTGGTCCCCCTGGGCTCGGAAACGCATGCGGGCGAGGATGTCGCGCTCTACGCCAATGGCCCGGGCGCGGGCAGCGTGCGCGGCGTGATGGAGCAGAACCTGATCTACGACGTGATCCGCAAGGCATACGGCTGGCCGGCGGACTGATCGGCGGCGCGGCCCGGACCTTGCGTCCGGGCCGCCACCCGCACGGCGCCAAGACACAAAAAACCCCCGCACCGGGGGCATTGGTGCGGGGGTTTCCTGTGAGCGTTCGTCACGCTTGGTACGAGATGAACCGGATCGAAGGGGTCAACAGGGGGGAAACCCGCTTCGTGTCGTCTCGTGATGGTTAAATTAGGCCGGGGCCGATTGCTGTTCTATGAACGCACCGTCGCGGGATATCGCACACCGCGCACCGTTCGCCGCGAGGCCGTTTATCCCGGGCGACGGGATGAACGGCGCGGATCACGGAAGGTGAACGCGCTGTCCGCCACCGCGACGCCATAGCGCTGGTTGGCGAGCTGCACCGTGGTCCGGTGATTCTGCGAATCGAGCGAGACCCAATGCGTCAGCCGCAGCCCGCCGGGCGCGGCGCGGTCCCGTGCGAAAATCAGCGTGATCACGCCGAATTCGGGGCGCTTGGTGTCGCGCACCTCGACGCTGACCACATCGGGATGGCTGGTCGGGACCAGCTTGCCATACCGTTTCACGTCGCGGCTGGGGTCGAGCAACGCCCCCAGCGGCGAATTGCTGATCGGCCAGCGCTGGACCTGATTGACCTCGTAATCGACCATGTACATCGACTTGCCGTTCGACACGACGAGCATGGGAACGCCCTTTTCGTATTCGAAGCGGATCTTGCCGGGACGCTTGAGCGTCATCACGCCGCGGACCGTCTGGCCGCTGCGGTCGGTCTGGACGAAATCGGCCTTCATGGTGGAAATCCCGCGCAGCGCGGTCACCGCGCGATCGAGATCGCCTTCGGCCGCCACCGCGGGCGCAGGCGTAAGCGCGGCCGATACGGGAAGCGCCGCAGCCAGCGAAAGAGCCAGCGCGGCGCGGATCGTTTTGTTCGATTTCGAAGACAAGGTGCTCATGCTCCTGCTGATAGACACGGAGCGTTGAACCATCACTGAACCAACTGCGTTCCCGCGGTTCAGCAAGGCGCGCCTTACTTGATCTTCGCTTCCTTGAATTCGACGTGCTTGCGGGCAACCGGATCGTACTTGCGGAAGGTGAACTTTTCCGTGTGGTTGCGCGGGTTCTTCTTGGTCACGTAGTAGAAGCCCGTATCGGCAGTCGAGACGAGCTTGATCTTGACGGTTGCGGGCTTCGCCATGGCGTGTTCCTAAAGATCTGAAAGGGGCCGGTCGGGCCCGAAAAAACAAGGGCGGCGCGCACAGCACCGCCGTTCCGGCGCGGCCATTGGGCGATTCACGCGCGAAAGTCAAGCATCCGGCGGCGCAAATTGCGCTGCCGGTCGACCCCCCGGCGGCGCTGCGCGGGCGGGCGGGCCTTTGCATTATCCTACCAGTCCACCTTGCCGCGCTTGGCTTTGACATCGCCGCGGACCTTCTTCGCCTTCAGCCGCTTGACCTTGCCCACGCGGTTAACCCGGCTCTTCTTTCGCTTGCGCGGCGGGTTCAGCGCCTCGTGGAGCAGCGCCACCAGCCGTTCGCGCGCGGCCTCGCGGTTCTGCTCCTGCGTGCGGTATTCGTTGGCGGTAAAGACGATCTCGCCATTCTTGGTCAGCTTGCTTCCCGCGATGTCCTTCAGCCGTTCGAAAGCCTCGGGCGGCAGGCCGATCTGGAAGACGTCCACCCGCAGCTGGACCGAGGTTGCGACCTTGTTGACGTTCTGCCCACCGGGGCCGGAGGAAGCGATGAACTTCTCTTCGGCGATTTCGAGTGCCCGGTCGGCAATCTTACCCATCGGCAAAGCCGAGCGCGGCGAAATCGCGCGGCAGCGGGGCGGCGGCATCGATCGGCGGCTTGCCCGTGCGCGGCACGGTCAGCGCCGCGGCATGCAGCATGGTGCGCGGCGCGCCCTTGCCATTGCCATAGACCGGGTCGCCCAGCAGCGGCAGGTTCAGCCCCGCCTGGCAATGCACGCGGATCTGGTGCGTTCGCCCGGTTTCGGGGCGGAATTCCACCAGCGTGTGTCCACCGTGCTCGGCCAGCACCCGCCAGTGGGTGATCGAGGGCTTGCCCTTTTTCGCGGCGATCATCCGCCAGCCCTTTTCCGCGCTGCTGATCTTGGACAGCGACAGTTCGATCGTGCCTTCGCTATCGGCGGGCACGCCCGACAGCACCCCGAGATAGCGCTTCTCGACCAGGCGTTCCTCGAACGCCTTGGCAAAGCGCTTGAGCGCCTTGGCGTTGCGCGCCAGCAGCAGGCACCCGCTGGTATCGGTATCGATCCGGTGCACGGGCATGGGCGCGCGCTGGAAACCCAGCTTCAATTCCTCGAAATGGTCCTCGAGCGAGGCCCCGCCGCGGCGGGGGCGTTCGATCGGCAGCCCGGAAGGCTTGTTGATGACCAGCGCTTCGCCGTCTTCGAACAGGATGGGGATATGGGACATAGAGCTTTCCGTTCGCCCCGAGCGTGTCGAAGGGCCGTAGGGGGAGGGATGCGCCGTCCTTGGAGAAAAACCTGCCGCGCGACAAGCGGCAGGCGTGCGGGCGTCATTCGCCGACCAGCCGCGCATCCATCATCAGCCGCAGCGCATTGCCGAGCATGAAGCCGCCCGCGAGGTCCTCGATTCGCACTTCCGTTTCGCGCGCGCGGCCTTCCTCGATCAGTGTCCGGCGGAAGACACCGGGCAGCAGGCCCAGCCGGGCGGGCGGGGTCAGCAGCACTCCGTCGGGGCTGGGGACGAAGATGTTGGTCACGCTGCCTTCGGTGAGCAGGCCGTCCTCGCGTACGAACAGCGCCTCGTCGGCGTCATGTGCCTGCGCCACGCGGCGCGCTTCGTCGTAGAACCCGCGGTCGCTGGACTTGTGGCGCAGCCGCCAGTCGCCGGGATCGACGGGCAGCGGCAGGATTATGCAGCGGGCCGGGTCGCCCCAGGGCGCGGGCATGTCCTGCGCCTCGAGCGCGATCGCACCCGAACGCGCAGCAAGCAGGCGCACGCGGCTTGGCTTCTCCAGCACGAAACACAGCGCGTGCAGCTGGTTGCGGGCATCGTGCCGGTCGAAGGAGAAGCCCAGTTCTCCAGCGCTCGCCTTCAGCCGTTCGAGATGGGTCTCGAGCATGGCGATCCCGGTTTCGGGGACGAAGCGCATGGTTTCGATCAGGTCGAATTGCGCGGCCTGGTGCGCGGGCGAGGACGTGCGCGCGAAAGCGCCCTTGAGCAGCGCTTCGCGCCATTCGGTGCGCGGCTCGCTGTCGGCGACGATCGCCCCGCCGACACCCAGCACGGCCTTGCCGCGGGCGTTTTCTATCTCGGTCAGCCGCAGCGTCCGGATCGCGACGTTGAAGGCGGCGTCGCCCCCCGCGCCGATCCGCCCGATCGCGCCGCAATAGGGCCCGCGCGGGTCGCGTTCGGCGGCGTCGATCAATTCCATCGCGCGGATCTTGGGGGCGCCGGTAATCGATCCGCAGGGGAACAGTGCACGCACGAGATCGGCTGCGCCGCATTCCGGCTTGAGCCGCGCGCGCACCACGCTGACCATCTGGTGCACCGTCGGGTAGCTCTCGACCGCGAACGGATTGTCGACGCGCACGCTGCCCGCTTCCGCGACGCGCGACAGGTCGTTGCGCATCAGGTCGACGATCATCAGGTTTTCGGCCTTGTCCTTGACCGAAGCGGTCAGCTCGCCCGCCAGCGCTTCGTCCGCGGCGCTATCTTCGCCGCGGGGGCGCGTGCCCTTCATCGGCTTGGCCTTGGCCTCGCCGTCCTTGAGCGACACGAACAGTTCGGGGCTGAGGCTGAGCAGCCAGTGCGCGCCGTCGAAGACCACGCCGCCGTAACCGGCCTGCGCCGCGGGCCTGAGCGCGGCATAGAGGCCCAGCGGATCGCCCGAGAAACCGCCCGCCAACGGGAAAGTCAGATTGGCCTGGTAGATATCGCCCGCGCGGATCGCCTCCTGCAACTGCGCGAAGGCCTGCGCATAGCCGCCGGGCGAAAGCTGCGGTTCCAGCGGGCCGACGCTGCCGCCACCCGGTGCGCGCGCCGCCAGCCAGTGCGGCATTTCGTCAGCGGGGATCCGGACCGGTTCGCCGAACAGGCCCAGCCACACCAGCGGA
Source organism: Qipengyuania citrea (assembly GCF_009828015.1). Classification (GTDB taxonomy): domain Bacteria; phylum Pseudomonadota; class Alphaproteobacteria; order Sphingomonadales; family Sphingomonadaceae; genus Qipengyuania; species Qipengyuania citrea. Next base: position 626,336 of record NZ_WTYG01000001.1, on the reverse strand, counting down.
CCCGCACCGCCGCTGCGCACCGCCGCGCGGTCGGCCAACCGGTCTTCGAGCGCGAGCCCGGCCTCATAGGCGATATAGCCCGCCAGCTCGCCGCCTTCGCGGCGCGCGTCATCGGCATCGGCAAGCGCCCGGGCGACCTGTTCGGGACGGTGGGCGACGAAGACCCGGCGCGGGTTTTCGAACAGCAAGGCATCGGCTGCGCCCGTTTCACGCGCATCGTCGAGCAGGACAAAGGGCTGCCGTTCCGCCATCGGTGCCAGCCTTTACCGCAAGCGCAGCGCCTGTCGAGGGATTGCTTGACCGCACCCACAAGGCTGCGTCAGATGGCCGGCATCGGCGGGCCTGCGGAATGGGGATTGAGTGCATGAGCGAGATTTTTCTGGGACTGGGCGCGAATGGCCAGCGCCAGCACCTGCGGCTCGACCAGGCCAATCGGCACGGGTTGATCGCGGGCGCCACCGGGACCGGGAAAACGGTGACACTGCAGGGCCTTGCCGAAAGCTTTTCGGCGCAGGGGGTGCCGGTGTTCGTCGCCGATGTGAAGGGTGACCTCGCCGGGGTCTCGCTGGCGGGATCGCCGCAATTCAAGCATGCCGACAAGCTCGAGGCGCGCGCACAGGAACTGGGCATGGACGATTACGCCTATGCCGACAACGCCGCGGTGTTCTGGGACCTGTACGGCGAACAGGGCTTCCCGATCCGCACCACCATCTCGGAAATGGGGCCGATGCTGCTCGCACGGCTGCTCGACCTGAACGAGACGCAGGAAGGCGTGCTCAACATCGTCTTCCGCTATGCCGACGACAACGGGTTGCTGCTGCTCGACCTGGGCGATCTGCAGTCGATGCTGGCCTATGCCTACGACAATGCGAAAGACCTGTCGGGCAAATATGGCAATGTGGCCAAACAGAGCGTCGGCGCGATCCAGCGCCAGCTGCTCAGCTTCGAGAGCCAGGGCGCCGACAGGTTCTTCGGCGAGCCTGCGCTGGAAATCGACGATTTTCTCGCATGCGATGCGCAGGGTCGCGGCGTCATCAACGTGCTCGCCGCGAGCAAGCTGATGCGCGCGCCCAAGCTCTATGCCACCTTCCTGCTGTGGCTGCTCGCCGAACTGTTCGAGAGCCTCCCCGAAGTGGGCGACCCGGACAAGCCGAAACTGGTGTTCTTCTTCGATGAAGCGCACCTTCTCTTCGATGATGCGCCCGAAGCCCTCGAAGACAAGGTCGAACAGGTCGTCCGCCTGATCCGCTCGAAAGGCGTCGGGGTCTATTTCGTCACGCAGAACCCGGTGGACATTCCCGAGAAGATCGCCGGCCAGCTGGGCAACCGCGTCCAGCATGCGCTGCGCGCCTTCACCCCGCGCGACCAGCGGGCCATCAAGGCGGCAGCGGAGACCTTCCGCATCAATCCCGAACTCGATGTCGAGCAGGCGATCACCGAACTCAAGGTGGGCGAGGCGCTGGTCTCGACGCTCGACGGGGACGGCGCGCCCACCGTGGTGCAGCGGACGCTGATCAAGCCTCCGCAATCGCGTCTTGGCCCGGTGACCGAGAAGGAACGCGCGATCGTCAATTCAGTGAGCGCGGTCGATGGCAAATACGACGTCGCGGTCGATCGTGAAAGCGCCGAGGAAGTGCTTGCCGCCAAGGCCGCGGACGCCGCCGCCACTGCCGAGGAAGTCGCCGAGAAGGGCGAGAAGGAAGTGCGCAAGCGCAGCCGCAAGACCACTTCGCTGTGGGAGCGTGCAGGCAAGGCCGCGGCAGGGGCCGCCGCCAGCAGCGCGGCCTCGATCATCGCGGCCAAGGTGATGGGCCGGACCAGCAGCGCCAATCCGGTGCGCACTGCGGCAACCTCTGCGGCGGGGACGATCGCCACCGAATTCGGCGGCAGCATCGCGGGCCGCTTCGTCCGCAATCTGGTCGGCGGCCTGATGCGCTAGAGCGGCAGGCGGATCTCGGCGCGCAGGCCGCCCTGCGCGCGATTGGCGAGCGACAGCGTGCCGCCGTGCTGTTCCGCCACCGCACGCGCTAGCGTCAGCCCCAGCCCCGACCCGCCCGTTTCGCGATTGCGGCTGGCCTCGCCGCGCGTGAAGGGTTCGAGCATGTCGTGGATGCGCTCTTCGGGGATGCCGGGGCCGTCATCTTCCACCCGCAGCACCGCCATGCCGTTCTCGCGCAGCACGCTGACGTGCGCCGTGCCGGCATAGCGCAGCGCATTGGTGACCAGGTTGCGCAGCCCGCGCTTGAGCCAGGTGAGATGGACCGCCGCGGCGATGCGGCTCCCGCTGGCAAGCGTGACCGGCTGGCCCATGTCCTCGAATTCCTCGATCACCGAAGCGGCCAGCGCGCCCAGTTCGGTCATCTCGGGCGGGGCGTCGCTGCGCCCGATCCGCGCGAGCGAAAGGATCTCGTCGAGCGTGCGGGTGATGTCCTCGATCGTGGCCGCCATCTTTGCCCGCGCGGCTTCGTCCTCGACGCTTTCGATGCGCACGCGCAGCGCCGCCAGAGGGGTCTTGAGGTCGTGGCCGATCGCCCCGAGCATGACGTCCTTCTCGTCGAGCATCGAACCGATCCGCGCCTCCATCGCATTATGCGCGTGGATCAACCGGCGGACATCGTCGGGGCCGCTCGGGCTGAGCGGCTCGCCGGGGACCGCGCCGCTGCCGAAACGCCGCGTGCGCTCGGCCAGCGTGGCCAGCGGGCGGGTGATCCGCCGCAGGACGAAATAGAGCAGGCCGACCAGCACGAGGAACAGGATCACCGTCTGCAGCACCAGCGAGCGCACGGGTCCGCGATCGGGCGGTGGCACGGCAAGGCGCGCGACCTGCCAGTCGTCGCTGCCCGCCTGCCTCAGCCCCACGACCAGCAATGTCTCGCGGTTTGCGGGCAGCCGCTCGCGCCATTCGGGGGAATCGGCCGCGGACTGCGCGATCAGCGGATCGGCCGATACGGCGCGCTCGGTCGCGACCACTTCGGCCACGGCCAGCCCCTGCCGTTCGAGCTGCTGGGTTATGGTGGCTTCGCGCGCGGGGTTGCGGCTCTCGCCGGGAAGCAGCGGAACGGCAGCCGTCTCGGTAAAGCGGATTCGGCGGGGAAGGCGCAGGCCGCGCTCGGCACCGGGGATGCGGCGAGTGACTGGACGGGGCGGGCCGGAGGCACGCCGCTCGCCGCGCAGATCGCGCCGCTGGCCGGCCAGCAATTGGAAACTGGCGGCACTGGCCAGTGCGAACTCGCGCCGTTCGGATGCGGCCCGGTACAGCATGACTGCCGAAATCGCCTGTGCGATCAGCAGCGCCGCGGCCAGTGCCAGCATGACCTGGCCCAGCAGGCTGCGCGGCAGCAACCGCGTCATGCCGTCTCGCCGCGCGCGACGCGCGTCACTTCGGCGCCGAAGCGATAGCCGCCGCCGCGCACGGTCTGGATGAAATGGGGATTGCGGCTGTCGGTTTCGATCTTGCGTCTCAGCCGGCTGATCTGGTTGTCGACCGCGCGGTCGAACAATTGGGCTTCGCGCCCCTGCACCATATCGAGCAGGCGGTCGCGATCGAGCACCTGGCGCGGATGATCGCAAAACGCCCGGAGCATGCGGAACTCGGCAGTCGACAGCGGTACGAGCGCGCCGGTCGGATCGGTCAGCCGGTGCTTGAGCGGATCGAGCTGCCAGCCCTCGAAATGGTAGAGCAGCTCCTCGTCCGTTGCCTCAGCGGCCGGCCGTTCGGCACGGCGCAGCACCGAACGGATGCGCGCCACCAGCTCGCGCGGTTCGAACGGCTTGGTGACGTAATCGTCGGCGCCGATTTCCAATCCGATGATCCGGTCCATCGCTTCGCCCTTGGCGGTCAGCAGGATCGTGGGCAGGCCGCGGCTTTCGACGAGGTGGCGGCACAGCGACAAGCCGTCCTCGCCCGGCATCATGATGTCGAGCAGGGCGAGATCGGGCAATTCCTGCGCGATCAGCGTGCGCGCCTGCGCGGCGCTGTCCGCCTCGCGCACGACGAACCCCTGGCGGGAGAGATACTCCGCCAGGGGTTCGCGCAGGCTGGGCTCGTCATCGACGAGCAGGATGGAGGTGGGCGCGGGTTCGGTCATAGGTCTTGCACTTGCGCGCCTACCGTCCAGCGGTCCATGCGATCAAGCGTTACTGGCCGCGGCGCTCGCCGCGCTTGGCCTGCCGTTCGGCCCGGCGTTCCGCCTTGTGGGCTTCGCGCTCCTCGGCCGAGATCGCGCCATTGCCATCGCTGTCGAGCTTGGCGAAACGTGCCTGCACCGCGGCATCGAATTCGGCGCGGCTGATCGCCTGGTCGCCATTGGCATCGGCGCTCAGGAACATGCCGCCGCGCTTCCCGCCGCGGTTGCCCCGCTTGCCGCGTTCGCCGCGCGCTTCGTGCATTGCGGCGAGTTCGGCTTGCGAGAGGCCGCCCGAATTGTCGGTATCGGCCTGCGCGAAACGCTGGGCCATCCGTTCGGTCCGGTCACCGCCGCGCTTGGCCCGCCGTTCGCTGCGTTCGCCGCGCTCGGGACGATCGGCCTTGCGCGCCTCGCGGGCGGCCTGCATTTCGGCTGCGGTGAGCTCGCCGTCACCATTGGCATCGGCGCGGGCGAACATCTGGGCACCGCGCGCCTGGCGGTCGGCAGCGTCGATCACGCCGTCGCCATTGGCATCCATGCGGGCGAAACGTTCGGCGCTCGCGGCCTGCATTTCGGTCAGCGTGACACTGCCGTTGCCATCGGTATCGGGATTATGCGCCCCGCGGTGCTGCGCGATCGCGGTGGTACCGGTCAGCGCCAGTGCGGCGGCGGAAAGGGCAAGGATGGTCTTGTTCATAGGATATCTCCAAAGGTCTGGAGAGCTGCGACGGACCGGGGTCTGAGGGGAGGGAGGTCTGGCCCGCCGCAGCTCGTGTCCCTGTTCTAGGCCGACAATGTCGCAGCAATATCCCGAACCTGGCCTGAATTGTAACGGAAGGTATCACGCCGCCGGCCGCGTTCATCGCGCAGCAAGCGCGTCGGCGCGATTGCCCCGTCAGGCCGCCTTGTCCATCAGGAAGGCGTTGAGCTTGTTGCCATCCGGGTCGCGGAAATAGGCGGCATAAAACACCATGCCATTGGCATCGGGCTCGCCGCGCGGTCCGGGTTCGCCCTCGCTGGTGCCGCCGTTGGCCAGCGCGATGTCGTACAGCCGCTGCACCTGATCGCGATCCTGCGCCTGCAGGGCCACCATGGTGCCATTGCCGACGGTCGCCGCTTCGCCATCGAACGGCTTGGTCGCCGCGATACCCGCCGCGCCGTCCATATTGCCCCAAGCAATGAAGCTGTCGAAATCCATCATCCGCCCCACGCCCAGTTCGGCCGCGATGGGATCGTAGAACCGAGCCGCCCGCTCGAGATCGTTGGTCCCCACTGTCACATATCCGATCATCTGCACTCTCCTTGTCGAAAACGACTCGCGACCGGCGGAACATTAGGGGAACATGATCTGGCCTACAAGGGCGCGCACTGCTCCTCGAGCCAGGCGAGATCATCGCCCTCGAGCTGCGGGGCAAGCGTGGCGTAGACCGCGGTGTGATAGTCGTTCCACCAGCCGATCTCGGCCTCGCTGAGCAGCGCGCGGTCGACCAGCGTCCGGTCGAGCGGAACCATCGTCAGCGTTTCGAAGCCGAGATACTTGCCCTCGCTGTCCGCAAGACCCGCATCGACCACCAGCACGAGGTTCTCGATCCGGATGCCGTATTCGCCGGGCTTGTAGTAACCGGGCTCGTTTGACAGGATCATCCCCTCGCGCAGCGGGGTTTCGGTGCCGGGGAAGGCGCCGCCCGGCTTGCTGATCCGCTGCGGCCCCTCGTGGACCGAAAGGAAGCTGCCGACGCCATGCCCGGTGCCGTGGCCGTAATCGACCCCGCCGTTCCACAAATGCATCCGGGCCAGCGCATCGAGCGCGCCGCCAGTGGTGCGATCGGGGAATTTCTGCATGTCGAGCTGGATATGGCCCTTGAGCACGCGCGTGTTGCGCTCGACCATCTCGGCGCTGGGCTCGCCCGGGCCGATCCACACGGTACGGGTGATGTCGGTGGTGCCGTCGAGATACTGGCCGCCCGAATCGACGAGGTAGATCGACGACGGCGGGATCGGGATATTGCTGTCTTCATCGACCTTGTAATGCGGCAGCGCGGCATGGCCCGCTGCGGCACTGATCGTGTCGAAGCTCGCATCCTTGAGCAGGCCGCCCGCTTCGCGGAATTCGAGCAGCTTGGCCGCCGCGGCGAGCTCGTCGACGCCGCCCTTGGGCGCTTCGATGCCGAGCCAGCGCAGGAACCGCGCCACGGCGGCACCATCGCGCGACTGGGCATCGCGGTGGCCCTGCTGTTCGGCCGGGTTCTTGATCGCCTTGGGCAGTACAGTCGGATCGTCAGTGCGCACCACGCTGGCGCCGCCCTGTTCCAGCGCGTGGAAGATGCCCGCCACCGCGTGGTTCGGATCGACCGCGACCCGCTTGCCGTCCAGCGCCTCGAGCGCGGGTACGAATTCCGCGCGGTCGCGCACCGTCACCGCATTGCCGAGATGCTGGGTGAGTTCGGGCGTGACCTTGTCGGGCGCGATGAACAGTTCGGCAGTGCCATCGGCATGCGCCAGGACATAGGACAGCGCGACCGGCGTGTTGTCGACATCGCTGCCGCGCATGTTCAGCAGCCACGCGACCGAATCGAGCGCGCTGACGACGGTCGCGTCATACCCTTCCTGCTTGAGCCAGTCGGCCACTTCGGAACGCTTGTCGGCGCTCGACCGTCCGGCATGCGCGTCGCCATGCGGCACCGCTGCGGCCAGCGAGGCCTGCGGACGGTCGTCCCAGATCGCATCGATCGGATTGCCGTCCACCGGGACCAGTTCGATGCCCTTGCGGGCGAACGCGGCTTCGGCTTCCTCGGCCCAGCCGATCCCGTGCAGCCATGCGTCATAGCCGATCTTCGCCCCCTCGGGCGCGTGCTCGGCGATCCATTTGGCGGGCGATGTGGCAGGCACATCCTCGTAATCGTACAGCGCCCCGCTGACCTGCTCGCGCACCTGGACGGTATAGCGCCCGTCGGTGAACATCGCTGCGCGGTCCTGCAGCACGGCGGCACTTCCGGCGCTGCCGCCGAAACCGGTCAGCCAGTTGAGCCGCTGGGCATAGGAGCCGACATATTCGCTCATGTGCTCGTCCGAGATGGGAATGACGAAGCCGTCGAGGCCGCGGCGGGCCAGTTCCTTGCGCAATCCGTCGAGACGGGCTTCATGGGTCTGCATCAGCATCGAGAAATCCTTTCCTTCGCGCCGGTCGCGCTGGGGAGCGACTCGGTGCTTGCGGCGCGTGGCGCAGCCGCATAATCACTCCCCCGTCATAGTCATCCGCGGCGCTCCTTTCCAGTTTTGCGCCGCCCGGGGGAGGACCACCTATGCCTTTCATGCGATACGCCGCGTTCCTATCTGCCGCATCGCTGGCGCTCAGCGCGCCGCTCCACGCCCAGAACTCCGAAGGGACCACAGTGCCACAGCCGACTTCGCCGCCGACTGCCGAAAAACGCGACCACAGCTATTCGCATCACGGGATCACGATTTCCGACCCCTACCACTGGCTGCGCGACCAGTCCTATCCGACGATCGACGACGAGGACGTGCTCGACCATCTGAAGGCCGAAAACGCGTGGTTCGAAGCGCGGATGAAGCCGCAGCAGCCGCTGGTCGACGAATTGTTCGCGGAGATGAAGGCGCGCATCAAGGAAGACGATTCCACCGTGCCGCAGCGCCGCGGGGATTATCTCTACTGGTCGGAGTTCGAGGAAGGCGCGGAATACCGCAAATATTACCGCAAGCCGGTTGCCGGGGGCGACGACGTCCTGATCCTCGACGAGAACGCGCTGGCCGAAGGGGTCGAATATTTCCGCCTGGGCGCGTTTTCGGTGTCGCAGAACGGCCGCTACCTCGCCTATTCGGCCGATACCAACGGCTCCGAACGCTTCACCGCGCGGATCAAGGACCTGGAAACGGGCGAGCTGCTCCCCGACGAGATTCCCGGCACGCTGTCGGACCTCGTCTGGGTGAAGAACGACACGGCGCTGGTCTATGGCACTGCGGACGACAATTGGCGCGTCCACGATGCGACCATGCATGTCCTCGGAACGCCGGTCAGCGAAGACGTCGAACTCTACCGCGAAACCATGGACGAGGGTTTTCGCGTCGGCACCGGCCTGTCGGCACAGGAAGACTGGCTGATCATCTCGACCGGCGATAACGAGACCAGCGAAGTCCGCTTGGTGCCCGCCAGCGATCCGACGGCGGAGCAGGTGCTGGTCAAGCCGCGCCAGAAGGGCGTCGAATACGATGTCGATGTGCGCGACGGGATGGTGTGGGTCCATACCAATGACGATCACGTCAATTTCCGGCTGGCGACCGCCAAGCTCGAGACGCCGGGCGACTGGACCACGCTGATTTCCGGATCGGACGAGTTTTACCTGACCGGTTTCGAACTGTTCAAGGACTTCTATGTCACCGAAGGGCGACTGCGCGGGCTCGACCAGATCCAGCTGCGGTCCTACAAGGATGCCAATCTGGTCAAGCCGATCGCCTTTGCCGAGGCCAGCTTCAGCGCAGGGCTGAGCAACAATCCCGAATACGATCAGGACACCCTGCGGCTGGCCTACGAGAGCATGGTCACGCCCGATTCGGTCTATGACTACCACGTCGCCACGGGCGAGCTCGAACTGCTCAAGCAGCAGGAAATCCCCAGCGGTTACGACCCCGCGCTCTACACCACCGAGCGAGTCGAGATCGCCGCGCGCGACGGCACGATGGTTCCGGTCAGCATCATCATGCGCAAGGACCGGCCGAAGACCGGGCCGCTGCACCTCTATGCCTACGGCGCCTATGGCTATGCGGTGCCGCCGGGCTTCTCGACCTCGCGGCTGAGCCTGGTCGATCGCGGCTATGCCTATGCCATCGCGCATATCCGCGGCGGCGACGATCTGGGCCGCAAGTGGTACCTGCAGGGCAAGCTCAACGAACGCACCAACACCTTCAACGACTTCGTTGACGTGGCGAAGGGGCTGGTCGCCAAGGGCTATACCGAGAAAGGCCGGATCAGCATTTCGGGCGGTTCGGCGGGCGGCGAGCTGATGGGCGCGGTGGTCAACACCGATCCCGAGCTGTGGGGCGCGGTGGTGGCGCATGTACCCTTCGTCGATGTGCTGTCGACCATGCTCGACGAAGAATTGCCGCTGACGCCGGGCGAATGGCCGGAATGGGGCAACCCGATCCTGAGCAAGCAGGCCTTCGCCTACATCCTCAGCTACAGCCCCTATGACCAGGTGACGGCGCAGGATTACCCGCCGATGCTGGTGACCGCCGGCCTCAACGACCCGCGCGTGACCTATTGGGAACCCGCCAAGTGGGTGGCCAAGCTGCGCGAGGTGAAGACCGGCGACAGCGAGCTGCTGCTCAAGACCAATATGGGCGCGGGCCACGGCGGCAAGTCGGGCCGCTTCCAGTCGATCTACGAAACCGCCGAGGAGGTCGCCTTCATCCTGTGGCAGATGGGCGAGGCCGAGTGATACCCAGCTTCACCCGCAGCTTCATCGCGGAGGCGCGCCACATCGACGAGATGGGGCACGTCAACAATGCGGTGTGGGTGCAGTGGATACAGGACATGGCGACCGCGCATTGGGACGCCGCGGCGCGGCCCGAGGACCGCGAGCAATATGTCTGGCTCGTGGTCCGCCACGAGATCGACTACCGCGGCAATATCGACCTGGGGCAGAGCGTCGAAGGCACGACCTGGATCGAAGGCGGGGCCCGCGGAGCCAAGTCGCTGCGCCGCGTCGATTTTCGCGATTCTGCGGGCCGGGTGATCGTCAGCGCGGCGACCACCTGGGCCATGCTCGATCGCACTTCGGGGCGCCCCGCGCGGGTGCGCCCCGAAGTGATCGCGCCGTTCGTCTGACCTAGCGCAGCAGTTCCGCCGTCGGGCGATAGTCGTAGCCGAGTTCGGTGGCGACCGCTTCATAGGTCACTTCGCCGCGGTGGACGTTGAGCCCTTCGGCGAGATGCGGATCGGCGGCGAGCGCATCCTTCCAGCCCATCCGCGCGATGCGCAGCGCATGCGGCAGCGTCACGTTGTTGAGCGCATAGGTGCTCGTGCGCGCCACTGCGCCGGGCATGTTGGCCACGCAGTAATGGACGACATCGTCGATGACATAGGTCGGATCGGCATGGGTGGTGGGCTTGCTGGTTTCGAAACAGCCGCCCTGGTCGATCGCGACGTCGACCAGCACCGCGCCCTTCTGCATGTCGCGCAGCGTGTCGCGCGTTACCAGCTTGGGTGCCGCGGCGCCGGGGATCAGCACTGCCCCGATCACCAGATCGGCATTGGTCACTGCGTCGTAGAGATTGGCCGCGTTGGAAAAGCGCGTGCTGGCGCGCGCCTCGAAATGCGTGCCGACCTTTTCGAGCACTTCGGGATCGCGGTCGAGAATGGTCACGTCGGCACCGAGACCGACCGCCATCTGCGCGGCATTGAAGCCGACCACGCCGCCGCCGATCACCACGACCTTGCCCGGCATTACGCCTGGGACACCGCCAAGCAGCACGCCGCGTCCGCCATGCGCCTTTTCCAGCGCACTGGCGCCGGCCTGCACGCTCATCCGTCCGGCAACCTGGCTCATCGGCTTGAGCAGCGGCAGCTGGCCGCGCGGACCGGTCACGGTCTCATAGGCGATCGCGGTGACGCCGCTGTCGAGCAGTTCCTTCGTCTGGTCCGCATCGGGTGCCAGGTGCAGGTAAGTGTAGAGGATCTGGCCCTCGCGCAGCTTCTTGCGCTCGACTGACTGCGGTTCCTTGACCTTCACCACCATTTCGCATTCGGCGAAGATCGGATCGGGACCGTCGACGATTTTCGCCCCTGCTGCGACATATTGGTCGTCATTGGCGTCGATGCCGGCACCCGCCTGGGTCTCGATCCACACCTCGTGGCCCTGCATGACGAGCTCTTTCGCGCTCTCGGGCGTCAGGCCGACGCGGTATTCGTGGTTCTTGATTTCCTTGGGGCTGCCGATGCGCATGGGGGGACTCCTTGATTGCGCGCGTCCGTTACAACTGCAACCAAGATGCGGCAAGCCCGGCCCGTCCGCTTCGCCTTGCCCCCGGGGCCCGTGCCGCTCGTTTCGGCCTGCTCCCGCGCCGCTATTCGGTCGCCACACTCCAGTCGGCCACGACCGTATTGCCTTCGCCTTCGGTTCGCGTGTCGAACAGGCGGGTGTCATCGCCAAGCGCGCCGGTGACCGCCTGCAACGCGGCTTCGCTCCCCGACAGCGATACCCTGACGCCCGAACGCTGCGCCGCCCATGCGATCAGGGCGACCCGGCCCGCATTCGCGCTGTCGAGACCGTCTTCGGCAACGCTGATCTCGGGCAATGCCGACAGCGGCGGGCGCAGTTCGACCGCCCAGCCCGGGGTGGAGTTTTCAAGCCGCTGTTCGAGCTCGCGGTAGCCGGCGAGCGTGAGCCCCTCGAGCGGCCGCGCGTCGGCCCGCGCGCGGCGGTTCTCCCGGTCGAGCAGCACATCCTTGCGCTCGACCCCTGCAATCAGCGCGAGGCTGCGGCCCAGCGCGGCAATCTGGCGCTCGCTTGCTTCGGCGGCCTCGCGTGCGCGCGCCTGCGCCAGCGCCGCCTGTTCGGCCGCGCGCGGATCGGTGCCGACCTGGAACTGGTCGATCGTGACGACCACCGGCCGGCCCAGCCGTTCGGCCAAGCGCTCGGCCACATCGGTGTCGGCCGACGGGTTGAACTCGGGGGTGAAGACGCTGGCCGAGACGGTCACCGGTTTGGCGGCCCAGTTGACGATCGGCTGTTCCACCCGCGCGCGGTCGGTAAAGGCTTCCGCCACTTCCTGATTGACGATCCGCTGGCCATTGGCTTCCCAGGCAATGGTGCGCAGCGAGAAGGCAAGCGGCACCGCCAGCGCGATGAAAATCGCCATGATGCCAATCGACTGCACCCGGCTCTGGCGGTGCGTGAGGTCCGACTGGAAGCCGTACAGCCGCGCCATCACGGCCGCGGTCAGCCCGATGGTCACGAGGTTGGTGACGTAGAGCCCCAGCGCGCCGCCGAAGACCGTCCAGTTGAACGTCGCGAGGCCAAAGCCGACCACCGCCAGCGGCGGCATCAAGGCGGTGGCAATGGCAACGCCCACGATCGTGCCCTCGCGCCCGCGAATTACCGCATAGGAACCTGCCAGCGCGGAAAACAGCGCGACCAGCAGGTCGAACAGGTTGGGCCGGGTGCGCGCGGCGATTTCCTCGGTCACGGTTTGCAGCGGCGAAAGGAACACGATCAGCGCGCAGAATAATATGGCGAAGATCGACCCGGCGATCAGCGCCTTGCCGCAGCGGCGCAACCAGCCCGCATCACCGGTGGCGAGCGAGAAGCCGGTACCGATGATCGGGTTCATCAGCGGCGATAGCAGCATGGCGCCGATCACCACGGCTGGCGAGGACAGCAGCAGGCCGAGGATGGCGATGCCCGCGCTCATCGCCGTCATGAAGATATAGCGGCTGGTCAGCAGCGATTCGCCGCGAACCCGTTCGACCGTGGCGACATGATCGAGATCGGCGACCACGCCGTCGCGCCACCAGATACGGATTTCGGCCAAGGCGCGCAGGATCGTCCAGCGGCTGATCGGCCGGCGGGCAGTGCCATCTGCCTTGTCGGCCTTCTCTTCCCGGGCGACCTGTCCGGTCGTTTCGCTCGCAATACTCATCGCCAGACGATCTAACCCGTTGATCTGCTCGCGTCGCGCCTAATTTGCCCGGTGGGGCCGGTGCGGGGCATGGCTACAGCGGGTTGCCGTCCTGATCGCGGAAGATCTCGCGCCGCCCGACATGGTTGGCGGGGCCGACCAGGCCTTCGCTTTCCATCCGCTCGATCCACTTGGCCGCGGTGTTGTAGCCCACGCCCATCTGGCGCTGCAGCCACGAACCCGATGCCTTCTGGTTCTCGATCACGATCTGGCAGGCCTGGCGATACTTGCGCTCGTCGGGATTGTCGCTGGCGGTGAACTCGTCCTCGAAATTGAAGCCGCCGTCCTCGGGCTCCTCGGTGACCGCATCGACATAGTCGGGCTTGCCCTGTCCGCGCCAGTGATCGGCCACCCGCTCGACCTCCTCGTCGGAGACGAAGGGACCGTGGACGCGGATCATCGCGCCGGTATTGGGCTTGTAGAGCATGTCACCCTTGCCCAGCAGCTGCTCGGCGCCCTGTTCGCCCAGGATCGTGCGGCTGTCGATGCGGCTGGTGACCTTGAAGCTGATCCGGGTGGGCAGGTTGGCCTTGATGACGCCGGTGATGACGTCGACCGAGGGGCGCTGCGTCGCCATGATCAGATGGATGCCGGCGGCGCGGCTTTTCTGCGACAGGCGCTGGATCAGGACCTCGATTTCCTTGCCCACCGTGACCATGAGGTCGGCCAGCTCGTCGACGATCAGCACGATCAGCGGCAGCGGCTGGTAATCGAGCTGCTCTTCCTCGTAGAGTTCCTCGCCCGTTTCGGGGTCAAAGCCGGTCTGCACGCGGCGGCCGAGCGGCTTGCCCTTTTCCGCTGCCTTGCGGATCTTTTCGTTGAAGCCGGCGATATTGCGCGAGTTGACCGACGACATCATCCGATAGCGTTTCTCCATTTCCTCGACCGCCCATTTGAGCGCGCGCACGCTCTTGTGCGGTTCGGTGACGACCGGGCTGAGGAGATGCGGGATATCGTCGTAGCTCTTGAGTTCCAGCACCTTGGGGTCGATCAGGATCAACCGGCATTCGTCGGGCGTGAAGCGATAGAGCAGCGACAGCAGGATCGCGTTCAATCCGACCGACTTGCCCGAACCGGTGGTGCCCGCGACCAGCAGATGCGGCATGGCGGCAAGATCGGCGACGATCGGTTCGCCGGCGATGTCCTTGCCCAGGATCATCGGCAGGCTGCCCTTGTGGTCGACGAAGGCGGCCGAATTGGACAGCTGCTTGTAACTGACCATCTGGCGGTCGGCATTGGGCAGTTCGATGCCGATCACCGTGCGTCCCGGGATGGGCGAAACGCGCGCGCTGATCGCGCTCATGTTGCGCGCGATATCCTCGGCCAGGCCGACCACGCGGCTGGCCTTGATGCCCGGCGCCGGCTCGAGCTCGTACATGGTTACCACCGGACCGGCGCGGACCGCAGTGATCTCGCCCTTCACGTTGAAGTCGTCGAGCACGTTCTCGAGCAGCCGCGCATTGCGTTCGAGCGCCATCTTGTCGAGCTTGGGCGCGGTGTTGTCGGGCGCGTCGTCGAGCAGGTCCTGACTCGGCAGCTGGTAATTGGCGAACATGTCGCGCTGCTTCGCCGTGGCCGGCTTGGGCTGGGCGGGGGTGGGCGCCGGGTCGGCGATTTCAGGCGCGCGGCGCGGTTCGCGAACCGGCAGGTCGGCGTCTTCGGGTGCGTTTGCGGCGGGGGCGGCGCGCTTCTGTTTCTTGGGCGCCAGCGGCAGGTCGAATTCGGGGAGCTGCGCCTTGCGCTTGACGAATTCGGGCAGTGTCAGGAACTGCGCCCAGTCGAGCGCGAACACCCGGGTGACCAGCGCGATGCCGCCGCCCAGCGCAGCCAGCGCCAGCGCCAGCACGATCCAGCCGGCAAAACTGCCGCCGAAGCGTTCGGCAACCGCTTCGATCCCGAGGCCGCCCAATTGCCCGAACAGACCGCCGGGTCCTGCGGGCAGGCTGCCGCTACCCGGTTCGAACACCAGGGCCAGCACCGTGCCGAGCAAGGCGATTGCGGCCAGCAGCATGGCCAGCGGTCGCCACCAGCGACCGGGCGTCTCGTCCTCGTCGTCGCGCTCGACGCCGCTCCACAGCCGGCGCGCTGCGATATAGAGCAATGGCAGCAGCAGGACGGCGGGCAGGCCGAGGAAATTGAGCGCGCGTTCGCTGGCCCAGGCCCCGCTGGCGCCCATCCAATTGCCGATGTTGGCATCGCTCGCGGCAGTCGATGGGCTGGGATCGGTCTGGGTGTAGCTGGCCAGCGCCAGCGTCAGGAAAACCAGCAGCACGAACAGCAGTCCTGCGCCCGCCATGTGCGTGGCGCGGCGGAAGCTGCGGCGAAATGCCGCGCGCCAGTCGGGTGCTGCGCCTGCGCGCGAGGCCATCGGTGTTCCCCTGATCCGTAGAAAGCGTGCAGTATGAATCTTCGGGGAGTCGCCCGTCAAGCGGCCTTCGTCGAAGCGAGTCCGTCGATCGCCCCCCAGCGCGGCCAGCCAAGGTCGCGCGCGCGCGCCGCGGTCATGCCCCCCAACGCGATCACCGGTACGCTCGACAGGCGTGCTAGCGCGTGAAACCCGGCGCTGCCCAGTGTGCTTGCCCCGGGATGCGACGCGGTGGGAAACACCGGCGACAGGAAGATACCGTCGGCGCGCGCGGCCAGCGCGGCTTCGATCTCGGCGCGGTCATGCGCAGTCGCGAGGCGCAGGCCCGGCCCCAGCCGCTCGGGCGCACCATAGCGGCCATCGGCGCCCCAGTCCTGCGTCCCCGCAAGGACCACTGCATGCCCGCGCCGGCGAGCGCACGCGGCGAGCGTATCGAATCGCGCGCGCCGCGCATCGGGGGGCAGGTGGTAGTGGCGAAAGACGAAACCCGATCCTCGCGGCAGGTCGGCGAGCGCCTGTTCCAGCTGCGCATCGTTGCGGGCATCGCTCAGCAACCAGATCAGCGGCAGGGACTGTTTATCGCGCATATTGTCGCTATAGCGCGCTGCGATGGAAAAGGCAGAGACCCCGCTTCAACACGTGCAGGCCAATATTGCCGCCGCCTGCCGGATCGCCCGCCGCGAACCGGAAGAAGTGACGCTGATCGCGGTCAGCAAGATGCATCCCGCAGAGGCGATCGAACCGCTGCTGCGCGAAGGACAGCGCCACTTCGGCGAGAACCGCGTGCAGGAGGCGCAGGGCAAATGGCCCGCGCTGCGCGAAGCCTATCCGGCGGTGCAATTGCACCTGATCGGGCAGTTGCAATCTAACAAGGCGGAGGACGCGGTCGCCCTGTTCGACGCGATCCACTCGCTCGATCGCCCCAGCCTGGTGAAGGCGCTGGGCAAGGCGATGGACAAATCGGGCCGGCGCGTGCCGTGCTTCGTCCAGGTCGATGTCGGTGAAGAGGACCAGAAGGGAGGCTGCCCGGTGGCGGAATTGCCCGCGCTGATCGAACAGGCGCGGCAGGCGGACATTCCGCTGGCGGGCCTGATGTGCCTGCCCCCGCAGGACATCGAGCCAGCTCCGTTCTTCGCTTTTCTCGACAAGCTGGCGCGTGATCACGGGCTGGAAGGGCGCAGCATGGGAATGAGCGGGGATTACGAAACCGCGATCAAGCTGGGTGCGACGCATGTGCGCGTGGGCACCGCCCTGTTCGGCGCCCGTCCTGCTGCGGGGTAGCTGCTCGACCGTCCTCGAACGGCAAGGCGGAGGGTGCAGGGCTAGGCGTTCTCTAGCCGGTCCTGCGTGGCATCGCTGGCCGCTTCCATCAGCCGCGCTTCGATCCGGTTCATCCGGTCGCCCGGCTGCAGTTTCCCGCCCGTGAGATCGGTCACGTAGAAGGTATCCGCCGCGCGTTCGCCGTAATTGGTGACATGCGCGGAATGGACCACCAGCCGGCTTTCGAACAGCGCGCGGGCCAGCCGGTTGAGCAGCGCGGACCGGTCGCGCGCATTGACTTCGATGACGGTGAACTTGTTCGACGCCTTGTTGTCGAACAACACCCGCGGGGCGACGTCGAAGGCGCGGGCCCGGCTGTGCGGCAGCGGGCGCTGCGCCAGCCGCGGGGCGAGGTCGACCTTGTTGGCCAGCGCATCGGCAATGCTTTTCTTCAGCCGGTCGAGCTGGCCGGCCTCGGCGAAGGGTTCGCCATGCGGGTCCTGGACGAGGAAATTGTCCAGCGCCCAGCCCTTGCGCGTGGTGTGGATGCGCGCGTCGATGATGTTTCCGCCCGCCAGGTGGATGCCGCCTGCAATGCGGTAGAACAGCCCCGGATGGTCGGCGGCGATCACGGTCACCAGCGTCGCCCCGCGTGCTTCGTAATATTCGCAGTGGATCGACAGCTCGTGTTCGGCCGCGCGGGCGGCGGCATAATGCACCAGGTTGAGCGCGATGATATCGGTCGGCTCGGCGATCCAGTAGGCATCGCCCATGGTCTTGGCGAGTTCATCGACCAGCGCGGCGTCCTCGCCCAGCAATTTGGCGACTTCCTGCTGCTTGTAGGCCATTTTCTGTTCGCGCCCGTGGCGCATGTGGCCAAGCCGCAGCCGTTCGCTTGAGACATCGTACAGCTCGCCCAGCAACTGCCCCTTCCAGCTGTTCCACGTACCGGGCCCGACCGCGCGGATATCGACCGCGGTCAGGATGGCCAGATGGCGCAGCCGTTCCTGACTTTGCACCAGCGCGACGAAATCCTCGATCGTCTTGGGGTCGGTCAGATCGCGCTTCTGTGCGGTGTGGCTCATCAGCAGGTGGTTGCGCACCAGCCAGGCGACCATTTCGGTCTCGCTGGGGCTGAGGCCGAACCGCGGGCACAGGTCCTCGGCGACTTCGGCGCCGAGCACCGAATGATCCCCCCCGCGGCCCTTGGCGATATCGTGCAACAGCGCCGCGACATAGGCCGTGCGGCGCGAACCGACCTTGTGGATCAGCCGCGTGGCGCGCGGATGGTCGTCCGCCAGTTCGCCCTTCTCGATCTGGTTGAGCAGGCCGATCGCGCGGATGGTGTGCTCGTCCACCGTATAATGGTGGTACATGTCGAACTGCATCTGCGCGTTGACCTTGCCGAAATCGGGCACGAACTTGCCGAACACGCCTGTCTCGTTCATCCAGCGCAGCACCATTTCGGGATCGTTGCG
Source organism: Qipengyuania citrea (assembly GCF_009828015.1). GTDB lineage: Bacteria > Pseudomonadota > Alphaproteobacteria > Sphingomonadales > Sphingomonadaceae > Qipengyuania > Qipengyuania citrea. The sequence goes on along the minus strand of NZ_WTYG01000001.1, from coordinate 608,412 downwards.
GCCGCACAGCAGGTCGAGGAACAGCGTGTTGGCGCGCGGATCCTCGCGCACCGCATTGTCGATCGCTCCGCTGTCGCGGTCGGCCTGCCGCATGGTTTCGGGATGGATCTCCAGCTCTTCGGCCTCGGCCAGCTGGAAGATCTCGATCAGCCGGACCGGGTCCTTCTTGAACCAGTCGTCCGAAGGCGCAGCGATCTTGCCCCCGAACACGCGATAGCCCTTGAGCTGGCGGGCTTTCTGCTTCCAGCCGGCGAAGAAGCCGCGCCGCGCGGTCTTGGCTTCGAACTGGTCGTCGATATGCGCGAGGAACACGCCGGTCAGCGAACCGACGCGTTTCGCCTGCAGGAAATAGAACTGCATGAACCGTTCGACCGAACTCTTGCCCGGCCGCTCGGCGAAATTCATGCGTTCGGCAATGCGCCGCTGCAGATCGAAGGTCAGCCGGTCCTCGGCGCGGCCGGTGATCACATGCATGTGGCTGCGCACCGCCAGCAGGAAGTTTTCCGCGCGCCGGAAGCTGCGATACTCGGCCGGGGTGAACAGGCCGACATCGACCAGTTCGGAGGCGGTGCGTACCCGGTGGATGAACTTGCCGATCCAGTAGAGCGTGTGGAGGTCGCGCAGCCCGCCCTTGCCGTCCTTCACATTGGGTTCGACGACGTAGCGGCTGTCACCCATGCGCTTGTGGCGGGCGTTGCGCTCGGCCAGTTTCTCGGTGACGAAATTGCGCTGGTTGCCCTGCACGACCTCGGCGGTGAACCGCCGCGAACCTTCCTCGAACAGCTCCTGGTCGCCCCAGACGTAACGTCCTTCGAGCAGCGCGGTGCGGATGGTCAGATCGTTCTTCGACAGCCGCATCGCCTCGTCCAGCGTGCGGGTCGAATGGCCGACCTTCAGCCCGAGGTCCCACAACAGGTAGAGCATCGCCTCGACCACCTGTTCGCACCAGGCGGTTTTCTTCCCGCCGACGAGGAAGGCGACATCGACATCCGAATGCGGCGACATTTCCGCGCGGCCATAGCCGCCCACCGCTATCACCGTGAGCCGTTCGGCCTGCGAACGGTTGGCGCTGGGGTAGAGATGGGTGGTCGCGTGATCGTGGATCACCCGGATCAACTGGTCGATCAGGAAGGCGAAACCGCCCGCATTCTCGTGGCCGGCCGAAGGCTTGGCCTCCAGCCGGCTCTCGAGTTCGGCGCGCCCCTTGTCGAGCGCGGTCTTGAGCAGCTGCACGACCGGCCCACGCGCCTGCTCGCCATGCTCCTCCACCAGCGAGCCGATTTCGGAGGCAAGCCTGCGCCTGTCGATGATCGCGCGCTGGCGGGGAACCTGGGTCGTGCTCAAGCCGGAAGATGCTCCTTGGCGTAGGTGGCCTTGACCGTCCGCTTGTCGACCTTCTGCGTGCCGAGGCGGGGCAGTTGTTCCTCGCTCTGCCACATCACCGAGGGGATCTTGAAGGGGGCAATGTGCTCGCGCAGGAAGTCCTGCAATTCCTCGACCGACAGCGTCTGTCCCGGATGCGGGTAATAGACTGCGGCCGGGATTTCGCCGAAGCGTTCGTCGGGCAGGCCGAAGACCGAGCATTCGGCAACCTTCGGATGCGCGTAGATCGCTTCCTCCACCTCGATGCAGCTGATGTTCTCGCCGCCGCGGATGATGATGTCCTTCTTGCGGTCGACGATGAAGAGATAATTGTCTTCATCGAGGTATCCGAGGTCACCAGTGCGGAAATAGGCATCGTCGGAATAGGCCGCCTTGGTGGCATCCTCGTTCTTCCAATAGCCGAGGAAGTTGCACACCGAGCGGATCGAGACCTCGCCGATCTGGCCCTGCGGCAGCGGCTTTCCATCGTCGTCGAGAATCGCCATGTCGACCAGCGGCAACGAAGGCATGCCGGTGCTGTTGGGCTTGGCGAGATAGTTCTCGTTGAGATTGCCCGCGCCGACGCCGTTGGTCTCGGTCAGGCCATACCCCAGCGCGGGGAAGCCGTCCTTGAAGGCATCCTTGATCTTCTTGACGTGTTCGATCGGGCGCGCGGCACCGCCGCCGGCAAAGGTCTTGCACTGCGACAGATCGTATTTCTCGCGTTCCGGGTGAACCGCGATCTCGTAGCTCATCAGCGGCACGCCGACGAAATAGGTGATCTGTTCCCGGTCGAGCAGTTCGAGCGCATTGGTCGCATCCCACTTGGGCATCAGCACCAGCTTGCGGCCCATGGCGAAGCTCTGCAGGAACAGCGGGACCTCGCCCGTGACGTGGAACAGCGGCACCGCCACCAGCGCGCTGGGCTGGACGGTCGGGGCTTCGCCGCGCTCGGTCAGCAGCTGCAGCATCATCGCGGTCTGGCAGACGTAGTTCATCGTGCCCGAAACGACGCCGAGATGATCCGAATAGGCCCCCTTGGGGTGGCCGGTCGAACCCGAGGTATAGAGAATGGTGGCGAGATCGTCGGGGCCGATCTGCCCCAGCATGGTCATGGCGGTGTCGCCCGCCGCCCATACGGGAGCGAGGCCTTCCGACGGGACGCCGTGCTCGAACACGACGACCTTCGCGCCGTGTTCGACGCCTTCGAGCCGCTCGGCGCGCTGCGCATCGGCCAGCACCAGCTTGCAATCGCACAGGCCGATTCCGTAGGCCATTTCCTCGCCGGTCCACCAGCCGTTGAGCAGCGTCGCGCAGCCGCCCGCCATGATCACGCCCATATAGGCGATGATCCAATTGGCCGAATTGCGCGCGGCGATACCCACGCGGTCGCCCTTTTCGATCCCGTGCTGGCTTGCCAGGCTATGCGCCACATGGCTGGCGGCATGCCAGACTTCGCCGAAGGTCAGCCGCATGTCGCCATCGACGATGAACAGCTCGTCCTTCTTCTCGTTGCAGAAATGCGCGAAGAAATGCGCCAGGCTGGGCGGCGCGTTCTTGAACGCCGGCATGGTGACGCCGCGGCGCGTCGTTTCGGTCAGTTCGAACATCTGTCCCGGTGCGGTAACCGCCTGGGTGATCCGGCTGATATCCTTGTCGAGTTGTGTCGGCATGGGTGGTGTAGTGTCCTCTCCAAATCGGCGCGCGGCCCCGTGATCGAGGCTCGCGCAGTAATTGCGGCTCGACGCAGGCTTTCCCCAAAACCCCTGCTATGCCAAAAGCCGCCCCGATGGGTCGCCGGTTGCGGCCTTCGACTCACCTCTAAGGGGATAACCACTTGCTGTCACTACTGGCTGCATCGGGCGCGGCAGAGCCGATCTACTGGGAAAATCTGGGGCTGCGGCCCTATCTGTTCGAGGTCGGCGGGTTCCAGCTGCGGTTCTACTCGCTCGCCTACCTGCTCGGCATCCTGTTCGCCTATTGGCACCTGTCGAAAATGATCAAGGCCCCCGGCGCGCCGATGGCGCAGCGCCATGCCGACGACCTGTTCTTCTATTGCACGCTCGGCGTCATCCTTGGCGGGCGGATCGGCTATGCGGCGTTCTACAAACCCGAACTGTTCGCCAGCGCGGACGTGTTCAAGCTGTGGGAAGGCGGGATGAGCTTCCACGGCGGGGTCATCGGCGTGCTGATCGCGATCAGCTGGGTCGCCTGGCGCGGCGGGCTCAACTGGCTGCGCATCTGCGACTATATCGCGGTCAACGTGCCGCTGGCCTACATGCTCGGGCGGCTGGCGAATTTCGTCAACGGCGAACTCTACGGGCGCGCGGTTGCCAGCGACTTCCCGCTGGCGATGGTCTTCCCGACCGATCCCGACCAGCTCCCGCGCCATCCCAGCCAGCTGTACCAGGCAGGTTTCGAGGGGCTGCTGCTGGGACTGCTGCTGCTGGCATTGTTCTGGCAGACCCGTGCCCGGTACCGGCCCGGCCTGCTGGTGGCGGTCTTCACCATCGGCATGGGGCTGGGGCGGTTTTTGATGGAATTCTTCCGCGAACCCGACACGCACCTCGCCTATGTGGTGGTCGAAACCGGCCTGTCGCGCGGACAGTGGCTCAGCATGCCGATGATCCTGATCGGTGTCGTGGTCCTGGTCTATGCGCTGCTGCGCCCGGCCACGGGCAGCGCCGGGGCGGGCAAGACCCGCCCCGCATGAGCGAAGCCGTTTCGACCCCGCTGGCGGACAGCTTCCGCCGGTTGATCGCCCAGCACGGGCCGATGCCCGTCACCCGTTACATGGGCGAAAGCAACGCCCGCTATTACACCACGCGCGATCCGCTTGGCGCGGCCGGCGATTTCACCACCGCGCCAGAGATCAGCCAGATGTTCGGCGAAATGGCGGGTCTGTGGCTGGCGGATATCTGGACCCGGGCGGGGCGCCCGGAAGACGCGCTCTATGTCGAGCTCGGGCCGGGCCGGGGGACGCTGGCGAAGGATGCGCTGCGTGCGATGGCCAGCCAGGGGCTGCGCCCGCAGGTGCATCTGGTCGAGGGATCCGAGGCCCTGCGCGCGGTTCAGGGAGCGGCGCTGGCCGGGGCGCAGTTCCACGATTCGCTCGACAGCCTGCCGACCGATCGCCCCATCCTGCTGCTTGCCAACGAGTTTCTCGATGCACTGCCGGTGCGGCAATTGGTTCGGACCGAAACCGGCTGGCGCGAACGGATGGTCGGGATCGAGGACGGCGATCTGGCCTTCGTTTCGGGGCCGAGCCCGCTCGACGCGGCAGTGCCCGAAGCGCAGCGCAGTGCGCCGGTCGGCACGGTCATCGAAACCTCTCCCGCCGCCGCGGCGCTGGTGGAGGCGCTGGCGCGGCGGATCGACGTCCAGGGCGGCGCGGCGCTGCTGATCGATTACGGCCATCTCGCCCCGCGCACCGGGGCGACGCTGCAGGCCGTCCGTGCGCATGAAAAGGTCGATGTCTTCGCCGCACCGGGTGAAATGGACCTCACCGCGCATGTCGATTTCGCGACGCTCGACACGATTGCGCGGCGCGAAGGCGTGGCGAGCTCGCTGACCACGCAGGGTGCTTGGCTCTCCGCGATGGGAATCGGCCTACGCGCGCAGGGATTGGCGACTGCCGCGCCCGAGCGTTCGCAAGAGATCCAGGCCGCGCACGATCGGCTCGTTCAGCCGCAGGCCATGGGCGAATTGTTCAAATGCATGGCCCTGTCTGCCCGCGACTGGCCGCGCGGGGCGGGCTTTCCCGAAGGCCAGCGGAGGACGCCCCCGTCATGAAACACCTGCTTGCTGTTGCCGCGCTTGTGCTGGCCGCCACGCCGCTGTCCGCCGCCGAACCGATCGAAGGCCGCTGGGTGACCGCGGAAAAGGACGCCATCGTGCAGATAAGCGATTGCGGACGCAGTATCTGCGGGCGGATCGCCAAATTCCTCGTCACGCCGCCGCAGGGCGCCGACCAGCGCGACATCAACAACCGCGATGCTGCCAAGCGCAGCCGCAAGCTGCTCGACATGGCGATCCTCACCGGGTTCACCGAAGACGAGGATTCGTGGCGCGGCGAAATCTACGATCCCAACAACGGCAAGACCTATCGTTCGATAGTGCGCCGCCGCGGTCCCGACCGGCTCGAGGTCAAGGGCTGCATCGGCCCCTTCTGCCAGACGCAGGTCTGGCAGCGCGCGCGCTAGCCTACAGGCCGATCCGTTCGGCCAGGCGCTGCGCGGCCCGTTCGAACGACAGCTTGTCTTCGGTTCGGTCGACCGAATAATTGGCTTCGCGCATTGCTTCCACGCCGATCGCACCGATCAGCGGCTCGAGCGCGGCGACCAGCGCGTCGTCCGTCCCGGTTTGGGGGGCGAGCAGGATGATCGCATCGTAATTGGGGAAGGCGCCTTCCGGATCGTCGAGGATCACGAGGTCATCCGCCGCGATCCGCCCGTCGGAGGTGTAGGCACCGATCACGTCGGCCTCGCCCGAGGTCAGCGCATTGTACATGAAGGTGGGCGAGAAATTGCGCCGTGCGGCGAAGCGCAGGCCATAGGCCTCGCGCACCGCGATCCATTCGGGCCGCTCGAAGAATTCGGGATCGCCGCCGATGGTCATGGCCTGCGCGCGTCCCGCGAGATCGCCGATGCTGGCAAAGCCGCCGGCCTCGGCGGCCGCGCGCGGCATGGCGAGGCCATAGGCGTTTTCGAAACCCAGCCGGCCCAGTACATGCGTGCCGCTGGTGCGGGTTTCCCACGCGGCAATTTCGGCAAGCATGGTTTCGCGGTCGGGATTGTCGCTGCGTTCCATCTGGTTGGTCCAGATGGTGCCGGTGTAATCGACCAGCACGTCGATCGCCCCGGTCGATACCGCCTGATGCGCGACCGCCGAACCCAGCCCGTCGCGGTATTCGACCCCGTACCCCGCTGCCTTCAGCTGCTGCCCGATCAGGCGGGCGAGGATGTATTGCTCGGAAAAGCCCTTGGCCCCGATGACGATGCGGTCGCCCCCCCGGTCGCCGAACTGGACGGTAAGCGCGGCCAGAATTCCCAGCAGGACCGCCGCCAGTCCGCCGAACGTCAGCATCCGGCGGCGCGTGGCGAGCCCTTTCTCGATCAGGCCAAGCAGCGCATCGGCGACCAGCGCCAGACCGGCGCTGGCAATACAGCCCGCCAGCACCAGCACCCAGTTCTGCGTCTGCAGACCGGCGAAGATCGGATCACCCAGGCTTGGCTGGCCGATGGTGGTGGCCAGCGTGGCGGCACCGATGGTCCACACCGCCGCAGTGCGGATGCCGGCCATGATGTAAGGCGCGGTCAGCGGGGCCTCGACCAGCCGCAGCCGCTGCCAGAAGGTCATCCCGACGCCGTGCGCGGCCTCTATCACGCCGGGGTCGAGATTGACCTGCGCGGTCACCGCATTGCGCAGGATCGGCAGCAGCGCATACAGCGCCAGCGCCAGCAGTGCGGGCAGGAAACCCAGCGTCGGCAGGCCCTCGCCGAACACCGCGCGCAGCGACAGCAATATGGGGAAGAACAGCGCGAGCAGCGCCAGCGCGGGGATCGTCTGCACCAGGCTGGCAAAGCCCAGCGTGGCGCGCGCGACCGGTTCGGAACGGCTGGCCCAGACCGCCAGCGGCAAGGCCACTGCAATCCCCAGCGCGATCGCCGCAGCGGACAGCAGCACATGCGCGGCCAGCTTGTCGCCGAGGCCGAGCAGCGTGGTCCAGATCGCGCTCACCGGGCCAGCTCCGCCAGCCGGTCGGCCTGCGCGCGGGGAACCGCGACCAGACCCTGCGCGATGGCGCCGCCGGCCCCCGACAGCAGCGCGTGCGGGGTTTCGTCCGCGACCACTTTCCCGGCATCCATCACCAGCACGCGGTCAGCCAGCAGCAACGCTTCGGCCATGTCGTGAGTGACCATCACCGTGGTCAGGCCGAATTCGCCATGCAGGGCGCGGACCCGGTCGCCGAGCGCGTCGCGCGTGATCGGATCGAGTGCGCCGAAGGGTTCGTCCATCAGCAGCAAGCGCGGTTCATTGGCCAGTGCGCGCGCCACACCGACCCGCTGGCGCTGCCCGCCCGACAATTCGTCGGGCAGCCGGTCTGCCATTTCGGGTTCGAGATCGACCAGTTCGAGCAGGCGGGCAATCCGTTCGCCCGCCAGCCGTTCGCCGACCAGCCGCGGGCCGATGGCGATGTTTTCGCCCACCGTCATGTGCGGGAACAGCCCGACCGACTGGAACACGTAACCGATCTGGCGGCGCAGCGCCGCCAAGGGCAGGCCTTCGACATTGTCGCCCGCGAACCGCACTGCGCCGGCGGTCGGATCGATCAGGCGGTTGACGGTCTTGAGCAGCGTCGACTTGCCCGAGCCCGAGGCGCCGACCAGCGCGACGAATTCGCCATCGCCGACCGCCAGCGACACGCCGGCTACTGCCAGCGTCGGGCCATAGCTCTTGCGCACGTTGCTGAATTCGACCAGCGCTGGCGGGTCCCCGCTCACGCGGCTTCGTCGGCGGTCTCGACCGGCAGGGCGTAGGTGACGCTTTCCAGTTCGATCACCGTGCCCGCATCGTTTTCGGCGCGCATCACGCCATTGCGCATCCGGTCCGGTTCCCAGCAGCGTTCGACGCCGTTTTCGTCATCGGGCCGCAGGCACAGCCGCTTGCCGCTGCCTTCTTCCTCGGAATACCGCCAGCTGCCGGTCTGCCACGGATCGCCGTTGCGCAGGTCGCGGTAGGTGCCGTCCTGGTCGAGATAGGTGGTGTAGCGCGCGCCATCGGCCGCCAGCACCCGCCAGGCGGTCGCGGCGAACACCTCGGGCGCGGGTTCGCCGGTGGGAGTGGCGATGGCCTGCTGCGTCGCGGTGAGCGTTTCGCTTTGCTGTTCGGTCGGGCTGCAGGCGGCGAGCGCGGACAGCACAAGGCCGGCCAGCGCCAGTCGCCGCGGCAGGAATTTCGCATCGCTCAGCATGAGGTCTGGCAAAGCACAGCCGCGCCCCACACGCAAGGCGCAGCCCGGGTCAGGTCTGGATCGATGCGCGCGGGAAAACGATCCGGATGTCGAGCCCGTCGTCCGAATAGGTGCGCTCGAACGTGCCGCTCAGCTGGCCTTCGACGGCCATGCGCAGCAACCGCGAACCGAAGCCTTCCGGCGATCCCGGCGTGGGAACGGCGCCGCCGCGAGTGTTCTCGTCCCAGGTGACGCAGACCGTGTCGTCGCCCTCGCAATCGGCCTCGACCGTCACCGTGACGAACCCGTCGGGGGCCGACAATGCGCCGTATTTGGCCGAGTTGGTGGCCAGTTCGTGGAAGATCAGCGCCAGCGGCGTGGCCGCGCGCGCGCCGATCCTGATGCCCGGCCCGGTCACGCTGAAACGCTCGTGGTCGGGCGTGCCATAGGGGGCGAGCAGGTCGGCCAGCAGACCCGATAGCGTGCTGGCGCGCTGCCCGTGTCCGGGGCGGACGTAATTGTGCGCAGCGCTCAGCGAGCGGATCGTATCGTTTAGCTCGGCAGCGAATTCGGCGATCTCGGGCTTGCCCCGGGCGCGGATCGCGATCAGCCCCGACACCACCGCGAAGATGTTCTTGATCCGGTGCGACAGTTCGTTCGCCAGCAGGTCGCGTGCTTCGGACAGGCGGTGCTGCCGGTCGACGTCGATGACCGTCCCGAACCAGCGGTTCTGCCCTTCGGTGGTGGGGGTCTGCACCGCGCGCGCCAGCATCCAGCGGTAATTGCCGTCGGACAGCTTGAGCCGCCATTCGTATTCGAACGGCTTGCCGCTCTCGAGCGAGGCCTGGAACGCGCCCGAGGCCTGCGCCCAGTCTTCCGGGTGCACCGCATTCTGCCAGTCGGCCAGCCGGCGCGGTTGGGCGGTGGCGGTCAGTTCGCTCCACTGCGCGCTGACATAATCGAAATTGCCCGCGCCATCGGCCGACCAGGCGATCCCCGGCACGCTGTCGATCATGCGCTGGAGATAGCTCTCGCGCATGTGCACCGCTTCCTGCGCGGTCTCGCCCAGCCGGCGCTGCGAGATCGCGCGCATGGTCGACCTGGCCAGCACCGCCAGCGTTTCGCGCTGCAGTTCGGTCAGGCCTTCGGGCCGCGGCTTGTCGTCGATCACGCACAGCGCGCCCAGCGGGGCGCCTTCGGCCGAGATCAGCGGTTGGCCCGCGTAGAAGCGGATATGCGGTTCGCCGGTAACCAGCGGATTCTCGGCGAAACGCGGATCCTCGCGCGCGTCGGGCACCACCATCGGTTCGGCTTCGAGCATGGCATGCGCGCAGAAGCTGGTCGAGCGCGGGGTCTCGCGTGCATCGATCCCGGTGCGGGTGAGGAACAGCTGCCGTTCCTGCTCGACCATGGTCACCATGGTCATCGGCACATCGCACAGTTTCGCGGCGAGATTGACGATACCCTGCAGCTCGGGATCGTCGATCATCCCGTCGGTACCGTGTGCAGCAAGCACCGCGAGCCGGCGCTCGTCGTCGCAATAGGCATCCGAAGGGGGTTTGCCTTCGGGCCATGGAATGCTCGTCTTGCGAAACATCGGTCAGCCAAGGCGGTTAGAAGCAAGCGTCTATGGCGTAAAGCATTTCCACGCAGGTGCGGGCAAAGCAGGCCTATTGCGTTTGCCCCATCTGGCGCGCTCGGCTATCGGCCCGCGCAACTAAAGAGAATCTTCGCCAGCCCCAAGGAGAGAGCATGCGCGCGACCCCCGATTTCGATTTCCAGCTTGGCGAAAGCGCGGAAATGATCCGCGACACCGTGGCCCGCTTCGCCGACGAACAGATCGCCCCCCAGGCCGAGAAGATCGACCGTGAGGACTATTTCCCGCGCGAGGAACTGTGGCGCCAGATGGGCGAGCTCGGCCTGCACGGCCTGACTGTGGATGAAGCCGATGGCGGGCTGGGTCTCGGCTATCTCGAACACGTCATCGCGGTCGAGGAAGTCAGCCGGGCCTCGGCCTCGCTCGGCCTCAGCTACGGCGCGCATTCGAACCTGTGCATCAACCAGATCCGCCGCTGGGGCAATGCCGAGCAGAAGGCCAAGTATCTCCCCCCGCTGATCTCGGGCGAGCATGTCGGCAGCCTGGCCATGTCCGAAGCCTCCGCCGGATCGGACGTGGTATCGATGAAGCTCAAGGCCGAAGCGGTCGATGGCGGCTACCGCCTCAACGGCACCAAGTTCTGGATCACCAATGCGCCCCATGCCGATACGCTGGTGGTCTATGCCAAGACCGATGGCAGCGCGGGCAGCCGCGGGATCACCGCCTTCCTGATCGAGAAGGACGATGCGGGTTTTTCCATCGGCCAGAAGATCGAGAAGGTCGGCATGCGCGGGTCGCCCACCGCCGAACTGGTGTTCGACGATTGCTTCGTGCCCGAAGACCGCGTGATGGGGCCACTGAACGGCGGGGTCGGCGTGCTGATGAGCGGGCTGGACTACGAACGCGTGGTCCTGTCGGGCATCCAGCTGGGGATCATGCAGGCCTGTCTCGACACGGTCATTCCCTACCTGCGCGAGCGCAAGCAGTTCGGCAAGCCGATCGGCAGCTTCCAGCTGATGCAGGCCAAGGTGGCCGACATGTATGTCGCGCTGCAAACCGCCCGGGCCTATACCTATGCGGTCGCCAAGGCCTGCGATGCCGACCAGACGACGCGCTTCGATGCCGCCGGCGTGATCCTCTATTCGAGCGAGAGCGCCTTCCGCGTGGCCGCCGAAAGCGTCCAGGCGCTGGGCGGGGCGGGCTATACGCTCGACTGGCCGGTCGAACGCTACATGCGCGATGCCAAGCTGCTCGATATCGGCGCGGGGACCAACGAGATCCGCCGCATGCTGATCGGCCGCGAACTGATCGGGGCGGCGGGATGACCGCACCGGTCCTGACCTCGACGCTCGACCGCGAAGCGCCCGACGCCAAGGCGCGGTTCGCGCACAACAGGTCGCTCGCCGCCGAATTGCGCTCCGCCGTCGCCGCAGCCGCGCTCGGCGGGTCCGAAGGCAGCCGCGAGCGGCATGTCGGGCGGGGCAAGCTGCTCCCGCGCGAACGGGTCGAGCGGCTGCTCGATCCCGGCTCGCCCTTCCTCGAGATCGGCCAGCTTGCAGCCAACGGGATGTACGGCAAGGACGAAATCAACGGCGCGGGGCTGATCTGCGGGATCGGCCGCGTTGCGGGCCGGCAGGTGATGATCGTGTGCAACGATGCCACCGTGAAGGGCGGCACCTATTACCCGATCACGGTCAAGAAGCACTTGCGCGCACAGGAAATCGCGCAGGAAAACCGCCTGCCGTGCATCTACCTCGTCGACAGCGGCGGGGCGAACCTGCCGCACCAGGCGGAGGTCTTCCCCGACCGCGACCATTTCGGGCGTATCTTCTTCAACCAGGCGAACATGTCTGCGCTGGGCATCCCGCAGATCGCCTGCGTGATGGGCAGCTGCACCGCGGGCGGGGCCTACGTCCCAGCCATGTCCGACGAAACGGTGATCGTGCGCGAACAGGGCACGATCTTCCTTGCCGGTCCGCCGCTGGTAAAGGCCGCGACGGGCGAGGAGATCAGCGCGGAAGACCTGGGCGGCGGCGATCTGCATGCGCGCAAGTCGGGCGTGGTCGACCATCTGGCCGAGAACGACGAGCATGCGCTGACCATCGTGCGCGACATCGTCAGCCATCTGGGCGAGAACCCGGCCGCCGCGCAAAGCGTGGAACGGCGCGATGCCCGCGCCCCGCAATTCGATGCCGAGGACCTCTATGCGCTGATCCCCGACGATGTCCGCGCGCCCTACGACGTGCACGAGGTCATCGCCCGGCTGGTCGACGGCAGCGAGTTCCACGAATTCAAGCAGCATTACGGCAGCACGCTGGTGTGCGGCTTTGCCCATATCTGGGGCATGCCGGTCGCGATCCTCGCCAACAATGGCGTGCTGTTTTCCGAAAGCGCGCAGAAGGGTGCGCATTTCATCGAACTGGCGTGCCAGCGCCGGATCCCCTTGCTGTTCCTGCAGAACATCAGCGGCTTCATGGTGGGCGGCAAGTACGAGGCCGAAGGCATTGCCAAGCATGGCGCCAAGCTGGTCACCGCAGTCGCCACCGCCAGCGTGCCCAAGATCACCGTGGTTATCGGCGGCAGCTTCGGGGCGGGCAATTACGGCATGTGCGGCCGCGCCTACAGCCCGCGTTTCCTGTTCACCTGGCCCAATGCGCGGATCAGCGTGATGGGGGGCGAACAGGCCGCCTCGGTGCTGGCGACGGTCCACCGCGATGCCGACAGCTGGAGCGATGAGGAGGCCGAAGCCTTCAAGGCGCCGATCCGCCAGAAATACGAGGACGAGGGCAACCCCTATTACGCCACCGCGCGGTTGTGGGACGACGGGGTGATAGACCCCGTGCAGACGCGCGACGTACTGGGGCTGGCCCTTGGCGCCACGCTCGAGGCGCCGATCCCCGAACGACCGCAATTCGGCGTGTTCCGGATGTAGTCTCGCAATCCGCCGGGCTTGTGCTAGGCGGAAGCGGGGAGAGACCATGCCGACCGATCCGAACCGCCGGCCCTCGCTGCTGAGCCGTCTGGTGCGGCGCATTCTGCTCGCCCTGTATCGCTGGAAGGGCTGGACGCTCGAAGGCCGTCGGCCGGACTGCGACAAATTCATCATTCTCGGCGCGCCGCACACGTCGAACTGGGATTTCATCTTCTTCCTCGGCGCGACGCACGAGCTGGGCATACGGCCCAATTTCATCGGCAAGTCGAGCCTGTTCAAATGGCCGATGACCCGGTTCATGCTCGATATGGGCGGGGTCCCGGTCGAACGCTCGAAAAGCGGCAATTACGTCGAACAGGTGGCAGCGGCGTTCGCGCGGTCAGACGATCTGGCGCTGGTCATCGCGCCCGAGGGATCGCGGACCTTCAGGGGCGAATGGAAAACCGGTTTCTACCATATCGCCATGGCAGCGGGCGTGCCGATCGTGCCCGCCTGGGTCGACAATGCCACCATGCGCGGCGGCATCGGCGAAGCGATCGTGCCGACCGGCGACTATGCGGCAGACCTCGCGCGGCTGGCGGCCTTCTACCGCGAGAAGCGCCCCGATTGCGACCGGTTCGCCGCGCTGGAAAACCACGCCCTTACGCTGAAGGAGAAAACGCGTGATAGTTGAATCGCTGCTCGCGAATTTCGTGATCCTGCTTGGTCTGGCCCTGATCCTGTGGGTGGTCGCGGTGCAGATCGGCGATGTCAGTTTCGTCGATGCCTTCTGGGGCGGCGGGATGGCCCTGTTGGCGCTGGTCAGCTGGCTGCGGCTCTACGAACCCGGCGCACTGGCCACGCTGCTGATGGCGATGGCGGTGATCTGGGGCGCCCGGCTCGCGCTCCACCTGCTGATCCGCTGGCGCCGCGAGGGCGAGGACAAGCGCTATCGGCGCATGCTGGCGAAGGACCGCGAACAGGGCCGGTTCGCGGTGGCGGCGCTGACCAAGGTCTTCCTCGGCCAGTCGGTACTGCTGTTCATCGTCTCCAGCCCCGCGCAATACGGCATTCTCGAAGCCGGCTCGCTCACGCCGCTCAGCGGGCTGGCGCTGGTCGGCGCCGCGCTGTGGCTGGTGGGGATCCTCTTCGAATGGGTCGGCGACTGGCAGCTTGCGCGGTTCAAGGCGGATCCGGCCAATGCAGGCCAGGTGATGGACCGCGGGCTGTGGCGCTATACCCGCCACCCCAATTATTTCGGCGATGCCTGCGTCTGGTGGGGCATCTGGATCGCGGCCGCTTCGGCGGGCTGGTGGGTGGCAGCGGCGACCGTGATCGGGCCGCTGTTCCTGACCTTCACGCTCACCCGCTGGTCGGGCGCCCCGCTGCTCGAAGGCGGGATGAAGAAATCGCGGCCGGGCTATGCGGCCTACAAGGCGCGGACGTCGGCCTTCTTCCCGCTCCCGCCGAAGAAATCCGCCGGCTAGCCGCATGGGGGGTTTAACCCCGGCACGTCCGTGCCTAATTTGCGGGATGAGCGGAGTAGGGAACGCGCCGGCATGAGCGAGAACGAAATCGACGAATTGCGTCGCCGCTTCGCGCGCGAAGCGATGGCGCTTATGGAACGCAAGGGCGAAGAGGTTTCGCGCACGCGGCTGGCGGCCGAGCTGAGCGTGGCGCGGGCGCGGATCGACGCGGTGTTCCCCGAGGAAAGCGACCTGCTCGAAGCGGTGACCGCCGAATGGTTCGCCCCCAAGCTGGCAGTGATGGACGAGGTGATGGCGTCCGACCTGCCGCCGCCGCGCAAGATGTATGAATTCTTCGCCCGCCGCTATCGGCTGCTGCACCGCAATTTCCGCGACGACCCGGCGACGTTCAACCTCTATGTCGAGATGGGCGAACGCTATTTCGACTATGCCCGCAGCTATATCGACCTGGCCGACCACTATCTGTGCGAACTGATCGCCGAAGCGCAGGCCGAAGGCTATCTCAAAGGGCTCGAGGTCGATACTGCCATGTCGATCATCAACCAGATGGTGAGCTGCTATCTGCAGCCCTATCTCATCGCGGTGGTCGACGACCGGCTGAGCGAGGAGAAACTGGGCCTGATCGTCGGCGCGATCTTCGACGGGCTCGACAGCCGCGATGGCGGCGCGCGCGGTACGCAGGATATTCGCGCGGCCTGACCTGCTGCGCGGGCGCTAGCCGCGGGCAGCGCGCTGTTCGGCGAAGATCCCCCAGGCGGCGAGGAACAGCCCGCAGACCAGCGGCCCGACCACGATCCCCGACAGGCCGATCAGCGCGATACCGCCCAGCGTGGTGACAAGGATCAACCAGTCGGGAATGCCGGTGTCGCGTCCGACGAGGATCGGGCGCAGGATGTTGTCGATCATGCCGATCAGCGCGACCCCCGAGACGATCACCACCACGCCCTGCCAGATCGCGCCGGTCGCCAGCAGGTAGATCGCGGCGGGCACCCATACGATCGCCGGGCCGAGCGCGGGAAGCAGCGAGGCGATTGCCATAACCACGCCGAGCAGCAGGACCGATGGGATCCCCACGATCCAGAATGTCAGCGCGCCGAGGGCGCCCTGGACCAGCCCGACGACGACCGATCCCTTGATCGTCGCGCGCACGATGACGAGAAAGCGTTCTGCGAGCCGGTCGGCGACGCCGCGTTCCATCGGCAGCGCGGCGAGGATCGTGTCGCCGATCGCCCGCCCGTCGCGCAGCAGGAAGAAGCCAACATAGAGCGCGATCGCGAAACCGATCGCGAAACCGAACACGCTGCCCCCGATTGCGAGGGCCTGCGCCGCGATGATGCCGAGGCTGGCCTGGACAAAGGCGGTCGCGCGTGCCTGGACAGCGCCCAGGTCGCCCAGTCCGGCGCGCGCCAGCGAGGCCTGAATATTGGCCGGGAGCGCGTCGAACACCTCTTCGAAATAGAGCGCCACATCGATATCGCCGTCGCGCAGGGCGACGAACAGCCCCGCCGCTTCGTCGACAACGGCGCTGCCGATCCACAGCGCGGGCAGGACGACGGCGAACAGGATCACCACCAGGCTCGCCAGCGCGGCCTGGCTATCCTTGTCGGGCCGCTTTGCAAGGAACCAGCGGTAGAGGGGCTGGAACATGATCGCTGCCAGCGCCGCCCACAGCAGTGAACGGGCAAAGGGGAGCACGATCGCGATCAGTGCGGCCGACACGAGCGCGAGGAAGAGCAGGAACCCCCCCTGCTCGAGCGATCCGGTCGGACGCCCCCCGCCCATCTCGATCAGACGTCCAGATTGGCGACGTTCAGGGCATTGTCCTGGATGAATTCACGGCGCGGTTCGACCACGTCGCCCATCAGGCGGGTGAAGATCTCGTCGGTCACGTCGGCATCCTCGACCTTGACCTGCAACAGCGCGCGATTGTCCGGATCGAGCGTGGTCTCCCACAATTGCTCGGCGTTCATTTCGCCAAGACCCTTGTAGCGCTGGATCTTCTGACCCTTGCGCCCCGCGGCCAGCACTGCGTCGAGCAGCTGCGTCGGCAGAGTAATCGCGTCATCGGCAAAGATCGGTGCGGCCTCTTCGCTGTCGCTCTCGCTGTCGCTGTCCGCCTCTTCCGGCTCCGCCGCACCGCTGCGGACGAGCCGCATGGGCGCGGTGTAGACATCGGCGAATTCCTGCGCGACGCGGTTGAGCTTGCGGGCTTCGGCGCTGTCGAGGAAGGCCGGATCGATTTCGTGGACATCGGTCACGCCGCGCCACACGCGGAACAGGCGGACCTTGCCGTCGTCCCCGGTTTCGGCGCGCCAGCGCGCTTCGGGGTCGCCCATCTGCAGATGCGCGGCTGCACGGTCGAGCGCGGCGCCGCGATCGCCCGACGGATCGAGCGCGCCGGCCAGCGCCATCGCCTCGATGAGGTCGGTATTGTACTTGCGCGGGACGAAAGCCAGCAGGTTGCGGATGCGCAGGCCATGCGCGACCAGCGCTTCAAGCTCGCCGCCGCTGCGCACCGCGCCGCCGCCCTGGGTTTCGAGCACGCGCGCATCGAGGCCCTGCGCGATCAGGTAGCGATCGAAGGCCGGCTGGTCCTTGAGATAGACTTCGCTCTTCCCGCGCGAGACCTTGTACAGCGGCGGCTGCGCGATGAAGAGGTGCCCGGCCTTGACGATCTCGGGCATCTGCCGGTGGAAGAAGGTGAGCAGCAGGGTGCGGATATGCGCGCCGTCGACATCGGCGTCGGTCATGATCACGATCTTGTGATAGCGCAGCTTCTCGAGATCGAATTCGTCGCGCAGCCCGGTGCCCATCGCCTGGATCAGCGTGCCGACTTCCTTCGAGGAAATGATCCGGTCGAAGCGCGCACGCTCGACATTGAGGATCTTGCCCTTGAGCGGCAGGATCGCCTGCGTCTTGCGGTCGCGGCCCTGCTTTGCGCTGCCCCCTGCCGAGTCGCCCTCGACCAGGAAGAGTTCGCAGTTCGCGGGGTTGCGGTCCTGGCAGTCGGCCAGCTTGCCCGGCAGCGAGGCGATGCTCATCGCGCCCTTGCGGCTCATCTCGCGGGCGCGGCGGGCGGCTTCGCGCGCGGCGGCGGCGTCGATCACCTTCTGGATGATCGCTTTGGCTTCGGCCGGATTTTCCTCCAGCCATTCGCTCATCTTCTCGCCCATCAGGCTTTCCAGCGGCGAACGCACTTCGGAACTGACCAGCTTGTCCTTGGTCTGCGAGGAGAACTTGGGATCGGGCAGCTTGACCGAAACGATCGCGGTCAGGCCTTCGCGCATGTCTTCGCCCGACAGCGAGACCTTCTCTTTCTTCAGCATCCCGCTGGCGCTGGCGTAATTGTTGAGCGTGCGCGTCAGCGCGGTGCGGAACGCGGCGAGGTGCGTGCCGCCATCGCGCTGCGGGATGTTGTTGGTGAAGGTGAGGACGTTTTCGTAATAGCTGTCGTTCCACTCGAGCGAGACATCGATGCCGATGCCGTCCTTTTCCGCGCTCACCGCGATCGGTTCGGCGACCAGCGGCTGCTTGTTGCGGTCGAGATATTTGACGAAGGCCGCAATCCCGCCTTCGTAATAGAGGTCGTGCTCGAGCATTTCCTCGTGGCGCTTGTCGCGCAGCAGGATCCGCACGCCCGAATTGAGGAAGGCCAGTTCGCGATAACGGTGCTCGAGCTTGTCGAAATCGAACTCGATCACGTTCTTGAAAGTGTCTTCCGACGCCTTGAAGGTGACACGCGTACCCTTCTTGAACCCGTTCTCGTCGGGGTTCTGTTCGACCTTGGGGGCATCGCCGATGACACGCAGGCTTTCGACCGCATCGCCATGCTCGAAACGCATCCAGTGTTCCTTGCCGTCGCGCCAGATCGTCAGTTCGAGCCATTCGGACAGCGCGTTGACCACCGATACGCCGACACCGTGCAGGCCGCCCGACACCTTGTAGGCATTGTCGTCACTGGTGTTCTCGAACTTACCGCCCGCGTGAAGCTGGGTCATGATGACCTCGGCCGCGGACACGCCTTCGCCCTTGTGCATGTCGACCGGGATGCCGCGACCATTGTCTTCGACCGAGACCGAGCCATCGGCATTGAGTTCGATCAGGACGAGGTCGCAATGCCCCGCCAGCGCTTCGTCGATGGCGTTGTCCGACACCTCGAACACCATGTGGTGGAGGCCCGATCCATCGTCGGTATCGCCGATATACATGCCGGGCCGCTTGCGGACCGCGTCGAGGCCCTTGAGCACCTTGATCGAATCTGCGCCGTAGCCGGGTTTTTTCGGCGCTTCGGCGCCCGTCATTTCAGGGGTTTCATCCATAGTGATCATATAGGCGGTAGCGGGCAGATTGCCAAAGTTTCGAGGGCGATTTTACCCACAGTTTGCCGCGCACCCGGTTTCGTCTGCAACCGGTTGATTTACCGGCGGGGAAAGCGCATCTCGCGGCCATGCTTTCGGTGCTCGACATCTTCCGGATCGGGATCGGCCCGTCCTCCTCGCACACGGTCGGGCCGATGCGCATCGCGCGCACTTTCGTGCGGGCGCTGGCCAAGGCCGGCAAGCTGGAGCGCACTGCCCGGATTGCGGTCGAACTGCAGGGATCGCTGGCGCTTACCGGAGTGGGGCACGGCACCGTTGATGCCAGCATCCTGGGGCTGATCGGCTTCGCGCCCGACACGACCTGCCCCGACAAGGCCGCTGCCGCGCTGGAACGCGTACGCACGCACGGCCGGTTGATGCTCGGCGGCAGGCAGGACATCGCGTTCGATCCCGCTACGGATATCGATCTCGCGGGGCATGTCATTCCGGACTTGCATCCCAACGGCATGCAGCTGGAGGCGTTCGATGCCGACGGCGCGCCACTGTCGCGGCGGACCTATTATTCGACCGGCGGCGGCTTCGTCGCTTCCGAAGCGCAGCTCCGCCGCAAGCCGAAGGACGACCGGATCAACACGGGCACACGGGTGCCGCACGATTTCGGTTCGGCCGAAGAGCTGTTGGCCGAATGCGCGCGGACCGATCTTTCGATCGCCGAGCTGATCCTCGCCAATGAGGATGCCTTCCGGCCGCGCGAGCGGACTCTCGAAGGGCTCGACCGGATCGCTGCCGCGATGGACCAGTGCGTCGATCGCGGCCTGCACCAGCGGGGCATCCTTCCCGGCGGCCTCAAGGTGGCGCGGCGGGCACCCGATCTGTGGGACAAGCTGTCGGCCAATCCGCAATCGAACGAGCGCGAGCAATTGTTCGACTGGCTCAATTGCTACGCCATGGCAGTGAACGAGGAAAACGCCGCGGGCGGGCGCGTCGTCACTGCGCCGACCAATGGCGCGGCGGGGATCATCCCCGCGGTGATCCGCTTCTATTGCGTCACCGCGGAAGACGATGCCTGCGGCGAAAGCCGCCGGACCTTCCTGCTGACCGCGGGCGCGATCGGCCTGCTCTACAAGCAGCGCGCGAGCATTTCGGGCGCCGAAATGGGCTGCCAGGGCGAAGTCGGCGTGGCGTGCTCGATGGCGGCGGGCGGGCTCGCCGCGCTGTGGGGCGCATCGCCCGCGCAGGTCGCCAGTGCGGCGGAAATCGGCATGGAGCACAATCTCGGACTGACCTGCGATCCCGTCGGCGGGCTGGTCCAGGTCCCGTGCATCGAGCGCAATGCCATCGGTGCGGTCAAGGCGGTCAACGCCGCACGGCTGGCACTGCACCGGCCCGAAACCGATGCGCGCGTCAGCCTCGACCAAGTGATCGAGACGATGCGCCAGACCGGGCTCGACATGTCGAGCAAGTACAAGGAAACCAGCCAGGGCGGGCTGGCGGTCAATGTGATCGAATGCTGATGCTGCTGGCCGTGGTGCTGGTGGTGTCGGGCGCGCTGGTCGCCGGCGCCGCCTGGGGCATCTACGGCAAGCTGCCCGAACGGCTCGAAGGCTTTCTGGTCGCGCTGGCCGGTGGTGCGCTGCTGTTGTCGGTCACCACCGAACTGATCGAACCCTCGATCGAGACGGCAAGCGTGTTCCATGCCATGCTCGGGGTTGCCGCCGGGGCCGTCGTATTCGCCTTCGCCGACTATCTGATCGACGAGAGATGGGGGCCCGACGATGGCGGGGGCCTGCTGGCGGCGATCACGCTCGACGGGATCCCCGAGAACCTCGCGCTCGGCGTCGCGCTGATCGGCGTGGGCGGGGCCGAAGTTGCCGCGCTGGCGGGCTCCATCCTGCTGTCCAACCTGCCCGAAGCCGCCGGCGGTGCGCGCGCGATGGTGTCGGGCGGGCATGGGCGGGGCAAGGTCATGCTGCTGTGGCTGGGAACCGCGATCCTGCTGTCGCTGGCCGCGATTGTCGGCAATCTGGCGCTTGCAGGCGTGGGCGAGGATGCCCTCGCGGTCATTCGCTGCTTCGCCGCCGGCGCGGTGGTCGCCAGCCTTGCGACCGAGGTCTTCCCGCAGGCCTTCCGCGAGGATCGGCACTGGGCGGGCATCGCCACGGCGCTGGGCGTCATCCTCGCCTTTTCGCTCGGCAGCCTCACGGGCGGCTAGACAGCCGCGCGCGCGGCGATAGGGTGCCGCGCATGGGAGAGACACAAGATGGCGCGCTGGCCGCGCCTTTCGGCAGCTTTGCGCAAATGATCGGCAGCAATGCCGCGGCGCTGGGCGACCAGATCGCCTTGCGCGACGATACCGGCGAGCTGAGCTGGGCGGCACTGGGGGACCGGGTCGAACGGCTGGCCGCACGGCTGGTGGCCGACGGGCTGGAACGCGGGCAATCGGTCGCGATCCTCGGCTATTCCTCGATTCCCTATGCGCTGGTGTTCCTGGCCGCGGTGCGCGCCGGCGGCGTGGCCGCGCCGCTGACCACCAGCGCAAGCGCCGCGCAACTTGCCGGGATGGCGCGCGATTCGGGCGCGGCGCATATCTTCATCGACCGGTCCAAGCTGGCCGAACTGGGCGAAGACAGTTTCCCCGGGATGCGCCGCATCGTGCTCGACGAAGAACTCGACGCGTGGATGGCCCCCGCCGGCACGCAGGCTCCCGCTTGCGATCCGCAGCCCGGCGATCCGTTCAACATCATCTATTCCTCGGGCACGACGGGTACGCCCAAGGGCATCGTCCATTCGCACCAGATGCGCTGGCGCCAGTTCGCGGCGACCGCGGCCAGCTGGCGCGAGAACGGCCTGCCCGCACGGACGCTGGCCTCGACGCCGCTCTATTCGAACACCACGATGGTAGTCTTCCTGCCCGCGCTGCTGGCAGGCGGGACGGTGCGCGTCATGCGCAAGTTCGACGTACTGCGCTGGCTCGAATGGGCGCAGGACGACCGCACCACCGTCACCATGCTGGTGCCGGTGCAATACCGCCGGCTGATGCAGGAACCGCGCTTCGACGAATTCGACCTGTCCGCGCTGCAGTTGAAATACTGCACCTCGGCGCCGTTCCCGGCGGACCTCAAGCGCGAGGTTCTGGCGCGGATGCCCGGCGCGTTGATCGAGATCTATTCGATGACCGAAGGCGGCGTGGTCTGCCTGCTCGAAGCGCACAAGTTTCCCGACAAGTTGCATACGGTCGGACGCCCGGCGCCGGGCAGCGAGCTCCGCGTGCTCGACGATGACGACAGGCCGGTGGCGGCGGGCGAAGCGGGCAATCTGATCGGGCGCAGCCAGACCATGATGGCGGGGTACAAGAACCAGCCCGACAAGACGCGCGAAGGCTATTGGACCGACCCGGAAACCGGCGAGACCTGGCAGCGGATGGGCGATATCGGCCGCGTCGATGCCGACGGTTTCGTCGAACTGGTCGGCCGCGCGAAGGACATGATCATTTCGGGCGGGTTCAATATTTTCCCCGTCGATCTCGAGGACGAACTGGCGAAGGAACCCGACGTGGTGGAAGCCGCGGTGATCGGCATGCCGAGCGAACGCTGGGGCGAAACGCCGGTCGGCTTCGTCACGCTGACGCCGCAGGCGCGCGGCTGCGAGGCGATTCGCGAAGCGGTCAATGCGCGGCTGGGCAAGACCCAGCGGCTGGCGCAGCTGCATGCGATCGACGAAATGCCCCGCAGCCATATCGGCAAACTGCTCAAGATCGATCTGCGCGAGGAAGCCGCACGGCGCGGTGCGCCCGACTAGGCGGCGCCCGGTCCTTTTGCTGCGGCGGGGCGCAGCGTTTCGAGACGCGGCACCGACTTCTTGGGGGGAGGGAGAGGAATGTCGGCGGCCGCGTCTCTACTCGCTGCCATATCGCCTCGCCGGTGCGGGGGGCCTGGAAGGCCGGCCGCGGGTGGCGAGGAAGGCCAGAAGCAGCGGTTGCTTGGGGGACCGCTGCAACTGTAACTCGTCCGGGACGGGAGTGTCAGGGGTCACCGTCCGGCTGTGAGGCTGGTAATAATCGTGCGCGGCCGCGAACGAAAGTGAGAAAACTTTGAAACATGTTGCGAATTGCGCAACGCAATTCGCCAACTGTCTCATTGCAAAAATATACTGGCTCGGCCCCTGAGTGCGATGCGCACTGCCTTCCGGGCATGAGAAACCCGGTGCCGCCGGGCGGGCGACACCGGGTCTTCATCCAGCGGCTCGCTCAGCGTGCGCTGGCGAGCGTGGCGGTGGCCTTCTGGCGGATCATCTGCTGTGCCGAAGCAACCAGCGAGGCCTTGCAGCGACGATCGTAGGAGAAAGCGTTCACGGACAGCGCTTCGGGGTGCGTGCAGGCGGCTTGCGCTGCGGCATCGACGCGGTCGCGCAGTTCGGCGAGCTGCGAGGGGTCGCGCAGGTCGAGGTCATTGAAATCGACCGCGATGCTGACTTCGGTGCGCTTCGACAGCGCCTGTGCGGGGGCACCCAGCAGGGCGGTAGCAGCGAGGCCGGCGGCGAGAAGGTTGATAATTTTCACGAGCGTCTCCTGTTGAAGGTATTGTCGCTCTTCAAACATCCTGTGGTTTGTTCTCGTGTATCGTTGTGCGCCGCACCATTTCTCTTCGCAAGTGCAAAATACGCAGGATAGTGTTGAAAGCGATGCACCTGTGCATCGGCCGGTGGCCGTCTGCGATGCTCCGCAGGCGAATGCTGGACAGGCGGCGCACGCTGGCCTTAACGGGAACGCCATGCAGGCAGAACACCTCCCCGATTCCATCCTGATCGTCGATTTCGGCAGCCAGGTCACCCAGCTCATCGCGCGCCGCGTGCGCGAGGCAGGGGTCTATTCCGAAATCGCGCCCTTCACCCAGGCGGAAGAGGCGTTCGAGCGGCTCAAGCCCAAGGGCATCATCCTGTCGGGCTCACCCGCCAGCGTGTGCGACGAGGGCAGCCCGCGCGCCCCGCAGGTGCTGTTCGACAGCGGCCTGCCGATCCTCGGCATCTGCTATGGCCAGCAGGTCATGACCCAGCAGCTTGGCGGCGAGGTCCGTCCCGGGCACGAGACCGGCGAGGGCGGTGAATTCGGCCGCGCCTATCTGACCGTGACCGAACAATGCGCATTGTTCGATGGCATGTGGCAGAACGGCGAACGCCACCAGGTGTGGATGAGCCATGGCGACAAGGTCACCCAGTTCGCGCCCGGCTTCCGGATCGTCGCCACCAGCGATGGCGCGCCCTTCGCCGTGATCGCCGATGAAAAGCGCAAGTATTACGGGACCCAGTTCCACCCCGAAGTGGCGCATACGCCCGATGGCGGCAAGCTGCTGGCCAATTTCGTGCGCCATGTCTGCGGGCTCGCCGGCGACTGGACCATGGCCGAGTTCCGCAAAACCAAGATCGCGGAAATCCGCGAACAGGTCGGCGACGGCAAGGTGATCTGCGGCCTGTCGGGCGGGGTCGATTCGGCAGTGGCCGCGGTCCTCATCCACGAAGCCATCGGCGACCAGCTGACCTGCGTCTTCGTCGATCACGGGCTGATGCGGATGAACGAGGCCGAACAGGTCGTGACGCTGTTCCGCGACCATTACAATATCCCGCTTGTGCATGTGAATGCGGAGGAGCGGTTCCTCGGCGGTCTGGCGGGCCAGACCGATCCGGAAAAGAAGCGCAAGTTCATCGGCGGCGCGTTCATCGACCTGTTCGAGGCGGAAGCGAAGAAGATCGGCGGGGCCGATTTCCTCGCGCAGGGCACGCTTTATCCCGATGTCATCGAAAGCGTCAGCTTCACCGGCGGGCCCTCGGTCACGATCAAGAGCCACCACAATGTCGGCGGCCTGCCCGAACGCATGAACATGAAGCTGGTCGAACCCTTGCGCGAACTGTTCAAGGACGAGGTGCGCGAACTGGGCCGCGAACTGGGCCTGCCCGAGATTTTCGTCGGGCGGCATCCCTTCCCCGGCCCGGGCCTTGCGATCCGCATTCCCGGCGAAGTCACCAAGGAGCGCTGCGACATCCTGCGCAAGGCCGATGCGATCTATCTCGAGGAAATCCGCAATGCGGGCCTCTACGACGCGATCTGGCAGGCCTTCGCCGTGCTGCTGCCGGTCAAGACCGTTGGCGTGATGGGCGATAGCCGCACCTATGACAGCGTCTGCGGCCTGCGCGCGGTGACCAGCACCGATGGCATGACGGCCGATGTCTATCCCTTCGACAGCGCCTTCCTCAGCCGGGTGGCCACGCGCATCATCAACGAAGTGCAGGGCATCAACCGCGTGGTCTACGACTACACGTCGAAGCCCCCCGGTACGATCGAGTGGGAATAGCCTCCCTGCAGGCCGGGCCCCGGCCTGCGCAGCTGCGACGTTTCGGGCCCGGCGCGATCGTGCTGCTGGCCGGCATCGCGATCCTCGCCTTTGCGGGCAATTCGGTAATTGCACGCTATGCGCTCGCCGCCGGCGGGATCGACGCCGCAACCTTCTCACTCGTGCGGCTGGGCGCCGGCGCGATCGTGCTGGCGCCGCTCTTGCTGCGCGGCACCGGCCGCTGGAGCCTGTCGGGCGGAATCAGCCTGTTCGTTTACGTGGCGATGTTCTCCTTCGCCTATGTCGATCTGCCGACCGCCACCGGCGCGCTGATCCTGTTCACCGTGGTGCAGGCGACCGTCGTACTGGCGGGCATGCTGCGCGGCGAACCGATGCGGCTGCTGGGCTGGGCCGGGCTGCTGCTGTCGCTCGGGGGGCTAGCCGTGCTGCTGGTCCCGCAGGTCGAAAGTGGCAGGGTGCTGCCGACCGTATTCATGGCGATCTCGGGCATGGCCTGGGGCGCCTATACGATGATCGGCCGCGCGGTTGCCGTGGGTGCGGGTGTCCATACCGCGCGCAGCTTCGCCATCGGCGCAGTGCTGACGCTGCCGTTGCTTGCCTTTGCCGGCAGCATGCCCAGCGCCACCGGGGCGCTGCTGGCCGTCCTCTCGGGCGCGCTCACCTCGGGTCTCGGCTATGTCGTGTGGAACCGCGTGTCGCCCTCGCTCGGGCTCGCGACGCTGGCGACCGTCCAACTGGCGACACCGCTGGTCGCCGCCATGGGCGGGGTGAGGCTGCTCGGCGAACTGGTCACGCGCGAATTGCTCGTGGCCGGCGCGTTGATCCTGTCCGGCATCGCCTTGACGCTGAAACGGTGAGCCGCTGAGCGATGGAACTGCCGCTCGGCCCCGATACGCGCACGGCAACCATCCGCCGCCTGCAGGCGCTGCTGGTCCAGCGGTTCGGTCATATCGAGCGCGCGGCGGCCGAATGGCGCCAGCCCGAATGGGTGCTGGTGCAGGGCGTGATCGGGGCGCGGACCAAGTCCGAAATCTCGAACGCCGCAACCGATCGCTTGCTTCGCCGCTGGGGCTGCTGGGAGGCGGTGGCCACCGCGCCGCTGGCCGATGTGCAGGCCGAGCTGGCGACGCAGACCTATCCCAATGTCGCTGCGGAGCGATTGCAGGCGAGCCTGGCCGCGCTCATCGACCTTCGCGGCGGCGTCGACCTCGCGCATCTGGCCGAGATGGGCACTGCCGCAGCGATGGACTGGCTCGAACAGCTGCCCGGCGTGGGCCGCAAGATCGCCGCCGGAGTGATGAATGCCAGCACGCTCGACCGCCGCGCGATCGTGCTTGACGGACACCACACGCGCATTCTCCAGCGCATGGGGCTGGTGCCGCCCAAGGCGAGCACCGCGCGGGCTTTCGCCGCGATCATGCCGGCGATGCCGGCCGATTGGTCGGGGGCGGAATATGATGAGCATCACCTGCTGATGAAGAAGCTCGGCCAGACCTGGTGCCGCCCGGCGGCGCCCGCCTGCCCCGAATGCCCGGCGCAGGCGCTGTGCGAAACCGGGCGGCACCGCGCCTGATTGCAGCGCGCGCCCGCTTGCGCCACAAGCGCTGCGCATGAAACGTCTTGGCTCGATCCTCCTGTGGTCCGCGATCGCGGCTGCGTTCATCGGTCCCGGCACGGTGACCGTCGCGGCCAGTACGGGCGCCTCGCTTGGTCCGGCGCTGCTGTGGGCCATCCTGTTCTCAGGCATTGCTACCTTCACGCTGCAGGAATTCGCCGGACGGCTCGCGGTGACCACAGGCGACGATCTGGCGACGGTGTTGCAGCGCCGCTACCCGACCGGTTTCGCGCGGGTGGCGACGGTGACGCTGGTCGGCGGCGCGATCCTGCTCGGCTGCGCGGCCTATGAAGCCGGGAATATCCTCGGCGGGGCAGCGGGGGCGATGCTGGCGCTCGACGCGCCGCGCGGCGCGGTGACGCTGGGCCTCGCGCTCGCTGCAGGCGCGCTGCTGCTGGCGGGTTCGCCGCAATTCGTGGCGCGCCTGATGGCCGCATTCGTGGCGCTGATGGGGGCGGGTTTCCTGCTCGTCGCAGTGTCGTTGGCCCCGGCCATCGGACCCTTGGTCGGCGGCCTGGTGCCGGAACCGGGTTTCGCCGACGACTCCGCTGCGCTGCTGGCAGTGCTCGCGCTCGTCGGGACGACTGTCGTCCCCTACAACCTGTTCCTGGGCGCGGCGCTCGCGCGCGGCCAGGGGCTGGGCGACATGCGCTTCGGCCTGGCAGTCGCAGTGGCGATCGGGGTGCTCATCACCGCTGCCGTGCTGGTCGTGGGCACGGCGCTCGTGGGCGAATTCTCCTTCCCTGCGCTGGGCGACGTGCTGGCCGACCGGCTGGGCCCGTGGGCGCGGACCGGCGTGGGCATCGGCTTGCTTGCCGCGGGCGTATCCTCTGCGGTGACGGCGCCGCTGGCCGCGGCGCTGACCGCGCGCGGCCTGTTCGGGGTGCCCGGCGATCCGCAGTGGCAGGCGGACGGCTGGCGCTTCCGCGCGGTCTGGGCGGGCATCTTGCTCGTGGGGCTCGGTTTCGGGCTGGCCGACATCCGCCCGGCCCCCGCGATTCTCGCGGCGCAGGCGTTCAATGGCGCACTGCTTCCGCTGGTGGCGTTGTTCCTGCTGGCGGCGATGAACGACGCGGCCGCACTGGGCGGGCATGCCAACGGCCTGCTCGCCAATGCTTTCGGGATGCTGGTCGTCGGGGTGGCGACCATGCTCGGACTGACCGCGCTGACCCGCGCGGCGGGCACGCTGTTCGGGTTCGGCCTGCCCGCGCCGGGGACCATCCTGCCGGCCTTCGCCGTCATCGGTGTGTTTGCCGCGCGCGCGGTCACCCGGCGCGAGATGCGGTGAAGGAAATGCTGGCCCCGGACGAGGTGGCGCAAGTCTATCGCCGTCTCAGCCGTGCCATGCCGGGGCGCACCCCCGGCGCGAAAGGCCCCAAGGGGCAGCCCGACGCGTTCCGGTCGTGTGTTTCCTGCATGCTGTCGGCCCAGTCGCGCGATCGCAACACCGCCGCCGCCACGCGCGCGCTCTTCGCGCTTGCCAGGACCCCGCAAGCGATGCTCGCGCTGGACGATGAAACAATCGCGCGCGCGATCAAGCCCTGCGGGCTCTACAATATGAAGACCCGCAATATCCGCGCCTTCTGCACCGCGCTGCTGGCCGAGCATGGCGGTGCGGTGCCCGACACGCGCGAGGGGCTGATGGCGCTGCCGGGGATCGGGCGCAAATGTGCGGACATCGTGCTGAGCTTTACCTTCGGGCGGGACGTGATCGCAGTCGACACCCATGTCCACCGCGTGTGCAACCGCATCGGCCTCGCTCAGGCACGGGCGGCGGACAGGACAGCGGCGCAGCTCGAGGAACGCTCGCCCGGATGGGCGCTGCGCGACGGGCACTTCTGGCTGATCCAGTTGGGCAAGCGCATCTGCACGGCCCGCGCGCCCAAATGCGAGCGGTGCCCGGTGGCCAACCTGTGCCTCTTCTACCGCGCTACGCGGGGAAGCTGACGCCGGTCATCTCTTCGGACTTGGTCCACAGCTTCCCGGCGAGGTTCTCGTCGCGGATATGCGGGTAATAGCCGCCCGCGCGCGGTTTCTCGGGATCCGCGGCAACCGCCACCTCGCAATCCTCGCAATAGACGCCGCCCTTGCCTTCGAGCAGCGGCGAAACCGCGCACCACACGGTGGTCGCGGCGCCTTCCTCGGTCGATTTGAAGGCCTCGTGGACGTTGCCGTCCTCGTCGTACCAGCCCATCGCGCGCTGTTCTTCCATCGTCAGGTGCCGCTGGAGCGGCGTAGCGATACCGCCCGGGTGCACCGCGAAGGCGCGCACGCCCCGGCTTTCGCCGAGCTTGTCGAGTTGCAGCGCGAACAGGGCGTTGGCCGACTTGGCCTGTCCGTAAGCAAGCCACTTGTCGTAGTCGCGGCGCTCGAAATTGGGATCGTCGAGATCGAGCCCGTGGAGCCGGTGCCCGATCGAGGACAACGCCACGACGCGGGCCCCGCCGCCGGTCAGCAGCAGCGGCCACAGCCGTGCGGTCAGCTGGAAATGGCCCAGGTGATTGGTGGCGAACTGCATTTCATAGCCGCGCGCGTCGCGACCAAGCGGGCTGGCCATGATCGCGGCATTGTTGATCAGGATGTCGATCGTGTCGGTGCGGCCCGCGACCGCTTCGGCGAAGGCATCGATCGAAGCCGGATCGGCCAAGTCGAGCGGAAGGATCGCGATATCGCCGTCCAGCGCGTCGAGCACGTCATGCGCCTGGCCGGTCCGCCGCGCGCCGACGATGACCTGCGCACCGGCCGCGGCAATCGCGCGGACGGTTTCGGTGCCGATCCCCGAATAGCCGCCGGTTACGACGACGCAGCGGCCCGACAGGTCTATCCCGTCGATGACTTCCCCGGCAGTCGAGCGATATCCGAAGGGCGAATTGACCGGTTCCTGGTGGCTGGGCATGGCTGTGTCCTCTCCTCTGCCCAACTATGCGTTGCCCGCATTGCCATGGCCAGCCCCCAATTCAGCGGCCGGCGCGCAGCGGGGCCGGTTGCGGTTCAGCCTTCGGTGTCGGGCATTGTATAGGGCACGAAATCGTCCAGCATCAGCACATCGGACAGAAAGCCCACGGTCCGGTCGACCAGATGGACCTGGTCGCTGCGGCACAGCCGCGATCCGCTGAACCGCTTGATCACCATGATGTCGCTGTCGTCGATGCTTTGCGGGTTGCGCGTGTAGTTGACCCAGACCGTATCGCCCGAGCGATAGGTCAGCGCGGTGCCGTCGATCTGCTTGAGGCTGCGGCTGCCGGTGGTGCTGATGCAGTTCTGCGGTTCGCCGGCAACGCGGCCGTCGAGCAGCTTGGCGAGCTTCGCTTCGCCGCGAGTGGGTTCGGCTTCGTCCGCCTGGGCGGGAACGGCCATCAGGCCGGCAGCGGCAGCGGCGAAAATCAGGGGCTTGAGCATGACAGGTCTCCTCAGGAAAAGGGACAGTGTATCACGCAGGCTGAACCTGCGCTGAGTCATGCGGTTCCGCCCACCGTGATCCCGTCGACCAGCAGGGTCGGCTGGCCGACTCCCGCGGGCACGCTCTGCCCGCCCTTGCCGCACATGCCCACGCCCTCGTCGAGCGCCATGTCGTTGCCGATGCCGCACACCTTGGTCAGCACGGTCGGGCCGTCCCCGATCAGCGTCGCGCCCTTGATCGGTGCCACGACCTTGCCCTTCTCGACCTTGTAGGCCTCGGTACAGGCAAACACGAACTTGCCGCTGACGATATCGACCTGCCCCCCGCCGAAGCTGGTGGCATAGATGCCGTCGTCCATCCGGCTTAGCAGTTCCGCCGGATCGTCGCTGCCGCCCCGCATGAAGGTGTTGGTCATGCGCGGCATTGGCGCGTGCTGGTAGGACTGGCGGCGACCGTTGCCGGTCGCCTCGACCCCCATCAGCCGCGCATTGAGGCGGTCCTGCATGTAGCCCCTGAGAATGCCGTCCTCGATCAGCACGGTTTCGCGGGTCGGCGTGCCTTCGTCGTCGATGCTCAGCGAACCGCGGCGATCGGCCATGCTGCCATCGTCGATCACGGTGACGCCGGGGGCCGCCACGCGTTCGCCGATGCGGCCCGCAAAGGCGCTGGTGCCCTTGCGGTTGAAATCGCCCTCGAGCCCGTGCCCGACCGCTTCGTGCAGCAGGATGCCGGGCCAGCCGGGGCCGAGCAGGACGCTCGTCTCGCCCGCGGGGGCCTCGACGCTCTCCAGGTTCACCATGGCCTGGCGGACCGCTTCGTCCACCGCACGCATCCAGCGTCCCTCGTCGAACAGATCGTCGTAGAGATAGCGGCCACCGAAGCCGAAGCTGCCGGTTTCGCGGCGGCCGTTGGCTTGGGCTACGATGCTGACGTTCAGCCGCACCAGCGGGCGGATGTCGCGCGCGGTGAAGCCATCGGCACGGATGATGTCGATCGCGCTCCAGCTGCCCGACAGGCTGGCGCTGACCTGCGCCACGCGCGGGTCCTTGGCGCGGGCCACGGCGTCGATCTTCTCCAGCAGCGCGACCTTCTCGGCAAAGGGCACGAGATCGAGCGGGCTGGCATCGGTGTAGAGATGCCGGTTGGTGCGCTCGGGCGGGGCGGCTTTGGCGGCCGTGGCGGGATCGAGCAGGCGCAGCGTTTCGCCCGCGCGCGCGATTGCCCTGGCGCTGATTTCATTGGCATGCGCAAAGCCGGTGGTCTCGCCCGATACGCCGCGCAGGCCGAACCCCGAATCGCGGCTGTAATCGGCGGTTTTCAAGCGCCCGTCATCGAAGGCGAAACTCTCGCTCGCCATGAATTGCAGATAGAGCTCGCCATCGTCGCAGGGCGCGAGCAGCCGCGTGGTCAGCGCCTTGGCTTCCTCGGGATCGAGCTGGGTGTAGAGCAGGGCGTGCGGATCGTTTGCTGGCGTCATGCCCTGCTATGTAGGGGCTGCATCGTCCCAGCGAAAGCCGGGATCGCCTGCGCCGCCGCGCCCGCCGCGGTGGATTCCGGCGGCGGCTGGAATGGCAGCTACCGGTGGCCCGGGTCGGCGCCTTCGGAAATGTCCATCAGCTGCGACTGGTCGACCCCGTCGGCCGGGCCACCTTCGAGCACGAAACGGCGATCGCAATAGCCGCAGTCGACATAGCCGTGCTCGTCGATTTCGAGATAGATCTTGGGATGCCCCAGCGCGGCGGAACGATAGTTCTTGCCGGTGCGGATATCGGTCGCGCCATCGCACCACACGCGCCGCGTGGTGACCTTGGAGACTTCGGGAGGAGGCAGGGTCATGCGACAGGCCGATAATATGTGCTTTGCCTTGGTGCAAGCATTCGCCGCTTGTCGCGCCATGGCCGCACCCCTAGGTCACCCATCATGCAGACACCCCCAGCCATCCGTATCGACAATCTGGTCAAGGAATACGCCTCGCCCGGCCCGGGCGAACCGCCAAAGCTGGCGCTCAAGGGGGTGAGCTTCGACGTGCCGCAGGGCGGGATCTTCGGCCTGCTCGGTCCCAATGGCGCGGGCAAGTCGACGCTGATCAACATCCTTGCGGGGCTGGTGCGCAAGACGGGCGGCAATGCCGAGATCTGGGGATTCGATACCGACGACAATCCGCGCAATGCCAAGCGTTCGATCGGCATCGTGCCGCAGGAAATCGTCTTCGATCCGTTCTTCACCCCGTTCGAAGTGCTGGAGAACCAGGCCGGGTTCTACGGCATCCCCAAGGCCGAGCGGCGCAGCGAGGAACTGCTCAAGGCGGTCCATCTGTGGGACAAGCGCGATGCCTATGCGCGCACGCTGTCGGGCGGGATGAAACGGCGCCTGCTGATTGCCAAGGCGATGGTCCATTCACCGCCGATCCTGGTGCTCGACGAGCCGACCGCCGGGGTCGATGTCGAACTGCGCCGCCAGCTGTGGGAACTGGTGACCGAACTCAACCGCGAGGGCGTGACCGTGGTGCTGACCACGCATTATCTCGAGGAAGCCGAGCAGCTGTGCGACCGCATCGCGATCATCAACCACGGCGAACTGATCGCCGACAAGCCGACCCGCGAACTGGTCGACATGGCGCGCGAAAAGATCGTCTCGATCACCGTCGACAAGGATCTGGGCGGCCCGATCATGGAGCCCGCCTTCACCAAGGCCGAAGTGATCGAACCGCGGCGGCTGGAGATTACCTATGATCGCGACCGGACGAGCGCGGGGCAGGTGCTCGCGCTCGTCCAGTCGCACGGCTATGCGATCGAGGATGTCACCACGCGCGAAGCCGACCTGGAAGATGTCTTCGTCCAGCTGACCGGCGCGGGGTGATTGCCCCGATTACATGAACGCGCGTGGGCCCAGGCCCGCATCGCGGACCTTCTGTACCGCCCACGAATGCGGTTCGACTTCTTCCATCGGTGCCTTGCAATTGCGGCAGCGCCCGACCTGCTGCCCGCTTACGCGCGTGATCTTCTCGCGGTCGATGCTGTGCCGGCCCAGGGCACAGCCGATACGTCCCATAGTCATGATGTCGCGACCCTCCAGTCCCGTTATGTATGTCCCCTGTTGCCGCGCCCCCTAGGCCGAAGATCGGCCGACAATAAGCTTGCTGCGCCGAATCGTTCCTTGCTTGCCGCGTAGTGATTGGATCGGCATGACGCGCGCATGACAGACACCCCGCACGACGTCCTCGTGATCGGTTCGGGCGCCGCCGGTCTCACCGCCGCGCTCGCGCTGGCCGAAACCAAGAAGGTCCTGGTCCTCGCCAAGGGCCGGCTCGACAGTGGCTCCACCGCATGGGCGCAGGGCGGCATCGCCGCGGTGCTCGATGCGGGCGATACGTTCGACAACCACATCCGCGACACGATGGTTGCCGGCGCGGGGCTCAACGACCGCGAAACGGTCGAATTCGTGATCGAGCGCGCCCCCGCCTCGATCGACCGCCTGTGCGAACTGGGGGTCCCGTTCAACCGCGAAGAGGATGACCTGCACCTCACCCGTGAAGGCGGGCATTCGCATCGCCGGATCGTCCATGTGAACGATGCGACCGGCTGGGCGGTGCAGGCCGCGCTGCTCAAGGCGGCGGAGGAAAACCCCAATATCACGCTGCTGCCGGGGCAAAGCTGCGTCGATCTGATCACCGGCCGCAACCAGGTCGCCTATTCGGGATCGGGCCGGGTCTGGGGCGCCTATGCGCTGGACGAAGGCAGCGGCAAGGTCGTCGCGCATGTCGCGCGCGCCACGGTCATGGCAGCGGGCGGCGCAGGGCGCGTCTATCTCTTTTCCACCGCGCCGCGCGGTGCCACGGGCGACGGGATCGCGATGGCCTGGCGGGCGGGGGCGCGGGTGTCGAACATGGAAATGATGCAGTTCCACCCGACCTGCCTCTACAATCTCGAGGTCAAGAATTTCCTCATCACCGAGGCGGTGCGCGGCGAGGGCGGTCGGCTGGTCAATCCCGATACCGGCGAGCGGTATATGGAAAAATACGATCCCGAGCGGATGGAACTGGCGCCGCGCGACATCGTCGCACGCGCCAATGACGACCAGATCAAGCGCTTCGGGCTCGATTACGTCCATCTCGACATCAGTCACCAGCCGCCCGAATTCGTGCGCCAGCACTTCCCGACGATCCACGAGAAACTGCTCGGGCTGGGCATCGACATGACCAAGGGCCCGATCCCGGTCGTCCCGGCGCAGCATTACACCTGCGGCGGGATCAAGATCGGGCTCGATGCGAAGACCGACCTGCCGGGCCTGTGGGCGGCGGGCGAATGCACCGAAAGCGGCCTGCACGGCGCCAACCGGCTCGCGTCGAACAGCCTGCTCGAGTGCTTTGTCTTCGGCGAGGCGGCGGCAAAGGACATCCTCGAATGCTGGGACACGCTCGATGATCCGCCCGCAATCCTTGCCTGGGACGAAAGCCGGGTGACCGATTCGGACGAGGAGGTGGTGATCAAGCAGAACTGGACCGAGATCCGCCGCTTCATGTGGAATTACGTCGGCATCGTGCGGACCACCAAGCGGCTGGAGCGCGCGGCGCACCGCATCCGCCTGCTGCGCGAGGAGGTCGAGGATTATTACGGCCACTTCCGCGTCACCACCGACCTGATCGAGCTGCGCAACCTGCTCGAATGCGCCAATCTGATCGTGCAGAGCGCGCTTAGCCGGAAGGAAAGCCGCGGGCTGCATTTCATCACCGATTACCCCGTGACCGATCCGGTGGCCCGCGACACCGTGCTCATCCCCTAGCACGCGCGCTGCGCCGCGATCCCGGCACGGCACGGAACCGCGCTCGCCGGTACGGATTACCGTGCTGGAACAACGACAAACATACGGCACGAGGGCCAGAAGCTTCATGCGTTTCTACCGAGCGACCTCCTTTATCTTCCCCCGCCACTACACTGCCCGTATCTTCACCATCAGCTTCGGGGCGGTGCATATCCCGCTGATCACCTATCTCGTACTCGAAGCGATCCGGGGGCATTGGGACTGGCCGACCTTCACCGTGCTGCTGATTGCGACGGTGATCGGCAGCGGCTTTGCCATCGCCGGACTGGCCGGGCTGCTTCGCCCGGTTTCCGTCGCGACCCGCGGCATGCGCGCGCTGCGTGACGGAACCCCGGTGCAGGACATTCCCGCGGGCGGGCCCGACATGGCGGGCGAATTGCTCGAATCCGTGGCGCACGCGCTGCGCTCGACCAGCGAGCGGTTCGATGAACTCAAGGATATGGCGGTAACCGACCCGCTTACAGGCCTGTTCAACCGGCGCGGTTTCGCCGAACTGCTCGAACAGGACCCCTCGGCGCGCGGCACGCTCGCGCTGCTCGACGGCGACCGGTTCAAGCAGGTCAACGACCAGTTGGGCCATGCCGAGGGTGACCGCTTGCTGCGCTCGATCGCCGATCGGCTCAAGGACCGCACACGGTCCCAGGATGTCGCTGCCCGCTGGGGCGGCGATGAATTCGTGGTGTTCCTCAAGGACATGTCGATCGAAGAAGCGCGGCGGGTGCTGAAACGCGTCCAGCTATCGCTCCGCCGCCGCCCGATCGCCCGGCTAGACGGGATACCGGTCACTTTCAGCGCGGGCTATGCGGAAATATCTGCGATGTCGGCGGAAGCGATCGAGGCCGCGGTGAAGGAAGCCGACCGCGAAATGTACAGCCGCAAGCGGGAAGAGCGCATGGCCGGCGCGTAAGCGCGCGCCGCGCCGCGTCAGTCGGACGCCGATCGCCAGGTCGCCATCGACCAGTCGCTGCGCAGCATCCAGTCGTCCATGGCATAGTGGCGCACGACTCGCTGGCTGACGGGTTCGAGGAAGAAGATCCCGATGCTCTCGCCCAGCTGCCAGGCGACTTCCCCCGCCGCCACCTGGCCGGGCAGCAGCACGACTTCGACCCGGGTGCCCACTTCGGCCACGATATCCTGGCATTCGACCATGCAGCCGGAGGGGGACAGATTGCGCATGGCGCAGCGCAGCCCGTGGCCGCCGATGGTGATGCGCAGGTCGTCCAGCGTGCCGCTGCGATCCTCTCCGCGTCGCTCCATCGTCCTCTCACTCATCCCGCAGGCCCTCCATCCTCACGCCGCCCGCGCGGCACCCGATCGAGCGCGAGGCCTGCACGGTCTGCTGCACCGGCGGCCTCGCGCGCTTTCCCGGCCTGCAGGGAGGGATGCCACTTTCCGGCGGTTTCCGATTGTATGCACACGCCATTGCCGGTGCCTTCGCGCGGCTAGCCGCGCCGCCCGATTGCGCTGGACAAGCGTGGGTCAATGCGGTGAGGTCGGCCCTGCAACCATCGGACGGGGAGACGGCATTGCCTAAAGCGACGGCGAACGGGATCGAAATTCACTACGAAGAGCGGGGCGATGCGGCCAATCCGCCGATGCTTTTGATCATGGGCTTCGGCGCGCAATTGACACTGTGGCCCGAAGAACTGGTCGATGCCTTGGTCGAACGCGGATTTCGCGTCATCCGCTACGACAATCGCGATGTCGGGCTGAGCCAGAAATTCGACGGGGTCAAAGCGCCCGGGATCGTCAAGATGACGTTGCTGTCGAAGATCGGCCTGA
Organism: Qipengyuania citrea; assembly: GCF_009828015.1. Lineage (GTDB taxonomy): Bacteria > Pseudomonadota > Alphaproteobacteria > Sphingomonadales > Sphingomonadaceae > Qipengyuania > Qipengyuania citrea. The sequence goes on along the minus strand of NZ_WTYG01000001.1, from coordinate 571,822 downwards.
AGCCCAAAGTGCCTTACACGCTGGCCGACATGGCGGATGATGGTGCCGGGCTGCTCGACGCACTGGGGATCGACAAAGCGCATATCGTCGGTGCCAGCATGGGCGGGATGATCGCGCAGCATTTCGCCGCGCGCCATGCGGACAAATGCCTCTCGCTCACCTCGATCTTCTCGACCACGGGCAATCCCAAGCTGCCCGCTGCCAAGCCCGAGGCGATGAAGGCGCTGATCACGCGGCCCGCCAGCAGCGACGAGGACGCATTGGTCGACCACGGGATGATGCTCGCGCGCACGATCGGCTCGCCGGGCTATCCCACTGCCGAAGACCACTTGCGCGAGCGCACCCGCGCCAGCGTTCAGCGCAGCTTCTATCCCGAAGGGCCAACGCGGCATCTCTCGGCGATCGTCGCCGATGGCGACCGGCGCGAAATGCTCAAGCAGATCGCAGTGCCCACGCTGGTGCTGCATGGCGAAGACGATCCGCTGGTTCCGTGCGAAGGCGGGCGCGACACGGCCGCCACCATCCCCGGTGCCCGGATCAGGACGATTCCCGGATGGGGCCACGACCTCCCGGTCGAACTCGTCGACGACATCGCCGATGCGGTGGCCACCCACGCCCGTTCGGCTGCGGAATAGCGCCAGCGGACCGGAACTCCGGTTCGGGCGTGGGGGTCTCACCCCGCGCGCCCGATTCGGCTGCCGCTGCAGGTCCTTCGCGTGCCTGCCACGACGCGTTCGGCCGCGGCATGGGAGGAGCTGCCCGATTCCAAAATTGCGCGGCGGGATTCGAATGATTCTCAAGCCGGAACGATGATTTTTGCCCGCAAAATTTTTTTCCCGGATTCATTTTGCCCCTTGCGTCCGCGGCAAGTCCAGCTTGGTCCACGCGTCGCAGCGTTGCACTTGTCTAACGCACCCTGTCCGGGCGGCCCCGCAGCGCGCCAATTCGCCGCGAGCCCCCTTGCGCGCAGGGACTCACTGATTCAGTATCTAGTGGTTGGTCTGCGGGGTTAACCCACAAGACCTAGCTTTCGGCGGCAAGGCTCCCCATATCGGGTGGGTCGCCGCCCAGGCCGGGGTTGTGGGGAAATACGGGATAAGTTTCCGCCCTCGACCGACGCAATTTTGCTAGGTGGGACGCACGTCTTGCCGACTCGAACACAAGCGGAACATCCGGGCTGCATCGGCAGACCGGTGGCGCACCACAATGGCGGGGCTGACGATGGATTTCAAAAGCGGGGACGACACGGCGATGGCACTGGATATCGAAACACAGGACGACACCGCCACCGAACCCACCACGGATGAGAAAGCGGTCGCCATGGACAGGACGGACAAGGGCAGCGAAGATCTGGTGCAGGACGCCGCTGGCCAGGCGCTGGCCGGCGCGGTCGCCAGCGCGACCTCGGAAGCGGCCGAACATGACAGCAAGAAGGTGCTCGATCGCCGGTTCGACGTGAAGACCGACGAGAGCCGCGATGCGCTGCTGACCGAATTCGGCAAGGAAACGCTGACCGATCGTTACCTGCTCCCGGGTGAAGGCTACCAGGACCTGTTTGCGCGTGTGGCCGATTATTTCGCCGACGATGCCGAACATGCGCAGCGGCTTTACGACTATATCTCGAACCTCTGGTTCATGCCCGCCACGCCCGTGCTGTCGAACGGCGGCACCACGCGCGGGCTGCCGATTTCCTGCTATCTCAACAGCGTGTCGGACAGCCTCGACGGCATCGTCAACACCTGGAACGAGAACGTCTGGCTCGCCTCGAAGGGCGGCGGCATCGGCACCTATTGGGGCAATGTCCGCGGGATCGGCGAACCGGTCGGCCTCAATGGCAAGACCAGCGGCATCATCCCCTTCGTGCGGGTGATGGATTCGCTCACGCTCGCAATTTCGCAAGGCTCGCTGCGCCGCGGTTCGGCGGCCTGCTATATCGACGTTTCGCACCCCGAGATCGAGGAGTTCCTCGAGATCCGCAAGCCGAGCGGCGACTTCAACCGCAAGGCGCTGAACCTGCACCACGGCGTGCTGGTCACCGATGCCTTCATGGAAGCGGTGCGCGCGGGCGAGGAATTCGACCTCGTGTCCCCGCGCGACGGATCGGTGCGCAAGACCATCGACGCGCGCGGCCTGTTCCAGAAGCTGGTCGAAACCCGGCTCGCCACGGGCGAACCCTACATCGTGTTCTCCGACACGGTGAACCGCATGATGCCCAAGCATCACCGCGAACTGGGGCTCAAGGTCTCGACCTCGAACCTGTGCGCCGAAATCACGCTGCCCACCGGCATCGACCATCTCGGCAACGATCGCACTGCAGTGTGCTGCCTGTCCTCGCTCAATCTCGAGAAATGGGACGAATGGAGCGGCGACAAGCAGTTCATCGAGGACATCATGCGTTTCCTCGACAACGTCCTGCAGGACTATATCGACCGGGCGCCCGACCAGATGGCGCGCGCGAAATATTCGGCCATGCGCGAACGCAGCGTGGGCCTCGGCGTGATGGGCTTCCACTCCTTCCTCCAGGCCAAGAGCATCGGCTTCGAAAGCCCGATGGCCAAGGTGTGGAACCTCAAGATGTTCAAGCATATCAGCGCCAAGGCGGAAGAAGCCTCGCTGGTGCTGGCGCAGGAACGCGGGCCGTGCCCCGACGCTGCCGAAACCGGCGCGATGGAACGCTTCAGCTGCAAGATGGCGATCGCGCCGACCGCGTCGATCAGCATCATCTGCGGCGGGACCAGCGCCTGCATCGAACCGATCCCGGCCAATATCTACACGCACAAGACGCTGTCGGGCTCGTTCATCGTCAAGAACCCCTATCTCGAGAAGATCCTCGACCGGAAGAGCAAGAACTCGACCAATGTCTGGAATTCGATCCTCGAGCGGGGCGGCAGCGTCCAGCACCTCGACTTCCTGACGCCCGAGGAAAAGGCGACCTTCAAGACCAGCTTCGAAATCGACCAGCGCTGGCTGCTCGAATTCGCCGGCGACCGGGCCCCCTTCATCGACCAGGCGCAGTCGCTGAACCTGTTCATCCCGGCCGATGTCGACAAGTGGGACCTGATGATGCTGCACTTCCAGGCGTGGGAAAAGGGCATCAAGTCGCTCTACTACCTCCGCTCGAAGAGCGTGCAGCGCGCCGGTTTCGCTGGCGGTGTGGAAGCGGACAACACCGCCGATGCCGCGAAGTTCGAACTGGCCGCGGGCGCCGAGCAGACCGATTACGAGGAATGCCTCGCCTGCCAGTAGGCCCGTGATGCCGGCAAGCCGCGGGGATGGCTCCCCCTGCGCTTCACCTGCACACAGGACAAGAGAAACCCCGCCGCCGGACATCCGGGGCGGGGTTTTCTGCGACCCTTGCAAGGGTCGTCGGAGGCGGGCGTGTCAGGCGACTGCCTTGTTGCCCAGGCCTTCGGGAATCCGTGCGGTTTCCTTCAGGTAGATGCGGTTGTCGTCGATCTTCTCGACATCGTCGAGGGCGAGGAAGTGGTGCATCGAATCGGCGCTGTCCGACTTGGTCAGCTTGATCGCGTCGCCCTCGACTTCGTCGACGGTCCCGACATGCTGTCCCTTGCAATCGGCGACTTCCATGTGTTCCTTGATGCGAATCTTCTCGAACATAAATTTCCCTTTGTTTTCGTTTGCTTACACCATACCAACGGGCGGCCTGCGGGATCGGTCCGCGCTTCGTCGAAGCTCATGCACGGCAGGGCCGTGGCCTCCGGGAAATGCTGGCCACACACAAACAATGACGCCCCGCCTCTGGGGGAGAGGCGGGGCGCCTGGGGCTTGCGGACATCGCCCGCAAAAGGGGAAACCGAACGATGTCGCAAATCCCCGAATGTGTGTGCCTGCGGTCAGGCGCCGCCTAACGGCCGGGCCGCATCGGCGCGCGCGCGCATGTCGGGCCGCGCATCATCGCCATCCGCGGCGGTGGCGGTATCGGACGCTTCCGCGCTGTCGCTGCGCGCCGTGTCCTGCTCCATCGCGCCATCGGCATCGCGCGCATTGCCATAGCCCATCCGCGCTTCGCCCTGCTCGGCATCCGCCTGAGGCTTGTCTGCGGGCTTGGCCGAGCCGTCCTGCGGCGCTTCGGCCTCGCGCCATTCGGCGCTTTCGTTGCTGTGGACGTCGCGTTGGTCGTCGGGGGCGTATTCACCCATGGTGTGTCTCCTTCACCCGACCAACGGCTGCCCAGGCCCCGGCGTTCCGCCATTCGCCGCAAGCGCGACGCGGCGGGCCGCACAAACCCCGCAGAAACCGTTTTATCCCCGCCGAATCATTCCCGCTTGCCTTCGAATCCCGGGTCTGATTCACTATATGGGACGTTCACGCTGAAAACCGGAGAACCACCAGATGTCGTTGCTCGAAGCCCGCAAGACCTACAAGCCCTTCGAGTACCCCTGGGCCTACGACTTCTGGAAACGCCAGCAGCAGATCCACTGGATGCCCGAGGAAGTGCCGCTCGGCGAGGACTGCCGCGACTGGGCGCAGAAGCTGTCCGAGCACGAGCGCAATTTGCTCACGCAGATCTTCCGCTTCTTCACCCAGGCCGATGTCGAGGTGCAGGATTGCTACCACGACAAATACGCGCGCGTGTTCAAGCCGACCGAGGTCAAGATGATGCTGACCGCCTTCTCCAACATGGAGACGGTGCACATCGCCGCCTATTCGCACCTGCTCGACACGATCGGCATGCCCGAAAGCGAATATTCCGCCTTCCTCGAATATGAGGAAATGGCCGACAAGCACAATTACATGCAGCAGTTCGGCGTCGACAATGACGAGGATATCGCGCGCACGCTGGCGATGTTCGGCGGCTTCACCGAAGGCATGCAGCTATTCGCCAGCTTCGCCATGCTGATGAACTTCCCGCGTTTCAACAAGATGAAGGGCATGGGCCAGATCGTCAGCTGGTCGGTGCGCGACGAATCGCTCCACTGCGAAGGCATCATCCGCATGTTCCACGAATTCGTGCGCGAGCGTGATTGCCTGACCAAGGCGGTCAAGGAAGACATCATCGACATCTGCCAGAAGTCGGTGCGGCTGGAAGACAATTTCATCGACCTCGCCTTCGAAATGGGCCCGGTCGCGGGCATGACGCCCAAGGAAATCAAGAAGTACATCCGCTACATCGCCGACTGGCGGCTGGGCCAGCTGGGTCTCCAGCCGATTTACATGATCGACGATCACCCGCTGCCCTGGCTCGCCCCGCTGCTCAACGGCGTGGAGCACGCCAACTTCTTCGAACAGCGCGCCACCGAATATTCCAAGGGCGCCACCACCGGCGACTGGAACACCGTCTGGTCGAGCTTCGACAGCCGCAACAAGGCCAAGGCCGCGAACGAGGAAGGCGCCGCGCAGGACGACGGCCCGGGACTGTTCGGTGATGAGGCGGGAGCGCAAGCGGCGGAGTGATATGGCGAGCGCCCCCCCTTATGATCCGCGTACTATCGCGAATGAATTATTTCACTTAGCCAACGAATATGGGTTGTTGATCACTCACCTAACAATCCAGAAGGCAGTTTATTTTCTTCATGAGAAGTATCTGCACAATCACGATGTTCCATTGTGTTTAGGTCATTTTGAGGCTTGGCAGCACGGACCGGTACATCCCCAATTGTGGGAATCTTTCAAGAAGTACGGTTCTGAGCCGGTAACGGCCCCAGCGGAAGGTTTCGATATACTGACGGGCGAAGCCAAAGAGCTTCCTCGCGTGTCCTCTCAAGAGGATCGGAGATTCCTAACCGCTAAGGGATTGGGGCTTATTGAATTGCCAGCTCATAGGCTGGTGGGGTTGTCTCATGCTCGCGGGGGGCCGTGGGATGCGGTCACGCGAATCGGGGGAAAACGACACTATGGTGCCAGAATTCCCAATGAACTCATTGTACAAAAGAGGAACGGACGATTGATGCCAGTTCGCGATTCGCGGACTTCAGACGAGGTGATGTATGAGCAACCGCCTACCCGAGACTGATTTGGCCAACTGGGCCCTCCTGTCGCGCGAAGCGAAGCGCAGTAACTTGGAGGCACACGAAAGGCCGAAGCTTATACCCGGATCTTACGAGCCGTTTAGGAAAGTCTTCCCTGACGCTATTAATCAACAGTACCCTCTTTTTGCATCAGGCTTACAGGGATCCCGATGGGAAGAAGTGGATCGGCGTCTGCGCCAGGAATGCAAGCGTAATGAGAAGCTGATAAAAATGAACCGCGAGATTCTTCAAGCGACGCATGATTATGCTCGCATGTACGATATCTCTGCATTGGCTATCGACGCGCAGCCTCTCCGTTTCTTCGGCGGAACTGATTACTTTTTTGGCCTCAGAATGTTGGTTCGCTATCGAGACAGGGCCTCATTTGTGTTTCTCGATATGCGTCGGAAGGGACTTTCGCCAGCGGGTCGCGAGTTTGTTTTCTCTGCGCTTCATCATCGTTATCGCGAGCCATACCCCGACTTTAAGAATGCACACATCGAGATCTGGAATTATCGTAATAACCGTTCACGTGATCTGGTTTGTCTTGAGCCTACCTTCGAGCCCCTCTCTTGGGACGTCATGAGCGAAGCCGTTATCGAAACACATCGGATCTGGGAGGAAGTGAGGCGCGGTGATGCAATTGACCGACGTGCAACAGGGACGTTGGGGCCGCTCTTCGACTGAGGACATAGCGTCTAGCACCACCCCCCTCTTCCCCCACCCCAATAGCCCCGCGCGCCGCCTTCGCGGCGCATGAAATCCGCCAGCCGGTCCTCACTGCCGTCGGGGCGCAGGCGGTAGACGGTTCGCAAGCCGCGGCCATAGCGGTCGGTGGGTTCGTCCAGCCGGTGCGTCATGCGGAAGGGGCCGCGGTTGAGCCAGCCTTGCAGCGCGCGGGTCGAGGCCTCGGCCTGCACCGCCTCCGCCGGGCATCCGGCATCCATCTCCGCCGTGTCGATCCCGACCACGCGCACGCTGCGCTCGCCCAGCTTGAACGTGTCGCCATCGACCACGCAGTAATAGCCGCGGCCGCGCCCGCAGCGGGTGAAGCGCCCCTCGATCACCTGCGGCTCGCTCGACAGCCAGCCGGGGGCGGGAAGGACGCCGGGCAGCGCGAAGACATAGGCCAGCGTCGCCAGCGCGATCAGCAGCAGCAGCGGGCGCATTGAGACCCATGCCTCGCGCCATGTCGGCTGCCGCGGCTTGAAGCGCGCGGGCCGGACCGTGCGCCTGACTGCGCGCCGTCGCCGTTTCGGTTTGAAGCGCGTTTTCCTGCCCATGACGCGCAAGGATAGCCCCGCGCCCCGCGGGTGCAATCGTGCAGCCTGCATGCATGCGCCGCCGCGCGGGCCTTGCTTCGCAGCGGCGGGAGTGCAAGCATCGCGCCCGAGCAACCTTCCGCTTACAGGAGACCTGCCGATGACCACCCGTCTTGCAAATTTCGCCCTTCCGCTGGCCGCCGCGCTGGCGCTTGCTGCTTGCGCCGAGTCCGAGGACACCGCCTATGAAGTCGATGCCACCGACGAGGGCGGCGGCGAGCTGATCGTGGCCGAGCAGCAGCCCGATGCGGTCGAGGTCGATACGCCCGACACGCCGATGACCAATGTCCCCGAAGAGGACGCGGAAGTCCCGGCCGAATAACGGGCGGCGGCCCCGCCCGCCGGAGCGGGGCGGGGCATCGCTGCGCGCGGCGAAGGGGTCTGCGTCCTACCAGCCCCAGGCGGCGGGCGGCGCGGCGATCGGCGTGCTCGCGTCGAATTCCACGCGGAACAGCCGCGTCGGATCATTGCGCCGCGTGAGCTGGTAGGCGAAGCGCGCATCCGTCTGCGCCGCCGGGTCGACCTCCACCCGCCAGACATTGGTCAGCGAGGCGCCCAGCCCTTCGCGCGTGAACAACGCGACGCTTTCGCCGTCGACCGGGAAGTCCTGCGCCCCCGCGCTGCCCGCAGCCGCGCTGGTCCCGCCATAGAAGGTCACCGCATCGGCCTCGCCATCGGCATGGCGATGGTCGTGCTTGAGCGTGAAGCGCGTCGCGGCCCCTTCACCCTCGCGCGTCACGATCCAGGTCCGGCTGCGGTTCCAACCGGCGGAGGCTTCCGGGTCTGCGACATGGAAGGCGATCGCCACGCGGGCTTCGTCGCACGCGGCCCAATGCGCCACCATGCGCTTGCCCGCCCAGTCCGCATCGCGCGCGTCCGTGCTGGCGAGGCCGCCCGCATAGGCCTTGCCGCAATGGCTCGACAGCGCCTGCCAGAACGCCTCCTGCGCGGTGGCGGCGGATGGCGATGCGCTTTGCGGTGCGGGCATGGCGCATCCTGCTAGCGGAGCGGCGGCAATCAGGGCGGACAGGATCTGTGTGCGGGTCATCGCGCGACCCTACCCCGCACGCGGCGAAAGGGAAGCGTTGCCGCGCGGCCGCCCGCTGCGCGCGCTTTCCTACGCGGGGGCGCAGCGGCTATCGCGGGGCCATGCCTGTCGCCCCTCTCCTTCGCCCCAACCAGCCCGAACGGGACCATCTACGGCTACGCGCGGTTTTTGCGTTTGGACCGTGGTCCATGCGGTCCATGTCATCAGACTGGCCGAGGGGGAAGCCTACAAGAGTCCAACACGCCAGGGCGTGCCGGGCCGCGGTGCGGAAACGCAAGGGGGCGGCAGGATCGCCTGCCGCCCCCGGGGCGGCCGCGCGGGGCAGGGAGGGGGTGCCCCGCGCGGCCGGTCGGCCTGTGGCTTACAGGTCGGGCTGCGTGTCGAGCTCGGTGTCGGTGTCGGCGTCGACCTCCGCATCCGCGCCGGGCGTGGCGAGCTCCGCATCGGTATCGGTCTCGAGGTCGCCATCGACCGCGACAGGGTCGTCGAGCCGGTCCTCGACCGCCTGTGCGCGTTCCTCGGCGGTCATCAGCGTGCGGTCGGCGGCGGTGGTGGTGTTATCGATCGCCGGATCGGTTATGGGGCCGGTATCGACGCGCGCTTCGGCAGCCGTATCGACCGTGCCAGTGACGGAGCCGGTGACGGGACCAGTCACAGGGCCGGTCACGGGACCGGTGACCTGCGCGCTGGCGGCGGTGGCGCCGGTGGCGGCGATGAGGGCGGCGGCAAGGGCAGTGAACTTGGTCATGATGCGTATCCCATTCTCGTTATCGGGACTGGGGATACGCCGCAGCCGCGCCGCCGGCCCCCGCAAATGCGCCCATCCGTGCGCTCCGATTGGCGAAACGAGCCGGTTCATCGGCGGTTTATCGCAGGTTTAGCCGGCGTTCATGCAGGCGGCGCTGCGGGCGCGGACGCACAAACCTTTGCCTCGGGCGCGCAGCGCGGCTATTTCGCCGCCGATGACCACCAGACCCGATATCCACGCCAAGGCCGAAACGCTGATCGAGGCGCTGCCCTACTTCCAGCGCTATGCCGGGCGCAGCTTCGTCGTGAAGTACGGCGGCAATGCCATGGGCGACGAGCGCGCGGCGCGCGAATTCGCCGAAGACGTGGTGCTGCTGCGCGCGGTGGGGATCAACCCGGTGGTGGTCCATGGCGGCGGCCCGCAGATCGGCGCGATGCTGGAGAAGCTCGGCGTCGAGACCACCTTCGTCGACGGCCTGCGCGTGACCGACAAGCAGACCGCCGAGGTCGCCGAAATGGTGCTGTCGGGCGCGATCAACAAGGCGATCGTCGGCTCGATCGCGCGCGCCGGGGGCAAGGCGATCGGCATCTCGGGCAAGGATGGCGGGCTCGTCACCGCGACCAAGCTGCAGCGCACGCACAAGGACCCCGACAGCAATATCGAGAAAGTGCTCGACCTGGGCTTCGTCGGCGAACCCTCGAAGGTCGACACCACGATCATCGAGACCGCGACCGGTGCGGGCATGATCCCCGTGGTCGCGCCGATCGGCGTGGGCGAGGACGGGCATACCTACAACATCAACGCCGACACCATGGCGGGCGCGCTGGCGGCGGCGCTGGGCGCGGCGCGGCTGCTGCTGCTGACCGATGTCGCGGGCGTGCTCGACAAGCAGGGCGGCCTGCTGACCGACCTCACGCCCGCCGACATCCGCCGGCTGCGCGACGACGGGACGATCTCGGGCGGGATGATCCCCAAGCTCGAAACCTGCGTCCAGGCAGTGGAATCGGGCTGCGAGGCGGCGGTGGTGCTCGACGGGCGCGTCCCGCATGCGATGCTGCTCGAGTTCTTCACCGCGCGCGGCGCGGGCACGCTGGTCGCCAAGGGGCGGTAATCGGTCGGTCGGGGGTGGCGCGCGGCGCGGCGCGCTTGTAGGACGCGCAACAGGACAGCTTCAAGGGAACGCACCACCACATGCAGGCGCTCAGCACGATCTACCAGATCATCTCCATGCTCACCAACGTGCTGGTGATGCTCATCATCATCCAGTTCATCATCGGCCTGTTGTTCGCCTTCAACGTGGTCAACCGGTCGAACGATTTCCTCGCGGGCTTCTACATGGCGATCAACCGCCTGCTCGAACCTGTGCTGGGGCCGATCCGCAACCTGCTGCCCAATACGGGCGCGATCGATTTCTCGCCGCTGGTGCTGATCATCCTGCTCAACATCGTCCTGATCGTCCTCGGCAATGTGATCTACGGCTGATGGCCGCGCAGGTCATCGACGGGAAGGCGTTCGCCGCCAAGCTGCGCGAGCGCGTCGGCCGGCAGGCGGCGCAGTTCGAACAGGCGGCGGGGCGCAAGGCGGGGCTCGCGGTGGTGCTGGTGGGCGAGGACCCGGCCAGCCAGGTCTACGTGCGCAGCAAGCACAAGGCGACCGTGGCTGCGAACATGGAGAGCTTCGAGCATCGCCTGCCGGCGGATGCTGGCGAAGCCGAACTGCTCGCGCTGGTCGAACGCCTCAACGCCGATCCGGCGGTCGACGGCATCCTCGTCCAGCTGCCATTGCCCGGCCACCTCGACGAACAGGCGGTGATCGCCGCTATCAGTCCCGACAAGGACGTCGATGGCTTCCACGTCACCAACGCCGGGCGACTGGCGGTCGGCCAGAGCGGTTTCGTCCCCTGCACGCCGCTCGGCTGCATGATGCTGCTGACCGACCGGCTGGGCGATCTCTCGGGGCTCGAGGCGGTGGTGATCGGCCGGTCGAACATCGTCGGCAAGCCGATGGCGCAGCTGCTGCTCGACGCCAATGCCACGGTGACCATCGCGCATAGCCGCACCAAGGACCTGCCCGTAGTGGTCAGGCGCGCCGACATCGTCGTGGCCGCAGTGGGCCGCGCCGAAATGGTCAAGGCGGAATGGCTCAAGCCGCAAGCGACGGTGATCGATGTCGGGATCAACCGCCTGCCGGCAGAACCCGGCACGGACAAGGGCCGACTGGTCGGCGATGTCGACTATGCGGGTGCGCAGGGCGTTGCCGCCGCGATTACCCCGGTGCCCGGCGGGGTCGGGCCGATGACTATCGCGGTGCTGCTGCGCAACACGCTGGTCGCCGCCTATCGCAACGAAGCGCTCGACCTGCCCGAAGGCGCGCTGTGAGGCTCGCCATCGCCCTGCTGGCGCTGGCGCTTACCGCCTGCACCGCCGGGCCCGGTTCGCGCGATCGCTATGCGCGGCTGCTGACGCCCGCTGCCAATCCTTCCAAGGTGGTGGCCGCCGAACTGGAACTTGCACGCGCGGCGCAGGAAGACGGGCAATGGTCCGCCTTCCGTGATTTCTCCGCCGGCGACGCGGTGCTATTCGTGCCCGAGCCGGTGGCAGCACGCGACTGGCTGCAAGGCCGCGCCGATCCCGCAGCGGCGCTGCAATGGCAGCCGCATCACATCTGGTCGAGCTGCGACGGGTCGCTGGCGGTCACCCGCGGGGCCTGGCAGCATCCGGATGGCGCGCAGGGCGAGTTCACCACGGTATGGCAACGCCGCGCGAATGGCGACTACCGCTGGACACTGCATCAGCGCATAGCGCAAGATACCCCGCGCAGGGCGCCGGAATTCGTCGGCACCGATGTCGCCGAATGCCCGGCACGCGGTCTGGCGGCGGAGCTGCGCGAACAGGCCACGCAGTCGCGACCGGTCGATGGCGGCACCTATTTCGACCAGGTCAGCGGCGACAGCAGCCTGTTCCTGACCTTCGTGGTCGCACCCGATCTGTCGCGTCACTGGAAACTGATGCTGCACCGCGATGGCCGCATGGTCGATGCCGTGGCGGGCAGCGTCGCGGCGCCGGTGGAGGAGTAGCATGACCGCCCTGTTCCTGTCCGCATTCATCACCCTGTTCGTCGTCATCGACCCGCCGGGCTGCGCGCCGATCTATGCCGGATTGACCAAGGGTGCCTCGGCAGCCCAGCGCCGCAACATGGCGATCCGCGCATCGGGGATCGCGCTGGTCATCCTGCTGGTCTTCGCGCTGTTCGGCGAGGACTTGCTCGGGGCGTTGCATATCGAACTCGACAGCTTCCGCATCGCCGGCGGCCTGATGCTGTTCTGGATCGCCTTCGAGATGGTTTTCGAAAAGCGCACCCAGCGGCGCGAGGAACGGGCCGAGAAGGTGGCCGCGACGCCCGAGGTCGAAGACGTGTCGGTCTTTCCCATGGCCATTCCCATGCTGGCCGGGCCCGGGGCGATCGCAGCGATCATGCTGCTGATGAACGAGGCGCAGGGGATCGAGCAGAACCTCATCGTGCTTGGCGCGCTGGTGGCGGTCATCCTGATCACCATGGCCGCGCTGATCGCCGCAGGGCCGATCATGCGGCTGTTCGGCGACAAGGTCGAAGCCGCGATCACGCGCGTTCTCGGCGTGCTGCTGGCCGCGCTGGCGGCGCAATATGTCATCGATGGGCTGCGCGGCAGCTTCTTCGGCTAGGGCGGCCTGGCCCGCGCCGCGCGCTATTGCAGCGTGACGATCTCGTCGCCGTCGTCGCGCAAGGCGAAGAACTGCATCAGCTGGATCATCAGGTCGCAACGCTTGCGCAGGTCGGGCGCTTCGAGCAGCGCCTGCTTGGAAGCCGAGTCGAAGGGCGCGATCTGCGCAACGCCGTTGATCAGCGTTTCGTCATCGAGCTGATCGACCGAATCCCAGTCGACCGAATAGCCCTGCATGTCGGCGAACCGCCGCGCTTCGAATTCGAAGCCGGCGCGTTCGACCGTCGACAGCGTCTGTCCGGGCGGATCCTCGATCATTTCGGCTTCGACCTGCCTGAAGGCGGTCGCCACCTCGAGTTCGCGGAGCACGCGAAACCGCGATTCGCCGTCGAGCACGATGTTGTAGCGTCCGTCTTCCAAAGCCTCGACATCGCCGATCCGGCCGACGCAGCCGACCGTATAGAGCGGTGCGCGATCGCTCGGCTTCTGGGGCTGGATGATCCCGATCAGCCGGTCCTTGGCCAAGGCACTGCCGATCAGCTCGCGGTAGCGCGGCTCGAACACATGCAAGGGCAGTTGCAACCCCGGGAAGAGGATCGCCCCCGCAAGCGGGAAGATGGAAAGACGCTGGCTCAACGGCCGCCCTATCCGAACAACAGGCGCGAGAGGCGCCGCCGGGTCGCTACCACCCACGGATCCTCGAGACCGACAGCTTCGAACATCTGCAGCAATTTGGCGCGCGCTGCGCCCTCGTTCCATTCGCGGTCGGTTTCGACCATCGCCAGCAGTTCGTCGGCTGCGGCATCGCGATCGCCCGCAGCGAAGGCCGCCTCAGCGTAATCGTAGCGCGCCTGCATATCGCCGCCTTCGGCCTGCTGCCTGAGCGCGGCGAGTTGCCTGTCATCGACCTTGTTGCCAGCCAGTTCGAGCGCGGTTTTCGCCTGTTCGATCTGTGGATCGGCAGCCACCGCCGGATTGGCTTCGGCCGCGCTCAGCGCCGCCTGCGCCTGTTCGGCATGGCCTGCCTGCACGAGCGCGCGGACCAGCCCGGCATGCGCCGCGGCATTGTCGGGCGCCATCTGCACCACCTGTCCGAAAACACCTGCTGCGCGTTCGGCGTCGCCTTCGGCCAGGACCTGTTCGGCCATGGTGACGAATTGCGAGACGTCCTGCTGCTGCTGTTGGCCGCCTGCCGCGCCATTATCGCCGCCGCCGTCGACCGGCAGCTGGGCGAGGATCTGGTCGAGCGTCTGCTTGAGCTGCGATTCGCTGCGCGCATTGGTAAGATCGGCCACCGGCTGGCCCTGGAACATCGCATAGACCGTCGGGATCGACTGCACCTGGAACTGCGCGGCGATGAACTTTTCCGCGTCGACATCGACCTTCTTCAGCACCACGCCCTTGTCGGCATATTCGGCCGCGACCTTTTCGAGCATCGGTGCCAGCGCCTTGCAGGGGCCGCACCACTCGGCGTGGAAATCGAGGATGACGAGCTTCGACATCGACGGTTCGACGACGTCGGTCTTGAAGCGCTCGACCGCTTTCTGTTCGTCAATGCTCAGCCCCATGCTCGCCACGTAAGTCCACCTTTCATCTGAAAATTCCGGTATGCCCCATGTGGGCATTCGCGCGGCAATGTGAAGGAGCGCCGGCACGCTCGCAAGGGTCGCAAAAAATCTGCAATTTTCGGCTTGCGAGACTCAAAGGCCGCTGCTAGTTGGCCGCCTCCCCACCGGGACCACCCAGTTCCGGTAGCGCCAGTGAGCGGGCGTAGCTCAGGGGTAGAGCACAACCTTGCCAAGGTTGGGGTCGGGCGTTCGAATCGCCTCGCCCGCTCCATTTTCCTCGATAATCCGGATATCTGTTGGCCGATGAAAGGCCTGCGCGCCCTGCGGCGCGTGCGGTCGTTGGTCGCTTTGCCGGGCCAATTCGTCGAGCGGCAAGGCGGTCGGGCCAAAAAGAGGTTGCGCCACAGGCTGAGCCCGCTAACAGCCACGATATGTTGTATCGTATTGCTAGCTCGCTTCGTCTCGTCGGCTCCACCATCTCGCTCGCGGCATTGGCCGTGGGCAGTCAGGGCTACGCCCAGTCCGCCGAACCGGCAGTTCCCGCACAGGACGCCGAAAATCCCCCTTTGACCGACGATCTGCACGATCGGCGGATCAACTATCAGGGCCAGATCGTCGTCAGCGCGCAGGGGATACGCGATCTCGATCTGCTCGCCGGGACCGACGTGGTCGAGGGCGAGGAATTGCAGCGCAATCTCGCGGGCCAGATCGGCGACGTGCTCGACAGCCAGCCGGGCGTATCGGCAAGCGGGTTCGCGCCCGGGGCATCGCGCCCTATCCTGCGGGGTTTCTCCGGTGAACGGGTCAAGGTGCTGATCGACGGAATCGGAGCGATCGATGCCTCGAACACCTCGGACGATCACGCGGTCTCGATCGATCCGCTGACCGCCGAACGGATCGAGGTGCTGCGCGGCCCCGCAGTCCTGCTGTTCGGCAGCCAGGCGATCGGCGGCGCGGTCAACGTCATCGACAAGCGGATCCCGCTGCGGCTGCCGAGCGAAAGCGTGCATTTCGACTTCCTTGCTGGCGGCGACACCGCCGCCGACCAGCGTGAAATCGGCGGATCGGTCGATATGCGGCTGGGCAATAGCGGCTTCGTCTTCCATGCCGATGGTTCGTGGCGCGAGACCGACGATCTAGAAGTCCCCGGTTATACCGTCGCGCCTGCGCTGCGCGCCGACCTGCTGGCCGATGCTGCCGAAGAGACCGAGGAAGGCAATCTCGAAGAAGCCGAAGAATTGCGCGAAGCCGCCGACCAGCGCGGTTTCGTTCCCAACACCGGCACCGAGACATGGACTGCGAACGCCGGGCTCGCGTTCTTCAGGAACGACAGCAGCCTTGGGTTCTCCTTCGGGGTTTACGATACCCAATACGGCGTGCCGGGTCGCCCCGGTGCGGGCCACCATCACGGCGAGGAAGAAGGCGAGGAGCATGATGAAGACCACGGCGCCGAAGAGGAAGAGGGCGAAGAAGCCGTAAGCATCGGCCTGCGCCAGTACCGCGCGGATCTGCGCGGCGACATCTATCTCGGCGAAGGCCTGTTCGAACGGCTGCGCCTGCGCGCCGGCTATTCCGACTATACGCATACCGAATTCGAGGGCGACGAAATCGGTACGGTGTTCGATGTGCAGGGGATCGAGGCCCGCGCTGAGCTGATCCAGAACGACAGCGGCCCGTGGCGCGGTTCGATCGGCATGCAGTATTATTTCCGCGATTTCGAAGCGATCGGGGCCGAGGCCTTCGTCGCGCCGAACCGGACGGACCAGTTCGCCGTGTTCGCCTTGCAGGAATATGGCACCGGACCGCTGCAGCTCGAGGGCTCGCTGCGCTACGAAAACACGCATACCGAAGCCAATACGCTCGGCATTACGCGCGATTTCGACACCTTCTCGGGCGCGGTGGGGCTGTCCTACGAAGCGACGCCTGCCATCCGTACCGGTATCAACCTGTCACGGGTGGCGCGCGCGCCCGCCGCCGAGGAACTGTTCTCGAACGGGCCGCATATCGCGACGCAGGCATTCGAGATCGGCGATCCCAACCTGAAGCAGGAAAAGGCCTGGGGCGCCGAACTGTTCGCCCGCGGGAGCCTCGCCGGCGCGACGTTCAGCCTCGCGGCGTACCGCACCTGGTTCGACGACTTCATCTACCTGTCGCAGACGGGCGCCGAAGAGGACGACCTGCCGGTCTTCGTCTTCCTGCAGCAGGATGCGACCTATTCCGGGATCGAGGGCGAAGTGGCCTTCGATCTGCTCGAGACGGACAACTTCACGCTGGGGACCGAACTGCTGGGCGAATACGTCCACGCCAAGCTCGACGACGATACCTTCGTCCCGCGGATTCCGCCGTTGCACCTGGCCGCCGCGCTCAAGGCGTCGACGGGTGACTTCGACGTGCGCGGCGAGGTCGAATGGTATGACGAACAGAACGACATCGCACCGTTCGAAACCGCGACCGACGGCTACACCTTCGTCAACGCATCGATCGCGTGGCGCCCGTTGCGGGGGACCAATTCGGTCACCCTGTTGCTCAAGGCGGACAACATTTTCGACGTCTCGGGCCGCCGCCACACCAGCTTCACCAAGGATTTCGTCCCGCTGGCCGGGCGCAATTTCAGCGCCAGCCTGCGCGCCAGTTTCTGAACCGGTCCGCGCACCCGGGTTTTCGGTGACCGCCATGGCCAGCCTTGGCGGTCACAGTATCGGTTCTGCCGTGCCTACTGTTCGACGGCGAAGGTCAGTTCGGCACGTTCCTGCAGCCGCGTGACCAGCGCTTCGCCGAGGAACGAGCCCGGAGTACCGACCCCGCCTTCGGCATCGCTTTCGAGCAGGCCCATGCCGGTTTCCGCCAGCATCCGGCTGGTCGAACCGTATCCCGGGTCGTACTTGCCCTTCACGGCATAGTGCAGCCGCTCGCCGTTTTCCCATTCGCCCACGAACAGGACATCGTAGAAGCCGTTCTCCCGCTCCTCCTTGGTCGGGCCCTCGCCCGGCTTGGGGGGCTTGGCACCGAACGGGTTCTTGAGCATCGAGACGACCGCGTCGGCCGCAGCCTTGCCGGCCTCGCCGGGGCTGGTCAGCATCATCTCGTCATAGCGGAAGTCTTCGCCATAGGGATGGCCGCGCAGGAAATTGGTGCGGTGGACGTTCTTGGTGTTGATCGTCGCCATAATGAACGGCGCGGCCCATTTGCCCAGTTCGTCCTCGTAATGCGGCATCATGCCCGAAGGTTGATCGGGGCCGGTGAAACCCGGCGTCAGGCCGAAGGGATCGTTGAGTACCTTGATGATCCCGGGGTTCTTGGCCGCGTTCTTCATCGTTGCGGTGAGGCTGGCCGCGGTGCCGCCCGAAAAGGTCCCCTGCATCGCGCGGACGCGGCCCTTGACGCGCGGAGCGGGCGAACCGTGGCGCTTCACCGCCTCCTGCTGCAGCATGAGCACGCCGAGATCAAAGGGTATCGAATCGAACCCGCTCGAGAAACAGATCCGCGACCCGCTCTGCTTGGCTGCCTCGTGATGCAGGTCGATCTGTTCGCGCATCCAGCCCGGCTCGCCGCACAGGTCGGCGTAGTCGGTCCCGCTCTTTACGCAGGCAGCGACCAGTGCGTCGCCATAGAGCTGGTAGGGCCCGACCGTGCTGAGAACGACCTTGGTCCGCGCGCACATGGTGTCGAGGCTGGCGGGATCGTCAGCGTCGGCCACGACCAGCGGCGTGCTCGCCGGTGCGCCGATTTCGTCGCGGACCGCTTCGAGCTTGTCCATGCTGCGCCCGGCCATGGCCCATTTCGGCCCATCCGCCGCTGCGCCATATTCACGCACGAAATGCTCGGCGACGAGGCGCCCGGTATATCCGGTGGCGCCATAGACGATGATGTCGAATTCGGTGTCGGCCATGTGTCTCTCCTTTGCCACCTGAATGCGCGCGGCTGACAGGAGAGTCAAAGACGTTACGGCGTCCGGGGGATGCGTGGGAGAACGCCCGACTGGCTCGAAATGGCCAGCAAGCGCCCGTCTTCGGCGAAGTGCCGGGCGCTGCCGTGCACCACGCCGCGATCGAAGGCGGCAAACTCGGTCACAGTCAGGACCCAGCCATCATCCGCCGACTGGATATAGCGATAGGTATCGTCGAGGCTCGAACCGCCGCGCGAAGCAGGATGCGCGCCGAGGAAGAAGTCCGAGACGATCGCCAGCCAGCCCGAATCCGCCGGAAAGCCCGCCTGCGAACGCGACCACAGCGCCTGGATGCCGCGCGCATCGTCCTGCAGCGCCACGCGGGTCTCGAGCTGGTCGCCCAGCGTACCGGGCACGCCCCAGCTACGATCGCCGCTTTCGCATTCAGCGGGGGACGGGACGCCGGGCATTGCGGCGAAGATGCGCTGCTCGCTCGGCTCGCGCGCACCCAGCGCCGCGCTGACGCGGTGGGTCAGCCGGCCGTTGCTGCGAATTTCCGCCTGCCATTGCCCCACCGACTGGCCGCCGCCGCACTGTTCGCAGGAAACGACCAGCTCCTCCGCATGCGTGGTCGGGGCGAGGAACTGGATGTTCGACCATAGCAGCGTCTGTCCGCTCGCAAGTTCGAGCGCGTCGACCGCCGCCGCCAGCGCGACCCCGCCCATCACATGCGGTGCGCCTTCGGGCCCCACCGTGGCAGGCGGCATGACCGGCAGGACGTATTCGCCCCCGCGCTCGCCCGGCGCGACGCGCCAGAAGGGAAAGCGCGAAACGCTCATCCGATCGCGGTCACAGCCGCGGCAGCGTCACGCCGCGCTGACCCATATATTTCCCCGCGCGGTCGCGGTAGGTGGTCTCGCAGCGCTCGTTGCCCTGCAGGAACAGGAACTGGCACGCGCCTTCATTGGCGTAGATTTTCGCGGGCAGGGGGGTGGTGTTGGAAAATTCCAGCGTCACATGGCCTTCCCACCCGGGTTCGAGCGGGGTGACGTTCACGATGATCCCGCAGCGCGCATAAGTACTCTTGCCGAGGCAGATCACCAGCACGTCTTCGGGCACGCGGAAATATTCGACCGTCCGTGCCAGCGCGAAGCTGTTGGGCGGGATCACGCAGATGTCGGTTTCGCGGTCGACCAGGCTGTCGCCGTCGAAGTTCTTCGGATCGACCACCGCGCTGTTCACATTGGTGAAGATCTTGAACTCGGGCGCGACGCGCGCGTCGTAGCCATAGCTCGACAGCCCGTAGCTGATCACCCCTTCGCGGCGCTGCGCCTCGACGAAGGGCTCGATCATGCCCTCGTTCTGCGCCTTGTCGCGGATCCACTTGTCGGAAAGAATCGCCATGGGAGGACGATTCCCGAGCCGCGCCACTGGGGCAAGCGGCCCGGGAATCTTATCCGCCCTTTAGCTCGCCAGCAGCGTTGCGTTGCCCCCGGCGGCGGTCGTGTCGATGCACACCACGCGTTCGGTCGCGAACCGCGCGACGTAGTGCGGCCCGCCCGCCTTGGGGCCGGTGCCCGACAGGCCTTCGCCGCCGAACGGCTGGCTTTCGACTACGGCACCGATCTGGTTGCGGTTGACATAGAAATTGCCGACCTTGGCGCGCGCCTCGACAAAGGCGCGCGTGTCGTCATTGCGGCTGTGAAGCCCCATGGTCAGCCCGTAGCCGGTCGCGTTGATATCCTCGACCACGCGGCCGAGATCGGCAGCGCGGTAACGCACGACATGGAGGATGGGGCCGAAGTTCTCGCGTTTGAGGTCGAGGATCGAATCCATTTCCACGATCGTCGGCGCAACGAAGCACCCGGCATTGGCACCGCGATGAAGGCGGCGGCGCCATACGGGGAAACCGCCCTTCTTGCGCCGGGCGACATGCCGTTCGAGCGAGGATTTGGCGTCCATGTCGATCACCGGGCCGACATCGGTGGCCAGGTGCTCTGGATTGCCGATCGTCAGCGCCTCGAAGCCGCCGCGGATCATCTTCAGCATCTCGTCGTAAACGTCGTCCTGAATATAGAGCACGCGCAGCGCCGAGCAGCGCTGGCCCGCACTCTGGAACGCGCTGGCGACGACGTCGCGGGTCACCTGCTCGGGCAGCGCGGTCGAATCGACGATCATCGCGTTCTGTCCGCCGGTTTCGGCGATCAGCGTGGCGATCGGACCTTCGCGCGCGGCGAGGCCGCGGTTGATCGCCTGCGCAGTCTGCGTCGATCCGGTAAAGGCGACGCCCGCAATGCGCGGATCGGAAGTGATCATCTCGCCCACTTCGCCCGCACCCGGCAGCAGCTGAAAAGCCTCTTCGGGGATGCCCGCCTGGTGGCACAGGCGCACCGCCAGCGCCGCGATCAGCGGCGTCTGCTCGGCCGGCTTGGCGACGACCGTATTGCCCGCGGCGAGCGCAGCGACGGGCGTGCCAATGAAGATCGCCAGCGGGAAATTCCACGGGCTGATGCAGGCGAACACGCCGCGGCCATGCAGGCTGAGCCGGTTTTCTTCGCCCGTTGGCCCGGGCAGCGGGATCGGGCCGGTAAACTGGCGCCGCGCCTCATTGGCGTAGAAGCGCAGGAAATCGACCGCTTCGCGCAGCTCGAGCACTGCGTCCATCAGCGTCTTGCCCGCCTCGCGCTGGCACAGGCTGAGGAATTCGTCGGTATGTTCCTCGAACAGATCGGCCGCCGCTTCGAGCAGCACCGCGCGTTTCTCGCCGCCGAGCCGGTCCCAGCCCGGCTGGATCGCTTCGGCGCGCGTAATCGCTTCCTCGACTTCGAAATCGAGTGTGTCGCGCCGCGTGCCGACTTCGGCCGACAGGTCGTGCGGCTTGTTGATCGGGGCGATTTCGGCATCGGCACCCGACATGAAGGTCGGCTCCGCCGTCCAGTGCCGGCTCTCGAGCGCGGCGAGGCGTTCCTGCAGCGGTTCGAGCACCAGCGGATCGGACAGGTCGATCCCGGCTGAATTCTTGCGGCCCGGGAAGATGTCTTCCGGCAGCGGAATGGTTGGATTGCGATAGGGATCGAGCTGCGCCATGTCGGCCACCGGATCGGTCGCCAGATCGGAAGCGGGCACTTCGGCATCCGCCATGCGGTTGACGAAAGAACTATTCGCGCCGTTTTCGAGCAGCCGCCGGACCAGATAGGCCAGCAAGTCCTTGTGCGTGCCGGTGGGGGCATAGATCCGCACATTGGTGCGGTCGTTGCCTTCCATCTGCGCGAGCGCGCCGTAGATGTCCTCGCCCATGCCATGAAGGCGCTGGAATTCGAGTGGCTTGCCGCCCGCCAGCGCCTTGATCGCGCCGATGGTGTAGGCGTTATGCGTGGCAAAGGCGGGATAGATGGCATCGTCTGCGGCCAGCATCTTCTCCGCGCAGGCGAGATAGCTCACGTCGGTGGCCAGCTTGCGGGTGAAGACGGGGAAATCCTTGAACCCGCCAACATGGCTGAGCTTGATCTCGGTATCCCAATAGGCGCCCTTGACCAGCCGGACGAAGAACTTGCGGTCGTATTTGCGGGCCAGCCGCGCGGTCCATTCGACCATCGGCACGCCGCGTTTCTGATAGGCCTGGATGGCCAGCCCGAACCCTTCCCAGCGGCTGCCGTCGGGCCGTGTGAACAGGCTGTCGTCGCGCGCGAGGGCCTCGATCAGATCCATCGACAGCTCGAGCCGGTCGGCTTCTTCGGCATCGATGGTGAAATGGATATTCGCATCGCGCGCAGCGGTCGCGAGATCGCGCACGATCGGCAACAGGTCGGCGATCGCCAGATCGGCATGCAGGAAAGTGTATTTCGGATGCAGCGCGGACAGCTTCACCGAGATGCCCGGGGCGGTCCGCACGTCGCCGGTCGATTCGCGCACCAGGCGTTCGATCGCTTCGTGGTAATTCACCCGGTAGCGTTCGGCATCGGCGAAGCTCATCGCGGCTTCGCCAAGCATGTCGAAGCTGTGCGTCAGCCCGCGCGCGCGTTCGGGGGCCGCGCGCTTGAGCGATTCATTGATCGTGCGGCCATAGACGAACTGTCCGCCGAGGATGCGCATGGCCTGCAGCGTCGCGGTGCGGATCACGGGTTCGCCCAGTCGGTTGACCGCGCGCTTGAGCGTCTTGCCCATGCCCTTCTGCGCTTCCTCGGGACGTTCGAGCACTTCGCCCGTCAGCATCAGCGAGAAGGTCGCGGCGTTGACGAAGGTGGATGAGCTTTCGCCCATGTGTTCGGCCCAGTCGATATCGCCGATCTTGTCGCGGATCAGCGCGTCGGCTGTCGCCGCATCGGGCACCCGCAGCAGCGCTTCGGCGAGACACATCAGCGCCACGCCTTCCTCGGTGGCGAGGCCATACTGATGCAGGAAGGCATCGATCCCGCTGGCCTTGCGCTTGCGCGCCTCCTCGATCAGCCGGGTGGCGATCTCGGCGGCTTCTTCGTGCTTGGCGCTCGCCCCGCTGGCTTGTGCCATGCGCTCGGCGACGCAGGCGTTCTCTTCCGCGCGGTAGGCCTCGCGGAGCGCTTGGCGGGAAATGGGGGACAGGCGGGCAGGATCGTGCAGGGCCATACGACTCCGGACAGAAGGAGGGATAAAGCAGGCCCATTGGACCTGCGGTGTATCCCTTTCAAGCTTTGCGGAGCGCGCTGGTTCCGTAGCGTCGTGTCAGTCGCGCGCGGCAAACCAGTCGGCGACCGCCTGCTGTGCTTCGTCAGGCAGGTGCAGACCCAGCTTGCTGCGCCGCCACAGCACATCCTGCGCGGTGCGCGCATATTCGTGATCGACGAGGTAGCGCAGCTCAGCCTCGTACAGCGTACCGCCGAAGTGCCGGCCGAGATCGGCCAGCGCAGTTGCCCCGCCCAGCACACGGTCGATCCGCGTGCCATAGGCGCGCGCCAGCCGCAGCAGCATTTCGGGCGGTATCCAGGCATAGCGTTCACCCGCCTCCCACAGGAAACCGGCGAAATCGGCATCGGGCATGTCGCCGCCCGGAAGCGGCGCATGGGCGGTCCAGTCGCGCCCCGGCAGCGGCATCACCTCGCCCAGCTTTTCCAGCGCATGTTCGGCCAGCTTGCGGTAGGTGGTGATCTTGCCGCCATAGACCGACAGGATGGGCGCGCCGTCCTGCGTGTCGAGTTCGAACACGTAGTCGCGGGTCACGGTCGAATTGCTTGCGGCATCGTCTTCGTACAGCGGGCGCACGCCAGCATAGGAGGACACGATTTCCTCTTCCGTCACCGCGCTGGTGAAATAGCGCGAGGCCGCTTCGCACAGATAGCGGGTCTCCTCGGGGGCGATCGTCACGGCGTCGAGATCGCCCTCATATAGCAGGTCGGTCGTGCCGATCAGCGTGTAGTCGCGCTCATAGGGGATCGCGAAAATGATGCGCCCGTCGGGTTGCTGGAAGATATAGGCATGCTCGCCCGAAAACCGCCGCGACACGATGATGTGGCTGCCCTTGACCAGCCGCAGATGCGCCGGTGTGCCGGCCCCCAGTGCGATCTTGGCCACCCCGTCGACGAACGGACCCGCTGCATTGATCACCGCGCGCGCCGTCACGGATCGTTCGCCAGCAGCACTCCGCAGCGTCGCGCTCCAGCCATCCGCGCTTCGCTCCAGCGCGGTGCATTCGGTACGCACGCATATCTCTGCGCCGCGTTCCTCGGCGTCGCGTGCGGTCAGCACGACCAACCGCGCGTCTTCGACCCAGCAGTCCGAATATTCGAAACCGCTGGTCAGCCGGTCCTGCAGGATCGTGCGGTGCGGGGCCACGCGCAGCTTGACGCGCTTGCTCTTGGGCAGGCTCATTCGTCCGCCGATGCGGTCGTATAGCGCGAGGCCCAGCCATAGCATCCACTTGGGCCGCATGCTCGGTTCATGCGGCATGACGAAGCGCAGCGGCCAGATGATGTGCGGGGCGTTGCGCAGCAGCACTTCGCGTTCGCGGAGGCTTTCGGCAACGAGGCGAAATTCGTAATTCTCAAGATAGCGCAGCCCGCCATGGACCAGCTTGGTGCTGGCCGAGGAGGTATGCGAGGCCAGATCGTTCTTCTCGACCAGGAGGACCCGCAGGCCGCGGCCCGCGGCATCGCGGGCAGTGCCTGCGCCGTTGATCCCGCCGCCGATAACAAGGAGGTCGTAGGCTTCGTTCATTGCTGGCGGATCACGCGGCCGGCGACGGCATCAAGCCGGGTCATCAGCGCCTTGTCGCGGGCCTCGGGCGCGGTCACCACGGCATTGTCCAGCGCATGGTCGATGGGCGATGGCGTGCGTTTTCGCGGCAGGGCCTTGCAGAACGCTTCGATCGTTTCGCGCGCCAGCCGGGCATTGTCCTGCATCCGGTCGAGGACCTGACCGACATCGACCGCTTCGGTCTCGTCACGCCAGCAATCGTAATCGGTCACCATCGCCAGCAGAGCATAGGGCAGCTCCGCTTCGCGGGCCAGCCGGGCCTCGGGCATTCCGGTCATGCCGATCACTTCGGCGCCCCAATGGCGATAGAGCCGGCTTTCGGCGCGGGTGGAAAACTGCGGCCCCTCCATGGCGAGATAGGTCGCGCCCTCGGTGCATTCGCCCCCTGCTGCGGCGACGGCTTTCGCAGCGTGCCTCGACAGGCGGTCGCACACCGGATCGGCCATGGAGACATGCGCAACGAACCCGTCCCCGAAAAAGCTCGATGGGCGACCCTTGGTGTTGTCGATGAACTGGTCGACGGTGACGAACCTGCCGGGTGCCAGCTCTTCCGACAGCGAACCGACCGCGCTGACCGCGAGGATATCGGTGCAGCCAGCGCGCTTGAGCGCATCGATATTGGCGCGTGAATCGAGCGTCGAGGGGGCGATGCGATGACCGCGTCCATGGCGCGGCAGGAACCGCACGCGAACGTGCCCGATGGTGCCGCACAGGATCTCGTCGGAGGGATCGCCCCAGGGCGACTGTACCGCAATCCATTGCGGATCCTCCAGCG
Source organism: Qipengyuania citrea (assembly GCF_009828015.1). Classification (GTDB taxonomy): domain Bacteria; phylum Pseudomonadota; class Alphaproteobacteria; order Sphingomonadales; family Sphingomonadaceae; genus Qipengyuania; species Qipengyuania citrea. The sequence continues at coordinate 546,581 of NZ_WTYG01000001.1, read as the reverse complement.
CATCGATGGCATAAAGCCCCGACCCGCCGATGATGCCGATGGTCCAGTCGCTCATATATCCCCTCTGCGTCGCCGGCCGATCGCTTGTCGCAGCTTCTCCCCTACGGGAGCTTGCCGCTTGCGGTTAATTTGTGCCTGAGCGGTGGCGTGTGGCAAGCGGCAAGTCCAGAGGGGAGTTGCAATCGGGCACTCGTGGCGCCCGCATCCGTATTCATCGTGCGGGGCGCGGCGGTGCGCTTGACAGCCCGCCGCGTTTACCGCGCAAACACCGCCTAGGCGGGGCATAGGGAAAGATGATGGCCGAAACGAATATCGAACCGACACTGGCAAGCCTGAGCGAACGCCTGCGCGTCCTGCACCGGCAGACGCGCGAGACGCCGCTGTTCAATCCGGTGTTCCAGTTGTCCCTGGATATTTCGCGCAAGCTCGAAAGCGGCGATTTGGGGATCGCGGACCTGGGCGGTCTGGTCGACGAGCTGGAAGCGCAATCGCTCGATGCGCGGGCCAATCGGCTGCGCAACCTGCTGGCACCGGCCGACGCGGGCGAGCGTCTCGCATCGCTCGCGTCGAGCGGCGCGGCGTTCGATAGCTATCGCGCGTTCTGGGAACAGCCGCACATGCATGTGGTTTTCACCGCGCATCCGACTTTCCTGCTGTCCCCGCAGCAAAGCGAAGCGGTCGCGCAGGCAGTCGCAAACGGAGGTGACGCTCGGCCCGAGGCCGCAGGTGAGGCGCCGGAAATCACGCTGCGTTACGAACACCAATGCGCGATGGCCGCGCTCGCCCATGCGCAGGACGCGCGTGACCGGATGGTGAGTGCGGTGCTCGACCGGGCGCAGGCCGAATTTCCCGGGCGCTGGTGCGAATTGCAACCCCTTCCGTTCCGTTTCGCCAGCTGGGTCGGCTATGACATGGACGGGCGGACCGACATCAAGTGGTACACCTCGATTGCATTTCGTCTGTCGGAAAAAGCGCAGCGGCTCGAACGCTATGCCGCCTCGCTCGCGGCGATCGACGAAGCGCATCCGCTTATCGCCAGTTTGCGCGGAGCCGCTGAACATGCTGCCGCCAGTGCCGACGAATTTGCCGGCGATCTGTCCGATCCCGCCGATCTTTCGGCAGCGGCCAACCGGCTGACCGCAGACCATGCCGACAAGCTGCTTTCGCTCGAACCGCTGATCGACCGGCTGGAAACCGAAGCGCGCGATTGTGCGGCCGAACGGGCGGTTGCGCTGCGCACGCTCGTTTCCGCGATGCGCGCCGACGGGCTGGGGATGAGCTGGATTCACTTCCGTGTGAATGCCAAGCAGCTCCACAATGCGATCCGCACCAGGCTGGGTGATGCGGCGGATATCGACTTGTCGAGCCGCGGCGCAATCGCCGCCTTGCGCGAACTGCTGGCCGGGGTCGAACCGCAAAGCGCCAATTTCGCCAGCCTCGCAGTCGAAAGCTCGACCGCGGTGCGGCAGTTCCTGGTGATGACTCAGATCCTCAAGCATGTGGATGCCGATGCGCCGATCCGCATGCTGGTGGCCGAATGCGAACAGCCCTCGACCGTGCTCGCCGCGCTCTATTTCGCCAAGCTGTTCGGGATTGCCGACAAGGTCGATGTCTCCCCGCTGTTCGAGACCGAGACCGCGCTTGAACACGGCGGGCGGTTCCTCGACCTGCTGCTGGCCGAGCCCGACTACCGCGCCTATGCCAAGACCCGCGGCCGGATTGCGATCCAGACCGGGTTCTCCGACGCCGGGCGCTTCGTCGGCCAAATCCCTGCCAGCCTCGCGATCGAGCGGCTGCAGGGCCGGCTGGCCGAGGCAATGGATGCCAACGGTCTCGGCGATGTCGCCGCGCTGATTTTCAACACGCATGGCGAAGGGATGGGGCGCGGCGCGCACCCTTCCGGCTTCGAAGACCGCATCGAATGGGCCCTCAGCGCCTGGACGCAGCGCCGCTTCGCCCGCGCGGGGATCACGCTCGAACCCGAAGCGAGCTTTCAGGGCGGCGACGGCTACCTGCTGTTCGCCACCCCCGATATCGCGCTGGCGACGCTGACGCAGATCGCCGCGAACAGCCCGGCGCATACCGACGCCGATGTCCCCACCGATCCCTTCTACCGGCGGACCGACCTCAGTCTCGATTTCTATCGCGCGATCAAGGATCACCAGCGCGATCACCTGGAAAGCCGGACCTACAGCCGCGCGATCACCGCCTTCGGCCTCGGCTTGCTCAACCAGACCGGCAGCCGCAAGTCGCGCCGGCAAAGCGATCTGTCTGCCGATCGCGAGATGAGCCTGCGGCAGATCCGGGCGATCCCGCACAACGCCATCCTGCAGCAGCTTGGCTATCCGGTGAACATCATCGCCGGGGTCGGCAGCGCGGCGGAAAGCAATATCGAGGAGATCGGTACGCTCCTGTCCGAAAGCCCGCGCGGCCGGCAGATCATGCGGCTGGTGCGCGCGTCGAATGCACTGGCCAGCATCAAGACGGTTGCGGCCTTCGGCGAACTGTTCAACTCCGCCTATTGGGCCAGCCGCCCCTATCGCGGGACCGAACAGCATCTGGGCGCGGCCTGCGAGGCCTTGGCCGAATATCTTATCAAGGACGATCGCAATGGCGTGTTTCGCCGGCTGGCATCGCGCCTGCGCGTCGACGCGTTGAAGCTGCACCGATTGTTCGACCTGGTGCCCGACGACGATCCGCATCCCGAACGCGAAAGCGTGCGCCGGGCAATCGGCGTGCTCCAGGCCGTGCGCCTGGCGCTGTTGCAGCACATGTTCCTCAAGGCGATCTCGGTTCCGGCATTCAGCCGCGCCAACGACATCAGCCGCACCGATGTGCTGGAAATGGTTTTCACCCTGCGCATCGACGATGCGCTTGCCCAACTGCGCCGCGCCTTTCCGACCAGCTTCCCGCGCAAGGACGATTTCGCGCTCAACGAGCCGGGCGAATATCCACGCGGCGAGGGCGAAGGTTATGCCGCGATCCGGCGCGATCACATCGATCCGATCGAACAGGCCTACGAACTGTGCCTGCGAATTTCGACTGCCATCGCGAACGAGTTCGGCGCGCACGGCTGATTGAATTCGCTGCGGTTCGCGCGCATTGTCCTGCCCTGTCAGCTGGGGGGAGGACGAATCGATGGACAATTTCCTGTGGGGTGTGGCCGCCGGGGTGCTGGGCGTTGCGGCGCTCGCCTTTTTCGCGTTCACGATGTTTCGGCGTGGGCCGCTGACGTTCCAGATCGACGGGTTTTACACCCACGTTGCCGATGGCGATGTCGGCCCCCTGATCCGCGACGTGCAGGCGGACGTCCCCGATGCCGCGGTGTGCAGGCTCGACGACCGCATGTCCTGTTCGATCCGCGACGCGGTGCAATGCCACAATGAAGCCGGCCGCCCCGATTGCGACGTGCTGCTGCTGTCGGGCGGCGGCCAGTGGGGCGCCTTCGGTGCGGGGCTATTCGACACGCTCAGTCGCAACAGCGGCAACGAACTCGCCCTTGGTGGCGTGGGCGTCATCACCGGCATTTCCACCGGCTCGTTACAGGCGCTGATGCTGATGGTCGCGCTCGATCCGAAGCAGACCCCGGATATGCGCAGCTTCGCGCTCGACCGGCTCGTCTGGGGTTACGCGCCGGAGCGGGAAAGCGATGTGGTTAGGCGCACCGGGCTGATCGGCGTTCCGCTGTTCGGTTCGGCGGCAGGCACGCGGCGGCTGCGCCAGCGCATCATCGAAGCGCTCATGCCGGGCGGCGACGAACGGCTGATCGAGGCGATCGGGCAATCCAGCATCGAGGCTTTCGCCGGCTTCGTCGAAGCCGAGCGCGGGGTGTTCCGCTATGCCGATATCAAGGAATTGGTGAAAGCCGCCCCCACGGCCGCGGCGGCAGCGGAAGCGCTGGCGGCGGCGACCATGGCCTCCTCCGCCATGCCGGTGTTCCACCAGCAACTGCGCGTCGCGGGAAGCGATGGCGAAGCGCTGGCGCTTTACGATGGCGGGGTGCGCCGTTCGGTCTTCTTCGACCGCGCGATGGCGGCGGTCGACCGGGAAGTGCGCGAACAGATGAAGGGCCATGCACTGGCCAAGATCGCCGGCGGTGCGACGCAGGCTGCGATCGCGCAGGATTACGAAGATACTGCGCCCACGGTCTATGTCGTGCGCAACGGCCCCACCGTGCGCAAACGCGATGCCGCTTTCAACACAAGCTCTGGTCCGCTCAAGAACGGCCAGCGCGGGTACGATCTGCTGGTCAATGAAAGCGAGATCGGGGCTATTGCGGGCCTGCGCCTGAACAATCCCTACGGACGGATCATGCTGACCAGCGCCGACCGCTACGACACTTTCCCCAGCGACGTGGGCGAGAATTTCAAGGACGACGAAATGTTCAAGCCCGCCTTCATGGCGCGGCTTCGCGACCTCGGCCGGCACAAGGCCGAACGCCCCGAAGGGCCCTGGTGGCCCCTCAGCAGGATCGAACAGGTCTGAGAGAAATCTTTCGGGACTGTTGGTGCCCCGTAGAGGACAAAGATGGGCACTCGAATTATTGGCAAATTACGACATTATTACCCTGAGAGAGCTCGCCCTTCCTCCAAACCCTGCTAAATAGAGTCAGGCCAATCGTTCTATAACCAGCGCAGCATCCCGCATCAGTTGACGTGCGTGATCCCGTTCATTCGACAAGACTGGCATGACGGGTCAAAACTCTGACACCGGGCGGCGAGGCCGAAAGGCACAACTCCCATAAATTCATCACCGTCACCCAAGACAGGAAACGATGATGAATTTCATTAATTTTGAGCTGCTTGATACGCTACTCGGCTTGCTTCTGTGTGCGCTGTTCGTGTTGGGCACCCTCTTTATCGCGACCGAGGTTCGCGCGTCGCCCGAGGCCGGGCCCACGCTTGCTGACTCGGTCCTCGCGGTTCCCGCGATCGCAACTGCCGCGCAGGAGCAAGCGCCCGTCTGAGCGCGACACGAGGTCTTCCCAATCATCCTGGCGCGACAGGCCAAGAAGTTGTCGCGCAGAAGCAAGAGCGCAGGCCCTTGCTGCCGCTATTCGCTCAGCCGAACGAGACAGAAGGAGCGAGCCATGCAGACCGTATCGACGTCCAATAAACCCATTCTGGTGCTCGGCGGGACCGGCAATAGCGGGCGCCGCATCGTGGAACGGCTGCGCACTCGCGGGCTTTCGGTGCGCGTCGGATCGCGGTCGGCGAACCCGCCCTTCGACTGGGCGCGCGAAGAGACCTGGGACGATGCGCTGACAGGCGTTTCGAGCATCTACATCTCCTACGCGCCCGACCTTGCAATCCCGGGGGCGAAAGACGCGATCGCGGCGCTGGTCTGGCGCGCGAAACTGCACGGGGTGAAGCGGCTGGTGCTGCTTTCGGGCCGCGGGGAGGCAGAGGCGCAGGCGTGCGAGAAAATCGTGCAGGACAGCGGTCTCGAATGGACCATCGTGCGCGCCAGCTGGTTCGCGCAGAACTTCTCCGAAGGCGCTTTTGCAGACATGGTCGCCAGTGGCACGATCGCGCTACCGGGCGGCGAGACCCCCGAACCCTTCGTTGACCTCGACGATGTAGCGGACGTTGCGCTCGCTGCCTTAGTCAAGAGAGGCCATGCTGGCGAGGTCTACGAAGTCACCGGCCCGCGCCTGATGACCTTCCGCGAGGTCGCCCGCGACCTTGCGCACGCGATCGGGCGACCCATCGATTATGTGGACGTGCCGCACGACGCATTGATCGGCCAGCTCGCCGATTCCGGTGCCCCCGAAGAGATCGTGTGGCTGCTCGGCTATCTGTTCTCGACCGTGCTCGACAGGCGCAACGCGAGCCTCGCCCATGGAGTAGAACGCGCGCTTGGTCGCCCACCGCGCGATTTCGCGCACTATGCACGAAACGCCGCACGCGCCGGGGCTTGGGAAATCGCGGCATGAGTTATCACTGGAGCCTCTATCTGTGCGTCTTCCTCGCGCTGTGGGCGATGCTCACAGGCGGGGTGTTCAAGGCGTTCTCCGAATTCGTCATGCGCGGCCTCGCGCAGGCCGAGCCGGTCAGCGGGATCGCAGCGATGCAGGGGATCAACCGCACTGTGCTGCGGACCGAGTTCGTGTTCGCGATCCTTGCGCTCGGCGCGATTACGCCGGGCTTCGCGCTCTATGCGTACTTCGCCCTCGACGGCACGGCTGCCGTGCTGATCGTCGCAGCGGCGGCAGTCTACCTGCCGAGCGCGCTTTTCATGACGATTCTGGGCAACGTGCCGATGAACAATCGGCTCGAGCGGGTCGACCCCGCAAGTGCCGAGGCCGCGGAGTACTGGGCGCATTACGTAAGCCGCTGGACCGCCCTCAACCATTTCCGCACGCTCGGTTGCATCGTGACCGGCACGCTTTATGCACTCGCCGCGCTCGAACTCGGCGCTGCCACAGGGAGGGTGGGATGAAACGCTATGGGCTTCTGATCTTGGGAACGCTTGCGGCCTGTGTGGCGTGGGCGGCGCTCGTCTTCGCGACCTTGAGCGAGGGCTGGCTGCGCAGTCCACTTGTTGAAGGCGACGACCCGCAGGCCTTCGTTGCCGCGGCGAAGGCCAGTGCCATGGCGGATAATCGCGGCAATCTGGCCTTCGTGATGCTCGAAGATGGCCGCGAGGTCGGCAGCTTCGCTCTGTCGCAGGGCGATCCGGTCGACGGCGATACGCTGTTTCAGGTCGCATCGCTCGGCAAGTGGCTCACTGCATGGGGCGTCATGGCGCTGGTGGAGGACGGCCGGATCGATCTCGACGCACCGGTGTCCACCTATCTCTCGCGCTGGCAACTGCCCGACAGCGAATTCGATGCCGATGGCGTCACTATGCGCCGCCTGCTCAGCCATACGGCGGGGCTCGACGATGGCCTCGGCTATGATGGCTTCGCGGCGAAGGAGGATCGCCAGACGCTGGAAGACTCGCTCACCCGCGCGCGCGACGCCTCGCCGGGCAAGAGCGGCACCGTGGGGCTGGGAAGCGAGCCCGGTTCGCAGTGGCAGTATTCGGGTGGCGGCTACACGCTGCTACAGCTGGTGATCGAGGAGGTTTCGGGCGAACCTTTCGCGCAATATATGGATCGCGCAGTTTTCGACCCGCTGGGTATGGAGCGCACCACCTTCGATCACGAGCGCGCGCTCGAGCTGGGCCTTGCGCAGAACTTCCGCCCCGACGGGACGGTCGAGCCCTTCCGCTGGTACACCGCGCTGGCCGCGACCTCGCTGTTCACGACCGCGGACGATCTCGCGCGGTTTCTCGCCGTGCAGGGGCCGGATGGCGAGCAGCCCGTGCTGTCACACGACACGCTCGACCTCATCGCCACTTCGCACGCCTCGCAGCTCGGCGCCGATATCTGGGGCCTCGGCGCGATGCTCTATGCGCCCAACGCCAGCGGCAGCTTCGTGATCGGTCACGACGGGCAGAACGGCCCGGCGATCAACACCGCCGCACGGATCGACCCCGCGACGGGCAACGGCATCGTGATCCTCTCGACAGGTCACGGCTCGCTTGCGACCGAACTGGCCGGGGAGTGGGTCTTCTGGAAGACCGGCAATGTCGACAATCTCGATTTCGCCGCCGGGATGGAGACTGCGCTGTTCTGGTCCGCCGTGGGGCTCGCGGTGATCCTGCTGCTGGCGATGATCATCGGCTTGCGCCTGCGTCGGCGCTCCCGCCGGACGAGCGAGCTCTGATGGTCAGGCGCGCAGGCGCTGACCCGCCAGCGTTGCCTGCCCCAGGACGCCCGCGGGCATGCGGGACGAGGTTTCCCGATACTTGCGCGGTGTCGTACCCGACCAGCGCCTGAAGGCGCGCGTGAACGAACTCTGCTCGGCAAACCCGGTCAGGAACGCTACTTCGACGAGCGACTGGCGCCCTTCCGCCACCAGCCGCAAGGCAACTTCGCGCCGCGCCTCGTCGACCAGCGACTGGTAGTTGTGGCCAAGGTCGGACAGGCGACGCTGCAAGGTGCGGCTGCCGATGCCCAGATGGCGGGACACATCCTCGAGCCTGGGCACGCCTTCGCTCAGGGTATCGGCGACATAGACCAAGACGTCGCGGTCGAGATGGTCTTCCTCGGTCCCCGCGATACTCTCTTCCAGATGCCCCCGCAGGAACTCCCAGATGTGCCTGTCGCCCACACGGTTGGGCCGGTCGAGATCCTCGCTGCGCAGCACGATCGCGTCGATTTCCGCCCCGAAGGTGACCGGACAGCGGAACAGCGCCTCGAGCGGGGCGAGCGAGCCGACCGGCTGGTGCATGAATTGGACCCGCGCGGGCGTCAGATCCTCTCCATTCGCGTCGCGCCACAGCGTCAGGAAGGTGCCCAGCCCCGCCTCGTGCGACAGGCGCGCGCCGTCGCTGTCCGCACCGCGCGAATTGGTCCACCACCATTCCGATCCGAAATCGGACAGGGCGAAGACCGAATAGCGGTTGAACAGCCGCACATAGCGATCGAGCCGCGTCAGCGCACCGCGCAGGTCGGGCGCGGACCGCATAGTCAGGCCCAGCGTCCCGAAATCCTCGCACCGCATCGAAGCCGATGTACGCATGTGGATGCCGATATCGGGGCGTTCGGGCTCGGCCAGCGCCCCGAACAGCGCATGGTGCTGCGACACGTCGACCGTGCTGGCAGGATCGGCCAGCGCCTCACGCGTGATCCCCAAGCGCGCCAACGCCCGATCCGCCACCTGCGGGTCGGCCTGCGCGACCGCCTTGGCCGAGAATAGCGACGATATTTCCACCCGTGCCCCCGGAAATTCTGCGCAGCGACCCTTAAAACACCCTGCCTTCCTGTAGCGCATCGCGCCGCGTTTGGCACCTGGCGTCAATCAAACGGCATCCGCGGACAAGAACGCTCGGGCCCTCGTAACCTATTCAGGTGACCGACCGCCGGTGTGGCGAGCGCCCCATCGGCGCCGACCTGCCGGGTCCAAGTCTTGAGAAGGAGCCTATGATGACGTGCGATACGATCACCCGACAGCGCCTGGCCGCGGCCGCGCTCGCTTCGGTAGCGACGATAGCCCTGACCGTGGCATCCGCTGTGCCGGCCACCGCACAGCCTCGCGCCGTCAGCGCGACCCAGCCGCCGGTCGACGATGGCCTGCCGATGCCGGGCTTCGATGTCGAACCGGGAAGGACCGCGCTCGTCATCACCGATCCGCAGAACGATTTTCTCTCGCCCGACGGCGTCACCTGGGGTGTGGTCGGCGAGAGCATCACCGCTAACCGTACGGTCGAGAATATCGAGAATCTGTTCCTTGCCGCCGACCGCCACGGTATGCCGATCTTCATCTCGCCGCACTATTATTTCGAACACGATCATCGCTGGCAGTTCGAGGGCACGCTGGAAACGCTGATGCACGGTATCGGCATGTTCGATCGCCCGCATGCGCTTACCCTCGAAGGGTTCGCAGGGTCGGGCGCGGACTGGCTGGAGCGTTACAAGCCGATCATCGAGAATGGCCGCACCGTCGTGACCAGCCCGCACAAGGTATACGGGCCCGACAGCAACGACCTCGTCCTGCAACTGCGCAAGGCGGGCATCTCCAAGGTGATCCTGGGCGGCATGTCGTCGAACCTGTGCACCGAATCGCACATGCGCGCGCTGATCGAGGCGGGCTTCGAAGTGATGGTCGTGACCGACGCGACCGCTGGCGCGATCACCGAGCATTACGATGGCTATGCCGCCTCGCTCGTCAATTTCCGCATGATTGCGAGCAAGGTCGACAACACCGCCAGCACCCTGCGCGCGATCGCCGCCGCATACGAATAGCGCGCCGCGCTTCACCGGAAACCGGCCCGGGCTTCCTGCCCCAGCCCGCACCCGGCCCGGCGGCAGCCGATTGCACCGCTCACCGACCCCTGCAGCGCGGTCGCCTGCCGTCACCCCCGTCCCACCGACAGTCTAGAAGGAGACCATCAATGACCAAGAACCTGCGTCCCAATTCGATCCTCGTCGCGGTCCTGCTGGCCGTCGCGCCAGCCGCGCCCGCGCTCGCCGACGACGAATACAATGTCAGCAAGGGCTACACGCTCGACGGCGTCGGCCTCGGCGTTCACGGCGTTGATCCGGTCGTACTGAGCACCGCCAATGCAGTGGCCGAAGGGGATGCTGCCCACACGGTCGTCCACGATGGCGTCGCCTATTACTTCGCCTCGGCCATTACGGTTGAGCGGTTCCAGGCCGATCCCGATCGCTGCCTGCCGCAATATGGCGGCTTCTGCGCCTATGCCGTCGCGCTGGGACGGAAGCTCGATGGCGACCCGCACTTCGCGGACATCGTCGACGGCAAGCTCTACCTCTTCGTCAATGCGGCGGTGTTCGAGAAATATCTCGCCGACAGGGATAACATTCTGCGTACCGCCGAAGAGAAGTGGAGCAGCATCAAGCACGTGTCGGTCGAAGACCTGTAACCCCTGAAGTATCGAGCGACGGCAGGTTCTGCCGGGCCTGCCGCCGCTCCCATCCCTCTGCCGGAGACATGAGATGACCGAGCGTCCGCCGCTGCCGCCCTTCACATTCGAAACCGCCACACAGAAGGTAAGGCTGGCCGAAGACGGCTGGAACAGCCGCGATTCCGACAAGGTTTCGCTGGCCTATTCGCCCGATACGCGCTGGCGCAACCGGGTCGAATTTCCAGTCGGACGCGAAGAGGTGCGCGCGTTCCTCGCACGCAAATGGGCACGCGAACACGCTTACCGGCTGGTGAAGGAGCTGTGGGCGTTCGACGGTGCGCGGATCGCAGTGCGCTATGCCTACGAATATCGCGACGACAGCCATCAGTGGTTTCGGGCTTATGGCAACGAGAACTGGGAATTCGACCCCATGGGCCTGATGACCGCGCGCCACGCCAGCATCAACGAAACGCCGATCGGCCCCGAGGAGAGAAAGCTGCACTGGCCGCTCGGCAGGCGCCCGGGCGATCACCCGGGGCTTTCCGAACTAGGCCTCTAAGCTCTGCCGTCTCAAACGCAGGATGATGAGGCTGTCGGTCACAAATGGACTGCATCGAACCGCCTTGTCCCCATCTTTGACCGACGATGCTGCTGAAGGAATGGCCTGTTTCCACCATTCGCGTGTCTGGTGCACCATAGAAGCAAAGATGGGCACTCAAATTATTGGCGAAGTGCGACATTATTACGCTGAGAGAGCCAGCTCTTCCTCCAAACCCCGCCATATAGACTAAGGCCAGGGTGCGCGAAGGGGAATATTCCGTCACTTCGCCGCCAACCGTCGTCAACGGTGTCGTGGTGGTGGGCTCGTCGATCGGCGACAACGGCTCTGCGCGCCTCGAGGATGGAACGGTCCGGGGTTTCGACGCGCTCACCGGAGATTTGCTCTGGTCCTTTAATCCGATTCCGCAAGTTCCGGGCGATGATGGCGCAGATGGCTGGCCTGGCGCGAGCTATCGCCAGACAGGCGCAGGGAATGTCTGGAGCGTAATGGCCGCCGACCTGGAACGCGATCTCGTGTTCTTGCCGACCACCTCGCCTTCGCCCGACTTCTTCGGCGGCCATCGCCCCCGGCGACAATCGTAATGCGAATTCCCTTGTTGCGCTGAAAGCGACGACCGGTGAATTGGTTTGGGCCTACCAGATCGTTCGCCATGACTTGTGGGATTATGATCTGGCCTCACAGTCGCTTGTCGCCGACATCGAAGTCGACGGAGTGTCGACGCCGATCGTCGCGCAGGCGACCAAGATGGGATTCGTATTCGTCCTGAGTCGGGAGACAGGCGAACCGATCCATCCGGTCGAAGAAAGGCCGGTTCCGCATTCCGACCTGCCGGGTGAGACAGCTGCCCTGACACAGCGTTTTGCAGCGATAGGTTTGCACGAAATGGGGGAAGACCTGCCGCCGATCTTCGCTCTTAGCGATGCCCATGTCACGAAATGCGAAGAGATGCTCAAGGGCACTCGCTACGCAGGTATCTAAACTCCGCCGAGTCTGGAAGGGACCGTCCTTTTTCCCGGCAATCCCGGCGGAGTGAATTGGGGATCGATGGCTGCGGTCGAGGCGGAAGGAGTTGCCGTCGTAGCCGTGAATCGTCTGCCTACGACCGAATGCTTCGGGCTTCTGATCTGCGAGATGGGAAAGTCGTATGGAGCAGCGAGCTGCCTGCGGGCCCGCAGGCCACGCCTATGATTTACCAATGGGATGGCGCTGTCCATGTGACGCTGACTTTAGGCGGCCTAAAGGCGGATGGAGAAATCGGGGATTACGTCGTTACATACCGCCTCAGTTCAAACTGCAACCAGTGAGGATCTCGGCCTAACCAATTCGGGGAGTCATTGCGCCGTCCGGAAAGACCGCTGGTTTGTCCGACCTCAGAAGCAGGCGATGGTCAAAGCGTCACATCAAGAATCGCTATCGCGAGCCTGGAACGCACCGGCAGCAGGTTAACGACACGAAAGGAGGAACGCGTCGACTATGTCGTCAATGCCCCCTCACCGCCATTTTGACCGCCTCTAGGTTTTGCAGAAGTGGGCCCTGATGATCGAAATGAGGGGCTCGAACCAACGTCTGACGAGCTTTTCTTAGTTGAAAGTTCTTAACTGTCTCGAATGGGGTAGCCGCGAAGTGTCGGTTTTCCGCCAATCCTGAAAATGGTGCGGTCGAGAAGACTCGAACTTCCACGGCCTTGCGGCCACAACGACCTCAACGTTGCGCGTCTACCAGTTCCGCCACGACCGCACACAGTCTGCATCGGAGGCCCATCACAAGGACGGCCCCCGCCGGTAGGAGCGCGCCACTAGCAGCGAGGCTGCGCTGCCGCAAGCACCTTTATCGCATGGTAGCGCCGGTTAGCGCGGAGCCCAGCCGATATCCGCGAACACCGCCGATTTCGGCGCATCGGTGACCGCTTCGTTGATGGTCAGTTCCTCGCCCGGGGCCAGCGTCGATTGCGGCGGCTGGACCACCCAGCTGTACACCTGCCGTTCGCGCTGGTCGCGCAGTACGATCAGGATCGGCGGGATCGGGCGGGATTCGCGCGCGGTATTGGTGACGATGATGCGCGCGCCGAAGAATTCGGTCCCGTTGGGCAGCGTGCGGCGTTCCTGTTCCTCCACCGGGAAGGCAAGTTCCAGGTCGGGTTCGGCAACACCGAACAGCGGGCGCGAAACCGGTACCCATTCGGGCAGGCCGACGTAATTGACCGCGGCAATCGTGGCGAGCGCGATGGCGGCGAAGATCGCCGCTGCCCAGGTCCACAGCTTGGCGATGTTGCGCCGCGGGCGGAACGGGGGCGCGTGCTCGAACCGCGAGGGGCCTTCATCGATTTCGGCGGCAGGCGCGGGGGGCAGGTCATCCTGCACTTCGCCATAGGGCGGGGCGGTTTCGTCGAAATCGGGACCATCTGCCGGCACGGGCCGGTCCGGGGTTTCGGCAAAGGTGAACCCGGGTTTCGCTGCCGGATCCGGTTGTTCCGGCGTATCTGGCGCGCTCGCTGCGGGCGGGGGCGGCGGCGGAGCGGGTGCAGCCGCCGGTACCGGTCGCGAGACGGGCGCCATGTCGCCGGGCGTCAGCCGGTCCGCGTCGGGCCCGTCCTGGAACCAGCTGTGCTTGCATTTGGCGCAGCGGACGGTGCGTCCGTCGATCCCGATCGCACTGTCGGGCACGACATAGCGCGTGGAGCAAGCTGGGCAGGCGATAATCATGGTGACCCGAGGCTTAGGCCGGTGCGCGAATCCCGACAAGCGACTGTACTGTTCGCAAACCCCCATGGGCGCTTTTTTCCACATGCAAGCGCGGTTATAGGCTGTGCCCGACGATGATGGGCGCCTTTTTCTTCTCGATCGACCGGGCTGCGCGATGAGCGTGGCCGAGCAGGAGATCGTCAGCTTCGACAATGTCGGATTGCGTTACGGTACCGACCGCGAAATTCTGTCCAACGTGTCCTTCACGCTGTTTCCCGGGCGGTTCTATTTCCTCACCGGCGCAAGCGGTGCGGGCAAGACGTCCTTGCTGAGGCTGCTTTATCTTGCGCAGCGGCCTTCGCGCGGGGCGATCCGCATGTTCGGCACCGATGTGATCACCCTGCCCCGCGAACGGCTGCCCGCCTATCGCCGCCGCATGGGCGTGGTCTTTCAGGACTTCCGCCTGGTCGACCACCTTTCCGCCTTCGACAACGTCGCCTTGCCCTTGCGCGTTTCAGGCGTGCGCGAGGCCGATTTGCAAGGCCCGGTGGCCGACATGCTCGAATGGGTCGGCCTGGCACATCGCGCCGATGCCCGCCCCGCAACCCTGTCGGGCGGGGAACAGCAGCGCGTGGCGATCGCGCGGGCGGTCATCGGCCGGCCCGACATGCTGGTGGCGGACGAGCCGACCGGCAACGTCGATCCCGAAATGGCGCTCAAGCTGATCCGCCTGTTCGAAGCGCTCAACCGCCTTGGAACCACGGTGGTGGTGGCAACGCATGACGTGCACTTGCTGAGCAAGGTGCCCGATTCGCTGATCATGCGTCTCGACAAGGGGGTGCTGTCGGACCCCACTGGCGCATTACGCTATCCCCCGCGCCGGATCGGGGCGGGGGAATGAAGAAGCCTCCCGTTCTTGCCGGTGCTGCTGAGCGCGGACTGTCACCTTTTCGCGGACGCCGCGCCGCGCATCTCTTGCCCCAGGCGCGGCTGGGTGGGCCGATGCCGTGGGTGATCGCCATCATGGTTGCCCTTACGGTGCTTGCCGCAGGGGGGGGGACTTGCGCTCGCCAATCTCGCCGATCGGGCGCGCGGCGAACTGGCGGGCAGCGCAACCGTGCAGATCGTCGATCCCGACCCGCAATCGCGCTCGCAGCAAGCCGATGCAGCGGCCACCCTGCTGGTCCAGGACCCCGCGGTCGCCGGGCTGGCGATCGTCCCGCCCGAAAGCGTTGCGGATTTGCTCGAACCGTGGCTGGGCACTGACGATCCGGAACAGGCGGTGCCGCTGCCCGCCCTGATCGACCTGCGGCTGCGGGACGGCGCCGATGCCGCCACGCTGGACCGGCTGCGCAGCCTGCTGGCGGATGCGGCACCCGCTGCCCGGATCGATGCGCAGGCGCAGTGGCTGGCGCCGGTCCTCGATGCCCTGTCGGCGCTAGGATGGATGGCGTTCGGACTGATCGGCCTGCTTGCCTTCACCAGCGCGGCGGCCGTGTGGCTGGCCGCCCGCAATGCGCTGGGGGGCAATCGCGACACGATCGAGATCGTGCACCTGCTGGGCGGCAGCGACGCGCAGATCGCGCGGATATTCCAACGTTCGATCCTGGCCGATGCCGTGATCGGCGGCGCGCTGGGTCTGGTAATCGGGATGGCCGCCGTGTGGCTGATGGGGGCGCAGTTCGCCGCGCTCGATTCGGGCCTCGTATCCAGCGGGGGGCTGCAGGGCAGCGATTGGCTGGTCTTGGCCCTTGTCCCCGTGGGGGCGGTTGCTCTAGCGGTGCTGACAGCACGGTTTACCGTGCTCGCTTCGCTCAGGAAAATGCTGTGATCCTCCGCCTCTTCGCTGCAGCTGTGCTGGTCTATGCGTTCGGCTTCCTTGCCTTTGCCGTCTCGCTGCCCAAGCCGGTGAGTGGGCAGCGCACCGATGCCGTTATCGTGCTGACCGGCGGTCCGGGCCGCATCGCGCGCGGGCTGGAAGTGGTCGACGAGGGGCTGGCCGAGCAGATGTTCGTTTCCGGCGTCGATCCCGAAGTGACCCCGGCCGAATTCGCCAGCGAATTCGACGTTCCGCGCCGGACAATGGAATGCTGCGTCAAGCTCGGCTATCTCGCCGTCGATACGCGCAGCAATGCGGGCGAGGCCGCGCAGTGGCTCAAGGAACACGATTATACGAGCGTGCGCCTGGTAACCACCGACTGGCACATGGCGCGGGCGGCCTCCGAATTCGCCGGCACGCTGCCGCCGCAGATCGATGTGCTGAAGGACGCAGTGCCCTCGCATCCGAACCTGCCGACGCTGTTCCTCGAATACAACAAGCTGCTCGCCGCGGCGATTTCGCAAGGTCTGCCAGACTGATCCGCCTATGCGATTGTTGCGTAACCTTGCCTTCTACTTCGCTTTCTATCTTGGGAGCCTGCTGATTACCTCGGCATCGCTGGCGGTTCTACCGTTCAGCGTGGAAGCGTTCCGCCGGCAGGTGCGCAACTGGTCGCAGTGGCAACGCTGGTGCCTCACGCATCTGCTCGGCTGCGAGATCGTGCTCGAAGGCGCGCCGCTGGCCGAACCGGTGCTCTATGCGATGAAGCACGAAAGCTTTTTCGAGGCGATCGATACGCCCGCACTGTTCGATTGCCCCAGCGTCTTCGCCAAGCAGGAATTGTTCAGCATCCCGTTGTGGGGGCGCGCGGCAGCGGCGTTCGGGCTGGTGCCGGTGGAACGCAATGCCGGGGCCCGCGCGCTGATGACCATGATCCGTTCGGCCAAGGCGCTCGCGGCGGATGGACGCCCCCTGGTGATTTTCCCCGAAGGGACGCGGGTGCCGCATGGCGAAAAGCGTGAACTGCAATCCGGCTTTGCCGGCCTGTACAAGATGCTCGGCCTGCCGGTGGTCCCGGTCGCAGTGGACAGCGGGCCGGTCTATCACCGGCTCTACAAGCAGCCCGGACGGATCACTTATCGCTTCGCCGAACCGATCCCGCCGGGCTTGCCGCGGGCCGAGGTGGAAACCAGGGTGCGCGAGGCGATCAACACGCTGAATCCCTGAGGACGCCACCCGGCGCAACGTTATCGATCTTGCGAAAAAGGCTATGCCGTGCAGCCGTTTATGACGGTATTGAGTGGTCTCTGTAACACTAAATTGCGCATACGCGTCTATCCGGCCTTATTGTAAACGGGTCGATAACCTTCTCCTGTCTATCGCGAGCGGATGGATTCGCCGTCCGTCCCCAATCCGAAACCGGAACAACTGCGCCTGGCTGCGCTGGGCGAGCTGGGCGTGCTCGACACCGAGGCCGAGCGCGAGTTCGACGCACTCGCGCGGGTTACGGCCTCAATCATGGGCGTACCCAATGCCGGGATCAGCCTGGTCGATGCCGATCGCCAGTGGTTCAAGGCCTCGCACGGGATCGAGATCGGGGAAACGCCGCGCGATATCGCCTTTTGCGATCAGGTGGTGGCTCGCGGCGAGGCGCTGCTGATCGCGGATACGCTCGAGTCCGAAGAGTTCGCCGCCAACCCGCTGGTCACCGGACATCCCAGGCTCCGGTTCTACGCCGGCGCGCCGCTGATGCTCGACTCGGGCGAGTGTGTCGGCAGCCTGTGTGCGCTCGATACGGTGCCGCATCCCGATTTCCCCATCGAGAAACTCGACAGGTTGCGCGATCTCGCGACACTGGCATCCGAGTTGCTCGAGGCCAGGGGGCGCCGATTGCGCGGCGAGATCGCCGCCAAGATCGTTTCGGCCACGCCGCATGCGGTCATGGCCGCCAACCACCGCGCCGAGATCGTCTACTGGAATACTGCCGCCGAGAAGATGTTCGGACTGCCCGCGGCCAAGGCCATCGGGCGCAATGTCATGACCATCATCCCGAAGAAGTTTCACCATGGTCACCAGGAACGCTTCGAAGCAGCCGCAGAAGGGGGGCCGACGCGCCTGGTAGGGACATTCGTCGAACTCGAAGCGCGTCATGCCGACGGCACGGTTTT
This sequence comes from Qipengyuania citrea, assembly GCF_009828015.1. Classification (GTDB taxonomy): domain Bacteria; phylum Pseudomonadota; class Alphaproteobacteria; order Sphingomonadales; family Sphingomonadaceae; genus Qipengyuania; species Qipengyuania citrea. The sequence goes on along the minus strand of NZ_WTYG01000001.1, from coordinate 528,935 downwards.
CCCGGTGGAACTGTCCTTGGCACCATGGGGCAGCCAGGACATGGGCGGGTTCGCCGCAGTCATTCGCGATACGACCGACCAGATGAAACTGCGCGCCGAACGCGACCGCAACAAGCAGTTCCTCGACGCGGTGGTGTCCAATCTGCCGTCGATGCTGTTCGTCAAGGACACCGACACGCGCCGCTACCTGCTGGTCAATCGCAAGGCCGAAGAGGTCATTGGTCGTTCCGCCGAGTCGATGAAGGGAAAATCGGATGCGGAACTGTTCCCGGGAGCGGGCCAGACCTTCGAACACAATGATCTGAAAGTGATCACCCAGGGGGGAACGAGCCAGACCGAAGCCGAATTCGAACGCGATGATGCCACGCGCGTCCATATCAGGACGACGCGGGTGCTGATCGATGGTCCCGACCGGCCCAACCAGTATCTGCTGGGATTGTCCGAAGACATCACCAGCATGCGCAAGACCGAGGCCGCCCGCTGGCGGCTGGCCAATTACGATACGCTGACCGGCTTGCTGAACCGCGGCAGCATGCTCGCCCAGATCGAACGCCTCATCGAGGCGGAGCACCGCTTCGCCATTTTGAACATCGACCTCGACCGGTTCAAATCGGTGAACGACCAGTTCGGCCATGTGACCGGGGACGAAGTGCTCAAGGTGGTCGGCGCCCGCCTTGCCGACCTGTCCGACGAGAACACCCAGATCGCCCGCATCGGCGGCGACGAATTCGTCTGCCTGATGACCGGCGAGCGGCTGCGGGAACGCGCGGCGCGGTGCGCGGAGATGATCATCGCCGGGCTCCGGCAACCGATCAAGACGCGGGGCATCACCGCGCATCTCGGGGCTTCGATCGGAGTGGTCCTCTATCCCGATGATGGCCGCTGCGTCGAATCGCTGCGGCAGAACTCCGACCTCGCCATGTACCGCGCCAAGAACGAGGCGAAGGGCGAACCGTGTTTCTTCGATGACGAGATGGATGCCGCGGAGCGCGATCGCCGCACGCTCGAGCGCGACATGCGCACGGCGATCGAAGAAGGCCGGATCGACATCGCCTACCAGCCGATCGTCTGCGTTGCGACCGGCGAGATAACCAGCGTCGAGGCGCTCGCGCGGTGGAGCGAACCCGATCGCGGCGCAATCCCGCCCGACATTTTCATCGCGCTTGCGGAGGACTGCGGGCTGATCGACGAACTGGGCGAACAGATCCTTCGCCGCGCCTGCATCGACGGTCTGGCCTGGCCGGAGAAGCTCAAGGTCGCGGTCAATCTCTCGCCGCGCCAGTTCTATTCGGGAATGCTGACCGATACCGTACTGCGCGTGGTCGAGGAAACGGGTTTCCCCGCCCACCGGCTACAGTTCGAGATTACCGAGAACCTCGTCATCCAGAACGCGGCGGAAGCGTTCTCGCAGCTGGAGGAGCTCAAGAGCCACGCGATCGGGATCTCGATCGACGACTTCGGCATCGGCTATTCCTCGCTGAGCTACTTCCAGTCGTTCAGCTTCAACAAGGTGAAGATCGACAAATCGTTCGTGTCCGAACTCGACCATTCCAAGGCCGCGAAGGCAATCGTCCAGGCGGTGGTCGGATTGGCCACGCAGCTCTCGATGTCCGTAGTGGCCGAAGGGGTGGAAACGCCGTTGCAGCGCCAGATGCTCGAAGACCTCGGCTGCAGCCATCTTCAGGGCTATCTTATCAGTCGCCCCGTCTCCGCCAGTGCGATCAGCGCCATGGTGATTTCCGAAGCAGCGCTGCTGCCGGCCTGATCTGGATCCAGCCGTCTGAGCTTCGGCGCTTAGTGGTCCTTGCGCCCGAAATCGGGGCGCGCATCATCCTGGCCTTCGTCGATGATCGACCGGCGGATGGTGCGGGTACGGTCGAACAGTTCGAAGAGCGTATCCCCATCGCCGTTGCGAATTGCCCGCTGGAGCAGGCTGAGATCCTCGGTGAACCGTCCTAGCACCTCGAGCACGGCATCGCGGTTCGACAGGAAGACATCGCGCCACATCGTCGGATTGCTGGCCGCGATACGCGTGAAATCGCGAAACCCGCCCGCTGAATACTTGATCACTTCGCCGCGGGTGACCTCTTCCAGGTCGGATGCGGTCCCGACGATGGTATAGGCAATCAGATGCGGAATGTGGCTGGTCACCGCCAGCACGAGATCATGGTGCCGCGCATCCATGACCTCGACCGTGGCGCCGAGCCCGACCCAGAAATCCGCCAGCGCATCGACCGCGGTCTGCGGCGTATCCTCGGCCGGCGTCACGATGCACCAGCGCTGCCGGAACAGCGTGGCAAAGCCTGCATCCGGACCGCTGTTCTCGGTCCCGGCAACCGGATGTGCGGGAATGACGATGGCCTCGGGGAGGGCTGCGCCCAGCGCTTCGCACACGCTGCGCTTCGACGAGCCCACGTCGCTGACGATGGTGCCGGGCGTGATATGCGCCGCAATCGCCTGCGCGGCGGCTGCCATCGCGCCCACCGGCACGCACAGGATGACGAGATCCGCATCGCGAACGGCGTCGGCCGGCGTTTGCCCGACCGTATCGACCAGGCCCCGCGCCGCCGCCTGCGCGCGGACGTCGCCATCGGCATCCCAGCCCGTGGTGGTCAGGTCGGGCAGGTTTTCGCGTACTGCGAGGCCGATCGACCCGCCGATCAGTCCCAGGCCGATGATCGCGACACGGCGGATGGTCATGCCGCGTTCCCGCACAGGCGCTGCAACACGCCGGCGATATCGTCCATCTGGCTGGCTGTGCCGATGGTGATGCGCAGCGCCTGCGGCAGACCCTGGCCCGGCAGATGACGCACCGCATAGCCCGCTTCGGCAATCGCCTTCAGCGCGGTTTCCGCCTGCAGCGCGCCTTCGAACAGGACCAGCACGAAATTCGCCTTGCTGGGGACCGCACGCAGCCCGTGATTGCCGAGCGCTTCGATCACCTGTGTAAAGCGCTTGCGCTCTTCGCGGTTGGCCTCGCGCGAACGGGTAACAAATCCGTGGTCGTTTACCGCGGCGATCGCAGCGCGCTGTCCGCCTGCGGTGACATTGAAGGGGCCTCGGATGCGGTTGAGAACGTCGATCAGCTCGGGGGCGCCCGTCGCCCAGCCGATCCGCTCTCCTGCCAGGCCATAGATCTTGGAGAAGGTCCGCGTGACCAGCACGTTTGCGGCATTAGCAGCAAGCGCGAACCCGCCATCGGCCTCCTCAGGTTCGAGATATTCGGCATAGGCCTGATCGAGCACGAACAGGACGTCGGTGGGCAGGCCGGCGTGCAGGCGCCCGATTTCGCTACGAGGCAGGTACGTGCCCGTGGGATTGTTCGGATTAGCGAGGAAGACCACCCGCGTGCGATCGGTCACCGCAGCCAGCATCTCATCGACATCGGCGCCGAAATCGGCATCCCCGACTTCGACCGGTGTCGCACCGCAACGGCGTGCGGCAATATCGTAGACCGCGAAGCTGTACCGGCTGAATAGCACTTCGTCGCCCGGCCCGGCGAATCCCTGCGCGGCAAGGTTGAGCAATTCGTCCGATCCGGTGCCGCAGACGATCCGCGCCGGATCGATGCCGTGTTCGCGGCCCAGCGCCCCGCGCAATGCGATGGCGTCCGGATCGGGATATTCTGCGGGGGCGTGATCGCGCGCCAGCGCCGCCAGCGCTGCGGCGCTGCAACCCAGCGGGTTTTCGTTGGCGGACAGCTTGGTCAGCCTGCGCCCGTCCGCGCCGGTGGACTTGCCCGGAACATAGGCGTGGATGCCCGCAATCCAGGGCTTCATCACGGGTTTTCCCGCGCGTGTATCGTTCTCTGCCATAGCGGCTTTGTCGCATGGAAGAATATCGGCCCTTCGACAAGCGGCAGGCTTGTGGTTAGAGGCAGGCTTTGATTGTTTCCGTCCAAGGTCCGATTGTGTCCACCGCCTCGCAAACCCTTGTCCTGCCTCATGCCCTGCCGCTCGATGGCGGCGGCGAACTGGCGCGTGTCGAGATTGCCTACGAAACCTATGGCACGCTCGATGCGGACCGATCGAACGCCATTCTGCTGTGTCACGCGCTGACCGGCGACCAGCATGTCGCCTCGCCGCATCCGGTGACCGGCAAGCCCGGCTGGTGGCAGCGCATGGTGGGACCGGGCAAGCCGATCGATACCGACCGCTTCCACGTCATCTGCGCCAATGTGATCGGCAGCTGCATGGGCTCGACCGGGCCGGCCAGCGACGCGGGCGATGGCAACCCGCATGCGATGCGCTTCCCGGTCATCACGATCCGCGACATGGTGCGCGCGCATGTCGGCCTGCTCGACACGCTGGGGATTGCGCGGCTGCATGCGGTGGTCGGCGGATCGATGGGCGGGATGCAGGCGCTGAGCTTGGCGGCGAACTGGCCCGAGCGCGCCGAGCGCGTGCTGGTGATTGCCTCGACCAGCCGCCATTCGGCACAGAACATCGGCTTTCATGAACTGGGGCGGCAGGCGATCATGGCCGACCCGCGCTGGCAGGGCGGCGATTACTACGGCGGCGAGGCACCCGAAAACGGGCTCGCCGTCGCGCGGATGGCGGCGCATATCACATACCTGTCGGAAGAAGCGCTGACCGCAAAGTTCGGGCGCAATCTGCAGGATCGCCCCGATGGGTCGAAAGGCGCCAAGACATTCGGGTTCGACGCCGATTTCCAGGTCGAAAGCTATTTGCGCTACCAAGGCAGCGGGTTCAGCCGCCGCTTCGATGCCAACAGCTACCTCTATATCACCCGAGCGATGGATTATTTCGATCTGGCAGAAGAACATGGCGGGCGGCTGGCAGATGCTTTCGCTGGCACCACGGCACGCTTCTGCCTTGTGAGCTTCGACAGCGACTGGCTCTATCCCACGGCCGAAAGCCGGCATGTGGTCCATGCGCTCAATGCGGCGGGTGCTGCGGTCAGTTTCGTCGAACTGTCGGCCCCGCATGGCCATGACAGCTTCCTCCTTGATGTCCCCGCGCTCGACCGGGTCGTGGAAGGTTTTCTCGGATGACCCTGCGCGCCGACCTCGCCGTGATCGCCGACCATGTCGCGCCTGGCAGCCGCGTGCTCGATATCGGCTGCGGTGACGGTGCGCTGATGCTGGCGCTGCGCGAAAAGCAGTGCGACGTCCGCGGGATCGAAATCGATGGCGCCAGTGTCGAGCGCTGCGTTGCACAGGGCCTGTCGGTCGTACAGGGCGACGCCGATCGCGACCTGCGCGACTATCCCGACAAGGGGTTCGATTACGCGGTGCTCAGCCAGACGCTGCAGACCGCGGTGCGGCCCGACCGCATGCTCGACGAATTGCTGCGGGTGGGCACGCGGGCCTTCGTCAGCTTCCCGAATTTCGCGCACTGGCGCACGCGCGCCGCACTGATGTTCGGTGGGCGCATGCCAGTGACGCGCAGCATCCCGGTAAGCTGGTACGAAACGCAGAACATCCACCACGTCACCATCAGCGATTTCCGCGATCTGGCGCGCGAGAAGGCAGCGACGATCGAACGCGACTGGTATTTCGCCAGCCGTGGCCCGATCGGCCGGACGGGCGCCAATGCGCGCGCCGAATTTGCCGTGTTCGAACTTTCACGCTGAGATTAGCGCGCGCTCGGACGCCCAGGCGGGGGATGACGGAGATTCGACCGTGCATCCCCCGGTGCGGCGATCACCCGGCGCGGTGCAGGCCGCAGATCTTGTGTCCGTCGAGATCGCGGAAATAGCACAGGTGCATCGCCCCCATCGCGCTTTCGCGCAGGCCCGGCGGGTCTTCGATGCTGGTGCCGCCCGCGGCGATCGCGGCATCGTGCAGTTCCTTCACCTGTTCGGGCGAATCGCATTTGAAGCCGATGGTCGTGCCATTGGCGCAGGTGGCGGGTTCGCCGTCGATCGGCTGCGACAGCGCCAGCACATTGCCGCCATGCATGAAGAAGACGCGCTTGATCCCGCTGTCGAGCGTGTTGTCCATCGCCCCTTCGACACCGATCACCTTGAGCACCTTTTCATAGAACGCCTTGGATTTCTCGATATCGTTGGTGCCGATCATGATGTGGTTAAACATCGCATCTCTCTCCTTTGAGTTTCGTTTCGCCACCTTAACCGTGCGCAGTGGCGAGACAAGCGACGATCGACATCCGGTGTAGCTTGCGGTTCATCCGTGCAGGTCTAGAAGCAGGACATGCCCATGCTTCTCGCACCGCTCGCCCTTTCCTTCATGCAGGTTGCCTCGGCCGCCCCGGCCGCTCCGTTGCCCGATCTGACGCTCGAACAGTCGGGCGCGCTGCGCTGTTCGGTCGTCTTCGGGCTGGTCCACAAGGCGCAGCGCGCGGGCGAGGACGGGGCAGCCGGCTATCCCGTGATGGCCGAGCGCGGACAGGAATTCTTCGTGCGCACGACTGCACGGCTGATGGACGAACTCGGCGCGGATCGCAGGACGATCATGGGGCTGGTGATGCGCGAACACACGGCGCTGGCCGAAACTCCCGAGCAATTGGACGAGGTCATGCCTGCCTGCCTGATGCTGCTCGACGCCGCGGGGCTCTGATCGCTTCGCCGGGCATTCCGGCACAGCATTCGCCGCGGCCGGAATGCGCGCAATTTTATGCGTAGAGTACCGCGGCCCAGTGGACGCATGCCCCGGGCTTGTGGCAAGGTAATCAATCCATGTGGCAGCTCTACCAATTCCCCCTGTGCCCATTTAGCCGCAAGCTGCGCCTGCTGATGGGCGAGAAGAACATTGCCTACGAACTGGTGCGCGAACACCCGTGGGAAGGGCGCGACGAATTCTGGCATCTGAACCCGGCCGGACGCACGCCGGTGCTGCACGATGCGGGCCGCGGCGTCAGCCTGTCGGACAGCCAGGCGATCTGCGAATTTCTCGAGGAAACGGTCGAGCGCAACCCGATGATCAACGGTTCCGCGCTGCAACGCGCCGAGATCCGCCGGCTCGTCGCGCTGTTCGACGAGAACCTCTATGCCGATGTTTCAGGGCCCTTGCTGCACGAACGGATGAAGAAGCGGCTCGTGTTGCGCCAGCCGCCCGATTCGCGCGTCCTGCGTGAAGCGATGAAGAACGCGCATGCACATCTCGACTATATCGACTGGTTGGTGGATACCCGCCAGTGGCTTGCCGGGCCGACGCTCGGCCTCGCCGATCTCGCCTGCGCGGCACAATTGTCGGTGGCGGATTACCTCGGCGGGATCGACTGGAAGGGCCACGAACAGACGCGGCACTGGTATTCGGTGATGAAGAGCCGCCCCAGCTTCCGGCCGCTGCTCAGCGAGAAGATGGAAGGGCTGCCGCCGCCCCCGCATTACGCGCTGGTCGACGCCTGACCGGCTATTTCTGGCACAGGGGGCAGAACCACGTGCTGCGCCCGCCCTGCACGATCCGCCGCACGGTCCCGCCGTCATCGCGGTGGCAGGCGTCGCCTTCGCGGCCATAGACATGGAAGCGGGTAGCGAAATAGCCGAGATTGCCATCGGGCTGCGCGAAATCGCGCAGCGTCGAGCCGCCGTCTTCGATCGAGCGCGTGAGCACATCCTTGATTGCCGGGATGAGCCGCCTGAGCTGCGGCATGGTTACCTTGCCGCCGGCCTTGCGCGGGTGAATGCCCGCCTGCCACAGCGCTTCGCACACATAGATATTGCCCAGGCCCGCCACGATCCGCTGGTCGAGCAGCAGCAGCTTGATCGCCTGCTTGCGGCCGCGTGTCGCCTCGCGCAAATGCTCGGGCGTCAAATCGGCGCCCAGCGGTTCGGGGCCAAGCGCGGCAAAGGGCGGCCATAGATCGAGTTCGGGGGCGAGCAGCAGGTCGACCGAGCCGAAACGACGCGGATCGTTGAGCGCGAAGACATGGTCCTCGGTCTCCAGCACCAGATGATCGTGCTTGTCCGCTGCTTCGGGATCGATCCGCCAGCGCCCGCTCATGCCGAGATGGAACACCATCGCATGGTCACGGTCGGTATGGAGGATGCCGTATTTCGCGCGGCGCGACAGGCCCGAGACGGTCGCCCCGGTCAGCGCCTGCACCAGATCGGGCGGGAAGGGGCGCCGCATGTCGGGCCGGTTCACCCGCACGCTGGTGATCCGCTCGCCCTCGAGAAATCTGGCAAGCCCGCGGACGGTGGTTTCGACTTCGGGAAGCTCGGGCATCTGAAAATCTCGTCACCCCGGCGAAAGCTGGGGTTATTGTCGGAGGGCGATCCCAGCTTTCGCTGGGATGACGGGCTAATTCAAGGCCTTTGCCGCGGCCGCAATTCCCCCTAAGGCCCCCGCATGAGCGAAACCGTTTCCTTCGGCTACGAAGATATCGATGCTGCGGAAAAGACCGGCCGCGTGGGCGAGGTTTTTTCCAATGTCGCCGCCAAATACGACGTGATGAACGACGCGATGAGCGTGGGCATGCACCGCTTGTGGAAGGACCGCTTCGTCAAATGCGTCAAACCGCAGGCGGGCGAAGCCATTCTCGACATGGCGGGCGGCACCGGCGACATCGCTTTCCGCATGGCCGAAAAAGGCGCGAGCATAACTGTCTCGGACATCAACCAGGACATGCTCGATGTCGGGATCGAGCGCGCGATGGAGCGCGGGATCGACGGGCTGGTATGGTCGCGCCAGAATGCCGAGGAACTGAGCTTTTCGAGCCGTATCTTCGATGCCTACACGATTGCGTTCGGGATCAGGAATGTCACGCATATCGACCGGGCGCTGAGGGAAGCGCATCGCGTGCTGAAATATGGCGGGCGCTTCTTCTGCCTCGAATTCAGCACTGTCGAATGGCCCGGTTTCAAGGAAGCCTACGACCTCTATTCGCACAAGCTGGTGCCGCAGATCGGCAAGGCGATTGCCAATGACGAGGAGAGCTATCGCTATCTCGTCGAATCGATCCGCCGCTTCCCCGACATGCCCGGCTTCGAACGCATGATCCGCGAGGCGGGTTTCGAAAACACCCGCGTCGAACCGATCCTCGGCGGGCTCGTCGCGATCCATTCGGGATGGAAGGTCTAGGGGTGGCACGGCCCTCGACGCATATCTGGCGCTTGCTCAAATGGGGGCGCACGCTGGCGCGCCACGGAGCGCTGCGGGGGATCGAAAGCGATCCCAACACGCCCGCACCGATCAAGCGGCTGGCACGCATTGCGCGTTTCGGCACCCGGCAACCCGACACCCCCGACTACGCCGGAGCGTTCCGTGACATCGGCCCCGCCGCGATCAAGCTGGGCCAGACACTCGCCACCCGCCCCGATCTGGTCGGAGAAGAGGCCGCCCGCAATCTGCTCATGCTGCAGGACAACCTGCCGCCGGTGGATTTCGCCGAGATCCGGGCCAGCATCGAAGCCAGTTTCGAGCAACCGATCGAGGCGCTGTGGGCCGAATTCGACCCGGTGCCAATCGGCGCGGCGTCGATCGCGCAGGTCCACCGCGCGGTTACCACCGAAGGTCGGCAGGTCGCGGTCAAGGTGCTGCGTCCCGGCGTGCGCGAACAGTTCGCCCGCGACATCAGTACCTATGAGTGGGCAGCGGCGCATCTCGAGAGCTTCGGCGGCGAGGCCGCGCGGTTGCGGCCCCGTCTGATCATCGCCAATTTCAAGCGCTGGACCAATCGCGAGCTCGACTTGCGGCGCGAGGCGGCAAGTGCCTCCGAACTGGCCCAGCACATGGTCGGCACGGCTGGCTATGAAATCCCCGGGATCGACTGGGACCGGACCAACGGCCGCGTGATGACGGTCGACTGGATCGACGGAATCAAGATCAGCAACACCGAGGCGATCCGCGCAGCAGGGCACGACACGGCGGAACTGGCCAGCCGGCTCGTGCTCGCTTTCCTCAAGCAGGCGATCGCGGCGGGCTTTTTCCACGCCGACATGCACCAGGGCAATCTGTTCGTGAAAGCCGACGGCACGATCGCGGCGATCGACTTCGGCATCATGGGGCGGATCGATCGCCGCGCGCGTATGTGGCTGGCGGAAATCCTCTACGGGCTGACGACGGGCAATTACAAACGCGTCGCCGAAATCCATTTCGAAGCGCAATACGTGCCCAGCTATCACGATGTCGACGAGTTCGCGACAGCGCTGCGGGCTGTGGGCGAACCGATGCGTGGCAAACCGGTCAGCGAGCTGTCGGTCGGACAGATGCTCGATGGGCTGTTCGCGATTACCCGCGATTTCGACATGCAGACGCAGCCGCACCTGCTGCTGCTGCAGAAAACCATGGTGATGGTCGAAGGCATCGCCACGCAGCTCGATCCCGCAATCAACATGTGGGATGTCAGTGCGCCCTACGTGCGCAGCTGGATCCGCGATGAACTTGGTCCCGAGGCCGCGCTCGCCGATCGCATCCGCGAAGACACCGGAACGCTGCTGCGGATTCCCGAACTTGTCCGCCGTATGGAGGAACGCTTTCCCCCCAAGGGCGGCGCCCCCGAAGCGCCGCCGCTGCCCAAGGTCGAATTGATGTGGGAAAGGCGCCGCCGCAAGGCGCGCGGTCGCGGTATGCTGGGCTATGCCTTCGCGGCAGTGGCAGGGGGGCTCGCCGCATGGGCAGCGACAATGCAGGGGTGGATCGGCTGACCGGCACCGGCGCGGGTGATGCGCCGCGCTGGGACCGTTTCGCTCGCTGGGGTCGCTGGCCGGCTCGGGCGCTCCTCGCTCTGGTCGCGGCACTGCTGCTGCTTGCTGCGCTGACGCCGCTCGACCGCGGACACACCGTACCGCCGGTGGCGCGCGATACGCATACCGCCCTCATCCAGCCCACGCGTGACGACGATCTGGCCTTCTATGATCGCGTGATCGAGCGGATCGCAGGCGGCGAATCCTATTACGACTTCATTGTCGAAGAGCAGCGCGCACGCGATTATCCGGTTCGCCCGGGGATTACTGTCCGTCTGCCAACACTTGCTTATCTCCATGCCATACTGGGCGAGTTGTGGATGACCGCACTGGCGGCGGTTTTGCTGGCTGCCACTCTTGCTGCCTGGTGGCACCGCTTGGGGGATGAGCCGGGTGGTGAGCGTCACCGGTTGGTCGCCATCGCGCTGCTGGCGGCAAGCGCAACGCTCGGTCTCAACCGATGGTTTTTCGTCTTGCACGAATTATGGGCGGGGATGCTGATCGCGCTGGCGTTCGGCCTGCATCGGCCGGGCCGTTGGGGCTGGGCACTGGCGGTGACCGCGTTGGCGCTCGCCATTCGCGAACATGTTCTGCCCTTTGTGCTGCTGCTCGCAGCGATGGCGGCATGGCGGCGCGACTGGACGGAGGCAGCCGCCTGGGCCGGGCTCGTCCTCCTGTTTCTCGTGGGAATAGGCGCGCATCTGGCGCTGCTGTCGCCGCAGATACTGGCGAGCGATCCGCAAGGCCCGGGCTGGCTGGCCCTGCGCGGACTTGCTGGATGGCTCGGCAACGTGGTTCTGAGCTCGAACCTCCGGTTCCTACCGCATGGTATCGCCGGGCCGATCGTACTCCTGGCATTGCTGGGCTGGGCAGGGTGGAAATCCGCGGCAGGCACCACCGGCACCCTGCTTTATCTCGGGTACGGGATTGCCTTCATGCTCGCCGGACGCACCAACAATTTCTACTGGGGCGCGGTGGTCGCGCCAGCCATTTTTGTCGGTCTTGCCTTTCTTCCGATGGCAGGGGCGTCCCTGCTTCGAGCGGCGCGGGGGCGCTGATGAGACTTCCCGAACATCCGCTTGCTGGGCTGTCCCCGAGGATGGCACTGTTGCTGGCTGTCATCGCCCTGCTTGCCTGCGTGTGGAACGGGTTTGCGCTCGAGATGCGGGATGCGGCTCATACGAGCGACATCGCGGAGCGTCTCGAACGCGGCGAGCGTCTCGATATGGATCTCTACCGTGCAATTAACGGCCGGGTTGCCGCAGGCGAAAGCTATTACACCGCCGCGGCGACTGAGCACCGCGTCTTTGGCATGCCGACCGCACCATTCGTGACGATGCGCACGCCCGTCCTGGCATGGACCACCGCCCTGTGGGGCGCGGATGGCTGGCGGATCATCGCTGTCCTGTTATGGGCAGCCAATATCCTCGCCTGGTACGGTGCATTGCGTAGAAGCGGCCGTTCGACCGCATTGGCAGCAGCAGCTCTGGCTGCGGCGTTTGGCATGGTCGGCTTTATCCCCGACATTGCCTTCAGCCACGAACTGCTTGCCGGGATGATGCTGTCGCTCGCGCTTGCGCTGTCGGCGGGCCCCGGCTGGCTTGCAGGTTTGCTCATGGCGACCTGTGCGATCGCGCTGCGCGAACTCGCACTGCCGTTTCTGGGGGCCTGGGGTGTGGTTGCCTGCCTTGCGGGCGAGCGAGGCAAGGCGCTGGCAATTGCGGGTGCGCTGCTTGCTTTGCTGGTCGGCTTCACCGTGCACGCTGCGATGGTGGATGCGGTTCGCGCGCCGGGCGATCTCGTCTCGATAGGATGGAGCGGCCTGTTGGGACCCGCGCTGCCGCTATACGGCATTCATGTGACCACCTTACTGCAGACATTGCCGAGCTGGTTTGCAGGGACGCTCGGAGTGCTTGCCTTGCTCGGCTGGCTCGGGGCGGGTGGCCGGCTGGGCATGTTCGCGGCGCTGTGGTTCGCAGGCTTCATCACTGCCGTAGCGCTGTTCGCGCGGCAGGAGAACTTCTACTGGATGGGGCTGTTCGTCCCTGCTTACGGCGTGGGTCTCGCGCTGGTTCCTCGCGCCCTGGCCGACCTTGCAGGCGCGGTTAGGCAGCCGCGGCTTGCCCGGAGCCCCACGCGCGTATCGCAATGATGATCACGATGCAGTGGAACCCTTCCACCGCCATCGGCACCATCCACCCTTCATAGGGCCCCTGCGCCACGACATTGATGAAGCGTCCGATGAAGGCGATGCCGAACAGGCCGAGCGCCGGCAGCAACACCTCGCCCCGCCGTTTCCATGCGCCCCACGCCAGCGACAGCGCGGTGACATAGAAGAAGGCGGTCATGTCGCCCCGCAATGTCGATTCGCCGTGGGTCGAGGCGATCGTCAGGCCGAAGTCGCTCGCCGCACTGGCGGGATCGACGAGGAAGCTGGTACCCAGCACCAGGTCGAGTATCGCAAGGGCCAACAAAATCGCGCTCAGGATCACATGCATCGAAACCTCCCCGTTTCCTTTTCTTTCACCATACAAGGTTAGGGAGTATCGCGTAAAACGCCAGTGCTACACGCTGGCAATACCAAACGGGGGGCGCTAGCAAGCGCGGCGATGACACACTGGCTATGCATTTGCCGATCCGTACAGGCGCGTCCGGAGCCACCGCTGCAAGGCGCAGTCCCGGCGTGAGCGGCCCGAAGATTCTCCTCGTCATTGGCGGCGGCATAGCGGCCTATAAGTCGTGCGAACTCGTGCGCCTGATCCGCAAGGCCGGCGGCGAAGTGACCTGCGTGCTGACGAAGGGCGGCCAGCAATTCGTCACGCCCATGGCGCTTGCCGCGCTGAGCGAGAACAAGGTCTATACCTCGCTGTTCGATCTCAAGGACGAGGTCGAGATGGGGCATATCCAGCTGAGCCGCGAAGCCGACCTGGTGGTGGTGTGTCCGGCAACCGCCGACCTCTTGGCCAAGATGGCCGCCGGGATCGCCGACGACCTCGCCACCACGCTGATCCTGGCGACCGACAAGCCGGTGCTGACCGTGCCGGCCATGAACGTGCGCATGTGGGAGCATTCGGCGACCCAGCGCAACGCCGATTGGTTGCGCCAGGCGGGTGTCGCAGTGATGGACCCCGACGAGGGCGCGATGGCCTGCGGCGAATTCGGCGCCGGGCGGATGCCCGAACCGCCGTCTATCCTCGCGCGGATAGCGCAGGAGCTCGATCTCGACCTCGATTTGCCCGAACTCGGCGCTCCGGTGCCTGCGCAGCTTGCCGCGCCCGCGCAAAGCGTGCCGCTCGGCGAGACGCTCGAACCTTCGGAGCTTATGTTCGAGGATGACGGGGAGGAAGAAGACGATACCCCCAGCGGCGGCGGGCTGGGCGGCTTGCTGTCGATGATCATTCCGCGGACGACGGAAACCCGCACCCACGAGGAAATCGAGGCCGAACTGGAAGAGCTGCCCGAAGCGGGCGATGAAGCCGGCTTCGAGGGCGCGGAACTACCCGAACCGTCCGAACCCGATCCCGCCGCGGGACCGATCCTGGCGACCAAGGGCAAGGCTTCGGCAGCCCCGCCGACCGATCCCGGGGCGTTGGCTTACGGCGACGATGGCCACGCGATGCCGCAGGCCATGGCCGACGCCTTCCAGACGCAGGCCGCAGCCTTCGACGCTTCCCCGCTGGCGGGACAGGCGGCGTTCGATCCCGATCCCGAACACCGGCCGCTCTATGGCAAGCATGTGCTCATCACCGCGGGCCCGACGCGCGAACCGATTGATCCGGTGCGCTATATTGCCAACCGGTCGAGCGGGAAGCAGGGCTTTGCCATCGCCGCGATGGCCGCAGCGGCGGGGGCCCGCGTTACTCTGATCGCCGGACCTGTGCACCTGCCCACCCCGGTCGGGGTCGACCGCATCGACGTCGAGACCGCCGAAGACATGGCCGAGGAAGTGCGCCGCGCATTGCCGGTGGATATCGCCTTCATGGTCGCCGCGGTTGCGGACTGGAAGAGCCGGCATGTTGCGGGCGAAAAGATGAAAAAACGCGGCTCGGCGCCGCCCGCGCTGATCCTCGCGGAAAACCCCGATATTCTCGCCAGCACGGCGGCAGGTCGCAAGCGCCCGACCTTGCTGATCGGCTTCGCCGCCGAAACCGAGAACGTGGTCGAAAACGCCAAGTCCAAGCGCAAGCGAAAAGGCGCCGACTGGATCGTGGCCAACAATGTCGCAGGCGATATCGGCGAAAGCGTGATGGGGGGCGACCTCAACCAGGTCCATATCGTCACCGCGCGCGGGGTCGAGAGCCTGCCCGAGATGGCCAAGGAAGACGTCGCGCGCGAACTGGTGCTGCGTGCCGCCGAAGCGCTGGTGCCGGGGGATGACGCCGATGACTGATCCGGTGGGCGTGCAGGTCAAGCGGCTGCCGCATGGCGAAGGACTGGCGCTACCCGTCTATGCCACCGATGGCGCGGCGGGGATGGACGTGCTTGCCGCCGAAGACCTGACGCTGGCCCCGGGACAGCGGCATGCTGTGGCTACCGGTCTCGCGGTCGCAATTCCGCAGGGTTTCGAAATCCAGGTCCGCCCGCGATCGGGGCTCGCGCTCAAGCACGGGATAACCGTGCCCAATACGCCGGGAACGATCGACAGCGATTACCGCGGCGAGATCAAGGTCATCATGATCAACCACGGGACAGAAGATTTCGCGATCGCCCGGGGTGACCGGATCGCACAGCTGGTGCTGGCCCCGGTCACGCAGGCCGCGTGGCACGAAGTGGGCCAGCTCGATGCGACCGTTCGCGGTGAAGGCGGCTTCGGCTCGACAGGCGGCCACGCGAAACTGGGCTGAGCGCCGGTAGGAAAAAGGCGGCCCGCTCGCGGACCGCCCTTCGCTTGGCTGATTTTTCGCCCGCGCGGATCAGTCGATCTTGCGCACGGTGGTTTTTTCGGGCGCGATCGAGATACGCAGCGTTTCGCCCGAATTGCCGGGGAAATCGGTAAACATCGCTTCGACGAGGTTGGGCACCAGATACTGCAGCCGGTTCGAGGTCGAAATCGCCTGCGCCTGGCCTTCGAACAAGCGTTCGCCTGTCGCGGCGCGGTCGATCTTCATGTCGATCTCGCTGGTGTAGACGGTGTAGCTGCGGACTTCCTGCCCGCCGAACCACGGGTCGTAATAGCCATAGCCCCAGCGGCTGCCGACATAGCGCGGGCGGTAATAGCCGGTCCGCGCACGGTAGCCGTACCACGGCGAATAGAACGGGTCGCTGAAGCCGGTCGACCGCACGCGTTCGCGGCCCTTGTCGACCTCGTAGTCGAAACGGACGAGCAGCGAAGCGTCTTCGGGCGATGCAGCCTGGGCATAGCCGAGGCTCGACATCTGCGCTTCGACGAGGTCGGCATATTGCGCGAACTCGAGCCCGCCGGCGAGCGCCGGATCATCGGCCACGACGAAATAGGTTTCCCCCTGCGGGGCGGGCAGCTGCGTCTGGAAACGCGAGACATCCGCCTTGAACGGGGTGGCACAGGCTGCGAGGCCTGCAAGGATGACGGGAACGGAGGCGAGCTTGAGTTTGCGCCCCCAACCCTGGTTCAGGTTGGTCATGCTCAGTCCTTTGTACTGTTGGCGTTTCTTACACGGAAACGCGATCGTGCGCAGCCCACCGCTTGCCCGAGGCACACTGCCATTAGCTGTGCATGGCTATGGACGAATGGCGATTAACCCGGATTGAATGTCCGGATTCACATTTGATGCGATGGCCGCGCGCTTAACGCACCAGCCCCAGCGCCGAATATGTCGCGTCGAGCGTGGGGCGCGCCAGTTCGCGGGCCTGGCTGGCGCCGCGCGCCAGAATCGCATCGAGCGCCTCGCGGTCGTCGAGCAGCTCGTTGAACCGGGTGGAGATCGGTCGCAGCGTTTCGACCAGCAGTTCGCCCAGCGCGGGCTTGAACTTGCCGAAGCCCTCGCCGCCGTATTCGCCCAGCACGGCCTCGACCGTGGTGTCGGCAACCGCAGCATAGATCGTGACGAGGTTCAGCGCTTCCGCTCGGCCGACCAACCCGCCTGCCTCGCTCGGCAGCGGTTCGGGGTCGGTCTTGGCCTTTTTGACCTTCTTCATCACCGTATCGGCATCGTCGGCCAGTTCGATCCGGCTCATCTCGGACGGGTCGGACTTGCTCATCTTCTTGGACCCGTCGCGCAGGCTCATGATCCGAGCGGCCTGCGGCGGTGTGATCGCTTCGGGCAGGGTGAAGACCGGCGTATCCTCACCAGCGAAATCGTTGTTGAACTTCTGCGCGATGTCGCGTGCCAGTTCGAGATGCTGTTTCTGGTCTTCGCCGACAGGAACATGCGTTGTCTGGTAGAGCAGTACATCGGCGGCCTGCAGCACCGGATAGGCGAACAGCGCGACCGATTGGCCTTCGCGGTTCTTGCCCGCCTTGTCCTTCCACTGCGTCATGCGGTTGAGCCAGCCCATTCGTGCGGTTCCATTGAGCAGCCACTGCATTTCCGCATGCGCGGGGACCTGCGCCTGGTTGAACAGGATGCTCCGGTGCGGATCGATCCCGCAGGCGACCACGGCCGCGGCCATTTCCAGCGTGCCGCGGTGCAGTTCGGCCGGATCGTGCGGCATCGAAATGGCATGCAGGTCGGCGAGGAAGAACAGGCATTGCTCGCCGTCCTGCATATCGTCCTGCATGCGCACCCAGTTGCGGATCGCCCCGAGGTAATTGCCGAGGTGGAGATTGCCGGTGGGCTGGATGCCGGAAACTACCCGCATGTCAGGACGCATGAATTCTCTCAATCAGGTTCGGGCCGGCCAGGATCGGCCCGTCGGGTTCAGGTCTGGCGGCGCAGCAGCCGGGCGATCGTCGCCCGGTCGAGCACCCCGAGGAGGATCGCCGCGATGCCGTAGACCGCAGTGCCCGTCAATGTTACCGCGGCGATCCCGCCCGCACGCTGGAGTATCGTGCCGTCGAACCACGGGTCCAGCGGACCCATCAGCGCCCACAGCGCGAGCGCCATCGCCAGCGCGGCGATGAAGATCCGCACGATCCGCCCCGCGATCCGTGACGGCAGGCGGAAATACCCGCGCCTGACCAGGATCGCGTAAAGCAGCATGACATTGCACCACGCGCCGATCGACCCTGCCACGGCCAGCGCCAGCACGCCCAGGCGCGGGACCAACAGGATATTCAGCCCCACCGTGACCACCAGCGACGCCGCAGCGGTGAACACCGGGGTGCGCGTGTCTTTCCGGGCAAAGAAATTGGGCGTCAGCACCTTGATCAGCACATAGGCGGGCAGGCCGATCACCAGCCCGCTGACCACCGTGCCGGTAATCAGGGCATCTTCGACGCTGAACGCGCCGCCAGCGAAGAACACGCGGGTGAAGGCGCTGCCCGATACGAACAATGCCGCAGCCGCGGGCACGGTCAGCAGCATCGCCAGCTCGATCGCGTTCGATTGCAGCCGCTGCGCCTCGTCGTTCTCCTCGCGCGAGAGGTAGCGCGAAAGGGCGGGGAGGATGGCGGTGCCCAGCGCGATCCCGATGATCCCCAGCGGCAGCTGGTTCCAGCGGTCAGCCATTGCGAGATAGGTGTAGCTGCCGACCTCCAGCGTGGAGAGGAAGAACAGGTCGACGAAGCGGCTGATCTGGTAGATGCCCGCACCGAACACCGCGGGGACGATCAGCACGCCCAATTCCTTTACCCCGGGCGAGACCCGCGGCAGCAGCAGGCGGATCCGAAAGCCCGCGCGGTGCATCCAGAACGCCAGCCACACCAGTTGCAGCAGGCCCGAGGCGCTGAGCGCGACCGATTGCCAGAACGCACTTTCGCGGCGCGCCATCACCCCTTCGCCCAGCGATGCGCCGTATAGCAGCGCTGCGATCAGGCAGAGGTTGAGCAGCACCGGTGCCGCCGCCGCGGCAGCGAAGCGCGACAGCGAGTTGAGCACGGCGGCGACCAGCGTCGCAAGGCTCATGAACAGGAGGTAGGGGAAGGTAATCCGTGCCATCATCACCGCGATCGGCAAGGCTTCCGGATCGCTTTCGAGGCCGTCGGGTGCGAAATAGGCGACCACCCATGGCATCGCCACCATTGCCAGCCCGCCGAAGACGATCAGGATCGGCAGCAGCAGCGACAATACGCTTTCGGCGAAGCGCTGGGCCTCGCTCTGCCCTTCGACCATCCGCCGGTTGAATAGCGGCACGAAGGCGCTGGCAAAGGCGCCTTCGGCGAACAGGCGGCGGAAGATGTTGGGCAGCATGAAGGCCAGCTGCCACGCGTCGCCCATCGGCGTTGCGCCAAGCACGCGCGCTACCAGGATGTCGCGCACGAAGCCGAAGACGCGGCTGACCGCGGTCAGCCCGCCGATGGTCCCGACGTTCTTGAGCAGGCTCACCTGTCAGAGCCTCCCGGGCGAATCAGCGGCTCAGGCTTCGCCGGCGGGCGGGGTCGCCGCGGCGCCCTGCTGCTGTTCCTGCGCGCGCGCAGCCAGCTGCTGCTGGTAGAGCGCGCCGAAATCCATCGGATCGAGCATCAGCGGCGGGAAGCCTGCATCGCGGCTGGCATCGGCAATGACGCGGCGCGCGAAGGGGAACAGAATGCGCGGGGCTTCGGCGAACAGGAAAGCGTGCGCCTGCTCGTCGGGCAAATTGCGCATGCCCATCAGCCCGCAATAGTCCAGATCGATCAGATAGAGCGTACCCTGGCTAGTCTTGGCGCTGCAGGTAACCTTCAGCGTCACTTCGTGAACGTCTTCGGCGATCTTGTCGGCGGCGATGTTGACCTGCACGTCGAGCTGCGGCTGCTCGTTCCACTGGTAGCATTGCGGCGCGCTGGGGTTCTCGACCGAAAGGTCCTTGATATATTGCGAGATCACGCCCGCGCTGGGCTGGTTGTCGGCCCCGTTGGCGCCCGCTGCGGGATTGTTCAGGTCGGTGAGAACGTCGCCTTCGTCGGCCATGTGCATTCGCTTTCCATTTATCCGAATAATGCCGCCCGCGCGCGCCATTTCCGGGCGCAGCGGGCCTTCGGTGCGCGCGCCTAGCACTGTCGGACGAGTCTAGCAATCCGCGACCCGGCCCGGCGGTACGCGGCGCGGCGCCGGGGCCGTAGGACCATTGTCGGTTTGTATTTCCTTCCTATCTAGGGCAGGACAGATGTTGGACTGCCGGAGGCGCGTTGCCTTCGCGAATGAAGTTGGGAAGCAGGTTAATCACGTGATCACCGAGATCGTCATCCTCGCCATGATCGCCGCCTTTCTGGGGTTGCGGCTCTATTCGGTGCTCGGCCGTCGGTCGGAGCATGAAGAAGAGGTGGTGCCGCATCGGTTCGAGCGCGCGGATACGCCTGCGCAGGCCGAGAATGCACCGCGTCCCGCCCGCCAGCCGGTGGTGCTGCGCGGGGGCGACAATGCGGCTCCGGCCAGCGAGGCAGGCGTGCGCGCCATCGCCGCGGCCTCGCCGGGCTTCGACCTGCTGGGTTTCCTCGAAGGTGCCAAGGGCGCTTACGCGATGATCTTGGAGGCCTTCTGGAAAGGCGACAAGGATACGCTGCGCGAACTGACCGATGGCGACGTCTACGAAAGCTTTGCGCAGGCCATCGACGCGCGCGAAGAAGCGGGCGAAACGCTCGACAACCGGCTGATCAGGATCGAGGACGCGACCGTGCGTTCGGCCGATCTCGATGGCCGCATCGCCCGCATTGCCGTGCTCTTCGTGGCCGATATCGCCGCAGTGACCCGTAGCGCAGAAGGCAATGTCGTGGCCGGTTCGCTCGACGACGCGATCGAAAGCCGCGACGTCTGGACCTTCCGCCGCAATGTCGATGCCGCCGATCCCAACTGGGTTCTCGACGAAACCGACGAAGGCTGACGCGCCGCGCGATCCGGGGGAGGGATGATGCGCTACCTGCTGGTAATCGCGGCCACGCTGGTGCTGGCTGCCTGCGTCCGCGTCGTGCCCGACATGCGCCCGCAAACACCGGTCGCCATGCCGCCCGGCACCGTCTCAAGCGCCGCCTTCGCACCCGTTTCTCGCGGCCTTAAGGTAACCGAACTGGGCATCGGCGCCGATGATGCGGGTACCGCGCTCGTCTCGTTTCTCGAATCCTGTCCCGCTATCCTGCGCCGCGAGGACCAGAGCGGTCTGACCTTTGCCGACGACTGGCGCCCTGCCTGCGAGGCCGCCGCCACCTGGCCGGTCTCGGACGCGCGCCGGTTCTTCGCCAGCTATTTCGAAACCGCCCGCGTGGGCGATGGGGCAGCCTTCGCCACTGGCTATTACGAGCCCGAGATCCGCGGCAGCCGGACGCGCGCGCCGGGATATGACGTGCCCGTCTATGCCATGCCTCCCGAACTGGTGCGCGCTTGGCCCGACGATATGCCTGCGAGCGAGCGGAGCGGGCGCCCGCCGCTGGGCCGGTATGACGCCAGCGGGCGCTTCGTCCAGTTCCACGATCGCACTGCGATCGAACTCGGCGCGCTCGAAGGGCGCGGGCTCGAGATTGCCTGGGCTGCCGATCCGGTCGAGCTGTTCTTCCTGCAAATCCAGGGTTCGGGTCTGCTGCGCCTGCCCGATGGCTCGCTGATGCGGATCGGATATGCCGGGCAGAACGGCCGGGAATATGTCGGCATCGGCCGCGTGATGCGCGAACGCGGATTGATCGGCGAAGGCACCGATTACGCCACTTCGATGCAGGGCATTATGGCGTTCATTCGCGACAATCCCGCGCAGGGGCGCGATATCATGCGCCTCAACAAGAGCTGGATTTTCTTCCGCGAACTAAACAGTGACGGCCCGCTCGGGTCGCTGGGGGTGCCCGTCCGGCGCGAGGCATCGGTCGCGGTCGATCCCAATTTCGTCCCCTATGGCGCGCCGGTCTTTCTCGACATGGAACGCGACGAGGCCGACGGGCTCTGGATCGCGCAGGACACAGGCGGGGCGATCAAGGGCACCAATCGCTTCGACACCTTCTGGGGCAATGGCGGCGATGCCCGCGAAATCGCTGGCAGCATGAGCGCCAGCGGATCGGCTCTCGTCCTGCTGCCGGTGGGTACGCTCGACCGTCTCGAAACGCGGCGGTGAGCTCCCCGCGCGGACTGTCCGACGAAGAAGCCGCTGCGTGGGAAAAGCTCGCCGCGACAGTCGAACCCCTGCATCCGCTGCGCCCCGTCCAGCCGCAACCCGCGCATGAGGCCAAGGCGCCGGCCCCGCCGAAAAAGCAGGCGAAGAAACAGGTGTCCCGCGCACCGCCCCGGCCGACTCCCGCGCCCCCGCCGCGGAACATCGCAGCGCCCGATCGCGGGCTCGATTCGCATTGGGATCGGCGGCTCAAGGGCGGTCAGTTGCAGCCCGAAGTGACGATCGACCTGCACGGCCACACGCTCGACGGTGCCTATGACCGGCTGATGAGCGGCGTAGCGCAGGCCCGGGCCATAGGCGCGCGCAGCATATTGCTGGTGACCGGCAAGCCGCGCCCGGTGGCAGCGGCCGACCGCGGCACGCAGCGCGGTGCCATTCGCGCCAAGGTGCTCGACTGGCTGGCCGCCTCGAGCCACCATCCCGCGATTGCCGCCGTCCGCCGCGCGCACCAGCGCCACGGCGGCGACGGCGCGCTCTACATCGTGCTCAAGCGCGAACGATAGCGGTGGTCATCTTCGACTGCGACGGGGTTTTGGTAGACAGCGAAGTACTGCTGACCAACGTGCACGTGACCCAGTTACGGAAGCTGGGGCTGAACATCACGCATGCCGAACTGACCGAACGCTTTCTCGGGGTAACCGACCGCGCGATGCATGCCGCGCTCGAGGCAGACCTCGGCGCACCGTTTCCCGATGACTACGACCGCGAAGTCAAGGCCGAGCTTCGCAGGCGCGGCGCGCGCGAGTTGCACGCAGTGCCCGGTGCTGCCGCAGCACTGCGTCGTGTGCACGGACCATGCTGTGTCGCATCGAGCAGTGCGCAGGCCGAGCTCGAGTTTAAGCTGGATGCCACCGGCCTCGCGCCATACTTTTCCGGCAATGTCTTCAGCGCAGATGTTGTCGCCGCAGGCAAACCGGCGCCCGATATCTTCCTTTACGCTGCCTGCGCGATGCGCGTCGCCCCGGCGGAATGTCTGGTGATCGAAGACAGCGTGAACGGGGTCAAGGCAGCCGTCGCCGCGGGCATGGACGTGATCGGCTTTACGGGCGCCAGCCATCTGACGCCCGCCTATGGCGATCGTTTGCTGGCCGCCGGTGCGCACGCGGCAGTCGGTGATTTCGGCAGTTTGACCCGGCTGGTGCCGGAACGATTCGTCCAGCTCGACTAGGCGCAGCCGCGCTCCAATACGCGAAATGCCGGGCGCCTCCTGTAAGACGCCCGGCATAAAGCGCGGGTCATTCGCGGCGATTCACATCGCGCCTAGTCCAGCTTGACGCTCTCGCGGTCCCAGAAGCGCAGCTTGCCGCAGGTTTCGATGAAGCTCGCCGCGGCGTCCTTGCCCGACGAGACATCGAAGAAGCCGTCGTCGCGGCGGCTCCACACGCCTGCATTCTCGAACAGCGGCTGGACCGCGGGGACATAGGCCACGAACTTGGCATGCGCGAAGGCGTCGTTGACGAAGTCGATGCTCGGCTTGTCCTCGGCGTAGCGCTTGCCGCTGTCCTCGCCCATCACCACCGCGACCGCGTCATAGACCACCGAGGGGCCGCCATCGATCTTCTCGTCGGCTTCCATCATGTTGCCGTCGGACAGCTTGGCGCCCGCGACATGCGGGGCAATGATTTCCGCCATCGCGCCGGCATCCTTGGCCGCCTGCTGCAGCGCCTTCACGACATCCGCATCGGTGCCCTCGGCGATGTAGATACCCAGCTTGCGGCCCTTGAAGCTGTCGGGGCCGTTCTTGAGGATCGACAGCGCGGGGCTTTCGGGCAGGTCAGTGATCGGCTTGCGCGCGAAGGGCACCTTGTCGGGCAGTTCGGTCAGGCCGATGCCGTCGGCGACGTCCTGCGCCAGTCCTTCGTCGATATGCCGCAGATGGCCGACCATGCGCTTGCGGATATCCATCCGCTGCACTTTCGACAGTTCGAAGGTCAGCGCATTGCCCATGTGGGTCTGCTCGACCGGGGTCTGCGAGATATAAAACTGCCGCGCCTGGCTGTAGTGATCGGCAAAGGTCGGGCTGCGCTCGCGCACCTTGGCGCCGCTGATCTCGGCCGGATAGGACTGGAAGCCGCGTTCGGCCGACGCGCGCGGACCGGGATCCACGTCTGCGCCGTCGCCGCTGCCCCAGCTGTTGGGTTCGTAATTCACGCGGCCCTTGGGATTGTGCATCGCCATGTGCCCGTCCTGCTGGAAATGCCGCACCGGGCATTTGGGCGCATTGATCGGCAGGTGCGTGAAGTTGGGTCCGCCGAGCCGCTTGAGCTGCGTGTCGAGATAGCTGAAATTGCGTCCCTGCAGCAGCGGATCGTCCGAATGGTCGATGCCGGGCACGATGTTCTGCGTGCAGAAGGCGACCTGCTCGGTCTCGGCGAAGAAATTGTCGACATTGGCGTCGAGCGTCAGCGTGCCGATGATCTCGACCGGGACCTGTTCTTCCGGAATGATCTTGGTCGCGTCGAGCACGTCGAATTCGAACTTTTCGGCAAACTCCTCGTCGAACACCTGGATGCCGAGGTCCCACTGCGGATAGTCGCCCGCATCGATCGCGTCCCACATGTCGCGGCGATGGAAATCGGGGTCCATCCCGTTGACCTTGAGCGCCTCGTTCCAGACCACCGACTGCAGCCCGAGCGAGGGCTTCCAGTGGAACTTGACGAAATGCGCCTTGCCCTCGGCATTGACCAGCCGGAAGGTGTGCACGCCGAAGCCTTCCATGAAGCGGAAGCTACGCGGGATCGTGCGGTCGGACATGATCCACATGACCATGTTCATCGCTTCGGGGCTGAGCGAGATGAAGTCCCAGAAATTGTCATGCGCTGTCTGCGCCTGCGGGAAGCCGCGATCGGGCGCGGGCTTGGCGGCGTGGATCAGATCGGGGAACTTGATCGCGTCCTGGATGAAGAACACCGGGATATTGTTGCCGACGAGGTCCCAATTGCCCTCGCTGGTGTAGAACTTGGTGGCAAAGCCGCGCACGTCGCGCGCGAGGTCGGGCGAACCCTTGTTGCCCGCCACGGTGGAGAAGCGCGTGAAGGTGGGCACCTTGACGCCTTCCTGGTTGAAGATCGCCGCGCGCGAATATTGCGGGATCGCCTTCTTGAGCTCGAAATGGCCGTGCACGCCATAGCCGCGCGCATGGACCACGCGCTCGGGGATCCGTTCGTGGTCGAAGTGGAAGATCTTCTCACGCGCGATCTGGTCTTCGAGCAGCTGCGGCCCGCGCGGACCCGCGCTCAGCCAGTTCTGGTCGTCGGCGACGGGGTGACCCTGCGCGGTGGTCATCACGTGGTCGTCATCCTGCGGCTTCTGGTGGTTGGCGCCGCCTTCCGACAGTTCGAATTCCTTGGCCATGTCTGCTTGCTCCATCTGGTTTCCCGGCCGCCATAAAACGGCCACCCACTGGCCTACGGACCCTGGCGCGCTTCGTTCCGCATTTCGGTGCAAAAGCGACGCAATCAAACAAACATCAGCCGCGCATGAAAAAACCCCCGGCGCATGCGCCGGGGGTTCTCGTTGGACGACCATGGGTCGCCGGTTAATCAGTCGTGGTATTTGGCATAACCGATATCGAACCGGTCGGCGTCCATCACCTTGGTCCATGCGCTGACGAAATCGTCGACGAACTTCTGTTCGTGGCCGTTTTCGGCATAGACCTCGGCAACTGCACGCAGCTGCGAATTCGAACCGAAGACGAGGTCGGTGCGCGTGGCGTGCCATTTGACATCGCCCTTCAGGCGGCACTTGCCGACGAACTCCTCGTCGCCGCTCTCGTCGATGACTTCCCACACCGTGCCCATTTCGAGCAAGTTGACGAAGAAGTCGTTCGACAGCACGCCCGGACGGTCGGTGAGAACACCGATGCTGTTGCCGTGCTGGGTGTGCTTGGACACGGCGCCCAGCGCACGCATCCCGCCCAGCAGCACAGTCATTTCGGGCGTCGAAAGGCCGAGCAGATGCGCCTTGTCGACCAGCATATCCTCGGTCTTCACCGAAGCCTTGGTCTTGAGGTAGTTGCGGAAGCCGTCGGCAAACGGTTCCAGCGGCTCCCAGCTTTCGGCATCGAACTGGTCTTCGCGCGCATCGCCGCGGCCGGTGGTGACATCGACGCTGACGTCGAAGCCGCCGTCCTTGGCCGCCTTCTCGATCGCTGCCGCGCCGCCCAGCACGATGGCATCGGCCATCGAGATATCGCCGCGCAGCTCGTCGAGCTTGGCCAGCACCTTGCCCAGTTCATCCGGATCATTGACCGCCCAGTTGCGCAGCGCATCGAAACGGATATGCGCGCCATTGGCACCGCCGCGGTGGTCCGAATTGCGGTAGGTCGAGGCCGAGGCCCAGGCCGCCTTGACCAGTTCGCTAACCGACAGTCCGCTATCGAGGACCGCTTTCTTGAAGTCGGCCACCGCGCTGTCCGACGGCGTGGTGCCGGCGGGGATCGGATCCTGCCAGATCAGGTCTTCGGCGGGGACTTCCGAACCGAGGTACCGGACCTTGGGACCCATGTCGCGGTGCGTAAGCTTGAACCAAGCGCGGGCGAATGCATCGTCGAGCGCGGCCTGGTCGTTGAGGAAACGCTCCGAAATCTTGCGATATTCGGGGTCGCGCTTCAACGCCATGTCGGCCGTGGTCATGATCGTCGGAACCTTCTTGTCCGGGTCCCGGGCATCGGGTGCCATGTCTTCCGGATCGGGATCGATCGGGGTCCACTGGTTCGCGCCTGCAGGGCTCTGGGTGAGCTCGTAATCATATTTGAACAGCAGGCGGAAATAGTCATTGCCCCACTGCGTCGGATTGGGCGTCCACGCGCCCTCGATCCCGCTGGTGGTGATATGACCCTTGCCGATTTCCTCGGGATCGGTCAGCCAGCCGAAGCCCATGCGGTGCAGGCCTTCGCCTTCGGGACCGGTGCCGAACGTGTCCGACGGAGCCGCGCCGTGGCACTTGCCGAAAGCGTGACCGCCCGCAGTCAGTGCGACGGTTTCCTCGTCGTTCATCGCCATGCGGGCGAAGGTTTCGCGCATGTCGCGCGCCATGCCTTCGGCGTCGTGCGGGTTGCCGCCGGGGCCTTCGGGATTGACGTAGATCAGGCCCATCTGGATCGCGGCGAGCGGATTTTCGAGCGCCTTGCCTTCATCGGGGATGATGCGCGTTTCGACGCCCTGGTCGACCCACTGCTCTTCCGAACCCCAATAGACCATCTCGGGTTCGAACACGTCCTTGCGGCCGCCGCCGAAGCCGAACACCGGACCGCCCATCGATTCGATCGCGACATTGCCGGTGAGGACGAAGAGGTCGGCCCAGCTGATGTGCTTGCCGTATTTCTGCTTGATCGGCCACAGCAGGCGCCGTGCCTTGTCGAGATTGCCGTTGTCGGGCCAGCTGTTCAGGGGAGCGAAGCGCTGCTGCCCGCTCGAAGCCCCGCCGCGGCCGTCGCCGGTGCGATAGGTGCCCGCAGCGTGCCACGCCATGCGGATGAAGAACGGGCCGTAATGCCCGTAATCGGCCGGCCACCATTCCTGGCTATCGGTCATCAGCGCCTTCAGGTCCTCCTTCAGCGCAGCGTAATCGAGCGCGTTGAAGGCTTCGCAATAATCGAAGTCCTCGCCCATCGGGTCGGGATTGCGGCCCTCGGTCTGGAGGATGTCGATCTGCAGCTGGTCGGGCCACCAGTCGCGATTGGTCCGCCCGAGCAGGTCGCGCGTGCCGCCATTGCCATGGAAGGGGCAGCCGCTCATTTCACCGGTCTTGGCATCCATTGTCCGTTTCTCCGCTTATTATGACTCGAATTATGTCTCGGAGTAAGGGATGGGCCTTTCCCGGTAATTCGTCCAATCGATTAATTGCGTCTCTCGGATTGGATTTGCCGATGATACGGCAGGCCGTGCAGCACATGCGAAAAGCGCCGCCATCCGGTGAGGATGACGGCGCCTCGCAAATGGCGGAGGACTCCGGTCAGGCGGCTTGGGCCACTTCCTGTGCAGGCTCGTTGCGGATGAGGTAGTCGAAGGCGGACAGACCAGCTTTCGATCCTTCGCCCATTGCCACCACGATCTGCTTGTACGGCACGTCGGTGACATCGCCGGCGGCGAACACGCCGTGGAGATTGGTGCGACCTTCTTCGTCGGTGGCGATCTCGCCGTGCTTGGTCAGCGTGAGCCCGCTGTCCTCGAGCCATTCGGTGTTGGGCACCAGGCCGATCTGCACGAACACGCCTTCGAGCTCGATCGTGCGCTCATCGCCGCTGGCGCGGTCCTTCACGCGCAGGCCGTTGACCTTGCCGTTGGCTCCCGTGATCTCGGTAGTCTGGCCATTGGTGACGATCTCGACATTGGGCAGCGAGCGGAGCTTGGCCTGCAGCACTTCGTCGGCACGCAGCTTGGTATCGAATTCGATCAGTGTGACATGGCCGACGGTCTTGGCCAGGTCGATCGCCGCTTCGACGCCCGAATTGCCGCCGCCGATGACCGCAATGCGCTTGCCCTTGAACAGCGGCCCGTCGCAATGCGGGCAATAGGCCACGCCCTTGTTGCGGTATTCAGCTTCGCCGGGGACGCCCATGTTGCGCCAGCGGGCCCCGGTGGCGAGGATCAGGCTGCGGGCCTTGAGGCTGGCCCCGTTGCCCAGTTCGACCGTGTGCAGGCCGCCCTTTTCGCTAGCCGGAACCAGTTTGACCGCCTGCGCCAGATCCATCAGGTCGATATCGTAGTCGCCGACATGCCGCTTGAGTTCGCCGGCCAGCTTCGGTCCTTCGGTATAGGGCGTGCCGGGCAGGTTCTCGATTCCCAGCGTGTCATGCAGCTGCCCGCCGAAGCGTTCGGCTGCGACGCCGGTGCGAAAGCCCTTGCGCGCAGTGTAGATCGCGGTCGCCGCACCGGCCGGGCCGCCGCCCACCACCAGCACTTCGAACGGGTCCTTCGCGGCAAGCTTCTCGGCCGCCTTGGCTTCGCTGCCGGTATCGATCTTGGCGAGAATCTCGGCCAGTTCCATCTTGCCGTTATAGAAGGGCTCGCCGTTGAGGAAGGTTGCGGGCACCGCCATGATGTCGCGGCTGTCGACCTCGTCCTGGAAGGTGCCGCCTTCGATCAACGTGGCGGTGATGCGCGGATTTTCGAGCGCCATCAGCGTCAGCGCCTGCACCACGTCGGGGCAGTTATGGCACGACAGCGAGAAATACATCTCGAAATTGAAGTCGTCCTCGAGCCCGCGGACCTGTTCGAGCAGGTCGGCATCGACCTTGGGCGGATGGCCGCCGGCCCACAGCAGCGCGAGCACCAGCGAGGTGAACTCATGCCCCATCGGCAGTCCGGCAAAGCGGACCCACTTTTCCGCATCGCTGGCGCGGCGGATCACGAAGCTGGGCTTGCGGCTGTCGGTGCCGTCGAAGCTGGCGCTGACGAGGTCGTGCAGCGCGGCGATCTCTTCGAGCAGTTCGCGCGTCTGCGCGCTCTTGTCGTCATCCCCGAGCGAGGCGACGAGCTCGACCGGCTCGCGCAGATTGGCGAGATAGGTCTTCAGTTGCTGGGTCATCGTTGCGTCGAGCATGGGCGGACTCCGGGTTTCGAGAGGAAACGGTGCAGAAAATCGAGGGGGGTGAAAAGGCCCGGGGCGGGGGGGAGGGGGAGGGTGCCCCGGGCCTTCCAGCGACCCGAGTCAGGCTCGGGCTTTTGTACGGGCGCCGTTACGGCGCCCGAACTTTCCAGCGGATGAACGCTTAGATCTTGCCGACGAGGTCGAGCGAGGGAGCCAGCGTGTCGCTGCCTTCTTCCCAGGCTGCCGGGCAGACCTGGCCGGGATTGGCGCGGACGTACTGTGCCGCCTTGATCTTGCGCGCGAGTTCGTTGGCATTGCGGCCGACGCCTTCGCAGGTCTGTTCCATGATCTGGATCACGCCATCGGGATCGACCACGAAGGTGGCACGATCGGCCAGGCCAACGCCTTCGCGCAGCACGTCGAAGTTGCGCGCGAGAACGTGGTTCTGGTCACCCAGGAACGGGAACTGAAGCTTGCCGATCTTTTCCGAAGTGTCGTGCCATGCCTTGTGGCTGAAGTGGGTGTCGGTCGACACGCCGTAGACTTCGACGTCCATCTTCTGGAGCATGGCATACTGTTCGCCGAGGTCTTCGAGCTCGGTCGGGCAGACGAAGGTGAAATCGGCCGGATAGAAGAAGAATACGGCCCACTTGCCCTTCACGTCTTCGTCAGTGACGTCGAAGAAGTCCTTGCCGGCCTGGAAGGCGGTGGCGGTGAACGGTTTGATCTGGCTTCCGATGATACCCATGGTGGTGGTTCTCCGTGTGTTCGGGTTGAAACGGTTCGGGTGGTAACTCGTGACCCCCAGATAGGCGCTGTTGCGATGCACAAAAGCGATATGATGCGATTGCCCGTATCGGAATAATCGATCAATCCGATGGAACTTTCGTAAAGCGCAACGACCCGGTCGAATTGGTTGTGTTTTGCGCAATCAACGCCCCTTTCTCTACCCGAAGTTTGGTAGCGTCGGGGCACATGCGGCGGGGTTCGAGACGCTGGCATATCCCACGGATCGGCGACCGATCGTCAAGGGCTAGCGTGCTCGGCGCGCTGGAATGGGGAGGTATGCGACGGCCTGCCGTGCCTACCCGCACTGCGCCCGGTGCAGCAGCCTGTGGTCGGCCAGGACGAGCGCCATCATCGCTTCTACCACCAGTGTGCCGCGGATGCCCACGCAGGGGTCGTGCCGGCCCTTCGTGCGGACCTGCGCGGCCTGCCCCTGGCGGTCGATGCTGTCGACCGGGGTCAGGATCGAACTGGTCGGCTTGAACGCCACCCGGCAGACGACCGGCTGGCCGGTCGAGATGCCGCCGGCGATGCCGCCCGCGTGATTGGCCGCGAATTCGGGTCCGTCGTCGCCCGGCGACATCGCATCGGCGTTCTGTTCGCCGGTCAGTCGGGCGGCATCGAAGCCGTCACCGATCTCGACACCCTTGACCGCATTGATGCTCATCATCCCTGCCGCCAGATCGCAGTCGAGCTTGGCATAGATCGGTGCGCCCCATCCCGCAGGCACGCCGGTGGCGACGCATTCGACCACCGCTCCGAGCGAAGAGCCGGCCTTGCGCGCTTCGTCGATCATTGCCTCCCAGCGTTTCGCCGCCGCGGCGTCGGGGCACCAAAAGGGATTGCGCGCAATTTCCTCGGTATCGAAATTC
Organism: Qipengyuania citrea; assembly: GCF_009828015.1. Classification (GTDB taxonomy): domain Bacteria; phylum Pseudomonadota; class Alphaproteobacteria; order Sphingomonadales; family Sphingomonadaceae; genus Qipengyuania; species Qipengyuania citrea. Next base: position 497,988 of record NZ_WTYG01000001.1, on the reverse strand, counting down.
GCCGGATCGATCCTGTCGCCGCCGATCTCGGCGACATAGGCGAGGATCGAAACCTCGGGGATCACCAGCCTCGCCACCGCACCCGCGGCCACGCGCATCGCGGTTTCGCGTGCGCTGCTGCGCCCGCCGCCGCGATAGTCGCGCAGCCCGTATTTGGCATCATAGGCGTAATCGGCATGGCCGGGGCGGTAGGTGTTGGCGATCTCGGAATAATCCTTCGACCGCTGGTCGGTGTTCTCGATCAGCAGCGAAATCGGCGTGCCCGTGGTGGTGCCTTCGAACACGCCTGACAGGATACGTACCGCGTCGGGTTCCTTGCGCTGGGTGGTGAACTTGTTCTGCCCCGGCTTGCGCGCATCGAGGAAGGGCTGGATGTCTTCCTCGGCCAGCGGCAGCCCCGGCGGGCACCCGTCGACTACAGCCCCGATCGCGGGCCCGTGGCTCTCGCCCCAGGTGGTGAAGCGCAGCGTCCGTCCGAAGGTGTTCCAGCTCATGCCACATCTCATGCCCGCAACTGTGGGCGCCTGTCCATTCTCGCTGGACCAAATCCTTCTTGAGGGCCAAGAACAAACCATGATTGCGAAGCTGAAGGGCCTGCTCGAAGAAACCGGCACCGACTGGGCGGTGATCGATGTCGCGGGCGTGGGCTATCTGGTCCATTGTTCGGTGCGCACGCTCAGCCAGCTGGGCGAGCGCGGCGAGGCCTGCACCGTCTATACCGATCTGCAGGTGAGCGAGACCGACATGCGCCTGCTCGGCTTTGCCGATGCGGCGGAGCGCGACTGGTTCCGCCTGCTGACGCAAGTCCAGGGGGTGGGCAGCAAGGTCGCGCTGGCGATCCTCTCGGCGCTGTCGACGGGGGAAGTGCAGACGGCCTGTGCGCAGGGCGATGCCGCAATGATTGCACGCGCCAATGGCGTTGGCCCCAAGCTCGCCGCGCGGATCGTGAACGAACTCAAGGACAAGGCGGGCGCGCTGCCCAGCGTTGCTGCCGGCGTGGGCGCAGCCGCACTGCCAAGGGGCGGGGCCAGCGCCGATGCGGTGAGCGCGCTGGAAAACCTCGGCTTCAAGCCCGCGGTCGCCGCGCGCGCGGTCGCCTCGGCGCAGGGCGAGCTGGGCGAGAGTGCAAGCGAGGGCGAGCTGATCCGCGTCGCCTTGAAGAAAGCAGCGGGATGACGATGACGGCGAAACGCTACACGATACTGGCGGCAGCGGGCGCGCTGTTCGCAAGCGCGGCCAGCGCACAGGACATGAGCGCGTTTCGGACCGGTCCGATCTTCGAGGAGTTCGGCGCCCATGCCCCGGTCGAAGGTATCGACACCTTCGCTCCCGATACCGAATTCGCGATTGCCTTCGACGTCGCCGGACAGGCCGATGCGGGCACGCGCAACCGCGGGTTCGAAAGCGCCGCACGCTTCATCAACATGCACGCCTCGCACGCGGTCGACCCGGCGAACATGCGGATCGCGGTGGTTGTGCACGGCGGCGCGGTCAAGGATTTGCTCGACGCCGAGGACAACCACTCGCGCGCGATGGTCACGCAATTGCTCGATTACGGCGTGCGCTTCATCGTCTGCGGCCAGAGCGCGGCGGCCCATGGCGTGGCCAAGGCGGACTTCATCCCCGGCGTCGAACTCGCGCTGTCCGCCATGACCGCGCATGCGCAATTGCAACAGGCAGGCTACACGGTGAACCCGTTTTGAGGAAAGAGGAAACCTCAAGCCCCCGTCATCCTGAACTCGTTTCGGGATCCATCTTTCGCCCTGCTCGAAGCAAGCGGATCAAACCCAAGGTCGATCGCAAAATCGACCCAATGCGGATTGTCTCGCTCGACCAGATTGATCGTCCATTGACGGTGCCAGCGCTTCAGCTGCTTTTCGCGCAGGATCGCCGCCTCCATGTCGCCGAACATTTCGAAGCGCACGAGGCGATGGACCTTGTACCGTGCGACGAAGCCGCCGGTAACGCCTTCGCGGTGTTGCCAGAGCCGCTTCACAAGGTCGGATGTGACCCCGATATAGAGCGTTCCACGCGGCTTACTCGCGAGGATGTAGACGCAGGGTTCGCGTTCGAACGGCATCCTCCGGTGATTGCCGCGCGTTGGATGCTGAAACAAGTTCAGCATGACGGTATGGGGGCAGTGTGACCGAACCCGTCCCCATCCACTCCCCCGACCGCCAAGCCGAGGATCCCGACGCGGCGCTGCGCCCCAAATCGCTCGCCGAATTCGTCGGGCAGAAGGCGGCGCGCGAGAATTTGCGCGTCTTCGTCGAGGCCGCCAAGGGCCGCGGCGAGGCGATGGACCATGTGCTGTTCTTCGGCCCGCCTGGGCTCGGCAAGACCACGCTGGCGCAGATCGTCGCCAAAGAGCTGGGCGTCGGCTTTCGCGCTACCAGCGGGCCGGTGATCGCCAAGGCGGGCGACCTAGCCGCGCTGCTGACAAATCTCGAGGCCAACGATGTGCTCTTCATAGACGAGATCCACCGGCTCAATCCGGTGGTCGAGGAAGTGCTCTATCCCGCGATGGAAGACCGGGCGCTCGATATCATCATCGGCGAAGGGCCGTCCGCGCGCAGCGTGCGGATCGACCTGCCGCCGTTCACGCTGGTCGGCGCGACCACGCGGCAGGGCTTGCTGACCACGCCGCTGCGCGACCGGTTCGGTATCCCCGTGCGGCTGAACTTCTACACCGAGGACGAGCTGCTCCGCGTGGTCACGCGCGGTGCGGGGCTGCTCGGCATGGGGATCGACGAGGGCGGCGCGCGCGAGATCGCCCGCCGCAGCCGCGGAACACCGCGCGTGGCGGGGCGGCTGATGCGCCGCGTGCGCGATTTCGCCAGCGTGCTGGGCGAAGCGGTGGTGACCAGCCGCGTGGCCGACGACGCGCTCACCCGGCTCGAGGTCGACAGCCTCGGTCTCGATGCGATGGACCGGCGCTATCTCACCATGATCGCCACCACCTACAAGGGCGGGCCGGTCGGGGTGGAAACGCTGGCGGCAGGTCTCAGCGAGCCTCGCGACACGGTCGAGGAGGTGATCGAGCCCTATCTCATCCAGCTCGGCCTGATCGCGCGGACCGCGCGCGGGCGCTGCCTCAACGATGGCGGCTGGAGTCATCTCGGGCTGGCGCCGCCCTCGGGGCCGCAGAGCGACATGTTCGACGAATGAGGTTAGCGCTGCGGTAAGAACCGTGGCACGGAAGGTCCCGAAACGGGACGAAGCTTGCGAAAGCCTCGCAATTCCGCGAAAAATTTACTTTCTGGCGGTAATTGCGATCCTGAATACACGCGATTCGCCGGGGGGTGATTCGTTAAAACAACTCAAGGATCGCCTTAAGGGACGCAAATTGCTTCCCTTTTTCGGTCGCAACAGGAAGTTTTATAATGTCGGTCAAATCAGCTCTCGCTAAACTCTCGGCCACGGCGGCGGGTGGTGCGCTGCTCGCAGGCGGGGCGGTCCACGTCGCCGAGCGCCCGATTACCGACAATCCGCAGTACAAGTCGAAATCGGTCAAGCAGGCCAAATACGTCAAGCAGGCGACCCCGCGCGCTGTGCCGCGGCCGACCGTACCGCGTGCCCGCACGATCCCGCGGCAGGTCGAATGCGTTCCCGCCGATTCGGCGGCTGCAGCGAACAATCCGAACAACATCTGCCCGCCGGTGTATCGCCAGGCGATGGCACCCGTCCCCGTTCCGCCGCTGCCCGCATCGGCACCTGTCGGCGGGGGCGGCGCATCGCGGTCGATTGCCGGCGGAAGCGGCGGCGGCGGCTTTGGTGGTGGTTTCGGCGGCGGCTTCTTCGGCGGCTTCTTCTCCGGATCGAGCGGCGGCGGCAGCGTGATCGTCAATTCGACCACCACCAGCGGCGGCGAGCCTCCGGTGGTGAATGTCGACGTGTCGACGACCAGTTCGACCGGTGGATCCTCGACTTCGACCTCGACCGGCGGCACCTCCACCTCGACCGGTGAAGTCTCGACGACGACGAGTTCCAGTTCGAGCACGGGCGAAGTCTCCACTTCCACCGGTTCGGTCAGCACCTCGACGGGTTCGGTCAGCACCTCGACGGGCGAAGTCTCCACCTCGACGGGTTCGGTCAGCACCTCCACTGGCGAAGTTTCGACCTCGAGCGGCAACGTCACCACCAGCACCAGTTCGTCGTCCTCGACGAGCACGTCGAGCTCGACCTCCACGTCGTCCTCAACTTCAACATCAAGCTCGACCTCGTCCTCGTCCTCGACCAGCTCGTCGACCTCGGGCAGCAGCAGCGGCACCGATGTGCCCGCCCCGCCGATGATGGCGCTGTTCGGCATGGCCGCGGCCGCAATTCTCGGGCGGCGCAAGTTCCGGATCAAGCGGGCGGCCTGAGCGCCGATAGGGGCAGCGGTCAGTCGCGCCCGCGCAGGCTCCATTCGCCCTTCCGGTACCACTGGGTAACGACGTATTTAACGCCTGCTTCGACCGGCAGCGCGGCATGCAGTGTCGCGCGGTTGGGGCGGCCCTTGCGATCCATATTGTCCCACACAACCAGCATCCCCGGTTCGGGCGCAATGGTCAGGTCCAGCGCGGGAAACGCGGTCGCACCGCCGGCCTCAGGTGTGTTAAGATAGACCATCGCGGTCCAGCTTCGCTGGCCACCGCGATGTCGTTCGGTCTGCCAGTGCGGGCGATCAAGCAGGAAATGGTCGCGGTGGTGCCGGTATTCCTCGCCCCGGCGATAGCGTTGCCCCTGCAGCGGTTCGGCATGGGGTAGCCCTATCCCCGTAACCGCGGCAATCCGCTCCGCCAGCGCACGCGTCTCGGGCATTTCCTTGGCGAAGAAATGCGTCGAACTCGTCCGTCCGCGCGGTGAAGCCTTGTCGGTAAACAGTATGGAGGGCTGAATACGGCTGTCGATGATCGCGATCAGCCGGCGGCACTCCGCTTCGTCGAGAAAACCGCGCAGGAGGAACAGGTCGGCCTTTTTGCCGCCATGCGGTTCGATGCGGGGATCGGCCCGCAGCTTCCGGCGGACGCGGTCGCCGATCCCGCGCAGAACGGCGGGATCGGCTTCAGGTTCGGTTGGGGTTCGCCCCAGAAACCGCGACAGGCGACCGACGAGCGTCATCGGCGCCTACCGCTTCCGGTCGGACGGAATCAGGCGGCCGCGAGCTTGCGCAGAACGTAGTGGAGGATGCCGCCGTTGCGGTAATATTCCATCTCGTTCGCAGTATCGATGCGGCACAGCGCGGTGAAGCTGAAGGTCGAACCGTCCTCGCGGGTCACCTCGACTTCGACGTCCTGGCTCGGGCTGAGATCGGCGAGGCCCTTGATCGTGAAGCTGTCGCTTCCCGTCAGGCCGAGGCTGTTGCGCGTATCGCCATCCTTGAACTGCAGCGGCAGCACGCCCATGCCGATCAGGTTCGAGCGGTGGATACGCTCGTAGCTTTCGACGATCACGGCCTTGACGCCAAGCAGGATGGTGCCCTTTGCGGCCCAGTCACGGCTTGAACCCGTGCCATATTCCTTGCCGGCAACGACCACCAGCGGGGTGCCGTCTTCCTTGTGCTTCATTGCCGCATCGTAGATCGGCATCTGTTCGCCATTGTAGGTCGTCACGCCGCCTTCGACGCCGGGGACCATCTCGTTCTTGATGCGGATGTTGGCGAAGGTGCCGCGCATCATCACGTCGTGGTTGCCGCGGCGCGAGCCGTAGGAGTTGAAGTCCTGCTTGGCGACCTGGTGGCTCTGCAGATAGGAACCCGCAGGGCTGTCTTCCTTGATCGAACCGGCGGGCGAGATGTGGTCGGTGGTGACCGAATCGCCGAGGATCGCCAGCGGCTTTGCGTCGGTGATGTCGGTCACCGGGGCGGGAGTCATTTCCATGCCTTCGAAGAAGGGCGGGCTGGCGACATAGGTGCTGGTCGGGTTCCAGCGATAGGTGTCGCTGGCCTCGACCTTGATCCCCTGCCAGTGCTCATCGCCCTTGTAGACGTCGGCGTAGCGGGTTTCGAACATCTGGCGGTCGATATTGGCCGCGCGGTGCTGGGCGATTTCCTCGTTGGTCGGCCAGACATCGGCAAGCATCACGTCATTGCCCTGCTGGTCCTGGCCGAGCGGGGTTTCGGTGATGTCCTTCGTGACCGTGCCAAGGATGGAGTAGGCCACCACGAGCGGCGGGCTGGCGAGGAAGTTGGCGCGCACATCGGGCGATACGCGGCCTTCAAAATTGCGGTTGCCCGACAGCACCGAGGCAGCGACGATGTCATTGCCGTTGATGGCCTTGGAAATCGGCGGCGCAAGCGGGCCCGAGTTGCCGATGCAGGTGGTGCAGCCATAGCCGACGAGATCGAAGCCCATGGCGTTGAGATCGTCCTGGAGGCCCGACTTGACGAGATAGTCGGTAACGACCTGGCTGCCGGGAGCGAGGCTGGTCTTGACCCACGGTTTGGGCTTGAGACCCTTTTCATGCGCCTTCTTGGCGACCAGGCCGGCAGCGATCAGCACATCGGGGTTCGACGTGTTGGTGCAGCTGGTGATGGCGGCAATCACGACGTCGCCGTCGCCGACATCGTGATGCGTGTCTTCGACGTCGACGCGCAGCGGCTTGTCCTTGCCGTAGATCGACTTGAGGTCGGTGTTGAACAGCTCGTCGACCTCGGGCAGCGCGACGCGGTCCTGCGGACGCTTGGGACCGGCGAGGCTCGGGACGACCTTCGACAGGTCGAGCTCGAGCGTCTTGGTGAAGACGGGCTCGGCCTCGGGGGTGAACCACATGCCCTGTTCTTTCGAATAGGCTTCGACCAGCGCGATGGTTTCTTCGTCGCGGCCGGTGAGGCGCATGTATTCGAGCGTCTTGTCGTCGATGCCGAAGAAGCCGCAGGTTGCGCCGTATTCGGGCGCCATGTTGGCAATGGTCGCACGGTCGGCGAGGGTCAGCCCCGCAACGCCTTCGCCGTAGAATTCGACGAACCGGCCAACCACGCCGACTTCGCGCAGCATCTGCACGCAGGTCAACACGAGGTCGGTGGCGGTCACGCCTTCGGCCATCGCGCCGGTCAGCTTGAATCCGACCACTTCGGGGATCAGCATCGAGATTGGCTGGCCGAGCATTGCGGCTTCGGCCTCGATCCCGCCGACACCCCAGCCAAGCACGCCGAGGCCGTTGATCATGGTGGTGTGGCTGTCGGTGCCGACGCAGGTGTCGGGATAGGCGACCGCTTCGCCTTCGGGGTCATTGGTCGACCACACGCCCTTGCCGATATATTCCAGGTTCACCTGGTGGCAGATGCCGGTGCCCGGAGGCACGGCGGAGAAGTTCTCGAAACTCTTCGAACCCCATTTGAGGAAGTCGTAACGCTCCGCATTGCGGGCATATTCGAGCTCGACGTTCTTTTCGAAAGCCTTGGGGTGGCCGAATTCATCAACCATGACCGAGTGGTCGATCACGAGGTTCACGGGAACCTGCGGGTTGATCTTGGCGGTATCGCCGCCGAGCTTGCTGATCGCATCGCGCATGGCAGCAAGATCGACCACGCAGGGCACGCCGGTGAAATCCTGCAGGAGCACGCGCGCCGGGCGGTACTGGATTTCCTTGCCCGTGGCCGGGTTCTTCTGCCAGTCGACGATCGCCTGGGCATCGTCGGTGCTGACGGTGAAACCACCGTCTTCGAAACGCAGCATGTTCTCCAGCAGCACCTTGAGGCTGAAAGGCAGCTTCGAAACATCGCCCAGCTTTTCCGCCGCCTTGGCGAAGGAGTAATAGGCGTAGTCCTTGCCGTTCACTGTCAGAGTGGAGCGGGTTCCGAGCGTGTCCTTGCCGACCTGGGTCATGCGCGCGTTGATCCTTTCGTTTGTAAGCCGTTACCCGACCAATGGGCGGGGCAGCAGAATGTGCCGCGCCCCTGCGCCGGAACGGGGAAAAAATCAAGGGTGCGGCATTGCGGCAAGCGTCGATCGGCGGCGCGGGCTTCGCCTGCCGCTACGGTTTCGTGCATCCGCGCCAGCCTGCATGCCTGGCGGTTCGACAGATCGTTCAGATCGTATCGGGCGGCTGGGCCGGGCGCCTGCCGCGCGCCGCCAGCCAGCACGCGCCCACGATGATCGCGGTGCCCGCCAGGGTCGGCAGGGTCAGCCGTTCGGCGAAGAACAGCCAGCCGAACACCGAAGCCCACAGGAAGCCCGAATATTCGAGCGGGACCAGCACCTGCGCCTCGGCGCGGGCGTAGGCCCAGGCAAAAGCCATCGCCCCGATAACCGTGAGCACCGCCGCCGCGGCGAGGTCGCGCAGCGTGTCGCTGTCCGGCATCTCGAACAGGAAGGGGGCTGCCATGCCGAGCAGCAGCACCGACACGCCCGAATGGAAGGTCGCGATCTCGGCCGGGCCGGCAACCTGCGATTGCCGCCGGATCAGGATGAAGCTGTAGGCGTAGAGCATGGCGGAGGTCAGGATCGCGGCCAGCCCGAGCGCGGTATCGCGGTCGAATTCGGCCTGGCCCACCTTGCCACCGATGATCACCAGCGTGCCGGCGAAACCCAGCAGCGAAGCGGCGATCGCCTCGCGGCGAATGATCTCGCCTAGCATCAGCCGCGCGAGATAGAGCGCGATCAGCGGCGCGACGAAACTGATGGCGATGGCTTCGGCCAGCGGCAGCTTGGTGATCGCATAGAAGAAGGTCAGTGCCATGAAAGTCGCCACGACCGAGCGTTGCAGATGCAGCGTGAGCACTGCTCGCTGCGGCCAGCGCCCGCCGCGCGCCAGCCACAGCGGCAGAGCGATTGCCGTGGCGATCAGCGAGCGCAGCCAGGCCGCGCTTAGCGCGCCCACGGCCAGCGCCGCGCTTTTCATGTAAGCGTCCATCAAGGCCAGGCTGGCGACGGCCAGCGCTGCCATCAGCATGGGCAAGAGGGCGTGATCGGTGCGCACTGCCAATTCCTATCCGGGGGGAAGCGAGCCGTCACGGACAATTCAGCCTCGTGAAAGCCGGGATATTGGATTAGCTTGGGGCATTGGGCAATTATCAAGCCACACGCGCCGCATCGGTGCGTGGGCGCATCTGGTAGGACATATGACACGTTTTCGTCTGATTATCGGTTCCGCAATGGGCGCCGCGCTGTGCGCGACCTCGGTCTTCGCGCAGGACAGTGCGCCTGAAGACCTGCTGCCGCCCGAACCGGCCCGGGTTACCGAGCCACTGCCCGATTATACCCGTGACGCGCCTCAACCCGCCGCGCAGCCCAGCGTAGAGGAAAGTTTCGACGATATCCGCATGTCGTCGGGCGAAGTGGTCCAGCAATTGCCCGTGCTCGAACGCGAGTGGACGCTCGCGCAGGCGGAGAAGCTGCTCGCCTTCATTCCCACGGTGGCCGACGAAGGGCTGGTCCCCGGTGACTACCGCGCCGAAGCGCTGGCCGCCGCAATCGCGCAGGGCCGGGGCCCGGCGCTCGACGCTGTGGCGAGCGAGATCTTCATCTGGCTGGTCGAGGATCTGCGCGATGGGCGCACGCCGATGGATGCACGGCGCCAGTGGTTCGTGGTCGATCCCGACCCCGACGTCCTGCCGTCGCACCGCCTGCTGGAGACAGCCGTCGAGACGGGCGACATCGCCGGAACGCTGCGCGCGCTCAATCCGGTTTCGCCCGATTACGCGCGTTTGAAGGAAGAGCTCGCCCGCACGAGCGACCCCGCCAAGCGCAAGCTGATCCGCGCCAATATGGACCGGTGGCGCTGGCTCGCCCGGGATCTCGGCAAGCAATATCTGCTTGCCAATGTGCCCGAATACCAGCTGCGGCTGACGGTCAACGACAAGATCATCAAGCACTACCGCGTGGTGGTGGGCAAGCCCGGCCGCACCGCGACGCCGCAGCTTTCCGAAATGGTCGAGGCGGTGATCTTCAACCCGACCTGGACCGTGCCGCAATCGATCGTGAAGGGCGAAGGGCTGGGCGCGAAAGTGCTCAACAATCCCGGCTGGGCGCGTGCCAACAACTACACGGCGACCAAGGGCGCCAACGGCTGGATCACCGTGGTCCAGCAGCCCGGGCCGGGCAATTCGCTCGGCCTGATGAAGCTCGACATGCCCAACCCGCACGCGATCTTCTTCCACGACACGCCCGCGAAGTCGCTGTTCGCGCGTGACGTCCGCGCGCTCAGCCATGGGTGCATTCGCGTCCAGGGTGCCCGCGAACTGGCGATGACGATGGCCATGCTCGGCAATGCGGAGAGCCGCGAGGATCTGCCTGCGATCCAGCAGGAGGTTTCCGAAATCACCGCGTCGGGCAAGTACACGCGCTACCCGATGGAAAAGCAGTGGCCCGCCTACATCACCTATTTCACCTACGGTGTGGATGTGAACGGCGAGCTGCGCCAGTTCGACGACATCTATGGCCGCGACGCTCCCGTACTGGCCGCGCTCGATGCGCCGCGCCAAGACGACCGGGCCCGCGAGACGAGCGAGGAAGCGGTCGAGATCGTCGACGATCTGCAGACGAGCTGAGGTCGCCCGACCGGGCGTCCGTCAGTAAGCGCTCGGGCTGGTGCGGCTGAACGTCGTTCCGTCCGGACGGCGCAGCAGGTCGTATTGGGCGATCGGCGGGCTGACGGCGCTGCCGTCCTGCGCGATCCCGTAGCTGCCCGAAACCAGCAGGCGCCCGCCCGACAGGTCGATCAGCGCGCGGTCGAATTGTTCGGGCCCCATGGCGAAGCAGCCGTTCGAGCGGCCGAGCCGGCCCCAGCGATCGACATGTCCGGGCGTGGCATAGCTCGCCGGGTGCATCACGATGGCGCGGGGCAGGGCGTTGGAATTGGTCGAATCGAGCCCGTCGAGTCGCAGCGAAGTGCCATAGCGCCCGACATACCAGCTGCGGGTCATGAAGGCCCCGCGGCTGGACGCTTCGCTCCCCTCGATATTCGAATAGCGCTTGAGCCAGCCATCGTGTTCGCCGTCCGAACCCGTACCATGGCTGACGTGATAGCTGGTTACCCGTTCGTTCTCGAGATCGACGAAGTGAAACCGCTTTTGCGAAGAATGCAGGCCGAAATCGGCAATGCCGACAATGTCTTTGCGCCAGATGCTGGTACCCGCCCGGGCCAGTTCGTCGCGCGCGATCACCATCAGCTTCGCTTCGCGGGCGGCGGTGGGATTGACCTGCGCGAACAGGCGGGCGGGCAGGGCGGCGGCAGCGGTCGCTGCCAATGAGCCCTTGATAAGATCGCGGCGATTCATGCGCGGGAACCTAACAGTGCGGTGCGGCAGGCGACAACGGGATTGCGGCGGACCGCGCGGTTCATTCGCCCAACACCATCCGGTCCTGCTCGATCCGGACCGGTTGCACCGAGGCAAGAAAGCTCTGGCCGAGCAGCGATACGCCGAGTCCTTCCGGCACGATGATCGCGCGAACGTTGCGCGCTTCGTGACCGCCAAGCGTAACCCGGTCGAGTGTGATGGCCATTCCCGCCACGGGACCGGAAGCGCCCTGCGCTATCGGCCGGATATCGGCGGCGGACCACATCAACCCTGCTGCGCGCGCATCGGCACCGGTCAGCGCCACCACGCTGGCCCCGGTGTCCACCAGCATGTCGATCTGTGCGCCGTTGACCTGCGTTTCGGCATAGAAATGCCCGTCGGCAGCGCGGGGAAGTTCGGTGGTCCCGGCGACCCATGCCGCGTAGCTGTCGCTGGATCCACCGGAGGTCTCTGCCTCCGCCGGCTGCGGGGCATGCAGTCCGTCATCACCGGTTGCTGGCTCGGGCGCGTCGCCGGGCACCAGCGTTGCGCCGAGGAAGGCTGCCACGGCTATGGCAAGGAGAACCGCGATGCGCATCGCGGCACCGTGCGCCGCTTTGGCTTAAAACGGCGTAAAGGCGCTATTCGGCGGCCTGCGCAGGAGCGGCATGCGGATCGAAGGCCACTGCCTCGCCCGCTTCGATCTGGGCGGCCTTGGCTTCGACCAGCGCAACGATATGGTCGAGCATGTCGCCGCTCTGCACGTGGTGATCGGTCACCCCCGACAGATAGACCATGTGCTTGCCATTGCCGCCGCCGGTGATGCCGATGTCGGTCTCGCGCGCCTCGCCAGGGCCATTGACCACGCAGCCGAGCACCGAGAGGCTCATCGGGGTCTTGATGTGCTCGAGCCGTTTCTCGAGCGTTTCGACCGTGCGAATGACGTCGAAACCCTGGCGCGAACAACTCGGGCACGACACGACGCGGACACCGCGGGTGCGCAGGCCGAGCGCCTTGAGCATCTCGTAACCGACCTTCACTTCCTGTTCGGGCTCGGCCGACAGCGACACGCGAATGGTGTCGCCGATACCGGCCCACAACAGGCTGCCCATGCCGATCGAGCTCTTGACCGTACCGCCGATCAATCCGCCCGCTTCGGTGATGCCCAGATGCAGTGGGCAGTCCACCGCGTCGGCGAGGCCGTGATAGGCCGCGACGGCAAGGAACACGTCGCTCGCCTTCACTGCCACCTTGTATTCGTGAAAGTCGTGGTCCTGCAGCAGCTTGATATGGTCGAGCGCGCTCTCGATCAGCGCCTCGGGGCAGGGCTCGCCGTATTTTTCGAGCAGATCCTTCTCGAGACTGCCCGCATTGACCCCGATCCGGATCGCGCAGCCGTTCGCCTTGGCGGCACGGACCACTTCGGCCACGCGCTGGCTGCTGCCGATGTTGCCTGGGTTGATGCGCAGGCAGGCCGCGCCCTTGTCCGCCGCTTCGAGTGCGCGTTTGTAATGGAAGTGGATGTCCGCGACGATCGGGACATTCGCTGCCTTGGTGATACGGTCGAAATGTGCGGTCGCCTCGGCGGTGGGGCACGACACGCGAATGATGTCCGCGCCCGCATCTTCGCAGCGACGGATCTGGTCGATCGTCGCACCGACATCCTCGGTCGGCGTGTTGGTCATGGTCTGGACGGTTATCGGCGCATCGCCGCCGACGGGGACGTTGCCGACCATGATCTGGCGGGACGGGCGGCGCTCGATCGTGCGCCAGGGACGGATGGAAGACATGCCCGGCGATATAGAGCCCTTGGGATGAAGGGGCAATGACGCGCTGCGGCAGGCGGCATCCGCTTTCTCTACGAGCGGACGGGAGCCTGCAAGCCGGATCGCCCACGAAAAAGGCGCGGGGAGGATGCCCCCCGCGCCCCTTCCGGCGAATTCGCCTGCTGCGGGGCCTAGGCGCCCGGCGGCAGCGGGTCGGTCGATTTGGCGGCAGCGCCGCGCTTGGGCTTCGGCGTGGGCGCTGCGGTCCCGCCGAGATCGCTGTCCATCTGTTCGAGCTTGCGTGCCGCCCAGTCGCGGCCGCCGAGACCGAAGGCAAGCGCGCCCGCCACCGCGACGCCGGCGATCAGGATCGTCAGCGCATTGGCCGGGATCATCCCGCCGATACCGGTGAACTGCAGGCCCATGAACACGAACAGGATGATCGTCGCCCAGCGCACGATGGTGCTCGCGGTCGACCCGCCCGCATCGCCTGCGATCAGCCGCGCGAGCAGGTTGGCGATCAGGAAACCAAAGGCGATCACCACCGCGCCGAAGATCACCCGGCCGCCCAGTTCGAGCAATTGGTCGAGGATCGCGGTCAGTTCGGGAAACCCGAGCAGCCTCGTCGCGGCAATCGCGAAGAACAGGATGATGGCCACCTGCGCGACGCGGGCGATGATGCCCGACACGGTCGTGCCTTCGGTGACCAGCCCGCTTTCGGCCATGGCGCGATCGACGCCCAAGCCGGGCAGGATTTCCTTGACGATCTGCACCACGAAGCGGCTGATGAGATAGCCGATCCCCAGCAGCACGGCCGCGGCAATGATGTTCGGGATCGCGGCAAAGATCATCCGCAGCATTTCGCTGGCCGGTGCGCTGATCGAATCGATGCCCAGCTGTTCGAGCGCGGCGATCGCCACCGGGATCGCGATCAGAACGTAGACGATGGTGCCGATGGTCCGGCTGATGGTGCTGTTCCCGGTGACGCTGTCGACCCCGCCGCGATTGGCCCATTTATCCAGATCGACCGTCTGCAGCGTGGTGACGACAAGGTCGCGCACGATCCGTGCCACCATCATGCCAATGAAGAAGATCAGTCCCGCCCACAGCAGATTGGGCAGGAATGCGACGACGTTTTCGAGCAGGCTGTCGATCGGCCCGGCGACCCCGCCGAGTTCGAGAATGTTGAGAATGATCAGCAGGCCGAACAGCCAGATCAGCAAGCTGACGATCTTGCCCAGCGATTCGCCCAGCGATTGCCCGCTGCCGGTACCCCGCTTGAAGAAGTCGACGGCATCGACGAGTTTGGCGAAGGCCCATTTGGCAGCGCGCGCGATGAGCCATGTCAGGATCAGCGCGACGATTGCCAGAAGGATCTTTTCCCCCAGCTCCATCGCCACCTGTTCGTTGAAACGATAACGGTCGAAAATCACGAAACCTCTCCCCATTGGTTTACGTTACGGAAGGGCTACCATGCATGGCGCGAATCCACAAAATGCTTTCCCGGGTGAAGTGGATAAGCAGCCGTGCTACCGCTCTGGCATGAGAGGATTTTTCGTCCCCATCGCCGCCGCGTCGGTTGCGCTTCTCGCGCTGTTCGCGGCCCCAGCAACCGCTCAGGACACGCCCGGCTGGTCGATCGCCATCCATGGCGGCGCGGGTACGATCGCGCGCGAGAACATGACGCCCGAACAGGATGCCGCCTATCGCGCCGCGCTGCAGCGCGCGCTCGATGCAGGTGCGGCAGTGCTGCGCGACGGGGGCAGCGCGATGGATGCGATCCAGGCGGCGATCGAACCGATGGAAGACGACGCGCTGTTCAATGCCGGGCGGGGTGCCGTGCTGACCTGGGACGGCGATATCGAACTCGACGCATCGATCATGGACGGGCGGACGCGCGATGCAGGTGCGGTGGCCGGCGTGACCGGTATCCGCCATCCGATCGATCTGGCGCGCAAGGTCATGACCGACAGTCCGCATGTGATGCTGGCCGGCACCGGGGCTGAAGCTTTTGCCGCCAGCCACCAGCTTGAAACGATGCCGCCCGAATGGTTCGAAACCACGCGCCGCAGGGAAGCGCTGGAGCGGATGAAGGCCGAACAGCTCAGCGCGCTCGATGTCGACATCAAGTTCGGCACGGTCGGTGCGGTCGCGCTCGACGCCGATGGGAACATGGCGGCGGGCACGTCGACCGGCGGGATGACGGGCAAGCGCTGGGGCCGGATCGGCGATGCGCCGATCATCGGTGCCGGCACCTATGCCGACAATCGCAGCTGCGCGGTTTCCGCCACCGGGTGGGGAGAATTCTTTATCCGGGTCGGTGTCGCGCAGGAAATCTGCACCCGGCTGCGCTATCGCTTCCGTGCGGAGATCGACGCTGCCCAGGCGCGCGTACCGCTCGATGAGGAAGGCATTCCGACCTATCTCGTCCATGCCAGCGAATTCGGTCTAGAAGCAGCGCAGGCGCAGGAAGAGATCGATGCGGTCATCGCGGATGTCGGCAGTCTCGGCGGCGATGGCGGGGTGATCGTCGTCACGCGCGAAGGCCATCCATTGTTCAGCATGAACACCTCCGGCATGTACCGCGGGCGTGCAACCAGTGCTGGGATGAACGAAGTCGCGATCTACGACGACGAATAGGCGAGCGCCCCCGGCCGGCGGCGTTGCGCGGTCCCGATCCGGTCAGCCGCGGCGGCGGGCTTGCGCGTAGCTGCCGAGCAGCCGTACGCCATTGGTCTGGAAGGCCAGCTCCTCCAGCGCCAGGTCCACGCGGGCATCCCCCGGCGCGCCCTCGATATCGGCGAAGAACTGCGTTGCCGCGAAGCTTGCCCCCTTCTGGTAGCTTTCCAGCTTGGTCATGTTCACGCCATTGGTCGCGAAGCAGCCCAGCGCCTTGTACAGCGCGGCGGGAATGTTCTTCACTTCGAAGATGAAGGTGGTCATAGCCCGCGACCCTTCGAGCAGCGCAGGGTCGAGCGGGTCTTTCGCCAGCACCACGAAGCGGGTGGTGTTGTCGGGCGCGTCCTCCACCTCGCGTTCGATGATCTCGAGCCCGTAGAGATCCGCGGCCAGCGCCGGCGCGATGGCGGCGATGTCGGGCTTGCCGCTTTCCGCGACGAAGGCGGCGGCGCCTGCGGTATCGGCATGGCTCAGCCCCACGATCCCGCGCTCACCCAGAAAGCGGTGCGACTGGCCGAGCGCCTGCGGATGGCTGTAGGCGGCTTCGAACGGGCCCGGCCCCAAGGCCATCAGGCAATGCGTGATGCGCATGAAATGCTCGGCCACGATCGACAGCCCGCTGGCCGGAAGCAGGAAATGGATGTCGGCCACGCGGCCGTGCTGGCTGTTCTCGATCGGGATCATTGCACAGCCCGCCGCGCCGCTTTCGACCGCGGCCAGCGCATCTTCGAAACTGAAACACGGCAGCGGCAGCGCTTCGGGCGCGAACTGCATCGCCGCCTGGTGCGAATTGGATCCGGGGGCGCCGCCGAACGCGATCGCCCGCGCCGGGTCGGCGGCCGCGGCCGCGCGCATCGAATCGACAAGGGCGAGGGCAGGTTTGGCGAACTGGCGCATGGTCTGCGGGCGTTACGGTCGCGTTCGCGCGGCATCAAGCGCTATTGCGGCCTGCACCCTTGCGAAAGGCGGCGCTGCGCACTAGAGCGGCGCGCAACCATCTGACCAACCGATTTTCGCCGGGTATTTTACGTAATGGACGATCGTTTCAACACCGCTGCTGGCTGGGTCCTTGGCGCTGCTATCGTGGCGCTGGGCGCCTCCATCGTTTCGGGCATGTATTTCCATGCCGATAGCGCCGAGCATCCCGAAGAAGCTGGTTATTTCATCGAGGGCGCAGCCGAGGAAGGCGGCGCCGACGAGGGTCCGGATCTCGGCACGCTGCTGGCCAGCGCCGATGCCGCGGCCGGCGAAAAGGTCTTCGCCAAGTGCACCGCGTGCCACACGATCGATCAGGGCGGGGCCAATGGCATCGGTCCGAATCTCTATGGCGTGATGGGCGCGTCGATCGGCGCGCATGCCGCGGGCTTCGCCTACAGCTCGGCCCTGTCCGAGAAGGGCGGCGACTGGACCTGGGAAGCGATGGACGAATGGCTGACCAGCCCGCGCGCTTTTGCCAGCGGCACCAAGATGAGCTTTGCCGGTCTCAGCAAGCCTGAAGACCGCGCCAATGTGATGGAATTCATGTCGACCTATGGCGGGGCCCCGGCCAAGCCCGAACCGGCTCCGGCTGAAACCGAAGAAGTCAGCGAAGACTTCCCCGGCGACGGCCTCGGCCCGGTCGAGGGTGCCGAAGCCGGCGCTGCGGAATCGGCCGCTGGCATGAGCGCCGACCAGCCGGTCGCTGCTGCAAATGCCGCCACCAACACCGATGGCGCGACCAAGGTCGACGAATAAGCGGTCCGGCAGGCTGACTGCTTCAGGAAAGCCCCGCTTCGGCGGGGCTTTTTTGTGGGACGATCAGCCCTTGAAGCCCTGCGCGATCACGTACCACTCGCTTGAATCCTTGCGGCTCGCGGGCGGCTTGGCATGTTTCACGGTGCGGAAATGCTGCTTGAGCAGCGTGAGCAGGTCGGTGTCGGTACCCCCCGCCAGGACCTTGGCGAGATAGGTGCCCCCCGGCGCGAGGTTTTCAATGGCGAACCAGGCGCCTGCTTCCACTAGACCCATCGTGCGCAGATGGTCGGTCTGCTTGTGACCGACCGTATTGGCGGCCATGTCGCTGAGCACCAGTTCGGCCTTGCCGCCCAGCGCTTCCTCGAGCGCCCGCGGCGCGTCGTCGGCCATGAAATCCATTTGCAGGATCGTGACGCCTTCGATCGGTTCGACCTCGAGCAGGTCGATTCCCACGACATGCGCCCTGGGCTTGCGCTTGCGCACTACCTGGCTCCACCCGCCTGGCGCTATGCCGAGGTCGACGACCCGGGTGACGCCGTTGAGCAGGCTGAATTTCTCGTCCAGCTCGATCAGCTTGTAGGCGGCGCGGCTGCGGTATCCATCGGCCTTGGCCTGCTTCACATAGGGATCGTTGAGCTGGCGCTGCAGCCAGCGGGTCGAACTGGCCGTCCGCTTCTTCGACGTGCGCACGCGCGTATCGCGATCCTTGCCCGAACGTGACATTATTTATTCCTCATTGCGTTCGGTGCCGGAATGACGGGGCCGGGGCCTCGTTCGCACGCGTGGATCTGGTCAGACATCCTGTTCTCGCATGCGCTGGAGCGCCGCGCGGCTGCGTTCGCCTTCGGCATCCGCAGCGATCAGGCTGCGCAGTATGCCTTCGCGGATTCCGCGATCGGCCACACCCAGCTGTTCCGCGGGCCAGATGTCGAGAATCGATTCGAGGATCGCGCAGCCGGCAATCACCAGGTTGGCGCGGTCGTCACCGATGCACGGCAGGCACTTGCGATCGCCGGCGGACATCCGCGACAGGCGGGTGGAGATGTCGCGCATGGCCTGCGATGGCACGATCAGCCCGTCGACCGCGCGCCGGTCGTATTGCGGCAGTTCGAGATGCAGGCTGGCCAGCGTGGTTACGGTGCCGCTGGTGCCCAGCAGGCGGATCGGTTCGCGCGACTGCGTGTGCTTGCGGATCCGCTCGGCGAATTCGGCAAAGCTCGCGCTCACGGTTTGTCGCATGGCCGCGTAACGTTCGAGCCGGCTGGCCTCGCTGGCGTCCGAACCCTGCACCGTATCGGTCAGCGACACGACGCCCCACGGCACGCTGAGCCAGTCGACGATCCGCGGGACCTTGTCGCCCGGCTGGACCAGGACCAGTTCGGTCGATCCGCCACCGATGTCGAAGATGATCGCCGGCCCGTCGCCCTCTTCGAGCAGAATATGGCAGCCCAGCACCGCCAGCCGCGCTTCCTCCTGCGCGGAAATGATGTCGAGCATGATCCCCGTCTCGCGGCGGACGCGCTCGATAAAGGCCGGGCCGTTGCAGGCGCGGCGGCACGCTTCGGTAGCGACAGATCGCGCCAGCCGGACGTTGCGCCGCCGCAGTTTCTCGGCGCAGACATGCAGCGCTGCCAGTGTGCGTTCCATGGATTCGTCGGACAGGCGCCCGCTTGCCGCCAGCCCTTCGCCAAGGCGGACCACGCGGCTGAATGCGTCGATGACAGTGAAATTCTCGCCCGAGGGGCGGGCAATCAGCAGGCGGCAATTGTTGGTGCCGAGATCGAGTGCGGCATAGGCCTGCCGGTGCGGCTGCGGGCTATGCGTCGCGGAAACCGCTGGCGCGCGCGCCGCGAAGCCTGCGTCGCGACGGGGCGGATTGCGCCGGTCGCTGCGCTTGCCATCGGGCCTGGAGGGGCGTTTGTAGCGGAAATCGGCTACCTTGCCGGACTTGCCGCCCCGTTTCTTCCCAGGCCCCCTTTTGGTGTCCGGCGGAGGATGATCCGCCATAACTGGAGCTTTCTTTTGTTCTTCCTCCCGCGCAAACCGTTGTGCACGGGGACTTGGCGCCAACGCTAGCCGCGTTGCGCAGACGGGGCAAGTGGCGCTGCCAGCTGCGGGGTTGACCTTGCCTCCACACGAAACTAGATGCGCGGCCTCTCTTCCGGCGCAGCCCGCGATTCTCGCCTGCCCGGACAGCTGATGCCCCGTCGTCTAATGGTAAGACTGCGGACTCTGACTCCGTCAATTGAGGTTCGAATCCTCACGGGGCATCCATTCTCCCAACACCCGTTGCCAAAGCGCGCGATGCGCGGCAAATAGGTTGCAATGGGAGACGGACATTTGAGCGAGACCTTTCCGGAAATCCGCGAAGCGGTGCGGCGTTTGTGCGCGCGCTTCCCCGGCGAATACTGGCGCGAACTCGATCGCGAGCGCGCCTATCCGAGCGAATTCGTCGCCGCTTTGACCGAGGCTGGCTTCCTCTCGGTCCTCATCCCTGAAGAATATGACGGCTCGGGCCTGGGGCTGGAGGCGGCCTGCGCCGTGCTCGAGGAAATTCACCGGTCGGGTTCCAACGGCGGTGCCTGCCATGCGCAGATGTACACCATGGGCACGCTGCTGAAGCACGGATCGGACCAGCAGAAGCGCGAATACCTGCCCAAGATCGCCAGCGGCGAACTGCGATTGCAGGCCTTTGGCGTGACCGAACCCGGTGCGGGCACTGATACGACGCGGATCAGCACCTTCGCGCGCCGCGACGGCGACGATTACGTGGTCAACGGTCAGAAGATCTGGATCAGCCGCGCCGAACATTCGGACCTGATGGTGCTGTTGTGCCGCACGACTCCGCGCGAGGAATGCGCCAAGCCCTCCGACGGGATGAGCGTGCTGCTGGTCGACATGCGCGAGGCGGTAGGCAACGGGCTGACCATCCGGCCGGTGCGCACCATGCTCAACCATGCGACCACCGAACTGTTCTTCGATGACTTGCGCGTGCCCGCCAGCGCGCTGATCGGCGAGGAGGGCAAGGGGTTCCGCTACATCCTTTCGGGGATGAATGCCGAGCGCATCCTGATCGCCAGCGAATGCATCGGCGACGGACGTTTCTTCATCGACCGCGCTGCCGCCTATGCCGCCGAGCGCAATGTCTTCGGGCGCGCCATCGGCGAGAACCAGGGCGTGCAGTTCCCCATCGCGCGCGCCTATGTCCAGTTGTCGGCCGCGGCCGAAATGGTGACCAAGGCAGCGCGCATGTTCGATGATGGCGAGACTGCCGGGACCGAAGCGAACATGGCCAAGATGCTGGCCAGCGAAGCCAGCTGGGCGGCCGCCGACATGTGCATCCAGACGCACGGCGGATTCGGTTTTGCCGAGGAATACGACATCGAGCGCAAGTTCCGCGAAACCCGGCTCTATCAGGTCGCGCCGATCAGCACGAACCTGATCCTGAGCCATGTCGCCACGCATGTCCTCGACCTGCCCAAGAGCTTCTAGAACATATAAATTTTCCGAGGAGAGAGAAATGTCGAACGGTCCGCTGACCGGCCTCAGGGTCGTCGAATTCCAGGGCATCGGCCCGGGCCCGCATGTCTGCATGATGCTGGCCGATATGGGCGCGGAAGTCGTGCGCATCGAACGCGCCGGTCACCAGCCGATGAACCCGGTGGTCGAACGCGCCCGGCACCGCGCGGAAGTCGATCTCAAGAGCGCCGAAGGCCAGGCATTCGTCAAGCAGGCGCTGGCGCATGCCGACGTGCTGGTCGAAGGCTTTCGTCCGGGCGTGATGGAGCGGCTGGGGCTGGGCCCGCAGGAATTGCTCGAGGCCAATCCGCGGCTGGTCTATGCGCGAATGACAGGTTGGGGACAGGACGGCCCGCTGGCGCAGGCGGCCGGCCACGATCTCAACTACATCGCCATCACCGGCGCGCTCGACGCGATCGGCAAGCGCGGCGAACTGCCCGTGCCGCCGCAGAACCTCGTCGGCGATTTCGGCGGCGGATCGATGTATTGCGCGATGGGCATCCTCGCGGCGCTGTTCGAACGCGAACGCAGCGGCAAGGGGCAGGTAGTCGATGCCGCGATCGTCGACGGCGTGACCAGCCTGATGAGCTTCTTCTACGGCCAGCCGCACAGCGCGCTGCGCACGGTGGATCGCGGCGCCGGCCTGCTTGGCGGGGCGGCGCATTTCTATCGCTGCTATACCTGCAAGGATGGCAGGGAAATCAGCGTCGGCGCGATCGAACCGCAATTCTACGCCGAATTGCTCCAGCGCGCCGATGCGCCCGAGCATTTGCGCGAGGCGCAGATGAACCCGGCCAATTGGGACAGCTATGCCGAGGATCTGGCCGCGCTATTCGTGACGAAGACGCAGGACGAATGGTGCGAATTGCTCGAAGGCACCGACGCCTGTTTCTCGCCGGTCGTTCCGCTCGATCACGCCAAGGACCATCCGCATATGAAGGCGCGCGGGGCTTTCGTCGAACACGGCGGGCGCTGGCACACCGCCCCCGCACCGCGGTTCGACCGCACGCCCAACACGATCCGCGACAGCGCCAGCGACGGCGAAGAGGTGGTGGCGCGCTGGCGTCAGGAAAGCTAGAGGCGCGCGCAAAGGAGAGTTTCCGATGCGCGATTGCACCCAGTTCTACATCGACGGCCAATGGGTCGACCCGGTCGAGGAAAACACCGTTGCGGTGGAGAACCCCGCCACCGAGCAGACCATCGGCCATATCAGCTTCGGCACCGCGGCCGATGTCGACAAGGCCGTGGTCGCCGCGCGCCGTGCCTTCGAGAGCTTCAGCCAGACCAGCAAGGAAGAACGGCTGACCCTGCTGCGCGCGATCCAGGCGGAGATCGAGACCCGCAAGGAAGAGCTCGCAACTGCGGTCAGCGACGAATTGGGCGCGCCGCTGAGCCTCGCCAACGGGCCGCATGTCGGCCTGCTTGCGGGCCATTGCCAGAAGGCCATAGAAGTGCTCGAGGGCTTCGCATTCGAACGGCTCGACGGTCCCACTTTGCATGTTTGGGAGCCGGTCGGCGTGGTCGGCATGATCACCCCGTGGAACTGGCCGCTCAACCAGATCGCCTGCAAGGTCTTCCCCGCGCTGGCGACGGGCAATACCATGGTGCTCAAGCCCAGCGAGATCGCGCCCTTCAACGCCTGTATCTTTGCCGAGATCATGCATGCGGCGGGTGTCCCCGCGGGCGTGTTCAACCTGCTCAATGGCGACGGGCCGGGCGTCGGCGAAGCGATAAGCGGCCATCCCGATATCGACATGGTCAGCTTCACCGGTTCGACCCGCGCGGGCATAGCGATCGCCAAGAATGCCGCCGATACCGTCAAGCGCATGGCGCAGGAACTGGGCGGCAAGAGCCCCAATATCGTGCTCGACGATTCCGCATTCACCAAGTCGGTTGCCAAGGGCACGGTCGCGATGATGGGCAATTCGGGTCAGACCTGCACCGCGCCCAGCCGCATGCTGGTGCCGCACGCGCGGATGGCGGAGGCCAAGGCCGCAGCGAAAGAAGCTGCCGAAGGCGTCATTCCCGGCGATCCGAAGGGCAATGCGGCGATCGGCCCGGTCGTCAGCCGCGCGCAGTGGGACAAGATCCAGGGCCTGATCGAGAAGGGCGTCGAGGAAGGCGCGACGCTGGTTGCGGGCGGCCCCGGCAAACCCGAGGGGCTGGAGACCGGTCACTACGTCAAGCCCACCGTCTTTGCCGACGTCACCAACGACATGACCATCGCGCGCGAGGAAATCTTCGGCCCGGTGCTGTGTATCCTCGGCTATGAGGATTACGACGACGCCATCCGCATCGCCAATGACACCGAATACGGCCTTGCCAGCGCGATCACGGGCGAGGACATCGAACTCGCCCGCAGCCTTGCCAAGCGCATTCGCGCGGGCCGCGTGGCGATCAATGGCGGCTACGATCTCGGCGCTGCCTTCGGTGGCTACAAGAAGTCGGGCAATGGCCGCGAATGGGGCGAATGGGGCTTCCACGACTTCCTCGAGGTCAAAGCCGTCATGGGGCACGGCTGATGGCGGGGAAGTATTTCGACGAATGGCAGGTCGGCGATACGCTGACGCACGACATCCGCCGGACGGTGACCGAGACCGACAATCTGCTGTTCACCACCATGACGCACAATCCGCAGCCGCTCCATCTCGACGCGGAAGCGGCCAAGGCGAGCGAGTTCGGGCAGATCCTCGTCAACGGGACCTTCACCTTCTCGCTGATGGTGGGGCTCAGTGTCGGTGACACCACGCTGGGTACCCTTGTGGCCAACCTCGGTTACGACAAGCTGGTCATGCCCAAGCCCGTCTTCATCGGCGATACGCTGCATGCCACCAGCGAGGTAATCGGCCTGCGCGAGAGCAAGTCGCGCCCCGATGCAGGGATCGTCACCTTCTTCCACGAAGCGGTGAACCAGCGCGGCGAAGTGGTGTGCCGCTGCGAACGCTCGGCGCTGCTCAAGAAGAAGGCGGGGTGACCGGCGCGGGAGCAGTATCCCGCGCCGCGTAACCTTTCGGCTCCCCGTGCGTTTGGCCGCCAAGGGAGATGTCTGCAGTGTCACATGAACCCCACAGCATGGGCGATGTCCTCGGCGAACTCGACGAGCTTGCGGCCAATCACGACGAAGTGCGTGTCGCCGATGTGCTCGACGATTTCGGCGCACGCAGCTTCGGCCCGTTTATCATGATCCCCGCCGTGCTCGAAATCACGCCGGTCGGCGGCATCCCGGGCGTCCCCACCGTGCTCGCGCTGTTCATCGCGCTGATCGCGGTCCAGCTGCTCATCGGCCGCGACCATGTCTGGATGCCGCAATTCGTCCAGCGGCGTGCGGTCGGTTCGAAAAAGCTGCACAAGGCGGTGGGCAAGCTCAAGGGAATGGCGAATTTCCTCGACCGGCACAGCAAGGGCCGGCTCGAAGGGCTGACCAAGGGCACTGCGATCAAGCTGGTCGCTGCGGTCATCATTGCCCTGTGCTGCACGGTTCCGCCGCTCGAATTCCTGCCTTTCGCCAGTACCATCCCGATGCTGGCGATCGCTGTCCTGGGGCTGGCGCTGACGGTTCGCGACGGCGCCTTGCTGCTCGGATCACTGCTGTTCGCCGGTCTGGCGACGGCGCTCGGCCTTGCGACCTACTTCGGCTCGTCGGGCGAAGGCAGCGCGATCCCCTTCCTCTAGCGCATCGCAAATCCCCTGAGGCCTTGACCCCGCCCGGCATGTCGCAGACATTCGGTTGCAATTGGCAATCGGGAGGGGAGAGCCGATGACGAAGACCTTGGGGTGCTGGGTCGCACTGGCGGCCCTGGCGCTGTCGGGCTGCGATTCCATGGATACGGGCGAGCCGACCGAAGACCAGCGCGGTGACGGGACCGCGACGATCGAACTCGCCGAATTTCCCGACCGGCCCTATTGGGGCGATACGCATCTGCACACCGACCTTTCGGTCGAC
The DNA here is from genome assembly GCF_009828015.1 of Qipengyuania citrea. GTDB lineage: Bacteria > Pseudomonadota > Alphaproteobacteria > Sphingomonadales > Sphingomonadaceae > Qipengyuania > Qipengyuania citrea. The sequence goes on along the minus strand of NZ_WTYG01000001.1, from coordinate 473,147 downwards.
GCCTTCGGCTTCGGCGTCAGGCTGGGCGCGGAAGAGGCGCTCAAATTCGCACGCGGCGACCGGGTGCGTTCGACGATGGGGATGGATGCGCAGCTCGACCGCCCGCTCGATTTCCTCGTCATCTCGGACCATTCGGATGCCATGGGCGCCACGCGCCGGCTCTACGACACGCCGCGGATCCTGGTGCGCGATCCCACGCTTCGGCGCTGGTACGACATGATGCACGAAAGCACGAACCAGTCGACCATGGCGGTGGCCGAACTCATCACTGCGGCGGCCAATGACACGATCCCCGAAGCGCTGATGGACCCCGAGCGGCAGGCTGTCGCCACACGCGAATTGTGGGACAGCCATCTCGCCCTGCTGGACCGGTACAACCGCCCGGGTGAATTCACTGCCTTTGCGGGTTTCGAATGGACCTTGATGCCCGATGGCAACAATTTGCACCGGGTCGTCATGTTCCGGGACGGCAGCGTCAAGACCGGTCAGGTGGTGCCGTTTCCGGGTATCGATACACAGCCCGAGCAGCTGTGGGATTACATGGCCGCCTACGAGGCCAACACCGGGGGACGCGTACTGGCGATCCCGCACAATTCGAACCTGTCGAACGGGATGATGTTCGATCTGGTCGGGCCCGATGGCGGCGCGATGAGCGCCGATTACGCCCGCCAGCGAGCGCGCTTCGAGCCGGTGGTCGAAGCCACCCAGATCAAGGGCGACAGCGAGACCCACCCCTTCCTCTCGCCGAATGACGAATTCGCTGAATTCGGCGTGGCCGGGTGGGAGCTGGGCAATCTGCCGCTGACGAGAGAAGCAACGCCCGACATGTATGCCGGTAGCTATGTCCGCAGCGCCTTGCTGCGCGGCCTGACGCTCGAACAGCAGATGGGCGTCAATCCCTATGCATTCGGCCTGATCGGCTCCACCGACAGCCACACCGCGCTGGCGACGGGGGACGAGGACAATTTCTTCGGCAAGCAAACCAATGTCGAACCGCGTGCCGGACGCGCGCTCGCGTCGCAGAACCTCGGTACGCGCCAGGGGCGCTTCGGCTGGCACTATCTCGCCGGGGGCTATGCGGCTGCCTGGGCAAGGGGCAATACGCGCGCCGAGATCTTCGATGCCTTCATGCGGCGCGAAGTCTACGCCACCACCGGTCCGCGCATGGTGCTCCGGCTGTTTGCCGGGCATGATTTTGCAGACAGCGATTGGGACGGCGACTGGGTACGCGCCGGTTATGCCCGCGGTGTCCCGATGGGCGGCGATCTGGTCGATCGCGGCCGCGCGCCCGTGTTCCTGGTTTCCGCGCTCAAGGATCCCGAAGGCGCCAATCTCGACCGGATCCAGATGGTCAAGGGCTGGGTCGATGCGAATGGCGTCGCACGCGAACGTATCTATGATCTCGCATGGTCGGACATGGCTGGCGTCCGCCGCCGCGTGGGCGGCGCAATACCCGCCGTGGGCGACACGGTAGTACGGCGCGAGGCGAGCTACACCAATACGATCGGCGCACCCGAATTGCGAGCGACCTGGCGCGATCCCGATTACCGTCCGGGCCAGCGCGCCTTCTATTATGTCCGCGCGATCGAAATCCCAACGCCGAGCTGGGTCCTGTTCGATGCGAAACGCTTCGGAATCGACCTGCCGGCAGAGGTTGTCGAAACGAATGTTATCCAGGAACGCGCCTATTCCTCTCCGGTCTGGCTGAAGCCGGGCCGATCGCCCGGCGCTGCAGCGTCTCCGGCGGGGCGTGAATGATCCGGCATTGGCTGCGCGACCCGCTGGTGCATTTCCTGATCGCCGGGGCGGTGATCTGGGCAGGGCTGGCACTGGTGGGCGAACCGGTCGACCCGGCCAGCCGGACGATCGAACTTTCGCGCGAGCGGCAGGCCGGCATCGCTTTCGGTTTCGAGCGGATGATGGGGCGCGCACCCACCGACGCCGAAATGGACAGTGCGATCGAGCGCTGGGTGCGCGAAGAGGTCCTCTACCGCGAAGCGCTGCGTCTGGGCCTCGATGAAGGCGACGCGGTCGTCCGGCGGCGTCTGGCCACCAAGATGGACGAGCTTGCTGGCGCCGAGGCCGCCTTGGCCCGACCGAGCGAAGCGGACCTCGAGCGCTGGCTCGCGAAGCATCCGGATAAATACCGCGAGGGCGACAGGTTGACCTTCAGGCAAGTCTATTACTCTAGCGAATCCGCTGCCGCCCGCGCTCTGGCATCGCGCGATCCGGTGGGCGAGCCGATCAGCCTGCCCGCCAAGGCGGTCGCGATGCCGCTCGCGCAGATACGCGGCACCTATGGCGAGGCGTTCACCGCGCGGCTGGCGGAGCTTGAACCCTCGAGCGAATGGCGGGGACCGGTCGCGTCGGGCTATGGCTGGCACCTCGTCCGCTTGGAAACCCGTAACGCGGGCCAGACACCGCAACTGAGCGCGGTCCGCGACCGGATCGAGGCCGACTGGCGAGCGGCCACCATCGCCGAGCGGCGCCAGCGGGCCTACGCGTTGCTGCGCGGGGCCTATACGGTCGCAATCGAATGATCCGGCTGATTGCGGCGCTGGCCCTGCTGCTGGCGGCCAGCCCCGCGCTGGCTGACGAAATGCGTCCCGTCGCGATCCAGTTCGAGCAGCTCGACGAGACGAACTGGCGGCTCGGCTGGCGGCAGCCGATCGCAAGCGCGGCCGACGAACGCAGCGCCGTGCCGCAGCTGCCCGCCGCTTGTGCGCTGGCGGGGCCGGTAGAGCGCGACATGGCTCCGCTTGCCGTGGTCGGCCGTGCACCGGTGGTCTGCACCGGCAGCGTCGCGGGGCAGCGGCTCGGCTGGCCGGCCTTTCCCGGGCAAGGCGAAGCGATCCTGCGCGTCGCCCCGCGCGAACGGCCGGTACAGGTCCACCGCCTCACGCCGGAAGAGCCCTATGCGACGATCACGGCCAGGACGGGCGCAGCGCAGGTGTGGCGCAGCTATTTCGCGATCGGGGTTGATCACATCCTGGCCGGATGGGACCACCTGCTGTTCGTCATCGCGCTGGTCCTGCTGGTCGGGCGGCCGTGGCCGGTGATCAAGGCCGCCACGGCCTTCACGCTCGCGCATTCGCTGACGCTGGCGGCGGTCACTTTGGGCTTTGCCGGGATCCGGCAGGATGTCGTGGAGGCGTTGATTGCCCTGTCGATCGTGTTCCTCGCGGTCGAAATCGCCCGGGGGGCGCGCGGCACGCTGACCCAGCGCCTGCCCTGGCTCGTGGCATTCGCCTTCGGCCTGCTGCACGGTTTCGGATTCGCAGGCGCCTTGCGCGAAATCGGGCTGCCCGAAGGCGAGGTGCCCGCCGCGTTGGTCAGCTTCAACATCGGCGTGGAAGCCGGACAATTGCTGGTCGTCACGGCGGTGCTCGCCGCCCTCGCGCTGCTGCGCCGTATCCGGCCGGCGGACGAACCGCTGGTCCTGCGCGCCGCCGCCTATCCGGTCGGCATCGTCGGGGCCTATTGGCTGATCGAGCGAATTGCTGCCTGATAGCGGAAATTCCGCGCATCGGGTCAACTTGCCATTCACCCGCGGCATCCTACATTGGCCGGGATGAAAGGAACCCGCGCATGAGCGACCAGAATTCTCCGCCCGAGCCCGAGGGCAACGGCCCCAACCCCTGGGTGAAGAGCCTGATGATCTGGGGCGGGATTTTCCTTGCACTGCTGATGGTTGTGTCGCTGTTCGGGGGCGGATCCAGCGCTCCCGGCGCACAGATCCTCTATTCCGATTTCCGCGACAAGGTTGCCGAAGGCTCGGTCGCCAGCGTCGAGATTTCCGAATCGTCGATCGTCGGCGAGATGAAGAATGGCGAGCAGTTCTCGACCATCCCCGTTGCCAACGACACCACTCTGCCGCAGCTGCTCGAAGACAATGGCGTGCGTTATTCGGGTGTGGAAGCCGACAATGGCAACATCCTCCTCTATGCGCTGATCCAGATGCTGCCGTTCGTGCTGATCCTCGGCATCGCCTTCTTCGCCTTGCGGCAGGTCCAGAAAGGCGGCGGTGCGGGCGGCGCGATGGGCTTCGGCAAGTCGAAGGCCAAGCTGCTGACCGAGCGGCAGGGCAAGGTGACGTTCGACGATGTCGCCGGGATCGACGAAGCGCGCGAAGAGCTCGAGGAAATCGTCGAATTCCTCAAGGACCCGCAGCGCTTCTCCAAGCTTGGCGGCCAGATCCCCAAGGGCGCCCTGCTGGTCGGTTCGCCCGGTACGGGTAAGACCCTGCTCGCGCGGGCAATCGCCGGCGAAGCGGGCGTGCCCTTCTTCACCATCTCCGGTTCGGACTTCGTCGAAATGTTCGTCGGTGTCGGCGCCAGCCGCGTGCGCGACATGTTCGAACAGGCGAAGAAGAACGCGCCGTGCATCCTGTTTATCGACGAAATCGATGCCGTCGGGCGCAGCCGTGGCCACGGGCTGGGCAATTCGAACGACGAGCGCGAGCAGACGCTCAACCAGCTGCTGGTCGAGATGGACGGCTTCGAAGCCAATGAAGGCATCATCATCATCGCGGCGACCAACCGCCCCGACGTTCTCGACCCCGCGCTGCTGCGTCCGGGCCGGTTCGACCGTCAGGTTGTGGTCCCCGTGCCCGACATCGACGGGCGCGAGAAAATCCTCGCAGTGCACATGAAGAAGCTGCCGCTGGCTCCCGACGTCAACCCGCGCACCATCGCGCGCGGCACGCCGGGCTTCTCGGGCGCGGATCTGGCGAACCTGTGCAACGAGGCCGCCCTGCTGGCGGCGCGCCGCAACAAGCGCCTGGTCGCGATGCAGGAATTCGAAGACGCCAAGGACAAGGTCATGATGGGTGCCGAACGGCGCAGCATGGTCATGACCGAGGACGAGAAGAAGATGACCGCCTATCACGAAGCGGGCCACGCGCTGGTTAGCCTCAACGAGCCGGCGTCGGACCCGATCCACAAGGCCACCATCATCCCGCGCGGCCGCGCGCTGGGCATGGTGATGCGCCTGCCCGAACGCGACAGCTATTCCTACCACCGCGACAAGATGCATGCGAACCTCGCGGTTGCGATGGGCGGGCGCGTGGCGGAGGAAATCATCTTCGGGCACGACAAGGTTTCGAGCGGGGCGTCGGGCGATATCCAGTATGCCACCGATCTCGCGCGCAACATGGTCACCAAATGGGGCATGAGCGACAAGCTGGGCCCGCTGCAGTACGAGGAAAGCCAGGAAGGCTATCTCGGCATGGGTCAGACCGCGCGCACCATGGGCGGCGCGGAAACCAACAAGCTGATCGACGCCGAAATCAAGGAACTGGTCGAAGGCGGGCTCAAGCGCGCGCAGGACATCCTCAGCGAGCAGGAGGACAAGCTCCACCTGCTGGCACAGGCGATGCTCGAATACGAAACGTTGACCGGTGAAGAAATCAACCAGTTGATGAAGGACGGCAAGATCGACCGGCCGGACGAGCCCAAGGGCCCGGTCGCGGTCAAGCCCGCGTCGGGTGTCGCTGTCCCCAAGGCAGGGCGCAAGCTCGGCGGAGGCCCGGCACCGCAAGGCGCCTGACGCAGGCGAAACCCATCCGCACACAAGGGGCCGTCCGGTATGACCGGGCGGCCCTTTTCGTTTCTCAGGACAGGCCGAGCAGCATCAGCAACATGGCGAACAATCCGAGGATGACGACGATCAGGAAGCTCATCACCCCCAGCCGCCAAAGGGCCGAGAAGCGCGACAGCGGGTAAGTGCCGCGCAAGTGCTTGTAGATATGGATTGGCGGGATCAGCAGCGATGCCAGCGCGACATAGCCGGGCGACAGACCAGCTATGCCGGCAAGCACGATCGCCAGGATCAGCATCGTCATGAAGCTGAGCGAATAGGTGACGAAAATGGCATGGTCATACGCGCGGAAACCGCGCTTCCAGGCGAAGATGAGCCATACGAACGGGATCGACAGCGGGATCAGCAACCAGCTGAACTTGTAGAAATTGGTCTGCAACTTGTAGAGCATCAGGCCCGGGTTCTTGCGCCACTTTTCGACCCCCGCCCGGAACCAGTCGGTGTTCTCCAGATCGCCTTCCCAATTGCGGATGTCGCTTGCATCCACGGCGATTTCCGCGTCCCTCTCGCTGCCGGGGGTCTTGTTCGCAACTTCCTCCGAACCCGCCTCGGCGCCGGTTCGTTCGGTCCCGTCAGCCAGGAAAGGCAGTTCGGTGCGGGCCTGCTCCAGCGCTTCGAGCTGCGCTTCGACTTCGGCCAGCGCCTCTTCGGCGCGATTGCGCTGCGCTTCGGTGGCGTCCGGGTCCGCCGCCCGCTCGGCCAGCGTGTCGCGCCGGGATTCGAGCCGCTCGGCCTGTTCTTCGGTAAGCTCGCTCAGCTGCAGGCTCTTGTCGCCGGTGAGATCGGTAGGGGCGCTGATCCCCGCGATCTGGAATACGGCGAACATCAGGAAAATGGTGAACAGGAACAGCGCCATCGGGCTGACGAATCGGGTTCGCTCGCCATCGATATAGCGGCGCGTCAGCTCGCCCGGCTTGAACACCAGCATCGGCAGCGTCCGCCAGGTCTTGCCGTCGAAATGGATCGCCCCATGCGCGATATCGTGGGCGAAGGCGCTCAGCGTCCGGTGGAGATGGGCCTGCTGGCCGCATTGATGGCAATGGCTGCCCACCAGCTGCGTGCCGCAATTGAGGCACGCCCCTTCGGCGAAATGGCCCTTGGCGGTCGGCGCTTCGCCACCCGTGCGGGGCGATACCGCCCTGGCGAACAGACCCCCTTCGACCCCGGTTCCCACGCCTTCAACCACGTCGCTCATCACGCCTCCTGTCGCGGCGCAGGCTACAGGCGGCACAAGCCATGCCGCAACGCAAAAAGGCCGCCCCCGGGGCGGCCTTTCCACAATTCGCCAATACTGCCGGCGTGTCAGCCCTCGTAATCGGCCCCGATCGAGGTCGAACGCGTCGGCGCCGAAGCGGTGATCCGCAGCGCTTCGGCCGACTGGCTGAGCGAGCCGACTTCGTCCATCTCGTCATCGTCGTCGGGCAGGATCTTCTGCAGATTGGTAACCGCAGCTTCGTGCAGTTCCTTCGGCTTGACCGTCTGTTCGGCGATTTCGCGCAGCGCGACGACCGGGTTCTTGTCGCGATCGCGATCGACAGTCAGTTCCGCACCGCCGGAAATCTCGCGGGCCCGCTGGGCAGCCAGCAGGACGAGGTCGAAACGGTTGGGGACCTTGTCTACGCAGTCTTCGACAGTAACGCGCGCCATGGGGCACTCCGATGCAAATCAAGTGATTCCGGGAAAGCGCGGCTCTTAGGCTTTTGCCTGCCGGCAGTCAAGGATTTGCGCCGACCGCCGGGCGCGCTAAGGCGCATCCCCAATGGCTGAGGCAAGCGTTTCCGAAACCACGGCGGTCTATCGCGATCCGGAGCCGTTTGCGCTCGAGGCGCAGGGACATTCGCTGGTGTTCTATCCCGGCGGCGACGACCGCCGCCGCGCGCTGATGGATCTCGTCGGCTCGGCCACCACCACGCTCGATATCTGCTTCTACATCTTCGCCGAAGACGAGGTTTCGTCCGAGCTGCGCGATGCGCTGTGTGCGGCGGCGCGGCGCGGGGTGGCGGTCACGCTCATCCTCGACAGCTTCGGCGCGTCGGCATCGGACCGCTTCCTCCAGCCGCTGGTCGATGCCGGGGGACGCTATTTCTGCTTCAGCCCGCGGATCGGGCTGCGCTATCTCATCCGCAACCATCAGAAGATGGTGATCGCTGATGGCGAGCGCGCACTGTTCGGCGGTTTCAATATCGAGGACGACTATTTCGCCCCCCCCGAACAGAACGGGTGGAACGATCTTGCCATCGCGCTCGAAGGGGACGCGGTTGCCGGCCTCAACGACTGGTTCGCGCGGCTGGTCGACTGGACCGATGACGACGCGCCGCATTTCCGCGCCATTCGCCGGGCGGTTTCGCAATGGGAATGGCGTGACGGGGAGGGGGCCGTCCGCTGGCTGGTCGGTGGGCCCACGCGCGGGCTGTCGAGCTGGGCCCGCAGCGTCACCCGCGACCTTTCTCAGGCGCGGAAGCTGGACATCTTCATGGCCTATTTCTCGCCGCCCTACACGCTGCTGCGGCGGATCGCGCGGGTCGCGAAGACGGGGCGGGCGCGGCTGCTGATGGCGGCCAAGAGCGACAATGGCGCGACGCTGGGCGCAACCCGTTCGCTGTATCGCTACCTGCTCAAGCGCAAGGCGCGGATCTGGGAATTTTCCCCCTGCAAGCTGCACACCAAGCTGCTGGTACTGGACGATGCGGTTTACCTCGGCAGCGCCAATTTCGACATGCGCAGCCTCTACCTCAATCTGGAAATCATGCTGCGGATCGAAGACGCCGCGCTGGCCGAACGGATGCGCGAATTCATAGCGCACCAGATCGCCGCTTCCGAGGAGATCACGCCCGCGCTGCACGCCCAGCGCAGCACGCTGTTCAACCGCATTCGCTGGGGCGCGGGCTGGGTGCTCGTGTCGGTCCTGGACTATACCGTGACCCGGCGGCTCAACCTCGGGATCTGATCTACTCGTAATCCTCGTAGTGACGGATCTCGGGGCTGGAGAACTTGGTGAACTCGCTGTGGAACAGCAGCGGGACATTCCCGGTCGAGCCATGCCGCTGCTTGGCCACGATCAGCGTCGCCTTGTTGACCAGTTCCAGGTGCCGGGCTTCCCATTCGGCATATTTCATCCGCACTTCTTCCGACGATGTTTCGTCGGGCGTGTCGGGCTTGAGCGCGTTGTGATAATATTCGGCACGGAAGATGAACCACACCATGTCGGCATCCTGCTCGATCGATCCCGACTCGCGCAGATCGGACAGCTGCGGACGCTTGTCGTCGCGCTGTTCGACCTGACGGCTGAGCTGCGACAGCGCGATGACGGGGACGTGCAGTTCCTTCGCCAGCGTCTTCAGGCCCCGGCTGATTTCCGAGATTTCGTTCACGCGGTTGTCGCTGGCGCGGCCCGAACCCTGCAGCAATTGCAGATAGTCGACGATGACCAGCCCGATGTCGTGCCGCCGTTTGAGCCGCCGGGCGCGCGTGCGCAGCGCGCCGATGGTCAGCGCGGGGGTGTCGTCGATATACAGCGGAAGGTCGGTCAGTTCCTGGCTGGCAAAGCTCAGACGCTGGAACTCTTCGCGGCTGAGCTTGCCCGAACGCAGCTTCTCGCTCGAGATCTCGGCCTGTTCGGCAAGGATACGCGTCGCCAGCTGGTCGGCGCTCATTTCGAGGCTGAAGAAGGCGACGCCCGCGCCGGTCGACTTGCCCACCTCGATACCCGCCTTCTGGTCGTCCATCAGCCGGCGTGCGGCGTTAAAGGCGATGTTGGTGGCGAGCGAGGTCTTGCCCATCGCCGGACGCCCGGCAAGGATCACGAGGTCCGAGTTGTGCAGGCCCGAGGTCTTGTCGTTGATCGTGTCGAGCCCGGTGGTCTTGCCCGAAAACCGTCCGCCCGAATTCATCGCCGCCTGCACGACTTCGAGCGCGCCGAAGGCCGCCTTGCGGAACGACTGCGCCTCGCTGCCGGTGGTGGCGCCTTCCGCTACCCGGTAGAGATCGGCTTCGGCCTGCTCGATCTTGCGCAGCGGCTCGACTTCGTCCGAGGTATCGAGCGCGCCCTCGACCAGATTGCGCCCCACGCTGACCAATTGCCGTAGCAGCGCGAGGTCGTAGATCTGCTCGGCCAGTTCGCGCGGATGCAGCAGGCCCTGCCCGTCGGCGGTCAGCTGCGCGAGATAGGTCACCCCGCCGAGCTGCTTGAGCGCTTCGTCGCTTTCGAAATAGGGCTTGAGCGTAACCGGAGTGGCCACCGAATTGCGATCGAGCAGCCGCAGCACGCGTTCGTAGATGCGCTGGTGGACAGGTTCGTGGAAATGCTCCGCCATGAGCGGCGTGGTCAGTTCCTCGATCACCTTGTTGTCGATCAGCACGGCCCCGAGGAACGCGGCTTCGGCTTCGAGGTTGGCGGGCAGGACGGGGCCCTTCGCCGGTTTCGTGTCAGTCGAATCGTCGGCGGGGAAAAGAAGATCGGTTTCGGCCATCGCCCCCTGATGCATGGCCGCGCACCCTGCTGGCAAGTTGCAAAGGGGTCACGGCGGCTGTGGATAGTGGGGACACTGCGCCAACCCCTTGCCGCACCCCGCCTATCTCTGCGAAAGCGGGCGCAAGCATGACCGATTCCGCACCCTCTCCGGACACTCATCGCATCGCGCATATCGAGCTCGATGAGGAAACGATCATCTGGCGCAATGCCGATATCGAGCAGGAACGCCGGATTGCGATCTTCGACCTGATCGAGGAAAACAGCTTCAAGCCGCTGCGCGCGGTCGAGCGCGGGGCCAGCGGGCCCTATCGCCTCAAGCTGGCCGTGCGCGACGGCCGCCTGCTGATGGAAATCGCCGACGAGGAGGAGCGCCTAGTGGAGGAGCTGCTGCTTGGCCTCGCCCGTTTCCGCCGGCCGATCCGCGAATATTTCGCGATCTGCGACAGCTATTACCAGGCGATCCGCAAGGCGACCCCGGCGGAAATCGAAACCATCGATATGGCCCGCCGCGGGGTCCACAACAGCGCCGCAGAACTGCTGATCGAACGGCTGGAGGGCAAGATCGAGACCGATTTCGCCACCGCGCGGCGGTTGTTCACGCTGATCTGCGTCCTGCATATCAAGGGCTGAGGGATGGCGGTGGGCAAATCCCCGCGCCGGCGCCGTTCGCCGCGCAGGTCCCGCGGGTTTTCCGCTGCTGGCAAGGCGTGGCTGGTCGCGCTGCTGGTCGCGGCAATCGCAGCCGGCTATGCGTGGTACGAAGCGCGCAGCTGGCGTCCCGACGAGAGCGCCTGGCCCGACCAGGGTGCGCTGGTCAGCGCAGGCGACGGGGCGGTGGATTTCGACACTCTGGCGGGTCTGGGCGCGCGGTTCGTCTATCTCGAGGCGAGCGATGGGGCGGGGCGGGGCGATATCGCCTTCGCACAGAACTTCGCCCGCGCGCGCAATGCCGGCCTGGCGGTCGGCGCGGCGCATCGTTTCGACCCCTGTACCGTGGCCGACGGGCAATCGGCCAATTTCGTCACCATGGTGCCGCGCGACGGCGACCTGCTGCCTCCCGCGATCCTGTTGGAGACGACCGCGGAGGACTGTCCGGCGCGCGTTTCGGACGCGGCGGTGCAGAGCGAGCTGACGACGCTGGTCAACCAGATCGAAGCGCACAGCGGGAAGCCGGCGATCCTCGGCCCGGACGAGGAATTCGAGCAGGCCTATGCGCCCTCGCGGCGGTTCGACCGGCAATTGTGGCTCACCCGCAGCTGGTTCGAACCCGACTACGCGATGCGACCGTGGCTGATGTGGACGGCCAACCGCTGGTACAAGACCGAGGCCGCGCAGCAGCCGCTGCGCTGGGTGATCGTGCGGCCATGAGGATGACGAGATGACCGACGACGACCTGATCGGAGCCGCGCGCGCAGCCGCGCGCCATTCCTATTCCCCCTATTCCGGATTCGCGGTGGGTGCCGCGCTGCGGTTTGCCGATGGCAGCGTGGTCACCGGGACCAATGTCGAGAATGCCAGCTATGGCCTGGCGCTGTGCGCCGAAACCATCGCGGTATCGAAAGCGATGGCCGACGGGCTGCGCGGCGGGCTTCAGGCAGTCGCGGTGACCGGCCCTGCGGCAGACCCGATCACGCCCTGCGGGCGCTGCCGGCAAGTGCTCAACGAACTGGCGCAGCTGGGCGGGACCGACCCCGACATTCTGTGCGTGGGCGCCGACGAGGTGGTGCGGGTGAAACTGTCGGCCCTGCTGCCGCATGCTTTCGGCCCCGCCAGCCTGACATGATCGGACGGCGCGGCGCGCTCGGCCTGCTCGGCGGGCTCGCGGGATCGGCACTGATGCCATCGGGACTGGCGGCGCGAGCCAGCGCCATGCCGCCCCGGCTGCGGCCGGGGGATACGGTCGGCCTGGTCGCCCCGGCTAGCGCGGTCACATTGCCCGCAGAACTCGACCGGGCCGTTCACTGGATCTCCGGCATGGGGCTGGTTCCCAAACTCGCCAGCCATGTCGGCGACCAGCATGGCTATCTGGCCGGGACCGACGCCGACCGTGCCGCGGATCTCGATACGATGTTCGCCGACGCGGAGGTGCGCGCGATCTTCGCGGTGCGCGGCGGCTGGGGCGGGGCGCGGATCCTGCCGCTGCTCGACTGGGCGACCATTCGCGCCAATCCGAAACTGCTGATCGGGTATAGCGACACGACGGCGCTGCACATGGCGATTGCCGCGCGCGCCGGGTTTGCGACGCTCCATGGCCCCAATGCGGCGAGCCGGTGGGACCACGCAAGCTGGGAGAGCCTGTGGCGTATCGCCTTTGCGGGCACGGCGCCCGTGCTCGGCGGCGCGGTGGCCGAGGATGCCGCGGGTCGGCCCGCCCGCTCGCTCGTCCCCGGGGTCGCCCGGGGCCGGCTGCTCGGCGGCAATCTCACCATCCTGTCGACCATGATGGGTACCGGCTGGCTGCCTGACTTCGACGGGGCGGTCCTGTTTCTCGAAGATATCAACGAAGAACCCTACCGGATCGACCGCATGCTTCAGCAATTGCAGCTGGCAGGCGTGCTGGACCGGCTGGCGGGCGTCGTGTTCGGCCAGTGCACCCGCTGCAGCGCGGGCGATGCCGATGCGCGGACGTTCACGCTGGACGACGTGCTTGGCGCTCATCTCGCCCCGCTGGGCATCCCGGTGGTAACCGGCTTCAACAGCGGTCACGTGCGCAACCAGCTGTGCCTGCCGGTCAATGTCCCGGTCGAACTGGATGCCAGCGCGCGGACGCTGCGGATGCTCGAGCCTGCCGTGGCCTGACACGCTCGGCTTAACTCGGCGCTGCGGCCTAAGCCCCTGCGCCGAGAGAGATTTTCAAGACCGGAAGCATGTTGCGACGCGCAGGAATGACGGCAGGCGCCGCGCATTGCGAGCCGCGAGGTTCGCTAGCGCCCGCCGTCCAGCATTCTGGTCAGGCGTCGGGCGTGTCGAGATATTCGAGCAGTGCCGCGAGGCAATCGCGCGCCAGCATCTTGCACCGTTCGGGGCTCCAGCCCTGTTCGGGTTCGGGATTGGCCTTGTTGTCCTTGTAAGGCATTTCGAGCGTCATCGCGGTGGCGCCGAAGCGTTCGGCGACCTGGTTGGTGCTCATCGCCAGATTGGCCTTTCCGCGCGGGGCCTTGGTATAACCCAGCTCGGTCTGGAAGTCGGGCGTGCGCCGGTCGAGGATCGCCTCGTAGCGATAATAGCGGTCGCCCTGCGCATCGGTCCAGCTGGGGATGCCCTCGTAGCCGGCGAGAAAGGCGACCGGGATTGCTTCGTCGCCATGGACGTCCATCGCGAAATCGACGCCGGTTTCGTCCATCCGGTTGCGGATGGCGAGCACTTCGGGCGACTTTTCGAGGGTCGGGTTGTCCCATTCGCGGTTGAGGTTGGTGCCCGCTGCATTGACACGCAGATTGCCCCGCTTCGATCCATCGGGGTTGCAGTTGGGGACGAGGTGCAGGCGGCACCGCTTGCGCAGTTCGCGGCCGACGCTGTCGGCGGGATCGGTCAGCACTTCGAGCGCGCCTTCCATCCACCATTCGGCCTGCGTTTCGCCCGGGTGCTGGCGCGCGTAGAACCACACCTTGGTGTCGCCCTCGCCCATTTCGAGGCAGTCGATCGGCTGGCCATCGAGCGTGGTGCCGAGATGCACGTGATCGACGCCTTCGGCGGCGGCCGCCTCGGACACCAGATCGTGATGGCGTTCCATCGAATAGGGCGCGAAATAGGCAAACCAGGCGATATCGCTGGCGGGGGTGTAGCGAATGGTCAGCGTGCCGCCGCCGATGTCCTTGTCATAGGAGGACGATGCACGGCCCCAGTAATCGCGGTCTTCCGAAACGCAGGCGTCGTAATCGGGCCAGCCGCCGGGGTAGGCGCTGTCTTCCAGTCCGGTGATCCGCAACTCGAGCTCGCGGCCCGCAGCGCCTGCGACGCGGAAGTGGAACCACTGCTTGAATTCGCTGTTCGTGTCCTTCGGGATCGCCAGCATGGCGCTGGCGCCGCTCACCGACAGCACTTCGATATTGCCACTGTCGAAGGCGGAATCGATCCGGATATCGCTCACTCGGTAACCTCTACTTCTATCGTTTCGCCATTGTTGCCGGGGAATTCCCTGAACAAGGCAGAGGCGACCGTCTGGGCGTTCGCCGTTCCGCGTGCAAGGGGGGAATCCTCGGGCGGCTGGAAATCGGCGCGGCCCTCCCACAGGCTGGTGCCGCTCGCCGCATCGGTGATCGCAACCGACAGTTCGGTGCCGAGCCGGTCTTTCGCGCCGCCGCCCAGATTGATGCCGATGCCCAGCCCCACACCCGAACCGTAGCTGCCCGTCGAACCGCCGACGCCGACGCTTACCGGGCTGCGCTTGCCGCCGCTGCCGACCACGTACCGCACCAGCGACACCCGCGCGATCTGGCCGGCGCCCGCGCGGTCGCTTTCCCTATAGCCGAGCCGGCGCAGTTCCTCGGCAACCGCAGCCTTGTAAGGGGCCAGCGCCAGGCTGTCGCTTTCGCCGCCCGGGGCGCTTTCGACGAAGATCGGTCCGCTGCCCAGTTCGGTCACGCGGTCGGGGGCGACGAAGCGGGTCACTTCGACGGGGCCGGACGGGGTGGTGCAGGCCGCGAGCGACAGGGCGGACGCCATGACCATGGCTAGGGGGGTGGCTTTCATCGTGTGCGATCCTCTGCGACTTCCGAGTATGTCTGACTGGAGCTGCAACGCATGGCACGGCGGATTTGCACCATCGCTGCCGAATTTCCGCAGAACTTGCCCTTCGCGCGCGAAAATCTGCGGCGTTGCCGTAACCGGCGGGTGTGCTAGTCCTTCGCTCCATGAACGAGACGACGAAGGTCCCCGTGCTGGTCACCGGGGGGGCAGGCTATATCGGCAGTCATGCAGTGCTCGCGCTACGCGATGCCGGGTGGCCGGTGGCCGTGATCGACAATTTGTCGACCGGCTTTGCCTTCGCCGTGCCCGAGGATGTTCCGCTGTACGAAGGCGATATTTCCGATTCCATCCTGCTCGAACAGATCTTCGCCGAGCAGGGCACCGAAGCGATCATGCATTTTGCCGGATCGATCGTCGTCCCGGAATCGGTCGAGGACCCGCTGGGCTATTACGACAACAACACGGTCAAGAGCCGCGCGCTGATCGAGGCGGCGGTGGAAGGCGGTGTCGCGCATTTCATCTTCAGCTCGACCGCGGCGACGTACGGCACGCCCGAACATTCGCCGGTGACCGAGGACAGCCCCAAGCAGCCGATCAATCCGTATGGCTGGTCCAAGCTGATGACCGAACAGATGCTGGCCGACGCCAGCGCGGCGCACGGCTTCAATTTCTGCGCCCTGCGCTATTTCAATGTCGCGGGCGCCGATCCGCAGGCGCGCACGGGCCAGTCGACCGCGGGTGCCACGCATCTGATCAAGGTCGCCTGCGAAGCAGCCACGGGCAAACGCGACGACGTGGCCGTTTTCGGCACCGATTACGATACGCCCGACGGCACCGGCGTGCGCGACTACATCCACGTCAGCGATCTGGCACAGGCGCACCTGCTCGCGCTCGAGGCGCTGATCGAACAGCCGGGCCGGTCGCTGACGATGAACTGCGGCTATGGCCGCGGCTTTTCGGTCACCGAGGTGCTCGACGCGGTCGACCGGGTGACCAACCAGACCATCACGCGCCGGCTCGAACCGCGCCGCGCGGGCGACCCGGCGGAGCTGGTGTCGGATCCCTCGCGGATAAGGGAAACGCTGCCATGGCAGCCGCGCCATGCCGACCTGGAGCAGATCATCGCGCATGCATTGCAATGGGAACGCAAGCTGTCCGATCTGCGCGGCGAGTGACAGGCGTCCCGCTGGTCGCTCGAAAAGGTCGGCTCGTCGTTCTGGATTGCCCGGCCATCGGCGCCTCGTCTAAAGGGCGCGCTTGACCATGACTTTGCCCTCCTTCCCCGATGGAACGCTCGACGCCGGCCGGCACTTCTATGCGGTGCGTGTCTATTACGAAGACACGGACCTGTCGGGGATCACGTATCACGCCAACTACCTGCGCTGGTTCGAACGCGCGCGCAGCGATCTGCTGCGCCAGCTGAAGATCGACCAGCGGGCAGCGATCGAAACCGGGGGCGGCGCCTATGCGGTCTCCGAGGTCAATCTGAAATATCTGCGGCCCGCCAGGCTCGACGACGATGTGCTGATAGAAACGCGCTGCACCGAACTCAAAGCGGCATCGTGCCGGATGCACCAGCTTGCGTTCAGGTTGGCGGATGAAAAGCGCGAACTTCTGGCCGAGGCACATTTGCGCGTCGGCTTCGTTTCACCCGAGGGCCGGCCCAAGCGCCAGCCCGAAGAATGGCGCGCGGCTTTCGCGCATTTTGTCGAGCAAGGGGACTCATGAGCTCGCTTACTTTTCTCGCCGCCGCGGCACCGACCCGGCTCGACCCGATCCGCCTGTTCCTCGATGCCGACATCGTCGTGCAGCTGGTCATGGCCGGCCTGCTGCTGGCCAGCATCTGGGTGTGGATGATCATCGTCAGCTTCAGCCTGCGCATGCGCAAGCTGCGTAGCCGCACGATCGAGTATGAAAGCGAGTTCTGGCAGGCGGAGAGCTTCGACCGCTTCACGTCCGAGCGCGGCAGCAAGGACATCCCCGCAGCGCGCGTCGCGCAGGCGGCCGTCTCCGAATATCGCCGTTCGACCAAGACCGCAGTGCGCGATCCCGAAGCCCTGCGCGGGCGGGTCGCGGTGGCGATGGACAGCCAGATCGCGATCGAGGCGGACGATATCGCCGAACGCCTCAACTTCCTTGCTACGGTCGGTTCGGTGGCGCCCTTCGTCGGCCTGTTCGGTACCGTTTGGGGCATCATGAACAGCTTCTTCCAGATCGGCGCACAGGAAAGCTCCTCGCTCGCCGTTGTCGCACCGGGTATCTCCGAAGCGCTCTTCGCCACTGCGATCGGCCTGTTCGCGGCGATCCCCGCGGTTATCGCCTACAACCGCTTCGGCCACCGCGTGGATCGCTACGAAGCGCGGCTGCAGCGTTTCGCCGACAAGCTGAACGCGACCTTCAGCCGCCAGCTGGAAACCCGCTGATGGCGATGGGTCTTGCCTCTGCGCGTGGCGGCGGGCGGCGCGGCCGCGGTTCTCGCCGCCGGCCGATGAGCGAGATCAACGTTACCCCCTTCGTCGATGTCATGCTGGTGCTGCTGATCATCTTCATGGTCACCGCGCCGCTGATGACCGCCGGGGTGCCGATCGACCTCCCCGACAGCCGCGCGGCGCAGCTGCCGAACGAACAGCAGCAGATCACGATCAGCATCGATCAGGCGGGCTATGTCTATATCGACGATGTCGAAGTCCCGCTGGGCGGCCTGCCGCAGGCGCTGGAAAGCCTTCCGCGCGCCGGCGGTGAAGGACCCGACATCACGCTGCGCGCCGACCGCGCGCTCGATTACGGCCGCGTGATGGCGGTCATGGGCGAACTCAACCGGGCCGGGCTCAATCGCATCTCGCTGATTACCAACAGCGCGGCGCCGGCGCCGGTCAACGCCGGTTCATCGGCAGCGGAATAGCCGCACGTCATGGAGAGAACGGCAATCAGGGCAGAGGAGCGGACCGGGCTGGCGGTCGCGGTCATCCTGCACCTCGCGCTGTTCGCCATGCTGTTCGTCCAGGGGCTGTTCCCCGCGCCCACCATCGATCCGCCGCAGCGCATGACGGTCAGCCTCGCCGAAGATGTCGGCATGCAGGCAACCGCGCCCGACCCGGTTACCGAGAGCCGGGCATCGGCAGCGCCCACGCTCGACATCAATCCTGCGCCCGCGCCGGCGCAGGAACTGCCGGTCCCGCCGCAGGTCGAACGGCCGGTTCCGCCCGCGCGCACGCAGGCCGCGCAGCCGGCTGCGCGTCCCCAGGCGCGGCCCGAACCCCGACCGACGACGCGGCCCGATCCGCCTCGCACGCAAAGCCAGCCGCAAGCCAGTCAGCGCAGCGGGGGCTCGCGCCTCGGCGACAATTTCCTCGAAGGTTCTGGCGACAGCACGCGCACCAATGAAACGCGGGTGCCCGCGTCGCAGATCGGCGCAAGCGCCAAGGCCTCGCTGTTCCAGGCCGTGGCGCGGCAATTGCGACCGCACTGGCGGCCCGTCGATGGCGCGGACCGAGAAAAGCTGGTTTCGAAAATCCGTTTCCGGCTCAATCCCGATGGAACGCTGGCGGGTGCGCCCAGCCTCGTCGGCCAGCGGGGCGAGACCGAAGCCAACCGCGCGCAGGCGCCGCGGCATGCCGAAAATGCTATCAGGGCGGTCCAACTCGCCGCCCCCTTCGACCTCCCGCCCGAATATTACGAGGCGTGGAAGACCGTAACCGTCGATTTCGATTGGAACCTGTCCCGATGAAGCAACCCGCCCTGTTCGTCCTCGCGCTCATGATCGCCTCGCCGCTCGCGGCCCAGAACCAGGATTTGGGGCAGCCCGTGCCCGAAGGGGGCGAGGTCGAGACGATCGACGAAGGCGAAGGCCTTTCGGGGACCGTGAGTTTCGACGGCAATCTCGACGATCTCGGGATCGCCATCCCCGGCTTCGCCACCGACCGCGATGTCGCAACGCCGGCCAACTCCTCGGGCACTGCCGCGCTGGGCAAGGAACTTGCCCGGGTCATCACGGCCGACCTGCGCAACAACGGCCTGTTCAAGCCGACCGGCCCCGACGCATTGCCGCAGCCCAGCTTCGGCGAGATCACTGCACCCAACTGGCCGATCTGGTCGAACCGCGGCGCCGAAATGCTCGTTCACGGCTATGTCCGCGCGCGCAGCGACGACCGGCTGACGGTCGGCTGCTACCTCTACGACATGGCGCTGCAGCAGGAACTGGTCCGCGAGGGCTGGGTCGTGCCGCCGGCGGACTGGCGCCGCGCCGCGCACAAATGCGCCGATATCGTCTATTCGCGGCTGACCGGCGAAAGCCCGTTCTTCGATAGCCGGATCGCCTATATCGCCGAAACCGGGCCCAAGGATAACCGGACCAAGCGGCTCGCGATCATGGACAGCGACGGGGCCAATCACCGGTTCATCACCACGGGGCGGTCGACCGCGCTGACGCCGCGCTATTCACCCGATTACAAGCAGCTGGTCTATCTCAGCTATGTCGACGGCAATCCGCGCATCTATGTCTACGACATCGGTACCGGCCGGCAGACGCTGATCAGCCAGAGCAGCAATCCGACCTTTGCGCCGCGCTGGAGCCCCGACGGGCGCTGGATTCTCTATTCGATGGCCGTGGGCGGCAACACCGATATCTACCGCGTATCGGCCAGCGGCGGCGAAAGCATCCGGCTGACCGATACGCCCGGTATCGACATCGGCGGATCCTATTCGCCCGATGGCAGCCAGATCGTGTTCGAGAGCGACCGTTCGGGCAGCCAGCAGATCTACATCATGAACGCCGATGGCACCGGCCAGCGCCGATTGTCCTTCTTCGGTGGCCGAGCAGCGACGCCCGAATGGAGCCCGCGCGGCGACCAGATCGCGTTCACGCATATTGCCGGCGACTTCAATGTCGCAGTGATGAGTCCCAACGGCCGCAACATGCGCACGCTGACCAATGGCTGGCAGGACGAAGCGCCCACCTGGGCACCCAACGGCCGCATCCTCCAGTTCTTCCGCACCGAACGCAACAGCGGCAAGACCGGCCTGTGGCAGGTCGACCTGACGGGTGAGAACCTGCGCCGCCTGCCGACGCCGGTCGATGCCTCGGACCCAGCCTGGGGACCGATCCTGCCCTGACTGCATTGATTAGGAACAAGGATCGCCTTTCGGCGACGAAAACGACTTCACCACGCTGTTTATAAGGGGACAGCCTATGAATACTCGTATTGCTACCGGCCTGATGCTCGCATCGACCATTGCGCTTGCCGCGTGCCAGAAGAAGGCGCCCGAGGAACTGCCGCCGCCGCCGACGGCCACGCCCGCGCCGGCGCCTGCGCCGAGCGGCCCCACGGTTGGCTCGCAGCAGCACTTCGTCGACGCCGTCGGGCAGGAAAACACGGTCGTCTATTTCGATACCGACCGCTTCAACATTGATGCCGAGGACCAAGCGAAGCTGCAGCGCCAGGCGCAGTACTTCAACCAGTATTCTGGCGTGACCTTCACTGTCGAAGGGCATTGCGACGAACGCGGCACGCGCGATTATAACCTCGCGCTGGGCGAACGCCGCGCCAATGCCGCGAAGAACTATCTCGTCTCGATCGGTATTCCGGCCAACCGGATCCGGACCGTAAGCTACGGGAAGGAACGCCCGGTCGCCTTGGGTTCGAACGAAGCGGCATGGGCGCAGAACCGCCGCGCTGCGACCGTGACTATCGGTTGAACCGTACCAGAGGGCTCCCGCCAGGCGGGGGCCCTTTCCCTATGGGGCATTGACTACAATCAGCGCGCGGCGCTGATGCTCGCGAAAGGCATGCCCGGGCTGATCTGCCCGCCGCGCCCGGCATCGAACCCGCCATGGCCGGCGGCAATCGCGAACGACGCCATCGTCAGGACTGCGACGCAGGCGGAGAAGGTCAGCTGTTTGCTCATCTCAGGTCTCATGCATGGCGCTCTACGGCCAAAGGGTTTAGCGAACGTTGCAATGCAACATTTCGTATTGAAACCTGTTCCCGGCGGTTGCACCTTTTGCCAGCGCGCCTAGATTAACCGCGATGTTTTCCCGACAATCGACTTTTTCGCCCCGTGGCTAAGGCGCGCCGTTCGAACGACTGGGGCTTCCCCCGCTGGCGTGGCTACGGTTCCTCGCGCGAGGCGACGACCGTGCGCCTGTGCGACCGGCACGGCTGCGAAGAGCCCGGCGAATGCCCCGCGCCCAAGGCGCCGAACAGCCCCGAGCGGTGGATGTTCTGCCAGAAGCATGCGGCCGAATACAATCGCAAGTGGGACTATTTCGAAGGGCTCGACAAGGCCGAGAAGGAAGCCCGCGCGTCGGCCGAACGCAGCGAGAATGCCGGTTACGCAGAGGCGCAGCATTACGGCTGGAGCGGCAGCGGCGACGGCTCGCGTAGCGCCGACGAAATGCGCGCGCTGGAAGTGCTCGAACTGGACGCCGACGCCGATTTCACGGCGATCAAGAAGGCCTGGCGCGACAAGGCCAAGACGGTGCATCCCGACGTCAAGCCGGGCGACAAGGAAGCCGCAGCCGAGTTCCAGAAGCTGCAACTTGCTTATGAAGTGCTCAAGGCCGCCGAAGACCGGCGCGAATGGCGCGGGTAGGGCGTCCCGCTGAAGGACGAGGGCGCCCGGAACGATAGGGGACGGCCCTAGCTTCCGCCCGGCAATCTTGCGCGCACGGCGCGCGCTACCAATTCGCCCAGATTGTCCGCTTGCTCGGGGTAGAGATAGGGTTCGATCAACTCGGCTTCCATCACTGCCAGCGTGCCCGATGGCAGCCGCACCATGTCGATCCGGGCGTAGAGCAGCGGTTCGAACGGCAGCGCCGCCACCACCGCCTGCGCCGCGGCCAGGTCGCGCGCGTCGGGCGTATAGGGGGTCTCGTATCCGCCGTAGAGCGACTGGATCCGGTAATCGTCCGGCCCGGCACGCTTGCAGACGCCGTGGCTGAAGGCGCCGTCGATGAAGACATAGGTGAACTCGCCTTCCTCCACCACGCTGGGCAGGAAGGGCTGGACCATGCAGGGGCAGCCCATGGTCCAGTTGTCATCGGGCAGCGAATCGCGCGCAAAGCTGTGTTGCCCGATACCACCTGCGCCGACCTGCCGTTTCACCACTACGCGATCGGCCGCGAAATGCGCCATCGCGTCCTGCACACCGGCGCGGCCGAGGTCCCTGCGCCACAGCGTCGGGACGATCGCGGCCCCCTGCTGCGCCAATTCGTCGAGATAGCGCTTGTCCGCGTTCCACCGTACCACGGCGGGCGGATTGCAGATGGTAACGCCGCGCTCCTCGATCGCCGCCAGCTTGGCGATGAATTCGTCGGGATAGTCCTGATAGTCCCACGCCGTGCCCAGCATCACCAGCGCTATGCCGTCGAAGGCAGCGATCGGCGCGCGCCAGTCGATTTCTTCCAGTTCGAGGCCCTGCGCCGCCAGCGCCGGTCGCAGCGCGGCGACTTCGAGATCGTGTTCGAACGCGTCTCCCCGGCGCGGGCCATCGCCGGGGAGCGTGTCGGCACAGGCGAGAAAGCCGATCCGGGTCAGACTGTCTCCAGTGCTTGCGTGAAGTCGGCGATCAGATCGTCGGGATCCTCGATACCGATCGAGATGCGCACCAGATTGTCGGAAATGCCCAGTTCCGCGCGGCGTCCCTCGGCCACCGACAGGTGCGTCATCGAGGCGGGATGGCTCGCCAGCGTCTCGGTCCCGCCGAGGCTGACCGCCAGCTTGGCGATCTTGAGCGCGTCGAGGAAGCGGAAGCATTCGGCCTCGCCGCCCTTGAGCAGCAGCGAAAAGGTGCTGCCCGCGCCCTTGCAGTGACGATCGTAGATGTCCTGCTGGCGCGCATCCTTGATCATGCCAAGATAGCCGAGCCCTTCGACCTTGGGATGCTGCGCCAGGAATTCGCAGACCTTGGCGGCGTTCTCGCCCGCACGGTTCATCCGCAGTTCGACCGTCTCGAGGCTGCGCATCAGCATCCACGCGGTGTTCGGATCGCAAATGCCGCCCATGGTGTTGCGCAGCATGCGCACCGGTTCCATCCATTTCTTCGCCCCGGCAATGCTGCCCGCGACGAGGTCCGAATGGCCGCCGACATATTTGGTCAGCGAATAGACGACAATGTCCGCGCCCTGGTCGAGCGGGCGCTGCCACAGCGGGCCGAGGAAGGTGTTGTCGATCGCGATCGGGCAATCGAGCTGCGCCGCATCGACCGACGCGCGGACCGCTTCGATGTCGACCAGCGCATTGGTCGGGTTACCCGGGCTTTCGAGATAGACCATGCAGACCTTGCCGCCTTGCTCGTCGGCCTGCGCCTGCGCCTTCTCGATCACGGCGTCGATCTCCTCGCGGGTGGCACCGGCGGGGAAGTCGACATAGGTGACGCCGAACTTGGCGAGCACCTTGGCGACGAAGCCTTCGGAGGCGGCGTAGAGCGGGCCCGAGTGGACGATCACGTCGTTCTGGCTGGCATAGGCGAGCATCAGCACGCAGATCGCGGTCATCCCGCTGGAGAAACTGAGCGCGTCTTCGGCGCCGTCCCACACCGAGAGGCGATCTTCGAGGATCTCCTGGTTGGGCGCGTTGAAGCGCGAATAGACGAGACCGTCCGCGCCGCCCGGGCGCTTACCGGTGATGCCTTCGAAATGACGCTTGCCGTCGGCGGCGCTGGGGAAGGCGAAGGTCGAGGTAAGGAAGATCGGCGGCTTGAGGCTGCCTTCGGACAGCACCGGGTCATAGCCATAGCCCATCATCAGCGTGCTGGGCTTGAGTTCGCGCCCGTCGATCTTGGTGACTTCGGGCTTGGGCGCCATGCGCGGCGAGGTAGGGTCGATATCGTGGTCGCTCATCGGCGAACCTCCTTCCTGATCAGCGCTCCCAGGAAGGCGGGAGCCAAGGCGGATGGTCCGCGGCGCCCGTTCCTAACCTCCGCAGGAACGCTTCTCCGCCGACCGCCGCTGTCGGCTCAATCCTTATGGTGGACCGCTGTTGGTTTCAACTGCGACGAGTCCCGCAAGGTGCGACACATGGACCGCGGCCCTACCGACAAAATGCACCAGAACGCGGAATGGGTGCAGTGCGGCCCGAGTTTTGCGGTGCGGCGGTCGTCGCCCGGGTCCCGGCGTGCCGCGCGCGGCGGAGTGCCTGCCTTCTAGACCAGCCCGGCCATTCCCCACACCACGGCGACGATCATGAATATGCCGGCTATGTCCAGCAGCAGCCCCGCCTTGACCATGCGGTCGATACGGATGTGCCCGGTCGACCAGGCGATCGCATTGGGGCCGGTGCCCGCGGGCAGCATGAACCCCCAGCTCGCGGCAAGCGCGGCGGGCATGGCGAGCAGGATCGGATCGACGCCCAGCGCCACCACCAGCGCGGCGATCACCGGGATGATCCCGGTGGCGGTGGCGACATTGCTGGCAAACTCGGTGATCAGCACCACCATCGCCACCACCGCCAGCGCCACCAGCAGCAGCGGGAAAGCCTCCAGCGGGAGGAGGGCGTTGCCCAGCCAGTCGGCCAGCCCGCTCGCGCTCATCCCTGCTGCCAGCGCCAGCCCGCCGCCGAACATCATGATGACACCCCACGGCGCGCGGTTGGCCTCTTCCCACACCAGCAGCGGCCGCCCGGTGCCATCGGGCAGCAGGAACAGCGCCAGGCTGGCGATGATGGCGATGGTGCCATCGGTCCACGACCCTTCCGGCAGGTAGGGTCCCAGTACCAGCCGCGTCATCCAGGCGGCAAAGGTCAGCGCGACGACGATCATCAGCCGCCGTTCGGCGGGGCCCATCGGCTGTTCATTGGCCACCGCTGCGCGCGCCGCGGCGACATCGAAGGGGTGCGCCGAAACGCGCTGGACCCGCGCGACGAGGAAAGCCGCGAGCGGAACGCCGAGCAGCACGATGGGGAAGCCGTAGAACGACCATTCGGCAAAGCTGATCTGCGTACCGATCATCGTGTCCAGCAGCCCCACCGAGATCGCGTTGGTCGGCGATCCGACCAGCGTGCCGAGCCCGCCGATGCTGGCCGCAAACGCGATCCCCATGGGCAAGGCGCCCGCCAGCCCGTCGCGGTCCCCGGCCAGCACCCCGCCGCCCGCGAGGACGGCCACCGCCATGGGCATCATGATGAGGGTGGTGGAAGTGTTCGAAATCAGCATCGACAGGATCGCGGCGGCGATCATGAAGGCCAGCAGCAGGCCGGCCTGTCCGCCGCGCCCGCCAAGCAGGCTGAGAATCCCCAGCGCAAGCCGCCGGTGCAGACCGGTGCGTTCGATCGCCAGCGCGATGAAGCCGCCGCCCAGCAGCAGGAACAGGATGTCGGAATAATAGGCGCTGGCGGTTTCCTTGGCGCTCATCACCCCGGCAAAGGGCAGCACGATGAACGGCATCAGCGCGGTCGCGGTCAGCGGCAGCGCCTCGGTCATCCACCAGGCGGCCATCAGCACCACCAGCCCGGCGACGATGAATGCCTCGCGCTGTATGCCCGCGGGCGTGGGCAGGAAAATGCTGGCCAGCAGCGCCGCAGCGCCCACCAGCAATCCGATATGTCTGGCCGCCATGTGCTGCGATCCCCCCTTGGCGCGAACTGCTAACAGCGGCGCGCGGGCGGGGCAACGCGCCAAGCGCATGGATGCCCGATACGAAAAGGGCGGCCCCGAAGCGCCGCCCTTTCGCAATGCAGTGTGGCGTGCGCCTTACTTGGGCGCGAGCACCATGATCATCTGACGCCCTTCGAGGCGCGGGAAGGCTTCGACCTTGGCGATTTCCTCGACATCGTCGCGGACGCGGTTGAGGAGATCCATGCCGAGCTGCTGGTGCGCCATTTCGCGGCCGCGGAACCGCAGCGTGCACTTCACCTTGTCGCCGTTCTCGAGGAACTTGACGACATTGCGCATCTTCACCTCGTAATCGTGGGTGTCGATGTTCGGGCGCATCTTGACCTCTTTGATTTCCTGGGTCTTCTGCGTCTTGCGGGCGAGGTTGGCTTTTTTCTGCGCCTCGTAGCGGTGCTTGCCGACATCCAGGAACTTGCACACCGGCGGGTCCGCATTGGGGGACACTTCGACGAGGTTGAGACCAAGTTCATTGGCCTGCTCGACCGCTTCGCGGGTGAACATAACGCCGATGTTTTCGCCTTCGTGGTCGATCACGCGGACTTTCGGCACATTGATCATGTTATCGTAGCGCGGGCCGCTTTTCACGGGCATTTGCATGCTGCGCCGGGGTGGACGGGCTATGGGGCACTCTCCTTTGGTGGCCGTATTCGGAACTGGTTGCGGTAATTGGAAAGCCAGCATGTAGGCATTGTTCCGGGGATTCGGAAGTGTGTTATGCGAATGGGGCGCATATTTGCGCGCTGTTGTTGCCCTCAGGCAGCGCGGTTCCACAGGTTGAAGCGCGCCAGCTGGCCCTTTGCCGGGACCACCGCATCGATCCGCTGCGCTGGCTGGAGCGCCTTCAGGATCGCCGGATCGGCCGCATCCATCCCCCCGGTAAAGGCGCCGAAGGCGGGCAGGATCATACGTCCGCCCGGCTTGCCGCCGGGGCCATCGTTCGCGCTGACCACCGCGCAGGGGCGGCGGATATGGCGCTGGCGCACCTTGAGCTGGAGGCGGGGGTGGTAGTGGCCCGACAGTTCCGGGCGGATTTCGCCTGCCTTCGCGCGGTGGCGCAGGATCAGCCCGCCGAGCTCGAGTTCTTCCGCCAGCGTGCCGCCGCAGCGGGCTTCCATTTCGGGATCGTGATTGCCGGTGATCCAGACCCAGTCGACCGTGCGGGTCAGCGCGTGAAGCATCCCCGCGGCATGCTCTTCGAGCCGGGTGGACCCGGCCGAATCGTGGAAATTGTCGCCCAGCGTGATGACCCGGCGCGCGCCCGTTTCGCGGATCGCCAGCGCCATGCGTTCCAGCGTTTCGCGGCTGTCATAGGGCGGAATCAGCTGCCCGTGCCGCGCGAAGAAACTGCCTTTTTCCAGATGCAGGTCGGCCACCAGCAGCGCGCGTTCGCGCGGCCAGTACAGCGCGCGGCCTTCGGTGAGGAGCCATTCCTCGCCTGCGAACGAAAGGGGAACCATGGCTCGCTATTGCCGTAGCGAAGTGGGGATGGCAAGGCTTTTGCCATGACCGACTGGACCCAGCAGACCGAGACCGCCCGCACCTGGTTCGAAAGCCTGCGCGACCGTATCTGCGCCGAATTCGAAGCCATCGAGCGCGAGGCGGGCAGCGATGCCGGCTTCCAGTACGACAGCTGGAACCGCGAAGAGGAAGGCAATGCCGATCCCGGCGGCGGGACGCGCGGCTTGATGAAGGGCAAGGTGTTCGAAAAGGTCGGCGTGAACGTTTCGACCGTGCGCGGCAATTTCGCGAAGGAATTCGCCGCCACGATCAATGGCGCCAGCGCGGACAGCCCGGGCTTTACTGCCACCGGCATCAGCCTGGTCGCGCATATGGCCAATCCGCATGTGCCCGCCGTGCATATGAACACGCGGTTCCTGACCACCGGCAAGGCGTGGTTCGGCGGCGGGGCCGATCTCAATCCGCCGATCCCCTATGCCGAGGACACGGACGAATTCCACGCCTGTTTCCGCGCGGCCTGCGCGGCGCACAACCCGACCTATTATGAACGCTTCAAGAAGTGGGCCGACGACTATTTCTACATCCCCCACCGCGGCGTGCACCGCGGGGTGGGCGGGATCTTCTACGACCACCTCGAATGCGAGGATCCCGCCGTCGACGAAGGGGCCGCGTTCGACCGCAATCTCGCTTTCACCAAGGACGTGGGCGAGGCTTTCCTCGATATCTTCCCGCGGCTGGTGCGCCGCCGGATGGACAGCGCGTTCACGGCGCAGGACAAGCAGACCCAGCTCGAATGGCGCGGGCGCTATGCCGAGTTCAACCTGGTCTACGACCGCGGCACGCTGTTCGGCCTCAAGACCGGCGGCAATATCGACGCGATCCTGATGAGCCTGCCGCCCGAGGCGGTCTGGAGCTGAACCGGCCACCCGTCCAAGCCGCTGCAATAACAGACAGATAGCCGGGTCGCGTATCCGGCCCTTCACGGAGACCTTTCATGCGTAGATTCGCCGCACCGCTCGCCTTGTTGCTCACCAGTACCGCCTGTACCACGATGGAAGCGGCGCCCGCGCCGGTCGCTGCGGCAGCGGACCGCATGGTCTCGCCGATCCTGACCTCGCCCGAGGCAGTCGACACGCTGACCCATGCGCAGCCCCAGGTCGCGCGGGTCACGCATGTCGCGCTCGATCTCGACCTCGATTTCGACGCCAAGCGTGTCGGCGGGACGGCGGAACTGAGCGTGC
Organism: Qipengyuania citrea; assembly: GCF_009828015.1. Lineage (GTDB taxonomy): Bacteria > Pseudomonadota > Alphaproteobacteria > Sphingomonadales > Sphingomonadaceae > Qipengyuania > Qipengyuania citrea. Next base: position 445,082 of record NZ_WTYG01000001.1, on the reverse strand, counting down.
TGGCCGCGCCGGGGGCCGAGGAAATCGTGCTCGACACCAACGGGCTCGAGATCGCGCAGGTCACCGACGGGCAGGGCGGCGCGCTGTCCCATACGGTGGGCGAGCCGGTGGCCGAAGGCGGCAAGGGCGCGCCGCTGACGATCCGCCTCGACGGCGCGGAGACGCTGCGCATCGCCTATCGCGCGCCCGCCGATGCCAGCGCGCTGCAATGGCTCAGCCCCGAACAGACCAAGGGCGGGGTGCATCCCTTCCTCTTCAGCCAGGGACAGGCGATCCTCAATCGCAGCTGGATCCCGACGCAGGACAGCCCCGGCATCCGGCAGACATGGGAAGCGCGCATCACCGCACCCGCGCCGCTCGACGTGGTGATGAGCGGCGTGCGCCAGGGTGAGCCCGAGGATCTCGGCAACGGCCGCCGTGCCTTCACCTTCGTGATGGACAAGCCGGTGCCGCCCTATCTCATCGCGATCGCGGCGGGCGATATCGATTTCCGCGCGATCGGTCCGCGCACCGGCGTCTGGGCCGAACCCGCCACGCTCGACCGGGCATGGCGCGAAGTGAACGACACCGAGGAAATGGTCGTCGCGGCCGAGGAGCTCTACGGCGAATACCGCTGGGGCCGCTACGACATGATCGTGCTGCCGCCCGCCTTCCCCTATGGCGGGATGGAAAACCCGGTGATGACCTTCCTCACCCCGACCTTCATCGCGGGCGACCGGTCGAACAACGGCCTCGTGGCGCACGAACTGGCGCACAGCTGGTCGGGCAATCTCGTCACCAATGCGGTGTGGGGCGACAGCTGGCTCAACGAGGGCGTGACCACCTATTTCGAGAACCGCATCGTCGAGGCGGTTTATGGTAAGCAGCGCGCCGAGCAGGAAGCAGCGCTGATGTTCGCCAATATCCGGGAAACGCTGGCCGAGGTCGGCGAGGATGCCCCGGGCACCGCGCTGAGCACCGATGGCGGTTACCAGCTCGGCAGCGCGATTGCCTATGACAAGGGCGCGTTTTTCCTGCGCACGGTCGAAAGCGTGGTCGGCCGCGAGCGTTTCGACTCCTGGCTGCGCCAGTGGTTCGACAACCATGCCTTCCAGCCCGCCACCAGCGAGCTGTTCCTCGCGGACATGATGGAAAACCTGGTGCAGGGCGAGGCCGAGGCCGATGCGCTGATGCTGCGCGAATGGATCTTCGAGCCGGGCTTGCCCGCGAATGTGGCCAAGCCCGACCCGGCGGCATTCGCCGCGGTCGATGCCGCGGTGTCGGCCTATGCCGCCGAGGGCACGATCCCGGCGGGCTATGCGCAGTGGAGCAGCGCCGAGCGCCAGCGCTTCCTCGACAATATTCCCAAGCAGCGCACTGCCGAGCAACTCGCCGCGCTGAACGAGGCGCTGGGCCTGTCGGGCACGGGCAATAACGAGGAGCTGTTCCTGTGGCTCGAACTGGCGCTCGCCAATCGCTACGAACCCGCGGTGCCGCAGGCGGAGGAATTCCTCGCCGAGGTCGGCCGCGCGAAATTCGTGCGCCCGCTGTTCCAGGTGCTGTGGGACCAGGACGAATGGGGCCGGCCGATCGCGCAGCGCATCTATGCCGAGACCCGCGATAGCTACCACGCGGTAACGCGCGGCGGGGTCGACCGCATTCTCGGGACCGAGGGCTAGGTCACACCATATCGGCGGGGCGGACGAGGCGGTCGAAGGTCGGCTCGTCCACCAGCCCCAGCTCGAGGCCCGCCTGCTTGAGCGTCTGGCCGGTCTGGTGTGCATGCTTGGCAATCTTGGCGGCATTGTCGTAGCCGATCTCGGGCGCCAATGCCGTCACCAGCATCAAGGACCGTTCGACCAGCGCGGCGATCTGTTCAGTGTTCGCCTCGATCCCCTCGACGCAGCGGGTGGCAAAACCTTCCATCCCGATTGCGAGCAATTCGACCGAGCGGAGCACGTTCGACCCGATCAGCGGCATGAACACATTGAGCTCGAAATGGCCCTGCATTCCGCCCACCGTCACTGCCTGGTGATTGCCGATCACCTGGCCCGCGACCATCGTCAGCATCTCGCACTGGGTCGGGTTGACCTTGCCCGGCATGATCGAGCTGCCCGGTTCGTTCGCGGGTAGCGACAGTTCGCCAAGGCCCGAGCGCGGACCCGATGCGAGGAAGCGGATATCGTTGGCGATCTTGTTGAGCGCCACTGCAAGCGTGTTGAGCGCGCCCGAGAAGGACACCAGCCCGTCCTTCGCAGCGAGCTGTTCGAAGGTGTTGGGCGCAGGCTCGAAAGCAAAGTCGGTGATATCGCTGATCGCGCGGGCCATATCCGCGGGCCAGCCATCGGGCGCATTGAGCCCGGTGCCGACCGCGGTGCCGCCGATCGCGAGCTTGCGGATGTCGTTCTCCAATGCGCTTTCGATCCGCGCCCGGCAGCTCTTCAGCTGCCCGACATAGCCGGAAAATTCCTGGCCCAGCGTCAGCGGGGTGGCGTCCTGCGTATGCGTGCGGCCGATCTTGACGATATCGGCAAAGGCCCGCGCCTTCGCGTCAAGCGCTGCCACCAGTCGGTCGAGTGCGGGCAGCAGCGCATCGCGCGACGCCAGCGCGGCGGCGACATGCAGCGCGGTGGGGAAGCTGTCGTTCGAGCTTTGCGAGCGGTTTACATGGTCGTTGGGATGGACCGGCTCCTTGCCGCCGCGCGTGCCCGCCAGCGCTTCATTGGCGATTCCGGCGATCACTTCGTTGACGTTCATATTGGTCTGCGTGCCGCTGCCCGTCTGGAAGATGGTCAGCGGGAACTGGTCGTCATATTCGCCTGCCCGGATCGCGGTGGCGGCACATTCGATCGCCTCGGCGAGCGGTGCCTCCAGTCCGTGCTGGCGGTTGATCCGTGCCGCGGCCTGCTTGACCGCCGCCTGCGCGTGGACGATCTGGATCGGCATGCGCTGGTGCGCGGGGAAGGGGAAGTTGGTCAGGCTGCGCTGCGTCTGCGCGCCCCAATAGGCGTCGGCAGGGACTTCGATGGGGCCGATGGAATCGGTTTCGGTGCGCGTCTGGGTCATGGCCTGTCTCTCTCCGGATGATGCGATGCCACAGGTAGGATCGCTGTACGGCGCATGCCACCCGCAGCGGCCCTGCGTGAAGATTCCATCTGTTCAGGCGGGTGAAGCGCACCTATCTCGAACACATGCTGCGCCAGTACGAACTCGTTGAACGGGTCAAGGAATACGATCCCGACGCCGACGAGGCGATGCTCAACCGCGCCTATGTCTATACCGTGCAGAAGCACGGCACGCAGACCCGCGCCAGTGGCGATCCCTATTTCAGCCACCCGGTCGAAGTCGCCGGCCTGATGACCGATCTCAAGCTCGACCAGGAAACCATCGCCACCGCGCTGCTGCACGACACGGTCGAAGACACGCTGGCGACGATCGACGATATCGAGCAGCATTTCGGCAAGGATGTCGCGCGGCTGGTCGACGGGGTGACCAAGCTGTCGAAGATCGAGCAGATGCCCGAGAACGAGCGCGCGGCGGAAAACCTGCGCAAGTTCCTGCTGGCGATGAGCGAGGACATCCGCGTGCTGCTGGTCAAGCTGGGCGACCGGCTGCACAACATGCGGACGCTGCATTTCATCAAGAAGCCCGAGAAGCGTCAGCGGATCGCGCGCGAGACGATGGATATCTACGCCCCGCTGGCCGAGCGCATCGGGCTGTATGAATATATGCGCGAGATGCAGATGCTCGCCTTCGAGCAGATCGAGCCCGAAGCCTTCGCCACCATCACCCAGCGGCTCGACCAGATCCGCAGCGAGGATGGCGGGCAGGTCGATGCGATCGCGCTCGACATGAAACACGCCTTGCTCGAAGCCGGGATAACCACCGAGGTTTCGGGCCGCGAAAAGCACCCCTATTCGATCTGGCGCAAGATGGCCGAACGCCATGTCTCGTTCGAACAGGTCACCGACATCATGGCCTTTCGCATCATCTGCGAGGACGTGGCCGACTGCTACCGCGCGCTGGGGGTGCTGCACACGACGTGGCAGTTTCTCCCGGGCAAGTTCAAGGATTACATCTCCACTCCGAAGAACAACGGTTACCGCTCGCTCCACACTTCGCTGATCTACGGCAAGTCGATGCGCGTCGAAGTGCAGATCCGCACGCGCGAGATGCACCGGGTGAACGAATTCGGCTTCGCCGCGCACTGGGCCTACAAGCAGGATGGCCGGCCCGACGGGCAGGTCGGCTGGCTGCGCGACCTGATCGAGATCGTCGATGCCAGCCACGATCCCGAAGAGCTGCTCGAGCACACGCGGATGGCGATCTACCAGGATCGCATCTTTGCCTTTACTCCCAAGGGGGCGCTGTTCCAGCTGCCCAAGGGGGCGACCCCGGTCGATTTCGCCTTTGCCGTGCACACCGATCTGGGGGCGCAGACGGTGGGGGCCAAGATCAACGGGCGGCACATGCCGCTGCGCACACAGCTCAACAATGGCGACGTGGTCGAGATCATTAAAAGCGACAATGCCGATCCGCAGCTGTCGTGGCTGGGCTTTGTCGTGACCGGCAAGGCGCGCGCTTCGATCCGCCGCGCGGTGCGGCTCAAGGAACGCGCCGAAGTGGCGGAAATCGGGCAGAAGCTGTTCGACGAGATTGCGCTGCGCGTGCCTGCGAAGATCGGCAAGAAGGCGCTGCGCGAAGCGATCAAGCGGCTCGAGATGGAGGACGAGGAAGACCTCTATTACGCAATCGGATCGGCCAAGATCGAGGACCGCGCGGTGATGGAGGCACTGGTCCCCGGCTGCACCGCAGAGCTTGAGAACGAGCCCGACTGGGCCAAGAGCGGCAAGGCGCTGTCGATCCGCGGCCTGACGCCCGGCATGGGCTTTCAGCTGGCCCATTGCTGCCACCCGGTTCCGGGCGACCGGATCGTCGGCGTGCGGCGGCCCAACGAAGGGGTCGAAGTGCACACGATCGACTGCGCACACCTTGCCAACGGGATCGACAGCGACTGGCTGGATCTGTCTTGGGGCAAGCGTTCGCGCGGGGCAGTCGGCCGCATGCGCGTCACGCTCTACGACCGGCCCGGGACGCTCGCGGAAATGGCAGGCATCTTCGCGCAGAACCACGTGAATGTGACGAGCCTCGACCAGACCCAGCTCGATCACCCGTTCACCACTTACGAGATCGACCTGGAAGTACAGGACGTGCCCCATCTGTCGCGCATCCTCAGCGCCCTGCGGGCCAGCGATTCGATCGCCCAGGCCGAACGGGTGTGAGCGCGCCGCTGGGCATCGACCATGTCCAGCTGGCGATGCCGGAGGGCGGCGAAGACCGGGCCCGCGCCTTCTACACCGATCTGCTCGGCATGCGTGAAGTGGCCAAGCCGTCCAACCTTTCCACGGCCGGGTGCTGGTTCGAATGCGGCGCGCTGCAGCTGCACCTGGGGGTCGACCCCGATTTCCGACCGGCGTGCAAGGCGCATCCGGCGTTGCTGGTCGGCGATCTGGCAGAGTTTCGCGCCAGGCTTGCGCAAGCGGGAGCAATCGTCAGGGAAGACAAGCCGATTGCGGGGTATCATCGCTGCTTTACCGAAGACCCTTTCGGCAACCGTATCGAGTTGATGCAGAAGCTCTAGACGGGTCGCAGCGTGACCGCGACCGGGTCGCCCTCGGCGAGTTTCTCGGCCTTGCGCACCGGTGCCTTGACCGGCAGCATCCAGCCGCCCTCGTCGCGTGGAAAGCAGGATGTCTGCCAGACGGTTTCACCGATGCATGCCTCGACCTTGAGCGAGCGGAACCCGCGTTTGCCGCCCAGTTCGAGCCGCCACATCGCTTCGGTTGCCGACAGGCTCTCGCCCGCTTCGCCTTCGATTGTCACGAAGAACCAGCTGACGCCGTTCTTCGCGGTCCAGCGCCAGAGCGGCGCGGTGACGGATACGCTCTCGCTCAATCGGCCACCCGGCGCACGGGCACCGGGATATTGCAGATATCCGCGCCGCCTGCGGGATAGATGAAGAACGGGTCGCGGCGGTTCGCGCGCGCATCGGCATAGCGCGCGAAGGTTTCGCCTTCGGTGGACAGATATTCGAACGCAGGCCGCTCACTATCGGGCAGGTCGCTGGCGACGCGCACCGAGACGATGGGCGTGCGCTTGTCCGCTTCCCCGGCAGTGTAGAAGCCCAGCGCGCCCGAACCGCGCGGCAGCGAAGACAAGTGCTCCATCCCTTCCACCACGCGCCCGACCAGCGCGATGTTGCGGTCGAGGTGGCGCGGTGCATGGCCGATAACGGTATAAAGCTCTGCGCCGCTGCCCGTATCTGGCGAATAGCCACGCCCGACGCCGACCATGCCATAGCAATGGACCGGCCAGGCGACCGGTTCGTCATCCGTCATCGCGATCGGCCAGCCGTCGAAAAAGGCATGTGCCCTCGCATAGGGATCGGCCCGGTAGAGGGTGGTGGGGTCGCTGGGTGCCACGCGGGAAGCAGTGGTTTCGAAATAGGTGCGGATCTTAGCGATCGCGGGTTCGTCCAGCCTCGCCGAATACTCGTTTTCGGGCACGGCGGCGAGGTTGGCCGGCACAGCTTTCGCCTCGCCCCCGGCCTCGGGATTGTCGTAGTTCGGATCGCCCCACTGGACGACATAATTGTCCTGCACGCGGTTGACCGCTGTGCCGTCGTACCATTCGGTGCGGGCGAGCGTGCGGATGTTCCCGACCCAGCCTTGGCTGAAAGGCGCGGGCATAAGCTGGATCACCACCTCGCGCGCGGTGCCATCTGGCGCGGAGGCCAGCGTCATTACCAGCAAGTCCTCCGGGGCAATGGTGGTCCATTCCGCCGCAGGTGCCTGCGCGACGATTTCGCCCGGCGAAGGCGGCGCGGCCTCGTCCTGCGCCTGCGCGGGAGCAGCAAGCGCGAGCAGCGCGGCGAACGGAAAAAGCGATTTGGTCATCTGCAGGGGAGTGCCACCCGCTCCGGCAAAACGAAAGCCCCCTCTCGCGCATTGTACGGACGGGAGGGGGCCTCGTGGCGGTGTTCGCAGGGGATGCCTGATCCGCGCAGCACCGTCGCGCAAATGGATCATAGCACGAAATCGGGCCTCGGCGCCATACTGCCCGCGCATTGGCTTGCGATTCGCATCGGGCGCCGCTAGACGCGCGGCTCTTTTGCGGCGCTACCGCGCTGTGCGCTTGAGCGCCGATCGGGTTTTGCCCATCGCCCTCAAGCAGCGAAGCGGTAGGGTAGCCAAGGAGAATGCGGAGCAGTGGCCGAGTGGTCGAAGGCGCACGCCTGGAAAGTGTGTATACGGTAACCCCGTATCGAGGGTTCGAATCCCTCCTGCTCCGCCACCCACTTTTTCGAGCGGAATGGCGCCCAGTGGTGCCGATCAGGCGCAGTTCGGCGGGACAATCGGGGAAATTCCGCCTCGGTGATTGCATTCGCTCCGTATCTGTTAACTAGAAACGGTGCGGGGTCGCTGCGTGTCGTTCGGCGTCTGGATCGCCGCGATGGCTTTGGTTCGGGGGGCGGAATGAAGGCAGGGCTGGGCAGTCTGCGGCGCATGCTATGGGTCATGGCGGTGGCCTGTGCCCTGATCTCGGGACCCCATCTGGCTGCCCAACCGCCGGCCGGCACCTGCTTCGCCGTCACTTCTTCGGTCGCCGCGCCCGATCGGTCCGATCTGCAGTGCGCCGGTGCACCGACCGGCTATCGCGGCAGCGTCCTGTGGCTGCGGCTGCCGGTTCCCGCCAGCCAGTCCCGCGATGCGTCGCTGGCGATGCACACCACGCGGTTCGAGCGAATGAGCGTAATGTTCGAATATGCCGATACGCTCGGCCCGCGGCATACGATCGGCCGGGGGGATTTCGCCGACAGCTGGCATATTGGCGGGCAGGTCGCTTTTCGCGCGCGCGGCGACCAGCCCGCAACGGCGGTCTGGCTGCGGATCGCGGGGCTGGAGGATTACAACCTGCTGTCGCTGCGCATAGTGTCCGCGCAGGCTGCCCAGCGTCAGTTCGAGCTGACGGCATTTGCCATCGGCGCAGCGTTGGCGCTGCTGGGCATAGCCGCCCTGTTCAACATGGGCCTCGCAGCCAGCATGCGGCGCAGCTTCTTCCTGTGGCATGGCGGCTGGGCTGCGACCGTGATGGTCTGGGGCCTGGTCTGGTCCCAGGCCGGACTGGCGGTCTTTCCTGCAGCCGCGGGCACGGCGTCGGCGCGGCTGGCGACGGTGCTTGCCTGCCTGGCGATCATGTTCGCGACCTTCGCCACCGCATCCGCCTTGCGCGACGCGCTGCCCCGCTGGCCGCTGCGTCTGCTGGGTGCGCTCGGGGTGCTTGTCCTCGCGGCAGGCGTCGCCAGCGGTCTGCCCGGCGTCGATATCGGCCAATTCGCGCCGGTGCTGATGATCGGCACATTGTCATCGCTTGCTCTGGCCACCGCCTGTATTGCCGCGGGGTGGAGGAAGGGCCACGGCGCCGCCCGCGACCTGGCGATCAGCTGGGCGATCCCCATGGTGACGCTGGCGATGACCCAGATCGTCGATCTCGACGCGATCCTGTGGGGCGGGGGCGACAAGGTCCTGATGCTGTATGCTTCGGCGCTGCAGGTCGTGTGCCTGACCGGTTTCGCGACCGTGCGGCTGCGCGCGCTGCGGATGCAGCGCGACCGGGCGGTGGAGATCGGCAAGGCCCTGGCCGAACTTGCCGAACGCGATCCGCTTACCGGCCTGCTGAACCGCAGGGGCTTCCTCGGCAAATACGCCGAGGCATTCGGCGGCGGGGCGAGCAGGCCAGTCGGCCTGCTGCTTATCGACGTGGACAAGTTCAAGGCCGTCAACGACGAGTTCGGGCATCAGGCGGGCGACGAGGTGCTCGTGACGCTCGGGCGCCGGCTGGCATCGTTCGAGGAGCGTTTCGGCTGCCGCGTGGGCAGGCTGGGCGGCGAGGAATTCGTTCTGGGGGTGAGCGGGGTTGCCGATGGCGGGCTGGTCGAGCTTGCGGAAACGGTGCGGTCCGAACTGGCCGAATGCGATTTCGGCGCAACCGCGCCGGGGCATCGGATCAGCGTCAGCATCGGCGTGGCGCAGGGCGCGGCCGACCGGCCGTTCCAGGCGCTGTACCGGAAAGCCGACGAAGCACTCTATGCCGCCAAGCGCGAAGGCCGCAACCGGGTGGTCTGCGCCGATCGCGATATCGAGAGCGACCAGGCACCGGTGTTGCAGCAGGTGTCCTGACTGGTTTTTCAGCGCTTGGCTGCACTGGCTCAAGCGTGTGGTAGTGCTGCGGCGACGTCCAAACCGCTACGGCCTCTGCGCTACTCGGGAGCCTGCGCGGCGAGCATATCCATCATGGTGCGCGCGGCATCGCGGTCTGCGGGATCTTCGAAGGCGACGTCCAGATCGGGTGCGGCATCGAGCATGTAGAGCAGGGTCCACAGCGCGAAGCGGTGGCCGCGATCGCGTTCGAGCCCGAAATCGACGCGCATTCGCTCGACCCCGGCGGGGAGCGCGGCCGGATCGACCTCGGCCAGGTCCTGGGTGCCAAAATAGCGCTGCAGCAGGTCTTCCATCTTCATTCCACCGCGCTAGCGGACCGGGCGGATCGTGCAAGGCGCTTGCACCCCGCTGCACGGCGGCAGAATTGCTTTGGGGAACGGCAATAGGCTGTTAGGGGCCGCGCATGCTTACCATCGACGGTGTCACAGTGCGGCTTGGCGGCCGGACCATTCTCGATCGCGCCAGCGCTGCCGTGCCGGTGGGCGCGCGCGTCGGGCTGATCGGGCGCAACGGCGCCGGCAAGTCGACGCTGATGAAAGCGCTGATCGGCGAAATCGAACCCGACGAGGGCGAGATCGCCAAACCGTCGCGCGCGCGGATCGGCTATATCGCGCAGGAAGCCCCCAGCGGGACGATGACGCCCGAGGAAGTGGTACTGGCTTCGGCCACCGAACGCGCCGAGCTGCTAGCCGAACTGGAAACCTGCACCGATATGTACCGGATGGGCGATGTCCATGATCGCCTGCTCGCCATCGATGCCTACAGCGCGCCGGCGCGCGCAGCGAAGATCCTCAACGGGCTGGGCTTCGACGAGGAGATGCAGCAACGTCCGGTGGGAAGCTTTTCCGGCGGCTGGAAGATGCGCATCGCGCTGGGCGCGCTGCTGTTTTCCGAACCCGATATCCTGCTGCTCGACGAACCGTCGAACCACCTCGATCTCGAAGCGACCTTGTGGCTCGAGAACTTCCTCAAATCCTATCCTGCCACGCTGCTGGTGATCAGCCACGAACGCGACCTGCTGAACAAGGTGGTCGACCATATCCTGCATCTGCAGGGCGGGGCGCTGACGCTATACAATGGCGGATACGACGCGTTCGAAAAGCAGCGCGCCGAGCGGGCGGCCCAGCTGGCGGCGGCCAAGGCTTCGCAGGATGCACAGCGCGCGCGATTGCAGGATTACGTCGCCCGCAACAGCGCGCGGGCATCGACTGCCAAACAGGCGCAGTCGCGTGCCAAGATGCTGGCCAAGATGCAGCCCGTCGCCGCGATGATGGAAGACCCCACGCTCACTTTCGGATTTCCCGATCCGGCGGAACTCAAATCCCCCATGATCACGCTTGAACAGGCGGCCGTGGGCTATGGCGATGCCCCGCCGATCCTGAAGCGACTGAATTTCCGGATCGATGCCGACGATCGCATCGCGTTGCTAGGCCGCAACGGCAACGGCAAGACCACGCTGGCCCGGCTGCTGGCTTCGCAGCTCGACCCGGTGGAAGGCGAAGTGAACGCCCCGGGGCGGCTGAAGGTAGGCTATTTCACCCAGTACCAGGTCGAGGAACTGGCCGGTGAGGACACGCCGCTCGACCTGATGAACCGCGCAATGGAGGGCGCGGCGCAGGGCGCCGTTCGCGCGCAGCTGGGGCGGTTCGGATTTTCGGGCGCGCGGGCGCAGACGCGGGTCGACAAGCTGTCGGGCGGCGAACGGGCGCGTCTGGCACTGGCCCTGATCACCCGCGATGCGCCGCATCTGCTGATCCTGGACGAGCCGACCAATCACCTCGATGTCGATGCGCGCGAAGCCTTGATCCAGGCGCTGAACGATTACTCGGGCGCGGTCATCCTCATCAGCCATGATCGCCACATGGTCGAACTGACGGCGGACCGTCTGGTGCTGGTGGATGACGGCACCGCGCGCGAATATTCCGGCAGCATGGAAGATTACATCGATCTGGTGCTGGGCCGCAAACCGGCGAAGAACGGCCGCGGCGATGCGGCCAGCAAGGCGCGCGGCAGCAATGGCACCAATATCATTGCCCGGACGCGCATGGCCAAGGCGGAACTGGCGAAGGCCGAACAGGCGATGGCGCGGCTGACCGCCGATGTCGAGCGGCTCGACAGTGCCATCCTCGAACAGGGGACGGCCAGGGCGAGACCGAGCGGCGGGGCGAGCATCGAAAGCCTCCTCGCCCAGCGCGCGGAAGCGGCCGATGCTCTCGCCGAAGCCGAAGCGGCATGGCTGGCCGCCGGGACCGAACTGGAAGCCATCGAACAGGGCTGACACAGAAGCGCTTCCCCCCCGAGGCCTTATTCGTTACCTGCGCAGCGTGTCCGCCGCGTCTTTCCGTACAATGGCTTGCGCCGCACTGCTGCTTGTCACCGCCTGCGGTGAAGCAGAACGTGATCCTGCGCGCGAGGCGGTGCCGGTCGTTGCGCAGGACATCAGCGTGCTTCCCGAACAGATCGAGATCGAAGCCATCGGCTCGGCCCGTGCGGCAACATCGGCGGAGATTTTTGCCGAAACGGCGGGCCGAGTGACCGCTGTGCTGTTCGCGGCGGGCGATTTCGTGCGCAAGGGCGAAGCGCTGGTCCGGCTCGACGCGCGGCAGGAACGCCTCGCGGTCGAAGCGGCACAGGTGCAGGTACAGGAAGCCGACCAGTTGCTGGGCCGGTATCGCCGCATCGAGGATACCGGTGCGCTTTCCGAAAGCCAGATCGAAGCCGGCGTGACCGCGCTCGCTTCGGCGCGCGTGGCGCTGGAACAGGCGCAGACGGCGCTGGCCGACCGGACAGTGCGCGCGCCGTTCTCGGGCCACGTCGGCCTGACCGAAGTCGATCCCGGTGACCGCGTCAACGATTCCACGCCGATCACGCAGATCGACCAGCGCGGCACGCTCTATGTCGATTTCCCCGCGCCTGAATCGGTCTTCGATGCGCTGCGTCCCGGTCAGGTCGTCCAGGTCGTGCCTTTTTCCGATACGACGCGGACCATCGACGCCCGCGTGGTGGCGACCGACAACCGGATATCGCAGGACAGCCGCGATTTCATCGTGCGCACCGCCATCCCCAACGAGGGCGACCGCCTGCGCCCCGGGATGAGCTTCCGCGTGGTCTTCACCCGCAATGGCGAAGCACGTCCGGTGGTCCCCGAGGAGGCCATCGTATGGGGCGGGGATGGATCGCACCTGTTCGTCATTCGCGAAGGCGCAGCCAGGCGGGTCCCGGTGACGATCACCTCGCGGCGCGAAGGCGAGGTCTTCGTGGATGGCGAATTCGAGCGGACCGACCGGGTGATTGTTGAAGGGGTGCAGAAGGTGCGCGACGGGCAGGCCATCCGCGTGGTGGGCAGCGGGAATGCGGACCGGCAGGATGTCGAGGTCCGCCAGCCCCGATCGGGCGCTGCTGTAGCCGCCGATGAAGGATAGGGCCGACCTCCCCATGCTGGCGGTGAAGCGGCCGTTGCTGATCGGCGTGCTCAACCTGCTGATCGTGATTGCCGGTATCGCTGCGCTGATGGGCGTCGAGGTTCGCGAGCTCCCCAATGTCGACCGGCCGGTCGTGTCGGTCACCGCCAGCCTGCCCGGCGCTGCACCCGAGACCATGGATTCCGAGGTCACGAGCCTTCTCGAAGATGCCGTCGCGCGGGTTTCGGGCGTGCGCCAGATCCGCGCGTCGAGCGAGGAGAACAACAGCCGCATCCGTGTCGAATTCAATCCCGGCACCGATCTCGATACCGCTGCCTCCGACGTGCGCGAGGCGGTCAGCCGGACGACCCGCGACCTGCCCGAGCGCGTCGAGCAGGTGACGGTGGTCAAGGCGGACCAGGACGCGCAGCCGATCATGACGCTGGCCGTGCTGTCGGACAGCTACGACCAGGCCTCGCTGACGCGGCTGGTGGAAAACGACATCGTGCCCGAACTGCTCGCCGCCGAAGGGGTCGCCAGCATCGAACAGTTCGGCACCCGCGCCCGGCAGATGCGCGTGTCGGTCGACCCGGCACGGCTCAACCGCTTCGGGCTGACAATGACCGATGTCGCCGCGGCACTGCGGGGGGCCCCCTTCGACGTGCCGGTCGGCTCGTTCCGGTCGGACGCGCAGGAACTGGTGGTGCGCGCCGAAGCCAGCGCAGTCGATCCCGCGCAGATCGAGAATGTCGTCATTTCCGGTACCACTCGCGTCGGCGATGTCGCGCAGGCGGATTTCGCCCCAGCCAATGCGACCAACTTCGTCCGCCTCGACGGACAGCCGATCGTCGGGCTGGGCGTGGTGCGGCAGGCCAGCTCGAACACGATCGAGATATCCAGCGCCATTCGCGCGGATGTCGAACGCCTGAACGCGCGGTTCGACGATGTCCGGATCGACGTGGTGTCGGACGATGCCCAATTCATCCGCATTTCGGTCCGCGAAGTGCTGATCACGCTGGCCTTTACCATCGCTGTGGTCATTGGCACCATGCTGGTGTTCTTCCGCGCCTGGCGACCCACCGTCGTGCCCAGCGCCACCATCCCGGTCGCGCTGGTCGGGGTGATCGCGGGCATCTGGCTGATGGGCTTTTCGATCAACTTGCTCACGCTGCTGGCGCTAGTGCTGGCGACCGGGCTGATCGTCGACGATGCCATCGTGGTACTGGAAAACGCGCAGCGGTTGCAGAACAAGGGGCTGGGCCGGCGCGCGGCGGCGGTGCTGGGTACGCGGCAGGTCTTCTTCGCCGTCGTGGCGACCACGGCGGTGCTGGTTTCGGTGTTCGTCCCGATCAGCTTCCTGCCGTCCGAAGCGGGGCGGCTGTTTCGCGAATTCGGCTTCGTGCTGGCCGTGTCGGTGATCATTTCCAGTTTCGTCGCGCTGTCGCTGGTCCCGGCACTGGCGGCGAAATTCGACCTGGCGACCGACGACAGCGCGCCGGGCCGGCTGGCGGGCTGGGGTCATGCGGCGAACCACCGCTATGAAAGCGCGCTGCGGCGGTGTCTCGACCGGCCCAAGCTGGTGGGTGCGGTGTCGGTCGCGCTCGCGGTGCTGGCAGCGCTGCTTTACACCCAGCTCGATAACGAACTGGTCCCCGACGAGGATCGCGGCGTCATCACGATCGATGCAACGGGCCCCGACGGGGTCGGCATCGATTTCATGGATGGCGAGCTCGACGAGGTGGAGCAGGTCATCGCGCCGTATCTTGCCAGCGGCGAGATCGAGAGCACCTTCTCGATCGTCGGCCGCTACGATCCCAATCGCGTCCGGGTGACTGCACAACTCGCCGATTGGAGCGAGCGCGACCGCAGCCAGACCGAGATTGTCGAGGAACTCAACCCGCCGCTGCAGGAAATTCCCGGATCGCGCACCAATGCCCGGGGCCGCGGCACGCTGAGTTTCGGCGGTGGGGGCGACGGTATCGAGGTGGCGCTGACCGGCGCCGAATACCCGACGATCTACGCGTCCGCGCAGGCGCTTGCCACGGCGATCGACACCCGCTCCGAAATCCTCTCCAATCCCGACATTTCCTACCAGCCGACACAGCCGCAGCTCTCGGTACAGATCGATCGCCAGCGCGCTTCGGATCTCGGCGTCGAGCTGGACGACCTGGCGCAGACGCTGCGCGCGATGGTCGGCGGCGACGATCTGGTGGATCTCAACGTCGGCGACCAGGCGGTCCCGATCTTCCTCACCGCCCAGGCCGTGAGTGTCACCAATCCGTCGGACCTGCGCAATCTCTACGTCCGCGGGTCGGGCGGGGCGTTGATCCCGCTGTCCAGCGTCACCGTGATCGAAGAGCAGGGCATCGCCGCCGAACTCGACCGCACCGAACAACGGCGTGCAATCGAGGTCTCCGCGGATATTGCAGCCGGTACGCCGCTGCGCGATGCGGTCGACGAGATCGAGCGGTTGGGCGAGGAGGCTCTGGGACCGGGGATCGACATGCTGCTGCAGGGCGATGCGGCGAGCCTCGAGGAAGCGTCGAGCGATCTGCTGCTGACCTATATCTTCGCGCTGGTGATCGTGTTCCTGGTGCTGGTAGCGCAATTCGAAAGCGTGACCAGCGCATTGGTGGTACTGCTGACCATTCCCTTCGCGCTTGCCGCGGCAGTATTCGCGCTGTTCCTGTCGGGGGTCTCGCTGAACATCTATTCGCAGATCGGGCTGGTGATGCTGATCGGGCTGATGGCGAAGAACGGCATCCTGATCGTCGAATTCGCCGACCAGTTGCGGCACCAGGGGCGCAGCGTCCGCGAAGCGGTGGAGGAAGCCGCCGCGATCCGCCTGCGGCCCATCGTGATGACGCTGATCTCGACCGTGTTGGGCGCCCTGCCGTTGATCCTCGCCAGCGGCGCGGGTTCCGAAGCGCGCCAGTCGATCGGCTGGGTGATTTTCGGCGGGCTGGGTATCGCGGGCATCTTCACCCTGTTCCTGACCCCGGTCATCTATCTCGCCATCGCGCGCTACGGGAACCCGCGCAATGTCGACCTCGCCCGCCTGCACAAGGAAATCGACGAGGTCGACGAGGATCTTTCCGTGGCGCAGGTATGAAGCACCCCGGTGCAATTCTGCCCGTCGCGCTGGCGATGTCCGGCTGCGCCGGTAGCGAACCGGTCGCAATCGCGCCGCCCATCGCTGCCCCGGCTGTCTATGCGACCGATCTGCCCGCTGCCGGGTTGCAGGAAGAATGGTGGCTCGGCTTCGGTGACCCGGTGCTCGACCGGCTGATCCGGCGCGGTCTGGAAGCCAATCTCGATATCGATGCCGCGTCCGGACGGCTCGCCGCCGCGGCCGCCCTGTTGCGCGCGGAACGGGCGGACCGGCTGCCGGGGCTCGACGGATCGGCCGAAATCGGAACCACGCTGGTGGGCGAGGGAGAGGATACGGCGGCGGCCGGCCTGTTCGCCCTGTTCGAACCCGATCTGAATGGGCGGCTGGCAGCCGAGGTGCGCGCCGCCGTGGCCGATTACGCCGAGACGAACTATCTGCTGGCCGAGCAGCGCCGGCTGGTCGCTGCTGCGATCGCCAGCCAGTATATCGAATACCGCCGGACGCAGACGCAACTCGACCTGCTCGAACAATCGACCGACCTGCAGGACCAGACGCTGCGCATCGTCACCCTGCGGTTCGAGGCCGGACTGGCTGCCAATCTGGACGTGCGCCGCGCGGCAGCGGACCTCGCCCAGACCCGGGCTCGCCGGGGATTGGTCGAGATTGCCCGCGCCAACGCGCTCAGCGCGCTCGCGATCCTGCTGGCAGAGCCCCCCGGGGCCTTCGCGATCGAGCCGCTCGCCGATGGATTCCGGATACCCGGATATGGCGCGGGGCCGCCAGCGGGCGTGCCCGCCGACCTGCTTCGCCGGCGGACCGATATCCTCGCTGCCGAAGCGCGGCTCGCGCGGGCGGCCGCCGAGATCGGAATCGAACAGGCGGATCTGCGCCCGTCGCTGACGATACCCGGTGAAATCGGCATCGGCGACGGGCTGCTGAGCGGGCTGTTCGGCGATTTCCTGGTCGGGATAGCCGCCGCGATCGACATTCCGATCTTCGACGGCGGACGCCGCCGCGCCGAAGTCGCTGCGGCCGAGGCCGTGGCCGAGGCGCGCGTGGCCGAATATCGCGCCACGTTCCTCAACGCTCTGGGCCAGGTCGAGAATGCGCTGGTATCGATCGAGGCCTATCGCCAGCGCAACGCCGCGCTCACCGAAGCGATCGACCAGAGCGAGACCGCGCTCGCACAGTCGAACGCGCTGTACCGCGAAGGCCTGGCCTCCCTGTTCGATGTGCTCGATGCGCAGCGCCAGCTGATCGCCAGCAGGCAGGCGCTGATCGACAGCGAGGCGGCACTGGCCAGTTCCTTCGTCGCTTTTCATTCGGCTATCGGATCGCAGTAAACGCCGCCCGCATTACTCGCGCTGCGGCTGCCGTATTCTAAATCGTTCGCGTCCTTCAAAACACCGGCATGGAGCCGCCGTATCCGGTGAAGAAATTCTCTTTCGGAACGAACGGCTTGGCTGCTCGCTGATAGACTGCGCTCATCCCGCGCAGGCAACAGGAGGAAACTTATGGCTGAAATTCCAGTCGAGAAGAAATCATCGATGACGTGGCTCTGGCTGCTACTCGCAGCAATACTCGCAGCGTTGCTGATCTGGTGGATCACCGCCGACGAAGACGATGCCGATCCCGTGCTCGCCGAGACCGCCATCGAAGCCGACGCAGGTGCCGATTCGATGCCGATGACGCTGGCTGCCATCCTGGCCAATCCCCAGTCGTATATCGGACAGGAATTCGCAGGCGAGGTGAGCGTTGCCGGACCGCTGACCGACCGGGGCTTCTGGGTTGAGAACGACGGCGCGCGGATGTTCGCGTTGATCATCGACGAACCCCGCGAAGTCGAGATCGACATCAATCCCGGACAGGAACTGCGCATTTCGGACGGCATGATCCGCGAAGGCGGCGAAGTCTCCGATGTCGAAGGTGTTCCGCTCGATGACGACACTCTCGCGGTTCTCGCCGATCAGGACGTGTTCCTGATTGTCGACGAGGACAATGTCGAGATCCTCGAACGTCCGTAAGACTAGAAAGGACCTATTATGAAGAACGATGATCGCTTCGGCGAACTCGAAGCCCTCGATTCCTGGCAACTCGTCCATGACGAGCAGGACATCCGTGGTTGCACCGTGGCCTCGGTCACGGGGACGCATTACGGAACTATCGAGGATATGCTGGTGGACAAGGAAAAGGAACACGTCGCAGCCGTACGGCTCGACGATGGCCGGATCGTTGCCGCCGACAATCTCGAAATCAGGGGCCGGGACGTGATCTATCACGACGACCTCGCCGCGTCCCGGGTGAATTACACCAAGGTACGCCGGCCGGCCGTCTGATTTTCAGGCCGCATAGCGGGGGATCGCGATGCGCGGTTCCCCCGTTCCCGGACCCGCCAGAAGGTCGAGCCATCCCGATTGCTCGGCACGCTTGAAGACCCCCGTCCGTCAGGATGGGGGTCTTCGCGTTCAGGCTTTGCGGAGAACAGACTGCCCGAAAGATATCTGCCTTGTGCGCGGCCCCGCTCAGCGCGGGAGGCCGCCGCCCAGCGCGACGAACAGCGTTGCGCCGTTCTGCAGATAGGCCCGCTGCGTGGTGAGCAATTGCTGCTGGGCGGAGAACAGATTGCGCTCGGCATCGAGCACTTCGAGATAATCGGCCACGCCCTCGCGGTAGCGCAGCCGGGCGAGCCGCGCGATGCGTTCCTGCGCGGCGACACCCTGCTCCTGCGCGGCGACCTGCTGGGCCAGCCAGCGCCGCCCGGCGAGGCCGTCGGACACTTCGCGGAATGCCGTCTGGACCGCTTTTTCGTACAGTGCGACCTGTTCGGTCTCCCGCGCCCGGGCCAGATCGAGATCTGCCTCGCGCGCTCCCCAATCGAAGATGGGTAGCGAAAGCGATGGGCCGAAAGACCATGTGAACCCGTCCGAACCGAACAGGTTAGCCAGGTCGCTGGAGGCGAAACCCGCGTTGCCGGTGAGAGAGATCGTCGGGAAAAAGGCCGCCCGCGCGGCACCGATGTCGGCGCGCGCGGCACGCAGCTGTTCTTCGGCGGCGGTAATGTCGGGGCGAACCAGCAGCAGGTCCGACGGCAGCCCGGCGTCGAGCATCATGGCATCGTCCTGCGCCTGCATCGCAAGCGGCTGCGGCAGGTTTGCGGGAACGGCGCCGCCCACCAGCACGGCAAGCTGGTTGTTCAGCCGTGCCCGGTCGAGACGCTGCGCTGCCAGCTGCTGTTCCGCTGTCGTCAGCAGCGTTTCGGCCTGACGGTAGGGCAGGGCCGAGGTGACCCCGGCATCGAGCCGCAACCGCGCGATCCGCAGCCCTTCCTGGCGGCTCTCCAGCGTCGCCTGTGCTAGGTCTATCTGCGCATCGGTTTCGAGGATTTCGAAATAGGTCGAGGCGACATCGGCGACGAGCGAAAGATAAAACGCCCGCTGGTTCGCTTCGGTCGCAAGATAACGGGCGCGCGCAGCTTCGGAAAGATTGGCCACCCGGCCCCAGAAATCGAGTTCGAACGAGGTCACGCCCACGCCGACTTCGAAACGGTCCGCCGTCACGGCCGGCGCCGCGCCGGCTATTGCCGCCCCGGTCGGGGTGCGGCTGCGTCCGGCAGCGGCACTGGCCACGGGGGCGGGCAGCCTGCGGCTATCCTGGACCCGGTATTGGGCGCGCGCCTGTTCGATGCGCGCGGTCGCCGCCACCAGGTCGCGATTGTTGGCAACCGCAGTATCGATCAGCGCGACCAGCCGGGCGTCGTCGAACCATTCGCCGTAAGACAGCGTGGTGGCGACCACAGTCCCATCGGGACGGTACTCGCCGTCATAGGCAGGAGCGCTCGCCAGCGACGGACGCTCGTGCGCGGGTGCCATGTTCACGCAGCCGGCAAGGGCCAGCGCCAGCATGCTGGCGGATAGCGGACGCATCATGCGGGTTCTCCTTCGGCTTCGCCGGGCGGGGTGGGCTTGCCCTTCGCCAGTCGGGTGCGGACCAGCAGGTAAAGCAGCGGGATGGCGAAGATGCCGATTGCCGTGGCCGCGATCATGCCGCCCATCACGCCCGTGCCGACCGCGATGCGGCTGGCGGCGCCGGCGCCCGAGGACAGAACCAGCGGAACCATGCCCAGAATGAAGGCGAGCGAGGTCATGATGATCGGCCGCAACCGCAGGCGCGCGGCGGCCTTTACCGCCTCGAGCGGGCTCTTGCCTTCGGCCTCCTGCTCGATCGCGAATTCGACGATGAGGATGGCGTTCTTCGCTGCCAGGCCGATGATCGTGATCAGCCCGACGTTGAAGTAGATGTCGGCGGACAGGCCGCGCAGCATAGTGAAGAGCACGGCTCCCAGCACGCCCATCGGCACGATCAGCAGCACCGACAGCGGCACCGACCAGCTTTCGTACAAGGCAGCAAGCACGAGGAAGACGATCACCACCGACAGCCCGAGCAGCAGCCCAATCTGGCCGCCGGCCTGTTTTTCTTCGTAGCTGATGCCGGTCCATTCGAAGCCGATGCCGTCCGGCAGCTGGCTGGCGAACCGTTCCATTTCTTCGAGCGCGGCGCCGGAGGATTCGCCCGGAGCCGCAGTGCCCGACAAGGTCATCGCCGGATAGCCATTGTAGCGCGACAGGCTGGGCGGACCCGCGGTCCATTCGGCAGTGGCGAAGGAACTGAACGGAACCAGGCCGCCCTGCGCATTGGGGATCCGCAGCGACAGCACGTCCTCCGGCTCCATCCGGTGGGGCGCGTCGGCCTGGACGAGGACCTGCAGCACGCGGCCCTGGCGGTTGAAGTCGTTGGCATAGGCAGAGCCGAAATTGATCGACAGTGCGTTGTTCACATCGTCCATCGACAAGCCCATCGCACGCGCCTGGACGCGATCGACCTCGACATGCAATTGCGGGGCCGGCGGCTGGTCCTCGGGCCGCAAATTGGCCAGCAGCGGGCTTTGCGACGCCATGCCGAGCAATTGGTTGCGTGCATCGACCAGCGCGTCGCGGCCCACGCCGCCGCGGTCCTGCAGTTTCATCGTGAAACCACTGGCCTGGCCGAGCGACTGGATGGCAGGCGGCTGGATGGCAAAGGCCAGCGCATTGTCCAGCCCCATGAAAGTGCCCATGGCCTGTCCGACCAGGGCACCGGCCGAACTTTCCGGGGCGCTGCGTTCGCTCCAGTCCTCGAGCGGGGTGAACATCATCGCGTTGTTCTGACCCTGGCCGAAGAAGCTGAAGCCGCGCACGACCACTGTCCGCGCGACCTCTTCGCGCGACTGCCAGAAGCCTTCGACGGGTTCGATTGCCTCTTCCAGCCGTTCGCGGGTCGACCCGGCGGGCGACTGGACCACGGTGATGACATAACCCTGGTCCTCGGTGGGCAGGAACCCGCCCGGCAGGCGCGCGAACAGCAGGCCGGTGATCGCGGCCAGCAGGAGGAACACCGCCAACCCGCGGATCGGCCGGGCAAGGATCGCCTCGTTGGTGCGACCGTACTTCTCGGTCATCCGCGCAAACCACTGATTGAAGCGGTGGAAGAACCGCCCCGATACCGCGCGGGCCCGATCCAGCTGTCCGCGCCAGCCATCGCGCAGCGGTCGATCGGCATCGTCGGGCGCGGCTGCACCGTCGTGATCCTGGACGTCTTCCTTCCGCAGGAAGGTGGCGCACAGCGCCGGGGTCAGCGACAGGGCCAGCACGGCGGAGAAGAAGATCGAAATGGCCAGCGTGACCGAGAACTGGCGATAGATCCCGCCGGTCGATCCGGGGAAGAAGGCCATCGGCACGAACACCGCGATCAGCACCAGCGTGATTCCCACGATCGCGCCGGTGATCTGGTCCATTGCCTTGCGGGTCGCCTCGAGCGGACCGAGCCCTTCCTCGCGCATGATCCGCTCGACATTCTCGATCACGACAATGGCGTCGTCGACGAGGATCCCGATTGCGAGGACCATGCCGAACAGCGACAGCACGTTGATCGAGAAGCCGAACAGCCACAGGCCGAGGCACGCCCCCGCCAGCGCGATCGGCACGACCAGCGTCGGGATCAGCGTCGCGCGCCAGTTCTGCAGGAACAGGAACATGACGAGGAAGACCAGCGCCATGGCTTCGACCAGCGTCTTGACCACTTCCTCGACCGAAACCTCGACGAAGGGAGTGGTGTCGTAGGGGATCGACCAGGCGACATCCTGCGGCAGGCCGGCACCGAGTTCCTCCATCTGCAGCTCGATCCCTTCGGCCGTCGCCAGCGCGTTGGCGCCGGTGGCGAGCTGGACCGCCATGCCGGCCATCGGCTGGCCATCGAGCGTGGTCGAGGTGGCATAGGTCTGCGCGCCGATCTCGACGCGGGCGACATCGCCCAGCCGGACGCTTGCCCCGCCTTCGTCCGCGCGCAGGATCACCCGCCGGAATTCCTCCTCGGTCTCGAAGCGGTTGGCGGTGGTGATGGTGGCCGTGATCTGCTGGCCTTCCTGCAGCGGAAGGGCGCCCAGCGAACCGCCTGCAGTCTGCGCATTCTGTTCGCGGATCGCGGCGACGACGGCGCTGGGGGAAAGGTTGTAGGAGGCCAGCTTGTCCGGATCGAGCCAGATACGCATGGCGTATTCCGAACCGAACAGCGTGACGTCGCCCACACCCGCCACGCGGCGCAATTCATCGATCACCTGCGTCGAGGCGATATTGCCGAGGTCGGTCGAATCCAGCGCGCCCGATTTCGACGTCAGCGCTACGATCATCAGGAAGCCGGCATTGGCCTGCCGGACGGTGATGCCCTGGCGTCTGACTTCCTCGGGCAGGCGGGCTTCGACCGTGCTCAGCCGGTTCTGCACTTCGGTCTGCGCGATATCGATATCGGTCCCGGCCTCGAAGGTCAGCGTGATCGACGCCGTGCCGTTGGAGAGGCTGGAGGAGGACATGTAAAGAAAGCCCTCGACCCCGTTGAGCTGCTGCTCGATCACCTGCGTGACATTGGTCTCGAGCGTGGCGGCGTCGGCGCCGGGATAGACGACGCTGATCGCCAGCGAAGGCGGCGCGACTTCCGGATATTGCTCGATCGGCAGCGCGCGCAGCGAGATGAAACCGGCGAGCAGGATGCCGAGCGAGACGACCCATGCGAAGATGGGCCGATCGATGAAAAAGCGAGCCATGATCAGTCAGCCTTCGCGGCGGGTGCGGCAGGAGCGGCGGCGCGGCCATTGGGAGTGTTGGCGATCTGCACCGGCATGCCCGGCTGCAACTTTTGCAGGTTCGACACGATGACCCTGTCGCCCGGCTGAAGGCCGCTTTCCACGACCCATTTGTCACCCACCAGCCGGCCCAGCTTGATCGGCCGCAGCGCGGCCTTGCCGTCCTTGTCGACGATCATCACCGTACCACCGGAATCGGCCACGGTCACCGCTGCCTGCGGGATCGCGATGACGTCGGTCGCCTTGCCCGCATAAATGCGCGCGTTGACGAATTCACCCGACAGCAGCAGCCCGTCGGGATTGGGAAATTCGGCGCGCAATTCGATGGTGCCGGTGGCTTCGTCGACAGTAAAGTCGAGGAATTCGATCAGCCCGGGAATCTCGTATTCGGTCCCGTCGGGGAACACCAGCCGGACCTCGACGGCGTCATCGGCCGACAGTGCCAGCTCGCCAGCGGCAATCGCGCGGCGGATCTGCAGCACTTCGGTAGCGGACTGCGAAAAGGATACGTAGATCGGCGAAACCTGCTCGATCCGCGTCATCAGCGTGCCTTCGGGCTGCGAGACGAGCGCGCCTTCGGTCACTGCGGCACGCCCCGCGCGTCCGGCGATCGGCGCGCGAACGGTGGTGTAGCCCAGTTGGAGCGATGCCGATTTCAACTGGGCCTGGATCTGCGCGACATTGGCATTCGCCTCGCGCGCGGCGGCCTGTGCCGCGTCGAATTCCTGGCCGCTGATGGCGTTTTCCTCGACCAGCGGGCGATAGCGCTGCACCACGGCATTGGCATTGGCCGCCGTGGCCTTCGCACGTTCGAGGCTGGCCTGCGTCTGCGCGTAGCTGGCGCGCAATTCGGCCGGATCGATGCGGAACAGTGGCTGTCCCTGTCCGACGTCGGTGCCTTCTTCATACAGGCGCTGCTGGACGATGCCGGTGACGCGCGCACGCACTTCGGCGACGCGGACCGGTTCCACCCGGCCAGGCAGTTCGAGGACATTGTCGATATCCGCCTGCGCGACGGTGATGGTGCGGACCGGGATTGCCTGGCCCTGCGGCGACTGATCGGGTGACGAGCATGCGGCGGCGGCCAGACCGAGAACGAACAGGAGCAGAGTGCGAAGGTGCGTCATTGGAATTCCTTACATGCGAATCACCCTGCGACGGCGTTCGGCTACTGGCGCGTTTTTACATTTTCGGTACAACTGTAAATTGACATTTTTGCATTGGATGTCGAAATAACCTGCATGGAAGAGAGAGCCTGCAAAATCGCGGCGGCGGGATACGCGGTCATAAGCCAATATGGTGTCCGCCGTGCGACAATGAGCGACATCGCCGCAGCGGCGGGGGTTTCGCGCCAGACAATATACAATATCTTCCCCAACCGCGAGGCGTTGCTGGTCGCGGTGTCGCGGTATCACTTCGCATCGAAATGGAACGCGATCCGGGAAGGCTGCGACGACGACGCGCCCCGCGATGCCCGGTTCCGGCTCTTGCTCGAGAAGCTGGTTCTGGAATCGTGGGAATCGATCCAGGCGATGCCGCATGCCGATGAGCTCGAGCTCGAACTGGCCACGACGCTCAAGCAGGAACTGACCGAGGTCCACCTCGGCGCGCGGCGCAATCTGTGTGAATTCCTGCTGCCTTACGAGGCCGATCTCGAGCGCCGTTCGATCACCCCGCGCGGCCTTGGCGAGATGCTGCACCATTCGATCGTGGGCCTGAAACTCAGTACGACGACGCGCGCGGAAATTGAATCCGTCGTCGCCACGATGCATGCCTGTCTGATGGCCTTGACCGCCCCCGTTCAGCCTGCGTGACCTCGTCCAGCGGGCTGCGCTCCGGAACGCATAGGGGAATGGAGCGCTGTTTCGCCTGAAGGGAAGGCACATGGCAGCACGCGCATATTGGCAGGGGCAGATCAGGCTGGCGCTGGTTTCGATCCCGGTCGAAATCTACTCGGCGACCAAATCGGGGGCGAAGATCCGGTTCAACCAGATCCACGAACCCAGCGGCAAACGCATCTCCTACGAGAAGGTCGTGCCCGGGATCGGCCCCGTCGACCGCGACGAGATCATCAAGGGCTACGAGGTTTCGAAGGGCAATTACGTCCTGCTCAACGAGGACGAGATGGACGCGGTCAGGATCGAGAGCAAGCGGACGCTGGAACTGGTGCAGTTCGTCGATGCGTGCGAAATCGACCCGCTCTATTTCGAGAAGCCCTATTACGTCGCGCCGCAGGACGAACTTGCCGAAGAAGCCTTCATCGTGCTGCGCGAGGCCCTGCGCAAGGCGAAGAAGGTCGCGCTGGGCCAGCTGTCGGTGCGCGGCAGCGAGAAACTGGTCGCGGTGAAACCATGCGGCAAGGGACTGCTGCTCGAAACGCTGCGTTATGCCGACGAAGTGCGCGCAGGGCAGGCGTTCTTCGACGATATCGACGATGCCAAGCCGAAGAAGGAACTGCTCGAGCTGGCGAACACGCTGATCGAGCAGAAGAGCGCGCCCTTCGATGCGAGTGAATTCGAGGATCGCTATGGTCAGGCGCTGCGCAAGCTGATCGACAAGAAGGCGAAGTCGAAGAGCAAGACCGCGGTGATCGAGGATGTCGACGATCCCGATACTGGTGGCGGCTCCAACGTCATCGACCTGATGGCAGCGCTCAAGAAGTCGGTCGGGGAGGAGAAGCCCAAGAAGACCTCGCGGCGTAAGAAGTCCGCCTAGGCTATGGCTGCGCGCAAGGACCCCCTCGCCGAATACAACGCCAAGCGGGATTTTTCGCTGACCCCCGAACCGGCGGGCGAGCCGCTCGCCAGCGAGACCGGCAACCGCTTCATCGTCCAGAAACATGATGCGACCCGCCTGCACTGGGACTTGCGGCTCGAGGTCGATGGCGTGCTCAAGAGCTGGGCGGTGACCAGGGGGCCGTCGCCCGATCCCGATATCAAGCGGCTGGCGGTGCGGACCGAAGATCACCCTATGTCCTATGCCGATTTCGAAGGCGTGATCCCCAGGGGCGAATATGGCGGCGGCACGGTGATGCTGTGGGACCGCGGGACGTGGCAGCCGATCGAGGGCAAGAGCGCGAGCGACCTGGAGGAAGGGCATTTGCACTTCTGTCTCGAAGGCGAGCGGATGAAGGGCGAATGGCTGCTGATCCGGCTGAAGCAAAAGCCCGGCGAGAAACGTGAGAACTGGCTGCTGCGCAAATTGCAGGACGACAATGCCGAAGCGGGCGACGGGCTGGTCCAGCGCGAATTGACCAGCGTGCTGACCGGGCGTTCGATGGCCGAGATCGCCAGCGACAAGCAGGGCGAATACCCGCTGGCAGGAAAGAAGGACGATGCCTTCCTTGCGCAGATGCAGAAGGCCTCCGCGCGCAACGCCGGCAAATCGAGGCCCAAACGCCGCAAGGCCGCCCCGCTGCCCGATTACCGCAAGCCGCAGCTCGCGACGCTGGTCGACGACGTGCCCGCCGGCAATCGCTGGATGCACGAGATCAAGTTCGACGGCTATCGCACGCTGGTGGCGGTCAAGGGCGATACCGTCCGCGTGTTCACCCGCAACGGCAAGGACTGGACCGACAAGTTCGGCCCGCTGGTCGAGGCGATTGCCGCGCTCGACCTGCCCTCGTGTCTGATCGACGGCGAAGTCGTCGCTTACGACGGCAAGGGCAATCCCGATTTCTCCACCCTGCAACAAGTGCTCAAGCGCGGGCACGGATCGCAGGGCAAGGAGGACAAGCTCGCCCTGCATGCCTTCGACCTGCTCGAACTCGATGGCGAGGATCTGACCGGCCTGCCCAATATCGAACGCAAGGAGCGGCTCGAAGCGCTGCTCGATTCCGCCGATCCGCCGATCCATGTCGCCGAACACGTGTTGGGCGCGGGCGAACACCTCTATCGCGCGATGTGCGATGCGGGGCAGGAAGGCATCATCTCCAAGACCGTCGATGGCAAATATGCCGGGCGCCGCAGCAAGGCCTGGGTGAAGGTCAAATGCACGCGGCGACAGGAATTCGTGATCATCGGATGGAAGAAGTCGAGCGCGAAGGGGCGGCCGTTCGCTTCGCTGCTGGTCGCGCAGCACGAGGGCGACGACCTCGTCTACAAAGGCAATGTCGGCACCGGATTTTCCGCCGACGATCTCGACGAACTCGCGGGCAAGATGAAGCGGTTGGCGCGCAAGACCCCGCCGGCGGAAGTCGACCGGACCTCGTCGCGCGGGGTCACTTGGGTCACGCCCAAGCTGGTCGCGGAAATCGCTTTTGCCGAGTTTACCGCCGACGGGAATGTCCGCCACGGCAGCTATGTGGGTCTGCGCGGCGACAAGGATGCGAGCAGCGTGCAGCCGGAAACGCCGGCCAAACCGGCCGAGACCAGCGACGCGATCAAGATTTCCAGCCGCGACCGGGTGATCTTTCCCGACAGCGGCCAGACGAAGGGCGCGCTGGCGGACTATTACGAGGCCGTGGCGGCGATCATGCTGCCCTTCGCCGCGCGGCGCCCGATCAGCCTGGTGCGCTGCCCTTCGGGCCGGGCGAAGAAGTGTTTCTTCCAGAAGCATGACAGCGGCAGCTTCGGCGATGCGGTGCACCCCGTGCCGATCCGCGAGAAGGACGGCGGGCACGAGGATTACCTGTTCATCGACGATGCGCGCGGGCTGCTGCAATGCGTGCAGATGGGGACGATCGAATTTCACGCCTGGTGCGCGCGTTCCGATGCGGTCGAATGGCCCGACCGGATGATCTTCGATCTCGATCCCGACGAGGGGCTGGGGTTCGACGAGGTCAAACAGGCGGCGCGCGACATCCGCGCCCAGCTGGCCGATCTCGGCCTGACCAGCTTTGCCATGCTGACCGGCGGCAAGGGCGTGCATGTGGTGGTGCCGCTGACGCCCGGCCATGACTGGGAGGCGCACAAGGATTTCTCGCGCCGGTTCGCCGAGGCGCTGAGCATGGCCGAGCCCGACCGCTTCACCGCCGCCATGAGCAAGGCCAAGCGCAAGGGGCGGATCTTCATCGACTGGCTGCGCAACCAGCGCGGGGCGACGGCAGTGGTGCCCTATTCGGCGCGGGCGCGCTCGGGTGCGCCGGTGGCCATTCCGCTGGCCTGGAACGAGCTCAAGACGATGGAGAACGCACATCCCTATTCGATCGACGATGCCAAGACCCTGCTCGACCGGGCAGCTTCTAAATCATTGCAGGGATGGGGTTTTGCCGAGCAGCGGCTGCCCGATCTTTAGTTGCAGTGCTTTGTGCGCGGCAGAAATGCGGGCACCTTTCGCAGTTTGGGGCTTTGTCGGATAAAAGGAGGCCTTCTTGGGCGAGACCATTTCCGTAAACGGAACCCAGCGTTCCCTTCCCGACGATCCGCGGATCACCCTGCTCGATTTCCTGCGCCGCGATCTCGGCCTGACCGGCTCGAAAAAGGGCTGCGACCATGGGCAGTGCGGGGCCTGTACGGTGATCGTCAACGGCATCCGCATCAACAGCTGCCTGACGCTGGCGGCGATGCACGAAGGCGATAGCGTGACGACGATCGAAGGGCTTGGCACGCCCGAGGATCCATCGCCGTTGCAGCGTGCCTTTGTGGACCAAGACGGCTTCCAATGCGGTTATTGCACGCCCGGTCAGATCTGTTCCGCCACCGCCATGCTCGAAGAACTCGCCAATGACTGGCCGAGCGATGCGAGCAACGATCTCGAAGGAAAAATCGAGATATCGGGCGAGGAAATCCGCGAGCGGATGAGCGGCAATCTGTGCCGCTGCGGTGCCTATGCCAACATCGTCGCTGCGATCCGCGACGCGGCGACGGAGACGAGCGCATGAGGCCCTTCCAGTACGAACGTGCCCGCACCTTGGGCGATGCCGCCCGGCTGGTCGCCGGTGCGGATGCGATGGCGATTGCGGGCGGCAGCAACTTGCTCGACCTGATGAAGCTGCAGGTCGAAACCCCCGGCGAACTCGTCGATATCAACCGCGCCGGTTTTGCCGAAATCGAAGATGCCGACGATGGCGGCCTACGGATCGGCGCACTTGCCACCAACACTGCGACTGCGGTTCACCCGCGCGTGCGGTCCGACTATCCGGTGCTGGCGCGGGCGATCCTTGCCGGCGCGACGCAGCAATTGCGGAACAAGGCGACCACCGGCGGCAATCTGTGCCAGCGCACCCGCTGCTTCTATTTCATGAATATCGACCAGCCGTGCAACAAGCGCGAACCGGGCAGCGGTTGCGGCGCGATCGACGGGGTGGCCAAGCTGCACGCCGTGCTCGGCACCAGCGATGAATGCATTGCCACCTATCCCGGGGATATGGCGGTCGCGCTCAGTGCGCTCGATGCGACAGTGCAGATCGCTTCGGTCGATGGCGCCGAACGTTCGGTCCCCGTCCGCGATTTCCATTGCCTGCCGGGCGATACCCCGTGGCGCGAGAACGTGCTCGAGGACGGTGAAGTCATCACTGCAGTCACGCTGCCGGCTCCGGTCGCGGGCGTGCAGCTCTATCGCAAGGTGCGCGAACGCTCGTCCTATGCCTTTGCGCTCGTATCGATTGCAGCGATCGTCGAAATGCGTGACGGGGTGATTGCCCGCGCGGACCTTTCCTTCGGCGGTCTGGCGCACAAGCCTTGGCACGATCTGCGGATCAGCGATTTGCTCGAAGGTGCCGCCCCGTCGGCACAGCTTTACGACGCGGCCGCCGATCTGCTGCTCGAAGATGCCCGCGGTTATGGCGAGAACGATTTCAAGATTCCGCTGGCGCGCCGCACGCTCCACGCGGTACTGGCCCAGGCGGTGGAGGACGCGGCATGACGGTGCATCTCAAGCAGGACGAACCCGACACCTCGAACCGCCTCGACGGGATGAAGCAGGGCGTGATCGGGCAGCCGATTTCGCGTGTCGAAGGCCTCGCCAAGGTTACCGGTACGGCGCCCTATGCGGCCGAATACCCGATCGAAGGCTGCGTCGAAGGCGTCCTCGCCACAGCGACGATCACGCGCGGCGAAATCCTGAAAATCGACAAGGACAGCGTCCTCGGCATGCCCGGGGTCATCGCGGTCATAGACGATCCGCGGCTGACTACGCGCGCGGCGCAGGGCACTGCCAACGAAGCCCCGCAGCAGTCGCCGCGCACGGTTTGCTACTGGGGGCAGCCGATCGCACTCGTGGTCGCGGAAACTTTCGAACAGGCGCGCGATGCGGCCAAGCACCTGGCAGTGGAATACCGCCCCCACGATGGCGCGCCGCTGTCACCGGACGCAGTCGAGCCCGAGGAACAGGAAGACGAAACCGTCCGGCAGGGCGATCTCGTCCATGCAATGAGCGAAGCTGCGCACAGCGTCGATGTCACTTTCACGACCAAGGGCCACGCCTCGGCGGCGATGGAGCCGCATGCCGCGATCGCGCAGTGGGACGGCGATCAGCTGACGGTTCATGCGTCGCTGCAAATGCTCAATTACAATATTTCGGAGCTGGCCGATGCGATCGACCTTCCGGAAGAAAAGGTGCGGCTGGTCTCGCGTTTCGTCGGCGGCGGCTTCGGATCGAAGCTGGGTGTGAGCGAGGAAACGGTCGCCGCGGCCATCGCCGCCATGCAGCTTGAACGACCGGTGCGCGTGGTGATGTCGCGCCAGCAGGTATTCCAGTGCATCATGCGCCGCTCCGAAACCACGCAGCGGCTGCGTCTCGCCGCCGATCAGAAAGGCCGGCTTACCGGTTTCGGCCACGA
Organism: Qipengyuania citrea; assembly: GCF_009828015.1. Taxonomy (GTDB): domain Bacteria; phylum Pseudomonadota; class Alphaproteobacteria; order Sphingomonadales; family Sphingomonadaceae; genus Qipengyuania; species Qipengyuania citrea. The sequence goes on along the minus strand of NZ_WTYG01000001.1, from coordinate 414,418 downwards.
GGCGCTGGTCTCGAATCTGCCCGGCGAAACCTTCGCCGAACCGGTGCTGCAGTCCTCGCACTTCCTGTATGCAGCGCAAAACCGCAAGCTGATGCTCGAAGTCGCACGGATCCACCGTATGACCGCGGGCTCGGTCCGTGCGCCGGGTGAAGCGGTGGGCATGCCCGCGCTCGAAGGCGCCATGGATGTCCTCGCCGAACGGGCTGGCATTGATCCGGTCGAATTGCGCCTGCGCAACATACCCAAGGAAAACCCCGAAGAAGGCCTGCCGTTCTCCTCGCACAAGCTGGCCGAATGCCTGCGCGAAGGGGCGGAGGCGTTCGGCTGGGATAGCGGCCCGCGCAAACCGCGGCAGAAGCGCAAAGGCGAATGGTGGGTCGGGACCGGGATGGCCAGCGCTGCCCGGGTTCACAATGTCGGCGAAGCCAAGGCGCGCGTTACGCTCAAGCCCGATGGCACCGCACTGGTCGAAACCGACATGACCGATATCGGCACCGGGACCTATACGATCCTCGCACAGATCGCGGGCGAAATGCTCGGACTCGATCCCGAAAACGTGCTGGTCGATCTGGGTGACACGCGCCATCCGCGTGGTCCCGGTTCGGGCGGTAGCTGGGGCGCATCGTCCAGCGGCTCGGCGGTTTACGTCGCGTGCAAGGCGCTGCGTGAAGAGCTGGCCGATCGGGTCGGCGTTACCGAAACCAAGCTCGATCTTGCCGATGGCAAGGTCGCGGGCGGACATTCGCTGGCGCAGGTGCTGGCGGGTGAACCGCTGGCGCGCGAAGGGCATTACGAGCCCGGCGCCATCGCCGACGATTTCACCGCAGCGGGCTTCGGGGCATTCTTTGCCCAGGTCCGCGTCAACCACTTCACTGGCGAGAGCCGGGTCGACCGGATGCTGGGCGCATTCGGCTTCGGCCGCGTGCTCAACCGCAAGACGGCGCGTTCGCAGTGCCTCGGCGGGATTACCTGGAGCATCGGCGCCGCGCTGACCGAGGCGCTCGAATTCGATCCGCGCGACGGGCATCTGGTGAACTGCGATCTTGCCGAATACCATGTCCCCGTGCACCGCGACGTGCCCGATCTGGAAGTGATCATGGTCGAGGAACGCGATCCTGCGGCCAGCCCGATCCAGGCCAAGGGGATCGGCGAATTGGGGATGTGCGGCGGCGCCGCGGCGATCGGCAATGCGATCTACAACGCCTGCGGTGCGCGGCTTTTCGATTACCCGATGACGCCCGACCGCGTGCTGGCGTGCATGCCCGATTGATGCTGGCCGACCCGGCTCTCCATCTTTCCGCCGACGAGGACCATGCCGCGCTTTACGCCGCGTGCGAACCGGGAACAGCCTTGTGTACGATCGTAGGGATCGAAGGCAGTTTTTCGCGGCGCGTGGGGGCGCAGCTGGCAATTCGCGCCGATGGTTCCACTGTCGGAAGCCTTTCGGACGGATGTCTCGAAGCGCAGCTGGCGACGGATGTATCCGCGCTGCATTCCCCCGAAGTGGTCCGCTATGGACGCGGATCGCCGAAGATCGATTTCCGCCTGCCGTGCGGCGGGGGGCTCGATATATTGCTCGATCCCGCGCCCGACCGGAACGCCATCCGTGCCGCGGTGGATGCTCTGGAGCAGCGCGACCCCGCCTCCCTGGTCCTGCCCGCAACATCGCCGCTGGCACGCCGTACCTATATTCCGCGCATGCAGCTCAACGTACTGGGTGAAGGCCCGGAACTTGCCGCCGTCACGGGGCTCTGCGCTGCGATGGGCGTGCGGTGCCGGCCGTTCAGCCGCGCCGATCTGGTCATTGGGCAAGCTGCGCGCGGACTGACGGGCGACCGCTGGACCGCGGGTTTGCTGCTATTCCACGACCACGAATGGGAAGCGGCGCTGCTCGAGCAGGCACTTGCTTCGCAAATGTTCTACATTGGCGCGCAGGGGGGCGAGAATGCCCGGGTCGAACGCGCCATGGCTCTGGCGGCAAGGGGCGTGAGCGAAGAAGACCGTGCCCGCATCCGCAGCCCGATCGGACTCATTCCCGGCTGCAAGAATCCCACTGCGCTCGCGCTTTCGGCGCTTGCGGAAATCGTCGGTGAGTACGAGCAGTTGCGTGCCGCCGCTTGATCGAGGGATCGGCATCATCCTGCTCGCTGCCGGGCGCGGTACGCGTTTCGGCGGCGACAAGCTCTCCCGGGACCTGCGCGGCAAGCCGCTGTGGAATTGGGCGGCCCGGGCGGCCGAAAAGGCGGGTTTCTCTCAGCGTTATCTCGTGTGCCGGCCGGATTCGTCGCTGTGCCCGCGCGCGGGGTGGGAGGTAGTGATCAACCACCATGCCGATGAAGGCATGGGCAGTTCGATCGCGGCCGGTGTCGCCGCTGCAGCACCGAAGTGCGAACGCTTGGTGATTGCCCTTGCAGACATGCCGCTGGTCGAACCCGGTCACTTTCGTGATCTTGCCCGGCTTAGGGAAACCGTGTTCACGCGTTATGACGACGGGGCGGAAGGGCCTCCGGCGGCATTCCCCAAGAAAGCATTCGCCGCGCTGCAGACGCTTACCGGCGAACGCGGTGCCAGGCATCTCGACTTGGGCGAAACCGACACGCTGATACCTGCAAATGGTCACATGCTGGCCGATGTCGACACGCCTGCTGCACTCGACGCGCTTTCCCGATAGCCACGCGCCGTTCGCGGCATCGGCAAACACCCGGCCGCCGCTGCGTATCCAGCATAAACATTGGTTGGTTGGGGGACCCGGACTGCACCGCGACCGTTAGGCACGCAGGGTCATTAAGGAACGTGTTGTGCATATTGTATCGGTCGCGCTTGGTGGCTGCCTGAAGGGTGAACCCGTCCGTTATGGGGTCACAGAGGATACTGGTGGACATATCACCTACATCCTCGGCGAGATGGAAGCGCTAGCGCGCCGCGACGATGTCGAAATGGCCGAAATCGTCACGCGGCGGTTCGACGATCCTCGTCTGGGGACAGCGCATGCGCAGCCGGAAGAATGGCTGGGTGCCAAGCTCGTCATCCGGCGAATCGACAGCGGCGACCGCCGGTACCTCGCCAAGGAAGCGCTCAGCGCGGACCGCGACGCTTTTGCCGAAGCGCTGATTGCCGAACTTGCGCAGCGCGAGCGGCTTCCCGACCTCATCCATGCGCATTTCGCTGACGCTGCCGATGTCGCGCGGCGAGTGGAAGATGCCTTGGGCATACCGTTCGTCTACACGGCGCATTCGCTCGGCATGGACAAGCGCCGCGCTCTTGCCAGCCCAAGCGCTGCGATCAATGCGAGGATCGAGGAGGAAGACCGTGCAATCGCGCATGCGCGTGCGGTCATCGGTTCGTCGCGCGATGAATGCGAACGGCAGCTGACCGCCTATCCCTCTACCCGCATCGGCAAGATCCATCGGCTGGTTCCCGGCGTCTCGCGACGCGGCGGCTATGACGATTTCCCGGCGCGCGAACTCGTCTCGCCGTTCCTGCGCGATCCGTCCAAGCCGATCGTGCTGGCGATCGCGCGCCCGGTGCACAAGAAGAACCTCGTCCGGCTGATCGATTCCTTCGGTACCAATGCGGTGCTGCGTGAGCGCTGCAACCTGGTGGTCCTCGCGGGCCTACGCGACGACCTGTCATCGGGCGAGGTCGAGCAGCAGCAGGTGCTGCAGGGTCTTGTCGACGCGGTCGACCGGCACGATCTGTACGGACGGGTCGCCTACCCCAAAGCCCATACGCGCGAACAGGTCGGCGCGCTTTACGAACTCGCCGCGCGGACGGGCGGGGTCTTCGTCAATCCGGCGCTGATGGAGCCCTATGGGCTTACGCTGGTGGAAGCTGCGGCGCATGGCCTTCCGGTCGTGGCGACCAAGATCGGCGGCCCACAGGATATCATCGGCGAACTCGAGCATGGACTGCTGGTCGACCCGCAGGACGAGACGGCGATCGGAGGAGCGATCGAGCGACTGGTCACCGACACCGCACTGTGGAAGCGCTGCGCTCGCAACGCGCGGACCAACAGTCTCGGCGTAAACTGGGATGCCTATGCCGCGGGTTTTCTCGCGATTGCGCGCGATATCGTCGCAGCGACGCCCGCCCGCTGCATCGCGCCGGCCAGCCTGCTGGTCAGCGATCTCGACAACACTCTGACCGGTTGCGATCACGGGGTGACCCGGATCGGGCAGTTTTTCCGGCGGCAACGGGACTTCGGTTTCGTGATTGCCACCGGGCGTTCGATCGTGGAAGCGCGGCGGCTGGTGCGCGATTGGAAACTGCCGCTGCCGCTGGCATGGATCACCGCGGTCGGCACCGAGATCTATGTCGAACGCGATGGCGAACTGGCGCTCGACCAGGGTTTCGCCGAGCGGATCCGGCACCAATGGCATCCCGGCGCGATCGAACGCGCGCTGGCCGAGCTGCCGGGCCTCGTGCCCCAGCCCGATTATGACCAGCGGGTATACAAGCGCAGCTATTATGCCGAGTGTCCGGGCCTCGCCAAACGGGTCGAGGAACGGCTGCGGCAATGCGACATCCCGGCGCGGGTGGTGTTCAGCCATGACCGTCTGCTCGACATCATGCCTCGGCAGGCGGGCAAGGCGGCAGCCATGCGCCATGTCGCGGCGATGCTGGGCATTCCGCTCGACCGTGTCTTCGCTGCCGGCGACAGCGGCAATGATGCCGATATGCTGACCGCGTGCCGCAACGCCATCCTCGTCGGCAATCATGCCGAGGAAGTCGCGGCGCTCGCATCGCGGCCCAATGTCTACCTTGCGCGGCGAAGCCACGCGTCGGGGACGCTGGAAGGGATACTCGCGCATCACCGGGCGCAGCGCGTCCGTGGACGCCAGGCGGGGAGGGTGCCGGCATGAGCGAGCACGGCCCGATCGGATATTTCGTTCACCATCAGGGGCGGGGCCACGCCGAACGCGCGGCCGCGATTGCCAACGCGTTGATCGAAACGCGCGGCGTGACTTTGTTCTGCGCCCGGGACGACATCTTCGCCGCGCTCGACGAGCGTATAGTGGTGCAAACCATTCCATCGCTGTTCGAACCCACCGGGCAGGAGGCACCGGCCATGGCCGCACTGCCGGCTCCCGATACCGTCCACTGCGCGCCGCTCGGCTGGCCATCGATAACGCAGGCCTTCGCCGCAATCGCGCAATGGTTCGCGGAAGCTCAGCCGGCGCTGTTCATTACTGACGTGTCTGCCGAACTCGGCCAGCTCGCGCGATTGTGCTCGGTCCCGCATGTCGCGGTTCTGCAGCATGGCGAGCGCAGCGATCCCGGGCACATGGCGGCTTATGACAGTGCCGTCGGCCTGTTGGCACCTTATTCGGAGCGGCTCGAGCAGCATGATCGTCCGGCGGCCATGCGCCGCAAGACGCATTATGCTTCGGGAGTGGGGATCGATTGTTCCGGTTTTCCCGATCGGGCGGAGGCGCGCGCGAAACTGGGCATCGATCTGCAGGAGGATCTCGTGCTCGTGCTTGCCGGCGGCGGCGGGGAGGGCACACCTTCTGCACCGCTGACGCTCGGCGCGCGCGCCGAGCCGGGGAGCCGCTGGATCAGCATCGGCCAGGTGCGCAGCGAATGGCATGAGACGCCGCCCGGCAATCTCGATCATCGCGGCTGGGTCGACAATCCGCGCGACTGGATCGCAGCTGCCGACCGCGTCGTGTCGTCCTGCGGGAACACCACGGTGCAAATGGTCCTGGCTGCCGGCAAACCATGGGTCGTCATTCCCGAGTGGCGGTATTTCGACGAACAGTTCTGCAAGGCGGAAGTGCTCGACCGCGAAGGGCTGGCGGCGGTTTCGCGCCACTGGCCCTCGCATCCCGCTGCATGGGAGCGCCTCTGGGCCGCGGCGCGCATGATCGATGTCGAAAACCAGCGCTCGATCATCGCTACCAACCCTTCCGAGGAAGCGGCCGAATGGCTCGACGGGCTCGTTCGCGAGCTGTGGCAGGGCACTGAAAACCGCCCCGCGCTGGAGATAGTGGCATGAAGATTTCCGTTTGTACGCTCGCGCATGGGCGCGAAGACCATTTGTGCAACCTCGTTCGCGGTCTCAACCGGTCCCATCGCCCGCCTTGCGAACTGGTGGTCGCGGTAATGCAGGACCAGCGATACGAACTGCCCGAAACGGGGTTTCCCGTTCGGCAGGTGATGCTGGGCAGCGGCGACATCTGCCTGGCAGAGGCGCGGAACACTGCTGCCGAGCATGCAAGCGGCGAACTGCTGGTGTTCCTCGATGTCGACTGCATCCCCGCGCCTTCGCTGATCGAGGATTACGCGGCAGCTGCCGAGGCGAACGACGGCGTGCTGATGGGAGAAGTCGGCTATCTGCCAAGAGGCGCAACCGCGTCAGGCATCGATTACGAAGCGTTCGAACGGCTTGCCGTCAAACACGCCGACCGGGCCGGGCCGCCGCGCGACATGGTCGGGCGCTGCGGCGATTACCGTTGCTTCTGGTCGCTCAATTTCGCGCTTTCGGCCCGGACCTTCCAAGAGGTGGGCGGGTTCGACCCGCGCTATGTCGGCTATGGCGGCGAAGATACCGATTTCGGTCGGACGGTCGCCGCCCAAGGCTTGCCGCTGTGGTGGGTGCGCGGCGCGAAGGCCTATCACCAGTATCACAAGCACCACATGCCCCCGGTCCATCACCTCGACAGCGTCCTCGCCAATGCGCAGGTCTTCGCCGACAAATGGGGTGAGCCGACGATGCAGCACTGGCTGCGCGCGTTCCGCCTGATGGGACTGATCGAGCCGGATCCGGCGGGCGGCTGGACCAAGCTGCAGGATCCCGATGAAAGCCACCTAGCGCTGACCCGCCAGCAGGAACATCAACCCTATGCTAGCAGCTCGCTGGTCCTCGAGCAGCTTGAATCCCAGGCTAGGCGCGGAAGCGACGCCAGCCGGGCTCCGGCGATGGCGCCTGCATAGCAGCGCTCGTAGCCCGCGATCATCGCCGCAATCGACAGCTTCTCGACCGCGCGTGCACGGCAGGCCGCGCGGTCGATCCTGCGTACCTTGCGGATAGCGTGCGCCAGCGCGCCGATATCGCCGCCGGGCACCAGAACGCCGCAGTCGCCGACCACTTCGGATAGCGCACCGCGATCGAAACCGGCGATCGGCGTGCCGCAGGCCAGCGCCTCGGCCGCGACCAGTCCGAAGGGCTCGTCCCACAGCGGGGTTACCAGCGCTGCTTGCGCCCCGGCCACTTCGGCGCGCAGGCGATCGCCCGAACGGTGCCCGTGAAATTCGATTCCCTCGCTAAGGAAGGGCTCGACCTTTTCGGTGAAATAGCCGGCATCTTCGACCGGTCCGAAGATCCTCAGCCTGACGCGCGCCTTGCGCGCGGCCTGGATCGCTTCGGCCAGCCCCTTGTTCGGCACGATGCGGCCCACCCAGGTCAGATAATCCTGCGACTCGCCAAGGGGCACCCAGCGATCCGTGTCGATCCCGTTCGGGACGACGTCGAGCCCCGCGCAGCCGCGATCGGCCCACAGCGCCTGCTGGTCCTGCGAGGTTACGGTGAACCCGATATTCGGCCGTTCGCGCGTGGCGGCGACCGCGTCGAACATCGCCCCGAACGGGGGGACATGCTGCGACGTCACGCAGGGGATCCCCGCCCGCGCGCACCATTCGATGATTTCCGGAAACAGCGAATTGTTGTGCACCACGTCATAGGCGCCCGCGCCGACGGCGAGCAGGACGCGCTCGAAGGCGTCGCGTTGATAGGCGGCCAGTTCGCTGGTCCCGCGGAACACGCGCCATGGGAGTACTTCGTCATAAGGGGCGGCACAGATCGGCACGAGGCTTTCGTCCTGCGAACCATCGGCGGCAAAAAGGTCGACCTGGTGGCCCGCGGCCCGCAGCCCCCGGCACAGCATGTCGCAATGCGCTTCCATTCCACCTCCGAAGGGTTCGGCGATGGCATGGCGAATATGGGCGAGAACGGCGATTTTCATGAGTGGGGGACCCTGGAGATATATCCTCGAGAAACGCGCGGGTGCGGGCCTGTTCCCGAAAGCTAACATTAATGCAAAGCATGGCCGGAACGCCTGGTTGCGAATTGCATTTGTTTTCGCAGGAGGACGTGATGGCGTTCAGCGCAGAGTTCGATCGCTATCCCCTGACGGGGCGGTTTCTCGCCGGACGGCTACGGCATGACCTGACCGATGCCGAGAAGACCGAACTGGAGCAGCTGGTCGTGCGGACCAGCACGCTGGAGGATGGCGAACGGCTGATCGCGCGCGGCGATGCCTGCGAGTGGTCGACCATCCTGATCGACGGTTTCGTCCTGCGGACGCTCGACAGTGGCGAGCGGCGCTATGCGGTCAGTTTCCACGTGCCGGGCGATTTCGTCGATCTGCATTGTTTCGCGCTGAAGCGGCTCGATCACAATATCGATTGCGTCGGCCGGGCCACGATCGGCCAGGTTCCGCATTCGGCGATCACGCGGGTGATGGCCGAACGGCCGCATCTCGCACGCCTGTTCTGGTTCTCCACCCTCCTGGATGCGGCGATGCACCGCGAATGGATCATGAAGCTTGAACAACTGACCGCGCCCAAGCGCATTGCGCATGTCTTCGCCGAAATCTGGCGAAGGCTCGACATGGTCGGCCTGGGTTACCCCGACGGCTTCGAAACGCCGCTGCGGCAGACCGACATCGCGGAAATGTGCGGCGCCACTGCCATTCACACCAATCGCGCGCTGGCGGACCTGCGGCGCAACGGCCTCGCCGATTTCCAGCGCGGCAAGGTCCGCATCGCGGATCGTAGGAAGCTCGAAGCCTACGCCGATTTCGATCCTGCCTACCTCTATTCCGATGGCGCGCTGGCGTTGAGAAAAACGGCATGAGCCCGCCGCGCAGCCGTTTCGTATTCGTTGCCGGGCTGCATCGGACCGGCACCAGCCTGCTCGCCCGCATCATCGCCGCGCATCCCGCCGTCAGCGCGATAGAGAACGCTCCCGTGCCGGAGAACGAGGGCTGCTATCTCCAGGGTGCGATCCCGCACACCGCGCTGGACGGCCGGCCGGCACACTATGCCACCGATCCCCTGCAGCACCACACCGAACAGTCGCCGTGGAACACGCTCGAGACGCAGCGCCGCCTCCTGTCGGACTGGGGCGGATGGTTCGACCCGGACAAGCCCTGGTGGCTCGAAAAGTCGCCGATTAACCTCACCCGCATGCGCCTGTACCAGCAACTCTTCCCGACCGCGCAGTTCATCGTCATTCTGCGCCACCCGCAGTTGATGGCCGCAGCACTCGGCAAATGGGTCACGGACGAACCCGCAGCGCTCCTGCGGTACGGCATCGACGCCTACGACACGGTGGCGCAGGACCTGCCCATACTGCATGCGTCGCTGGTCCTGCGCTACGAGGATCTGGTGTCGCGCCCCGACGCGGTGCGCCGGGCGGTGTTCGCTTTCCTTTCGTTGGAAGACCACGATCCGCAAATCGAACTGCGTGACGGCAATCGCGACTACCGGGTCGGCCAACCGGCGGAGGAAGACGCAGTCCGCCGCATGGCGCGCTGGGGGTATGCACCGGGCGGGGAGGTGCACGATTTCGCGCCGCGCATTGCGCACCCGCTGCGCAGCGTGCGCGATGCGGTATCGGCTGCGCTGGAGCAAGAATTGCAAAGCGAACAGAAAGAACAGAAAGCTAACATCCGTCAATAGACGCGTTCTGATCGGCTTGCTTAACTGTCGGCCATGACTCTGACTGCAAGTTCGGAGGCTCCAGCGTTCCCCCTGACCGGCGATTTTCTTGCCGGGCGACTGCGGCAGAACCTCAGCCTCGATGATCTGAAATATATCGAAGGGCTGGTCGATACGGTCGCCGAATATGGCGATACCGCGCGCCTGCTTGCGCGGGGTACGAAAACCGACCGCAGCACGATCCTGATCGAAGGCTATATCTTCCGCACGATCGAAAGCGCGGGCAAGCGGTTCATAACCGGGATCCACGTCCCCGGGGATTTCGTCGATCTGCACGGGTTCGCACTGAAGCGGCTCGATCACAATATCGATGCCGCGGGCCGGGTAACGGTGGGTTCGGTCAGCCACGACACGCTGCGCAAGGTCATGCGCGACCGCCCCGGCGTCGCACGGGCCATGTGGTTTGCGACGCTGCTCGACGCGGCAATTCACCGCAAGTGGATCCAGATGCTCGAACAGCTCGACGCGCCGCGGCGGATCGCGCATCTCTATGCCGAACTGCACACGCGGCTGGAACTGGTGGGCCGCAATGTCACGCGCGCCCTGCGCACGCCCTTCACGCAGTTTGACATGGCCGACATGTGCGGTGTCAGTGCGATCCATGCCAACCGGGCGGTGGGCAAGCTGCGCGAGCTGGGAATTGCCGAAATCCGCCGCGGCGATCTCTACACTGCCGACTGGGCGGCGTTGAAGCGCTATGCGCAATTTGATCCGGACTACCTCTACGGTGACGGTCCGCTGAAAGTCGAAGAGGACTGGGACTAGCCGTTCAGTTCTTTCGGAGCGTGGACATCGGACAGCGCCTCGGCTTCGGCCCACGCGACGTCCTGCCGCGGGATGACCGACAGCTGGCCATTGGTCTCCAGCACGACCCAGTTGGCATCGGCGTTATGCGTGATCCCGTTCTGCCGCAGCGCGGTCTTGATCTCTTCTTCGGAAATACGTGTGCGCAACATGGCATCGCGCAGATACTCCCCCTTGTGCGTCAGCAAGGTGGGTTCGGCCTTGACGATATTGGCGATGGTCCGGCTGCGCTGGACGAGCTTGGTCGTGATGTACTGGCAGGCTGCGAGGACCACGATCGCGGCGATCGCATCGGCGGTGGCGACATTGCGCAGCAGAACGCCGCTGGCCGCCAGGCTGCCGATCATCACGTTGATGATCCAGTCGAAATTGTTGAGCTCGCTAGTGGTGCGTTTGCCCACCATCCGGACCATGACAATGATCAGCGCGTAGAACAGGAAAGCATTGCCCGCGATTTCGACGATCCGCGGCCATCCGGACCAGATATTCAGCACCTCGGCCAACTCAATTCACCTCGTAATCGATCGGCTTGAAGGTTCCACCGTTCGAATCGTAGGCGGAACAGGCGGTCAGCCCGATCACCAGATCCATTTCGGCGCGCAGCACGATCCGGTCGCCCGGCCGGCTTTCCGGCGGCTTCACCGCGATCAGCCCGCTGTCGCCATCAACGGGCACGTTCATGAAGATGTTGAACGCCGTGGGAATGGCATCGGGTTCGATGCCGAAAGGCTTCAGCGCTTCGGCCAGATTGCCGAAACACCCGCGGTGCACGGGCTTGTCGGCGTAGAAATGGCGGAATGTGTCTTCGGAACACGGGGTCAGCAGGAAGTCGTGCTGCTTCACCGTATCCTCGATGATCGTCAGCATCGGGGTCGACCGGTTGGACCACAGCCGGTTGCCCTTGCCCAGCCGCAAGGTTTCCTCGTAATCGAAGGTGCGGCCGTTCGAGATCACTTCGCGTACGTCCTGCGCATTGTACGCCAGCAGGTCCGAAACCTGACGGCCCTCGGGATCGCAGACGGTCAGTTCGGCGCCCCTGGGCAGCTCGAAAGCCACGCCGCTGCGCGGTTCTATACGGTTCATTTTTCCTCCAGTCGGGGATCGCGGAAGGGGCATTCCCAGCCCTCGTCGACCGCGCGGCCACTGTACTGCCGCGCTTCGCTGCTTTCGCCATGGCGCGCGAGCATGGGGTTGATGTCGCCGGCAAGGTCGCGGTCGCGCTCGAGAATGGCATCGCGCATGCGTTCGTAGCGCCCATCCTCGCGCAACGTTTCGAACTGGTCGTGCAGGTTGAAGACCATCGTGGGATAGGCAAAACGGCGGGCCGGCCGAGAAGCCGACGGGTTGAGCCCGACCACGAAATAGGCTTCGCCGCCGAAGCTCAACGAGAAATGCGGGTCGGTCGGATCCGCGCTGACGCTGGTATCGTAGGACTGGCCCAGCCAGTTGTCCTTCTCGGCAAAGGATTGCAGGCGTTGCCATAGCAGCCGTTCGAAGGTCGGCTCGTCGATCTCGTCTGGCTGCTGGAAAATCACCGCCAAGCTGCGCAGCCCTTCAGGGTCGTTGCGATAGCGATCGGCCCATTCAAGCAGGCGGTCGTGAATCCGCAAATCGTCCCATCCGCTGCGCATGTCGTGGGCGATGACCACGTCGAGCATATTGCGGGCCTGTGCTGACTTGGCGCCCACGCAGGGGAAATCCGCATGCGCGACATGCGCCCGGAATTGCTCGGTGATGTCTGCCGACTTCGCTTCGTCGACGGCGAGGAGACCCGGTTTCATTGCGTCGCCCCCCTCTCGGCGCTGCAGACGAGAGCGCTGTCGGGTACGCGGCCCATCGACCAGTTCGCCTGCATGCGGACCTTCGGGTTTGGCGCACACCATATCTCGCCCGACTGGTCGAGCGCGGTGACCCAGAGCAGATTGTGTTCCGCGCCATAGTCGATGACTGCGAAAGCCATGCCGGTGCCCTTGTCGGTCACCAGAACCGGGAGCGGAGGATTGAGTTGCGTGAACACAGAGAAACCTCGCGATAGGGCCGAAACGGATTGCAATGCGGACCGTCATGGTCGGCTGTGCAATGAACGACGCACGCAGTCGAAGCTGCAGGCGCCGGTCGGGGAGAGAACGCGGAGCCGATACGATGGTTTCCCGACTGACATCGGTTAGCTTGGCGCATGCGGCGCGGCTCGGTTGCGGGGCTTGCGGACGGCTTGCGCGGCCCCTGATTGACATCGCTTCCGCTGCGCGACATCGCCTGCATCATGCCGAAAACCTCGCCCACCATAGTGCTCGTCGGGGGCGGGCACGCGCACCTCGGGGTGCTGGCGGACTGGATACGGCGCGGGTCGCCGGAAGCGCGGACGATCATGCTCTCTCTCCAGCGCCAGACGCGGTATTCGGGGATGATCCCCGGCACCCTCGCGGGTGAATATGGCCGGGAAGAAGGATTGATCGATGTCGCGGCGTTGGCAGGGCGCGCCGGGGCTGAATTCGTCGAGGACCGATGCATCGCGATAGATCCCGCCGGGCGCACTCTCGCCACCGCGTCGGGGCAGCGCATCGCATTCGATTACTGCTCGATCGACACCGGCGGCGTGGGGCAGGCGACCGGCACCATCGGCGAAGACCCGCGGATTGTCGATGTGCGACCGATCGGCACGTTCCTGGCGCGAATTGACGAACGGATCGCCGGTGCGGCACAGCGCCCGCGCCATCTGGCGGTCGTCGGTGGCGGCGCGGGAGGGGTCGAGCTCGCTTTCGCGCTGAGACGGCGCTTCGGCAGCGCGCCGCGGATTACGCTGGTGACCGGCGCAGATGGCGCCTTGCCCGGTTTCGGCAACCGTGCCCGTGCGTTGCTGGAACGCGAGCTTGCACGACATGCTATCGGCGCACTGGCGGACAATGCGCGGGTCGAAGCGGGCACGTTCTACGCCGGCGGCCAGTCCCTCGAACCGCTCGACATCGTGATTACTTCGCTTGGCGCTGCTGCGCCCGAATGGCCTGCGCAAGGCGGGCTGGCGGTCGATCCAGACGGCTTTATTGCGGTCGATCGCCACCAGCGATCCTTGTCGCACCCGCATGTGCTCGCGGCAGGCGATGTGGCCGCGCGGCAGGACATGCCGGTCGCGCGTTCGGGGGTCCATGCCGTGCACAGCGGGAAGGCTCTGGCGGCCAATCTGCGCCATCTGGCGACGGGGCGGGGGCGATTGCGCTCCTATCGTCCGCGGCCCGCGAGTCTTTACCTGTTGTCGACCGGCCCCCGCACGGCCATCGCTATCTATGGTCCGATCGCCTTGCGCGGGCGATGGCCGGGTACACTCAAGCGCTGGATCGACCGGCGCTGGGTCGAAAGCTTCGCAAAGCTGGCGCAGTCGGTGTAACCGGCTGCGGACAGGAGGCGATCCGGCGCACGACAGAGGGACAACATGAAAAAGCTTCTCATCATACTGGCGCTGGCGGCCCTGATCGCAGCCTATGTGTTCTTCGGGGTCGGAGACTATCTGACCGTCGACGGGATCAAGCGCGTCGCGGGCGAGGTCGATGGCTATTACCAGCGTCATCCCGTCCAGGTCGTCGGGCTGTTCTTCCTGACCTATGTCGCGGTGACTGCGGCCTCGCTGCCCGGTGCCGCGGTGATGACGGTTGCGGCGGGCGCGCTGTTCGGCGTGCTGCTCGGAACCGTCGTGGTGTCCTTCGCCTCGACGCTGGGTGCCACGCTGGCGTTTCTTGCCTCGCGCTACGTCCTGCGCGACGCGATCGAAACGCGCTTCGGCGAACGGCTGCGCACGGTCAATGCCGGGCTCGAACGCGACGGGGCGTTCTACCTTTTCACCATCCGCATGATCCCGCTGTTCCCTTTCTTCGTGGTCAATCTGGTGATGGGACTGACGCGGATCAGGCTGTGGACCTACGCCTGGGTCAGCCAGGTGGGCATGCTGCTGGGGACGATCGTCTATGTGAATGCGGGAACGCAGCTGGCGCAGATCGACAGCCTGGCGGGGATCGCGTCGCCGGCCGTGCTGGTGTCCTTCGCACTGCTCGGAATCGCACCGTGGATCGCCAAGGCGATCATCGGCTGGATCAAGCGGCGCAAGGTCTATTCCGGGTTCACCCGGCCCAAATCCTTCGACCGCAACCTGGTGGTGATCGGGGCGGGATCGGCCGGGCTGGTGTCCGCACTGATCGCGGCGACGGTGAAGGCCAAGGTCACGCTGGTCGAAGCGAACAAGATGGGGGGCGATTGCCTCAACACCGGCTGCGTGCCGTCCAAGGCGCTGATCAAGAGCGCCAAGGTTGCCGAGCAGATGCGCCATGCCGATAGATATGGTTTGAAACCGGTCGAACCCGAAGTGCCGTTTAGCGAGACGATCGAACGCGTGATGGGCGCGATCCGGACAATCGAGCCGCATGACAGCGTCGAACGCTACACCGGGCTTGGTGTCGATGTGGTCGAAGGCTACGGCCGGGTGGTCGATCCATGGACCGTCGAAATCGCGCGCAAGGATGGCGGCGTGCAGCGGCTGACCACGCGCGCGATCGTGATCGCCGCGGGTGCCGGTCCGCTGATCCCGTCGATCCCGGGGCTGGAAGCCAGCGGCTATCTGACCAGCGACACGATGTGGGACGCGCTTGCGACAATGGACCGTGCCCCGGCGCGCGTCGCGGTGCTGGGCGGCGGGCCGATCGGGTGCGAACTGTCGCAGGCGCTTGCCCGGCTCGGTTCGCAGGTGACGCAGGTCGAAATGGCCGATCGTGTTCTCGGGCGCGAGGATCCCGACGTGTCGCTCGAGGCGCAGGCGGCGCTCGAAAGCTCGGGAGTGAACGTGCTGACCGCTCACCGCGCGCTGCGGGTCGAGACTGGCAAGCTGATCGCCGAGCATGGTGGCGCGGAAGTCGAGATCGCCTTCGATACGCTGATCGTCGCCGTGGGCCGTGCGGCGCGCCTCTCGGGCTACGGACTGGAGGATATCGGGATCGACACGGCCAAGACCGTGGTGACCGATGAATTCCTCGCGACCAAATTTCCGAACATTTACGCCGCGGGGGATGTCGCCGGCCCGTTCCAATTCACGCATACGGCCAGTCACCAGGCCTGGTTTGCCAGCGTGAATGCCCTGTTCGGCCAGTTCAAGCGGTTCAAGGCGGATTACCGCGTGATCCCCGCCGTGACGTTCCTCGATCCCGAAATTGCCCGGGTGGGCTTGAACGAAGCCGAGGCGGAAGCGCAGGGCGTGGCCTACGAGGTCACGCGCTACGAGCTTGGCGGGCTGGACCGCGCTATCGCCGAGAGCGAGACGCAGGGCTTCGTCAAGGTGCTGACCCCGCCGGGCAAGGACACCATTCTCGGCGCGACGATCGTCGGTGCGCATGCCGGCGAACTGCTTGCCGAATACGTCCTAGCGATGAAGCACAAGCTCGGGCTCAACAAGATCCTCGGCACGATCCACTCCTATCCGACGCTGGCGGAAGCGAACAAATTCGCCGCGGGCGAATGGAAGAAGAAGCACAAGCCCGAAACGCTGCTATCGCTGGTGGAAAGGTATCACACCTGGCGTCGTGGCTAGCGCCGGGGCGGGTTCCCGCTGCCAGCTGCGGCGCTCTTGCGCTGCCGACCTTTCGCGAACATGACGGGCGGATGCTGGGCTCGCTGCCGGGCCGCACGGGCTGAGGCCCAACGGGGAAGCGCATGGAGTTTTTCGACCAGTTTCGCGGGCTGCTGGGCATTGCGCTGATGGTTCTGCTCGCCTGGGCCATTTCGGAAGACCGCAGCGCAAGGCCGACATGGCGCTGGATCGCGGGCGCGCTGGCACTGCAGGCAGGCCTCGCACTGCTGATCGTCCGCGTGCCGTTCGTCTGGGATGCCGTGACGCTGGCCAACGAGGCGGTCGCCGCGATCGAACGCGCAACGCTCGACGGGTCGTCCTACATGTTCGGCTATCTCGGGGGTGCGCCGCTGCCCTTCGAATTGGCGCAGGGCGCGGAGGCGCCGGTGATCATCGCCTTCCAGATTCTCCCGCTGGTCATCGTCTTTTCGGCGCTGGCCGCGCTGCTGTGGCACTGGGGGGTGCTGCGCTGGCTGGTCGATGGCCTGTCCTTCCTGCTGCGGCGCACGCTCAGGGTCAGCGGCGTGGTCGGTCTGTCGGGCGGGGCGAACATGTTTCTCGGCGTGGTGGAAAGCCCGCTGGTGGTGCGCGCCTATTTTGCGCGGATGAGCCGGGCTGACCTGTTCCAGGTGATGGTGCTGGCCATGGCGACGATCAGCGGTGCGATCCTGATCCTCTACGCCACCACCCTGTCGCGCACCGTGCCCGATGCGGTGGGGCACATGATTTCCGCTTCGCTGATATCGCTTCCCGCAGCCCTGCTGATCGCCAAGCTGATGGTGCCCGGCGAAGCGAGCGCGGAAGGCGAGGAGCCCGATGCCCGCAGCCAGGGCCTCAAGTTCGAATCGAGCATCGATGCGATCATCAAGGGGACGATGGACGGCATGCAGCTGTTCCTTGCCGTGATCGCAGTGATCATCGTGGTGTTTGCGCTGGTGTCGCTTGCCGACCAACTGCTGGCGCTGCTGCCCATGGTCGATGGCGAGCCGCTGAGCCTGAAGCGGGCCTTCGGCTGGCTGTTTTCGCCGCTGATGTGGCTGATCGGCGTACCCTGGGCCGAAGCGCAGGCTGCCGGAAGCCTGATGGGCACCAAGGCGATCCTCAACGAATATGTCGCCTATCTCGAGCTTGCCGCACTGCCGCCCAGCACATTCGCGCCGCGAAGCCTGCTGATCGTCACCTATGCGCTGTGCGGGGTCGCGAACCTGGCCAGCATCGGGCTGCTGGTGTCGACCATCGGCACGCTGTGTCCCGAGCGGCGCGCCGAAGTCGCGGGACTGGGTGTGCGCAGCTGGATCGCCGGCAATATGGCGACGGCGATGACTGGCGCATGGATCGGGCTGATCACCTGGGTTTGAGCGGATAGGATACGGCCATGTTCGATGCGAAACTGCGCCCGCTGATCGACCCGCCGCTCAACCGGTTGGGCAGCGCGCTGGCGCGGCGGGGAGTGACTGCCAACGCGATCACCTTTCTCGGCCTTGCACTGGGGCTGGCCGGCGCGGCGGCGATTTCCGTCGGCTACTTCGGCGCCGGATTGGGTCTCATCCTCGCCAACCGCCTGCTCGACGGGCTCGACGGCGCGGTCGCACGGGCGAACGGCCCGACCGTGCTGGGCGGTTATTTCGATATCGTCGCCGATTTCGCCTTCTACGTGTCGGTGCCGCTCGGCTTCGGGCTGGTCGATCCGGCCAACACGCAGGCTGCACTGGTGCTGGTCGCCAGCTTCGTCCTGACCGGCGTCAGCTTCCTCGCCTACGCCGTGATCGCCGCGGAACGCGGCGCGCGGACCGACGCGCATGGCAGGAAGAGCTTTTTTTATTCGACCGGGCTGGCCGAAGGCGGCGAAACGATCGCCGTCTTCATCGCCTTCGCGCTGTTTCCGGCGTGGTTCGTCCAGCTGGCCTACGCATATGCCGCGCTATGCGTGCTGACCGTGTTCCAGCGTAGCGCGCTGGCGATCGTCCAATTCAGCGATTGAGCCGTTCGGCAATGGCATCGCGCAAGGCGGCAATGCGCGCCGCATTCGCACCCAGATCGCTCACGCCCACGCGAGAAACCGAGCGAAAATCGATCGCACCATCGGCAATCCGCACGACCATATCGTCCTTGAAGCCGAACCAGAATGTTTCCGCGACCCCTTCGATCCGGCCGGTTTCGGCATCGGCGGTCACCTGGTCGAACCCCATTTCCTCCATCGCGGATACCACCAGTTCCGCGGCTGCGGCTGGGCTGGTCGAACCCAGGGGCAGCGGCGCGAGATCGGGATAGGCGGCGGCAATAACCTGCGCATGCGACCGATCGGCCAGCGGCGGCTCGGATTCCGACCACATTTCGAGCTCGCCCAGCGGCGTGGTGTAGTCATTCAGTGGATTGGCACCCGCAGCGGCACGTTGATCGAGCACGGTTTGCGAGAAGACAGGCGGGTTGGCGGTATCGGTCGCAATGTCGTGGATCGGCGGGATGTCGGCCGCCTGGCTGCGAATGGCGCCCAGAACGGCAAAGATGCCGACCGGGACCAGCAGCGCGATCAGCGACAGCAGCCAGCCCTTGCGGGGCTTGCGCAGCAGGACGACGATCAGCGAGATCAGGCCGATAAGCGCCACGATGCCCAGCAGGATCGGCCCGGCCTTGATCGTCAGGGTAAGCAGGCCGGTCCGCCAATCCCACAGGCCGAACTTGGTCCCCAGCGCGGCGATGGCGAAATACACTGGTAGCGCGAGTGCAAGGGCGAAGGCGAGGCGGCTGTGCCAGGGCGTTTTGATCATGCCGCATCGTAGCGCCAAGTCGCGGCGCTGCAATCATGCTAATCGCTGGATAGGCAACAGCACCGCGGCAATGGCGTCATGGAAGGCGCGGGCCGCCGTAGGGCGGGGTCGCGTCAGCCGCCGGTCACGCTCATGTGGCGCGCCAGGGCAGGTTCGCTTTGCGCGGCATCGAAGGCATGGCGCAGCGGCTTGCCCGCGAGCAGGCGTTCGAGCGCCTCGTCGAGCGCGGCTTCGCCACCTGCGCGCACGATATCGCGCAGTTCGACCTTCTGGTCATGGCCCAGGCAGCCATAGACCGTCCCGGTCGCGGAAATACGGATGCGATTGCACCCGGCGCAGAAATTGTTGCTGAGCGGAGTGATGAGCCCGATCCGCGTGCCCGTCTCTGCGACGTCGAAGTAGCGTGCGGGCCCGCCGGTGCGGTGGAGTGAGGGGACGAGCGTGAAATGGCGCTCGAGTTCCTCGCGCACAGCGTCGAGCGGCAGGTGCGCGGCGGGACGATCGACCGAGACCTCGCCCAGCGGCATGGCTTCGATGAGCGCGAGGTCGAGCCCGCGCGCGCCGCACCATGCAAGCAAGTCGCGCATCTCGTCGTCATTCGTACCGCGCATCGCCACGGCGTTGATGCGCACTGCCAGGCCGGCATCGCGCGCTGCGTCGATGCCGCTAACCACCCGCTCGAACTCGTCGCGGCGGGTGAGCTCGGCAAACCGGTCGCGCCTGAGCGTGTCGAGACTGATGTTTATACGCCGCACCCCGACATCGAACAGGTCCTGCGCCATTTCGGGCAGGCGCGTCCCATTGGTGGTGAGCGTGAGTTCGTCGAGCCCGTGCGTGCGCAACCGTGCCAGCCGCTCGACAAGTTCGAGCACACCCTTGCGCACCAGCGGTTCGCCGCCGGTCAGGCGGATCCGGCGAACGCCGCGGACCACCAGATGACGCGCCAGCGTTTCGATTTCCTCGAATGTCAGAAGGTCGCGGCGCGGGAGGAATTCCATCTCCTCGGCCATGCAATAGGTGCAGCGAAGGTTGCAGCGGTCGGTGACCGAGAGGCGGATATAGTCAATCTGACGGCCGTGGGCGTCGCGCATGCGGGCCCCCTACACGAGGCGGGGCGAGGCCCAAACCGAAATCGGGCGTCGTGCCGGCAGGCGGTCAGCCCGCGTTGCGCAAGCGGCCGAACAGCGCGGGCAGGGGTTCGGAAGAAAGCGCCCGCTCCATGGTCCGGGCAAGCGTGGTCGATACGGTGATCTTCGAAACATGCGCGCGATCGTCGCTGAGGCCGACCGCGATCTCGTAAGTGCCTGCTTCGATCACGAAACTCCCGTCGGATCTGAAGTGGCCCAGCTGGTTGCCGCCGACTTCGAACAGCAGGCTGCGCGTTTCGCCTGCCATGAGCGAGACGCGCTGGAAGTCGGCCAATCTGCGCGCCTGCGCACCGTTCTGTCCCGGGCTGCGCACATAGAGCTGCACCGTCTCGGTGCCTTCGCGCTTGCCGACATTGTACAGCGTGGCGCTGACGATAATCCGGTCGTGGCTCAGTTCGACCGCGGTTTCGCCGAGGCCGAAGTCCGAATAGCCCAGCCCGTGTCCCGAGGTGAAACCCGCTTGCCCCTTCTCCGTCAACGGCAGCGGCAGGCGGCCCCGCGGCGCGAATTCGCCGGTCAGCACTTCGGCCAGAGCATGGCCCGACATGGTGCCGAGTTGGCCGGCATGCAGCACGCAAGGCAGCTTGGTCCCGCGCGCGTCGGGGTCGAGCGGCTGCGAGCCGAGGCTGATCAGGACGATGTTCGGATTGACCGCATGGAGCGAATCAAGGAGCGTTTGTTCCGCTTCTCCCACACGCTCGCAGTCGCCGAGCGTGACGATCACCGTGCCCACCCGCCGCGCGGCATTGCAGGCCATGCCGATTGCCATGTGATCGGCGTCGAGCAGTCCGGCGGGTCTGGCATCGGCGCGGACCGCCAGGCCGGGGACGAAACTGTGCGCGAGGCCCAGTGCGTCGAACCCGTCGAGCAGGTTGGCGGCGTCACCATGCGCTCCGCCAGTCGGAAGCGCCCGGTCGGTTGCGGCATGCCCGACAACGAGGATTTCGCCCGATGCGATATCGAGCGGCAGCAGCGCGGGATCGTTGCGCAGCAGGACGATCGCGTGGCGGGCAGTGTCCAGCGCGACGGTTCGCGCGTGATCCGCCGACCAGTCGGTGGCGGGGGCGATATCGCGCAGATCGGCGCGGAACAGACCCAGATCGTATTTCGCGCCGAGTACCTTGCGCACCGCGTCGTCGAGCTGGCGCATGCCGACCCGCCCGTCGCCCACCACTTTCACGATGCTGTCCACTGCCAGCATTTGGTAAGGCGTTTCACCGGCCTCCTGTCCCGCAGACCGGCCGATCGCGACCCATTCGGCCAGGTCGATCCCGTCGAAGCTGGCGGGGCCGCCGATCGACGGGGCGCCATCCGCAGTCTCGCCGCGGTCATGCACTGTCTGCGCGAGTAGACCCAGCGCGATGCTCGCCGGGGGCGATTCGCGCAGCACGCCGGCCACCAGCCGGAGCTTGTTGGTCAGTATGTCGGGATCGCGCCGCTCGATCCAGCCAGGCGCGTCGGTGCGCAGGCAAGCCAGCACGCCGTCGCCATCCTGCCCCTCGAATTGCAGGCCGCGCACGGTGGCCGCGGCCAAGGCGCGCGCCAGATGTACTGAAGTGCCCCAGCTTTCAGCCAGTTCCTCCGTTTCGGTATCGCTCGTCAGGACGACCTGGGGCCCCATGAGCCAGTTCATCCCGTGCGCTCGCGCTTCCCCCGCCACGATCTGGGCAGCGCTTTCCACGATGTGCGGCGACCATGTCGCGGCCAGTGCAAGCGGGGCGGGCATGGTGACCGAGGTGCCCCGGCCGGGAACATTGGCCATCAGTAGCGGAATGCCGAGCCGCGTTTCCTCGACGGCCAGGCGTTGCAAGGCAGCCAGCTGGTCTGCGGGGCCCGAACCGAGAAGTCCGCCTACACGGCCCTGCAACATTTCTGCGCGCAGCGCGGCATCTTCGCTATCGCCGCCGGCTTCCGGAATGGGCAACAGGACAAGCTGCCCGGCCTTCTCCGCCACCGACATGATGGCGAGCAGGTCTTCGACGAAACGCTCGCGTTCGGCGGCGTGATCGGGCGGATGGCGGACCATTTGGGCGGCAGCGTGGTCCTTAGAGGTAAACATCCGGTGTGGATGCGCCGATTGGTCCGGCGCTGTTGCCGAACTGCACCGCAAGGCGGATTTACAGATATAAAAATATCTTTATATCCCCTTCACAATGCGAACCGAACATCTCTTCCGCGCCCTTGCCGATCCGACCCGGCTCAGGATCATGCGCCTGCTCGGCTCGATGGAGCTGGCGGTGGGTGAAGTCGCGCAGGTGCTGGGGCAGAGCCAACCGCGCGTGTCGCGGCACATCGGCATCCTGTGCGACGCGGGTCTGGCCGAACGACGGCGCGAAGGCAGCTGGGTATTCCTGCGCGCTTGCGCCGATTCGAGCGAGGCGCCGCCGCTTTGCGCGGCTATCGGCGATCTGCTGGTCGATGCGGAGGCTGCCGACGCCGCGTTCGCGGAACAGTGCGATCAGGACCGGCGCAAGCTGGCCTCTATCCGCCAGCACCGGGAAAGCGAGGCACAGGCCTATTTCTCGGCGCATGCGGACGATTGGGACGAATTGCGCCGGCTGCATTCCTCAGACGAGGCCGTGGAGGCCGAACTGGCGCGTGCGCTGGGGCCCGAACCGCTCGGGCGCCTGCTCGATATCGGCACGGGCACGGGGCGCATGGCCGAACTGTTTGCCGAGCGGGCAGAGCGGATCGTTGCACTCGACAAGAGCCTGGCGATGCTGCGGGTCGCACGCGCCAAGCTGCAGCACCTCCCGACCGAGCGAGTGGAACTGGTGCAGGGCGACTTCGGGGCGCTGCCGTTTGCCGCGGCGAGCTTCGACAGCGTGCTGTTTCACCAGGTGCTGCATTTCGCGCAGATGCCCGGTGCCGCGCTGGCGGAGGCCGCCCGCGTGCTGCGTCCGGGCGGGCGGATCGCAATCGTCGATTTCGCGGCGCATCAGCGCGAGGAACTGCGCAATCGCCATGCGCATGCCCGGCTGGGCTTCGACGATGCACAGATGATGGGCCTGCTCAGCGATGCGGGGTTCGACCCGGCCGCGCCGACGGCACTCGAAGATGGAGAACTGGTGGTGAAGATCTGGATCGCGCCGCGGCGCGTCGATGACCGGAAGGCGGCGTCATGAGCCCGACGATGGATCAGATGCGCGAAGCGCAGCGCGCACTCGAAGCGCCGCTGTTTTCAGGGCTGCCGGGCGACATCGACGTCAGCTTCGAATTCTTCCCGCCGAAGAATGCGGCCATGAACGAGACGCTGTGGCAAAGCGTCGAGACGCTGGCCCCGCTCGGGCCGCGTTTTGCCAGCGTCACATATGGCGCGGGCGGGTCGACCCGCGAGCGGACGCACCAGCAGGTCGTCCGCATCCAGAACGAAGCGCGCATTCCTGCTGCCGCGCACCTGACCTGCGTCGAGGCGACCCGCGAAGAGGTCGACGAGGTGGCGCGCCATTACTGGGATGAGGGCATCCGCCATATCGTGGCCCTGCGCGGCGACGCGCCCGACGGGCAATCGCAATATGCGCCGCATCCGGGCGGCTATGCCAACGCAGTCGAGCTGATCGCGGGACTGAAGAGGGTCGCCGATTTCGAGATATCGGTCGCCGCCTATCCCGAGGTCCATCCCGATTCGCCCGATCGCCAGGCCGATCTGGACAATCTCAAGGCCAAGTTCGACGCCGGGGCGACCCGGGCGATCACGCAGTTCTTCTTCGATCCGCAATGTTTCTTCGACTTTCGCGACCGGGCCGCAGCGGCGGGAATTGACGGCGAGATCGTGCCCGGGATCATGCCCGTGCTCAGCTTCGCGGCGGTGCGCCGGATGTCGGGGCTGTGCGGCACAGCCATCCCGCCGTGGATGGAAGGTCTGTTCGACGGGCTCGACGATCGCCCCGCCGCGCGTCAGCTCGTCAGCGCGACCATCGCGGCCGAACTGTGTCGCCGGCTATATGCGGGCGGGGTACGGCAATTCCATTTCTACACTCTCAACCGCGCCGAACTGAGCTATGCAATCTGCCATATGCTCGGGCTGCGCGCGAAGGCAGGCCGATGACCAAGCGCGAAGAATTCGAAGCCGCCGCAGCCCAGCGGATCCTGATCAAGGACGGTCCCTACGGTACCGCGATCCAGCAGGCCGGGCTAACGCCCGAAGACTATGCCGCGGGCACCGATCTCGCGCAGGAGCAGAAGGGCAATAACGACCTCGTCAATCTGACGCAGCCGCAGGTTATCCGCCGGATCTGTGACAGCTACATCGATGCGGGCGCGCATATCCTCGCCACCAACACCTTCAACGCCAATCGCATCAGTCAGGCCGATTATGGTGCCGAACACCTGGTTCATGAGATCAATGTCGCCGCGGCGCGAATCATCCGTGAAGCGGTCGATGCGCGGAACGACGGCATTGCGCGGTTCGTGGCGGGCGCTGTCGGGCCGACCAACAAGACGCTGTCGCTTTCGCCCGATGTCGAAGACCCCGGGTTTCGCGAAGTGACATTCGACGAAATCGTCGCCGTCTATGTCGAACAATGCCGCGCGCTTGTCGCTGGCGGGGCCGATTTCATCCTGGTCGAGACGGTATTCGACACGCTCAACTGCAAGGCTGCTATCATGGCGGTGAAGCAGCTGGCGCGCGAACTTGACCGCGACA
The DNA here is from genome assembly GCF_009828015.1 of Qipengyuania citrea. Taxonomy (GTDB): domain Bacteria; phylum Pseudomonadota; class Alphaproteobacteria; order Sphingomonadales; family Sphingomonadaceae; genus Qipengyuania; species Qipengyuania citrea. Next base: position 389,725 of record NZ_WTYG01000001.1, on the reverse strand, counting down.
TACCGCTGATGATCTCGCTGACGCTGACCGACCTGTCGGGCCGCAATCTGTCGGGCCATACGGTGGAAGCGTTCTGGTACACCGTGCGCCATGCCAAGCCGCTGACGATCGGCCTCAACTGCAGCTTCGGTGCCGAACAGCTGCGTCCGCATGTGCAATTGCTGTCCGATATCGCCGATACCTGGCTGATGGCCTATCCCAATGCCGGCCTGCCCAACGATCTCGGCGAGTATGACGAACAGCCGGAAACGACTGCGTCGCTGACGCAGGTCTGGGCGCAGAATGGCCGGATCAACGCGCTGGGCGGCTGCTGCGGCTCGACGCCCGCGCATATCGCCGCGATGGCCAAGGCGGTCGAAAACTGCGCGCCGCGCGTGCTGCCCAAGCCTGACCCGGACATGCATCTGGCGGGGCTCGAACCGTTCACGATCGCGGCATGAGCGGCGGGGGCCTCCATGGGGCGGTAATCCGCGAGGCGGGGGCAGCGGACGTGCGCGCGCTCGCGCTGGTGTCGGATGCCACTTTCCTCGAGACCTTCGCCGGGATGATCAGCGGCGAGGCGCTCGTCGCGCATTGTGCGGCCAAGCATGCACCCGATCATCTCGCCGGTCTGCTGGCTAAAGGTGCCCGTGCCTGGCTGGCCGAAATCGACCGGGCGCCGATCGGCTACGCGCTGCTCACCCGGCCCGAACTCGATGCCGCGCAGGACGGCGATATCGAGCTCAAGAAGATCTACCTGCTGTCACGCTTCCACGGCAGCGGTATCGCCGCCGCGCTGTTCGATGCCGTATTGTGCCGGGCGCAGAGCCATCGCCGGCTGCTGCTGGGCGTGAAAGACGACAACCACCGCGCCATCGCCTTCTATACCAAACAGGGTTTCCGGCAGATCGCCACCCGCCGCTTCGATGTCGGCGGAACCCTTTATGACGATGTCGTGCTGGCGCGCGACCTCGACCGGAATTGAATTCATGAGCAATCTGACCACCGCCCGCTTCGTCAATATCGGCGAGCGCACCAATGTGACCGGCTCGGCGCGGTTCAAGAAACTGATCATGGCGGACGATTACGACACCGCGGTCGAAGTCGCGCGCCAGCAGGTCGAAAACGGCGCGCAGGTGATCGACGTCAACATGGACGAAGGCCTGCTCGATGCCGAGCATGCCATGACCACTTTCCTCAAGCTGATCGCGGCCGAACCCGACATCGCGCGTGTCCCGGTGATGATCGACAGTTCCAAATGGGAGGTGATCGAGGCCGGCCTCAAATGCGTTTCGGGCAAGCCGATCGTCAATTCGATCAGCATGAAGGAAGGCGAGGACGCCTTTCTCGATCATGCGCGCAAATGCATGGATTACGGCGCCGCGGTGGTGGTCATGGCGTTCGACGAGACCGGGCAGGCGGACACCAAGGAGCGCAAGGTCGAAATCTGCAAGCGTGCCTATGCATTGCTGACCGGGATCGGCTTCCCGCCCGAGGATATCATCTTCGACCCCAATATCTTCGCGGTGGCGACGGGGATCGAGGAACACGATCGCTATGGTCTCGATTTCATCGAAGCCGTGGCGGAGATCAAGGCGGCGTGTCCGCAAGCGAAGACCAGCGGCGGCCTGTCCAACCTCAGCTTCAGCTTCCGCGGCAATGAAACCGTGCGCCGCGCGATGCATTCGATCTTCCTCTATCACGCCATCCCGGCTGGGCTCGACATGGCGATCGTCAATGCCGGCCAGCTCGATGTCTACGACCAGATCGATCCCGAACTGCGCGAAGCCTGCGAGGATGTCATCCTCATGCGCCGCCCCGATGCGACCGAGCGGCTGATCGACCTTGCCGAGAGCTACAAGGGCAAGAGCGCCGCCGACGAGAAGGCGGCCGAGGAGTGGCGCGGCTGGGAGGTGCGACGCCGGCTCGAGCATGCGCTGGTCAAGGGGATCGACGCGCATGTCGTTGCCGATACCGAAGAGGCGCGCCAGCAGTTCGACCGCCCGATCGAGGTCATTGAAGGCCCGCTGATGGATGGCATGAACGTTGTCGGCGACCTATTCGGCAGCGGCAAGATGTTCCTGCCGCAGGTGGTCAAGTCCGCGCGCGTCATGAAAAAGGCGGTCGCCCACCTGATCCCCTACATCGAGGCGCAGAAGGAAGCGGGCGCCCGCGCGAAGGGCAAGATCGTGATGGCCACCGTGAAGGGCGACGTCCACGACATCGGCAAGAACATCGTCGGGGTGGTGCTGCAATGCAATGGCTACGAGGTGATCGACCTCGGGGTCATGGTGCCGTGGTCGAAAATCCTCGAAGCCGCGAACGAGAACGATGCCGACATCATCGGCCTGTCGGGCCTGATCACGCCCTCGCTCGATGAAATGGTCACCGTTGCCGAAGAGATGAAAACCGCCGGGATGACCATGCCGCTGCTGATCGGCGGGGCTACGACCAGCAAGGTCCATACCGCGCTGCGGATCGACCCTGCCTATGACGGGCCGGTTATCCACGTGCTCGATGCCAGCCGGGCGGTGGGCGTCGCCAGCCGCCTGCTGTCCGACACGCAGCGCGATGAATTCGTCGACCGGACCGCGGCGGAATATGTCCAGGTCCGCGACACGCGCGCTGGCAAGAGGCAGAGCGAACTGATGCCGCTGGCCGATGCGCGCGCGAACGGTTTCGTAGCCAGCATGGCCGAAAAGCCCGCCGCGCCGCTGCAGCCCGGGCTGCATGTGTTCGATGGCTGGGACCTCGCGGAACTTCGCGAATATATCGACTGGACCCCGTTCTTCCGGGCATGGGAACTGCACGGCACCTATCCCAAGATCCTCGATGACGAGGTCGTCGGCGAAAGCGCCCGCAGCCTCAAGGCGGATGCCGACGCCATGCTCGACCGGATCGTCACCGAACAATGGTTCACCGCGCGCGGAGTCGCCGGGCTGTGGCCCTGCACGCGCGACGGCGACGATGTCGTGATCGCCGATCCGGCGGGCGCATCGCCTACGGTGATGGCGTTCCTGCGCCAGCAGGTGAAGAAGTCGCGCAGCCGTCCCAATATGTGCCTGGCCGATTTCATCGATCCGGCGGGCGACTGGCTGGGCGGCTTCGCCGTGGGCATCCACGGCATCGAGGAACATTCGCAACGCTTCCTCGCCGACAAGGACGATTATTCGGACATCCTGCTCAAGGCGCTAGCGGACCGCTTCGCCGAGGCATTTGCCGAACGGCTGCACCAGCACGTGCGCACCGATCTGTGGGGCTACGCGCCGCAGGAACAGCTGACGAATGCCGCGCTGATTAAGGAAGAATACCGCGGCATCCGTCCCGCGCCCGGCTACCCCGCCTGTCCCGACCACAGCCTCAAGCCGATCCTGTTCGACCTGCTCGACGCCGAAGCCAACACCGGGATCACGCTGACCGAAAGCTTCGCCATGTATCCCACCGCTGCCGTGAGCGGGTTCTATTTCGGCCACCCGCAGGCGGAGTATTTCGGCGTGGCGCGTGTCGGACGCGACCAGCTCGAGGATTATGCCACGCGTCGCAATGTGGATATTGCCACTGCCGAACGCTGGCTGCGCCCGAACCTGGATTGACCGGGCGGCCCTTATCGCGCAGGGCACTCACGTCGGCTGCGGAAGCGATTCTGCGGCAGGCGCGCACGGGAGAGTTCGGGTGGCGGCGTCCACCCGGCGCCGAAGGAGCAACCGCCCCGGAAACTCTCAGGCTAAACGGACCGTGCGCTCCATCGGCACTCTGGAAAGCGTCGCGCGCCTGCGCGTGGCCACCGAAGGGGTAAGCGCACCCATCCGTGCGCCAGTCTCTCAGGTTTCCCGACAGAGGGGGCATGGGTTTTCGGCGCACCGCGAAGGGGCGCCCCCATGCTTGCGAAGGACGGGACTTGAGCGACGACACCGAAGACACGATTGCCGAAACCGAAACGCTGCCGCTCGATGCGTGGCATCGCCGCAAGGGCGCGCGGATGGTGCCCTTTGCGGGGTACCACATGCCGATCCAGTACGAAGGCATCGTCACCGAACACAACTGGACCCGCAACCAGGCGGGCCTGTTCGATGTCAGCCATATGGGCCAGCTCATGGTCACCGGCGACAAGGCTGCGGCCGAGCTTGAGAAACTGCTCCCCGGGGCGATCGCTTCGCTCAAGCCGGGCAAGGTGCGCTATTCGCTGCTGCTCGACGATGACGGCGGTATCCTCGACGATCTGATGGTCACCAATGCCACGCCGTGGATCGAGGGCGACGAGGAAGCCGGCACCGAGGGACGCTGGGGCGAACCGGCCTATTACCTCGTCGTCAACGGTGCGATGAAATGGGACGATATCGCCCATCTGCGCGAGCATCTCGACGATGATGTCACGCTTACGCATATGGACGAACACGCGCTGATCGCGCTGCAGGGCCCCAGCGCGGCGACCGCGCTCAACCGCGTGATGCGCAACGTCATCGACGACATGGTCTTCATGGAAAGCGTGGTCCATGACTTCGGCGAATGGCCGCTGCGCATCACCCGCGCCGGCTATACCGGCGAAGACGGGTTCGAAATCTCGCTGCCGGCCGAATTCGCGGAAAGCTTTGCCGACCGCCTGTGCGCCGAAATCGAAGTGCGTCCCGTCGGCTTGGGGGCACGCGACAGCCTGCGGCTCGAAGCGGGCCTGCCGCTCTACGGCCACGACATCACCACCGAAACCGATCCGGTGTCTGCCGATCTCGGCTTTGCGCTGACCAAGCGGCGGCGCGAGGAAGGCGGCTGGATGGGCCATGCGCCGGTAATGCAGGCGTTCGCCGAGGGACCCGCGCAGAAACGCGTCGGCCTCGCCATCGACGGCCGGATGCCCGCCCGCGAAGGCGCGCTGGTCTATTCGGGTGATACGCAGGTCGGCCGCATCACCAGCGGCGGCTTCTCGCCCACGCTCGAACGGCCCATCGCCATGGGCTATGTCGACACAGCGCTTGCCGCCGAAGGCACCGAACTCGAGGTCGAGGTGCGGAAGAAAAGGCTGCCCGCGACGGTCGCCTCGCTCCCCTTCGTCCCCCATCGCTACCACAGAGGGAAATGATAGAAATGGCCCGCTATTTTACCGATGAACATGAATGGATCGACGTCGAGGGCGACACCGCCACCGTCGGGATCACCGATTTCGCACAAGGCCAGCTGGGCGACATCGTCTTCGTCGAGCTGCCCGATGTCGGCAGCGTGATCGACAAGGGCAAGGACGCTGCCGTGGTCGAAAGCGTGAAGGCGGCGAGCGACGTCTACGCGCCGATCAGCGGCGAGATCATGGAAACCAACGAGGCGCTGGAAGACGACCCGGCGCTGGTGAACACCTCGCCCGAAGAAGACGGCTGGTTCTTCAAGATGACCATCGGCGACAAGTCGCAGTTCGACGGTCTGATGGACCAGGCCGCTTACAAGAGCTTCTGCGACGGGCTTTGATTTTCTGACGCCCTGCGGGGCTTGAAGGAACCAAGATGCGTTACCTACCCCTGACCGATACCGACCGTTCGGACATGCTTGATACGATCGGCGCGCCCGATATCGATGCGCTGTTCGCCGATGTACCCGAGGCAGCGCGGCTTTCCGGCCCGATTGAAGGCCTGCCGATGCACGCCAGCGAAATGGCGGTCGAAAAGCATATGCGGCGGCTGAGCAAGAAGAACCTTGCCGCATCCGACGCGGCGTTCTTTCTTGGGGCAGGGGCATACAAGCACCATATCCCGGCCAGCGTCGATCACATCATCCAGCGCGGCGAGTTCCTGACCGCCTATACGCCCTACCAGCCCGAAATCGCGCAGGGCACGCTCCAGATGCTGTTCGAATTCCAGACGCAGGTCGCGCGGCTCTATGGCTGCGCGGTCGCCAATGCGTCGATGTACGACGGCTCGACCGCGTGCTGGGAAGCGGTGGCCATGGCGGGCCGGGTCGCCCGTGGGAAGAAGCGCAAGGTCGTGCTCTCGGGCGCGCTGCACCCGCATTATGCCGAAGTGGTGCGGACGATGGCCAAGTTCACCGACGACGAGATCGCCGGTGCGCCGCCCAGCCTGACCGCCAGGCCTGACGATGACGGGCTGATTGCGCGGATCGACGGGGACACCAGCTGCGTCGTGGTGCAATATCCCGATATCCTCGGCCGCCTGCCCGACCTCGCGAAAATCGCCGAGGCCGCGCATGACAAGGGCGCGCTGCTGATCGCGGTCAATACCGAACCCGTAGCGCTGGGCGCGATCGCATCGCCGGGAGAGCTGGGGGCGGACATCGTCGTCGGCGAAGGCCAGTCGATCGGCGTCGGCCTGCAATTTGGCGGTCCCTATCTCGGCCTGTTCGCCGTACGCGATGAAAAGCACGTACGCATGATGCCGGGCCGCCTGTGCGGCGAGACGGTCGATGCCGGGGGCAAGCGCGGCTTCGTGCTGACGCTGTCGACGCGCGAACAGCATATCCGCCGCGAAAAGGCGACCTCGAACATCTGCACCAATTCGGGTCTCTGCGCGCTGGCGTTCAATGTCCATATGACGCTGCTCGGCGAGAAAGGGCTGCGCCGGCTGGCGATGGAGAACCACCGGCTCGCCTGCTTTGCCGCCGACCGCTTGGCCAAGGTGCCGGGCGTGAAGCTGCTCAACGACGCGTTCTTCAATGAATTCACGCTGCTGCTCGATGGCGATGCGCGCAGTATCGTGCGTGAACTGACGCAGCAGGATATCCTCGCGGGCGTATCGCTCGCACGGCTGTTCCCCGGCCATGATGCGCTGTCCAACGGGCTGCTCGTCGCGGTTACCGAAACCACTACCGAGGAGGACGTGGAAACGCTCGCCTCCGCACTCGAGGAGGTGCTGGCATGAACGCTCCCAACGCTTCGGGCTGGAAGCCCGGCACCCCCGTCGAAGGACACAACGCGATGAGCGGCCCCGATACCGCCACCGGCAACCGCGCGCTGATGCTCGAGGAACCGCTGCTGTTCGAGATCGGCCATGCCGAAACCACCGGGGTGGACCTGCCCGAACCGCAAGCGGGCGCCAATCGCCTCGGCGGGTTCGACCGCAAGGATCCGATCGGCTTGCCCGGCCTGTCCGAGCCTGAGACCGTGCGCCACTACACGCGCCTGAGCCGGCAGAACTACGCGATCGATCTCGGGCTGTTCCCGCTCGGTTCGTGCACGATGAAGCATAATCCGCGGCTCAACGAAAAGGTCGCGCGCATGCCCGGCTTCGCCGATGTCCATCCGCTGCAGCCGGTCGATACGGTGCGCGGCGCGCTGGAAGTGATAAACGAACTGGCGCACTGGCTGATCGAGCTTACCGGCATGCAGGGCGTTGCCATGAGCCCCAAGGCCGGGGCGCATGGCGAGTTATGCGGCATCCTGTGCATCCGCGCCGCGCTCGAAGCGCGCGGCGATGCGCGCGAGGTCATCCTCGTCCCCGAAAGCGCGCATGGCACCAACCCAGCCACCGCGGCCTTCGCCGGCTACCGGGTCGAAGACATTCCGGCCAATTCCGACGGGAGGGTCGATCTCGAAGCGCTGAAAGCACGTCTCGGCCCCGATGTCGCGGGGGTGATGATCACCAATCCCAACACCTGCGGCCTGTTCGAACGCGACATGAAGGCGATTTCCGACGCGGTCCACGAGGCCGGCGGCTTCGTCTATTGCGACGGCGCGAATTTCAACGCCATCGTCGGCAAGGTGCGCCCCGGCGACCTCGGCGTCGACGCGATGCATATCAACCTGCACAAGACCTTCTCCACCCCGCATGGCGGCGGCGGCCCGGGTTCGGGCCCGGTCGTGCTGTCCGAAGCGCTCTGCCCCTATGGCCCGCTGCCGTTTACCGCGCGGACCAAGGATGGCGTGGTCCACCTGGTCGAGGAAGAGAACGCTGCCGAATTCGACCACACCAAGGCCTTCGGCCGGATGACCGCGTTCCACGGTCAGATGGGCATGTTCACCCGCGCGCTGGCCTATATCCTCAGCCACGGTGCCGATGGCCTCAAGCAAGTGTCCGAAGACGCCGTGCTTAATGCCAATTACATCCTGCGCAGCCTCGAAGACGTGCTCGATGCACCCTTCGGCCACAGCGGGCCGTGCATGCATGAAGCGCTGTTCAGCGACAAAGGCTTCGCCGACGATGTCTCGACGCTCGATCTGGCCAAGGCGCTGATCGACGAGGGCTATCACCCGATGACGATGTATTTCCCGCTGGTTGTGCACGGCGCGATGCTGGTCGAACCGACCGAGACCGAAAGCAAGGCGGCGCTCGACCAGTTCATCCTCGCGCTGCGCAGCGTGGCCGAGCGGGCGATTGCGGGCGACGAGACACTCAAGGCCGCGCCCTATTACGCGCCGCGCCAGCGGCTCGACGAAACGCAGGCCGCGCGCAAGCCCGTGCTGGCGTGGAACGACGCCAATCTGACCTGATCCGGCATGCTGTCTGCCGACCCGGCCGGGGTGCACCAGCGCCTCGCCGGGTCGGACCTGCGGTCCGGTGCCCGCGCTAGCGTTCGGGCGGTACCTCGGGTTTGGGTTTGACCGTGATCGTGATCTGCGACAGCGAGATGATCGCGACCCAGAAGCCCAGCACCGACAGGGCGGATGCGCCCATGACCGTGAAGGCTGCGCCCTTCAGCCCGTTCCAGCCCATCGCCACTTCGAGCAGCGAGAGCCCGATCACGGTCGGGATCGCGCGGATCAAAAAGGCGGTGCCCGCACGGCCCGCGCTGACCAGTAGGGATTCGAGGCTGGCCCCGACCAGCTCTATCGCCCCGGCAATCGCCAGGATCACCATCGTCCAGAACACCCGGAATTCGGGGCCCGCGATCAATGCCAGCGCCGGCCGCCCCAGGAACAGCGTGCCGAGCACGGCCAGGACGCCGGCGATCAGCGCGATATTTGCCATTCGCCGGGCCATGGCGTGGGCCGTTTCCTTGGCGTGGACCAGTTCGGGATAGATCGCCTTGGACACGGTTTGTGCAAGGCTGACGAGCGCCTGCCCCAGCTGGCTCGCGACGCGATAGCCGCCCGCGGCGGTTTCGCCCCCGATGGCGCCGATCAGCAGGATCAGCACCTGCTTGGATCCGACATTGAGGCTGCCCGACAGATTGGTCGACCAGACGAAGCGCCAGGCACCTGGGTGCGCCCGCGGAATATGGCGCAGGCTGATCCGCGACAGGTTGATGCGTTCCAGCCGTCCGGCGGCAATCCACAGCGCGGCGGCGACCGCTACTTCCGCCGCCGCCCAGGCGAGGATGAAGCCGGTCACCGTCGGCATGGCAATGGCGGCTGCTGCGGCACCTGCCGCCCGGACCACCGGCTGCACCGCTTCGGCGGCGGTCGTGCGGGCATAGGCAAACCGAAGGCGCAGCAGGCCGGTCGGCGTGGTCCTGATGGCGAGCAGCGAAACGACGCAATAGCCGAAGGCGACGGGCAGCAGCTCGTCGGGCAGCGGGAGCCACAGCGGCGCGGTTCCGACCAGCACGGCGGCCAGCACCAGGCCGAGCGCAATCGACAGCAAGTCGAGCGCGATGGCGAAACCGGTCGCATCGGCCGGCCCGTCGCCATCGGCGCCCCACCGCACGACGAATTGCCAGGTCTGGAAGTTGGCTATGCCGGTGACCGTCTGGCCCAGCGCGAGGATGATCGCGAAATAGCCGAAATTGTCGAGTCCGAGCGTGCGCGTGGCGAGCGCGAGGTAGACGAGGCTCAGCAGGGCGTTGAGACCGCGCCCCGTCAGGAGCCAGCCGATATTGCGCAGCAGACGATGCATCGTGCGGCCGGTGTCAGGCGGCTGCGAGCCGCTTCGCCAGCAGCTTTTCGGTAACCTGGAACGTGCGCTCGTTGTCGACGTCGATGGCGCAGTGGCCATGGCTCATCTCGATCGGCACCATCGAGAACCCGAAGCGGCGCGAAACCTGCGCGAAGAGCTTTTCCTTCGTTCCCCAGCCGAGGAAGAAGCGGATCAGGTTGATCACGCCGAACGCCTTGGCAATCCGGCGCGGGAATTTCACGAACTGCCCGCCGCCGCGCATGATCTCGGCTGCCGCGAGCGCCTGCGGGGTACCGATCCAATAGGCATTGCAGTTTGAATATCCGCCATCGGAAAATTCGTAGAACCGCGACTGGCCCTGCGGATCGGCGGCACGGACGTCTTCCTTATGCGCCAGTGCAGCCGCAGCGCCTGCCTTGCTGGCAATTGCCTTATCGGCAAACTCGGTGAAGTCCTCGGGCAGCCACAGGCAGTTGTCCGCGGTGGTGATCAGCAGCGGATAGTCCGCGCCCTCTGCCCCGGCAAAGACGCTGTCGACCAGATTGAACGCGCCGGGCTTGAACACCAGCCGGCCCTCGGCCTGGAGCTTGGCGATCGAGGGAATGGCGGCGATCTCGTCGGCTTCATGCGCCACGACGCGGATCTCGCCGATGCGCGGGCTGGCGGCGACATTCATCACAACGCGTTCGATCATCGGCATGCCGCCGACGGGAACGACGCATTTCTGCGCGACACCAGCGCGCTCGGCGAGCGGGTCGAGCACGCCCGAACGCTTGCCTGCCATGATGAGCGCGGTGACCTTGCCATTGTTGTCGTGTGTCATGGGCGCGCAAATAGGGCCGAATGGCGCGGTTGTCACTGCCGCGCGCTTAAGGCACGGGGTTGGCGTGCGAATTATCTTCTCTCGCAAGGGGTTCGACAGCGCTTCTGGCGGCGGCGCGTCGCCGATCGTGGAGAGTCGGCCGGTCAGCCTGCCGATCCCGGCCGGTACCGCCTCGCGCACGACCTATGGCGATCTCGGGCTGGGCGAACATGCCGCGCGTGCCAGCCGGGGGCGGGTCGATGCGGGCACGCTGTGCCACCACGACCCGATGTTCCTCGCCGATGGCACCTGCCTGTTCGGCCAATGCGGTGCGGCGCAGACGCATCTGGCGAACCGGGGCGTGGGGCTGGGGGACGTGTTCCTGTTCTTCGGCCTCTTCCGCGAGGAAGGCGGCGATCTCCACCACCGGATTTTCGGCTATCTCGAAGTCGCGGAGATCGTCGATCTTACACGTGGCGCACCCGACTATCTGGTCGAGCGCGGCCATCCGCATGCGCTGGCGCTCCATGCGCGCAACGACGTGATCTATGCAGGCCCCGGCGTGGAAGCCCGGCAAGCGAGCGATGCGCTGCGTCTCACCGTGCCCGGGGGGCCGCCTTCGCTATGGCAGCGCCCCGCATGGTTGAAGCGCGGGGGGCTGAGCTATCACGACCGCGCCGACCGCTGGTTGCGTGACGGACGGCTCAAGAGCGTGGCGCGCGGGCAGGAATTCGTCGCCGATATCGGCCGCCGCACGGCCCCGCGTGAATGGCTCGGGCGGGTGCTGGAGGAGATCAGAGCGTTTTGATGATCGCGCTGAAATCGAGCCCGGCATTGTCCTCGGCGAATTGCTCGTAAAGCTCCTTCGCGTGGCGACCGAGCGGGGTCGAGGCATCGGCGGTCTCGGCGGCTTCCATCGCCAGCTTGAGATCCTTGAGCATCAGGCCGGTGGCGAAACCGCCCTGGTAATCCTTGTCCGCCGGGCTTTCGACGCCGACGCCGGGCAGGGGTGTGTAGGCATTCAAGGACCAGCAATAGCCCGAGGACTGCGAACTGATCTCGTAGAACTTCTGCGGATCGAGCCCGAGCTTCTCGGCCATCTTCATTGCCTCGGCGGTGCCGATCATCGAGATGGCGAGCAGCATGTTGTTGCAGATCTTGGCGGTCTGGCCGGCGCCTGCGTCGCCCGCCTGGATCACGGCCTTGCCCATGGCCTGCAGCACCTCCTCGGCGCGGGCGAACGCCTTTTCGGTGCCACCGACCATGAAGGTCAGCGTGCCGCCATTCGCGGCCGCGATCCCGCCCGAAACGGGGGCGTCGACCATGTCGTAACCGGCGGACTCGGCCTTGGCGATAACCTCCTTGGCGGTGGCGACATCGATGGTCGAGCAATCAAGCAGCACCGCGCCTGCGAGCGCCTTGCCGATCACGCTGCCTTCATAGACCGACTTCACGATCCCGCCATTGGGCAGCATTGAAACCACCGCATCGACGTCTTGCACGGCCTCGGAAGCATCGGTGAAGGGCGTGCAACCGTTGTCCTTGGCTGTCGCGAGTGCTCCTTCCGAAAGGTCGAAGGCATTCACGGCATGCCCGGCCTTCACGAGGTTGGCGGCCATCCCGCCACCCATATTGCCAAGGCCGATGAAGGCGATTTTCATGTTCTCTCTCTCTCTCTCTCCGCGTATTCTTTTCTCGTGACAGGAGGGATTATTTCCCCTTCCACTTGCCCTCGCGCTTCTCGACGAAGGCGGCCATGCCCTCAGCCTTGTCCTCGCTCGCGGCGAGGATCTGGAAGATGCGCCGTTCGATGATCAGGCCCTGGTCGAGGCTGGTTTCGAAGGCCGCATTGACCATTTCCTTGTTTGCGATCGCGGCCATCGGCGGCATGCTGGCGATCTGCGCCGCGGTCTTCAGCGCTTCGTCGAGCAGCGTGTCATGCGGCACGACGCGCGCGACCAGATTGCTGCGCTCGGCTTCCGTGGCATCCATCATCCGGCCGGTCAGGCACATCTCCATCGCCTTCGACTTGCCGACCGCCCTGGTCAGACGCTGCGATCCGCCCATGCCCGGCGCGACGCCCAGCTTGATCTCGGGCTGGCCGAACTTGGCGTTTTCGCTCGCGATGATGAAATCGGCCATCATGGCGAGCTCGCAGCCGCCACCCAGCGCGAAGCCGTTGACCGCCGCGATCCACGGCTTGCGCGTCTTCTTGACGATCTCGCTCGTCCAGGGGCTGAAGAAATCCTCGAGGTAGAAATCGGCCGCGGCCTTCTCGCTCATTTCCTTGATGTCCGCGCCCGCGGCGAAAGCCTTGTCGCCCGAACCGGTCAGGACTGCACAAAGCTGGCTCTTGTCCGCTTCATAGGCGGCGAAGGCCTCGGTCAATTCCGCAAGGATCGTGCTGTTGAGCGCGTTGAGCGCCTTGGGACGGTTGAGCGTGATCAGCGTGACCGCGTCACGTTTTTCGACGGTGATGGTTTCGTAAGCCAATGTTCTCTCCACGTCGCTCCTGCGAAGTCAGGAGCCTAGATGACTTGTCGGCCGCGCGGAACTGCAACGGCGTATGGGCCCCTGCCTGCGCAGGGGCGACGGATATCACCGTTCAAGCGGCGTCCATTCCGCGCCCTCGGGAAGCGGGGCGAAGATGCTGTCGATCAGTTCTTCGCTGACGTCCTCGGGCGCTGCGGGGTCCCATTGCGGGTCGTTCGTCTTGTCGACGATCACCGCGCGCACGCCCTCGGCGAAATCGGGCCGGGTCAGCACGCGGCTGGCGATGCGATATTCCATGCGCATGTTGTCGGCGAAGCTGCCGAGATGTTCGCTCTCGCTCAGCTGGCGCAGCGCGACCTTGCAGGTCTGCGGGCTCTTGCCGCGCAGCGTGGCGAGCTCCTTCGCCGCCCATTCGCTGTCGTCTGCCTCGAGGCTGCGGAGGATGTCCTCATAGCGATCCGAGGCGAAGTGTTTCTTGATCAGCGCGGCATTCTCTTCCAGCCGCGCGGGCGGCGGGGTGGTGGAAAGTTCGGACAGGATCCCGCCGATCCGGTCGGGATGTTCGATAATCCGGGCCTTGGCTTCGGCGAGTTTCTCAGCCGGCAGGTAATGCGTGGCGATACCCGCCCAGACGCATTCCGCACCGTCGAGCCGCGCACCGGTCAGCGCGAGGAACTGGCCGAGCCGCCCGCCCAGCCGCGACAAGTGCCAGCCGCCACCGACGTCGGGGAACAGGCCAATCCCGCTTTCGGGCATGGCGAAGCGCGTGTTCTCGGTCGCGACGCGATATTTGCACGGCAGCGCGATACCGACGCCGCCGCCCATGGTGATGCCGTCCATGAAGGCGACGATGGGCTTGCCGTATTCGAACATCTGGTGGTTGAGCCGGTATTCGTCGTGGAAGAATTCGCGCCCGCTTTTCCCGCCATCGTTGAGCGCGGAATGGCGCAGGAGATTGATGTCGCCCCCCGCGCAGAAGCCGCGCCCTTCGGCGTGGTCGAGGATGACGGCCTCGACTGCGTCATCTTCGGCCCAGCCTGCCAGCGCGGCGCTTATGCCATGGCACATGTCGAGCGTCAGGGCATGCAGCGCCTTGGGGCGGTTGAGCGAGATATGGCCGGTGCGGCCATGCGCGTGGATGTTGAGGTTCTCAGTCATGGGGTCTTCTCATTCTGCCGCCGGTCGCGGTCACTGGCGCAGCAAATCGCGGCCCACGATCATGCGCATGACCTGGTTGGTGCCTTCGAGGATCGAATGCACGCGCAGATCGCGCCAGAAGCGTTCGATCGGATATTCCCTGAGATAGTCATAGCCGCCGAACAGCTGCAGCGCATCGTTGACGATCTTGCTGCCATTGTCGGTCGCGAGCCGTTTGGCCATCGCGGAATAACGCGACTTGTCGGGTGCGTTGTCGGTCACCTTGGCCGCTGCGAGATACAGCAGCGCGCGGGCCGCTTCGAGGTCGGTTGCCATGTCGGCAAGCATGAACTGTGTGTTCTGGAAATCCGCAATGGGTGTGTCGAACTGCTTGCGGTCCTTGGTGTAGGCCACCGCTTCGTCGAGGCAGCGCTGCGCCCCGCCCAGTGAACAGGCCCCGATGTTGAGCCGGCCGCCGTCGAGGCCCATCATCGCAAAGCGGAACCCCTCGCCTTCGTCGCCAACGCGATTGGCAACCGGTACGCGCGCATCCTCGAAAATGACCTGCGCGGTGGGGGAGGCGTTCCAGCCGAGCTTCTTCTCCGGCTTGCCGAAGGAAACGCCCGGCGTGTCCTTGTCGATGACGAGGCAGGTGATGCCCTTGGTCTTGTGTTCTCCCGTGCGGACCATGGTGACGTAGACATCGTTGACGCCCCCGCCCGAAATGAACTGCTTGGTCCCGTTGAGAACGTAGTGATCGCCGTCGCGCACCGCGTTGGCCTTGAGGCCTGCGGCATCCGAACCGCTGCCTGGTTCGGTCAGGCAGTAGCTGGCGATCTTGTCCATGCTGACGAGGTCGGGAAGATAACGGTCCTTCACGTCCTGGCTGCCGAAACTGTCGATCATCCAGCTAGCCATGTTGTGGATCGAGATGAAGGCGCTGGTGGTGGGGCAGCCATAGGCCATCGCCTCCATGATGAGCGCAGCCTCCAGCCGGCCGAGCCCGATCCCGCCGCTTTCTTCCGAAACGTAGATCGCGCCGAAACCGAGTTCGGCCGTGCTCTTGATCACGTCGCGCGGGAAATGCGATTTCTCGTCCCATTCGCCCGCATGCGGAGTGATGTTGTCGGCGGTGAAGCGCTGCGCCACTTCCTGGATCGCGAGCTGCTCTTCGGTAAGCTGAAATTGTCCTGTCATGGCGGGTGACCTAGCGGTGGTGGGGGGAGGTGAAAAGGGCTGCGGCGGTCAGCCTTCGATGATTGCTTCGGCCTCGATCTCGACTTTCCATTCCGGTCGGCAGAGCCAAGCCACGCCTGCCATCGTTGCGGCGGGGCGGGCCTCGCCGAAGAACCGCGCGTGGACTTCGCCGATCGCCTGCTGGTCGGCCGGATCAGTCAGCAGCATGCGCGTGCGCACGACATCCTTCGCGCTGCCGCCAAGGTCTTCGACGGCGCGCAGGATCAGCGTGAAGCAGCGTTCGGCCTGAGCCGCGGCATCGCCCGGTGTCGAGGTGCCGTCAACCTCGATCGGGCCGGTGCCGGCGACCAGGATGCGATCGCCTTGGCGGACCGCGCGGGCGAAGCCGAACTGCGCTTCGAAGGGCGATCCGCTGGAGGCGTGGCGGCGCTTCACCCGCAGGTGATCTCGGTGATCTGCCGCGCCTCGTCATAGCGCACGTTCACGCGGTCGGTGCGGTAGTCCATCGTCCAGGCCGAGTTCGGCGGCCCCCAGCGGAGCACCTCGGCGCCGCTTTCGGCAAGGATGGCTGCGCCGGTCCGCTCGGTCGCCTGCTGGCCGACATGGGCCTGTGCCGGTTCGGCATTGCAGCTGCCGCGCATCGCATCGCCGGGATTCGACGGGGAGGGCGCGGGTTCGGAATACCCCGCGCAGGCGGCCAGCGGCAGCGCCAGGACGGGAAGGGCCAGGATACGCATGGGCAACACTCCTATTCGCATTTCTTAAGCGGCATGGGCTCGAACTGGTCGTCGCCAACCGCCGCCGGGGTCAGCCTGCGCCCGTCGTCGGACAGCGTGAAGCGGCGCACCATCTCCCATGTCTCGCCTTCACCTTCCATCGCCAGCGAAACGACGATGTCCTGTGGGCCTGCGACTTCGATCCGTGTCACTTCGCCGAACGATTCGTAGAACTGCATGGTCTCGGGCCCGATCTCGACGCGCAGGTCGGAAGCCGGATCGCAGCTGCCCTCGACATAGTCCCAAACGCCCCGGAACGCGGCGGGAATGGTTTCGGCAGTGACGGGGCCCGGCGGTCCGGCGCCGTCACCAATCCCGCCATCGGGTTCGACCGGCATCATCGTTTCGGCCGGCTCGGGCGCAGCCGCCTCGTCCGGCCCGTCCGAACAGGCGGCAGCCAGCAGTGCCAGCGGCAGGGCGGCGGTAAGCAGTGATCGTTTCATCGTGTCTCTCTCCCTACCGCCTGCCGCGGCATTCAACCCATCGTGGGGATGACGAAGGCGTTCGATCCGTCGCCGCCACCATCGGGCCAGCGCTGGGTGACCTTCTTGGCCTTGGTCCAGAACTTCAGGCCTTCCTGGCCGTACTGGTCGGTGTCGCCGAAGCCCGAACGCTTCCACCCGCCGAAGCTGTGATAGCTGACGGGGACGGGAATCGGAACGTTGATCCCGACCATACCGACATTCACGCGGTGGGCGAATTCGCGCGCCGCATGGCCGTTGCGCGTGAAGATGGCGACACCGTTTCCGTATTGGTGCTCGCTCGGCAGCCGCAGTGCATGCTCGAAATCGTCGGCGCGCACGATCTGCAGGACGGGTCCGAAAATCTCCTCGCGGTAGCTTTCCATGTCGGGGGTGACGCGGTCGAGCAGCGTCGGGCCGACGAAGAAGCCCTTCTCGTGCCCCTGCAGCGTGAAACCGCGGCCATCGATGACGACTTCGGCGCCTTCCTGTTCGGCAGTGTCGATCCACTGTTCGATCCGCGCCTTGTGCTCGGGCGTGACGACGGGGCCGTAATGCGCGTCGGGATCGGTCGAAACGCCGATGCGCAGCGCATTGATCGCGGGGATCAGCTTTTCGCGCAGCCTGTCGGCGGTGTCCTCGCCCACGGGCACGACCACCGGCAGCGCCATGCAGCGTTCACCCGCGGAGCCGAAGGCGGCCCCGGCGAGATCGCCCACCACCTGGTCGAGATCGGCATCGGGCATGACGATGCCGTGGTTCTTCGCGCCGCCCATCGCCTGGACGCGCTTGCCCGCAGCGACGCCGCGCTTGTAGACGTAATGCGCGATATCGCTCGACCCGACGAAGCTGACCGCGGCGATGTCCTCGTGATCGAGGATCGCATCGACCATTTCCTTGTCGCCGTGGACCACCTGCAGCAGCCCCTCGGGCGCGCCGGCCTCGACGAACAGTTCGGCCAGCCGGATCGGCACGCTGGGATCGCGTTCGGACGGCTTGAGGATAAAGGCGTTGCCCACCGCGATCGCCATGCCGAACATCCACATCGGGATCATGGCGGGGAAGTTGAACGGGGTGATGCCCGCGCCGATACCCAGCGGTTGGCGCATCGAATAGACATCGATGCCGGGGCCCGCGCCTTGCGAATATTCGCCCTTCAGGGCCTGCGGGATGCCGCAGGCATATTCGATGACCTCGAGCCCGCGCTGCACATCGCCATGCGCATCGTCCACGACCTTGCCGTGTTCGCTGGCGAGCAGTTCGGCCAGTTCCTGCTTGTTGGCTTCGACCAGCCGTTTGAATTCGAACATTACCCGCGCGCGGCGCTGCGGGTTGGTGGCCGCCCATTCGGGCTGGACCTTCTTGGCGGCGGCGACCGCGCGGTCGAGCAAGGCGGCGTCGCCCAGCGGAACCTCGGCCTGGACTTCGCCCGTCGAGGGGTTCCAGATCTGGTGGGTGCGGGCCGCGGGAGCGCTCGCTCCGCCGACGATGAAATGGTCAAGCTGACGCATGAAAGTTCCTCTCTTTTCTTTGCAACGGCCCATACGCGCGCAAGGTCCGAAAGCAACCGGTATCGGGTGAAACCTTTGCCGCGCGCGGCTAGCCGATACCGGCCATCATCTGCGCGCACAGGATCGCGCCATAGGTCCCCAGCGCATAGCCCAGCACAGCCAGCAACACGCCGACCGGGGCCAGTGCGGGGTGGAAGGCCGCCGCCACCACCGGGGCCGATGCCGCGCCGCCGATATTCGCCTTGCTGCCCACCGCGACGAAGAAGAACGGCGCCTTGATGATCTTGGCCACGCTCAGCAGCAGGATGACGTGGAACAGCATCCAAATGAAGCCGATCGCCATGAAAGCGGGCGCATCGGCGATCTTGGTCACGTCCATCCGCGTGCCGATCACCGCCACCAGCAGGAAGATGAACAACACGCCGAACTTGCTGGCGCCGATACCTTCTAGCTCGCGTGCACGGGTGAAGCTGGCGGCCAGCCCCGCAGTGGTGGCGATGACCACGACCCAGAAGAACTCGCTCGCCAGCGTGGCGTCCTCGCCCTGCATCGCGGCGAACCAGCCGCCCAGCCAGCCGCCAAGCAGGTGCGCGAGACCGACGATGGCGAAGGTCACACCGAACAGCAGGACATAGTCATTGGCCTTGGCGACGCGTTCGATGCTTGCAGTGTAATCGGCCATCGTGTCGCGCAGCCGGGCAATCGATGAACTGTCCGCGCCCAGCCATTTGTCGACGCGCTCGTGCGCGCCCGCGCCATAGAGCAGGAACACCATCCAGATCTCGGCGACGATGATGTCGACCGCCAGCAGCGCGGCAAAACCCTCGAGCGGATAGCCATAGACTTCGAGCATCGCGGTCTGGTTGGCGCCGCCGCCGATCCAGCTTCCCGCCAGCGTCGCCAGCCCGCGCCATGCGGCGGTATCGCCCGAACCGATGATCGAAGGTTCGAACTGCGCCACGATCCACAGTGCCAGCGGCCCGCCGAGGACGATGCCCACCGTGGCGGTCAGGAACATGACGATCGCCTTGCTGCCGAGACCGAGGATCCCCTTGATGTCGATCGACAGTGTCATCAGGAACAGCGCGGCGGGCAGGAAATAATCCTTCGCTACCGGCCACAGATTGCTTTCGGATACGTCGATCAGCCCGAAAGTCGTCATCAGGCTGGGGACGAGATAGCAGACCAGGATGATCGGCACGAAGACGTAGAAACGCTGCCAGCCGGGGCGGTCGCGCGTGGCGAATACGAAACCCAGTACGAGGGCCAGCAGCCCGAGAATAATCCTGTCGTCGCTGATCATGTGATGCGGCAGCCCTTGTTCTGGAGATGCAGTGTCTAGCCGGCGAAGCGACCGGTTTCGAAGAAGTCGGAGATCGCCTGTCGCGGCGCCGCGACGTTGAGGTCGCGCGCCGCCAGCCACTCCGCGTCGAAGATTGTGTCGGCATACCGCGCGCCGTCGTCGCACAGGATCGACACGATCGAGCCCGTTTCGCCGCGCGCGGCCATTTCGGCGGCGATGCGCGCGCAGGCCCACACATTGGTCCCGGTCGAACCCCCGCAGCGCCGCCCCAGGCGGGCGCTGACTTCATGGGCGGCGGCGATCGAGGCGGCGTCTGCCACCACTTCCATCCGGTCGACGATATCGGGCAGGAAACTGGGTTCGACCCGCTGCCGGCCGATGCCTTCGATGCATCCGGCCGAATGATCGACGCGCGCTACGCTGCGCTCGGCCCAGTGGCGGTGGAACACCGATCCCGCGGGATCGGCGACGCAGACCCCGGTGTCATGGCGATTGTAGCGTGCAAAGCGGCCGATTGTGGCGGAGGTGCCGCCCGTTCCCGCACCGCAGACGACCCAGCGCGGCACCGGATGCGGCTCGCGCGCCATCTGCGCGAAAATCGATTCGGCGATATTGTTGTTGCTGCGCCAGTCGGTCGCGCGTTCGGCATAGGTGAACTGGTCGATATAATGGCCGCCCAATTCGTCGGCGAGCGACTGCGCCGCTGCGTAGACTTCGCCGGGCGCGCCGACGAAATGGCATTCGCCGCCGTAGAATGCGATGGCATCGATCTTGGCCTGCGCGGTGCTGCGCGGCACCACGGCGATGAACCGCAGCCCCAGCATGCGCGCGAAATAGGCTTCGGAAACCGCGGTCGATCCGCTCGATGCCTCGACCACTGGGGTGTTCTCGCAGATCCAGCCGTTGCACAGGCCATAGAGAAACAGCGATCGCGCCAGCCGGTGCTTGAGGCTGCCGGTCGGATGGCTCGATTCGTCCTTCAGATAGATCGCGATATCAGGCAGCGCGGGGACCGGCAGCGGGATCAGATGCGTGTCGGCCGAACGGTTGAAGTCGGCCTCTATCCGGCCGATCGCCCAGTTCACCCATGCGCGCTTGTTCGTCATGCGGGCCTTGTAGGGCGTGCTGCCCGCGGGGGAAGGGCGCGCACGCCGTTTTCCGCCGTGGCCGCCGGTTTGTATTGACCGCCACGCGCGTTCCGTGGCAAGCGCCGCGCCGCCTCGCGGGTGTAGCTCAATGGTAGAGCAGCAGCTTCCCAAGCTGACGACGAGGGTTCGATTCCCTTCACCCGCTCCACAATCCTGAATTAGCCGCAGAAAACCGCCATTCCGGAGGCGGTAGTGCGCACACCTTCACCCATAGCTTCTCACACGGCTTCTCACAGTATCATAGTGATAGCCGTCAGTCTGGCGGACCTATTCGCCGAACGCGTTCGCTGACATGCGGCAGCACAGCTATCTCGTGCGCCGCGGTGCGCGTTATCATTTCCGGCGAAGAATGCCTTCTGACTACAACTGTAGGCGTCCTATAAGCATAGCGCTCGGCACATCCGACCCAAGCGAGGCACGTCGCCTCGCCCGTCGGCTGGCCGCGAAATGGGACGACTTAATCATGTTGCTCACGCAGGAAAGACAGCGCGGCCATCTTACGATCGAAGAGCAGGAGGTGCTGTTCCGGAAAGGGCTGAAAGACGAGCTCGCGCGCGCGACAGCATCTTTCACGGCCCCCATTGGTGCCACACACCCTCACGCGGCGACGCACAAGATAATGGAAGCGGCCTATCGGATCGTGGCACGTGTGCCGCACGATGCCGCAACCATCGATCTCGAGACCTTCGAAGCTGAGGTCGACGAGAGCTGGACAAGCGATGAAATCCTGCTCTTGTGGAAGACGCTGCATCTGTTCGTTACGCCAGGCAGTGTAAGCCGCGATGAAGCCTTGCAGGCGTTGGGTGAGTTCGACTGCCCGCTCAACGATGGCACAGTGAGCGAAGCGCGTGCGCATCTGCTTCGTGGATATGCCGAGGCGCACCACCGTGCGGCTATGGTCGACAGCGACGAGGTGAGATCATCAGGGCGGGGGGCTATGGCCCTTCTCGATGACGAAATCATCGGGAAGGTGTGGGCGGGTCGGCATCAATCTCGAATCTCCTCAATATCTGTCGCAGGAGACCTGGCAACTGCCTCGCCTGCGTCTCAAACTGTCGACGAAAGCATTTACGCATTCCCGAGCGATCTGCGCTTCAGCGAGGTGATGAAGGAGGTCTTGGCGGAGTTGGAGGACGAAAAGGGCTGGGAAAAAGACAACGGTCAACGAGAAGCGGTATGTGAACGCGCTGCATGGATATGTGGCGATAAGCCGCTGCGGGATTGGAGCGCGGCCGATGCAAAATACTTTGCCAAAACCGTTGCCAAATTCCCCAACAAATTCTCATGGGGCAAGCTGAACAAATCCGGGGCGATGGCTGTCCCGTTCGACGAGAACGCCATTCCGTCTAATAGGGGGATGGAGCGGAGCCCGAGAACGATTAATCGCGACCTCAGCATTCTCCAGAACGTGTCGAGGCGTCTCGCCAAAACCCACTGGCGCTTGAAATACGGTGACAGGCTCGAAGTCGATTTCCTCGAATACACTCTCCGGGTCGAAGACGATCCCGGAGACCCTGACCGCATGCCGTGGACGCCGGAGCATTTGACCACCCTCTATTCCCTGCCTCTCTGGCAGGGTGGCGGCGGTAGCGTTGAGCGCCTGAGGCCGAATAATCGGCCTCGAGTATATATGGATGCGGCTTACTGGCTTCCAGTTATCGCAACCTACACGGGCGTGTGTCGCGAAGAAGGGGCAGGGCTCGAAGTCGATGACTTCAATTTCGACAGCGAGGTGCCCTACCTCGTGGTCAAGAAAAACAAGCTTCGCCGCCTGAAGAACAAGGCTCGTGACCGTGTCATGCCGCTGCACCCTCAGCTTCTCGAACTGGGATTACAGAGGTATGTCGAGGCAATCGCGAAGGAGCAGGACCATCAGGCTGGGACATGCACCCCAGTTTTCCCTGAGCTCTGGTGCAAAGAGGCAAAGTATCGCGGCGACGGCAAGAAGGTGCCTGCAATCGGCGGTCGCCGGTTCTATGCCATTGCATGGCGGTATATGGCGGACGCTACTCATGGCGTGATGCCGCTGCCCGAAACGAGCGATGGCAAGAAGGCCGATTTCCACTCGCAGCGAACCTACAATCTCAGTGTCCTTGCCTCGCCGACTGTCGCGCAGAAGATCCTCGATATGCATATGGGGCATGCGTCTCAAGGGACCGGGCAGAAGAAATACAACCGGCGCGCTCTGGCGCTGGGAGAGGTCAAGGAGCTGCGCGAACGGCTTGACGTAATGGTGCGCGAAATGCCCAACGTCACGTCGCATATACCCCGGCAAACGACGATCAATTTGCTACCCCTTCGACTGCGCTCGCGCGTGGGATCTGCTCCTGGCCGGGATGCGCAGCGTAAGTTCTGTCAATAGTTCGGAAGTTTGCGTGATGACTGTCATATCGAGATCGCCAACCATGCACCATCTGAGGCACGGCTTGGCCAGCAACTTCTTGCCGTGCGAAATCGTCTTTGCGACCCCAAGACATGGGAGCAATCCAAGGGTTATCGTCTTCCGCTCGCAAGCTAGAGGCGAATTCATAACAAGGATCGAGACTAGAATTCCCGAAAGTATCATGCTGAGTTTGAAAGGCCGGGCTATTACAGCCGTGATCCAGATTGCGGAACTGGAGGGTCACGCATGGTCGAGTTCGCGTGTGACATTAGTTGAAGAGAAACCCATTCCGAGCATTGGGCCGAGATCGAAAACTAAGGCGGCGCCGCCGCGGGGGTTTAGGACGTTCCTTTATTCCAGCTAAGTCAATTTCTATCTGGCGAAATTGCCAATTCGCCGAGTTCTATTGAACATATGCATGGAGGGTTTTGGCGCAGCAGGACGCTGGTGCCGAGAGCCACATGGTTCACTGCTGCGACACGTCGAAGCGATGATGCATGACACCGACGACCGGTTTCGCAAGAGCGGCGCTGGCTAGATTTTCCCTTCCAGTAAGGCGATGTCATCGGCATCGAGGTCGAACAGGGCGTAGACCTTGGCGTTGATCTCCCGCTCGCAAGTGCGGATGCGGTCGGTCAGGCGGTCGATTTCGGCACGGTTTTCGCTGAGCCAGGTGTCCCAGTCGTTTCTTTCCTTGAGCGGAATGTCGGCCTTCAACGCCTTCTTCACTTCCTTTTGGAAGGCCGGGAAGTCGGGCAGGGTCCACCATTCCTTGAGTTTTTTGGTCAACTTCGCCGAGGTGGGGTCGGCGGCAAGGTCGGGAATGCGGCGCGTGACCTCCTGCTGGAGGCCATAGCGTTCCTCCGCCGCGGCTTGCGCGGTTTCGGCCAGGCTAGCGAGTTCGGCTTTCTGCTCGTCGGTGGCGGTGGGGATCGGCAAGGTCTCGAGGTCTGCAGCATCGGCCTGCGAAAAACCGCCGCTTAAATCGGTGCTCTGTGAGCGGAGGTGCTGCCAGCAGACCGGAGAATTTAGGATGGCGAGGAGAAAGTGTCCTGCACCTGGAATGGCGAAGAGTGCATTGTTCGGATAGTTGAAAAGCTCATCGAACATGAACTCGGCGCGTTTCAGAAAGCGCGAATAGATGATTTTTGGGCTGCTGAAGGAGTCTGAATACGCCTCTTGCGCCTGCTGCAATTCGAACCATTCCTGCTTGGTCGCGCGCTTCTCCAGCCGCTCCCTGAACGGCAGCAGCCAGTCGCGGATGGCGGGGTAGTCGTCGATGGCGATGCGGTTTTTGGGAATGTAGATGATCCATAGGCCGCGCGGTTCGGCCCGCCAGCGTTTGAGATCCTTGCCCTCCAGCCAGGGCTTCAGCAGTTCCGCCGATTTCCCATCCTCGCGGCACAGCCGTTCTTTGGTCGGCGTGTCGATGACGAACGCCTCGTTCAGCCCAGTCTTGATGCCATAGAGCGGTGAGCCATAAGCGTCCTTCAGCGTCGGACGCCCGGCGACGATCTTCTCCCGCAGGCGGCGCAGTGCCGGCCTTTCCAGTTCCCACGATCCATCGCCCAGCGCGTCCTGCGGATAAGGTTTGCGCGCATCTTCGAACGCCCCGGCGAAATCGGCTTCGGGCAGCGCGTCCACTTTCCAGAAATCCAGCGCGTGGTCCGCTTCCGGCGCGCCCGCGCGCAGGGTCATGATGACCGGATAGGTCGTGACGCCTTCGAAGATCTGGATGTCGCCGAAATCGACCACGGTTTCGATCGCGGCCTTCGTTCGCAGGAAGTGGCGCAACGGCTTCCCCGAACCCGTCTTGAAGAAGGTCGAGCTGCTGATGTAGCCGAGCCTGCCGCCGGGCTTCAGCAGAGTGACCCCGCGTTCGAAGAAATACGCGTAGAGGTCGGCCCGGTCGGACACGACCTCGTAGCGTTTCTCCAGCCAAGGCTTCATCGGCTTGAGCAATTCCATCCGCACATAGGGCGGATTGCCCAGAACCACGTCGAAGCCGCCTTCTGTGAATACCTGCGGGAATGCCTCCTTCCAAGCGAAGCCGTGTTCGCGATAGGCGTAGCTGGAATCCTCGATCAGGCTGTCGCCGACCTTCAGATTGCCGTCGAGGCTGTCGAGCACCTTGCCGCGCCGGGCGGTCTTGATCCACAGGCTGAGCTTGGCGATCTCCACGCTCTCGCTGTTCACGTCCACCCCGAACAGATTATTCGTCAGGATCTCGCTGTCTGGATCGTAGAGGTCGCCCATATGGCCGGTGCCGGAGAGTTCCGCGATCCGGGTATTGGCGCGTTCCAGCGCGGCCTTCAGCCAGTCGAACGCCATGATCAGGAAAACGCCCGAACCGCAGGCAGGATCGACAATGCGAAGGGAGGTCAATCGGGCGCGATACTCCTCCCATGCGGTCCGCTCCGCTTTGGCGGATTTCCATTTGATCGGATCGTCGTCGGCCTGCGCACCAGGCTTGGCGTGGCGAGCGAGGATTTCGGTGAAAATCTCCCGCTCATGTGCGCCCAGCGTCTGGTCAACGATGAAGCGGGCGACGTAATCGGGCGTATAGACCACGCCGTCACGCTTACGCCGCCCACTGGTGCCACTAGCTTTGGTTTCGATCGGTTCTTCGCCCAGCGCCTGCGCCTGCAGCGCTTCGACATCGGCAATCGATTGCTCGAAGATATGGCCGAGAACGGTGACCGAGACTTCGCTGGCGAAGTCGTATTCGGCAAGGCGCTTGAACCCCTCGCAGATGGCGTCCGGCAGGTTGAGGTCGGGGATGACTGGATCGCGCGAGAAGAGGCCGCCATTGTAGCGTGGGATGTTGAGCTGGGTATTCCCCTCGTCGATGGCGCGAAACAGGCCGAGGAAGTTCTGCCAGACGGGACGCGGGTTGTAGGGGTCTGCATGTTCGAACGCGCGCAGCAGGCTGTCGTCGGGCAGCAGGCCGTTATCTTCGGCAAAGGCGATGAACAGCACCCGGTCGAGAATGGTCTGGGCGGCACTGATCGCATCGAGCGGGTCGAGCTCTGCTTGATCCGCACGCACCGCATCGACCAGCTGGCCGCGCAGATCCCTGTAGAGCAGGTAAAGCGCGTTGGTGATGTCGCGATCTTCGCGGCGGCTCTGGGCGAGGATTTCCGCGGTCCGTCCGCCGAGCAGGCTGCCCGCCGACAGCAGTAGAAGCAGGCGCTTGGCCAGTTCCGGATCGTCGCCTTGGGCTAAGTCGAACGTCTCGACGAATTGCCGGCCCTCGCCATAGCTGTAGAGGCGGATTTCGAGGTAGTTGGAGACCAGCACCCATTTCGTCCCGACGTTGTCGGAGGCGTATTCCCAAGCCTGCTGCACCGGGCTTTTTGCGCGACCCGGCATGATTGCATCGAGATCGCGAGTGCGTGCGCCTTTCAGTTCGAAAGGGGCAACGATGGCCTTCTTCTCCGGCGTGAAATTGCCCAGAGCGAGGTCGACCACTCCCGATCCGATCGATGCTTTCGACGCAACGGTCCATTCACCGGTCTCGTTGAACGGGCGGTAGCCCAAAAGCGCACTCACGATCCGGTCCTTGAACTGGTCTTCGATTTCAGTTTCGGACTGTGTATGGATGCTGCCGTCGCGGATGGTGGAAGCCCACGCGCGAAGAATGCTGAGCTGATCCGCGCTTGGAACGTTAATGGCTGCAAGCTGCCGATTTAAGGTTTTGCGGTTGAACAGAGCCTCGGTCATGCAGGATGCTTACTCAATTTCTCCAATCCTGCTAGGCGGCGTGGATCAATATTTGCACGTCCTGACCACTGTAATACGTAATCACGCGATCCTGCGATGTCCGATGCGCCGGACCGACAATAGCAGAATTGTTCGGGTCCGGCGCACATGGGGGTAATGATCAGGCAGCGTTGTCGAACCCGACGGCGATGATGCCGTGCAGGTTGGCGGCGTAGGCCCGCAATTCGCCGGCGAGCGAATGATCCGGCCGTCGCCGCAAGAACCCCTCGATCAGCGCAACGATTGCGGGTTCCAGTCGCAGGCCGTCCGTGCCCTGCACGACTAGCCAGCCGATCTTCGCGATAGCGAGCAGGAGACAATCCAATTCGACATGATCGCGCAGGTTTTGCCATGCGGCATCACTTGCCGGGCGCGGGACGCTGGATTTCGCTGCAACCAGATCGAACGGCACGCCCATGCGCAGCAGGAGCTGGCTGAGGTGGGTCCACGTCCGGCCGCCTCCCTTCAATTGCAATCCAAGGTCGAGGTGCGGTCGCGGGCCTCGTCTGCCGGGCTGATCTATGAGCTGCGGCGGCAAGCGCAACCCATGCGCGATACCTGCAAGGAGCAGGATCGGCACGTCAGTTGCGAGCCCGCCATAGGTGACGATCGGCTTGTCGTCGTGCGCCCGCAGGTAATCGAAGACTTTGCTGACAACGCCTTTTTCGTCGATCCAGTCGCGCTCGCTCCAACTGCCGATCTCGCCGGTACTTACCCGGCCATCCTCGTCGATAGTGAATTGGAACACGGCCGCGGCCATAATTTTCTTCACAGCGATAGCTCGGCGCTGCGATTTGGGATCCATCGACCGATGCAGTTCATGCAGGTCTCGATCCCAGTGAAATTCCGCGTCGAGCGCGATATATGTTTTTGCCATTTTGCTTTTCCTTTCTCTAAGTGTTGGCACCATCACGCTTTTCCGAAGGGGAGTGGCCGCGCTCGCTCGAGGGCGCGCCACGCTTCCCAGGCAGTGGCGAGCGCAATGCGTTCGTGCGACGAGCATTGCGAGCACAGGAAAGCAGCCCAGACGCATTGCGATTCGTCCGGCGCCCGGCGCGACCGGGAGAGAATGTTCGAACCGGGGCCGGCGCGTTCGATGCGGTAGGCAGCGGAGATCTCTTCTAGCACGCTGTTTGCGCATTCCAGCTGCACTATATCGAGATCCGAGCGCTCCCGTTGCAGCAGTTGCAGATCGGCCGGTGGCAGCGGCCCACCGGCGGCAAACACTTCGCGCAGGTAATGCTGCGGAAAGCGCGACGCGCGCGCGATCACAGTTGCATCCGCTGGGATGCGTTTGGCGATACCATCCAGAATTTCGGCCCGGGTGGTCGTCCTGTCGAAAGCACGGTGGTCGATCGAGAACCGGGCCACCGCTTCAGGACAGCGGGTGATGGTGAAGATTGCGGTTGCCCGGATCGCCGAGCGGGTAGTGAATTCGTTGCGGTCACGGATGATGGCGAGCGAGCACACGATTTGCGGATGTCGCCTTAAAATTTCGGCCATGGAATGGTCCTTGCTGTAGAACGAGAAAGGACGGCGCTCCCGGTTGGAAGCGCCGCCCGTTGCGTCAGGATTGTGGAGGCGGTCAGGCCGTGGCTTTGTCGACCTCGACTGCGGAGCCATCTGCATGGAATGCGAAGGTAGTCGCCTCCCATGCGCCGCTTTCCAGCACGTCACCCAGATTGTCGGCGGTGACCTTAATTCGGATGGCAGCTTTGGAGTGGGCCATCTGCTTCGTGGCCTTCTTCTGCACCGACATTTCGCGCAGCACCCCGCGCTCGTCAGCCGCGAATTGGCGGGTTCCGTCGTCGGTCACCAGAACCAGCGGTTCGTTCTTGGCGACGTGCGCAGGATGGACCTTCACCATGGCGACGCTGTCCAGCATGCGATAGACCAGGAAGTACCAGGCTGGCGCGTCTGGATAGCGTTCGTCGCTGTACACCGCGAATATGGCGTCCTGCCTGTCTTCGGCGGCTTTGCGGGCAATCCCCTCGAGGATTGGCCACGTAACGCTTTGAATACCGCCGAATGTGATTGCGGCGCAGGTCGTGCCGGTGACCGGCAGACCCATTTCCAAACGAAGGGCGAGCGCGTTCGCCCGGTGGGCTTCGAGCCCACCAGCTTGGGTATTGTTCATCAATCTGTTCCTTATATCAGTGTGACGGCGTGTTCGCCGGAGCCTTTTCCCTCAACCGGATGGCCCACCATCAGCGCCGCCAGTGCGCCACTTCCACTTTCCGGTTCACCGGTGACCACGTCCAGTCGGCGCGGTAGCGCTCGACCCAGTCGACGGGAACGATGGTCGGATCGCGGCCGACCAGTTCGCGATACCAAGCTACCTCGGCATCGTGCTCCGATTCCCGCACAAGCTTGTGATACACCCCCCTGTAAGAACGTCGGTAGCCACGCCGATAAGCGTCCTTCTGCAGGCGATGCGGAAGATCGCTGGCTTCGAAGCGCCAGCTGGGCGCCTTCGCACCTTGTAGGGCGTGGGCCATGACCGTGCGTCCGTCATCGCATTCATATGCGAGCAGATTGACGAGGCTGGCGACATCGTCTCCCGCGCGATGCGCGACTGGATTGAATAGCCCAGCCTGCATCAGCAGGTAATTTTGGGCGCGGCCATCGAAACCGAGGGCACGCCAATCGACATCCTCCATGGCGCATATCCACGGCATGGCGCCGACTTCCGGCACTAATTCCTCAAGATGGCGCCGATCGAATTTTGCATGAAAGGCTAAGCAGGCGTCCGCTTTGGCAAGATGCTCGGCGATTTGCTGCGGAACGAACCGCTTGCCCACTACCATTTCGTCCGTAATCCCAGTGATCCGGCTGATATCTGGTTCGATCGGACGGCAAGGCTGTTGCATGCCGCTCCGCAAGCCCTCGACCGCAACCACGCGGCTCTCATTGTCAATGAGGATCATGGCGACGGCGATCTCGATTAATTCGTCGTATTGCGGGTCGAAGCCCGTGCTCTCCGTATCAATTACGGCAATCTTCATGAAGGGTGGCCCCGCATCGGCGGGCACTTGCCATTTAGACAACGGTATGACGCGGTTGATAACGCGGATCTGATCTTCCTCGCCGTGGGCTGCCGCAGTGGCTGATGCATTCATTTTCTGTTCCTCGTCGTTAATGGACGAGGACAGCTGGAGGCTTTTTCCCTTCACCCCGCTGTCCTCGCGGACGGCGTCGTTTCCGAGTTTTTGCAGAGGCCTGGCTGGCCAAAATTTTCCTAATGCGGATGCATGCGAGAGCTGTCGAGCGACCGCTTCGCGCCCCAATTTCAGTCATTGAAGTTTTGCCGTGGATCTCCCGAAAGCGGACACCGAGCAACCGATCGCAATGTCTGGTATCGAGAATTCTGCCACGGCGGTCATGAGACCACGCTCAGGCCCAGCTTTTCAATTTCCCATCCATCGCCTTTGCTACGCACGCGGTAGGCACCATGCTCTGCGCCGAGATTGCCATAGGTTGTGCCGCCAAACCCTGCACAGAAACCGCGATTGCCCGAACAATCGATCCGCGCATCGATGAACATGGCTTTCTCCCCATTCCGAGAAAGGATAACGCCGCCGTCGTTCCATGAACAATCGGAGTCAGAGAAGAGTTGTCCAAACCGGCGCGTGAGCCTGTTGCGCAAATCATCGTTTGCCCCGCGCAGACAGAAATGGGCATGCATATCGCCTTCGCGCACCTCATAATCCTGCAGCACATAGGCGAACATCGCCTCGCGCGGGTCAGCGATTCCACTGATTATCCGGCGTGGCCCGCGCTGGCCGTCCCAATGCTCGTCGAATGCCTGTGAGAGCAGCATGTTGTCCGTGGATGGACCAGGCGGTGGAGGGGGTGGCGGATCGGGGATGCCATCGGGTTTAGCCGGATCGTATTTCGCGATTTCATAGAGCTGTACCGCAGGCCCGGTGCAATCGGCAGGCACCTCGTTGCCGGTCAAAGCCAACAGGTCAGCATCGCGAGGATAGAACCCGCCGCCACCGCGAACCATCTCGCCTTCTCGAATGCGCAGACCAGAGGTGTAGTTGTTCACCAGCCAGTCGCTCTCGTCGAGGGTCGCGACCTGCACGTCCTCGTCCGCCCAGAGGATGAGCGCGCGCTGACCCGCCGACTGTTCCAGATAAAGGCATGACCCGGCACGGGTGATCCGCCCGGAAACAAGCGCCTCCATGCGAATGGTACCGCGATCCTTCAAAATCACCGGGAGCGGAGGTGCTACCGATCCAGGCTGTTCCCCGATGTCGGGTTCATCCACCGGAGCGCATGCGAGGGATGCCACCGCAAGCAGCGCACATGCGACGAGGGCACTGCATCTTTGACGCGGGTGTCTTGACGTGTGTTTTGCCAAAGTGGGTCGCAGTCTCATCTTGCAAGAACCTCTCGGTTAAAATCCACAAAATCGATTGCAATCGATCGGATCGAGCGCGGGATCGCGCAAGCGGCGGTCGGCTTCGCGCTGCGCTTGCTCGACCGCGCATGTGTTGGCGCGCTCCACGATCTGTTTTTCGGTCGCACCGCTACGTTCGCCGTGACGACGCAGGGCAGGATTGAACCTCTCCGGAACAGCAAAGGGATTGCTGACGGTCGTGACACTCACGACTTTGTGGTTCCCGCAGGTTTGCACGAGTTCCGGTGACGGATCGGACGGTTCGCTGTACCAGCCTGTTTCGGCGGTGAGCCCCACGCGCACCATGCCCATCGTGTTGGTTTCGAAGCGCGATCCGAAGGCAAGGTATCCTTCCTCGTCCACGACAAGCGCGGTGGAGTACGGAAAGAAAACCAGCGGATCATCATCGCCTTCCCGGTCTAGGAAGAAGCATCCGTCGCGTAGAACGACTGTGTGCTGGCTACCGAGATCGAGCACATCGCCGGCGGGTTCGGCAGCCTGCGGGAATGCGCGGATATAATAGAACAGTTCGGGCGGAATGGCGGGTCGTGAAAGCAAAGGTTTACTGTTGACCGGATCGGACGGCCATTTCCCGTCGAGATCCGAAAACGGCGGCGGCATGGGCGCTTCGAGGATCGTGAGGCGGCCACTTTGCTCCTGCGTGGCACCCGTCGGGATCGGCGCAGGCTCGACGCAGGCCGCCTCAGCATTGCCGGATTGCGTGACGATCCGTCCCTGATCGTCAAAGGTGCAAAGCGGTTGCTCCGGCTCGGATGGCGAACATGCCGCGATCAGCGCGGAGATAGGCAGTGACAAGGCAACCCGCATCATCGCGCCCTGTCTCCCGTCAGAACATGATCCTCGCCTGCAATAATCAGTTCGCCATTGGGCCCGATGAGATAGTGGGGATCATCGCGCATCAGCTCGTCAAAGGCAGTGTCCAGCGCGGCGTGATCTTCGCGGCAGTTCTGCTCCGTGGCGGAAATCTCATCGTCCACCGACAAGCGATTACCGTCGGCCCGGTAGGTTCCGAACAAGGTCGCGCAGGAGGCCAGTCCCTGCCACGTGTCCGCATAGAATCTCAGATGCCGGTCTCCGGGGCTGGAACTTGCCGTCTCGCCATCGAGTGCGCGGATGGTCCATTCCGTGTTGGCAAGGTCTTGGGAAACCGGATCGGAAACCGGGATGCGCATCGGATCGGGCGAGCGATTCAACGGCTGCGCGCCGTCTTCGCGGGTCAGTTCGATCTCGTGATCTCGGGCACTCAAGCGCAATCTGTCACCGGAAAGCCGGACCTGCGGATAAGTTCGGAACAGTTTGGCAATCGTATTTTCCCATTTACCCAGCGGCTCTATACAAGCCATCGCATCGCCGCCCCAACTGTGCACTGCGATGCGTCCTTGTGCGTAGAGCGTGGTTCCGCCAAAGCTGTTGCAGCCCACCGATCCGCCTGCTGCATCTGCGGAGAAAGCAAGGTAGGGTTCGCTGCCCGAAACCGGCATGGTTTCGCCATCGATGCTGGTGATGCGCCACCTGCCGGTGATATCCTCCAGCGCAGGAACTGTCTCCCTGTCAGCTTCTGCAGCGGCATTGCCGGTCTGTTGGTCAGCCTGCGAGTTGCAGGCGGCGAGCCCCATCAGCAGCAGACAGGCCAGCGTTCTCATCGCAACATCGCTTTCAGTATCACGTCGCCTTCCGGAAGCGGCACGGTATACTCCGGGTCGGTCGGGCAGGTGCTCACACAAATTACATCGGGGAAGTGGTTGGCGTTGATCCACTGGGCTGCTTTGTCCACCGCGCGCTCCGTGATCGGATTTCCGTCGGGCAAGTTGCCGGGGCAGGCAATCGCGTTTGCGAAAGCCATGGTCCTGCCGCCTTCCCTGATCAGACCGACCGGGGTACAGCCATCGTAGAACGCGGTTACACCGCCATACCCTTGGGGATAGCCGAAATTGGTGCTGCCGTCATAGTCGATCCAGAGGCGTGTCGGGTCGGCCAGCACGCGGTCGCCGATGCGGGTGACGAAATAGCGACGCACTGTCGGATTGCCGAAATTGTCGGTCGGCCGGGGTGGCGCGATCTGCACCATGCGCTGATCGACCTGCACTGCCAAAGCGCGCGCGCTTTCGACTGTCGTCCCGCCATAGCTTGCCGCGCCCAGCACATTCGCGCCTTCGACCGCTTCAGCCAGCCTGCCATCGACGATCCGCATCAGTGGCAGCGTCATCTGCACCACGCGCGTGTCGAGGGAAGGAGGATCGCCTTCCACCAGACGCCCGGCGAGATAGCCAGTACGGCTCGCCAGCAGCAACACCTCGTCTCCCGGTTCGGGCGTGATGACGGGGGAGCGGCTCTTGCCCTCCAGCGGCGGCATCCGCACGATCAGCAGGTCGCCGGTCTGATTACCGCCTCGCCAGCCTTCGCGCACGCGGTACAGGTAATCGAGCGAGAGGCCATCGCCGCGATCGACGGGGCGGATGCCTTCGAGCACCGCGCGCACGACGATGGGCGCGATGGCGAAGTTCTCGGCAAGACTGCGCGCCTCTGTGCCGGGCTCGGGCACCAGCCCCGCCTGCTGCGCCTGTGCGTAGTGCCACGTGGTCATTCCGGCGAAAGCGAGAGCGCGTGGATCGACGGGCTTCTCCACGCCGGGCAGGCCCTCGCCGCCGAACCCGATCGCCCTCAACGCCAGTCCTGCGCGCTGTTCGGCAGGCATCGCTGCCGCCTTGCCGGCAAGCTCAGCCGCCCAGGGATGCGGCGCGATCGCCTCGGCATCAACGGCAAGTTCCGGGTAAAGCGCGGCAGGCACGAGCGTCGCCCGCTCTCTGCCGATCCTCACCGTCATGCGGGTTTCCACCGGATCGGCGCGGTAGCTGACTTCGCCGCCGAGCTTCGCCAATTCGTCGCCCAGTGTCCGGACACGACAGGGCTCGCTTATCCGATCGTATGAGCCACCCGTGCGCACTTCCCCGTCGCGGTCGGTGAACCAGCCATTGGCCGCAAAATCGCAATTTTCCGCATCGACTTTGTATTCTGGCCCAAAGGTGACGCGGGTTAGCTCCTCACCGCGATAGGGCCTGCCGCGCCTGTCCGCGAGCAACCATTCCCCGCGCACGAAATCGTCGCGCGGCATAGTCGCAGCCACGTCGACCTTGGCGAACACCCATGTCTCGCCGCCGCGTTCGATCCGGATGGTGTCGTCATCGACCGCCACGATGCGCACTTCGCCTGCATCGAAAGGGGCGAGCCGCGCCTGCGGATGGCAACGCTCCGCAAGGAGTGTGTAATCGTCCAGCGCGTATCGCCCGTCGCCCAGGTCGCGCAGCTGGCCCTGTGTCAGTTCGCAGCCGCTGCCAAAGGAGAACATCGGGCTCCAGATGGTGAGCCGGTCTTTCGGCGAGACACCCGGGCCGGACACCGGCCGCCATTCGCCATAAAGCGCCTTCACCGCATCGGTCATGGGTGCGAGTGCCTCCTGTCCGGATGGAGGTGGCGCAGGAGGCAAAGGCATATTTGCCGGTTCGCGCGAAGGGGCGGAAGTCGCGCAACCGATCAGTAACAGTGGCGCTGAGAACACAAGCAAAGCAATTTTATACCTCATCGGCATATTCCTTGCAGAGCTCCTCCGCCCCGGGTGGTCTGGGAGCCGGTGGAGGGGGTGGCGCCGCCGGTCGCAAATGTTCCGGACCAGGCAGCGGAGCGGGCGGTGGCGGAATGATCGAGCTGTCGGGGCGATAGCCGGGCGGTTGCACGAATTCCGGCGGCGGCGGCGGAAACATCAGCGCGCATTCTTGGCTTGCCTGGCGCATCGTCACACTGGCGAGGGTCTGCAACACCGCGTCGCAATCATCGTCGGAATAGCAAGTGCCCCAGAAGATCGGCTCTTCCTCTTCCCGCCAGATCGCCACTGCCGCACTTTCCGTTCCGCCATAATGGTTAGTGATGAGATAGCGCCTGCCGCCATCGTCCAGCATCTTGCGAAAGGCGGGCCTGCCGTTGATGGTGATGGGCTCGCCCCACTCGTCGTCCCACATTGCCTTGCCAAAATGATCGAGGACGTAATCGAAACGCAGGGTGCCTGATCGCCAGACCGCATGCACGCTATCGTCACCCAAAGGGCATTCGCTGGCACGGTTGGGGCAGGTTTCCGTGTCGCCCTCGAACTCCAGACCGACCGGGAAAAAGAAGCTCATTGCGCCAAGGGAAATGCCTGAGGACGGTGTGATTTCCGGCTCTGGAACGACAATGTCGCTCGGCTCGCCGCATGCGGTCAGGACAGCACACAACACGATCGAGACCCCCGTTGTTCGTCTCACGGCAGCGTTCCTTGCCGGTTGCCCGCGCCGCCGTTGAGCAGCCAGATATCGCGCTCGATCCTCTGCATGGTGGCGAATGTGTCTGCTTCGTCTGTGCCGTTCACTTGTGGCAGCCGATCGAGCTCACGGTCGAGCGGGGCGATACGCGACACGAAGGGCTGGCCGGCCAGGGCGTGCGGATCGCCCGCCACTTCGAGGGCAATGAGGCGCGGCGTGCCTGTCGCCTGCTGCACATCGCGCACCGAGCGGGTGAAGGCTTGCGCGACTTCATAGCCGAGCCCGGTGCCGTAGTTTTGCATCGGCGAGAGCTTCTGCCGAAGGAACTCCGCTGCGCCGTGATGCGGATCGCCGATGCGGCCACGCTGGCTCTGGGCGAGATAGTCAGCTGCCCTGGCCAGCCACGGCGAGGTCTGTTCATGCGGTGACGGGCGGACCTCTTCGATGAAATCGCCGCGCGCATAATAGGCCGCGCGGATCGTTGCCCCTGCGGCGCGCAGATCGCGCTCGACACGCACCGGATCGCTCCCCGGTGTGAGGTAGAGCAATTCCTGCGCCTCTTGCGGCGCAGCGGCGGCCATACGCACCGACCAGAGCCAGAAATCATCGTCCGACAAGGTCACCGGCACATAACCGAAGGCGGCGTGGTTGGGCGAAGCTGTCTTGCCGTTGCTCATCGTCAGACGATTGAGCACCCGGCCCTCCGCATCGCGCAGAACAACGTAGAAGCGCCCGGTTTCGGCCATAAGCGCAGGCGGGCTGCAACTCGTCAGCCCGATCGGTGGCGGCGGCGGATCGCCCGTGGCTCGCGGGAACAGAAGGGTCGGACGCTCTTCCAGATAGCTGAACGGCGTGACCTGCCCGGTCTCGCTGGTAAAATGCTGCAAGGGGGCGTTGAATATCCGCTGTTTGTCAGGCGAGAAGGTCAGCGGGTTTCCGAATACGGTGAAGCGGTCGGCGCTGTTGCCCTTGAAGCGGGCGATGGTGCGAAGGGTAATGATGCCGGTGGGCCGCGCATCCATTGCCCGGGTTCCGTCATCTTCGACCAGAACCAGATCGGCATAGGTCGCGGCGGCCAGCATCTCTTTTGCGAAATACTGGCCGCTTGCATGGCCGACCTCTTCAGGGCGCTGCGAGTAGACGCATGCCAGCGCATTTTGCGGCAACGCCAGAGCGGCAAGCGCGATCGCCACCAGAACGGAGCGCATCATTGCTCTTCTCCCGATTGTTCCAGACCCAAGGCACGCTGGATAGGTGCGATCCTTTTCCGCAATTCGTCGAGCTGGATCGGTTCCGGATAATTCGTGATCGGATGCACCATGCCCTCCGCATCGATCCGCGATGGTGCCATCCAGCCGACCGCAACGTACCAGTCCCTGTCGCTGCGCGCCGCGCCTTCGCCGCCCTGAACATAGGCCACATGGCGATAAAGCGCGTCGCTCAGATGCAGAATCCAGCGCGATCCCGGTTCCAGCGAAGTCGGCAAGCCGGGCAGCAACGACGGTTCATCATTGCTTTGCCCATAGCGGGTCACGCCCGCCTCATCGGTCCGTTCGCCCGACGCAAGACGCTGGCCTAGTTCTTGGCCCGGCCTGGCATTCCCTTTCAATACCTCGACAACGCGCCAGCGAACCGTGGAGGAAAAACCATCGCCGCCCGCATCGCCGAGGTCGATGGCAACCGGTTCGGCCACGACGATATCGGTGGCTGTGAGCGCGCGTTTCTCGATCGTCTGGCGCCCGTTCATGTCTTCCAGTGCTTCGACGGGATCGAAACCGGCGGCGCGCAGCGCCTGTATCTCGCGCAACGTATAGCCGCTGGCGATCAGCCAGTGTGTCTGCTGGAGCGACCCGGCCCTGGACGGTTTGCGTGCCACCCAGATGCTGGAGTTGTGATCGGTCGGCGAAGGCTCGGGCCGCATGATCGGGGTGTCTTCCACCAGCGCGCGGATAGCGGCGAAATCGGGATGCGCTTCCAGCGGATACCAGATCGCCTCTGGATCGCGGCGCAGCGGGATATCCTGCCGGTAGATCACGCCCTGATTGTCCGCCATGATCCGCACCAATGGCGGAAAGGTGATCTTGCCCGCCACCGCTGCTTGCGAGAGCGCGGCAAGGTCTGCGGGATAGAGGTCAACAAAGCCGCCGATTTCCTCGATACTTACCCGCGCGTCCAGCCCGGCCGCCGCGATCTGCGCGGCAATGTCCGCTCGCGCGGCTTCCAGCGCTGTTCCGCCTTGCTGCACGACCTGCCCGGTGACGAAGGGGCGCAGTGTCTCCGGCACCAGTTCGTCTCTGGTCAGCACATCGGTGTGGAACATATGCGCGGCGCCCTGATCCTCGTTGACGTAGATGCTGGCGATCACATCGCCATGTTCGGCGAGCGCGTGCGCCCGCCACGCCTTCAGTTCGGCCACCCGTGCCATATCGGCGGCATAGTCTGCTTCGGCAGCCGCGCGGCTGCCGAGTTCCTGCGTGCGGCCAGCGATGGCGGCATCGCGTCGCTGCTTGTCCCACACTTCGCGCGGGACGATGCCGCGCACGACGCGATAGGGGCCGGGACAGCTATCCGCGCCCACAACATCATTCGGCGGCGCAACTTCGCCAGGTTGCAGGCCCATCAGCACCACATCGCTGTCAGCATAGACCTTTGCGCCGGAAAAACGGTTCATCACTGCTACCTTGCCGGAATCGGTCAGGTCGAGCGCCATGCTCTGTTCCCAGACCGCAATCCTCGGCTCCTCACCTTCGGGCGAGAGCCACAGGCAACCATCGCGCAATTCGAGGCGTGCAGGCACGTCTGGAACGCCGACCAATGTGCGCGCCATCCCGTCAGTGCGGTAGGCGAACTGAGGGAAACCCTTAACCCGCGCATCGCCGGGTGGAACGGGCGGCGCAGCGATCGGAAACGGATCGGGTTCCTCGAACACCACGAAGTCGGGCAGTTCAATCTCGCCGCGTGCCGCCGCCTGCCGGATCGGTTCGGCACTCTGGCCCAGCCTGACCTCGATCTTGCCGGTGGCTTCGTTCCCGCCCATGCCGAACCAGTTCACGCTCAGCGCTTGAAGATCGCGCATCAGCTGGTCCTGTGCCGCGCGCAGTTCGGTGAGGCTCGGTCCGGGGCGATCGACCGGGACATAAAGCGGATCGCTGGTGTATTTCGCCAGTGTCGACGCCGCATCGCGGGTGAAGGCGACCATCACGCCATAGGTCGGGCGATGCTGGATCCAGAGCCCTGCAAAGGTGTCACCTTCCTTTTCGTGAAGCGTTTGCGCCAGCAGACCGAGGGAATCGTCCGGCGCGGGTGGCGGAGGCGGTGGCCCCGGCTCGGTGCGCGGGCCGATGGCGCCGCGGTTCTGGATTTCCATCCGCCGCTCTGCCTCTTCCACGCTGACGCAATAAGCGCGCGCATACCAGGCGTTCTCGGAGAACTCGCCTTTGTAATTCTCGATGGCCTCGATCTCTTCCGCCGTCAGGTTAGGGCAGGTTTCGGTGAGCGGTTTTTGCTCTTGCGCGAAGGCGGGCGATGACAGGGCCAGCGCCATCGCGCTCGCGCCAAAGAGATTTCGGATCATTCGGATTTCTCCACGGGTGTCGGGTCGGATATGCGGCCGAAGAAGATCAGTGCGCCGCTCGCACGGTCGCGGATGGTCAGGAGGAAGGGCCGGTCGACGATCATGCGCGGCAGATCGTCTGGCAGGCGGCGGGAGCCGGTAACGACGATCTTTACCGTTGTTACCGCCGCCGCTTCGGTACCTTTCTCGTCCACCCGCAGGAAAGTGGCGTGGGCCACATCGTCGATCGCGAGCGGAGCATTGGCCATCGCGCTAAAATCGGCGCAGCTTCCGTCAAAGGCGCAGGTCATTCCCGCCGCAATCAGCGCGGTCTTTACGCTGCCATCGAAGCGCGCCTCGAAACGCGGCAAGCGCAGCAGGATATTGCGTTCTTCAATCGAGCCGAGATCGAACTTGCCGTCGCTGCCCTGCATCGAAAGATCAAACGATCCGGCATTCAGATCCCGTTCCCACCGGCGCAGGGTAGCCCCGTCCTTCGGCAGGAACACCTCCATCGTGAAGCGCCCGTCCTTGCCATAGGGCAATTGCACCGCCTGCCCGTCGCGCGTTTCGCGATAGGCCATCGGCGCGAATGTAGATCGGCATTTTGGTGCCATCGCCGCGCGTGAATTCGCCCGTAGAGCCATCCTCGAACGGCACCGACCAGTCGGCCTTGAACCACACCGCATTGGTCAGCACGGCAGCGGTCAGATCGTTGAACCCGCTGGCTTCGACGATCTTCGTGATCCGCTCGCGGGTCTGTTCGCTTACCGAGCCATTGACCGTGTCGGCAGAGGCAGCCGGATCGCCGCCGAAATCGACCTGCCGGGCGGTGGCACCGAAGCTGTCCTTCGCCGCGCGCAGATAGTCCGGCGTGAAGTCCAGCTTGTTCGAAAGCCACAGCGCATTGGCGACCGACAGAGCCACCTTGTCATCGCCCGTGCGCGTCAGAAAACGGTCGTAATTCTTCACCAGCAGTTCGGGCCGGCTTGCCGCATCCCAGCCCAGGAGATCGCGCATCTCCGCCTTGGTCTGCCCGCGCGCACCGGGAAGCGCGAGGCCCAGCCCCTCGCTCAGCGAGAGGGGCGAGATGAACAGATTGTCGTTCGGCTCTGCGGCCTCGGCGAGTTTCGGATAGAGCCGCGCGGCAAGCCGGCCCTGTCCTGCCGTGATGTCGTGCGGGATGGCCTCGGAAGATGCCGTTGGCCCGGTCTGCGCTGGCACCGTCGTACAGCCGGCTGCAAGCGCCAGCGGTGCCAGTGTGAGGAAAATGCGTTTCATCAATCCTGTTCCTCTTCTGAATAGGGAGCGGGAGGCGGTTCGGTCGGGAAGCTGTTGACCACCATCGCGACGGTGGGTGTCTTGCAGTTCAAAGCGGCAGCCTGCTCGCGCGACAGGAACCCGGCGCTGAAGCTCACGTGCTCGCCCAGCTTGTAGGAAACATGCCCGTTCGACAGGGTATCTGCGTTCAGTTCGAACCTGTCGGGCATCACCAGACCTGTTTCTCCACCCCCCGGTGACGTAACAAACAGGCAACCGCCCCTGTAACCGAGCGTGCCGCCCACGCCTTCCGCATAGGGCACTTCGTTCGGTGCGGCAGATCTTGTGTCGAAGGGCAGCGACCGGGCTTGGATTGCCTGTGGTTCTTGATTGCACCCGGCCAACAGGGCAGCTGCCAGCGGGGCAAGCCATGGTCGCGCCGACGACTTGTCGGCATGTTTCATCGATCCTGTTCCAGAAATTCGACCAGCCAGTCGGGCAAGGGTCGCAGATAGCCTTCCGGTGTTCGGCACAGGCCGCCCGCGAGGCTGCTGCCGGGCGGGCATTCGGACGGATCCATCACCGGAGGTGGCGGAGAATCCGCCACCATTGCGCCTGTTATCGGCGGCTCCAGGATGCCGTCCGACGTCGTCCGTCGATTGGCCTCGCCCCGCGCATCGAGCCAGTCCAGCGCTCGCATCGCCTGCCGCGCATCGAGGCCGTATGCAGATTGCAACCTGCGCATGGCATTGGCGCGATCGGTCACCCTCCTTTGTGAATCGCTCGCAGCCGCACTTTGCATTCCTTCCACCTTAATGACCTTGTCCGGCCCGCACGCGGCGTGGATCGGGTCGACCAGCTCTGGCGTAGTCACTTCCTGGATCGATCCCATGAACTCGACCGCTTCTCCCACGCGCGCATAGCCGGGCCGCTCGCCGCTGCCGAAAGCAAGGTAATTGTTGCTGTCGACAAACAGGTTTGCCCCGAAGGGGAACAGCACCAGCGCATCGTCCCTATCAGCGGCACGGAAACAGCCATCTTTAAGAACCACGGTCACACGGCTGTTGACTGCATTGAGCGCGCCTGCTGGGCGGTCGTGCCTCGGGAATATACGCAGAAAGGGCGCAACGTTCTCCGGCACCGCCCGATCCTGTGCGGGTGGGCGCGGCGGATTGACTAGAGGCACCACCGGCGCTGCGTGGAAGACCAGCTCAACCGGTTCGGGAATGGTCACGCCCTTGCGTTTCACCAGCGCCCGGAATTCTTCTTCCGAAACGCTGATCTGGGCGGTGACGACCTGCGTTGCAATGCCCGTCGACTGCAGCACGCGATCTTCACGGAACGTCTCCCACATGAAATCTGCTGCGGCCCTCAGCTCCTCCTGTGACCAGCGCACGGTTTCCCCGCGGAAGGTGGGATTCTTGCTGTACTTGCGCAGCGTTGCAGGGCCATCACGCAGAAATTCGAAGACGACCCCGAGTTCACCTTCATTGTCATAGTGCAAGGTTTGGAAATTCCCGCGTTCATCCCGGCGCAGCTGCTCGGCCAGCGTCTGCACTTCGTACATCACGCTGTTCTGATAGTCGCCGACGCGCATGAATTCCGCGTCAGCGGCATCCTGCTCTGCCGTGCGCGGCGCCGGCGGAGGTGGTTCCACAGGGTCGAAAGAGGCTGGCGGGGCGGACAGGATCGTCGCAAATCCACTCGCCTCGACTTCCGCGCGAAACGGTAAGCCATCGGAGAATGGCGGCGATGCTGTGTCTTGCGAAGCGCAACCGGCAAGACCGGCGGTCAGCAATCCGGCGAGCGCAGTGAAGGTTAACTTTCGCTCAGTCATCCTTCCAGAACCTCAAAATTTCGCAGCCGTATAATGTCGCCTTTCGGACAAGCCGCAGAGATCGTAACCCCATAGAAACGCTCGATATCGGAAATCGGCCAGCCTCTTCCGTTGTTACGCAAAACTCCCCCTCCGCCACTGATGAGCTGGCCAAAGGGAATGTCTTTGCCGGAAAGTGGATCGTGCAGCCCGTTCCGAGACGGCAGCAAGGTTACGCCCGGATCGAACAGGACGG
This sequence comes from Qipengyuania citrea, assembly GCF_009828015.1. GTDB lineage: Bacteria > Pseudomonadota > Alphaproteobacteria > Sphingomonadales > Sphingomonadaceae > Qipengyuania > Qipengyuania citrea. The sequence continues at coordinate 347,403 of NZ_WTYG01000001.1, read as the reverse complement.
TCGAATTGCGGCGGGAACCCTTGATCACGACACAGCCGCGCACCACCGCCATTTCGCCGCGAAACAGGGCTTCGCCAGCCATGGCAGGTCTGGCGATGGTAATCAGATGAGGCGAGGCAGGCGCACTCTGGCAGGCGGTGAGCGGTATGAGCAGGGCGAACGCCGCAATCCTCACCAATCTTCGGGCTGGCTGCATGCAAATATCTCCGGGCCGGAATGGAGGTAGATAGGGCCGTCTCGATTGGGGAATATCCACAGATCCTTCATCCCTTCGCGCGCCGCGACGATGCGCTTGCCGGGGATCACCATGCCTTCGTCGATGAAGCGGTTGGGCTGATCCCACAGCGCCGCGCCTTCATCGGCCCAAAAGATCATGTTGGAATCGCGATTGGTCGCGATGAGCTCCTTTGGCCGTTCGGAAGGATCTCGCTCCTCGAACCGGCACACACCATTGCGCGTAGGCAGCAGCTTCTTGGGCGGCGATGGAGGGAAAAGCGGTTCGGTAGCGGATTGCGACTGCATTCCGGGCGGCGGGGGCGGCGGCGGAGGCGGGACGACCGGGTTGCCCCAGATGCCGAACTTCCGGGCGCACTGGGTCGGATGCTCTCGCCCGCCCCGAAGGCGGTTCTCCGCCATGGTCTGCTCCTGCGCCAGCAGGCATTCGTTTGCTCGGCGCATGGCCTCGGCGCTGCTGATCCCTTCGCGGTCCCGATATTCGCGCACGGCAAACCAGTCATTGCCATATCCTGCCGCCTGATCGAGCGATTTGACCAGCACGACCGGGTGCTTGCCGCAGGCCTCGATGAGTTCAGCAGGCGGATCGGTCACCTCTGCGCGGTGACCCAGCTGCATCCGGGTGCCGACCCGCGAGAGCCGGGGCTGATAGTGGGAATTACGTGATCGGAATGCCATGTGGCCTTCGGCATCGCGATAGACCCCGGTGCCGAAAGGGAACATCACAAGCGGATCGGCGTCACCCTCCTCATCGATGAAGAAGCAGCCGTCGCGAAGTACGATAGTATCATAGGTAGCAAGGTCAGGTGTCGGCCTGGCCATCCGGTCAGCTGCGGGAAAGTGGCGGATGTCCGCTTTCACATCATCCACGATCGGAGGCAGGTCGGTCTCGAGATAGGTGCTGAAACGCAAGGTGAGGTTGACCGGAATGTCCCAATCCTCCTCCTCGCGCAGCGTCTCGAACCGGTCGCGCGGGATTGCGATGCTGAGCCACGGCGTACTCATATTGCCAAAGCCTTCCGAGGCGATATCCCGACCGATCTTGTCTGCCCATCCACGTGCTACCTCGTCTTGTTCCACGCGTGAGAAATCGCCTTGCGCTGCAGACAACAAAGGGTCGGATGTGTACCGACTGAGGCTTCGTTCGGGTGCGCGCAGGAAGTAGGCAATTCCGGTAAGGGAGCCGAGGCCATCGTTCGCAGGTCCATCGCTCCAGCGCCACTCAATCCCGCCAAAATTGCCCATTTCGTCTTTCTTGAGGCGACGCAACATGGGCAAGTTTTGTTGTTCGATCCGGTCGGCGAAGATGGAGCGTCGGTCCTGCAACGTCGGCGTATAGGGTTCGGGGCCGAGCCGCTCTATCGGTGGATAGGGCGGCGCTTCCAGAATGGTGGTATAGTCGCCTGAAGACGCGGATCCGCGATCATCGCTTGAGCCTTGAGCAGAGCAAGCAGTCAGACTGGCGCACAGGGCAACAGCAAGTCTAATCAATACACCACCTCCCAAATGTGACGATGTATTATGGAGCATTCTCGCTGAACGGCACTGAAACGAAGCGCTTTTTTCGTTATAATCTCATGTTGATCATGCCGGGCATTCAATAGCTGACGAGCAAATGACGACCCGTCTCAAAACAGAAATGAGCACTCATGATAAACCATAGAGCGTAACAAGCCTTGCACTGCTATGCGTTTGGGAATGAGGTACTCTCGCTTCTTCTGGCTAGCCACGGCCTTTGTCGCACTCGTGATTGTGGCTGCAGGTAGCTGGTATGCTTTCTCGCCGCGACTGGCGATTGCAGCACTCAGCAATTGGGACGCTGACCCCGAAGAGCTACTCTCCCTCTACAACCGGCAAGGTGTGCGGGCCGCATTCGAGCGGCAAATGTTGCTACAGGTCGATACTTACCAACCGCCCTACACGAAGGACGCCGTTCTGGATGCGATGTCAGACCCGCGAGCAGTTCGGATGTTCGTTAACGAACCTTACGGCGAATGGCAGTTCGCCGCCGCCGCCGGACTGCCCGCAGATTTTCCTGATGGAGAATCCGCGGGCCCCATGCCCCGCATGATGGAAACTGCCGATAGCTGGTCGTTCGATTGGTCTGGACTGAATACAATCGTCGCCACGCCGTCGGGTCGCAACGAAGCAAGCGGCAACAGCTATCGCTTCGAGCGGGATGGTCTCAGTTGGCGTCTCGTTGCCATCGAGCTTACCGTGGCTATCCGATAAAAGACCATGAAGGGCGCGCCCAAGCCGTTCGACGGCTCCGAGCCTAGAATAGTATAGAAAGCCGAATGGCGGCTTTTTGCCGTCTGACCACCGGAACCGGACTGTCTCTTCCCGGCCCGGTTTCTGCCGAAAATATGACGCCCGTAAGGATCACATTCCGGCCCACGGAAATGGCCGTTAGCGGTTGGTTTTGCGACCGTCGGCTTCTGGTCACATGTTTGCAGAAGCAGTCCCTTCGGTCAGCGCAGAATTACTGATTTGCGGATACGCGGCGGCCATGCTTTTCGCACAAGCGCTCTAGCTCATTCACCCATGGACGGCTCTCAAGGTAGGTGCTTGTGCCGATGTCTGCATCGGTAGGAACGACATCCTCGGTCAAGCTGAGATTGCGGGAGGACAATTCGAGGTTATTTTCTCCGGGGAACCATCGAATGAGCCGATCGCCTCCGCGCCAAATGACCCATACCACATCAGTGTCTCGGCCTCCGCGCGTCAGACCGACGACACAAGCTTGTGAGTCCTCCCCTAGCGCTTCTCGACGCAGGTATGAGCCAACAACGTTCTGATAGCTGGAGAAGTGCGGCCGCGTCTTGAGATCGAATGGTTTATAATCAGCAAGACGCGACGCGGCGAGAGGGTGGTCTTCAACACATGCGGTCACGAAGGTCATCGATGCTGCTGCGATAAAAAGATCAATATGGCGCACGAATGACTGCCCCCGTGTCGGCGTTAGAGGCCTAACTCGTATGCTGAGCATTAACGTCTGCTTTCGCGCATGCGGAAGGAGACACCCCCATGACCGCAGTTGGGCGCGCAAGCCGAAGGTCCGCTCCGCCCAACCCCATGCCAGAACCGGACGGGCAGGAACCGTCCCCTAAATTGTCATATCGGGCGAACCTTCCTACTCAAACGTCGCAAAGCGTAGACACCCATCGCCTCAATTCCTCAACGAGGACTTGATCTTATGAGATCGCAAGTGACGGCGGACGGCACGACGTTCTGCCTTTTCCATCCACTGGCTAATGGAGAGCCCGCCTTCGGCCAAATCGGCGAGAACCGCGCCCCGTTCTCCAATCGGCATTTCCTGACCGGTCGTCGTGTCGACCGTTGTTTGGCGCTCGATCTCGGCGTTCAGCAACGCACCACCCAGAACGCCATATGCGGACAGAAAAAGCCACATCAGGAAAACGACGATAGCGGACAACGACCCATACGTGGCGTTGTAATCGCTGACATAAGCTACATAGAACGAAAATCCGAACGAGATTGCGATCCAGAGTATTGTTGCGACGAGCGCGCCGGGAGCGAGCCATAGCCATCGGGCCGGCTCTCGGTCCGGTCCAAAGCGCATGATGAGAGCAAAACCAGCGCTCCCGAACAGGATCGATGCAATCCAGGTCAGACACTTAATTGCAAATGCAGCTGCTTCGCCGAGCAGATCACCGGCTTGCATTTGCAACCAGGCAAACATTCCGCTGCTGATCAATCCTGTCAATGCTACGAAAATCGCTGCCAACGTGAGCGCCGCCGCACGAAAATTTAGCGAAATAATGCCTCTTGTCTCGTGTTCTTCGTTGATGATGTTGAGTGCGCCAATCAGCCCGTTGGCGGCACGCATCCCTCCGAATACTGCGAAACCCAATGCAATGGCGAGTGCTAGCCCGGTCACTCCGGCATTCGCCGTGACGACGCTGAGCAATTGATTTTCGATGACCGTCGCCGCTTCGCGCGGGACCAGCTCGATGATGGACCGCATCTGTCTCTGGACGGTTTCGACGTCCCCAACCAATCCATAGACCATTACGGTCGCGGCAATGAGCGGCGTGAGCGCAAGGAAGGTGAAAAAAGCCACACCAGCGCCCAAAAGAGACAGATTGTGAAATCCCCACATAGTCCACACACGCCTAAGAATCTGTTTCCAAGCAGCTTTTGGCATCTGCCAAGGGCTTTTTGCAGTTGCGCCGGGAGCGTGTTTGGGTGATGTACTTGCACCATGGGTGGGATTATCGGCCTCATCTGAGGCTTGCCGACCGCTTGGCGATGATCCGGTTAGTCCTTCGTTATGCACCTTGGGTCGCTTTCTATGGTCGTCGATAATTTGCCTCTTGTTCAAACACCTCCGCGAAAAAATCGTGCCCCGGTTCGGCCTTATGCTGTCTCGATGCTTGCATCCGCGCTCGCTATCGTTGCTAATCCGGCGCTGGCACAGGATGTCGAGCCGACGGGTGATGATCCTTCAGAGCTTCCTGTCCCAGTTCCTCCTGCCGACGCGGACCTGCCCGAACTTGACCCCGTAATAACCGATGAGGAATTCCAGGACACGATACCGGAACTGGACCCCTCTTCCGATCCTGAACTCGACGCACCGATCGAGTCGATCGAGGAATTCGAACGCCGGATCGCCGCAGAGCAGGCTGATGGCAATCCGGCCGCGGGCCAGGCGCCGCCACTCAACGACCCTTCTCTGGCCGACGGCGACACGGTGGAAGAAATCGGCGATGCGCCGGTCCGTGATGCCGAACTTGTGGCTCCCCTTCCACCGCTTGAACAGTTCGAAGTGGAGCCTGTCGAGTTCGCTCAGGACGAGAGCGACGAGGAGGTCGTCGAGATCGCCTACTCGGTTCAGGTGAACGGACTCGATGCGGCCGATGAACAAACCGACACAAGCCTGCGCGGGCAGTTCGATGATTTGTCTGCGCTCGAGGACGGCGACGGCGAGGCAGCAAATGTCGCGCAGGTTTCGGCCCGGCTGACCGAAGACAGCGCCTTGATGCAACGCATCCTCGCTGCGGAGGGTTGGTACGAGGCACGCGCCACGACGCGTGTTGATCGATCGAATGAGCCGGGCGGACAGCCATTGACTGCAGTGATCGATGTCTTGCCGGGACCACGCTATGTTTTCTCCGACATTCTGATTGATGCGCCGCCTACCGAGCCAGCTAACCTGATCCGTGACAATCTGGCACTGAAAATAGGCGAGCCGATTATCGCCACGCGCGTACAGGGGGCCGAAGCCCAGGTGGCGGTCACTCTCCCGCAAAACGGCTACCCCTTCGCAGAGATCGGCCAGCGCGACATTCTGCTCGATCAGGAAACCGGCGACGGGGTTTATACCTTGCCGGTCACCACCGGACCGCGTTCGCGGTTTGGCGAAATCCGCACGACCGGGAATCTGGCCTTCGACGCCGAGCATGTCGAGGTGTTGGCGCGCTTTGAGCGCGGCGAGCTCTACGACAGCCGAATGGTCGACGATCTGCGGCAGGCGCTGGTCGCAACGGGTCTGTTCAATACCGTCTCCGTCCTGCCCGAACAGAGCGGAGAAGCGGCGGGCGACGGCACCGAATACGCGTCCATCCTCGTCGAGCAGGATGCCGGTCCGCCGCGCACCCTGGCCGGAAGCGCTGGCTTTGGGACCGGGCAAGGCTTCAGGATCGAAGGCAGCTGGACTCACCGCAATCTTTTTCCGCCCGAAGGCGCCTTGATCGCCCGCGCGGTGGCGGGGACGCAGGAACAGGGGGCGGGCTTGACATTCCGTCGCTCCAATGCGGGCAGGCGTGATCGCACCTTTCAGGCGTCCGCTGAGGCGCTTCACAGTAACTACGATGCCTACGAGGCGTTTACCGGACGCCTATCCGCGCTAGTGAGCTACGATTCGACCAATATCTGGCAGAAGCCCTTCACCTATGCTTACGGCGCGCAGCTGATCGGCACCAACGAACAGGATTACGACCTAGCTCTCGGAGAACTTGATCGCCGCACCTTCTTCATCGGCGGGCTGATCGGCCAGGTTGGCATCGATCGTACCGACAGCCTGCTCGATGCGCGCGAGGGATTCCGCATTACCGCGCTGGTCGAACCGGAAGGCTCGCTGGAAGACGGCTTCACGCCCTATGTGCGCGCGCGGGTGGACGGATCGGCCTATTTCTCGCCGACCGACGCGATCACGCTGGCAGGCCGGGTGCGCTTCGGCACAATCCAGGGCATTGACCGGTTCGACCTAGCGCCATCGCGCCGCTTCTATTCGGGGGGTGGCGGATCGGTGCGCGGCTTCGGCTACCAGCAATTGGGTCCGCGCGTCGTTTATCCCGATCCGGATTTCGAGCCCGATCCGGACGAACCGGATGAGGAAGCGCCACTCATCTACCGGCCTCTCGGCGGGCGCAGCCTCAACGAAGCGGCTGCCGAAGTCCGTTACCGCTTCGGCAATTTCGGCGTCGTCGGGTTCGTCGATGTCGGGCAGGTCTACGAAAGCACGGTCCCCGATTTCAGCGATTTGCGTTTCGGTGCCGGCGTTGGCGGGCGCTACTATACCAATTTCGGTCCACTACGGCTCGATGTCGCGATGCCGCTCGACCGGCGCGAGGGCGAGAGCAAGTTCGCAGTCTACGTCTCGATCGGGCAGGCATTCTGATGGCCGAAGACACGCAGATCGAACCGCCCCGCCGCAACCGCGCGCCGACCGTAGCCAAATGGGGCGCGATCGTGATCGGCGGCTTGGTGCTCCTGGTGGCGGCGCTTCTGATCGGCCTCAACACCGGTCCGGGCAAACGGTTCGTCGCGGACCAAATCGGCGCGCTGGAGTTCGAGAACGGGATGGAAATCGATGTCGGGCGGATCGAGGGTTCGCTCTACGGCGAAATGATCCTGCACGACGTATCGCTATCCGATCCCAAAGGCACCTTCCTGACCTCGCCCGAGATGCGGATGGACTGGCGCCCGTTCGCATTCATCAATAGCCATATCGATATTCGTTCACTGACATCGCGGCTGGTCACGCTGCAGCGCCTGCCCGAATTCAACGAGACGCCGCCATCCGAAGATCCGCTGCTGCCCGATTACGACATCGATATCGGCACGCTCCGGATCGACAGCTTCGTCGCCGAAGCGCCGGTCAGCGGCGAGCGCCGGGTGGGGTCGCTGGCGGGCGAGGCGCATATCGCCGATGGTCGCGCGCAGGCCAAATTCGATGCCGCGACCATAGCGGGCCGAGGCCGTGCGGGAGGCGACCGCATCGCGCTGCTGCTCGACGCCCTGCCCGAGGAAAACAAGCTCGATCTCGACCTCGACCTGAATGCACCCGGTGACGGCGTGCTCGCGGCAATGGTAGGCCTGACCGAGCCGGTCCGCATCCGCCTCAATGGCAATGGCAGCTGGGAAGCGTGGAACGGGCGGCTCGACGCCAACCTCGCCGGTAGCGAGTTCGCCCGACTGAAGCTCTCCGCGCGCGAGGGAACTTTCGCCGTACGCGGTCCGACCCGGATTGCGCGGATGTTCGAAGGGCCTACCGCCGCCCTGCTCGGCCCGGTGATGAATATTGACGTGACCGCCACGCTCGACGAACGCCGCGCAACGCTCGCGGGTAATCTCGACAGCGACGCCTTCCGCCTCAACACCAATGGGCTGGTCGATCTTTCGGACAACAGCTTCGAAGATCTCAAACTCGCGTTCGTGCTGCTGAAACCCTCGGCAATGGCGGAAAACCTGCGCGGCAGAGGGCTGCGCGCGCTGCTCACTCTGAACGGCGAATTCGCCACTCCGCGAGTGCAGTATGCGATCAACGCAAATCGCCTCGTCATGAACGACATGGGGCTGGAAAACCTTCGCGCGAGCGGCGAAGCGACGGTCGACGCCGACCGGATCATGATACCGGTCGAAGCCAGCGTCTCCCGGATCGAGGGTCTCGACACCGTCGCTGGCGGAACCTTGCGCGATGTCCGCCTCGGGGGCGACCTCGCAATCGACGGCTCGCGCATCCTGTCGGACAACATGCGGATCCGTTCGGACCGGATCGATGCCGGGCTGATCCTGCTCGCCGATATCTCCACCGGTCTCTACACGGGCGCGATTGACGGCAGGATCGACAATTACAGGGTGGAAAGCGTCGGCATCTTCAACATCGAGACCAACGTCGATCTCGAATCGCAGGACGGCGGTTTCGCGCTGGCGGGCCGGGTCCGCGCTCGCTCGACCAGCCTGTTCAATGAGAGCGTGCGCAATTTCCTCGGCGGCAATGCCGTTGCCGCAAGCGATGTGCGCTATGGACCGGACGGGGTCATTCGCTTCTCGAACCTTTCGCTGCGTGCTTCCGCCGTGCGCATAACTGGCGGCAATGGCTTCTACGCGCCAGACGGACGGCTCGCGCTCAATGCCGACGGCATCACAGATGCCTATGGCCGGGTCGGGGTGCGGGTGGCGGGGACGCTCACCGATCCCCAAGCCGTGGTCACCGCCGAGCGGCCAGATTTCGGCATCGGCCTCGCCAATTTGCGCGCGGACATCACCGGTACACGGAACGGCTACCGGCTCGATGCCACCGCCGATACCGATTATGGCCCGCTAACCGCAGATGTCGTGCTCGGGACGGGCAATCAGCTGACGCTCGATATCAATAGCGCGAACCTGGCCGGAATAGATTTCTCCGGCTCGCTGTCGCAGACTCCGGCGGGGCCATTCGCTGGCCGGCTCGATGCCAATGGGCGGGGCGTGGCGGGGATAGTGCGTCTCGACGCGGTCGGGCAATATCAGCAAGCGCTGGTCAATCTGCGCGCACGCGACACGGTGCTGCCCGGCCCCGCCAACCTCGCGATCGGTTCGGCAATCGTGGATGCGAGGATAATACTCTACGACCAGCCTTACGTCGTGGCCGATGCGCAACTTGCACAGACGGTCTTCGGCAGTCTCAACCTCAACGCCGCGCGCGCCAAGATCGACTATCGCGACGGCAGCGGCACCGCGAAAGTGCTCGCGGAAGGTGTCAGCGGAGTGCCGTTCCGCGTCGCCGCGAATGCCGAACTCCGGCCCGACCTGTGGCGCGCCGCGCTCAAGGGGCGGGTGCGCGGGATCGACTTTGCGACCACCAGTCCGGCGCGTATCATCCCGCGCTCGGGCGAATACGAATTGCTGCCCACGCGGATCGATTTCGGCCGTGGCAATATTCGGCTGGCGGGCACGTACGGCGCGGGCATCGAACTCCAGAGCCGCCTCGATTCGCTTGATCTGACGATGATCGACGCCTTCGTGCCTGGGCTCGGCATCAACGGGCGCGCCACCGGCAGTCTCGATTTCAGCCAAGCCAGTTCTTCCGCTTTCCCGCGCGCCGACGCACGCTTGCGGATCGCGAATTTCAGTCGCACCACGGCGGTGTCGGTCAGCCAGCCGGTCGATATCAACTTCGTCGGCAAGCTGCTTCCCAACGGCGGCGAGGCACGCGCAGTTATGCGCCGACGCGGCAGCGTGATCGGGCGAATGACTGCCTCTCTCACTCCGCTGCCGCCCGGCTCGGGCAGCTGGACGACGCGCCTACTGGCGGCGCCGCTCGACGGCGGGATCCGCTACAACGGGCCCGCGGATACGCTGTTCTCCTTTTCCGGCCAGCCCGACCAACGGCTGTCGGGTCCGATCGGTGTGGCGGCGGATTTCTCGGGACGGGTGCAGAGTCCGCAACTGGCCGGCATCGTGCGTGCCAGCAATCTCACCTACGAAAATCAGACCTATGGCACGCGGCTGTCGAACATGGCCATTGCCGGGCGCTTCAGCGGCGATCGGTTCGAGATCGAACGGCTGACCGCGAGCGCAGGCGACGGCACCGTCAGTGCGCAGGGCTATGTCAGCCTGGCGGAAGCGAGCGGCTATCCGATGAATGTCGAGGTCGCACTGGACGATGCGCGGCTAGCGCGGAGCGACGCGCTGTCCGCCACGGCGACCGGTAATCTGCGGCTGGCCAAGGCGGCCGGACAGACTGCGCTGCTGTCGGGCGAAATCACCTTGCCCGAAACGCGCTACGAAATCATCCGCCAGGGTTCGGCGCAGGTGCCCGAACTCACCGGCGTGCGCTTCAAGCCCCCGCGCGGACCGAAGCGGATAACGGGCGACGAGCCAGCCGAACCGCAACCCGGCCTGTTCGACCAGCTGCGGCTCGATATCGCGCTCAATGCTCCAGAAAGGCTCTATGTTTCGGGTATGGGGCTCGAATCCGAATGGCGGGCCGATATGCGCCTTGGCGGCACCAGTAACGCACCGCGCATCTCGGGCGACGTCGAACTGGTTCGCGGGACGCTTGGTTTCGCCGGTCGTTCGTTCGAACTGAGCGACGGGCGCGTGGATTTCACCGGCGGCGCCTCGATCGATCCGGTCATCCGCCTGACGGCCACCGAGGATATCGAGGAAGTCACGGTCAACGTGAACATTACCGGCCGGGCGTACGATCCGCAGATTGCGTTTTCGAGCGTACCCGGCCTGCCGCAGGACGAAATCCTGTCGCGCATCCTGTTCGGCAGCTCGATCGGCAACCTCTCGACGATCCAGGCAGTGCAGCTCGCCGCGTCGCTCAACTCGCTGCGCGGCAGCGGCGGAGGTCTCAATCCGCTCGGCAAGCTGCGTTCCGCGACGGGAGTAGACCGCCTGCGCATTCTCGGTCCCGATGATACCAGCGGCCGCGGAACCGCCCTCGCCGCAGGCCAGTATCTGACCGACGACATCTATGTCGAATTTATCACCGATGCGCGCGGATTCACCGCCACGCAGCTCGAAGTGAGCCTGACGCCATTCCTTTCGATACTTAGCCAGGCCGGCGGCTCGGGAGCCACGAATGTCAATATCCGCTACCGGAAGAACTATTGATGCGTAATATAGTAGGCCTGCTCGCACTCTCCGCTCTCTGCGCATGCAAAAGCGAGCCGGCCTTTGACGAGCGCTACGAAGCTGCGCAAGAGCAGATCACGGACAAAGCAGAAGAACTGGATCACGACTTGGACAACCCTTCCGTGGCTGAAACTGAGGTAGCAAAGGAAAATAAGTCCAAGAATTAATCTGCAGGAGGCTAACGCGCGAAGTCCGATGGCCGACTTACCGTTCTAAGCGCCATTCGCGGACCGACCGCTTACGGCCCAAAAATGGCTGGCCATCAACGTGCCTTTACAGCAGTTACACTCGGCAGAAGCGGTTAAACTCACAAGCGGCCGTTGCTTCGACATCAAATCGAAATGACAGGACCGGCGGGCGCGCCCTATTTCGCGGCTAGAAGCGTGAGCTTATGGATCTGAGGCGGCTCGGCGAACAAATCTTCCGCCTTTTCCATTAGTGCAGCAGCCACTTTACCGTCGAGATGAGCCTGTCGATCCTCCTCAGTGTCAAAGGTATCGAAGATGGCGTAAGCGCCGGGGCCTTCTTCGATCGCATACCATGTCAGCGTGCCGGGCTCGTCTTGCACGAGCGGGAGTGCCGACTTGAGGAAAGCAGCGATGTCACTCTCCCTGCCGGGTTTGGCCTTCAAAGGCACGTAAAGAGCTAGTTTGGGCATGATCACCTCCTAGATGGTGCGGCCGGGTAAGTCGGCCAACGCTATAACGAACAAGTAGGTCGAAAGGGGCCCGCGCGCCGACCATGCATTTTTGAAAACGGGCGTTCAGTGTCGGCAACCCGCACTGCGCTTAGAACCGGCGCGGAGGTCACTGCAATCACGGACATAAGGGCGATCACATTCAGCGCGATGCCGCAAATGAACGTCCGCTAAGTTCACTCCGCTGCCAAAACCGGTCAGTCCGAAATCGGCCCAGGTAAGGACGCTTTCTAATTCACGCTCCCGCACAGTGAGTCTCCTCGGGCATCGTATGAAAAAAATGGACCCGCGCAATAAAACCTTGTCGTTTACAATTGTAGCCGTCCTACAAGGCGTATCGCCGGATGAAATCTTGTTCGGTCCGTTTCTGTAACCCGCGGAAACGGCATAGGATATTCGCGGTCGGGCCCGCGAGGGGTGCAGCATGAACGACAAGAAAGCGCCACCTTACGAGGAGGCAGCGCGCCGCCTTGATGAGATTTTCGTGAGGACCCTCACATTCCCCAGCGTTCGCGAACTGAAAGCGAAATGCGGAAATGTCGGAAGCCTCTCCACTTACCAAGCCTACAAGGACCGCTGGGTGGAGGATCGCCTTGCAGGATCGGGGGTCGAGGCGGTCCTGATGGCGATGAGGATGGAGCGGGACGCACACGCCAGCGTCATGACCGTCCTGCACGGAAGGCTCGCTCGACTTCTTCAGATGTTTCCCGGAGCGAAGGGAATCTCAGATGATGAGGCCGATGATGTCGAAGAAGAGGCCGGTCCTTCGCAAGATCGCGACGAAGGCATCGATCGCGACATCACCGCAAAGGATGAATCGAGCGAATACCATCGTCGGGTTTCTGAACGTGTGCGAACCGTTGCCCAGCAATCGGAGGCCCGGTTCACCGACAATGACGACATCGATGCGGCAAGCGCGATGTCAACAGGAACGCCCCGATCGAACGCGTTCGGTCGGGACAATGCCGATCCGATCGATCGGGCATTTCCGTCGAACGAACACGCGTCACCCTCTCGTTCCAGCGGGGGTGGCCGACAGGCCACTCATCCCACTGGAACGAACAAGCCCGGATCGGGCGAGGGTGACACCACCGGCGGCCGGGAGAATAGTCGTGACTAGCTCCCTGCCGCCATGCGGCGACTATCCCGTCGCCGCTGCCCCGGGCCGTGAGGCGAGAGGGGCACCAGCACGATGCGCACTGTCGCATCGGCGAACGGGGGGTAATTCGCAGAATTACCCCGGAGTGAGTGTAGGGCTAATTCGAACCCCTGGTTCCGACCTTTCTGGCGAACGCGTTCGCTATGACTGAAAAACCCTCATACGCGATCCTGCGGATCGGCAAGATCAAGAGCTTGGCCACGCTCGATGCAGTGGAATGGCACAACACGCGGCAGATACCCGCAGGGACGGTAGAAGGCCTCCCGCCACCCGAAGACCTGGCCGAAATGAGCGGCACCTACCGTGAGCGGTTCGCTCGCGTTTTGGCGGAAACCGGAGCAACTTGGGAGCAGGGTAAGATTCTCGCGGTTGAGGTTCTTGTCACCGCCTCTCCCGAGTGGTGGGAAAAGGCTGCCCTCAATGAAAAGAAGGAATGGTGGAAAGCGCAGCTACGGTTCGCCAACGACCTGTTCGGCCCCGGCCTGATCGCGTTCACACCGCACGTGGACGAGAGCACACCGCATGCACAGTTCGTCGGTCTGCCACTCTATCGCGATATAAAGCGCAAGCCTGGCCCGAAGCCCAAGACTGCGGAGGCCATCCAGCGGCGTGCGGAAGAAGAAGCCCGTTCTGCGAAGATTTGGCGCCTGTCGCATGACAGGGTATTCGGCGGAAGCGCCGAGCGCTTGGCCGACCTCCAGACCACCTATCATGGTTACGTAAAACATCTGGGTCTCGCGCGTGGCCGGGACACAGTGGGCGTGGGCATCAAACACACGACGCTTAAGCATTACAAAAAGCTGCTCACCCAGATGGATCGAGATCTGGCCCGCGAGGCAGCCGAGCAGCAGGAAGAACGCCAAGTTCTCGACCATTACGATGCCGAGCTCCGGGAGAAATATAACCGGTTCCACGAGGACCGCCTCGACCTGTTCAGGCAGGAGGAGGAATTCCGGATCAAGCGCGACGCGCTCGACGCGCGTCAAGATGAACTCAACATCCGGGAATCTAAGCTCGAAGCCCGGGTAAAATTGTTCGAGGAGCGCGAAAGGGAGCTCGAAGAAAGTGTGCTGGCATTGCGGGCAGAAGCTCTCGTGGAAGCCGAAGCGCGCGCCCTCGCAGATCAGCGGCGGATTGAAGCAGACCGCGAGCGGTTGGAAAAACGCGATCAGCAAGCGCAGCTGCGCGAAGGCGAGCTCGCGACGCGCGAGAAAGCGGCCGACGTGAAAGATGAAGCGCTAAGGGAAGAGGGTGCGCGGCAGATGACCATCGCGATGCAGCTGCAGGTCGTCAGCGGCTTCTTCACCGGGCGGCTCTCCGGTCGGTGGGACCCTCGAAGCCAGAGGCCCCATGTGATCACCGGAGAACTGAGCAAGGATGATAAGGAAGCGTTGTCGCAGCCCTGGCCGGAATGGTTGAAGTTGACCGTGCGCCGTGCCGCGCAGATGGCAGCGGCGCGATCGGCGATTGCAGGTAAGGTTCGCAGGATTGTCGCTTCACTGCGGAGGAGGCGGAAGGAAGCGCGCTCCGCTTCGATCGCTGCAGAAAATCGGATCACTCAGGCTGCGGCGAAAGAGGCCAGCGCCGCGAGGCTCATAGCCATGGCTCAAGAAAATGAAGCCGCCATGGTTGAGGCCGCCACCGCGGCGGTTTCGCGCATTAGCAACGCCCGCGAAGAATTGAAGCTAGCCGAAGGAGCACGAGACGTCGCGCTGAGTGACGAAGCAGAAGCCAAGCGCTCCCGCGAGAAAGTGGAAGGGGAGATGACCTTGCTTCGCGATGAGTTGCCCGCCCTTCGGACCGAAAGATCGGATATCGCGGCGAGTGTGGAAACCTTGCGAAAGGAACGCGAAACTCTGGAAAACGAGATCAGGCATCAGCGATCGGAAGGAAAACGTCTTGAGGAAGGCCGTCGTCAGTTGGAGCGCGACCAGAATATCCATGCCGAGGCGACCGCACGCGCTGATCGGTCGAGGCAGCTTGTGGAGGACCTTTTTGCGGACAAGGTGGCTCTCGAACTCGACGGCGATGCTCTCCGGATTGATCCGGGGCCCGCGGCGCCGCAGCGCGACCCGGCAAGGATTGCAAGGACCGATCTAGAGCCGTGGGTGATGAGCATCGCGGACCAGCATCGTAGTCTCCTTCTCGCGTTGGGGCGGACGGAGGAGGTCGAAGAGTGGTTGAAGAAAACGCGCGCTTCGCTCGAGGCGCGCTATCCCGAGCGAGCCGAAGAGTTGCGCAAGGATCAGGCGGAAGAGACCAAAGAGCTCGACAGAAGGCTGTTCCGCCAGCCGTCCGGTGTCGATGGAGTGGGCATGTAAAGGATGTATTAAACGCGTTCGGCGGACGGCTTGAAGGCAGACTCTTGACCTTCCCACACAGTGGGATACATAGCTTCTCACGTTATCGAAAACCCTAGGTTTTCTGCGTTATTCAGGGGGCCGGGAATGAGGGTTGGAATCCCTTCACCCGCTCCACCCTCATGTTCGGCATCTATCGCGGTGGCATCCTTATGGCGCCGTCGAGCCGGAACTGGTGCGCGTTGATATAGCTGTTGCGGGCGATCTCGCAGATCAGCGAGGCGAATTCCTCCGGATGGCCGAGCCGCTTGGGGAAGGGCACGCTGGCGTTGAGCTGGTCCCACATCTGCGGGTTGCGATCCTTCATCCCGAGCATCAGCGGGGTGGCGAAAATACCGGGCATCACCGAATTGATCCGGATGCCGAGATCCATCAGGTCGCGCGCCATCGGCAGCACCAGCCCGTTCACCCCGGCCTTGCAACTGCCGTAGATGGTCTGGCCGATCTGCCCGTCCTGCGCCGCGACGCTGGCGGTCAGCGTGATGCAGCCGCGTTCGCCATCCTCGTTGACCGGCTGGGCATTGGCCATGCCCAGCGCGGACAGGCTGGCCACGCGGTAGGACGAGACGAGAATGCCCTCGGCCCCGAAGGCGTAGTCCTCGGTCGACAGCCGCTTGTAGCAATTGTTCTGCTTGTCCCAGCCGAGCGTCTTGCCGCGCCGGCTGGTCATCGCGCAGTGGACGGTCACGCGTTCCTGCCCATGCGCGGCGCGCGCTGCGGCGAACCCGTCGACGACCGATTGCTCGTCGGTGATATCGACACGGGCAAAGGTCCCGCCGATGGCCTGCGCATGCGCTTCACCGGCTTCCTCGTTGACGTCGAAGATAGTGACCTTGAGGCCGAGGTCGGCCAGCGCCTGCGCGCTCGCCTTTCCCAGGCCCGAAGCGCCGCCCGTGACAACGGCTGCCATACCCTGCGTGAGTTCCATGTCTGCTCTCCCCCTGTGTTTCGTTGCGGCGCGTGCTATCGCAAGCCGCGAAGCTTAGGAAGGGGGAGGGCACCGCGCCGTGACACCGCTACTGTTTGCCATGGTCGCCAGCTTTCTGGCGGCGACCGGCGCGCGCGACCAGATCCTCGTCGCACGGCTGGCGGGCAGTCTCGGCGCTTCGCCCGCGCTCCTCGCCGTGGCGCTTGCCAGTTCCGCGCTGACCGCAGGCATTGCCGCGTGGTTCGGCGCGCAACTGGCGCAGACGATGTCGGTGAACGCCGCGACCATGTTCGTGGCCATCGCGCTGTTGCTGGCCAGTTTCGAATGCGGATGGCCCAATCGTGAGAAAACGCCCCGCGAACCGACCCGTTCGCTGGGGGCGATCGCCATCGTCCTGTTCGTCCGGCAATTGACCGATGCCTCGCGGTTCCTGGTCGCGGCCTTTGCGGTGGTTTTCGCATCCTGGCCGCTCGCCGGGATGGGCGGCGCGCTGGGCGGCGGGGCTGCGGTAGCGCTGGGCTGGATGCTGGGGGCGCAGCTGGACGAGCGGCTGCCGCTGCGCGGTATCCGGATCGCGCTGGCCATCATCCTGTTCGTCTTGGCGGCGATCACGGGATTGAGCGCCCGCGGGATAATCGGATGAAGCGATTAGTCTGGTCGGCTATAATCGAGAAACCCTACAGCATCTCGCGTGTTGGTGTAGTGAACATCCCAATCGGGTCGATATCATCTCAGCAAAAGGGGTAAATCTTATGGCCGAAGCAGGCGACAATTCGAAAGCCGGTCTCGTCAGCGCACTCAACGGGGCGCTTGCCGACACCGTGGCACTCTATTTCAAGACCAAGAACTTCCACTGGCATGTGGCGGGCCCGCGGTTCCGCGATCTCCACGTGCTGTTCGACGAGCAGGCCGCGCAGCTGGTCGGCACGGTCGACGATCTGGGCGAGCGCGTGCGCAAGAACGATGAATACACGCTCACGTCGATCGGCAGTGTTGCCAAGGCGACCCGTATCAAGGACCAGGACGATGTGTCGCTGACCGCCGATGCGATGGTCAAGGAACTGCGCGACGACAACAAGACGCTGCACGGGCGTCTGCTCGAAGTGAAGGAAGCCGCCGAAGAAGCGGGCGACAACGCCAC
Organism: Qipengyuania citrea; assembly: GCF_009828015.1. GTDB lineage: Bacteria > Pseudomonadota > Alphaproteobacteria > Sphingomonadales > Sphingomonadaceae > Qipengyuania > Qipengyuania citrea. The sequence continues at coordinate 330,012 of NZ_WTYG01000001.1, read as the reverse complement.
CAGTGGTGTCGTCGACGACTGGATCGACGAGTGCGAGGAGCGTGTCTGGTTCCTCAACCAGACGAGCAAGTAACCGCGCCAACGTTGACCCGGTAACGGGCACATGATCGGGCCGCCTTTCCTGTTGGGGAAGGGCGGCCTTGGTGTATCAGGGGGTCATGAACACTCCCACGATCATCGAAGGGCGCAGCGACGCCGCCATCGCCGACTGGATTGCAGCGCGGCTGAGCGAGGCGATGGAAGCACAAGGTGGCCCCGTGACGATCACCGTGCCAGGCGGATCGACCCCGTTCCCGATCATGGCCGCGCTGCTGAAACACGATCTCGACTGGACGCGGCTGGTCGTCTGGCCGGGTGATGACCGCGTGGTTCCCGAAGACCACGCTGCGTCCAACACCGGCAAGCTGCGCGACCTGTTCGAACCGGCAGGTGCCGAAGTGGTCACGCTGACCGAGATGGAAGCCGTCCCGCATTTCGCGCTCGCATGGCTGGGGATGGGCACCGACGGGCACATCGCCTCGCTGTTCCCCAACACCGATCCACAGGTGGACGATCCGCGGCAAGTCGTCCGGCTGACCCCCGATCCGCTGCCGCCCGAAGCACCGTTCGACCGGATCAGCCTGACGCTGCCAGCACTGCTTGCCAGCGATGCGCTGGTGTTCGTCATACGCGGCGACGACAAACGCGAAATTCTTAACCAAGCTATTGCAGGAACACATAATTTTCCGGTTGCGCGGCTGCTGCGCGCGGCTACACAGCCGGTCACATGCTTTACCTGATCCCGAAGCCGTTACACCGGCAGGCGCTGAAAATTGGGCACCGTCTGCGCCACCACTGGCGCCGGGTCAGCGGACGGACGGGAGTGGGGGTGAGCATCGTTGCCCGCGATCTCAACGGGCGGGTGCTGCTGGTGCGCCACAGTTACGGGCCCGAGGGGTGGTACTTCCCCGGCGGCGGCAAGCGGCGCAGCGAGACGCCCGAACAGGCGGCCTTGCGCGAGATAAAAGAGGAAACCGGCTGCACGGTGTCGGGCCTGATGGCGGTCGGGATCATCGACGAGGAGCTTGCCGGTGCGCCTCATCGCGCGCATGTTTTCGACGGAGTGGTCGATGCCGTGCCGCAGCCCGACGGGCGCGAGATCGTCGAGGCGCGTTTCTTCCCGACGCATTCACTGCCCGAACCGCTGAGCAAGCGGACCCGGGCGCGCTTCGCGCTGTGGCAGGCGCGCAGATGCTAAAGCAGCGATAGCTGCGCGTCGGGACGGGCGGGCTGCGTCTCGCCGCCCCGCTGTTCGAGCTTGGACAAGGTCAGCCCCATCAGCCGGATCGGCATGGGCAGCGGCAGAACCTCTTCCAGCAGCGCGCGCGCAAGCGTTGCGAACTGGGCCTTCTCGGCAATTGCGACATCGACCGTTTTCGCCCGGCTGAAGATCTGGAAATCGGTGTATTTCAGCTTGAGCGTGACCGTCCGGCCGCGGGCCTCCGCGCGTTCGATCGAGGTCCACACGATGTCGATGATGTCCTCCAGTGTTTCGCGCAGTTCGCCGCCCGACGACAGGTCGCGGCTGAAGGTCCGTTCGCCGCCCACCGACTTGCGGATGCGGCTGGAGCGCACCGGGCGCAGGTCGATCCCCCGCGCCGCGCGGAACAGATATTCGGCAAAGCTGCCGAAATGCGCGCGGAGCCAGGCGATATCCCTGGCGGCCAGATCGCCGCCGGTCTCGATACCCAGCCGGGCCATCTTTTCCGCGCCCTTCGGACCCACGCCGTGGAACCGTCGGATCGGCAGCTCGGCCACGAAGCGCGCGCCTTCGCCGGGCCGGATCACGCACAGCCCGTCGGGCTTGTTCTGATCGCTGGCGATCTTGGCGAGAAACTTGTTGTAGCTCACCCCGGCACTCGCGGTCAGCCGGGTCTTGGCGCGGATTTCCTGCCGGATCAGGTCGGCGATGCGCGTCGCGCTGCCGATGCCGAGCTTGTCCTCGGTCACGTCGAGATAGGCTTCGTCGAGGCTGAGCGGTTCGACCAGGTCGGTGTGGTGGCGGAAGATCGCGCGGATCTGCTGGCTGACCTCGCGATAGACGTCGAAGCGGCTCTTGCAGAAGATCAGGTCGGGGCACAGCCGTTTGGCGGTGACGCTGGGCATCGCGCTGCGCACGCCGAACCGGCGCGCTTCGTAACTGGCGGCAGCAACCACGCCGCGGCCGCTGGAACCGCCCACTGCTACCGGCTTGCCGCGCAATTCGGGATTGTCGCGCTGTTCGACGCTGGCGAAAAACGCATCCATGTCGACATGGATGATCTTGCGCAGGCCGTCGGCCTCGCCCGCTGTGTCATCCGTACCCGCTTCGCCTTCGCTCATGCGCGATTAGATAGCCCTGCGGGTTGCAAAGCGGAACCTTGTCCGCCACCTGACATTTTGTGCAGATGCGAAGCGATCCCCTTGCCGGCGGCGAACGCCCGATAGCCGGGGCGACCCCGGTCAAACGCATCGGCGAGCGTGAACTTATCGCGATGATGGCCTTACTGATGGCCTGCAATGCCTTCGGCATCGATGCGATCCTCCCCGCGCTAGACGATCTCGCCCTGTCATTGGGCGCCGTGGGCAACGATCGCCAGTTCATCGTCGGGGTCTATTTGCTCGCGGCCGGCATCGGGACGCTGATTCCGGGGGCCTTCGCCGATCGCTTCGGTCGCCGGCCGGTGCTGTTTACCGCGCTGGGCTTCTACATCGTGCTGTCGCTCGGCTGCGCGCTGGTCACCGATTTCACCTCCATGATCGTGCTGCGTGCGCTGCAGGGTTTCTTTGCAGCAGGCATCATCGCGCTGCCGCCGGCCATCATCCGCGACCGGGTGGGCGGCGACAAGATGGCCCGGATGATGAGCCTGATCTTCGTCATCTTCCTGCTGGTCCCCGCCGTCGCGCCGAGCATCGGGCAGGGCGTGCTGTTGTTGCTGGGCGACTGGCGCTGGATCTTTGTGACGATGGCGGTGTTCGGGTCGCTGATGTCGGTCTGGGTTTATATCCGCCTGCCCGAAACGCTGCATGAAAGCGACCGGCAGCGGATCGATATCGCGGTCATCGCGCGCAACATGCGCAGCGCTGTCACGCTGCGCTCGACCATGGGCTACACGCTGGCAAGTGCACTGGTGTTCGGCGGGTTGTTCGGCTTCATCAATTCCTCGCAGCAGCTCATCGGCGAGGCTTTCGGGGCGGGTGACATGTTCCCGCTGCTGTTCGCGCTGTGTGCGGGCTGCATGGCGCTGGCGAACTGGTCGAACAGCCGCATCGTCGAACGGCTTGGCGCGCGCCGCGTCAGCCATACCGCGCTGTTCGTATTCATCTTCGTCGCCGGGCTGCAATTGTGGTTCGCCTACCAGCCGAACGAAAGCCTGTGGACCTTCATCCCGCTGATGGCGGCTAACATGAGCCTGCTCGGTTTCATCGGGGCCAATTTCGGTTCGATCGCGATGCAGCCGTTCCGGCACATTGCGGGCGCCGCGTCGAGTGCACAGAGCTTCCTGCGCATGACCACCGGGGCGCTGCTGGGCGCGGGTATCGGCTATGCCTATGACGGCACCGCGCGTCCGCTGGCGCTGGCGCTGCTGGTCACGGCCACCGTCAGCCTGCTGCTGGTGCTCTTTTCCGAACGCGGTGCGCTGTTCGGGCCGCCCGATCCGGATGTCGAGGAAACCTAGGCTTCGCTGGCCAGCCTGCGCCACGCAAGCTCGGCATATTCACACAGCAAGGGACGGGTGTCGCGCGGGTCGATGATGTCCTCGACATTGAAGCGTTCGGCGCTGCGGAAGGGCGAGGTGACCTGGTCGAGCCGCGCGCGGATCGCTGCAAGTTCGGCTTCCGGGTCGGCGGCGGCTTCGAGTTCGGACTTGTAGGCCACTTCCAGACCGCCCGCGATCGGCAGGCTGCCCCAGTCACCCGACGGCCAACAGAACCGGTATTGGTAGGTTTCGGCATTCGACATGGCGCTGCCCGCAATCCCGTAGGCGCGGCGCAGGACGACCGAGGCGAGCGGGACGCTGGCCTTGTAGACCGCGTTCATTGCCTGCACCCCGTAGCGGATCGTCCCTGCCATTTCCGCTTCGCGTCCGATCATGAAGCCGGGATTGTCGACCAGATGGACGATCGGCAGGCGGAACTGGTCCGCCAGCTTGACGAAGCGCTCAACCTTCTCGCTCGATTTCGCATCCCATGAGCCGCCGAGATAGGACGGGTCGCTGGCAAGCACCGCCACCGGCCAGCCGTCGAGCCGGGCGAGCGCGGTGATGCAGGCGCGGCCCCACATGCGGCCGATTTCGAACACGGTGCCTTGGTCGAACACCATCTCCATGCAGCGGCGCATCGAATAGACCGCCTTCGGATCGCGCGGGACGAGGTCCAGCAGCGCCTCCTCGCGCCGGTGGACCGGATCGGTGCAATTGGACCGGCGGGCAAGCTGGCCGACATGTTCGGGCATGAAGGCGAGGAAATGCTGAGCGCGGGCGAAGGCCTCGGCCTCGCTGGCCACTTCGTCATCGACCACGCCGTTGCGTGTATGGATGGCGCTGCCGCCGAGGTCCTCCTTGGCCTGCTGGTGGTCGGCCGATCCCTTGTAACCTTCGCCGAGCCCATCGACCACCGCGGGGCCGGCCGCGAAGATCTGGCTGAGGCCCTTGACCATGACCGAATAATGGCTCGCCACCACGCGCGCCGCACCCAGACCCGCGGTGGGTCCGAGAGCAAGCGCGACCACCGGCACGGTGTCGAGATTGGTCACCACGTCGCCCCAGCCGGGGACCGCAGGGATATAGGTCGCGCCGATCTGTTCGAGCGTCTTGATGCTGCCGCCGCCGCCCGTGCCGTCGATCATGCGGATGATCGGCAGCTTGAGCTCGTGAGCCATCTTTTCGGCCTGGACCATCTTGCGGCTGATCCCGGCATCCGCCGCGCCGCCGCGAATGGTGAAATCGTCGGCAGTGGCAACGACCGGGCGGCCGTTGATCCGGGCCTTGCCGAACAGGAAGGGGGCAGGAAGGACGGTTTCGAGATTGCCGTCTTCGTCGTAGCTGGCCTTGCCCGCGATCTTGCCGATTTCGCGGAAGGTGCCATCATCACAGAGCGCGGCGAGCCGGGCGCGGGCATCCATCTTGCCCCGGCCATGCTGGCGAGCGACCTTGTCGGGTCCGCCCATCTGCTCGGCCAACGCCTCGCGCCGGCGCAGTTCCTCGAGTTCAGCTTCCCAGCTCAAAACCACTCCCGTCATGCTGAACTTGTTTCAGCATCCATTCTTCGGCTTCGTGCGAAGATGCATGCGGCGAAATGGACCCTGAAACAAGTTCAGGGTGACGGAAGGAGATTATTCCTCTGCAGGCTCCACCACGCACAGCACGGCCTCGACCTGCACCTGTCCGCCGGTTGCGGCCGAAAGCTCGGTCACGGTGCCGTCGAACGGCGCGGTCAGCGCGTGTTCCATCTTCATCGCCTCGAGCACCATCAGCCGCTGTCCCGCAGTCACCCGGTCGCCCTCGGCCACATCGACCGCGATGACCTTGCCTGGCATCGGGGCGAGGATAGCACCGCTACCGGCCGCCGCCGCGCCGCTGCCGCGGCTTTCCAGCGCGAACTCGAAACTCTGACCATCGGCAAAGACCACCGTGCGCGCATCTTCGACGAAACCTGTGGCATGCGCGGCGCCGCGTTCGCCGATGACGTCGACCGTGCGGCTTTCGCCCTTGTGGAACAGGGTCGCGGCGACCCGCGGATCCGCATTGAGCCGGAAACCGATCGGGCGGGGGGCGTTCTCCTCGATCGCGTCGAGGACCGTAAAGTCGGCGGCAGCCTGCCAGATCGCATCATCGGGCGCATCGTCGCCGACCAGCCGGTCGAGCTTGCGTTCGATGAATCCGGTGTCGAGCTGGGCTTCGACGAAATCGTCTTCCAGCAGGGCGTTGGCGAGGAAGGCGGCGTTGGTCTTGACCGGCCAGACCTCGACGCTTTCGGCGATATCGGCCAGGGCCTCGATCGCGTCCGCCCGGGTCTTTTCCCACACGACGAGCTTGGCGACCATGGGATCGTAATGCGGTGAGATCATGTCGCCTTCGGCCACCCCGGTCTCAATGCGCCCTTCGCTACCAAGGTCGAAATGGTCGAGCGGGCCGGTCGAGGGCAGGAATCCGCTGCTCGGGTCCTCGGCATAGAGCCGGGCCTCGATCGCATGGCCGGTGATGGCAAGGTCTTCCTGCTGGAGCGGGATCGGTTCGCCGGCAGCCACGCGCAGCTGCCATTCGACCAGGTCGACCCCGGTGATTTCCTCGGTCACCGGATGCTCGACCTGCAGGCGGGTGTTCATTTCCATGAAGAAAATGCGGTCGGCGCGCAGCCCTTCGCTGGCATCGGCGATGAATTCGATCGTGCCCGCGCCTTCGTAATCGACCGCCTTGGCGGCGCGCACGGCGGCGGCGCAGATTTCCTCGCGCGTCGCCTCGTCCATGCCCGGGGCCGGGGCTTCCTCGATCACCTTCTGGTGGCGGCGTTGGAGGCTGCAGTCGCGTTCGAACAGGTGGACGACATTGCCGTGGCTGTCGCCGAACACCTGCACCTCGATATGGCGGGGCGAGGTGATCCATTTTTCCAGCAGCACTTCATCGTTGGAAAAGCTGGCCTTGGCTTCGCGGCGGCAACTTTGCAGGTCTGCTTCGAAGTCTTCGGCCTTGTCGACCTTCCGCATACCCTTGCCGCCGCCGCCCGCGACCGCCTTGATCAGCACGGGATAGCCGATGGCGTCGGCTTCCTTCTTCAGCCGTTCGGCCGACTGGTCGGTGCCGAGATAGCCGGGCGTGACCGGGACGCCCGCTTCCATCATCAGCGTCTTGGCGGCATCCTTGAGCCCCATCGCCTCGATGCTCGCCGGCTTGGGGCCGACCCAGATCAGCCCCGCGTCGATCACGGCCTGCGCAAAACCGGCGTTTTCGGACAGGAAGCCGTAGCCCGGGTGGATCGCGTCCGCGCCGGTCTGCTTGGCCGCAGCGATGATCTTGTCGCCCACGAGATAGCTTTCGGCGGCAGGTGAGGGGCCGATATGCACCGCCTCATCGGCTTGCCGCACATGCAGTGCGCGGGCGTCGGCGTCCGAATAGACCGCAACCGTGGCAATACCCATTGCGCGCGCGGTGCGGATGATGCGGCAGGCGATTTCGCCGCGATTGGCGATGAGGAGCTTTGCAATCATGCGGCGGGGACTAGCTTCCGCCGGGGGAAAAGGAAACTCCCGTCGCTGCCGATTGGCAAGGACGAGCGGTGGCCTCTACCAGCCGGCCAGCGGCTTGAAGTCGTGCCGGCTCCAGGTGATCGGCTCCGCGGGCGGGGGCGGGCGGTTACGGACCGCTTCGAAGAACGCGGCGACCATGTGCCACATCTTTTCGGGGGCCGAAACGCGCGTGCGAGTATCCCACGCCAGCTGGCCCCGGTTCAGGACCTTGCGGCCGATCGCGCCGTAGATCCGCGCGGCGGACAGCACTGCCCAGCGCTGGCGGAAGCGCAATTTCCGCGCGCCGAGCTTGGCCGCCGCCTCGTGCTTCTCCATCAGGGCGATCAGGCGCGGCATCAGGCTGGCGAGGCGAAAGCGGTTTTCGGGCAGGGCGTGTTCGCCCTGTTGCCAGCCCATTTCCTCAAGCCATTTTTGCGGCAGGTAACAGCGATCGGCTTCTGCATCTTCGACGATGTCGCGCGCGATATTGGCCATCTGGAAAGCGAGGCCGAGGTCGCAGGCCCGGTCCAGCGTTTCGCCATCGTCGGGATGCACCCCCATGATCCGCGCCATCATGATGCCGACCGCACCCGCGACATGGTAGCAATATCGCAGCATGTCCGCTTCGGTGTTCGGGGTCCAGCGTGTCGCATCGAGCGCGAAGCCGGCGATCACGTCGTTGGCTTCGGCCAGCGTCAGGCCGCATTCGTCGGCGACCAGGCCGAACGCGTCGAAAGCGGCATCGGCGGTGGGCTGTTCCTCGAATGCGCGTTTGGTCAGCACGCGCAGGGCCTGCACGCGGTCTTCCGCATCCTTCATGTTGCCCTGGTCGCCCAGTGGCCCGCCCTTGTCCTGATTGTCCGCGATGTCGTCGCACCGGCGGCACCAGGCGTACAGCAGCCAGCTGCGTTCGCGGGTTGCCTTGTCGAACAGTTTCGAAGCTGCGGCAAAGCTGTGCGAACCCTGTTCGATCGATTCGAGCGATTTGTCGACCAGGATCGCGCGATCGCGGCCGCCACCCGCGCGGGTCGGGGTGGGCCGCAGGTACCGCGACTGGACCAGGGTGCGGGGTTTGCTCAGAGGTCGTCGGCCTTCATCTGGAAGATCGGCGTGTGCGGTTCGTAGGCTGCCATTCTGCCAAGCAATCCGTCCAGTGTATCGTCGTGCACGAGGATGCTCTGGTGCACTGGGCGGACGAAACCGACTTCCGCCATCTTGCGGTTGAAGGCGATCAGCTCGTCGTAAAAGCCGAAGGCATTGAGCAAGCCGACCGGGTTGTCGTGATAGCCAAGCTGCGCCCAGCTCATCGCCTCCCACAGTTCGTCCATCGTCCCGACGCCACCGGGGATCGTGATGAAGCCGTCCGACAGGTCGGTGAACCGCTGCTTGCGCTCGTGCATGCCGCCCACGGTGTAAAGTTCGGTGCAATCGTGATTGGCGACTTCCGAACTGGCCAGTGCCTCGGGAATGACGCCAATCACTTCGCCGCCGGCCTCCAGCGCACCGCGCGCGGTGGCGCCCATCAGGCCGAGCCGGCCGCCGCCATAGACCACGCCGATACCGCGTTCGGCGAGGCGCTTGCCCACATCGTAGGCGAGCTGGATATAGCGCGGATCATCGGGCGAGGCGGAGCCGCAATAGATGGCGAGACGGTTCATCCCGCGCGTCATACTGCCAAATCTTCCAGCATCAATCCGGCAGTTGCCTTGGCGCTGCCGACCACCCCCGGAATTCCCGCCCCGGGATGCGTGCCCGCACCGACAAGGTAGAAATTGTCGAGCACATCGTCGCGATTGTGCCCGCGGAACCACGCGCTTTGCGTCAGCACCGGCTCGAGGCTGAAGGCGCTGCCCATATGGGCGTTAAGGTCGGCGGCGAAATCGCGCGGGGCGTAATGGAACTTGGTCACGATGCGCGAATGGATGTCGGGGATCAGGCGCCGGCCGAGTTCGTCGAGAATGCGCTTCTCGAGTACCGGTCCCATTTCCCCCCAGTCGACGGCCAGCTTGCCCATATGGGCCACCGGCACCAGCGCATAGAAAGTGCTCATCCCCTCGGGCGCCATGCTGTCGTCACTGACGCTGGGGTGGTGCAGATAGATCGAGAAATCCTCGGGCAGGACGCCGTGATCGTAAATGTCCTCGAGCAGGCCTTTGTAGCGCGGACCGAACAGGATCATGTGATGCGGAATACCCGGCCAGCTTCCCTCGATGCCGAAGTGGACGACGAACAGGCTGGGGCTGAAGCTCTTGCGCGACAGGCTCTTGGCGTAATCCTTGCCGCGCTTCGATCCGGCCAGCAGGTCCTTGTAGCTGTGCATGATGTCGGCATTGCTCGCGATCGCGTCGAACCGCTGGCGCCAGCCGGACTGCGTCTCGATCTCGGTCACCTGCTTGCCCAGCGTGTGCACCTGCGCCACCGGATCGCCCAGCCGCACGGTGCCGCCGATGCGCTCGAAATGCGCGACCATGCCGGCGATCAGGCGATTGGTGCCGCCCTTGGCCCACCATACGCCGCCGTCCTTTTCGAGCTTGTGGATCAGCGCATAGATGCTGCTGGTCTTCATCGGATTGCCGCCGACCAGCAGCGTATGGAAGCTCAGCGCCTCGCGCAGCTTTTCGTTTTCGACATAGCTCGACACCATCGAATAGACGCTGCGCCATGCCTGCTGCTTGGCCAGTGCGGGAGCCGCCTTGAGCATGGACTTGAAATCGAGGAACGGCACATGGCCAAGCTTGACGTAGCCTTCCTCGTAGACCGCTTCGGAATATTCGAGGAACCGCTGGTAGCCGGCAACATCGGCGGGATTGAGCTGGGCTATTTCGCGGAACAGCTGTTCCTCGTCGTTCGAATAATCGAACTGCGTGCCGTCGGGCCAGGCGAGCCGGTAGAAGGGCATGACCGGCATCAGCTCGACATCCCGAGCGATGTCGTGACCGGTCAGCGCCCACAATTCCTTGAGGCAATCGGGATCGGTGATGACGGTCGGGCCCGCATCGAAGGTGAAACCGTCGCGCTCCCAGTAATAGGCCCGCCCTCCGGGCTTGTCGCGCGCTTCGACGACGGTCGTGGTGATGCCTGCCGATTGCAGGCGAATGGCGAGCGCAAGGCCGCCGAAGCCTGCACCGACGACGCAGGCCGTGCGGCCGGTAGGGGCGGGGACGAACGGCTCGGTGCTGTCGCTCGGGGTAACGGGAATGGCAGTTTCGGTGTTCATTGCGACCTCTCATGGACCAGCGGGCTGCCCTTGCCAAGCAAGGCGCGAATGGCGGCAGGGACAGATACGGGCGGCTTGCCCGAGAGGATGCGCAGCTTGTCGGCCGTGCTCGAATTTCCAGCGTAGAATCGTTCGATCAGGGGTTCGCGCAGGCGATAGAACCGTTCGAACACCCGGTAGCGTTCCTCCGGCTCGGCAGCGTCGAACAGCATCCTGCCGAGGCTGCGATAGAACCGCGTCGCCTGCCAGTGCCGCTGCGCCCGGTCTTCGAACAGCGCGGCAAGCTGGTCGCCCGGCAGCCGCGCGTGGCGGGCCAGGGCGAGGGCATTGGCCACGGCGAAGGGCAGGGTGTAGCTGGTCAGCGGGTGAACGAAGCCGCCGCGCGCGCCCGACCGAACTACGCCGGCACCCCCGAGCGCCGCCCGGTAGGCTGCGATATCGCCTCCGGTAATAACCGGCAACACGCCGGTTTCGCCGCCGAGCCGATCGCCGTGCCAGCCCATCGCCGTACAATAGCGGTCGATGCGCGCCTCCAGCGCCGCGCGATCGAGCGCGGGTTCGTCGGCGTAATAGGTGTCCTCGACGAACAGCTCGTTCGGGCCTAGCGGCAGGGTGTAGACGAAGCGGTAGGCCCCGTGCTGGGCCACGCGCGTATCCATGACGATGGGATCGGCGACGCCATGCGCGGTCCGTGTCCGCAAATGCCGTCCCACGAAGACCTGCCACCCGCCGCGCAGCTGGGCCGAGGGGGTGAAATCGCGGCAATCGATCACGCAGCGCGCGGCGATGTGCTCACCGCTGGCGAGCGTGACGCCGCCGGCGGCCAGTTTTGCCGCGCGTGCCTGCGTGCGGATGGCGGCTGCGGGCAGTTCGCTGCGCAGCGCAGCATCGAAATCCCGGCTGGCGAGCGAACGATAGGGCGAAGACAAGTGGCGCGTATGGCCCGGAAAGGCGACATCGTAGCCGCCGGACCACTCGGTCGTGGCAAAGCCAGCCATGAGCTGCGTCCCGGGAGCGTCGAGATCGCTGGCGAACCAGCTCCAGCGGTGGTTGCCGCCCAGGCTGTCGCCCGCTTCGAAGATCGCTACGTTCAGCTCGGGATGGGCGCGGCGCACTGCCAGCGCGGCCAATCCGCCCGCCAGGCCGCCGCCGACCACGGCCATATCGATCATGCGCCCGTCCATCGCCCGTGGGCTTAGAAGCGAAGCGGCCCAGCGGCAATCGCTTTGGAATTCCTGCCGGGCAGGGTTACGGGAACGTCACACTCCCGTGCGAGTTGAACGGCAAAGACATATATCGAGGGAATCCGCATGAAGTTACTGCTCGCCGCAACCGGATCGCTGGCGCTTGCCTGCGCCGCACCCGCAATGGCCCAGAATGTCGAGGCATTGCCCGACGGACCTGACGGCGAAGCGACCGTATTCGATGGCAACTGGTTCTCGATCGGTGCGGGCGCGGTCTATTCCGCCAGCTACGATGGGTCGGACGACTATGTCGTATCGCCGATCCCTATCGTACAGGGCAAGATCGGCGGTGTGCGCATCAGCCCCCGGGCGGGTGGTGCCGCGCTCGATTTCGTCAATGACGACAGCGATGGCGCCAAGATTTCGGCCGGCGTTGCTGCGCGGCTCAACCGCAACCGCGCCTCGCAGATCGAGGATCCCGTGGTGCTGTCCTATGGCGAACTCGACACCGCCTTCGAAGTCGGTCCCTCGGTGGGGATCAGTCTTCCCGGCCTGCTCAATCCCTATGACAGCCTGAGCTTCAACATCGAGACGCTGTTCGATGTCGCCGGCGCGCATGACGGTACGCTGGTCAGCCCGGGCGTGACCTATTTCACACCCGTCAGCCGCGGCGCGGCGATCTCGCTGTCGGTCAGTGGTTCGTATGTCGACGACGATTATGCCGATTATTACTATTCGGTACCGGCCGGCGGCGCACTGCCGGCCTACCAGGCGGATGGCGGCTGGGACCGGGTGGGTGTCAACCTGCTCACCGGGGTCGATCTCGACGGCAATCTTGCCAACGGCGGGCTCGCGCTCATCGCCATGGGCGGATATTCGCGGATGCTCGGCGATGGCAAGCGTACGCCGTTCACCTCCATTCGCGGTGATGCAGACCAGTGGATGGGCGCACTCGGGATCGGCTATACCTTCTAGCGCCGCTTTTGCTTGATACGCCGGCCGCTGACGGGCATCCCCTTGGGCAACTAAGGGGATAGAGAATGAAGATTGCCGCATTCATCGCGCTGGCGGGGGCGATGTGCGCCGCGCCGGCGCTGGCCGATACCACTGTCATCCACGCGGGCGCGCTTGTCATCGATGCCGAAAGCCAGCCGCGTGGGCCATCCACGATAACGGTCACCGACGGGAAGATCGTCAGCGTTGCCGACGGCTTCACTGCAGCCCCTGCACAGGCGGTCACGGTCGATCTGAAAGACAAGACCGTGGTACCCGGAATGGTCGACCTGCATGTCCACCTGACCGGCGATCCGGGCGGCGATTTCTGGAAGGGCGCAGTCGAGCCCGATGAATGGGATGTCGTCGTCGGCGCCAAGAATGCCCGCCTGACGGCGCTTGCCGGGTTCACGACCGTGCGCGAAGCGGGCAGCGGCCCCGCCAGCGCCTTCTCGCTGCGCCGCGGAACCGCGGAAGGTTTTATCGACGGCCCGCGCATCGTGGCAGCCGGCCCCTCGCTCGCGATCGTGGGCGGGCACGGCGATGTCAGCGGCTTCCGCCCCGAAGTCAACGAACTGCTCGACAGCGGGTTCACCTGCACCGGGGCGGTCGAATGCGCCGAAAAAGTCCGGCTCGCGAGCCAGAACGGCGCCGATATCATCAAGATTACCGCCACGGGCGGCGTGCTCAGCCAGCAAGGGCGGGGGCTCGAAGCGCATTTCACCAGCGCCGAGATGAAGAGCATTGCCGATACTGCGCATTCGCTCGGTCTGAAGGTCATGGCGCATGCGCATGGCGCGCGCGGGATCGAGGCCGCGGCGCGTGCCGGCATCGATTCGATCGAGCACGGGACCTATCTGGACGAGGCGGCCGCCCGTGCGATGAAGGACAACGGTACCGTGCTGGTGCCCACGCTGATGGCGTTCAAGGGCGTTACCGAACGGCTTGGACAGGGCGTTTACACACCGGTCGTCGAGGACAAGATCCTCGATGTAGCCGAAACCGCGCGCGTCTTCATGGGCAAGGCGCTGCGCTGGGGCGTGCCGATCGCTTTCGGGACCGATGCCGGCGTCTTCGGTCACGGCCGCAATGCAGGCGAATTCGCGCTGATGGTCGAACAGGGCATGAGCCACCGGGATGCTTTCGCGGCGGCGACCACCCACGCCGCACGCGTGCTGGGACTGGAAAACGAGATCGGCCGGATCGCGCCCGGCTATTCGGCGGATTTGATTGCGGTCGAAGCCAACCCGCTCGACGATACGTCGACGCTGGAGAATGTCGATTGGGTGATGGTGCGCGGCCGCGTGATCGATTGACTGCAGCATTGCCGGCGCCATGCGGAACAGGGCACTGCATGGCGCCGGTCGAGCGACATATGCCTTCGATCGTATGGCGTGCTTGTGCGCTCGGGCAAATGCCTGTCCTATCGCTGCACTACAATTACCAGGGGAACCTCCATGAAACTCGTCCGTCACGCCCTCGCTTCGGGTGCCGCCCTCTCGCTTGTTCTGGCAGCGAACCCGGCCATCGCCCGCGATCACCATGCAGCAACCGATGCTGCGAGCGAAATCAGCGAACACGACAAGCTCTTCGCGCTGTTCGCGGATGCCGATGAACGCAGCCTCAAGCTCAATCCGGTCGGCGCGCTGTTTCGCGGCGACATGCGCTACGCGGACCGCCTGGGCGATTACCTGACCGACGAGCATCTTGCCGCAAGCAAGGCGGACAATGCCGAAAACCTCGCGAAGCTGGCCGAAATCGACCGCAGCAAGCTGTCGCCCACCGACCAGCTCGCCTACGATGTCTTTGCCTATAACCAGCAGCGTGAGCTGGAGGGCTATGCCCCCGCGATCCTCGCGGCGAGCGAAGTGCGTCCGGTGAACCATTTCTCAGGCTTCCACACGTTCTATCCCAACTTCGCCAGCGGGCAGAGCGCCGCCCCCTTCAAGACGGTCGAGGACTACGAGAACAACCTCAAGCGGCACGAGGATTACATCGCCATCACCGACCGCGCGATCGGCAAGTTCCGCGAAGGCATGGAAACCGGCGTGTACGAAACCAAGCTGACGATCGGCAACGTCGTCAGCCAGCTCGACACGCAATTGGCGATGCCGGTCGAGGAATCGCCCTTCTTCATGCCGGTGAAGAACTTCCCCGAGGAATTTTCCGCCGAAGAGAAGGCGCGGCTGACGGCTGAATACACCGCGGCCACCGAGGAAATCTACGCGGCGCACGAGCGGATGCGAGATTTCCTGCGCGACGAATACATGGCCGTGGCACGCGACAGCGTGGGACTGTCACAGATGAAGGGCGGCGCGGAGTTGTACAGGCATATGGTGGAAGGTACGACGACGCTTCCGCTCGAGCCCGATTACCTGCACGAACTGGGCCTGTCCGAAGTGGCGCGGATCAAGAATGGCCTCGAGCAGATCAAGCAGGAAGTCGGCTTCGAGGGGACGCTCAACGAGTTCTTCGACTACGTGCGCACCGACGAGCAGTTCAAGCCCGAGAGCCGCGAGGCATTGACGCAGAGCTATTACGATATCGGCGAACAGGTCGATGAGAAGATCGGCGAATTTTTCTCGCTGGTCCCCAAGACCCCGCTCGAGATCAAGCCCTACGAGGAGTATCGCGAGAAGTTCGAAGCGGGTGGTTCGTACAATTCGGGCGCGCCGGACGGTTCGCGGCCGGGGACCTTCTATTTCAACGCCTATGACCTGCCCAGCCGGCTGACGACGGGCAATGTGACGCTCTACCTGCACGAAGGCGCACCGGGGCATCATTTCCAGATCAGCCTCGCGCAGGAAAACACCGATCTTCCGGCATTCATGCGCTTCGGCGGCAACACGGCCTATGTCGAAGGCTGGGCGCTCTATTCGGAGACGCTGGGCTATGAGATGGGCTTCTTCGACGATCCCTGGAACCGTTACGGTACGCTGCAGGACGAGCAATTGCGCGCGATGCGGCTGGTGGTCGATACCGGGCTGCATGCCAAGGGGTGGACGCGCGAGCAGGCGATCGACTTCATGCTCGAGAATTCGGGCATGACGCGCACCGAAGTGGTCGCCGAGGTCGAGCGCTATATCGCCATTCCCTCGCAGGCGCTGGCGTACAAGGTCGGGGCCATCAAGATCCAGGAACTGCGCAAGCGCGCCGAAGATCAGCTGGGCGAGGATTTCGACATCCGCGAATTCCACGCCGAGGTGCTCGACACGGGCAGCCTGCCGATGCCGGTGCTGGAGAATAAGATCGACCGCTGGATCGCTTCCAAGGCAAGCTGACCGATCGGCGCGGGCGGGGATTTGCCCCCGCTCGCGCTGGTTAGCGCAGCCGCGGCACGCTAATCCCGTTCGTGCATGACACAAGCGAGAGGGGAATAGGGCGATGGACTGGTTGCGCCGGGCCGACTGGCTCACCCATGAGCGCGTGCGCGGTTACGCCTTGCTGCTGGCGCTGGCGAGCCTGGGGCTTGTCGCCATATCTTTCTGGCGCGCTATGCCGCCGGGGACGACTGACTTCCTGGCTTTCTGGGGCGCGGGGCAGGTCACCGCCGCTGGCGAACCTGCAGCCGCCTACGATCTGGCGGCGCAGCAGCAGGTTCAGACCTCGACGGGAAGCCCGGGATGGTTCGCTTTCGTCAATCCGCCACCGTTCCTGTTCGCGCTCGTGCCACTCGGGCTATTGCCGCTGCCGATTGCATGGATTGTCTGGGTGGCTTCGACATGGGGTGCGTGGGCCTGGGTCAGCGTCCGGGCGTTCCCGCGGTTGTGGCCACTGGTGCTTGCCTATCCGGGAGCGCTGATCGCGGCGGGACATGCACAGACCGGTTTGCTCACTGGCGCGCTCCTGGTTCTGGCGGCGCATGAATTGCCGCGGCGGCAGGTGGTGGCCGGTGCGGCGGTAGGTGCTCTCGTTATCAAGCCGCATCTGGCTCTCCTCGCCCCGTTCTGGCTCAGTGCAGGCGGCAAATGGCGGGCATTCGTTGCGGCCGGGCTGGTGGTCGCGGCGCTGCTGGGGGCGGCATGGCTGATCTTCGGCAGCGATACTATGCTGGCCTATACCGGAAGCTGGAGCGCCAGCCGCCAGCTTATCGAGAGGCCTGATCCGGACTTCATGTTGCGGATGAGCACGATCTTTTCCCAGTTGCGGCCACACCTCGGCGATTTTGTCGCGCTTGCAGGGGCTGCATGTTCTGCCGTGTTGGCCCTTGCAGTCGCCCTGTTCGCACCGCAGCGTTTCGGCGACGATGCCTCAGGAGCTTCTGCTGCAATCCTGGCGGCTACTGCGCTCGCATCGCCCTATCTGTTCAGTTACGATCTGCCGTTCCTCGTGTTTCCGACGCTCTGGCTGGTCATTCAGGGGCTCGAGCGCGGGTTTCGTCCTTACGAGAAGCTCGGCCTCACGCTGCTCTATTTCGCTCCCTATGCCACACGCGCGGCGGCGTTCCCCCTCGGCGTCAATTTGATGCCGCTTGCCGCACTCGCGCTGCTTGGGCTTGTCTGGACGCGCACCCCTGCGGGAACCCGAAAGCACCGCTGAGGGTTTATCGGCAAGCAATGGCATTCATGGAGGTACCCCATGTCGAGCATGTCTTTCCGCAGCAGCCGCCCAGATCGTTGGGCACAGCCCCGGCCCTACAGCGACAGTTCGCTGCGCTATCGTATGCATGGCAAGATCCAGCCGATGGAGGAGCCAGGGTTCCTCGCGCGCCTGTTCGGACGCCGCTGATCTCCCGCTGAAAGGAAAGGGGCCGGAAAGCGTTCGCTCTCCGGCCCCTTTGCCATTCAGTCGCAGAAGTCTCAGTATTCTTCCGGCTCTTCCGGCGTTGCCTCGCGGTATTCTTTGCCGGCCGTGCGATCGCCGCGGGCCAGCTTGAACACCACGCCGCTGAGCAGCGCGAGCGCCAGGAGGTTGGGCAGAACCATGGTGGCATTGGAGATATCGCCAAGCCGCCAGACCAGCTCGCTCGGCTGTGCCGCACCGATGAAGATCACCACGCACCACAGCACGCGCCACACCATGTGCAGCCGCCGCTCGCCTTCGCGCGTCGAGCCTTTCATCCGGTCGTAGAGGAAGGTGATCGCGCGCTCGCCATAATAGCTCCACGTCAGCAGCGTGGTGAAGACGAACAGCAACAGCGCGATGCTGGCGATCAGCGTTCCGATCGGGATCGAGGCGATCTCGACCGGGAAGGCAGCTGCGAAGGCGCCGCTGGTCATTTCGAAACCGACGCGGTCCGATTGCCAGGCATGCGCCACCGCTTCGCCGCCCGCGGTGAAATCACCGCGCACGGTCAGGATGACCAGTGCGGTCATGGTGCAGATGACGACCGTATCGATGAACGTCCCCAGCATCGCCATGCGGCCCTGCTGTTCGGGATCGTCGGTCTGCGCCACGGCATGGGCGATCGGGGTCGAACCCTGGCCCGCCTCGTTCGAGAACAGGCCGCGCGCCACGCCGGCGCGGATCGCCATGATGATCGCCGCGCCGGTGAAGCCGCCCACCGCGCTTTGCGGGTTGAAGGCGCCGTCGAAAATCAGCGCGAAGGTTTCACCCAGATCGGCGAAATTGAGCGCCAGCGCGATTACGGCCATCACCAGGTAAGCGGCTGCCATGAACGGCACCACGCTTTCGGCAACGCGACCGATCGACTTGATCCCGCCAATGATGACCACGAATACCAGCACGGCCACGATCAGCCCGCCGAGCCATTCCTCGATCCCGAACAGCTCGTTCAGGCCATCGGCAACGGCGTTCGCCTGAATCGAGTTGCCCGTTACCAGCGCGCTGAACAACGTGCCGAGGCAGAAGACGACCGCCAGCCAGGTCCATTTCGGCCCAAGGCCCATCATGATGTAGGTCATCGGGCCGCCGCGCTTGACCCCATCGCTGGTGGTTTCGCGGTAGCGAATCGCCAGCGACCCTTCGGCAAAGGCCAGTGCCATGCCGAACAGCGCGGTGACCCACATCCAGAAAATCGCCCCGGGACCGCCCAGCGCGATCGCGGTGGCGACCCCGGCCAGGTTGCCCGTGCCGACCTGACCCGAAAGCGCGGTCGACAGCGCGGCGAAGGGGCTGATTTCGCCCGCGCCTTCGCCCTTGCGCCCGGCAAACAGTCCCTTGGCCGCGGCCCCGAGCTTGGTGATCGGGTAGAACCGCAGGCCGGCCATGAACCACAGGCCGACACCCAGGAGGATGATGGCCAGCGGGGGGAAGGGGATGACCGCTTCGCCGTTCCACAGGCCGGCCCAGATGAAATCGGAAATGTTGGTAACCGGCTGTACCAGCCGATCGCCCAGACTTGGTGTCTGGCCTAGTGCCATCGCGAGTATTCCCCTCATGCGTCCCGGAAAACTGAAAGCATGCACGCTAGGGCCGCCGGCGCCACTTGCAAAGGGTGAAAGAGACGCACGTCCACCGCTTGCCTTTTGACCGATGCGGCGGTAGATGCAGCGCCGTCTTCCGACATTGGGATCGCAGAAAAGCCCCTCCCGGACTTGAACCGGGGCGGCGAAAGACCCTACCTGAAAGGGACGTGGCGGAAGGCGGCACGATTTTTACGCGAGAGACGTGGAACATGGCAGACCAGAAGAAAACCAGCCCGGCGGAATTCCTCCGGCAGGTGCAGACCGAAGGGCGCAAGGTCGTATGGCCGACGCGCGAGGAAACGGTGCGCACCGCTATCTTCGTGTTCATCCTCACGGTGATCCTCTCGCTTTTCTTCCTCGGCATCGATTCGCTGTTCAGCGCCGTGGTGCGCTGGCTGCTGACGCTGGCCTGATTTTCCTGGCCTGAGCCGCATTTCGACAGGGTAACGAGTACACATGGCACGCTGGTACATCATCCACGCCTATTCGGGTTTCGAGAACAAGGTCCGCGATGCAATCATCGCCGAGGCCGAGCGTCTGGGCCTGTCCGAAGGCGTCGAGGAGGTCGAGGTTCCGACCGAGACGATCACCGAGGTCAAGCGCGGCAAGAAGGTCCAGGTCGAACGCAAGTTCATGCCGGGCTACGTGCTGGCGAAGCTGAACATGACCGACGATGTCTACCACCTGGTCAAGAACACCCCCAAGGTTACCGGCTTCCTCGGCAACAACAACAAGCCGCAGCCGATTTCCGAAAAGGAAGCGGCCCGGTATTTCGGCGGCGTGGAAGAAGCGCGTTCGGCGCCCAAGACCGAAATCAGCGTCGATTACGAGATCGGCGACCAGGTCAAGGTGCTCGACGGTCCCTTCGCCAGCTTCAACGGGCTGGTCGAGGAACTCGATTTCGACAAGCAGAAGGTCAAGGTCTCGGTCTCGATCTTCGGCCGCGCAACGCCGGTCGAACTCGATTTCGAGCAGGTCGAACTGGCCAAGTAAGCCGCAGCCTCGTGCCGGCTTTTTGAAAAGGCCCCGCCCGGACGATCCGGGCGGGGCCTTTCCGCTTTAGAAGGTCTTGCCGAGCGAGACCGAGAGACGCCAGTCCTCGGGCAGCTGGATGCCGTTCAGATTCTGATACACGGGGATGCCGGCCTCGATCCCCAATTGCGGGCGATCGGGCCCGGCAAGCGGCAGCGCCACGTTGGCGCCGAGCCCGGCGAGCACCTTGTCACCGCCATAGTTGGCTTGGATGTCGGCCGGCGTGTGATGCTTGTGCGGACCGTCGTAATGGCCTTCGATCCGCGCTTCGTGTTCCCAGGTGAGACGGCTTGTAAGGCTGAAACCGTTATCCACGAGATAGCTGAGCCAGCCGGTCGCCTGCGCCTTGTCGCCAAAGGCGAAGCCGCTCTTGTTGGCGTCTTCCGTCCGCCAGCGGTAGCTCGCCTGTGCGCCCCAGCCGAACATGCCCGCCTGGCCGGACACGGTCACCGAGGGTTCGATGTCCCAGGTCCCGCTGCCCGACTGCATCATGTAGTGGACGAAGGTGCCGTCGCTGTTCTTGCGGTCGACCTTGCCGGTCGGTGACCATAGGCCGAGCGTGGCATGCGCCTTGAACCGCGGCTGGTGCGCGAGCCGGTAGCTGGCCGATACCAGCGTATCGCCAATCCCCTGGGACGCATGGGTCATGGTTTGGCCGAAAGCCATCCCGCTATGGCCGTGATCCATATCGCCCATGGGCATGCCGCCCATCGACATATCGCCCATGTCGGTATTGCCGGGGTCGATCCCGACCATGGTCATCGTGTGCCGCATCCAGTGGGGCATGACCATCAGCGTCAGCTTGTCATTGGGAGCATACATCACATCGAGCATGACCATGTCCATGACCATGTCGGACCCGCGTACGGAGTAGCCGGCAGCGAACACCTCCACGTCGCTTAGTGTCGTGGTGCGCGCGCGATTGCCGCCTGAATAGCTGCTGCGGGTGTAACGCAGGCCGATCATGAACTCGCCGCCGTCATGCGTGTGTTCGTTCATCAGCCCCGCCGCGGGATGCAGCGTCACGGGCGTAACGACAATAACGTCGCCAGCGGGATCGGAAATTGCGGGATTGTCCTGCGCCTGGGCCGGGTAGGCGGTGAGCAGCGGAAGCAACGCCAGAGCGGCGCGCACGAAACCGTGTTTCATTGTGTATTCCTGTCATGAATTGGGAAAAGCCATGGTTGCGGCGTCTCCCGGAATGACGGGAAACGCCGGTCAGGCAGCGACAGGTGGAGCGCGGCCGGGCGGGAGGAGGTAGGCAGTGCGTGCGAGCTGCAGCGCGGCCAGAACCGCCACGCCGCGCTGTTCTGCGAGGATCGCCGCGGTGACCACCAGCGGGCTGCCGCCGAGCGGGGCGTCACTGGCGAAACCGGCAAACAGGCAGGGCGCGCTGTGCTGGGCAGCGCTGTCGTCGGGCACCCGCTCGCGACCGAGCGGGATGGTCACGGTCATCGCCGAATTGCACATCTTGGCCACGATCGCGTCGCTGCGATCGACATCGGGCATCCAGCCCGCAGGGACCAGTGCACGCAGCAACAGCGTTGCCGCAAGCAGCAGCCAGATCGCATGGGTGGGGCGCGTGCGGTCCATCGTCCGGCGCGTCTAGAAAACGACCCCGTAAGGCGCAAGCGCGCACTGGCCGCGCCACTGGCGCGGGTCAGCTACAGGCCCGCTCGTCACTCGTGCGGATACGCGATGCCCGGGTGGAAGTTCGCATGGTAATCGCTGCGTGATGGCATTTGCGCAGCTGGAAGCGGACCTTGCGATCCGCGAAATCCAGCGACACCCGGCGAAAGTTTTCCATCAGGTCGGTGCCCAGCAGCAAAGACGGCTTTTCATCGAGCCCGAAGACTGCAAAGGGCGGAATGTCGGCAAAGGCCATGGGTACGTTCTGCAGCGTGATGGAACCGAGGCGGAGGTTCTTGACCACCGTGAACTCGAGCTCCAGCGCCGCCCCGGTGACCCCGTAGACGGTCACCGTGTCGAAACCGCGCGAACGCTTGCGAACCAGGCGGTTACGCAGCGCGAGGTTGCCGATGGTGATCTCGGAGCCTGTGTCGACCACGGCTTCGACCCGTTCGCGGCCGGCAGCGACTTCGGTCAGGATCAACTGTCCGCGCTGCAGGCGCCCGGTCACAACGATCACCCCATCGGTCATCGCTTCGTCCTTCTCCCGCGCATCGTCCACGGTGATGATGCGCTCGTCGAAATCCATCATCAATCGCTGGTTGACCAGCGCGTCGAGCCCGATCATCCCGTCGCCGCCCATGTCGCGTTCGTCGAGCACGGGGGTCTCGAGACCCATGGTCACGGTGTTGCCGAGACGCATTTCGTCCACCCATACGCGGTCCACGATCTTGCTCTCGGTAATGCCGTGGAGCAGGGCGGGTTCTGTTTCGGGCAGCGCCAGCTTTCCCGCCAGCGCCGAGCCGACCGCCGAAGTGTCGGCGCCGCTGTCGACCACGAAATCATACGGGCCGGCGCCGTTGACCAATACTCCCACGGTCATCCGGCTGCGCAGCTTGTGCGCCGCGATTTCCTCGCCGCCGATTGCCAGCGACTGGTCGATTTCGGCGGCTGGCAATTCGGGCATGCGGACAGTGTCGACGGGGGCTTCGGGCTGCTGCGCCGATGCGGGTGCGCCCGCGCATAGCAGCACGGCCGCGACAAGCGGGTGGCGGAATGGCAGGGGCAGGGGATTGGGCATCGTCCGCAGCCTATGCCCTTCAATTGTGGCGCGCGAGCGGCCTTCGATGAAGGTGTCATCCGACGCGATCGGGGCAGGGCGAATCGCTTGCAATCCGGTGCCAAACCGCTATGTGCGCGCCTTCCCAAGACATCCTGGGGAACCCGTGCGGGAGGTCGCTTATGCGGACCGCTTGACCGCTTACCATGAGCCCCGGTTCGAAAGTACCGCGGCAACAGTGAGAAAGGAGGCCATTCATGGCCAAGAAGATCGACGGCTATATCAAGCTGCAGGTGCCTGCGGGCACCGCCAATCCCTCGCCCCCCATCGGCCCTGCGCTGGGTCAGCGCGGCGTGAACATCATGGAATTCTGCAAGGCCTTCAATGCCGCCACCGGCGACATGGAAAAGGGCATGCCGATTCCGACGACGATCACCGTCTATGCGGACCGTTCGTTCACCTTCGTGACCAAGACCCCGCCGGCCAGCTTCCTGATCAAGAAGGCCGCCAAGCTCAAGTCGGGCTCGAAGGAGCCGGGCAAGGTTTCGGCCGGATCCATCAAGCGTTCGGCACTTGCCGAAATCGCCGAACAGAAGATGGCCGATTTGAACGCAAACGACATCGAACAGGCCACCAAGATCATCGAAGGCAGCGCGCGTTCGATGGGCCTCGACGTGGTGGAGGGCTAAGATCATGGCTAAGCAGACCAAGAAGCAGCAGCTCGTCGCCAAGCTCGACAGCGAAAAGACCTACAGCGTCGACGAAGCTCTCGCCACGCTGCGCGAACACAAGGCGAAGTTCGACGAAACCGTCGAAGTCGCGATGAACCTCGGCGTCGATCCGCGCCACGCAGACCAGATGGTCCGCGGCATGGTGTCGCTCCCCAGCGGAACCGGCAAGGAAGTCAAGGTCGCCGTCTTCGCCAAGGGCGACAACGCCGAGAAGGCCAAGGCCGCTGGTGCGGACGTGGTCGGTGCCGAAGATCTCATGGAAGACATGCAGAACGGCAATCTCGACTATGACCGCGTCATCGCCACGCCCGACATGATGGGTGTCGTCGGCCGTCTCGGCAAGGTGCTGGGCCCCAAGGGCCTGATGCCGAACCCGAAGCTCGGCACTGTGACGCCGAACGTGGAACAGGCCGTGAAGGACGCCAAGGGCGGCCAGGTCGAATTCCGCGTCGAGAAGCAGGGCATCATCCACAGCGGCATCGGCAAGCTGTCGTTCGACGACGCCGACCTGAAGAAGAACTTCGCGGCGCTGACCGATGCGATCGTCAAGGCGAAGCCTTCGGGTGCCAAGGGCAAGTATGTCCAGAAGATCACGCTGACTTCGTCGATGGGGCCGGGCCTCAAGGTCGACCTGGCGGAGGTGGAAGGAGCCTAAGCTTCTTTCGCATTGCGACAACGAAACAGCAGGGGCCGGCGGATGCAGATCCGCCGGCCCTTTTCGTTTGGCTGGGCCATGTCTGGCTGGAAGCGCGGGGAAGGACCGGAAAGATAACCGCCGGCACGCGTTCCATTCACGAGACCCCCAGTCAGGAGACTTTCGTGGATACCATTCTATTTTTCGCCCGCAGCGTCGGGCCTTTCGTACTTCTCGCGCTGCTGGTCGGCGCCTGGCTCTATACGCGCCGGTCCAGCAAGAGAACCGATCAGCGGGCCGAACGCGGTGCGCGCGAATTGCGCGAAGAGCTGTCGGAACGGCGAGAGAAGGACGTCGATCTCTAGCGCAGGCGCTTGCGCAGGGTCGCGGCGAACCCGGACCGCTCGGCCAGTTGCTTGGCACCTGCCACACCCGCTTCGAACAGCCCATGCGCGTTCAGGAGCGCCCGGTTCGCCCAGCTCGGCCGCAGCATCAGGAAGCTGGCACAGGGCACGCTGCCGGTGCGGAACAGTTTCTTGTGCGCGCCATCGCCTTCGGTGAAATCGAAGAACTGGAACCGGTCCTCGGCGAACAATCGTTCGAGCGCAGCCATCTGGAGCACCGTTCCGGGTGACAGCTCGGCATAATCTGGATCGTATCCAAGATGCGCGTAAACCAGCGTGTGGCCGGCCACGGGCAGGTAGAGATACGCGATCGGTTGCTGGTCGAGGAACAGGATATAGGCCCGCACCCGGTCATCCGCGGCGAGCTCGCGCATCTCGGCCCTGGCGTCTTTGTCATCGGGCAGGCCCGCGTCGAGCAATCGGGCCTGGTAGGTGCGCCGTGACAGCGGGATCGCCAGCTGCAGGAATTGGTCCATCTCGGCCGGCGTGAGATAGGTCCGCATGTCGAGATCGCCGCCCCCGGCCTGTTCGACCTTGCGCCGCTTGCGCCGCAGCGTCGACCGGGTCTTTCCCGAGAAACGTGCGAGATAGTCCTCGTAGCTGCCCGACATCGCGATAAAGCTGCGCTCGTAATCCTCGCGTGCGCCGATAAGGAAGCCGGGCATCGCTTCGCGGAGACGCTTTTCCGCATGAGCGGGCGCCGACAGCACGCGGTAGCCTTCACCGTGACCGATGGCGGGGACACCTGGCAAACGGCCGCTCAGAATATCCTCCAGCGTAAAGGCTATCGGCGCCACCTCGCGCTCGACCGCAAGCAGGCGGCGCGAACCGATGGTGAAGGGCAGGGGATAGGGCGTAGCGACCACCGTGGCTCTCACCCGCCGCCGTAGAGCCGGTTGGCCCACAGCTGTTCGGCCATCCGTGCGCCGGTGCGCAGCGGATTGTGCGGCATGGTCCCCGCGCCGGTCTGATCGCCGATAGCGGGAGGCCGGCTGGTGAAGGTGGCACTGCGCGCCCCTTGGGTCTCGGCAATCGTCTGGCAGAACCGCGCGAAACGGTCGCGCACGATTGCATTTATCTGCAACCGGTCGCGGCTCATCAGTTCGAAACTGTGGCTGACGATGTTGAGCATCTCGACGCCTGCGCGCACGCAGAACTGCAGCGCCGCGGCCATTTCCCAATGCGACAGGGCAGTGATCTGCGCATGGCGCAGCCCGCCGAAGCTGCGGATTGCGCTTACCGGCACCTCTATCGTGCCTTCGTGCAGAATAACCGCACGGTCCGCGGCGCCGAGCGAGATCCGGCAGTCCGAGCCGGCGATACCCGGGACATGGCTGCTGTCATAACGGATGTCGAGACGTCGCAGCGCGCGGAGCGTGGCGTCGTCCGCGCCGTAATTGCCCGCGCGAAATGCGGTGGGTGCAGGCGCTCCCGCTTCGACGAGAAAGGCGCGCGCCAGCTCGATCAGTTCGACCTGCTCGTCTTCGCTGAAGGCGTTGAGGTTGCGCCCGGTCCGCCCCTTGAGCGGATTGGAGTCGCCTGCGAGTTCGAGCCATTCGGGATGCAGGTGCAACTGAACCTCGTGCCCGCGCGCGAGGATCGGTTCGACCACTGCGGCGACGGCTTCGACACCCCAGACCAGCGCGGGCATGGGATCCACGAAGAAGACGCCCGCAATCCCATGCGCGTCCATCATGTCCATCTGATATTCGATACCCACATCGCCCGCAGCAGTGCGGCCGGCGATCGAACGGGCATAGACCTCTGCGCGGGCATGGCGGCCCAGCTCGACGGCAAGACCCGCCGAATATTCGGTGTCGATCGTGATATAGACCGCGGTCATCGGGGGCACTGTATCACGCGGTGGTTAACAGTGCGATTACCCTGGCCGCCGGTCAGATTCCCCCGGGGGTGAAATCGAAGCCGGCGGTGGCCAGCCCGTCGCACAGGCTGTCGACACAGCTCCTGAGATCTTCGCTATTGGTCGAACGAACCACGAAATTCGCGCCGACCCGGCCTTCGCGGAAGAAGGGATAGCTGCCTATCTGGCAGGTTTCATGCGCTTGTTCGACCTGCCGCAGGATGTCGGCGATTTCGCTCTCGGGGGTCCAGCAGCCGACGGTTTCGGATTGCAGCGGAGCCCCGCCTTCGAGCGTGCCCGTCAGCGCATCGAGCATGCCCGCGGTGATGTGCGGCACCCCGGCCATAAGGTGGATATTGCCAAGCTTGATCCCCGGGGCGCCCGACATGCGGTTGGGGATCAGTTCGGCGCCTTCCGGCGCGCGGGCCATGCGAAGCCGCGCCTCGGTCAGCTCCTTGCCGATGCTGGCGTAATAGCGCTCAAGGATCGCTCTCGCCTCGGGATGGATGATCACCGGAACGCCCAGCGCTTCCGCCACGGCATCGACGGTGATGTCGTCGTGGGTCGGGCCGATCCCGCCGGTGGTGAACAGGTAATCGTACGCTTCGCGCAGCGCATTCACCGCTTCGACGATCCGTTCGACGACATCGGGCACCACGCGGACTTCGGACAGGCGAATGCCCTGGACCTGCAGCCAGCTGGCGATTTGCGCGATATTCTTGTCATGCGTGCGGCCCGAGAGAATTTCGTCGCCGATCACGACGAGGCCCGCGGTGTAAATGCGTTCGGTCATGGGTGCTGGCGTAACGCGGTCCGCGCGCGAAAGCTACTCCGCAGCTTCGAGCTGTTCGCCAGCGCCGCGCGCATTGGCTCCGTGCCGTCGGAAGTCGAGCAGACCGTCGTCGACCGGGTCTTCTTTCATCCGCTTGCGATCGGCGACATATTCCTGGTTCAATCGCCAGGGGTAGGCCACCGCGTTCTTGGGCATGATCGCCTTGCCGCGCTGGATATAACCCGACGAGAAATCGAAGATGTCGTCTTCGACGATAGCCGCTTCCGCTTCGGGGGTCAGCACCGGTTCGACGATGTCCGCGCCGCGCTGCCGGCTTTCCTGCAGCACGCGGCAGATGAAGTCCGAGTTTATATCGGCGCGCAGCGTCCAGCTGGCGTTGAGATAGCCGAACACTGCCGCCAGATTGGGCACGTTCGAGAACATGCAGCCCTTGTAGTAATAGTGCTGCGCCAGGTCGATCTTCCGGCCTTCGCGCGACAACGCGATCTTGCCGGCGATCGCCAGTTTGAGCCCGGTTGCGGTGACGACGATATCGGCCGGGATGAACTGGTCGTCCGTCAAGCGCACACCGCCCTTTTCGAAAGCCTTGATATGACCGGTCACGATTTCCGCCTTGCCGCTCTTCATCGCTTCGAACAGGTCGTCGTCGGGGACCAGGCACAGCCGCTGGTCCCACGGATTGTATGGCGGCGTGAACGGCGCAAGATCGCAATCGTCGCCCAGCGACTTGCGGATACGCTTGTGCAGCGCTTCGCCCATCTTCTGCGGCTTGGCGCGGGCCCGCTTGAAACCCAGATCCTGCAGCGTGATGTTCTTCCAGCGGGTGATCCTGTAAGCGGTCTTCTCGGGCAGGATTTTGCGCAGGAAATTGGCCAGTGCATCCTTGGCCGGCCGGCTGAACATCCAGGTCGGCGTGCGCTGCAGCATGGTCACCTTGGCGGCCTTGTCGCTCATCGAGGGGACGATGGTGACCGCAGTGGCGCCTGATCCGATGACGACCACGTTCTTGCCCCTGTAATCCAGGTCTTTCGGCCAGAATTGCGGATGCACGACTTCGCCTGCGAATTCGCCCAGATCGAAGCCGGGATCATAGGCTTCGTCGTAATCGTAATAGCCCGCGCCGAGATAGAGCCAGTTGGCGGTCAGATGCTTGCGTTCGCCCTGCGCGGTTTCGAGCGTGACGTGCCACCGCGCTTCGCTGTCGCGCCAGTCCGCGGACAGCACCTTGTGGCCGAAGCGGATGTGCTTGCGGATATCGCGTTCGTCGACGATGCGGTCGAGATAGTCGAGGATGGCGGGGCCGTCGGCGATCGATTTCTCGTGCGTCCAGGGTTCGAAATCGAAGCCCAGCGTATGCATGTCGCTGTCCGACCGGATGCCGGGATAGCGGAAGAGGTCCCAGGTTCCCCCCAGATTGTCACGGCGTTCGACGATCGCGAAACTGTGACCGGGCGCCTTGTCCTTCATATGCGCCGCCATGCCGATGCCGGAGATGCCCGCACCCACAATCAGAACGTCGAAATCGGTCGCCGTATTCTTCATCTGTCTCTCCCAAGTGGTATGAGCCTACCCGATGCCGGGCCCGTGCGCCAGTCTCAGTTGCAGGGCGCAACTTAATCGCTGGTTTCAAACAGATCGTGCGCTTGCGCCGCTTGCCTCTCGCTTTCGCCAATTCGCTGGGTTAGGGCAGGCGGAAAGGGGAGAGCCTTTCGCGCATGTCCAGCAGTGACAAGACCAGGCCGCGCCCGGTCACCTCGATCGACGTGGCCGAACGCGCGGGCGTCAGCCAGTCGACCGTCAGCCGCGCCCTGTCGGGTTCCGAAACGATCACCGAAGCCACCCGCCGCCGCGTCGAACTGGCGGCGGAGGAACTGGGCTACCAGGTCAATGCGCGTGCGGCCGGGCTGCGGCGCGGCGAAACCGGGACCATCGCCATTGTCGTGATCGGCCGCGACGGGCAGGGGCCGGCGGCGATCAACCCGTTCTATTACAGCCTGCTCGGCAGCACCTGCGCAGCGGCGGCCGAGCGCGGCTACGAGGCGCTGGTATCCTTTCAGGCGCAGCCCGAGGAATTCTTCGGCCACTATGTTGCCCGGCGGCAGGCCGATGGCGTCGTGGTGATCGGTACGGCGACGAACCAGGCGGCGTGGGACTATTTCACCGCCTGCGCCAAGACCGCTGGCAGGATGGCGTTCTGGGGATCGCCTTTCGACGACAGTGTCTGGGTGCGCTCGGACAATCGCGATGGCGGCAGGCTGGCGGTGGAACGGCTGGTGCAGGGCGGCGCGCAGCATATCGTCTTCGTCGGGGATCCCGCATCGTCGCAGCGCCAGTTCCGCGAACGCTACGAAGGCTATCTTGCCGCGATGGAAGCGGTGGGCCTGAAAGCGGGTGAGGCGGTGGTCAGCAGCGGCGCGGACCGCGTGTCGCAAGGCCGCAATGCGATCGCCCAGCTGGCCGACGCCGATGCCAGGTTCGATGGCCTGTTTTTCGCCTGCGACGCCATGGCGCTGGGCGCGCTGGAAGAATTGGCCGCGCGCGGCATCGCCGTGCCGGACGACGTCGGCGTGATCGGTTTCGACGGGCTGGGCTCGGGCGAATTCAGTGCGCCGCCGCTCACCACGGTCGAACCCGATTTCGCGCGCGCCGGGCAATTGCTCGTCGAGACCGCGCTCGCTTCCGAAGGCGAACGGCCTGCGCGGCGCGTCCCCGTCCATCTGATCGAACGCGCCAGCGTGCGCTGACCACATTTCCCCAACCGGAGAACATCATGAAAACCAGCATCGCTTCCGTCCTTGCCGTCCTGTTCGCCGGCCAGGCGGCTTACGCGCAGGATAACCCGCCCAGCCCCAATCCGGTGGAGGAACAGGAGGTCGATGCATCGGCGGAAACGGGTCCTGCCGAAGGCAGCGGGATTGCGGTCGATGCCGCTCCCGCCAGTGCCAACCCAGCTGCCGCCGACAGCGTGGAGAAATGGGACGTTACCGCTCCGCGCGGCGCGACGATCCGGCAGGTGCCGATACGGACGGACGAAGGCACGTGGATGGATGTGGATGTCTCGCCCGACGGGCGCATGCTGGCTTTCGCGCTGCTGGGCGACATCTACACCATGCCGATCGCCGGCGGCACGCCGACGCGGATCGCCGAAGGGCTGGCATGGGAAGTGCAGCCGCGCTTCTCGCCCGATGGCCGCCGGATCGCTTTCACTAGCGACCGCGGCGGCGGCGACAACATCTGGATCATGAACGCCGACGGATCGGACAAGCGCCAGCTCACCAAGGAGGAGTTCCGCCTGCTGAACCAGGCAAGCTGGTCGCCCGATGGCAATTACATCGTCGCCAAGAAGCATTTCACCACGCAGCGTTCGCTCGGTACCGGTGAGATCTGGCTTTATCACGTCTCGGGCGGCGGCGGCGTCAAGCTGGTCGCGCGCGCCACCGAAGCACTGCAGAAGGAGCTGGGTGAACCGGTTTACGCGCCTGACGGCAGCGCGGTCTATTATTCGCGTAATGTCACCCCGGGGCCGATCTTCGAATATGCTCAGGATTCAACGCAGGGCACCTTTGCCATCGAACGCTACGATCTGGCGACCGGCGAGGTCACCACCGCGGTCAGCGGCTATGGCGGTGCGGTCCGCCCGCAGCCTTCGCCCGATGGCAGGAGCCTGGCCTTCATCCGCCGCGACAAGGACCAGACCGAGCTGTGGATCAAGGACCTCGCCAGTGGCGAGCAGCGGATGATTTATGGCGATCTCGATATGGACATGCAGGAAACCTGGGCGGTCCACGGGTTCTACCCGCTGATCGACTGGACCCCCGACGGGAATGCGCTGGTGCTGTGGGCTGGTGGCAAGCTGCGGCGCGTGGTTGCCGATGGCAGCGGCGACAGCGTGATACCCTTCACCGTCAACGACACGCGCGGAGTCGCCGATGCGCCGCACCCGGTCATCCCGGTTTCGCCCGACAGTTTCACCGCGAAAATACCGCGTTTCGCCAGCGTTTCGCCCGATGGCCGCACCGTGGTCTTCGAAAGTCTCGGCAAGCTTTACACCAAGCCGGTTGCGGGCGGCACGGCCCAGCGGCTCACTTCGGGCAATGACGAAGCGCTCGAGCTGTGGCCCTCGTGGTCGCGCGACGGGCGGCGGCTCACCTATATCCGCTGGACCGACGAAGGGCTTGGCCAGGTAATGAGCGCCAATGCAAACGGCTCCGGTGCCCGCGCGGTCACCCGCATGCCCGGTCATTATGCGCAGCCCCGGTTCTCGCCCGACGGCAATACGATCGTTTTCGAAAAGCGTTCGGGCGGCTATCTGACCTCTCCCGATTATTCGGAGAACGAAGGCATCTACCGAGTAAGCGCGGCCGGCGGCACCGCCGAACTGGTGGCACGCGACACGTCGAACCCGCAGTTCGGCGCGGATAGCGACCGGGTGTTCATGCTCGGGCGCAAGGACGGCAAGCTGCAGCTGCTCTCGGCCGATCTCGACGGTGAAGCGCGGCAGGTCCATGCCGAGGGCGAGCTGGCCACCGAATACCACGTCAGCCCGCGCGGCGATTTCGTTGCCTTCCGCGAGAATTACGAGGTCTTCGCCACACCGCTGATGCCCGGCGGGCAGGCGGTGACGGTGGGCGAAAAGGCCAGTTCGCTACCGGTGGTGCGCGCGTCCAAGGGCGGGGCGGACTACATCGGCTGGACCCAGGGCGGCGACATGCTGACCTGGACGATGGGGCCGGTGCTGTACCGCGCCAGCCTCGATACGATGTTCGCCGATGCACCGAAGGAAAAGGACGCCCCGGCCTTCGTGCCGCCGACCAGCGGTACCTCGCTCGAACGCACCGTCGCGGCTGCCAAGCCGAGCGGTACGGTGGCGATTACCGGGGCGAAGATCCTGACGATGGCGGGGGATGGTGCCGGCGCAATCCCCAATGGCACGATCGTGATCACGGGCGATCGCATTGCGGCGATCGGCCCGGCCGATCAAATTGCCGTGCCGCAGGGCGCATCGGTGATCGACGCTGCGGGCAAGACGATCATGCCGGGGCTGGTCGACGCGCATGCCCACGGGCCGCAGGGCGTCGACGATCTCGTCCCGCAGCAGAACTGGTCGCTGGTGCAGAACCTCGCCATGGGTACCACCACGCTGCACGATCCTTCGTCGAGGGCGAGCATGATCTTTTCCGCTGCGGAGCGTCAGCGCGCCGGCACCCTGCTGGCGCCGCGGATCTTCTCCACCGCCGAGATCGTCTACGGGGCCAAGGCGCCCAGCGTCTATGCGCGGATCGACAGCTATGATGATGCGCTGGCGCACATTCGGCGGATCAAGGCGCAAGGCGGCATCTCGATAAAGAACTACAACCAGCCGCGGCGCGAACAGCGCCAGCAGGTCGTCGCGGCCGCCCGTGAAGAGGATATGCTGGTGGTGGCCGAGGGCGGTTCGCTGTTCGGGATGGACATGAACCTGATTGCCGATGGCAATTCGACCATCGAACACAATGTCCCGGGCGAAGTGTTCTACGAGGACGTGCTGCAGTTCTGGGAAGGGTCGCAATCGAATTATACGCCGACGCTCGTCGTGACCTATGGCGGCCTTGCTGCCGACCCCTACTGGCGACAGGCTACCGACGTGTTCGACAATCCGCTGATGGTCCACACGCCGCCGCGCCAGTTGATCGCGCAAACCGCACGCCGCGTTACCGCTCCCGACTGGGCTTTTGTCGATGACGAAGCCGCGCGCGAGGCGAAGAAACTCGCCGACCGCGGGGTGAAGGTCAGTATCGGGGCGCATGGCCAGCAGGCAGGCGTCGCCGCGCACTGGGAACTGTGGAGTTTCGCTCGCGGCGGAATGAGCCCGGTCGAGGCGCTACGAGCCGGGACGATCGAACCGGCCCGTTCGCTGGGGATGGAGCGCGACATCGGCAGTCTCGAAGTGGGCAAGCTGGCCGATCTGCTCGTCCTTTCGGCCGATCCCAGCGAAAACATCCGCAATTCGGACAAGATCGACCGCGTCATGCTGGGCGGCCGGCTGTACGATGCGCGGACGATGAACGAGGTCGAGACCGGCTCTGCCCGGCGCCTGCCCTATTGGTGGGAATGATGGAGAGTGCGGCGGCGGGGATTTGCCCCGCTGCCGCCGTCTCCCGATTGTCCTCGGTGCGGGCCTCTCAGGTCCCGCGGATGTGGTTGAGGAATTCTTCCACGCTGCTTTTCAGCGCACCGGCCTGACCTTCGAGCTCGCTGGCCGAATTGAGAACCTGGCTGGCCGCCGAACCGGTGGCGATGCTGGTTTCGCGGAACTGGTCGATATGGGCGGAAACCTCGTCGGTCGACCGCGCCGCCAGATCGATGCTGCGCGCGAGATCCTGTCCGGCGACCGATTGCTGGTCCACTGCGCTGGCGATCGAGGTCGCAGTGGATTCGAGTTCCTTGATCTGGCCGGCGATCGACCGCAGCGCGCCGACGCTGGCCCCGGTCGAATTCTGCATGGCCTTGATCTGGTCCGCGACTTCCTCGGTCGCCCGGCTCGTCTGTGCGGCCAGTTCCTTCACCTCGCTCGCTACGACCGCGAAGCCGCGGCCTGCCTCGCCGCCGCGGGCGGCTTCGATCGAGGCGTTGAGCGCCAGCAGGTTGGTGCGCTGGGCGATCGACTGGATCAGTTCGACGATCTGCCCGACCTGATCGGCCGAATTGGCCAGCGCGGAAATGGTTTCGTCGGCGCCATTCGCCGCATCGGTGGCCTTGCGTGCCAGTTCGGCGGAGTGGGCGGCCTGTCGGCTGATCTCGCCGATCGACATGGCGAATTCGTCGGATGCCGCGGCTGCGGCAGTCACGCCGCCCGCGGCCTGCTCCATCGTTTCGGTAACGCTTTGTGACTGGCGCGCAGCCTGTTCGGCAGTGGCAGCCATGCCCGAAGCGGTCGAATTGAGCTGGCTGGCCGCAGTGGCGACACCGCTGACGACATCACCCACGCCGGTTTCGAAATCGCGTGCCATGCGGATGATTTCGGCCTTGCGTTCCTCGGCCGCTTTCTTGCGCCCGGCAAACAGTTCGTCGAGCTTGTGCCCCGAGCGCAGGAAAACGGCAAATGAGCGCGCCAGATCGCCGATTTCATCGACGCGGTGCGTATCGGTCACCTGGATGTCGCGTTCGCCCTGGGCAAGCCGGGCCATGTCGTCCTTGAGCTTGATATAGGGATCAATGACGTGTCGCAGGACGAAACGCAGGCTGGCGAGGCCGCCGAGCAGGGCGACTGCCAGGACGATCAATGTGAGTACCTGTGCGGTGCCGGCAAAGGACGGGAACAGAAAGCCCGCCTGCGCGATCGCAGTCACGAGCGTCAGCCCGCCCAGCGAGAAAATCGACGCGATCCTGGCTTTCGCAGCCAGCGGCCGCGCCATGAACCAGGCGCCTACCGCGCCGCGATGATGATCTTCCGCGGCATCGATGATTTCGATTTCCGCGATTTCGCGGGCCAGATCGTCCGCGATGATCGTGCTATGTGCGTTCATCCCCAAGCATCCCCCTCTTAAGGCCGTATCAACCCTGAGCGAGAATGCTTGAAATCACGTTAAGCCGCGCGAACGTGCTCCACGAACTGCGCGACATGCGATTTCAGCGTGGTGGCCTGAGCCTCCAGTTCGGTCGAGGAATTGAGCACCTGGCTGGCGGCCGCGCCGGTCGCGAGACTGGTTTCGCGGACCTGGCCGACATTGCTCGACACGTCGTCGGTCGACCGCGCCGCCAGATCGATGCTGCGGGCGAGATCCTGTCCGGCCACCGACTGCTGATCCACCGCGCTGGCAATCGAAATGGCCGCGCCCTCCAGTTCCTTGATCTGTTCCGCGATCGAGCGCAGCGCGCCGACGCTGGCGCCGGTGGAATTCTGCATGGTACGGATCTGTTCGGCGACTTCCTCGGTCGCACGGCTGGTCTGCGCGGCGAGTTCCTTCACTTCGCTTGCCACGACCGCGAAGCCGCGGCCGGCCTCGCCCCCGCGGGCCGCCTCGATCGAGGCGTTGAGCGCAAGCAGATTTGTCCGCTTCGCGATCGACTGGATAAGCTCGACGATCTGTCCGACCTGTTCGGCCGAAACGGCAAGCGTGGAAATCGTATCGTCCGCATTGCCGGCCATGGCGGTGGCCTTGCGGGCGAGTTCGGCCGAATGCGAGGCCTGACGGCTGATCTCGCCGATCGACATGGCGAATTCGTCCGACGCGGCCGCAGCCGCGGTAACCCCGCTGGCGGCCTGTTCCATCGATGCCGTGACATGCGTGGTCTGCGTGGTGGCCTGTTCGGCGGCGGCCGCCATCGAACCAGCGGTCAGCTTGAGCTGCGCGGAAGCGGTGGCGACGCCGTTGACCACTTCGCCCACGGTGGTTTCGAACCGCTCGGCGAAGCGGACCATTTCCGCGCCGCGCTCGTTGCGCAGCGCTTCGCGTTCCTGCGCCATCCGCTCGACTTCCCAAGCAGCCTGCAGGAAGACTTCGAGGGCGCGGGCAAGGTCGCCGATCTCGTCGCGGCGCTCGGTTGCGGGAATGTGAATGTCCTTTTCGCCATCGGCGAGCCGCGATGCGACATGCGTCATCCGGCGCAGCGTGCCCGATACGTCGCGCCCGATGTAACGCGCGCTCAGCCAGGCAATCCCCAGACCGATGACCGCCACGCCGAAGAACGACGCGAACAGCCACCCGATCAGCGTCTGCGACGCTGCATCCGACGTCTCGCCTGCGGCTTCAATGCTTTCGCGCGCCGCTATGGCGAGATCGACGACCTCCTGGCTTTCGCCATAAACGCTGTCCGAAAATTCTTGCCACTGGCCCTGCGTCCCGCGCGAATTCTGTGCGGCAACCACGCGCGTACGCAGCGCCGCCAGCCTCGTGTCGAGCTGTTCGATCTGCGGGAGTACCTGCGGCGCGACTTCGGCTGCACGGGCTTCGACGCGGCCAAGATTGCGATCGGTCTGGTCGAAGGCCGCCTTGGCGGCGACCAGGTCGTTGCCGTCGCCCGAAATGGCGTAACGCTGGACGAACAGCCGGCCCTCGTTGATATCGGCGACCATCCGTTCGGCCATTACGGAAGCGGCGGAAATCGCCATGCGTTCGGAGCGCGCCTGCAAAGCGAAGAAGCCGCCCAGGCACGTGGCAAACAGGCAGAGTAGGACAACGGCGATATTGGCCGCCGAGATGGCGCGCAGTTTCTCCCCGACCGACTTGTCGGCGAGCCAGCCGTTCATACCGCTCGAATCCGTATGGTCCGGCTGTTCATGAGCGGCGCCGCGGTAGTGCGGGGCCCCGGTATATTCCTGCGGCCGCTGGGTGGGCGAAGCCTCGCCCTCGGCAACCATGCCGCCAACCATATCCTGCAACGCACTCATGCAATCTGTTCTTTCCTGTTGGCCTTCGACCGGCGCAGCCCGACGGGCTTGCCGAGATACTGGCCGATTTCTTCGGGCGGCATGGCTTTGAAATAGAGCCAGCCCTGGATCTGATCGCACCCGGCGGCGCGAACCATGGCTGCTTGTTCTTCGGTTTCGACGCCTTCGGCCGCGACGCTCATTTTTATCGCGCGGGCGACGGTAATGCTCGACAGCATCATTGCGCGGCTGCCGTCGTCTTCGCTGGCCTGGACCACCAGGCTGCGGTCGAGCTTGAGCTTTTCGAAGCGGAACTGGCGCAGGAAGCCGATCGATGCATAGCCGGTACCGAAATCGTCGAGCGAGATCTTGACCCCGAAGCTGCGCACGACCGACAGGCTGCGCTCCGCCACCACCGGATCGAGCACGAGACAGGTTTCGGTAATCTCGAGTTCGAGACGCTCCGGATCGAAGCCGGTTTCTTCGAGGATATGGCCAAGCTGGATGGGAAATTCGGGATTGCGCAGCTGCGCCGCCGAGATGTTGACCGACAGCGCGATATCGCCCCACTGCAACGCGTCGCGGCAGGCCTGGCGCAAGACCCACAGGCCGATCGCATTGATCAGCCCGCTTTCTTCGGCGACCGGGATGAAGGTGCTGGGCCCGATGCATGCGCCATCGGGCCGTTCCCAGCGCAGCAGGCATTCGACCGCATTGATCGTCCGGGTGCTGGAATCGACCAGCGGCTGGTAGTGCAGCCGGAACTGCCCTTCAGCAAGCGATCGCCGCAACTCGTCGTCCATTTCCTGCAGTTTTTCGCGGCTGCGGTCGAGCGCCGAACTGAACCAGGTGCAGCGCATCTTGCCGCCGCGCTTCGCCGCATACATCGCAATATCCGCGCGGCGCAGCAATTCGGAGGAAGGGACGAAGTCCTGCGTGGTGCTGCGCGCCAAGCCGATGGACGCGCCCAGGGTCAGGCGCCGGTCTTCGACATGGATCGGCTTGGCCAGCCGTTCGATGATGCGCCGGCACAGGCCTTCGAGCAGTGTCCCGGCCACCGGACCGCCGATCATCATGGCGTATTCGTCACCGCCCAGCCGGTAGATGCCGGCTTCGCCATCCGAGATGTCGCCGAAGATGCGGGCGCATTCGCGGATCGCCGCGTCGCCGACGAAATGGCCGTAATGGTCGTTGATCAGCTTGAAGCCGTCGAGGTCGATCATCGCCAGCGCGACTTCGTGGCCCTGCCGGTATTCGCGCTGGATATCGAAGTGCAGCGCGCGGCGATTGGGCAGGCGGGTCAGGCTGTCGCTGCGCGAGAGATGCTCCACCCGGCGCAGGTGCCGCCGTCCGACATAGGCGCACACGACGGTGGCCAGGCCGAAGGCCAGCGCACCCATCGAAAGAATGGTGGAGGGCGAGGAAAAGCCGAGATAGCGATTGGCGATCGTGGTCGACCACGTCAGCGCGAAAATCGTAGCGAGCACAGCCATGGGACCAAAGACGATCGCCCATGCGCTTTCGCTTTCGCGATACCCGTACGAACTGCTCATCAT
This sequence comes from Qipengyuania citrea, assembly GCF_009828015.1. Taxonomy (GTDB): domain Bacteria; phylum Pseudomonadota; class Alphaproteobacteria; order Sphingomonadales; family Sphingomonadaceae; genus Qipengyuania; species Qipengyuania citrea. The sequence continues at coordinate 291,958 of NZ_WTYG01000001.1, read as the reverse complement.
CCCTGAATCGCGCCTTTTCTCGCCTTACCCTAAGGGTTTACGCGGTATTCGCTAAGGAAGCGTAAATGGTCGGTTTACCCTTTGGGGCGGCGTCGGCGGCGGCTCAGGAGACCGCGGCGCGCAGCGGCGGCCGGTTGGCCGCGGCCAGGTCCTCATGGACCGGACTGTAAAGCGACGAGCCGAAAGCGGCGGGCTTGAACCGTTCGGTCTGGCCCACCACGGTCTCGCCCGCACCGAGCATCAGCCAGCCATCGCGGGCAATCCCGCCCGCGAGCCGGTCGAACGCGGCGGCGCGCGTTTCCGGATCGAAATACAGCAGCACATTGCGGCACATCACCAGATCGAACCGTCCGGGGGACGGCGGATAATCGAGGATATTGTGCTGCTGGAAGCGCGTCATCGAACGGATCCTGTCGGCGGCCTGCCAGTGGCCGTCGCAGTCGGTGAAGAAGTTCAGCATCTGCGCGACGCTGATCCCGCGCTGGATCTCGAACTGCGTATACTGCCCGCTGCGCGCCGTCGCGATTGCCTTGTTCGAAACGTCGGTTCCGAGAATTTCGATCGTCCAGTCCTTCCACCGCCCCGGCTGTTCGGCGAAGATCATTGCCAGGCTCAGCGCTTCCTGGCCGGTCGAGCAACCGGCCGACCAGATCGACAGCCGTTTGGTGGCGGCCCGTTTCTGCGCAAGATCGGGCAGGACCTGGTTGGCGAGGACGGAAAAATAAGCGTTGTCGCGGAAGAAATAGGTTTCGTTGTTCAGCAGGGCCTCGACCACGCGGGTTGCCAGCTGCTGTTCGCCGGGTCGCTCGAGCATGCACGCCAGCTGGTCGACATTCTCGATCCCGCATTCGCGGAACAGGCCAGCCAATGCACTGGAAACCCGCCAGCGGCGTCCTTCCGTCAGTTGCTGTCCCGTACGCTGTGCAAGCAGGTCGCCGATGATGCGGTGCGAAGCATCGTCTACCGCCATGCATCGGCTCCCGCATTGGCCAGCAAGGCGTCGGCCAATTCGGCGGGCGGCAGGACCGCAGCAGCCAGGCCCATTTCGGTGACCGCGCGCGGCATGCCCCACACCGCGCAGGTTTCCGCGTTCTGCGCATACATGGTGCCGCCGGCGGCCAGCAGCGAATGGGCGCCGTCGGTGCCGTCGCGGCCCATCCCCGAAAGCAGGACCCCGGCGACATGGCCGTCATACACTTCGGCCAGTGTTTCGAACATCGGATCGACCGAGGGCATGCAGCCGCTCTTCACCGGATGATAGGCCAGGCCGAGAACCCGGCGGCCGCCCGACTTGCGGACCACCAGATGTCCGTGGCCGGGCGCGATGTAGATCTTCCCGCGCTCGATCATCGTCCCTTCGTCGGCGAGGATCGCCGGGCGTTCGGCGGCCATTTCCAGCTGCTGCGCGAATACGGGAATGAAGCTGGGCGGGAGATGCTGCGTAACCAGGATCGGCAGGTCGAAATTCTTCGGGACCTGCCGCAGGAACAGGTTCAATGCATGGATGCCGCCGGTCGAGGCGCCGATGGCGACGATCTGCGGCGGTTTGCCGACGCGCTGCACCTCGGCAGGCGCGGCGACGCCGTCCGCGGCAGCCGCTGCGTCGCTGGCCGAAGGGCCCTTGAGTGCGCGGATCTTGCCAAGCAGGCTCGACTTGTAGTCCTCGTTGAACCCGCCCGGGCGGGGCTTGAGCATGGTGTCCGCCGCGCCCAGCGACAGCGCCTTGACGGTTGCCTCGGCGCCATCGGCCGTCAGCGAAGAGATCACCAGCACCTTGGTTTGCGGAGCCGCCTGCATGATCCGGGGCAACGCCTCGAGCCCGCCCATGCCGGGCATTTCCAGATCGAGCAGCATCACGTCGGGTGCGGCCTTGGCGAGTTCCGCGAGGCCGCTCTCGGCGCTGTTCGCAGTCGCCAGGATCGACATGTCGCGTTCCTGCTTGATCATGCGCGAGAACACCGTGCGCACGGTCAGCGAATCATCGACGATCATCACGCGAACCGGATCGGGGCAGAATCCCCCGGTGCCGGCTGGTTTCAGTATTTCGGAACGGAGGGGCGCGCCCATGTCAGATCCTTCAGGCCATGCCGACAAGCTGGAGCTTGATCTGCAGCGTCTCGTGATCGAACGGTTTCATGACATATTCGTCGGCCCCGGCATTGATCGCCTCGCGAATGTGCGCGACATCGTTTTCCGTGGTGCAGAACACGACCTTGGGCTTGTCGCCCCCCTCGCGCTGGCGCAGCTGGGTGATGAATTCGATGCCCGTCATGACCGGCATGTTCCAATCGAGCAGGACGACGTCGGGCATGCTCTCGGCACACTTGTCCAGTCCCTCCTGACCGTTTTCGGCTTCCTCGACCTGGAAGCCGAGCGTCTCGAGGATATGCCTCGAAACCTTGCGGATGACGCGCGAATCATCGACGATTAGGCAGGATTTCATTTCAATGACCTCTGGTGTTTGCCAGCCATCCGTAGCGGCCGAGGGTAACCAATCGCTTAAGCCGCCTGCGAAACCGGGCCGGACACGAGCGCTTCGACATCGATCAGCAGCGTGGGACCGCCATCGGTTTCGACCATGCCGCGCGTTGCCGCCTGCCACCCGGCGCCGAACCCGCCGGGCACCTCGATCGGATCGCTCAGCGCTTCGCCGACATCGTAGGCAGCATCGACCAGCAGGGCATAGAGATGGCCGTCGATCTCGACGACCGCGGCCCGCTGGTCGGGCGGCGCCTGGGCTGTTTCGAAACCCAGCGCGACAGAGCAATCGATCACGGTCAACGCCTGGCTCCGCAGCGCGGTCAGGCCGCGGATGAAAGCGGGGGCCCCGGGAATCGGCGTGATGTCCTCGATCTCGATGACCGACTGGACGCGTATCGCGGGGATCGCCGCCCGGCGCCCCGCGACCATGCACATGAGCAGCAGGTCGTTCATGCTGTTTCTCCCATCCGGGCTCGTTTGAGCGCGTTCAAGAGCGCTTCGCGATCATAGCGGTAGATACTGTCCGCCCCGTCGCCGGGTGCATCGGGTTCGTGGCGCAGGCGGATGACGCGCCGCGCCGGTCCCGCGGCCACCGCCGGGGCTTCGGCCAGCTCGATCGCGACGTCGCTTTCTTCATCCCCGTCACCGGCAATGCGATAGCCAGCGGCTTCGACCAGCGGCTCGAGTATGGTGCGCGCCCAGTCGCTGTCGGCGGGCAGGCGGCACGACAGGGGCGGGGCCTTGCGCTGGCCCCCGCTGTGGCGCGCGAACAGCGCATGGCCGTCGATGACCGGCACGGGCCGCTCGTCGATCAGCGCGACGCCTTCGATCATGGCATCGGCATCCGATGGGATGACCTCGCCCTCGAGTTCGGCAGCATCGAGAACCTCGCGGACCGCGTAGACGATTTCGCTGTCGCCATCGGACAGGCGCAGCAGGCGGCACCTGTCCGCGGTGAGTTCACCATGTTCGAGGCCGGCAAGCGGGTAGATCGCGCCGTCGATGACCGCCTGCACACGCGAGCCCTCGATATCGATCGCCTCGCGGGCGATGGTGTCGATGCGGCGGACCAGTTCGAGCCGTACGGCGCGCCGGCGACCGTCGAGCCCGGTGAAGAGCATGATCGGCTGGGCCTTGCGCTGCTCGGCCGTCTCTTCCTCGGGCACGCGGGTCGCGCTGCGCATCTCATTCACGAGCTCGTGCTTCTGCGCGATGCTGGGCAGGTCGAGCAGCATCATCGGGCGGCCGTCGTCGAGCAGGGTAGTGCCAGCGTAGAGTCCGGTGTCCATGATCGCGGGTGCGATCGGTTTGACCACCACGTCTTCGTGATCGTAGACCCGATCGACGGCGAGCGCGAAGATATCGTCGCTGGCAAGGCGCACCAGCACCAGCGTGCTGGCTTCCCAGTCCATTGCATCGCCGGCCTGGGTGCCGAGGATCTCGGCCAGCGAAAGGCAGGGCACGCGTTTCCCGCGGAAGGTGATGAGACGACGATCGCCCGCTTCGGCGAAGTCGATATGGTCGCTCGACCCGAACACGATCTCTTCGACATAGCTGCGCGGGATGGCGTAGCGTTGCCCGTCGCTGCCTACGGTCAGCGCGGCGATGATGCTGAGCGTGAGCGGAAGCTTGAGATAGAAGCTCGTGCCCTCACCGGGTTTGCTGGCGACGTCGATCGACCCGCCCACGCGTTCGATGTTTGCGCGCACGACGTCCATTCCCACGCCCCGGCCCGACACCGAACTGACCTCGTCGGCCGTCGACAGGCCGGGTTCGAAGATCAGGTAATGCTTGCGCCGCTGCGACATGGCATCGACTTCGGCCTGGCTGTAGATGCCCGCCGCGACAGCCTTGGCTGCCAGGCGTTCGATATTGATGCCGCGCCCGTCGTCGCTGATCGTCAGCGTGATCCGGTTGCCCGACTGGCGTGCGGCGAATTTCAGCAGGCCGATCTCGCGCTTGTCGGCCTTGATGCGTTCGCCCGGCCCTTCGAGCCCGTGGTCGATCGCGTTGCGGATGATGTGCGTCAGCGGATCGCGGACCATTTCGACCATTTCGCGGTCGAGCTCCACTTCGCCGCCTTCGAAATCGACCATGACCTGCTTGCCCAGCTCGTTCGAGAGATCGCGGACCAGCCGTGGGAGCGAGCCGAACAGATGTTCAAGCCGCTGCATGCGCATGCGGGTGATTGCATTGCGAACATCGGCGAGGATCGCGCTGAGCCGGTCGAAGGGGCCGTCGATCGTCGGTTGCTCGCCCGCCTCGCGCAGGCGCCGCGCCAGATCGTTGCGCGCCAGGACCATGTCCGACACGCCCTTCATAACCTCGTCGAGCAATTCGGTCGGCAGGCGGATCGACCGCTGGACGCCATTGCTGCGCGCGGCCTTGGGCGCGGCATCGTCTTCGCCGTCGGCGGGTTCCGCCTGCTGCGGCGTCGCGGCCTTGGGTTCGCCGACGACGCTGGTGATCTCGCCGGGTTGCAGCGCGGCGATCAAGTCATCGTCGCCCTCGGCTGAACATTCCTCGCCGGCCTCGATCGAATCGGTCATCACGCCGATCCGGTCGATTATCGCGAGCACTGCCGATACCAGCGCACGGTCGGGTTCGCGGCGTCCGCTGCGGCATTCGGACAGGGCATCCTCCGCCGCATGGCTGAGCTTCTCGAGCTGCGGGAAGTCGAAGAAGCCGCAGTTTCCCTTAACCGTGTGGACGAAACGGAAAATGGTATCGAGCCGCGCCGTATCGGACGGATCGGCTTCCCACGCGACGATTTCGCCGCTGCTGGCTTCCAGCATCTCGCGAGTTTCGGCGACGAAGTCCGCCAACAGGTCATCCATGTATCATTGCCCCTCGTACGATCGGAAGGGCTATGGACCATGATGGTTAAGTATTGGTTTGAGCCTGACGCCCTCGATCGGGGCCTGCCCGCAGCACGCGCCAGACGATGAAAGCGGCCAGCGCGCCGCCGGCGAGATTGGCGACCAGCTCCGCTGCGTAGATCGCCGAGGAACCCCAGCCGGAGCGCAGCACCCAGCCGAACGGCAGCATGACCAGGAAGACCCGCGCCGCGCTTTGCGCCAGCGCAAGTCCGGCCTTGTCGACCGCATTGAGCGCGCCATTGGCCACGATCAGCAGGCCGAAGCCGGCATAGCCCCATACCGAAATCGCCAGATAGCGCGAGAACTCCTCGATCACGGCCGGATCGTCGGTAAAGATATCCGCGAACCAGTCGCCGGTGAAGAACAGCACCACGGCGATTGCGAGGCCGTAGCCGACGCAGAACAGGCCCGACCACCACATGGCGCGGCGTGCGCGGTCGGCGTGGCCTGCGCCCCAGTTCTGCCCGACGATCGCCCCGATCGATCCCGACAGCGCCAGCAGCGGCACCACTGCGAAGCTTTGCAACCGCCCTGCCGCGCCGAACCCGGCGACTGCGGCCTCGCCCTGGCTGGCCAGCAGCGCGGTGAGTACCGAGAGGCCGATCGGGTTGATCGCGTTGGAGAACGCCGCCGGACCGGCAACCGAGAGGATGGCCTTGCTCGATCCCGCGACGTTGCAGTCGCGGATCGCTGCGGGGTTGATCTGCAGGCGCGCGCCCTTGATCAGCCACAGGGCGACAAGGATCGCTATGAAGAACCCGGCGATCGTCGCATAGGCCGCGCCCGCCACGCCGAAGCCCCCGATCCCGAAAGCGCCCGTTATCAGGATCGGGTCGAGCGCCCAGTTGGCCACCGAATAGGTCAGCGAGACATAGCTGGTCTTGCGCGCCTCGCCCTGGCCGCGCAGCACGCCGTTCAGCCCCATCTGGAGCAGCATGACTGGCAGGCCGAGCGCATAGGGACGCATGTATTCGCCGATCAGCGGCAGCAGCTCTTCGGATGCCTGCATCAGCCGGAACAGCGGATCGAGCAGCAGATAGAGGATCGCGCCCAGCGCCACCCCGGTCGCAAGCGCGAACACCGCGCCGAAATTGGCCCGCCGGCCGGCGCGTTCGGCATCGCCTTCGCCCAGTGCGCGCGCGATCACCGAATTGATGCCGACCATGACCCCGACGCCGAGGCTCGAAAGCGCGATGGTGATCGGGAAGATGAAACTCACCGCAGCGAGTTCCTGCGCGCCGAGCTGGCCGATGAAATAGGCGTCGATCAGGCCGACCGACATGATCGCCGCAACGCCGAAGACCATCGGCAGCGTCTGTCCCACCAGATGGCCGCGGATACTGCCGCTGGCTAATTTGGCCATCTCGCTCATCGCTGCGGGCGTTAGCGCCCGCTCGCGCGCTTGCCTAGCGCGAACTCTTCCCGCTCGCGTAGAAGCCTTCGGGCGCTTGCGAAGAAGCCTTCGGGCGTGCGATACAGGTCTTCAAACGAAACCGCTTACGGAGAGAGCGAGCCATGGCCACCCAGATGAAAACCCGCGATTTCGAATGCAGCGATGCCGAATGGCAGGCGCGGCAGGACCTGGCGGCCTGTTACCGCATCTTCGATCACCTCGGCTGGGGCGAGAGCATCTACAACCATATCTCGGTTGCCGTCCCGGGTGAGGAAAACGTCTTCCTCATCAACCCCTTCGGCCTGCTCTATGACGAAGTTACCGCGTCGAACCTGGTCAAGATCGATGTCGAGGGCAACAATGTCGGCCCGTCGCAATACATGGTCAACAAGGCGGGCTTTACGCAGCATGCCTATTTCCACGAGAAGCTGGGCGCGCGGGCCAATGCGATCTGTCATGTCCACACCACCGCGACGATGGCGGTGTGCAGCCACAAGGACGGATTGCTGCCGACCAATTTCTATGCCTGCAATTTCCAGGGGCAGATCGGCTATCACGATTTCGAAGGCGTCACCGTTCGCGCCGAGGAAGGCGAACGGCTGGTCCAGAACCTCGGCAACAATTCGATCCTGATGCTGCGCAACCACGGGCCGGTGGTTATGGACAAGACCATCCAGGGGATGTTCGTGAAGATGTGGGCGTTGCAACGCGCCTGCGAAATCCAGGTTGCCACGCTGAGCCAGGGTGAAGCCAATGTCATCTCGCAGGAAGTCGTAGATGTGCACCAGCGCGATCTGTCGGTGATGCAATCGCAGGGCGGCGCCGGCGTGTTCGACTTCGAAGCGTGGAAGCGCCGCGTGTCGAAGATCGACGACAGCTGGAAACACTGAAGCCTCACTAGGCCGCGCCGCGCATGACCAGCATGACCGTGAACGGGAAGCCGATGCGCTTCCTGATGGATCCCGATACCCCCCTGTTGTGGGCTTTGCGCGATGCGGCCAATCTGACCGGCACCAAATATGGCTGCGGCGAGGGGGATTGCGGCGCCTGCATGGTGCATGTCGATGGCGAGGCGCTGCGATCGTGCCTGATCACCATTTCCGAGGCCGAAGGGCGGTTCATCACCACGATCGAGGGGCTCAGCCGTGACCGGTCGCATCCGGTGCAGCAGGCGCTGGTGGCCCAGCAGGCGATCCAGTGCGGCTATTGCACGCCCGGCATCGCGATGGCCGCCAGCGCGCTGCTGGCCAAGACCGCCGCGCCGAGTGAAGCGGAAATAAAGGCGGCCATCCCCAATCTGTGCCGCTGCGGGGTCTATCCGCGGCTGGTTCGCGCGATCGAGCGGGCCGGCCGGGTGGCCCGGCGGGCGGAGACGATCAGCGCCGCGCCCGCGCCCGGCATCGATGCCCGGGACGCCGCGCGGGAAGTTCCCGCGATCAGCGCCCCGGCGACGCGCGACTAGAGCGCGAAGCGCACGCCGATCCGCGCGCTGAAGGGTTCGGCGGGCTGGATGTTGTTGTTGCCGTGCGCGCTCGGGTAATAGGTTTCGTCGAACAGGTTCTCGATGTTGAGCTGCAGGCTCAGGCGATCGCTGACCGTGTAGAACGCCGCGGCATCGACCCGCCAGTAGCTCGGCAGTTCGACCGTGTTCGAGAAACTCGCGAACTGGTCGGACTGGTGGATCACGCCGAAGCCGAAGCCCAGTTGTTCGGTGACATCGAAGCGGTTCCACGCGGCGATCTGGTGCTTGGGCGTCTGCTGCAGGCGTTGGCCCGCGGGGCCGAAGCTGCTCGCCGTGCGCAGTTCGCCGTCGAGATGGGTGTAGCCGATATTGGCTTTCCAGAAGTCGGTGATTTCGCCCACCGCGCCGATCTCGAACCCTTCGACGCGGCTTTCACCGGTCAGGGTGGTTACGCCGGTGCTGTCGGTGAAGGGGGTCTTGCTGCGGTCGAGGCGGAACACCGCGGCAGTCACCAGGACCTTTGCCAGCGGCGCCCATTTCACGCCCAGTTCGTAATTGGTGAACTTTTCCGGTTCGAACTGCGCCGAGGTCGGGCTGAGCACGAGAAACTGGTCGCCCGCCTGCGGCAGGAAGCTTTCCGCATAGGAAGCGTAGATCGACAGGTCGCGGTTGGGCTTCACGATCACGCCGAAGCGCGGGCTGACCTTTTCGTCCACCCGGTCACCCGCAACGCCGCCCACCAGATCGAGCGTGTCGAGGTCGAAACGGTCCCACCGAAGACCGCCGACCAGTTCGACGTGGTCACCGATCTGGAGCTGCTCCTGCAAATAGAAACTCAGTGTTTCCAGCTGCGAATCGCGCAGCCGCGCACCTGCATCGAGCGTGTAGGGCGGGATGAAGATCGTCTCGCCAAGGGGCGTCTCGTTCGGAGCCAGCCCGCCGGTTCCCGGGGCACGGGTGAAGCTGACCGTATCGCGTCCGTTGCGCGTGTCCTGCCGGCTGACCTCGAAACCCAGCAGCAGCGTGGATTCAAGCGTATCCCCGCCCGCCTGCCAGACCAGATTGCCCTGGCCGATCCAGTTTTCGCGGTCGGTATAGTCCCGATAGCCGCCGAGGAACACGGTATCGGCCGTGCTGTCGAGCCCGCTCGGCAGGATGTTGGCATAGACCTTGTCGTAATCGGCATACTGGATCGTGCCATTGGCGCTGAGCCCGCCGCCGAATTCGTGTTCGATCCGGACGCGGCCGATATGCACTTGCGCTTCGGCCTGGTTGAAGCCGGGATCGCCGAAGAAGGTTTCGTCGTAGCCGCGCAGCGGGCCGGTCCCAGCGACCGAGGGCACGCCCCGATCGGTTACGCGGCGGTCGTCGTCATAGGTGTAGCTGGCGACCAGCGTGGTCTGCGGGCCGAGCTCGGCCGTCAGGGTCGGCGAGATGCCGAAGAAGCGGCCTTCGTAGAAGTCGCGGTGGCTGTCGAATTCCTCATAGGTGGCATTGAGCCGGAGCGCGGCGCTGCCGGACAGCGGCTGGTTGACATCGGCCAGCAGCGCGAAGGCACCGAAGCTGTCGATGCTGGCTTCGCCCGACACTGCCTGGCCGTTCAGTTCCGCGCGCTTGGCGACGCGGTTGATCGCCCCGCCGCCCGCGCCGCGGCCGAAGATCAGCGCATTGGCGCCCTTGAGCACTTCGACGCGTTCGATGTTGTAGAGCGAGCGGTAGTATTGCGCATCGTCGCGCAGCCCGTCGATGTAGAAATCGGCGGTGCTTTCCTGCCCGCGGATGAACACCTCGTCGCGGTGGCCTTCACCGGTCTCCATGCTGATGCCGGGGACATAACGCAGCGCTTCGTTCAGCTGGCGGATCGACTGGTCTTCCAGCTGGTCCTCGGTGATATAGCTGACGCCCTGCGGTACGTCGATCAGCGGGGTCGGGGTCTTGGTCGCGCTCGATCCGTCCTGCATGCCGTAATCCGACTCGCCATTGCCCGTGACCACGATGTCGGTCGGCAGGTAACTGCGCTCGGGCTGCACGTCGTCGTCGGCGTGGGCCACGGCGGGGAAGAGCAGGGCGGCACCGGCAAGCAGGGCGGCGCGGCGGTGAAGATGGGGCATCCGGATCTCGCAAGTGATAGAGGTCTCAATTGCCCCGGTCAGCTATTGAGAAGTATTCGCACTTGCAAGGGCACTCGGGGATATCCCGTAGTCTTCGCGCAGGGCGACACGGCTTTCACCCGTGCCGCCCTGCGATAGTGTTGCCTCAGCGCATCAGTATCCGGCTGCGGTTGCCGCATTCGCCGCAGCCCTCGGGGCCGTCGCCGTGCGAATCAATTCGCGCGCTTCGGCAATCGCTGCCGCTTCGCCGAGATCGCCCGACCGGATCTCGTTCGCGATGGTCAGCAGGCGGCCGCTGATCACCGTCCCGGTCTGCGCTTCCTCGGCGATGGTGATGCCGCCGCGCGCCTGCGCCACCGCATCCCATTCGGCGCGAACCGCTTTCCAGTAGCTTGCAGTGTCCGCCCAATAGGCATCCGCCGCTGCGACATTGTAGTCGTCGAAGGCGTCATAGGTGTTGAGGACATATTCCTGAACCACCGGCGTGAGGCCTTCCGCGGCGGAGCCATCGGGCATCATCTTGGTGTTGTCCTGCCAGTGGATCCAGCCGGTGGGGGTCAGCTGGTGGCGGTTGATCGACGCATACCGATCGTAGACCGGGTCGCGCACCGCATCGCGGCGGGCGAGCGGGCGCCACGTCCAGTTCGAACGCCAGCGGCGGATGCCCTGGCTGTCCTGCCATTCGCCCCAGCCGGCATAGCGCGGGCTGTCGTCGACCTGATAGACCGTCTGCGACCAGCGGCCATTGCGCAGCCGTTCGGGCATTTCGACCCATTCCCATTTGTTGGGGCCGGTATAGGCGAGGATTTTCTCGGGCTCGTATTCCCAGTCCTGGCGCCAGTGCTTGATGACGAATTCCTCGCCTTCCTCGCCCACGACGAGCAGGTGCTGGAGGACGATCCTGGTGCCGGTATCCTCGACCACGCGGACCGATTCGTGCCCGCCCGAAATCTTGCGGTCGAGTGGTTCGTAGCCCGTCATCCACGGGGTCGATTCCTGCATGTCGAAGCGGACCTTGTAATCGCCTGCCATGCTCAGGATGGTTTCGCGGTCGCGCTCGAAATGGGCGTTCTCGACCGCTTCGCCGCGGTCCGCGATCGGGCCGTCGGCCAATGCGGGGGCGGCGACGAGCGCGGTGGCGAGAAGGGCGGTGCGGAAGAAAGTTCGTACGTTGGTCATGGTGTCCTCCCTCAGAACTGGAAGCTGAGCGAAACGCTCGCATTGCGGCCGGGCCGGGTATAGGCATCGGTCGTGGTGGAAGTGGCCGAGAGGCCCCTGACGTCCTGCCAGTAGGCGTATTTCTCGTCGAAGATGTTGAAGATGCCCGCGCGCAGTTTGAGCGCGTCGGTCACGGCGAAGAAAGCCGTGGCATCGAGGATGGTGAAGGCATCGGGGCGATAGCCGCCGTCGGTCTCGTCGAGCGGCTTGCGTGCGTGATGCGTCGCGATCAGCTCGCCGCCGAAGCGCCCTTGCGGCTGGCGATAGCCGATTCCCAGAACCAGGTTGAGCGGGTCGATCGTGTCGAGCGGGGCGGGGGCCTGACCTGGCGAGAGAATATCACCATCGGCATAGGCGATTGCGAAGCGGCTGTAGAAGCCGTTCTCCATGCGGAAATTCGCCTTGGCCTCGACGCCCTCGATTGCGACTGCATCGTAATTGACGAACTGGTACTGTGCCGGGTCCATCGGGGTGAACGACCCGCCCACGACCTGCTGGCTGATGAAGTCGTCATAGTCGGCAGTGAAGGCGGCAAGCTGCAGCGACACTGCCTCGGTCGAGAACTTGATCCCGCCCTCCCAGCTCTCGCTGGTTTCGGGGCCCAGGTCCGGATTGGGCAGCGAGGTGTAGCCATAGGCCAGGTTCTCGAAGAAGTTGTTCACCTGGTACGGCGTCGGCGCGCGGAAACCCTGCGCGTAATTGGCGTAGAGCAGGACGTCGTCCGCCAGCTTGACCGTCACGCCCAGCTTGGGTGACAGGCGGTCGTCGCTCTGCGCAGAGCCGGCGAATTCGGGCAGTAGCGGATCGTCGGTCGGATCGAGATCGTAGAAGTCGTACCGCAGCGCGGGAAAGACCGTCAGCGCGCCGTCGAAAAAGGTGAATTCGCTCGCCAGGAACAGCCCGCCCAGCATGAAGTCGGTCGCGGGGAAGGCGCGGGTCGGGAAGACTTCGCCGAAGGGCGGTTCGGTGCCGTCGCGCAGGCCTTCCTGCCGGGTCCAGCTGATATCGCCGCCGAAGGCCAGCGTGGTGCGGAAGGCGTCGTTGCCGAAGACGCTGCGCGCTTCTGCCGATGCGCCGTAGACTTCGTTCTCGAACGTGTTCAGCCGTTCGCGATCGGGGCGCGGGGTGGCGCCGACGGGCGAGCGGTCCTCGTCGGTGAACTGCACGTCCTGCCCGTCCTGATAATAGGCCGCGGCATGCGCGTAATCGATCGCGCCTTCGCCGACATAGGTCCAGTCGAGCGACACGCGGCCGCGTTCGGTGGTGTCGAGTGCGGTCAGATCGTCGACGATCCAGCTGGGGAAGGGGCCGAAGAGGAAGGCCGGCCCCTGCCCGGAGAGGACATCGGTGGCGACTTCGGTTTCGAGATATTCGCCCGTCAGCCGCACCCGGTGCGCGCCGGTATCCCACACCAGCTTGCCCAGGACGGCGTTCGAATTGCCGTCCTGCGGATTGGGCAGCGTGCGCGTGCTGCCAAGGCCGCCGATTTCGCCGCGGTTTTCCAGTTCCTGGAAGTCGCGCCGGGTGTAGGACAGCATCGCCGAGACATCGCCGAAGATGCCGGCAAGCGCCGCGGTCTCGGTGAACTCCTCATCGGCGCTCGAATAGGAGGCACGGACAAATCCGCCGAACCTGCTGCCGGGTTCGATGAGATCGACCGGGTCGCTGGTGGTGAAGCTGATCGCGCCGGCCAGCCCGTCGCTGCCGTAAAGTGCGGAAGCCGGACCGCGCAGGATCTCGACCGATTTGACGAGGCTTACATCGGTGTACCCGCCGCGCCCCGCATCCTGCGCGCCGAAGGAAAAGCCCTGCGGGCTGCGGATGCCATCGACCTGAATGAGCACCCGGTTCCCGCCGATCCCGCGGATGATGAAGTCTTCGTTCCGGGCACGCCCGGTCGCGCCCAGCGCGGCACCGAAGCGGGCCGGTGCGCGGCGCACCGAAACGCCGGGTTCGTAGCGCACGAGGTCCTTGATGTCGGTGGCCAGTTCGTCGGCGATCTGCTCGTCGTCGATCACGGTTACCGTCGCCGGGGCGTCCGCAATCTGCAGCGGAATGCGGGTCGCCGTGACAACGATCTGTTCGTCATTTTCCGTGGCCGCCTCATCCGCCGCAAGCGCCGCTGCGGGCGTGCAGGCAGCGGCCAGAGCAGCGAGGGCCGATCCCGTTTTCCAGCCAGCGCTGCGGTTCCTGACGGGCGCGCCGAAAATGCGCGTGGCCGGTTCGAGTGTCGATCTCATCATATCCCCTGTGGTGTCCGTTGGTGTGCGCCGGGCTGATATTGAGAATCACTCGCATTCGCAAGATGGAAAATGAGGCGGGATCGGTTTTGTGCCCTTTTCTCCCCCGCGCAGCTCGATTAGCCAACTGTGCGAAAAGGAGATCCATTCGATGAAAGCGACAATCTGGCACAACCCGAAATGCGGCACCTCGCGCAAGACGCTGGCCATCCTGGAGAATCTGTCCCGGCTAGAGGTGGAAGTGATCGAGTATCTCAAGCACCCGCCCACTGCGGACAAGCTGCGGCAGCTCTATCGCGATGCCGGCATCACTCCCAACGAAGGCCTGCGCACACGCGGGACCGATGCGCAGGAACGCGGGCTGGTCGATGCACCTGCCGAGGATGTTCTGGCGGCGATGGCAGCCGAACCGAGCCTGATCGAACGGCCGCTGGTCGAAACCGAGAAGGGTGCGCGGCTGTGCCGGCCGCAGGAACGGGTGCTTGAAATCCTCTAGCGGCGTTCGCTGGTGAGCGCGACGTCCGGCTGCAAGGCCAGCCAGCCATAGGCGAAAACGATTGCGCACAGGCTGACGATCAAACCGAAGCCCAGCCAATCCGAATGGTTGTACAGCCACACGCCGAGCGCGGGGGCATAGATGAAGCTCGCCCCCGCGACGGAAGCGGTCACCCCGCCAGCCTGCCCCTGTTCGGCGCGGCTGACGGCCAGCGAAGTGCCCGAGGTGTTCCCCGGACGGAACAGCCCGAAGCCGAGCGAGGCGATCGAATAGCCCAGCGCGATGGTGTGGATCGTCTGTCCGAGGCCGAGCACCACAGTCCCCACAGCAGCGATGGCAATGCCCCATAACGATGCGGCGCGCGGACCGAGGTCGAGACGCGGGATCAGGCCCCATTGCGCCAGCAGCGTGGCAATGGCACCGGCCATCAGCACCAGCCCCACGGGGCCCGCCCCCGCAGCGGGGTCGCCGCGCAGGCCCAGGCGGTCGAGCACAAGAAAGCCCGCGATCCCGAGCACCATCGCCTGAGCATGGCCGCCGAGAAGGCCCGATACGACCCACGGCCGCAGCCGCGGTTCGAACCAGCGCAGCTTGCCCGGCTCGGCCCCAACCGCATCTTCTTCGTCGCTCTCGTCCTTGCCGACCTCGTTGGGCGGACTGCCCGAATGGGGCGATTCGTAGGCGGTGCCGCGCGCCGGGAATTGCGGCTCGTCATTGGGCAGCCGCCACCGCACGGCGACCAGTGTGATCGCGCCGATCAGCGCAAACACCAGGAACGGCCCGGCCAGCCCCACCACTGGCAGGACCATCAATGGGGCAAGGGCAGGGCCGATGACCGTGCCCAGCCCGAAACTCGACGCAATCAGCGACAGCGCCTGCGTGCGTTCGGCGCGCGGCGTCCGGCTGGCGACATAGGCCTGCACTGCCGGCGGGGCGGCGCTGCCGAAACCGCCATAGAGGCTGCGCGCCGCAGCAAACAGCAGGAGGCACCAGAGCGCGGGGAAGATGCCCGCCAGGCCCAGCCACAGGATCAATCCGCACAGGACGAAGCTGGCGATGAAACCGAGCATTCCGAGCGCCATCATCGCCTTGCGTCCGCGCTGGTCCGATTTCCGCGCCCAGAACGGTGCGCACACCACCCACAGCAGCGCCGACCAGCTGTAGGCCAGGCTGATCCAGACGTCGTCCACGCCCAGCGATGTGCCGATCGAAGGCATCACCGACTGCATCGCCGTATTGCCAGCAGCGGTGGTCAGCATCACGGCGAACAGCAACGCCATCCGTCCCCGCGGGATGGCGCGCGCGCGTTCGGCAGGCGGCTCCGTCAGGGGGCGGGCGGGATCGATATCGGCCATCGGCACCAGCGGTAGGCGCGCGCCCGCATCCTTGCAATGGACTAGCGGGACTGGCAAACCGGCGGCTTCATCGAACTGTCATAGGGTTGGCAATTTTGACCGGACATCAGGGCGCTGGCGTGATCGCGCGGCCGAACATGCGCAAACGGCTCGCGCGGGCTTTCGGCCAGTGGGGCGTGTTCTTTCGCGGGTTCATCGAAGAACCGCGGATGGTCGGGTCGATCATTCCCTCTTCGCGCTTCACCATCCGCAAGATGCTGGCGCCGGTCGACTGGGACCGCTGCGAGGTGTTTGTCGAATACGGCCCGGGAGTTGGCACTTTCTGCCAACCCGTGCTCGACCGGTTGCGGCGCGATGGCACGCTGATCGTGATCGACACCAACCCGCTGTACATCGACTATCTGCGCAAGCACTTCCGCGACAGCCGTTTCCACGCGGTACACGGCTCGGCGGCCGACGTGGTCGAAATCGTCAGGGCACACGGCCATGACGGCGCCGACTATGTCCTTTCCGGCCTGCCGTTCTCGACCCTGCCCGATGGCGTCGGACCTGCAATCGCCAAGGCCACCCATGACGTGATCCGCCCGGGCGGGGCGTTCCTCGTCTATCAGTTCTCGGCCAAGGCACGCGATTTCATGGCCAAGCATTTCCGCCGGATCGATCGCGGGTTCGAATTCTGGAATGTCCTGCCGTGCCAGCTGTTCTGGGGCTGGAAAGACCCCGCCGACTAGCCGTCGGCTGACGGCGTCCGTTCATGGCCCAGCCGGGCCAGCTGCGTGTGCACCGCAGCCAGCACGCACACCGCCACCACCACCATCACGGCATTTACCAGCCCCGAAAGCACGCCTTCGCCAAGCAGCGCGGCCTGTTCCCCGGCCAGCGCGAAGGGCAGGCCCAGCACCAGCGTGATGACCACAGACAGAACCATGAAGGCGACCAGCAGCAGCAGGTAGAACAGGAACAGGCGGAAGCTTTGCCCGCGGGTAAGCGTCCAGGACCGCCTGAGCGCCCGGACCGGATTGCGTTCCCCCTCGATCGCGATGACCGGCGCGACCAGCGACAGCTTGACCACGATATAGCAAGTGACGACGAAGGCGACGATACCGCCAAGCACCGCGAGCGCCTGCAACCCGGTCAATGCGCCGATCGCGGTCAGCAGGACGGCGACGAAGACGATCAGCGCCACCTGCAGCAGTTGCGCGGCAATATAGCTGAGCACCGACCGCCCGCCTGCGGCCAGCGCCTCGCCCACCGTGGGATTGGCGCGCTGCCGGACCAGCGCGAGCATGGCCAGCAGGCCGATCCCCTGGATGATCGCGAGGACCAGGAACAGCCACCAATAGCTGGCGTACAGATCGCTTGCGGCCGCTGCCATCAGGTCGAAATTGCCGCTGGCCTGCGCGGCCTGCAGATCGCCCATCTCGGGCAGGGCCATGGCGACACCGGCATAGGGCAGGAAGAAGAAGACCCCGGCGACGACCGCCAGCAGCCCCAGGTTGCGCGACAGCAATCGCGAGGCGTCCTTCCAGGCGGTATCGAGGTTGAATTTCATGCAGCGCTACTCCCGTTTGCCCCTTGATAAGCGTTCCGCCAGTCGCCACGCAATCGCCTATGTCCACTGCTTCACCCGAAACCGTCGAATGGCGCGCCGAGCCGGGCCGGATCGACTACCGCACCGCGCTCGAAAGCATGACTGCGCGCAATCATGCGATCGCCGAAGGCGCAGCGGGCGAACTGGTCTGGCTGCTCGAACATCCCCCGGTCTATACGGCCGGGACCAGTGCCGATGGCGCCGAATTGCTCGATCCGCGGTTCGATGTCGTCGAGGCGGGGCGCGGGGGACGGTACACCTATCACGGTCCGGGCCAGCGGATCGGCTATGTCATGCTCGACCTGAAGCAACGCGGCCGCGACGTGCGCTGTTTCGTCCATTCGCTCGAAGGCTGGGTGATCGCCACGCTGGCAGATATCGGCGTCGACAGCTGGCGCAGCGAAGGCCGGATCGGCATCTGGACGCGCGATATCGATGGGCGCGAGGCGAAGATCGGAGCCATCGGCGTGCGCGTGCGGCGCTGGGTGACGATGCACGGCTTCTCGGTAAACCTGGCCCCCGATCTTGCCCATTTCGGCGGCATCGTGCCCTGCGGCATCGAGGATTTCGGCGTAACCAGTCTCGAGCGTTTGGGAATCGCGCTTGCGCCTGCGGCATTCGATGAGGCATTGCACCGGCGCTTCGGTGATTTCCTCGAAGCGCTCGAAGGGAAGGGCTCTGCGCTGCCATGAGATTTCGTTCGATGGTCCTGCTCGTCGCTGGCCCGCTCGCCCTGTCGGCCTGTCAGGACGAGGCCCCGCTCGAGGAAAACGCCGACGAGGCCGACCGCGCCGCCAAGGGCGAGGTGCTCGGCGGGACGATCAGCGACGACATGATCCCGCTCGACCGGCTGCGTTCGCAATCGCCTCCGGTGGCCGATGCGCCTGCCGCTTCGCAGGGTGCGGGCGCGGGGGATCCCGCTCCGAGCGCGCCTGCCGTGGCCGAACGGAATGACGATGCGGACGATGTGCCGGCGCAGCCCGACGACGCAGGGCAGGATAGCCCCGTGGGCTAGTCTTCGCCCAGCAACCGCCTGGCGCGTTGCAACTCGGACCGTTCGACCCGGCGGTCTCCCACCACCAGGAACGGCGCATCGGGATCGGCGCGGAAGGCGGCAACGATCCTGAAGGCTTCGGATAGCTCGCTTTCCAGCGGAGCGAAGGCGGAATTGATCCAGGGAACCTGCGCGGGATGGACCGCGACCATGCCGGTGAAGCCGTCGGCCCGCGCTGTTTCCGCCACCCGGCGGCCGGTATCGGCGTCCTGCACGTCGCGGAAGGGATGTTCGATGGCATCGATGCCGCGGGCATGCGCGATCAGGACCACCTGCGCCCGGACATGGGCCAGCGGGTCGCTCCAGCGTCCGCCGGGGCCGCGCAGGCGCCGCGCGCCGATTGCTCGGGCGAGGCCGATCGCATCCCATGTCAGCCCGGACACGCGCGGGTGCAGATCGTCCGCCAGACGGCCGATCGCCAGTGCATCGACCGGACGCGATCCGAGCTGGGGGATTATCCGCGTGATGTTGGCGGCCAGCCCCAGCCGGTCTTCCATTTCGTAGAGCACCGAGGCCAGCTGGCGGATGTCCTCGGCGCCGCGGCAATTGGCGAGCACGATGCCATGCGGGGACCCTTCCATCGCGGCGCCGAGCGCCTCGCGCCAGTCCGCCGTATCGAGCCCCGGAATGCGCGCCCACCGTTCGAACCGGCGTTCGGCGACCACCTGTTCGCGATGCGCGCGCAGCCATGCGCTCGCCGCCATCCGGGCCGCAGCCTGCAAGCCGGGCGCCAGCGGACGGGCGAGGTCGATGACGATGGCACCCGCACCCGATCCGGCGGCCGCGGCGATAGCCTTGTCATTCTCTGCCGGGATCAGGATCCACGATCGCATTGAACCTCCAGACTATCGCCAAGGGCAAATCAGCCCACTGCAGCTTGATCCTCATCGGTTAGTTTAGGGTAATCGATGTATCCGTGTGGACCCTTACCATACCAGCTGCGCGGGACATCCACATTCGGGGCGATGTCCGCCCCCAGCTTGAAGCGCTCAGGCAGGTCGGGATTGGCAATGAAATCGCGGCCCCAGCTGATCGCATCGGCGCGGCCCGCATCGATGTCGGCCACCGCCTCTGCGGCCGAATAGTCGCTGTTGAGAACGAGGGTGCCCGAATAGATCTTGCGGATCAGGGGGCTCTGCTTGGGCACGTCGGTGCTGCCGAAAGTGCCATCCGGTCCGGGCTCGCGCAGTTCGAGAAAGGCCACGCCGAGTTCCTCGACGACCTTGGCGGCCGCGCCGAAGGTGGTTGCCGGATCGCTATCGTCGCAGCCCTGCGTTTCGCCATTGGGCGACAGCCGGACGCCGACCCGGTCCTTGCCCCATACATCGATCAGCGCGGTCAGCACTTCGCGCAGGATCCGGGTGCGGTTTTCGGCGCTGCCGCCATATTCGTCTTCGCGCAGATTGGTGCTGTCGCGCAGGAACTGGTCGATCAGATAGCCATTGGCGGCGTGAAGCTGGACCCCGTCGAAGCCGGCCTTCTTCGCATTCTCGGCCGCCTTGCGGTAGTCCTCCACGATGCGCGCGATGTCCTCGACGGTGGCCGCTCTTGCCTGTTCATAGTCCTTGCGGCCTTCGAATGTGTGCGCGTGGCCCGGCGCGGTCGTCGCGCTGGCGGAAACCGGCGGATTGCCGCCGAGGAAATCGGGATGCACCAGCCGGCCCATGTGCCACATCTGCAGCACGATCAGCCCGCCTTCATCGTGGACCGCCTGAGTCACCTGCTTCCAGCCCTCGACCTGTTCATCGCTCCAGATACCGGGGGCGGCGGGCCAGCCCAGTCCTTCGACGCTGATCCCCGTGGCTTCGGAGATGATCAGCCCGGCACTTGCCCGCTGCCGGTAATATGTCGCCATCATCTCGTTGGGCACCGATCCCGGCTGGGTCGAACGCCCCCGCGTGAGCGGTGCCATGAAAATCCGGTTCGGGGTTTCGAGGGCACCCATGGTGAGCGGCTGGAACAGGCTTTCGTGCATGCGGGGCAATCCTTCTTGCTGACGCGTTTGGATCAAAGAGCTAGGGGCCGCCAATGACCAGCGCAACCGCTCCCCGCGACAAAAATGGCTATCAGGCGAGCGCATGGCACTTCGCGGCGCTGATCGCCGGCAATGTCGCGCTGGCGCTGGGGCCCTGGCTCGTGCGGCTGGCGGACACCGGGCCGGTGTCGGCCGGATTCTGGCGCCTGCTGCTGCCGATCCCGCTGCTCGCCCTGTTGGCGTGGCGGGGGCGTTCACCGCTGGCGCTCGATCGCGGCCTGGCGCTGCTCTGCCTGCTGGCAGGCGCGTTCTTCGCAGTCGATCTTGCCAGCTGGCATGTCGGGATCGAGCAGACCCGGCTCGCCAACGCGACGCTGTTCGGCAATTCGGGCAGCGTGATCCTGATGATCTGGGGCCTGATCGCGGCGCGGCGGGCGCCGACGGGCCAGGAAGGCATCGGGGTGTTTGCCGCATTGGCGGGGGCCGGCATACTGCTGGGCCGCAGCCTCGAGATCTCGCCGACCAGCTTCGCGGGTGATTTGTTCTGCCTGCTCGCGGGCGTGTTCTACGCTTTCTACCTGCTCCCGGCCCAGCGCGCGCGCGCGCAGCTGGGGCAGTGGACGGTCCTGCTCTTGGTCAGCCTCGCAGCGGCACCGATACTGCTCGGAATTGCGCTGGTGGCAGGTGAGCCGGTGTGGCCGGGCACGGCGGGTTGGGGCCCCGTGCTGATCCTGGCGCTGAGCAGCCAGATCGTCGGGCAGGGCCTGCTGGTCTTCGCGCTCGGGCATTTTCCGCCGCTGATCATCGGCATGGCCTTGCTGACCCAGCCCGCGCTGGCTGCCCTCGTCGGCTGGCTCGTTTTCGGCGAAACGCTGGTGCCGCTCGATGTGGTCGGCATGGTGCTTGTCGGTACGGCGCTGGTGCTGGCGCGGGTGAAGCGCAAGCCGCGCATGCGCTAGCGCTCGATATCCTGGAGGAAGCGCTGGTAGCGTGCCTCCACCATGTCGAGCTCGGGGCCGACCAGATGCTCGCGCGCCTGCAGCATCAGCAGGTTGCCTTCGCGGGCGAGGGTTTCGCGCCGCGTCTCGTCATCGAGCGTGGACGCCGCATCGACCATCGCCTCGAACGCGACCTGGGCGGCGATCCGGTTGTTGGCCAGCCCGCCGCGCATCGCGCCGAAACCGCGGCTGACGAAATGTTCGAAATCGTCCTCGAGCAGGACCACGCGCGGCTCTTCGCCATTGCTGGCATAGCTGCGCGTGAGGTCCCGCCGTCCCAGTTCGGCCGTCGCCGCGCCGAGCCAGTGGACCGCGGTTACGGCAGTGAAGGGATCGTTGATCCCGGGCGAGAGCGCGCGCAAGCCGATCTCCACCAATTCGTCGATCAGGAACTGCATGTCCTGGCTCGGCGTACGCATGCTGCCCAGCGTAAAGCATTCGCGGACATCCGCGTCGGGGCAATCCTCGACCACATCCATGTCCGCCCAATAGGCGATCACGACCTTGGGGTGGACGAAGTCCCCCGTGCGGACGGCCAGCTTGAGCTTGCCGTTCTCGCGCTGCGCGATCCGTTCGAGCCGCGAGAAGGAAATCGCTTGTACGTATCCCGTTTCGCGCGCGGTTATCGGGCTGCCGTCGGGCGCCGTCCCGGCGCGCTGGCCGGTGTTGGGATCGGGAAACCGCGCCTCGATATCGGTCAGCAGGCGCGCGCCGATGTCCTTCAGGACCGTGTTGATGCGGATCGAGGCAGGAATGTGGTTGAGGAAATAGACGAGTACCGCGACCGAAAGCGCCATCAGGCCGAAGGCGACCAGCAGCGACAGCTGCGGGACGAAGCCCGGCAGCGCGGTTGCGGCGGCGTCTTCCAGATTGGTCGCCACCTCGTCTTCCGCCCGCACGCTGCGCAGCACGGTGATGGCATAAACGAATGTGCCGATGAAGGTCGCCAGGCTGAACTGGTTGCCGCGGTCTTCCATGAAATTGGTCAGCAAGCGCGGGCCGTAATTGCCGCTGGCATAGGCGACTGCGGCGATGGTGATCGAGAACACGGTCGATGCGACCCCGATCATTGACCCGGCGATGACCGTTAGGATGTTGCTCGCCCCGTCGGGGCGCGCCGGTTCGAGCCAATCCACGTCGTTGAGGAAATCGGCCCATCCGCTGCGGTCGAGCCAGATCGTACCAAGCGCCAGTGCCACGCAGACGATCGAAAAGAGCGCCGGCAGGAACCAGTAGCTGGCATTGATGTCGTGCCAGAATTTGCGCAGCCGTGCGATCATGCTTCGCCGGCTACCGCAAGCAGGCACTTGTCGAAAGCACGATCGATGTCCGCCCGGTCGGAATCGTGTTCGGCATTGGCGCGGGCATGGGCATGCATTTCCGCTGCGCATGTCTGGAAGAACTGCAGCAGCGCGCCCGGGCAGCCCTGTTCGGCCAGCAGCGTTCTCAACCGCGCGAGATTTTCGATGATCCGTATCGAGACCGAAGGATAATCGGCGGCGGCCTGGCGAAACGCCTTGAGAGGGCCTTCGAACAGCCCGCGGAAATCCTGCCCCGGCAGTTCGAACCGGGGATCGTGTTCGTACACTGCGACCAGCCCGTCATCGACCCAAGTTTGCGCATGGCCCGCCATCGCGGCGGCGAGCTGGTCAGCGCAGGCCAGCGCGGTGTAGAAATCGTTGATCCCGGGCGAGAGGGCGCGGCTGGCCACTTCGACCAGCAGCCGGACCTGATAGACCGTCGACTGCACGCTGGAACGAAAATCGCCGATTGCCACGGTGCGCAGCACGGGTTTGGTCTTGCGAGGTTCATATTCGAACTGGACCAGCGGTTCGCCCTTCAGGACATGCTGGCCCGGTGCCGCGCAGAAGCGGACCTGCCCTTCGTGCGTGGCCAGGCGCTTGCGCAACCGCTCGAGGTCCATTCCCTCGACATAGCCTTCGCGCGGGGCGGGCAGGGCGAAGCGCCATTCGCCCGCGAAAGGTTCTGCCGCCACGACCGGGATGGCAATGCTCGACGCTTCGGTACCAAGATGCGCGATCGAGCGGTCGACGAACATCGTACGCCCCAGATCGTGGATTGCCACGCCCAGCATGGCGATGTTGACCAGTTCGAGCGCGAACAGCACCGCCAGCGCGAAGTGCGGCAATTCGGCAAGGCTTGCTTCGGGATCGATCCGCGACAGCACCACGATCGAGAAGACGAGGCAGAAGGTCAGCCCGGCAACCGAGACGCGGGTAAGCACCTTGTCGAGCCAGCGATCGACCAGCCGTACGCCCAGATTGGCCGTGGCCAGCGTCAACACGATCAGCGTGACCGACCAGTAGAGCGTCAGCAGCGCCGCGTTCACCCCGACAATCGCGATCGCGAGGTCCTGCGCCGCATCGCCGGCGACGAGCAGGGTGACTCCGCGCTCGAACAGCCATTCCCCGGCAAAGGCGCGGTCCGTCCACAGAACCGCCGCACCCAGCAGCGGGGCTCCGAACACGGCGATCAGCGGCAGCGACCAGTAATTGGCCACCAGCCGGTGGATCACATATTGCGAGATGCCGCGAAGCGGGCCCTTGGCGGCCAAATGCCGTTCCTTCTCATAGCGGACGCCCCTATCCTAAAGGACAGGGACAGTAACGCGCCAGCCCGGAATGCGTGCCTTACTCCGCGCCCGTCCCGATCTCGCAGTTGAGATAGGCGAGCAGCAATGCCGCGCGTTTCGCATCTTCCTCGTGGTCCGATCCGACCGAATGGCCGCCCTCGCGGTACTCGTGATAATAGAAGGTCTGGCCCCAGGCTTCGTGCTTGGCCGCCGCCTTGCGCGCATGGCCCGGATGTACGCGGTCGTCGAGCGTCGAGAGGTAGTAGAACGCCGCGGGGACGTCCGGTATATCGCGCATGTTCTGGTAGGGCGACCATTCGCGCATAAAGGCCCAGTCCGATGGTACGTCGGGATTGCCGTATTCGGCCATCCACGATGCGCCCGCGAGCAGCTTGTTGTAGCGCTTCATGTCGATCAGCGGACTGCCCGAAATGATCGCGCCGTAGAGATCGGGGCGCTGGTTCGCGACCGCGCCGACCAGCACGCCGCCGTTCGAGCGGCCCGAAGCGGCGATACGGCCCGGGGTAGCCAGCCGGTTGGCGACGAGATCGTCGGCCACTGCATGGAAATCGTCGAAGCTGTTCTGGCGTTTTTCGCGCAGCGCGTCTTCATGCCAGCTGGGCCCGTATTCGCCGCCCCCGCGAATATTGGCGAGGACATAGGCATTGCCGCTTTCGACCCAGAACAGGCCCAGCGGCCCGCTCCGATAGGGTTCGGCGGTCAGATATTTCGGCGTCTGCGCCGCGCGGAAGCCGCCGTAGGCGTGGATCAGCGTGGGTAGCGGGCCTTCGGCATCTTTCGGACGAACGAGGTAATAGGGCACCTTGGTGCCGTCCTTCGAAATGGCGAACTTCTGTTCGACCGTGAACTTGCCCGCATCGAACTGCGCCGGCTCGCTCGCGATCGCTTCTGGTGCGCCATCGCTGGGCACCGCATAGAGCGTGGGCGGAGTCAGCATGCTCTCGACCGTGACGAAGGCGGTGTCGCCCTTGCCGCTGGTCTCGGCGATCTGGATCGTGCTGTTGGCAGGCAGGTCCATGGTACGCTGGGCCCAGCCTTCGGCGCCCGGCGTCAGCTCGATCAGTTTGCCCGACACATCGTCCAGCACCTTGACCCACAGCTTGGTTTCCGACGCCGCGACATCTTCGACCGCCTGCGTTTCGCTCGGTCTGAAAATCACGGTCGGCGCAACGCTGCGGCCGGCTGCGATATCCGCAAGCGACCAGGCGACCAACGCGCCCATCGGCGCGCTCCACCCGGCGCTCGACACCTGCAGCGAGTTCATCTTGGCAATCACATGGCCGTCGAGCACGGCCTCGAAGCCCGCGTCCCGAGGCAGCGGCAGGGCAATCAGCGATCCGTCCTCGGCGACGAGGCTGTATTCGCCCGTCCAGAAATCGGGGCCCCGGCGGACGAACCGCCACCGCGTTTCACCATCGAGCACCGAGAAGCCGCTCATGCTGATATCGGTCTGCTGGCCTTCGGCAATCAGCCGTGCCTGGGCGAAATCTGTCCCGCGCTGCCACAATTTGACCAGCCGCGGATAGCCCGAATCGGTCAGCGATCCGGCGCCTTCGTCGGTGCCGACGAAAAGCGTGTTCTCGTCATACCAGGCGACGTTCGACTTGGCTTCGGGCAGGGTGAACCCGCCTTCGACAAAAGCGCCGGTCGCAATGTCGAACTCGCGGACCACATCCGCATCGGTGCCGCCCGGGCTAAGCGAGACCAGGCAGCGGGTGTATTCGGGCGCGAGGCAATCGGCGCCGTGCCAGACCCAGCTCTGGCCCTCGTCCTCGCCCAGCTGGTCGACATCGATGAGTGTGCGCCATTCGGGGGCGCCCGCCAGATAGCTCTCGAGCGTCGCGGTGCGCCACAACCCGCGCGGATTGACCGCGTCGCGCCACAGATTGGTGACCTGATTGCCCATCACCGCATCGGGCATCGCGATCTGCCGCGTATCGTCGAGGATCTGCCTGGCCCAGGCCTTGGCCAGCGGATATTCGGCCTGCGCGGTCAGCACCGCCTCGGTATCGGCATTCCACTGGTCGACCTTGGCCAGCGCGCGCTCGCCTTGGATTTCCTCGAGCCAGATATACGGATCCTCCGCATCGCTCTCCTGCGCCGCGATCGGTGCGGCGGCGAAAACGAGCGCGGCGGCCAGCGCCAGACGTGCGACCATCAATTCTCTCCCTGAATTAGTATCCTAGACGCGGCCCAGATCGCCCTTGCCGATCGTGCCGCTGGCCATTTCGAGCATGCGGTCGAGGCTCTGCTTGGCCTTGAGGCGCAGCCCTTCCTCGATCTCGATCCGCGGTTCGAGATCGCGCAGGCAGGCGTAGAGCTTTTCCATCGTGTTCAGCGCCATATAGGGGCAGATGTTGCAGCTGCAGTTGCCGTCGGCACCGGGCGCGCCGATGAAGGTCTTGTTGGGCAGCGCCTTTTCCATCTGGTGCATGATGTGCGGCTCGGTCGCCACGATCAGCGTATCGCCCTCGAAGGTCTCCGCGAATTGCAATATGCCGCTGGTCGAACCGACGTAATCGGCATGATCGACGATGGTCGGCGGGCATTCGGGGTGCGCGGCGACCGGCGCATCGGGATGCTGCGCCTTGAGCTTCAGAAGCTCGGTCTCGCTGAACGCCTCGTGCACGATGCACACGCCCGGCCACAGCAGCATCTCGCGGTTGAACTTGCGGCTCATATAGCCGCCCAGGTGCCGGTCGGGTCCGAAGATGATCTTCTGGTCCTCGGGGATTTGGCTGATGATCGTTTCCGCGCTTGAGCTGGTGACGATCACGTCGCTGAGCGCTTTCACTTCGGTCGAGCAATTGATGTAGGTCAGCGCGATATGGTCGGGATGCGCTTCGCGAAAAGCCTTGAACTTTTCCGGCGGACAGCTGTCCTCGAGGCTGCAGCCCGCGTCCATGTCGGGCAGCACCACGATCTTTTCGGGGCTGAGGATCTTCGCCGTGTCGGCCATGAACTTCACGCCGCAAAAGGCGATCACATCGGCATCGGTTTCGGCGGCCTTCTTGCTCAATTCCAGGCTGTCGCCGACGAAATCGGCAAGGTCCTGGATATCGGCGGTCTGGTAGTAATGCGCGAGAATGATCGCGTTCTTCTCCTTGCGGAGGCGATTGATCTCGGCGAGCAGGTCCTGGCCGGTCGGCAGGTCGGTCTGTGCGGTCATGTGGGGTCCCGTCTGCTACGTTTGGGGCGCTTATAGACCGAACGGCCCGGAAGGCGAGGGCGTTCCTACATTGTGAAGCCGGGTGGCAGAAACGCCTCCATCGGACGCAGTTCGCCCGGCGTGTCCGCGATCACGCTGCGGGTAATCGCCATCCCCGTCTCCGAATGGGCCAGCACCAGCGACAGGACGAACACGGCGGCGTAGATGCCGAGGCCCCACAGATAGGCGGGGTGCACGCGTCCCGTCGCGCGCTTGTCGGCGATCATGCCGATTACGGGAAACACCATCGTAGCCAGCGTGGTGATCGTCCATGCATGCGGGATCATCAGCGGCAGGGGCAGGATCCGGCCGAGACCGGGTCCAGTCAGGATCGCCATGGCGCACAGCATCAAGCGCCTGTGCCAGCCGGTGTAGCGCCGCCGGCGCAGCGCCCAGAAGGCAAGGCCGCCGAAGCACCACAGCAGCATCATATTGCTCCACAGGAACTCGCTCACGTGGAAGAAGAAGGGCCCGCCGGTGCGCCGCGCGACCACCACCATCAGCACGCTGCCGAAGACCAGCATCAGCGGGATCCAGAGATAGGCGATCCGGCCGAAACCGGCATGCAATCCCCATTGCCCGCGCAGTGCGGTGACGTGCTGTGTCAGGTAGATCCCGATCCAGCCCATGAAGACCGCGGCATGCAGGTGATAGGCGGCAGGGACTGCAAAGCTGGACCGGCCCATCGCCAGCTGGAGGGTGAAGCCGCCCACGATCACCAGCGCCATGACCAAAGCCATGACAAAGAAAAACCGCGTCTGTTCGCGCGGCGCTGCAACCTGCGGCGGATGAATGGTCGCCATGATCCCGTATCTCCTCCAAAAACGCGACCTGGCTATTTTTGGAGGAGGTTACCCGGCGGTTCGGGGAGCGTCAATTTCCGGGAGGGGCTTCCCCGTCGAACCGCACTGCGACCGTCACATCGCCATAGCCGGCAATCTGTAACGGAATGGCGAGGTTCTGCCGTACCGCATCCTTTGCCGCCTGCCGTGCCAGCGCGAGGACTTCGGGGTTCTTGGCGAAGGCGGTGGCCTTACGCTCCGCCTGCTGCGAATTGTTGCGCGCGAGGTCGGTGCTGGCATCGCGAGTGACATAGGTGCCTTCGGTGAAGGTTGTCTGCGCCGCTTCGTCGAGATTGGGCCGCGAGATGCGCAGCGCCGGCAGCACCACCGAAAGGGTCTCGCTTTCCGCATCCCATGCGAACCGGTCGCGGTCCATGTTCGACAGGTCGAGGCGGTATTCGACCGTGGCGGGAATGATCGCCGCCTGCCGGCTTTCAAGCAGGTCGATGTTGAGCACGCCGCGCCGGTCGACGCTTTCGGCAACAACCTCGAAGCGGCTGGAAAAGACGGTCAGCGAATTCTGCTTCTCGAACGCCAGCAGGGCGCTTCCCACCGGGTCGCCTTCCTCTTGGTAGAAAAACGCGCGCCAGCCGAGCCACGCGACTGCCGCGAGCAGAACGATGACGATCAGCCACGGCACCGCCTGGACGCGCGCGAGCGGGCGGTCCTGCTGGACTTCAGGTGCGACCGTGCGCTCGCTTCGTTTCAGATCGTCTGCCATGTCTTGCCCGAACGGGCGACGAGGCCGCGCTGTTCCAGATCGATCAGATGCGCGGTCACCGACATCTCGGCGGCCTTGTGCAGCTTGGGGTCGAGGCCCTTGTACATCTTGCCGACGAAATCGGGGGCTTCGTGCGGGCCTTCACCCAGCAAGCGGACGATCTGGTTCTCGCGCTGGCGGCGGTGCCCGATCATCCCGCGCACGAGCTGGCGCGGCTTGTCGACTGCCTCGCCATGCGCAGGGTAGAACACCCGGTCCTCGCGCGCATAAAGCCGCTCGAGGCTCTTCATGTAATCGCCCATGTCGCCATCGGGCGGGATCACGACGCTGGTCGACCAGCCCATGATATGGTCGCCGGTGAACAGCGCGCCGCTTTCCTCTAGCGCGAAGCAGAGGTGGTTCGACACGTGTCCGGGCGTGGCGACCGCGGTCAGCGTCCAGCCGGGGCCGGTCATCTGTTCGCCATCTTCCATGACCCTGTCGGGTTCATATGTGCGGTCGAACGAGGCATCGGCGCGCGGTCCGCTGTCGTCGAGCACCAGCGGGGCACAGCCGACGATCGGCGCGCCGGTGCGCGCGGCGAGCGTCTTCGCTGCGGGCGAATGGTCGCGGTGGGTATGCGTGCACATGATCGCGCAGACGTGTTCCTCGCCGATCGCAGCATCGAGCGCGAGCAGGTGGTCCTTCTCGTCCGGGCCGGGATCGATCACCGCGCAGCCATCGCCGATACCGACGATGTAGGACTGCGTCCCCGTGTAGGTGTAGGGCGAGGGGTTGGGGGCGAGCACGCGGCGCACCAGCGGTTCGAGCTGCATCGCCTGCCCGGTGGGCCACGGTTTGGGAGGAGGTCCTGCCATGGTCTTGCATATGGGGGTTTGCTTGCGCCATGTCACCACCCGCCATTCGCAAGGGAGAGAGCATGGCCGATCGCATTCTCGTCCTCGACGCGGGGACCACCTCCACCCGCGCGATGATTTTCGCACCCGACGGGACGATGGAAGCGGTCGCCCAGGAGGAGCTGACCCAGCATTATCCGCGCCCCGCATGGGTCGAACACGATGCGTCCGAGATATGGACCAAGACGCTTGCCTGCGCGCGGCAAGTCACTGGCGAGGCGGCCGGTGCGATCGCAGCGATCGGAATCACCAACCAGCGCGAAACGGTCGTCGCGTGGGACCGCCATACGGGCGAGCCGCTGGCCCGCGCCATCGTGTGGCAGGACCGCCGGACCGCGCAGTTCTGCGCCGACATGAAAGACTATGGCCACGAAGCCGCCGTGCAGCAGCGCACCGGGCTGCTGCTCGACCCCTATTTTTCGGGCACCAAGATGCGCTGGATGCTCGACCATGACGAAACCGTCCAGGCCGCGGCGCAGAACGGGGCGCTCGCCTTCGGCACGGTAGAAAGCTGGCTGGTCTACAAACTGTCGGGCGGCGCGCATCTGAGCGATGCGAGCAATGCCAGCCGGACGCAGTTGCTGGCGCTCGACGGGGCGCAGTTCGACGAGGATCTGTGTGAACTGTTCGGCGTGCCGCGTGCAGCGCTGCCCGAGGTCGTCGATACGCACGGATCATTGGCGACGAGCGAGCCCGAATGGCTCGGCAGGGCGATACCCATCTGCGGCCTGGCGGGCGATCAGCAAGCGGCCACGATCGGGCAAGGCTGCCTCGGTTTCGGCGAAACCAAGGCTACCTACGGCACCGGCGCTTTCGTACTGACCAATATGGGGCAGGCGATTCCGCGGTCGGACCACCGCCTGCTGGGTACCGTGCTCTACCAGCAGGATGGCGTAAGGACCTATGCGATCGAGGGGTCGTGTTTCGTTGCGGGCAGTTTGGTCCAGTACCTGCGCGACCAGCTCGGGCTGATCGGCAGCGCTGCGGAAACAGAGGAGCTGGCCCGTTCGATCGAGGATAGCGGCGAGGTTGTGATCGTGCCCGCTCTGGCCGGGCTGGGCGCTCCGCACTGGAAGCCCGATGCGCGCGGCGTGATTTCGGGGCTCAGCTTTGCCAGCGGGCGGGCGCAGATCGCGCGCGCGGCGCTCGAGGCGATGGCGCACCAGACGCATGACTTGGCAAGCGCCTTTGCGGCCGATGGGGCGCCCTGGTGCCGGCTCAACATCGATGGCGGCATGAGCGTCAACGACTGGATGGCGCAGGACCTGGCGAATATCCTCGACCTGCCCGTCGAACGGCCCGATTTCGTCGAGACCACGGCGCTTGGCGCGGCGATCCTTGCAGCGGTCGGCTGCGGATTGTTCGCCACGCTCGATGACGCGGCGCCGGCGATGCGCGGCGGCACGCGGTGCTTTGCTGCCGAAATGGCGAAGGATGTACGCGACGCGCGGCTGGCGCGCTATGCCAAGGCGTTGGCCGCGGCCTGATCAGCCGCGCGCGAAGGCCGCGGTGATGCGTCCGCGCAGTTCTTCCACCGGTGGCTCCCCGGCGTTTGCGCGCCATTCGCGGTCGAGTCGGGCAACGCGTGCATGCAGCGTCTCGCCCTCTTCGATCAGCGCCCGCGTGGCGGGCTCCAGCAGCGCGAGATTGTCCGCATCGGCAGGGGGCTCGTCGGGCAGCCGCCCGCTGCGGGCCAGCTGGCCTGCAGACAGTTCGCCGGAGCGATAGGCCCGCTGGTTGAGCAGCCAGGCAAGCACATGCATCAACCGCGTGGTCGTGCGCAGGCCCTCGATCGACAGCGCGACGCGCGTCAGATCGTCGGGCTGGACCGCGGTGTCGGTCCGCCGCAGATCGAACACGGTGCGCGCGTCATCGGCAAGCACGAGCGCTTGCGAATACAGTTCTTCGATAATTTCGCAGTTGATGTCGCGTGTGGGCATGGATGCACCCTACGCCCCGGCCGGGGGGCTCGCCACTGCGTTTACCATGGCAGTCCTGCGATGGGACGCCTTGCGGCGAAGTCGTTGTGATCAGGCGATTATATCGGGGATCAGCACGTCCTCGATCGCCGCGATGCGGTCCCTCAGAGCCAGTTTGCGCTTTTTAAGGCGGGCCATTTGCAGCTGGTCGACGAAGCCGCTCTGCGCGCCGGTCTGGATCAGCGCCGCAATCGCGACGTCGAGATCGCGGTGCTCGCTGCGGAGCAGGGCCAGCCGTTTGCGCAGTTCCTGTTCGTTCACGCGAACCTTTCCCGGATGATCGCCCTTCGCGACCGTTTCGCCGCATGGCCCCAACTCTGCGTTTTGTAAATCGGCAATCCTGTGGTTTGATACTCCCCTGCGGCGCGTGCCGCGCAAGCGCACGAGTCGCTCCAGAGGTCGCACAACCGTCTAGGAGACAATTCGATGCACTCATCTCATGTCGACGCGCTCAAAGCCAAGCACGCCGGGCTCGAGGCTCGCCTGCACGAAGAAGAAATCCGGCCTGCGCCTGACATTGCGATGATCCGCCAGATCAAGAAGCAGAAGCTGCGGATCAAGGAAGAGATCGCGTCGAGCTGATCGGATCTTTCGGGAAGCGGGGATTGGCATCCCGCTTCCGCCCTCCCATCAATTTGCTATAGGCTGCAGCCATGACAGCTGCAGCCTCCGCCCGCCAGATACTTACCCGCCTGCACGAGGTGATGGCCGGGCGCACGCATGCGCAGTACAAGCTCGACCGGGTGGTCGAGATCATTGCCGAAAGCCTGTCGAGCGAGGTCTGCTCGATCTACCTGCTGCGCGAAGGTGCGCTGGAGCTTTATGCGACGCAGGGCCTCAATCCCGAAGCAGTGCATGTGACGCGGCTGGCCGTGGGCGAGGGGCTCACCGGCACGATCGCGAACAATATCGAGACGCTCAATCTGGCCGAGGCCAAGGCGCATCCCGATTTCGCCTACCGCCCCGAAACGGGCGAGGAACAGTTCCACTCCTTCGCGGGTGTCCCGATCGTCTACCGCGAACGGGCGGTCGGTGTCCTGTGCGTCCAGCATGTCGATCCGCGGCGCTATGAAGATGTCGAGATCGAAGCGCTGCAGACCACCGCAATGGTGCTGTCGGAACTGATCGCACACAAGGAACTGGTCGACGGCGAAAGCGTGATCGACCTCGAGATCTCGCATGTCGAAAACGACATCCTCGAAGGACTGCCGCTGGTCAAAGGACTCGCGGCGGGGCAGGCGGTTTTTCACCAGCCGCGGATCGAGATCGACCAGGTAGTGGCAGAGGATGTCGAGGCGGAACGCCAGCGTGTGTACCGCGCCTTCGACAAGATGCGCGACCAGATCGATGCGCTGGCGCGCGAGCCCGAATTCGGCAAGGGCGGCGAACATGTCGAGGTGCTCGAAACCTACAAGATGTTCGCCTATGACGAAGGCTGGAGCCGGCGCATCAACGAGGCGATCGACAGCGGGCTGACAGCCGAGGCGGCGATCGAACGGGTACAGCAGCGTACGCGGATGCGCATGCGCGAGATCGACGATCCGCTGCTGGCCGATCGCATGCACGATCTCGAGGATCTGTCGAACCGGTTGCTGCGGATCGTCTCGGGACAGCTGGGCACGGCGGCGACGCAGGGTCTGCGGCGCGACACGGTGCTGTTCGCACGCAATCTGGGGCCTGCGGAACTGCTCGAATATGACCGGCGCCGGCTCAAGGGCGTGGTGCTGGAGGAAGGTTCGCTCACCGCGCATGTCGTGATCGTGGCGCGTGCGATGGGGGTGCCCGTGCTCGGCCGCGTATCGGGACTGCGCACCCGCGTGGCCGAAGGCGACGAGGTGATCCTCGATGCCGATCACGGCACGGTCACGCTCAGGCCCAACCAGCAGGTGCTCGAGGCGTTCGAAACGCGCTTCGCCCGCTCGCGCGAGAAGCAGGCCGCCTATGCCGAATTGCGCGATGTCGAACCCTTCACGCGCGATGGAACCCGGATCACGGTGATGATGAATGCGGGGCTGCGCGACGACATGAGCGCGCTCGCGATGAGCGGGGCCGACGGGGTCGGCCTGTTCCGGACCGAGTTCCAGTTCCTGGTGTCCTCCACGCTGCCGCAGCGCGACCGCCAGATGCGGCTCTACCGCGACGTGCTCGACGCGGCGGGAGACAAGCCGGTGATCTTCCGCACTGTCGATATCGGCGGCGACAAGGCGGTCCCCTATCTCGACACGGCGGTGGCCGAACGCGACGAGAACCCCGCGATGGGCTGGCGCGCGCTGCGCTTGTCGCTCGAGCGCGAGGGCCTGCTCAAGGCTCAGGCGCGCGCGCTGCTTGAAGCTGCGGCGGGGCGGTCACTGTCGGTGATGTTCCCGATGGTCAGCGAACCGTGGGAATTCGATGCGGGCAAGAAAGTGTTCGAAGACCAACTCGCGTTCCAGCGCGACAGGCGCAGGCAGGTCCCCGAAACGATTCGCTATGGCTGCATGCTCGAGGTGCCGGCGCTCGCCGATATGCTCGACGTGCTGCTGCCGAAGCTGTCCTTCGTGTCGGTGGGCACCAACGACCTGACCCAGTTCCTCTTTGCGGCGGATCGCGCCAATCCCAAGCTGGCGGAGCGTTACGACTGGCTGAGTCCGGCGATCCTGCGCTTTCTTGCCCGGGTGTCGCGATCCTTCGTCGGCCACGATGTCCAGCTTGGCGTGTGCGGCGAGATGGGCGGACGTCGGCTCGAAGCGCTGGCGCTGCTGGGTATCGGCTATCGCCGGCTTTCGATCACTCCGGCCGCGGTCGGTCCGATCAAGGAACTGGTGCGCAAGG
Organism: Qipengyuania citrea; assembly: GCF_009828015.1. Taxonomy (GTDB): domain Bacteria; phylum Pseudomonadota; class Alphaproteobacteria; order Sphingomonadales; family Sphingomonadaceae; genus Qipengyuania; species Qipengyuania citrea. The sequence continues at coordinate 257,634 of NZ_WTYG01000001.1, read as the reverse complement.
TCGATCTGGGCGAGCTTACTGCGCAGATGAGCCGCTGGCTTGCCGCCCCGCCGCCGGATATGCGCGGCGCCTTGCAGCAATGGGCCGGTGAACGGGATATCGAGGTTGAATGATTTCACCGCGAAAGCGGCTCTTTTCGTCGGTCGTGCGCATCTGTGCTATGATGCGTGCTTGACAGGGCTGCCCGCGCTTCGCTTTGCCTGCGTCAAGACAACATGCGGGTAAACCGCAGGTTCGCATTATCGGGGATCGCATGAGCGACGAAGAATACCTTGAAGAGGAAGTGGTTACGCACACCGGTGTCGGCGCACGGCTCAAGGCTGCGCGCGAAGAGCGGGGGCTCGATTTGACGCAGGTTGCCGCGGAGACCCGGATTCCGCAGCGCCACCTCCTCACCATCGAAAATGGTGCGCTGTCGGACTTGCCCGCGCGCACCTACGCCGTGGGTTTTTCGCGCACCTATGCGCGGCTCGTCGGGCTCGACGAACGCGAGATCGTCGATCAGGCGCGCATGGAACTCGCCGAAGACGAAGAACGCACCGCTTCGCCAGACAAGTTCGAGCCGGGCGATCCGGCACGGGTGCCGGGCCGGGGGCTGGCGTGGTTCGCGCTGTTCGCGGGGATCCTGCTGATTGGCGGGATATACGCCTTCTACAGCAGCTATTTCGCTCCGGGCCTCGGCCCGGCACCCCTCGAGGCTCCCGAAGACCGCACAGCATCGGCCGCACAAGAGAATGATGCTGCGCCGCGCCAGGCGGCAGCGCCCGCTGCATCGGGCCCCGTCGTCTTCACCAGCGAAATGGACGGGACCTGGGTCAAGTTCTACGATGCCAACGGCGAACGCCTCTACGAAGCGCAGATGGATGCCGGCGACAGCTTCACGGTGCCCAGCGATGCCGAAGGGCCGCAAGTGTGGACGGGGCGTCCCTATGCCCTGGCGATCACGGTCGGCGGCCGGTCGGTGCCCAAGCTTTCCGAAGAGGACGAAGTGATCAAGGACGCACCGATCACCGCCGAAGCGCTGCTGGCACGTGGCCAAGACGGTGCTGCACCCGCGCAGCCCGCCGCAGCCGCGGCTGGCGAGGGTTAACGAACCCTGCTTTGTTAAGGGGATAAGCGCGCCTCGCGCCCTCGACAGCGACGCGGCGCTAGGGCAGTTTTCTTCCGCTACCGATTTTCCACCAGGAGCCCTCGATGACTTTCGCATCGCTCGCCCGTAACCTGTCGTTCTTCGGCGCCGGTTTCGCCCTGCTTGCCACGGCCGCACCCGCCTTGCCGCAGGACGGCAACGACGAAGCGCGCCTGCGCCGGCTGGAAGCCGAAGTGCGCGCCCTGCAGCGCACGGTATTCCCGGGCGGCGACGGCCGTTTCTTCGAACCCGAAATCAGCGCCCAGCCGGCGACCCGCCCAAGCACCACCGGGGCATCGACCACTGCAGTGACCGATATCCTCGCCCGGCTCGACGCGCTCGAAGCGCAGCTCCAGCGGCAGACCGCGCAGAACGAGGAAAACTCCAATGCGCTGCGTCAGTTGACCGAACGCATCGACGCTCTGGAAGCCTCGGGTACCCGTACCACTGCAAGCGCACCGGCCGGTGGCATGGCCGCGACGACGGGCAGCGCTGGCGCCGCGCGAACGGTCGCGGCGACACAGGCGTCGGGCCCCAGCGCGGAACGGCTGGCCGCAGTGCAGGCGATTGCCAAGCCGCAGACCGAGGATCCGGCAGACGACGAATATTCCTACGGTTTCCGTCTGTGGGATGCCGGCTTTTTCCCCGAAGCGCAGCAGCAGCTGACCATGTTCGTCGAACAGCACCCGGATCACTGGCGCACGACCTATGGCCGCAACCTGCTCGGGCGCGCCTATCTGGACGACGGCAAGGCCAAGGAAGCCGCGCCCTGGTTCCTCAAGAACTACCAGGAAGACAAGACGGGCGCCCGCGCCGGTGACAGCCTGCTGTATCTGGCCGAGGCGATGATCGCGCTCGACGACACCCGCCGCGCCTGCATCGCGCTGGCCGAATTTTCCGAAACCTATCCTGCACTGGCCGCCGGACGGCTGCAGGGTCAGTATGAAGCCAATCGCGCCAAGGTGACCTGCGATTGACCCGGCGATCGACCCGCCGCTGCTAGCACGCTTCAGGGCCGATCTTGCCGCCATTCGCCCAGAAGGCAAACTGGGCCTGGCGGTGTCCGGTGGTCCAGACAGCATGGCCTTGCTGGGTCTTGCAGCCGCGAGCTTCGATGGGGCGGTCGAGGTCGCGACCGTGGATCACGGCCTGCGGAAAGAGGCTGCCGAGGAGTGCGCGCTGGTCGAGCGCGTATGCGCAGAGCGGTCGATCCCGTGCACGACGCTGCGAATCACCGTGGCAGAAGGCAATCGCCAGGACCGCGCGCGCGCGGCGCGTTACGCAGCGCTGGGCCGCTGGGCGGGCCAACGCGGCTTTGCTGCCATCGCGACCGCGCATCATGCGGACGACCAGGTCGAAACGCTGCTAATGCGGCTCAACCGGGGGAGCGGGCTGGCCGGTCTCGCGGGCATTCGCGCGCGAGCGGAAATCGAGGGCTGTCCCGTCCCCGTCTTGCGCCCACTGCTGGGCTTCACGAAGGGTGAGCTGCAAACCGTCGTGGGCTGTCTAAGCCTGCCCGTGGTTCAGGACCCGAGCAATCGCGATGACCGATACGACCGGGTGCGGATTCGGCAACAGATCGCCGGAGTGGACTGGATCGACCGCAAGGCATTTGCCCGCAGTGCCGCGCACCTGTCCGAAGCGGAGCAAACCCTGGAGTCACTGGCCGAAGAACTCTGGAATGCCGCGGCTGTCGAAAGCGGGCAGAAGGTGGAAATTCGAGTCCCGTCACAGCCCGATCTTGCTGCGAGGCTGATCGCAAGGGCAGTGCGGACCGTGGGCGGGACGGTTTCCACGGGGGAGGCGCAGGCGTTCCTCAAAACGATGGGTACGCGCGGCAACATCGGCGGCGTGCTGATCGAACGACGCTCGGACCGGTACGTCTGTACCCCCGAGCCGCCGCGTCGCGGCGGGTAGCGCGATCAGATGATGGCGTCGCCCAGGCCCAGCCGTGCGCCGTCGGTGATCACGATCTTGTCACCCTCTTTCGCAATCGCGAAAAGCCGCTCGGCGATGGGATCGGGCACGCCGATGCATCCGTGGCTGGCGTATCCGTTTTCGACTTCGCTGCCGCCGTGGATAGCCACGCCGTCGCTCGTCAGGAACATGCTCCACGGCATCGGTGCGTTGCCGTATTTCTCCGACACGTTGTGGCGCTGCTTCCACAGGATCGGGAAGACACCGGTGGGCGTGGGATGCTCATCGGTACCCAGCAGCACGGCGGCGGCACCGATTTCGTAGCCGCCACGGAAGATCGAAATGACCCGCGCCTGCAGGTCGACCGTTACCAGCAGCGGGCCTTCGGGCACGCCTTCGTCGTCCCAGTGCCACTCGCCATAGCGGATCGGACCGTCGATCGGCAGCACCCGGCGCACGGTGTAGAGGCGTTTCGCATCGGCGACCGCCTTGGCTGCAATCGCGCCATGCGGGGCAAGCGGCTTGGCGACAGGCTGCGGCGCAGCCCGTTCGGTCGTCACGACCTCGCTCTCCGCGGTCGCGCTGCCGCCGATAGCGATGCCGGAGAGCACCAGCGCAGCCGCGACTGTGCCACCGCCGATCCATTTCAGAATGACATCCATGCGCACCTTATGCGCATAAAGAGGTGAATTTTCCACCTATGCCTGCCGCCGCGTGCCGTTTTCGCACACTCGGCACCGAACCCTTAACGCGAGAGGTCGGCAGCTTCGCGGGCGAGGTGGGATACATTCGTTTCGTCCACCGGCCCCCGCGGGGCGACCCAGCTGCCCCCGACACACAGCACCGGATCGAACGCCAGCCATTCGGGCGCATTGGCGAGTGTGATCCCTCCGGTCGGGCAGAAGCGGCACTGGCCGAAGGGAGCTGCCAGCGCCTTGAGCGCGGGCAGGCCGCCAGCGGCCATCGCGGGAAAGAACTTGAAGTGGGTCAGGCCGAGATCGAGCCCGCGCATGACGTCGCCCGCAGTCGCTACGCCGGGCAGGAAGGGAATGTCTTCGCGAATCGCGGCCTTGCCCAGCGGTTCGGTCAGTCCGGGCGATACGATGAATTCGCTCCCTGCCGCGATCGCGTCGGCCAGCTCCTGCTGGTTGGTCACCGTACCGGCGCCGACGATCGCGCCGTCGACTTCGCGCATGGCGCTGATAGCGTCGAGCGCTGCCGGGGTGCGCAGCGTGACTTCGAGCACGCGCAGCCCGCCCGCGACAAGCGCGCGCGCAAGCGGTTGCGCCTGCTCGATTTCGTCGACGACGATCACCGGAATGACCGGTGCAGTCTGCATGATATCGGCAATGGTCATCGCAGGTTCCTGGCAAAGGCAGCTGCCGCGCCAAACAGGCCCGGCTGGGGGTGGGTGATCAATTTTACGGGAATGGTCGCCATGAGTTCTCCGAACCGGCCCTTGGCGCGAAACCGCTGGGCGAAGCCGGATTTGGGCAGATGGTCGCGCAGGCGATACCCAAGACCGCCGGCGATCACGACGCCCCCGAAACCGCCCTGTGCCAGCGCGATATCGCCGGCCACGCTACCCAGCGACAGGCAGAACCGGTCGAGCGCCGCTGCGGCCAGGCCTTCGCCATCCTCCAGGGCGCGGGTCCAGATCGCAATGTCATCCTCTTCGCGCGTCTTGCGATTTTCCATCGCCGCAAGCGTTTCGTAGATGTCGACAATGGCCGGACCAGAAACGACGCGTTCGACCGACACCCGCCGGTGGCGTTTGCGCAGCCGCGCGAGGATCGCGTCCTCGATAGTATCGAGCGGGGCGAAATCGATATGGCCGCCCTCGGTCGCCTGGACGCGGTATTCCCCCGCTGACCGCCAGAGATGCGCGACGCCGAGCCCGGTACCCGGGCCCATGACGCTGATCGTGCCGTCGTCCGTCAATGGCTGGTCGGGGCCCGCGAGGTGAAGGAACTGGTCCTCGGGCGCGCGCGCGACTGCATGGGCCACCGCTTCGAAATCGTTGACGATGCAGTAATCGTCCACGCCCAGTTTCTGGCGGACCAGCGCCGGGCGGATGATCCATGGATTGTTGGTGAACCGAATGACATCATCACCGACCGGGCCGGCAATCGCCATGGCGATGCGCGGCGGCAGCGTCCCGCCCATCCGCTTGCGAAAGTCCTCCCACGCGGTCTGGAAGCTGGCATGGTCATCGGTGTGCAGCGTCTCGGGCTCGCCCAGCGTGATCGCGCCATCTTCCCCGATCGTGGCGATAGCGAAGCGCGCATGCGTTCCGCCGATATCGACAGTGACGAGGTCGGTGCTCACAGGCCCGCCATCGCCAGCATGGCCGAAGCGCCCTGTTCGGCGCCGTCGGCGCCGGCACGGAACATGGCGAACAATTCGCGGCCCATGCCGGTCTCGGGCGGCGGGGCCTCGGCAGGCTCGCGGCTGGAGAGATCGGCGGTGGTCGACAGCTCGCCGGTAGCGGCGCAGATGCGGATGACATCTTCGTCCCGCAATTTGGCGAGCGGCCCGCCGCCAAGCGCTTCGGGAGTGCAATGGATGGCCGCCGGCACCTTGCCCGAGGCTCCCGACATGCGGCCATCGGTGACCAGGGCGACGCGGTAGCCGCGATCCTGCAACACGCCGAGCGCGGGGGTCAGCTTGTGCAGCTCGGGCATGCCATTGGCGCGCGGCCCCTGGAAGCGGACCACGACGATCACGTCGCGATCGAGTTCACCTCTCGTGAAGGCCTCATTGACGGCGCGCTGGGTGTCGAACACGCGGCACGGCGCCTCGATGGTCCACCGTTCGCGTTCGACGGCCGAGGATTTGAAACAGGCGCGGCCCAGCGTGCCTTCGACCAGTCGCATCCCGCCGTCCGCCTGGAACGGTGCCGATGCCGGGCGAAGCATGTCGTTGTCGCCGGACGGCCCGGGATCGCGCCAGACCAGTGTGTCGCCGTCGCTATCGACGCCCGGTTCGCGGCTGTAGCTTTCGAACCCGCCATCCCACACGGTGAGGATATCGGCATGCGCCAGTCCTTCCTCGAGCAGCGTGCCGACGACGAAACCCATCCCCCCGGCTTCGTGGAAGTGATTCACATCGCCCGCGCCATTGGGATAGACGCGCGCAACCAGCGGGACTGCAGACGACAGTTCCGACAGGTCGGTCCAGTCGAAACGAATGCCCGCCGCCCGCGCCATGGCCGGGATGTGGATCGCGTGATTGGTTGACCCGCCCGTGGCCAGCAAGCCGACTGCCGCATTCACGATCGCCCTTTCGTCGACCACGCGGCTCAGCGGACGAAAATCATCGCCCGCCTGGCCGATGGCGGCCAGCCGATGCGTGGCGGCGCGGCTGAGTTGCTGCCGCAATTTCGCCCCCGGCTGGACGAACGCCGCTCCGGGGACATGGAGACCCATCATCTCCATCATCATCTGGTTGGAATTGGCAGTGCCGTAGAAAGTGCATGTGCCGGGCGAATGGTAGCTGCCCATTTCGCTGGCAAGCAATTCCTCACGTGTTGCCTTGCCCTCGGCATAAAGCTGGCGCACGCGCTGCTTTTCCTTGTTCGAGATACCCGTCCCCATCGGGCCCGAGGGTACGAAAATGGCCGGCAGGTGGCCAAAGCGCAGCGCGCCCATCAGCAGGCCGGGGACGATCTTGTCGCATATGCCGAGCAGCGCGACCCCATCGTACATCGCATGGCTGAGCGCTACAGTGGTCGACAGGGCAATCGTGTCGCGGCTGAACAGCGACAATTCCATGCCGGCTTCGCCCTGCGTCACGCCGTCGCACATGGCCGGCGTGCCGCCGGCGACCTGCGCCGTGGCGCCGACTTCGCGCGCCCAGATCTTCATGCGTTCGGGATAGCGGTGATAGGGCTGATGCGCCGACAGCATGTCGTTGTAGGCGGTGACAATACCCAGGTTCGGGCCCTTGGCTGCCATGATGGCCGTCTGGTCTTCCTCGGCCCCGGCAAATGCGTGGGCGAGGTTGGAGCAGGACAGCGACGTCCGATCCACCTGCCGCTCGCTCTCGCGGTCCATCAGGTCGAGATAGGCGGCGCGGCTGTCGCGCGAATTTGCAATGACGCGCTGGGTCACGCGGTGGATCGTGTCGTTGAGCGGCTTATTCGTCATGCCAGCTTACTCCGTCGCGTTCGGCAAGGGCGATGGCGGCGCTGGGCCCCCAGCTGCCCGCACCATAGGCTTTCGGCTTGATGTCCTCGCGCTCCCACAGGGTGCGGATGGCGTCGATCCATTCCCATTGCGCCTCGACCTCGTCGCGGCGCACGAACAGCGTCTGGTCGCCCTCAATCAGGTCGAGCAGCAACCGTTCGTAGGCGATCCTGCGGACCGTACCCGAAAACGCGTCCGGCATGGCGATGTCGAGCGGGATCTGCCGCAGCCGGATCCCGTCGCGGTCCAGCCCGGGGACCTTGGCCATCATCGACAGCTGGACATTCTCTTCGGGCTGGATCCCGATCACCAGCCGATTGGGCTTGGTGCTGGCGCCGCGTCCTTCGAATATGGAATGCGGAACGCAGCGGAACTGGACGACGATTTCGGTCACGCGCTCGGGCAGCCGTTTGCCCGTCCGCAGGTAGAAGGGAACGCCCTTCCAGCGCCAGTTGTCGACATGCGCCTTCAAGGCCACAAAGGTCTCGGTATCGCTGTCCTTGCCCAGTTCCTGGTCGTAGCCGGGCACGGCGGTGCCTTCGACGGCACCGGCGCGGTATTGCCCGGTAACGGTCTCCTCCCGCGCGATCGGGCGCAGCGCGCGCAGCACCTTTACCTTCTCGTCGCGGACCGCCGTTGCATCGAAGCTGGTCGGCGGTTCCATCGCGACAAGCGCCAGCAGTTGCAGCATGTGGTTCTGCACCATGTCACGCAGCGCGCCGCTGTCGTCGTAATAGGCCACCCGCGATTCCAGGCCGACCGTCTCGGCAACGGTGATCTGCACATGGTCGATATAGGTCGCATTCCAGACCGGCTCGAACAGCATATTGGCAAAGCGCAGGGCGAGCAGGTTCTGGACCGTTTCCTTGCCGAGGTAATGGTCGATACGGAAAATGCGGTCTTCGCTGAACGCCTTGGCGACGGCGTCGTTGATCTCCTCGCTCGAGGCGAGGTCGGTTCCCAACGGTTTTTCGAGCCCGATGCGAACATTGCCCTGCGCCAGGCCGGCGTGGACGAGACCCTCGATCGTGGGTTCGAACAGGCTGGGCGCGGTCGAAAGGAAGATGGCCAGTCCCTTGTCATATGCGCCGACTTCGGTCGCAAGGGCATCGTATCCCTCGCGCGTGGTGGCATCGACGGGGACATAGCTAAGCCGGTTGAGGAATTCGGCAACCCCGCCCCGGCGGTGATCGGGAAGGTATTTCTCCAGCGCGGCGCGCGCAAAGTCGCGATAGTCGCGCGTCGACATTTCGGAACGTGCCGTGGCGACGATCTTTAGATCGTTGTCGAGCAAGCCGTCAGCGTCGAGCGCACAGAGCGAGGGGAGCAGCATGCGCTGGGCGAGGTCCCCGGTGGCGCCGAACAGCAGCAAGCGATCTGCAGGCAGGTTCATGCGAAGGACCGGAGGATCATGCAGCGATATCCATGGCTGCAGCGGTTATCAGCGCAGGAGCCGGCATGCCAGTCGGCTGCATTCCTATTCTTCAGAGTAAAGATCGTACGAGTGTTTCCACCAGGGCAGAACAGCGAAGCACAGGGGCGGATTGGCAGCATTATCAATCAACGAGCTGCCGGGAGCTTCGTTTCCACGAGCAAGCCGCTGCGGCGCGACCACGAAAAAGGGCCCCGGAAAGGGGCCCTTCGTAATTCTAGTCGTGTTCGATCAACCGTCGAACAGCCATTCCCAGATATTCCACATGATCACAACTCCTGATTGCTCAAGAGTTAAGTGCCATTAACCATGTATGTTTGTAAAGTCTAAACTATGTTTGATAACGTTTGCTCGGGGGCAAGCTCCTGATATTCAAGCAAATTGGATAATGAGAGGGGGCGCGAGAACGCGAACCCCTGAACCTGTTGGCAACCGGCTTCCTGTAGCATTGGGATATCCTGCGGGTTCTCGAGCCCTTCGGCGACGACAGTGATTCGGGCTCCGCGCCCCATGGCAGCGATACTGGCCACGATAGCGCGGGCCTTGGGATCCTTCGCAATATTCGCGACGAACATGCGGTCGATCTTGATCTCGTCGAACGGCAACTCGTAAAAGGCTTCGTAATTCGCGGCTCCAACGCCAAAGTCATCCATCGAGATCCGCACGCCGATAGAGCGCAATTCGTTGAGAATGGTCGCAGCTACTTCATGGTCCGAAATACGCGCGGTCTCGGTAATTTCCAATGTCAGGAAACAGGGATCGAAACGGGTGGCCTGCAGCACATTTCGCACGAGGCCGACCACTCGCATGTCGCTGAGCAGGGTGGCCGAAATATTGACCGACATGGAAATCATATGCCCGCGGAAATGCAGGAGTTGTCCGGCGGAACATGCGCTCTGCAGCACGTAGCGCGTGAGATGTTCCATCCGTCCGGCTTTTTCGCACTGCTGAATGAAATGCATTGGCGAGATAAAGCCGCGTGCCGGATCGTGCCAGCGGACCAGTGCCTCCACCCCGACGACTGCGTTTGACTGAAGGTCGATCTTGGGCTGATAGACGCAGTAAATCTCGCCTGCTTCCATCGCATCGTCGATGCGCGCCCGCAGCGAAATGTCCCACAGCAGGTCGGTTTGCGAACCGGTTTCGGCAATCGCAATCGGATTGTGCGCTTCGGAGGTTTCCTCTGCTGCAGCAACCGCAGCCGCCAATCGGGCAGAAGGGTCGCCTTCGACACCGGCGATGCCGAATGTGATGCCGACATCGACGGAAAATCCACCTACCTGGATCGGGGCGGCAAATATGGCGCGAAGCCCTTCGAGGTGCTCGACCACTGCATCGGTGTCATCGTTTGCGACATGCCAGCCGAGATGGTGGCCGTCGCTGTAAACGACCAAATTGCTATCGGCAGCGCGCAGCCGATCGACGAGTTTGAGCACGTAGCTGCCCTTGTCATCGGCCCTCAGTGTCTTAAGCACGCGCTCGTAGTTCTGAATCTTGGCGATGACGATGTGGCCATTGGTCACCGAGTCACGAATGAGCCGGGCTTCCAAAGCGCGCAGCTTCGCCAGCCCGGTTTCCTGATTGACCATTTCGACCCGACGTTTCCATCGCATTCTCGAGCGCAAAGCTGCATAGATCGCCAGAAAAGTCAGCGCGTACGAAAGCTCGAGACGAATGCCGATCTTCGCTGCCGCGTACAAAAGCGCCGGGGCAACGAGCACGGTCGCGGAATAGGCGACCCAGCGCTGTCTCCGAGCTCGGCTAAAGACTATTGAAATCAATAGAAGTGCCGCGAAGAAAGAGAGTACGATAGGCCCTCTCAAGCTTCCGGTATGTCCTGCCTTAAGCGATTCGCCCGCGTATATGTCAACGTAACTGACGGCCGCATCCATCTTGCGGGGCATTGGTTGCTGGCTACCAGCCACCAAGCCTGAGTGTCCGATTACGACAGTTTTTCCAGTAACTTCTGCGGCGAGCTCTGATAGGCTTCTAGCGTTACCCGACAGCTCATCGAGTTGAAGCGTGGGGATGCGATCGACGGCGAACCCGTAGTCCACCGAGAATGTTTCATTCGGGTTGCCTTCCACCCCTGCGATAGCGGCCCCAAGGGATCGCGTTACCCGCCCGTCGTTTTGATACGCATAATGCAGTCGCCATGCGAAACCGTACCAGTCGCGATCGGTTTGGTCAGAGACTACTCGGGTCGCGGGGCCAGCGATTGTCGGTGAAGTAGTACGACGAATTCTCTCGCCGGTCGGGCCCTCTAGTATCCGATCGACGAGGGATATCCGAGGACCCAAATCTGCAATCGCTCGAGCCAAGCGAGCGTCGGCGGCCGCGTTTTCTGAAGTGGAGAATGGAATGTCGAGAAAGACTTTCCCCACGCCCTGGCGATCGAGTTCGTCCAAAGCTGCTGCGACCCGAAAACGCGTCTGCGGGTTGTCGGTATCGTTCAGGGCTTCATTCGAAGAAACGAAGACAACGTCGCCAGTTGGGTTCCGGTCCGCTACGCGAGATTGGAAAAGCCATAAAAACTGGTCGATTGGTTGGAGCAGAAACACAGCGTAGAGCGCCAGACTGATCAGCGCCGCCCACAGGACGTGACGCAAGCGCTCGAACAGGCGACCGCTGAAAAGCGATCGTCCGCGGACGAGCACTGGCGCTGCCAGTCTTGAGATGCGTGTTTTACCCATTGAGCGCCCTTATGCCGCTCTTAGGTTTAAGAAAGATTTGATGCCGCAGCCGCGAAACCACGGCAAGCCAGCTTGCCAGCCGGTTGCGAAAGTAAATGAAACTCGAACGAGCGCCGTTAACGCTTGGCGGGGCAATAAGCCGCCGTCGGCCCGAGCGCGCCGAACTTATCGTTTAATCCGAAAGGTTTCCGCGCTTGCCGCCGCGCAGAAGCACGCGCGTCTAGCGGCGCCGCCGCGTTATCAGGCTACCGCGCCGAACAGGTCGTGCGCGTCACTGTCCTCAATTGAGACAGTTGCAATATCGCCAGCCGCGAGGCTCTGCGGGACGTTGCGCAAATAGACCGCGCCATCGATCTCGGGGGCGTCCGCCTGGCTGCGGCCGGTTGCCCCGATATCGCCATCCTCGTCGGGTTCGCCGACTTCGTCGATAATCACGGGAATGCGCGTCCCGACCTTGGCGGCCAGCTTGGCAGCGCTGATCCGCTCGGTAACTTCCATTACCCTTGCGTAACGCTCTTCCTTGACAGCCTCGGGCACCGGGTCGGGCAGGGTGTTGGCCCGCGCGCCTTCGACCGGTTCGAAGCGGAACGCGCCAACCCGGTCGAGCTGCGCCTCTTCGAGCCAGTCGAGCAGATATTTGAAATCGTCCTCGGTCTCGCCGGGGAAGCCGACCACGAAGCTGGAGCGGATCGCGATCTCGGGACAGATCTCGCGCCAGCCCTTCAGCCGTTCGAGCACCTTGGCTTCGTTTGCGGGGCGCCGCATCGCGCGCAGCACCTTGGGGCTCGCGTGCTGGAAGGGAATGTCGAGATAGGGCGTCAGCAGCCCTTCGGCCATCAGCGGTATCACCGCATCGACATGCGGATAGGGATAGACATAGTGCAGCCGCACCCACGGCGGGATGCCGCCGCCGATGTCGAGCTGGCCCAGTTCGCGGGCGAGGTCGGTCATATGCGCGCGGACGGGCTGGCCCTTCCACAGCCGTTCCTCGTGGCGCGTATCGACACCGTAGGCGCTGGTGTCCTGGCTGATGACCAGCAGTTCCTTCGTCCCCGCCGCAACCAGCTTCTCGGCTTCGCGCAGCACCGCGTCGATCCGGCGGCTGGCGAGCTTTCCGCGCAGGTCGGGAATGATGCAGAAGGCGCAGGAATGGTTGCAGCCCTCCGAAATCTTCAGGTAGCTGTAGTGGCGCGGGGTCAGCTTGATGTCGGGCTGGGGGATCAGGTCGACATAGGGCCCCTGGCTGGGCGGGGCGTGCGTATGCACTGCATCGACCACCTGTTCGTACTGATGCGCGCCGGTCACTGCCAGCACCTGCGGATGCGCGGCGCGGATCGCGTCGGCTTCTTCGCCCATGCAGCCGGTCACGATGACGCGGCCGTTCTCCGCGATCGCCTCGCCGATCGCCTGCAGGCTCTCTTCCTTGGCGGAATCGAGGAAGCCGCAGGTGTTGACCAGCACCACGTCGGCCCCGGCATAATCGGCGCTCATCGCATAGCCGTCGGCGCGCAACCGCGTGAGGATGCGCTCGCTGTCGACCAGTGCCTTGGGACAGCCGAGGGATACCATGCCGACCTTCTTCTGGTCGGGGATTGCGGTGGTGGTCGTGTTCATGATTGCGCGCGCCCCTACACGCGTAAGGCGATTTACGCTAGCTTCCTGCGCATCGAAAGGCGCGAGGGGTACGGGACATGGGCGAAATCAACTGGTTGGCGGTTCTGCTTGGGACGCTCGCATTCTTCGCGGTCGGCGCGCTCTGGTACGGGGTGCTGTTCGCCAAGGCCTGGCAAAAGGCTGCCGGCCTCAGCGACGAAAAGATCCGCAGCGGCAATCTCCCGCTGATCTTCGGGCTGACCTTCCTTGCCGAACTGGTGATAGCATTGACGCTGTGGCACGGGATCGCGCGCAGCGGCGCAAGCGACCGGGCCGTGATGATGATGGCGATCGGCTTCGGCGCCACGGTCATGGCCCCGGCGCTGGGGATCAATTACCTCTACTTGCGCAAGACGCTGCGCCACTTCCTGATCGACGCGGGCCATTTCATCGTCGGGATGGCAGCGATGGGCGGGGTGTTCCTGCTCTTCCGCTAGGGTTCAGTCGTCGCTCTGGTCGTCCCGGTCGTGGCCATCGCCCTTGGTTTCGCCATTGGTGGTCGGCACGATTTCTACCACGATGTCGCCGGTCTGCAGTTTCTGGCATTCGGCTTCCCAGAACCCCAGCGCCTTGCCGTCGCGATAGACGCGCAGGCCGCGCCCGCCCGTGTTCAGCTCGCCGATCGCCTTGCCGCACTCGGTCGCAGTGACCTCGCGCTCGACCAGCTGGACACGCCCCGACACACTGGCAAGATCGGCGAGGTAGTCGGCAATATGCTCGCCCTTGGCACTGCCGGCAAGCAGCAGCCCGGTAAAGCGGACCGGGTTGATGACGTTGTTCGCGCCCGCCTGCCGCGCGAGCGATTCGTTGTCGTCGGCGCGGACCACCGCGCTGATCGGAACATGCGGCGCGAGCGCGCGCACGGTCAGCGTGATCAGGATCGTGGTATCGTCGCGTCCTGCGGACACCAGCACGTTCTGTGCCTTGGCGATGCGAACCGCCTTCAGCGTCTGGTCGCGGGTGGCGTCCGCGGCCATGATGTTGCAGCCGAGCGCTTCGGCCTCGTGCAACCGGTCCTCGCTGGGGTCGATCACGACGATGCAGCTCGGGTCGGTGCCGCGTTCGATCAGCTCGCCGACCGCTTCCGAGCCGGAGATGCCGTAGCCGAGGACCACGATGTGATCCGATAGCTGTTCCTGGATGCGGGCCATCCGCCATTTCTCCCAGCTGCGCTTGATGATGAAGTTATAGGCCGTGCCGACGAAAATGAAGAACACCGCAAACCGGATCGGTGTCACGATCACTGCTTCGACCAGCCGTGCGCGATCCGAAATCGGGGCGATGTCGCCGAACCCCGTGGTGGTGATCGAGATCATGGTGAAATAGACCACGTCGAGGAAGCTGACCTCGCCGTCGAGATTGTCGACCAGCCCTTCGCGGTCCCACCAATGGACCATGATCACGATGAAGATGAGGAATAGCGCCGCGCCCAGCCGAATGCCGAGATCGCCCCATACGGGCAGTTTCACTGCACGGCGAAGGGGCTGGAAACGGGGCCCCCGATAAGTCCGCACCCGCGTGCTTGCGGCGATCCGGTCGACCTGTTTGTCGCTCCTCATGCCCGGCCTAGGTGCGCGCGGAAATCCGCAGGGTCAATAGCATAGCGTGCACTCAGCTCTCGTACCGGGCTGCCAGCGCGCCCAGCGACGAATGGTGGGTCAGGTCGAGCTGGAGCGGGGTCACTGCGATATAGCCATCGTCGACCGCTTCGAGATCGGTGCCATGGTCGAGCGTATGTTCGATCGCCTCGAGCCCGAACCAGTAATACTGGAAGCCGCGCGGGTCGCGGCCTTCGACGACCGTGCCGCGCGAATAGTCGTGGAACCCCTGCCGCACCGCGCGGATACCCTTGACCGCATCGGGCGCGATCGGGGGGAAGTTCACATTGACCAGCGTGCGCTTGGGCAGCGGCGTGTCGAGCAGCGGGCCCAGTACCTTGGCGCCCCATTCGGTCGCAGCGGCGAAGGCGGAGTGGCTGTTGCGGGTTTCCTTGGTATAGACCTGGCTCATCGCGATCGAGCGCACCCCCGCCAACGCACCCTCGATCGCCGCCGAGACCGTGCCCGAATAGGTAATGTCGTCGGCCAGGTTCGCGCCGCGATTGACGCCGGACAGGATCACGTCGGGCTGCGCCTCGATCACCTTGCGCAGGCCCATGGTTACTGCATCGGTCGGCGTGCCGGTCACCGAGAAACGGCGTTCGCCATGTTTGCGCAGGCGCACGGGGCGGGTGAGGGTGAGCGCATGGCCCATGCCCGACTGTTCCTCGTCGGGCGCGCAGATCCAGATATCGTCGGAGAACTGCCGCGCGATTTTCTCGAGCACCGCGAGGCCCGGGGCGTGGATACCGTCGTCATTGGTCAGAAGGATACGCATCAGGCTGCAGGCTCCAGTTTGGTGACACCGCCCATATAGGGGGCCAGCGCTTCGGGCACGGTGACGCTGCCATCGGCCTGCTGGTAGTTTTCCATCACCGCCACCAGCGTCCGGCCGACCGCGAGGCCCGAACCGTTGAGTGTATGGACGAACGCGGTCTTTTTCTCACCCTCGGGGCGATAGCGCGCATTCATCCGGCGGGCCTGGAAATCGCCCGTGTTCGAGCAGGAGGAAATCTCGCGATAGGCACCCTGGCCGGGCAGCCAGACTTCGAGGTCGTAGGTCTTGCGCGCGCCGAAGCCCATGTCGCCCGTGCACAGCAGCATGCGGCGATAGGGCAGCTCCAGCGCTTCGAGGATACCCTCGGCGCATTTGGTCATGCGCTCATGCTCCGCATCGCTGTCCTCGGGGAGGCAGATGCTGACCATCTCGACCTTTTCGAACTGGTGCTGGCGAATGAAGCCGCGTGTGTCGCGGCCCGCCGATCCCGCTTCGGAGCGAAAGCACAGCGTATGCGCGGTCAGCCGGATCGGCTGCGCGAGGTCGGGCAGGATGTCGCCTGCGACCGAATAGGTCAGCGGGACTTCGGAGGTCGGGACCAGCCAGCGATCATCGGTGGTACGGAAACTGTCCTCGGCGAACTTGGGCAGCTTGTCGGTGCCGTACATCGCCTCGTCACCCACCAGCACGGGCGGGTTGCATTCGGTATAGCCGTTCTCGCGCGTCTGCTTGTCGAGCATGAACTGCGCCAGCGCGCGGTGGAGGCGTGCGATGTCGCCGCGCAGGAAGGTAAAGCGCGCGCCCGACAGCTTGGTGCCGGTTTCGAAATCCATTCCCAGCGCGGGGCCGATATCGGCATGTTCGCGGGGTTCGAAATCGAAACTGCGCTTCTCGCCCCATTGCGCGATTTCGACATTGTCGCTCTCGTCCGCGCCGTCGGGCACATCGGCCGCGGGGAGGTTTGGCAAAGTCGCCAGCAGATGGTCGAGCTCTGCCGCCGCAGCGCGTTCGGCCTCTTCCCATTCGGGCATCGAGGTCTTGATCTCGGCGACTTCGGCCTTGAGCGCCTCGGCCTTGTCCTTATTGCCCTGACCCATTGCCTGGCCGATCGCTTTCGACGCTTCGTTGCGGCGGCTCTGCGCCTGCTGGACCCTGGTTGTCGCCTCGCGCTTGTGCGCGTCGAGCGCGATGATGCGGTCGGCCACCGGTTCGGCCCCGCGGCGGGCGAGGGCGGCGTCGAATTCCTGCGGATTGCTGCGGATGTAAGCGATGTCGTGCATGGCGCGGCCTATGCCTTTTCGCTTCCCGCTTGGCCAGCCACTTCCCGCGGGGCGACCTTGTCCTTTTGCGGGCACCGCATTAGGCCCCGGACGTTCAGGGGGACATCGAAGAGCTTGAAAGGGCTGCCAGCTTGAACGACCAGCCGATCCAGCCGCCGCGCCGCACGCGCTTTATCGATATTGCGGACGGGGTGATCCGGGGCGGACGCAAGCTGGGGGTGTTCGGCCCTCCGCGCCTCGACAAGGATGCCCTGCTGGAAGAAGCGGCAGCGGCCACGGGGCTCAACGATTTCGGCGACCGCTGGTTCGAAAAGCCCTTCGAGGTGCTGCTCGACAGCGTGAAGCACGAAGCGCAGCTCAACGCGGCGGGCGAATTTTCCGCCACGAAGATGTTTCACCACGTGCTGCGCGACCGGCTCTACACGCAGATGTGGTTCAAGCGACACCCGGAAATCCTCGCCCGCCCGCTTAAGAACCCGGTGGTTATCGTCGGCCCGATGCGATCGGGTACCACGCGGCTTCATCGCCTGCTCGCAGCCGACCAGCGCTTTGCCCATCTCCGCAGTTTCGAAACGATCAGCCCGGTGCCCCGGCCCGAGTTCGAGCAGGTGCTCGCCGGCGAGGCGGAGGATTTCCGGCCCAAGCTGGCCGCGCGCATTCTGAAGGTCGCGCGGCTCGCCAATCCGCGCACGCTCTCGATCCATCCGACCGGCGCCTATGAGCCGGAGGAGGAACTCGGCCTCGTTGCCGCGTCGATGTACGGCATGAAGTGGGAAGCTCAGTGGAATGTGCCGTCCTATGCCGAATGGTGCCACGAGGAGAGCGCCATTCCCGCCTATCGGCACATGGCCAACCTGCTGCGGCTGATCGGCTGGTCGCAGCAGGAAAGTTCGCTGCGCCCGTGGATCCTCAAGACCCCGCAGCACATGCTCGACCTGCCCGCACTGCTCGAGGTCTTCCCCGATGCACGGCTGATCTTCACCCACCGCGATCCCAAGCAGGTGGTCGGCAGCGCTGCCTCGCTCGCCTGGAACCAGACCATTATCTATTCGGATCACAACGATCCCGCGCAGACCGGCCACGACTGGCTGGGCAAGACCGCGACCATGATCGCCCGGATGCGCGCGGCGCGCGACGCGATCCCGCGCGAAAGGATGATCGATGTCCAGTACGAGGACATGGAAACCGACTGGCGCGGCACGATGGAGCGCGTCTACCGCTTCCTCGATCTCGAGATGGAACCCGCGGTCGCGGGGATGGAAGACTATCTCGACCGTTCGGCCCGGCTCAAGCGGCACCCGCATCGCTACAGCCTCGCCGAGTTCGGCCTGCGCGAAGACGAGGTGAACGAACGGTTCGCCGATTACACCGAAACCTTCGGCATACCGGTTGGCGCACCCACCGCGGCGGCACGCACGCGGCTCGCCAAATAGCCATGCGAAAGGGGCGGGGTACGCAGACCCCGCCCCTCTTGTAATTGCGGTCGCTCAGTAGCTGAAGGTGAGCGTGGCGAAGACCTGCCGCGGGTTGCCGTAGAATGCCGTCAGCGTGCCTTCTGGCCCGAGCGTCGGGACGGGAAAACCGTTGGCGCCATTGACTATGTCGCCGGTCACCGGGTCGGTCGCAACGAAGGTGTAGCCGCTGGTCTTGTATTCCTTGTCGAGCAGGTTCTTCCCGTAAACGCCCACGCTCCAGCGATCGCCGGGGGCACTGTAGACGATGCTCGCATCGAGCAGCGCGTAGCCGCCTTGGTCGAGATAGGGGTTGGGGATTTCGAACTGGCTGGTCTTGCTGCGATAGGACAGCGTCGTTCCCAGATAGAGATCGCCCGGTCCCACGGGCGTATCGTAGCTGGCCGTGATGCTGCCGGTTACCTCTGGCGTGTTCTGGACGACGCGGAATGCGGCGACATCGGTCGGGGTGTTGCCGATATTGGTGATGTATTCGTCGTATTGCGCATCGATATAGCCCAGCGAACCGGCAAGGCCGAAGCCGCCGCCGAAACGGGCGCTGGCTTCCAGTTCGAGCCCCTTGAACGTCGCCTTGCCGGCATTCGACACCACGCCGCAGAAGCTGGGCAGGCCGCCCACTTCGCACGCGACGGAACCCGGAATCTGTACGTCGGTGTAGTCGGCATAGAAGGCTGCGGCAGCGATGTTGAAAATGCCGAGATTGCCCTTGTAGCCGATCTCGTAGCTGTCGACCTCTTCGGGGGAGAAGCTGAGGAAGGCGGCGACTTCCGCATCGGTTGGTGCGCCCGGTGTGGCCGCCGGGGCGTTGGTGCCGACCCCGCGGGGGTCGAAGCCGCCGCCCTTGAAGCCCTTCGAATAGCTGGCGTAGATATTGTGGTCGGGCGTCGGCATGAAACTGAGCGAAGCCCGCGGGGTGAATTTCTTGAACTGCCGGCTACCCTGAAAATCGGTGCTCGCCGCTCCGAAGGGCACACCCGCGCCGCCGAATTCGGGCGAACCGCCGCCGAGATAGTTCTGCCGCAGGATTTCGGCGCTGCGTTCATCCCAAGTGTAACGACCGCCGAGAGACAGGCTGAGCTGATCGGTCAGATCGTAGGTGAGATCGCCGAAGATGGCATAGGTTTCGGTGTCGACATTTGCCTGTGTGAACGCGGTCAGCCCGGCGAAAGTGGTGAAGATGCGGACATCGAACAGAGTGTCCGCCTTCGCGTCGAGATAGTAGAATCCGAGCAGGCCGGCGAACGCGCCGCCATCGTCCCACAGCAGCTGGAATTCCTGGCTGATTTGCTCGTTGAGGTAAGCGCCGGGCACATCGAGATCGACCGCCGGAAGCGCATCGAAATCGATCGGCGAATAGCTGTCGTCCTTGCGCCAGGCGGATATCGACCGCAGCGTCAGCGCGCTGCTCAATTCGACTTCGGCATGCATCGCCAAGCCGTAGGATTCCACTTCCTGTTCGGGATCGTTGAGCGCTCCGCGCGTGTCGAAGACATTGTCGAGCACGGGCGCGCCGGATACCAGCCCGGGGATCAACCGGTGGCCACCACGCGGATCGCTGCTGTCCTTGGTATAGTCCCCCTGGATCCGGATGAAGGCAGGTTCGCCATAGCCGCCCACCTCCAGGCTCATACGGCCGCCCCAGATATCCTTGTTGTAGTTTTCGAGGCCCGTGGTGAGATTGTCACCGAAACCGCCCCGCGAAAGCCGCGCAACCGAGCCGCCGACGCGGACCAGGTCGCTGATCGGTGCCGAAGCGGTGATCACGCCTTCGGCCTGGTCGTAAGTGCCATAGGTAGCGCGAACGCGCACCGAGGGATCCTGCGGCAGGCGGCGCGTGACGTATTTTACGGCCCCGCCGATCGTGTTGCGGCCATAGAGCGTGCCCTGCGGCCCGCGCAGCACCTCGATGCGCTCGACATCGTAGATATCCAGCACCGCGGCCTGCGGCCGGTTGAGATAGACGTCGTCGAGATAGATGCCGACGCCCTGCTCGAACCCCGAAACGGGGTCCTGTTGGCCGATGCCGCGGATAAAGGCCGACAGCGTCGAATTGGTGGCTCGGCTGGCCTCCAGCGTGACGTTGGGTACGCTCTGCCCGACATCGGTGATGTCCAGCGCGCCGCGCCGTGAAAGCTCTTCGCCGCTGATCGCGGTGACCGCCACCGGCACCTCGACCAGTCGCTCCTCACGCCGGCGTGCGGTGACGATGATGACATCCTCTGCAGCCGTCGCCGGCGCAGCCTCCAGCGGCTCCGTGTCGGCGGACTGAGCCTGCGCAGGGGCCGCGCCAAGCGCCGCGGTCGCCGCACCGCACAGCAGGCTGGCGGTAAGAATCTGTGTCGGACGCATTTCGGTTTCTCCCTCCCGATTGTCTTATGCAGCAAGCTGATACTGAAACCTGAACCACCTTTCAAGTTTGTTGTTGCGCGGAGGATGCGATTTGCTAGGCAAGCAATCTATTCGAAGGGGGCGAACAGTGGCCGCAACGCACAGCCAGGGCGACAAGACGCCGCGTACCGAGCGGGGCCGAAAGACCTTGCGCAAACTGCTCGATGCGGCTGCGACCGAATTCGCCGAGAAGGGATTTCACGAAGCCTCGATCAGCGGAATAACCCGCAGTGCCGGCGTCGCCCTTGGCACTTTCTATACCTATTTCGACAGCAAGGATGCGGTCTTCCGTGCGCTCGTATCGGATATGAGCGCGGGTGTCGGGAAGGCTGCGCGCGAGGCGCTCGACCCGTCGATGGGGGCGCTGGAGATCGAGCGGGTGGCACTGCGCGCCTTTCTCGAGTTCGCTGCCGAGCATAAGGAGATCTACCGGATTATCGACGAGGCCGAATTCGTCGATCCGGACAGCTACCGCGCACATTACGAGACCATCGGCTCGAGGATCGAAGAGCGCCTGAAGCTGGGCGGTGAGAGCGGCGAGTTCGCGCCGGGGCTGGGGACGCCCGAGGCCTGGGCCGTGATGGGCATGAACGTTTTCCTGGGCCTGCGCTACGTCATCTGGGGCCGCGAAGGCGATCCGGACTTCGAAGAAATCGCGCGCCGGGCCAACATGTTGCTGACCCGGGGCATCGCCAGCTAGCTCCTGCGATCGCGGAACCGCGGGCGTGCGGGGCCGTTGGTCTGGCAAAGGAGATACAATATGATCGGCAAGGTAATCGGAGCATTCGTCGGCGACAGGCTCGCCAAGCAGACCGGCGGCATTGGCGGCGCCAGCGGCGCGGCACTGGGTGTCGTCGCCACGACAGTCCTGCGGCGCATGAGCCTGCCCGCAATGCTGGCCCTGGGCGTCGGCGGCTATGTCGCCAAGCGCGTCCTCGACAAGCGCGAGGAGGGCAGCGACAGTGCTTCCCCGCCTAAGACTTCGACGGCTCCGGCGACCAAGGCCGCCTAGGCCGAAGTCGCAGCGAAGCGCGCAAAAGGGCTGTCCCGGAAGGGGCAGCCCTTTTGCTATCAGGGGAACAACGGGTTTGCATATCGCCGAACCCTTTCTATGGTCGCTCCAGGGATTCCCCCCAAAAAGTCAGACAAAATCGCGCCGCACCCCGGTGCGCTTGCGCAGGAGACGACATGCCAGCAGAGCCCGATCACCCAATCGATCCTCCGCTGATAGACTTACCCATCAAGACCGCGTCGCGCGGCTTTTACGACGGCTTCAGCCGCGAGGTCACGATCCCGTCGAAGGTGATCGTCTCCCTCCTGATCATGTGGGCGATCTTCTTCCCGGTCAGCGCCAGCGAAACACTGTCTGCGGCCAATTCGAGCATCATCGCCACCTTCTCCGGCTGGTACGTTTACCTCGTCGCTTTCCTGATGTTCACCTGCTTCGTGCTCGCGCTGTTCCCTCAATCGGGTACGCTGCGGATAGGCAATCCGGGTGAAAAGCCCGAGTTCGGTCGCTTCTCCTGGTTTGCCATGCTGTTCGGCGCGGGCATCGGCATCGGCATGCTCACCTATTCGACCGGCGAACCGCTGGCGCACTTCTCGAACAATCCGGACATCATCCGCGGCTTGGTGGACGCGCGGACCGCCGAAGCGGTGCGTCCGGCCTATATCTACACCTTTCTCCACTGGGGCTTTGCAGCCTGGGGCACCTATGCGCTGGTCGGCCTGGCGATTGGCTATGTCGCCTATCGCCGCAATCTGCCGCTGACGATCCGTTCGGCGCTCGCGCCGCTGTTCGGCCTGCGCCTGTCGGGCGTCTGGGGGCATCTGGTCGATATCGTGGCCGTAGTGGCGACGATCCTGGGCGTCGCGGTTACCATGGGGATCGGCGTGGAGCAGTTCGTCATGGGTCTCGCCCGGCTGGGTGTGGGCGACTGGCTGCTGGATCCGGACGGTTCTTCCTCGATCGCGGCGGTCATCCTGTCGCTGCTGGTTCTCGTCGGGGCTTCGACGATAAGCGCGCTTTCGGGCGTGGGCCGCGGGATCAAATGGCTCTCGAACCTAAATATGGGGCTGTCTTTCGCCTTGCTTGCCCTGTTCGCAATCGTCGGCTCGGCGTTCGGCGGCCTCAAGTTGCTGGGCGTGGGCGTGTGGGATTACCTGCGCACGCTGGTGCCCAACTCGCTGACGCTGTTCGACGCAGGCGGCGAATTCGGGGATGCGCTGGTGCAATGGCAGCTCGACTGGTCGGTGTTCTACTGGGCCTGGTGGATTGCCTTCGCCCCCTTCGTCGGCATGTTCATCGCGCGCATTTCGCGCGGGCGCACCATCCGGGAGTATGTGTTCGGCGTGGTGCTGGTGCCGTCGCTGATGTGTTTCTTCTGGATGGCCATGGTCGGGGGAACCGCGATCGATCTCGAACTGAGCGGCGCCGCGCAGGGGAGCATCGTCAATGCAGCGATGTCGGACCAGCTCTTCGCGACGCTGGCCGTCCTGCTCGATCCGGCTGTCGCCGCAGTCGTGTCGGGCCTCGTCGTCCTTCTGTTGATGACCTATCTCATCACCTCCGCCGACAGCGCGATCCTCATCGTCAACACGATCAATGGGGCCGGGGAAAGCGAAAGCGAGCGCAACCATCACATCCTGTTCTGGGGTGTGGCGCTGGCCTTCGTCGTCGGCAGCATGCTGATCCTCGGGGGCATCGATGCGATCCGCATAACAATGATCATCGGGGCGCTGCCATTCAGCTTTGTCGTCGCCATCATGGGGGTCGCGATCCTCAAGGCGGTGATTTACGACCTGTTCCGCAAGCACCATGGCGTGCCGACCACGGCCCAGGGATGCGCGGAAGCGGCCGAGGGCAAGTAACGCGCGCACTAATGCGCCGCCTTCTTGGCGGGGCCCAGCAGTGCAGTCTGGCCGTCATTTGAATGGCACTTGGTCATCCAATAGTACCGTGAGAACTGCATTTGAATAGAACAAGTCCAAAAAATGAATATTTGCTTCATACATGGGCTGTTCTGGAAGTAACGCGGGACGAAGATTTGAATGTTGTTTTGATGCAACAGCCCTGCGGTTAATCTTGCGCAGCGGCCCGCTGGACGGTGGCCGCCTTTCCTTCGCCTTGTTATTGGCTCCCGAGGCGACGGTTCCCCAGTGAATTCGCGCCCGTCTTTTTGCCAGCCGGACCCTGGTCTGTGAGCCGGCACCCGAGCATTAATCGAGAATGAGGGAATCCCCGACATGAAATATCTCGTCAGCGGCGCGTCGCTTGGCGCGCTGGCTATCGCAACCGCAGCGCCCGTGGCCGCGCAGGACGTGGCTCCTGCAGCCGAACAGCGGCAGGGCGGCGTCAACGTCATCATCGTGACCGCGCAAAAGCGCAGCGAAGACCTGCAGGATGTTCCCGTGTCGGTTTCGGCGATCGGTGAAGAAGGGCTCGAAGAGCTCGCCATCGACACCTTCGAGGATTACCTCGAACAGCTGCCGACCGTGACAGCAGGCGGCAGCGGGCCGGGCCAGAACACCATCTACATCCGCGGCCTGGCCTCGACCACGCCCAATCTAACCACCGCCGGTGTCGCCGGCCTCGCGCCCAACGTCGCGATGTATCTCGACGAACAGCCGCTCGCACAGCCGGGCCGCAACCTCGACGTCTATGCCGCCGACCTTGCGCGGATCGAAGTGCTGTCGGGACCGCAGGGTACGCTGTTCGGTGCCAGTTCGCAGGCGGGCGTCGTTCGCCTGATCACCAACAAGCCCGATCTCGGCGGCTTCGATGCGGGCGTGAATGCCGGCGTGTCCTTCACCAAGGGCGGCGAAACCAGCTACAAGGCCGATGCGATGATCAACGTGCCGGTCACCGACACATTCGGTCTGCGCGGGGTCTTCTATCTCGACGACCAGGGCGGTTACATCGACAATGTCGCCGGCACCCGCAACGCCAGCGAAAGCGCGCGCTTCCGCCCGGCCGGGACCGTCCGTTCGAACGGCGTGCCCGTCAGCCCGCTGCGCGGCGGCTTCCAGGCCGGCGCCGACCTATCGAACGTGAACTTCATCAATGCCGACAACGCCGGCATGGTCGAAGACGATTTCAACGACACGCAATATGCCGGCTTCCGTGCGACCGCGCTGTGGGAAGTCACGCCCGACTGGACGGTGACGGTCGCGCATTCGCGCCAGAGCGTCGAAAGCGATGGCGTGTTCTTCGCCGATCCCGAACTCGGCGGCCTCGATGACCTCGAGATCCAGCGCTACGAGGAAGACCGCCTCGAAGACGATTTCTCGAACACCAGCTGGACGGTCGAGGGCCGGCTGGCGATGCTCGATGTCGTCTATACCGGCGCCTACACCGATCGTGAGACCGAACAGCGCGTCGACTATTCCGACTATCTCTTCGTCGGCCAGTACCTGCCGTATTACATCTGCGACGGCAGCGTCAGCTATCCCGGTGCCGGCAACGATCCCAGCGGCACCTGCCAGGCACCCAATCTCTATGTGACCTCGGCCAGCAAGACGACCGTGTTCACGCAGGAACTGCGCTTCAGCACGCCGGCGGAAAACCGCTGGCGCGTGACCGCAGGCGGTTTCTATTCGGATCTCGAACTGCAGGAACGCAACGACTTCGCTTATCCGGGCAATGTCCTCGCGCAGCCCTTCGGCCCGTTTGCGCCGAACTTCCCGCAGGACGGCTTCACCAGCGCCCCGGGTCCGTTCCCGGCCGACACGATCTTCCGCAACGACATCCGTCGTACCGATGAACAGTTCGGCATTTTCGGCGAAGCCAGCTTCGACATCGTACCCGACTTGCTGACAGTCACGCTCGGCGCGCGGTATTACGACATCGAAGTCGATTTCGAAGGCAGCGCGAACGGCAGCTTCTGCAACAGCGGCGCGGCTACCGATGCCAACGCCTTCGGTACCGATCTCAACGATCTGTACGACGGTGACGGCGAATACACCTTCATCGGTTCGTGCGACGCTTCGCTGCGCCAGACCTTCGACCTGAACGACAGCCTGGCCGATATCCAGGCTGCGGGCCTGACCCCCACGCAGGCGCAGCAGGTCTTCAACGCAGTGCGCGCTCCCGATGCGGCGAAGACCGACGGGTTCATCTACAAGGGCACGGTTACCGTGACCCCGACGCAGGACCTGCTGTTCTACGCGACCTATTCGGAAGGTTTCCGTCCGGGCCTGCTCAACCGTCCGGGCGGCGCGACCAATGGTGCCGGCTTCACCGTCCCGTTCGAACTCGAGACCGACGAGGTCAAGAACTACGAACTGGGCTGGAAGCTCGATCTCGCCGATGGTCAGGTGCGTTTCAACGGCAGCGCCTTCTATGTCGACATCAGCCGGCTGCAGACCACCATCTTCGACCCCTCGATCACCAATCTCTTCTTCTCGGCCAACGCCGCGGATGCAGAGATCAAGGGCGTGGAAGCGGACTTCACCTTCGCGCCCTATTCGGCGCCGGGTCTGACCGTTGCAGGTGCATTCTCGATCCTCGACACCGAGATCACCGAAGTGCTGATCCCGACCAACGATGTCGTCGCGGGTTCGGACCTCGCATTCGCCCCGTCCTTCCAGGGCAATTTGCGCGTGCGCTACGAATGGGACCTGTCCGATACGCTGGAAGCCTATGTCCAGCCGCAGGTCAGCTATTCGGCGTCGAAATTCACCGATGTGGTCGAAATCAACAAGCTCGAGCTCGACAGCTACACCGTCGTGGATTTCGCTGCCGGCGTCATGTCGAACAACTGGAAGTTCGAAGTCTTCGGCGACAATCTGTTCGACGAACGCGCGCAGATCTCGGGCAATTACGTCAACGACCGTGCGCGGATCACCACCAACCGTCCGCTGACGGTCGGTTTCCGGGTCGGCTACGACTACTGATCCGGTTCACCGGGAAACAGGACGGCGGGGGCGAACACGGGTTCGCCTCCGCCGTTTTCCTTTGTAAGGGTCGCAGGCAATGACGACACGCGACGACAGATTGGCGCAGGCGCAGAAGGCGCTGCAGGCAGGCTACTTCGAGAAAGGAATGGCGCTCGCTGCCGCGCTGGTGGACGAGGATCCGGGCGACAGCGAAGCGCTCTACATGGCCGCCGTCGCCGCGCGCTATCTCAAGCGCTTCGTCGAGGCCGAACGGCACCTTGCGGCGTTGCACGCGGCGATGCCCGAATACGGGCGCGCATGGCAGGAGGCAGGGCATCTCGCCCGTGCGCAGGGCGACAGGGCCGCTGCAATTGCGGCCTTCGGCCGTGCCACACGGTTCAATCCCGCGCTCGAAGCCAGCTGGCGCGCGCTGGCCGAGCTGGAACAGGCGGCCGGTCGCCCAACCGCCGCCGAAGCGGCGCGCGCACAGGCCGAGCGTGTCGCCCGCCTGCCGCGCGAACTGGTCGCGGTGATGCACCATCTTCACGAGGGCCGACTGCTGCGCGCGGAGGAGATCTGCCGCCATTTCCTGCGCGCCAACCCGCGCAATGTCGAAGGCATGCGATTGCTGGCCCAGATCGGCATCAAGCTGGGCATTCTCGATGACGCCGAATTCCTGCTCGACAGCGCCAGGGCTTTCGAGCCCGACAACATCCAGGTCCGGCTCGACTATATCGACGCGCTGCGGCGCCGCCAGAAATTTGCTCAGGCGCGGACCGAGGCCGAAGCCCTTCATGCGCGCGATCCCGAAAACCCGCTGTTCCAGTCGCATCTGGCGATCGAAAGCATGCAGACGAGCGACTACGACCGGGCCTTCGAATTGTTCGATGCCATTCTTGCCAAGCTACCCGGCGATCCGGCGACGCTCACCAGCAAGGGCCACGCGCTCAAGACCACCGGGGCGCAGGAAGACGCGGTGGCCAGCTATCAGGCCGCCATTGCTGGCAAGCCTGACCATGGCGATGCGTGGTACGCACTGGCGAACCTCAAGACCTATCGCTTCACCGAGGATGAAATCGTGCGCATGCGCGAACAGGCCGGGCGGCCCGACCTTGCCTTCATGGACCGCGTCCACCTGTCTTTCGCGCTGGGCAAGGCGCTCGAAGATCGTGCCGACTACGCCGACAGTTTCGCGCATTACGAACGCGGCAATGCGCTGAAACGGGCGCAGACCCGGTACAGCGCCGACGCCATGACTGCGGAGCTGGCGAAGCAGCGCGAGCTGTGCACTGCCGATCTCTTCGCCAGGCATGCCGGCAGCGGGCACGATGCGCCCGATCCGATCTTCATTGTGGGTCTCCCACGCGCGGGATCGACCTTGCTCGAACAGATCCTCGCCAGTCACAGCCAGGTGGACGGTACGCTGGAACTGCCCAATATCCTAGCGCTGGCGCACCGCCTGCGCGGGCGCAAGGCCGGCCAGTCACGCTATCCCGAAATCCTGCACGACCTCGGCAGCGACCAGCTCGCTGCCTTTGGCGCGAAGTTCATCGAGGATACGCAGGTTCACCGGCAGAACGCGCCGTTCTTCATCGACAAGATGCCGAACAATTTCCGCCACATCGGCCTGATCCACCTGATCCTCCCCAATGCCAAGATCATCGACGCGCGCCGCGCGCCGCTCGACTGCTGTTTCTCGGGCTTCAAGCAACTCTTCGCCGAGGGGCAGGAGTTCACCTACGGCCTCGCCGAGGTCGGACGCTATTACGCCGATTATGTCGATCTGATGGATCACTGGGACACGGTGCTGCCGGGAAAGGTGCTGAGGGTGCAGCACGAAGACGTGCTCGATGACCTCGAAGGCCAGACCCGGCGGATGCTCGATTACCTCGGCCTGCCGTTCGAGGAGCAGTGTCTCGAGTTCCACAAGACCCGCCGGGCAGTACGCACGGCAAGCAGCGAACAGGTCCGGCGACCGATCAACCGCAGCGGGCAGGACGCCTGGAAGCCCTACGATCCATGGCTCGCACCGCTACGCGAAGCGCTGGGCCAGCACGGCTGAGCCGGATTTGCGGCGGGGATCGATCCGATAGCGTCTGGCGGAAATGGTGGGCGCGGCAAGGATTGAACTTGCGACCCCACCCGTGTGAAGGATGGGAATAACGGAAATCTGCGGTTTTCGAAAAGCGTAAAATCCAAT
Source organism: Qipengyuania citrea (assembly GCF_009828015.1). Taxonomy (GTDB): domain Bacteria; phylum Pseudomonadota; class Alphaproteobacteria; order Sphingomonadales; family Sphingomonadaceae; genus Qipengyuania; species Qipengyuania citrea. The sequence continues at coordinate 229,030 of NZ_WTYG01000001.1, read as the reverse complement.
AAAAACAAAGCTTGAAGCTCGTCGGTGTTCGCCGCTGTCCACCCAAGTTTTTCATGGTTTTTTCATGGATTTTAGGATAGCGATTCCGAATGCCAGATTTGAGCCGCATCGGGGATCGTGAAAAGTTGAAACCAAAAGCGGGCGATGAACCGCATTGGCATCGTCTACGCCAAGGCGTCTACCTCGGTTATCGGCCGTCGAAGAAGACGGCTGGCGGCACGTGGTTCGCCAGGTTTTATGACGCGGATAATAATCGCAATAAGCGAAAGCGGCTCGGCGATTATGGCACCTTGTCAGGTCATGATGTTTTTAGACAGGCGAAGGCTGACGCAGAGGTATGGGCTGCCACCGTCGAATCTGGCGGCGAACTTGCCCGCAGCATGGTGACGGTGAGGGATGCCTGCGAAGCTTACCTGGAGCAAAAGCCCGGATCGATTGCCGAAGGCGTTTTTCGACGGCATGTCTATTCCGATCCCATCGCCAAGGTGAAGCTCGAAAAACTGCGCCGACACCATTTGCGGAGTTGGCGCAAGCGACTGGAACAGGCGCCCGCACTGGTCAGCCGGAGCAAAACTGGAGAGAAGCGATGGAAGGAACGAGCTAAGTCGACCGTCAACCGGGATATGGTTCCGTTGCGGGCAGCACTACGGCAAGTGCTGGAGCCCGGTAGACCAGGCAGTGATGCCGCTTGGCAAGAAGCGTTAAAACCCTTCAAGGGCGCCGGCAAGCCTCGTGATCTCTATCTGGACCGGGTTGAGCGCAAGCGGCTGATCGATGCCGTCAGCGATGAGGCGCGACCTTTCGTGAAGGGGCTATGTTTGTTGCCACTTCGGCCCGGTGCGCTCGCAGCTCTGACTGCGCGCGAATTTGATCAGCGCACCCGTTCCTTGATCGTTGGCAAAGACAAGAATGATAGGTCACGTCAGATTTCCCTGCCCAAAGACACGACAGATTTCTTCGCCGAACAAGTCGAGCAAAAGCCACCCGCCTCTTACATCTTTGTTCGATCGAGCGGTAAGGCCTGGGCTAAGGACTCATGGAAGCGCCCTATCAAAGAGGCGACCAAAGCAGCCAATCTGCCAATTGCCGTTTGTGCTTATACGCTTCGACATAGCGTCATTACGGACCTGATCCGCGCTCGCCTTCCTATACTCACCGTTGCACAGTTATCGGGCACGAGCGTCGCCATGATCGAGAAGCATTATGGGCACCTAGTGCACGATGATTCAGAGGATGCACTGTCTACGCTCCTGCTTGAAGATGTAGACTAGCTGTATCGGGCTTCGCGCGAATGATTGTCGTCGTAACCCATCGACAATGAGCAAACCTTGTGCGGAGCCTCGGCCTAGAATTCGCTGTCAGCGCAATCGAATCCGGCGGAGGGATTCGAACGATGAATTTAACCCGCTAATACTGTGAGTCGGGCTACGGATGCTCTCGATTTATACATCCTATAATACCCCCTTTCCCACTCCGTGTCGTCGCGTCCGCTGCAATTGTAGGGTCCGCTGTGCGCCGCAAATTGACTTCCGTGACGTCTCCATCACCGCAATGGCCGCGCCAAACTTTCGACGATCCGGCATTCACCAATGCGGTCTGCCTGGCATGATCGCAGCATGTGCTGGAGTTCGTCTTGCAATGACGTCAGATCGGCGATCTTGCGCGCGACCTCGCCCAACTGGCGCTGGACGAGCTGGTCCACATCTCGGCATGGTTTGTCTTCGTGGTCAGACAGGGCGAGCAGTTCACGCACTTGGGCCATCGTGAACCCTAGCGCCCGGGCGCGTCGCACGAAAATCAACGTTGCGAGATGTTCGTCAGAATAGTCACGATAGTTGCTGTCTGTTCGGTCCGCTGCAGGCAGGATCCCTTCCCGCTCGTAGTAGCGGATGGTTTCCGCCTTGGTGCCGGTTGCTTTCGCCAGTTCGCCGATACGCATCACTTGACCTTGTAGTTACTACAAGGTGCATATGTCATTGCGACTCGAACGTTGCAAGGAGAGCGGCATGGCAAATTCCTGCTGCCTGGTTCTCGCATTGGTGAGGGCCTGGAGGCTGTCGGTGGCAGGTCTTCTGCCCGGCTAATGATTCAGGCTGTGACGGTGAATTGCCCCATCATGCCGGCATCTTCGTGCTCGAGGATGTGGCAGTGATACATGTAAGGCAAATCCGGGTCGGTGTAGTCCTCGAACCGCAAAAGGAGCCGCACGGTCTCGCCCGGATAGACGACGACCGTGTCCTTTAGCCCCTGCTCCGCCGCATCAGGCGGCCGGCCGTTCCGGTCGAGGATACGGAACTGCACATCGTGAATGTGGAACGGATGCGCCATCATCGAGGCATTCTCGACCTGCCAGATTTCGGTGGTATCGACCCGCACTGTCTCGTCGATACGCTGCATGTCCATCGATTTGCCGTTGATGGTAAAACCGCCTCCACGCATCATGCGCATTCCCATGCCCATATCGAGAACGAAACGGCGCGTCCGGACCGCGTCGCCTGGATCGATCTGAGGCAAGGTAGCGAGCTGGCGGGGCATAGCGATCGCCCGCCTGCGGCTTGCGGCCGGCCGGATGTCCAGCACGGTAAAGCGACGCCTTTCATCCATCATGCCGCCCATCATCCCATCGCGACGCTCCCGTTCGCCCATCATCCCATCGCGACGCTCCCGTTCGCCCATCATACCGCCACGGCCGCCTCGGTCGCCCATCATCCAATTGTCCACCGGCCGGTCGGAATCGCGCATGGGCCCGGACCCTCTCATTCGCCGGCCCATATTTCCCATACCCATGATTTCGAGGCCGTCCGCAACCAGCGAGACCGGCCTTCCGTCGCTGACATCGACGATTACCTGCGCGCGTTCGCCGGGAGCGAGAACGACATTGTCGGTTGGCAGCGGCGCGGCGAGCAAACCGCCGTCGGTTCCGATCTGATGGAAGCTGCGGCCATCGTCGAACCCGAAACGGTAAAAGCGTGCGTTCGAGCCATTGACCAGGCGCAGCCGAAGGCGATCAGACTTTGCTTCAAAGACGGGTTCGACGATGCCATTGACCAGCATCGTATCACCCATCATCCCCATCATCACATTGTGCATACGTGTGGAGTAAATGAGGCTTCCATCGCTCGCGAAAGCGCGGTCCTGAACGACCAGCGGTATATCATCGACGCCATAATCGTTCGGAAGGTCGAGCGCTTCGCTCGCGCTGTCGCGGACGTAGATCATTCCGGCCAGACCCTGATAGACTTGCGGCCCCGAGCGGCGGTGCGCATGCGAATGATACCAGAACATCGATGCGCGCTGGCGGACATCGAAACGCGCGGTCCAGCTGCCTCCCGGCTCGATCGGTTGATGCGGTCCGCCATCGGCGCGCGCCGGCAGATGAAAACCGTGCCAGTGGACGGTTGCCGTTTCGGACAGATCGCTCGTGACATTCATCCGCACCGTGTCGCCCGCGTACATCTCAAGCGTGGGGCCTAGATAGGATTGGTTGATACCGATGGTCGGCGTTTCGAGCCCGTCAAAAATTGCGAGACGCCGTGGCGCAGATTGAGATCGAAAACCCGCTCGCCACTATCTCGTTCGCCTGAATAAAGAGGAGGAATGAGAAGTTGCGAGCGTGCCGTTCCCGAAGCAAGCGTTGCTTTCTTGCCTATCAATAGGTCGCGCCCGGCATATGCGGCTATCCCCAATGCACCTGCGCCAAGCATCGCACCGCCAAGAATGGAACGTCTGTCGATCATATCGCTTTCCTGCGACCGGAGCGCCGCTAGCCGGATTCGGCTTGCGGCGTCCGCACTTGCAGGCCTTTCGTTCTGTTGCGCCAATAACCCAGCGTGATCAGGGCGAGTGTGAGGATTTGCGCTGCCACCGGCTCGAGTGCTGGTGCAATGCCCAGAATCGGAACGCGGGGCAGGTCCGGAAGCGGGGTGATGCCCAGCAGACCGGCTTCCTGGAGGCCCGAAATGCCCTTCCCGGCCAGAACGACGGCAAGAATGCCGATCAGGATCGAGCTGTACGCGAAGAAGGTTCCGATCGGCAGTCGGCGGCTGTAGCGCAGCATCGCCCAGGCGATTAGTCCGAGCAACACGACTGCGGAGGCGGCGCCGCCGAGAATTGCGTCGGCATGCCCCTGAGTCCAGAGCGCCGCGAAGAAGAGAATCGTTTCAAAGACCTCCCGATAAACCACCAGAAACGCCAGCCCGAACAGAAACCATGCGGACCTGCGCGAGAGAGCGTGCTGCATGGTTTTCTGGATATAGCGTTGCCATTCGCCGGCCTGCGACTTGCCGTGCATCCAAATACCGACCGACAGCAGGACGAGCGCGGCAAAAAGCGATCCGAACCCCTCTACGAGTTCACGGCCTGCTCCACTTATGCCGATCAGGTAAGTCGCTGCCACCCAAGTCAGGCCACCGGCGACAAGGGCCGACAGCCATCCGCCATGGACGAAGGGCAGAACTTCCGTTCTCTCGGCCTTGCGCAGGAACGCGATCATCGCGATCACGATCAGCAATGCCTCGAGCCCTTCGCGCAACAGGATCGCAAAGGCTCCTGCGAATGCCGACGCCTCACTGGCATTGTCCGGGGCGAGGACCGTCTCGGCGCGGTAGAAAAGAACGTCGAGCGCATTCACCCTTTGGGCGACGGCGGCCAGCGGATCCCCGCGACCTATTGCCGCTCGAAGCTCCGCCATGCCGGTTTCGACAGATGCGAGCAGGTCTGCATCGCGCGTGCTTAAAACGGCTTCCAATGGTTCGAAGCCATCCAGATAGGCCGAGAGTGCGAGTTCGCGCGCTTCGGCCTCATTACCCGCTTCGTAAGCGGCAAGACTTTGCTGCAAGCGTTTGCGTGCCAAAGCGAGTGAGCCGGTCGTATCGCTCGCCATGGCTTCGGGATGAGCCCGCAAATAGGCCATAACGGCATCGGCACGCTCGGTGCTGATCGCCTCGCCAAGGGTTGCCGGCGTAAGGCCGGATAGAGCGGCGAGGTCAGGAATACGCGCCCGGATTTCCGGATCGTCGTTCCAGATCCGTCTGCCGCGCTCCACATCCTCAAATGCGATCGACCCTGAATAGTAGGCCAGGCTCCAGCGATCTTCCGCCCCGAGATCGGAAAAGCCCGGCATGGCCGTTCCCTCCAGACCCTGTCCAATGACCTGGTAGAGCGCGAAAGCGCTTCGCTCGCGGGCACGGACGACGTCGTCGAACGCGATTGGCGGGGGATCGAGTCCCTCTGCCGCGGGGCCGTCGCCTCCTCCGCTCACGCCATGACAGCTTGCGCAGTTCTGGGCGTACAGCGCGGCACCTCGCGCGAGGTCGGGTGCCGCCTCGGGAGCAAGCGGAACGGGAAACGCCGCGATCAGCTCGCTTGCCAATCTGCGCGCGTCTCGTGCGACGACAGCAGGCTCCACCTTCGTCGAGATTGACTCGACGAGAGCCTCTGCCTCCGCAACCAGCTGGGCACGGTGCGCGTTTGCGGGCAGGGCAGCCATGCGTTCGGCTACCGAGGCAGAAAATTCCTGCATTTCGGCATACTCCAGCTCGTTCGTGACTTCACCGCCGCTAACGGCTTCGGTGTAATCCACGGCGATGTAATCGAGCAGGCGCCAGGTCGTCTGAACCGCGTCATGCGTGCCTGCAGAAGCGGGCATTGCGACTGCGATCGACAGGAAAGCGATCAATTGGACCGCAAAAGCACGTAGCGTCATTTGGAGGCGGCCTTTCCGAGAGCCGAAACATGCTGCGCGCGAAGTTCCTCGGTGGCACGCCGGACAATAAGATAGGCCGAATGCAGGAAGATCAGTGCGATCACCGCTGCGACCAGCAGATCGGGCCAGGCTTGCCCGGTCCAGGCGACCAGGGCAGCAGCGATGATCACTCCGACATTGGCGATCGCGTCATTGCGGCTGAACAGCCAGATCGCGGATACATGTGCGTCGCCTTCGCGAAACCGCATCAGCACAAGCGCCGCCGCGATGTTGACTATCAAGGCTGCGACGGCGATCCCGCCCATCAAGCCGGCTTCCGGCGCGACCGCGTTAAGCGATCGCCAGACCGCCAGACCGATCACTCCGAGGCCTAGTACGCCCAGAAACAGCCCCTGTGCCAGCGCGACCCGGGCGCGCGTGCGGGCAGTCCACGCAAGAGCAAGGATGCCGATGAGCGTGATCGATCCATCGCCGATGAAGTCGAGAGCGTCGGCCTTGAGCGCTTGGCTGTCCGCCAGAAACCCGCCGAAGGCCTCGAAAACGCCAAAGCCCAGATTGAGCAATACGACGATCCAAAGGGCGCGGCGATAGGCGGGGTCTGCGCCTGCTCTTTGCGTATCGCCTGTGCAGCCGCAATCCGATGTTTCGTTATTCGACATGAGGCATTAGGTAACACCTCTAGCAACTGTAGGAGCAAGCCAAAATTGCGAATGGTTCGCGGTTTCGGAGCTGGAGGAGTGAGTTCATGCTTATCGGAGGTCTTTCGAAGGCGACGGGCACCAAGGTCAATACGATAAGGTTTTATGAGGATATCGGACTGATGCCCGAAGCCGCGCGTACGGCAGCGGGGCAGCGAACCTACAAAGAGCAGGACGTCGAGCGCCTTTCCTTTATTCGGCATGCTCGAAAATTGGGGTTTTCGATCGATGAAACACGCTCGCTTTTAAGCGTGAAGGCGAGACCGGATCAGAGCTGTGACGAGGCGGGTGACATCGCTTTGCGGCACCTTCGAGCCGTGGACGAGCGCATCAGTCGGCTACAAGCGCTTCGTTCCGAACTGAGAAGTGTGGTCGCGGCCTGCACGGGCGGCGAGGTTTCCGAATGCAAAATCATCGAAACGCTTTCTCGAAACCCAGCCGCCTCTTCCGCGGGTCGCTGACGCGAAAGCTATAATGGGACTATGGACACCGAACCCAGACAGCAAAAAAAGTGCTTGCACCTCCAGTCGCTGGAAGCGTTATCATCGTGATAATCCAGATTCTGATGTCGTGATCTAGGATTGGATGGCTGATTATGACGGAACTTGGGTAATTTGAATATTAATCAGCTTTCGCCTTATAAGAACGCTGCATTCATTCCATGGAATTTGGTCGAAAAAGAAACTACTCGAACAATATTCATTGTCCGGACGCTTCGTGACAATATCACATTACAGCAACCGAGAAGATTTTTGTTTCAACTTTCGTTTCACCTTGTTAGGGGCCACAGGATGTTCGATCTGAACGCCTTGATTCCCGTCAGGATTGTCGCCGCCCTTTTGGCGGTCGCAGCGCTGATGGCGTCTCCGGCGGTCGAAGCAGCGCAATGTGCGGACGAGCTGTCAGAAATAGCCTATTCGGTCCAGATGTTCGACATTGATGCGGACGAGAGCCCGCAAAACGAAAGCCCGGAGCAGCAGGAATGCGCCCACGGGCATTGCCATCACGTCGCCGCAGCACTGAAATCGAAGCTTTTAAACGACATGCCCGACCGGCTTAACATCACGGTTGGGTCGCATATGGCCGAAGAATTATTCGGCGATGCGAGCAATTTACCCAAACGCCCTCCTCGCGCCTGACGACCGTCACTGCGCTGCTTGACGCAGCGCATTTCGATTTGTCAGCAGAGAGAGTTTTGAAAAATGCCAGCCATCAAATGGCGAGGGGCCCTGATAGCAGGGCTAACCCTCGCCGCAATTGTCACGCCTGTGGCAGCGCAGGAGCGGGAGCTTCTGACGCTCGACGAGGCGTTGGGCCGGACAGGCGTGGTTGCCGAACCCGCTAACACCGAGTTAAACCCGCGCATCGTCGGCCCTCGAGCGGAAGCCGAGGCGGCGCAGGCTCTTGTCGGACAGGCGCGGTTGCGGCCCAACCCTGAAATATCGCTCGAGGTCGAGAACATCGCCGGGAGTGGGGCCTTCTCCGGGCTAAGCGCCACCGAATATACGCTTGCTGTCGGACAGCGGCTCGAACTTGGAGGTAAACGCGGCACACGCGTCGAGGCTGCCCGGGCGCAGGCACAGCTGGCGGATCTGCGGGCTGACCTTGCGGGGGCCGAACTCGGATTTCTTGTCCGTGAACGCTACGTAGCAGCGGCTGCAGCAGCCTCGCGCGTCGAACTGGCCCTCGATGTGGTTGAGCGAAACGAAGAGCTCGCCCGCATTGCCGGTCTCCTCGTAGAAGTCGGGCGCGAGCCCCCGCTCCGTGCTCTTCGGGCCGAAGCGGCCTTGGCGGAAGCGCAAGCCGAACTTCAGGCCGCCGAAGCGACAAGTCTTGCAGCCCGAACGGCCCTCGCCTCGCTATGGGGCGATCAGGGGGCGCCGCCGCTTGTTCCGAGCAGGTTCCCCGGGATCGAACCGCCCGGTGCTGTAATGGCGACAGCAAGCGGTCTGCAATTGCGAGTGGCGCGTGCGGAAAGCACCGCCGCCGCCGCCGAGATCGATCGTGAGCGCAGCCTGCGCATTCCCGATCCCGTCGTTTCCGCCGGTGTTCGACGCTTCGAGGAAAGCAATGACAGTGCCTTTCTTCTCGGTGTCTCGATCCCGCTTCCCTTCTTGAATCGTAATCAGGGCAATATCGCTGCAGCCGAAGCAAGGCTGCGCGCCGCCAATGCTCGCGAGGCTGTAGCGTTGGCCGATTTCGAGCAAGCCGTGACGCGCGCACGATCGCAATATCTTGCTGCCGAAGCGCGCGTCGAGACGCTTTCCACGACATCACTCCCCCAGGCCGAGGAGGCTCTTCGGCTCGTCCGCATCGGTTATCGCAATGGCCGTTTTCCGTTGATCGAAGTGTTGAGCGCAGCCGAAGCGCGCGATGCCATTCGCGAGGCGTTGATTGCTGCGCAAGAAGACCGGGGACAAGCTGCCGCCGAACTGATCAGGCTGGCCGCACAATGAGGAATACCAAAATGAACCGCAAAAGACTGGCGATCATCGCCGGAATTGTCATACTTGTTTCGGCCTTGATGCTGATGTTCTGGCCTGACAGCCAGGTCGACACCCACGCGGACGAAGAGGTCGCAGAGACAGAACTGCCCGAGGGGCTCGTGCTAATCGAGCAAGAGCAGATCCGCACCGCCGAGATCGAGGTCGCAGCGGTGCAAACGGGTGCCGCTGTCGAACTCGTATTTCCTGCAACGGTTGCGGCAAGTCCGACCGCCAGCGCACGCATCGATGCACGGGCTTCCGGTGTCGTGCGCAGCGTTGGCAAGACGCTTGGCGATTATGTCCGGCAGGGCGAGACCGTCGCTCGGATCGAAAGCGCCGATGCGGCTGCACTCGCTTCCCAGCTTAGTGCCGCCCGCGCCCGCGTAACCGAGCTTTCGGCGGCCTATGAACGGGAGCGCCGGCTATTCGAAGCCAACGTGACCGCACGCCAGGATCTCGAAGCGGCGCGCGCCAATCTTGACGTTGCCCGTTCCGAACTGAACCGGTCGCAGGCGGCCGTCGCCGCGGCAGGCGTGAGCGGCGATGGACGCTCGCTCGCTGTCACCAGTCCGCTTTCGGGCCGTGTGACCGCCGCTCCAATCGTGCTCGGCTCGTTCGTCGACGCCGGGGAGGAGCTTTACAGCGTGGTCAATCCCAGCGGCTTGCAGATCGAGGTTGCGCTGCCTTCCGAAGATGCTTCACGCATCCAGCCTGGCGACGAGGCTGCGTTGATCCTCGGCGATGGAAGGGAGATCGGCGCTCGCGTCCGGTCGGTAACGCCTTCGCTCGATGCCGAGAGCCGTAGCGCGACAGCGGTTCTTACCTTGACGCGCGCCGTTCCCGGTCTGCAGCCCGGATCGTTCCTTCAGGCGCGTATTCGCCCCTCGGGCGAATTGGACCAGAGCCGTATCGCGGTACCCGAAGATGCTGTGCAGGTGCTCGAAGGACGCGATGTTGTCTTCGTGCGGACACGACGCGGATTTCAGGCTCGGGAGGTCGAGATCGGCAGCCGGTCTGCCGGAATGGTGACGATCCTCTCCGGGCTCGAGCCCGGTCAGCGGATCGCGACTGCCAATGCCTTCCTGTTGAAGTCCGAGCTCGAAAAGGAGGGCGCAGAACATGGCCATTGATCAAACCACGGCATCTTCTCCCATGTCTTCGGACGAAGGTAGCCACCGTCACGGCCCGATCGGAGTCATCCTCGATGTCGCCGTTCGTTTCCGCTGGGCGATCATCGTCCTGACCGTGTTCGCAGCGATCTACGGAGCGTTCAATCTGGTGCGCCTGCCGATCGACGCGGTTCCCGACATCACCAACACGCAGGTCCAGATCAACACCAGCGCTGCCGCGCTCTCACCTTCGCAGGTCGAGACGCAGGTGACCTTCCCCATCGAAACCGGACTTGCCGGGATCGAAGGCCTGGAGATGACACGATCGATTTCGCGCAACGGCTTCAGCCAGGTCACCGCGATTTTCGAGGAGGGCACCGACCTCTACTTCGCCCGGCAGCAGGTGAACGAACGGCTCGCGCCGATTGGCGCTTCATTGCCCGAAGGAGCGGAGCCTACCATGGGGCCGATCTCCACCGGCCTTGGCGAAGTGCTGATGTATACGATCGAGTATGAGCATCCCGGTGGCAAGGGTGCGACCACTGGTGGCCGCACAGGCTGGCAGTCCGATGGCAGCTTCATCACCGAACGCGGCGACCGCCTCGAGAGTGAGGTGGCTAAGGCGGCCTATCTGCGCACTGTGCAGGATTGGGTGGTCGCGCCGTTGATGCGCTCGATCGACGGCGTGGCCGGCGTGGATTCGATTGGCGGGTTCGAAAAGCAATTCCTTGTTCAGCCCGATCCGGCACGTCTCACCGGCTATGGCCTGTCATTCGACTCACTCATCGATGCTCTAGAAGCCGCCAATCTGGCGGCAGGCGCCAATTTCGTCGATCGTGCCGACGAAGCCCTGCTTGTCCGCGTGGACGCGAGGCTGGGCAGCATTGCCGACATCGAAGAAGCCGTCATTGCGACCCGCGAGGGCGTGCCCATCCGCATCGGCGATGTGGCCGATGTGGAGATCGGCGGCGACCTGCGAACCGGTGCTGCTTCACTGAACGGTGAAGAGGCGGTGGTGGGAACCGTGTTGATGCGCGCGGGCGAGAACAGCCGGACCGTTGCGGCTGGTGCTGCCGAGAGACTTGAAGAGGTCCGCGCATCGCTTCCGGACGGAGTTGTCGCTGAGATTGTCTACAATCGTTCCTCACTAGTCGATGCGACGATCTCCACCGTCGAAAAGAACCTGCTCGAAGGCGCATTGCTCGTGATCGCCGTCCTGTTCCTCTTGCTCGGCAATATCCGCGCCGCCATAATCACCGCACTGGTCATTCCCGTTTCGATGCTGATGGCAGCGGTGGGGATGAACCGGCTTGGTGTCTCAGGTAATCTGATGAGCCTGGGCGCGCTCGACTTCGGGCTGATCGTCGATGGTGCGGTCATCATTGTCGAGAACAGCGTCGCCCGGCTTGCGGCCCGGCAACATCGCGAAGGACGCTTGCTTACCTTGGGTGAGCGGCTGACCGAAACGCGTCTCGCAGCGCAGGAAATGATCAAACCGACCGTCTACGGTCAGGCGATTATCTTCCTCGTCTTCGCGCCGCTGCTGACCTTTACCGGGGTCGAGGGCAAGACGTTCTCGCCCATGGCGATCACGATGATGCTCGCGCTGGCTTCGGCCTTCGTTCTTTCATTGACCTTCGTGCCAGCGATGATTGCGGTCCTGCTCAACAAGAAGCTGACCGAAAAGGAGGTGAAGCCCATTCGCTGGGCCAAAGAGCGCTACGGTCCCGCCGTGCGCAAGGTCATTGCGCGGCCCTGGCCGATGATTGGTGCCGGGGTTGGTCTCTTCACAGTAGCGGTTTTTGTGTTCGGCTTTCTGGGCAGCGAGTTCACCCCGCAGCTCGATGAACGCGACATCGCGGTGCAATCCTTGCGCATCCCCTCGACATCGCTCGAACGCTCGCTGGCGATGCAGCGGCGGGTCGAAGACCGGCTCGAAGAGTTTCCCCAAGTTGATCTTGTGTTCTCACGGACGGGCACGGCCGAAGTCGCCAGCGATCCAATGCCCCCCAATGCTTCGGACGCTTATGTCATCCTGAAGCCTCGCGACGAATGGCCCGATCCCGATTTGCCGAAAGATGAGCTTGTTGGTGAAATGGAAAGCGCGCTCGGAGGCCTCATCGGCAATCTCTACGAGTTCAGCCAGCCTATCGAGCTGCGCTTCAACGAGCTGATCGCCGGTGTGCGCGGCGATGTCGCGGTCAAGCTCTACGGCGATGACCTCACTGCGCTCACCGAAGCTGCGGGCGAGGTCGCGGGCGTGCTTGGAGGTGTCGAAGGCGCCGCGGACGTGAAGGTGCAGCAGGTGACCGGCTTTCCTACGCTGGACATCGCCTTCGATCGCCCGACCATCGCGCGCTATGGTCTGACCGTCGAGGAAGTGGCACAGTCGGTTGCTATCGCGCTCGGCGGGCGGCCAGCAGGACTGGTGTTCGAGGGCGATCGCCGTTTCGATGTTGTCGTGCGCCTCGAGGATGCTACGCGCGACGATTTCGACCAGCTCGGCGCGCTCCCGATCGTGCTTGAAAACGGGGTCACCGTTCCTTTGCGGACATTGGCCGATTTTCAGGTCGTCGATGGCCTTGCCGAGGTTCGGCGAGAGCAGGGCCGAAGGCTTGTGATCGTCTCGGCCAACGTACGCGAGCGCGATCTCGGCTCCTTTGTTGAGGAAGCGCAGGAAAGGGTTTCGACCGGCGTCGATATGCCGCCGGCCTCCTTCATCGAATGGGGCGGACAGTATCAGAACCTGCAGGAAGCGCAGGCGCGGCTCACCATCGTCGTCCCGATTGCCTTCGCTCTGGTTCTCCTCTTGCTGTTCATGGCTTTGGGTGGATGGGTTCCAGCGCTTGCCGTGTTCAGTGCCATTCCCATGGCCTTGGCTGGCGGGGTGTTCGCTCTGGCGCTGCGAGGCTTGCCATTCTCGGTGTCGGCAGCGGTCGGCTTTATCGCGCTTTCCGGCGTGGCGGTGCTCAACGGTCTCGTCATGATGACCGCGATCCGGCAGCGACTCGACAGCGGGATGTCACTGGATGAGGCGATTGCCGATGGCGCGCTGGCGCGACTGCGACCGGTGCTCATGACCGCGTTGGTGGCGTCGCTGGGTTTTGTGCCGATGGCGATTGCCACAGGAACAGGTGCTGAGGTGCAACGTCCCTTGGCTACGGTGGTTATCGGCGGGCTGATCACAGCCACTGCGCTCACGCTGTTCGTTTTGCCAGCGATCGCTCGCCTGGTACTCGATGATGGCAAGGAGAAGCGAAGCTGGCGCCAAAGATGGTGGGACCGCCTGCGTCGCAACGTCACGCCTGAGGAACGTAAAGAACTTCGGGATGTTACTTGAAGGGGAGGGCTAATTGAAGTTAGCTAGGTCAATTTGTCTGCCTCAGATCGCTTCGGGACTGACAAGTCTCGAAGCGATCCGGTATCGGACTCAATTGCGGGCGCGCGGAGCCTCGGCAGAACGCCCGGCTGCGATACGGGCACGGCGTGGGTGTTTTTCGCCGATGGCTTCTATGCAGAGGTGCAACCTTCGGACGGTGATCTGTCCGCTGTCGGCATCTGGCGCGATGAGGGTGAGGCCATCGCATATACCATGACCATAAGCCCTTCGAACGGCATGCGCGGCCAATGCAAGTGCGCCATCTTACGATCGAAGATTGTAGCCCGGGACGGCCCTTCACCTGCAACTATCGAGGTTTCGAGCGCATCTTTTACCGCTGTCCAGAGGACGCGCCAAAGCCGCTCGACGGTCGCGCGGAACATTCAAGAGGAGAAATCGCCATGCTCACCGCAATCGAAGATAACGGTCTGTTGCTCATCAGGGCGGACGGAACGCTTTCCGATAGCGACTATGACCGCTTCGTTCCGTTTTTCGAGCGCGTCGCGGCGCGAGTTCCTGGGACGGTTCCGATGCTTATCGAACTTGCTCCCGACTTTTCTGGCTGGGATATGGGCGGTCTCTGGCGCGACCTGAAATTCGATGCGAAGCACAAGGACAGCTTCGGCCGGATCGCGATGGTCGGCGATAGTAGTTGGGAAGAGTGGGGCACCAAGCTTTTCGATCCGCTATTCCGCGCGGAGATGAGGTTTTTCACACCTGTCGAGCGGGTTGCCGCCGAAAGCTGGGCGAGAGACGGAAGGAATGCGTCATGAGCGGCGAAGGCGAACTCAACCTCGATTCGGCCGAAAAGCGCCGCACTCTCTGGATCGTTTTCTGGCTCAATGTGGCGATTGCGATAGGGTTTTTCATCACCGGGGTAATCGGCGATTCCAACGCGCTGATTGCCAATGGGCTCGACAATTCGTCGGACGCGATTGTCTATGCATTGAGCCTGCTTGCGCTCACCCGCTCCCGGGTCTGGAAGCGCGGAGCCGCGCGTTTTTCCGGGGTCATGCTGCTTGTGTTCGCAGGCGGTGTGATTCTCGATGCCATCCGGCGCTTCATGGAGGGTTCGGATCCGATCGGCGGCGTCATGATGGTGATGGCGCTGGTTGCCGGTGCGGTGAACCTCTGGTGCCTTTACCTGCTGAAACGTTTGCAGAATAAGGATGTCAATTTACGTGCAGCCACCACGTTCAGTTTGAATGATTTCGTTTCGAACGGCGGGATTATCATAGCGGGTATCGTAGTGTTTTTCACCGGATCGAATTGGCCCGATCTCGTCGTCGGGATCGGTGTGGCCTGCATAGCGATCTACGGCGGCATCGAGATCCTGCGCGATGCGCATATGGACATCCATGAGGAAGAGGGCACAGAGCACGAGGGCTGGCGCAAGTGATCGCGGTCTGGGCAGCGGTTCTCCTCGCCGCCGTCTGGGCCGCTCATTGGGGCGCGGAACGCCTGTCCGCACCGCTCAAGAAATTACGCAAGCAATGGGGGTTCTCCGTCGCGGCGGGGGGCTCCTTTTTAGGTCTAGCCGCCGCTTCGCCAGAGATGGGCATCAATGTGACGAGCGCTGCTCGTGATGTGTCCGATATCGGCCTTGGCGCCATGCTGGGTTCGACCGTTCTGGTGATTCCGGTGATCGTGACGACCGCTTATCTGGCGACCCGTAAAGGGGCCCTTGAAGGTGCTGACAAGGAGCACAAGAAGCATCGTCGTGATCATTACGTCGCGGTCGATAAGGGGGCTCTTACCGTCCAGGCGCTGCCTTACCTGGCGATCCTCGCGGTCTTCGCTCTACTGACGCTTCCCGCCCCTTGGCGCGGGTTGCAGCCGATCGATGGATGGCTGCTGCTGATCGCGTATCTCGCCTATCTCCTTCAGGCTCTCGTTCGGGGCCGAGAGAAGGGAGAGGAGGTAGAGTGGAGTCTAAAGGAGAAATGGATGGCCATAGCGGGCGTCGGCGCCCTGGCGGTCGGGGCCTACTTCACCGTATTCTCGACCGAAAGGATCGTGAGCGCACTCGGCATCCCGAATATCGTCGGCGGTCTTTTCATCACTGCCGCCGTCGCATCGCTGCCCGAGGTGTTCACGACCTGGAGCGTCGCGCGCTCCGGTCAGGTGACCTCCGCCAGCACAAGCGTGATCGGCGACCATGTCGTGACCATGACGCTCGCCTTCATCCCGCTCACCATCATCGGAACGCCGATCGAGAATTTTCAACTCTTCTGGGTCAGTCTCGCGTTCGTCGTGCTGATGGCCGCGCTATACGCTCTCTTTCTTTCGTTGGGAGACGAAGAGAAAAGAGGCTTTGGTCGATGGCACATCTTCGCGTTCTGGGCAGCCAATGCGGCTTTTATTGCCGTAATATTCCTGTGGGTGAAGCCTTTGCAAGTCTCCGGAGGAGCCGGATGAGCAATGACAACCGAGATCAGGGTGAACGGAGCGGCCATAGCCACCGCGAAGAGGATCATGACGATCAGCCCTTGCTTATGAGGACATCTCCCCGAAAAGATTTTGATGGAGATTTGCCTGTCGCGCGGAAGAAAGTCGCAGACGAACTTCCGGCGGTACGGGGTTTGAAAAGCTAATGAGCCTTTTCGACACTATCTTTGAGACACAAAGCCGATCGCATGTTTTGCTTCTTGCGATATTCGCAAGCACCGGCTTGGTCGTAGGGACGTTGTGGGTCGAACGTGTGGGGGCGGGATTGCGCCGGTCCGATCTGTTGTATCCTGCTGCTGCGGGCGTTCTGTTTGCGACCGCTGCGCTAGCGGTTACGCCGTTCGTCCAATCGGCAGTCGACAGCTGGGCCATCCCTGTGCTCTTTTTGCTCGGTGGAGGAGCCTATGTTCTTCTGTGCAAGGCAGCCGGCTATCTCAGAGGCCGTTTCGCGGACGGCAAAAGAAAGCAGCATGATCATGACGAGGATTTGTCCAATGTTGCTGTATCGTCGATCTTCTCCATCGTCGATCTGATCGGCTATGGTTTGACCCTCGGTATTGCAGCAGCCGCTTCCGTGACTTTGGCAATAGTCACCGCGGCAGGGTTGGCCATGGCGAATGTCTTGGTCAGTCGTCAGATTGGCTCCAGGTTCATAGCCGCTAGCTCAAGCCGAATGGACCGCATCGCGCTACAGGTCGGTCTCGCTCTGGCCTTCATCGGTTCTGCGCTGTTGGCATTCTGGATGGTACACAGTGTCGATAGTTTCGGGCTGCCTTGGCTCCTCACCGTCCTTGCAGGGTTGCTCCTGGCTGCGGCGGTAAGAGCTTTGCTTCTTCATCAAGCGGCACACACAGCGGGGCACTTCAAATCGCTTCTTGTTTTTCTCGTCGGGTTCGCCCTTCTCGCACTCATTTTCGCCGGGCTTGATGAATTATCAGACGCGGTGGATCTTCCGAATTCGGGTTTGGAGCATCCCGCAGAGCGACCGGCAGTCGCGTTTAGCATTGAACCCTTCACAATGGGACGCGAGTAATGGAGCAATCCCACGGTCACGCCGGACATAGTCACGGCGAAGAAAATCTCAGCGATCGCCAGCTGATCTTTGCAGTGGCGATCAACGTTTTGCTTACAGTTGCCCAAATCATTGGCGGGATCGTCTCAGGGTCGCTCGCGCTCATAGCCGACGCCTTGCACAATTTCAGCGATGCGGCTTCGCTTGGCCTGGCCTGGTTCGCGCGCAAAATCGGGCGGCGACCCGCCGACAAACTTATGACCTTCGGTTATGCGCAAGGCGAAGTCGTCGCCGCACTCATCAACCTCACGACGCTGCTTATCATCGGCTTCTACCTGTTGGTGGAGGCAATCAACCGGTTCGCCGATCCCCAACCGGTCGAGGGATGGACCGTCATAGGCGTGGCGGGCATAGCGCTGGTCATCGATCTGGTGACTGCCTTCATCGTCTATCGCGGTTCGCATGACAGCATCAACATGAAGGCGGCCTTTCTGCACAACGTCTCCGATGCTCTCGCGTCGGTCGGTGTGATCGTTGCTGGCGCGCTGATCCTGCTATACGATCTCTACATCGCGGATCTGATCATCACCCTAATCATCGCCGGTTATGTCATCTGGCAGGGGGTGACCCTGATGCCGCGGACAGTCCGGCTCTTGATGGGCGCGGTTCCCGACGAGCTGGAGTTTGATCGGATCGTTTTGGCACTCGAAAAGTTGGATGGGATCGACGGAGTACATCATGTTCATGTTTGGTCGATCGGCGAGCATCACCGGGCGCTGGAAACGCATGTAACCCCTGAAGGCGCTTCACTTGAGCAATTCGAGAAAGTGAAGGGCCGGGCTAGGTCGATGTTGAAAGAAGAATTTCAAATTGAGCATGCGACATTCGAAGCGTGCTTTGAAACGGACTGCGAAGCCGATCTCGTTCCCGCGCATCAAACCGCACATCCGCATGAAGTTGGCGGACCCCATCAGCCTTAGATTTGTGTGCGTATTCGATGACGTCTGCAGACCACGATAATTGCTGAAAAACCGGAAACCCGGGCCGTCAAAGCTCGGCCGCAAGGTTTGGGTGCGTACGAGTGTTCGTTGAACAACCCTAACTCAGGCTTGCGAGGATTGTCGGGCTTGCCATCGGCCTGGCCCTGCTCGTGCAAAAAGGACCGCGCTGCGCAAGGTGTTAAATGCGTTGCAGTTGCTCGGTTACAAAGGAAAACAGCCGACCGCAGGCTTACTCTTTGAAGCTCAGGTAAATCACCACATCCTTGCCTCATCGGTGTCGCAAATCCCCCGCGCTGCGCTGCACAGCTACGCGCACGAGCGCTACCGAGAAGTTTTCCCAAAGCGTGTTTTTGCTCTTGCGAGGCAATCGCAATAAGGTTAGGGCCCGGATTTCCACACTCGGAGAACAGGAAGTTTTTATGTATCGTACTACCGTCTCGTCCCTCGCAATCGCTTTGTCCGCACCGGCGGTGGCACAAGAGACTACCGGGCCTGATGACGGAGAGGTGCGCGCCGAACAGATTGCAGACGAGCGCCGGGAGAATCCGGTGGATTCGATCATCGTGGTCGGCGGCCGGATCGATCCCTACCGTATCGCGGGATCGGCCGATCTTATCGACAGCGAGGATCTGCGCCGGTTCGATTACGGGGATGTAAATCGCGTCCTGCGGCAGGTCCCCGGCATCAACACGCAGGAGGAAGACGGGTTCGGCTTGTTCCCGAATATCGGTCTGCGCGGCAGTCCGGTCGAACGTTCGAGCAACATCACGCTCATGGAAGACGGCGTGCTGATCGCGCCTGCTCCCTATGCCGCGCCGGCAGCGTATTATTTCCCGGCCATCGGGCGCATGCAGGCGGTCGAAGTCACGAAAGGGGCCGCCGCCATTCGCTATGGGCCCCGTACGATCGGCGGGGCGGTCAATCTTCGGTCGACCGACATTCCGGCCGACGGGCTGGCTGGCTACGCTTTCGGGCAATACGGGTCGCGCGACTATTATCAGGGACAGGCCTGGGTCGGTGGAGACACGGACTACGTCGGCGCGCTGCTTGAAACCTACCAGCAGGGCAGCGACGGCTTCAAGACGATTGATGGGCTTCCCGACGCCGACACCGGTTTCGAGCGACAGGATTACCGTGGACGCTTGGCTGTTCACACAGCACCGGACGCGCCTGTCGAGGCGCGACTGGAATTCGTCTATGGCCGATCGGACCTTGAAGCCAACGAGACGTACCTTGGACTTGCCGACACCGATTTCGCCGCGGAGCCCTATCGTCGCTATGCGGCAAGCCAGCGCGACGCTTTTTCCGGTGAGCACGATCAATATCGCGTTACCGGCAGCTTGGCATTTTCTGACGGAACGAGGATCACAGCTACGCTGTACCGGAACGACTTTGCCCGCAGCTGGTCCAAGCTCCAGGATATCGACTTCGACGGCGATGGCAGCTTCGATTCAATTAGCTCGGTTTTCGTTAATCCAGAGGACAATGCCGGGGCGCTTAGCATCTTGCGCGGGGCGGATAGCTTCGAGGGCGCGGTTCGCATACGGAACAACAACCGCGTCTATCGCAGCGAAGGCGCTCAGATTTCGCTTGAGCGCCCCTTCGAGATGGGCGGCGCGAGGCACAACCTTGCCGTATCTGTCCGCTACCACGAGGATGAGGAAGACAGGCTGCAAAACGAGGAATTCTACTCACAGATCGGGGGTGATCTCGTCTTCGAACGGCAGACCGATCTTGGTCAGCAAGCCAACCGGGAAGCGAAAGCAAAGGCGATCGCGTTCTATATCGAGGACCGGATCGAGATCGGTGCCCTGACACTGACTCCCGGCTTGAGGTATGAAGGGATTGACCTGACCCGGCTCGACTATGCCGGGTCGGACCCGGATCGCTCAAATGGGCCGACACGTGTCCGTCAGACCAATATTGATCAGTGGTTGCCAGGTCTTGGCGCCACCTACGAGTTGGGTGATGCCATATTGCTGGCAGGTGTGTCGCGCGGTTTCTCACCTCCCGGTCCAGGCAATCCTGATGCACGGGCCGAGGAAAGCTGGAACTACGAAGCCGGGGTCCGCTATCGGAGCGACAAGGTCCAGGTCTCCGCGATCGGCTTCTACAACGACTACTCGAACCTTCTGGGCAACTGCACTCAATCCGTGGGCTGCAGCGTCGGTGATATTGGCGATCAGTTCAATGGCGGCGCGGTTACGGTCAAAGGGCTGGAACTGTCGGCGGCGGTTGAACCTCGCCTTTCCAATTCGGTCTCGTTCCCGCTCTCGCTTGCCTACACGTTCACGGATGCAGAATTCGACAGCAGCTTCGACAGCGAATTTTTTGGCGACGTAAACGAAGGCGATGACCTGCCGTACATCGCGCGCCATCAGCTCTATGTCGAAGCGGGGGTAAACATGGGACGTGCGGCGGCTACCGTTGGCGCCAACTACGTTTCCGAGTTGCGCGACAATCCAGGAAGCGGAGCCGTTGCTGAAAACGAGAGGATCGATGATCGCATCGTCTTCGATATTGCGGGAAGTTACGCGCTGACTGACAAATTCTCCCTGTTTGCGCGCGTCGACAATGTTCTCGACAATCAATACGCCGTGAGCAGGCGCCCGTTCGGTCTGCGACCAGGGGTTCCGCGGCGCATTGTGGGTGGTGCTCGGGTCAGTTTTTAAACTCCGCGTGAGGCTTTTGGCGTTGATGTTCGCGCCCCCTTCATTTTGCGTGCTTGGAGGCGAGAACTGAGATGAAAGCTGACCCTAGATCGAATGCCAGACGGGATTGGGCAGGGCGGAACTCCCCACCAAGACTGTTGCGGACGCCTGGGGGTGAGCTCGTCCGCGAATCCTGGTTCTCGAACGACAATCGTATCCCTGAAAAGTCGACCGGTGTTTTCAGTATCAGGGATTCGTCGCGATCTTTCAGGCCACGCGTGGCGCGAAAAGGATGACTGTGGCACCGCCGAGGCAGATCAATGCTCCTAGCAGATCCCAGCGATCCGGCTGTGTATCTTCGACGAGCCAGAGCCAGCCAAGCGACGCGGTGATATAGACGCCGCCATAGGCGGCGAAGGCTCGCCCTGCAGCATCCGCCTCAATGCGAGCAAGGAGATAGGCGAACAACACGAGCGCCAATACTCCGGGAAGGAGCCACCAGGCGCTCCTGTCCATTCTGAACCAGGCCCAGAACGCAAAGCACCCCGCAATCTCGGCGAGCGCGGCAAGGGGATAGATCCATATCGCGTTCACGCTTCAGTCCCCTCGGCGAGCGCTTCAATGACCAGACAGGTGCCGACCGTTCCTTGCTCGCAGTTTTCCAGCATCCGGCGCAGTTCCCTTCGGAGAGCCTCCAGATCGGCAATCTTGCGGTTGACTTCGCCCAGGTGCGCTCGTGCCAGCGTGTCGACCGCATGGCAGGCCCGCGACCGGTCGTCGGCCAGTTCGAGAAGTTCGCGAATGCGCGTCATGGAAAACCCCAGGTCGCGCGCGCGGCGAATGAAATTCAGTCTCCGGGCGTGCTCGGGACCGTAGTCGCGATAGTTGGCCTGTGTGCGGGGCGGGGACGCGAGAACGCCCTCGCGTTCATAGTAACGGATGGTTTCCGCTTTTACGCCCGCCGCGCGGGCGAGTTCACCGATCCGCATAGGCTTCCCTCGATCGCTTGACCTTGTAGCGACTACAAGGTGTATAAATCGATTCGACACAAGGAGTCGAGCGAATGGGAAAAAATTGCTGCGGTCCTGTCGAGGACGTCGAGGCGAATAATGATCCGCTGTGGCGCCGTATCCTGTGGATCGCTCTCATTCTCAATGCGGTTATGTTCAGCGTCGAAATCGTGGCGGGCCTTGCTGCTGATTCGCGTGCATTGCAGGCTGACGCACTCGATTTTCTGGGCGATGCGGCAAATTACGCCATAAGTCTCTGCGTTGCCGGAATGGCGCTTGCGTGGCGCGCTTGCGCAGCCATTGCCAAAGCAGCGACCATGCTGGCGTTCGGGCTATGGGTGCTTGGCTCCGCGATCTGGGGTTTCTTTGTCGGTGCCTCGCCGGACGCCGGGACCATGGGCATTATCGGAACCGTCGCGCTTGCGGTGAATCTCGCAGTTGCCGCGATGTTGTTCCGGTTTCGCACGGGTGATGCCAACATGCGCTCGGTGTGGATTTGCTCGCGCAACGACGCGATCGGCAATGTAGCGGTTCTGGGCGCGGCGCTGGGTGTCTTCGGAACCGGGCGCGCGTGGCCCGACCTGGTCGTGGCCGCCATTATGGCCAGCCTAGCAATTTGGGGCAGTATTGAGGTATTCGGTCAAGCGCGCGGTGAGTTGCGCTCTGCTTGAGAAGGGACTCCGACAGGCAGTTACGTGATAGCACGACCTCTGCTGGCTTACGCTAACTTCCTTTCAAAGCCCATTGAAGGCCAACCGCTTTCAATTATTGCAGGTGACCGCATGAGTACTGGTCCATCAAAACCATCCTTGCGGTGGACTCCGGAGACGGTGATGTTTTCGGCGGCCGGGTAACGATTGTCTCTCCTGATGGTGACAGTCTTGATGCAATTCGTCGCGCTGCTCATCCCGGCGACCGCTGCTCATTAGGAATCACTTTCGCTCGCTTCGACTAGGCTGACCCAAGTCCCATTTTTCGTGAGAGCCAAAGGGTCGCGGTCGGGACAAGAACCCACATGATTATGGGAACGAGTCCGATCTTTGTCCCAGGGACTAGCGGCATAGTGGGACTGTAGGTCCAGCCCCAGGCAGCCCCAACGGCCAATATTTCGACCACGGATGTTATCGCGAGACCGATGGCGAGATAGATAAGGAAGCGGGATATTGGCCAGTCGACAAGCCAAGGTGTTCGGCGGTTTCCCAACGAGGCGCCCAGATAGGCCGCCACCATGATACCCGCGTCACCGAACGATGCCAGACCACATCGGTATGCGGCTTCAACAGGACCAAGCCCGTCAGTGCTGTAGAACGGGAGCTGGAACATTTCCCAGGCGAAGGCAATCAGTCCGCCGAAAATGGCGATCCACAGGGCGGGATGCGCGCCCCGCCACACTGCTTCGGGCCTACCCGTATTAATAGGCTCCAAAGCTCACCATCCTATTGCATTGGCTCCGCCATCGCCATGCCGATCCGCTAAACAACGAACCGGTCCCAGCTTCCGTAATGTTCGTCGCTCCGATGCCCTCTTGGCAGGCTCAGTACAATCAGAAGCGCTCCGAGCATCGTACCGACAACGTTGCCAACAGTACTGGCGCCTCCGTCCATAAGCCACGGAGCCACGATGAGCCAGGCACCGAACGCGACGTTGAGAAAGCGCAATGGCCTTGCGACCTCCGCCATGGCAATTACCGATACCGTGATGACCAGCGCGCCGACCAGATGGTCGCTGTCAGCAAGAGGCGGTACATTCCCAAGAACGAGCCTGGAGAACATCAGGAAAGCACCGATCAGCACACTGATGGCCAATGTCCATGGGACCGTGACCCCGCGCGCCGCCGAACCGCCGATCGCCGCGAGCGGAGCATCGAAACCGGGATGTGAGTCCTTGCTGCCGCCTGGCAGCGCGTCGCCGCGGAAGAACGAGCGCCAGAACGGTCGCCCGCGCCGCGTGTTGAGAACCAGGAACTGGCCCATCGCGACCAGCTCGTCGAGCGAATAGGGGATCATGATCAGCATCGCGGCCGCCGCCATGAGGCAGATCGTGCAATAGGTGCCGATCATGATCGGCTGGATGATGATGAAGTAGATGCTGATCACGCCGAGGGGCACGACGACGATGCCGAACAGTGTCACCATCCAGGGCATGGTCCGCCAGCGGGCCCTGCCGCCCATGACGCCCATCAGGATCTCGAACATGTAGCTCATCGCACCGATGCCGCCATCGGCCACCGGCCAGGCCTTGGAGACATCGGAGGTAATGATGTATTCGGTCCCGTTGAGCGCGCTTGGCGAAGCGAAGAACGGCTCCCACACGCCGTCGATATGGCCGAGCTGATATGCCGTGAGGATACGTGAAAGAAAGAAACCGACGGCGCCGAGAATAATGATCGGCATGCGCTGGACATAGGTCGAGGGCGAATAGGTCCAACCCGGCGGCACGTCGCTGTCGTCCATCATGCCTTCCGGAGCCATGCCCGGCATCATGGGCACCAGGATGGTGAAAGCGATCACCAGTGCGCCGATGAAAGTGTCGTTGGCATAGACGGCAGCATCGGGCGTCCAGAACAGCAACGGGGCGCCGAGCAGCCAGATGCCGATACAGGTGTTCGCCCATTGCGCCCAGCCTCCGCGCGGCGAAAGGGAAATGGCCGCGAAGATCATGATCAGCACGCCGCTCACCAAATCGTTCCAGGCTGTCAGCCAGCTTCGTAGCGCGGGATCCCAGAGATCGCGATCCTCGGTTATGCGCGTGACTGCAGCGGTAAATTCGCTCTGGTCGAAGGTCCCGAAGACAAACGGTGTGGTCGCGAGCCATAGGCCGAGCAACATCGTAAACCAATGAACCCAGAGCATGTTGAAATGCATCTTGCGCATGTGACCGGCGTGGTCCGCCAGAGCATCTTCGCTTAGCGGGGCAGGCTCTGCCTCATCGGCTTCATCGAAATTGCTGCCGGCCACCCGCGCGGCATTGAGCTTGTTCTCAGCGTACCAGGCCGAAGGATCGGCTTTCAGACCTTCGACGATCCGCGGGAGGGCGGTCCTCAGCCTGTGCTGCGGCGTCCAGTCCAGCCTTTCCCGCGCATTGCTGAGATCGAGTTCGTAGTGGTCGTCCGAAATGTCCACCATCCACGGCCGGATGAAAGTCTCTTCGCCAAGCACTTCGTTTTCGACCCAGGCGCCGGTCTTGGCGAGGCCCTTCGGCACCGTGCGCGTCGTCCAGTCCTCATCGTGGATCAGGCGTCCAAGCGACTTTTGCAGTTCGCCATAGGACATCACGTCATCTTCGCCGAGAAGAACCGGCCATTCACTGGGAAGCTCGCTCCGCCGGTCGACGATTCGCTCGATCCCGTCGAGCAAATCCTCAAGGTGCAAATATGGCTGTCCGGTGTCGAGGTCACCGGGATAGACGCGGGCGCTCGGCCGCTTCTCGTAAATTCGCGCGACCTGCTGTGCCAGAAACGCCGAATGGCCTTCATCGTCGTATACGCCCGCAGGCCGCACGAAGACCGCATCGATGTCGCCGCGCTTCTCGCGGATCAACTGCTCGGTGCGGACCTTCGATTCGCGGTAGGGCAGATCCGTGTCCAGCGGCGAGGTCTCGTCGATCAGCCCGCCGCCCTTGATGGGGGCATGGGCCAGCATCGTGCTCACGAACACGAACTGGTCGATTTCGAAATCCTGAAGTGCGTCGAGCAATCGACCGGTTCCCTTGACCGTCACCGCGTCATATTTGGGGTTCGGTTCACCGGTAAGATCGAAATAGGCAGCAAGGTGGACGAAGGAGGCGATCCTTTTGCCATAGGCGGTTCGAACGCGTTCGAAGGCGGCATCGATGCTCGCCTGGTCGGTGACATCGACACAGACGCATTCGGCCTCTGCCGGGGGATGGGGAGCGGCGTCGCGGTCGAATCCGATCACGCGGTATCTCGCTGCAAGCTTCTTTACGATGGCTGAGCCGATATAGCCGCTCGAGCCAGTAACGATCACGACAGGTTTATCGGAGTTGTCAGTCAAGATATGATCCTTGCTTCGACTTTGAACGACCTCACGACCCTTGAGCGGTGCCTAAAAACCTCAATCTAACAGAGTTTCCAACCCGAAAGCGTGCGGGAAAACGCAGTCCTTCTCCCTGTTACGAAATAACGATCGATTTCCCTCACATCGAGAGCAATTTCCGCAGCGAGCGGGCATTGGATTTAACTAACGGCACCCTTCCTGCCGAGCCTCGGGTTTCCTCGGCAGCCGATAATACGGACCAGCGCGAAAGACCAACGAGTCGGCTTTGAAATAGGAACACATGGTAAGGGGAGACCGTAGTTCTGTCATATCAAACTACAATTTTCGAAGAGTAGGAGGCGACATGAAGGCCCAAGACGTAATGACATCGAACCCCGCATGCTGCAATCCATCGAGCACCGTGCAAGAGGCAGCTTTACTGATGGTCGATAATGATTGCGGCCAAATCCCCGTTGTCGACGATTCCGGCGCTTTGGTGGGTGTGGTGACCGACAGGGACATCGCATGCCGCTGTGTCGCCAAAGGGAATTCTTCCGATCAACGCGTCGAGGAGGTGATGACATCGTCACCTGTTACTGTCACCGCCGATGTCAGCGTCGACGAATGCTGCACTAAGATGGAAGACAATCAGGTCCGTCGGCTTCCTGTGGTCGATAACGAGGGCAAATGTTGCGGCATCGTTGCGCAGGCCGATATCGCCAGAAGTGCAGCCAAGAAGGAAACCGGCGACCTCGTGCGCGAGGTATCCGAAGCTAGTTCGGAGCCAGCTTCGGCGGGGTGCTGCTAGTCACAAAAGACTATTTATTTCAAGCGGTTAATGCGGACGGGGCGATCTGATTGGTCCCCGTCCGCCATCACTCGTTACTTGCCAATCGCCTCGCCCCCGACTATCTGGGGCCGGTGAAGTTCATTCGTACCTTGACCTTAATCCTTTTCGGATTTGGACTTTTCGTCCAGGTTGGGGCGAATGCAGCAGCCCTTCCTCAGATTGAGGCGGAGGCGATGAGCGATTGTGCCGAGATGGCCGATAGCGAGACTTCCCGCGATCCTGCAGGACCATGTTCCAACATGACGCTCGATTGCGTGATTGCCATGAATTGCTTGCCGCCTCTGGCTCTGTCGGCAGCGACTGAAATGGAGGGCGCGCCCCTTCGCTTGATGCCGAGCTACCTTGTTTCTGCGGCCCCGTGGTTTCAAACAGATTCACCACGACCGGAATCACCCCCTCCAAAACCAATCCTCACCGTCTAGTTTTTCCTGAAGGCGCGCTGCGCTTTTTGCGAGACTGACGAACGATGCAACCGCACGAACCGGTATCGCCGGTGCGGTATGTTTTGTCTTGTCAGCTCGCTCTGCACGAGTGAGATTTATGAATTGGCGAATTGGTTGGGTGCCGTTTTCGGCGCTGCTCGTCGCTCAGACTGCGCAAGCGCAGTCGGTCGGCTATGAAGAAACCCTTGCGGCGGCGCGGGCGGAACAGCCCATGCTCGAAGCGGGCGCATTCCGCATACAGGCGAGGCGCGATGCTGCCGAAGCAGCGGACGAATTGCCCGACCCACGCGTTCGTGCAGGCGTGATGAACTTGCCGGTCACCGGACCGGCCGCATTTGATCCGTATGCGCAATTGCCGACGCAGCTTGCGGTTGGCGTCGAACAGGAAATTCCCAACCTTGCCAGGCGGCGAGCGCGATACGGCCTTGCCGGATCCGAAATCGGTATTGCCGAAGCCCGTCTTGGCTTGTCCGAACGTTCGATCCTCGTCGACGCGGGGACGGCTTGGATCGGCCTGTATTACGCCCAGCAACGCCTCGCTCTTGCGCGCGACGCTCTGGACGGCTTGAGAGATTTCGTTCCGGTCGCCGTCAGCGCCGTGGCTTCAGGATCGGCCAGACCTGCCGAAAGCCTCGCGATCCGGCGTGAGCTTCTTGAAATCGAGGATGCCATTACCCGGATCGAGGCCGCGCGCGCAACCGCTCGCGCCCGGCTGCAGCGCTATATCGCCGAAAGCGAGCCTGTCGCTGCGGGGGCCGCTCCCCGAGCTACCGTGGACCCGGAAGGCCTTCGGTTCACGTTGGAGGCCAATCCGCAATTGCGCTTGGCGGATGCAGAGCAACGTCGTGCTGAGGCTGCAGCCGATCTGGCGCGCGCTGAAAAACGGCCCGATTTCGGTGTCAGCGTGACTTATGGTCACCGTAATCCCGATTTCGGCAGTGCCGTATCGGTCATGGGATCGGTCACTTTGCCCATCTTCACCGACAGGCGGCAGAACCCGCGCATCGCGGCAGCCGAAGCAGACGCTGCTGCCGCCTCGGCTGAGCGCGTCGATCGCCTGAGAGCGATCAGGGCCCGGTTCGAAGCCGATCTGGCTGCGTGGCGCAGCGCGGTGCAGCAGTGGGAACGTGCGAGGGACGAGCTTCTACCGCTCGCGCATGACCGTGCCGAACTCGAAACCGCCAGCTTCGCTGCTGGCCGCGCCGACCTCGTTGATGTGATCGCGGCCAAATCTGCGCTGGCATTGCTCGAACTCGAGATTCTCGAACGCGAACAGATGGCTGTCGAAGCCGCTGCAACTCTAAGTCTTACTTATGGGGAGGACAGGCCATGAAAGCCGTGTTCGAACGTCTTTCTCCGCGCCAGCGCTCTTATGCAGCGGCGGCCGGTATTGCCTTGGTCAGCCTAGGGGCTGGCTACGGTCTGTCGATGCTCGGCGGCGGTAGCGATGGCGGTGACGCCGCTGCCGATACCGGCTGCGAAGAAGTGCTCTACTGGTACGATCCGATGGTGCCCGATCAGCGCTTCGACGAGCCGGGCAAATCCCCCTTTATGGATATGCAGCTGGTCCCGAAATGCGCGGGCGGTGATGCGCAGGCCGGCGAGGGTGTCAGCATCGATTCCGCATTGGTCCAGAACTTCGGCATTCGCACTGCCGAGGCCGAATACGGCGTGCTGGAACCGGAAACCACGGTAACTGGCACGCTTGCCTACAATGGCAGCGAGGTTGCGATCGTCCAGCCTCGCGCGGGCGGCTATGTTCAGCGGACGTATGGCCACGCCCCGCAGGATCTTATCGCACGAGGCGCGCCAATCGTCGACCTGCTGGTGCCCGAGTGGGGCGGCGCCCAGCAGGAATTTCTTGCCGTAGCAGCTACCGGCGACGCGGCGCTTACCAATGCTGCCCGTCAACGTCTGCGACTGCTTGGGATGCCGGAAGGCGTGATCTCCTCGGTGGCTCGAAGCGGCAGACCGGAATCGACAATCACTGTCACCGCGCCGCAATCGGGTGCGATTACCTCGCTCGGTGTCAGGCCGGGCATGACCGTGATGGCAGGGCAAAGCCTCGCCGAGATCAGCGGCTATAGCTCAATCTGGCTCGAAGCCGCCGTGCCCGAGGCGCTTGCGGGAAGCGCTCGCGTGGGACAGCCGGTAAGCGCGACGCTCACGGCTTTTCCCGGAGAGCGATTTGCCGGACGGATCATTGCCATCCTGCCCAGTGCGCAGGAGGCAAGCAGGACGATTACCGTGCGCGCGGCGATGCCCAACCCCGGGCTTCGCCTGAAACCGGGCATGTTTGCGCAGGTCATGATTGCTCCTGAACGGCGTGAAGCATTGCTCATCCCGTCGGAGGCGGTGATCCGCACCGGCGAACGCACGCTGGTTATGATTTCTCAGGAAGGCGGAGGATACCGCCCTGCCGAAGTCCGGATCGGGCGAGAAGCTGGCGGTCGGACCGAAGTTCTTGCGGGGCTGGCGGAAGGGGAGGAGGTGGTTACCTCCGGGCAGTTCCTGCTTGATTCCGAAGCCAGCCTTGCCGGTATCGATGTGCGTCCCATCGATGATGCACCAACCACTGGCGGGGAAAAAGAAACGCAGGCGGATGCTGACGAACCGCGCACCTATCGAGCCACCGGCACGATCGAACGCATCACTGCCCGCAGCATCACCTTGCGGCACGGGCCGGTCGAAGCCCTGGAATGGCCAGCCATGACGATGGGTTTTGCCACTGAAGGTCCGGCC
The DNA here is from genome assembly GCF_009828015.1 of Qipengyuania citrea. Lineage (GTDB taxonomy): Bacteria > Pseudomonadota > Alphaproteobacteria > Sphingomonadales > Sphingomonadaceae > Qipengyuania > Qipengyuania citrea. The sequence continues at coordinate 199,502 of NZ_WTYG01000001.1, read as the reverse complement.
CAGGTTCGCGGTTTCCAACGCGGCGACCGGGTAACCTTTACCTTCGTTCAGGCGAGCACCGGTCCGCGCATCGTCTCGATCCGGAAGACCGGCCAATGATCGCGCGGATCATTGAAAGTTCGATTGCCAACCGCCTGTTCGTGGTTCTGGCGGCGATCGGTCTGGCGCTCGCCGGCTTCTGGGCCGTGCGGACCACTCCTGTCGATGCGCTGCCCGATTTGTCGGATGTACAGGTTGTCATCCGCTCGAACTATGCCGGGCAGGCTCCGCGTATCGTCGAGGACCAGGTCACCTATCCGCTGGCGACGACCATGCTCTCGGTGCCGGGGGCGAAGACCGTGCGAGGCTATTCGTTTTTCGGCGATAGCTATGTCTATGTGATTTTCGAGGACGGGACCGATCTCTACTGGGCGCGCTCGCGCGTGCTCGAATACCTCAACCAGGTCCAGAACCGCTTGCCTGACGGAGTCGAAAGTACTCTCGGCCCTGACGCGACCGGCGTGGGATGGATCTACGAATACGCCTTGGTCGACCGCAGCGGCGGCCACGATCTGGCCGGACTGCGCAGCCTGCAGGACTGGTTCCTGCGCTACGAGCTGAAGACTATACCTGGGATCGCCGAGGTCGCCAGTGTGGGCGGCATGGTCAAGCAGTACCAGATCGTGCTCGACCCCTACCGCATGGCTTCCTTCGGAGTGACCCACGGCCAAATCGTGAGCGCGATCCAGGCAGGCAACCAGGAGGCAGGCGGTTCCATCGTCGAGATGGGCGAAGCGGAATTCATGGTGCGTTCGTCGGGCTATCTCGGCAGTCTCGATGATTTCCGCTCGATCCCTTTGCGCGCCGAAGCGGGCGGTGTGCCGGTGACGCTTGGCGATGTCGCCAATGTGCAAATCGGCCCCGAACTGCGCCGCGGTATCGCCGAGCTGAACGGCCAGGGCGAAGTCGCAGGCGGCATCGTCATTCTGCGGCAAGGCGCCGACGCGCGCGGTGCGATCGAGGCGGTGGAGGCAAAGCTCGAACAGCTGCGCGCGAGCCTGCCCGACGGGGTCGAGATCGTCACCACCTATGACCGTTCGCAGTTGATCGATGCCTCGGTCGATAACCTCACCACCAAGCTGATCGAGGAATTCGTCGTCGTTGCGCTCGTGTGCCTGCTGTTTCTGTGGCACGCCCGCTCTGCGCTGGTCGCCGTGGTGACCTTGCCGCTGGGTGTTCTGGCAGCCTTTCTGGTGATGCGCTTCCAGGGCGTGAACGCCAACATCATGTCGCTTGGCGGCATCGCCATTGCGATCGGCGCGATGGTCGATGCGGCGGTCGTGATGATCGAGAACGCGCACAAGCACATCGAGCGATGGACCGAGGAAAATCCCGATACGGTCATGTCGGGTGAGGAGCGTTGGCGGATCGTCGCAGATGCTTCCAAGGAAGTCGGTCCGGCGCTGTTTTTCAGCCTGCTGATTATCACCCTTTCGTTCCTGCCGGTCTTCACTTTGCAGGCACAGGAGGGACGGCTCTTCGCTCCGCTGGCCTTCACCAAGACCTACGCGATGGCAGCGGCTGCAATCCTCTCGATCACGCTGGTTCCGGTCCTCATGGGATGGCTGATCCGCGGCAAGATACCGCGGGAAGACAGCAACCCGATCAACAAGGCGCTGACCCGTGCCTATCGTCCGGGGCTCGACTGGGTGATGCGGCGTCCGAAGGCGACGCTGGTCATCGCAGGACTGATATTCGCGACGACGCTGGTGCCTTTTACGCGGCTGGGCGGCGAGTTTCTCCCGCCGCTCGACGAGGGCGATCTTCTCTACATGCCGAGCGCGCTTCCCGGACTTTCACCGGGGGAAGCCTCGGCCCTGCTTCAGCGGACCGACCGCCTGATCAAAACGGTGCCCGAAGTCGATACCGTTTTCGGCAAGGCGGGCCGCGCTGATACGGCCACCGATCCCGCGCCGCTGACGATGTTCGAGACGACGATCAGCTTCAAGCCGCGTGAGGAATGGCGCGAAGGGATGACGCCTGACAAGCTGGTGGAAGAACTCGATCGCGTGGTCCGGGTTCCGGGCCTCGCCAATGTCTGGGTGCCCCCAATCCGCAACCGCATCGACATGCTCGCCACCGGCATAAAGAGCCCCATCGGGGTCAAGGTCTCGGGCGAAGATTTGGGCGAAATCGAACGAGTGGCGCTACAGGTCGAACAGATTGCGAAGGAGGTGCCGGGCGTCAGTTCGGCCCTGGCCGAAAGGCTTTCAGGCGGGCGCTATGTCGATGTCGATATCAATCGTCTGGAAGCAGCCCGCTACGGGCTCAACATCGCCGATGTGCAGCAGATTGTATCGGGCGCGATCGGCGGCGCAAATGTCGCGCGTACGGTGGAGGGGTTGGCCCGTTATCCGGCCAACGTCCGCTATCCGCGCGAGATTCGCGACAGCGTCGATGAGCTGCGCAATCTTCCGGTTCTAACCCCCGCGGGACAGCAGATTACGCTTGGTACAGTGGCGGACGTCCGCGTGACCAGCGGGCCGCCCATGCTCAAGAGCGAGCAAGGCCGGCCGACGAGCTATGTCTATGTCGATGTACGCGGGCGCGACCTCACCTCGGTGGTGGGCGATTTGCAGGAGGCAATCGGTGCCGAGGTCGATCTGCCCGCCGGCGTCAGCCTGTCCTATGCTGGGCAGTTCGAATATTTGACGCGCGCTTACGAGCGGTTGCAGATCGTCGTACCGGCAACACTCGCGATCATCTTCCTGCTGCTCTACCTGATCTTCCGCCGCTTCGACGAGGCGCTGCTGATCATGGGCACGCTGCCATTTGCGCTTACCGGCGGGTTCTGGCTGCTCTACCTGATGGGATACAACCAGTCCGTTGCCACCGCCGTCGGGTTCATTGCGCTGGCAGGGGTGTCGGCGGAATTCGGAGTGGTCATGCTGATCTACCTGAAGGCCGCGCTGGAACGGAGAGAGGGCGAGCTGGATGCCGACGAGGTATCGGCAGCCATCCGCGAAGGCGCGCTGCTGCGCGTCCGGCCCAAGGCGATGACCGTCGCCGTTATCCTCGCCGGCCTGTTCCCGATCCTGATCGGCGCCGGTGCCGGATCCGAGGTGATGAGCCGTATTGCGGCCCCGATGATCGGCGGGATGATCACCGCTCCGCTGCTTTCAATGTTCGTACTTCCCGCCGCCTATCTGATGATGCGGCGTCCCCGGACCAATCGGTCCAAACCCCTCGAAGGAGAAGAAGAATGCGTATTACAACCCTCGTGACCTTGCTGGCAGCGCCCTTGGCACTCGCCGCGTGTGGCTCCGGCAACGACACCGAAATGATGGACGACACGGCCATGGCGGACGGCCAGATGGCAGACGGTCAGATGCCGATGGGCGATGGCGACATGCCTATGATGGGATCGGATAGCGCGATGCAGACCGCCAGTGCGGAAGGAACCGTGACCGCCATCGATGCCGATGCAGGAACGATCACTGTCGATCACGGCGCTGTCCCCGCGATCGAATGGCCCGCCATGACGATGGCGTTCGACGCCGACGAGCAGCTGCGTCAGGACGTGGCGGTTGGCGACACGATCTCGTTCGACTTCACCACCGGTGAAGGCGGCAACACGATCACTTCGATCACCAAGCAGTAATTTGCGAACCGGCCCCGGATCGTATTCCGGGGCCGGTATAATTAGGAAAAGTTCGATGATGAATGGTGACATGCCAGCGGCCATGATGGGGATCATGGGTCTGTTCTGCTTATTGCTGACCATGCTGCTGGTGTTGGGCATCGCTGCGCTGATCAAATATCTCCGGAGCAAGTAAGATGGACCAGTGGTCGATTGCATCCAGCCTCAACCGTCGTGCCTTGCTGCGACGGGCTGGCACAGCGGCTGCCGGCCTCGTGGCACTTCCCTTGTCTGCATGCGAAGCGCAAAATTCGCTGTTTAGTGCCGATGGAGCCGGCGCCAATCCGCTCGCCATTCCCGAGCTCAATCAGGGAATTGTCGAACAAGGCGAACGGGTCTTTCGACTGTCGATATCCGCGGGGCAGAAGGAATTCGTTCCCGGGGTCGTTTCGCCTACGATCGGTATAAACGCGCCTTATCTTGGTCCGACATTGGAGATGCGCCGCGGCGAGCGGGTCCGGTTGCATGTCGACAACGGCTTGGACGACGGCGCGACAGTCCACTGGCACGGGTTCGAGCTTCCCGCCGCTGCGGATGGCGGACCGCACCAGCTTATCCGCCCCGGCGCGCGCTGGAGCCCGTCTTTCGAAGTTCGCCAGCGTGCCTCTCTCTATTGGTATCATTCGCACCTGCATCGCGGCACGGGACCGCAGGTCTATGCTGGTCTTGCCGCGCCGATCTATGTCCGTGATGATGAAGAGGACGCGCTGGACCTGCCGAGCGAATACGGCGTGGATGATATTCCGCTTATCGTTCAGGACCGCGTGCTCGATAACTCCGGCAAGCTCCTCTATCCGCAGAATATGCATGCGCAAATGATGGGCGTGCGCGGGGATCGACTCTACGTCAATGGCACGCAAAACGCGGTGTTTGACGCTCGGACCGGCCTGTTACGTTTGCGTATCCTCAATGGATCGAACGCTCGTTTCTACGATTTCTCGCTGTCCGGTGGTCAGACCATGCAGATCATCGCCAGTGATGGTGGCTTGCTGGAGCGTCCGCGTGCGGTCCGCTCGCTCAGGCTCGCACCAGGTGAGCGGGCGCAGATCCTCGTCGATCTTTCCGAGGGGCGCCCTCTCAGCCTTGTGGCGACCAGTCCGGACAATTCGATGGGCATGATGGGCGGCGACGGCGGCGGTATGATGGGCCGACGCCGCGACGATACCGAGATGGACGAGCCGTTCCGCGTCCTCGACATCAGACCCTCTGACTCCTCGCCGCAAAGGAAACTGCCGTCGCAGCTTGCTCCGCTACCAGCACTCGACCCTTCACTTGCAGTACGAACCCGGCGGTTTGTGCTCGATATGGGAATGATGGGCGGCGGGATGTCTATCAATGGTGCCAGCATGGACATGAATGTCATCAGCGAGCGGGTGCCCGTCGGTCAGTGGGAAATCTGGGAAATCGCCAATGCTTCGATGATGGCGCATCCCTTTCATATTCATAACGCGCAGTTTCGCGTGATCGACCGCAACGGCCGAACTCCGCCGCCATTGGAGACTGGTTACAAGGATACGGTTATTGTCGACCCGCGCGAGCAAGTGCGCCTGCTATTACGGTTTGAGGAACACACGGACCCGGATTTGCCGTATATGTATCACTGCCACATTCTCGAGCATGAGGATGCCGGAATGATGGGGCAGTTCGTCGTCGTGGACAGCTAAGAAGGGTCAACGATGGGTATTAGCCCTGCGGCGATTTTCCGCCGATCTTATGCAGATGCTCAACCGCTTCTTCCACGCAGTCACCGCACTTTGAATTGGCAGGGACGGCGACATCGATCTTCTTGGGATAGGGCAAGTCGAGTTCGGCCATGATCCGCTGGAACTCGGAAAGCGAAATTTCGTCGTTCAATCGAGGATTGCGCGTACGCTCTTGCATGATGGTCGAGACCCGGCGGCCTGAATAATCGTGCGCGGGGTAGACCAGCGTATCTTCCGGCAAAGCGAACAGCTTTTCGCGAACTGACTTGTACAAGGTCGCGGAATCGCCGTTCTGGAAATCGGTGCGACCGCATCCATCAATGAGCAGCGCATCGCCGGTGAAGACCTGCGTATGGCCGCCTTGCTCTATTACGTAACTATGATGCTTGTCGGTATGTCCGGGGGTGAACAAGGCGCGAATGGTCAGTTCGCCGACGGACAACGGCGCTTCCTCGCTCACTTCAACATCGGCGCAAGAAAGATTGTCATCAGCCGGATAGGCAACCTTGCACCCGGTCAGGCTTCGTAGCCGACACGCTCCCGTGATGTGGTCAGCGTGGATGTGCGTGTCGAGTGTGAAAGACAGGGTTAGGCCTAGGGCAGTGACCGCCTCCATATCCCTGTCGCACGTCTCGATTACCGGATCGAGTAAAACGGCTTTGCCGGTGTTCTCGCATCCGATCAGATAGGTGTAAGTCGACGATTCCGGTTCGACGAGCTGCCTGAAAATCATTGCGCGCCTGCCTCATTTGCATTGAGCAGTGGCAGTAAATCACCTTCACTGATTTCCAGCCCGGCGTCGCCGCCTCTTTTCGCTGCTGTGGCGGCGTCACCCTCGTTTTGAAGCGCCCAGGACGCAAGACCCATCAAGCTAGCCCGACGTCCACTGGCGCAGTGAATGGCCACAGGACGGGGAAGCTGTACAAGTCTGGTCGCAAAGTCCTTCGCGTTCTCAGCCGTCAAATCTGGTGGAGAAACGGGATAGTGAAGGTAATCCAATCCGTTTTCGCGCGCTTCTTCCGCTTCGGCCTGCGGGCTCAGCTTTTCGCCTTGCTCGCCTGCCTGCCTCAAATTGACAATCGATTTGAAACCATCGTCCGCAAGGGTTTGAAGGTCGTCTGCTGCGGGCGGGAATGTCAGCAGGGAGAGGTTCTCGTCAATTTGCGCGCGGTCCATCGTGGCTTTCCTTTGGGTGTTTTGAATACGACAATCCAACCTTTGCCTCGCAGCCGGGTTCCGCTTGCCTGTTCCAGCTTTCGCCCCCTTCGATGGCGCAGATCTCGGTCGATATTTGGGGCCACGCAACCTGCGAATTCCGACCGCCTGCGTTCCAACCGGGAGCGGTCGACCTGACATCAAATCGCGCACGGTAGAGTTATCGCGGTTATCTCGGAGCGCGCGAAGAGGAATGGTACTGAACGATCTTCCATCCATCAGCGTCGTGAGTCAAAACCGAGGTGGCAACGCCTTCGCGATCGATCACGCGTCCGTCGGCAAGTTCGATCCGGTAAGTGTATGTTTCGCGGCCAAACGCCATGTGCCCCATTCGCGTCACCGCAAGAGTGGGATTGCCAAAGGTGAAGCTGGTAATCGCATCAAGTTCGGGGCCGAGGTGATGTTCCATATAATGCGTGAAGCTGCCTTCATCTTTGCCGTTTTCATAGATGAAGGAGTCCTCGGCAAACAGCGCGGCCATGGCATCCGCATCGCGCGCTGTCAGCGCTTGACGGTAGGAGGTGAGCGCTGCTTCCGCTCCGGCGATATCATCGTTCATGGCAGCCATATGCGCGGCATGGTCCATCGGCTTCGTAGTTACCTGTTCGGCATGTGCTGAATGATCCATGGACTGCGCCATTGCCGGCACGCCATTTGCGATCATGACCAGAGCGGCCACGCTTATGGGCAGTTTGTTACGCATAATATTTCCTCTTTTTAGAACCAAAACCGCAAACCGATGACGTAGTTTGTTACGCTCGGGTCTTCTCCATTGGCGCGGGCATAATCGGCGCTTTGGCCGACCCGCCATTCTTGCTCGACGCCAATGTATGGCGCAAATTCTCGGGCAAATTCATATCGAAGACGAATTCCAAGCTCAGCCGTATCGAGGCCGAATCCAATCCCAAGCTCGGGTACGTCCTGCGCCGATAAGTTCACTTCCGCGCGCGGCTGCAAGATCAACCGCTGTGTTATTCGCTGGTCCAGTTCGGCTTCGATCCTCGCTGTCAGATCACCCTTGCTGGACAGAAATGCAGCGGCATCGATCTCGAATTGATAAGGGGCGAGACCTTGGATCCCGATGACTGCATAAGTCCGGTCGCGGGGAGCAAAATCCTGCCGCACCCCCGCTTGCAAATCGAAGAAAGGAGCGATGGCGCGGCTATAAAGCGCTTGCACCTCGGCCCCTTCGATTTCTTCACCGAAGCTGCCTTCGCCCTCTGATTTGAACCAAAACTTGTCGATATCCCCGCCGTAATAACCTTGGACGTCCCACAGGTAGCCATCCCCGCCTTCGCGAGCTCGATACTCGACGCGATCGCCCTGAAACCAGAAATAAGTCTGTCCGCCTTGTTCATGGCGAAGTTGAGCGCGACTGGCGCGCATTGCATCTGCACCCCAGATCGCATCGGCAGCGCGCGGCGGGCCTGATCCGGCCGAGGCGGGTGGCGGCGAACTGGGAATGGGCATCGTCATCGTGCCGTGATCCATCTGCGATTGACCGTGCGTGGCAGGTTGATCAGTTGCTTCCCTGACTGAATCATCTGGAGGTGCCACCCGGCCAGTGTCATGCCCCATCGCTGAATGGTCCATTTGGGAATGGTCAGTGTCATCCGGATCGGGCGTTTCTACCTGTGCGGGGGCGGGTGTTGGCTCCGGGTCCGGCATCGTATGGCCGGCATGCTGGGCCATAACGGGCGTCGCGGTACCGATGAGCAGGATTGCAAGCAGGGTTTTCATCCGTGCTCTCCCACGCGCTCTTGCTCCGGCGCATCGCCTTGCGGAGCTACGGTCACGATCTGAAACATGCCGGCGTGCATGTGATAGAGGAGGTGGCAATGAAAAGCCCAGTCACCGCTCTCGTCAGCTGTCAGGTCGAATGAGGCACTACCGCCCGGTTGCACTATAACCGTGTGTTTTTGTGGCTGTCGGTCGGCCGGCGCCCCGTTGACCAATTCGAAGAAGTGGCCGTGGAGATGGATCGGGTGAGCCATCATTGTGTCGTTGACGAGCTTGACCCGCACCCGCTCGTTATAAGCAAAGCGGATCGGGTCTTCGCTAACGGATGAGAACTTCTTGCCGTCAAACGACCACATGAACCGTTCCATGTTGCCGGTCAGGTGGATCTCCATCTGGCGGGAAGGCGTTCGCAAATCGTCATTGGGCTCAAGAGCGACGAGATCGCGATAGGTCAAAACCCGATGTGGAACCTTGTCCAATCCAATGCCTGGATCTCCCGTTCGGTCCACCGGGTTCATGGCGACCATGTCAATTCCAGGCCCGACTTCGACATCCGGCGGCAGCATGGAAGTGTCGCGCATGTTCATGCCTTCCATATTCATCGCTTCCAGCTGTTCAGGCTGCTGCGTGGAACCTGGATTTTGAGGCCCGTGTCCCATCGCTGCATGATCCATTCCGTCCATTTCACCACTTGCGCCGTGATCCATTCCGCTCATGCCCATATCGGCCATGGTGAGAAGCGGCGCATCACGAAGTGCCGGGACCGGCGCGCGCGCACCGGGCCGACTTGCCAAGGTCGCTACCGCCATGCCCGATCGGTCCATAGATTCAGCTACGATCGTCATAGCTTCGCCGGTTGGCTCAACGATAAAATCATAGGTTTCCGCCGTGCCGATTTGGAACTCTTCGACCGGGACCGGGCGCACATTCTGCCCATCTGCTGCTACGATATGGATGCGGGCGCCGGGAATGCGGACGTTAAAAAAGGTCATCGCACTCCCGTTGATTACTCGGATGCGTACCCGTTCTCCGGGATTGAAGAGGAACTCGAGGCCCTCCATCGGACCATGTCCGTTGGCCAGATATGTGTAGGTCGAACCTGTCACATCGAGGATGTCCGTTGGCATCATCCTCATTTCCGCCCACATACGGCGATCTTCGCCGCTCAATGGGTAGTCATCTGTCCAGGTAGTCCGCTGGTAGTTGAAATAGCCCTCGCCTTTCTTCAATTTGTCCATGATCGTGTGCGGATGCATCGGCGTAAATTCGCTGAGCAGCAGGACATAGTCGCGATCGGCCTGCACCGGATCAGGACCGGCCGGTTCAATGACGATTGGTCCATAATGGCCCGCCTGTTCTTGCAAGCCTGAATGGCTGTGCCACCAGTAGGTCCCCGTTTGACGGATGGGCGGAAGGTCATAAGTGAAGGTCTCCCCCGGCCTTATTCCGGGAAAGCTCACGCCTGGAACACCATCGAACTGGAACGGGAGCAAAAGGCCGTGCCAATGGATCGAGCTATCCTCGTCTAGCGTGTTGGTAACGTTGAGGCGTACTGCCTCGCCTTCCTTCAAACGTACGAGCGGACCAGGCACGCTGCCATTGACTGCTATGGCATGGCCGCGTCGCCCTTGCACGACGCGCGGTCCCTCTCCGATGGTGAGGTCGATCGATCCTCCGGAAACTTCATCGAACCCGGCGCGAATGTGCCGGCCATCCAGGCTTGCTCCGCGGGCCCAGGCGGGTGTGATGGCCGCGGCACCCAACAATCCAGCAGCGCCGGCCCCTGCACCCAGAAGACCTCTTCGGTTCATCATCAGCATGTGATTTCCTGCAAATTTCATATGCTGGATGTTACGCGCTCGATCCTCCTTCCCCTCATGCGACATCAAGTTTTTTTCTAAGTGTGTTACGCGCTCGATAGACCAGACCTTCCACGGCCTTCTCGGTAATGCCTAGCAGTACCGCCGCTTCTTTCTGACTGCGGCCGTCTATTGCAACGAGTATGAGCGCTTCGCGCATACGCAGGGGAAGCTTCTGAATTTCGGCATAGGCGGCATGCAAAAATTGCCTGTCCGACGCTTCCACTTCCGGCGAGGGGGTCTCGTCCGCAACGATTTCAAAAGATGACGATTTGCCAAAGCCCAAAAACTGGGCCGCCTTTCTTCGGCGCAATTTGTCACGGCATTTGTTCAGCGTGATCGTGGTGAGAATTGGAAGCACGGGTCGTCTCGGGTCAAGACGCGCACGCGCGATCCAAGCCGATGCCAGCGCATTTTGAACGGCATCCTCAGCCTCTTCACGGATGCCCACCATCCGGAGGGATGTTGCCAGTAATCGAGGCAGATGTGGCTCCACAAGATTGGTAAATGCGCGGCGATCGCCTGCGATGACCATGGCGACCAGTTCAGATTCCTGGGCGTGGGGAATTCGGGACACCCCGCCGTCATTCCGGCGGTGAATCGGTCAACGACCGGGAAACCTGCTGATCGAATTCGCGCTGCTGTTGCGGATCGAGAATGGAGCGCATTGCGAACACATGGCGGATGGTCGCTTTCTGTAATTCACCCATGCTGGCGTGGACCTGGTCGATAGCGGCACTGACTTCAGGTCCGTATTCATGTTCCTTGTCCATCGCTGCAGCCAGCTCCGCGTTCGCGCGTCGCACTTCCAGTTCGAGCTGCGCGTTTTCTAGGGCATGACGCTTTTCAAGCTCGTCCAGCAAGGATTCCTGCTCTGGATTAAGTTCGAGCTGTTCGTGTACGAATTCGTGAAGGCCGCCGGTTTGTTCTGGAGCAAACCATCTTTCGGCTGCTGTCGCGCCCAGAAAGCCTGCCAAGGCGGCGAACAAGATGGCCAGCGCGATCTGCAGTTTCAAATGCTTCATGAATCGACATGCAGCAATGCTGCGGGCGAAAGTCGTGCGTCGTTGAAAACCAGGTACGAGGCGTCCTTCGCGTAAACCGACGGCTGTACGGTCAGTGTCCCGACGCCCAGCCCAATTACGAACAGGCCCACGAAAAGTGCGCTTCGCATCGTGCGTTCCCGCCGCGCTGTCGCAGCGCCCACGCGTTCCCACACGCCTTCCATAAGTCCGCTGCTCGACACATCCAATGAAGTGTCGTTCGCAAGAGCATGCAGAACAGGTTCCAGTTTTTGTGTCACGTGCGGTGGCCGACCCTTCGCTTGATAATCGTTTCCATTACGTCCCGTCAGCCAGCTTCCCTCAAAAATTTTTGGTGAGGGAAGGCCGCACGGGCTGCGTAACAGCAAGCATAAGGCCCGTTAACCCGCCGTGAAAGACCAACAGTCAAAATGAAATTAGCTCATATCTTCATGCTCATTTGCGCAGCGTTCCTTTCGGCTAGCCCGGCTCTTGCGCACGGCGACGAAGTTCACGGTGAAACGCCAAGCGCGCAGGTGCCCGCGCAACCGGACAAGATGGCAGGCATGGAGGGCATGCACAGTTCGCAGATTGCACCAGGCGAACCCGTCCCGGGCGAAGGAAACGCTGGCAGTAAGTCAGGTGAACACGAAAGCGACAACGCAGGCTTCTTCGCATTTTTGACCAAATTGCATCCAGCCACTGTGCATTTCCCGGTGGCCCTGTTCCTGATGGCGGCGCTGGCTGAGCTGTTTGTGCTTCGTGGCAAGGACACTGTGGAGCCTGCCGTTAGTGTTCTGATCTATGGCGGCGCCGCTGGCGGGATACTCGCGGCAACCTTCGGATGGATACACACCGGCTTATGGTTTGGCGGCGACACGGTGATGCAAATTCACCGATGGAACGGAATGCTAATCGCTATCCTTGGCCTGGCGCTTGTTCTGATTGTGAGGCGAACAAGTGCCACGAGGACTTCGCTGCGGGCAGGCCTGCTTCTCATGACCCTCCTTATCCTCGTCCAAGGGTTTCTTGGCGGTGAGCTCGCGCAGGGACAAAACCACCTTGGCCTCTCTTGGCTCTGAAGGAAATTCCATGACATCTGGCCCATTCTCTAAGACCCCCGCGGCTTTACTACTCGGCGCTGCACTGTTCGGACTCGCTGCCTGCGACCAGCAATCTGCGCCGCTGGCAGAGAGCGACGGTGCTGTCGCACCTGACGGTGACGTGCTTTCAGAAGTTGTACCTGAGTCTGGCGAGAATGGCTCTATCCCGGGAAGCGCAAGCAGACCGGCGACAGTCACGTCCGAGCCGTCGAGCAGCCCCGCGACCGCAGCCAATCCTCGGCCATTGCCTGCATCTTCCGGAAGCCCGGCAATTCCACCGCTTACCCCAGTAGAACCAGAGGTCACCGGACCGCCCGATCCCCATGCGGGTCACGATATGGGATCAATGTCCGAACGCGACATGGACAATATGCAAGAGGGGCGCGAATGAATTTCAGTTTTCCAGACGAGCCAATGCGCAGGATGCGCCGAGCTGCAGCAACGCTAGGGTTGGTTGCACTGTCCGCCTGCACCAGTGCGCTTAAGGAGGGAGATAAGCCGTGATTGCTGGATCGAAGCGAAAAACAATCGTCAGGTGGGGGTGGACACTCGGCACCTTCCTGCTGCTGAGTTATCTGATCTGCGTGGGCTTTGGCCTGCTTTCTCCCGACCGTTTCCACATGCATGAAGCCTGGGCTCCACTCCTGCCCGGCTTTGAGTGGATAACCTGGCAAGGCTTTATCGCAGGAGCTATCGGCAGCTTCCTTTATGGCTGGTACATCGCCATCCTGATCGTGCCGCTCTACGCGTTTTCCGGACGGGAGAAGAGCGCTTGATCACGGCCCTCCTTCTTTCGACAGCACTGTTCCTGGGTGCGATACTCTCGCACCTGTCAATCTTGCAGCGAGGCCATGATTGGCTCGGCAAGAGCGACAGCGTTGCGACCAAAGCCGCTGTCTCCTTGCTGGTATTATTTTCTCACCTGATCGTCGCTGCTTGGTTTGGTGGCGGTTTCTGGTTCGGCAATGAATTGGGACTTGGCAGCTTCGACAAGGTCTCCGCGATGGGCTGGATGGATTACTTCTATTTCTCGCTGATCAATATCACCACGCTTGGTCTTGGGGACATCTACCCGACCCAACACCTGCGGGTCATAGCAGGTGTTGAAGCACTCACCGGCTTCGCGCTTATCAGCTGCTCGGCGCAGCTTTTCTGGTCCATGACAAAGAAAGGGGACAAACAATGAATCAATCGAAAACCCATTCTGGCGGTGGAGGGAATTATGTTCGCTTCATGCTGATGATCGCGACCTCGACCGTCGTCATGTACGGCCTGATGTATTTGAACACCTATTCCATCGATCACGTCTTCTTCAGCGAGACACGCTTCTGGATGGCATTTGTCATGGGCGCTGTCATGGCTGTCATCATGCTCGCATTCATGTGGTCAATGTATGGCAACATCAGCAAGAACTTGATCATCCTCGGGGTTGCCGCAGTCGTATTTTCGCTCGCCCTGTGGCTGGTTCGTTCGCAGACGACAGTTGCAGATATCAATTATATGAAGGGGATGATCCCGCATCATTCCATCGCCGTTATGACCAGCGAACGCTCCAATTTACGAGATCCACGTGTCAGAAAGCTGGCACAGGACATTATTGTCGCCCAGCGTCGCGAAATTGCTGAGATGCGCTACCTGATCGAGGATATTTCCGAGAACGGCCCACGACCAACCGAAAAAGTACAGGAGCAAGCACAATGACAAAAACAATTACGATTGGCCTGCTCGCTCTGGGACTGGCAGCTTGTAACTCGAATTCCGCGCCGGGCAATGATCGCCGCGCAGATTTGGAATCTCCACCGGAAGCCGCACCGCAGGAGAATGCGGCGTCTGCGCTCGCCAATGCCGCTCCCGGGTCGCTTTACCCCGGCATTTTGACCGAAGCGGATGTGGCCAGCATCGGTGGTACGGGCGGGCGGTGCGTATTTCGCATGGACCGCGTGGGCTACCCGACCTTCGTCTATGGCGGCACCAAACGGGAGGGCACCCTCAAGCTGAATGGGAAGCTAGTGATGATTCCCGCGACCGAGGACCAATCTTTCACCGGCGAGGGCCTGACAGTCGAGATGCGTGAAGGCGAAGGAACTGATGACGAAGCTACGATGGTTGTCCGGATATCTGGAGCTTCAAACGAACTCGGGTTCCGTGGATTTTCGAACTGCGCCAGTTAAGCTGCAAGCGGTCGTTCCTTCGGATCCGTCGAATTGCAGGGTTACATAGGAAGATGGGGGTCTCGCGCCCGATCTAATTGGCGCGAGACCTCCGGCGAAATTCAAGAAGGAGGCGTCCATGAGCGAAGACAGGTCACACGCAAACGATAGGGGCGGCGAGCCGGTCCTTGAGGGTATCGCGGTCGACCCAGTTTGCGGCATGGATGTTAAGATCGACGGTGCGAAACACGTCACTGAGCACGACAATGTCCAGCATTATTTCTGCTCATCGCGCTGCCATGATAAGTTTCGTGCAGATCCCGAACTGTACTTGTCGGGCGAGCACCTGAACGCCGTCGAGGATATGCCCGAGGGCACGATCTACACCTGTCCGATGCATCCCGAGATCCGCCAAACTGGCCCGGGCTCCTGCCCGATCTGTGGCATGGCTTTGGAACCGGAAACGGTGTCATTGGATGACGGGCCCGATCCCGAGCTTGTCGATATGCGCCGCCGCTTCTGGTGGAGCGCGCTGCTTACGCTGCCGCTCTTTGTCTATGCGATGAGCGACATGATCCCATGGCTCAGTTTCGATCAGTTGATCGAACCTGCCCGGGCGCAATGGGCGCAGTTCGTGCTCGCCACTCCGGTGGTGTTGTGGGGCGGCTGGCCATTCTTTGTCCGCGCGTGGGAGTCGCTGAAAACACGCAACCTCAACATGTTCACACTGATCGGTATCGGCGTCGGGATCGCTTATCTGTTCAGCCTGGTGGCGACCGCGATGCCCGAGCTCTTTCCGCCGGCCTTCCGTGATCATTCCGGACGGGTGGGTGTTTATTACGAAGCGGCAGCGGTCATCACCGCGCTGGTCTTGCTGGGCCAGGTATTGGAACTGAAAGCTCGCGGTTCGACGTCGAGCGCATTGCGAGCTCTGCTCGAGTTGGCACCGCCGTCAGCCGTGAAAATCTTCGGGAGCGGTGACGAGCGGGAGGTGCCGCTCGACGAGCTAGAGTCCGGCGACCGACTGCGTGTTCGCCCCGGAGATAAGGTTCCCGTGGATGGAGAGATCGAGGAAGGGTCGAGCGCGATCGACGAATCAATGGTCAGCGGGGAACCGCTTCCGGTGAAGAAGGGCGCTGGCGACACGGTGATCGGCGGGACGGTCAACCAGACCGGCGGGTTCATCATGCGGGCGACCAACGTGGGCAAGGACACCATGCTGTCCAAAATCGTCCAGATGGTGGCCGAGGCGCAGCGTAGCCGCGCACCGATACAGCGTTTGGCCGATCAAGTCGCAGGCTGGTTCGTGCCCGCCGTGGTGATGGTCGCCGTCGTCACATTTGCCGTCTGGGCGATATGGGGTCCCGCTCCCGCACTAACCTATGCACTGGTCAACGCGATCGCGGTCCTGATTATCGCGTGTCCGTGCGCATTGGGTCTTGCGACGCCGATGTCGGTGATGACCGGGACGGGTAAGGGCGCGCAGCACGGGATCCTGATCCGCAATGCCGAAGCACTGGAGACGCTGGAGAAGATTGATACGCTGGTAGTCGACAAGACCGGCACCTTGACGATGGGCAAGCCCGATCTGGTGGCGGTGAATCCTGTCGAGGGCATCGACGAAGCCGAGTTTCTTGCCGCGGTCGCCGGGGTCGAGATGGGTAGCGAGCATCCTTTGGCTCATGCGATAGTCGAGGGCGCGCGGTCACGAGGGGTGTCGCCAGCAGACGCGACCGATCTTGCCTCGACCACGGGCGAGGGTGTCGAAGCGGACGTGAACGGTCGCCGGGTCGCGATCGGGAACGAAAAGATGATGCGCCGGGTCGGGATCAGCGACGAAAGCTGGCTGGGTACGGCCGAAGCCGGACGGACGAAGGGGCAGACGGTAATGTTCGTCGCTTTTGCCGGGAAGCCCGCTGGTCTGATTGCCGTGGCGGACCCGATCAAACCCACCAGCGCAAACGCCATCGCGGCATTGCACGCGCGCGACATTCGCGTGGTCATGCTGACCGGTGACAGCCGCGGAACTGCCGAAGCGGTCGCGCAGGAAATGGGCATCGACGAGGTTCACGCCAACGTCTCGCCCGAAGACAAGCACCGCGAGGTCGAGAGGCTGAAATCCGAAGGACGCCGGGTCGCCATGGCAGGCGACGGTATCAACGATGCCCCAGCGCTCGCAGCGGCCGATGTCGGTATTGCCATGGGAACCGGCACCGATGTCGCGATCGAAAGTGCCGGCGTAACGCTGGTGCGCGGCGATCTGACCGGCGTGGTGCAAGCTATCGTCCTGTCAAGGGCGACGATGCGCAACATTCGGCAAAACCTGTTTTTCGCCTTTGCCTACAACACGCTTGGCATCCCGGTCGCCGCAGGGGTGCTGTTCCCGGCTTTCGGGCTATTGCTGAACCCGATGATCGCGGCAGCAGCGATGAGCCTGTCGTCAGTCTCGGTGATTGCCAATGCGCTGCGACTGCGCGGTCTGCGATTGTCGACCAGCGACGGCGTCGCAGAACAGCCCGCCTGATGAAAGCGGTGAAGAAACTCGATAGACCCGAAACCTGGCTGGCGATTCACGGCTACCTGATCGCGTTCCTCTGGGAAATGCTGCAGATGCCGTTCTATGCGATGGGCCGTCTCTCAGCATGGGAAACAACCATCAATTGCAGCCTCGCTTCACTCGGTGACGCGGGCATTATGGTATTTGCCTATTTCGTTGCATCATGGACCGTGAACGATCGCCATTGGCTAAGTAGCCGTAACCGAAAGCCGGTCATCGCCTTCCTTGTGACAGGATTGGTCATCACGCTGGTGGTGGAGCACTTCGCAACGGGCGCAGCTTGGGGGTGGAGATATTCTGCGAGAATGCCCACCCTTCTCGGTATCGGCATAGTGCCGATCGTAATGTGGATCGTTGTCCCTCTCATCGCGCTTGGTCTGGCATCGCGCTCCGTAGCCCACCGAATTGAACGGTAACGGTACACAATATCGGCTTTGCTATCCGCAACAGGAAGATTCGCGCCCCTCTTCTCGGGCCTCTTGGATCGGCGGGCATGGTACATCACCAAACGAGCAGAACACGCAACAATCGCCCTCAAGCGGTTTCAAGCGTACTTGGCAGTGCGGACAGGTGTAGAAAAACCAGCACGCATTTGTCGGCATGCTCTCTGTCGTGGACCGACCGCACTCGGGACAGGTAATGGTCGAACAGATCTGCATCAGGTGCCTCCTATCCACCGCATCAGCGGTTGTTCGAACAATTCCCATGAGGCCGAAATCAAGATAACAACCGTCGCAGCAATCAGGACGATCCTAGTCGTTTTGATCCGCGATGAGGCTTCGCAATTATCCATCGCGCAGCTGCGCGATATTCGTAAGTGAAACACCCAGGCGAGCGTGAGGATGATAAGGGCGGCGATGGTCAGCGGCCAATGGTAGGGGACGAGAAAGCCTAAAGCCCCCGACCCGATTCCGAAGGCTGCCAGTGCCAAAGGCAAAACGCAGCAGGCCGCGCCCGAAATCAATGCGGCCAGACCGGTGAAGGCACTGCTCACAGCGAGAACGCGCTCGCCCGGTTGCGCCGCTTCAATTTCATCAAAAACTCGGTCGGTCACGTTTGAACTCCGTTGATCCGTGGCCTATTGCCACCTGTAGCTACTACAGGATCAAGGAAATTCGACATGGCAAATTGGTCGATCGGCGAACTCGCTCGAAAAACCGGGGTGCATATCGAAACCATCCGCTACTTCGAGAAGGTCGGCTTGCTTGAAACATCTGGGCGGACCGAAGGCGGACACAGGGTGTTCGGCGACAGGCATCTGCGATCGCTCAAGTTCATCAAGCGAGCACGAGAATTGGGATTCTCACCCCAAGAAGTTCGCGCGCTGCTCGATATGGGCGGCCCGGAAGACGCTTGTTGTGACGAAGTGCGCGATATCGCGGTGCACCACCTCGAAGACGTGCGCCGGAAGATAAAAGACCTCAAGCGGCTCGAGGAGCTGCTGGCCTCCACCGTCGACCGATGTTCCGGTTCGCATGTGAGCGACTGTGCAGTGATCGATATGCTGGAGGAGCCGGTCGGCTAGAGCATATAGCCTATATCCGAAGCGCCCGTCGGATATGCGAACATGGTAGTCTTTAGATCCTCCACCGTCAGCCCGTGCCGAATCGCGAGGCCGAAAATGTTGATCACCTCGTCCGCATGCGGCCCGACGAGATGGGCGCCGAGGATTTTACCCGAACCGTCTTCGACCAATGTCTTGTAGGCATAAACGGGTTCGTCGACCCGTCTTGCGGTAAACCAATCCGAGGCGCGACCGCACTTAACCTCAAAGCTTCGGCCTTCCTCGTTCGCCTCCTCTTCGCTCAACCCTACGCGAGCGAGGGGAGGAAGCGTGAAAGCGACACTTGGCACCCCGGTCTAGTCGGGCTTCTTGTGATTGCCCTCGATAAGGTTGGCCGCAACCACCTTCGCATCGTGGCTCGATACCGGAGTAAGCATGGGTCCGTTCGAAGCAGCATCGCCCGCTGCATAGACTGCCGAATTGCTTTCGCTTTGCAGGAAGTCGTTCAGGCTAAGCCTGCCATTCTCGGTAGCTATGCCCGCCGCATCGAGATCGAGTCGATCGAGGGCAGGAACCCGCCCTGCAGCGTGAACCACGAGATCGGCATCGAATTGCATTGCCCTGCCGTCACCTTCGGCGTGAACGACATAGTCGTCACCTCGCTGTTCGATCGCAGCGACGTTCAAGCCAGTCTCCACATAAACTCCGATCCGATCAAAGGCATCCATCAGCCATTCCACCAGTTCCGGCTCGAAGCCAGTCAACATTCGGGGTCCACGCTGCACCACGGTAACCTTTGCCCCCGCGCGCGCAGCGATATGTGCAAACTCGGCAGCGATGTAGCCGCCGCCGACAAGGACAATTCGCTTTGGTAAGACCGCCAGCGAGAGGAAGTCCTCGTTATCGACGAGGTGTTCTTCGCCCGGAATGTCGAGACGCCTTGGCTTGGCCCCCGTGGCGATGAGAAAATTGCTGGCGGTCAATTCTCGCTCCCCTACGCGCAGCCGATTGGGGCCGGAAAAACTTGCGGTGCCATGCAACGTGGCGATGCCACCCTCTTTGTATCGCTGCTCATGCTTTTCTGGCACCGGATCAGTGAAACTGCGCTTGAAATCGATAAGTTCGGGCCAGTCGATCCGGACGTCCCCTACAACTCCGTGGGGAGCCATGCGTCGCTTCGCATCGATCACTTCGACGCCGGCCACCAACATTTTTTTGGGGTCGCAGCCCCTAAGTGCGCAAGTCCCGCCAAAGGGTTTCTCATCGATAACCGCAACGCTTTTACCGGCTTTCGCTACACGCATCGCGCATACCATCGCCGCTGTTCCTGTCCCGATTACTGCCAGATCATAGTCCATATTAAATCTCCTGACCGACCAATGAATCTGGAGTGGCTACGGGTTTCAGAATTAATTGATTTCGAGAGATTGGGGCCACTGCTCCGCATGGCTGTCGTGTAACGACGTGTCTGCAAGGGGACCAATCGACAGCAGTGGAAATCCAACGCATCAACCAACGTCGCAAGCATGAATCGTTGCGTTACGACTAATCCATCGGCAGGTAGAAGCGATGGGGCAAGCCACCGACAAAATTGAAGAATTCATTGCGGCCTGGCGTGAAACCGGTGGGTCGGAGCTGGCGAATACGCAGAGCTTCATCAACGGTCTTTGCGACCTTATAGGCGTCCCAGCGCCTGACGGGAGCAAGCCTCAAGACTCCGAGAACGATTATGTATTCGAGCGTCGCGTATTCGCTGATAATGGCGATGGCACCACGAACTTTGGTCGGATCGACTGCTATCGTCGGGGAGCGTTTATCCTCGAAGCGAAGCAAGGTTCGGATGCTGACCGTAGATCGGCCGAAGCGGGCGATGAAGACCTCGATCTGTTCGGCCAGTCCGCCGCTCGGCGGATGAAACGCGGCACGGCGCGGCGGGGCACGGGTGGATGGACCGCCGCGATGATCGCGGCAAAAGGACAGGCAGAGCGCTATGCGCGCTCGCTGCCAGTTGACCACGATTGGCCACCGTTCCTGATCGTTACTGATGTAGGCTATTGTCTCGATATATGGGCGGACTTTTCCGGCACGGGCAGGGCTTACACGCAGTTTCCCGATCGCGCCCGATATCGCATCATGCTGGAGGACCTGCGCGATCCGGAAGTGCGTGAGCGATTGCGCTGCATTTGGATTGATCCGCTCAGCCTTGATCCTGCAGCGAAAGCGGCGCGCGTCACCCGCCAAATTGCGGATCTATTGGCCAAGGTGGCGAAGCGGCTCGAAGCCCGTGATCACAATCCTGAGCATGTCAGCGGCTTCCTCATGCGGCTGCTGTTCACCATGTTCGCCGAAGACAGCAAGCTGATCCCCGAAGAGAGTTTTACCGGCCTGCTTAAGGCGCAGCGACAGCATCCCGAACACCTCGCGCCGCAATTGTCTGCCCTTTGGCAGGCGATGGACAAGGGTGAGTTCGCGCCCGCGCTCGGCGTGCCGGTCAAGCGTTTTAACGGCTATTTGTTTAAGGATCGCACCGCGCTCGACCTCGAAGCGGACGAGCTGGAAGTGCTGATACAGGCGGCGGAACATAAGTGGACGGAGGTCGAACCTGCGATCTTCGGCACACTGCTGGAACGCGCATTGAACCCAAAGGAACGGGCCAAGCTCGGCGCGCATTACACGCCGCGCGCCTATGTCGAGCGGTTGATCGCCCCAACAATCATGGAGCCGCTGCGTGCCGACTGGGATGGTGTTCGCACGGCGGCGGCCAGTTTGATCGATGATGGCAAAACCGATTCCGCGCGCCTACTGGTGGAACAGTTCCACACGCGCCTAGCGGGCACAAAGGTGCTTGATCCGGCCTGCGGCACGGGCAACTTCCTCTATGTCGCTATGGCGCGGATGAAAGAGCTGGAAGGCGAGGTTCTGGACCTGCTGGAGGAGCTGTCGTCCAGCGATACCGAGAAGCAGTATGTGGCCGACCTCACCGGTCACACCATCACCCCGGACAACTTTCTTGGGCTAGAAATCAACCCGCGCGCGGTCGAAATCGCACAGCTCGTTCTGTGGATCGGTTACCTGCAGTGGCACTTCCGCGTAAACGGGCAGGAGCGGGTGCCGAACGAGCCGATCCTCACCAGTCTGCGCACCATCGAACACCGTGATGCGCTGATCGACTATGACAAGAAAGTGCTGGAGCGCGACGAAGACAACCTGCCGATTTCTCGTTGGGATGGCGAAACGATGAAGCCGCATCCGGTGACAGGCAAGCCGGTGCCGGATGACACCGCGCGCGTCGAAAGCTGGCTCTATCCGAACCCCAGAGCGGCCAAATGGCCCACGGCGGACTTCATCGTCGGCAACCCGCCTTTCATCGGCGGCAAGGACGTGCGCGAAAGACTTGGCGATGGTTACTTCGATGCGCTGTTCAAGGTGTCCGACGTTCCCGAAAGCGCGGATTTCGTAATGCATTGGTGGGACCGCGCGGCCAGCGCAGTTCGGGCTGGTAAGGCCCAGCGTTTCGGCTTCGTCACCACCAATTCGATCACGCAGATTTTCAGTCGCAGGGTCACGGCCAAGCATCTCGATGCGAAGAAGGGCATCGCCATCGCCTATGCCATTCCCAACCATCCATGGGTGGACGAGAAGGATGGCGCAGCCGTGCGGATCGCCATGACGGTAGGCGTTCCAGCGACCGCGCAAATCGGAGGTTTGCTGCGCAAGGTGAGCGATGAGAGGAGCGCGCCCGACACTATCCTGTTCGCCGAAGAACCGGGCCGCATAGGACCGGATTTGCGGGTCGGAGCGGATGTAACCAAGGCGGTTGCGCTGAGAGCGAATGATGATCTTTGCTCGCCCGGCGTAAAGCTGCATGGCTCCGGCTTCATCGTCACCCCGGAGCAGGCGGAACGGCTCGATCCGCAATCGCTGGCCATTGCTCGCGCAGAGACTGACGTCGATCCGCGCATCCGATCCGGTCAAGGCAACGAACCGCAGGTCATCTTCGATTACCGCAACGGCAAGGACCTGATGGCCCGCCCGCGCGGGGTAATGGTCATCGATACCTACGGCCTCAGCGAAGCCGAGCTGCGTGAGCGGCATCCTGCTGTCTGGCAGCACATTCATGACGAGGTGAAGCCGCACCGCGATACCAACAACCGCGCATCCTATCGCGATAATTGGTGGCTGTTCGGCGAGCAGCGCAGCGAAATTCGCAAAGCTCTGCGCGGGTGCGAACGCTACATCGCCACTGTGGAGACGGCCAAGCACCGTGTGTTCCAGTTTCTTCACAATGGGACTGTCCCAGATAACAAGCTTATCGCCATAGCGTCGGCCGATGCGTTCGATCTTGGTGTGCTGTCCAGCCGCTTTCACCTGCCATGGGCGCTCGCCAGCGGGGGATGGCTGGGCATGGGAAACGACCCAGTATATGTGAAATCGCGCTGCTTCGATCCATTCCCGTTCCCGACCGACGTGCCCGAAGCGCTTGCCATGACGATCCGAACCGAGGCGGAAGCGCTAGATGCGCTGCGGAAGCGCGTGCTGGCCGACCATGACGACCTGACCCTTACCAAGCTGTATAACGTGCTCGAGGCGATGCGATCCGACCGCCCGCTGACCGACACCGAGCGGGACATCCACGACCGCGGCCTCGTCACCCTGATCCGTTACCATCACGACGCTATCGATGCCGCCGTGGCCGCAGCTTATGGCTGGCCGGCGGACCTGAAGGAGGAGGAAATTCTCACTCGCCTCGTCGCGCTTAACCGCGAACGTGCCGCCGAGGAAACGCGCGGCCTGATCCGCTATCTCCGCCCCGAATTCCAGGATCCGGGCTATCAGGCCCCCATCAACGAAACGCTGGATCTGGGCGAGACAGTGGCCCCACTACCCGACAATATCATTGCCTGGCCCAAGGACCTGCCAGCACAGATCGGCGCGGTTCAGTCCATCCTGTCCAGTTCGCCCGAACCCCTCGCAGCACACGACATCGCGCGCGCCTTCAAGGGCAAGCGTGCGGCCACTGTACGCCCGGTCCTCGATGCGCTAACAGGGGTCGGTCTGGCGCGCCGCACTGTCGAGGGCAAGTACGCGGCGTAAGCCCGCCTCGCGATTTTCTCAGCGACCGGTTTGGGGTGACCTGCACCCTCATCCTAAAAGGCACTTCGTATCATCCCACGGAGTGTCAGTGCGTGTATCCGAACAACGAAACAGGCCGAAAGGCCTACGATCGCCACCAGATGAGCAGCCTACCAACGCTGCTGCCGGGACTGGATCCGGACCCTCCCGTGCTGCTCTGTGCGCGGACAAGCCTCTACGATGCGACGATCCTCGCGCAACTGCGCCAGCATGGGTGGCCGGGGACCGGACAGAATAACAAAGGCGCTGGAGCGAAGAGTCCCAAGGCAATCAAGGCCATCACGCTTGCTCGAAAAATTGCGAAAAGTTCCGATCTTTCCGATGTAGCAACCAGGCTTCTGGCCGAGCGTATTGCCTGGCTGATGCGCAATCACTTCCGCTGGAGAGCACGCGATGGGTACGCTGCTCTGGCAGCCGCCAAAGCATCGCAAGCCGCCGAAAACATGCCCACCAAAAGCAGTCCATCGGCTCCGCAGCAGACGGCTGCGCGGATAGATCCCAAACCCCAGAAAGTGTTCGATTCCAGTCCTGGAGATGTAAGCTCCTTGGACGTGGAGCCGGCTTCTTCCAAGCGTGTACAGGGCTCCCAATCGACCCCGGTGAGGACCGACCGGCCCAATCTGCGGGTCGATAAATCGGATGGCTCCGCCGGTGTAGACGACCTTTTCGATCAGTCCCCTGCGTTGGACCGATGCGAAGGTCTCCTCGCCGAATTGGGGGGCGGCGGTGAAGCCGCCTGCGATTACCATGCGAACGATGTAGGCGAAGCTGAGGGCGGGGACGACGACCGTAGCTCGACCGCCAAACTCTTCGATATCCGGACCCCCTACATCGAGCATTTGCCTCAGGCAAAGGCGAGGGCCCTCTTGCTCGCTATCGATCACAAGGAAGCAGAGGAATCCTTGCGTCGTAAGGCCCATACCTTGTTGGCGGACAAGGATGAGCTTTCGGCGGCTCTCTCTGCGAGCGATTCGCTTGCTCAGGACATCAGCGATGCCTGCGCCGCATTGGGGATCGATCTGCCATGCTGATCCAATCCGATCCCATCACCCATTCTCTGTGTCTTGAAATTACAGGATGGGAACACTCCGTGCTCCTTCCCGTGCCGTGTCGCTGCGCTTCGTGGCACGGGTCTGAAGGAAAGGTTTCACAATGAAGCCTGAATTTTCAGAAGAGCTTTCCGCAAAGGCTAGGGCGGTCCTCTCCCCAGGTCCGTGCGAAGGACCATATCGTCATGAAATGAGGATTGCGCTCACAAGTGCGCAGAAAGCCTATCTGGAGCAGGCAGCAGGATCCGCCACGATCTCGGCATTTGTTCGCGACAAGCTGTTTTATGCCTCCCCCAATATGGTTACCGTCATTGGTGCCATTGGCGCGCTATATCAGGCCGTAGGCCAGGTCATCGAAGCGGCGGATGAGCTAAAAGTGCAGGCCGCAAAGGCTGGACGTACGATCAACAGCATCGGACAAATCGCGACCAGCAGGAACGAAGTCTGGGAAAGGTTGCCGAAAGATATCGAGTTCGCCTTTCGGCCGGTCGGCGAACAGGCAGATAGGTTGCTCAATCTGAGCGTTGAATTGCATCAGCTGGCCAACCACCTTGCGGCCCAAGATTTCCTTCGCGCGCCGAGCCGCAAACTGAGCGATGAAATCCAGTCTCGACCGAGGCCGAAGCCATGATTGCGAAGCGTATCGGAATAAAGTCTCAGCTCATGAGCGGTGCGAGCTTTGCCGCTGGCTCGCAAAAGGTCCGCGATTACGGTTGGACACTAGCCAAATACGTTGCCGGGTTGACGCTCGACCATGATGATCTCGAGCGCCTTCACGAACTGGGGCAGATGGGCAGATATCCGGTCAACGATAAAGGGGATGAAGACCGCATCCGTGATCGCGGATCAATGCATTTGGAGGGCGAGGATTACGATCAACGCGCGCTCGCATTTGCATACCTAACCGCGCAGTACGGACCACGGGCCCTCAAGCACATCGTTGTGTCCTATCGCGAAGGCCCCGTATCTCTCGAAATGGCCGAACGTCATCGCGATACATTCCTACGCGTCTTGGGCGCTGAAAACTGTGCAGGCTTTTACGGGCTTCATGGAGATACCGCACGTCCGCATTTTCACCTTGCTATCAACGCATATGATCTGACGCAGAGAAACCTGAGTAAATGGGGGCAGGGCTTCGAAATCGAGGCCCTTCATATCGCGTCGGCTCTGTGCGAACGCGACGACATGCTGCCGTGTGAACCAAACAGGCGGTACGTGGCCGATGAAACAGGGGTCTACCACACCTTGTCCGGTATCAAAGTCGCCGACGAGAACGGACGGATTCTAAATGCCTCGCGAATGCTTCGCGTCCCTGGCTTACAGCACAAGATCGAAGATGAATTTCGCACGCCGGATGGACTCGAAGAGGGGAAACCTGTTCCGGCGGAAACCTCAGTCAAAATTCTTGCGAAAGCGGCGCGGGAAAGCGCTCGAGATTGGGAGGGGTATCACCGTGGTCTCGCCCGCGTAGGCCTCCGTTACGAACCTTACGAAGCCGCGGGGAAGATTGTCGGTGGCTATTTCGTTCCGGTCGATGCCGATAATTCTAGTAAGGTGCGGGTGAAGGCGAGCGCGATCGGAGCCGGCTACAAGAAGCTCGTCAATCGTTTCAATCAGACCGAATATCAGGAGCCGCCCAAGGATATCTGGTTCAGGCCATTTCAAACGCTGGGTTATGTCGGTGAGCCTCCTGCAGACGCCGACGCCCGCGATCGCGAACGAGAGCTACAGAGAGCCGAAGAAAAACGGCTTGCGACGCTGACTGCGGAAATTGCTGCACGACATGGTCGCGATGGATTGTCAGCCCGGGCTACTCAAAAAGCGCGCGCCGCCAAAAAGCGTAAACAGCTTGGTCTATCGCTGGACCAAGATGACGATCCTCTAAATGATCAAAGCGCCAAGTATCGCACATACGAACGCGACTTCATCGAGGGGATCAAGCGCGCCATCAAGCAGGAACGAGGCGCGACGCGTGGACGCAAAAGAACGAAACCGATTGATGGCTTGCTATGGGGAGCCAGCAGCAGCGTAGTCGATGATCAACCAGCATGGCTGGACAAGTATAATCCTATGCGCCTCAACGGCGTCCGGGAATTTTATGACGGCGAGGTTCTGGCGTTCACGGAAACCCGCAATTTCGTAGCGCTTCATTCCAGCTCAAAACAGCACAGGATCGATGCACTGCTGCTCGCCCAGAAAAAGTTCGGCACCATTCGGATCGAGGGCTCCCGGAGGGAACGGAAACGACTGATAAAACTGGCCGTAGAACTGGATATTCCGCTTGATCGATCACACCAAGGCGAAGCCGAGAGAATTCAACGTAGGACGGCATCAGAGCAATCAAGAGGGCGGATCAGCGAGCCAAGTCTTGAGACGCAGCCCGAGCCTCGTCAAGAAGTCAACCGCAGTCAGAGCGACTCTGGTATTGACGAAAACCCGGACAAAGCAGCGCACGCGCTGCGCAAAAACAGACAACGAAAATTAAGCGCTCTGCGCTACCTCGTGCAGCGCGACAGTCGAGAGCGGCGGCATCGGGTCGAGAGCCACTTTCCTGCCTACGAAATGTCTTGGCTGCAACAAGACAACGAGAGTGCCGCAGATGTCCGCGGCCCTAACCCGCCCCCGAATGAATCCATTCGCGCTCGCAGGAAGCTTGAAAGCATTGATCCCAACAGGCTGATGCTGGCTTCCTCGCAGGAATGCTACAAAGGATACCGTTTTCTTGACGATAAGGTGCTAACCACGGTCTTCACCGCGCCGAAACGCTGGCTGATGCTACCCGAAATCCAGAAGCATCTGAAAGCGCTGGCTGCGATCCAGGCACACGAGCGTCACTGGATCGCTTCAGCTGCGCAATCCGCCCGTGTCACGATCGAAAAGGACGGATTTCTTACGACCAGAAAGGTCGATGACTGGGCAACCGCATTCTATCATCAGCAAAGAAGCGATCCCCGCTTCCAGGCTAAAATACTTCTCGCGAATTTGGCACCGAAGCGATTTGCCTTGGATCTCGATGTTCACCCCGGAATTGCGGCTTGGCAGCAAGCCCACCGGGAAGGGGACGCCGAGGTGGCTAGCTACATTGCGTATGAACTCGACAGAATGGCAATCAAACATGGCGAGGTGAGCGTACCGCATGGCGCCGAAGCGAAAGCTGGCAAGACTTTAGCGACCCTCCGTAACGATGCTGCAGACGAATTCCGGAAACTGGTCGCTGGGCCACTGAGCCGTAATGAGCGCGAAGCATTGTCCAAAACACGTTCGGTGACCGCGACCGTTTTTGCGCAATTCCCATGGGCCTCGATCCGTCCGCCGAAGCGGTATGCACGCGACCAAAGGTCCCGCCACATTGGTGCGGCGACAAAGGATAGAAACGGGCGATAGATCTGTTTCAAACTATCAACGGTTGCGCCGAAAAGCCTCAGACACCGGAACGGAGATCCGTCTCATAAGGTAGAATAATGACTGAAGAGAGATCCGCCGGTTGAAGCCGGCAGGTGGAAGGAAAAGGGATGCGAAAAGCGCGTCCCGCGCCTCGCCGGTTTCGATGAAACCGGAGAATAGTAATGATCAACACTGACCACCTGTCGCCAGACGCCGAAGCGCTGGCGACCGAGCTCGAGAGCAGAAACGATTACCGCGTGCTGCGACGTGTCCCGAAACCCTTCCCATCGATGCCGCACATGGGGCCTATGCCCGAAGGCCGATGCATTGCCATTGTCGACACGGAAACGAGCGGCCTCTCGGCAGAGAATGACGTCATCATCGAGCTCGCCATCATGCTCTGCTTCGTCGACGATGGTGGCGAGCTCATAGGCCACCTCGGACCGTTCAGCTGGCTGCAGGATCCGGGCAGTGAACTCGACCCCAGGATCAGCCTCATCACAGGGCTCGGCGCGCAGCATCTGAAGGGCCAGAAGATCAACGATACTTTCGCGCGCGGTCTGCTCGATCGCGCTGACCTGATCGTCGCTCACAATTCGCGCTTCGACTCCAAATTCATAGAGCGCCGTTATCCCGATCTGGCGGGCAAAGCCTGGGCCTGCTCGTGCAGCGAAATCGATTGGCTGAAACTGGGGTTCGAAGGTCGCTCGCAACCCGCGCTTCTCACCCACCTTGGATGGTTCAGCGCGGCACATCGCGCAGCCGCCGATGTGTGGGCGCTTTTCTGGCTGCTGCAGCATCGTCAGCGTAATCCGGGCGGTGGGCCAATCCGCACGCACCTAGCGCGCCTCATCGACGCTGCCGACACGCCCTCGGCCATCGTGCAGGCCGAACGCGCGCCGTACTCAAAGAAAGAGATGCTGAAAGCGCGCGGCTATCGATGGAATCCCGACGGCCCGTTCTGGCAGATCGAACTGCCGCCGCAGAAGGTCGAGCACGAACAAGCATGGGGCTATCGCAACGGTCTTCCAACGATGACCACGCGCACCGTGACGGCGCGCGAGCGGCATCGCTGAACGCGGCCGTTTCTACATTCACAATTCGACGCAAATGCGCCGGTGCATTTCTGGGTTGGCACCGGTGCGCAACAAGGAAATACATCATGACCAATATCGTACCGCTGGGCGGCGAACTCGAGCGCCTGTCTCGCAAGCTCGAGCACGAAGCGCAGATGTTCCTAGCGCGCAAGCGTGACGGCCGTTTTGATACAGCGCGCCGCTGGTTGATCTTCGATCTGGAATTTGTTTTCGATCGCTCGCGTCACAAAGGTTACACGAAGTCCGAAGGAAAGGACGCCGAGCTGTCGATCCGTTGGCCGTTCCATCAGGTCGCAGCGGTCAGCTGGATGACGCTGGAGTTCGTCGCCGATGGAGCTGTTCCGGCGATCGCAGGACCGTTCGTCCTGACTGCCGAGAATGCGGACGAGCGTGACATGGTCACGGCGTTGTTCGACGCGCTCGAGCAGGATCCCGGTGCGGTCGCGACTACGTGGGGAGGGGAGGCTCGCGACCTTGCCGTCCTGCGCCGTGCAGCGGCGACCCATGGGCTGGTGTTGCCCCACCAGCTGATCGACGGATCTCCGCACGCGAGGGAGCGGCTCGATCTTTGCCGGGCTAGCTGCGTTCAGGCATCCAGTGTGCATCTACCCGAGCTGGCGGCCGCGGTCGGTGTTCCATCCAAGCCGACACCATCGGAAGACATCGGCAAGCATTGCGAAGCGGGCAATTGGGCAACGGTGCGTGACCAGGTGCTCGCTGATGTCCTCACCACGGCCGTTCTGACAGTCCGGCACCTGGCCGCGCACCGCCAGATCGAATGCCATCAGCCCGATACGCTGGTGGCTATCGCGGACGCCGCAGGCGCGGCCCTGCCGAACAGCGAATTCATCCGTCGGACCTTTGCACCGTGGGTACGAGGCAAGAAGGCCGAAAGCGGCCTACGCGGTAAGGTCTACCGGGCCGCGGCATAGCGGAAAGAGAAAGAGTGATCTGAAACAGGAGGAATAGATGACTTAGGAAATGCCAAGAGGAGGCCGGCACGGGCCTCGAAACACATTACCGTGCTGCGAAAGATCTGCCGCAAGCAGATCGTACACGAGCCGCTCGTCCACCGAGGATGCGCGGCATTTTTTATGCCTGAAGGAATCTTAGAATGCCCAAGAAGAATTCGAACGCCGGCCGTGCTGTCGCGACCGCCAAAAACACCAACCTCGCTCGCCTGCCTAAGCGCATCGCAATCGGCGATCACGAGGTGAGGCCCCAACAACTCTACATCATCAAGAAGCGCCAGCCGCGAGGGGCGGGGCCTTGGATCGATGAGAAGTTCGACAAGGTCGCCTGGAACGATGCAGCTACAGGTCTCGATTGCATTCTGCTGCGCCAGGCATCGGGTGTCTGGGGCGGGTTCGTCGCGGTTTCTCCCGGCCACCCGCTCTACGGATATCGCGAGGATGCCATCCCGGCAGCTATCGGCCTCGCGCCGCATGGGGGCATCGATTACGCCGAAGCCTGCTCGCGGTACGAGGACGAGGCCGTGCGCGTTTGCCACGTCCATAGCAGGCCCGATGCCCCACAAGCTGAGGATCAGACAGGGGACAATGCGTGGTGGTTCGGCTTCGCTGCCGACAAGCCGGGCGATTTGGTGCCATCGGATTCCAAGCCGATCCTCGCGCGCGAAGAGGGCGAGATCTACCGCGGCATCGACTACATGTACTCGGAAACCGTGCAGCTCGCTCGGCAGCTGAAAGCGATCGAGGACAGCATCGACGGCAAGGCCGCCCCCGTTCTGGCACCGCCGCCACCGCGGCTCGGCAAGCCGGGAGGGCGCTGATCATGGATCAGCACGAGATCCCCTACGAACAACGCCGCAACCCGAGCTTGCCGTTCGGCTACTGGTGTATCGCGGACCCGGAAGGGTACCCGCACCTCATCGATGAGCTTGGGCGACGCTGGCCGTCGCTGCGCGAATACATCTGGTGCGGTCGCCTTGGCATGGCGCGGGGCTCCAACTGGGAGTTCACCGCCACGACTGAGTTCCTGCTCGCCGTCCTCGCTGCGATCGATAGACGCGTCGTCGACATCGAGGAAAGCGTGAACGACCTGTTTGCCGGCGCCTGGGACATCGCTCGCAATTACGCGTCGTGGCTCGAAGGACACAAGCTCGCCGAAGGCTTGACCGGCGACCTCACCCCTGAGGGAAGAGCCATCCTCGTTGCGCTGGCCAGCACGCGCAGTGCCGAGGCAGCGCCCATACCGATTGGCCATCCCACGGTCGCACCGTGGCGTGGTCTCGATGGCGGAGAGACCCACGACGAGCGCGAACGCGTGCTGGGGGTCAACGAAGCATTCGCCGAAAATCTGCCGGGCCGGTTCGTCCGGGAACAGATCGGAAGGGAATGGGGAATCAAGCTCATCGGTGCGCCCGAAGGGGCGAATATCCCGCTCGGCCGCGTGCTCTGGACCATGACTTTTCCCGACCAGTACGCGCGCGATCGCCTGTTCGCCTGGTTGGTTCACCGGATCGACCGCTGGGAAGCGTGGACGGCGCTTGCGAGCAAGGACGGAGCACAGGCGTTTACCGAGCATATCCTGCGGTTGCGGTTCGCCGACGAGACAATCGACCTGAGCTGACCGCAAGCCTTTATTCTTAATCCTATCAGCAGCGGGCGGTTCTCGAAAGGATCCGCCCGTTGCGCTTTTCCTAGGATATTTTCAGATGCCATATCGAAATTATTCGCGCTTCCCCGAACGCATGGTCGTGCTTTCCATACTTCCCCCGCCTCTGGCTCTCGACCGGCAAGCGCCATTCGGTTTCGGGGCATTCATCATAAACCGTCGCTGGCGCGACGAGGCCGAGTTTGCCTCATATGCGCACGGCTACGGCGCAGGCTACGACCCTGAGCGCATGCGTAGCCACATCGAAACGCTCTTCACGCCGGAGACAACGGCATTGATCCACATTGCCGCACCATCGTTTTCACGGCGTCATAAACTGGCACCATTGCCTTATTCTTCCTCCTACTCGAGGTACATTCCCCGATGCGGGCTCAGACGGAACATCCACGCGGTGATCCCGCACGATCAACTGGTTCACGCAGCACGGGTCGGCGGAATTTCGATCCATGGACCGAACCCGACAGCAATTCAGCGTATCGGCCGCCTCCACACCGAGGCGCAAGCCACGTGGTTGTTCTGGGTGATCGCAGCCTGCCCGCCACGCATGCGCAGAAGCGTTTTGGCAGGCTATGTGGCTTGGACAAAGCTGCAAAAAGCGAAAGGGTGTGGTTCGACTGTCTGACGGAAAGAGGCGCGGTGATCCGCGCCCCTTTTTTATATCCACACTCGTCCCAGACCTTACTCTGAAATCGCTCCTGCATCGCGCCCCTCCCCGAAGGGGAATCCTGCACCGGGGGCGTAGTACCGACGGTTCTGTTATAACCCCATGCAATAAAAGGATTTAGTAAGAATTTAGGGGTATCAGAATTCCGATGCGGAAATCCGATATGACCCCCTTCATGAAACGCATGCGGAAAGGGACATGCCTGCGCCCAGAAAGCGCCCGCGCAATCCTTCACGCAGAGCGGTATGCCTATGCCGCAAGAAGGCCGCTCAATGTTTTCATTACCATGAAATTCCCTAAGGTCAGCAAGTCTGGCGACAAACCTTATGACGTTTTCCGCAAAAAGTTCTGGGAGAATACAAGAAGACGTTGGAATACGATGGTCAAGGAAAACAGGGCGTTCTCTCCATTTGACGCGATTGCGGTGTTCGAAAATCCGCCGACATCGAGCAAGCTCGGGCGAAGGCATCATGGCCCGCTCCATGTGCACTGGATGCTCCGTTGGCCTTTCAGGAAATGCAAGCGTCTGCAGTTCTTCCTACGGCGACAATTCCAACGGGAGTTTGGAGTTGCGCTCCCAAGTTCCGTTCGAATGCAACGGGTGCGGTATGGTCCAAGAGCAGCTGCCTATCTTGCGAAAGGCATCGATGCACCATTCGCGAAACACTTCCACATAGATCACGCCCCGCAAGGGCCAATTGCCCATCGCAGGATGATCATCTCACGTTCGTTAGGGCCAAC
This sequence comes from Qipengyuania citrea, assembly GCF_009828015.1. Lineage (GTDB taxonomy): Bacteria > Pseudomonadota > Alphaproteobacteria > Sphingomonadales > Sphingomonadaceae > Qipengyuania > Qipengyuania citrea. The sequence continues at coordinate 166,265 of NZ_WTYG01000001.1, read as the reverse complement.
CGCGCGTAAGCGTGCAAAAGCCGCCGGGCGAGATCCGCTACCGAAGAAAAGAAAGGGCTATTACAGAAAGTTTCGGCCCGTCGATCTGACCCGCCTTATAGGAAGCGTGGGATGGAAGGCGCTGCCGCAAGCAGCAAAAAAATCCTCCAAAGTTTCCAAGAAACATCGTCCTCCAAATGCGCGCAGCGCATTTGCAATGGGCAAGCGGAAGCGGGTGGTGAACTTCAAGAATTCCCCCGTTTCCATTCAGCCGTAATTCTTCGCAGTGACCAGCGAATGCTCAGACCGGTAATTTGATGCAATGAAGTTATCTGCCGATCACCTCGTGCATCTTAGGTTGCTGGCTGCGGAGTGCTGACGGAAGCCAGCACATGGTTCTGCAGGACGAACTCTAATGCCATGAACGCACTTGGGGCGCTTTGCAGACCGGCTGAAACTGGGCCGATAGCAGACTGACGGCTTTCGGGCCCTAGGCGTCTGAAGCTGCCGTTTCGCGAGCGTGCCGGTTTCCATTACCCGCGGTCCATTCGCGTGCTGAGCGGCGCCCATCAGTCAAACGCAGTTCAAAGTCAGCAATATTGCGCTCCGCAAGCGAGAGTGAGACGCGGGGCCGTCGCATCGCGGGGCTTACCCGAGAAGACTGCCAATAGGCGACAGTTCGCCGGGCGAATTTCTCCTAAGTCACGTCAACTGACGGCCGAATGCCGGCCAAAGCCCAGGACCTAGATGTGAAAGATCACGCCAACTCGGAGCCGGATGTGGAGACAGAGCAATTCGACGTCATCATCGTCGGGGCGGGCATCTCGGGAATTGGCAGCGCCACGTTGCTGCGCAGGCACTGCCCCGACCTTAGCTTCGCCATCCTGGAGACGATGGATGGCCACGGCGGGACGTGGCTGCTCCACAAATATCCTGGGACACGGTCGGATAGCGACCTTTTCACATTTGGATACGGGTTTAAGCCCTGGAAAGGCGACCCGATCGCCTCCCGGCAGCAAATTCTCGATTATCTCGGTGAAGCGATCGAGGATGCCGGATTAGCGCCATACATCCGATATGGTCACACAGTTCGATCAGCCGATTGGTCGAGCGGAGATGCCTTGTGGAAGCTTGAAGTCGATCGGACCGACCAGCAGGACGCGATACAGATTAACGCCCGCTTCCTGTGGATGTGCCAGGGCTATTACCGGCATAGCCGGGGATATACTCCGGACTGGCCTGGCTTCGACCGGTTCCGCGGGGAGGTAATCCACCCTCAGCACTGGCCTGATGAAGTCGACCTTGCAGAAAAGACGGTGGCTGTGATCGGCTCAGGTGCGACCGCTGCAACACTGATACCGGCGCTTGCAGAGCGTTGCGAGCATGTCACCATGCTCCAGCGGACGCCTACATATTTTGCAGCGGGCAGAAATGCCGACACCCTCGCGGACGAACTGAGGAGCCTCGAGATCGATGACGCGTGGATCCATGAGATCATGCGTCGCAAGGTCGTGAAGGAACGGGCTGACCTCTTGGCGCGAGCCGTACGAGCCCCCGACAAGGTCAAAGATGTCCTCATCAGCGGTGTCCAAGCCTGCCTCCCGGAAGGCTTCGATGTCGAAACCCATTTCACGCCGCCCTACAGGCCGTTGCAGCAACGCGTCGCCTTCGTGCCGGACGCTGACCTCTTCAAGGCGATCTCCGCCGGAAAAGCTTCTGTAGTCACGGATCGGATTGCCAGTTTCGATGAGACCGGGATCGTGCTCGAGTCGGGTAATCGCCTCGACTGCGACGTGGTTGTGACCGCGACCGGATTCGAGATGGCGGTGATGGGCGAGATCCCTTTCACCGTCGATGGCGCTCCCGTCGATTTCGCGCGGACCGTTACGTACCGTGGGATCATGTTCACCGGCGTGCCGAACCTGGCATGGACTTATGGCTACGGACATTACAGCTGGACGCTGCGTGTCGATCTGGTCGGGCAATTCGTCTGTCGCCTCCTGCAGCACATGAACAGAACAGGCGCGATAAGCGTCGTGCCCAGTTTGCGGCCCGGAGAGGAATCCATGGAACTCAAACCGTGGGCCGACACCGAATACCTCAACCCTGGATACCTGCTGCGGAGCCTCGATCGGTTGCCCAAGCGCGGTGACAGACCCGATTGGCAGCACAGTCAGGATTACCTGTACGAGAGTGAAGCCATTCCTCGCATCGATCTAACCGATCCGTTATTTTCGTACGGCTACCAAACCACTCCACCCGTTCGAGCAAGAGCAAGGCGCGAAGAAAATGAACCAGTTTGAGAACGGCGTCGCGGTAGTTACCGGAGGCGCGTCGGGGCTTGGCAAGGCAATTGCGGAAGAGGCGGCTCGACGAGGAATGCGGGTTGTCATCGCAGACGTCGAAGCAGGGGCTATGGACGGGGTCGTTGGGGATCTGCGTGCACGCGGAACAGTAGCAATCGGGGTGCAGACCGACGTCACGGATGCCGCCTCCGTGGAAGCGCTTGCCGACCGCGTGACGCATGATTTTGGTCCGGTAAACTTGCTGTTTAACAACGCAGGCGTCGCCTCGGGCGGACCTATCTGGGAGAGCACCGAGAAGGATTGGCAGTGGCTGTTTGACGTCAACGTTCATGGCGTTGCCAACGGCGTGAGAACTTTCGTCCCAATCATGCTCAAAGCGGCGGCCGGCGATTCGTCTTACCAAGGCTGCATCGTCAACACAGCTTCCATGGCGGGACTGGTCACGGCGCCGGGGATGGGGATATATGCGGTGTCGAAACACGCAGTGATCGCGCTGTCCGAGTGTCTCTATCACGACCTGCAACTTGTTGGTGAGCAGGTCTGCACATCGGTGCTATGCCCCTCCTACGTGAACACCAATATCAATCAGTCTTTCCGCAACCGTCCGCCGGGCCTTGCGAACGAGGGTGGGCCAACCAAAGCTCAGCTGGCCACTCAGGCCATTTCCAGCAGGGACCTGGCGAATGGCGCGCTGACCCCTGACGAGATCGCCGCGATCACGTTCGCCGGTATCGAGGCGGGTCGGTTCTATATCTACCCGACACCAGAGCTGATGCCGATTGTGAAAAGTCGCCTCGACCACATCGCCGAAGGATCGAATCCCGATATTCCTTACAACGACATCCCCATGTTCAAGGAGCGCCGGGATCGGCTGCGAGCTGCGCTTGTCGAATGAGGCTTGGATCCACAGGCGGGGGCCACCACCCTGCAAGGGATCGACGAACTCGCCTAGGCATGCTTCTCGCAGACCCCACGGGTCCAACGCGCTTTGACGAGCCATCCTAGTTCTTGCCGCCGAGATTTGAGCGAGGAGCTGACCTCCGGTTTGCTGACGCATGCCAGGCGTAGAGAGTTCAAAAAGGGCGACCGGCTTTACTCCCGCGCTTCTGGTCCCGACGCCCTCTTCTGGCTTGAAAGTGGATTGGTTCGTTTGAGCGTTACCAGCGAAAGCGGACGGGAGGCGGTGCTGGGTCTCGTCACGCCGGGCCAGTGGTTTGGTGAAGCTTCTCTGTTTGCAGGCGAACCGCGCGGAAACGACGCTGACGCTGTCCTGGAGAGTACGATAGCAATCGTCCCTGCAGCTGCCGTCCATAGGATCGTCGACCAACGGCCGGACTATCTGCTGCAGTTCCTCGCAATGATCGGCCAGCGGTATCGCGACGCCCTGGACCGCATCGACGATACCGTGCTGCGCCCCCTCCCGGCGCGGCTGGCCCGGGTAGTTCTTCAGTCGTGTGAACGGGTGCTAGCTACACTTTCACCGAGTAACCCCGTCGCCTTACAGTTCTCACAGGAACAAGCGGCCGCCATGGTTGGTGCGTCGCGACAGAGTATCAACCGCGTCCTCAAGCAGTGGGAGCGACAAGGCGTGGTGCAGGTGGGGTACCGCAGCCTCACAGTTCTAGACCCGGGGATACTACGAGCGCTGCAGCATCAGTGAATGTCCCTGTTCGGAAATGGCGTGAGGAGAAACGTACATGACCCTTCGATTGCGACAGATCGCGGTTGCGGTAACCGACCTCGAAGGCGCGCAGGCCGATGCCGAAGCGATCTTTGGCGCGAGTCATCCCCACGAAGACCCCGGGGTCGCCCGCTATAACCTCCGCAATGCCGTATACCGGCTGGAAGATACTTTCCTCGAGCTTCTGACCCCGCTCACCGAAGGCACCACCGTGGGTCGCCTCCTCGCCAAGCAGGGGGGCGATTGCGGCTACATGGTCATCTTGCAGACCGACCGGATTGACGAGGCCCGATCTCGCGCGGAGGAAGCCGGTGTTCGGGTTGTGGACCAACTCGATCGGAATGGCTGCGGTTTTACCCACCTGCATCCGCGGGATGTCGGCGGAATCCTGTTGTCGATCGATTACATGTCTCGATGGGATCAATGGGAATGGGGCGGTCCGGACTGGAAAAGTCATCCGTCGCCCGACTGTTCGATCGTCGCGGTCGAGATGCACGGACCCGAGCCTGAGATCATGGCGAGGCGCTGGTCGAGGATACTTGGCTTGCCGTGTTCCGAGCATGGGACCGGTTGGCGAATCGCGCTCGACGAGGGCGAACTGCTCTTTCTTCTGGATAGCGACGGTCGCGGCGAAGGCCTGCGCGCCATCGCCGTGCGATGCGCCCAACCGGAGGCCATCGTGGAACGAGCGGCGCAGCGCGGTCTCACATCACCAGCCGGTCAGCTCAGGTTATGGGGCATGTCGGTTTCGGTTCTGGGCCCGGGCTCCGAACCGCTCCTTCACAGCGCACAGGGCGGAGAGTGAACGTGGATTACACCCAGATCCGCTACGAGCTTCAGGGCCGCGTAGCCACCGTCACCCTTAACCGACCCGAACGGCTTAACGCCTGGACGCCGGTCATGGCGCGGGAATTCCGGCAGGCCATGGAGCGCGCGAACGACGATCCGCAGGTCCGAGCGGTCATCATCACAGGCGCGGGCCGAGGATTTTGCGCTGGCGTCGACATGGGAGCGCTCGAGGGGATGACCGAGACCGGCAAGACCGAGTCTGCAGGATTCGAGCCGCTTGACGAACACGCGCGCGCCGATTTTCAGCATCCGATGACATGGCTTCCTTCCATCGGCAAACCGGTGATCGCCGCTGTGAACGGGGCGGCGGCAGGCTTGGGCTTTGCTCTCCTGCTGTTCTGCGACCTTCGGTTTGCTTCCAGCGAGGCGGCTTTCGTGACTTCTTTTTCACGCCGCGGTCTCGTGGCCGAACATGGTACAAGCTGGATGCTCACCCGACTTGTGGGTCATAGCCGGGCAATCGACCTGATGTTCTCGTCCCGCAAGGTTGGTGCCGAGGAGGCGTATCGGATCGGTCTTGCAGACCGCGTGGTTAATCGGGACCGCCTGCTCGAAGAAGCCCAGGCGTATGCGCAGGACCTGGCTGAGTCTGTGTCGCCGCGATCGCTCCAGATAATGAAACGGCAACTGTGGGACGCGTTGTTTGTCGACCTGGCCACGTCAATAGAAGAGGCCGACCGGGAGATGAAGCTGAGCCTGCAAAGCGCGGACTTCAAAGAGGGAGTGGCGCACTTCCTGGAGAAGCGCCCGCCGAGGTTCGCAGGGTATCGACCATCCGGCCTAGCAGGCTCAAGGACTTCATAGCCGCGTCCGCTTTCAGGCGGATCGGCGCCCTCTTTTATTGGCCGGAATGAGGGCGCAAAGCAGCCGCCGTTAAACGACTGCGAGGGAAGGATCATGCGACATCAGCGAGTGTGTTCTATTGTCTCACCTTCACGCCGACATATCGTTCGATGCTCTCGACGGTAATCAGTGTGCGCCTGCCGGCTTTCGTTCTGTGGAGCGTGCCGTTCCGCATAAGCTTATCGATTGTGGTTCGTCCCAATCCAGTCGCTTGCATGGCTTGCGCGACAGAAACAGTCAGCGCTCCTGGCTTTATCGGCTGGACATCCTCGTTTGTTGGCTTGCAACTTTTGGAGGGCGAAAAGGGTTCGTTTAGCGTCGTATCCGAATTCGGAGTGGGGGTTCGCTTCGCAAAGTTAGTGGGCGTGGTGACGCAGTAACGATCGAGAACCTTGACGAGCGAGGTTTCGGAAAAGCTGATGCCGGTAATTCGCACCGAAGGTGTTCCGCCGTGGAGAGTCGATCCTTCAAGCCGGACAGTTCCACCTTTCAATGCGACGCTGACCTTCTTGCATGCGATAATCCTTTCCCAATCCTCGGGCGGAATTTGGGCATCGCGCACCATTTCTGTCGGACCTCCAACGGGTCTTACTTCCCGCTTAAGCGCATATGTTTTAATCAGACCGGCAGCAGCAAAATCGGCAAGAAGACAATCAGCTCCATCGAGGTTTCTGAGTTCCACAAGCTCGATGGCTTTGGTCGGAGGAATCGGTTGATGGACAGACATGCTTTCTCTCGGTTCTTGTCGGCATTGTATGCCAATCAATCGTGAAAAAGCGGTAACCTTCTGGTTCAGTGACGAAAATCTGGCATGTCGCCCCTGCCGAAGACCGAACCCTCAGCGAGCGCGGACCACTGCCAATGTTCGCGGAAGTCCACCTATGTTTTTCATGTTTTTTTCATGGAAACGCGGGCCATCTCTTCTAAGTCATTGAAAAAATGGTGGGCGCGGCAAGGATTGAACTTGCGACCCCACCCGTGTGAAGGGTGTGCTCTACCACTGAGCTACGCGCCCGCCCGGTGCTGTCCGCGGCGTTCGCAGCGGAAGGGCAGGGGCGCGCCTTTACTGTGGGAATCGCCGCGTGGCAAGCGCCCTAGCCGATCACCAGCTGCACAATCCGCGCGAGCCAGCCGGTGGCGGCCCGGTCCTGCGCTGCAGTGGGCTGCGGGGCGGGGCAGGCAAGGCAATAGGCCTGGACGCCCCGCGTTCCCAGCAAGCGATCCGCATCCGCCGCGATGCGGGCGACAAACGCCGACCGGCTCTGCGTCATGCGGGCAATCACATCGCCGCCCGAGCCGGCCTCTTCCCCGTCGCCGATCAGCCATTGCCGCAGCAGCGTGTCGTAGGTCGACGGCGCTTCGCCCAGATAGAGCACGTGCCAGTCGCTGCCGAGTTCGGCGCGTTCGGCGGTCCAGGCCAGCGCTTCCTCGATACCGCCATATTCGTCGACCAGCCGTAGCTGCCGGGCGGTACCGCCATCCCATACCCGGCCCTGGCCGACCGCATCGACCTGTTCGCGCGTCAGGCCGCGCGCCTCGCCCACGCGGTCGAGGAAATCCTCGTAACCGTCTTCGATGAAGGCCTGCAGGATAGCATCGGTTTCGGGGGTGAACCCGGCGATCAGATCGGGCTGGCCCGACAATGGCGTCGTGCGCACGCCATCGCTGGTGACACCCGCCGTCGCCGCGGTTTCCTCGAACGTCGGGATCACTGCGAAAATGCCGATCGAACCGGTAATGGTCTCGGGTTCGGCGAAAATGCGATCGGCGGGCGTGGACACCCAGTAACCGCCGCTGGCTGCCACATTGGCCATCGACACCGCGATGGGAATATCGCGCGCCTTGTGCCGCAGGATAGCATCGCGGATCAGCTCGCTGGCGAGCACCGAACCGCCCGGCGAATCGACCCGTACGACCAGCCCGGCAAGCTCCTGCTCGAGCGCGTCGTCGAGCAGCCTGGCGATCCGGTCGCCGCCCGCGGTGCCAGGTCCGGCATCGCCATCGACGATTTCGCCCGCCACCGTGATCACCCCGATGGGCCGCCCGGCATCGGGCAGCGGATTGTCTTCGAGCCAGGCGTTGAGTTCGGTGTGGGGGTAGGCGTTGGGACCCTCCGCCCAGTCGTCTTCGCCGACGAGTTCGACCACACGTTGTTCGAAATCGGCGCGAGTGCCAAGTTTGTCGACCAGCCCCGCCTGCAAGGCGGCGGTAGCCAGATCGCCGCCCGCCGCTTCGATCCAAGCGACAGGCTGGTCGGTGATCCGTGCGACATCGGCGGCGGGGCGGGCCTTCTTGAGATTGGCGCGGTATTCTTCCCACAGCGTCTCATACAGCGCTCGGGCATTCTCGCGCGCGGGGTCGGACATGCCGGCCCGGCTGTAGGGTTCGACCGCGCTCTTGTATTCGCCGACCTTGTAGACGCGTGCGTTCACCTTGAGCTTGTCAAGCAGGCCCGCGTAATAGAGCCGCTCGCCCCCGGGGCCGGCAATCACTGCGCCGCCCAGCGGGTTGACCCAAACCTCGCTGGCATGCGCAGCGAGCAGCATGCCGTCGTCGGTATAGGCGGTGGCATAGGCCAGCACTGGCTTTTCCGCGGCGCGCACCCGGTCGAGCGCTTCGCCGATCGCCTGCATATGCACCTGTCCGCCGCCGAGGAAACGGTCGAGATCGAGCACCACGGCCGAAATCCGTTCGTCTCCGGCAGCTTCGTCAAGCGCGTGGATCACGTCGCGGGCCTGGTATTCGCCGACCGGCGCGGTGCCCGAAAGCAGGGCGGCGATCGGGTCGATCTCGGTCCGCTCCTCGACGACGGCGCCGCTCAGATCGAGCAGCAAGGCGCCATCGCGCACGGCGGCCGGGCTGGGGCGCGCAGTCAGCACGGCAAACAGGGCGGTAAAGAACAGCAGCATGAAGACGAGCACCAGCCCGTCCTTGATGCCAACCAAAAGCCGCCAGACCTTACCAGCAAACTGCATGCGTCAAATCTCCTGTTGGAAATCGAACTAGGGCAGCGCTGCGGCCAACGCCACTGGAAAGCGCTTGAGCGCCCCACGCAGCTCGACTAAGGGCGTGGTCTCAATGACATCGACGGAAACCTCGCCTCACGCCGCCCGCTATCCCGCGGGCGCGCTCGCTTTCCCGCATCGCGACCTGATCGGGATCGGCCAGCTCGAACGGCACGAGATCCTGTTCCTGCTCGACGAGGCGGAGCAGTGGGTCGCGCTCAACCGGCAGGCGACCAAGCGCGAGAACCGGCTGGCCGGGCTGACGGTGATCAACGCCTTCTTCGAGAATTCCACGCGCACGCTGCTGAGCTTCGAGATCGCGGGCAAGCGGCTGGGGGCGGATGTCGTCAACATGCATGCCGCCCAGTCGTCGGTGAAAAAGGGCGAGACGCTGATCGATACCGCGATCACCCTCAACGCGATGCGCGCCGACGCGATCGTCATCCGCCACGGTTCGAGCGGGGCAACCCAGCTGATCGCCGACAAGGTCGGTTGCCCCGTGCTCAATGCGGGCGACGGGCAGCACGAGCATCCGACCCAAGCGTTGCTCGATGCGCTGGCGCTGCGCCATGCGCTGCGCGACAGGGGCGAGGCGGCGGACGATTTCACCGGACTGAAGATCGTGATCTGCGGGGACATCCTGCACAGCCGGGTCGCGCGCTCCAACCTGCTGGGCCTGCAGGCGCTGGGGGCCACCGTGCGGTTATGTGCCCCGCCGGCGCTCATGCCCGCCGGCATCGAAGCGATGGGCGCGGAGGTCTATCACGATTTCGATGCGGCGCTGGACGGTGTCGATGTGGTCATGATGCTGCGCCTCCAGAACGAAAGGATGAGCGGCCAGTTCATTCCTTCCGCGCGCGAATACCACCATCTCTACGGGTTAACGAAGACCCGGCTCAGGCAGGCATCGCGAGACGCGCTGGTCATGCATCCGGGGCCGATGAACCGCGGGGTGGAGATCGACAGCGAGGTGGCCGACATGATCGACCGCTCGATCATCACCCGGCAGGTGGAAATGGGAGTCGCGATCCGCATGGCTGCGCTCGACGTGTTGACACGCCGTTCACGCGGTGTCCCCGGGTGGGGAGACGCGGCATGAAGCAGCAACGACCGCTGACGATAGAAGGTGGCCGGCTGGTCACGCCCGCTGGCGTGCAGGGCGGCGCGCTCCGGCTGGTCGACGGTTGCATCGACGGCGTCGGCACGGCCGCGCAGGACGGTGACGAAGTGATCGATGCGGGGGGCGCGCTGGTCGCTCCCGGGCTAGTCGATCTCGGCGTCTTCGCGATCGACAAGCCGGCCTTCCATTTCGGCGGGATTACCCGCGCTGCGCTGATGCCCGATCAGTCGCCACGCCTCGATCTGCCGAGCCGTGTTTCCTATATTGCCAAGAGCGGTAAGCCCGATTTCTGGGTCCACCCGCTCGCCGCCGCCACGCGCGATCTGGCGGGGGCCGAAATCGCCGAGCTGGGCCTGATGCGCGAAGCTGGGGCGCGCGGCGTGGCAACCGGCCGGCAGTGGATCGCCGATTCGGGCACCATGCTGCGATTGCTGCAATATGCCGCCATGCTCGACCTCGTGGTGGTCGCGCATCCCGAGGACGCCGCGCTGGCCGGCAACGCTGTCGCCACGGCAGGCGAAGTGGCCACCCGCCGCGGCTTGCCCAGCGCCCCTGCCGAAGCCGAATCCATCGCGCTGACCCGCGATATCGCACTAGCGGAAATGGCCGGCGCGCGGATCCACTTCCGTCAGGTGACCACCCGCGCCGGGCTCGAGATTGTGCGCCAGGCCAAGGCGCGCGGCGTGTCGGTGACCTGCGGGGTGACCCCGGCCCATTTCATGCTGTCCGATCTGGCCACGGTCGATTTTCGCACCTTTGCCCGCCTGTCGCCGCCGCTACGCAGCGAAGACGAGCGTCAAGCGGTCCGCGAGGCGATCGGCGACGGTACGGTGGACGTGATCGCGAGCGGCCACGATCCACGCGGGCCCGAAGACAAGCGGCTCCCCTTCTCCGATGCGGAACCGGGCATGGCGGGGGCGGAAACGCTGCTCGCGATGACCCTGTCGCTGGTGCGCGACGAGGTCATCGATATCGGGCGCGCGTTCGAACTGGTCGCGACGAAGCCCGCTGAAATCCTGGGCGTCCCGGCGGGCGCGATTGCTCCCGGGCTCGAAGCCGATGTCGCCATCATCGATCCGGACAGGCCGTGGATCATCCAGAGCGCGAAGATGGAAGCCACTGCGGGCAATACGCCGTTCGACGGCCAGCCGACGCAGGGGCGGGTGCTGCATCTCTACAAGGGCGGCGTGCCGATCAGGCACTAGGCCAGCGAAAACCCCGCCCGGATCGTGTCCGGACGGGGCCTCTCGGTGGTTTGGTAAACTGATGGATTAGCGGGAAGCGACCCGAACGCCCGCATCGACCACGGCGATTGCTCCCGGAAGCTTGCGGCTGGCAGCGTAGGCAATGCAGCCGTCACCGCGGCCCTTGACCGTCCGGCACATCGAATCGGCGGAGGCCTTGGCGAAGCCGGCAGCCGCAACGCGATAATAGATCTTGCCATTGACGCGGGCCTTGGTGATCACGCGCTCGGAACTGGCGAGTTCGGGATAGCGTTTCTGGAACTGCTTCCACGCCTCATTGGCATCCGACATCGAGAAGAACGAGCCGAGCTGGACATTGTAATCGCCGCTGCTGCTGCGCGGAGCGGCGCTCGCCGGAGCGGCTGCGCGGGCGGTGCGCGAAGCAGCCGGCCTGGCAGCGTGGATCGGCGTATCCTGCACCACTTCGCGACCGACGAAGCGGATGCCGCCTGCCGGGGCAAGCCCGGCGTCGGCCAATGCGACATCGGCGCCATCGTCTACCGTAGGCGCGGCTTCGACCGGCGGCAGTTCTTCGGCGAAAGCAAAGTCGCCGCGCGGTGCTGCGACCGGTTCGGCTTCGCCGCTCGCTGCAAGCATATCGACACTGGGATGATTGGACAGGGCCAGCATCTGCGGCTGGCCGGGATCGGCTTGCGGCTGGACCCCCAGAACGGTGGCGACGCGTCCGGTGAAGGCTTCGGGGCGCGCCAGGGCCGCCCATTCGGCCATGCGGTCGCCGACCTCGCCCGCGGGGACATCTTCCGCGGCCATGAGGCGAGCGGCGCGCCAGTTGCCCTGCATGGCATAGGCATAGGCGAGGTTCTGCCGCACCTTGGGCGTGTTCTGCCCGCCGCGCAGCGCGTTGCCGAGGACATTGACGCCGTGGTCGGGCCGGCCGGCCAGCGCCATGGCGAGCCCGTAATCGGCTGCATCGAGCTTGTCTTCGAAGCGGCTGAGCGTGCCCAGAGCGCCCATCTGGTCGCCTATCGCTACCTGCGCGAGGGCATGGCTGATCACTGTTCGCGGGGCGGTATCACCCAGTTCGATCGCTTCGGCAAAGGTCGTCGCGGCCGACGCGAAACGCCCATCGGTCAGATAGGCGTTGGCAAGCAGCGTGCGCGTATAAGCGTCGCGCGGGCTGGCCAGTACGGCGGCTTCGGCATGGCGCACGGCTTTCGAAGCGTTCCCCATGGTCAGCGCCTGTTCGGCATGCGCGGCCGAATAGGAATGGCTGGGGGCAGTCTTGCCCGTACACGCCGTAAGCGCAGTGGTCGCCAGCGCCGTGGTGACGGCGAGCTGGACGAACCGCTTGTTCCTGGCTTTCGTCTCGATGCTCATTCTTCCCCCCTTTGAAGGCGATTCCGCGTCGTTCGAGTTCATTTTTCGCTGCGCTGCACCTGGGCAGCGAGGCTTGCGATTTCGGGCATTTCGGCGAGCAACGCGTCGAGCGCGTCGGTCACCAGTTGCTGTGCGCTGCGTCCGCGAACGGTACAGGCAAGGCGCAGCATGAGATGGCGTTCCTGGTCGAGCCGCAGCGTGAATGCGGCCCGCTTGCCCTGCGCTGTGGCAGGGCGCCGTACGATCGGCTTGCGCGGAGCGGGTTCGTCGAGCTGCGCCTGGATCTTGTTCAGCGAAGCGCGCACCTGGTTGGGTGCATCGGTTTCCTTCGCCGCTTGAGGCGATAGCGGCACGACGTTCTCCGGCACCGGCTCCAGCCGCGGCCGGGGCCGCGTATCGGTTTCATCACTGGCGCCGTCGCCCATGTCGTTCCAGCCGAGATCCTCGAGATTGGCCGCGGCTTCCTTGCCATCGACCGGTCCGACGATGCCCGATTGCGGGCGCATGGCCGGTTTCGCTCCACCCTTGCGTGCAAGCAGGGTGGACGAGAGAGAGGCGAAGTTGGCGTCAGACATTCGGCAGCCCGCCTTCCGCTACTACTGGGCCACACGGCGGCCGAAGCCGCCGGCGGGACGATGAACGCCGGACATCGCGGACTGCGAATTGGGCGCGGCGAAGACCGTGCGCCGGAAGTTCTTTTCCAGCCGGTCGGCGATGTATTTCCACAGCGCGGTGACTTCGGCAGCGGACCGGCTTTCGGGGTCGACTTCCATGACCGTGCGGCCGTCGATCATCGAGGCGGCAAAGTCGGTGCGGTGGTGCAGCGTGATCGGGGCCACAGTGCCGTGCTGCGACAGCGCAACGGCGGCTTCCGATGTGATCTTGGCTTTCGGGGTCGCCGCGTTGACGACGAAGACCAGCGGCTTGCCCGCACGTTCGCACAGGTCGACGGTGGCGCCCACGGCGCGCAGGTCATGCGGGCTGGGGCGAGTCGGGACGACAATCAGTTCGGCGACCGAGATCACCGACTGAATCGCCATGGTGATCGCGGGCGGGGTATCGATCACCGCCAGCTTGAACCCCTGCTGTCGCAGGATCGCCAGATCGGTGGCCAGCCGTGCAACGGTGGTCTGGGCGAAGGCGGGATATTCGTCGGCGCGCTCGTTCCACCAATCGGCAAGCGATCCTTGCGGATCGATGTCGATCAGGACGACAGGACCCGCACCGGCGCGCTGCGCCTGAACGGCCATATGTCCCGAGAGGGTGGTCTTGCCCGATCCGCCCTTCTGCGATGCCAATGCCAGTACACGCAAGACTTGGTCCCCCTGGGTTGCGCCTGTAATCTACTCACTCGTGCTGCAATCGTCCGCAGCGATCTTGTCATGGAGATCGCAGACTACCCCTAATTTTGGGTTAACCGGATGGCGGTTTGACATGGGCCCAAGGCCGCAAAATCCCTGGCAACCCTTTGCTAACGGTCGATTTACTATAGGATGTCGCCAATCGGGCGCGTTTCGCGGGCCCCGCAATGCGAAAGGGATAGGATGCGACATTCGGCAAAAGCAGCTTGGATGGCCGGAATGCTGACGCTGGCGGGCCTGGCCGCGGTGCCTGCCCATGCCGACGTCAAGGCCGGGGTCGATGCCTGGACCGCAGGAGACTTTGCCGGGGCCGTGCGCGAGTGGGCCGGGCCCGCCGCACAGGGTGATCCCGACGCGCAATTCAACATGGGGCAGGCCTACCGGCTTGGCCGCGGGGTCGAAACCGATGTCGAACAGGCCGAAGCGCTCTATGCCAAGGCTGCGGCGCAGGGCCATGTGAAGGCGGCCGACAATTATGGCCTGCTGCTGTTCCAGCGCGGCGCCCGCGAGGAAGCCTTGCCCTATATCTCCGCCGCGTCGATGCGCGGCGATCCCCGCGCCCAGTACTTACTGGGAATCGCCCATTTCAACGGTGATCTGGTCAAGAAGGACTGGCGCCGCGCCTATGCGCTGCTGACGCTGGCGAATTCCTCGGGCCTGCCGCAGGCGCGCGGCGCCCTGGCCCAGATGGACCAGTATATCTCGATCGAAGACCGCCAGGCAGCGCAGCCGCTGGCCGCCTCGCTCAAGGCCGAAGCCGAGGCGGCGCGTTCGCGTCAGCTTGCTGCAGCAGACCTCGGACTCGCAACCGATGCGCCCAGCGGACCCGTGGTCACGGCCAGCGTTCCCCAGACCGCGGCAGCGCGTCCGGTCCCCCTGCCGCCGGCGACTGCTGAAGCGCCCGCCTCGCAGACTGCAGGCGCGGATTACACACTGCCCGCTGCACCCGCGCCCACCGTGGTCGCGCGGCAAGAGGACGAGGCGCTATCCCGCGAAGCGGTGGCAGTGGCTGCCAGTCCGGCGGTGCCGCCCGCAGCATCGACCGCCGCTGCCGCCGTACCTTCTTCCACGCCCGCCCGGACAAGCGCGACGCGCGTCGCGCCGGCCGCAACGGGCCCGTGGAAAGTCCAGCTTGGCGCCTTCGGCGTACCCGGCAATGCGCAGCGCTTGTGGGGCCTGCTCGCGGGCCGATCGGAGATCGCCGGGCGCGAGCAGATGCTGCTCAAATCGGGCAATCTCACGCGCCTGCTGGCGGCCGGATATGCCACGCGCGGCGAAGCCGCCGCGGCCTGCGCCTCGCTCAAGCGCAGCGGGCAGGAATGTCTCGTCACGCGCTAGCCATTTCGTGATCGCGCTTCCCCCGGCCACCGCACCGCGATAGACGCTCGCCCCCACGGCCCATATTAAGAGCGGCCAAGGGGAAATGCATGGATCCGATCGACACTCGCAGCGACGCTGCGCCCGACCAGGCGGTGCCGCGCGCGATGGCGGGAAACCGGATCGCCAGTCTCGACTTCATTCGCGGCATCGCGGTGATGGGAATTCTCGCCGCCAATATCATCGCCTTCGGCCAGCCTTTCGCCGCCTATATGTATCCCGACGCCTTCCTCGTGCCGCACAACGAGGCCGAGGAATGGATGTGGATCGCGCAATTCGTGCTGATCGACGGCAAGATGCGCGGCCTGTTCACGCTGCTGTTCGGCGTCGGCCTGTATCTGTTCATGGAAAAGGCTTGGTCGCGCGGAAAAGGGCGGGCGTTGCAGGCGCGCCGGCTGGGCTGGCTGCTGCTGTTCGGCCTCGGGCATTTCTTCCTTATCTGGCGCGGAGATATCCTCACTTTCTATGCACTGTTCGGTCTTGTCTCCCTCGCCGCGATCCGCTGGGCGGCCAAAACGCAGCTGGTCGTCGGGCTGCTCGGCTATGCCACAGGCGTGGTGCTGGTCGGCAGCTTCATGCTGTCGCCCTATGTGATCGCCGAGACCGAATTCGGCGAGCAGCCGGCCTATGCCGAAATGCGCGAGCAACTGGCAGCCGACAAGGGCCGTGCACTCGATCACGAAATGGTCGAATACCGCATCATCTCCGAGGGTTCCTATGGCGATTTCGTCGCGCACAACGTGATCGACCATAAGGGCGACCTGCCGTTCAATATTTTCGTATTTGGGTTCGAAACGCTGCCGCTGATGCTGATCGGCATGGCGCTGTACCGGTTCGGCCTGTTCAGCGGCGCTATGAATACCGGCAGGATGCTGCGCTGGGGCAGTGCGGGTATTGTTTTGGGCAGCGGGGTTACCCTGCTGGTGGCGCTGTGGGTGAGGGATGCGGGATTTTCCTATTGGAGCACGCTGGCTGCATTCATGAGCCTGTCGGCACTGCCCCGCCTGCCCGTGGTGCTCGGGCTGGCAGCGGTCCTGGCGGTGGTCGGTGCGCGTGCCTCGGGCTGGCTGGCGGAGCGGGTTTCCGCTGCGGGGCGGGCCGCTTTCACCAATTACCTCGGCACATCGGTGCTGATGCTGTTTGTCTTCCACGGTTGGGGCGGCGGATTGTTCGGCGCTCTGGGGCGTACCGAGCTGTACCTCGTCATGGCGGCAAGCTGGCTCGTCATGCTCGCCTGGTCGAAGCCCTGGCTCGACCGGTTCCGCTTCGGTCCGCTCGAATGGCTCTGGCGGTGCCTGACCTATTGGCGGCTGTTCCCCCTGCGGCGGTGACGAGAGGGGTTGCTACTGAGAACGACTCTCACTAGAGGTGCTCCTGCGAGTCAATCGCAGGAGTGTTCGAGTGTACGTCTGCATCTGTAACGCAATCCGGGAAAGCGACCTGCGCCGCGCCGCGCGCCATGTCTCGGGCGATGCCGAAACCTGCTATGCCGCGCTTGGCAAGCCGGCTTGCTGCGGCACCTGCCTCGATGAGGCTGACGAGATCCTCCGGGAAGAACGCGAGATGGGATGCGTGGCCGCCGCGGCGTGATCGCCGGCTAACGCAAATCGCTTGCAACTGGCGGAATTCCGCCGATTTTATCCCTTTCTACCCTTGCCATAAGCCCCGTCTGGGGCGCATAGGAAGCGCCGTTCAGCAGGCAAGGAGTCAGCGCCATGAAAGGCGATCCGAAGGTCATCGAGTTCCTTAACAAGGCGCTCACCAACGAATTGACCGCAATCAACCAGTACTGGCTCCATTACCGGGTGCTCGCCGATTGGGGTGTCAGCCGTCTGGCCGAATACGAGCGGCACGAATCGATCGACGAGATGAAGCACGCCGACATCCTCGCCGAGCGCATCCTGTTTCTGAACGGACTTCCCAACTTTCAGGCGATCCACAAGCTGAAGGTGGGCGAGACGGTTGAGGAAATCCTCAAGGCCGACCTGGCGATGGAAATGGAGGCGATCCCTCTGCTCAAGGAAGCCGCGGAATATTGCCAGAGCGTTCGCGACTTCGCCACCGGGCAGATCTTCGAAGACATCCTGGCGAGCGAGGAAGAGCATGTCGACTTCCTCGAAACCCAGTTCGACATGATCGCGCGCATGGGGCTGGAAAACTATGTCCAGCTCAACAGCAAGCCGGCAGGCGAAGGCGAGGGCGGCTGACCGCGTTGCGGGGCCGCCTGCGGGCGGCTCTGCGATGCTAAGCGAGCATGATCGGCTTCAGTCCGATGCGGCGTTCCGGCGTTCGCGCATGCGTTCGCGGTTGCGCTTTGCCGCGGTGCGGGTTTCCATCAGAAACGAACCGAGCCCTGCGACCAGCAGTCCCATGCAGATCACCCATGTCGTCGCGACCAGAGTGCCCAGTGCGGTCCTGACAAATGCGCTGATGAACAGCAGTACGATCACGACACTGATGGCAAGCGCCGACGCGGTGCTGAACATGACCGCGCGCTGCGCGTAGATGCGCCGCATTTCGAGCGCGGGCAACTCGGCCCGCATGGCTTTGACATCGCCATCTTCCCCAGCGTTGAGGATACGCTCGATCTTGTTGGCAACCCAGATCAGCCGGTTGGTCATGACATTCATGACCGCGCCGATCCCCGCAAGCAGGAAGGCCGGGGCGAGGCTGAGCTGGACGACCTGCTGCACGCGCAGGGTCGAACTGGTCCGCTCGATGAGGTCGAAGGCGCCGATGCCTGCCAGGAGATCGAGCGTCACCGGTGTTACTCCTTCTGGAAGGGGTTCTTGGGGCTCTTGAGCACCACGCGCACCGGCACTGCATCGAACCCCAGCTTGTCGCGAATGCCGTTCACCAGATAACGTTCATAGCTCTTGGGCAGCATGTCGAGCCGGGTACCGAACACCACGAAACGCGGCGGACGGATGCTGGCCTGGGTGATATAGCGCAGCTTGATCCGCTTGCCCTTGGGTGCGGGCGGCGGATTGGCTTCGAGCGCATCGTCGAACCAGCGGTTGAGCGCGGCGGTGGGCACGCGGCGGCTCCATGCTTCGCGCAGGTCGAACGCCGCCCCCATCATCTGGTCGATACCCTTGCCGGTTTTCGCGCTTACTGCGAACAGCGGCACTCCGCGAACCTGGGCGAGACCCTCGTTGAGCGCTTCGCGGATACCGTTGAACAGCGCGCTGGCACCTTCGGCGACATCCCACTTGTTGATTGCGATCATCAGCGCGCGCCCTTCCTCGAGCACCATGCTGGCAATCTTGAGATCCTGCGATTCGAGCCCGCGGGTGGCGTCCAGCAGCAGCACCACGACTTCCGCGAAATCGACCGCGCGGCGCGCATCGGCCACCGAAAGCCGTTCGAGCTTGTCGACGACCTGCGCCTTCTTGCGCATTCCGGCCGTGTCGATCAGCCGGATTTCCCGCTCTTCCCCGCTGCGCGGGTCGCGCCATTCCCAATCGACCGCGATCGAATCGCGTGTAATCCCGGCTTCGGGACCGGTCAGCAGCCGGTCCTCGCCCAGCATGCGGTTGATCAGCGTCGACTTGCCGGCGTTTGGCCGGCCGACAATGGCCAGTTTCAGCGGTCCGGCGAGCAGCGCCTCTTCATCTTCCTCGCTCAGTTCGAGGGTTTCGGCCGCACCTTCTGCCTTCTCGCCGATGATCGGCCAGAGGCGTTCGAACAGGTCGCCGATCCCTTCGCCATGTTCGGCGCTGATTCCGGCCGGTTCGCCGAAACCGAGGGAAAAGCTCTCGTAGATCCCGGCATCGCCCTGTTTGCCTTCGGCCTTGTTGGCGACCAGGACCACGGGCACGGCCTGTCCGCGCAGCCAGCGGGCGATTTCCTCATCGAGCGGAGTCAGCCCGACGCGTGCGTCGAACACGAACATCGCCGCATCGGCGCCCTCGAGGCTGACTTCTGTCTGCATGCGCATCCGGCCGGGCAGGCTGGCCGGGTCCTCATCTTCCCAACCGGCGGTATCGACCACCTGGAATTCGAGCCCCGCGATCTCCGCGTCGCCGAAGCGGCGGTCGCGCGTGACTCCGGGCTGGTCGTCGACCAGCGCAAGGCGCTTGCCGACCAACCGGTTGAACAAAGTCGATTTGCCGACGTTGGGCCGCCCGATGATGATCACCGTGGGCTTCGAGGAATTGGGCACCATGATGGCGCGGGAAGTGGCGCTTTGCGCTCCGCTTTGCAAGCTCCGGCGCAGGAGAGGGTTAATATCGGTTAACCTTAACGCGAAGGATGTCGGCAAGGATAAGCGGCATACCTCTGCCGGCATGAGGAAAAAACTTGCCGCTTTCGCCTTGCTTGCCTGTGCCACGCCCGCCGCGGCGGACGATTTCGGTGCGTTCGATAATCGGGGTGCCGAACTGGATGCTTATCTCCAGTGCGTACCCTACGCACGAGAAGTGTCGGGGATCCAGATCTACGGCGATGCCCATACCTGGTGGGAGCAGGCGCAGGGACGCTATGCCACCGGTACGGCGCCGCGTCCGGGGGCCGTCATGGCCTTCCGTCCGCATCGCAGCATGCAATTGGGTCATGTCGCAACGGTGAGCCGCGTTCTCGACACGCGGCGGGTCTTGCTCGATCATGCCAACTGGTCGCCGATCAACGGGCGCCGGGGGCAGGTCGAAAAGGACGTGCTGGCGATTGACGTATCGCCGGCCAACGACTGGAGCGCAGTGCGCGTGTGGTACGCCCCGCTCGGGGAAGTCGGCACGACCGCTTGGCCGGTCGCAGGCTTCATCTACGGAGAGGGCCGGCCGCAGGCGCGCCAGCAGCTTGCCATGGCGCCAGCGCGCAAACAGACCTCGAAGCGCTTTCTCAGCGCCTTCGCCAATTTCTCCGACTGATCAGTCGGCCTTGGCGACCGGCGTATCCTCGCCGAGATCTTCGTACCAGGCTTCGACTGGGCCATTCAGCTTGATGGTCAGCGGATTGCCCTTGCGATCGACGGTCTTGCCCGCCTGAACCCGCACCCAGCCGCCCGAGATCGAATATTCCTCGATATCGGTCCGCTGCTTGCCCTTGAAACGGATACCCACTCCGCGCTTGAGCACATCCACCTGGAAGTGCTCGCTCTTGGGGTTGACCGAAAGATGGTCGGGCGGGGTCTGGCTGGTGGTTTCTTCGCTCATGGCGCGCGCCGATACTGCGCGGCGCGCCCACGGGCAAGATCAATCGGCCACGGGCAAGATCAATCGGGAGGAGGCGGCGTTTCCAGCGGGCCGCGATCGGGGGTGTCGATGTCGGGCTGCGGCGGTTCGAAGCCCGGCGGTTCTTCCATCGGCGCCTCGTTCGGCGGACTTGTCGGTGGCATTTCGTCGGGAGAACCGGGATTGATCGTATCGGGATTGGGATCGGGTTGCGTCGCCATGGTAATGTTCCTCAGTCGCGGGAGGGGTGATCGAGCGCAGCCTCGCCCGCTCCGTCGCGGCCACCCTCCTGTGCCGGCGCCAGTGCCTGTTCTGCAGCATTGGGCGGGCTGCCGGCCGGCCGGTTGCCTGATGGTGCTTCCTCGCCGTCGTCCTTGCCGGAATCGTGCGAATTTTCCTGTTTGGCACCGGGATTGATCACGGGCGGAGTGTCTTCGGGTTTCTTGGGGGTGTCGTAGTCACGCATGCCTGTTGAACGGGCCAACACCCCGCAGCGTTCCTTCATCGGTCGCCACGCTTGCGCAATTGGTCGCATCCGACTAGAGGCACGCGCCTATACGCGAAGGACTAGCGCCTCGCGCAGCTTCGTTCGGGTTAGCGGGCGTGGCGGAACTGGTAGACGCGCTGGTTTTAGGTACCAGTATCGAAAGATGTGGGGGTTCGAGTCCCTTCGCCCGCACCAGTGCCGCCGCCGTCGTGATACCCCCTGCACCTATCGCTTTTGGAAAGTTACGAGTTTCAACCCATGCAGATCAAAGAGACCGCCAACGAGGGCCTCAAGCGCGCCTACACCATCACGATTCCCGCCAAGGAAATCGACGAGCGCGTTACCGGCGAAGTGAAGAAGATCGCTCCGCAGGTGAAAATGCCCGGCTTCCGCCCCGGCAAGGTGCCCGCCAACCTCGTGCGCAAGATGCACGGCGAGCAGGTCCACGCGCAGACGGTCAACGACATGATCCGCGAATCGGTCGACAAGGTCATGGCAGAGAACAAGCTGCGTCCTGCGATGCAGCCCAAGGTCGAGCTCGACGAAGGCTATGAAGAAGGCAAGGACGCGACGCTGAACGTCGACGTCGAGATCCTGCCCGAAATCGAAGCGCCCGAAGTGGAGGGCCTCAAGCTCGAACGCCTGACCGTTCCGGTGACCGACGAACAGGTCGACGAAGCGGTCGAGCGCATCGCGTCGAACAACAAGAGCTACAAGGACGCCGCCAAGACCAAGAAGGCCGGCGACGGCGACCAGCTGATCATCGATTTCGTCGGCCGCGTCGACGGCGTCGAATTCGAAGGCGGCAAGGCGGAGAACACGCCGCTGGTCATCGGTTCGGGCCAGTTCATTCCCGGCTTTGAAGAACAGCTGACGGGCGTGAAGACCGGCGATGAAAAGACCATCACTGTGACCTTCCCCGAAGATTATCCGGCTGAAAACCTGAAGGGCAAGGACGCGGAATTCGACGTCACGGTCCAG
This sequence comes from Qipengyuania citrea, assembly GCF_009828015.1. Lineage (GTDB taxonomy): Bacteria > Pseudomonadota > Alphaproteobacteria > Sphingomonadales > Sphingomonadaceae > Qipengyuania > Qipengyuania citrea. Next base: position 144,523 of record NZ_WTYG01000001.1, on the reverse strand, counting down.
CAGGTAAAGGTCCCCACCGACACCGCGATCGACGACGAGTTCGCCAAGAATCTCGGCCTCGAGAACCTCGACAAGCTCAAGGAACTGCTGCGCGGCCAGCTCGAGCAGGAAACCTCGGGCCTGACCCGCACGCAGATGAAGCGCCAGCTGCTCGACACGCTGGCAGCCGGTCACGACTTCGCCGTGCCGCAGGGCATGGTCGATGCCGAGTTCGAACAGATCTGGGGCCAGCTGCAGCAGGAAGCCGCGCAGTCGGACGATGCCGAAGCCATGCTCAAGGAAATGGACGACGAGAAGGACGATTATCGCAAGATCGCCGAACGCCGCGTCCGCTTGGGCCTGCTGCTGTCCGAAATCGGCCAGAAGAACGGTGTCGAGGTCAATGCCAACGAGATGAACATGCTCATCCAGCAGGCGGCCCAGCAGTATCGCGCCGAGGACCGCGAGCGGTTCGTCCAGTATGTCCAGTCCGAACCCATGGCCGCCGCCCAGCTGCGCGCGCCCCTGTATGAGGACAAGGTCGTCGACTTCCTGTTCGACAAGGCCGAGATTACCGACCGCGAAGTGACGCGTGAAGAGCTCGAAGCCGCGATCGAGGCGGAAGAAAGCACCGAGGAAAAGCCGAAGAAGAAGGCGGCAGCCAAGAAAAAGGCTCCTGCCAAGAAGGCGGCCGACAAGGATGCGGAAGACAAGCCCGCAGCCAAGAAGGCGCCGGCCAAGAAAGCCGCAGCGAAGAAGCCTGCCGCCAAGAAGGCCGATGACAAGCAGGCCGACGACAAGGCTACGGCGAAGAAGCCGGCAGCCAAGAAGCCTGCTGCCAAGAAGGCCGCGCCAAAGAAGTAAGTCCGTTCATACGGATCGCTTGAGGGGCGGCGGACTGCGGTTCGCCGCCCCTTGTCGTTTGGGGCGCCGTTCCGCGGCGTTTCAGTCCGCCTTCGAGCGCCGCCTCGGGGCATCGGGCGATAGCGCGGCCATGCTGGTATCCTGCCCGGCGTGGACATGTGCACGGCGGTCTTCGACATGGCGGATGAGCGGGCCCGAAACCACGCCGTGCACGATGATGGAAACCAGGATCGCGAAACTCACGGTCGCCCAGAGCAGGTCGATCTGCGCGAAATTGGCGTTGTTCTGGCCATAGGCAAGGTAATAGATCGAACCCATCCCGCGCACGCCCAGGAAGGCAACGGCGAGCTTGCCGATCATCGGCAGGTCGCAATTGGCCTCCGCGAGCAAGCCCGAAATCGGGCGGATGACGAAGATCAGCGCCAGTCCCACCAGCGCTGCCGGCCAGGTGAGTGCCGAGAGCACGCCGCTGGCAAGCATCGCGCCGAAGCCGAACAGGACCGCCACCAGTACGATCTGCTCGATCTGATCGATGAAATGGTGGCTGATCTTGTGATAGCGGCTGCGGTTTTCGCGTTGCCGCGCGGTCACTGCCCCGACGAACACCGCCAGGAATCCATAGCCCTCGGCCAATTCGGCAAGTCCGTACGCGAGCAACAGCGTACCCAACACGATCAGGCCTTCGCTGGTCGAATAGCTGGGGTTCTCCGCCTCGTCGCTGGCTTCATCGATGTCCTCGATCGGCGCGTCGACTTCGCGTTCGAAGACATACCACGCGCCGATGCGGCCGACCGCATAGCCGACGGCGCAGCCGGCGACGATCCGCCAGACGAGGTCCAGCGCCGCCCATTCCAGTGTCCAGTCACCCAGAGCGGTCATCCCGACCGCGGCGATCGCGAGATAGGTGAAGGGAAAGGCGAAGCCGTCGTTGAGCCCGGCCTCGACCGTCAGGCTGAAGCGCACATCGTGTCGCTGATCTTCCCCGGGCGGGCCAACCTGGACGCTGCGCGCGAGGACCGGATCGGTCGGAGCCAATGCGGCACCCAGCAGGATGGCGCTGGCCGGTGCGAGACCCAGAGCCCACCAGCCGAGCAGCGCGACTGCGGCGATGGTCAGCGGCATGGCGATCAGCAGCAATGGCCAGATCTGGCGCCAATTGGCCCAGCTAACCGGGCGATCGATCGCAATCCCCGCAGCCATCAACGAGGCGATGACGATGAATTCGGTGGCATATTCGAGCGTGATGGCATCGAAGCCGTCGACGGTCGGATTGAAGTGCGGCAGGCCCAGCGGCAGCGACCAAACGGCAAAACCGACGGCCACATAGAGGATCGGCAGCGACAGCCAGTAGCGGGCCAGCCAGCGTTCGAGCGTGACGGTAAGCGTCAGCCCCGCGCCGAAGACGACGAACATCAGGATACGCGGATCGAATTCCAAGGTGATCTCCCTCGCTTGCCTAACGCGCAAGCGCGGGTGCGGGTCCGCGCGAGTCAGAAATCTCCGCTGACGACCAGCCGGAAGATCGGCCCGATCCGCCGATCACGGAATTCGGTGAAGCGGATGCCGGCGTCGGGGCGCGGTCCGTCATAGACCGTCCGCCGGAAGTAATCGCGTGCCCCCAGCAGGTTTCTCGCCTGTGCCTGGATGGTGAGGCCGAAGAGATCCTTGTGCTCGACGAACACCGCACCGAACACCGTCCCTTCCCACTCGCGCCCGTTCTCGTAGCGGCGCGAATACGGCGCCTGGTCGAAATGGTTCAGATTGACGCCCCAGGCCCAGTCGGTCGCGGGAATGTCATGGCGGAAGTCGATGTCGAAGCTGCCCTCGGAATCGTAGGAGAACGGCCGGGACAGCCCGGTGAAGGGATCGGTCACATCCATGAACCGCTTGACCACTTCCACGTCGAGGCGCGCGCCCGCGAACCCGAACGGATCGAGATTGAGCGTGGCATTGGCCTGCAGGTGCAACCGTTCGGCATCGCCGATATTGCCGCGGGCCTCGCCGCCATTGGCGAGCGGGAACCAGTCGATGAAATCCTCGAACCAGGCACGCTTCGCCTGCAGCTGGATCGATCCCCACGGTCCCAGGGTCTTGTTGGCCTCGAGCTCGATGTTCCAGCTCTGGTAGGGGACCAGTTCGTTGTTGCCGCCGTTCTGGTTGTCGTCGTTTAGCGAAACCGAGGCGAGAAAGTCGCCGAAGGAAAGCTGGCTGACGCGTTTGGCGAAGGTAATCGAGATGTCGAAATCCTCGCGCGGTTTCCAGGTTGCAGCAAACGAACCTTTCGGGCGCTTGAAGCTGCGCGAATTGGCTGCGAAGCCGGTCTGCTCGATGGTGGAGAATTCCATCGCCCCGATCAGCTGGAGCGACAGGGTGCGCGATAGCGAGCGCGACATGCTCAGGCTGGTTTCGTAGCGGTCTTCGCGGACTTCGCCATTGCCCTGCGGGAAGGGCAGCTGGACGAACTCGCCGCCGGGCACGAGCTCGAACAGGCGCGAGCGCCGTTCGAGCCGGTTGAAGGCCGCTTCTCCCGACAGCTGCCAATCGGCATTCCACAGCTTCCAGTCGTATTCGAACCGCCCGATCCGCTCGCCGGCGGCATTGGTCTGCTGGAAGCGCGATCCGGTTGGAATGCTGTCGTTGGAAAAGCTGTCGATCAGCGTGGACGTGTAATTGTCGCGCTCGAACCGTTCGAGACCGATCAGCTTGAGCCTGCCTGGCCCCAAGGGAAACTGGATATCACCGCCCAGTTCGTATTCGGGGCCGTCCTCGTCGACCCGGACATCACGAAACCGCACCGGGCCCTGCGCCCGCGTGGCGGTTTCAGGTTCGCGGCGGACGTAGAAGTCTTCACCGTAGCTGAGATTGAGGTTACCGACGACATTCCCGCCGAAATCGTAGGCGAAAGCGGTCGACAGGCGCGGGTTGTCGAACTTGCCCGAAAACTTGCTGTACTGCTGCTCGAGCGGAATACCTTCGCGATCGGCGATCGCCACGGGCCCATCGGCACCGAAGCGATCGTTGTCGTTCGAAAGCGACACGGTGTAATCCAGTGCGCCGCTGCTGCCGATGACGGATATCTCGCCGCCATAAAGCTGTGCCGCAGTATTGTGCGGGCGAAACCCGGCGGTCCAGCTGAACTGGCCGGATGCTCCGGTGCTCGTATAGACGACATTCGCAACCTGGCCGGTAAGGCCGGGAATACTGGTCGCATTGCCATCGAGGATTTCGATCCGCACGACATCGGTGGCCGGGATGCGCCGCAACTGGTCGCTGACGCTTTCCGACTTGCTCGACAGGCGTTCGCCGTTGACGATCACATTCTGCGTTGCCTGTCCCAGTCCGCGCTGGCCCTGGTTATTTCCACCGCTGATCGAGAATCCGGGAATCCGGTCGACCATGTCGAGCGCGTTGCGGGGTGCGAACTGCGCGAAATAGGGTGGTTCGAAAACCTGCGCCCCTGCGGTGACAGCGGGCGGGGTGGCTGCGGGTGCCACGGCATCCTGCGCCTGCGCCGGGGCATGGACCCAAGCGCATAATGCCGCGAGCGAAGCGCCCAGAAGCCCTGATGTCGATGACTTGAAAACGGCAGCCTCCCACTGTCCTGTTCTTGCTTTCCGGCACTTCGTCTACGTTTGTAACCGTCAAGGCCAACGGACGCTCGACCGGCGTCGTTCGGCAGCCGACAAACGGAATCTTCCGTGTCGGCTCTGGGCCGGGGCGGGGGGAAGCGCGGAGGAAAGCGCCCCGTTCTTGGGCAAGGGCCACATATCCGTGCCTTTCGTGGGTTAAGGCCCTTGAACATCGCTCGCACCATGGCGACATAGGCGACCGATTCACCCGACAAGAGGAATACTCATGATCGACCTGCTCGGCAGCGACGCCCACGGCACCCAGGGCCAGTTCACCCGCGATCCGCTTACCGGTGCGCTGGTGCCGGTCGTGGTGGAACAGACCAGCCGCGGCGAGCGCAGCTTCGACATCTTCAGCCGCCTGCTTCGCGAACGCATCGTGTTCGTGACGGGGCAGGTCGAAGACGGCATGGCTTCGCTGATCACCGCGCAGCTGCTGTTTCTCGAAAGCGAAAATCCCTCGAAGCCGATCAGCATGTATATCAACTCGCCCGGCGGCGTGGTGACTGCCGGCATGGCGATCCACGACACGATGCAGTACATCAAGCCGCGCGTCTCGACCGTCTGCATGGGCCAGGCCGCCTCGATGGGCAGCTTCCTGCTGGCGGCAGGCGAACCCGGCATGCGCATCGCGCTGCCGAATGCCCGGATCATGGTGCACCAGCCTTCGGGCGGCGCACGCGGCATGGCCTCGGACATCGAGATTCAGGCCCGCGAGATCCTGCGCATCAAGAAGCGCATGAACGATCTCTATGTGAAATATACCGGCCAGAGCCTCGACGATATCGAGAAGGCGATGGACCGCGATACCTTCCTTGAAGCCGATGAAGCGATGAAGTTCGGCATCGTCGACAAGGTATTCGAAACCCGGCCCGAAAACGACGGCGGCGATGCCGAAGGTTCGGGCGGCGCGCCCGAGTAATTCGGGTGGCAAATCCCCGCACGGGCACGATGCGCGTGGGGGAATGGTGCGAGAATGTCGTAGGGTTTTGGCAACCCTGACACTTCAGCCTGTAGCAAGGGCAGTGTGGTACCTACGATATTGACCCAAATCCCATGGTCCCTACAGTCGGCCTTCGGCCGGCGGGGCGTGGGAAAGACGTTAGGATATGACCAAGTTGAGCGGAACCGACAGCAAATCGACCCTTTATTGCAGCTTTTGCGGCAAGTCGCAGCACGAGGTGAGGAAGCTCATCGCGGGCCCGACGGTGTTCATCTGCGATGAGTGCGTCGAACTGTGCAATGACATCATCCGCGAGGAAACCAAGGCGGGACTGACCGGCAAGAAGGAAGGCGACGTTCCCACGCCCGCCGAAATCTGCGCCACGCTCGCCGATTACGTGATCGGGCAGGATCGCGCCAAGCGCGTGCTCTCGGTCGCGGTGCACAATCACTACAAGCGGTTGAAGCATGGCGCGAAAGCCGGCGATGTCGAACTGGCGAAGTCGAACATCCTGCTCGTCGGTCCGACCGGTTCGGGCAAGACGCTGCTGGCGCAGACGCTGGCGCGCACCTTCGACGTGCCGTTCACCATGGCCGACGCCACCACGCTGACCGAAGCGGGTTACGTGGGCGAAGATGTCGAGAACATCATTCTCAAGCTGCTTCAGGCCAGCGACTACAATGTCGAGAAAGCCCAGCACGGCATCGTCTACATCGACGAGATCGACAAGATCACGCGCAAGGCGGAAAACCCCTCGATCACGCGCGACGTATCGGGCGAGGGTGTCCAGCAGGCGCTGCTCAAGCTGATGGAAGGGACCACCGCTTCGGTCCCGCCGCAGGGCGGTCGCAAGCACCCTCAGCAGGAATTCCTGCAGGTGGACACGACCAATATCCTGTTCATTTGCGGCGGCGCCTTCGCCGGGCTCGACAAGATCATCGGCGACCGCCTGCAGAAGCGCTCGATCGGCTTCGGTGCACATGTCGCCGATCCGGACAAGCGGCGGGTGGGTGAACTGCTCGAGAAGAGCGAGCCGGAAGACCTGCTCAAATTCGGCCTGATCCCCGAATTCGTCGGCCGTCTGCCGGTCATCGCCACGCTGCACGACCTCGATGTCGATGCGCTGGTAACGATCCTGCAGGAGCCCAAGAACGCCATCGCCAAGCAGTATCACAAGCTGTTCGAGCTTGAGGACGTCGAACTGACGTTCACCGACGAAGCGCTGCGCGCGATCGCCGAACGGGCAATCATGCGCAAGACCGGGGCCCGCGGCCTGCGGTCGATCGTCGAAGGTATCCTGCTCGATACGATGTTCGACCTTCCCGATCTCGACGGGGTGACCGAAATCGTCATCGACAAGGATGTGGTCGAAGGCAAGAAAGAGCCGGTCCAGGTCCATGGCGGCAAGAAGGACGACAAGAAGGAAGAAGCCGCCTGAACAGGCCTTCCTTCGTAGCGAACACAAAGCGCGCCGTCTGACCGGGTCAGGCGGCGCGCTTCTGGTTTCAGGTCAAAAAAACCCCGCCCGGCCTCTGCGGAGCGCCGGACGGGGGACAGGAGGATGCCGTGCCAGAAGGGTCGTTACACGGCATCCGGGGGGATCGATCAGCCGGGGAGGAAGACCCCGTCGGTCACGTGGATCACGCCATTGCTGGTGTTAACATCGGCCTTGACCACATTGGTCGTGCGACCGGCTTCATCGGTAACCACGATGCTCTGACCGTCGAACGACGCGCTCAGCGTGTTGCCGGCGAGGGTCTGGAATTCGTAAGTGCCGCCAGCGTCGGTGATCGCCTGCGCGAGCGCGGATGCGGGAACGCGCCCGGCCACTGCGTGATAGGTGAGAATGCTGGTCAGCTGGCCCTTGTTCTCGGGCTGGAGCAGCGTGTCGACCGTGCCGGCGGGCAATGCTGCAAAGGCATCATCGGTCGGCGCAAAGACAGTGTACGGCCCCGGAGCGGCCAGCGTGTCTACCAGTCCGGCAGCCTTTACAGCAGCCACCAGTGTCTCGTGCATTCCCGTGCCCATCGCGGTCTCGACGATGTTCGCCTGGCTCATTTCGGCTTTCTTGCCGTGATGGTCGGCCAGCGCCGGGCTCCCGGTAGCGAGTGCGAAAGCGCCCATCGCCGCGATCGAAGCAAGGGCCGAAGCCTTCAGTGAGGTAGAAAACGCCATATTGTAACTCTCCTTTGCGTCAGGCCCCGTCCTGCCTGTGCGAAGAGTTACGAGGGCTGCGTCCTTGCGGATGCATGCCGGGTAAAAAAATCAGATCGTGGCGAATTCGGCTTCGGCGACAACCGGACCGGCTGCGGAATCCTCTGGCTTGCCGCCGAGCGGTTCGCGTGTCAGCAGCAGCTGCGAACCATCGTGCAAGGTGCGGGCGACGCTTTCCGGCACGCTGTGCGCGACGACCTCGCCCGGAGTCACCACGCCAAGCGAGACCAGCTCGCCTTCGGGCGGAACGAACCAGATTTCGTGATCGTGCACGCCATCTGCTTCGAGGCCGACCGCGCCGACCAGCAAGCTGCGGTCGTCCGGCAGATAGGTAAAATCGAGATTGAGCGGGGTGCCGCCTATCGGCATGGTTGCCGTCATCGGTGCCCGGGCCATGCGCTCGGTGGCCGGGTCCGGGCGGGTCTCCCCGGCGGGGCCGATCAATTGCGGCAGCGCGAGGAAAGCGAGCGCAATCGCCGCCGCCGCGCTGAGACCGCCCGCCCATTGCCAACGGCGCAGGCTGCGGCGCAGCGCGACGACCTGCGCGTTGCCGCTATCGGCACCAAGTTCGGCTTCGATGCGTTGCCACACCTCTTCGCGGGGCATGCGGGGATCGATATCGTCGGCCAGCGGAGCGAGACGCTCCTGCCACTCTGCGACATCTCGTGCGAAGGCGGGATCGGCGGATTCGCGTGCCCGAGCGGCGAGCAGATCCTCGCCCTCCAGCAGGCCAAGCGCATATTCGGCGGCAAGCAGTTGGTCGGCGTTCACTCGCCCATCTCCATGCAACCCTTGAGCTTCGCGAGCCCGCGGCGGATCCAGCTCTTCATCGTCCCCAGAGGTACATCCATCCGCTCGGCAAGCTCGGCATAGGTGCGGCCGTCGAAAAAGGCGGTGCGGATCGCCTCTCGCGGGGTTTCGTCGAGAGTTTCGAGGCAGGTGTGGACGCGCGCTTCGCGTTCGGAATCGATCATCATCGCTTCGGCAAGGGGGCGATCGTCGGGAACGGGCCCAGCCTGGTCCTCGGGGACTGCGGCCAGCCGGACTTTCCCTGCGCGCAACCGGTCGATCGCGCGATTTCGCGCAAAAGTGGCCAGCCACGATATCGGGCTGGCGCGCTCGGGATCGTAGCGATCCGCGCGCCGCCATAGCGTCAGGTAAACGTCCTGCAATGCGTCCTCGGCTTCTTTCTCATCGCCCAAGATACGGTAGCAGATGCCGAATAGTTTCGCCGATGTGGCGCGGTAGACCTCTTCGAGAGCCGAGCGATCGCCGGCGGCCAGGCGGCGCATCGCCGCCTTTAGCATTTCGCGCGCCTGGGACGTGGACCGGCGCATCAGCAACCCGTCCCGCACGCCGCGCGGCTGGTTTCGATCTGGATGGTGGGATGCCCGATGCGGTGGTGGCGATCCAGTTCGCCCGCCAGTTGCCGGAGGAACCCGTCGCCCGGGTGGCCCGCGGGCATGACCAGATGCGCGGTCAGCGCGGTCTCGGTCGTGCTCATCGGCCAGATATGCAGGTCGTGCACCGCGTCGACCCCTGGCAGGCCGGACAGATAGGCGCGCACCTTGTTCTCCGAAATCCCCTTGGGCACGCCAAGCATGCTCATGGCGACGCTGTCCTTCAGCAGGCCCCAGGTCCCCCAGCCGATAACGGCGACGATAACGAGGCTGACCGCGGGATCGATCCAGCGTTCACCGGTCCAGATGATTGCCAGCCCCGCGATGACCACGCCCAGGCTGACCAGCGCATCGGCCGCCATGTGCAGGAACGCCCCCCGGATATTGATATCGTGCTGTCCGCGCAGGAACAGCGCAGCGGTACCGGCATTCACGAGGATACCGATGCCCGCGACGATCGCCATCGTTTCCCCCTGGACCGGTGCCGGTTCGGCCATGCGGTGCAGCGTCTCGAACAGGATCGCGCCGATCGCGACCAGCAGCAATCCGGCATTGGCCAGCGCTGCAAGGATCGTGGAACTCTTGAAGCCATAAGTGAAACGTTCGCAAGCGGGGCGCCTGGCCGCGACGCTTGCCCCCCATGCGAGCAGCAGCGCGAGGACGTCGGACAGATTGTGCCCGGCATCGGCGATCAGCGCCATCGATCCGGAAATCCAGCCATAGGCTGCTTCGACGATGACGAATGCGGTGTTGAGAATGATGCCGATCAGGAAGGCGTTGCCGAAATCGGCGGGGGCATGGCTGTGCCCGTGCCCGTGATCATGCGAATGGCTGTGGCCCGCTCCCATCGCCGTTATCGATAGACGCAGGAATCGAGGCCGTCACGGGCTACCGAACCGATGCGCGCAGAAATCGTGTTGCCATGGCGCGCCAGCCAGCCGCTCGGGTTCCTGACGGCGCGCTGCTTGGGCTGCGGCAATGCGGCGGCCATCCGGGCCGCTTCGAGCGGAGTCAGCGAAGCGGCGGACTTGCCGAAGTAGCGCTGCGCCCCGGCCTCCATACCATAGGTGCCCAGGCCCGTTTCAGCGACGTTGAGATAGACTTCCATGATCCGCCGCTTGCCCCAGATCTGTTCGATCAGCACGGTAAACCAGGCTTCGAAGCCTTTGCGGACATAGCCACCGCCCTGCCACAGGAAGACGTTCTTCGCCGTTTGCTGGCTGATCGTCGACCCGCCGCGGATCCTGCCACCCTGGCGGTTGTTCTCGAGCGCGTCCTCGATCGCTTCATGGTCGAAACCCTCGTGGCTGCAGAACTTGCCGTCTTCAGCGGCAATCACCGCGCGAACCATGGTGCGGTCGATATTCGAAAGCGCGGTCCAGTCCTTGGTGATGCCGTTGGAATCCATCAGCATGGTGGCGGTTACCGGTACCGGGATGAATTTGAACACCAGCACCAGGGCCAGGCTCAGACCCAGGAAGCCGATCAGGGCCTTGAAAAGGAAGCGGATCACCCAGCGCATTCCCGGGCATCTAGCTGGCCGGGCGGGCGGGCGCAATCAGCCTGCTTGCGACCGGCGACCATGCATGCTTACCTGCCCCTTCGGCCATGGGGAGCCGTGAGGGAGTATCTATGCGCAAAGCGATTTTCGGATTGGCCGCTTCGGCCTTGGCCCTGTCCTTGGGTGCCACACCCGCCGCCGCCGATCCGGCACAGGTAAAACAGGCGGTGGCCGCGGATTACGACAGCCATCTCGAAGATCTGTTCGAGCATTTTCACGCCAATCCCGAACTGTCCTTCCTCGAAACGGAGACCGCCAAGCGGATGGCTGCCGAATTGCGGGCTGCCGGGCTCGACGTGACCGAAGGCGTCGGCGGGACCGGGGTCGTTGCCATGGCCCGCAACGGCGAAGGCCCGCTGATCCTGCTGCGCGCCGACATGGATGGCCTGCCGATGCCCGAGAAGACCGGGCTCGAATACGCATCGACGGTGACGCAGGTTGGTCAGGACGGCACGGAATACCCTGTCATGCATGCTTGCGGCCACGATGTGCATATCACCGCGATGGTCGGCACCGCGCGGCGCCTGATGGCCATGAAGGACCAATGGTCGGGAACGCTCATGTTCGTGGTGCAGCCGGCGGAAGAGCGGGTCGGCGGCGCGGCTGCGATGCTGGAAGACGGCCTCTACGACCGGTTCGGCACGCCCGACTACGCGCTGGCGTTCCATGTCGCCTCGATCCTGCCGGCGGGCAAGATTTCGGCCTCGGAAAGCATCCAGTATTCGAGCGCGGATTCGGTCGATATCATCGTGCCGGGCGTCGGCGCGCATGGGGCCAGCCCACACATGGGCCGCGATCCGGTCTATATCGCCTCGCAGATCGTCACGGCGCTGCAATCGATCGTCAGCCGCGAGATCGAGCCGTTGTCGCCCGCGGTGATCACCGTGGGGGCGTTCCATTCGGGTACCAAGCACAACATTATCTCGGACCGGGCGGATCTGCAGCTCACGGTGCGCGCCAATGACGAGGACACGCGTGCGCAGCTGCTCGCCGCGATCGAGCGCATAGCCGTCAATACGGGCAGGGCGCATGGACTGCCCGAAGAGATGCCAGTGCAGGTCGCGGTGTCGGAAGGAACCCCCGTAACCAACAACGACCCCGCACTCGCGCGGCGACTCAACGCGGCACTGCAGCGCGATCTGGGTAACGAGGTGCTCATCCCATGGCAGCAGCGCGGGATGGGTGCGGAAGATTTCGCCTATTTCGTCGCCGAGGAATATGGCGTCCCCGGCTACTACTTCGCTGTCGGGGGCACACCGCAGGCGGCGTTCGATGCAGCTGAAGCCGGCGGCCCCCCGGTGCCTTCGCACCATTCGCCCCTGTTCAAGATCGCCCCGCGCGAGTCGGTAACGCTGGGCACCGAGGCGATGGTGGCGGCTGTGCTGGAACTGGCACCCGCCAGCTAGACCGTTCGAATGAAGAAGGCCGCCGACACCCGGAGGTGTCGGCGGCCTTTTCATAGGGATTGACGAAGCGATGTCCGGTCAGGCCACGCCGGCCAGCAGCTTCTCGCCGGCGATGGCCTTCATTGCCTTCTGCACTTTCTCGAACGCGCGAACTTCGATCTGGCGGATGCGTTCGCGGCTGACGTCATAGACCTGGCTGAGTTCCTCCAGCGTCTGGGGGTTCTCGGTCAGGCGGCGTTCGGTGAGAATGTGCTTCTCGCGCTCGTTCAGCCCGTCCATCGCCTCGATCAGCATGTCGTGGCGGACTTCCGATTCCTGGGCATTGGCGACGAGCTCGTCCTGCAAAGGACCATCGTCCTTGAGCCAGTCCATCCATTCGCCCGAACCGTCTTCGCCGTTGCGCATCGGCACGTTGAGCGACCCGTCGCCGCCCATCATCATGCGGCGGTTCATATTGACCACTTCCTGCTCGGGCACGCCGAGATCGGTAGCGATCTTGTTCACATCCTCGGGATGGAGGTCGGTGTCCTCGTAAGCGTCGAGATTCTTCTTCATCCGGCGCAGATTGAAGAACAGCTTCTTCTGCGCGGCGGTGGTGCCCATTTTGACGAGGCTCCACGAGCGCAGGATATATTCCTGGATGCTCGCCTTGATCCACCACATGGCATAGGTCGCGAGGCGGAAGCCGCGATCGGCCTCGAACTTCTTGACGCCCTGCATCAGGCCGACATTGCCTTCGGAGATGAGATCCGACACCGGCAGGCCGTAGCCGCGGTAGCCCATGGCGATTTTCGACACCAGCCGCAGGTGCGAGGTGACGAGCTGCGCCGCAGCTTCGGGATCGTCATGTTCCTCATAGCGCTTCGCGAGCATGTATTCCTGCTCCTGCGTCAGCACCGGGAATTTCTTGATTTCGGAAAGATAGCGGTTGAGGCTCTGCTCGCCGCCGAGTGCCGGGACACTCAAAGATTTGGTATTGCTCACTTGTACCCTGACCTTTCTTGCGTCGACCTCGCTCGTCGGACCCCTGACGGGCATCCAACCTTCGGGCCACTAGGTTTACGTATAGCGGACACGGCCCAAATTGCACACGCGTTTCATCGATTTCAACGTGCGGTTTCGTCGATGAGTTCCCGCATATCTGCTGGCAGTTCGGCGCGGAAATCCAAGGTTTCAGCGCTGATAGGATGGCTGAAGCCCAGCCGTGCCGCGTGCAGCGCCTGGCGGTGGAACCCGAGTGATTCGAGCACCTGCCGCAAGGGCTTGGGAGTCCGACCGTATACTGGATCCCCCAATAGCGCATGACCGATTGACGCGCAGTGAACGCGGACCTGATGCGTGCGCCCGGTTTCAAGACGGCATTCGAGCAGCGCCGCGTGATTGAGGTGGCGCAGCGTTTCGAAATGCGTGACGGCGTGCTTCCCGCGCGTCGTATCGTCGGGCAACACCGCCATCTTCTTGCGGTCGTGAACCGAACGCCCGATCCGGCCCGCGATGGTGCCTGCCGGCGGCGCGGGGTGTCCGGCGCAGACCGCCAGATACCGGCGCGTGATCGAATGATCGGCGAACTGCCGCGCCAGGCCTTCATGCGCGGCGTCGGACTTGGCGACCACCAAGAGCCCCGACGTGTCCTTGTCGATACGGTGGACGATACCGGGGCGGGCAATGCCGTTGATCCCCGACAGGCGGCCCGCGCAATGGTGGAGCAGCGCATTGACCAGCGTACCGTCCTGATTGCCCGCTGCCGGGTGCACCACCATTCCCGCGGGCTTGTCGACCACCAGCAGGTGGGTATCCTCGAAGACGATATCGAGCGGTATGTCCTGCGCCAGTGCGGCCAGCGGTTCGGGCGGGGGCAGGGCGATGGCAAAACGCTCTTCGCCCTGCACCTTCGCCGATGCGCTGCGGGCCAGCGTCTTGCCGATGGTGACGGCCCCCGCAGCGATCAGGCCCTTGATCCGTTCGCGCGACAGTTCGGTCGCGTCAGCCAGCGCCTTGTCGAGGCGGCCGCCGCTGGCCAGCTTTCCGGTGATGATATCGGCTTCGGCCATGCTAGGGCCATGCGCGATGCCGTTCGAACTCTCAAGTGATGTCGTCGCCTGCATGCTTGCAGAAGCACAGCGTGCGCACCCTCTGGAATGCTGCGGGGTGCTGCTGGGGTCGGAGGATGGCGTCACCGGGTCGCTGCCGGCGCGCAATGTCCATCCTGATCCCGCGCGGCATTTCGAAATCGATCCGCAGGTATTGATCGACGCGCACCGCGCGGCGCGTTCGGGCGGCCCGCGCGTTATCGGCTACTACCACTCGCACCCCAATGGACTGGCCCGGCCGTCCGCGACCGACAGCGCGCTGGCAGCGAACGACGGGGCGATCTGGGCGATAATCGCGGTGGGCCGAATCACGCTGTGGCGTTCGGGGGATGCCGGGTTCGAACCGCTTCCCTATGAGGTCACCCCTCGCTAAGACGCTCATGAATTCTTCACCAATCGGGACCTCAATGGACGACCGCCAATCGATCGATCTCGCCGCAATGCTGTGTTCGCGGCTGTGCCATGACATGCTCAGCCCCGTGGGCGCGCTGTCCAACGGGCTCGAGCTGCTGGCGATGGAAACCGATCCCGAAATGCGGGCGAATGTGGTCGAACTGCTCGAACAGAGTGCGCATGTCAGCACCAGCAAGCTCAAGTTCTTCCGGCTCGCTTTCGGCGCCGCCGGGGGGTTCGGCGACCGCGTCGAAGTGACCGAACCGCAGGCGCTGATCGAGGCGCTGGTGACCGATAATGGCAAGATCAGCCTCAATTGGGCGCTGGCCGATGCCACGCTGGCCAAGCCGGCGGTGAAGGTCCTGCTGAATTTCGCCCAGATTGCCATCGATGCGCTGGTGCGTGGCGGTACGCTCGACATCGGGGCCGAACGCCGCGACGGAGCCTGCGAGATCGTGGTGCGCGCCGCCGGGCCCAAGATCGCCTTCGATGAAACCATCGGCAGGGCGCTCGACGGATCGCTCGATCGGTCCGACCTCACCAGCCGCACTGCCGCCGCGCACATGATCCACCTGCTTGCCAGCGAAAGCGGCGGCGGGCTGCAGTATCACCGCGGTGACGATGCGCTGGTGCTCGGCGCGGTCCTGCCCGAAGCCGAAGGGCTGATCGGTTGAGTTCGGATTTCGGCACGCCGGGGGAGAAGCTGCCCGTCAGCGAAGACGAACTGGTCGACCGCGAGGTGCTGTCGCCGAACCACAACGAACGCACCATGCCCATCCAGATGGTGGTGATTCATTACACCGAGATGCAGGACAAGGGCTTCGCGATCGAACGGTTGTGCGATCCCGAAGCGCAGGTTTCCGCGCATTACCTGATCGGTGAACAGGGCGAGGTCGTCCGGCTGGTGCCCGAGGAAAAGCGCGCCTGGCACGCCGGGGTCGCCTATTGGCGCGGACACAAGGACGTGAATTCGGCGAGCATCGGTATCGAACTCGACCACCCCGGTCACAAATACGGCTACCGCGAATTCAACGAGGCCCAGTTCCAGGCATTGGTCCCGCTGGTGGCGCGGATCGTGAAGCGGTACGATATCCCGCGGGCCAATGTGATCGGCCATTCGGACGTTGCACCGGCGCGCAAGATCGATCCCGGCGAACTCTTCCCATGGGACCGGCTGGCGGAATACGGCCTGTGCCTGCCGCGGCCCCAGAAGCTCGAACGGGGCGACCCGTTCGACAACGACGCGGCCTTCTATCTCGCACTCGAGCGGTTCGGATACGATGTAACCGATGGCCACAAGGCGGTGGAAGCCTTCCAGCGCCGCTGGCGGCCCGAAAAGATCAACGGCGAAATCGACGGCGAGGTGCGCGCCATCCTGTTCCAGCTGCTGCTCGACCGCGACCGCGGCCTTACGCGTTAGGCCGGGTTTCGGCTCGCCTCACGCAGCGCCCGCGGCAGGCTGATCCTAGCTGTCGATATCCTCATACGATATGAGCGTTTCGTACATTCGTTCGACCGCGGCGCGCGCGTTCACGCCCAGCAGGTAGCGAATGTTCTTCAAATCGTCGTCGAGCATCGATTCGGGATCCGCGCCTTCGCATAACCGCGCCATGTGCCAGCGCGCGAACATCCGCTGCCTGACCGGGATGAGGTCGATCAGCTTGATCTGCGCGTGGCGGAAATCGCAGCAGATGCGTTCGAAGACTTCCTCGACCACGGCGCTCTCGCCCTCGAGGACCTGAATGAACTGCTCTTCGACATAAACGAGCACGCCGGTGATTCCCGCTTCCTCGTTGAGCAGCGCGGCTTCCCCGGCCAGTCGGCACAGTTGCTTGTCGATCGTCTGCGGGCCCGGTTCGAGGCGGGCGGAGCTGGTATAGAGCAGCCTGCTGATCGGCATGTTTCGCTTCCTTCCTAGGCTTCGACGTTTTCGGCCTGCTGGCCGGTAAGGACCAGGAAGTCGGCGAGGGCAATGGGTCGCCCGGTAAGGAAGCCCTGCACCTCGTCGCACCCGTGTTCCTTGATGAAGGACAGCTGCGAATCGGTTTCAATACCTTCGGCGGTGATTTTCATGCTGAGACTTGAACCAAGCTGGGCGATTGCCCGAACGATCGAAGCGCTGCCGACGTCGTCAGGCAGCTTCTGGACGAAGCTCTTGTCGATCTTGATGCGGCTGATCGGGAAACGGTGAAGGTAGCTGAGCGAGGAATAGCCCGTGCCAAAATCGTCCAGCGAAATGCGGACGCCGAGATCGCGGATCTGCGTCAGCGTGCGCAGCGCTGCCTCGTCATTGTTGAGCAGTGCGGTTTCAGTGATTTCGAGTTCGAGGCGGGACGGGGACAGGCCCGAGTCGGCCAGCGCCTGCGCAACGGTTTGCGGCAGTCGCGGGTCGAGTAACTGGACCGGTGATACGTTGACCGCGAGGTCGATGTGGGCAGGCCATGAGGCGGCGTCCTTGCAGGCCTTGCGCAGGACATCCGCGCCGATGCGTGCAACCAGCCCGAGTTCTTCGGCAATGGGAATGAATTCGGTCGGCGAAATTTCGCCATGCTCGGGGCAGGTCCAGCGCAGCAGCGCTTCGGCACCGGTAATCTCACCCTTCGCCGAGCAGAACACCGGTTGATACACGATGCGGAATTCGTCGCGCATCGAGGCGCGACGCAGCGCGGCCTCGAGCGAGCGCTGGCGCTGGATCACCTCCATCAACTGCGGTTCGAATACCCGGTAGGTCTGCTTGCCATGATGTTTGGCCGAATACAGCGCAATGTCGGCGTGCTGGACGAGCGCGTCGGGCTCGGTGCCATGGTCGGGCGCCAGCGCCACGCCCACGCTGCCGCTGATTTCCACGACATTTCCATCGATGACCATCGGACGCGAAAGCACTTCGACGACGCGTTCGGCGATTTCCGCCGCAGTCGCGACTCCCGTGACCCCGAATGCGATGATCGCGAATTCGTCGCCCCCGATCCGCGCAACGATGTCGCCACTGCGCGCTGCCAACTTGAGCCGATTGGCGATACGTTGCAGCACGAGGTCGCCGGCGGGATGTCCGAGTGTGTCGTTGATCGGCTTGAAACGATCGAGATCGACCATCATCAGCGCGAACGGTTGGCCCCCGCTATCGATGGCATTGCATTCACCCGCTAGTGCTTCGGTGAACTGTCGGCGATTGGCCAGGTTCGTCAGTGCATCGTGCATGGCGATATGCGCGATGCGGTTCTCTCCGTCCGAGCTGGCCTTGCGTTCGACCAAATAGGTGGAGATGCCGGTGCCCACGATCAGCAGCGCGACCATGCCGATGGCCGCAGCCAGGGCAGCGAAGGCATCGCTGTCGCCGTTTTGCGAATAGCCAGCCATCGCGGTCACCGAAAATGCTGCCATGCCGCTGAAATGCAGGCCGATTATAGCCAAGGCGAGCAACATTCCGGCCTGCCATACGCGATATCCGTTGTCCTGATCGCGCAGCAGATGGATGGCGGAGCCAGCGCAGACCATGGCGATTGCGAGAGAGGCGAGGACATAGCGCCAGTCCCAGCTGACGATCCCGTCGACGCGATAGGCAAACATGCCGACGTAGTGCATCGCGCTGATCGCGAAGCCGATGGTTGCCCCCCCGCCCAGAACCGCGATGCGCGCGGAAGTCGATGAAGCGAGGACCAGGCCCAGGCCGATGCCGCCCGCAGCGATGAGCGCGGAGATAACGGTCAGCACGCCGTCGAGCGAGACCGGGGCGGTGGTCTGATAGCCAAGCATGGCGATGAAATGCGTCGCCCAGGTAGCCGCCCCGGCGGTTACGGCAGAAAGGAAACACCAATGGACCCACGCTGGACCCTCTTCAGCCATCGTCCGGCGAAAGAGCGTGGCGGATACCATCGATCCTGCAACGCACATGATCGCGGCGATCAGCACGAACCACAGATTGTGGTCTTCGACGATGCAGCCAATGATTCGCATGAAGCTTCTGAAATTCCCTCTGCATCCATTCGCAGAACGTGGGGCGCCTAAGCGGGAAAGGTTAAGGAAATCGAATGATTTGGAGGGGGTGGGGGATCAAAGAAGCCCGCGCGTCCGATGTGCCGGACCGGCGAACGGGCACGGGGCCAATGGCGGGCTTGGCGCCACACCCGGTTTGCCCTATCGCGCGTACCGCCAGGGGGCCGGGCAGCCGCGTGCCGCAAGGTACGAGGAAAGTCCGGGCTCCACGAAACAAGGGTGGCGGGTAACGCCCGCCCGGTCGCTGTCCTCGGATGGCGGCCGAGGGAAAGTGCCACAGAGAGCAAACCGCCGATGGCCTGCTTGCAGGTCCAGGCAAGGGTGAAAGGGTGCGGTAAGAGCGCACCGGGGCTTCGGCAACGCGGCCCGCATGGCAAACCCCACCCGGAGCAAGGCCGAATAGGGGCGGCGCGCCCGCGCAAGCGGGCAGGTGCGTTTCGCATCGACCGCCCGGGTTGGCTGCTTGAGCTTCGGAGCAATCCGAAGCCTAGACGAATGGCTGCCCCCGCGTGGCTGGTGTGCAAGCATACCGCGCGCAGGACAGAACCCGGCTTACAGGCCCCCTGGCAATTTTCTCGAAGAAGCGGAGAGCGTGGTCGGCTATCCGTGCACAGCGGTCACGCCGTCAGCCGAACGCCAGACTCTCGGTCGTGATCGTGCCATCGGTTTCGAGTGCCCGGATCAGGCGCCTCTCGTCGTTTTCCAGCACCAGTGCGGTCAGGTTGCCGGTACGAAAGGCGCCGGTGTCGATCCCGATGCGGTAGTCGGTGTGTTCGACGTCTTCGAAGATGGTGTGGCCGTGAACCACGACATGGCTAAGCGGCTCGCGGTGCTTGAGAAACCGATCGCGGATCCAGCGCATGTCGGAGCTTTTCTGGTCCTCGATGCTGCGCTTGGGATCGATTCCCGCGTGGACGAAGACATAATCGCCCGCGATCATGATATCTTCCATCGCGGCCAGGAAGTTGCGGTGCTCTGCGGGTACGAGCTTGTGCAGTTCGGCCTGCAGTTCCTTCAGCGACAGTTCGTTATAACGCTTTTTCTTGATCCCGTAGCTGAGCACGGTTTCACGCCCGCCGTGTTTGAGGAAATGGCGTAGCATCTCCTTGTCCTCGAAGCTTTCGAGGAACATTTCCTCGTGATTGCCCGCGATATAGCGGACGCTGCGCCGCTCGCCCCATTGCATGGCTGTCTCTATCACGCGGGCGCTTTCGGGCCCGCGGTCGACGAGGTCGCCCAGAAGGACCACCGTCGTTTGCGCAGGCCCTGCGCGGCGATCGTCGTCTTCGATCGCGACAATCAGTTCGTCGAACAGGTCGCAGCGCCCGTGAATGTCGCCGATGACGTAGTAGCGCTCGCCCTCGGGCACTTTCGGCAAAACCTTTGCCGATTTGCCTTTGCTGAACAGTCTGGCGAGTTTGATCATGGTGAAAATCGTTGGTTTTCTGCGGGTTCTTGAAAGGGGACGCTCCAGATAGGCGCTTGCCGTGACGGGGGCAACAAATGCCCGGATTGCGCCGTGTTGCCGTTGCGAGAAAACCACAGCTTTTGTTGCATATGCGAAAACTGGGCGGCGCGATCTTGCGCAAACGCGCAGCTACGTGCAGGTTTGTAACTGTATCCGGATGAGAGGCCTAATAAAATGGCCCCGGCGGATTCGCAGGTGGGACGAAGCGACACTCGTACAGGAGTTTGTAATGCTCACGTCCTTTCGCGGCCTGATGGCCGTAACTCTCGCTACGGCGGGCCTTTCCCTTGCAACGCCGGCGATGGCGCAGTCCGAAGACAGCGGCTTCACCACATCCGCCAATGTTGCCCTGACCACCGACTACCGCTTCCGCGGGGTCTCGCTCTCGGGCGGCGATCCGGCGATCCAGGGCGGTTTCGATGTCGCACACGACAGCGGTTTCTACATCGGCACCTGGGCCAGTTCGATCAAGGGCGGCCCGTCCTATGGTGATGTCGAACTGGATCTCTATGCCGGGTGGAGTGGCTCGCTGAGCGATGCAGTCGGCATCGACGTCGGGGTGCTCTATTACATGTATCCAACCGAGGACCTCGGGCTCGATACCGACTATATCGAACCCTATGCCTCGATCAGTGCGAACCTGGGCCCGGCGGAAGCGACGCTGGGTGTTGCCTATGCGCCCGAACAGGATTCGCTCGGCGGCGACGACAACCTCTACATCTATACCGATGTGGGTTTCGGAATTGCCGATTCGCCGTTCAGCGTGACCGGCCACCTCGGCTATACCGACGGCGCGCTGGCTCCGCCGCTGCTGGCTGGTGCAGCCGACGATACCGGGCTCGACTGGGCGCTCGGCCTGGCGGTAGCGCAAGGCAATTTCGAAGTCGGTGTCTCCTATGTCGGGGTCGAAGGCCCGTCGGTCGACGGCTTCACCGACGATGCCATCGTGGGGACCATCTCCGCCAGTTTCTAAGGAACCACCGGGCGGGAAAGCGGGGGCGTGCCAGCAATGGCGCGCCCCTTTTGGTATGAGCTATCCGCTATGTGCCTCTCGCGGTGCCCGGCGGGCGACCGCGACATCGTTGATGGCGCATTGCATCGCGCCGGCTCGATGTGGCAGGGCGCGGCTTGATGCCGGTCGCCGGTCGCCGTTGCGCGATCACAGCCCCACCGGTTGGTAACGAACGGAGTGTCCCTTGACTAAATTCCTGCACAGCATGATCCGCGTGACCGATGCGGATGCCACGCTGGCCTTCTTCAAGCTGATCGGCGTGGAAGAAACGCGGCGTTTCGACGTCGAGGCCGGCCGGTTCACGCTGATCTTCCTGGCCGCCCCGGGGCAGGAGGGCGTCGCCGAGGTCGAACTGACCTACAACTGGCCCCCCGAGGACGGCAGTGACCCCGAGGAATACACCGGCGGGCGCAACTTCGGCCACCTCGCCTACCGGGTCGAGAACATCTACGAGACCTGCCAGGCAATCATGGATGCCGGACACATCATTCATCGTCCGCCGCGCGATGGGCACATGGCGTTCGTCAAGACGCCCGACGGTATCTCGATCGAATTGCTGCAGGACGGGTATCTGGAGCCGCAGGAACCCTGGGCGAGCATGGAGAACAGCGGGAGCTGGTAAGCTCCCGCCGCGCACTCGTCATGCGACCGAAGGGTCAGTCGATATAGGGTGAGCGCACATCGTCGGGATGTTTGGCCGACATCCGGATGATGGCGTATCCGGCAAGCGCCGAAATCAGCGAGCCCAGCAGGATACCGATCTTGGCTTCGTTGATGAGCAGCTGCTGCCCGGCGAAGGCCAGTCCGCTGATGAACAGCGACATGGTGAAACCGATCCCGCAAAGGATCGATACGCCCCAGATCTCGGGCCAGGTCGCCTGGTCGGGACGCGGCGCGAAGCCGATTTTGTCGGCCACGAAGATGGCCGCAAAGATGCCGACCTGCTTGCCCAGGAACAGGCCCGCCGCGATGGCCAGCGGCAGGGGGGCAAGCAGCTGGTCCACGCCCATGCCCGCCAGCGGCACCCCGGCATTGGCGAAGCCGAATACCGGTACGACCAGATAAGCGCTCCACGGGGCGAGGCCATGTTCCATCCGTTCGACCATGGTCTGATCGTCGGGGCCGACCATCGGAATGCACAGCGCTGCGACGACGCCGGCGATAGTGGCATGGATGCCCGAATTGAGCACGAAGTACCACAGCACCAACGCGAGCAGGATATAGGGCCAGTAGCGCGCGACGCGCATCTTGTTGAGCACCATCATGGCGATCACCACCGCGCCCGATGCAGCCAGCCAGCCCAGCTTGATGTTGGCGGTGTAGAACAGCGCAATCACCAGCACCGCCCCGATGTCGTCGACGATTGCCACGGTCAGCAGGAACAGGCGGAGCGAGGCGGGGCAGCGATTGCCCAGCAGCCCGAGAACGCCCATCGCGAAAGCGATGTCGGTCGCTGCGGGAATGGCCCAGCCACGCAGCAGTTCGGCATCGCCGCCCACCACGCCGACATAGACCAGTGCAGGCACGGCCATCCCGGCAATGGCCGCGAGAATCGGCAGTCGCCGCGATTGGGCGGTCGACAATTGTCCTTCGATCCATTCGCGCTTCACTTCGAGCCCGACGACGAAGAAGAACACCGCCATCAGACCGTCGTTGATCCACAGGTGAAGATCGTCGAGCTTCGGGATCGGCGTCCACGGCAGTTCGCCATAGAACAATTGTTCGTATTCGCCCGCGAGCGGGGAGTTGGCTGCCAGCATGGCCGCCGCCGCAACGAGGATGAGCAGGATGCCAGCCGACGCATCGCTCACGAAGAGCGCGCGGACGGGGGCAAAAACGAGGCGGAAAGCTGAAGGACGTTCGGTCATCTCGGGCATGCTCTCTTTCGCAAAGCTGTCTGCGTTGCAAGTGTTGAAAGTCGCGGGTATCGAGAAAGGCGGGGGGTAAAGGGTTGCTTTTCGCGTCTTTCACAGCGGCCGAATGGTTTTTGCTGGTGCAGCACGAATTGCTGCTGTTCGCGGCGGCCTTCTTCGCGCTGGGGATGATCGACGAATTCGCCCTCGATTGCACGTATCTCTGGTGCCGCATCACGGGCCGTATCCGGACCCCGCGAATCGATGAGCGGGAGCTGGATCAGCTTGAAGGCCTGGCAGGGCCGGCGGCCGTCTTCATTCCGACCTGGCAGGAGGCCGAGGTCATCGGCTCGACGCTGACGCATATGCTGGATGCATGGGCCTATGCGCAGCTCACCGTCTATATCGGGTGCTATCGCAATGACGCCGCCACCATCGCCTCGATTATCGCGGCGACGCGCGGCGACCCGCGGGTCCGGCTCGTCGTGCACGGGAAGGATGGACCGACGTCAAAGGCGGATTGCCTCAACCGTCTCTACGATGCGCTGGAGGAGGATGAACAGCGAACGGGCGTCACCGCTCGGCTGATCGTGTTGCACGATGCGGAAGACATGGTCGACCCCGCCGCGCTGCCGCTGCTCGACCGGGCCCTGTGGCAGGCGGATTTCGTGCAGCTACCGGTTCTTGCGCTGCCCCAGCCGGATTCCCGCTGGATCGGCTCGCATTACTCCGACGAATTCGCGGAGGCGCATGGCAAGGCCTTGGTCGTGCGCGATGCGCTGGGCGCAGCCATTCCGGGCGCGGGCGTTGGTTGCGCGATTGCGCGCGGTTCACTCGCCCAACTGGCTCGCGCCAGCCAGGGCAAACCCTTTGCCGAAGAATCGCTGACCGAGGATTACGAACTCGGGCTCAAGATCGCCCAGGCAGGCGGGAAGGGACGGTTCCTGCGCGTCCGTACTGCCGAAGGACGGTTGGTTGCGACGCGCGCGTTCTTCCCCCCGCTGCTCGATCAGGCGGTGCGCCAGAAAACGCGTTGGATGCACGGTATCGCGCTCCAGGGATGGGACCGGCTCGGTTGGGGCCGGCAGCCAGTCGATCTGTGGATGCAACTGCGCGACCGCCGCGGGCCGCTCGCCGCCATCCTGCTGGTGATCGCTTACGTGCTGGTGTGCATGATCGCCGTGCGACTGGTGCTCGAACAGATCGGTATCGCACAGGCACCGCCCGCTTCGCCTCTCTTGCAGGCGTTGCTGTGGCTCAACCTGACCGGTCTGATGCTGCGGTTCATGGTGCGGTTCTGCTGCACGGCGCGTGAATATGGCTGGCGGCAGGGGGTGCTCGCCATCCCGCGGACCTTCGTCTCGAACATCATTGCAATCATCGCCGGCCGCCGGGCTTTTGCCGCCTATATCGGCACGCTGCGCGGTGCGCCCATCGTGTGGGACAAGACCGAACACCGCGATCATCCTGCTCTCGTTCAGCGGGACGGGCAGGTCGCATGAGCGATGTGATCGCCCGGCGGCAGGGGCAGCCTGTGCTGTTTCTGGGATTGCTGCTCGCCGGCTGGTGCCTCGCGCGGCTCCTGTTGTGGGAAAGCCCGTGGCCGCAAACGCTTCGGCTGTCCGAGACGTTGCGGTTCGCCGGGGCAAATCTGCCGGTTGCCGAACCGCGGCCCGCCACACGCAGCATTCCGCTGTCAGCGCGTGCCCCCGAAGCTGGCGCGCGGCTTCTTGATGTACCAGGATACCTTGCGGACCGAACAGCCGTGCGCGCAAGTTACCGGGACATCGCCGCGCAGTTCGCTGACCCAACCGCACGGCAACGCGCTTTCGATACGCATCGCCGCGCTGCAGGCCACGCGCTGCTCTTCAGTGCCGGCATGGCGGCCTTGCCGCTGCCGCGCAGCGTGGCGACCGCGCTCGACAACGCCGGATCGGCGCCGCGCGACCCCTTCTCGCCGCAGATCGCCGGCTCCGCCTGGCGGATCGACAGCTGGGTGGTGTTGCGGCAAGGCGATACGGGGGCTCTGGTAGGTGGCGTGCGTCCGGCAAGCTATGGCGCCAGCCAGATGGGCGCACTCCTGTCGTACCGACTCGCTCCGGGCACGGCGCATGATCCAAGCGCCTATGCACGCGCCACCAGGGCGCTCGTGGAGGATGGGGAGACCGAAGCCGCCCTTGGGCTTCGCCTGCGCCCGTTCGCGCGCGTTCCGCTTGCCGTCCATGCCGAGGTTCGGGCCACGCACAGGCCGGGGGAGGCTGCCGAGTTCAGACCGGCCGCGTTCGTTGCCGGCGGGTTCGAGCGGCGCGGGTTGCCTGCAGGATTGAATGCACGCGGATATGGGCAGGCCGGTTTCGTCGGCGGCAGTTTCGCGACACCGTTCGCCGATGGCGCGCTGGTAGTGGAACGCGACGTCGCTGCATTCGACCTCGGCGATGTCGCGCTTGGCGCAACCGCGCGGGGCGGGGCGCAGAAGGGGGCCGCACGCTTGGATGTGGGGCCTAAGGTCAGCTTTCGCCTGACGGTGGGGCAGGCGCCGGCGCGGATCGAAGCCGTTTACCTGTGGCGCGTCGCGGGCAATGCTGCCCCGGGCAACGGCGGCTTGATCACGCTTTCAACCGGCTTCTGACATCGTTCAGCTTTTATCCGTCACGCCGCTGCGATAGGGCGCAGGCATGGACGTCTACCTCCCTATCGCGAACCTGTCCGTCAACGGGCTATGGATCGTCGCGCTGGGGGGGCTGACAGGTGTGCTCTCGGGCTTGTTCGGAGTGGGGGGAGGCTTCCTCACGACTCCGCTGCTGATCTTCTACGGGATTCCTCCGACCGTCGCTGCGGCCTCGGCTTCGACCCAGGTCACCGGGGCAAGCGTTACCGGCGTGCTGGCGCATGGCGGGCGCGGCGGCGTGGATTACCGGATGGGTATGGTGATGGTCGCCGGCGGCGTTATCGGTTCGGGCTTCGGCGCGCTATTGTTCCGCTTTTTCCGGTCGATCGGGCAGATCGATGTGGTCATTAGCGCGCTTTACGTGATCCTGCTGGGGACGATCGGCCTGCTGATGGCCCGGGAATCGGTCCAGACGCTGCGCGGGAAGGGCAATGCCCAGGCAGCGCGGCGGCGCCACCATCCCTTGGTCGCGAGCCTGCCGATGCGTTGGCGCTTCTATCGCTCGGGCCTCTATATCTCCCCGCTGGCACCGCTGGTCGTCGGCATAGCGGTGGGAATCCTGACGATGCTGATGGGGGTCGGTGGCGGGTTCATCCTTGTGCCGGCGATGCTGTACATCCTCGGGATGAGCGCGAATGTCGTGGTGGGCACTTCGCTCTACAACATCCTGTTCGTCACCATGGCGACCACGATGATGCATTCGCTCACCACCAAGGCTGTCGATATCGTGCTGGTCTTCCTGCTGCTGGTCGGTTCGGTCACCGGGGCGCAGTTCGGTTCGCAGCTTGCGGTCAAGGCGAAGCCCGAAATACTGCGCCTGATCCTCGCCGCCATCGTGCTGATGGTGGCCTTTCGCATGTTCCTCGGCCTGTTCTACCAGCCCGATGAAATCTACACGATCTACCCGCTATGAGAGCGCTGCTGCTCCTTGCTTTCGCTTTCGCGCTGATGGGCCAGCGCGATCCCATATTGGTGCCCGAGGTCAGCCAGCACGAAGTGCAGGTGCGGCAGGGCTTTACCGGCACCGAGCTGCTGCTGTTCGGGGCGGTGCTCGATCCGCAGGGTCGCGCGGCGGGTAGCGACTACGATATCGTCGTTGTGCTCAAGGGACCGTCCGAACCCGTGCGGCTGCGCGAGAAGGAACGCTTCGCCGGAGTGTGGGTCAACGCTGCCAGCAGCGATTTCCGCTCGGTCCCGTCCTATTTCGCGGTCGCATCCTCCAAGCCGATCGCCGATATCGTCGATGAGAAAACCGCGGCGATCTACGAATTCGGCACCGCCTATATCCAGCTATCGCCCAGCGGTGTCATCGAACCCGAGGAACAGGCGCGCTTCAAGGCCGGACTGGTCGATCTCAAGACGCGGCAAGACCTCTACAAGCAGGATTTTCAGGGCGTCCAGATCAGCGAACAGGTGCTTTACCAGTCGCGTATCTCGCTGCCTTCCAATGTGTCGACGGGGACCTATACCGCCGAGACCTTCGCCGTGCGCGATGGCCGCGTGATCGCTTCGGCGCAGGCTGAGGTCGAAGTGCGCAAGGTCGGTTTCGAACGGCTGGTGGCCCGCTATTCGCAGGAATGGTCGCTGGTCTACGGGCTATTGGCGGTGATGCTGTCGGTCGGGATGGGCTGGGCGGCCGGGCGCCTGTTCGCGCTTATCTGACGCGCAAGCGCGCTTTTGCATTGACCACATCTTAAGCACTTTCGGTCAGGCATGCTGCGTGCGCGATGGGCGCATTCAACGCAGGATACCGCCGGATCGATGACCGATATGGGCAAGCCGATTTACCGTACGTTCGACCCGTCGAAGGAAACCGGGGCCGAGCCGCCGGAAAAGCACAGGCGGTCGCTGCGCGACCGGATCATGCGTGGCGGCGATGCGGCTGCGCCTGCGCCGGCCCCATCGCCGTCGGGCTATGTACACCAGCCGCCGGAAAGGACCGAAAGCCAGCCGCCCGAAACGCAGGCGGATGACCGGCCCCAACCAGTGCAGCCGGCACCGCCTTCAGCGACCGCAGACGAACCGGCCGCCCCGGCGCAGGAACAGGCGCGGCGCGACGGTACGGCAGCCGACGAGGCAGCCGCCCCGAGCCGAGCGGCTTCGCAGGCGCCCGCACCGACGACCAGCGAGAACGCCGATCAGCCCATTGGCGTGGTGCTGGAAATCTCGGGCGCGGGTTCGCAGGTGGCGATCGACCTTGCGCGGCTCAATGAATGCGCGGCCGATGCCGATCCCACGATTGCTATGGCCGGGCAGGTCGGATCGCAGATCAAGATCCGTGTCGGCAACAGCTGGCTGCTCGCCAGCGTGCGGAACCAGAAGCAGGACCGCAAGGCGGGGTCGATCCTCGCCAATATCGATTTCCTCGGCGAAGGCGCGGAAGAGAAGCTGACCGGCAAGCTGCACGCTTTCCGCCGCGGCGTGACCCGCTATCCGGTACCCGGCGCGATGGTCTATCCTGCGACCACGGCCGACCTGCGGCAGGTCTATGCCAGCGACGGACGCAGCGCGATCACCATCGGCAAGGTCTATCCGACCAAGGACATTCGCGCCGGCATCTATGTCGATGCGATGCTGGGCAAGCATTTCGCGCTGCTTGGCTCGACCGGTACGGGTAAATCGACCAGCGCGGCGCTGATCCTCCACCGGATCTGCGAAGCTGCGCCCGACGGCCATATCGTGATGGTCGACCCGCATGGCGAATATGCCTCGGCCTTCCGCAACACTGGCATGATCCTCGACGTGTCGAACCTGCAGATGCCGTACTGGATCATGAACTTCGAAGAGCACTGCGAAGTGCTGCTGACCAGCAATGGCAACGAGCGGCAGGTCGATGCGGATATTCTGGCCAAGTGCCTGCTCAAGTCGCGCCAGAAGAGCCGGCTGGCGGAGAACATGAGCAAGATCACCGTCGATTCGCCGATCCCTTACCTGCTCTCGGATCTCTCGAACGAGCTGCAGGATGCGATGGGCAAGCTCGACAAGGCGACCAACTCCGCGCCCTACATGCGGATCAAGAACAAGCTCGACGAGATCAAGAGCGATCCGCGCTACCAGTTCATGTTCTCGGGCATGCTGGTGGCCGACACGATGAACGACTTCATCGCCAAGATCTTCCGGATGCCCTCGAACGGCAAGCCGATCTCGATCATCGACGTTTCCGGCGTGCCGTCGGACATCACCGCGACCGTGGTCGCAGTGCTCAGCCGGCTGGTGTTCGACTTCGCCATCTGGAGCCGCGACGAACGCACCTCGCCGATCCTGCTGGTGTGCGAGGAGGCGCACCGGTACGTCCCCAACGAACAGAATGCCGACGGCAATTCGGTGGGCACCATCCTGTCGCGGTTCGCCAAGGAAGGCCGCAAGTACGGTATCAGCCTGGGCCTGATCACGCAGCGTCCGTCCGACCTTGCCGAAGGCGTGCTGTCGCAGTGCGGCACGATCCTGTCGATGCGGCTCAACAACGACCGCGACCAGGACTTCGTCCGCGCGGCGATGCCCGAAGGCGCGCGCGGCTTTCTCGATGCGATCCCCGCGCTGCGCAACCGGGAATGCATCATCTGCGGCGAAGGCGTGGCAATCCCGATCCGCATGAGCTTCGACAATCTCGAGGAATCCAAGCGGCCCGCATCGGAGGACCCCAGCTTCATCGAACTGTGGAACCAGACCGGCGGCGAGGAAGAGATCGTCGAGCGCACCGTCCAGCGCTGGCGCTCGCAGGGCTAGGTCCCGCGCGTATCGCCGAACAAATGGATATGCAGCCGGTCGCTCATCCTGAAGCCGTGTTCGACGCATAGCGGCGCGAGCCACTGCTCGCGTTCGCGCAGCGTTGCGCTGTCGGTGCCCTCGGGCATCAGGAAGACGTGGTCGGGCTTGAAGCGGTAGCGATCGCGCAGCGCCAGCACCTCGTCGAGGTCCGCCGGCGCAGCGATCACGAATTTGAACCAGGCGCGCGGGTCGGTGGCATAGGCGTCGAGCCGCTCGGGGATGAGCGCCAGTTCCGCAGGATTGCCGCTATGCGCCAGCTTGGGGCTGACGTTGAACTGGTCGATGCGGATGTCGAGCGCTGGCGGGGCCCTGGTCGTGCCGTTGGTCTCGATCTCCACCGTGACGTCAGGCAGGTGGCCCAGCAGCCGCGCCAGCGCGGGCGCCTGCAGCAGCGGTTCGCCGCCGGTGATGACCAGGCGCTTCTGGCCCAGCGCGGTGATACGCGCGGCAACCTCTTCCTCGTCCAGCGTGAGCTGGTTGGCCGTGCGGTCGAATTCAACCCCGTCGCGGTGCGGCCGCTCGTCGCCCGCGAAGTGCCAGGTATAGGCGGTGTCGCACCACACGCAGGCGAGATTGCAGCGCGACAGCCGCAGGAAGGTGCAGGGCATGCCTGCACTCGGCCCTTCGCCCTGCACGCTGGCGAAGATCTCCGGCTCACCCGGAGCCTGCGTGGCGAGGACTAGCGGCATCGGGCAGGCTCACTCGGTTCGTCGTGCGCGGCGCACACATGGACCGCATGGACCACGGTCCAGGCGCAAAAATCGAACCGATCAGTCAAGCGGGTTTTGATCGACGCACTCGATTGAATTTGCGCTTCGCAAGCGGGGGTAGGGTCGTAGGCCATTGCCGCGTTCATGACACAATCGGGCCGCGTAGGAAATCGCCGCCCTCGTTCACCCTATCCGCCACCCCGGCCTCCGAGCCGGGGTCGGGCTGTTCCTCGTTGCGGGCACAAGGCCGAGCGAAGAAGCCTGACCCCGGATCAAGTCCGGGGTGACGAGAGAGTTAGGCGTGTTTTGTCAGCCGAGCCGCGCCAGGGCGGCTTCGAGCCGCGCGACTTCGGCCACGTGGTGCGCATGGTCGGCGCGTGCCTTTTCGACCGCTTCGGGCTTGGCGCGTTCGACGAAGTTCGCGTTCGACAGCCGGCCTTCGAGCGACTTGGCTTCCTTGGCGGATGCCTCCAGCGCCTTCGACAGGCGGGTCTTCTCCGCCTCGATGTCGATCACGCCTTCGAGCGGAATGACAAGCGCATCCTCGCCCGCTGCAATCTGCATCGCCGCGCCAGCGGGCGCTTCGGCAAAATGGATCGCGGTCAGGCGCGCCAGCCGTTCGATGGCCCCGGCATTGGCCTCGACCACCGATTTCGCCAGCGCGCTGGGCGCGGGGCAAAAGGCTTCCAGCTTGGCGCCGGGCGCAATGCCAAGCTCGTTCTTGGCGGTGCGGATCGCGCTGGTCAGCGCAATCAGCCAGTCGATTTCCGCCTTGGCCTCGGCATCAACCTCGGCCTGCGGATCGACCCAGCTTGCAGTGATCAGCGGATAATCGGCACGGTCGCCCTGCTTGGACCACAGTTCTTCGGTGATGAAGGGCATGAAGGGGTGCAGCATCACGAGGATCTGGTCGAGCGCCCAGCCGGCGACCGCCTTGGTTTCCTCGTCGAAATTGCCTTTGACCAGTTCGATATACCAGTCGCAGAACCGGTCCCACACGAAATGATAGATCGTGTTTGCCGCCGCATCGAAACGCAGATCGGCCAGCGCAGTGTCGAGCGCCTGTTTGGTCTGGACAACCTCGCCGATGATCCAGCGGTTGACCGCATGGATGGCCTTGGGTGCGGCAATGCTGGTGCTCGCGCTGATGCCGTTCGACTGGCAGAAGCGCGTCGCGTTCCACAGCTTGGTGGCGAAGTTGCGATAGCCTTCGATCCGCTTGTCATCCATCTTGATGTCGCGGCCCTGGCTTTCCATCGCCGCCATGAAGAAGCGCAGCGCATCGGCGCCGTATTGGTCGATCAGCCCTAACGGGTCGACGACATTGCCCTTCGACTTGGACATCTTCTGCCCATCCGCCGCGCGGACAAGACCGTGCAGATACAGCTTGGGCCACGGGTTCTGCCCGGTGGTGTACTGCCCCATCATCATCATGCGGGCATCCCAGAAGAACAGGATGTCGAAGCCGCTGACCAAAAGGTCGTTGGGATAGTGCTTGGCGACAAGGTCGGTCTGCTCGGGCCAGCCGAGCGTGGCGAAGGGCCACAGCGCAGAGGAGAACCACGTGTCGAGCACGTCTTCGTCGCGGGTCAGTGCGGCGCCTTCGCCTGCCTGCGCCTGCGCTTCCTCCTCGGTCAGTGCGACATAGGCCTTGCCTTCAGCATCGTACCACGCCGGGATCCGGTGCCCCCACCACAGCTGGCGGCTGACGCACCATGGCTGGATGTTTTCCATCCAGTTGAAGAAGGTCTTCTCCCAGCTCTTCGGGACGATCTCGACGGCGCCGTTCTTCACTGCCTCGATCGGCTTCACCGCCAGCTTCTCGGCATCGACATACCACTGGTCGGTCAGCCAGGGTTCGATCACCACGCCGCCGCGGTCGCCGAAAGGCGTCGCGATGGTGCGCGGTTCGGCATCGAGTTCCTGTTCCTCGCCCTTTTTTGTCTTGGCGATATGCGGGATGAGGTGGCCGCTGTCCTTGAGTCGCTGCACGACCAGTTCGCGCGCTCCGTCGACCCCGTCACGCTTGAACCGGTGCAGGCCGAGGAATTCCTCGGGCACCAGATCGTCGGCGGTCTGGCAAACGTTGGCTTCCCCATCGAGCATGTTGAGCATCTCGGCGGGCTTGAACCCGGCGCGCTTGCCGACTTCGAAATCGTTGAAATCGTGCCCCGGGGTAATCTTCACCGCGCCGCTGCCCAGTTCGGGATCGGCATGTTCGTCGGCGACGATCGGCACGCGGCGGCCGGTGATCGGCAGCACGACATGCTTGCCGACCACGCTGGCATAGCGCTCGTCCTCGGGATGCACCGCCACCGCCATGTCGGCCAGCATGGTTTCGGGGCGCGTGGTTGCAACCTCGATATAGTCGCGCCCGTCGGCCAGCGTGACGCCGTCTTCAAGCGGATAGCGGAAGTGCCAGAACGAACCCTTCACATCCTGCGTTTCGACCTCGAGATCGCTGATCGCGGTCTTGAGCTTGGGGTCCCAGTTGACCAGCCGCTTGTCGCGGTAGATCAGCCCGTCGTTATAAAGATCGACGAAGGTCTTGGTCACCGCCGCGCTGAAATGCGGGTCCATGGTGAACTGTTCGCGGCTCCAGTCCATCGAGCAGCCGAGGCGGCGCAGCTGGCGCGTGATCGTGCCGCCGCTTTCCTCTTTCCACTCCCACACCTTGGCCACGAAATCCTCGCGGCTGTAATTGGTGCGCTTGTCCTGCTTCGCCTCCAGCTGGCGTTCGACGACCATCTGCGTGGCAATGCCCGCATGGTCGGTGCCCACCACCCACAACGCATCCTTGCCGCGCAGCCGCTCGTAACGGATCATGATGTCCTGCAGCGTATTGTCGAGCGCATGGCCGATATGCAGGCTGCCGGTGACGTTGGGCGGCGGATTGACGATCGTGTACGGCTGCGCATCGGGGCGTTCGGGGCGGAAGAGGCCTTCCTGTTCCCAATGCGCGTACCAGCGCGCCTCGATTGCGGCCGGGTCGAAGGTCGTGGGTAGCTCGGTGCTCATGGTTTCCTGTTCGTAGACGCTCTCGTCCCGCGCCTGCCCGTACGCCCCCGGGGAAGTCGCAGCCAAATGGTGAGCACCGCCTTTGCCAGCGCGCTTGTTGCGATGCAACGTTGCAGGTGACACCCGGCGATCGCCGCTTGGCAAGCGGCGGATTTGCTCGCATACCGCGCGGCAATGGGTGGTTTCGCCGAATACGATCTGAGCGAAGATGGCGATGGGGGCAATGTGCTTGCCCTGTCGGGGCCCTATCTCGTGTCCACCGTCGGCGCGATCGATCAGGATCTGCGTGCACTGGACGGTCCGATCGCCCGGATCGATCTGGCCGATGTGACCGAGATCGACACCGTTGGTGCCTGGATCGCCTGCAGCCTGGCGCGCGAACACGAGGCCGAGATTTCGGGCGCGAGCGAGCGCGCCGAACGCCTGATGGGCGCGCTGAAAGGGACCGGGTCGGAAGAGCAGATCGCCGCTCCGCGCCTGCCCGTATGGGAACGCGTGCCCACGGTGATGGGCGAGAAGATATACGCCGCGCGCCGCGGGATCTACGGTGTGGTCGGCTTCCTCGGCGCGCTGTTGCTGTCGATGGGCAGCCTGATCCGCCACCCCCGGCGGTTCCGCTGGCTGGCGCTGGTCCGCCAGCTCGAGCTGGTGGGCGTCTCGGCGCTGCCGATCATCGGCTTGATGAGCTTCCTTATCGGCGTGGTCATCGCGCAGCAGGGCGCAGTCCAGCTGGCGCAGTTCGGGGCGGAGACGCTGACCGTCAATCTGGTCGGGCGGATCACCTTGCGCGAGCTGGGCGTGCTGATGACCGCGATCATGGTCGCCGGCCGGTCGGGCAGTGCTTTCGCTGCGCAGATCGGCACGATGCGGCTGACCGAGGAAGTCGATGCGATGCAGACCATCGGCATATCGCCGATGGAAGCGCTGGTCATTCCCCGCGTCATGGCCGCCGTGCTGATGATGCCGCTGCTGGGCTTCTATGCCGCGGGTGTCGCCATCGTCGGCGGCGCGGTCGTCGGGCAGTTCATGCTAGGCATTCCGTTCTGGACCTTCCTCACCCGGATCCAGGACGTGGTCCCGATCTACGATTTGTGGGTCGGACTGCTGAAGGCGCCGGTCTTCGGGCTGATCGTGGCGCTGGCGGGATGCTATCACGGCATGCAGGTCAAGGGTAATTCGGAAGAAGTCGGCCGGCGCACCACCATGGCCGTGGTCACGGGGATCTTCGCAGTGATCGTCATCGACGCCTTCTTCGCGGTCTTCTTCACCAAGATCGGGTGGGGCTGATGGCGCAGGACGAAGCCGGGCGCGAACTGGGTCGCCACGAACGCTATCGCGGCGATTACCCGATCGTCGTCGAAGGGCTGACCAATGCCTTTGGCGACCAGGTCGTCCACCAGGATCTCGATCTCAAGGTCCGGCGCGGCGAAATCCTCGGCGTGGTCGGCGGTTCGGGCACTGGCAAAAGCGTGCTGATGCGCTCGATCATCGGGCTGCAGCATCCCACCGCGGGCGACATCAGCGTGTTCGGCCGCTCGACCATCGACAGCGATCCCGAGGTCGATATCGGCGTGCGCAACCGCTGGGGCGTGCTGTTCCAGGGCGGGGCGCTGTTCTCGACCCTGACCGTGGGCGAGAATGTCGAGGTCCCGCTCAAGCAGTTCTACCCCGATATCGAGCCCGAACTGCGCCACGAGATCGCCCGCTACAAGGTCGTGCTGTCGGGCCTGCCCGAAGAAGCGGTGGGCAAATACCCTTCCGAACTGTCGGGCGGCATGAAGAAGCGGGCCGGGCTGGCGCGCGCGCTGGCGCTCGATCCCGAGCTGCTGTTCCTCGACGAACCCACCGCGGGGCTCGATCCGATCGGCGCGGCCGCGTTCGACCAGCTGACGCTGGAACTGAAGGAAACGCTCGGGCTGACCGTGTTCCTCATCACCCACGATCTCGATACGCTGCACGAGATCTGCGACCGCGTCGCCGTGATCGCGGACAAGAAGGTCATCGCGGTCGACACGGTGCCGAACCTGCTCGATCTCGATCATGAGTGGATCCAGCAATATTTCAACGGTCCGCGCGGGCGCGCGGCGCTGACCGCGCAGGCGCTCGACGAATTGCGCCGGCACATGGACGAACCGGTCGCTGCGCATGCGGTCAAAGCGTTGGACAAACCGCCTGCGGGCAAGGCATAGGGCGAACCAATGGAAACGCGGGCAAATCACGTTTGGGTAGGGGCGGTTACGCTGCTGATCCTTGGCGCGCTCGCGCTGTTCATCGTGTGGCTCGCGCGGCTCGGCGGCGGGGACCAGAACGAATACGACATCTTCTTCAAGCAGTCGGTCGCCGGTCTTGCCAATGGCAGCTCGGTCGATTTCGCCGGCGTGCCGGTGGGGCAGGTCAACCAGATCGAATTGTGGGACAAGGACCCCGAATTCGTCCGCGTGCGGATCAAGGTCAAGGAAAGCGTGCCCATCCTCGTCGGCACCACCGCGACGATCCAGGGCAGTTTCACCGGCGTGTCGACGATCACGCTCGACGGCGCGCGCAGCGGTGCGCCGCCGATATCGTGCGAGACCACGGCCTGCACCGAAGGCGTGCCGATCATTCCGCCCACCACTGGCGGCGGGTTCGGCGCGGTGCTGGCCAGCGCCCCGCTCCTGCTCGAGCGGCTGGCCACGCTGACCGAGCGGCTGACCGTCCTGCTGAGCGATCGCAACCAGGAAGAAATCTCGCAGATCCTCGCCAACACCAATGCCGCCAGCGCGGGCTTCGCCGCTGCCGCGCCGCAGCTCGAACGCACGATGGCCGAACTGCAGGTGACGCTGCGCGAAGCCAGCGAGGCGCTCGACCAGTTCGAACAGGTCACCGCCTCGACCGATCGCATTATCAACCAGGAAGGCGAGGCGATTGCCAAGGACCTGCGCTCGACGCTGAAATCGGCCAGCGGCGCCGCGCGCGCGCTCGAAGACACGCTCAACGAGGCGCGGCCTGCGACCAAGCAGCTGACCGAAAGCACGCTGCCCGCCGCCGAAGCCACGCTGCGCGACCTGCGCGCGACCAGCAAGGCGCTGCGCGACGTGACCGAAACGATCGACGAAAAGGGTGCCGGCGCGCTGCTTTCCAGCCAGCCGCTGCCCGATTACAAGCCGTAAGGGGCACCAGCATGACACGCATGACCAAACTTGCTGCGCTGGCTCCCGCCCTGCTGCTGGGCGGCTGCCTGAGCTTTGGCGGCGAGGCACCCGACAGCCTGCTGACCCTGACCCCCGCTGCCACCGCCCCCGCCGGCGAAAGCGCCGCGAGCGACCGGGGCACGGCCTTGGCGATCGTCCCGTTCGAGGCGACCAAGGCGCTCGATGTCACGCGGGTCCCGGTGCAGGTCACCGACACCGAGCTGGCCTATCTGCAGGATGCGTTCTGGGTCGACCGGCCCGCCCGCCTGTTCGGCCAGCTGGTGGCCGAGACGATCCGCTCGCAAAATGGCCGCGTGGTGGTCGATGGCGACGATCCCGGCCTGAACGCGGCGGACCGCCTTCACGGTTCGCTGCGCGCGTTCGGCTACGATGCGCGGACGCGCGAAGTGGTGGTGGTGTTTGACGCGGTGCGCAATGGCGCGGGCGCAAGCGCAATCAGCCGCCGCTTCGAGGCGCGCGTGCCCGTCGCCGCACCCGAGACCGAGTTCGTCGGTCCGGCGCTCAACCAGGCGGCCAACCAGGTCGCCGGTGAAATCGCCGACTGGCTGAACTGAGCGGGGCGCTGCGGCTCCCGCCGTGTCGCCAGTCGAAGGAGGGGCGACCGTCGTCGGGGACGACTTGGCCAGTCGTGACTTCGCCGTGCAGATATGAGATCATGTTCACTCGGGGAGGGTGATTATGAACTCGAAACTTGCCGGGATCATCCTGCTGACGCTGGGCGCAGCGAGCGCGTACGCTCTGGCAGGGGAAGGCGAGGGGCATATCGAACGCCCCTATCTGGGCCAGGAACCGCCCGGATCGGCGCCCGAACCCTTCGCGCCCGGGATCATCACCACCAGGGGCTGGGAATACGGCGGCGTTTTCTCGCCCGACATGCGCGAATTCTACGTCCTCAAGCGCGACGAAAACGAGACCACTTGGCAGCACGTCTACCGCTACCGGGAAGGCGAGTGGCACGATGAGGTGTTGTGGGAACGACAGGGCACCCCGTTCATCGCCCCCGATGGGCAGAACATGCATCTCGGGCGCGCGTACAAGGTCCGCGATGCCGATGGCTGGTCAGAAACGAAGCGGCTCGGTGAGGCTTTCGAACCGTTCAGGATCATGCGCCTTACCGCATCGGCGCGGAACACTTACTATTTCGACGAGGTCGGATCGGCCGGCGATGGCCGCATCCGCTATTCACGCATTGTCGATGGCGAACGCCAGGCGCCCGAGCTTGCCAGCGCGG
Organism: Qipengyuania citrea; assembly: GCF_009828015.1. Classification (GTDB taxonomy): domain Bacteria; phylum Pseudomonadota; class Alphaproteobacteria; order Sphingomonadales; family Sphingomonadaceae; genus Qipengyuania; species Qipengyuania citrea. Next base: position 107,132 of record NZ_WTYG01000001.1, on the reverse strand, counting down.
CGATCAATACCGGCACATGGCTGGCCCATCCCTTCATCGCGCCGGACGAATCCTACCTTCTGTTCGATGGGCGCAGGGAGGGCGGCTATGGCGATTCCGACATATACGTCAGCTTCCGGCAGGCCGACGGGAGCTGGGGGGAAGCCATCAATCTGGGCGAAACCGTGAACACCGCACGCTGGGAAGCGTCGGCCACGGTGACCCCCGATGGCAAATATCTGTTCTTCCATCGCACCGTCGGCGAAGGGGACAACGACATCTTCTGGATGGATGCCGCCATCATCGAGCGCCTGCGGCGCAGGCAGGCGGGCCGGAACTAGAGCAGCCGTACGAAGGCCATCGCCTTGAGGAATGCCTCCAACCGCTTCGCGCGGCGCGCGGCGGCTTCCTCGTCCGCGCCCCATTGTTCGATCTGCCAGTCTTCCTCGAGATTGGCCGCTGCCCACAGCGCTTCGCCATCGGCATCGTGGTCGAGCGCGGCCAAGCCGACGCACAAGGATGCGGATAGCGCAGTCAGCTGTTCGAGCGCAGCGAGGGTGAAATCATCCAGGCTTTCCAGCCGGGCTTTCAGCCGGTCCATCGTGGCCGGGGCGTGCGGTTTCGCCACCACCCCGCTGACGCGTTCCAGCACGATGCCTTCGCGGGCCTCGAGCGTTTCGACCAGCGGGTCCCACATGTCGCGCTGGCGATGCCACAGCGGCTCGTCCGGATCGGCGCGATAGCAAAGCGTGTCGGTTTCGGCATAGCGCAGCAGCTTGGCGATCGCCGCGGTGCGACCTTCGGGCAGTGTGTCGAGCGCGTAATCGGCCATGTCGCGATAGGCAAAGCGTGCCGGATCGATCGTCTCGCCCTGTCCATCCCATTCGCTTGCGAGCGCTTCTGCCAGCGCAAGCGAATCGACGACCTGCTGCCGCCCGCCCTGCGTTTTCAGCGGCCGCCCGTCGAGGAACACCTGATGGCCGGAAGCTGCGCGTTCGACATGGACGCGCGTATAGAACCGCTTCACTGGCCGCTTCTCCAGCGCTTGGCGAGGACGATCGGGAGGATGAATATCTCGGCCACGCCCATTGCGACGAGGATATAGCCGGCAATCTCGGGCAGGGGCAGGATGCCGCCCAGCACCAGCGCGCCCAGCACCGCCGTCACGACCCCCGACAATCGCACTGCCTGGATCGTCAGGAACCGCGCCTTGGCCGGGTCATGGTCAGTTTCTCCCACGGATCAGGTCTCCCAATTGCTGTGCGGTTTCGGCCACCGCGCTGGCCCCGGCGTCGAGCAACTCCCGCGGTTCGTGATAGCCCCACGCCACGCCGATCGCGCGGACGCCGGCTGCCTGCGCCATTTCCATGTCGAAACTGGTATCGCCGATCATCACGGCGTCGGCAGGCGCCACGCCGGCATCGCCCAGCGCGGCTTCGAGCATGGCGGGATGCGGCTTGGAGGGATGGCGGTCGGCGGTCTGCAGCGACACGAAGCGATGCTTGATGCCATGCGTGTCGAGGCACGCGTGGAGCCCGCGGTCGCTCTTGCCGGTGGCGACGCCCAGCAGGCGGCCTTCGGCATCGAGTTCGTCGATCAGTGCGGCGATGCCTGCATACAGCGGTTCGCGCAGCGCGCCCGAGAGGCGGAGCTCGCGGTAACCCGCCTTATAGGCCTCGACCACGGCATGGCGTTCGTCGTCGGTGGCATCGGGGGCCAGTTCGCGCAGCGCAAAGGGCAGGCTCAACCCGACGATCCGGCGAACCTTGTTGCGTTCGGGCGCGGCCAGGCCGGTGTTACGGAAGGCCAGTTCCATCGTCTCGCAGATCGCCGCCTGCCCATCGACCAGCGTGCCGTCGCAATCAAAGACGACCAGCCGGCTCACTTGCGCGGGCCCTTCGGCTTGCCTTTCGCCATCGCACCCCGCGCCCGGCGCGGCGAGCGCTGCGACTTGCGGAAGTTCTTCGCATGCTGGCGGGCCTGCTGCTTCTTCTCCTCGCGCGTCTTGGGCGGCGGATCGTCGCGCATCGGGGTGGCATCGGACAGGTTCACGTCGAACCCGAGCTGCTCCATCGAGGCGGCGAAGTGTTCGGGCAGATCGGCGGTCACGTCGAGCTTGCCGCCGTCGGGGCTGTCGATGATCAGGCGCCGCGCATGGAGGTGCATCTTGCGGCTGATCGAGCCGGTCAGGAAGGCTTCCTTGCCGCCATATTTGCCGTCGCCCACGATCGGGTGGTCCATCGCCGCGCAATGCACGCGGAGCTGGTGCGTGCGGCCGGTCAGCGGCTGCAGTTCGAGCCAGGCGGCTTTCTTGCCCACCGCGTCGACGACCCGGTACTTGGTCTTGGCCGGCTGGCCGCCCTCGTGGTCGACATGCATTTTCTCGCCGCCCGATCCGGGCTGCTTGGCAAGCGGCGCCTCGATCACGCCTTCCTTCACATCGGGCACGCCGATTACCAGCGCCCAGTAAATCTTCTTCGCCGACCGGCCCGAGAAACGCCTAGAGAAATAGGCCGCGCTGCCGGGCGTGCGCGCCACCAGCAACACGCCGCTGGTGTCCTTGTCGAGCCGGTGAACCAGCCGCGGGCGCGGATCGTCCTCGCCTTCGACATAGGCGTCGAGCAGGCCGTCGACATGGTTGAACGTGTTCGTCCCGCCCTGCGTCGCAAGGCCCGGCGGCTTGTTCAGCACCAGCGCGCCCTTGGTCCGCTCGATCAGCATGGCCTGCGCCTGCTCGATCTCGGCGGGCTTGAGCTCGCGCTTCGCCTTGGGCTGCTTGTGCGGCGCATCGCCCCCCGGGGGCACGCGAATCTGCTGCCCCTCGGCCAGCCGGTCGTCGGGCTTGACCCGCTTGCCGTCGACCCGGACCTGGCCGGTGCGCGCCCATTTGCTGACCGTGCCGAAGCCGACCTGCGGCAGGTGCCGCTTGAACCACCGGTCCACCCGGATGCCGTCGTCATCCGCCTCGACGGTGAAATTGCGTACTTCGTCGGAGGTATTCATCCTGCCATCCTCATCACGCCGAGACCGACCATCAGCCCGGTGATGCCCAATGCAATCGACAGCACTGCATAGAGCAGGGCGAAAAGATATTGTCCGCGTTCGATCAGCAGCACCATTTCAAGGCTGAACGCGCTGAATGTGGTGAAGCCGCCCAGCAGCCCTACACCCAGCAGCAACCGCAATTGCTCGCCTTCCCCGCTGCCGTGGCGTGCCAGCCAGCCGGCCAGCAATCCCATCGCGAGACTGCCCGCGGCGTTGGCCGCCAGCGTGGCGAAGGGAAAGGCGGTCACGACCGGCGCGCCGAGCCAGCCGGTCATCGCGCGGCCGAGCTGCCAGCGCAGCACCGCGCCGAACCCGCCGCCGATAAAGACGTGCAGCGCGGCAACGAAAGGAGAGAAGGTGGACATCGCCGCTGCCCTTAGCCGCCAATTGCCCCTGCGTCATCCCGATGCTGCAGCATGCGACAAAGACTTGCCTTCGGCTGCGAGAATCCGTATGTGCGCACCCGTTCGAGCCGGTCCGGAACGGATTCGGCGCGCTTTTCGTTGAACAAGCGAAACCCCAATTCAGGAGGCATACCCCGCTTTTGCGCGGGCTCTGGCCCGCAAAGTCGAGGTATTGAAGTTTATGCAGATCATGGTTCGCGATAACAATGTCGACCAGGCCCTCCGCGCGCTCAAGAAGAAGCTGCAGCGTGAAGGCGTGTATCGCGAAATGAAGCTGCGCCGCCACTACGAGAAGCCCAGCGAAAAGCGCGCCCGCGAAAAGGCGGCTGCGGTCCGCCGCGCGCGCAAGCTCGAGCGCAAGCGGCTGGAGCGCGACGGCGCCAAGTAAGTCGCTATTGCGACTGCTACCAAGCTAAGCCATGAGGGCGCGGAGCAATCCGCGCCCTTTGCGTATCCGCCGTTGCGAATCCGGAAGAGACTTTCATGACCGAGATCACCCGCGTTCCCCTCCAGCCCATCAAGAAGGGCTCGCTCACCAAATTGTGGCTCGGCGTGCTGCTTGCCGTCCTCGTCGCCGCGGGTCTTGCCTGGGCCGCCATGCCGCGCGGGCTCGATGTCGAAACGGTAACCGCGGGCTCGGGCGATTCGCCGCAGCTCGGCGATGTCGTGTTCGTCAATTATGTCGGCACGCTGGTCGACGGGACCGAATTCGACCGGTCGCAGCCGCTGCCGGTGCCGCCGGGCCTGTTCCCCGAAGGCAATCCGCTGCTGCTCGAGGAAGGCGCGATCATCGACGGCTTCATCGAGGGGCTGCAGCAGATGCAGAAGGGCGGCAGCTACGTGCTGACGATCCCCGCCGATCAGGCCTATGGCGCCGAACCGCCGCCGGGCTCACCGATCCCTGCCAATGCCGATCTGGTGTTTGAAGTGGAAGTGGTCGACTTCATGAGCCGCGACGACTTCCAGGCGCGCGCCGCTGCCCTCCAGCAGATGATGGGGCAGCAGGGCGCCGACGGCCAGGCGGGACCCCCGCCGGCGCAATAGGCCGGCCGCCGGGGGAGGGCGCATGACCGAGGCAATCGCCGTTCACGCGCCCGCAGCCCATGCCGACTGGCCGCTGCGGCCCTGGGCGCTCGCCGTCCTGCTGGGCGTCGCCGGGCTCGCCGTCCACCTGTTGTCCGACTGGAACGCGGCCGACATGCCGCCGTGGCGGGCCGCGCTCGCCGCCGCTTTCGTCTTCGGTCCGCTGGCGCTGGCCTTCACCGTCGAGCGTATCCGCTGGCAGGAGCCGCTGGTCTTCGCCGGGCTGGTCGCGCTGGTCATGGCGGGGATCGCCTGGCGGGTGACGAGCGCGGGCGACCGCTATGCCGACGAGCCTTTCTGGGTCGCCGCCGGGCTGGTCGCGATAACGCTGGCCCTGCCGCTGTTCCAGGCGGGGTTCCACCGGCTGCGCTGGCGGACGGCCTACGACCAGACCCACTTCCACGTATGGACCGATGCCATCAGCGGCGCCGGGGCGCTCGCCTTCACCGGTGTATCCTGGCTGCTGGCCGTGCTGCTCGCCGCGCTCTTCTCCGCCATCGATATCGACGTGGTCGAGAACGTGGTCGACGAGGCCTGGTTCGGCTGGATCTTCTCGGGTGCGGCATTCGGCGCCGCTCTGGGCGTGCTGCGCAACCAGTTGAAGATCATCGGCACGCTGCAATCGGTGGTGATGCTGGTGTTCTCGATTATCGCCGTGCCGCTGGCGGCCGCGCTGGCGATCTTCCTGCTCGCCGTGCTGGCGAGCGGCATAGCGGTGCTGTGGAATGCGACCGAAAGCCCCACGCCGCTGCTGCTGTCGGTGGCGGTGGCGGTGGCGGGCTTCGTCCTGGTCAATGCGGTGATTCGCAACGCCGATCACGAAGTCAGCGCAAATCGCGTCTTGCGCTGGGCCGCTTTGGTGCTGGCGCTGGCGATCTTCCCGCTGGCGCTGCTGGCGGCAGTCTCGACCGGAACGCGGGTCGCCGAATACGGGCTCAGCCCCGAACGGCTCTGGGGCATCGTCGCGGTGGCGGTCGCGGTCGCTTACGGCATGGCCTATTTCATTGCACCGATCCGCGGACGACTGACTGGCTGGATGGACCGCGTCCGCACCGCGAACATGCATCTCGCGGTGGCGACCTGCGGGCTGGCCTTCGTGCTCGCGCTGCCGCTGTTCGATTTCGGTGCGATATCGGCGAGGAACCAGATCGCCCGGCTCGAAAGCGGCAGGGTTGCGGTGGACGACTTCGACTTTGACGCGCTGCGCTGGGAATTCGGCGAGGCCGGGCGCGAAGGACTGGCGCGGCTGGCGAAGGGCAGTGATGCCGAGGTGGCAGAACTCGCTGCCGGTGCCCTCGCGCAGGAAGCCCGCACCTATCGGGATGTCGAGAGAGGCACCGAGCGCAACGAGCGGCTCGCGAATTTGCGGATGCAGTTCGAGGACGAGACGCTGCGTCGCCACGTCGAGAACCATGTGCGCGCCTCGCCGTGGCGCTGCGACAACCCTTGCGTGGCGCTGGATGCCGGGGCCGGCGACAATGGGCGGCGCAGGGTCGCCCTGGTCGAGGACGGGCGCATCGCTTGGGAAGAGTTCGATCTTGCCGGGCCCGCCGATCAACCAGCTGTAACGGCAGCCCGCGAAGCCGCGATCAGGGCGGAGTTCGACGCGCCCAATCAGCGCGCGGGATCGCAGGTGGAAATCCGCGAATGGACCGGGCGGCGGGTCTATATCGACGGCCAGCCCGCAGGCGATCCCTTCGAATAGCATTGCGCTGCAGCATCGCTGCTTGAAGCGGGCCGCGCGCGCGGCTAACGCGCGAGCATGTCAGTCACACGCGAAGAAGTGGCCAAGATCGCCTCGCTCGCCCGCATCAAGATGGGCGATGACGAACTCGATACGATGGTCCCCGAACTTAACAATATCCTCAACTGGGTCGAACAGCTGGGCGAGGTCGATACCAGCGGCGTCGAGCCGATGACCGCGGTCATTCCCAACTCGCTGCGCCTGCGCGACGATGTCGTCGACGCCGACCCGCTGACCGCTGGCGGACGGCGCGAGGATGTGCTGGCCAATGCCCCCGCCGCCGAACACGGCTTCTTCGGCGTGCCCAAGGTGATCGAATGAAAAGCCACGCATTTTCATTCGATCATCCTGAACAGCGGCTAAGCCGCGCGTGTTTCAGGATCCAGGAACAGGAACGCAGCTCTTTAGGGGACGACACCGTGATTGTGGCGAAATGGACCCTGAAACAAGTTCAGGGTGACGAGGCATGAGCGAATTGACCGATCTCGGCGTCAAGGCGATCCGCGATGGCGTGGCGGGCGGCAGCTTCACCGCGCGCGAAGTGGCGGAAGCCTTCAACGCCGCCGTGGCCGAAGCGGCCGACCTCAATGCCTTCATCGTGACCACGCCGGACCATGCGCTGGCGGCGGCTGATGCCGCCGATGCCAAGCGCGCCAGGGGCGAGGATCTGGGCATCATGGGCGGCGTGCCGATCGGCATGAAGGACCTGTTCGCCACGAGGGGCGTGCAGACCACCGCTGCGAGCCATATTCTCGAAGGCTTCACGCCGCAGTACGAAAGCACTGTCAGCCAGAAGCTGTGGGATGCGGGTGCGGGCATGCTGGGCAAGCTCAATCTCGACCAGTTCGCGATGGGTTCCTCGAACGAGACCAGCTATTTCGGCAATGTCTCCTCGCCGTGGAAGAAGAACGGCACCAATGCCGCAATGAGCCCGGGCGGTTCGTCGGGCGGTTCGTCCAGCGCGGTCGCCGCGCGGATCGCGCCCGCTGCCACCGGCACCGATACCGGCGGTTCGATCCGCCAGCCCGCCGCCTTCACCGGTATCTGCGGGATCAAGCCGACCTATGGCCGCTGCAGCCGCTGGGGCGTCGTCGCCTTCGCCTCCAGTCTCGACCAGGCGGGCCCGATGGCACGCAGTGTCGAAGACTGCGCGATCATGCTCGAGGCCATGGCCGGTTTCGATCCCAAGGACGCGACCAGCCTCAAGCTGGACGTGCCGCAGTGGGAAGCGGGCCTGTCGGCAGACCTCAAGGGCAAGAAGATCGGTATCCCGAAGGAATACCGGATGGACGGCACCGACGAGGCCATTCTCAAGAGCTGGGAACAGGGCAAGGAATGGCTGCGCGATGCGGGCGCCGAGATCGTCGATATCTCGCTGCCGCATACCAAATACGCGCTGCCCGCATATTACATTGTCGCGCCTGCCGAGGCCTCGAGCAATCTCGCGCGCTATGACGGCGTGCGCTACGGCCTGCGCGACCTGCCTGACGGGGCGGGCCTGCAGGACATGTATGCCGCCACCCGCGCCGCCGGGTTCGGCGACGAGGTCAAGCGCCGTATCCTGATCGGCACCTATGTGCTGAGCGCCGGCTTCTACGATGCCTATTACACGCAGGCGCAGAAGATCCGCACGCTGGTGAGTCAGGACTTCGAGCAGGCGTTCGGCCAGTGCGACGCGATCCTCGCGCCGACCACGCCGACCGCCAGCTTCCCGCTGGGTTCGCTCAATGAAGACCCGCTGACGATGTATCTCAACGATGTCTTCGCCGTGCCGGCATCGCTGGCCGGCCTGCCCGCGATGAGCGTACCCGCCATGGTCAATGACGACGGTCTGCCGCTCGGGCTGCAGATCGTGGGCAAGCCCTTCGACGAACAGGGTGTGCTCAACACCGGCCTCGCGATCCAGCAGCGCGCCGGGTTCGACGCGCAGCCGGACAAATGGTGGTGAACGAGGCCATCTTCACGCTGGTCGCCGCGGTGGCGGTGCTGGGCGTGATGGCGCTGCCCGCGATCCTGTCCAAGCGGATCAACCACGGCGAGGCGCGGTTCAAGAGTGACAATGGAAAGCCGAAAGACGATGAGTAACTACCGCATCCAGGGCGCAACGGGCGAATGGGAGGTCGTGATCGGCCTCGAGGTCCATGCGCAGGTCACCTCCAACGCCAAGCTGTTCAGCGGCGCGTCGACTGCCTTCGGTGCCGAGCCCAATACGCAGGTCAGCCTCGTCGATGCGGCAATGCCCGGCATGCTGCCCGTGCCCAATCGCGAGTGCATCCGCCAGGCGGTGCGCACCGGCATGGCGATCGAGGCGCAGATCAACCGGTGGTCGCGGTTCGACCGCAAGAACTACTTCTATGCCGATTTGCCGCAGGGCTACCAGATCAGCCAGCTCTACCACCCGCTGGTGGGTGAAGGGCAGCTGCTGATCGATGCCGACGAGAAGGCCGGCATTCCCGAGGACAAGGTCATCGGGATCGAACGGATCCATGTCGAACAGGATGCGGGCAAGCTGATGCACGACCAGCATCCGACCATGTCCTATGTCGATCTCAACCGCAGCGGCGTGGCGCTGATGGAAATCGTCTCGATGCCCGACATGCGCAGCCCCGCCGAAGCGGGCGCCTATGTCCGCAAGCTGCGTTCGATCCTGCGCTATGTCGGCTCGTGCGACGGCAATATGGAAGAGGGCTCGATGCGCGCCGACGTCAATGTCAGCGTGCGCAAGCCCGGCGGCGAGCTGGGCACCCGGACCGAGACGAAGAACGTCAACTCGGTGCGCTTCGTGATGCAGGTCATCGAATATGAAGCCAACCGCCAGGTCGACGTGATCGAGAATGGCGGCAGCGTGGACCAGGAAACGCGGCTGTTCGATCCCGGCACCGGCACCACCCGGACCATGCGCAGCAAGGAAGATGCGCATGACTACCGCTATTTCCCCGATCCGGACCTGCTCCCGCTCGAACTGGAGGACAGCTTCCTCGAGGAATGCCGCGCCTCGCTGCCCGAACTGCCCGACGCCAAGCGCAAGCGGTACGAAAGCGAACTGGGCCTGACGCCTTACAATGCGCGCGAACTCACAGCCGAGGTGGAAACCTTCGCACGGTTCGAAACGCTGCTTGCGGCGACCGCTGCCAAGATCGGCAAGAGCGAAGCCAAGGTCGCCACGCAGGTCGCCAACTGGGCGCTTTCGGTCGCGCCGGGCGTGGTCAAGTCGCTGGGCGATGAAGCCGACATGGCCAATGCCACTGCCGCAGCGCAGGCCAGCATCCTGGCGATGCAGGACAAGGGCGAGATTTCCGGCGGACAGGCCAAGGAAATCTACGAAATCGTCCTCAAGGACGGCGGCGAGCCCGAGACGATCGCCGATGAAAAGGGCCTCAAGCAGGTCTCCGATACGGGGGCGATCGAGGCCGCCATCGAGGAGATCCTCGCCAACAATGAGGACAAGGTCGAACAATATCGAGGCGGCAAGGACAAGCTGTTCGGTTTCTTCGTCGGCCAGACGATGAAGGCGATGCAGGGCAAGGCCAATCCCGCGGTGGTCAACCAGATCCTCAAGGACAAGCTTGGCTGAACCGTCCCGGCGCCTGACCAAGGCAATGCCCGGGGTCCGCTAGGCCGGGCCGCAGTCACGAACACGGGCTGTCGGAGCGATCCGGCAGCCCAATTTCGTCAGGCGCTGCCACCTGCAAGGTAGGGGCGTACCAGTTCGCGCACGTCGACCCGCGCTGCGAGCCGCGCCGCGAGCAGCGCGGTGCCGCTGATCTTGCGCTGGACGAACAGCGTCTCGACCGGGGGGATGTGCCAGGTCGACCGGTCGGCGGCCATTTCCATCCCCTGTTCGCGCAGCACCTCGATGAAGCCGCGATCGCCGAAGTCGAACGGGCCGGGCCGGTTCATCTCGGTCACCACGATGTCGATCATCCGGTCGACCAGCGGGCGGTGACGGGCAATGGCTGCCTCGCCCAGGAAGCCCGCTGCCTGCGCAGCTTCGCGCACCGCGTCGCGGTCGCCTGCGAGCCCGGCGGCAAGCAGCGTGCGATAGCCTTCGGCGGTCGCGGGATCGACATCGCGCGTCGCCCCGAAATCGAGCAACACCAAGCGCCCGGTGTCGGGCTGGAAGCGGTAGTTGGCGAAATTGGGATCGGTCTGCATCGCGCCGAATTCGAACAACTCGCGCAGCACCAGCGCGATCAGGTCGCGCATCGCCGCATCGCGCGTCTCCTGCGGCGCTTCGCCCAGCGCCTCGATCGGCTGGCCGTCGATGAAATCCATCGCCAGCACGCGTGCGGTGGTCAGTTCGTGCAGCGGGCGCGGGACGATGTAGTCGGGGTGTCCGTCCAGCCAGTCGGCAAAGCGCGTCATCTGCGCCGCTTCGCGTTCGTAATCGGCTTCCTCGTGCAACTGCCGCTTGGCTTCGCCCAGCAACGGCGCAAGGTCGAGCTCGCGCGGGAGGACGCCCGATACGCGCAGCAGGGTCGCGACATTGTCGACATCGGAATCGATGCTTTCGCGAATGCCGGGATACTGGACCTTGATTGCCACTTCGCGCCCGTCGGACAGTGCCGCGCGGTGCACCTGCCCGATCGATGCCGCGGCAATCGGGGTGGCGTTGAAGCGCGCGAAGCGGCGCCGCCAGTCGGGCCCCCATTCCGCGTCGAGCACGCTGCGCAATTGCTGCGGCGGCATGCGATAGGCCTGCGAACGCAATTGCGCGAGAATGGCAGTGAGTTCGGCGGGCAGCATGTCGCCCGCATCCATCGAGATCATCTGGCCGAGCTTCATCGCCGCACCGCGCAGGTGCGACAGGCGATCGGCCAGGCGGCCGACATTGCCCGGGGTCAGCAGCAGGTCGCGCATCCGCGGGCGCTCGCCGCGGGCCAGCCGCCGGGCGCCTTCGCCCAGCATGCCCCCGGCAACCCCGCCGGCGAGCCGCCCGAAGGTGCCCAGCCGCGCCGCGCGGCTGCTGGGAATCGCGCGGTGCCGCGGCTTGGGAGGGTCGCTGTCGTCCATGCTGTCCTTCTTCCAAGCCCCGGTCCGGGTGGAAGTTCCGTCCACTGGCTCAAGCATGCCAAAGAAAAGGGCGCCGGGATCGCTCCCGACGCCCCTCGCGTCACGGACCGGGCCGATCAGCCCTGGCGTTCGCCGGTCAGCGGCATGTCGCCGAAAGCACCCGCATTGACGGTGCCGGTCATCTGGTCGCCATTGACGGTGGCGGTGCAGTTGAGCGTCATCGGCATGGGGACGGTCATGTCCATCTTCCACTTGAGCGTATCGCCTTCGATCGTGCCGTCAGTGATGTCCATCGAGCCCATGCCACCGGCCATCGAGCCGGTGAAGCTGTTGCCGTCGTCGCTCGGCACGACCGTCAGCGTGCCCTTCTGGTCGCCCATCGGGCTCTTCACGACGGTATCGTAGGTACCTGCTACGGACATGGAAATTCCTCTCTTCGCTTGGGGGTTCAAAGTCCCATTTCAATCGGGCCTGCTGACACGAATGTCAATTAGTCGGTTCCCGCCATTTCGATGCGTTCGACTGCCAGGCCGAGCTGTTCGAGTTGCGGTTCGACGACCGTTGCATCGCCCACCACGACCCAGACGAAACGGTCGGGGTCGATCGCTGCGCGGGCTGCGGCATCGAGGCTGTCGGTGGTTTGCGCGCGGAAACGATCGGCGATCACTTCGTAGTAATCGTCGGGCCGCCCGTAGAGCGCATTGGACTGCATCGCGCCGAGGATCGCGCCCGAGGTTTCGAACTGGCCGGGCAGTTCGCCGATCTCGGCCGTGACGATCCGGGTCAGCTCCTCGTCGGTGACGCCGCGCGTATCGAGGAATTCGCCGGTTTCGCGGATCAGTTCGGCCAGCGCATCGCCGGTGCGGTCGGCCTGGACGGGCGCGCGCACGGTATAGGCGACCGCGTTCTCATTGGTCAGCGGGGCGCCGCGCACACCGTAGCTCCAGCCCTTGGTCTCGCGCAGGTTCATGTTGAGCCGGGCGAGGAAGTTGCCGCCCAGCGCATTGTTGGCGTTGAGGAAATCGACATAGGTCTCGCCGCGCGGATCGACCGGGGTCAGCTGCCCGCCATAGATATAGCTCTGCGGCGAATTGGGCCGGTGGACCAGCACGATCCGGCTTTCGGTGGCTGCCTCGGGCGCGTCGGCGAAGCTCTTGGTGCCCTTGGCCGCGGCGGGGGCTTCCCAGTCGCCGAACACGCCGTTCAGCGCACCCACGATTTCAGCCAGCGGCCGGTCCGACACCACGAAGATTTCGCCATTGTCGGGGCGAATCCAGCGGTCCTTGAAGGCGGTAATGTCCTCGCGCGTGATCGCGGTCAGCGATGCGACGGTCCCGCTGTCGGGGCCGGCATAGGGGCTGTCGGCGCCGTAGATCAGCGGTGCCGCAGTGCGCGCGGCAATGGCCGCGGGCGTGCGCAGTTCCTGTTCGACGCTGGTGATGCGCTGCGCGCGGACCCGGTCGATTTCGGCCGGGTCGAACGCCGGGTTGCGCACCATGTCGGACAGCAGTTCGAGCGAGGGGACGAGATTGGCCGACAATGCGGACAGCGTGAAGCTGGACCGGTCGGCGCCACCACCGAGCGAGATGTTCGCGCCCAGCCGTTCGCTGGTCTCGGCGATCTCGCGCGAGCTCATGCTGGTGGTGCCTTCCTCGAACAGGCTGAGCGAGAGGCCTTCGAGCCCGCGCATGTCCGCCGGATCGGCGCTGCTGCCGGCATCGAAGGACAGCGTGACATAGGTGGCGGGAATGGCGTCGCGCTGCGCGTAGTGCAGCGTCATGCCGTTCGCCAGCGCGGTGTGCTGCACCTCGGGGAAGTCGAGCTCGGCAACCGATTCGATCGGCGGCGCGGGGCGGACTTCGGTCACGGTCAGGGCATCCGGCGCGCCAGCTTCCACGTCGGCCTCGGTTTCGGCGACGCTCGCCGCTTCTTCGTAGGACCCGTCGCGCTCGCCCGGTTCGAGCACCAGCGTGAAGGACGGCCGCGTCAGCCAGCGCTGCATGGCCGCCTGCACTTCGGCGGGCGTCAGCGTGGCGAGGATTTCGAACTGGCGGGCGTAGAAGGCAGGATCGTCGGCCAGCACTTCGCCCGATGCCAGCGTCACGGCCTTGCCGCCGAAGCCGCCGACCTGTTCGAGCCCGCGGATCGTGTCGGCAACCGTGCTGGTCGCCGCACGGCGCACTTCGTCTTCGGTCGGGCCTTCGGCGATGAACTGGGCAACCAGTTCGTTGAGCCGGCGTTCGACCTCGGCTTCCTCGACGCCGGGACGCGCGGTCGCGGAGACGTTGAGGATGCCGACGCGCTGCCAGGCGTAGTTGCCGGCCGAAACGCTCACCGCCAGCTGCTCGTCGCGCACCAGCGTGTTGTCGAGCCGGCTCGACGACAGCCCGCCAAGGATCTGCGCGCCCACGGTCAGCGCCGTCAGTTCGCGGTCGGTGATGCCCGGTGCGGTCCAGTACTTGTCGATGCTGACCGCTGCGACCTGGTCGCGCATTACCGTGCGGACGTCTTCGGCAAGCTCGGGGATGGCGGCGTCGGCCGGGTCGTTGACCGGGCCGCGCGCGATCGGGCCGAAATATTTCTCGACCAGCGGCCGCGCTTCTTCAGCCGACACGTCGCCCGCCAGCACCACGGTGGCGTTGTTGGGACCGTATTTGTCGCGGAACCAGCTGCGGACGTCGTCCATGCTGGCGCTGTCGAGGTCGGCCATCGAGCCGATCGGCGTGTGGTCGTAGGGATGCGGCGCGGGGAACAGCGCCTTGACGATCTCGTAGAACACGAGGCCGCCGGGCTGGTTGTCACCCTGGCGTTTCTCGTTCTGCACGACGCCGCGCTGGTTCTCGAGCTTCTGCTGCGTGACCGCGCCGAGCAGATAGCCCATGCGATCGCTTTCCAGCCACAGCGCGCGTTCGAGCGCGGGGCGGGGCACGGTCTGGAAATAATTGGTGCGGTCGAAATTGGTCGTGCCGTTGTAATCGGTCGCGCCCATTTCCTGCAGGTACTGGAAATAGTCCTGCGGTGCGTTCTCGCTGCCGTTGAACATCAGATGTTCGAACAGGTGCGCGAAGCCGGACTTGCCTTCGGGTTCGTCCTTCGATCCGACATTGTACCACACCGCGACGGCCACGATGGGAGCCTTGCGGTCGGTGTGGACGATGACGTCGAGCCCGTTGTCGAGCGTGAACTTCTCGAACGGGATGTCGACCTGGTCGACCAGCGCGGTCAGTTCGGCGGGCGCGGCGGTATCGGCTGCGGCAATGGGGGCATTGGCCTGCGCGGTGGCGGCAATCGCTGGGGCCGCGGTGCCCAGCGCGAGGGCGAGGGCGCTTACAGTGAGGAGGGGCTTGATTTGCATGGTACCTCGATCGGGTTTTTAAATCTCGTCAATGCGAGCAGGCTAACGGGTCAGCGGCGATTGGTCACGGTTTTCCGCGACGCCGCATTGGCCAGGACGTCCTCGCGCCAGAAGTGGACGGGCTTCAAGCGATGCTGGACGAACAGCGTAGACTGATCGGCATAATGCGGGGAAGCTGGCCGGGTGGTGGCCGAACCGAACGGCTGGATCGAACGCGAGGAGACCCGCTCGCCGGGCATCCATTCGACCCACTGGATGAAGCTGTCGCCATGCCGCACCGAAAGGCGTCCATCGTCGTCGATGTCCCACAGCGTCGAGGCGCGCAGCGTGTCGGATCCGCCGTCGAGAGGCAGGTCGACGTCGCCCTGGCGCAGGCGCAGCAGCTCGCCCATCGGCGGGTCGATGCGGCCGAAGTGGCGCAGCAGGTGGTCCACCGAGCGCTGCAGCTCCGTTTCGGCATCGGGCCAGGGGTCGTTGCTGTAGCTCGACCCCATGAAGGGGCGGATCATCAGCAGCGCGAGGCTGTCGCCCCGGCCGATGTTGTCCGCGTTCAGGTCCCATTCGCCGAGCAGGCGCTGGGCAGCCAGCAGGTCCGGATCATCGGTCCGTATCGCCGCGACGTCGCGCAGCATTTGGGCGATATAGCCGCTGTTCTCATAGGCGGTGTCGTATTTGATCCGCTCCAGCGCGGCGCGGTCGAGCACCTCGGCCTCGGCCATCAACTTCGCCCCGCGCGTACCGCGATTGGTGTCTTTGAGCTCGATCCCGAGTTCGGGCGGGAAGTCCCCGGGCGACAGATTGCTGCCCGCTCCCGCATCGAGGAAGGGGTTGTTGTTGGCTTCCACCAACCAGCCGCTGGCGGGGTTCACATAGCGCGGCAACTGGTCGTAGCTGACCGATCCGCGGGTGATGAGGTCGCTGCGGTCGCCCGGCAGGATGCCGCGCCAGTCGATCCGTTCGCCGCCGACGGTGGCCGAGCGGGCGGGGATCGCGGCATTGTAGATATTGGCGATATTGCCCGCCTTGTCGGCATAGATGAAATTGGTCGAGGGGATGTCCATCCGCGCGAGGATGCCCTGCCATTCGTCGAGCGATGCCGCCTTGTTCAGCCGGTAATAGGCATCCAGCTGGCCGAGATTGCCCATCCCGCCGTAGCGGATGGCGAAAGCGCCCTTGTCGTTCTTGATCACCGGGCCGTGCGCGCTGCGGTAGATGTCGCGGCGGATCGGCAGCACCACGGGGCCGAGACGCACCGGCAGCGTTACCGTGCGCTGTTCCAGCTCGCGCCATTCGCCGTCGAGGCGGTAGCGCGTGCCGCTGTCGTCCAGCACCAACTGATAGACATCGACCATGTCGGGCGTGTTGACGGTGTTGGTCCACCCGAGGTCGGCATTGTGCCCCAAGAAGGGGAAGGGGCTGCCGGGGAAGTTCGCTCCGGCGAAATGCCAGCCCTCGCCGCTTTCGACGACCAGTTCGTACCATGCGACGCCGCCGCGCCAGGGCTGGTGCGAATTGGAAATCAGCGTCGTGGGGCCGCCCGATTTCTCGGGCGTCACGGCAAAGGCGTTCGATCCCGAGAACGCGGCCTCGTCGGCGTAGGGCAGCGGGGCGGGGTTGCGGGTGCGCGGCGTATGGCTGGTGCGAACAATCGGCGCGGCATCCTCGCCGGGCGCGGGCTGCCCGGCACCGGGTATCGCCGGCCCCTGTTCGCGCTTCAGCGGCGTGCCCGAAACCAGCGGTTCGATGACATTGCCGAGGCCGAAGAAGAACGGCTGGCGCAGGGCGAAGCCGGCCGCCACGTCGACGCCGTCTACGGGGAAGAGATTGGCCAGCTTGCGCTCGCCCGGATGCGCGGCGGCGAAATCGTTGAGGCCCGCAGCATAGGCGTCGAACAGCGCGCGCGTGTCTTCGGGCAACTGTGGATAGTCGCGCTCCGCGAGGCCGCGCGCATCGAGCAGGTGATAGGCATAGTCGAACGCCGCCCCGTCCTGCCCGGCGATCGCGCCATAGCGCCCGCGGCTCATCGCGATGACGTCCTGCAGGGTGGAGAAATCGTCTTCCGAATGCGCGATGGCCACGCCATAGGCGACATCCGCGTCGGTATCTCCGTAGATGTGCGGAACGCCGAATTCGTCGCGGATGATTTCTGCGGTATAGGTGCGGTCGGCCAGCACCAGGGCGTCGCGCTTGGCCCAGAAGGGCTCCCACGTCGCCAGCGCGATGAATATTGCAAGCACCAGCACGAGCAGCGCAATGCCCGTGCGCCCCAGCCATTTTTTCATAGAAATGCGTCCTCTCTTGCAACTCGGTTAGCGAGCGGGACGGGCGGACGCAATGCGATTGGGCAAAACCTTCCCGCGGCTGTTCCCCGTTCCAGATTCGGCCCGCTAACCAGCGCGCAGTGACAGCACAGATCACCATCGGACACGATTCTTCCGGCAAGCCGGCCGAATTCGATATCGAGGAACTCCTCGCCACCCGTCTGCTCGTCCAGGGCAATTCGGGCAGCGGCAAGTCGCACCTGCTACGGCGCCTGCTCGAAGAGAGCGCGGGCATGGTGCAGCAGGTGGTGATCGACCCGGAAGGCGATTTCCCCTCGCTGGCGGACAAGTTCGGCCATGTGGTGATCGACGGGGCGGCCTATTCGCCGGGTGAGATCGAGGCGCTTGCCCGCCGTATCCGCGAACACCGCGCCAGCGTGGTGCTCGATCTAGACGGGCTCGAGGTCGAGCAGCAGATCCGCTGCGCCGCGCAATTCCTCACTGCGCTGTTCGATGCCCCGCGCGAACACTGGTATCCCGCGCTGGTGGTGGTCGACGAAGCGCAGATGTTCGCCCCTGCCGCGGCGGGCGAGGTGGCGGAAGACACGCGGCGGATGACCATGACCGCGATGACCAACCTGATGTGCCGCGGGCGCAAGCGCGGGCTGGCCGGGATCGTCGCCACCCAGCGGCTGGCGAAGCTCGCCAAGAACGTGGCGGCCGAGGCCTCGAACTTCCTGATGGGGCGGACCTTTCTCGACATCGACATGATCCGCGCCGCCGACCTGCTGGGGATGGAACGGCGCCAGGCGGAACGGATCCGCGAGCTCGAGCGCGGGCATTTCCTTGCGCTGGGGCCGGCCATCACGCGCGTTCCGCTGGCAGTGAAGATCGGTCCGGTGCAGACCGGCCAGCAGGCGCGCAGCGAAGGGCTGATGGCGCTGCCCGACACCGCGCCCGAAGACATGGCGGCGCTGCTTACCACCGACCTCGCCAGCGATGTCGCCAAGGCGCCGCCGCCGCCCGCGCCGCCGCCGGCCCCGCCGGTGGACGAGATCGAAACCAGCATCGCCGCGGCGGAGGAACGCCAGGTCGCTCCGCGCGGCGAGCCGGTTGATACCACGGCGGTGGCGACGCGGATCGCCGAGATCATCGCCGAGCTGGCGCGCGAGGAAGGGATCGCCTTCCAGTCGGCCAGCGCGCAATACCAGACCTTCCTCACCCGCTGCCGCCGCGAGCGGCTGATCGGGCCGATGCCCGACATGCGCGCCTTCCGCCGCCGGTTCGCCGTGGCCTGCGCCGAGCTGGCCGAGCTCGACGAAGCGCTGCAGGCGCGCATCATGCAGCTGGCCGGTGCGGTGGAAGAAGACCTGCTCGGCCCGTTCCTCGTGATCGCCAAGGCCGCGCATGCGGGCGAGACGCAGGTTGACGAAGCGGCGCTCGCGCGCGCCTATGGCACCAGCTCGCCCGGCCGTATCCGGCGCCTGCTCGATCATCTCGAGCGGCAGGGCCTGGTGGTGGTGCGCGAGGATTTCGGCGGCGACCGCACGATCATGGTCCCCGGGCTGGAACCGCTTGCCGACGGTTGATGCCGCGCCGCGGTCTGCATAGACCGGGA
The DNA here is from genome assembly GCF_009828015.1 of Qipengyuania citrea. Taxonomy (GTDB): domain Bacteria; phylum Pseudomonadota; class Alphaproteobacteria; order Sphingomonadales; family Sphingomonadaceae; genus Qipengyuania; species Qipengyuania citrea. The sequence goes on along the minus strand of NZ_WTYG01000001.1, from coordinate 88,630 downwards.
CGATGGACTATGCCGATTTCGCACATTTCGCCGCGCTCGACATCCGTGCGGGCACCGTGACCCGCGCCGAACCCTTCCCCGAAGCCCGCCGCCCGGCAATCAAGCTGTGGGTCGATTGCGGCCCCGACATCGGCGAACGCAAGAGCTCCGCGCAGATTACCGAACATTACACCCCCGAAGGCCTCGTCGGGCAGCGGGTGATGGCAGTGGTCAACTTCGCGCCGCGCCAGATCGGTCCGGTGATGTCCGAGATCCTCGTGCTGGGCTTTCCCGACGCCGACGGGGCGATCGTGCTGGCGCAGCCCGGAGCTGGCATTCCCGACGGCGCCCGGCTGGCCTGAATTTGTCGCCCGGCGGCTTCACAAGCTGCGCGGCACCCCTATATCCGACTAACACACCTCGTTTATTTGCGGCGAGGTCTTGTGTTGCATAATCGCAACACCATATTCGGACGGTAATTTGTGATTGGGGTGTTTGCATGAATCTCGAAAAGTTCACCGACCGCGCCAAGGGTTTCCTGCAGGCCGCGCAGACCGTTGCCATCCGCTTGAACCACCAGCGGATTTCGCCGTCGCACCTGCTCAAGGCGCTGCTCGACGACGAACAGGGCATGGCCGCGCAGCTGATCCAGCGTGCCGGCGGAAATCCGGGCGTAGCGATTACCGAAGTCGATAATGCGCTGGCCAAGGTGCCGGCGGTTTCGGGCGGTGGAGCGCAAGCGACGCCGGGGCTCGACAATGACGCCGTGCGCACGCTCGACCAAGCCGAACAGCTTGCCGAAAAGGCGGGCGACAGCTTCGTGCCCGTCCAGCGCCTGTTGCAGGCGCTCGCGCTGGCCGACAATGACGCCGGTAAGGCACTGAAAGCGGCGGGGATCGACGCCAAGGCGCTCGAGGCCGCGATCCAGGAAGTGACCGGCGGCCGCACCGCCGACAGCGCGGGCGCGGAAGAAAGCTACGACGCGATGAAGAAATACGCCCGCGACCTGACGCAGGCGGCACGCGACGGCAAGCTCGACCCGGTGATCGGCCGCGACGAGGAAATCCGTCGCACCGTGCAGATTCTCGCGCGCCGGACCAAGAACAATCCCGCGCTCATCGGCGAACCCGGCACCGGCAAGACCGCGATCGCCGAAGGCCTCGCGCTGCGCATCGCCAATGGCGACGTGCCCGACAGCCTCAAGGGCCGCACGCTGATGGCGCTCGACATGGGCTCGCTCATCGCCGGCGCGAAGTACCGCGGCGAGTTCGAGGAACGGCTCAAGGCGGTGCTCGACGAAGTGAAGGGCGCCGAAGGGCAGATCATCCTGTTCATCGACGAAATGCACACGCTGATCGGTGCGGGCGCGAGCGAGGGCAGCATGGATGCGGGCAATCTGCTCAAGCCCGCGCTCAGCCGCGGCGAACTGCATTGCATCGGCGCGACCACGCTCGACGAATACCAGAAATATGTCGAGAAGGACCCCGCGCTGCAGCGGCGCTTCCAGCCGGTTTTCATCGACGAGCCCAGCGTCGAGGACACGGTATCGATCCTGCGCGGGATCAAGGACAAGTACGAACTGCACCACGGTGTGCGCATCACCGATGGCGCGATCGTCGCTGCGGCGCAGCTGTCCAACCGCTATATCCAGAACCGCTTCCTGCCCGACAAGGCGATCGACCTGATGGACGAGGCCGCCAGCCGCATCCGCATGGAAGTTGAAAGCAAGCCCGAGGAAATCGAGAACCTCGACCGCCGCATCATCCAGCTGCGGATAGAGGAACAGGCGCTGCAGAAGGAAACCGACACCGCGTCGAAGGACCGGCTCGAAAACCTGCGCAAGGAACTGTCCGAGCTCGAACAGCAGTCGAGCGAGCTGACCACGCGCTGGCAGAACGAGCGCGACAAAATCCACGCCGAGGCGCGGATCAAGGAAGACCTCGACCAGGCGCGGATCGAACTCGAACAGGCGCAGCGCGGCGGCGACCTGCAGAAGGCGGGCGAGCTGCAATACGGGCGGATCCCCGAGCTGGAGAAGAAGCTCGCCGAAGCGTCTGGCCACACCGATAATGCGCTGCTCAAGGAAGAAGTTACCGAAGACGATATCGCCGGTGTCGTCAGCCGCTGGACGGGCATTCCCGTCGACCGGATGATGGAGGGCGAACGCGAGAAGCTGCTCGACATGGAGAACATCCTCGCCAAGCGGGTGATCGGCCAGAGCCAGGCGATCGACGCGGTGTCCAAGGCCGTGCGCCGCGCGCGCGCGGGCCTCCAGGATCCGGGGCGCCCGCTGGGCAGCTTCCTGTTCCTCGGGCCGACCGGCGTGGGCAAGACCGAACTGACCAAGGCGCTTGCCGGCTTCCTGTTCGACGACGACAGCGCGATGGTGCGCATCGACATGAGCGAGTTCATGGAGAAGCACGCGGTTGCCCGGCTGATCGGCGCGCCTCCAGGCTATGTCGGTTACGAGGAAGGCGGCGTGCTGACCGAAGCGGTGCGCCGGCGCCCCTACCAGGTGGTGCTGTTCGACGAAGTCGAGAAGGCGCATAGCGACGTCTTCAACGTGCTGCTGCAGGTGCTCGACGACGGGCGGCTGACCGACGGGCAGGGCCGCGTGGTCGATTTCAGCAACACGCTGATCATCCTGACCTCGAACCTCGGCAGCCAGTATCTCGCCAATATGGACGACGGCCAGAAGGTCGAGGATGTCGAACCGCAGGTGATGGACGTGGTGCGCGGGCATTTCCGCCCCGAGTTCCTCAACCGGCTGGACGAGATCATCCTGTTCCACCGCCTTGCGCATGAGCACATGGCGCCGATCGTCGATATCCAGGTCGCGCGGGTGCAGAAGCTCCTGAAGGATCGCAAGATCGTGCTCGACCTGACCGAGGCGGCGAAGAAATGGCTCGGCCGCGTGGGTTACGACCCGGTCTATGGCGCGCGCCCGCTCAAGCGCGCGGTGCAGCGCTACGTGCAGGACCCGCTGGCGGACATGATCCTCGCCGGCAAGGTGCCAGACGGCGCAAAGGTCGCGATCGACGAAGGCGACGGCGAACTGGCGATGACGATCACCTGACCGCGTCGGACCCGATGCGGAAACGAAAAAGGGCCCCGGTTTCCCGGGGCCCTTTCTTTTAGGATTCCGATTTGGATCAGAAGCCGAATGTTGCGGCTACCTTGAAGTAGCGACCCATGATCCCGTCGAAATAGGTGGTCAGGCCACCACCGGTCGGCGCCGGGTAGGGCGCGCTACGGTCGAACAGGTTCTCGACGATGAAGCGGAAGGTGAAGTCGTTTTCGGTGCGGAAGCTGATGCCAGCGTCCATGTAAACGATCTCGTCGCGCTCGAAGAGCTGGTACGAGGTCGGTGCCGCATCCGGATCAACGACGTTTTCGCCGATGTACTGGATCTGCGTGAATGCGCCGAAACCGTTGTTCTCGTAAGTCACGCCGACGGTAGCCTGGTGCTTCGAATAGCCCGGGCTTCCACGGAACGTCGAGAGATCGCCCGTCCCGACCTGCTGCTCGAGCTTGTCGATGTACTGGTACGAACCACGCAGGCTGATGCGGCTGTCAGCGCCGAGGAACGGCGTTGCCTCGGTCCAGCGCAGGTCCGCAATCACACCCTGGTAGTCATAGGATGCGACATTGAGGTAGCCGGTGCGGATGAATTCGACCTGGCCCGCCCCGTCGCGATCGATGCGATCGCAAGCCGAGTTGGGGAAGTCGTTGGCATCGTAGCATGCTTCCAGCGTGCCTTCGGCGTCCACACTCTGGATCGCACCTTCAAGAGCGATATCGACCCAGTCGACCGACAGGGTCAGGCCCGGAGCGAAGGTCGGTGTGAAAACCGCACCGATAGTCCAGCTGTCGGCCGTTTCATTCTCGAGTTCGGTGTTGCCCGAAAGCGAACCGCGCGTCGTGAAGTCGACGATGTTCGAGGTGAAATTGGCCGGCAGTCCGTCCGCAGCACAGTTCGCCGCACGCTGGGCCGGGTTCGGTCCAGCGTTGATGAAACGTGCATCGCACGGATCGTCCGCGGTTGTGAAGATCGCGCTGTTCGGGTTGAACAGTTCGGTGATCGCAGGTGCGCGGATCGAACGGGTGAAGTTGCCGCGGATCGCGAAATCTTCAACCGGCTTCCAGCGACCGCCGGCCGTCCAGGTGATATCCCCGCCGGTGAGCGAGTTATCGACGTAACGAATGGCGCCCTTGGCTTCGAGCAGGTTGACGAACGGAACGTCCATCGTCGGCGAAACAAGCGGGATCTGGAGTTCGCCGAACACTTCGTCGGTGTTGTACGAACCTGAGACCGGATCGATCGGGATCGAGCGACCGAACTGGGTGCGCGGTGCATCCGGGTCGGCCGGGTCGGGCTGGCCGAAGAAGAACGCACCCGGATCGAAGTCCGCCGATTCGTCACGGTGCTCGTAACCGATCGAGAAACCGACCGGGCCGCTCCAGATATTGAACAGGTCGCCGCCGATGGTGGCGATGAAATCATACTGTTCGTTGGTCGCGGTCGGGTTGGCGATAGTCGTGACGTAATCCGCCACGGCCTGCGTGTTCTGGTTGCCGAACGGGTTGAACGGGGCGCAGATGTCGCTGATCGTCGCGATCGGCGAACTGTCTGCTCCGGCCGGGCAGCCAGCCAGGGCGTTCTCGAAGTTCTGCTGCACCAGTTCGCGGCTGCGACCCTCGGTACGCGAACGACCGTAGAGGCCCGAGACTTCCCAGTTCAGATTGCGCGAACCGAGGTAGAAATCGCCACGCAGACCGGCGACAACACGATAGACTTCGACTTCCGACGAGCCTTCACCGGCGATCAGGTCGGTGTTGGCGCGGCCGAGGTAGAAGAAGTCCTGGCCCGCGGGAAGCTGCGCGCCAATGGTTGCACGGGCTTCGTCCGACAGGAACGGGTTGCTCAACGGCACGATCAGATTGCCGTCGGGCGTGCCCGCATCGTCGAACAGCCAGGTGTTGTAAACCGGCTGCGAGCGCAGTTCGGTACCCTTCGAATTGGCGTACTGTCCTTCGAGGAAGGCCGTGATCGAATCGGTTACGTCGTAGGTAGCGGTGAGCGCGCCGAGATAGCGCTCGACCGGCGAGAGCAGGTTCGAGACCGGGAGAAGGCTGAAACCGTTGCCGCCGGCGGAGTTCACCACACCGTAGCGTTCGCCGAAGTCCAGCGGGGTAAGGTTGCCATTGGCATCGAATACGAGCGTGTTGCCGCTGCCGTCGGTGATGTCGAAGCCGAAGCCGGGCACGATATCGGCAGTCGTCGGAGCGCCGAATTCGCTGAGGATCGGGATACGGCGATCGCTGATGACGACGTTGTCGAACGGCGAGTTCGGATCATTGGGAGCAGCGTAGAACAGCCCCTGTGCCGTGCGTTCACGATCGGTGTACAGCAGGCCTTCGGTGTTGTTGTACTCGACCGCTGCAACCACGTTGCCGCGACCATCGGCGAAGCTGGTTCCAACCATTGCACCCAGACGGTATTCTTGCGCATCGCCTTCTTCGGCAATGCCCATCTGCGCGTCGAAGCGGACGCCTTCGAAGCGGTCCTTGAGGATGATGTTCACGGTGCCGGCGATGGCGTCGGCACCGTAAATCGGTGCGCCGCCGACGGCGATGGTTTCAAGACGGTCGACCATCAGCGTGGGGATCGTGTTGAGATCGACCTGCGAACCGGCTGCCACGGGGCCGAAGATCGAAGCGGTGTTCGAGCTGACGTAGCGGCGGCTGTTGACCAGCGTCAGCGTACGCTGCGAGCCCAGACCGAAGAAGTTGATGAAGCTCTGGCCCGAACCGAAGGAACCCGACTGGCCGCCGACCGCGCTGCTGGCGGGCGGACCGAAAGCGGGCTGTTCGTTGAGCACTTCGCCGACATTGGTCAGACCGCGTTCTTCGATCTGGTCGGCGTTGACGACGATCGAGGGCTCGAGCGTGTCGCGGTTGGGGCGGCGGATACGCGAACCCGTCACGACGATGGCATTATCGGCCTCGGGAGCGGCTGCGGCCTGTTCGTCGACGATGGTGTCGTCGGCATCCTGCGCGAAGGCAGGTGTCGAAACGGCCAGGGCGGCGATACCCGCGCTCGTGAAGAGCGCAAGCCGCCGGCCCCGTGCGAACGGGGGGGTGGAGATCATGTTGTGGTTCCCTGATTGCGACCGTGCATGATTGCACGCGTGCATGAGAACCAAAACTTCCGAACGTGGCAATGCTTTAGCTTCCGTAAGGGAAAACTCGCATGAGGTTTGCCCCGAACTGCAATGAAAATGACACATCATTTGCTACAGAGACATCCATCTGCGCGACAATCACCGGTCCCGACCGTGCGCCGCGGCTTGTCGGCGGGCTGCGATCTGATAGTCTCGCGGCGGTTCTGACGCCCACGCTTTCTAGGAAATCACTGCATGCTGCTTCGTCCTGATCGTCTGGCCTCATCACGCGCAGGTTCGCGCACGATGGGCAATCGCTCCTGGTGCATGGGCGCGGCTTCCGCCGGGCTTGCAGCGATATGCACCCTGGCGTTCCCGGCAGTGACGTCGGCGCAGGACGCGCCCTCCGAGGCACTGCTCGACTGCCGTGCCATCGGCAGCGATGACGAGCGGCTGGCGTGCTACGACCAGGCGCTCGACACGCAGTACGGGGTGGACGAGGAGTTGCAGGAAAAGCGCCGGCAATACCGGCGCGAACGGTTCGGCCTTCCGGTGGATTCCTCGGGGTCCCGGATGGCCGAACTCACCGCGACGATCGCGGCGGTGGATGCGAACCTGCGGACCGGGCAAACGACGATCGCGCTCGACAACGGACAGGTCTGGCAGGTGCTCTCGAGCGGCGGTCTGCGGGCGCGCTTCCGCGTCGGGTTGGAGGTGACGATCAGCGAAAGCGCTACCGGCGGATATCGCGTGCGAATTGCGGACAAGACGGGGTTCAAGGGCGTGACCCGCATCCGCTGAGGGCAGGCCCACCGCACCATGATCACAGATCAGGATATCCTGCAGGATGCGGAATGGCTGCCGCATCGTTATGACGAGACGAACGGCAGCTTCCGCTTTCGGCATGTCCCGCGCGACGTGCAACGCGAGGCCGCGTTCCTGACCGACGAGCATCTGCCCGATACCGGAGCGGAACGCGTGATACCGCTTGAACGGTTCGACCGGCGGGCCCTGCCCGCAGCTCCGATCCACTTCGTGTTCCATTCGGCCTATTGCTGTTCGACCCTGGTGGCACGCATGTTCGATGCCCCCGGCTATTCGATGGGGCTGGTCGAGCCGGTGGTGCTCAACGACGTCGTCGGTTGGCGGCGGCGAGGGGCTCAGCCGGAAAAGATCGCCGCGGTACTCGATGTGGCGCTTGCGCTGCTCGCGCGGCCGTTCGGCGATGACCGCGCGGTCGTGGTCAAACCCTCTAATATCGTGAACTCGCTCGCGCCTGCCATCATGGGTCTGCGCGCGGATGCACATGCGATCCTGCTCTATGCGCCGATCGAAGATTTCCTCGCGTCGATCGCGGTAAAGGGCCTGTGGGGACGCCGCTGGGTGCGACAGGCAATGATCGGCCAGATGCAGGATGGCGTTCTGGCGCAGCAATTTGCGCCCGATGAGATGTTCGAACTGACCGATCTGCAGGTCGCCGGCCTGGGGTGGCTTTCGCACCATTCAATTTACCGGAAAATGCAGGACCGGTTCGGCGCCGGGCGTCTCGGGATCTGCGACAGCCGCAGCCTGTTGGCGGAACCGGCCGAGACGGTTGCGAAATTCTTCGCCCGCTTCGAATTACACCCCGGCCCAGAAGATAGCGCGGCGATCGCAGCCGGACCGGCTTTCACGCGAAACTCGAAGGAATCGACGTCCTATTCCCGCAGCGACCGCGAGCGGCAAATCGCCGCGACGCGCGAGGCCAACAGCGACGAGATCGCCAAGGTCGCCGAATGGGTCAGGGTGGTGGCGGACGGCATCGGACTCGATGTCGCGCCAGTGTCTTCCGCCTTGCGCTGAGACGCAGGGCTCAGGTGGCGCCGTCGTCGCGGTCCAGGACGTCCCACTGGCCACTCGCCGCACCCCTCACGATCGAGCGTGCAAGACCATTGCCCTGTCGGGCTGCGGCCAGCCACTGCTTCTTCGTCATGCAAACTTCGTTCTTGATTGCACGCGAACGAACGCTGCGGACGGTCTTGCAGATCATCCTGTCGCTGGTCTTGGCTTTCTGTTCGGTCACCGCTTCCGCTTCGGGGGACTGATCCTGCGTCTCGCCTCCCTGGGCCGCGAGGCCAGCACCAAAGGGCAGTACAAGTGCTCGAGCACCATGGTCGCCTTTTGCAACGGCCGCCTTGTCAAAGACCGGAATCTGGCTTTGTATCCTGCCGGCCGAGCATGGCGTGGCCCTAATTGGACCTCGGAACCCCCGGTCGGCCTCGGACGGCGTGAACGCCGAACGTCGTCAGTTCGTAATCAGCCCGGAGGAATTCTTCTCCGCCATCGCGCTCGCAAGGCCGCGGCCTTCGCGTGCGACACGCGCCCATTCCCGATTGGTCAGGCAGACACGGCGCTTCTTGGCTCGCGAGCCGATGACAGACTCGGTCCGACAAAGAATGTAGTCCGGATGCTTCTCATCGGTAATTTTCCCCTCCGCATCGCGCGCAGGCTCTCCAGTGCCCTGCTGAGCAGATGCCGGCACTCCCGCAAACATGAGCGCAGTACAGGCCAAAGCACAAATCTTCTTCATCTTCACCTCCTCATCTACGATGATGCATTGCACATCTTGTTCGAGCGAAGAACCGATTTTCCATGGGGGGAGCGAACGATATACGACGCGGCGTCTCGCCGTCGCCGACCGCAGCCCCGGGTGTGCCTATCCGCCCCCACTCTCCCGGGCCGGATCGTAGAGCGCGCCGTCAGGCGCGTCGCTCGGCAACACCCGGCCTGTCCAATCCGATCAGCACACGAATTGCTGGCAGGGTGAGCCGCGCTTGTTCTGCTGGACCGCTTCCCAGTCGATCCCTGCTCGACCGCCTTCGACAATCGCGGTTGCCATGCTCCGGCCTTGTCGTGCCACTTCGGCCCATTGTTCATTCGTGAGGCAGATACGGCGCTTCTTGGCTCGTGATCCGGCTACCGATTCGGTGCGACACTTCACATAGTCGGGATGACGCCTGTCAGTGATCTTGCCTTGCTCATCGCGAGCGGGCTCGGCTCCCTCGTCGCCGGCGGAGAGAGGAGCAGGCGAAACAATGATCGCTGCACAGTACAAGACTCCAAGAAACTTTCTGCGCATTTTTTGATTCCTTCGTGTTCGCGTGTGAACCCGGTAAGTTCTCGGTCCATCTGCTAGTGCCTTCACAAAGAAGTGCACAGCTGAATCGGGAATCCAAATGCCTTTGTTCAAGTCGTCAAAAAGGAATTTGTCCTACCCATTCTATTCCGATCCGCGTTCATGATAGCACCGATTTCAAATAAAAAAAGGGGCGGTGAAAACACCGCCCCTCTCTTGTTCAGCTGATCTGCGACTAGAAGCGAAGCTTTACCGCTGCAGCATAACGACGGCCGAGGGCGTCGTAGGTCGACGGGTAGATGTTACCCGAGTTGTACGCGGTCGAGCCGATGTCCGAACCGACGATGGTCGGCTTGTTGTCGAGCAGGTTCTGCACGGTGAAGACGAACTCGAAGTTTTCGGTCGCCAACCAACGCAGGCTCAGGTCGAAGTAGCTTTCAGCCGGAATGGTGTTGAAGTCCACTTCCTGGCCAGCCACCGGACCAGTGCCTTCCGGCAGGGTGCCGACGAAAGCGTCGCCGCTTTCCGCACGCTGCAGGGGTTCGAACTCGACGCCGTCGAGGTAGCGCCACAGCAGCGAGACATCCAGCTCGTCGTAGAACGAGAAGGTCGCGCGGGTGTTGAACACGAACTCAGGCTGGATCGAGCTACAGTTCACCGAGTAGTAGCTTACGCACTCGCGGTTGACCGAAGTCGGGGTTGCCTGGAATTCGTTGCGGTTCGTCCAGGTGCCGTCGGTCGAGAAGCGGAAGCCGATATCGTCGGTCAGGCTCGTGCGATAGCGCAGGCTGACGTCGATACCATCCGTCTTGATCGTGCCGAGGTTCGACAGGCTGAGCAGCAGCCCGGGAACTTCGTTCGGCGAACCGTCGAGACCACCGGTCGCAGCACTACGAACGATCAGCGAGCAGAACGGATTGTCCGCGCTCGGTGCGTCGTAACAACCGCCGACAAGGTCGTTGACCGTCGGAGTCGTGATCGCGTCTTCAACCTTGATGTTGAAGTAGTCGATCGTGAACGAGAGGTTGTACATCGGTTCGAACACTGCACCCACCGTCCAGGTGGTGGCCGTTTCAACGCCAACATCGGGGTTGCCGCCCGTGGTGATGTTGATCTGGCCAGCAGCCGGCTGGAGGATGTTGCCGATACGGCTCTGTGCGAAGGCCTGGGTGGCGCCGCCTGCAACGATCTGCGAAACGCAGGCCGCCGTCAGGGCAGCATTGCCAACCGGGTTGGTCCCTGCACAGGGATCGACCGCAAGGTTCGACAGCTGGGTGACGACCGGCGTGAAGAGTTCACCGATGTTCGGTGCACGCGACGAACGCTGGTAGTTACCGCGATAGGTGATGCCATCGATGGGGGTCAGCGTACCGCCGACCTTCCAGGTGAACTCACCGCCTGCAGTCGAGTAGTCCGAATAACGGCCACCGGCTTCGAGGGTCAGATCGCGAACGAACGAATCTTCGATGACGGGGATTGCGACTTCGGCGAAGAAGTCCTTGACGTTGTACGAACCGTTGATGTCCGGAGCGGCACCGCCGCCGCCGACAACTGCACCCGGGGTCTGCGAAGCTTCGTCCGACAGGCGGGTTGCGGTGTACTTGCGGTATTCGGCGCCGAGCGCGAACGAGATCGGGCTAGCCGAAATGCCGAAGCCGAGGTCGCCGTCGATGATCGCCTGGGCCTGCGTGAGGCTGGCCTGGGTGATGACCTGCTGCGTCAGGTTGAAGACGTAGTCGATAGCTTCCTGCGAACCGAGATCGCCGAGCGGACCGAACAGGTTGATCGGAGCGCAACCGCCCGAGGGATCGGAACACTGGACGCCACCGGCACCGTCGGGAATCGCGATCAGCGACTGCTGAAGGCGATCAAAACGAGCGAAGCCGCCCTGGCGCTGGATGCGCTCGCTTTCACCGTATCCGCCGGAGACTTCCCAGCCGATCGAATCGGTGATGTCGCCGCGAAGACCGCCCACGAGGTTGAACAGCGTGGTGGTGAAGTCCGAAGTACGCGAACCAGCTTCGGGCGTACGACGACGGACCGAGGTGCTGATTTCGACATAGTCGGGGTTGGCAGTGCCGTCGGCCAGCGTCGCACCGAACTGGGTGTTGCGGCCGGCAGTGCATTCTGCTGCGGTGAGCTCGAGGCCGTCACAGAAGGCCTGTGCCAGCTGGTCGGGCATGAACGGGTTGTTCAGGTTGACCTGGTAGGTGTTGAAGAACGAACCGCCCGGAGCGATGATCGTCGAAACGGTATTCTTCGAGAACGCCGCCTGCGTGAACACTTCGACAGCGTCCGACACTTCGTAGTTCGCCGAACCATAGACGTTGAAACGTTCGAACGGCGTCAGGAAGATGTTGAACGGGTTGAAGTTGAACGGACGATCGAACACGCCGTCAACGTAACCCTGGCCATCGTCGGTCAGCTGACCGAAGCCTTCCGGCGTCGGGCCGACGATAACGGCGGGAATGGCGTTCGAGGAACCGCTCGGGTTGCCCGAGAACGAACCGATGTTGAACAGCGAGAAGCCACGATCACCCTGATAGACGGCGTCCTGGTTCTGGTAGCCGATGCTCAGAACTGCGTTACCGCGGCCGTCGTCGAAGTTGGCACCAATGGTGACGTCGGCACGGAAAACGCTGCCGTCGCCTTCTTCGGTGATCTGCTGCGAAGCGGTTGCCTCGAGGCCTTCGAAGTCGGTCTTGGTGACGAAGTTGACAACACCGCCGATTGCGTCGGCACCGTAGGTGGTGCTTGCGCCGCCGGTCAGGATTTCCGTGCGCTCGATCACTGCCAGCGGAATGTTGTTGAGGTCGACGCGGCCGGTGGTGTCAGCCGGCGTGAAGCGGCGGCCGTCAAGCAGGACGAGGTTACGCGTGGAGCCGATGCCGCGCAGGTTGACGAAGCTCGAGCCGCCGTTGCCGTTGTTGACGGCCGAACCGACGCTCGGAACTGCCGAGGGCAGTTCGCGCAGGAATTCTTCTGCAACGTTGGTCTGGGCGAGTTCGAGGTCGTCGCTGCTGACGACGCTGACCGGGCTGGCCAGTTCGAGGTTGGGGTTCGAGATACGCGAACCGGTAACGACGATTGCTTCCGAAGGCACGACGGGAGCGGCAGTTTCTTCCGCTTCCGTTGCAACCTGTGCCATCGCCGGCTGCGCGAGAAGCGCAAGACCGAGAGCGGCGGGTGCCGCGCTGGCTTTGAGGTAGGTTTGGAGTTTCACTCTGATAATCCCTCTATTGATCGACCGACCCCTGAGGTCGGATCTCCAAGGAACCCCTGGGAGGAATAGAGAAAATGCACGAACTTAACGCCCATGCAGATGCAGGATCCCTCCAGTGGAACGTCGCATGTGCCTTTAGGGACGCGGTGAATGCAAAGCTTTTGTTACATTTTGGCCGGTTTGGCGTAGCGGGTGTGACGCCGATGTCACACCCGCCGGCCCGCCCGGTTTTCATGCGTCCGGGCAGGCGGAGCAATCGCGGAAACATTCGGTCCCGCGCTGCTTGACGTTTACGTAACCCCGGCTTACCCAATTGGTCCCATTTGAAAACCTATAATGAGGATGTCGATGCCCGAAGCCTATATCGTCGAAGCCGTCCGTACCGCCGGGGGGCGCCGCGGGGGCCGTCTTGCCGGGGTGCACCCGGTCGATCTCGCCGCCACATCGCTCGATGCGGTCATGGAGCGCAGCGGTCTCGAGGCCAAGGCTGTCGATGACGTGGTGATGGGCTGCGTCAGCCAGGGCGGCGAGCAGGCCATGCAGGTCGGCCGCAATGCCGTGCTGGCGAGCAAGCATCTGGGCGAGGGCGTCCCCGCGGTCACGATCGACCGCCAGTGCGGCTCCAGCCAGCAGGCAATCCAGTTCGCCGCGCAGGCGGTGATGAGCGGCACGCAGGACGTCGTCATCGCCGCGGGTGTCGAGAGCATGAGCCGCGTGCCCATGGGCTCGACCGCGATGTTCCACATGAAGGAAGGTCTGGGCAATTATAAATCGCCCGGGCTGGAGGAGAAATATCCCGGCATCCAGTGGAGCCAGTTCATGGGCGCGGAAATGATCGCGCAGAAGCACGGCTTCTCGAAGGACGACCTCGACCGCTTTGCGCTGTCGAGCCACCAGAAGGCGATCGAGGCGACCAAGTCGGGCGCCTTCGAGGCCGAAATCGTCGGCGTGGAGATCGAAACCGCCGAAGGCGAGGAATGCCACACGGTCGATGAAGGCATTCGCTTCGACGCGACGCTGGAAGGTATCGCCGGCGTCAAGCTGCTCAGCCCCGAAGGCAAGATCACCGCGGCCAGCAGCAGCCAGATCTGCGACGGGTCGAGCGCGGTGCTGGTGGTCAGCGAGCAGGCGCTGAAGGACTACGGCCTCACCCCGCTGGCGCGGATTCACAATCTGACCGTCACGGCCGGGGATCCGGTAATCATGCTCGAAGAACCGCTGTTCGCCACCGAGCGTGCGCTCCAGCGCGCGGGCATGTCGATCAACGACATCGACCTGTACGAGGTGAACGAAGCCTTTGCCCCGGTCCCGCTGGCATGGCTCAAGCACCTCGATGCCGATCCCGCCAAGCTCAATGTCAACGGCGGCGCGATCGCGCTGGGCCACCCGCTCGGTGCGTCGGGCACCAAGCTGATGGCCACGCTGGTCCACGCGCTCAAGGCGCGCGGCAAGAAATACGGCCTGCAGACGATGTGCGAAGGCGGCGGCGTCGCCAACGTCACCATCGTCGAGGCGCTCTAATTCACTTGAAATCTGAGAGGACAATCCATGGAAGTAAGTAGCAAAACCCCCGCCGTCGTCACCGGCGGTGCATCGGGTCTCGGCGAAGCGACTGCGCGTGCGCTGGCCGCCAAGGGCGCCAAGGTCGCCATCTTCGACATGAACGAGGAAAAGGGCGAAGCCGTTGCCAAGGACATCGGCGGCATCTTCTGCAAGGTGAACGTGACCAGCGACGAGGACGTCGATGCCGGTTTCGCCAAGGCACGTGAAGCGCATGGCCAGGAACGCATCCTCGTCAATTGCGCAGGCATCGGCAATGCGATCAAGACCGCCAGCCGCGACAAGCAGAGCGGCGAGATCAAGCACTTCCCGCTGTCGGCCTTCGATTTCGTCATCCAGGTCAATCTGATCGGCACCTTCCGCTGCATCGCCAAGTCGGCCGCCGGCATGATGACGCTCGACCCGCTGACCGAGGAAGGCAATCGCGGTGCGATCGTCAACACCGCCTCGGTCGCGGCCGAGGACGGCCAGATGGGCCAAGCGGCCTATTCGGCATCGAAGGGCGGGGTCGTCGGCATGACCCTGCCGATCGCGCGCGACCTGATGAAGGAAGGCATCCGCGTGAACACCATCCTGCCGGGCATTTTCGAAACCCCGCTGATGAATGCCGCGCCGCCGCAGGTGAAGGAAGCGCTCGCAGCCAGCGTCCCGTTCCCCAAGCGTCTCGGCCTGCCGGGCGAATACGCCAAGCTTGCCATGTGCATGATCGAGACCGGCTACTTCAACGGCGAGGATGTGCGCCTCGACGGTGCCATCCGCATGGCGCCGCGGTGATCGCCAGACGGCTTTCCCATTGCAGGCGGGAGACCTAGCCTTGCCTGCATGATTTATTCCAGCGCCCCCGTCCGCATGCCGAAAACGGCGCGGGCGGGGGCGCTTTGCATTTGACCCTCGGGACCGCGTTCCATGCGTTCCATCCTGACGGGATGACCGGAGAGGAAAACCAACCCATGTCCTACAGCCAGATCAAGCTCGACATCGCCGACGGCATCGCGACCGTGACGCTGCACCGGCCCGACAAGATGAACGCCTTTACCCGCACGATGATGGCCGAATTCATCGATGCGATCGACACGACCGACGCCGATGACAGCGTGCGCGCGGTCGTGGTGACCGGACATGGCGACAGGGCGTTCTGCGCCGGAGCGGATCTCACGCCCGATGACGGGGGGCATGTCTTCTCCGATCCCAATCCGGTCGACGACCTGTCCGACGAGCGCGTGCGCGACGGGGGCGGACGGCTGACCCTGCGCCTGTTCGATTCCAAAAAACCCTTGATTGGCGCGTGCAACGGGGTGGCGGTGGGCGTCGGCGCGACGATGCAATTGCCGTTCGACATCCGGCTGGCGAGCGACACGGCGCGCTTCGGCTTCGTCTTCGCGCGGCGGGGAATCACGCCCGAAGCCGCCTCGAGCTGGTTCCTGCCGCGGCTGGTGGGCATGCAGACCGCGCTCGAATGGTGCATGACCGGGCGCATATTCGATGCGCAGGAGGCGCTCGATCGCGGCCTCGTCCGGTCGCTCCATCCGCAGGGCGAATTGCTCGATGCCGCGATGGGGATCGCGCGCGAGATTGCCGACAACACCTCGGCCGTGTCGGTGGCGATGACCCGCGCGATGCTGTGGCGGCTGGGCGCGGGCGGACATCCGATGGATGCGCACCGGATCGACAGCCGCGCGATATACCGGCTCAGCCGTAGCGAGGATGCCAAGGAAGGCATCGCCAGCTTCCTCGAGAAGCGCGCGCCGGCCTATCCCGACACGGTCGGCAGCGACATGCCCGATTTCTACCCCTGGTGGGACCAGCCCGAATATCGCTGAGCCGCCGCGCCGGAAGTGAAGGTTACATCGGCAACGGCCTTGCCATGCGAGGGCCGTCCTATAAACGTAGCACCATGCCGAAACACCAGCCCGCCCAACGCCTTGCAGAGTTCCTGCCCTACCAGCTGTCGATCGCATCGAACGCGGTTTCGACGCGGATTGCGGAACAATATCGCAAGCGCTTCGCGCTGAAGACCACCGAATGGCGGATCATGGCCGTGCTGGGTGATCACGGTGCGCTGACGCAGCGCCAGCTTTCGCAGCAGACGCTGATGGACAAGGTACCCGTGAACCGGGCCTGCAAGCGGCTGGAAGACCGCGGTCTGGTGCAGCGATCGCCCAATGCCAGCGACGGGCGGTCGCACCTGCTCGAACTGACCTCGGAAGGGCGCGCGGTCCACGCGGGTATCATGCCGCTGGCGCTCAAGATCGAAGGCCAGTTGTTCTCGGTCCTGAGCGAAGAGGAACGCGCCAGCCTGCTGGACATGCTCGTCCGCGTGCGCGACCAGGCCGGAGACTTCGACGCGGAAAGCCTGGCCGACTAGGCGTCGGCCAGGCTTTCGGGTCGCATCTGCCGCGGGAGCGTGCGGTCTAGCCGATCCCGCCGCTGAAAGCGTCGGCGATCGAACAGGCCGCCGGGCCGAGAATGACGATGAACAGCACCGGCAGGATGAACAGGATGAGCGGCACGGTCATGATGGCCGGAAGCCGTGCTGCCTTCTCTTCGGCGCGCATCATGCGTTCGTTGCGGAATTCTGCCGACAGGACACGCAGCGCCGATGCCAGCGGCGTACCGTAGCGCTCGGTCTGGATCATGGTCGTGACCACGCCTTTCACCGCGTCGAGATCGACACGGTAGGCGAGGTTGTTGAATGCCTTCTTGCGTTCGTTGAGAAACGACAATTCGATCGCGGTCAGCGCGAATTCGTCACCCAGTTCGGGATAGGCGCGGCCGAGTTCCTTGGCCACGCGATTGAAGGCGGCGTCGACGGTCAGGCCGGCTTCGGCGCAGATGACCAGCAGGTCGAGCGCGTCGGGCAGCCCCTTCCGGATCGCATCCGAACGCTTCTTGGCGATGTTGCTGATATAGAGTTCGGGGCCCTTGTAGCCGATGAACAGGGCGAGGGCGAGCGCTCCGACGCGCTTCATCTGCCAGTCGGGGTAGACTTCGACCAGATACAGCATGACGAAGGCGAAACCGCCCAGGAGGATCGGCAGCACGGCGCGCAGGCCGATGATGACGATGGCCAGTTCCTTGTTGCGGAAACCGGCCTGCGCCAGCTTTTGCTGAACGACTTCGACCTGGCTTTGCTGCAGCACTTTCATGCTGCCGAGCGTGTCCTTGATCCGGTCTGTGGTGTCGGTCTTGCGGACGAGGCTCTGGCGCTTCTTCGTGCCTGCCGTGACGAGCCCCATCTTGAGCTCTTCGCGGCGGCCTTCGAGCGCCTTGACGCGCTTGCTCATCGGATCCTTGATCGTCAGCGCCGTATAAATGGCGAAAACGACGGCCAAGGCGGCGATGCCTGCCATGATCGAGCCGACGATGTAAACGTCGAAACCAAGCAGTGTGGGGCCGGTTGCGGGATCCATTGCGCTTATCCTTCCCCGATCAGATTTCGAAGTTGACCATTTTGGCCATGATGAAGGCGCCGATGCTCATCCACACCAAGCCGCCGAGCCCGGTGACAATCAACCGGTCGTCTTCGAAGAACCCGCCGATGTAGGACGGATTGATCCACAGGATCATGCCGAAAACGATGAAGGGAAGCGCTCCGACGATATAGGCGGAAGCTTTGGATTCCGAGCTCATCGCCTTGATCTTGAGCTTCATCTGCGCGCGCTTGCGCAGCACGTCGGACAGGTTCGACAGCGTTTCGGCAAGATTGCCCCCCGTCTCACGCTGGATTGCCAGCGTGATGCAGAAAAAGTTGAACTCGGGAATGTCGAGCCGATCGGCGGTTTGCTGGAGTGCTTCCTCCATCGTCCGCCCGATCTTGATGCGCTCGACCACGCCCTTGAATTCCTCGCCGACCGGGCCGGGTACCTCCTGCGCCACCACGGCAAGCGTTTCGGTGACGGGAAGGCCGGAACGCAGGCCGCGCACCAGCAGTTCGATGGCATCGGGAAATTTGGCATTGAACTGGGCCGTGCGTTTCTTGATCGCACGCGAGACAATGAAATGCGGCAGGCCCGCGCCGACAAAGACACCGATGGCCAGCGCCAGACCGACAGAGCCGCTGCGCAGATACAGCAGGATGGCAGCGCCGATCCCGAGGCCGATCGAGGCGTAGGCATACTGGCTCAGCGTCCAACCCTTGCCCGTGCGGTCAAGCCGGTTGGCGAGGGCCTCGACGCGTGACGTCGATCCGGCAACCCGGTGCATCTTGGGGCGCCGGGCCGCGATGGCCTTCTTGAATTGCGATTCGACCTTGGCATCGGTGCTCTGCGAATGGCGATAGCGAAGCTGTTCGAGCCGCCGCTGGCTGGCCTTGCTCGCATTCGGTCCGGACAGCAGCATGTACCCGATCGCCAGTAGGGCAAAAACCCCGATGGTCAGCAGCGCGAGCTGGGTAATGTTCATGCTTGGTCTCCGTTTGCCTGCTGGCAGAACCGGGTTGGCCCCCGGGCGGCGTTATTGCGCGGGTTCTGCCACCGGGTCGGTCTTTTTCTTCGCGAGCAGCTGCTTGAAATCGAGTGCGCCGAGCAGCGATTTCTTCGCCCCGCCGCCATCGCTTTCGTCGAGGTCGCCTTCGGCCGCCCCGATAACCAGCGAGGCAAGCTGGTTGATCGCGGCACTGGCTTTCGATCCGCCATTCGCGTCGACGAAGGTCTTGCCCAGCTTGGCCGCATTGGTCGCCGCCTTCTGGTCGAACGGGATGGAGATATCGATCTTGCGTTCGATCGAGGCCTCGAAATCGGTCTTGCTGATTTCCGCCATGCCTGGCTGCACCTTGTTGGCGACGACGATGACCTGCGAATGCGGGGCGTTCGTTTTCAGCCAGGACAGGATCCGGATCGTGTCCCGTGCCGAGGCAAGCGACATCTCAGCCGCCAGCACGATCGCATTCACTTCATTGAGCAGATGCGGGAAATTGATCAGCATGTTGCGCGGCATGTCGAGCACGGTCATTTCGAACTGGTGCTTGAACTCTTCCTGCAGCTGCAGGAATGCGGCGCCATCGGTCATCAGCGGCTGGTTGATCGGTGCTTCGGCCGACAGGATGGCGAGGTTCTCGTTCGCACGGATCATCGCGCGTTCGATGAACAGCCCGTCGATGCGGCCGGGATTGTCGATCGCGTCGGTAAGACCGCGGCCCGGTTCCAGGTCGAGCGTCAGCGCGCCGGTGCCGAAATGCACATCGAGATCGAGCAGTGCGGTCGGCATACGCTTCTCGGCCGAGAACAGCCATGCGAGCGAAGTGACCAGCGTCGAGGCACCAACTCCGCCGCGCGTGCCGATCACGGCAGTCGAAATATGGCGTTTGACGCCTTCGTCATCGCCCGCCTTGGGGGCCATGAACACTGCCTGCGCCTGGGTCAGCGAATCGCGCAGCATGTTGGTGGACAGCGGCTTGAGCAGGTAATCGTGGATCCCGCTGGCCAGCAGGTCGCGATAGAGCCGCACGTCGTTGACCTGGCCGATCGCGATGACCACCGTGCCGGGTTCGCAGACTTCGGCCAGTGCGTTGATGTCGTTGAGCGGATCGCCGCTTTCGGACAGGTCGACCATCAGGATGTTCGGGCTTGCCGAGACCGATAGCGACTGGATCGCGTTGCGCAGACCGCCCTTGTTGCATTTCTCGGGGGGCCAGCCGAGCTCGATCACGACCGGGCGCAGCACGTCGAGGGCGTTCTCGTCGCAGATATAGGCTGCAAAGGCATCGCGGTTGCCGGGCAGGCCCGATTTGAGTGAAGCGCTCATGGCTGCTTAGCCTCCTTCTGTGCTGCTGACTTCGGCAAGATCGCCAGTGCCGGTCGGTTCCTTGTCGCGGTAGGCCTTGATGGCCTTGGTCGAGGTCGTGACGATCGTCTCGCCAGTGCCCGCCTGCCCGCTGATCAGGTCTTCGGGATTGGCAACCATGGCTGCCAGATTGCCGTTCACGGCACATCCGTATCCCGGGTAGGTCGCGTTATATTCGTTGCCCTCGGCATTGGCCGACCAATTGGGACAGTCGGGAACGCTGGCCGTCGACCGGGTGATGACGATCCGCGCCTGTCCCGGGGCGACGTAACCGGCAGTCACTGGCGATCCATCGCTGACCAGCAAGCCGTGCCGCTCTGCCAATGCGGCGAGGTCTTCCGAAACCGCCGGGTTGGCCGTGGGGTCGTCGAGCGAAATGCGATCGCCATACCCGAGGCCCATCGCGTCGAACCATCCTGCGATCCGCTGCTGTTCAGCCACCGGCAGGCCCTGGCCGCCGGTCTGGACATCGAGCGTGAAATTGGTGCGTTCGACGACCGGCTGGCGGGCGCTGTAAAGCGACTTGTTCTCGGTCGGGAAGCCGCCGCATGCGCCCAGCGCGAGGCCGAGCGATAGTGCGAGCGAGCCGGCGAACTTGCGTTTGATTGCCTTGGCCATTCTACTCTTCCCCTTATTCGAAGCTGAAGCCGGGCTGCGCCGAAGCGCGGCGTGCCTCGCTCTCGCGCCTGGGTTGCTGTTCGCCGTCATCGGCGGGCAGGCCCTGCGATACCGACGGCGCGGCGGGCGTACTCTCGACAGCACGCGGCTTGGGCCGCTCGGCGCCAGTGACGCCATCGCTCTGCTGGAAACCCAGCAGGCGCTGGAACTCGGACGGCTTGCGGAAGCCGTCGGTCGGCAGCTTGATATCGTTGCCGTCCACCGGCTTCACCAGGTACGGCGTCACCACGATTACCAGCTCGGTCTCTCCCTTGCGGTAGGTGGTCGAGCGGAACAGGTTGCCGAGGATCGGTATGTCACCGAGGCCGGGTGCCTTGTCGATCGTGTTGGTGGCCGAGTTCGACAGCAGCCCCGCGATCATGAAGCTTTGCCCCGACCCGAGTTCGATCGTGGTTTCGGCGCGGCGAGTGGTAAGCGCGGGGACCTCGAACCCGTTGAGCGTGATCGCCGCCTGGCTCGATAGCTCCGATACTTCGGGACGGACGCGCATCGAGATGCGGCCATTGGCGAGAACCGTCGGCGTATAGGCCAGGCTCACCCCGTAGTTCTTGTATTCGATCGTGGTCGTGCCAAGGCCCTGGGCGAGGGGAATCGGAAACTCTCCGCCCGCGAGGAATTCGGCAGTCTCGCCCGACAGGGCGGTCAGATTGGGCTGCGACAGCGTGGTGACGAGCCCCTGCGTCTCCGCAAGATCCAGCGCGGCACCGATATCGAGACCGAGGAACTTGCCGAACGCGCCCAGCGTGCTGCCGGAGGAACCCTGATTGACAATGTTGTAGAGATCGCCCTCGAGGTCGCTCCCCACCGCGACCGGTCCGCCCGGCGAAACCTGCGTGAAGGGGGAGCGGCCCTGGCCGATCCCGAACTTGAAGCCGCCGGTCGCATCCACGCTGGTGAGATTGACACCCAGCGCACGCACCACGCTGCGGCTGACCTCGGCAATGCGAACCTGCAGGTTGACCTGTAGCGGTGTCGCCATGCGCAGGCGGCTGATGACATTCGCGTCCGTACCGACATAGGCCTCGACGAGGCGCTGTGCTTCGGCGGCGTCTTCGGGCGCTGCGACCGTGCCGGTCAGCAGGATGACATTTGACCCCATGGTGGCGACCGATATCTTCGCCTGCGGCATGGCCATGGCGAGCAACTGGTCGATGCTGCCGATGTTCGAGCCCACGCGGATATTGGCGGACCAGATGATGTCGCCCGCCGCATTGCTGGCGTAGATCGTGGTTTCGCCGCCGGACTTGCCCATCACGAACAGCTGGCGCTGCGACTTGATCTGCACGTCGGCGATCTCTTCGTTGGCGACGAAGACGTCGGCCATGGTGCCGGGCACATTGACCAGTTCGCCGCGGCCGATCGACAGGACGACTTCCGATGTCGGGCGCACGACCGACTGCGCCGTCGCGACGCTTGTCGGTGCAGCTGCCAGCGGCGCGATCGCCAGGCTGGCCAGCAGCAGTTTGGATGTAAGACGACGTTTCATGGCTTGGCCCCCTGAATGGCGTACCTTGTTCTGTTTTCCGCTCATCGACCGCCCACCGGTACCTGCGTGGTTTCCTTGCCGCGCGTGACGCGGACCGTGGGGCCCGAATAGGTGAGCGCTTCGGGACCGGCGGTAGGCATTGCGGCCTGCTGCGGGGCGGTCGAGCCCTGCGGCGGAACCGTCCGGCGCTGGAAGCGCGAGACGTCGCCGCCCGTGACAAAACTTGCCTTGCCGTCGATCGGGCGCGACATCGCCTGGCGCAGGATGCGTTCTTCTTCTTCGGGCGTGGCGTCATCGGGGATCGTCACATCACCCGAAGCGATCGCGCGTTCGAGTTCGGTCTGGTTGTCGGCCAGCGAGCGCAGCGACAGGCTGAGCACGCCGATGGTCTGCGCGACGGCGACCTTTTCGGCGATCACCGGAGTGACTTCGAGCGTCACCGTGCGGAACTCCTTCACCACGGTCGAGCCGTCCTCGTTCTTTTCAGACACGGTGGACTGATCGGTGGCCAGAACGCGAAGGTTACGAAGGATGGTTTCCGACGCCTTCAGATTCGCACCCTCGGTGCCATCGACCTCCTGCGTCAGGACCATGTCGACGCGGTCACCCGGGAAGACGAAGCCGGCCACGCCCGACTGGGCGGTCACGGGAACGGTGATGGCGCGCATGCCCGGTGCCAGAGCGGCGGCGAGGAAGCCGCGATCGCCCGGCGCGACCAGCGTGCCCTGCGTGACGGGTTCGCCGGCCGTGATCGGGTGGCGTACCACCGTGCCCAGCAGCTTGCTCATATCGGCTTCGCCGTCGAGGAAATAGGCGTCCTGGACCAGCTCTTCGGGCCACAGCTGGAAGCCGATTGCATCGGCCGTTATGATCGTGCCGACCGGCAGCGCGCGCTGGGCAACCAGGACCTTGGGGCCCTGCGCTTCGACCCGCGCCGCGGCATCGGCCTGCGGTGCGCTGGCGCCGGCGAACATGCTGCGCGCAATCAGCGCCGTACCAACCGCGATTACCAGCGCGGCGATCAGCAGAACCAGCTTCTTCCTATCCATGGCTGTCTAGCCCCCTAATTCGGCCCGCCGGTCAAAGGTGCGGGCAAGTATGGTTTCGTGCCTTACGGGCGAATTGGTTAAGAACGGGTTCTCAACCGCCTGCGACGGGCCCCGCCTGCGCCAGCAACTGTCCGCTGGCGACGATCCAGATGCCCGCGAGCGAGATCGCCGGGCCGTAGGGGACCCACAGGTCCCGTTCGTGCCGGCGAATGATCCGGATCGATCCGAACGTGACGATCAGCAGGACTGCGAACGGTGCTGCAACGAGCGCGATGGCGGCTGATGCGCTGCTCGCCGCAGCCGCGATCAGCGCTTCGGGCACTGGCAATTGCGGCCCGCCCAGGACCGCGCTCGCGAAGAGGGCCGCGATGAGCGTTCCCACCAATAGCATTGCGGTATCGCGCGCCGGACGGGTCCTGATCGTGGTCGAATGCGCCACCCGCCACGCAGCAATCCCCATCGTCAGCACCCAGCCGAGCATAGCCATCGCGATCAGCAGCAAGGTAAATTGCGAGGGCGGGATCCACAGCGCCAGCGCGGTCAGCAGCTTGACGTCGCCGCCGCCCATCTGGCGAATGGCGAACAGCACACAGCAGGTTGCGAAGACCAGCAGGGCCAGTCCGATCTGGAAGCCGATGCCGGGCCAGAGCGGCAATCCGATCGACAGCCAGTACAGCGGCGCACCAAGCGCAACGGTCAGCGTCAGCCGGTTGCTGATCGTCCGGTGCCTGAGGTCGGTCACGATTACCCAGAGCAGTGCGATTGCCAATCCGGCAAGCAATACGTAGGTGAAAATCTGGTTTTGCATGACGCTCCGCAAGCTCTGCTTCGGACGGCAGTGATAGCGCAGCGTGCTTACCAAAAAGTAACCATAGAGGAGGCCGCGGACACCGGCATGCCAGCGCCACAGGAAACCTTCGACCGCCGCGCCATTCCCGCGTCCGCGACCGAATCGCGTTTCGTCCTGCCCGATGGGCATGCGATCAGGCGGATCGACTGGCCGGGATCGGGCGGCGGCAAACGGGGATCGATCCTGTTCCTTCCCGGGCGCGGCGACTTCTACGAAAAATATCTCGAAACGCTCGACCACTGGCATGGCGAAGGCTGGCGCGTGACCGCCGCCGACTGGCGCGGCCAAGCCGGCTCGGGGCGGCTCGGCGGCGACGAGGTGACCGGCCACGTCGCAGATTTCACCGACTGGACCGCCGATCTCGCGCAGCTGTGGCGTGCGTGGAAGGAAGACACCCCCGGGCCGCATGTCCTGGCCGGCCATTCGATGGGCGGGCACCTGGTGATGCGCGCATTGGTCGACGGCCAGGTCGATCCCGATGCGGCGGTGCTCAGCGCACCGATGATCGGCATGGCGGGGCCCCCGCTGCCGCTGGGCCTGCTGCACATGGTGGCGCGCTTGATGACGCGGATCGGCGACCCCCGGCGCCAGGCCTGGAAATGGAGCGAGAAGCCGGGCGAAATGCCGGCTGACCGCAACGCGCTGCTGACCCATGACGGCGGGCGCTATGCCGACGAGCTATGGTGGCGCGAGCAGCGCCCCGAACTGGTCATGGGGCCCGGCAGTTGGGGCTGGGTCGAACGGGCCTATGCCTCGGTGCGGCACCTTGCCCGCAAGGGCATGCTCGAAACGGTCCGCGTGCCGGTGCTGGTGCTGAGCACTGCAGCGGACCGGCTGGTGAGCCATGCCGCCGCGGTCCGCGCGGCCGAGCGCTTGCCGCAGGGCGAACTTATCGCCTTCGGCGACGAGGCGCGCCATGAGATCCTGCGCGAGGTTGATCCGGTGCGGGCGCGGGCGCTGGCCGGGATCGCCGAATTCCTCGACCGCGTCGCGCCGGCGGGAGCAAGGCCATGACCGCCGATTTCGCGATCGTCGGCGCCGGCATTGCGGGTGCCAGCCTGGCCGCCGAACTGGCCGAGGGCGGCGCCAGCGTGCTGGTGCTCGAGGCGGAGGATGAACCCGGCTACCACGCGACCGGACGATCCGCCGCATTCTGGGAGGAATGCTATGGCGGGCCCGAGATCGTGCCGCTGACGCTGGCATCGGGCCCGTTCCTGCGCGACGGCGGTTTCCTGCGTCAGCGCGGCGCCCTCTATATCGCGCGCGAGGGCGACGAGGAACTGGTGACCGACTTCATGCAGCGTTTCGTCCCGACTGGTGCGACGATCCAGCACCTGGGACGCGCCGACCTGCAGAAGCGGCTTCCCGGAGTCCGTCACGAATGGTCCGATGCGATCTGGGAGCCGGTCTGCGCCGATATCGACGTGGCCGCACTGCACGCGCATTATCTGGCGCGCATGCGTGCCGCCGGGGCGCAGCTGGAATGCCGTGCGCGGGTGTCGGGGCTCAAACGCGACGGCGGACGCTGGGAGATCGCGACTGACCGCGGCGCCGCCCACCATGCAGCGACCATCGTCAACGCTGCCGGCGCCTGGGCCGATGAGCTGGCGGCGATGGCAGGTGCGCAGCCCGCCGGGATCGAACCCTATCGGCGCACGGTGGCACAGCTGCGGATCGATCCGCCCGTGTCGAACGATCTTCCGCTGGTGCTCGACATTCGCGGCCGGTTCTATTTCAAGCCCGAATCCGGGCGTCTGTGGGTCAGCCCGCACGACGAAGTGCCGAGCGAAGCGTGCGATGCGGCGCCCGAAGAGATGGCTGTCGCCGAGGCGATCGCGCGGCTCGAGGAAGTGGTCGACTGGCGGGTGGAAGCGGTCGAGCACAAGTGGGCCGGGCTGCGCAGCTTCGCCAAGGACCGCCGACCGGTCTACGGTTACGATCCCGCAGTCGAAGGCTTCGCCTGGTTCGCGGGGCAGGGCGGCTTCGGTATCCAGACATCGCCGGCTGCCGCGCGCCTCGGCCGCCAATTGCTGCTGGGCGAGGCACGCGACGCCCTGACCGAAACGCTCGACGCCGAGCTTTATTCACCGGCGCGCTTCGCCTAGCCAAAAATGCGCCGGGCGCTAGGATGCGCCGGATCACGCCAGCTATTCAGGAAGGGAAAACATGGCTCATCACTTCGAAATCTACCGCGACAAGGCCGATGAATACCGCGTGCGGTTCAAGTACAATTCGGAGGTGATGTTCTCGACCGAAGGCTATGCTTCGAAGGCGAGCGCGCAGAACGCCATCGATTCGATCAAGAAGAACGGACCCGACGCGGAGATCGTCGACAACAGCTGATTAGGCGGTGCGCGCGATCCGTTCCGCCTCGTCGCTGGCGAGGCGGTCCACCCGCTCGTTCTCGGGATGGCCCGCGTGGCCCTTGACCCAGTGCCATGCGACGCGGTGATGCGCGGTCAGCTCGATCAGGTCGTGCCATAGATCGGCGTTGCGGACCGGCTTCTTGCTGGCATTGACCCAACCGCGTTTCTTCCAGCCGTGGACCCACTTGGTGATCCCGTCGATCAGGTACTTGCTGTCGGTATAGAGATCGACCTCGCAGGGTTCGATCAATGCACCCAGCGCCTTGATCGCGGCGATCATCTCCATGCGGTTGTTGGTGGTGTCGGGATCGCCGCCAACCAGCTCCTTTTCATGCGGCCCCATGCGCAGCAGCGCGCCCCAGCCGCCGGGACCGGGATTGCCCTTGCAGGCCCCGTCGGTGAATATTTCGACTTGCTTCATGCGAAGGCGCTCTGGCCGCTGGCGCGGTAGAATTCCAGCCGCCTGACGAAATCCATCGGGTCCTTGCGGTGGACAAGCGCGTCGTCGGGCGTGTCGAGCCAGTCCTGCGCGCGGCTGGCGATGAACCGCAGGCACGCGCCCTCGGCCAGCAGCGGCAGCGCGGCCCGTTCGTCATGGCCGAGCGGGCGCAAAGTTTCATATCCCTCGATCAGCGCCCGGCCGAGCGCACGATCGCAGCGGGCGCCGGTCCCGTCGAAGCACCAGGCGGCATGGGTCACGGCGAGATCGTACGCCATCGACCCGGTGCAGGCGAAATAGAAATCGATCATTCCGGTTACGCGGTCGCCAAGCATCAGGACGTTGTCGGGAAACAGGTCCGAATGGATGATCGACCGGGGCAGGGCGCGGGGCCATTCGTGCACGATCGCCTCGCCCGTCTCTAGGATCGGGGGCAGATCCGGATCGATCGTGCCCAGCGCTGCCGCGCCGCATTGCTTGAGGATATCCAGAGTGTCGCCCGGCTCGAGCGTGCTGGTGCGCGATTGCGGGAAGTCGCGCGCGGCGAGATGGATCTGCGCCAGCGCGCTGCCCACCGCTCGGGCCTGCCCGGGCGTCGGGGCGCTGGGCGAAAGACCGGGAAGGAATTCGATCAATGCCACGGCCTTGCCGTCCACCATCCGCCACGCCGCGCCGTCGCGGTCGTGAATGGTGCGCGGCACGGGACAGCCGCCTGCCGAAAGGTGATCGAGCAGCCCGAGGAAGAAGGGCAGGTCGGCGGTCTCGATGCGCCTTTCGTACATCGTCAGGATAAACCGGCCCTGCGTGGTTTCCAGCAGCCAGTTGGAATTCGAGACGCCTTCGGCGATGCCCTTGAAGGAAACCAGCCGGCCGACGTCGTAATGCTCCATCAGCCGAGCGAGATCTTCGGCCCCGAGATGGGTATAGACCGCCACGTCAGTCGGTGAGTTGGCGCGGCAGCTTGAAGATCATGTTCTCTTCGGTGGCGGCGATCACCTCTTCCTCGACCAGCCGCCAGTCGGAGAGCCGGTCGACCACTTCGCGGACGAGCTCTTCGGGTGCCGAAGCCCCTGCCGTCAGCCCGATCGTGCCTATGCCCTCGAGCCAGGCCGGATCCATTTCGTCGGCACGCTGGATGAGATAGGCGGTGGTGCCCAGCCGTTCGGCCACTTCCACCAGCCGCAGCGAGTTGGAGGAATTGGGCGCACCGATCACCAGCACCAGGTCGCAGCTCGCCGCAATCTGCTTGACCGCCGCCTGCCGGTTGCTGGTGGCATAGCAGATGTCTTCCGCCTTGGGCGCAACGATCTGCGGGAAACGCGCTTCGAGCGCCGCGATGATGTCGCGCGTATCGTCGACCGAGAGCGTGGTCTGCGAGAGGTAGGAGAGATCGTCATCGGGACCGAAGTCGAGCTCAGCGACATCGTCGATCGTCTCGACCAGCGTGATCCTCCCCTCGGGCACTTGGCCCATCGTGCCAATCACTTCGGGGTGACCCGCATGACCGATGAACAGGATGTGCTGGCCTTTTTCGATCTGCCGTTCGGCCTGCCGGTGAACCTTGCTCACCAATGGGCAGGTGGCGTCGACATACAGCATCTTGCGCCGTTCGGCTTCTGCCGGGATCGCTTTGGGCACTCCATGCGCGCTGAACACGACCGGCGCGTCGTCGGGCACCTCGTCGAGTTCCTCGACGAAGATCGCGCCCTTCGCCTTCAGGCTGTCGACGACATAGCGATTGTGCACGATTTCATGCCGGACATAGACCGGGGCACCGTATTTCTGCAGCGCACGTTCGACGATCTCGATGGCGCGGTCGACCCCTGCACAGAAGCCGCGCGGCGCGGCGATTAGGAGCTTGAGGGGCAGGCGCGGATCGTTTCCGCTGGTGCCGGGCGTGGATGGAAAGGGGGCATTCATGTCCCGCCCTCTAGCGCTTTCGCGCAGGCCAAGCTAGGGCGTCCCGCAGCCTGAGGGCTACGAATTCGAATGACCGCAAAAGGGAAATTAGCCGCATGACCATCCGCACCCGTCTGCTGCCCGCACTCGCTGCCGGTCTTGCGCTTGCCGGCTGTTCTACGGAAGGCGATCTGGTTCTCAACCAAGGGGTCGGCATTTCGGCGGTCCGCTCGACCTGCCCGGCGGTCGGTATTCCCGACTACACCGGCGATATCACCACCTTCCGTGCCCCGGGTGCGACGACGCAGGCGGATCTCGATGTCACGGCGGCAATCACCAACCTACGTTCGGACTGCAACGAAGAAGCGGGCGACCGGGTCTATACCGAAGCCAGTTTCGACGTCGTTGCCCGCCGCAGCGACACCGCTGGCAGCCGCACGGTCACGCTGCCCTATTTCTCCACCGTGCTGCGCGGCGGTTCCTCGGTGGTCAGCAAGCGGGTCGGCAATGTCACTCTGCAGTTCGCCGACGGGCAGGAACGCGCGCAGGCCAGCGGCACGGCGGCCGCCTATGTCGATCGCGCTGCCGCGACGCTGCCCGAGGACATCCGCGAGCAGATCACCCGCAAGCGCGAACCGGGCGATCCCGACGCTGCGCTCGATCCGCTGGCCGATCCCACGGTGCGGGCCGCAGTGCAGCGCGCCACCTTCGAACTGCTGGTGGGTTTCCAGCTGACCGAAGCGCAGCTGCGCTACAACGCCACCCGCTAGGGCGCTGCGGGGCACGCCTCGCATCTTGCCATTTCGCGCCGATACGCTAGGCGCGCGCCATGGCTGATTTGCACACTCTTCACGCGGCTTTCGCCGCCCGGATCGACGCGGTTTTGAACGCTCTCGAGATGGAGGGCGTGCTGCCTGCCGATACGCCCCGCGGCAACGTCGCGGTCGAGCCGCCGCGCGATCCCTCGCACGGGGACCTGGCGACGAATGCCGCGATGGTGCTGGCCAAGCCGGCCAAGACCAATCCGCGCGCGCTGGCGGAAAAGATCGTCGAGCATCTGCAGCGCGAACCCGACATCGACGCTGCCGATATTGCCGGACCCGGCTTCATCAACCTGCGTCTTTCGCCCGACGCTTGGCGCCGCGAGCTGCTGGCGATCGCCGAGCTGGGCGACGACTATGGCCGTTCCGCCCTGGGTGACGGTCAGACGGTCAATGTCGAATATGTCTCCGCCAACCCGACCGGTCCGATGCACATGGGCCACTGCCGCGGCGCGGTGGTGGGCGATGCGCTGTGCGGTCTGCTCGAATGGGCGGGGTACCGGGTCGTGCGCGAATATTACGTCAACGATGCCGGCGGGCAGGTCGACGTGCTCGCGCGCTCGGCGCATATGCGTTATCGCGAGGCGCTGGGCGAGGATATCGGCGCCATTCCCGAAGGGCTGTATCCGGGCGACTACCTCAAGCCGGTGGGCGAGCGGCTCGCGCAGGAATTCGGCGCTGCCTACAAGGACGCCGACGAAAGCGAATGGCTCGAGCTGTTCCGGCACCGCTCGGTCGCCGCGATGATGGAAATGATCCGCGCCGATCTCGCGCTGCTGGGTATTCATCACGACCTGTTCTCCTCCGAAGCCGAGCTACAGGCAGCAAAGAAGCCCGAAGCCGCCGAGGTGTGGCTGCGCGAAAAGGGCCTGGTCTACGACGGCGTGCTCGAGGCGCCCAAGGGCAAGGCACCGCCCGAGGACTGGGAGCCGGTCGAACTGCCGCTGTTCCGGTCGACCGAATTCGGCGACGACCAGGACCGTCCGATCAAGAAGTCTAACGGGGCGTGGACTTATTTCGGTGCCGATCTCGCCTACCACTTCCAGAAGGCCGAGAATGCCGATGCGCTGATCGACATCTGGGGTGCGGACCATGCCGGTACGGTCAAGCGGATCAGGGCCGCGGTCGCCGCGCTGACCAAGGGTGCCGGGCGCGATGTGCCCTTCGACGTCAAGCTGGTGCAGATGGTCAAGCTGCTGCGCGACGGCGAACCGGTTAAGATGTCCAAGCGTTCGGGCACCTTCGTGACCTTGGCCGAGGTCGTCGAAGAGGTCGGCAAGGACGTCGTGCGCTTTACCATGCTCACGCGCAAACCCGATGCGCAGATGGAATTCGACTTCGCCAAGGTGGTCGAAGCATCGAAGGACAACCCGGTCTTCTATCTCCAGTATGCCCATGCGCGCATCCATTCCACGCTGCGCAAGGCGGGCGTTAAGCCCGGCAGCGACAATCTCGACCGCCTGGGCGCGGACGAGCTGGCGCTGATCCGCGAGGCGGCCCAGTTCCCGCGCGTGGTCGAAGCGGCCGCCAAGGCGCGCGAACCGCACCGGATCGCTTTCTTCCTCGGCGACCTCGCCGCTGCCTTCCACAGTTTCTGGAACGCGGGTAACGATGATCCCGCAATGCGGATCATCCAGGAAAGCGACCCCGAGCTTACGGCGGCGCGGCTGTTCCTGGCATCGCAGGTCGCGCAGGTGATCCGCAACGGGCTCGCCATTCTTGGGGTCGAGGCAGTGGAGGAGATGTGAGCATGACGGGGGCGAGCGCTTACGGCAGTGGCGGCGAGTGGGAGAACGAGGACCAGCTCGACCTCGCCGATGACGAGAGCCTTCCCTGGCTCGAGGCGGGCGAGGACGAGGAGCAGGCCGCGGGTTTCGACACCTCGCGGTTGATCCTGCTGGGCGTACTGGCGCTGATCGTGCTGGCCCTTGTGGTCGGGGCGATCTGGTTCGTGGCCAACCAGACGTCCGACGAGCCCGAAGCCGATGGCAGCGTGATCGCCGCCCCGGACGAGCCCTACAAGAGCAAGCCCGAAGACCCGGGAGGCAAGACCTTTGCCGGCACGGGCGATACCAGTTTCGCCGTGGGTGAGGGGCAGACGCGTGAAGGCCGGCTGGCCGAACCGACCACGACCCCGGCCGCCGCGGCTGACGCCAGCGATGGTTCGGACGCGGGCAATGCTGCGGCGCCGGCCACGCCTTCGGGTACGGCGGTCCAGGTCGGTGCTTATCCGCGGCGCGAAGATGCCGAGGCCGCATGGTCCAACCTGATGCGGCAGACCGAAGCGCTCAACGGCGTCCGCCACCGGGTGGTCGAGGCACAGGTCGATATCGGACAGGTCTACCGCCTGCAGGCGCTCGCGGGCGACCGGGCCTCCGCCAATCGGCTCTGTGCGGCGCTGAAGGCCGACGGCCTCGCCTGCTTCGTCAAATAGAGCGGCCTCGCATCCGGTATCCACACCTGCTGCGCGCCGCGAACTTGCGGGAACGCGCGCCGCGGCGCATTTTCAGCCGATGACACCCGCCATTTTCGGCATCGCCGGGACCGCACTGGGCGCCGACGAGCGCGCCTTCTTCAAGGACGCCGACCCGGCGGGCTACATCCTCTTTGCGCGCAATTGCGAGAGCAAGGACCAGCTGCGCGCGCTGACCGACGAACTGCGCGCGATCCACGGACGCGATCGGCTGGTCATATCGATCGATCAGGAAGGCGGACGGGTCGCCCGGATGAAACCGCCCGTGTGGCAGGCCTATCCCGCGGGTGACGCATTCGCTGCCCTGTGGGACGTCGCCCCCGCTTCGGCGATCGAGGCCGCCCGCGCCAATGCCGAAGCCATGGGCCGCGAACTGGCCACCATGGGGGTCACCGTCGATTTCCATGCGCCATTCGATGTCCGGCGCCCCGAAACCGACGATGTCATCGGGGATCGTGCGCTGGGCAGCGACCCGTTGCAGGTCGCCGCGCTCGGCCGGGCGGTGCTCGACGGGCTGGGCCGGGCGGGGGTCGTTGGCTGTCTCAAGCATATGCCGGGCCATGGCCGCGCCACTTGCGATTCGCACAAGGAGCTGCCGCATGTCGCCGCCAGCGATGCCGAACTCGAAGTGGATATCGAGCCGTTCCGCACGCTCGCTGCGCATCCGCTGGGGATGAGCGCGCATATCGTTTTCGAAGCCTGGGATGCCACGGTACCGGCAACGCTTTCCGAGACGGTCGTACGGGACATAATCCGTGGTCGGATCGGGTTCGACGGGCTGTTGCTGACCGACGATATCGACATGCAGGCGCTCGACGGCACCATTGCCGAACGCTCGCGCCGTGCACTCGCGGCGGGATGCGACATCGTGCTCAATTGCTGGGCCAGGATGCAGGACCAGCAGGCGATCGCCGATTTGGGGAAGACGATGTCCGACCAGTCGGCGCGCCGACTTGAAAGGGTGCATGCGGCGATGCATCCGCCTTCCGATGGCCCCGATACGGATGAGCTGCTGGCCAAGCGCGATGCATTGCTCGCGCTGGCGGAAAAGCGCGCGGCGTGACCGACAGCGGCCTGCTGTTCCCCGAGGACGATACCGCGCCGCAGGAGGATTGGGACGGCATTGCGGCAGAGGCGGCAGTCGATGAGAACGCGCTTTATCTCGAGCTTGATGGCTGGGAGGGTCCGCTCGACCTGCTGCTCGACCTCGCGCGGCGGCAGAAGGTCGATCTGCGGTCGATCTCGATCCTCGCTCTGGTCGACCAATATCTCGACTACATCGACCATGCCGAGGCGCTGAAGCTCGAACTGGCGGCCGATTATCTCGTGATGGCCGCCTGGCTCGCCTATCTCAAATCGGCCATGCTGCTTCCGAAGGACGAGGAAGAAGCCCCCGGGCCCGAAGAACTCGCCCTCAGGCTGCAACTGCGCCTGCAGCGGCTTGGCGCGATGCGCGATGCGGCGGCCCGGCTGATGGGCGGCAACCGGATCGGCCGCGATGTTTTCCTGCGCGGCGCGCCCGAAGGGCTCGAGATCGAACGCAAGACGCGTTGGCGCTGCGACCAGTTCGCGCTGATCGAGGCCTATGGGCGCGTTAAGGCGCGGACCGCCCCGGCGATCCACATGGTGCGCGAACGACCGGTGATGACGCTCGAATCTGCGCTCGACCGGGTATCCAACATGCTCGGCGTGACGCTCGACTGGATCGAATTGCGCGATTTCCTGCCCCCGCACGCGGAGCCCCGCCTGCGCAAGTCGGCGCTCGCCTCGAGCTTCGTCGCCGCGCTGGAACTGGCGCGGCTGGGCAAGGCCGAATTGCAGCAGGACGATACGTTCGGACCGCTCCGGTTGCGGCGGGTCACCGGCTGATGGACGATCTCGCCCGCGCCGTCGAAGCCGCGCTGTTTGCAGCGGAAGAGCCGATGACTGCCGAAGCGCTCGCCGGTTTCCTGGGCGACGCGGCGGTCGGCGACGTGCGCCAGGCGCTGCGCAGCGTGGCGCAGGATTACGAACCGCGCGGCATCCATCTGGTCGAGCGAAGCAAACGCTGGCATTTCGAAACCGCGCCCGATCTCGCGCACCTCCTGCGCCGCGAGCAAGAGCAGATCAGGCGGCTGAGCCGCGCGGCTACCGAAGTGCTGGCGATCATTGCCTATCACGAACCGGTCAGCCGTGCGGAAATCGAATCGATCCGCGGGGTGCAGACGAGCGGCGGGACGCTCGACGTGTTGATGGAAGCGGGATGGATCAGGATCGCGGGCCGCCGAGAGGTGCCGGGTAGGCCGACGATCTATGCGACGACGCCCGAATTCCTCGAGCATTTCGGCCTGTCGAGCCGCCGCGACCTGCCCGGAATCGCGGAATTGCGCGCCACCGGCCTGCTCGACCCGGTCGACGATGCCTATGACGAGTTGATGGGAGAGGCCACAGGCGAGGATGGGGCGGACGATACCGAGCGAAGCGACGATCCCGAAGAGAGCTGACTGGCGCTAAGCCCGCGCAACGCCTATATTCGCATCCAAGCAATGTGAAAGAGAAGGTCCCATGGGTCTCAGTGTCTGGCAGCTCGCCATTATCGCCGTCGTCGTGCTCGTCCTGTTCGGTCGCGGGCGGATTTCCGAAATGATGGGCGATTTCGGCAAGGGCATCAAAAGCTTCAAACAGGGCATGAACGAAGACGACGCGCCCGCCAAGCAGCTCGGCCATGAAGCCAAGCCCGCCGACGAATCACTCAAGCCCGACCAGGTCAAACAGACCACCGACACCAAGTGATCCGCTAGCGGGCGGAGGCAGGCCATGTTCGATATCGGCGCCAGCGAATTGCTGGTGATCGTCATTGTGGCGATCCTCGTGATCGGCCCCAAGGACATGCCCAAGGCGCTGCGCCACGCGGGCCGCTGGATCGGCAAGCTGCGCCGCATGTCCAACCATTTCCGCGCCGGGCTCGACGAAGTCGTCCGCCAGGCCGAGATCGAGGAAATGGAAGACAAGTGGGCCGCGCGGAACAAGGAAATCATGGCCAAGTATCCCGACGGTTCCTCGCCGGAAGGGGGCGCGCCGGAGAACCTCCTGCCCGACCAGCCGATGGAACCGCTGGCTGCGGCAGGCGAGGTGCCCGATGCCGATGCCGCGGCGGAAGCCGCGATCAAGCGTGCCGCCCCGGTCAAGGCGGCCGAACATTCGGACGAACCCACCCTGTCGCTCGACCCTCCGCCCCCGGGCAAGGATAGCTGACATGGCAGTGATCAAGGACATCGACGAAAGCCAGGCCCCGCTGCTCGATCACCTGATCGAACTGCGCGGACGGCTGGTGCGCTGCGTGCTGGCGCTGGCGCTTGCCTTCGGCGTGTGCCTCTACTTCGCCGATCCAATCCTCGGCTTCCTCATCCAGCCGCTCAAGAATGCCTTTCCCGTGGGCGAAGGCCAGCTGATCTTCACCAAGCTCTACGAGGTCTTCTTCGTCGAGCTGAAAGTCGCCCTGTTCGCCGGCTTCTGCCTGAGCTTCCCGATCATCGCCAACCAGTTGTGGGCGTTTATCGCGCCGGGGCTCTACGCCAAGGAAAAGCGGGCCTTCCTGCCGTTCCTGCTGGCAACGCCGATCCTGTTCGGGATGGGTGCGGCGCTGGCGTATTACGTCGTCATGCCCACCGCCTTCCGCTGGTTTCTCGGCTTCGAGGGAACCGCGGGCGGGATGGAGATCCAGGCGCTGCCGACCGCCAACGAATACCTCGGCTTGGTCATGCAGTTCATCCTCGCTTTCGGGATGAGCTTCCTGCTGCCTGTGCTGCTGCTGTTGCTGCATCGCGCGGGTCTCGTCACGCGCGACCAGCTGGTGTCCGCCCGGCGCTATGTGATCGTGCTGATCGTGGCGCTCGCAGCGATCATCACGCCGCCAGACCCCGGTTCGCAACTGCTGCTCGCGGTTCCGCTGCTGCTGCTGTTCGAAGGTTCGCTGGTGCTGATGCGGCTGACCGATCGGCGCCGCCGTACCGACAACGACGGTGCCGACGAGGCTCAGTCCGCTTCGTAGACCTTGCGCCCGCCGACCCAGGTTTCCAGCACCTTGGTAGCCCGCAGTTCGGCAGGCGAGGCCAGCAGCGGATCGCGGTCGATCAACACGAAATCCGCGCGTTCACCGGGCAGCAGCCGGCCGAACCGGCCTTCGGCGAACCCGGCATAGGCCGCTGCGCTGGTAAAGCCAGCCAGCGCCTGTTCGCGATTGACGCGTTCCTCGGGTCGCCAGCCGCCGAACGGTTCGCCATTCGCATCCATCCGCGTGGTCGCTGCGGCGAGGCCGGCGAAG
The DNA here is from genome assembly GCF_009828015.1 of Qipengyuania citrea. Lineage (GTDB taxonomy): Bacteria > Pseudomonadota > Alphaproteobacteria > Sphingomonadales > Sphingomonadaceae > Qipengyuania > Qipengyuania citrea. The sequence goes on along the minus strand of NZ_WTYG01000001.1, from coordinate 52,444 downwards.
GGATCGGGCGATTCGACCGGCGCGTCCGAGCCGAAGGCCAGTCGCCCGCCAAGCTGCAGGATGCTGTTCCAGGCATAGGCGCCGTCGAGCCGATCCGGCCCCAGCCGCGCTTCGGCCATCGAGCGGTCGCTGGTCTGGTGAACCGGCTGCATCGAGGCGATGACGCCGTTCTGGCCGAAACCGGACAGGTCCGCCGGATCGATGATCTGCGCGTGTTCGATCCGCCAGCGCCGGTCGCCGGGGAAGCTTTCGCTCAGCTCGGCGATCGCGGCCAGCGCGTCGGCATTGGCGGCAGTCCCGATCGCGTGGATCGCGGGCTGGAAATTGCCCTGCGCGGCGCGGACCAGGATGTTGCGCAGCTTGGCCGGGCCGGTCAGCGGCAGGCCGGTGTTGCCGGGATCGTCCGCATAGGGCTGCTTGAGCCATGCGCCGCGGCTGCCCAGCGCGCCGTCGAGGTAGATCTTGATCCCGTTCATGCGCAGCTTGTCGTCATACAGCCACGGCGTGGGACGGGCGCCGGCGATCAGTTCCATCTCGTCCGGACCAGCGGCATAGGCCATGATCCGCAGTGTCAGAGCATCCTTGTCGCCCGCGCGGCGGAAGGTCTGCCAATCCTCGATCGTCGTGCCCATGTCGGCCACGGCGGTAATGCCGTTGCGGTGAAGGACCTCCTGTGCCTTGGCGAAGGCAAGGTCGCGCTCGGTCGGGCGCGGGGCGGGAATGGCGCGGGTCATCAGGCTTTCGGCGGCATCGACGAAGACCCCCGACGGGGCCTGCGAACCGGGCATGCGTTCGACCCGCCCCCCGGCAGGGCTTTCTGTCGTCGCGGTGATCCCTGCGGCTTCCATTGCCATCGTATTGGCCCAGCCGGCGTGGCCGTCGACGCGCTGCAGGTACACCGGACGATCGGCGACCGCGCTGTCGAGCTCGGCCGCGGTGGGGAACCTGCCGAGGCCCCATTTTTCCTGGTTCCAGCCGCGGCCGAGAATCCAGGGCCGGGCCTCGTTTTCGGCAGCGAAGCGGCGGATCTTGTCGAGCGCTTCCTCGAGCGAATTCGTATCGGACAGGTCGAGCGTGAGCGCGCCGATGCCGATGCCCATGACATGCGCGTGCGCATCGATCAGCCCGGGGATCATGACTGCACCATCGCCGTCTTCGCGGAAGTCGGTCTGCGGCACTTCGTCCCGCGCGGTCAGGATCTGCGCGACCTTGCCCTCGTCGTCGATCACCAGCGCGGTGAACCGCTTGAGCTTGCCATCCTCGCCGATCGTAAGACCCTCGACATTGTCGACCAGCACGTCCGCCGCGGCGGGCGTGGCGAGCGCAAGAGCCAGGGTGGATACGAGGAATTTGAATGACATGTCAGGCAGTCCCGTCTCGGTTAAGCGCGCCCAGCGATAAGGCATAGCTTGGTAGAGGCAAACCCTTTCGGCGATTGCGCCGCGCCCCAGCGCGCCGTAGGGGCGCAGACCATGACCCAAGCATCCTCCGCGCATGCCGACGCCCCCAAGGCGACCGACCAGCTGACCCTCGCCGATGTCCGCGCGGCCGCCGCACGCATCGCTGGTGCGGTTGTCCGTACACCGATGCTGCGTTCGCAGACGCTGTCGGACATCGCCGGTGCGGATATCTGGCTGAAATTCGAAAACCACCAGTTCACTGCCGCCTACAAGGAACGCGGCGCACTGAATGCGCTGCTGCAGCTGAGCGACGAACAGCGCGCGCGCGGCGTCATCGCGGCTTCGGCGGGCAACCACTCGCAGGGTCTGAGCTACCACGGACGCCGGCTGGGCGTGCCGGTGACCATCGTCATGCCGCAGACCACGCCGAGTGTTAAGGTGATGCAGACCGAAAGCGTCGGCGGCCAGGTCGAGCTGGTGGGCGAGACCTTCGATGAAGCCTATGCTCATGCGCGCGAGCTCGAGCGCGAACGCGGGCTTACCTTCGTCCATCCCTTCGATGATCCGCAGGTCGCGGCAGGGCAGGGCACCGTCGCGCTCGAGATGCTGGAGGAGAAGGACGATTTCGATTGCCTGGTCGTGCCGATCGGCGGCGGCGGGCTGATGAGCGGCATGGCCACCGTGGCCCGGGCGCTCAAACCCGAAATCGAAATGGTCGGTGTGCAGGCTGAACTTTTCCCTTCGATGTACTCGGCCGTGACCGGGGACGAGCGCCCCTGCGGGGGCGATACGCTGGCCGAAGGCATTGCCGTGAAGGCCCCGGGCCAATTCACGCGCCAGATCATTGCTGAGCTGGTCGACGAAGTGCTGCTGGTCAAGGAATCGACGCTCGAACATTCGGTCTCGCTGCTGTTGCAGATCGAGAAGACCGTGGTCGAAGGGGCAGGCGCTGCCGGGCTCGCCGCGGTGCTGTCCAATCCCGAAAGGTTCGCCGGCAAGACCGTGGGACTGGTGCTGTGCGGCGGCAATATCGACACCCGCCTGCTGGCCAACGTGCTGCTGCGTGACCTGGCGCGTTCGGGCCGCCTCGCACGGTTGCAGGTGGTGTTGCAGGACCGCCCCGGCGCGCTGTTCAAGGTCATGCGCGAATTCAACGCGCATGACGTCAACATCATCGAAATCTACCACCAGCGGATCTTTACCACGCTTCCGGCCAAGGGCCTGACCGCCGAGATCGAGTGCGAAGCCCGCGATGGCGGCCAGATCGATCGGCTGGTCGAAAACCTGCGCGCCAAGGGCTATGTCGTCGAACTGGCCGAACTGGCCTGAACCGAGGCCTCGATGACGCCGCCCGACGGAAGAACGGGGCCGTTTGGCGAGGGGTGGTGGCTTTTCATGGTAAAGAGGGTTTTAACAAAGGACCCGCTCTGGCATTGATAGGCGCAGCAGGTAATTGTCCCCGCCGCCAAAAGGACGTCGCCGAAAGTGACCGCACCGATACGCTTCCCCCGCTTTTTCGTGACCAGCCCCGCGCCGTGTCCGTACCTGCCGGGCAAGAGCGAGCGGAAGGTGTTCACCGAACTGCGCGGCGACAATGCCGACGAATTGAACGAAGCGCTCGGCCGGATCGGGTTTCGCCGCAGCCAGACCGTGGCCTACCGCCCCTCGTGCCTCGATTGCCATGCCTGCGTATCGGTGCGGGTCGTGGCGAAGGAATTCCGCCCGTCCTCGTCGCAGAAGCGCACGCTCAAGGCGAATGACGATCTGATCGCGACCGAATGCCGCCCCTGGGCGACGGCAGAACAGTTCGAACTGCTGCAGAAGTACCTCGCTGCACGGCACCCCGGTGGGGGCATGACGCAGATGGAGGAAAGCGACTTTGCAGATATGGTGGAACACACCAGTGTTACCAGCTATGTGATTGAATATCGGGAGCCGGGCATCGGCACCGAACCGGGGCGTCTCGTGGGGGCGTGCCTAACTGACTATCAGGGTGACGGGCTGTCGATGATCTACAGCTTCTATGACCCTGAACATGGGGATCGCGCCGGTCTTGGGAACTACATCATTCTCGACCACATTCGCCGTGCGGCCGACAATGGGCTGCCTTTCGTCTACCTCGGCTATTGGGTCGAAGGGGCCGAGCGAATGCAGTACAAGGTCCGCTACCGGCCGCTCGAACGGCTCACCCGCGGTGGGTGGGAGCGCATGCCCGATGCGGAACAGAAGCAGCTTATCGCCGCTGCAACCGCGCCGCGAGCCAAGCGCCGCGACGATCCGCTCCCTGCGAAAGACGGGCTTGCTGCAGAGTATAAGGTCGACGACTGAGGTCGCGCGCGGCGCGCTTGCGACCTGTCTTGCCCTCGCGGCGTTTGCGGGTGCGCAGCCAGCAGTTGCGCAGGACACATCCGCGCCGGCGTCTCTTGAGGACCTGATCCCCGACAGCGCGGTCGACAATCCCGAAGCCTGGGCGCAACAGGGCACCGACGAAGGTGTGACCAGCGCCGAACCCGTGCTGGCCGCCGAAACGCCGATCGCCGATCTGCCCGCCATGCCCGTCGCATGGCCCGACGATGTTGAGATCGAACCGCTCGAGCCGCTCGAACCGGAAGGCGATATCCAGTTTGCGGACCTGCTCGAGGATGCGCCGCAAATCGCTTTCGAAGACGCGGAAATCGAGACGCTGTCCGATTCGCTGGTGCTCGGCTTTCCGCAGAAGGAGCCGCCTTTCACCGAGCGCGGCGACTTCGTCGACCGGTTCGAAGCGCTCTCGACGATCGAAGAACTCGACAATGGCGATGAGAACGTCGCCCAGCTGGCGGCGCGCGCGCGCGAGGACGAGGAACTGCTGGCGACGCTGCTGCGGGTCTATGGCTATTACGATGGCGAAATCGTCCGCACGATCGCCACGCGTGACGCCGGCGAGGATAGCGCCGACCAGAATCCCCGCGTCCGTTTCGATGTCATTCCCGGGCCGCGCTATACCTATGGCGCGATAGACCTGGGCGAGCTCGACACGGCGACCGATGCGGCAGAGCTGCGCGATTCCTTCGACATCCAGCCGGGCGAATATTTGCAGTCCGACACGATCCTGGCCGAACAGTTCGACCTCGACCGTGCGCTGGGCGAAACCGGCTATGCCTTCGCCGAAATCGACGAACCCGAATTGCTCATCGATCACGATCGGGTCGAGGGCGATCTGACGATGCCGGTGCGCCCGAATGGCAAATATGTCTTTGGCGGCGTCGTAAGCGACGACGAGGCGTTTCTTTCAAGCCGCCATCTCGAGCGTATCGCCCGTTTCGAACCGGGCGATGTCTACCAGCGCAGCCTCGAGTTCGACCTGCGCCGCGCGATAACCGCGACGGGGCTGGTCTCCAGCGCCAGCGTCGAAGCCCGCGAAATCGAGGCCCCTCAGGGCGACGAGCCGGGCGTGGTGGCCATGGACGTGAGCATGGAACGCGCCGAGCTGCGCACGATCGCCGGGGCGATCGGTTACGGTTCGGAAGAAGGCGTTCGCATCCAGGCGAGCTGGGAGCATCGCAACCTCTTCCCGCCCGAAGGCGCGTTGCGGCTGCGCGGCATCCTCGGCACGCGCGAACAATTGGCGGGTGTCACCTTCCGCAAGAACAATTTCGGCGGCCGCGACAAGGTGCTCACCGTCGATGCCTATGCCTCGAGCATCGACACCAGCGCCTATGATGCGCGCACGGTTGCGCTGACGGGCACGTATGAACGCACCTCGACATTGCTGTTCCAGAAGCCGCTGGCCTGGGCGCTGGGCGGCGAGATCCTCGCCACCGACGAGCGCAATCGCATCGTCGATGGGGTGGCCCGCCCGCGCCAGACCTATTTCATTGCTTCGCTGTTCGGCCGTGCGACGATCGACACCAGCGACTCGCTGCTTGATCCGACCCGCGGTTTCCGCGTCACCGGGTTCCTTGCCCCCGAAACCTCGCGCACCGAGGGCGAGCAGTACTATTACCTGCGGAACCGCGTCGATGCGGCCTATTACCAGTCGGTGGGCGAACGCACGGTGATCGCGGCGCGCGCGGCTTTCGCCAGCATTCAGGGCGCCAATCTCGTCGGCATCGCGCCTTCGCGGCGGCTTTATGCGGGTGGCGGCGGATCGGTGCGCGGCTATGGCTACCAGTCGATCGGTCCGAAGAACCAGTTCATGGAACCGATCGGCGGGCGCAGCCTCGTCGAAGCCTCGCTCGAAGCGCGCATCGGGACCGGCTTCTTCGACGGGGCGGTATCGGTCGTGCCGTTCTTCGACCTGGGCAGCGTGTCGACATCGACCACGCCCGATTTCGACGAGATCAAGATGGGGGCCGGTGTGGGCCTGCGCTATGCGACCGGCTTCGGCCCGATCCGCGTTGATGTAGGCGTGCCGCTCAACCCCGAACCCGAAGATTCCCCGGTCGCGGTCTACATCTCGCTGGGGCAGGCTTTCTGATGCCCGAAGACAGCGCGACCGCCCCCGAGGCATCGGTTTCGAGCCGCAGCGCATCCGGGCGCGGGGGCCGCAAATGGCTGCTGGGCCTGGCCGCGGGCCTCGTGCTGCTGGTGGTCGGTGCGCTGGCGCTGTTGAACACACCGATTGGCGAGCGTTTCCTCGCCAATCGGATTGCCGAACGCACCTTCCCCAACGGGCTCAACATCCAGATCGGCCGGATCGAGGGCAATCTCTACGGCGCGGCAGTGTTGCACGATGTTCGTGTCTCCGATCCGCAGGGCGTGTTCCTGACGATTCCCCGCGCGGAAGTGGACTGGAACCCGGGTGCATGGCTGTCCAACCGGCTCGAGATCGACAGCTTCGCGGCGCGCAGGGGACAATTGTCGCGCCTGCCCGAGTTTCTGCCGAGCGAGGAGGAGGGGCCGATATTACCGGGCTTCGACATTTCGGTCGAGGAACTGGTGATCGACGATCTCACGCTGGCCGGCGGCATCGCCGGAGAAAACGCGCAGCGGGTCAACATCACCGGGAGCGCGGAGGTCGATGACCGCAGGCTGTTGCTCGATCTTGACGGGCGTTTGGGCGCGCGTGACCGGGTGGCGCTGTTGGTCGACGCCGAACCCGATGGCGACGATTTCGATCTTGCGCTGGATGCCTCCGCCGCGGCCGACGGCCCGATTGCCGCGCTCGCCGGGCTCGATGCCCCGCTCGACATGCGCGTGCGCGGCGCTGGCACCTGGACTCAATGGGACGGCGCATTGCTCGTCCGCAGCGAAGACGAACGGGTCGCCGCCCTGCAACTGACCAACCGCGCTGGCCGGTTCGGCTTACTGGGAACGGTCGACCCTACCGTATTCCTGACCGGCCTGCCAGCTGAAGCACTTGGCGACAAGGTGGCGCTCAAGGGCGATATCGCCATCGACAACCGGGTGTTCGACGGGACGGCCATAGTGGCTGGCCGCAAAGTCAGCCTTTCGGCCGAAGGGCTGGTCGATCTGGCCGACAATCGGGCAGACGACCTCGAAATGGTGGTGCGGTTGCGCGATCCGGCGGTGCTGGGCGATGGTATTGCGCTGCGCGATACGCGGCTGACCGCCACGCTCGACGGATCGTTCGACGATCTCGCCATTGCTCATGAGGCGCGCGTAGGCGAACTGGACATCGGCGGAACCGTGCTCACCCGCCTGAAGCAGCAAGGCACCGCGCGCTACGATGGCACGCGCTGGACCCTGCCGCTGAACCTGACTGTCGCCCGGATTGCCAGCGGCAATGCGATGGTCGATCCAAGACTTGTCGACGGCACCGGCCGCGGCACCTTGGTACTGACGGGTTCGACATTGCTGGCGGACGATTTGCGGCTGTCCTTCCCCAGCGCCGCAGCCAACCTCGCGCTGCGTGGCGATCTCGCCCGTGGAAGCTACCGGATCCGCGGGCCAGTGCGCGCGCAGGGACTGGCGCTGGACGATATCGGGACCGCGGGCGGCACGGCCGTGATCGATTTCGCGCTTGCCCCGGGCGCCCCCTGGCGTCTTTCGGCCGAGCTCGACGCGCGTATCGCACCGGTCACCAACGCCACCCTGGCCAATCTTGCCGGCACGCCGATCCGTGTACGCGGCGGAGTTGCGGTGGGCGGAAACGCACCGCTCGATTTCAATCGCCTGCGCGTCAACTCGAACAAGCTCGCTCTCTCGGTCGATGGCAGCATCCGGGCGGGCACCACGCAGGTCGCGGGCAGCGGCAGGCATGTCGATTACGGTCCCTTCACGGTCGAGGCGAGCGTCACCGATGCCGGGCCCAGCGCCGCGCTGGTGTTCGCCCAGCCGGTGACGGGGCTCGAGAATGTTCGCCTGGCCATAGCGCCTACCGAGGATGGATTTGCGATCGACACCGATGGCGAATCGGTGCTGGGGCCCTTCGCCGGCCAGTTGGCACTGGTCGCCCCGGAAGACGGCCCCACGCGGATCTCCATCGAAACCATGCAGCTGTCAGATACGCAGTTGACTGGCGCGCTGACCCTGATCGATGGCGGCGTCGATGGCACGATCGCTCTGGCAGGCGGCGGCCTCGATGGCACAGTAGCGCTCGCGCCGCGCGGCGCGGGGCAGGGCGTCGATGTCGATCTGCAGGCACGCAACGCCCGGTTCGGCGGGGACACCGTCCTGCGTGTCGCGCGCGCCGATGTCGAAGCAAGCGGATTGCTGGCCGAGGGACGGACCACCTTCACCGGTTCGGCCACGGCGGCAGGCCTGTCCTATGGCACCCTGTTTATCGGGCGCCTGGCCGCCGAGGGCGAACTGGACAATGGGGTGGGACGGGTCGATGCCTCGCTTTCCGGGCGGAGAAGCGGGCGCTTCGTACTCGACCTCAACGCGGCGATCCGCCCCGAACGGATCGCAGTCGCAGCGCAGGGGGAATTCGCCGGGCGGTCGATATCGATGCCGCGCCGCGCCGTGCTGACCAGCCTCGACAATGGTGGCTGGCAACTGGCACCGACACAGCTGTCCTATGGCGACGGCGCGATGGTCGCTGCCGGCAGCTTCGGCGGCGGCAATCTCGATTTCGATTTCAAGCTGGCGCGCATGCCATTGTCGCTGATCGATGTGGTGCGCCCCGATACGGGGCTGGGCGGGACGGTTTCGGGTACGGTCGATTACCGCGCCGGTGCCAATGGCCTGCCATCGGGCGAAGCCAAGGTGAAGATCGAGCAATTGACCCGCTCGGGCCTGGTGCTGACCTCGCGGCCCGTCGATGTCGCACTGGTAGCGCAGCTGACCGATACCGAACTTGCCGCGCGGGCCCAGCTAGCGAATGCGGATATCCAGCGTGGCCGGATCCAGGCCCGGATCACGGGTTTGCCCGCTCAGGGCATGCTGCTCGACCGGCTGCGCGAAGGCAGCCTGTTCGCGCAATTGCGCTACCGCGGGGCGGCAGAAAGCCTGTGGCGGCTGGCCGCGCTCGATACGTTCGATATCACCGGTCCGATCGCGATCGCCGCCGATGCCAGCGGAAGCCTGCGCGACCCGACCGTGCGCGGCTCGATTTCCGGCGAAGCGCTCCAGCTGCGCAGTTCTCTGTCGGGTACCAATATCCGCGATATTGCGCTGCGCGGACAGTTCCGCGGTTCGCGGCTGCAACTGACGCGGTTTGCCGGCACCCCGGTCAATGGCGGAAGCGTGACGGGAAGCGGGATCGTCGACCTGCGGACCCTCGGCGAGGCGGTGGAAGGCCGCATACTCGAGATTCGCGGCCCGACGATCGATCTGCGCATCGCAGCCGATAATGCCCAATTGCTTGATACGGGCGGCTTGAGTGCCACGGTCACCGGACCCTTGCGCATCGTATCCAACGGCCTTGGCGGCACCATTGCGGGCCGCGTACGCGTCAACCGCGCCAGCTGGACGCTGGGAACTGCATCGGATGATCTGCGAATTCCGCAAATCGCCACGCGCGAGATCAATGCCCCGGCCAACCGGGGCCCGCAGGCAGCCCCGTCGCGCCCCTGGCGTTATCTGATCGACGCACGGGCAACCAGCCGCATCGATGTCGACGGGATGGGCCTCGACAGCGAATGGTCCGCCGATGTCATCCTGCGCGGAACCACCGATGACCCGCGGATCGGCGGCAGCGCCGAAGTCGTGCGCGGCGATTACACCTTCGCCGGAACGCGGTTCGAACTCACCCGCGGCGAAATCGAATTCGACGCAAATCTTCCGGTCGACCCGCGGCTCGACATCCGGGCCGAAACCGAGCGCGACGGACTGACTGTCGAAGCGACGGTACAGGGCAGCGCGACCCAGCCGGAAATCGCCTTCAACTCGAATCCCTCGTTGCCCGAGGAAGAACTGCTGGCCCGACTGCTGTTTGGCGGGTCGGTCACCAGCCTGTCGGCCACCGACGCGTTGCAGCTTGGCGCTGCGGTTGCCAGCCTGCGCGGCGGCGGCGGGCTCGACCCGATCAACCAGCTACGCAGCGCAATCGGCCTCGACCGGCTGCGGATCGTAAGCGCGGATCCAGCGCTGGGGCGCGGCACGGGTGTGGCCTTGGGTAAGAATTTCGGACGGCGCTTCTACGCCGAAATCATCACCGATGGCCGCGGATACAGCGCGACCGAGCTGGAATTCCGGGTGACGAGCTGGCTGTCTCTGCTTGCTGCGGTGTCCACTGTCGGACGCGAAAGCCTGGTGGCTGAAATCAGCCGCGACTACTGATCCGCGGCGTTGCGCGGATCGGGTGCCAGGATCGTGTCGATCGGAATGACGACCCCGTTGTTCACCGCGGTGGCGCTATCGACCAGCGCGGCGCGGGTGTCCCCTAACGAAACATACAGCTTCCCTTCCGATCTCGAAAAATAGACCAGCGTTCGGCCGAGCGTCGTCATCGCGACGGGCCCGCCTTCGCGGTCGATCGCGGCGTCGATGGCTTCGGGTGTGAGGTGCCCCGGCAGGAGGTGGTTGCGCAGGATCGCGATCAGGACGGGACGGTGCTCCGGTTCGAGCAATGGCATGGCGCGATCGTTCACCGCTTCGAACGCTGCGTTGGTCGGGGCGAGAAGCGTGTAGCTGGCCGGGCCGTCGAGCACGGTAGTGAGCTGCGATTTCTCGATGGCGTCCTGCGCCGCGCTGAGATCCGGGTCGGAGCCAAGTGCAGCAGCGACCGTAAGCGCGCCGGCATCCTCGGTAAGGACGGGATCGTTGTCGTCGGGCTGAGGTTCGCTGCCGCAGGAGGATAGCAGCGCCAACGCAAACAACGGCAGCACGGCATGCCCTGCGCGCCGGGCGAGGGACGAGGGGGGTGTCATACCAAGAGATCGATCGCTGCGGTGACCCGCCGGGTCCGCGGATCGACCCGGTACACATAGCCATCTACATAGCGGTACCAGACCGTGGGCGTATCCTGGTAACGCGTGCGATAGGAATAGGGGACGTTGTAGACGTCGTAGCCCGCGGGCATTTCCTGCCCGATGACGAATTCGTCACCTGTCAGCAGCGCGGCCACTCCGGTGATCGAAGCGTCTTCCGGATCTACCCGGTAGAGAACATTTTCGGCAAAGCGATAGGACGCTGCGGAACCGAGATCGAAATAGTCGACATAATAGGCCGGAGCGGCCGCACTCTCGATCCGTTCGGGCCAAGTCTTGCCTAGGGCAAGGGCGCCGCCGAGAAGGCCTGCCCTTGTGCGATAGCCGTCGAGCCACTGTTCCATCCGGGCGGTGCGATCGGTTTGCAGGCACGCAGCATTGCCCACCGCAGATCCGGGCAAGCATTCCGCCCCCGATACCGCTTCGCCGGCAAAAGCGGCCATTTCGGACCCATTGGCGGCATTCGTAGCCGGTGCGGCGCGTGCGCCGATCGATACGAGCGCCATGACTGCCGCGGCTGCGACCACCCTACGCATTAAGAATACTCCTTCGTCCCTGCAACGGCGGCGCGGGCCCTACGGTTCCATGCCGTTCGACGAGTGGAATGGGAGGAGTTCTGCGGCGTTCACTGCGAGCGGTAGAGCGCAGCCTCGGCCTTGCGGCGGCGGACCAGACCCATGAGGATGCGGCCGCCGGCGCGATTCCACCGCGCAAATTCGGCAGCGGCTTCACCATATTTCCCTGCCCGGTGAAGGCGCAGCAAAGTCGAACGGGCAATCGCGCCCGTGTTGTAATGAAAGCTGACGAGGGCATCGAATTGCGCCTGCGTCGTTTGCGCATCGCCCAGCGCGGTTGCGACATCGCGCGCGTGACGGGCGACATCCTCCTCCAGCCGGTTGTCGCATTGCTCCTGCGTCCAGACCGTTCCGGGACCGATGCCTGGCCCGGTAGCGCCCCAGCCAATCGTCCATGGATCGGCTCCGGTGCCCGGGTCGGGATAGGCCTCGACCAGGCCATCCTGCCGGATTCGCGCGCAGCCTTCGAAATCGCGGATCAGCCGCAGCCCGCGCTCGCTGACGCCGCGCCCTTGGAACAATTCACCCGAGGGTGAGGTTGCGGCGCTGACAGCGTCGATTGCCGCGTCAAGCCGGTCGACCTCGGACTGGCGGAACCCGCGGCCCAAAATTTTGCGGATCGTATCGAAGAGCGGTTTGCGGTTCATAGTGTGGCCTCCCGGGGAAACGAGGCCGCTTTGCTAGGCACCAACCGGCAGAGTAGGAAAATGCTTTCGCGCATCGAAAAGGCCGCCCGGTTGCCCGGACGGCCCTTTCTTGCCGAACCCTAAGGTCCGGTACGGATTGGCTCAGAACTTGAACGTTGCCGAAGCGCGATAGGTCTGCGCGTTGGCATTGTCGCGGGCGATCGTCGTGTCCACACCGATACCGAACTGCGCGGGACCGCTGTTGAACTTGGCGGAAATGCCCGCTTCGGCCCAGAACTTGTCCTGGCTGTTTACCGGGAAAAGCACCCCGGGGCCGGTGCCGTTGGCGAACTGTGCCGAAACGGCGAACGGTCCGTCTTCGTATTCATGCACGAAGTCGACATTGGCATCGAGCTGGAGACCGGTGGTGACCTTCTGGTAGTCGAAACCGATCCGGCCCTGGAGGCTTTCGAAGTCCTCGCGGTCGATGCGCAGTGCAAGCGGGCCGCCGGTTTCCTCGATCACGTCGAGCGAATGGTCGACATAGCGCACTTCGATACCGGGCGAGATCGTGCCGAACGCGCCCTCGATGTCGTAGGAAATCCCCAGCGCCGCGCCGAGGCCGCCATCGCCGCTGTCGCTGGTAAGCGTCTGCGTACCGCCGCCGAAGGCGATGGTGCGCGTCGTGTCCAGATCGACATCGGTAACCGTCAGCTGGCCATCGACCACGAAGCCGTCGACGGTCTTCACGCTGCCGTAGAGCGACAGGGCGAGGGTCGTCGACTCGGTCTCATTACCAAGCGAAACTTCGGAATCGAGATCGGAATACTGCGCCGAGATGCCGATCATCGAGTTCTCGCCGGGGAAGTACTCGATACCGCCGCCGAAGAAATAGCCATCGACGTCGGTGTCACCTCCGGTTCCGGGCATGGCCGCGCCGCTGCCCTGCATCAGGCCACCCGCGAGATAGATGGCGACATCTTCGCGAAGCCCGCTTTCACGCACACGCGTCGGTTCGTCGGCCTGGTCGAGACCCATAGCCACTGCCGAGATCGGCTGACTTCCCCGCGAGACGCTGAGCCCGGCCGTACGGATCGGGTTGCCCAGCGTCGCGATGGTGCCGCCCGAACTCGCCAGCGTCGATTCCCGCAGCCGAGAAGCGTTGAACGACTGGACCTGGTTGTAGGACTGCGCGACCATTTGCAGCGCGGCCGTCTCAGTCGTCGGTGCCCAGCTTTCGAAGGCGCTCTGGATCGCCGACTGGTCGGCGAAATCGAGCACGTTGTACAGCGCTGCCAGAGCCGCATTGCCGCGGTTCTGATCGAGCAGCTGCGCATAGCCGCGCTGGACGGCATCGTTCCGATCGACCACCGACCCATAGCTGCGAGCCAGGATTTCCATCAGCACCGCAGTGTCGGTGTAGGTGAAGTTCTGGTACAGGATCGCGGAAAGATCACCGGCGTTGAAGGTGCCCGTCAGTCCGCCATCGGCGGTCAGGATGGTGAACTCCTGCCCCAGGCCGACACCCGGTTCCAGGACACCTGCACCCACGGCCACGACGCCGCCAAGCGACGCTTCGCCGGTGATTGCAAGCAGGTCGGACGTGTTGTCCGGCCCAACATCGATCATCAGGGTCGAGCCCGACGAAAGTACGGCCGAACCATCGATGGTCAGCGTATCGATCCCGCCGACCGTGCCGGGCGAGATGGCTCCCATGACATTGGTGACGAACGGCGCGGTAACCGTTCCGCCGCCCTGCAGGGCGCCGCCGAAGATGGTGTAGTCACCGACCGAGTTCAGTGCGCCATCGACAGTGATGGTGCCGCCAAACTGGCTGATGTCGATCAGTGCAGTCAGGCTGCCGTCCGCGGTGATGTTCAGGCCGGCAGAACTGCGGACCGTCAGACGGTCGATCGTCACATCGCTGCTCAGCGTGGTCGTGCCGGCATTAGCCAGCGTCACATCGAAATAGCGCGGGTCGACATTGACGTCGGCGTCGCTGCTGACCACCGGATCGATGTTGTCGGGTACGAAGCCGGTCGCACCTGGCAGGCCGTTGTCCAGCGTCGGGTCGGGAAGCGCGGCGTCCGAGAATTCGGGCGTGCCGCCGTCGCTCGCGTGGGGGGCGTTTTCGGCGAACTCGGGGCCCTGGTTCTGCGCCTCGTTGGCATTGATCAGGCCGCCGCGGCCGACCGCCGAAGCATCGACGGCATCGGGATTGGCACCCTTTGCGCCACCACCACCGAGTGCATCGAGCATGTCGGCATCGGCTTGGCCGATGCCCGACGAGATGGAACCATCGGAGTTGCGGACCGGGGGCGTATCTTCACCGGTCGCCAGATCCTGGCAGCCTTCACCCGGACCGTCGCCTTGCGGGTCGAAGCAGACTTCGCCCCACTCGGGCGAGTCGCCGGTGATGCCAGCCCCAGGCGAGGTAGGCAGGCCGTTAACGACCTCGCCATCTTCGTTGATGACGCGATAGACGGGATCCAGCGTGGTTTCCCAGTGCGAGGCGTCTTCCCAGTTGCCGTCGCCATCCTTCGCCGTGACGTAGCGGTAGGGATTGGTGGCAACGATGTAATCCCAAAACAGATACAGCGGCTGGTAAAAGCTCTCGGTGCCATAGCTGGAGAAGACCTGCGGTCCGAAGAAACGCGAACCACCAGAAAGAACACCGATGACGAGGTCTTCGTCGCTCAGCGTATTGTTGGCCGCGTCGAGAATCAGCGGACCACCCGAATCGCCGCCAGCGGTGGTGCCTTCGCGCTCGCGCGCTTCATCCTTGTAAAGGTTGAAATCGAACGGATTGGTCTTGTTCGGATCGTCAAAGTCGAGACGATAGAGGTTCTGCGGCAGGTCGGCAGGACCGCCAAACAGGAACGTGTTGCGTGAATCGAATGAGGTGAGCGCACCGATCATGTTCTCGGCCGACTTGCGTCGCCAATCGATCCCCAGGTTCGAACCGGTGGAACCCGAGCCGGTCGCGCCGTAGCCGGTGATGTTCACGTGATACCCGGTCCCGTCCGCATCGTCGATTGCCTCGGGCGTCGGCAGCGGCGAGAACAGCAGCGACCAGGTCGGCAGGTTCGCGGCTGGATCGGACAGGCTGGCGACGGCAATATCAGCCTCGAGGAAGCCGACTGCTTCGGGGCGCTGCAGCGACCGCGCATCGTAGTAGATGCGATTGACGTCGAAGACCGCAAGGTCGGGATTGCTGGCGAAGCCATTGCCAATCCAGTCGCGGAAGCCGGGGAGGGCATCGACATTAAAGGAGAAAGCCGAGCGAACCGTCGTGTCGTAATCGGTTTCCGGACGATCGTTCACGCAGTGAGCAGCGAACAGCACGGTACGCGGATTGATAAGCGTCCCGGTGCAAACGAAGCCGTCGTTGCGGAAGAACATGCCGACGCCGCTGAACTCTTCGTCGGTATCGACGATGTCGTCGGGAGTATAGTTGTCGTTCGGTACGATGGCGTGAGCGGGGGTGCTCAGCGCGACGGTCGACAAGGCAATGGTGGCGGCGCCGGCCAACAGGCGGCTGCCGTTACGATTGAACGTGGATTTCATGACGAAGGTCCCTCCAGGAATATTTCGCATAGTGGCGCGCCCCAAGTCGCGCATATGGTTACGTTTGACCCCAGTTGGACGAAAAGGAAAGACCGGTAACGTCCTCGGTTGAACCATTTTGTATGCCTGTGTTGCGCGAAGGACCCACCTTTTGATTGCGCATGAAGAAAGGGCGGCCGGATCGCTCCGGCCGCCCCTCTTCTATCCATTTGCTATCTAACGCCGATTAGGCGTCAGGCACTGTAGTACATGTCGAATTCTGCGGGGCAGGGCGTCGTTTCCACGCGCAGGACTTCGTCCCACTTCAATTCGCAATACGCGTCGATCTGGTCCTTGGTGAAGACATCGCCCTTGAGCAGGAATTCATGGTCCGCCTCGAGCGCTTCGAGCGCTTCGCGCAGGCTGCCGCAGACCGTGGGCACGTCCGCCAGTTCGGCGGGCGGCAGATCGTAGAGGTTCTTGTCCATGGCTTCGCCCGGATGGATCTTGTTCTGGATCCCGTCGAGTCCGGCCATGAGCAGTGCCGAATAGGCGAGGTAGGGGTTGGCCATCGCATCGGGGAAGCGGAATTCCACGCGCTTGGCCTTGTCGCCCGCACCATAGGGGATGCGGCAGGCGGCCGAACGGTTGCGCGCCGAATAGGCGAGCAGCACGGGCGCCTCGAAGCCCGGTACCAGCCGCTTGTAGCTGTTGGTGGTCGGGTTGGTGAAGGCGTTCAGCGCCTTGGCGTGCTTGATGACACCGCCGATGTAGTACAGGCAGTTTTCGCTGAGGCCACCATACTGGTTGCCCGCGAAGGTCGGCTTGCCGCCGTCCCAGATCGACATGTGCGTGTGCATGCCGGACCCGTTGTCGTCCTTGATCGGCTTGGGCATGAAGGTCGCGGTCTTGCCGTAGATATGGGCGACCTGCTGCACGACATACTTGTAGATCTGCAAATTGTCGGCGGTTTCGACGAGCGTTCCGAAGGTCACCCCCAGCTCGTGCTGAGCGGCGGCGACTTCGTGGTGATGCTTGTCGCAGGGCAGGCCCATCTCGATCATGGTCGAGACCATTTCGCCGCGGATATCGACTGCGCTGTCGACCGGGGCCACGGGGAAATACCCGCCCTTGGCGCGCGGACGGTGCGCCAGATTGCCGCTCTCATATTCCTTGCCGGTGTTGGTCGGCAGCTCGATGTCGTCGATGGCATAGCCCGAACCGGCATAGCCATCCTCGAACCGGACATCGTCGAACATGAAGAATTCGGCTTCCATGCCGACGTAGATCGTGTCGCCCAGGCCGGTGCTCTTGACGAAGGCTTCGGCGCGCTTGGCGGTCGACCGCGGGTCGCGTGCGTACAGCTCGCCGGTCGAAGGTTCGACGATGTCGCAGAAGACGATCATCATCGGTTCGGCGCTGAAGGGGTCGGTATAGACGCGATCGAGGTCGGGCTTCAGGATCATGTCACTTTCGTTGATGACCTTCCAGCCGGCGATCGACGAACCGTCGAACATCAGACCGTCTTCGAGTTCGTCTTCGCCCAGAACGCCCGCGACCATGGTCAGGTGCTGCCATTTGCCCTTGGGGTCGGTGAAGCGCAGATCGACCCATTCGATGCCTTCGTCCTTGATCTGTTTCAGGACGTCGCTTGCACTTGCCATTGGTATTGCCTCCGATTGAACAGGATTGGGTTGATGCGGGACTGGCGCCCCCGTTTTTTCAGATCGCGTCGTCGTCTTTCTCGCCGGTGCGGATGCGCAAGGCACCCTCGATCGACGAGATGAAGATCTTGCCGTCGCCGATCCGGCCCGTCTGGGCGGCGGCGGCGATGGCTTCGACCGTGCGGTCGGCGATGCCGGCGGGCACCACGACTTCGAGTTTTACCTTGGGCAGGAAGTCGACGACATATTCTGCCCCGCGGTAGAGTTCGGTGTGGCCCTTCTGCCGGCCGAAGCCCTTCGCTTCGGTCACGGTGATGCCGGACACGCCGATTTCGTGCAGCGCCTCCTTCACCTCGTCCAGCTTGAACGGCTTGATGATCGCTTCGATCTTTTTCACCTGGTGGTGTCCCCCGAGAATTCTTTGGCCCGTAGCTCACGAGGTTTACGCGCCGCGTCCGCACGTGTTCCAAGAACCGTGCCAAACGTGCGAAACGCGTATTTGCGTGAATCGGGGCGGTGGAAGTGGCTGTCGGTGCCCGAAGCACAGACAGGCGGTGCCTGTTTTTTAGGCAAGTGTCAGGCGCAGCCCTGCCGTTTCGGGCAGGCCGCACATCAGGTTGAGATTCTGCACGGCGGCGCCGCTGGCGCCTTTACCGAGGTTGTCGAGCCGGGCGACGAGCCGCGCGTGCGATCCGTCATCATTGCCGAACACGAACAGTTCGAGCGCGTCCGACGCGGGTGCATCATTGCCGAGCAGGAGTTCCGCGACCGGTGCCTTGTCGTGGACCGTAAAGACGGCCGAGCTTTCGTAAAACCGACTGAGCGAGTCACGCAGGCTGTCGGCGTGCGGATTGTCGGCCATCGCTCCGAGATGCAGCGGGACTTCCACGATCATGCCGCGATAGGTCGACGCGACCGACGGTGCGAACAGTACCGGATGCGCAAGTCCCGCGTGGGCTTTCATTTCGGGCAGGTGCTTGTGCGCCATGCCATAGCCGTAAGCCATGAAGGCGGGTGCCCCGGCGGTTTCGAAACGCTCGATCAGGGCTTTTCCGCCTCCCGAATACCCGCTCACCGCATTGACGGTATAGGGCCAGTCGGCGGGCAGCAGCCCTTCGCGTACCAATGGCGCTACCAGGGCGAGGAAGCCGGTGGGATAGCAGCCCGGATTGCTCACCCGGCGCGCCTCGGAAACGCGTTCGCGTCCGACCAGCTCGGGCAGGCCGTAGCACCAGCCTTCCGCAGTGCGGTGCGCGCTGGAGGCGTCGATAACCCGCGTGGCGCTGGTACTGTCGATCAGCTCGACTGCCTCGCGGGCGGCGTCGTCGGGCAGGCAGAGGATCGCGATATCGGCCTCGTTGAGCGCCTCGCGCCGCGCCGCGCTATCCTTGCGCTTGGCATCGTCGAGCGCCAACAGTTCGAATTCGGACCGGCCGGCAAGCCGTTCGGCGATTTCGAGCCCGGTTGTTCCGGCTGCCCCGTCGATGAAAACCTTATGCATCGATGACCGGTGCGAGCTGCCCGAGCCGGACATAGCCGCTGGGGCCTTCGGGGCCGCAGGTAATCCACGCCCAGTCGCCTGCGCAGTCGAGCAATTCTATTGCCTGTCCGGCGGGCAGGGTCGTGCCGTCTTCGGCATCGTCGCGCATGTTCAGCTTGAGCGTCGCGGGCGACGCCCCGACAGCGCGCGGCTGCGGGATGACATAGTGTGCAGCGAGATAGGATTGCGCCAGCGCGATATGCGCCAGATCGCCGCGCAGGGGCAGCGTGCCCGGCGCAGGCTTGTCGACCGGGCCGTTCAATCCGACGACGCCTTCAGGAAGGGAATAACGGTCTGGGGCAGTCACGCTGTGTGCTAATTCCGGTTGTGAACGTTGCGGGCGCTTAGCCGCGCCCGCGCTTTCCCGCAAGCGGGCGGCCTTCAGCCTCCCCCGAAACGGGCCTGCAGCATGTGCCACGCGGCGCGCAATCCGTAGGCTTCGCCGCCCTTGGGCCGGCCCGGTTTAGCCTGCGGGCGCCAGGCGAATGTGTCGAAATGCGCCCAGTCGATCCCTTCGCCGACGAACTTGTCGAGGAACAGCCCCGCCACGCTGGCACCCGCAAAGGCATTGCCATGCGCGTTGTTGGTGTCGGCAATGTCCGAGGTGAGCCATTCGCGATAGACATCGGGCAAGGGTAGGCGCCAGGGTTCGTCGTCATGCGCCTTGCCGGCTGCGATCAGCGCTGCGGCGGTTTCGTCGCGGCGCGTCATCAGCGCCGGGTATTCGGGGCCGAGCGCCACCCGGGCTGCGCCGGTCAGCGTGGCGAAATCGAGCATCAACTCGGGGTTCTCTTCGCTGGCCCGCTGCAAGGCGTCGCCGAGGATCAGCCGGCCTTCGGCATCGGTGTTGCCGATTTCGACCGTCAGTCCCTTGCGGGTTTGCAGCACGTCGCCGGGGCGGAAGCTGTTGGAACTGATCGCGTTTTCCACTGCAGGTACCAGCAGGTGCAGACGCACGGGCAGATGTGCGGCCATCACCAGTCCGGCCAGCGCGATCGCATGTGCGGCGCCGCCCATGTCCTTCTTCATCAACAGCATGCCGCTGCTGCTTTTGACATCGAGCCCCCCGCTGTCGAAGCATACACCCTTGCCGACGATCGCGAGAACGGGGTCGCTTTCCTTGCCCCAGGTCAGGTGCATGATCCGCGGCGCATGGTGGCGCGCGGCGGCGCGGCCCACCGCATGCACCATGGGATATTCCTGTTCCAGCGTATCGCCCCTGGTTACCTCCAGCCTAGCCGCATGGGTCTTGGCCAGCGCTTCGCATTGCTCTTCGAGCGCGGCCGGGCCCATGTCCTCGGCGGGCGTGTTGACCAGATCGCGGATCAGGCACACCGCCTGCGCCTCGGCCAGCGCGCCGTCGATGGCCTTGACGTCCTTGGTAAGCAGCACCCGCGGACCGACGGGGCGTTCGGGTTTCTTGTAGCGATCGAACACATATTGGCCGGTCTGCCAGCCATGCAGCGCTGGGCCGGGTTCGCCCCCGGCACGGCGATAGGTTCCTTCGGGAAGGCTTTCGGCCAGTTTCGCCATGCACCAGCTCGACAACTCGTCCGGATTGGCAACGCCGCCGACTGCGAACCAGCCATCGCCGTCGGGGACGATGCCGACCTGATAGCCGCCACCGTCGAATTTCTGCGCATCCAGCGCCGCGCGCTGGCTGGCGGACAGGGACTTCTTCCATTCGGGGAAACCATCGCGATTGACGAGGTGGACGGAAATAGCGTCCTGGCCCCGGTCGGGCTGGATTAGCGGTTGCTTGTCGGCCATATTGTTGGTGCCCCAGATCAATTCGTTCTTCGCATAAGGAAACCGCGATGCGTGCGCCCCTGTTCCTGATTTCGTTCGCGCTGTCGAGTGCGGCCTGTTCCGGGACCGCCGACGATTCCGGACAGAGCGCGGCGAGCCAGGACGAAAGCGGGGCTGCCGCCGAGGGTGCGGGCGGCGCTGCAGTGCCAGCCGAGGATTACGCGGAGGAAGAGGAAACCGAGCGTTATGTTTTCGAGTATTCCTGGCCGGCCGCGGTTGCTGCCGAGGCAGGACTGGTCGAGGTGCTCGGGGACAGGGCACAGGGCATGAAGGCCGAAGTCGCCGCGCGCGCCGACGAGGATTGGGAGGCGGCAGGCGAGGGCGACTGGACGCCGCGCCAGCACAGCCTGTCCGAGGAGTGGAAAGTGGTCGCCGACCTGCCGCGCTATCTCAGCCTGTCGGGCCATCTGGCCACCTATTCGGGCGGCGCCCATGGCATGTACGGCATGCGTTCGCTGGTGTGGGACCGCGAAGCGAAGCAGGCGATGAAAGGCATTGTGCTGTTCAATTCGCCCGTTGCGCTGGAGCAGGGTCTCGGCCAGCGAATGTGCGATACGCTCAACGCCGAGCGGGCGAAGCGCCGCGGCAGCCCTGTCGAACCCGGCAGCGGCGACACGTTCGACGATTGCCCGGGGCTGGACGAAGCCAGCGTGTTGTTGGGATCGTCCAACGGCAAGACGTTCGACCGGTTGAGTGTCTATTTCGGTCCCTATGTCGCGGGCCCCTATGCCGAAGGCGATTACGAGCTCGATTTCCCCGTCACCGCCTCGGTGCTCGACGCGGTCAAGCCGCATTACGCCGACGCCTTCAGCGTAAAGCGCTAGTCCTCTCGCAATTCCGGCCACAACCGCCTATGTGGGCCGCATGACCGAATATCAGGTAATCGAGGCGGATGAGACCGTCTATCGCGACGGCACGATCAAGCTGCACGGCGAAGCCGGCTTCGAAGGTATGCGCAAGGCCGGGCGGCTGGCCGCGGAAATCCTCGACGAGCTGACCGACTTCGTCCAGCCGGGTGTTACCACCGGTGCGATCGACGACAAGGCGCGCACCATGATGCTCGATGCGGGCGCAGTCCCGGCAACCATGGGCTATCGCGGCTATACGCACAGCTGCTGCACCTCGATCAACCATGTCATCTGCCACGGCATTCCCTCGGACAAGGCGCTGAAGGAAGGCGACATCGTCAATATCGACGTGACCCCGCTGCTCGACGGCTGGCACGGCGATACCAGCCGCATGTTCTTTGCCGGTGAACCGTCGATCAAGGCGCGGCGGCTGGTCGATGTGACCTATGAATGCCTGATGCTCGGCATCGAAGCGGCAGGACGGCCCGGCGCGCGGCTGGGCGATATCGGCGCGGCGATCGAGGCGCATGCCCGCCAGTATCGCTACGGCGTGGTGCAGGAATTCTGCGGACACGGCCTGGGCCGGCTGTTCCACGACGCGCCCGAGGTGATCCACGCGGCGCGTGCCGGAACCGGTCCGGAAATGAAGCCGGGCATGTTCTTCACCATCGAACCGATGATCAATGGCGGCCGCCCGCATGCCAAGATCCTGCGCGATGGCTGGACGGCGGTCACGCGCGACAAGTCGCTTTCGGCGCAGTTCGAACACTCGATCGGGATCACCGAAGACGGGGTCGAAATCTTCACCGAGAGCCCCAAGGGCCTGCACAAGCCGCCGTATTAGGCCTCGCGCGCTGCGCGCAGCGCGGCGCCAGCGATGAAGGGCGTAACCGCGCACAGGCCGAGGCTGATCGCCGCGGTGAGCAACAGCGCCGCAGGGTCGGGACGGCCGAGCGCGCCGGCCCCGAAAATCAGGATCGGCACTGCCAGTGGGATCACCATCAGCCCGGCAAGCGCCGCGCCGCCGCGCAGGCTGGCGGTGAGCGCCGCCACCGCGAGGCCCACGGCGGCGAGCCCTGGCGTACCAGCGAGCAGGCCTAGCAGGACGGTCCGGGTGGTGTCCGCGTCCAAGCCGAGCAATGCGGCGGCGGGCAATGTCGCCAGCAGCAGCAGCGGGGCGAAGGCCAGCCAGTGCGCCAGCAGGCGCGAGGCCATAGCCCATTCCTCGCTGATCCCGCGCAAGTGCAATTGGTCGAACACCCCCGCTTCGAGATCGCCCGCCACCAGCTTTTCGAGCGGGAGGATCGCGGCCAGCAGCGCCGCGACCCAGATGACACCGCCGCCGGTCCGTGCAAGCAGCTGGGCGTCGGGGCCGACCGCGAAGGGATAAAGCATCGCCACGGCGAGGAAGAACAGCAGCGGCAGGATGCCCCCGCCGTCGCGGCCGCCCGGCACCAGCAATCCGAGGTCGCGTCTGAGCAGCGCCGCTATCATGCCGCATACTCGGCGAGATCGATGATCGCGGGCGCAGGCAGCGCAATCGGCTGGTGCGACGCGGCAATAGCTACGCCGCCAGCCGCGCAATGCCGGGCGATAAGCGTTTCGAAGGCCGTCTGCGCCTGACTGTCGAGCCCGTTGAGGGGTTCGTCGAGCAACCAGATCGGGCAATCACGATTGAGCAGCCGTGCCAGCGCCGCACGTTTCTTCTGGCCGGTCGAAAGATAGCGCACCGGGACATCCATCAGCGGTTCGAGCTGCAACAGTTCGAGCGCGCGGCCAGGATCGCGGCATCCGTCGATCCGTTCCCAGAATGCGAGTGCCTGGCCCAGCGCGAGATTGGTGTCGAGTGCCAGGCGTTCGTCGACCAGACCCGCAGCGCCGGTCCGTTCGACCGCTCCTGCGAAGGGACGCAGCAGGCCTGCCAGGATACGGATCAGGCTCGATTTTCCCACACCGTTGGCGCCCACCACGTGGATTGCTTCCCCGGCTTCGCATGCGAAGGAGAGGCGCCGGAACAGCAACCGCTCGCCGCGACGGCAGGCGATATCCTTTGCGACGAGGCGAGCTTGCATGGGCGAGGGCGATAGGCAAAAGCCGCGCCAGCGACAAGCCGGAGGAGATTCGCACGCCATGACCGTCGAGCAGCTAAGCGAAGAAGAGCGCAAGACCTGGCTCAGCGCCTTGCCCGAGTGGTCGCTGTGCCGCGACGGGAACGCGATCGAGCGCACGTTCGAATTCGGCGATTTCTCCGCGGCCTTCGCCTTCATGACGCGCGTCGCGCTGATTGCGGAAAAGCGCGATCACCATCCCGAATGGTTCAATGTCTACAACCGGGTGGAAATCACCCTGACCACGCATGACGCCGGCGGTCTGTCGCTGCGCGACGTTAAGATGGCGCGCAAGATCGACGCGCTGTCTGCCTGACATTCCGGGCACGGGCGCAGATATCTGCGCCCGGCGGATTATTTGCCCATCGGCCGGATCGATGAGCGCGTCTGCTTGCGCACCCTGCCGGGAAGCCAGCGTGCGGCAAAGGCCATGGTTTTCGCCGTCTTTCCGACCGTCGTGTGCAGCCGGTCGCCGTGCACGGCCTCCCAGGCCGCCGCGGCCACGTCCGCCACGGGGGTTATCTCGAGCCCGGCATCGGTGACGCGCTGACGAATACCCTCGTTCGCGCCGGCGTGCGGGGTATGGTCGAGCAGCGGCGTTTCGATAAAGCTGGGCATCAGCGAAGCCACCTTGATCCCATCGGCCGACCATTCACCGTCGAGGCTTTCGGTGACCGCCCGCACCCCGAATTTCGTTGCCGAATACACGCTTGCGCCCGGCGTGCCGTAGATCCCGGCAGCGCTTGCGGTGTTGAGCAGGCAGGATCCCGGGGCGGTTTCCTTCAGATGGGGATGGGCCGCCTGAGCGCCGAACAGAACGCCTTTCAGATTGATGTCGAGACAGCGTTCGATTTCCTCGGCGCTGTTCTCGATCAGCGATCCGCCCAGCGGGATGCCGGCATTGTTGAACACCACGTCGATCCGTCCGCCGCTCGCCACCGAGAAGGCCTCGAGCGCCTCGTCCCAGGCAGCACGGTCGCGCACGTCGAAGACATGCGAATAGACGAAGCCGTTGCCGATCAATTCGGCCGTCTCGTGCAGGCCGGACTTGTCGATATCACCGAGCCCGACGAACCACCCGCGTTCGGCGAAATGCAATGCGACCGCGCGTCCGATGCCCGAACCGCCCCCGGTAATGAAGATCGCCTTGCGATCGCCCATGCTCTGTCTCCCTCGGTGCGCGCTAGAGCGCGGCATTGGTGTATGCGTGCCAGGTGAAGATGGCCATTGCGCCGCGATGCGGCCGCCAAGCTTCGCCGATGGTACGGGTTTCCTTTTCGCTCGGCCGCTCTGCCAGTTCGAGCATGCGTCCGACCGCTTCCTGGACCGCCAGGTCGCCGGCCGGCCAGATGTCGCCGCGCCCCTCGGCGAAAAGCAGGTAGATTTCCGCCGACCAGCGCCCGATCCCCTTGATCCGGGTGAGTTCGGCGATGGCTTCCTCGTCGTCGCGCGGAAGGTCGGCAAGGTCCAGTTCGCCGCTGGCCACCAGTTCGCACAGGCTACGCGCATAGCCCTGTTTCTGCCGCGACAGGCCGCAGGCCCGCAGCGTATCGAAATCGCGCGCCAGCAATTCGTGCGCGGGCATGGCTTCGCCCAGTTCTGCTTCGAGCTTGGCCCACACCGCATCCGCCGATGCGACGCTGACCTGCTGGCCGACGATCGTCCGCAGCAGCGTGCGGTAACCGGTGGGGCGCATGCGTTCCTCGGGATAACCGCAACGCTCCAACGCGCCGGCAACCACGGGGTCGGCCGCCGCCACCCGATCGAGGTCAGCGCGCAATTGTGCGTTGGTCAGCCCCATGGCGAGTGCGCTTGCCTTCCCCGTCGCGATTGAATAGCAGCGCGACGCATAGGGTCGACCAGTGGCCCTTTGCAACCGAGGAAACACGCAATGCCGAAACTGACCGTGACCACCCGCGAAGGCGAAACCAGCGAGATCGACGTCGCCGACGGCCTGACCGTGATGGAAGCGATCCGCGACAATGGCTTCGACGAGCTGCTGGCGCTGTGCGGCGGGTGCTGTTCCTGCGCGACCTGCCATGTGCATATCGATCGGGCGTTCACCGACAAGCTCCCCGAAATGAGCGAGGACGAGGACGATCTGCTCGAATCCACCGATCACCGCCAGCCGACCTCGCGCCTGTCGTGCCAGATTCCCTTCACCGCCGAACTCGATGGGCTGAAGGTTACTATCGCGCCTGAAGACTGATGTTGTTTGCAGCGTCGGGTCGGCAAGCCTAATTCGGGTCTCATGACTGCAATCCCCGTACGCGAGCATACGCTCGATCTTATCGGCAACACGCCGCTGGTCCGCCTCGAGGGACCGAGCGCCGAAGCCGGCTGCGACATCTTCGGCAAGTGTGAGTTTGCCAATCCGGGCGCCAGCGTGAAGGACCGCGCGGCGCTCTACATCATACGCGATGCGGAAGAGCGCGGCGAACTCAAGCCCGGCGGTACGGTGGTCGAAGGGACTGCAGGGAATACCGGAATCGGCATCGCGCTGGTGGCCAATGCGTTGGGCTATCGCACGATTATCGTGATGCCCGACAACCAGTCGAAGGAAAAGATGGACACGCTCCGCGCGCTGGGTGCGGAACTGGTCACCGTTCCGCCGACCAAGTATGCCGACTCCAACCATTTCCAGCACGTCTCGCGCCGCATGGCGGAAGAACTCGACGGCGCGGTCTGGGCCGGCCAGTTCGACAACACCGCCAATCGCAAGGCCCATATCGAAACCACCGCCAGGGAACTGTGGGACCAGCTCGAGGGCCGGATCGACGGCTTTACCTGCGCGGCGGGCACCGGCGGCACGATCGCGGGTGTCGGAATGGGGCTGAAGGAACTGGACGAAACCGTCACCATCGCGCTGACCGACCCGCATGGCGCGGCGCTGTACAACTACTTCGCCAGTGGCGAGCTGAAGGCCGAAGGGTCTTCGGTTGCCGAAGGCATCGGGCAGGGGCGCATCACCGGCAATCTTGAAGGCGCGCCGATCGATACGCAGTTCCGCATTTCGGACGAGGAAGGCCTGACATGGGTGGCCCGCCTGCTGCGCGAAGAAGGTCTGTGCCTTGGCCTGTCCTCGGGCATCAATGTCGCCGGGGCGATTGCGTTGGGCAAGCATTTGGTGGCCGAAGGGCGCCAGAATCCGCGCGTTGCCACCATCCTGTGCGACACCGGCTTCCGCTATCTCTCGACGCTTTATAGCGCCGAATGGCTGGCCGCGAAGGGCCTGCCGGTGTTCGATTGGTTGCAAAGCGGCGATTGACTGTTGCCCGGGCGTGCCTAGGTTCGGGGCGTGCACCAATTCTTCGATATGAGCCGCAAGCCGCCAATGGGCGAGTTGCCCGACGTTCCGGGCAAGGATGCCCGGCGTGAACGGTCGATGCAGCGCCTGCAGATCGGCACGACCGGTATCGTCATGATGATCCTGCTGGTGGGCCTCGCCAGCGTCATCCAGAACCGCGCGGCCGAAACCGACGCGACGACCGTACCCGCGGCCGCGTCGACGACCGAACCGACCTCCGCCCCGGCCCGCAACGACCCGCTGGTCGAAGCCGGTGTCGTGCCGGACCTGCCCGCCCAGCCCTCGGCGACGCCCAGCGCATCACCGACACTCGACCCCCCGATGCCCAGCGATGCGCTTCCGCCGGCGAACTAGCCTGTCGGCAGCGCTGGCGCTGCTGGTTGCCGCCTGCTCGGCGGGGCCGGCGGAGGAGACGGCCCCGGCCAAGCCGCGCCTCGGCCTGTTCTCGACACTGCCGATCTATTGGGGCGAAGGCGATGTCGCCGCGCTCATCGATTCCGGGGCGGAGCCGGACTGGGTGCGAGTCGAACTGGAATCGCGCTACGATCTGGTGCCGCTCGACACGCTCGAACCCGACGCACTGGCAGGGATAGACCGGGTGATCCTGGCGCAGCCGCGCGCTCTGGCGCCGTCGGAGAACGTCTCGTTCGACCAGTGGCTGACCGCTGGCGGGGAGGCGCTCATATTCGCCGATCCCATGCTGACCCGCCATTCGGAATACCCCATCGGCGATCGCCGCCGGCCGCAGGACGTGGTGCTGCTCTCGCCGCTGTTCGACCATTGGGGGCTGGAGCTGACTTTCGACGAAACGCAACCGGGCGAGGAGCGGGTGCTGCCAGTCGCTGGCCTGCCCGTACCCGTGCGGCTGCATGGCCGCTTCGTGCGCAACGATAGCGGCGCGGAAGAGCGCACATGCACCACGCATGACGAGGGCTTGGTCGCGCGCTGCGCCGTGGGGCAGGGCACGGCATTGGTGCTGGCCGATGCGGCGCTGCTCGACTGGGACGGCAGCGCACCCGTTCCCGATCGGCGGAAGGACGCGCTGCAGGCGCTGCTCGGCGGGTTCGGCGCGCGGGAATCGCTGCCGCGCGATTGAGCGGGATTTCACGGGAAAACTGCGGGGAAAGACGGGGATGATGCTCATTCTCGCCGGAAATGCGTGCGCTTATAGCGTGTTCGTTAGCGATTTGGTAACGAATTCGAGCCTTCGGGTCGGCGAAAATAGCACGATAAAACAGGTGCTTATCGTCTTATCCCGTAAAATCCCGCAAATTTCCCTTCCATCCCCGCTGCACCCGCGATAAACCGCAATCACATCGGACACCACTGTCACTGCGCGTTTCGCCGGCAGGCGATGCGTCTCGCCCATGCGTTCGGGCGGGCCGGGAAAGTTTTGTCCGATGAGGAGGTAAGCGAAACCGCAATCGAGGTTCGGGGAAAGTGTCATTCGGAGGGTATAGCGGTCAGGCTTATTCGCCCGCGGGCGACAAGGGCCGCTTTGTGCTTCCTCCCCTTTTCCGCAAGGCCGTGAAGGACAGCAGCGACGGTCGCGTCCTGTGCCTCTCCAAGCATGCCAGCTGGAATTGCCTCGTCGGCTTCGGCCTTTCGCGCAAACCCGAACTGGAAGCGCAGCTCGACCGCGAGGAAGAGCTTGCCGTCCGCCTGGGCCGTGAATTCGATCGCGATACCCGCTCGAGCCAGCTGTTCGGTTTCCAGGAGCTGCCCTTCGACGACAGCGGCCGCTTCGTCATGCCCGATCACCTGCGCATCCTCGGCAAGATCGAAGACGGGCTCTATTTCCAGGGCGGCGGACGGTTCTTCACGCTGTGGAACCCCGTGGAACTGGCCCAGATGGGCGACGATTGGGCGGGCGCGAAGGCTGCCTGCGCCAGCTTCCTTGCCGATGCGAAGGCCAAGGGCAAATGACCGGTGCCCCGCACATTCCCGTCCTGCTGGACGAAGTGATCGCCGCGCTCGATCCGCAGCCCGGCGATGTCGTGATCGACGCCACCTTCGGCGCCGGCGGTTATACGCGTGCGCTGCTCGAACGCGGCGCGACGGTTCATGCTTTCGACCGCGATCCCGATGCGATCGCGGCGGGCGAGGCATGGCCCGAGACGAAGGTCGATCCGCCGCGGCTGGTGCTGCACCCGCACCGCTTTTCGGAAATGGCGGAAGTCATGACGGCTGCCGGCGTCGCTCGGGTCGACGGGATCGTCATGGATATCGGTGTCTCGTCCATGCAGCTCGACCAGGCGCATCGCGGCTTTGCCTTTTCATCCGACGGCCCGCTCGACATGCGGATGAGCCAGGATGGCGAGAGCGCGGCCGATTTCCTCAACACGGCCGACGAAAAGTCCATTGCCGATGTGCTCTACCTCTACGGCGAAGAGCGCCAGTCGCGCCGCGTGGCCCGCGCCATAGTGGCCGCGCGTCCGCTGGAGACGACCGGCGAACTCGCGCGCATCGTGCGCAAAGCGCTGGGGTACAAGCCGCACGACAAGAAGGATCCGGCCACCCGGACCTTCCAGGCGGTGCGCATTCACATCAACGGCGAGCTCGACGAACTGTCGCACGGACTGTCGGCCGCCGAACGCTTGTTGTGTGAAGGAGGCCGCCTTGCGGTGGTCAGCTTCCACAGCCTCGAAGACCGGATCGTCAAGCGCTTCCTGCGCGAGGCATCCTCAACCCCGAGCGCCTCGCGGCACGTCCCATTGGCGGCGCAGGACGATCCGGTCTTTTTGCAGGTCAGCAAGGCAATCAAGCCGGGCGAGGCCGAGATCGAGCGCAATCCCCGCGCCCGTTCATCGGTGCTGCGCCACGCCACGCGCACCGCCTTGCCCGCGCGGGAGGCCGCGTGATGGTCGGCGGTTCGCGCATTCGCCAGATCGGCTGGGCGCTGGTGCTGGCCGTGTGTTTCGCGCTGCTGCTCGCGCTGACCTTCAAGGTCAACGCGGTGAAGAGCGACGTGCGGCTTGCCGAGAGGCAGATCATCGCGGCGCAGCGCGCCAAGCTGATGCTCGAAACCGAGTTCGAAACCCGCGCCAGCCAGCAGCAATTGTCCGACTGGAATGCGGTTGAGTTCGGCTATGCCGCGCCGCGCGCGGATCAGTATCTCGAAAGCGAGCGCCAGCTTGCCGCGCTGGGTTCGCCGCGCGGGATCGATGCGCCAGAGCCGGTGCGGGTGGCGCTCAACCGGCCCGCTCCCGAAAGCGACGGCCTGCTGGCCGAATGGATCACGGGTGAAGAAGGCGATGCCGCGCCCGAACGGGCGGAGCGCTCCGAACGGCATGACCTGATCGCCGCCGGCGGGCTTGCCGAACGGCTGGCGAGCCCCGTGGCCGGAATGGCCAGCGTCGCCGAGGCGGGCCAATGAACGCCTTTTCCGGCTTCGGCCCTGCAATCGCCGCGGGCAGAAGCGGATATGGTGCGGTGAGCATGGCCGTGGCCTCGGGCCGCGTGCAGCTGGTTACCATCCGGCAGGAATCGCTCTCGCTGGCACGCTGGCGCCTGTTGTGGGTCGCGCTCGGCTTCGTCTTCGTGACGCTGCTTGCGCTGGTGCGCATCGGCTATCTCGGGGCGTCGGACAATGGCGCGCGCGGCACTTCGCTTGAAGAAGCGTTGCTGCCGCCTCGCGGCGAGATATCCGATCGCAACGGCGTGCCGCTGGCGCGGGCCTTCCCCGCCTATGCGCTGTGGTTCAATCCCACTGCGCTGGGTGAAGACGGTGCGCCTTTGGTCCGTGATCCGGCGGTGGTCGCGGGCAAGCTGAAGGATATTTTCCCGGATCTCGATCAAGCCGCGGTCACCGCGCAACTGGCAGCGGGCAAGCAGGGCTATATCCGACGGCGGGTGCTGCCCGAGGATGCCAACCGGGTGCAGGACATCGGCGAACTCGCACTCGAGATGCCGATGGAGAACGACCGCCACTATCCGCAAGGCTCGATGGCGGCGCATGTGCTCGGCTATGTCGCGGCGGATGGAACGGGCCGCGTGGGGATGGAGCAGGTGCTCGACGCGCATCTGTCCGATCCGGCGACGCGCGGCACCCCGATCGCCCTGTCGATCGATTCCCGTGTCCAGGGCGCGCTCGAAGATGAGCTGCGCCGCGGGATGAAACTGGTGCAGGCGCAGGGCGGTGCGGGCATCGTGCTCGATGTCGACACGGGCGAAGTGCTGGCGCTGGCTTCCCTGCCCGAATTCGATCCCAACAAGATCGATGCGCGCGGCCAGAAACTGATGTTCAACCGCGTGACCAACCAGGTCTACGAACTCGGTTCGACCTTCAAGCCGCTGTCGGTCGCGGCCGCGATCGATGCCGGTGTGGTACGCAATCTCGGCCGCCGGTGGGATGCGAGCCCGGTCAAGGTCGGCCGCTTCGCGATCAAGGACAGCCACCCGATGGGGCCCGATCTCAACGTGGTCGAGGCGCTGATCCATTCGTCGAACACCGTGACCGCGCGGCTGGCGGACGAGCTTGGCCCCGAACGCATGCGCCGCACGATGATCGATCTCGGCATGAACGAGCGGCCCTATATCGAACTGCCCGCCAAGGGCTTCCCGATCTGGCCGGGCAAGAAGTGGCCGCGCCTGCGTTCGATGACGGTCGGCTATGGCCACGGTATCGCCGTTACCCCGCTGCATCTCGCAAGCGCCTATGCGGCAATGGTCAATGGCGGCATCTGGCGCCCCGCGACGCTCAGGAAGCTGGGGCCGGGCGAGGCGCCCAAGGGTCGCCGCGTGTTCAAGGCGTCGACTTCCAGCCGGATGCGCCAGCTGCTGCGCGCGATCGCCGTATACGGCACGGGCAAGAACGCCGATGCGCCGGGTTACCGCGTGGGCGGCAAGACTGGCTCGGCCGAAAAGCCCGGCGGCAGTGCCGGCTATCGCAAGACCGCGCTGGTTTCGACCTTCGCCGCCGCCTTCCCGATGGACCGTCCCCGCTATGTCGTGATTGCCATGCTGGACGAACCCCGCGGCACGCTGGCCAGCTCCTACCAGCGTACTGCCGCGTGGAATGCCGCCCCGATCGTCAAGCGCCTGGTGCCGCGCATCGGCCCGCTGATCGGCGTGCGCCCCGACGATACGCGCGATGTCGATATTTCCGATCTCAAGCCGCTCATCCCGGAGGCGAACAAGTGAAGCTTGCCAAACTCTGCGCCGCGGCGGGATTTGCCTGCGATGGCGATGCCAACGTGACCGGCTTCGCAATCGACAATCGCAAGGTCGCACCCGGCACCGTCTTCGGTGCGTTCCAGGGTACGCAGGTAAACGGCGAGGACTTCATTCCCGCGGCGATCGAAAGCGGAGCCATCGCGGTGGTGGCGCGGCCCGAAGCGACAGTCGAAGGCGCGGTCCATATCGCCGATCCGGAGCCACGCCGCGCTTTCGCGGCCCTCGCAGCGCAGTTCTTCACCCCCGTGCCCGACCATATCGTCGCGGTGACCGGCACCAACGGCAAGACCTCCACCGTCGAGATGACCCGTCAGATCTGGCGCATGGCGGGCGAACGCGCGGCAAGCATCGGCACGCTCGGCGTCACCACGCCCGACGAAAGCGTTTCGACCGGACTGACCACGCCCGATATCGTGACCTTCCTGTCCAACCTCAGCGGCCTGGCGCGCGAGGGCGTTACGCATGTCGCCTATGAAGCGTCGAGCCACGGACTGGCGCAATTCCGCAATGAAGGCGTGCCCGTGATGGCCGCCGGCTTCACGAACTTCAGCCGCGATCACCTCGATTACCATGCCGACATGGAAGACTATTTCGCGGCCAAGATGCGGCTGTTCGATGAAGTCGTAACCGATGGTGCAGCGGCAGTGATCTGGATGGGGTCGGGCGACAGTGGCTGGAATGCCCGCGTGGTCGAGCATGCGGGCACCCGCGGGCTCGCCGTGATGACCGTCGGCGAACAGGGCGAAGCGATCCGCCTCGTCAATCGCGAGCCGACCCAGCTCGGGCAGTCGCTGACCGTCGAACATGCCGGGCAGGAGCGGACAATCGATCTGCCGCTGATCGGTGCCTATCAGGTGTCCAATGCGCTGACGGCGGCGGGCCTTGCGCTTGCCACCGGGACCGAAGCCAGCCGGGTCTGGGATGCGGTCGCGCGGCTCCAGCCGGTTCGCGGACGGCTCGAGCGTGCAGCCATCGCGCCTTCGGGCGCACCGATCTATGTCGATTACGCGCATACGCCCGATGCGATCGCGGCGGCGGTTGCCGCGCTGCGCCCACATGTGTCGGGCAGGCTGATTACCGTTTTCGGTGCGGGCGGCGACCGCGATCACGGCAAGCGTGCACCGATGGGTGCTGCTGCGGCCAAGGCGAGCGATGTCGTCATCGTCACCGATGACAATCCGCGCGGCGAAGATCCTGCGGATATCCGCAGGCAGGTGCTTGAGGGTGCGCCGCAAGCGCGCGAGATAGGCGGGCGTCGCGAAGCCATTCTCGCAGCCATCGCCGAAGCGGGCGCGGAGGACATCGTCCTCGTCGCCGGCAAAGGACATGAAACGGGTCAGATCATCGGATCGGGAGATAACATGCGAGTGCTGCCCTTCGACGATGTCGATGTCGCGCGCGAATGCGTCGCGGAAATTGCCAGGGGTGCCGCATGAGCGCCGCCATCCTGCGCCATCCGGCCTATATCGAATGGCCCGCCGACCCGCGTGACCGGCTGCCGCTGACCCTGTGGGATGCGCGCAGCATCGCCGAAGCGGTGGGCGGCATCGCCAGCCATGATTTCCAGGTCGCGGGCGTCGAGATGGACAGCCGCGATGTCATCAATGGCGATCTATTCATTGCCCTGAAGGGGGAGGCGATGGACGGCCACCGTTTCCTCGACAAGGCCTTCGCCAATGGCGCAGCGGGAGCGATCGTCGATCGCGCTGTCGATTGGCCGCACATTCTCGTCGAGGATACCACTGCCGCGCTCGAAGCGCTGGCGCGTGCCGCGCGCAGCCGCGTCGAGGCGACGATTATCGGGGTGACCGGTTCGGTCGGCAAAACCGGGGTCAAGGAAGCGATCTTCGCGAGCCTCGAACGTGCCAGCCGCGGCGCGGCGCATCGGTCGACGCGTAGCTACAACAACCATGTCGGGGTTCCGCTCAGCCTGGCGCGCATGCCCGCGCGCAGCCGGTTCGCCATTTTCGAAATGGGCATGAACCACGCAGGCGAAATCGCGGGTCTCACCACGCAGGTCCGACCGCATGTCGCTGTCATCACGACGATCGCACCCGCGCATATCGAGAACCTCGGCAGCATGGATGCCATTGCTGCGGCCAAGGCGGAAATCTTCGCCGGGCTCGAGCCGGGCGGAACGGCAGTCATCCCCGCCGACAGCGAACATAGCGCGGCGCTCGAACGCGCCGCCAGGGATGTCGGCGCGCGCGTGGTCAGCTTCGGCCGTGCCCGCTCTGCCGATGTCCGCCTGCTGGACGCGATCCCCAGCGCCAATGGCGGCAGCCTGGTAACCTGCGAATTTCCCGAAGGCCGCCTGTGCTACACCGTGGCCGAACCCGGCGATCACTGGGTGATCAACTCGCTCGCGGTGATGGCTGCAGTCCGGGCCGCGGGCGGCGACATGGCCGCTGCCGGACTGGCGCTGGCGGAAATGGGTGGGCTCAAGGGCCGCGGCGCCCGGCACGGCATCGCGGTGCCCGGCGGCAAGGCGCTGCTGATCGACGAAAGCTACAACGCCAATCCCGCCAGCATGCGCGCGACGCTCGCCCAACTAGGGCAGACGCCCTCCGGACGCCGGATCGCCGTGCTCGGGTCGATGAAGGAACTGGGCGATTTCGGTCCGCAGTTCCATGCCGCGCTGGCCGAGCCCGTACTGGCGGCCGATGTCGACTACGCCTTGCTCGTCGGCGACGAGATGGCCGCGCTGGCGCAGGAACTGGGGAAACCGCAAAGCCCCGTTCTTGGCAAGCCGTTCGCCTGGGCGCATTGCCAGACCGCCGACGAGGCGATCGGGTTGCTCGAGGACTTCGGCGTAGTCGCGGGCGACGCCGTGCTGGTCAAGGGCTCCAACTCGGTCGGACTTGGCCGGCTCGTGGATCATTTCACCCGCGCCAGCTAGGCGCGACGAGAGGCTCGATTGCTTTATTTGCTCGCCGAATGGTTGAATTTCGAAGGCGTCTTCAACCTCGTGCGGTACCAGACATTCCGCGCCGGCGCGACGCTGATGACCGCGCTGTTCATCGGTCTCGTCATCGGTCCGCGGTTCATCGACATGCTGCGTGTGCGGCAGGGCAAGGGGCAGCCGATCCGCGAGGATGGCCCGCAGAGCCACCTCGCCAAGCGCGGCACGCCGACCATGGGCGGGCTGATGATCCTGATCAGCCTCAGCCTGGCGGTGCTGATCTGGATGGATCTGAGCAATCCGTTCATCTGGGCCTGCCTGGCGGTCACGCTGGGCTTCGGGCTGATCGGGTTTCTCGACGATTACGACAAGGTTTCCAAGGCCAGCCACAAGGGCGTTTCGGGCAAGGTCCGGTTGCTGCTGGAATTCGCGATCGCGGGCGTCGCCAGCTATCTGATCGTCGGCCAGATCAACACTTTCCTCTACGTCCCCTTCGTCAACGATTTCGGGATCGAGCTGGGCTATTTCTACTTCGTCTTCGCGGCTTTCGTGATCGTTGGGGCGGGCAATGCAGTCAATCTGACCGATGGGCTCGACGGGCTTGCGACCATGCCGGTGATCATCGCGGCAGGCACCTTTGCGCTGATCGCCTATCTGGTCGGCCGCGTGGACTATTCCGAATATCTCGGCATCCCGCACGTGGCGGGCGCGGGGGAACTGGCGATCTTCTGCGCCGCGATCATGGGCGCGGGGCTCGCCTTCCTGTGGTTCAACGCACCGCCCGCTGCGGTGTTCATGGGCGACACCGGCTCGCTCGCGCTCGGCGGCGCGCTGGGCGCGATCGCCGTCGCCACGCACCACGAGGTCGTACTGGCAATAGTGGGGGGATTGTTCGTCTTCGAGGCGTTGTCGGTCATCATTCAGGTGTTCTGGTTCAAGCGTACGGGGAAAAGGGTCTTCCGCATGGCCCCCATCCACCACCATTTCGAACAGCTTGGCTGGTCGGAGAGCAAGGTCGTGATCCGCTTCTGGATCGTCGCCATCGTGCTCGCACTCATGGGGCTCGCGACGCTCAAGCTACGATGATCACTTCGCCCGCCTGGAAGGACAAGAAATACGCCGTTCTCGGACTGGCGCGGTCCGGCCGGGCCACGGCCGAAGCGCTGCTGGCGGCGGGTGCCGACGTGCTGGTGTGGGACGACCGCGCCGAAGCGCGCGCGGCCTTCGCCGGGCGCTGCACGGTCGCCGACCCGCTGGAAGCGGACCTTGCCGGCTATGCGGGAATGGTGGTCAGTCCCGGCGTTCCGCTCAACACCCATCCGATCAAGCCGCATGCCGACAGTTCCGGCGTGCCGGTGATCGGCGATATCGAACTCTTCGCGCAGGCACGCGCCGCGCTGCCGCGGCACAAGGTCGTCGGCATCACCGGCACCAATGGCAAGTCGACCACCACCGCACTGGTCCATCACATGCTTAAAGAGGCGGGCGTGCCGGCCACCATGGGCGGCAATATCGGCCTGCCGATCCTCGAGCAGGAGCCGCTGCCCGAAGGCGGGGTCTATGTGCTCGAACTGTCGAGTTACCAGATCGACCTGACCCATTCGCTCGCTTGCGACGTGGCGGTGCTGCTCAACATTACCCCCGACCATCTCGACCGCTATGACGGCGATTTCGCCAAATACGCTGCCAGCAAGTCGCGCCTCCTGGCAATGCAGACGCGCGGCCAGAATGCGATCGCCCGGTTCACCGATGCGCGGGTGCTGGGGCAGTTCGCCGAAGGTTCGATCGCAAGCATTCTCGAGGATGTCCTGCAGAACCGGGGCATCGCGCCGGGCGAGCAGGCCGAGTGGCCGTCGCTGCAAGGTCCGCACAACCGCGAAAATGCCGCAGCGGCCATCGAAGCCTGCGATATCCTGGGCATCCCGACCGCGCAGATCCGCGCTGCGCTCAAGAGCTATCCCGGCCTGCCGCACCGCATGGAGCGCGTCGCGAAAATCTCCGGCGTTGCCTATGTCAATGACAGCAAGGGCACCAACACCGCCGCTTCGGCGCCCGCGCTGGCCGCGTTCGAGAACATTCACTGGATCGTCGGCGGGCTCGGCAAGGAGCCGGGGCTGGGCGAGTGCGAAGCCGAGCTCGGCCGCGTCAAGGCGGCCTATACCATTGGCAGGGCCGGACCCGACTTCGCCGCACTGCTCGAAGGCCGCGTCCCGGTCGAGCAGTGCGAAACGCTCGACCGCGCGGTGGCCAGTGCCGCTGCGAAGGCCGCGGCGGGCGATACGGTCCTGCTCAGCCCCGCCTGCGCCAGCTTCGACCAATATGCCGACTTCGAGAAGCGCGGCGACCATTTCCGCGCGCTGGTGGAGCGGCTGGCGTGAACACGATGCAGCCCTACGTTCCCGGCAAGCGCCAGCCCGCGCATATGCCCAAGGGCAAGCTGTCGCGCTGGTCCGAGCTCAAGATCTGGTGGCGCGAGATCGACCGCGTGCTGCTGCTGCTCGTGCTGCTGCTGATGAGCTTCGGCACGATCGCGGTGGCTGCCGCCAGCCCGGCCAGCGCCGATCGTCTCTCCACTTCCAGCCAGACGCTCGATCCGCTGTATTTCTTTTACCGCCACCTTGCCTGGCAGATGCTTGCGCTGGGCACGCTGTTCGGCGTGTCGATGCTGACCCGCGACAGCGCGCGGCGGTTCGGGCTGCTGCTGGCCGCGGGCATGACCGGGCTGCTGTTCCTCGTCCCGCTGGTGGGCGCGGAAATCAACGGCGCACGGCGGTGGATCAATCTGGGGATGCAGTTCCAGCCGTCGGAATTCCTCAAGCCCGGCTTCGCCATCGCCACGGCCTGGATCCTGTCGTGGCGGATGCGCGATCCCAACATGCCGGTGGCGGGCATCGCCACCGCCTATGTCGCGCTGATCGCCGCGCTGATGATGATGCAGCCCGATTTCGGCGGCACGATCCTGTTTGCGGGCGTGTGGTTCGTCGCGATGATCCTGTCGGGCATCGACATGAAGCGGATGGGGGCAGTGATCGGCGGCGTGATCGTTGCGCTGACCGCGACCTATTTCCTCTATGACAACGCCCGCCACCGCATCGACAGCTTCATCGGCGGGGGGACCGCCTACGACCAGGTGGATCTGGGGGCACGCACGCTGACGGCGGGCGGCTGGACGGGCGCGGGTTACGGCCTCGGCATCCGCAAGATGAGCCTGCCCGAAGCGCATACCGACTACATTTTCAGCGTCATCGGCGAGGAATTCGGCCTGATTGCCTGCGCGCTGATCGTGCTGGTCTATCTCGCCATTGTCGGGCGCGTGCTGATGCGCCTGCTCGACGAAGAAGACCTGTTCGCGCTGCTGGCCGGGGCCGGCCTGATCGCGCTGCTCGGCGGACAGGCGTTCATCAATATCCTGGTCAACCTGCAGCTTTTCCCGTCGAAGGGGATGACCTTGCCGCTGGTCAGCTATGGCGGATCGTCGACCATTGCGATCTGCCTCAATGTCGGTCTGCTGCTGGCGATAACGCGGCGCAATCCGTTCCTGAAAAGCCGGACCATTGGGCTTGGCGACAGGCTCGGCTTCGGGCAGACGGCCCCGATGAAAGACACCGCGCCTTCCCCGCACCGCGAGATCCACCCATGACCGGTGCCAGCCGCCATTATGTCCTTGCCGCCGGGGGGACGGGCGGACATCTGTTGCCCGCCTTCGCGCTGGCCACCGAACTCGAACGGCGCGGCCATCACGTCGCGCTGATCACCGACACGCGCGGCGCGCAAATCCCGGGCAAACCCGATTTTCTGCCTGCCCATGTCATTCCCGCGGGCCGGTTCGGCAAGAACCCGCTGAGCTGGATCAAGGGCATCCGCGCGGTGCTGCAGGGCCGGCGCATGGCGCTGCGCCTGTTCGACAGTTTCCAGCCCAGCGCGGTGGTCGGGTTCGGCGGTTACCCGTCGCTGCCGACCGTGCTGGCGGCGAAGAGCGCGGGCGTGCCCACCGTGGTGCATGAACAGAACGCGGTGCTGGGCCGGGTGAACCGGTTGTTCGCGCGGCACGTCGATGCGATCGCCACTGCC
Organism: Qipengyuania citrea; assembly: GCF_009828015.1. Classification (GTDB taxonomy): domain Bacteria; phylum Pseudomonadota; class Alphaproteobacteria; order Sphingomonadales; family Sphingomonadaceae; genus Qipengyuania; species Qipengyuania citrea. The sequence goes on along the minus strand of NZ_WTYG01000001.1, from coordinate 13,556 downwards.
TATCCCGAAGTCGAACGGCTCGATCCCAAACATTCCCGGAAAGTGCATCTGGTCGGCAATCCGGTACGCGCGGGCGTATTGTCGCTGCGCGACGAACCCTTCCCGCCGCTGGGCGAGGAAGGCCTGCTGCGGGTGCTGGTGACCGGCGGCAGCCAGGGCGCCCGCGTCTTGTCCGAAGTGGTGCCCGACGGGCTGTCGATGCTTCCCCCCGCGCTGCGCCAGCGGTTGCAGGTCACCCAGCAATGTCGCCCCGAAGATCTCGACGCCGTGCGCGAGCGGTATCGCAACCATGCCATACCCGCCGAACTGGCGACCTATTTCGAGGACATGTCGGCGCGGCTGGCCGATGCGCATTTGTTCATCGGCCGCGCCGGGGCATCGACCATTGCCGAACTTACTGCCGTCGGGCGGCCGGCGATCCTCATTCCGTTGCCGATCGCGACCGATGATCACCAGGCCGCCAACGCCCGCGAACTGGCGAAAGCCGGCGGCGCGCGCGTGATCCGCCAGGAACGCTTCAATGCCAAGGAACTGGCCAAGCAGATCAAGGCGCTGGCGGACAACCCGCAAGGGCTCGGCCGCGCGGCGCATGCCGCCTGGAATTGCGGCCGTCCGCGCGCGGTCGAGGATCTCGCCGATCTCGTCGAAAGCTTCGGCGGAGCAGATATGATGGATGTAATTCGCGTCGGCGGCAACAACGCCCGGGGCGCTTCGCAGGGCCTGCCGGCCGGACAGGGTGCAGTGCGGGAGAGTGCGGAATGAGGGGCGTTCCAACCGATATCGGGACCGTTCATTTCGTCGGCATCGGCGGCATCGGCATGTCCGGGATTGCCGAGGTGATGAACAATCTCGGCTACACCGTGCAGGGTTCCGACATGAAGGAAAGCGCGACCGTGGAACGGTTGCGCCAGCGCGGGATCGAAGTGGTGATCGGCCACGCCCCCGAAAACGTCGCAAGCGCGGCGGTCGTCGTGACCTCGACCGCGGTCAAGCGGACCAATCCCGAAGTCGCCTATGCGCTGGAAAACCGCATTCCCGTGGTCCGCCGCGCGGAGATGCTGGCCGAACTGATGCGGCTGAAATCCACTGTCGCGGTCGCCGGGACGCACGGCAAGACCACCACCACCAGCATGATCGCCGCGCTGCTCGATGCCGGCAAGATCGATCCCACCGTGATCAATGGCGGGATCATCGAACAATATGGTTCGAACGCACGGCTGGGCGACAGCGAATGGATGGTGGTGGAGGCCGACGAGAGCGACGGCAGCTTCCTGCGGCTCGACGGGACCATCGCGGTGGTCACCAATATCGATCCCGAGCACCTCGACCACTACGGCGATTTCGACGGGGTGAAGGACGCATTCGTCGAGTTCATCCATAACGTCCCGTTCTATGGCGCGGCGATCCTGTGCATCGATCACCCCGAAGTACAGGCCGTGATCGGCAAGGTGCGCGACCGCAATGTCGTGACCTACGGCTTCAACCTGCAGGCGGATATCTGCGGGGTGAACATCCGCCCCGATGCGGGCGGCAATGTGTTCGACGTGATCGTGCGCCGCCGCGGGCAGGAGGATCGCCGGATCGAAGGCGTGCGCCTGCCGATGCCGGGACGCCACAATGTCCAGAACGCGCTCGCCGCGATTGCGGTGGCGATCGAGATGGGCTGCCCCGACGAGGTCATCTGCAACGGCTTTTCGGCCTTTGGCGGTGTCCGGCGCCGCTTCACCAAGGTTGGCGAAGTGCCCAGCGGTGCGGGCGTGGCGACGATCATCGACGATTACGGCCATCACCCGGTCGAAATCCGCGCGGTGCTGGGGGCGGCGCGCGAAAGCGCCGGGACGGGGCGCGTCATCGCCGTCGTCCAGCCGCATCGCTACACCCGCCTGCGCGACCTAATGGATGAATTCCAGAGCTGCTTCAACGAGGCCGACCAGGTCTATGTGACCCCGGTCTATGCGGCGGGCGAGGATCCGATCGAGGGCGCCGACGCCGAGGCGCTGGTCGCCGGGCTCAAGGCGCGCGGCCACCGCGCGGTGCAGAGCGTTGAGGATGAGGACGATCTGGCCGCGAAGCTGGCGGACGATCTCGCGGCGGGCGATTTCGTCGTCTGCCTGGGCGCGGGCGATATCACCTATTGGGCGGCGGGGCTCGCCAACGGGATTGCCAAGGCCAGTTCGGCATGAGCGCAGGGGCTGCCCCGATCGACACGCAGGGCCTGCGCGGCAAGCTGACTCCCGATGCGCCGCTGGCGAAACTGGTGTGGTTCAAGGCCGGCGGCGCGGCCGACTGGCTGTTCGAGCCGGCCGATCGCGCGGATCTCGAGCTGTTCCTCCAGCGGCTGGGCGGGCGCCTGCCGCTGATGCCGCTCGGGCTGGGGTCCAATCTCATCGTGCGCGATGGCGGGGTCGCAGGCGTGGTGATCAAGCTGGGCAAGCCCTTCGCCGGGATCGACGTCGAGGACGGGCACGTGCTTTCCTGCGGTGCGGGCGCGCATGGCATATTGGTGGCATCGACTGCCCGCGATGCGGGCATTGCCGGGGTCGAATTCATGCGCGGCATTCCCGGGACGGTGGGCGGCTTCGTGCGGATGAACGGCGGCGCCTACGGCCGCGAGGTTGCCGATGTGCTGATCGATTGCGATGTCGTGATGCCCGATGGCGCGCTGGTCACCCTGGCTGCGGCTGACCTGCGTTACAGCTATCGCCATTCGCAGCTGCCCGAAGACGCCGTGGTGGTCGGCGCACGTTTCCAGGGGCAGCCGGGCGACCCGGCCGAAATCGGCGCGAAGATGGACGCAATCGGCGATGCGCGCGAGAATTCGCAGCCGCTGCGCACCAGGACGGGGGGCTCGACCTTCAAGAACCCTCCCGACCAGAAGGCGTGGGAACTGGTCGATGCCGCCGGCTGCCGCGGCTTGCGCCTGGGCGGCGCGCAGGTCAGCGAAAAGCACACCAATTTCCTCATCAATGTCGATGATGCGACCAGCGCCGATATCGAAGCGCTGGGTGAAGAAGTGAAGCGCCGTGTCCACGCGCATTCGGGGGTCGAACTCGAATGGGAGATCCAGCGCGTCGGGCGGCAGCAGGACAGGTCATGACCGAACTACCCAAGCTCCATATCGCCGTGCTGATGGGCGGCTGGGCCAATGAACGCTCCGTCAGCCTGATGTCGGGCGAGGGCATCGCCAAGGCGCTCGAGGAGCGCGGCCACCGGGTCACGCGCATCGACATGGACCGGCAGGTCGCGGCACGCATCGCCGAGGCCGCGCCCGATGTCGTGTTCAACGCATTGCACGGCGTGCCCGGCGAAGACGGCACGGTGCAGGGCATGCTCGACCTGATGGGCGTACCCTATACGCATTCGGGCCTCGCCACGTCGGTGATCGCGATCGACAAGCAGCTGACCAAGCAGGCGCTGGTGCCGCAGGGGATCCCGATGCCCGGCGGGCGGATCGTCAGGAGCGCCGATCTGCACGAGCGCGATCCGCTGCCGCGGCCCTATGTGCTGAAGCCCGTCAACGAAGGCAGCTCGGTCGGGGTGGCGATCGTCACCGATGATGGCGATTACGGCAATCCCATCGCGCGCACCGCCAAGGGGCCGTGGCAGGACTTTCCGCAGCTGCTTGCCGAGCCCTTCATCAAGGGCCGCGAGATGACCAGTGCGGTCGTCGATTTCGCCGATGGTCCGCGCGCGCTCGCAGTGACCGAGCTGAAACCCAAGAGCGGGTTCTACGATTTCGACGCCAAATACACCGACGGGCGGACCGATCACATGTGCCCCGCCGATATCCCGCAGGCGATCACCGACCTGTGCCTCGAATACGCGCTGAAGGCGCACCGGGTGCTGGGCTGCAAGGGCACCAGCCGGACCGATTTCCGCTGGGACGAGGAACAGGGCGAGGACGGGCTGTTCATCCTCGAAACCAACACCCAGCCGGGGATGACCCCGCTCAGCCTGGTGCCCGAACAGGCGCGCTTCGCGGGCATCGAATATGGCGAATTGTGCGAACTGATCGTGGCCGCCGCGCTGCGCGACCATGCCGGTACGGCGGGCGGCGGCGATGGCTAAGGTCAGGCGCAAGCCCACCGGCGTGCGACGGTCCGCCGCGGCGCGCAATCGCAGCCAGAAGGCGCATGCCGCGCGCAAGCACACCAGCGGCCTGCTCGACCGGGTGATGGCGGCGCTGCCCTTTTCCGAAGAGCAGTGGCACAGGTTTTTCCTGACCGTCATCGTGGCGGCGGGGCTGGGCATCGCCTGGACCATTGCCAGCTTCGCGGGCGTTCCCGAACTGGCGCGGACCGAACTGGCGAAATCGGCTTCGCGGTCGGGCTTCGAGGTCAGCCGCGTGCAGGTATCGGGCGTCGAGCGGATGAACGAGCAACTCGTCTACGAACGCGTGCTGGCGGAGCAGGACCGCCCGATGCCGCTGGTCGACCTCGCCCAGGTACGCGAACGGCTGCTCGAACTGCCGTGGGTCGCCGATGCGCGCGTCTCGCGCCAGCTACCCGATACGCTCAAGATCAATATCGTCGAGCGCGTCCCGCACGCTGTGCTGCGCAAGCCCGATCGGCTGATGCTGATCGACCCGCAGGGGCACGAGCTTGAACCGGTGAGCGCGAAGGAGGCCGAAGGCAAGCTGCTGATCGAAGGGCCCGGAGCCGCACGCCAGGTCCAGGAGTTGGGCCGCCTGCTCGATGCGGCGCCCGCGCTAAAGCCGCAGATCGCCTCGGCCGAATGGGTCGGCAATCGCCGCTGGAACCTGACCTTCAATTCGGGCCAGCTCCTGGCGCTGCCCGAAGGTGACCTCGGCGCCCCCGCACTGGTCAAGTTCGCCCAGCTCGACGGGATGCACCGGCTGATCGGCGGCAAGCCCATTGCCATCGACATGCGCGTGCCCGACCGCGCCTATCTGCGCTGCGACGACGGGCCGTGCCCGAAGCAGATGTCGCTTAACGGCAGGAGCGACTGATGGCGACCCAGCAGCCCCGCATCACCCGCGTCTTCGGCGCGGTGAATATCGGGTCCTTCCGCGTTTCCGCGATGATCATGGGGCAGGCCGAAGACGGAGCCATGATCGTGCTGGGTTCGAGCCACCGGGCGAGCGACGGGATCAAGCGCGGCTATGTCACCGACATGCGCACGGCGAGCCACGCCATCCGCACCGCGGTGGAAAAGGCCGAGGCCAACGCCAACACCTCGATCCAGAGCGTGTGGATCGGCTGCGCGGGCGCCGGGCTGTCGAGCAGGATTTCCAGCGTCGAGATCGCCATCGGCGGACGCCGGATCGAAGAGGACGATATCGAACACCTCCTCTACGCCGCGCGCGATCATCTGCACCCCGACGGGCGGATGGTGCTGCATGCGCAGCCGGCGCATTACACGCTCGACGGTGCGCACGGCGTCGCCAATCCCAAGGGGCTGCACGCCGAGGCGCTGGGCGTCGACGTCCATGTGACGCTGGCCGAAGGCGCGCCGGTGCGCAATCTGATCGAGGCGGTGCAGACCGCGCATCTCGATGTCGAAGGCGTCGTCGCAAGTCCGCTGGCCGCCGCGCATGCGTGCCTGACCGGCGAAGAACGCGACCTCGGCGTCGCGCTGGTCGAAATCGGCGCGCAGGTCACCAATGTCTCGGTGCATGCGGCGGGCATGCTGCTGGGGCTCAAGTCGATCCCCATCGGGTCGAACGACATCACCGATGCCATCGCGTCCTCGCTCGGCATTCGCCGCAGCCAGGCCGAACGGCTCAAATGCGTTTCGGGCTCGGCGATCGCCACACCGACCGACCACCGCGAGATGATCCCGGTCAATGGCCCGGGCGAAGAACCGGGCGGACCGCTGGCGCGCGGGGCGGACGAACACAATCGCATCGCGCGCGCCGAACTGGTGGCGATCGTCACCGACCGGCTGGGCATCGCCACCGCCGAGATCGGCAAGGCGCTCAAGAGCATGGGCTTCACCGGCGCGCAGGGCGGGCAGGTCGTGCTGACCGGCGGCGGGGCCGAACTGCACGGGGTCGCCGAATTCATGCAGGGCGCGCTTGGCCGGCCGGTGCGGATCGGCAAGCCGCCCGTCCTGCAGGGCCTCCCCGAAGCGCACGCGACGCCGGGTTTTGCCACGCTCGCGGGGCTGTGCCTCTACGCCGCCGACGATCCCGTCGATATCCGTTCGGTCGGGCCGCGCTACCAGCCGACCAAGCGTTATCGGGGCATGGGTCTGGTCAACCGTGTTTTTCAAGCGGTGCGTGAGTACTTCTGAGGCTTGATGCGGAGCCGGATTCCGCCTTTAGGCCTTGTGGATAAGGCTGGCGCGGCTTCGATCTGCGATTCGCTTTGTGCCAGTGTTGTGACATAAAGCCAGCACGTGACTTTCGAATACCCAGGGGACTCTTGATGAGTATCAATATCGGACCGGCATCGGACGACGATCTTCGTCCCAAGATCATGGTCGTCGGCGTCGGCGGTGCGGGCGGCAACGCCATCGCCAACATGATGGAAGCGAAGATCGAAGGCGTCGATTTCATCGTCGCCAACACCGATGCGCAGGCGCTCAGCACTTCCCCTTCCGAAAAGCGCATCCAGCTCGGTCCGGATATCACCGGCGGGCTCGGCGCAGGCGCCCGCCCCGAAGTGGGCAAGGCCGCGGCCGAGGAAACCGTGCAGGATATTGAGGACGCGCTCGACGGGGTGAACATGGTGTTCATCGCGGCGGGCATGGGCGGCGGCACCGGCACCGGTGCGGCCCCGGTCATCGCCGAGGCCGCGCGCAAGCGCGGCGTGCTCACGGTGGGCGTGGTGACCAAGCCGTTCCTGTTCGAAGGAACGCGCCGCATGCGCGCGGCCGAAGCGGGCATCGACGAGCTGCAGAAGCATGTCGACACGCTGATCGTCATTCCCAACCAAAACCTGTTCCTGGTCGCCAAGGCGGAAACCACCTTCAAAGAAGCGTTCCAGCTCGCCGACGAAGTGCTGCAGCAGGGCGTGCGCTCGATCACCGACCTGATGGTCATGCCAGGCCTGATCAATCTCGACTTCGCCGACGTGCGTTCGGTGATGAGCGAGATGGGCAAGGCGATGATGGGCACCGGCGAAGGCGAGGGCGACAACCGCGCGCTCGAAGCCGCCGAGCACGCGATCGCCAACCCGCTGCTCGACGGCGTGAGCATGGCCGGGGCCAAGGGCGTCATCATCTCGATCATCGGCGGCGAGGACATGAAGCTGCTCGAAGTCGACGAGGCGGCCAACCATATTCGCGAACTGGTCGACGAAGACGCCAACATCATCTGGGGTTCGGCGTTCAATCCCGATCTCGAGGGCAAGATCCGTGTGTCGGTCGTCGCCACCGGCATCGAGCCCGACGGTTCGGTTGCCGCTGCCCCCATGAGCAGCTTCGCGCCGCGCGAAAGCAGCGCGCCGCGGCGTCCGGTGCTCGACCTGCCAAGCGAAAGCGAAGCCGAAGACGAGCCGTTCGAACTCAACGAAGGTCTTTCCGCCGATCCCGAACCGGAGGCACCGCGCGGTTTCGACCGGGCCTCGCAATCGCAGTCGCCGGCACCGTCGCAGGCGTCTCCGCATGCCGATGCGGACGATGCCGATGCGCTCGACCTGACCGACGAAGCCGAAGAGGACGACGCGCCGCGCCCGTTCGGGCTGTCGCCCGCGACGTCTGGTTCCTCGGCGGAGCGCGACGAAGATGGCTATGACGACGTCGACGATATCGTCGACCCGCTGGCCGGGCTGCGCAACGAACAGACCGAACGTTTCGACAGCGACGATGACACCGGCGCGCCCGCTGCAGGCGGACATGGTTCGGACGCTGAGCAGGGCCAGGCGGGTGAGTCCGCTGGCCGCGCTCCGCTCGACCTGTCGGGCGACATGCGCGAGCCGTCTGCGTCGCAGGACGAATTCGAACTGGGCGACGATCAGGGCGCCAGCCCGCTGGCGAGCAAGCCGGTCCGCCGCCAGCCGATCGTGCCGGGTGACAGCCCGGCACCGGCCGCGCCGAGTGCTCCCGCCAGCGGCGCGAGCGCAGGGTCGGGATCGCTGCCCGGGAACACGCTGTTCGAGCGCATGGCCAATCTCTCGCGCGGTGCCAGCACCAGCGAAGAGGAAGACGAGGACGACGATGCCGACAGCGGCAATGGCGGCGGGTTGAACATCCCGCGTTTCCTCGGACGCCAGAACAACCAGTAAGCGGCCGTTTCAGCGCGGGTTAACGCCCGCGCTGCAAAGGATAGGACATGATTTCGACCCGGCGTCTTGCTGCTGCCACTGTACTGCTTGCCATGGCGGTGCAGGGCGCACCTGCGTCGGCCCAGCGCGAGATCGTGCAGCCCCTGCCGGGTGCGGGGGAGCAAAAGCTGAGCGATGCGCTGTCGCGGCTGGCGCGCAACTCGCAGGACGTGACCGCGCTGCTCGACGCTGGCGAAGCCGCGCTTGAACTCGACGACATCGATGCGGCGATCGGCTTTTTCGGCCGTGCGAACGAATTGTCGCCCGGCAATCCGCGCACCAGCGTCGGTCTGGCGCGCGCCTATACGCGCTCGCACCGCCCGATCGAAGCGCTGCGCCTGTTTGCCGAGGCCGAGCGGGCAGGGGTGCCCGATACGCGGATGGCGCAGGATCGCGGCCTGGCCTTCGATCTCGTCGGCGATGCGGCCAGCGCGCAGCAGCTTTACCGTCTGGCACTGGACAATGGTGCGGGCGCGGAAACAGTGCGGCGGCTGGCGCTCAGCCAGGCGATCTCGGGCGACCGTGAAGCGTTCGAAGCCACGCTTTTGCCGCTGCTTCGCGACGGCGATGTCCCCGCGTTCCGCACGCGCGCTTTCGGCCTTGCGGTGCTCGGCAATGCGGAAGAGGCGAAGGATATTGCCAACACCGTGCTGCCTGCAGGGCTTGGCGCGCGGATGGCTGCCTATCTCGATTACATGCCCCGCCTGACCCGCGCGCAGCAGGCCGCCGCGGGCAATCTCGGCGTGTTTCCGCGCACCTCCAGCATCGGCACCGACGAAGCGGCGATCGCCGCCTATGCACCCCGCCCGGCGCAGCTGGCCCAGGCGGCGACGGCGGCTGCGCCGCAGGCACCGGGTACTCCTGCAAGTGCAGGGGCCGAAACTCCGGCTCCGGCACGCGGTCAACCGGCGCGACCGGGTGCGGGCAGTATGCCTCCCGAGCCGGCCGATCGGCTGCCGCAGGACACGGACGTCGCCGCTCCTGCAGAAGCGTCCGCCGCGACCCCGGCCCCGACATCGAACCCTGTTCCGGCCCCAGGGACGCCCGCGCCGTCGCTCGCAGCGCCTCCCGCACGGGAGGCGGCCGCGCCGGAGCCGGCCGACCCGCCAGCAGGCCCCCGGATAGTCGCTGCCGTGCCGGACGACCCCGTACCCGCACGATCCGACCGGCCCGAGCCCACTGTCATCGCGCGCGTCGATCCGTCGGCATCCGCGCAGCCGGTGGACACGGCAACCGCCTCAGCGTCACCGGCTTCGGGCACCGCCAGCGCGGGCGCAGCGGCGGGCAGATCGCTCGAGGATGCCTTCGACGGCTTCACGCTCGCGCCGCCGGCTCCGCCTCCGTCTGCCACCGGCGCGGTCGACATCACGCGCATCGCCATCCCGCGCGAAAAGGTCAGGCCCAAGCCGCCACCGCCCCCCGCGCATCCCGCGCGCCACTGGGTTCAGGTGGCCACCGGCAAGGACCGCGCCGCACTCAAGTTCGACTGGCGCCGCATAACCCGCAGCGCCGAGGGCAAGCTCGACGGCACCGGACCCTTCGTGACCCCGTGGGTCGAAGCCAACCGCCTGCTGTCCGGCCCCTACGACAGCGCCGCCGAGGCTCGGGAAATGGTCAACGAACTGAAGAAGATAGGCGTCGACTCCTTCCCTTTCACCAGCGCCGAGGGCGAAGCGGTCGAACCGCTGTGATAGCTGAGAATTCGCTGACGAAAGTGGATAACGCGAAGGATCATCGTTACTCGTTATAACGAAAATCACGGTCTCGCCGGAGACATGATAGATATAATGTAAATTTATTGGGTCGTTGATGAATAGTATAGGTCTGGCCTTTTAATTTTACTCGCCCCGTTAATCCATTATTTGCTGAAAGCTGTCACGTAGGAGGCGGTTATGTCGTATTTCTACCCCTTACTGGTACACATAGCGTTCAGTAAAGGGCCGATCGGGCGTCTTGCACATGGCTCACGGGTGTAGGGCTTCAAACTATGCGTAGGCAGCCTTATCTGATTGGAAAAGGCGCTCGGCACCTTTCTGCGGTCGCTTACGCGCAACCAACTGTAATAGCGGGGCACTAACTCTTTCGCTCCATACCGTCGATCCTCCCAATGTGCGCTGCCCGGCGCGGCGCCTCGCCGCTGGGATAAGATTGCGAGGGTCGAGGGTCAAAGAGCCTCCAGAGGCAGGGTCATGGTGGCCAATTTCCAAGCGATCTTTCGCACCGGTTTGGAAGAGGAAGTTGCGATCGTAATGAGTCATTTGGTTGCGTCCAGATAACTGAGATCAAATGACGTTGGCTTTGGTGAACCCCAAAGCGTATCAGGCCATCTCTCCGTTGTCCGCAGATGTCGGCCATAGGCTAGCGCAAGTTCTCGATATGGTCGCCAAACGCGGGGGCACGGATGGTTTTCGCCAAGCAACGAGTCGATGTGTCTGTCCGCGAAGTCGGATGGGCCCGGCCCTACCTACGGTAATTACTCGCCGGACCGCGTCCGCAGACTGCTCGAGCAAATGAAATGAAATGCGATGATCTGATCGCGATGCGCGAGAATTTCGTTGGAGTGCGAACGACTACCGCGCTGGACCCGAGATGCGTTCGCGCTGATGGCCCCGACCTCGCAGACCTCGAATAACGCTGTCGGCTTGAGCTATTCGGTTTGCTCGGAGATGGGAATTGGCTATTCGGCTGCGCATGTCTCGTCATTCTGCCGTCCCCGATCGTCCATCGAATCTGTCCTTTTGGTTGCTAATTGCCTTTCTTGCGATCCTATGGGCAGCTGGCGGCGCTTCTCGCGCCGATGTTCTCGGCCAGCCGTTCATCCGTTTTTCCGCCTGGTCCATTATCATGGTGGCGATCCTCGCGCTGCCAAGGGTTGACTGGCGAGCGGTCAAAGAGCCGGCGATCATTCTGGGCGCCGCCGCGCTGCTCGTAGCCCTGCAACTCGTTCCGCTGCCGCCGACGATCTGGAGCCAGCTGCCCGGTCGCGCGATCTTTACCGAAGCGGGAATTCTGACAGGAAATGAACAACCTTGGCGACCAATTTCGATTTCGCCGAGCGGTACGACCAATGCATTGGGCTCCCTGATCGTTCCAGCGGTGGTCCTGATGCTAGCAGCCAACCTGACGCGTGAGCAGCACTGGCGCATTGCGATCTTTATTCTCGGATTGGTGGCTGCTGGCGCTGTGCTCGGTGTGCTGCAGTTCTCGGGCATACATTTCGATAACGCGCTGATCAACACAGTGCCCAGCGCGGTGGCTGGCAATCTAGCGAACCGCAACCACTTCGCCTTGTCATTGGCAATCGGCTGCGTTCTTGCGCTTGCATGGGCTTTTTGCGAGGAGACACGACCTTGGAAGGCCGCAGTGGCGTTTGCCGTCATTTTGATCTTTATATTATTGATTCTTGCGACAGGATCGCGCAGTGGTTTAATATTGGGACTTTTGGCGATTGCATTAACTTTTTTTATGCTCCGGAAGTACGTATCGCCACGATCCATGGTCATTCCGCGCGGGTTTGCTGGAGCGATCTTTACCCTCGGAATCGCGGTTTTGATTGGCACCATTTGGTTGAGCGTGGGCCTCGACCGTGCTTTCTCAATTGATCGGGTAACAGCAGCGGCCCACGAGGCAGATCTACGTTGGCAGATTTGGCCCGTCGTACGGACGATGGCGTTAAGCTACTCCCCAGTTGGGACAGGATTAGGGACTTTCGACGCGGCCTTCCGCATAAGCGAACCCGATGGCATTTTGAATCCAAAATATATAAATATGGCGCATAATGATTGGCTCCAGATATTCCTCGAGGCCGGACTTCTCGGTATCGGTTTTTCCGGTGCCACGGTAGTCTGGCTTTGTCTGCGAAGCTTTCAAGCTTGGACGTTGCTCACCGAAGCAAAAACTGGTAGATTGCTATCCGCAGCAGGATCAATCATCATTACTCTCATTTTCATTGCAAGTATGACTGATTATCCAGCACACACCCCATTTATGATGGCTTTGCTAGCTCTCGGCGCTATCTGGCTGGTAAAGGAAACGTCAGTAGCAGGATGTACGAGAAAAGGCCGCGGCGTTACCTAAAGCTTGACTGCGTCTTTAGGCTTGAATGCAGCCACTGCAGTGGCCCAATTCCGGCAACACGCGCGGTGCCTTCTTGCCAACTGTGCATCGCTTCTGACGTGTCCCTTTGATTTTCCTGCGATTGGGAGCGAGCTGACCTGGCTCATCGACACGGGATGTCGGAAGTGACTATCTACATTTGGAAGTCGAAGTATGGCGGGCTAGAGGTTACCGAGTGTCGACGTGTGTGAGCGCTTGAGAGCGAGAACGCGAAGCTGAAGCGGTTGTTGGCGGATGCGATGCTCGATTGGTTTGCCTCAAAGGACTTGGTGGCAAAGCAATTCTAGTGCTCGGCGGGAAGCGGGAAACTATGGTTCATCTTCAGGACCGCCATGAGATGAGCGAGCGGCGGGCGTGCCGGATCATTGGCGCTGATTGCAAGAGCATGTGCTACCGTTCCACGCCGGAGAATGACGCCGCGCTTCGTGAGAAGCTGCGCGAACTGGTCAACCAGCGTTGTCGGTTCGGCTATCGCCGTCTGCACATCCTGCTGCGCCGGGAGGGCGTGATGGTCAACCGCAAGAAGACCCAGTGCATCATCAGGAGGAAGGGCTGGCGACGCAGTCGCAAACGCGCTGTCGGGACCAAAGCGCCGGCTCCGATCCTGGCTCTGCCGAACCGGCGCTGGAACCTGGACTTTGTGCATGATCAGATGGCGTCTGGGCGCCGGTTCCGCGTGCCCAGTATCGCCGATGATATGCCTAGAAAGTGCCTGCGAGCGGTGCCGGATACATAGGGTCTCTAATCGCAGCGTCGTGCGCGAGCTGGCGGATCTGATCGCCGGGCGCGGCAAGCCTGGGATGATCGTCAGCGATAACGGTATCGAGCTGACCAGCAACGCGGTGCTGGCATGGTGCGGAAGATCAGCGTGGAATGGCATTACATCGCGCGAGGGAAGTCTGTGCAGAACGGCTTCTGCGAGAACTTCAATGGCCGCATGCGCGATGAACTGCTGAATGAGACGCTCTTCCTCACCCTTGCTCATGTCCGGCGCGAGATCGCGGCCTGAATCGAGGGTTACAACCGTGAGAGACCACACTCAGCGCTTGGCTACGCAACCCCGGCGGCGTTCGTCGCCAAACTGAATAAGCAATGAGCTGCGTCGCTACGCCCGACGGGCTCCGCCACGCAGCTCATTGCTTCAACCGCACCCATGCGCAACAAACCCGATCGACTCTAATCCCAGCTGGAGGAACGCTAGGGGTCATGTCA
>NZ_WTYG01000019.1 GCF_009828015.1 Qipengyuania citrea | reverse complement strand
GAAAACTCCCTGTCTGCCATGCCCGACCCGCAAACCGAACCAGCACCATGGGCGGGATAAATGATCGCCTGGTCGCCTAATTCGCAAATCTTGCGGAGAGAGTCGAAGAGAAGGCCGGCAACCTCCCGCTTCCGTTCAGGATAGAAATCGGTTCGGCCAACATCGCCAACGAACAGCGCATCGCCGGTAAAAACGCCCACCGCCGTTTCGGGGTATTCGCTATCGAATATGGCATAAGCGAGGTGATCGAATGTATGTCCGGGCGTTTCGAGGACGCGGATTTCGAGCTGTCCGATCGCGTGACAATCACCATCCCTCGTAGTCTTCGCGTATTCCACCTCGCCATCCGCGTTCGGCCCATGGAAAACCTCTGCCCCAGTCAGTTTTGCGAGTATCGGCGCTCCTGAAACCAAATCCTCATTGCGATGGGTCTCGAAGATATGCGTTATCCGCAGCCCCTCGTTTCGTGCTCTTTCAACGTAGATATCGCAATCTCTGCGAGGATCGATGACGGCAGCCATTCCGCCGGCTCCGATAAGATAGGAGAGGTGTGAAAGACCGGCCGTTTTAATTTTTTCGAACAGCACTGTTATCTCCTAATCGGCTAATAGCTTGAGAAACACCTCAATCAAGAAGGCGAAGAGCCTAAGTTGGAATACAGCGCCTTGAGCATTCGTTCGCTTGTAGCCGGCTTCCCCAAGCAAAAGCCTTGCCCGTAATCGCAGCCCACTGCTCTTGCCATTTTTAGCTGCTCGTGCGTTTCGATATGTTCGGCAACACATCGAGCACCAGCCGAATGACACAAATCTACCAGACCCGACAATATTTGGCGCGAGCGCTCGCTGTGAATGATATTGTCCATCAAAGATCCGTCCAGCTTGATTGTATCAAAGGAAAGCTCTCGAAGGTATGCTACCGATGCGTAGCCAGAACCGAAGTCATCCAGTGCGCTTGTAAAACCATAATGGGATAGCTTCGCTAGTTCTTGTTCGGCATGCCCCAGATCGGCAAGGATTGCTGTCTCTGTGATCTCGAACTGAACGCGGTGAGCATGAAAAGAAGAAGCCGACACAATCTTTTGAAGTTTGTCACTAGCCCCCGAACGGCTCAATTGCATGGCGCTGAGATTGAATGAAAGGGAGAGGTTTGCCGGCCAGGTCTCAGCTGACGCCAACGCCATTTCCAGAAGACGTTCGTTCAATCGATCAATGACGCCGAGCTTCTCAGAGATGCGAATGAACTCATCGGGAGACACCGCGCCCAGTTCTGCGTTGTTCCAACGAGCAAGAGCTTCAGCGAATACAGGAACTCCTTCCTTAAGATCAAAAATGGGCTGGAAGTGGACCTCCATTTCACGAAGCGCTTCACCCGACAAAATCGACTTTTCAATCTTTGCTCGCCGTTGATCTGCCTCGAATTGAGGCAGATCGTATAGGTGCCAATGTCCACGCGAGGACGCTTTCGCCTTATAGAGAGCGGAGTCTGCCTGCCGGAAAAACTCTTCGTCAGACCAAGTGTATGGTCCTGCTTCCGTTACGCCGCACGAAGCACCGACGAATAGCTCCTTTCCATCCCATAGGACCGGTTGGCTTGCTAGCTCACAGATCTGAGTTGACGCAGCTTCCAGTCCAGGTCTCGATAATCCATCCTTCCAGAAAACTGAAAACTCGTCGCCTCCGAGCCTGGCAACTAGCGCCTCGGCTCCGAAAGCATCTTTCAACCGTCGAGCATACTCGCGCAGTATCTCGTCGCCCGCAGCGTGACCGAATGCGTCGTTCGCTGACTTGAACCCATCAAGATCGCAAATAGCAAGCACGCTGCCGCCCCCAGTCAACGGGCCGCGGACCATGCCCTTCTCAATCTCGCGAACAAGCTTTCCGCGATTGGCAATCCCGCTCAACACGTCTTCATCGGCTCGCTTGGTCGCTTGGAGCTCAGCCTCAACAGCTCTGTTTCGCTCGCGAGCGATCGCCAATTGTCCACGCACCAAGCCCAGAAGAGCTCTATTATGAACATGGAGCTGCCAAATGAAGAGGGCTAGGACGAATATCAGACTGAGGGCGATCCCTCGATCTGACGGCTTCCCCATCCAAAACAACCGGATTGCTACGGGTAGACCGAGTATCAACAACGGAAGAAGCGCCGCCCGCGGAAAACTGCTCAATCCATAAGCGACCCCCAGCGCAGCAAGAACGCTGTAAAGCAGGATGGTCATCGTCTCGCTAGGGTAGGCGGTTATGAGGGACTGAGCCCAGATCGAAAACCCGAGACACAAGATGGTTGTGAAGAGGACCATCGTGACCAGTTCGCGTTTTATCCTCGCGAAATCCTCGGAAGGTTTTTGAAACGCGATCCAATAGATCATCCGCCATAATAGGATGGCTGATAAGATAGTTAGCGGCGAGAACCAGCGCAGCTCACCGCCATGTGTCGCCACATGGAGGCCCAGAAAGTTCACGAGCGCGACCCCATAGAGTAGCGGGATCTGCCTCCTTAAGCTCTCGAAGATTCCAGTAATCTGCTCGCGTTGCTCGCGAGGGCTGTCCGCTGGGAACAGGAACCTTAAGACCCACTGCATCATACGAGCCATAGCCTCGAATAGGCATTTTCTGGTTAATGCACAAATACGAGGTATCTTGAGCCAACTTGGCGGATGACGAACCGTCGAAGCGGACAGGGTGCTGCGCTGTTAGAGCCAGAAGATTGAGCTTGCAAATTAGCGCCGCTGATCACTAGCAAGACTGATGCCTCTTAGAAATTCTAAGCCAATCAGCGCCGCGCAGCTGGGCTTCATCGTAGAGGATGCGGCTAGCGAAATTTACCTCTTTTCTGCATCCGATTTTCGGTTCTTGCTGGTAAATCGAGGCGCGCGCGACAACCTCGGGTTCGGATTCGACGAGTTGCGTAAACTCGCACCGTGGGACCTGAAGCCACATCTGAGCGAGGCTCAATTTCGTGAAAAGGTTCGCCCGCTCCTGGAAACAGGCTCTGGCGACATGGTCTTCGAGACGGTTCACCGGCGCAAAGACGGGTCCTTATATGACGTGTCGGTTCACCTTCAGTTGCTCGAAAATGACGGCGAGCCAGTATTCTTCGCTGCCATCCGCGATGTCACCCGCGAAAATCATTTGAAACGGTCACTTGAGGACCGAGAAAGAGACTTGGAGGCTGCTTTGGCTGGTCGCGAGGTCCTTCTTCAAGAAGTCAATCATCGTGTAAAAAATAGCCTACAGTTGGTTATGGCACTACTTCAGCTTCATGCTCGCGAAGCGACCGATGACGGTCTCAAGTTTGCTTTGTCGGAAGCAAGGCACCGGGTCTCTGTGGTGGCTTCTATTCACCAGCGGCTTTATATGAATGGCGACTACTCGATGGTGGACATCGGAGATTTCCTTTCTGAGCTGGTTACGGCCACGGTGCGATCAATGAGCAGAGTGGATGACATCGGAATCGAACTCGAGCTTCAGTCTGGTGTCGCAATAGGAATGGATAGAGCAGTGCCCTTGGCGCTTGTCGTTTCGGAACTGCTCACCAACAGCCTCAAATATGCATTCCCTAATCAACGTAAGGGAACCGTGGGCGTGCATCTCAGTTCAACGGAAACGGAAATCACCGTTACCGTGCTTGACGATGGCGTAGGTTACTGCGTCGCGGACAGTGCAGAAACTGGCACCGGATTGGGTTCAAAAATCGTGCACGCCCTTACGGGGCAAATTCGGGCGAAAGTTGAAACGCAGAATAAGGCTGGCGGAACGCACATAAGCATAGTTCTTCCTCGCGGTTGATCGGCTGTGAGTTCGAATTTTTATGAAGATACTAATTGTTGAAGACGAAGCCCTAGTGGCTATGAACATGCAGGACGTTCTTGAAGCACAGGGACACCAAGTAATCAAAATAGCTGATGATGAAGAGTCGGCGATCTTAGCTGCAATTCACTATAAGCCCGATCTCGCGCTGGTTGATATGCGGCTCTCAGGAGGCGGTTGTGGGTTGGTCGTGGCTCGGCAAATGCACGACATCGGCGTCGCCGTTTTGTTCGCTACGGGGAATTGTCCCGGCCCGGATCATGGTGAGATCGCACTAGGGTGTCTCCACAAGCCTCTCTCGGACAATCAGCTAATCGCAGGCGTCTTAGTTGCGAACGCCTTACAAAACCGATCTGCCAATCCACCACCAATACCGGCCGGGATGCATCTCTATCGCTAGTTTTCGATGAGACATACGAAGCTGTGCATCACGTGGATCCAAGAGCTAAAGCCGCGCTATAGATCTAGAAACACTTTAGCGGACGCCTACTCCTCGGGCGACCTTCCGATCGATCGCGCGATGTTGCGATCCTCCTTGCCGAACTTGTCCTCCGCAACCCGCAAAGCCGTAATCATGATCAGGCTGATAACGGTCAGAATCGCAACCAGAGGCCATTGCGCAGCACCGCAGGCAATACCCACCATGGTCGCTAGCCATAAATGGGCCGCCGTTGTCAGATTGTGGAGTTGGCCCTTGCTGAAGACGATCAGGCCGGCCCCGATTATCCCGATGAACGCTCCGGCTGCCTCGAACAGTCGCAAGGGGTCCATCCGCGGACCGTCGAGCTGATGGTACAGGGCCATGATCGACACGACCATGGCCGCAGCCGAGACACAGATCAGGCCATGCGTTCGCATGCCAGCGGCATGGCCGCGCCACTCGCGATCGAGCCCCAGCACCAGACCGAGAATTGCAGCCACGCCAAGCCGGCTGATGATATCCCAATCTAGCCATTCGATGGATGTGACAGGGTTGAGTTCCATGGTTCGCTATTCCGCTTTCTGCCCGGGTCCCCGGGATGAGGTCTTCGCGCTCGTCGCAAGCTGATAGGATAACCAACCCGAGTGCTGCAATTGCCGGGTGGGATGCTCTCTCCTGTAGACAGCCGAGCAGCGCCCCTACGATAACCCGTTGCAAACGTAAGACAATCTCTTCGTGGAACCCTTGCCCCATACGGGGTTGCTCATATATTTTCTTAGCGCGGACGGGTTCTCGACACGACACGAGGAGAAGCGTGATGGCGAAGGGAGACAAGGACAAATACACCGACAAGCAGAAGCGCAAGGCCGAGCACATCGAAGTGAGCTACGAGGACCGCGGCGTCTCGCAGGAAGAAGCCGAACG
>NZ_WTYG01000018.1 GCF_009828015.1 Qipengyuania citrea | reverse complement strand
TTCCGCCTGGCTCTGTGGGATGAGGAACAGCAGCGTATGGTGACGTTTGCTGAAGCCGAGGAGTCGATGGGCTAGGCTTGTGTTCCAAACCACGAAACTTTGCATGGCGGAAGCAAATCCTGATTATCCCGTTCTTCTGCCCTTCGGCTTCTAAGGGCCTTGGCGTTTAAGGCCAATCGACTTCTTGTCCTTATTCGCCGAACTGCCCGAGCGACTAGAGTGTCTTGCGTAGCTTCACATTGAGGCGCGGATTGTCGTTGTCTGAATCGTAGCGCGGCCCGCTTAGTGGCATGGCAAGTTCGACGTCGAAATCGAGACCGTTGACGATGTCGGTCCTCAGGCCGCCGCCGGCCGAATAGAGTTCGCCCGTCCCCCTCCCATCCTCGAGATTGCTGACATACCCGCCGTCGGCATAGGCGTAGATCTGTATGTTATCGACAAGGTTCAGCGCATCGGCCCAGTCGTAGCGCAATTCGCCCGAGCCCATGATCCCTTCGTCACCCGAACGCTGGCTATAGGGGTAGCCGCGCAGGAAGCGGTTGCCGCCAAGACCAAGATCTTCGGTCGAAAGTAATGGAGCGCTCGCAATTTGTCCGCGGGCGGCCAATCCCATGCTGAAGCCCGAGCCGAGCTCGCGTTCCCAATCGGCCCAGGTGTATAGGCTGCTGAATGCCGCCGACGCATCGTCGCGCGAGGCGAGCGGATCGCCCAGCTCGGTGGCGCCGAGGATCGACAAGCCCTGCGAATAGGTTACCCGCGCACGGTATCGGCCCCCGACGACCGTGCCGGCCATGAAGGCGCCAATGCGCACGACAGGGATGCGATCGTGCCGGTCGAGCGCACCGTCGCGATCGCGCCGAATATCCTGAATCTGGAATTCGGCTTCGCCCCAGAGGCTGAAATTGCGACGTCTTACAAACGGATGACGCAATTCGATGCCAAGCCTCGTCGATCTGCCGGTAACATCGTCATCGGCGAGATAGGCGCCCGGATCGGTTCTGGAGTGGGAGACAACGACGCCCGCTTGCGTGCCGTTGGAACTGATGACCGCCTCGTATTTCAACTTGGCATATTGCAGTTCGCCCGGTTCGAAAGGCGTGGTTGCCAGCGTGATGTCGACCTCGTCGGTCGATGTGAGCAATCCGTTGAAATCGGCGTCGATCCGCAGTCGCTCAGGTCCCACAGGTGCCGAACCGTCGTTTTCGAACACCAAAGCACCACTGGCCCGCGATCGTCGCGCTTCAAGAACCAGGACACCTTCGTCGTCCTGGCGTTCGAAATAGGCCCTACGCACCCAGACGCCCGAGATATCGTCCGCCAGCAGCAGGTGCCGCTCGAGCCGTGCTTTGGTGACGGGGCGGCCGCCGAGTAGCGGGGTCAACTGATCGCGAATGGCAACATCATCGTCGCCATCGATCCTGATCCGGTCGATCCGGCCTTCGTCGACACGAACGCGTAGCACGCCAGCGCGCAGCGATTGCGGTTCGATCATCGCGGTCGCAAATACATAGCCCATGGTCTGCGCGCGCGATGCCACATCGCTGGCGAGTGCGTTCAGCTGTTCTCCGTCGAGATCGCGCGCGGCGTAACGCTCAACGATGTCAACGAAATCGGCGACTGACAATTCGCGCAACCCTTCGAGCGAGATCGGCCCTACGGTGTAAACGCTTGATCCAAAGCCTTGATCTTCGCCAGAACGAGGTTCGATCTGCGCTGCGGCGGCCGCATCGCGCGGCGCCAGCACGCCACTTTCCTGTTCGTCGACGGCTAGGGCCTCATCGATTGGATCGCGCGCATCCTGTGCATTCGCGGAGAATGCGACGCACAGGCCGACTGCCGCCAGTGAGGGATAAGATAGATAACGCACGCGTGAGAGACTCCAAGTGGACCACTCAAACTACCCGGGCGCGTCTTAATTTTTGGTTGCATTACCAGATGTTTAACCATGTTCGGTTGGTATATTGGAATACCCTTCTGCGAGATCGGACGCTCATAGGAGACCCATCTTGTCGACCCGGAAATTCCTGAAGACCGCTTCTCTCGCCCTCTTGCTCGCCAGCACCAGTGTCCACGCGCAGGTTGCATGGACAGTCAGCGAAACGGATGGACGCGTCGCAATACGCGACGAGAATGGCGAGAGACCGGCGCGCCGCGGGGCGAAGATCGCTGCTGGCGGTGCGATCGAGACCGGAGCTAATGGCTCGGCCGTCATCGTGCGCGAACGCGAATTTGTCACCGTCCGGCCTAACAGCCGCGTGAAAGTGCCAAAACCTTCGGAAGAGCGATCGGTGATCCAGATCGTCCAGGACTGGGGCAGCGCGGTTTTCAATATCGGCAAACAACCCGATCCCCATTTCGGCGTCCGCACGCCGACCCTGGCTGCGGTAGTGAAGGGAACCAGCTTCTCGATAACGGTCGATGGCAGCGGCTCTTCCATGCAGGTCACCGAGGGTGCGGTCGAGGTCTGGACCGGTGATGGAGGCGCACGCGATCTCGTGACACCAGGCGAGGTGGCGATGGTCGGCGCGGATGATCCGTTCCGCCTCACGATCATGGGTGATGAGACGCGCACCCTGGATTCACCTGCTCGCGACAACAATACTCCATCACCAGCGGCTGCACCGCCCCCGACACCAAACGCATCTAACGCCAATACGAACGTAACGGTGGAAGCAGTCGCTTCCGAGCAGCCGGTCATCGAGACACGTTTCGTGAGCGGACCGAGAGATCTGGAGGATACGACCGAGGGCCTGGTTTCGGGCGAGATCGCGGCGGTCACCGATGATTTCGTTGCTGATCTATCACAGGAAGAGGCCGAACCCGATCCCGCGCCTGCTCCAGGACTCGAGCTGGAACCAGGACCCGAGCCAGAGCCGGAGCCCGAGCCAGAGCCAGAGCCAGAGCCGGAGCCCGAACCTGAGCCCGAGCCCGAGCCGGAACCTGAACCTGAGCCGGAACCTGAGCCAGAGCCGGAGCCCGAACCTGAGCCCGAGCCGGAACCTGAACCTGAGCCGGAACCTGAGCCCGAGCCGGAACCTGAACCTGAGCCGGAACCTGAGCCCGAGCCGGAACCCGAACCCGAACCTGAGCCGGAACCCGAACCCGAACCCGAACCCGAACCTGAGCCGGAGCCAGATCCGGAGCCCGAACCTGAGCCGGATCCGGGTGATGACGACGACGACGACGACGACGACGATGACGACGACGACGACGATGACGACGACGGCGATGATGATGATGATGATGATGATGATGACGACGATGATGACGACGACTGATTGGCTCTAAGCGATCGTGCCCTGATCCTATGCGTTCGCCGTCCTTCTCGTGTGTGCCGCCGCGCTTGCCGTGGGAAAACATCCTGCTCGCTGCTCTCCTTATCGTCACGATCGGGTCGGCAGCGCAGTCAGGGGCTTTTCGCGAACTCGACAATGGCTTGAGGAATTTAAGCTTTGGGCTGAGGGACCGCACCGCGAGCGGTCAGATTCAAGTCGTCGAAATGGATGCGGCGAGCGTTGCCGCGATCCAGCGATGGCCTTGGCCGCGCAGCAATTATGCCGAAGTGGTGGCCGCGCTGGATGAAGCTGGGGCCCGCTCAATCATTTTCGACGTCGATTTTTCCTCAACTTCGAATCCGGTCGAGGACGCCGCACTCGCGCGCAGTCTGAGCGAAGCATCTGCCGAAATCGTTCTTCCCACATTTGGCCAGAGCGAAAGCTTCGAATCCGACCGGCAGATCGATGCCTTGCCCATAGCGTCATTGCGGCGACACGCTTCGCTGGCATCAGTTTCCGTCATACCTGATAGCGACGGCGTGGTGCGCAACATGCCCTTGGGCACGATGACCGCGGGCGTTCCCCGGCCCTCGCTTTCGGCTCAGGCTGCCGGCGTGGCCGGAAAGGCCGGTAACCAATTCCCGGTCGACTTCGCGATCGACCCCGTATCGATACCTCGATACAGCTTCATCGACGTCGCGAGCGGAAGGTTCGATCCTTCCACGATTACCGACAAGGATATACTCATTGGCGCGACGGCGATCGAGATGGGGGATCGATACGCGACGCCGCGGCACGGCGTCCTACCCGGAGTGATCGTACAAGCGATCGCTGCGGAGACATTGCTAGGCGGAATACCCATTTTCGGAGGATGGCTGGTTCCGCTGCTGGTGGGCGCGCTGGGTGCCGCCTTGGTCTTCGCGCAAAAGACCTATCCGCGCGTCGTAGCGACCTCCGGTCTTGGCGCTGCTGCGCTTTTCGGCGCCGATATCGCCGCATATAGCCTTGCTGGAGCGGACTTCCGGATCGTGGCCGGGCTGATCTTGGTCCTGGCATCCGGCGCAGCGCGTTCGGGTTTATTGCTTTACCGCGAAATGTATCGCGGCAAGCGGATCGACCAGGAAAGCGGCTTGCCGAACCGCCTTGCTTTGCGCGAGGCCGATGGTTCGCAGGAGAATGCCCAAACCATCGTCGCGATGCTCGCAAATTTCGACGCAATCAAATCGGTTATCGGTGCGGATGCTATCGGCTCATTGATGGGGAGTCTGGCGGCGCGAATGGGCGGCAGAGATATCGTCTACCGCATCGATGATCGCTGCCTTGCGTGGATTTCCGACGAGGCGCATGAAACCCGCATAGAGACGCTGACTGAACTGCGCCGCGAGTTACGACGGCCGTTAGAAATCTCCGGAAAGCGCGTTGATCCCGCGATTGTGTTCGGCATCGCTGCTGCAGGGGCAACTGCCGAAGCTTCGCTGGCAGCCAGCACCGCGCTGGCCAACGACAAGGTTTGGCACATGCATGAGGCGGCCGAGCAGGACCTTCTCGAGCAGCAGGTTTCGCTAATGGGAGAACTCGCCAACGCGATCGAAAACCATGAGCTCGAAGTCCACTACCAGCCCAAGCTCGATCTGATGACGGACTGTATCGCCAGTGTCGAAGCGCTCGTCCGCTGGCATCATCCCACGCGCGGCTATTTGAGCCCGGACAGCTTCATCCCGCTAGCCGAAAAGAACGATCACATCGCGGATATGACGCTGTTCGTTCTGCAGCGCACCCTGCGGGATCTTGCGCAGTGGCATGGCGCTGGCATCGAAGTGAAGGCGGCAGTGAACATATCGGCGCGCCTGCTTATTTCTCCGGCATTCTTCGATGCTGTAGGGGCCGCGCTCCAAGTAAGCGACACATCTGCCTCCGACCTCATTTTTGAGGTTACCGAGTCAGCGACCATGGCCGATCCGGCAGCCGCTTTGCGCGCGCTAGAGGGATACCGGCGGATGGGCATCATGATTTCGCTAGACGACTACGGCACCGGGCAATCGACGCTGACCTATCTCAAGACCCTGCCTCTCGGCGAATTGAAAATCGATCGAAGCTTCGTCGAGAATGCACATGAAGACAGCAGCGATGCGCTTTTGGTCCACTCGACGGTGAACCTCGCCCATGCTCTTGGCCTGCTGGTCGTCGCAGAAGGAATCGAGACTGTAGAATGTCTCGACTTTCTGCGCGAAGTAGGATGCGATCTCGCACAAGGCTACTTCGTATCTCGTCCCCTTCCGGCCAGCGAATTGCTG
>NZ_WTYG01000017.1 GCF_009828015.1 Qipengyuania citrea | reverse complement strand
TTCCGCCTGGCTCTGTGGGATGAGGAACAGCAGCGTATGGTGACGTTTGCTGAAGCCGAGGAGTCGATGGGCTAGGCTTGTGTTCCAAACCACGAAACTTTGCATGGCGGAAGCAAATCCTGATTATCCCGTTCTTCTGCCCTTCGGCTTCTAAGGGCCTTGGCGTTTAAGGCCAATCGACTTCTTGTCCTTATTCGCCGAACTGCCCGAGCGACTAGAGTGTCTTGCGTAGCTTCACATTGAGGCGCGGATTGTCGTTGTCTGAATCGTAGCGCGGCCCGCTTAGTGGCATGGCAAGTTCGACGTCGAAATCGAGACCGTTGACGATGTCGGTCCTCAGGCCGCCGCCGGCCGAATAGAGTTCGCCCGTCCCCCTCCCATCCTCGAGATTGCTGACATACCCGCCGTCGGCATAGGCGTAGATCTGTATGTTATCGACAAGGTTCAGCGCATCGGCCCAGTCGTAGCGCAATTCGCCCGAGCCCATGATCCCTTCGTCACCCGAACGCTGGCTATAGGGGTAGCCGCGCAGGAAGCGGTTGCCGCCAAGACCAAGATCTTCGGTCGAAAGTAATGGAGCGCTCGCAATTTGTCCGCGGGCGGCCAATCCCATGCTGAAGCCCGAGCCGAGCTCGCGTTCCCAATCGGCCCAGGTGTATAGGCTGCTGAATGCCGCCGACGCATCGTCGCGCGAGGCGAGCGGATCGCCCAGCTCGGTGGCGCCGAGGATCGACAAGCCCTGCGAATAGGTTACCCGCGCACGGTATCGGCCCCCGACGACCGTGCCGGCCATGAAGGCGCCAATGCGCACGACAGGGATGCGATCGTGCCGGTCGAGCGCACCGTCGCGATCGCGCCGAATATCCTGAATCTGGAATTCGGCTTCGCCCCAGAGGCTGAAATTGCGACGTCTTACAAACGGATGACGCAATTCGATGCCAAGCCTCGTCGATCTGCCGGTAACATCGTCATCGGCGAGATAGGCGCCCGGATCGGTTCTGGAGTGGGAGACAACGACGCCCGCTTGCGTGCCGTTGGAACTGATGACCGCCTCGTATTTCAACTTGGCATATTGCAGTTCGCCCGGTTCGAAAGGCGTGGTTGCCAGCGTGATGTCGACCTCGTCGGTCGATGTGAGCAATCCGTTGAAATCGGCGTCGATCCGCAGTCGCTCAGGTCCCACAGGTGCCGAACCGTCGTTTTCGAACACCAAAGCACCACTGGCCCGCGATCGTCGCGCTTCAAGAACCAGGACACCTTCGTCGTCCTGGCGTTCGAAATAGGCCCTACGCACCCAGACGCCCGAGATATCGTCCGCCAGCAGCAGGTGCCGCTCGAGCCGTGCTTTGGTGACGGGGCGGCCGCCGAGTAGCGGGGTCAACTGATCGCGAATGGCAACATCATCGTCGCCATCGATCCTGATCCGGTCGATCCGGCCTTCGTCGACACGAACGCGTAGCACGCCAGCGCGCAGCGATTGCGGTTCGATCATCGCGGTCGCAAATACATAGCCCATGGTCTGCGCGCGCGATGCCACATCGCTGGCGAGTGCGTTCAGCTGTTCTCCGTCGAGATCGCGCGCGGCGTAACGCTCAACGATGTCAACGAAATCGGCGACTGACAATTCGCGCAACCCTTCGAGCGAGATCGGCCCTACGGTGTAAACGCTTGATCCAAAGCCTTGATCTTCGCCAGAACGAGGTTCGATCTGCGCTGCGGCGGCCGCATCGCGCGGCGCCAGCACGCCACTTTCCTGTTCGTCGACGGCTAGGGCCTCATCGATTGGATCGCGCGCATCCTGTGCATTCGCGGAGAATGCGACGCACAGGCCGACTGCCGCCAGTGAGGGATAAGATAGATAACGCACGCGTGAGAGACTCCAAGTGGACCACTCAAACTACCCGGGCGCGTCTTAATTTTTGGTTGCATTACCAGATGTTTAACCATGTTCGGTTGGTATATTGGAATACCCTTCTGCGAGATCGGACGCTCATAGGAGACCCATCTTGTCGACCCGGAAATTCCTGAAGACCGCTTCTCTCGCCCTCTTGCTCGCCAGCACCAGTGTCCACGCGCAGGTTGCATGGACAGTCAGCGAAACGGATGGACGCGTCGCAATACGCGACGAGAATGGCGAGAGACCGGCGCGCCGCGGGGCGAAGATCGCTGCTGGCGGTGCGATCGAGACCGGAGCTAATGGCTCGGCCGTCATCGTGCGCGAACGCGAATTTGTCACCGTCCGGCCTAACAGCCGCGTGAAAGTGCCAAAACCTTCGGAAGAGCGATCGGTGATCCAGATCGTCCAGGACTGGGGCAGCGCGGTTTTCAATATCGGCAAACAACCCGATCCCCATTTCGGCGTCCGCACGCCGACCCTGGCTGCGGTAGTGAAGGGAACCAGCTTCTCGATAACGGTCGATGGCAGCGGCTCTTCCATGCAGGTCACCGAGGGTGCGGTCGAGGTCTGGACCGGTGATGGAGGCGCACGCGATCTCGTGACACCAGGCGAGGTGGCGATGGTCGGCGCGGATGATCCGTTCCGCCTCACGATCATGGGTGATGAGACGCGCACCCTGGATTCACCTGCTCGCGACAACAATACTCCATCACCAACGGCTGCACCGCCCCCGACACCAAACGCATCTGACGCCAATACGAAGGTAACTGTGGAAGCAGTCGCTTCCGAGCAGCCGGTCATCGAGACACGTTTCGTGAGCGGGCCGAGAGATCTGGAGGATACGACCGAAGGCTTGGTTTCGGGCGAGATCGCGGCGGTCACGGATGATTTCGTTGCTGATCTATCACAGGAAGATGCCGAACCCGATCCCGCGCCAGCTCCGGAACTCGAGCTGGAACCACGACCCGAGCCTGAGCCGGAGCCCGAGCCGGAGCCCGAACCTGAGCCTGAGCCCGAGCCCGAGCCGGAGCCCGAACCTGAGCCGGAGCCCGAGCCGGAGCCCGAGCCCGAGCCCGAGCCGGAGCCCGAGCCTGAGCCCGAGCCCGAACCTGAGCCTGAGCCTGAGCCGGAGCCCGAACCTGAACCTGAGCCCGAACCTGAGCCCGAACCTGAACCTGAGCCCGAACCTGAGCCCGAACCTGAACCTGAGCCCGAACCTGAGCCCGAGCCCGAACCTGAGCCCGAGCCGGAACCCGAGCCGGAACCCGAACCTGAGCCAGAGCCGGAGCCCGAACCTGAGCCGGATCCGGGTGATGACGACGATGACGACGACGACGATGACGACGATGATGACGACGATGACGACGACGATGATGACGACGACGACGATGATGACGACGATGATGACGACGATGACGACGATGACGACGACTGATTGGCTCTAAGTGATCGTGCCCTGATCCTATGCGTTCGCCGTCCTACTCGACTGTGCCGCCGCGCTTGCCGTGGGAAAACATCCTGCTCGCTGCTCTCCTTATCGTCACGATCGGGTCGGCAGCGCAGTCAGGGGCTTTTCGCGAACTCGACAATGGCTTGAGGAATTTAAGCTTTGGGCTGAGGGACCGCACCGCGAGCGGTCAGATTCAAGTCGTCGAAATGGATGCGGCGAGCGTTGCCGCGATCCAGCGATGGCCTTGGCCGCGCAGCAATTATGCCGAAGTGGTGGCCGCGCTGGATGAAGCTGGGGCCCGCTCAATCATTTTCGACGTCGATTTTTCCTCAACTTCGAATCCGGTCGAGGACGCCGCACTCGCGCGCAGTCTGAGCGAAGCATCTGCCGAAATCGTTCTTCCCACATTTGGCCAGAGCGAAAGCTTCGAATCCGACCGGCAGATCGATGCCTTGCCCATAGCGTCATTGCGGCGACACGCTTCGCTGGCATCAGTTTCCGTCATACCTGATAGCGACGGCGTGGTGCGCAACATGCCCTTGGGCACGATGACCGCGGGCGTTCCCCGGCCCTCGCTTTCGGCTCAGGCTGCCGGCGTGGCCGGAAAGGCCGGTAACCAATTCCCGGTCGACTTCGCGATCGACCCCGTATCGATACCTCGATACAGCTTCATCGACGTCGCGAGCGGAAGGTTCGATCCTTCCACGATTACCGACAAGGATATACTCATTGGCGCGACGGCGATCGAGATGGGGGATCGATACGCGACGCCGCGGCACGGCGTCCTACCCGGAGTGATCGTACAAGCGATCGCTGCGGAGACATTGCTAGGCGGAATACCCATTTTCGGAGGATGGCTGGTTCCGCTGCTGGTGGGCGCGCTGGGTGCCGCCTTGGTCTTCGCGCAAAAGACCTATCCGCGCGTCGTAGCGACCTCCGGTCTTGGCGCTGCTGCGCTTTTCGGCGCCGATATCGCCGCATATAGCCTTGCTGGAGCGGACTTCCGGATCGTGGCCGGGCTGATCTTGGTCCTGGCATCCGGCGCAGCGCGTTCGGGTTTATTGCTTTACCGCGAAATGTATCGCGGCAAGCGGATCGACCAGGAAAGCGGCTTGCCGAACCGCCTTGCTTTGCGCGAGGCCGATGGTTCGCAGGAGAATGCCCAAACCATCGTCGCGATGCTCGCAAATTTCGACGCAATCAAATCGGTTATCGGTGCGGATGCTATCGGCTCATTGATGGGGAGTCTGGCGGCGCGAATGGGCGGCAGAGATATCGTCTACCGCATCGATGATCGCTGCCTTGCGTGGATTTCCGACGAGGCGCATGAAACCCGCATAGAGACGCTGACTGAACTGCGCCGCGAGTTACGACGGCCGTTAGAAATCTCCGGAAAGCGCGTTGATCCCGCGATTGTGTTCGGCATCGCTGCTGCAGGGGCAACTGCCGAAGCTTCGCTGGCAGCCAGCACCGCGCTGGCCAACGACAAGGTTTGGCACATGCATGAGGCGGCCGAGCAGGACCTTCTCGAGCAGCAGGTTTCGCTAATGGGAGAACTCGCCAACGCGATCGAAAACCATGAGCTCGAAGTCCACTACCAGCCCAAGCTCGATCTGATGACGGACTGTATCGCCAGTGTCGAAGCGCTCGTCCGCTGGCATCATCCCACGCGCGGCTATTTGAGCCCGGACAGCTTCATCCCGCTAGCCGAAAAGAACGATCACATCGCGGATATGACGCTGTTCGTTCTGCAGCGCACCCTGCGGGATCTTGCGCAGTGGCATGGCGCTGGCATCGAAGTGAAGGCGGCAGTGAACATATCGGCGCGCCTGCTTATTTCTCCGGCATTCTTCGATGCTGTAGGGGCCGCGCTCCAAGTAAGCGACACATCTGCCTCCGACCTCATTTTTGAGGTTACCGAGTCAGCGACCATGGCCGATCCGGCAGCCGCTTTGCGCGCGCTAGAGGGATACCGGCGGATGGGCATCATGATTTCGCTAGACGACTACGGCACCGGGCAATCGACGCTGACCTATCTCAAGACCCTGCCTCTCGGCGAATTGAAAATCGATCGAAGCTTCGTCGAGAATGCACATGAAGACAGCAGCGATGCGCTTTTGGTCCACTCGACGGTGAACCTCGCCCATGCTCTTGGCCTGCTGGTCGTCGCAGAAGGAATCGAGACTGTAGAATGTCTCGACTTTCTGCGCGAAGTAGGATGCGATCTCGCACAAGGCTACTTCGTATCTCGTCCCCTTCCGGCCAGCGAATTGCTG
>NZ_WTYG01000016.1 GCF_009828015.1 Qipengyuania citrea | reverse complement strand
TCGATCGGAAGGTCGCCCGAGGAGTAGGCGTCCGCTAAAGTGTTTCTAGATCTATAGCGCGGCTTTAGCTCTTGGATCCACGTGATGCACAGCTTCGTATGTCTCATCGAAAACTAGCGATAGAGATGCATCCCGGCCGGTATTGGTGGTGGATTGGCAGATCGGTTTTGTAAGGCGTTCGCAACTAAGACGCCTGCGATTAGCTGATTGTCCGAGAGAGGCTTGTGGAGACACCCTAGTGCGATCTCACCATGATCCGGGCCGGGACAATTCCCCGTAGCGAACAAAACGGCGACGCCGATGTCGTGCATTTGCCGAGCCACGACCAACCCACAACCGCCTCCTGAGAGCCGCATATCAACCAGCGCGAGATCGGGCTTATAGTGAATTGCAGCTAAGATCGCCGACTCTTCATCATCAGCTATTTTGATTACTTGGTGTCCCTGTGCTTCAAGAACGTCCTGCATGTTCATAGCCACTAGGGCTTCGTCTTCAACAATTAGTATCTTCATAAAAATTCGAACTCACAGCCGATCAACCGCGAGGAAGAACTATGCTTATGTGCGTTCCGCCAGCCTTATTCTGCGTTTCAACTTTCGCCCGAATTTGCCCCGTAAGGGCGTGCACGATTTTTGAACCCAATCCGGTGCCAGTTTCTGCACTGTCCGCGACGCAGTAACCTACGCCATCGTCAAGCACGGTAACGGTGATTTCCGTTTCCGTTGAACTGAGATGCACGCCCACGGTTCCCTTACGTTGATTAGGGAATGCATATTTGAGGCTGTTGGTGAGCAGTTCCGAAACGACAAGCGCCAAGGGCACTGCTCTATCCATTCCTATTGCGACACCAGACTGAAGCTCGAGTTCGATTCCGATGTCATCCACTCTGCTCATTGATCGCACCGTGGCCGTAACCAGCTCAGAAAGGAAATCTCCGATGTCCACCATCGAGTAGTCGCCATTCATATAAAGCCGCTGGTGAATAGAAGCCACCACAGAGACCCGGTGCCTTGCTTCCGACAAAGCAAACTTGAGACCGTCATCGGTCGCTTCGCGAGCATGAAGCTGAAGTAGTGCCATAACCAACTGTAGGCTATTTTTTACACGATGATTGACTTCTTGAAGAAGGACCTCGCGACCAGCCAAAGCAGCCTCCAAGTCTCTTTCTCGGTCCTCAAGTGACCGTTTCAAATGATTTTCGCGGGTGACATCGCGGATGGCAGCGAAGAATACTGGCTCGCCGTCATTTTCGAGCAACTGAAGGTGAACCGACACGTCATATAAGGACCCGTCTTTGCGCCGGTGAACCGTCTCGAAGACCATGTCGCCAGAGCCTGTTTCCAGGAGCGGGCGAACCTTTTCACGAAATTGAGCCTCGCTCAGATGTGGCTTCAGGTCCCACGGTGCGAGTTTACGCAACTCGTCGAATCCGAACCCGAGGTTGTCGCGCGCGCCTCGATTTACCAGCAAGAACCGAAAATCGGATGCAGAAAAGAGGTAAATTTCGCTAGCCGCATCCTCTACGATGAAGCCCAGCTGCGCGGCGCTGATTGGCTTAGAATTTCTAAGAGGCATCAGTCTTGCTAGTGATCAGCGGCGCTAATTTGCAAGCTCAATCTTCTGGCTCTAACAGCGCAGCACCCTGTCCGCTTCGACGGTTCGTCATCCGCCAAGTTGGCTCAAGATACCTCGTATTTGTGCATTAACCAGAAAATGCCTATTCGAGGCTATGGCTCGTATGATGCAGTGGGTCTTAAGGTTCCTGTTCCCAGCGGACAGCCCTCGCGAGCAACGCGAGCAGATTACTGGAATCTTCGAGAGCTTAAGGAGGCAGATCCCGCTACTCTATGGGGTCGCGCTCGTGAACTTTCTGGGCCTCCATGTGGCGACACATGGCGGTGAGCTGCGCTGGTTCTCGCCGCTAACTATCTTATCAGCCATCCTATTATGGCGGATGATCTATTGGATCGCGTTTCAAAAACCTTCCGAGGATTTCGCGAGGATAAAACGCGAACTGGTCACGATGGTCCTCTTCACAACCATCTTGTGTCTCGGGTTTTCGATCTGGGCTCAGTCCCTCATAACCGCCTACCCTAGCGAGACGATGACCATCCTGCTTTACAGCGTTCTTGCTGCGCTGGGGGTCGCTTATGGATTGAGCAGTTTTCCGCGGGCGGCGCTTCTTCCGTTGTTGATACTCGGTCTACCCGTAGCAATCCGGTTGTTTTGGATGGGGAAGCCGTCAGATCGAGGGATCGCCCTCAGTCTGATATTCGTCCTAGCCCTCTTCATTTGGCAGCTCCATGTTCATAATAGAGCTCTTCTGGGCTTGGTGCGTGGACAATTGGCGATCGCTCGCGAGCGAAACAGAGCTGTTGAGGCTGAGCTCCAAGCGACCAAGCGAGCCGATGAAGACGTGTTGAGCGGGATTGCCAATCGCGGAAAGCTTGTTCGCGAGATTGAGAAGGGCATGGTCCGCGGCCCGTTGACTGGGGGCGGCAGCGTGCTTGCTATTTGCGATCTTGATGGGTTCAAGTCAGCGAACGACGCATTCGGTCACGCTGCGGGCGACGAGATACTGCGCGAGTATGCTCGACGGTTGAAAGATGCTTTCGGAGCCGAGGCGCTAGTTGCCAGGCTCGGAGGCGACGAGTTTTCAGTTTTCTGGAAGGATGGATTATCGAGACCTGGACTGGAAGCTGCGTCAACTCAGATCTGTGAGCTAGCAAGCCAACCGGTCCTATGGGATGGAAAGGAGCTATTCGTCGGTGCTTCGTGCGGCGTAACGGAAGCAGGACCATACACTTGGTCTGACGAAGAGTTTTTCCGGCAGGCAGACTCCGCTCTCTATAAGGCGAAAGCGTCCTCGCGTGGACATTGGCACCTATACGATCTGCCTCAATTCGAGGCAGATCAACGGCGAGCAAAGATTGAAAAGTCGATTTTGTCGGGTGAAGCGCTTCGTGAAATGGAGGTCCACTTCCAGCCCATTTTTGATCTTAAGGAAGGAGTTCCTGTATTCGCTGAAGCTCTTGCTCGTTGGAACAACGCAGAACTGGGCGCGGTGTCTCCCGATGAGTTCATTCGCATCTCTGAGAAGCTCGGCGTCATTGATCGATTGAACGAACGTCTTCTGGAAATGGCGTTGGCGTCAGCTGAGACCTGGCCGGCAAACCTCTCCCTTTCATTCAATCTCAGCGCCATGCAATTGAGCCGTTCGGGGGCTAGTGACAAACTTCAAAAGATTGTGTCGGCTTCTTCTTTTCATGCTCACCGCGTTCAGTTCGAGATCACAGAGACAGCAATCCTTGCCGATCTGGGGCATGCCGAACAAGAACTAGCGAAGCTATCCCATTATGGTTTTACAAGCGCACTGGATGACTTCGGTTCTGGCTACGCATCGGTAGCATACCTTCGAGAGCTTTCCTTTGATACAATCAAGCTGGACGGATCTTTGATGGACAATATCATTCACAGCGAGCGCTCGCGCCAAATATTGTCGGGTCTGGTAGATTTGTGTCATTCGGCTGGTGCTCGATGTGTTGCCGAACATATCGAAACGCACGAGCAGCTAAAAATGGCAAGAGCAGTGGGCTGCGATTACGGGCAAGGCTTTTGCTTGGGGAAGCCGGCTACAAGCGAACGAATGCTCAAGGCGCTGTATTCCAACTTAGGCTCTTCGCCTTCTTGATTGAGGTGTTTCTCAAGCTATTAGCCGATTAGGAGATAACAGTGCTGTTCGAAAAAATTAAAACGGCCGGTCTTTCACACCTCTCCTATCTTATCGGAGCCGGCGGAATGGCTGCCGTCATCGATCCTCGCAGAGATTGCGATATCTACGTTGAAAGAGCACGAAACGAGGGGCTGCGGATAACGCATATCTTCGAGACCCATCGCAATGAGGATTTGGTTTCAGGAGCGCCGATACTCGCAAAACTGACTGGGGCAGAGGTTTTCCATGGGCCGAACGCGGATGGCGAGGTGGAATACGCGAAGACTACGAGGGATGGTGATTGTCACGCGATCGGACAGCTCGAAATCCGCGTCCTCGAAACGCCCGGACATACATTCGATCACCTCGCTTATGCCATATTCGATAGCGAATACCCCGAAACGGCGGTGGGCGTTTTTACCGGCGATGCGCTGTTCGTTGGCGATGTTGGCCGAACCGATTTCTATCCTGAACGGAAGCGGGAGGTTGCCGGCCTTCTCTTCGACTCTCTCCGCAAGATTTGCGAATTAGGCGACCAGGCGATCATTTATCCCGCCCATGGTGCTGGTTCGGTTTGCGGGTCGGGCATGGCAGACAGGGAGTTTTCAACGGTCGGGCATGAGCGCCGCAACAACCCTATGCTCAAGATCGAGAGTCGGGACACGTTCATTGCTCGCAAGGTGAACGAAAATCACTACCAGCCGCCCTATTTCCGGCTGATGGAACATCTCAACCTGGTCGGGGGCAATGCCGCCCCGCGCGTGCTCATGCCCCAACCCATGAGCCTCGATGAGTTGTCGTCTTGCGAAGCCGACAGGGTCATCGATGTCCGCGAGCCGCTCGCCTATGCGGCCGGGCACCTGCCGGGGAGCATCAACTTGCCGGTCGACATGATCCCGGCCTTCGCCGGATGGTTCATCGCCGAAGGCGAAGAGCTCGCGCTAGTGGCTTCGTCGCAGGACCAGCTATCAACGACGATGGAGCATCTGGTGAGGATCGCGCTCGACAAGATCGTCGGGGGCTATGTCGGTGTGGTTCCAGCCGCAGCCTCGGGGAAAAGTATGCGCTCGATCCCGATGATCAGCACGGAAGAAGTTGAACGCCGCTTGCAGGGAAAGCCCCGCGACTGGACCCTGCTCGACGTGCGAGATGCAGACGAGCGGAAGGCGCACTCGATCAAGGGATCTCGTCACATCTACGTCGGCGAACTGAACGAGATGTGGAAAGACCTCGATCCCGGCCAGCGCTATACACTCATGTGCGCAAGCGGCATGCGCGCGACTGTCGCCGCCGGTTGGCTCGATGCTCATGGGTTCGACCATCTCGATGTCTATTTGGGTTCGATGGGAGCGTGGGAGGCGAGGCGCGGCTAATATCGTTCCCACGATCGCCCATGTAGAGCCGCGGCTTACCTTTCATCGGAGCATCGTAGTCTGCCGGAAGCGGCCGACCACGGTCGACCGCTTCCGCGGCGCCCATGTCAGATGCGCAAAAATTCGAGATTTGATAGTTATCAATCAGCAGCTTATGCGGTCGCGGAAGCCTATGGCCGATAGTCAGCAGAAGGGAGCCGATCGCAGAACTTAAAACGAGCGTCGCATTCGATCGTCTTCTAGCCGGCCGACCGGAGCGTGTTGCGTCCGGCACGCTTGGCGACATAGAGCGCTTCGTCGGCTCGCCGGAGAAGGCTCTCGCCGGTCTCTCCCTCGGCAAGCTCTGCGATACCTATGCTAACAGTTACACGAGGGGTGCTGCCGCTCTTTGCAATTGAGCTTCGAACTCGCTCGGCGATGAGCATTGCGGTTTGCGTCGTCGTATCCGGTAGAATGATGACGAATTCCTCGCCTCCAAAACGGCCCACCATATCGCCAGCACGAAGCGCTTTGGCAGCGACATTTGCGACGCGCTTCAGCACCTCGTCGCCGGCATGGTGGCCATAGGTGTCATTGACCCTTTTGAAGTGGTCCACGTCGAACACTGCGACGGCCAG
>NZ_WTYG01000015.1 GCF_009828015.1 Qipengyuania citrea | reverse complement strand
CTGGCCGTCGCAGTGTTCGACGTGGACCACTTCAAAAGGGTCAATGACACCTATGGCCACCATGCCGGCGACGAGGTGCTGAAGCGCGTCGCAAATGTCGCTGCCAAAGCGCTTCGTGCTGGCGATATGGTGGGCCGTTTTGGAGGCGAGGAATTCGTCATCATTCTACCGGATACGACGACGCAAACCGCAATGCTCATCGCCGAGCGAGTTCGAAGCTCAATTGCAAAGAGCGGCAGCACCCCTCGTGTAACTGTTAGCATAGGTATCGCAGAGCTTGCCGAGGGAGAGACCGGCGAGAGCCTTCTCCGGCGAGCCGACGAAGCGCTCTATGTCGCCAAGCGTGCCGGACGCAACACGCTCCGGTCGGCCGGCTAGAAGACGATCGAATGCGACGCTCGTTTTAAGTTCTGCGATCGGCTCCCTTCTGCTGACTATCGGCCATAGGCTTCCGCGACCGCATAAGCTGCTGATTGATAACTATCAAATCTCGAATTTTTGCGCATCTGACATGGGCGCCGCGGAAGCGGTCGACCGTGGTCGGCCGCTTCCGGCAGACTACGATGCTCCGATGAAAGGTAAGCCGCGGCTCTACATGGGCGATCGTGGGAACGATATTAGCCGCGCCTCGCCTCCCACGCTCCCATCGAACCCAAATAGACATCGAGATGGTCGAACCCATGAGCATCGAGCCAACCGGCGGCGACAGTCGCGCGCATGCCGCTTGCGCACATTAGCGTATAGCGCTGGCCGGGATCGAGGTCTTTCCACTTCTCGTTTAATTCGCCGACATAGATGTGACGAGACCCTTCGATCGCCTCCGCCTGTCGTTCGTCCGCATCTCGCACGTCGAGCAGGGTCCAGTCGCCGGGCTTTCCCTGCAAGCGGCGTTCGACTTCTTCAGTGCCGATCATCGGGATCGAGCGCATGCTTTTCCCCGCGGCTGCGGCTGGAACCACACCGGCATAACCCCCAACGATGTCGTCGAGGGCAATCCTCACCAGATGCTGCATCGCCGTCGATAGCTGGTCCTGCGACGAAGCTACCAACGCAAGTTTCTCGCCTTCGGCAACGAACCATCCTGCAAAGGCCGGGATCATGCCCACAGGCAGGTTGATGCTTCCCGGCAGATGCCCCGCCGCATAGGCAAGCGGCTCGCGGACATCGATAACTTTGTCGGCATCGCAAGAAGAAAGCTGGTTGAGGCTCATCGGTTGGGGCTGGAGCACGCGGGGTGCGGCATTGCCCCCCACCAGGTTGAGGTGTTCCATCAGCCGGAAATAGGGCGGTTGATAGTGGTTCTCGTTGACCTTGCGATCGATGAACGCCTCGCGATCCTCGATCTGGAGCATTGGGTTGTTGCGGCGCTCGTGACCCACCGTCGAAAACTCCCTGTCTGCCATGCCCGACCCGCAAACCGAACCAGCACCATGGGCGGGATAAATGATCGCCTGGTCGCCTAATTCGCAAATCTTGCGGAGAGAGTCGAAGAGAAGGCCGGCAACCTCCCGCTTCCGTTCAGGATAGAAATCGGTTCGGCCAACATCGCCAACGAACAGCGCATCGCCGGTAAAAACGCCCACCGCCGTTTCGGGGTATTCGCTATCGAATATGGCATAAGCGAGGTGATCGAATGTATGTCCGGGCGTTTCGAGGACGCGGATTTCGAGCTGTCCGATCGCGTGACAATCACCATCCCTCGTAGTCTTCGCGTATTCCACCTCGCCATCCGCGTTCGGCCCATGGAAAACCTCTGCCCCAGTCAGTTTTGCGAGTATCGGCGCTCCTGAAACCAAATCCTCATTGCGATGGGTCTCGAAGATATGCGTTATCCGCAGCCCCTCGTTTCGTGCTCTTTCAACGTAGATATCGCAATCTCTGCGAGGATCGATGACGGCAGCCATTCCGCCGGCTCCGATAAGATAGGAGAGGTGTGAAAGACCGGCCGTTTTAATTTTTTCGAACAGCACTGTTATCTCCTAATCGGCTAATAGCTTGAGAAACACCTCAATCAAGAAGGCGAAGAGCCTAAGTTGGAATACAGCGCCTTGAGCATTCGTTCGCTTGTAGCCGGCTTCCCCAAGCAAAAGCCTTGCCCGTAATCGCAGCCCACTGCTCTTGCCATTTTTAGCTGCTCGTGCGTTTCGATATGTTCGGCAACACATCGAGCACCAGCCGAATGACACAAATCTACCAGACCCGACAATATTTGGCGCGAGCGCTCGCTGTGAATGATATTGTCCATCAAAGATCCGTCCAGCTTGATTGTATCAAAGGAAAGCTCTCGAAGGTATGCTACCGATGCGTAGCCAGAACCGAAGTCATCCAGTGCGCTTGTAAAACCATAATGGGATAGCTTCGCTAGTTCTTGTTCGGCATGCCCCAGATCGGCAAGGATTGCTGTCTCTGTGATCTCGAACTGAACGCGGTGAGCATGAAAAGAAGAAGCCGACACAATCTTTTGAAGTTTGTCACTAGCCCCCGAACGGCTCAATTGCATGGCGCTGAGATTGAATGAAAGGGAGAGGTTTGCCGGCCAGGTCTCAGCTGACGCCAACGCCATTTCCAGAAGACGTTCGTTCAATCGATCAATGACGCCGAGCTTCTCAGAGATGCGAATGAACTCATCGGGAGACACCGCGCCCAGTTCTGCGTTGTTCCAACGAGCAAGAGCTTCAGCGAATACAGGAACTCCTTCCTTAAGATCAAAAATGGGCTGGAAGTGGACCTCCATTTCACGAAGCGCTTCACCCGACAAAATCGACTTTTCAATCTTTGCTCGCCGTTGATCTGCCTCGAATTGAGGCAGATCGTATAGGTGCCAATGTCCACGCGAGGACGCTTTCGCCTTATAGAGAGCGGAGTCTGCCTGCCGGAAAAACTCTTCGTCAGACCAAGTGTATGGTCCTGCTTCCGTTACGCCGCACGAAGCACCGACGAATAGCTCCTTTCCATCCCATAGGACCGGTTGGCTTGCTAGCTCACAGATCTGAGTTGACGCAGCTTCCAGTCCAGGTCTCGATAATCCATCCTTCCAGAAAACTGAAAACTCGTCGCCTCCGAGCCTGGCAACTAGCGCCTCGGCTCCGAAAGCATCTTTCAACCGTCGAGCATACTCGCGCAGTATCTCGTCGCCCGCAGCGTGACCGAATGCGTCGTTCGCTGACTTGAACCCATCAAGATCGCAAATAGCAAGCACGCTGCCGCCCCCAGTCAACGGGCCGCGGACCATGCCCTTCTCAATCTCGCGAACAAGCTTTCCGCGATTGGCAATCCCGCTCAACACGTCTTCATCGGCTCGCTTGGTCGCTTGGAGCTCAGCCTCAACAGCTCTGTTTCGCTCGCGAGCGATCGCCAATTGTCCACGCACCAAGCCCAGAAGAGCTCTATTATGAACATGGAGCTGCCAAATGAAGAGGGCTAGGACGAATATCAGACTGAGGGCGATCCCTCGATCTGACGGCTTCCCCATCCAAAACAACCGGATTGCTACGGGTAGACCGAGTATCAACAACGGAAGAAGCGCCGCCCGCGGAAAACTGCTCAATCCATAAGCGACCCCCAGCGCAGCAAGAACGCTGTAAAGCAGGATGGTCATCGTCTCGCTAGGGTAGGCGGTTATGAGGGACTGAGCCCAGATCGAAAACCCGAGACACAAGATGGTTGTGAAGAGGACCATCGTGACCAGTTCGCGTTTTATCCTCGCGAAATCCTCGGAAGGTTTTTGAAACGCGATCCAATAGATCATCCGCCATAATAGGATGGCTGATAAGATAGTTAGCGGCGAGAACCAGCGCAGCTCACCGCCATGTGTCGCCACATGGAGGCCCAGAAAGTTCACGAGCGCGACCCCATAGAGTAGCGGGATCTGCCTCCTTAAGCTCTCGAAGATTCCAGTAATCTGCTCGCGTTGCTCGCGAGGGCTGTCCGCTGGGAACAGGAACCTTAAGACCCACTGCATCATACGAGCCATAGCCTCGAATAGGCATTTTCTGGTTAATGCACAAATACGAGGTATCTTGAGCCAACTTGGCGGATGACGAACCGTCGAAGCGGACAGGGTGCTGCGCTGTTAGAGCCAGAAGATTGAGCTTGCAAATTAGCGCCGCTGATCACTAGCAAGACTGATGCCTCTTAGAAATTCTAAGCCAATCAGCGCCGCGCAGCTGGGCTTCATCGTAGAGGATGCGGCTAGCGAAATTTACCTCTTTTCTGCATCCGATTTTCGGTTCTTGCTGGTAAATCGAGGCGCGCGCGACAACCTCGGGTTCGGATTCGACGAGTTGCGTAAACTCGCACCGTGGGACCTGAAGCCACATCTGAGCGAGGCTCAATTTCGTGAAAAGGTTCGCCCGCTCCTGGAAACAGGCTCTGGCGACATGGTCTTCGAGACGGTTCACCGGCGCAAAGACGGGTCCTTATATGACGTGTCGGTTCACCTTCAGTTGCTCGAAAATGACGGCGAGCCAGTATTCTTCGCTGCCATCCGCGATGTCACCCGCGAAAATCATTTGAAACGGTCACTTGAGGACCGAGAAAGAGACTTGGAGGCTGCTTTGGCTGGTCGCGAGGTCCTTCTTCAAGAAGTCAATCATCGTGTAAAAAATAGCCTACAGTTGGTTATGGCACTACTTCAGCTTCATGCTCGCGAAGCGACCGATGACGGTCTCAAGTTTGCTTTGTCGGAAGCAAGGCACCGGGTCTCTGTGGTGGCTTCTATTCACCAGCGGCTTTATATGAATGGCGACTACTCGATGGTGGACATCGGAGATTTCCTTTCTGAGCTGGTTACGGCCACGGTGCGATCAATGAGCAGAGTGGATGACATCGGAATCGAACTCGAGCTTCAGTCTGGTGTCGCAATAGGAATGGATAGAGCAGTGCCCTTGGCGCTTGTCGTTTCGGAACTGCTCACCAACAGCCTCAAATATGCATTCCCTAATCAACGTAAGGGAACCGTGGGCGTGCATCTCAGTTCAACGGAAACGGAAATCACCGTTACCGTGCTTGACGATGGCGTAGGTTACTGCGTCGCGGACAGTGCAGAAACTGGCACCGGATTGGGTTCAAAAATCGTGCACGCCCTTACGGGGCAAATTCGGGCGAAAGTTGAAACGCAGAATAAGGCTGGCGGAACGCACATAAGCATAGTTCTTCCTCGCGGTTGATCGGCTGTGAGTTCGAATTTTTATGAAGATACTAATTGTTGAAGACGAAGCCCTAGTGGCTATGAACATGCAGGACGTTCTTGAAGCACAGGGACACCAAGTAATCAAAATAGCTGATGATGAAGAGTCGGCGATCTTAGCTGCAATTCACTATAAGCCCGATCTCGCGCTGGTTGATATGCGGCTCTCAGGAGGCGGTTGTGGGTTGGTCGTGGCTCGGCAAATGCACGACATCGGCGTCGCCGTTTTGTTCGCTACGGGGAATTGTCCCGGCCCGGATCATGGTGAGATCGCACTAGGGTGTCTCCACAAGCCTCTCTCGGACAATCAGCTAATCGCAGGCGTCTTAGTTGCGAACGCCTTACAAAACCGATCTGCCAATCCACCACCAATACCGGCCGGGATGCATCTCTATCGCTAGTTTTCGATGAGACATACGAAGCTGTGCATCACGTGGATCCAAGAGCTAAAGCCGCGCTATAGATCTAGAAACACTTTAGCGGACGCCTACTCCTCGGGCGACCTTCCGATCGA
>NZ_WTYG01000014.1 GCF_009828015.1 Qipengyuania citrea | reverse complement strand
CGAGCACATCGAAGTGAGCTACGAGGACCGCGGCGTCTCGCAGGAAGAAGCCGAACGCCGCGCCTGGGCAACGGTCAACAAGGAAAGCGGCGGCGGCAACGAGTCCGGCTCCGGCCGGGGCGGCCAACAGAGTTCGCGCGAAAACGGGGCGGAAAGCAAGTGATGCATAGCTACAAGCTGCGCGCCCGCGATGATCACAATTCAGTGATTGAAGAGATCGACTTCGAATGTCTCTCGATTGCCGGAGCTTTGGACAAGGCCAAGGCCATGGTCAAAGCCGGCCACGCGGATCTCTACGAAGATGGCATGCCGATCTGTTCGATGGAACTGGTGGCAGAAACAGGCGTGTGGCTGGTTGGTAAGCCGCGGTGATCTGAACGCTTAACGAAATTATAGCCGAGCGACCCTTAAATCGCGGGCAGTTCCAGCTCTGCGTTTGCTTTTCGAAGTGTCGTCCGCATTCTGGAAGTTTTGGCGCCAAAGGCAAAACGGCGAGCTCCTGAGAGAGCATACTGGGGCCAGGGTGACAAAGATGACCGCGATAGCCGCTTCACGCCAGAAGAGTTCATGGAACCGGTTTATGCGGCCTTCGGCCGCATCGACTTGGATCCGTGCGGACACCCGTCCAGTCCCGTAGTCGCAACTCGCAGGTTCATCCTCGGCAACGGTGACGACGGGCTTCGAGACGCTTGGTTCGGCCGATTCGTTTACGTCAACCCGCCCTTCTCCGCGCAGCTAAGCTGGTTACGTCGAGCACATGAGCAATGGCGTATGGGAAACGCTCGCACCATAGCGTGTCTAGTGCCCGCCAGAACGGATTCGGCCTGGTTCCACGAGACTCTTCGTGCCAATGTCGATGTCTATTTCCTGCAAGGGCGGATCCGGTTTATCGACCTGCGTGGAGGGTCTCAAGCTACCCCTTTTTCATTGATGCTAGTCGTTTTCGGCGCGACGGCGGAACAGAAGGTAGCATACGCCTATGCGGT
This sequence comes from Qipengyuania citrea, assembly GCF_009828015.1. Lineage (GTDB taxonomy): Bacteria > Pseudomonadota > Alphaproteobacteria > Sphingomonadales > Sphingomonadaceae > Qipengyuania > Qipengyuania citrea. The sequence goes on along the minus strand of NZ_WTYG01000014.1, from coordinate 6,301 downwards.
CGCCGGGTTCTGGATGGATCGAAAGTAAGCAAGGGGGCGCCCATGTCATGAGCGCCCTCTTTTCACGTCGATCAGCTCCCAGCCTCTGTGAATTCGGCCCATCGCTCAGCGAGAACACGAGCGCCGTCATTATAAAGGAGCTCATTGTCCAAACCTCCATAACGAAGACCCGCCTTCGCAGTCCTGCGAGGACAGATCAGCAGATGAAGATGCGGTTGGTTCGGTGATGATATCCGTCCAGGCGCATGCTGTATCAGCAGTGTGGCGAGCCCCCTCTCATCGGCAAGGATCCTCGCGAATGCGCGTCCTTTTTCCCAAGCATGATGCATACGGTCCACGTCTGGGGTCGGGATCGTCAAATAGACAAGGATTGCGGGATTGACCTGCATTTCGTCGCACCCTTCGAGAAACGGAAGGGACGTAGCGAACTGATCTTCTGCACCTTCCGGCAGAATCACGTCCACCCTCTCCGCCGTGATGGCATCGGGTTCAGTTGGCGGTGGTTGGACGGGTTGCAATTTTCGCCTTCCAAATTCGACAGCGGAATTGGTTCGATCTTTGAATGTCGAACGCAACACGCCGAACGTGAGAGTGTTCTCGCTCAGCAGATAGAGCCAGCTTTCGGGATGGTTCGGGTCGGTGGCGGCAAGTGTCTTAGACTTCGCCTTTGACTTTGGCTTGAGTGGTTTTGCCATCAGATCTGCCCCCGCGAGAGGCGAACGATCCGCGCTGCGGCCCGGCATGCGCCATCGGCGCGTTCATCATCGCAGAACGGCTGGCGCATACGCAATTCCAGACCGCAGCTTCCGAGCTTCAGGGCAGGCCCCTGCGACCTTTCAGCGCAAAGCCACAGATCGCCATTCTCGCGCTCCATGAAATGCAGCGCGCGAAAAATCAGCAGTTCAGCAGGAGTCCGCACCGCAACATCGACTGTGACAGGATTGTCTATTTCTGGAGACAATCCTGCCCGAATAAGGATCGTATCGCTGGCCAGATTGATCGCCGCTTTGGAAAAATCCTTGAAGACGGGATTGTCTGCCGGGGTCACTCCGATCACCAGCTTGCAATCGCCGAATGCGATCGAACTTGGTGGCAGATGGGGCGATCGGACAGTTCGTATCGGTCCTGCCCAAGCCATGGCCACGAGGGGCAGAGCCAGCAGACGCAGGGCCGGGTTGTATTCCTTATTTTCGTTGTATTTCATCGAGACTTCCTTCTGCAGACGCTGGATCGGCCGATCCAGCGGAAGCATCGATCTTGATTTTCATCCTACCGATTTGCTTCGTCTCTCCTTCAGCTATGGAACCTCCTGAATGGTCGCCTCGACCTGCTTGGTAGGGCCCTGCACGCCCCACCAATTTTCCAGCGAAGGGAGGGCGATTTGCCGCTCCCCACTCTACGAAGTTCTTCACTTCGCGCTCGCAGAGCTGACCTTCCGGCGTGTGGACCTTGTCCACACAAAGGACCTGAGGCGCGAAGTAGCCGAACCAGTGGACAAACGGTCTGCTCGAAAGGTTTGCAATCGGGGTGGGTTCCGGCCGATAGGCAGAGCCAGCTCGAATTGAAGCCAGAGGGCTGTGTCCACAGCATGTAAAAATGCCATGCGGCATTTTTACGGTATTGCGCCTACTAAAACTACATGGACAAAACGCCCGTTTTGCCGATTATTTTTCCTGACCGAATGGGAAGGTGGAAGAATTTTGTCCACATAATCGCGGTGATATCATGCCTGATGATCATGTGGCCATTTGTCGAACAACTTGTCTGGCGAAGACGGGGCCAGAATGTTCGGAGGGGGCTTTGAGCAAAGCCCTGTTTATCTGGGCTTCGTCCACACCGTTTCGAAAAGAGTTCGACGTTCGCACCATGCGTGTTTGCGATGGTCGAAGCAACCTAGGATGAAAGCGTTCGGCGCAGATCACCGCGCTCATAAGCGGTCCAGATACTCGGCCTTTGCTCACGCGCCTGTTCGCCATTTTCGCGCTGCGGTGCGATGGACAAATCAATAAAGCTGATCACGATGCAGGCCGCGCCGTGCCTTCCATGTTGCCGATCTTTTCGACTTGTTCAGACAGTCGGCGCCGCGGAGAATTCATTGAGCATCCCCTAGATGCAAGCGCTCTCGGCTGCGCTTCGGTGTGTCCGCTTTGCGCTCTCATTCCAGACGTTCACGGCTGCTTTCGGATGCCCTTTTAGTTGCCGCGCGCGGCGAATTCGAAAAGCAAACGCAGAGCTGGAACTGCCCGCGATTTAAGGGTCGCTCGGCTATAATTTCGTTAAGCGTTCAGATCACCGCGGCTTACCAACCAGCCACACGCCTGTTTCTGCCACCAGTTCCATCGAACAGATCGGCATGCCATCTTCGTAGAGATCCGCGTGGCCGGCTTTGACCATGGCCTTGGCCTTGTCCAAAGCTCCGGCAATCGAGAGACATTCGAAGTCGATCTCTTCAATCACTGAATTGTGATCATCGCGGGCGCGCAGCTTGTAGCTATGCATCACTTGCAGCCCAAACTGGTCACCGCGCGCTGTTTCGCTCCCCTTGCTCGGGCAGCCGACAGATCACATCATCGGTTTGCCGCCGGTAACGGCGATTGTGGCTCCCGAGATGTAGCTTGCTTCATCGCTCGCCAGCATGACGTATGGAGGCGCGAGTTCGGCGGGCTGCGCGGGGCGGCCGAGCGGATAATCCTTCCCGAATTCGGCGACGTCCTCTTCCGGCATCGTCGAGGGGATAAGCGGTGTCCAGACCGGGCCGGGCGCGACGCAGTTCACCCGGATTTTCCGGTCTGCCAGCAATTGCGCGAGGCCGGCCGTGTAATTCTGGATCGCCCCCTTCGTGGTCGCGTAGGGCAGCAGCGTGGGATTGGGCTGGTCGGAATTGATCGACGCCGAATTGATGATCGAACTGCCCTCACCCATGTGGGGCAAGGCGGCTTTGGCGAGATAGAACATCGCGTGGATGTTGGTGGCGAAGGTCCGCTCCCATTCCTCGTCGGGAATGTCCTCCAATGTCTCGAAAGTCATCTGGTGGGCAGCGTTGTTCACCAGCACATCGATACCGCCGAAGGTGCGGACAGCCTCGTCGATTATCGCTCGGCAATGCCCCGCATCGCTGATATCGCCGCGCATCAGGACGCATTTTCGCCCCGCTTTTTCGACCCATTCCTTCGTTTCCTGCGCGTCGTGATCCTCGCACAAATAGGCTATCAGCACATCCGCGCCTTCGCGCGCGAAGGCGATTGCGACCGCGCGGCCGATCCCGCTGTCACCGCCGGTGATGACGACCCTTTTTTCCCTCGAGACGGCAGGAGCCCTCGTAGCTGTCTTCGCCGTGATCGGGCTTGGGGTGCATTGCCTCGGTCGCGCCCGGAACACGCTGTTGCTGCTCAGGCAGGGGCGGCTTGATCCGGTTGGTGGTTCCTTGTCCCATGATGGTCTCCCAAGAGATTACAGAGTGTGAGCGTTCCGGGCCGTCAGGACTTCGTCCCGGGGTAGGTGTCGCCTGCGAGAAGTTTCGCGAGATGTGCGGCATTGATCGCGCACATCTGTGCGGTCTCGGTCACCGCATCGGGGGTTTCGGCCAGCTCCTTGAAGTCGGTGTTGCCCATCGCCTCGCCGACCCAATAGCAGGCCGCGCCCGCCGGGATCGTCCAGCCGGTGTCGTTGAGCGACTGGAACAGCTGTGCCGAGCTCCAGTGCGCGCCATCTTCATTGCCGACGATCGCGGCAATCGCCACCTTGCCGAAGCTCGGCATCCGGCCCTGGTCATCGGTTTCGCTGGTGAAGGCATCCATGCGTTCGAGCACGCGTTTGGCGACCGACCCGATCTGGCCCATCCAGATCGGCCCGCCGAAGACCAGGATGTCATGGCTCAGGATTTTCCCGCGAATACCCGGCCAGTCGTCGCCCTCGCCCTCGTCCGACGTCACGCCCGGGGGGACATTGTAATCGGCGATGCGGATGGTTTCGGCCAGTTCGACATCCTGCTCGGCCAGATGCTCTTGCAGCACGGCGATCATGGCATCGGTCGAGCTTGCTTCGTCCGAAGATTTCTTGAGCGAGCAGTTCAGGGCGATGGCGGTGAGAGGCATAGGTGTTCTCCTCGGTTGTTGCAGATTGGCGAAGGCGTGCGGCCCTAGCGATCGCCGGGTTCGGCCATCCGGCGATGCATCTGGGCAAGCACCGTGTCGGGGATCACGCCGGCGAACATATCCTGGATCTTGTTCATGAAGCCGCTGACCGTGTGGGCGTCGCCTTCGAGAAGGGCCTTGTAGCCCGCCTCGGCGACCATTGCGGGATCGTCCTTGCTGTCCGATTTGCCGACATCGGTGTTCTCCATCCCGGCGCGGTCGAAGAAATCGGTATCGGTCGGCCCCGGCATCAGGCACGAAACAACCACGTCGGTATCCTTAAGCTCGTTGCGCAGCCCGAAGCAGAAGTAGTCGACGTAGCTCTTGGTGCTATTGTAAACGAGCTGGAAAGCGCCGGGGATGTGCCCCGCGATCGAACCGGTCACAAGGATGCGACCGGCATTCTTCGCCCGCATTTTCCGTCCGATATGGTGCAGGAGCCATGTCGTGCCGGTCACATTGGTATGGATGACATGGGCGATGTCCTTCCACTCCTGATCGAGGAACGCTTCGCCCAGCCCGTGGCCGGCATTGGCAAGCAGGACTTCGGGCGTGCGATCGCCGATCGCCGTCACGAGGGCCTGGAGGCCTTTGGGGGTGGCGAGATCGGCTTCGACCGTCTCGACGCCTGCGGCACCGCACTGCCGCGCGGTGGCTTGGGCCGCGCCAAGATCGCGGTCGGCGGCGAGGATCAGGTCGCAGCCATCGCGGGCCGCCAGTTTCGTGAGCTCAAGCCCGATGCCGCTCGAAGCACCGGTAATCACGCATAGCCCGGACAGCTTGTCGATTTTCCCGGCCATGATCAGTTCTCCATCCCGGGCTTCAGAATGACCTTGGTCCATTCATTCTGCTGCTCCTTGAAATTCTTGTAGCCCTCGGCCGCCTGTTCGAGCGGCAGCCGGTGGCTGATCAGGAACGTGGTATCGAGCGTGCCATCCTCGATCTTCTCGAGCAGCGGCTTGGTATATTTCTGGACATGTGTCTGGCCGCCACGGACCTGCAGGCCTTTTTCCATCATTGCCCCGAGCGGCCATTTGTCGGTCATCCCGCCATAGACGCCGGGGATCGAGACCTTGCCGCCGAACCGGACCGCGAGAATCGCCTGCTTCAGCGCGCTCGCGCGGTCGGCGCCCATGCCGACCTTCTGCTTCACGACGTCGAACATGTTGTCGATAGCGAAGCCGTGCGACTCCATGCCGACCGCGTCGATCACGGCATCCACGCCGATCCCGCCGGACATTTCCATCAGGGCTTCGCGCACATCGGTCTCGCGGAAGTCGATGATCTCCGCACCCAGCTGCTTCGCCAGTGCGAGACGGTTCGGATAGTGGTCGATCGCAATCACCCTGGATGCGCCCATCACGATGGCCGACTGGATCGCGAACAATCCGACCGGGCCGCAGCCCCACACCGCAACCGTATCGTCGGGCTGGATGTCGGCATTTTCCGCCGCCATCCAGCCGGTCGGGAGGATGTCCGAGAGGAACAGCACCTGGTCGTCCTCCAGATGGTCGGGAACGACGATCGGGCCGACATCGGAAAAGGGCACGCGGGCGTATTCGGCCTGTCCGCCCGAGTAGCCGCCGGTCAGGTGCGAATAGCCGAACAGCGCGGCCATCGGCTGGCCGTAGAGCGTCGCCGACATATCCTGCTTTTCAGCCGGGTTGGAATTGTCGCAGGCCGAATATTGCTGCTGCTTGCAATGGAAACAGCCGCCGCAGCTGATCGTGAAGGGCACGACGACGCGCTGCCCTTTCTTCAGATCGCTCGCAGACCCCGTCTCGACGACTTCGCCCATGAATTCATGGCCCAGCACATCGCCCGGCGCCACGCCGGGAATGACGCCATCGTATAGGTGAAGGTCGGACCCGCAGATGGCCGTGCTGGTGATCTTGATGATCGCATCGCGGGGATTGATGATTTCCGGATCGCTGACCGTGTCCACTCGAACGTCGTTGGTTCCATGCCAGGTAAGTGCTCGCATCATCCGTTCTCCTGCTTGGCCGCGCGCGTTTCGTCCCGCGTTCGCGCCGATGTCGCTATTTCCCCGGTTTCCATGAGCATCTTGAAACGCTTCAGATCATGCCGGGCCTGGACCTGCGGCTCACGTAGGAACAGCTTCGCCACCGCTCGGCCGAGCGCGCCTGCGGGCGGGTCGTAGGCCATCA
>NZ_WTYG01000013.1 GCF_009828015.1 Qipengyuania citrea | reverse complement strand
TGCCATGACCCCCAGCTTTCCTCCAGCTAGGATTAGAGTCGAGTGGCTTTTGCTGTGCATGAGCGCGGTTGAAGCAATAAACTGCGTAGCGGAGCCGTTAGGGCGTAGCGGCATAGCCCGTTGCTTATCCAGTTTGGCGGCGTTAGTCGAACCGGCAACGCTGGTTCGCCACTTCGCGCAGCTTCTCTCGTATCTCGTCGTAATCGTCCCTCGTGGAACGGTAGCACACGCTCCCCGATTAACATCAATGACCCGGCACGCCCGCCGCTCGCTCATCCCATGGCGGTCCTGAAGATGAGCAACAGCTTCCTGCCTCGCGCAGGGCGTCAGAACTTTCTTGCCAGGATATCCTTTAACGCAGCCTGATCAAGCATCGCATTCGCCGACAGCCGCTTCAGCTTCGCGCTCTCGCTCTCGAGCGTTCGCAAACGACGAGCCCGGAAGCCTTAAGCCTGCCATACTTCGACTTCCCGGGCCGACGAACCAAGTCAGCTCGCCCCCGCTTCGGCCTCTTTCAGAACGCTAATGATCCGCTCCTCGCCAAACCCCGCTCTTCTAATCTCGTCTGTCCTCCTGTCAGACCTCGACTCTGATCCCGACTACAGGAAAATCAGAGAGGCGGGCACGTCAAGCGCGATGGTAAACATCGCTCTTGCAAAAATTAGTCTAGGTTAGCATGACCTCGAACGTTTAGAAAAAGTCATCAAACCAATTCCTCAAAGGCCTAGGTAATTGCATGCGAAACGTAGGACGTCTCGAGCAAACACTTTTTTCTGCGACCAAGGTAGTAGGACTCATCGTCCGACCCTTGATTCTTTTATTCTTCCTACGTACCGATCAAGATTCGCTAGCACAAGACTTCAGCCTATTGTTAACTGCGACGGCCTCTAGCTTCATCATACTCAATAATCAGAACTATCGTGTCGCGTACCAACTTTTTTTGGGGAGCGATCGGTCGTCTCATGGCCTTCGCGGAAGGGACGTCGTCCGCAACTATGTAGTCGGAACGTTAGTCCATATTCTAGCGTTCATAGGCGTCGCCAGCCTAGTATTATGGCTCTGGCTAGATCGAGGAGATTTACTTGTTTTAGCAATGATTCTTATCTTGATAGAAAAGTTTTTTGACGATGATCAGAGAATTCTCGTCTATAAAAAGCGATACTATCAATGGATGATCAACTTTACCCTACGAATTATAGCCCCAGCGATTGCCCTAATCATTGTTTCGCTTGCGACGGACATCGATGATGTAAGTTTATACGTCATGTCTGCAACCTTAGGAGTAGCAGTATATATCTACTTAATACGACGACAATTCTTTCGCATCTCTTACCGGCTGGTGAAGATTGAGTTTAAGCAGGGAATCTCAATTTCTATTCGTCGATACTTCAGTGAATTTCGAAATGAGTTTTTCGTTGCCCAAGTATGGGCATTTCTAGCCGCAAATGCGATTTTGATCGATCGATTTTTTATAAATATTTCGCATGAGAATATTTTTGCAGACTATATTTTTGCAGTAAGTGTTGCAAATACTATTCAGACATTTCATAATCTGGGTTATATAACATTCCAAAGGCCGCGATTATTGCAGGCTGACGCAATAGTAATTTCTTCCGTTTTTAACAGAATGAACTTATTGCTCCCGTTTGTATTGTTCATTATTATTTTCACTTTGTACCTTTTGTCGATTATGCTCGAAGCCGACCTTACCCCGCTATCATTCGAGGTGATTTTGTCTCTCTGCGGCCTGTATTACATGCATGCAGTTTCGCTTCCGGCGAAAGAAATGGCTTTTTGGCGCTTGCGTCGCAATTATCTCATAGCACAAGAATGTGTTTTGTTTACCTTTCCTATTGTGGGCTATGGTTTAGGCTTCAACAGTCAGCTCGGAATTGTATTGGCAACACTTTGTGGACTGGTTGTCCGGCTTGGCCTACTTATTACTATGTTGAAATTGGCAGAAACTCGTCAGAAGCGATTTAATTTGCGCCTCTAATCACCTCGATTTCAATTTCGGCTCATTGCCTTTTTAGCGAGAGCGTTTAATCAGGGTGAAAATCTTGTCGGCTTAATTTGATCCAGCAATAAGGCTTGGAAATTACGTTGTGCGTTCTGATGGAGGCGCTGATCGCTGCTTCCAGTCCGATAATAGATCGTTGGACGCCGCGCTATAATCTCTTGCGTGTGAGTTCGGCGAACCAGCGCTTTATTTGGTTGTTCCACGAGGGTGTTGACGTGGTCAGCTGAACATGCAAGAACGGCCGCCGCACCGGCCAAGCCTTGATCTTGATTGTCTTCCGATTGGCATATTTGTCCAGCCTCAGGTGCAATTCGGGCTCTTCGACATCGCAGGATAAATGTACTTGAGAATGTCCACAAACTCAGTTGCTCCGCTGCCCAGTGGCGCTTGTAGTGCTTTTACAGAACTGCCTTTGTGCAAATTTTGAGCGCCGCGAACAGTGACGTTGTTCACTTGGGTCATAGGTACGGTTGCGCCGCTCCAGCAAGCAGGAGCCAAATGCAGGATCGGCTGTTCAGGATCGGGGCCCCGACCCTGGGACTTCCCACCGACATATGGCTACACCGCGGCCGGGTCTCCGGCGACATTATGAGACCAGCAATATCCTGCGCTTTGGGGACGATCTGTGGTCGGTAGACAGATTGAAGGCCTGGGACCGATGCGACTGCAGGCCATAAGCCCCCCTGATCCGGCGGATAGTGGTGTGCAAAATTGTAGTCTCGGCAGCCCTGCAGAGGATCGAACCTTTAGATGTGTTGTTCAATGTGAGTTCGACTTAAGGCACTTGCGCATCCGATACCGTACACTGACGGCCGGGCGAGTACTCGTCGGCGAGACCCTCGATGCGGTCCCTCTCGAACCTGCGCTGCCACCTACCGAGCGTGTACTCGTTGACCGTGAGGCACTCGGCGACTTCCTTGCCTTGCGAGCCGTCCGCGCGCAGCAGCATCCGGCCCCATCCAGTAACGTCCGAGGGGTTTTGTGCCGCCGAATTTGGACCTTGAAGAAATCGCGCCCCTCGCCTGGTATTTCCACTGCGTTGCTTACCAACGCACCAATGATCACTCTCTTATAAAGAGCCAAATCCATCACGTTCCAGGTAGTTAGGTTCAGTGAACATTAAAGTGGTTCCCGCACAAAGTGGGTCTTGCGATTCCGGCTGGTCCATACGCTGCCTGCTGGTGACAGGGGTCCGCCATGCATGGCACGAACGCTTTCTCAATAGAGTTGAAGCCGAAGCGAGGGGGCCGAAGGAGGCGCAGTAGTACTCGCCTCTTCGATTTACTCCTTCACAGCTGCTCGGGTGCGGCTCGACAGGTTGCCCAGCATGACGACGTCGCCGGGGTTAAGATCGGGCATGAGGATCTGGCTGCCCTAAGCTTTGAACTAGTCGCAATTGATCCGCCCGTCCGGCACCATTGGGGCAACCATTCCAGTCATTCGCTGGCCGACACCCAGTGTAGTAATTGTGCTATGCCCGTGCGGGAAGCCCATCGGCCGGCGCTTCGCACTTGGCGCACCGACCATGACTGCGGATCATGATAAGCGCCATCCTCGTCTCTTCAATGAAGACGAGGCGCATAGGATCGAGATTGAGGTAGCATTGAACCGGCCCTGTCGTCGTCTTAGGTGTCGGGATGGCGTTTCCGTGTCTTTTACGCATGATTCTCGGTCGCGCGAAAGAGCGATGCACGATTTTGATCCAAACGGAGCGCGACGCCCGACCGACCACGTCCGATTTCTATACAGTTGGCATGCGATAGAAACGCCGTGGACTTCGACTTACTTGAAGGGCAGTCGTCGCTACCCTGAGCTGGGGGCTAAACATTGGAGTACAGTGGCATGACCCTGATGGGGCCCGTCGGGGATGCGGCAAGGCAACGCATCGGTCGGGATTCACACCTTGCACCGCATCACCACGCGCCGTGGATCACGCGCGCTGAAAATTCTGCACGTTGTTGAATAGGATCAAGCCGCTGGAACCGAAGCAATTCGTGTTCATTCGACAGAATTGAACAGCTACCATTATGAGGCGCGGCGTCGGTCGCTACCCTAAGGACAAGTGCCTGTGCGAGGCTTCTAGCGCGGCCAACCAAAACCTCTTTCTGGGTCACCGTTTGCGGTTAGATGGCATGATCACTCCGATCGCGCTTTGCGTTCGGCCATGAACCCGTGATTTCCTTCCAGTTCCAGTAGAACCTGGTCACGACAGGAGGACGGACGAGATGAAAAGAACGAGGTTGTTTGAAGAGCAGACCATTGTCGGACCGAAGGAGGCGAAACTGGCAACGAGTTGACCTGGTTTGTTAGCCCGCCGTGTCGGAAGCGGCGATCTACAACTGAAAGTCCAAGTATGGCCAGTTGGGCGTTTCTCAGGGTCGGCTTAAACGAGCGATCAAGAGCGAGAACGCGAAGCTAAAGCGCCTGCCGGCCCATGCGAAGCTCGATCAAACTGCGTTGCAGCGTCTACTAGTAAAAAAGTTCGGGCGCAAGGCGTAAAGCTGTTACTCATCACCTAGACCGCTGATGAATGGACGAGTAGGCCATTGCTTAAACACCGTTCATGCGTGACAAAGCCTCCTAGCCCTAAATCCAAAAGAAAGAAACCTGCCGCCATGTGTGGACGCCCCCCGCCCGTCAGGCCTCGTGCCCTTGAAAACGCATAACCAATCCTTCATCTTACGTCGCAACAAATTATTAGAGCGGAACAATTATGGGCAACGAAATTTTTCAGTTTCTCGACAAACGACAATGCTATGATCTGCGACAATCTATTGATCGCGCTATCGAGAACAAATCGGTCAAGCTTTGGCATGACGCGCAGGGGGCGGATATTCGGATTTTCAATGCGGAACGCAAATTGCCAGAGTTCCAACCTTTATTCGAGAAAATGCTAGGTTACTACGTACTGAAGTATGGTTTCGCTCCGAGACATGCCTTTCTAATGGTTAATCGCATCGTAGCAGCCGAGGGCAATCTTGGCTCAGGTGGTGGATGGCATCGAGATTCATGGTTCAGGCAGCGAAAGGTCTTCGTATTCCTATCTGATGTTAACGAGGTTAACGGCCCACTCGAATACGTGTCCGGGACTGGCGCACTGGGAGTTAAACTTGCCGATTTTATCCGGTATCGCGGAAGCTTGCGTGTGCCTACGCTAATGGGGAGAGCTAAGAAATCGAAACGAATGCTGCTGACTCTTGCTGAGGGACATGGAGTTCACCTCGATACTACGGTTGTGCATCGGGGACGCCCGATACGCGAAGGCGTGCGCTATGCGGCGACCTTGTATGCGTTCGATGCGCGAGGGGAAAAACTATCACAAAGCAAAGCACGCTTCGAAAAGCTATAATGATGAAAGATTAATTATATTACAATTTTTAACGCGCTTGAAACATCTGAAAGCATTTCTTCCGGTGAGGTAAACTGTGTAGCATCATAGTTTTTAAACCGATGCCTCCAATTATAGTCGTAGAAAGCTTTCAAGTCCTCCGGGGTCGGCAAAACTTTCTCGGCGCGCTCTATAACTATTCGAGACTTTACGAAACCGTAGAGGTCGTGACCCAATGCGTCCAAACCCGCCTGATAGGAGACAGGAACGCCGTAATGCAGCAATTCAAGGCAAATTCCACTGTTTGGCACAATTACTATATCGTTTAGATTGGCAAATACTTCGACTGATGCACTCGGTTCGTCGCGATCCACCCCTGCGCGTTCAAGCAATGGCGCTAAATTCTGCCGGTTTCCAGGGTGTGGCCGGATTAAGATTTGAGAAAGCGACGGTATTTTCTGCAATTCATCAATCAGTAGTTCTACAGCGCGGACGTTCCAGACGAGCGACAAGCAAATTCCAATTTTCACAATTCTATCGCTGATACGCATGGGACGTCCCCTTTCTCGAAATGGGGAAAGAATTGTCACAAAGCAGTTATGAGCATCAACCAAGCGGCGACTAGCTACACGATAAGCGTCACGCGAAACTTGATCATGCAATATCGCAAGATCGTAGCGAAGTGGTGGGAACTCTGAAGTAACGGGCGCATGTTGCCGGTATACTGATTTTCGCCCACTACATAATACTGCGTACATGAGGGCCGTGGGAACAGGCGAATGATCATTCGAAAATACAACCACACGACATGCGCTTGGAAGGGACTTGGCGGCATAAAATGCATATGCAGCAGCACCTACCAATAATTGAGCCGCGGCGAATGGGCCTAACCCTTTGATGTTAGATATTTGATCCTTCGCCCGCCAGATATAGCTTATAGACTTTAATCTACATAGGCGATCGAATAAAGTTGCGGAGCGATCGGCAACAAGAATTCGAAAACAAAACTGATCCCGGATGATATCCGCAACCTCAGCGTTTGCTTTTTGGTTGTTCTTAGTCTCGCCAAAGAGAACAACCTCTGCATTTGGAATTCGCCGTAAACTTCCAAGAAAGAAATAAGCGAAAAGAGCTCCCGCGAATGAACCAACACGGCTCCGAACTAATATATGCGCAACACTATAGAATAGCTTATGGGACAACCGGCCCGCCGCAACAGCTCGATGGAAATTTTTATATCTCGGTCGACCAAAGAAGTCGGCGAGCCGCCCTATATACTCGCACATCATGTCATTTGGAGTACGCATTTCTTTACCCGAATTCTGATCATACGAGGCCATGTTCATCGTGTGCCCAGTGTCAATTTGTGCGGCATTAGTAAAGCATCGAATTAAATCGAGAGACATTGTTCCCTCTATCAGGAATAGAGATGCCACCTCCTCGATATGCGTCGTGGTCCGAAAAGTCGGTCTACGTCCGCAGACTTGCACACTGCCGCACAATAGAGTCAACTCGGCTTTGCCATGACCCCCAGCTTTCCTCCAGCTAGGATTAGAGTCGAGTGGCTTTTGCTGTGCATGAGCGCGGTTGAAGCAATAAACTGCGTAGCGGAGCCGTTAGGGCGTAGCGGCATAGCCCGTTGCTTATCCAGTTTGGCGGCGTTAGTCGAACCGGCAACGCTGGTTCGCCACTTCGCGCAGCTTCTCTCGTATCTCGTCGTAATCGTCCCTCGTGGAACGGTAGCACACGCTCCCCGATTAACATCAATGACCCGGCACGCCCGCCGCTCGCTCATCCCATGGCGGTCCTGAAGATGAGCAACAGCTTCCTGCCTCGCGCAGGGCGTCAGAACTTTCTTGCCAGGATATCCTTTAACGCAGCCTGATCAAGCATCGCATTCGCCGACAGCCGCTTCAGCTTCGCGCTCTCGCTCTCGAGCGTTCGCAAACGACGAGCCCGGAAGCCTTAAGCCTGCCATACTTCGACTTCCCGGGCCGACGAACCAAGTCAGCTCGCCCCCGCTTCGGCCTCTTTCAGAACGCTAATGATCCGCTCCTCGCCAAACCCCGCTCTTCTAATCTCGTC
>NZ_WTYG01000012.1 GCF_009828015.1 Qipengyuania citrea | reverse complement strand
CAGAGACGAAAAAGCCGCCGCGCGGTTTGCACCGGCAGCGGCTTTTTGAAATCGTGAATGGGTTTGTTCCGCGTCCGTCCGCTATAATGCCTGGCGGCGACCTACTCTCCCAGTGCTTGAGCACTAGTACCATCGGCGCAGTCCGGTTTCACGTCCGAGTTCGAGATGGGATCGGGTGGGTCACAGACGCTATAGCCACCAAGCAATAAAGCGGGCGGACGGGCCGCCCGCAGGTTTTGCCCTGCGGGGACCGTATCGGATTTTAAATCGATGCTGTTGAGCTTTTGAGGGCTTATCCGGCTGAAGTTTCCTCTACCACCGTTGAGCCGCCTGTCTTGCGACAGGGCTGTCATTGATGGTGCAGATCCTACAAGCGCGAAAAGAACTATTAGGACCGGTTAGCTACACGCATTACTGCGCTTCCACACCCGGCCTATCAACGTCATGGTCTATGACGGTTCGAAGATTGCTTATCTCAAGGGAGGCTTCCCGCTTAGATGCTTTCAGCGGTTATCCCGTCCATACATAGCTACCCTGCGGCACCCTTGGCAGGATGACAGGTACACCAGAGGTATGTTCACCCCGGTCCTCTCGTACTAGGGGCAACTCCTTTCAACAATCGACGCCCACGGCAGATAGGGACCAAACTGTCTCGCGACGTTCTGAACCCAGCTCACGTACCACTTTAATTGGCGAACAGCCAAACCCTTGGGACCTGCTCCAGCCCCAGGATGTGATGAGCCGACATCGAGGTGCCAAACGATTCCGTCGATATGAGCTCTTGGGAATCATCAGCCTGTTATCCCCGGCGTACCTTTTATCCGTTGAGCGATGGCCCTTCCACGAGGGACCACCGGATCACTATGACCGACTTTCGTCTCTGCTCGACCTGTCGGTCTCGCAGTCAGGCATGCTTATGCCATTGCACTCTTGCAGACGGTTTCCAACCGTCCTGAGCATACCATCGCGCGCCTCCGTTACTCTTTAGGAGGCGACCGCCCCAGTCAAACTACCCGCCACAGAGGGTCCCAACACCGGATAACGGTGCGTGGTTAGACATCAGAAAATCACAGGGTGGTATTTCACAGGTTGGCTCCACACCAGCTGGCGCCGATGTTTCAAAGCCTCCCACCTATTCTACACAGTAATTTCCTAATGCCACTCTGAAGCTGCAGTAAAGGTGCACGGGGTCTTTCCGTCTAACCGCGGGTACTCCGCATCTTCACGGAGAATTCAATTTCGCTGAGCATATCCTGGAGACAGTGGGGAAGTCGTTACGCCATTCGTGCAGGTCGGAACTTACCCGACAAGGAATTTCGCTACCTTAGGACCGTTATAGTTACGGCCGCCGTTTACTCGGGCTTCAATTCGGAGCTTGCACTCCTCCTCTTAACCTTCGAGCACCGGGCAGGCGTCACACCCTATACGTCGTCTTGAAGCCGACTTAGCAGAGTGCTGTGTTTTTGCTAAACAGTCGCTACCCCCTGGCCTGTGCCCCCCACAAAGACTTGCGTCGATATGGGGCCTCCTTCTTCCGAAGGTACGGAGGCAATTTGCCGAGTTCCTTCAGGATACTTCTCTCAAGCGCCTTGGTATACTCTACCTGACCACCTGTGTCGGTTTCGGGTACGGTCTATAGTGAAGAGGCTATTTCCTGGAACCGCTTGGCTGCCCTCTCAATCCAATAAGAGAAAACAACTTCCACGATCCGTCACACATCTTCAGGCCCACGAATATTTACGTGGTTCCCATCGACTACCCCCTTCGGGCTCGTCTTAGGGGCCGGCTAACCCTGCGCCGATTAGCGTTGCGCAGGAACCCTTGGTCTTTCGGCGACAGGGCATCTCACCCTGTTTGTCGCTACTCATGTCAGCATTCGCACTTCCGATACGTCCAGCGTCGGTTACCCTTCGCCTTCACTCGCTTACGGAACGCTCCGCTACCGCTCAGAATAAATTCTGAACCCTAAGCTTCGGTGCATATCTTTAGCCCCGTTACATCTTCGCCGCAGGAACCCTTGTTTAGACCAGTGAGCTGTTACGCTTTCTTTAAAGGATGGCTGCTTCTAAGCCAACCTCCTGGTTGTTTTGGGATTCCCACATGCTTTCCCACTTAGATATGACTTGGGGACCTTAGCTGTAGGTTAGGGCTGTTTCCCTTTTGACGACGGACCTTAGCACCCGCCGTCTGTCTGCCGGATAAGACTCGATGGTATTCGGAGTTTGGTTAGGTTTGGTACCGCTCGCGCAGCCCTAGCCCATCCAGTGCTCTACCCCCATCGGCATACATCCGACGCTCTACCTCAATAGATTTCGCGGAGAACCAGCTATTTCCCGGCTTGATTGGCCTTTCACCCCTAAACACAGCTCATCCGAGAATTTTTCAACATTCACCGGTTCGGTCCTCCAGTGCATGTTACTGCACCTTCAACCTGGCCATGCCTAGATCGCCGGGGTTCGGGTCTAATCCATCATACTCAGTCGCCCTATTCAGACTCGCTTTCGCTGCGCCTACACCTAACGGCTTAAGCTTGCATGGTAGATTAAGTCACTGACCCATTATGCAAGAGGTACGCTGTCACCCCCTATGGGGCTCCAACTGCTTGTAAGCATCCGGTTTCAGGTACTGTTTCACTCCCCTAATCGGGGTGCTTTTCACCTTTCCCTCACGGTACTGTGTTCGCTATCGGTCATGTGCGAGTATTTAGGCTTGGAGGGTGGTCCCCCCATGTTCAGACAGGATTTCACGTGTCCCGCCCTACTCGAGTCCTTCATCATCACTTTCGCATACGGGGCTGTCACCCGCTATGGCCACTCTTTCCAAAGTGTTTTGCTAGTTGAAATGAAGGCACTGGCCTGGTCCCGGTTCGCTCGCCACTACTACGGGAATCTCTGTTGATGTCTTTTCCTCCGGGTACTGAGATGTTTCAGTTCCCCGGGTTCGCTTCACCAAACCTATGTATTCAGTCTGGTGATACCCTATCCACCTCTTTCCGACTGTCCGAAAACAATCGAAAGGAAATGGTGAGGGTGGGTTTCCCCATTCGGAAATCGCCGGATCAAAGATTGCTCACATCTCCCCGACGCTTATCGCAGCGTGCCACGTCCTTCATCGCCTGCACATGCCAAGGCATCCACCAAATGCTCTTACCTCACGCTTGAGAATCCACACCATCAACGACAGACCTGCATAAAAGTCCGACGTCTCGCGATAGTGCAGAGGAATATCTCAGCCAGATAAATCAATTTGATTGATCTTGTTTGTGATGCATCGATCGCTCCGATCGGCCAAAGCCAACCATCACAATCCATGCGCCACGGCATCGATTTAAAAACCCATTCACAATGTCAAAGACAGCGGCTCGAAGCCGCCTACCCGCATGACGCGGGATCCGCTTTCGTTTCATCTATCGGATAACTGCCACGCACAGCCGGCCAAAACCGTACCACAACGCCTGGTGGAGCCTATCGGGATCGAACCGATGACCCCCTGCTTGCAAAGCAGGTGCTCTCCCAGCTGAGCTAAGGCCCCGTAAGACCAGGCAAATGGTAGGCCCGAGTGGATTTGAACCACCGACCTCACCCTTATCAGGGGTGCGCTCTAACCAACTGAGCTACGGGCCTATGCGCCAGCGCAGGCCCCCTTCTCTTAGGAAAAGGCATGGCCGCGGGCGGCATGAGCCAGCTCAGGCAAACAGCCACGGCAGGCAAACGCCCGCCAGGCTGTATCCGATTGATGAAAGGACATGAGGACGACGGCATGTTTCTTTGAAAAGGTGCGAAGCTCTTCCGACGACCAGCGCCGGCGCTTTCGTACCAATCCTTAGAAAGGAGGTGATCCAGCCGCAGGTTCCCCTACGGCTACCTTGTTACGACTTCACCCCAGTCGCTGAACCCACCGTGGTTGGCTGCCTCCAGTAAACTGGTTAGCGCACCACCTTCGGGTGAATCCAACTCCCATGGTGTGACGGGCGGTGTGTACAAGGCCTGGGAACGTATTCACCGCGGCATGCTGATCCGCGATTACTAGCGATTCCGCCTTCATGCTCTCGAGTTGCAGAGAACAATCCGAACTGAGACATCTTTTGGAGATTAGCTAACCCTCGCGGGATCGCTGCTCACTGTAGATGCCATTGTAGCACGTGTGTAGCCCAGCCTGTAAGGGCCATGAGGACTTGACGTCATCCCCACCTTCCTCCGGCTTATCACCGGCAGTTTCCTTAAAGTGCCCAACTGAATGATGGCAACTAAGGACGAGGGTTGCGCTCGTTGCGGGACTTAACCCAACATCTCACGACACGAGCTGACGACAGCCATGCAGCACCTGTCACTAGGTCCCCGAAGGGAAGGAATCTGTCTCCAGAAACCGTCCTAGGATGTCAAAGGCTGGTAAGGTTCTGCGCGTTGCTTCGAATTAAACCACATGCTCCACCGCTTGTGCAGGCCCCCGTCAATTCCTTTGAGTTTTAATCTTGCGACCGTACTCCCCAGGCGGATAACTTAATGCGTTAGCTGCGCCACCCAAGCTCCATGAGCCCGGACAGCTAGTTATCATCGTTTACGGCGTGGACTACCAGGGTATCTAATCCTGTTTGCTCCCCACGCTTTCGCACCTCAGCGTCAATAACTGTCCAGTGAGTCGCCTTCGCCACTGGTGTTCTTCCGAATATCTACGAATTTCACCTCTACACTCGGAATTCCACTCACCTCTCCAGTATTCTAGCCATCCAGTTTCAAGGGCAGTTCCGGGGTTGAGCCCCGGGATTTCACCCCTGACTTGAAAAGCCGCCTACGTGCGCTTTACGCCCAGTAATTCCGAACAACGCTAGCTCCCTCCGTATTACCGCGGCTGCTGGCACGGAGTTAGCCGGAGCTTATTCTCCAGGTACTGTCATTATCATCCCTGGTAAAAGAGCTTTACAACCCTAAGGCCTTCATCACTCACGCGGCATTGCTGGATCAGGCTTTCGCCCATTGTCCAATATTCCCCACTGCTGCCTCCCGTAGGAGTCTGGGCCGTGTCTCAGTCCCAGTGTGGCTGATCATCCTCTCAGACCAGCTATAGATCGTCGACTTGGTAGGCCATTACCCCACCAACTATCTAATCTAACGCGGGCCCATCTAAAGGCGATAAATCTTTGGTCCGAAGACATTATCCGGTATTAGCAGTCATTTCTAACTGTTATTCCGAACCTAAAGGCAGGTTCCCACGCGTTACGCACCCGTGCGCCACTCACCCCGAAGGGTTCGTTCGACTTGCATGTGTTAGGCATGCCGCCAGCGTTCGTTCTGAGCCAGGATCAAACTCTCAAGTTTGTGTCACACACCAATCAAGCACGGGGAAAACCCCGCTAACCTGCTTGGCATGAGCTTCAAGGAGCCGATACCTGCACTGTCAAACGTAATGGATACGAATGAACATGCATCACCCAATGGCAAACGTGGAGTTCACCAGAGGATGTGGCAATCGGCTTGAATTAACCGGTATCCGGAGCCTTAAAACCCCCGGACCGGGCGCCGTCGCCCACATGTCCCTTCATCAATAAACAACAATGTCAAAGAACCGCCAGACACTAACAACGGACAGCTGATCCTGCCCCGACCTTAAACCGGGGGACCGGCTATCCGACAATGTTGGCGACCGTTGCAGCGGACAGTGGAAGCCGTCAGCACCGCGTCGGTGAGGGCCATCTAGGTCCCACCAAGGATTCGGTCAATAACCTTTTTGCAGCTCGATCCGATAATTTCGCAAAAACCCCGGAATACCGCGGTCTTCGAGCGTTATGGGTGCGTAGAGTTCACGGTTACTGGAGGTACATTACCACCGCAGCCATACGGGTTCTGGCGAATCCTTCCGTTCCACACCGTGAGATTCGCGCGTGATTCTCGAGAATCGCCCCGCGGCAAGGCTGTTTGCCGAACCGACCGTGATTCGAGCAGCGCGAACCGCTGCGAACGATAATGCCATTTATGTGAAGCTCGGCCCGAGGGCTATCTACTGACCGACCGCCTGAGGTGAGGCCGTATTGGTGCTAGTACGAACGGGAAGGCATTCTCCGTCCTGCCGATCGGGCCTACCGCATTTATCACGCCTCTTTGGACACTCATTGGCGCCGCTCCCCTCTGGCGGCAGCGGCGCAGACTGGGCTTCAGCATGGCGCACGTACGCGAGCTGCCCGCGCTGTCCAATCGCAAGGACAAGCCATACGAGCCTATCGGTCAACTCGTGGAGCGACATACTGTCGGGGTAGAACGCAACATCACCGGCCTGACCGCGCTTCGCGATGACGTGGCAGATGCTGGGGTCACGCAAGGTGCCTGGATCGGCGGGTACCCGATAGTGGAAAGCATGGCGCGCCAAGAGATTAGGTAGAGGCGGAGGGGCGCAATGGCACCAAAAGTCCTACCCCTCATTGGTTGATGATGAACAAGACTATCGAGGATCTCCAGCGCGATATGGAAGCTGCGGCGCACGCTCTCGATTTCGAGGAGGCGCGGCGAATTCGCGATCGCATCAATCTGATGCGAGGCGGCGCCAACGCTACAGAAGCTGCCGAAGCCGACACCTCGGGACTGGTTCGCCAGCGTTCGGGCGCCATGGGGCTTGGGTCGAGCCGGCAGCGCCCGGTTCCTCCGCCAGGCTGGAAGGCGCCGTCTAAGCCCGACCCCATGACATCCGGCCGGAAACGCAAGTGACGCCTGACCGCGCGCGTACGGCGGTGCTGACGCTGCTTTCCCGACGCGAGCCCGGAGCGACGGTATGCCCCAGCGAAGTCGCACGCGAGATCGCTTCAGGGGACAAAAGAGCTTGGCGTTTGGCGATGCCACTTGTCCATGATGCCGCCGACCAACTTTTGGATCAGGGACTCATCAGGTTGATCTGGAAAGGCAGGAAGTTGTCGGCACGGTCCGGACCCTACCGGATTGGCCGCGCTAACGAGTACTGACAGGTTAGTCGAAGAAGCCCCGATCGCCCGAATGAGGCAGCAATGTAGATACAGAAGAGCGGCACTCCGGCTTGGCGATATCCGTATGAGCGGACGCCAAGATCTTTGCTTGCCATGCGCCTACAGGACCAAACGCGAAGAGTCCCGCTGAGAGCAGCAGGGTAATTTACTCTCCGGTTTCGGATGTGGCGATCGAAGCGGCGCGCACGATCACGCTTTCTTTAGGGCTAATCGATGGGGTGTATCTCTGTTTCGGCGTTTCCATCCGGCACGCCTGGCTCTTCCCGACCCACGGTGCGCATGCGCGCAGTTCCTGGTCTGCGGGCATGCTGCGGCGGAGCGTCGCTATTGGAGAGTTATTTGGGAGATGGTTGCGGGGGTTGGATTTGAACCAACGACCTTCAGGTTATGAGCCTGACGAGCTACCGGACTGCTCCACCCCGCGGTACCTTCTTTTACGCCTCAAGCGCCGGTGCCGACATCTGTCGGCTTGGCTTCCCTCCCCCGGATCAGGTCCGGGGTCCGGGCGGCCGGTCGGCCTTGCGAAGTGCTGCGCACTTCGATGGCGCCTTCCTCGCTGGCACCAGGGCCAGAGACGAAAAAGCCGCCGCGCGGTTTGCACCGGCAGCGGCTTTTTGAAATCGTGAATGGGTTTGTTCCGCGTCCGTCCGCTATAATGCCTGGCGGCGACCTACTCTCCCAGTGCTTGAGCACTAGTACCATCGGCGCAGTCCGGTTTCACGTCCGAGTTCGAGATGGGATCGGGTGGGTCACAGACGCTATAGCCACCAAGCAATAAAGCGGGCGGACGGGCCGCCCGCAGGTTTTGCCCTGCGGGGACCGTATCGGATTTTAAATCGATGCTGTTGAGCTTTTGAGGGCTTATCCGGCTGAAGTTTCCTCTACCACCGTTGAGCCGCCTGTCTTGCGACAGGGCTGTCATTGATGGTGCAGATCCTACAAGCGCGAAAAGAACTATTAGGACCGGTTAGCTACACGCATTACTGCGCTTCCACACCCGGCCTATCAACGTCATGGTCTATGACGGTTCGAAGATTGCTTATCTCAAGGGAGGCTTCCCGCTTAGATGCTTTCAGCGGTTATCCCGTCCATACATAGCTACCCTGCGGCACCCTTGGCAGGATGACAGGTACACCAGAGGTATGTTCACCCCGGTCCTCTCGTACTAGGGGCAACTCCTTTCAACAATCGACGCCCACGGCAGATAGGGACCAAACTGTCTCGCGACGTTCTGAACCCAGCTCACGTACCACTTTAATTGGCGAACAGCCAAACCCTTGGGACCTGCTCCAGCCCCAGGATGTGATGAGCCGACATCGAGGTGCCAAACGATTCCGTCGATATGAGCTCTTGGGAATCATCAGCCTGTTATCCCCGGCGTACCTTTTATCCGTTGAGCGATGGCCCTTCCACGAGGGACCACCGGATCACTATGACCGACTTTCGTCTCTGCTCGACCTGTCGGTCTCGCAGTCAGGCATGCTTATGCCATTGCACTCTTGCAGACGGTTTCCAACCGTCCTGAGCATACCATCGCGCGCCTCCGTTACTCTTTAGGAGGCGACCGCCCCAGTCAAACTACCCGCCACAGAGGGTCCCAACACCGGATAACGGTGCGTGGTTAGACATCAGAAAATCACAGGGTGGTATTTCACAGGTTGGCTCCACACCAGCTGGCGCCGATGTTTCAAAGCCTCCCACCTATTCTACACAGTAATTTCCTAATGCCACTCTGAAGCTGCAGTAAAGGTGCACGGGGTCTTTCCGTCTAACCGCGGGTACTCCGCATCTTCACGGAGAATTCAATTTCGCTGAGCATATCCTGGAGACAGTGGGGAAGTCGTTACGCCATTCGTGCAGGTCGGAACTTACCCGACAAGGAATTTCGCTACCTTAGGACCGTTATAGTTACGGCCGCCGTTTACTCGGGCTTCAATTCGGAGCTTGCACTCCTCCTCTTAACCTTCGAGCACCGGGCAGGCGTCACACCCTATACGTCGTCTTGAAGCCGACTTAGCAGAGTGCTGTGTTTTTGCTAAACAGTCGCTACCCCCTGGCCTGTGCCCCCCACAAAGACTTGCGTCGATATGGGGCCTCCTTCTTCCGAAGGTACGGAGGCAATTTGCCGAGTTCCTTCAGGATACTTCTCTCAAGCGCCTTGGTATACTCTACCTGACCACCTGTGTCGGTTTCGGGTACGGTCTATAGTGAAGAGGCTATTTCCTGGAACCGCTTGGCTGCCCTCTCAATCCAATAAGAGAAAACAACTTCCACGATCCGTCACACATCTTCAGGCCCACGAATATTTACGTGGTTCCCATCGACTACCCCCTTCGGGCTCGTCTTAGGGGCCGGCTAACCCTGCGCCGATTAGCGTTGCGCAGGAACCCTTGGTCTTTCGGCGACAGGGCATCTCACCCTGTTTGTCGCTACTCATGTCAGCATTCGCACTTCCGATACGTCCAGCGTCGGTTACCCTTCGCCTTCACTCGCTTACGGAACGCTCCGCTACCGCTCAGAATAAATTCTGAACCCTAAGCTTCGGTGCATATCTTTAGCCCCGTTACATCTTCGCCGCAGGAACCCTTGTTTAGACCAGTGAGCTGTTACGCTTTCTTTAAAGGATGGCTGCTTCTAAGCCAACCTCCTGGTTGTTTTGGGATTCCCACATGCTTTCCCACTTAGATATGACTTGGGGACCTTAGCTGTAGGTTAGGGCTGTTTCCCTTTTGACGACGGACCTTAGCACCCGCCGTCTGTCTGCCGGATAAGACTCGATGGTATTCGGAGTTTGGTTAGGTTTGGTACCGCTCGCGCAGCCCTAGCCCATCCAGTGCTCTACCCCCATCGGCATACATCCGACGCTCTACCTCAATAGATTTCGCGGAGAACCAGCTATTTCCCGGCTTGATTGGCCTTTCACCCCTAAACACAGCTCATCCGAGAATTTTTCAACATTCACCGGTTCGGTCCTCCAGTGCATGTTACTGCACCTTCAACCTGGCCATGCCTAGATCGCCGGGGTTCGGGTCTAATCCATCATACTCAGTCGCCCTATTCAGACTCGCTTTCGCTGCGCCTACACCTAACGGCTTAAGCTTGCATGGTAGATTAAGTCACTGACCCATTATGCAAGAGGTACGCTGTCACCCCCTATGGGGCTCCAACTGCTTGTAAGCATCCGGTTTCAGGTACTGTTTCACTCCCCTAATCGGGGTGCTTTTCACCTTTCCCTCACGGTACTGTGTTCGCTATCGGTCATGTGCGAGTATTTAGGCTTGGAGGGTGGTCCCCCCATGTTCAGACAGGATTTCACGTGTCCCGCCCTACTCGAGTCCTTCATCATCACTTTCGCATACGGGGCTGTCACCCGCTATGGCCACTCTTTCCAAAGTGTTTTGCTAGTTGAAATGAAGGCACTGGCCTGGTCCCGGTTCGCTCGCCACTACTACGGGAATCTCTGTTGATGTCTTTTCCTCCGGGTACTGAGATGTTTCAGTTCCCCGGGTTCGCTTCACCAAACCTATGTATTCAGTCTGGTGATACCCTATCCACCTCTTTCCGACTGTCCGAAAACAATCGAAAGGAAATGGTGAGGGTGGGTTTCCCCATTCGGAAATCGCCGGATCAAAGATTGCTCACATCTCCCCGACGCTTATCGCAGCGTGCCACGTCCTTCATCGCCTGCACATGCCAAGGCATCCACCAAATGCTCTTACCTCACGCTTGAGAATCCACACCATCAACGACAGACCTGCATAAAAGTCCGACGTCTCGCGATAGTGCAGAGGAATATCTCAGCCAGATAAATCAATTTGATTGATCTTGTTTGTGATGCATCGATCGCTCCGATCGGCCAAAGCCAACCATCACAATCCATGCGCCACGGCATCGATTTAAAAACCCATTCACAATGTCAAAGACAGCGGCTCGAAGCCGCCTACCCGCATGACGCGGGATCCGCTTTCGTTTCATCTATCGGATAACTGCCACGCACAGCCGGCCAAAACCGTACCACAACGCCTGGTGGAGCCTATCGGGATCGAACCGATGACCCCCTGCTTGCAAAGCAGGTGCTCTCCCAGCTGAGCTAAGGCCCCGTAAGACCAGGCAAATGGTAGGCCCGAGTGGATTTGAACCACCGACCTCACCCTTATCAGGGGTGCGCTCTAACCAACTGAGCTACGGGCCTATGCGCCAGCGCAGGCCCCCTTCTCTTAGGAAAAGGCATGGCCGCGGGCGGCATGAGCCAGCTCAGGCAAACAGCCACGGCAGGCAAACGCCCGCCAGGCTGTATCCGATTGATGAAAGGACATGAGGACGACGGCATGTTTCTTTGAAAAGGTGCGAAGCTCTTCCGACGACCAGCGCCGGCGCTTTCGTACCAATCCTTAGAAAGGAGGTGATCCAGCCGCAGGTTCCCCTACGGCTACCTTGTTACGACTTCACCCCAGTCGCTGAACCCACCGTGGTTGGCTGCCTCCAGTAAACTGGTTAGCGCACCACCTTCGGGTGAATCCAACTCCCATGGTGTGACGGGCGGTGTGTACAAGGCCTGGGAACGTATTCACCGCGGCATGCTGATCCGCGATTACTAGCGATTCCGCCTTCATGCTCTCGAGTTGCAGAGAACAATCCGAACTGAGACATCTTTTGGAGATTAGCTAACCCTCGCGGGATCGCTGCTCACTGTAGATGCCATTGTAGCACGTGTGTAGCCCAGCCTGTAAGGGCCATGAGGACTTGACGTCATCCCCACCTTCCTCCGGCTTATCACCGGCAGTTTCCTTAAAGTGCCCAACTGAATGATGGCAACTAAGGACGAGGGTTGCGCTCGTTGCGGGACTTAACCCAACATCTCACGACACGAGCTGACGACAGCCATGCAGCACCTGTCACTAGGTCCCCGAAGGGAAGGAATCTGTCTCCAGAAACCGTCCTAGGATGTCAAAGGCTGGTAAGGTTCTGCGCGTTGCTTCGAATTAAACCACATGCTCCACCGCTTGTGCAGGCCCCCGTCAATTCCTTTGAGTTTTAATCTTGCGACCGTACTCCCCAGGCGGATAACTTAATGCGTTAGCTGCGCCACCCAAGCTCCATGAGCCCGGACAGCTAGTTATCATCGTTTACGGCGTGGACTACCAGGGTATCTAATCCTGTTTGCTCCCCACGCTTTCGCACCTCAGCGTCAATAACTGTCCAGTGAGTCGCCTTCGCCACTGGTGTTCTTCCGAATATCTACGAATTTCACCTCTACACTCGGAATTCCACTCACCTCTCCAGTATTCTAGCCATCCAGTTTCAAGGGCAGTTCCGGGGTTGAGCCCCGGGATTTCACCCCTGACTTGAAAAGCCGCCTACGTGCGCTTTACGCCCAGTAATTCCGAACAACGCTAGCTCCCTCCGTATTACCGCGGCTGCTGGCACGGAGTTAGCCGGAGCTTATTCTCCAGGTACTGTCATTATCATCCCTGGTAAAAGAGCTTTACAACCCTAAGGCCTTCATCACTCACGCGGCATTGCTGGATCAGGCTTTCGCCCATTGTCCAATATTCCCCACTGCTGCCTCCCGTAGGAGTCTGGGCCGTGTCTCAGTCCCAGTGTGGCTGATCATCCTCTCAGACCAGCTATAGATCGTCGACTTGGTAGGCCATTACCCCACCAACTATCTAATCTAACGCGGGCCCATCTAAAGGCGATAAATCTTTGGTCCGAAGACATTATCCGGTATTAGCAGTCATTTCTAACTGTTATTCCGAACCTAAAGGCAGGTTCCCACGCGTTACGCACCCGTGCGCCACTCACCCCGAAGGGTTCGTTCGACTTGCATGTGTTAGGCATGCCGCCAGCGTTCGTTCTGAGCCAGGATCAAACTCTCAAGTTTGTGTCACACACCAATCAAGCACGGGGAAAACCCCGCTAACCTGCTTGGCATGAGCTTCAAGGAGCCGATACCTGCACTGTCAAACGTAATGGATACGAATGAACATGCATCACCCAATGGCAAACGTGGAGTTCACCAGAGGATGTGGCAATCGGCTTGAATTAACCGGTATCCGGAGCCTTAAAACCCCCGGACCGGGCGCCGTCGCCCACATGTCCCTTCATCAATAAACAACAATGTCAAAGAACCGCCAGACACTAACAACGGACAGCTGATCCTGCCCCGACCTTAAACCGGGGGACCGGCTATCCGACAATGTTGGCGACCGTTGCAGCGGACAGTGGAAGCCGTCAGCACCGCGTCGGTGAGGGCCATCTAGGTCCCACCAAGGATTCGGTCAATAACCTTTTTGCAG
>NZ_WTYG01000011.1 GCF_009828015.1 Qipengyuania citrea | reverse complement strand
TGCAATGCGACCAACCGCTCATTGCGAAAAATGCAATCGATGGAAATCAACAGATCGCATGCTGACGTCGACTTATTCGATTAAGAACTGCACGAATAATCGGGCTGCCGGATTCATTCTCAGGCACTTACATAAAATTATGCACTAATTGTTCTCGCGTCGCGCTCTCGCTCTCGCTCAAGGAGCGTCCATGGTCGATAGGTAGCCCTTTTCCGGAGACCAATAGCCCCAAAAACTCTTCGACCATTCATCCTTCATGGTAACGAGAAGAGCTTTACATCGCCGTCGCTCCCCTCCAGACCTCTGCATCTCGGGGTTACGGCGCATTCTCGTAACATTTTTCAAGGAATGGACTACCGGGTTCGAACGCACGAAGAACAAGGGTTTGAAATCGGAAAAATCTACCAGTTCAAGCAAACGGTAGTTCCCCGAGGAGCCCGCAGCACAGATCGTCGCGGGAAGCTCCTTGTCCCAGATTGCAAGCATGGAAAAGCCATTCCTGCTTTCACGGAAGCGAAACCACCTGTACTCGAGGTCGAGCGTTGCTCGTTTTGCGAACCGTGCATGCTCCATAGATCCAGCTAATAACGAGCCCCGTTTTTCGAGCACGATATCCGTTTCTGACCAACAGTCGTACTTGGACCGAAACCTTATCTTATGGTGCTGATGCTTGTTCAAGGCACCTCCGGACTGAGCGATCCCCGGCTTGACATCGACGTCGGAAAGGAAGTTCGCACAGCTTCTGCTGATCATTGCCCGGGCCATGATCTTTTCGCGCACTTTTCGCATTGCAGCCTCCTTCAACAGAGATATGGACACAACGGATCAGCTTTTCAGATATATTTCGTTGCATTAGCGGAAAGCCTGCTTGTGCCCTGTCTCGCAGCGACTGCTATGTTGCCTTCTATTGCCTATCTGATCTTCATTTCGCCGATCCATTTTTCGACCGCGTCGAGCGCCCGTTCGAATGCGAGATCGAGGGAGCGCGCCCGGCGCCGGTAAGCGCAACGTTTCAGCATGCTCTTCCAGTTCCGATTTCTGGCCGCATGCCTGAAGATGCCGTTAGCCAAATCTATTTGGCATGCGGCAGCCGCGCAGGAGGCCACAACCGGAGCGGCGCGGGAGGCACTGCCGCTTTTAGTTGTGTCGAACACTGCTTTAGACATCGTCCGAGCTCGTCTCCCCCTCACCCGCGAACAGCCTGATCGCTGCTGCCTCGAGCAGCCGCGATTAATGTGAGGAAATGTATGCTTTCACGAAACGCCCATTTCAACAGTGGGCAGTCCGGCAACGGTCTAACTTCAGAAATTCGGCGTTTTTTCACAGCCGGGATCTAACCAGGCGTAGCTGAATTCAACCTGTTCGTGATCGAACGGCCGCGTATTGCATGATTGTCAACGGAGTTTATTCTTTATTTCTCAACCGAATTAATCTGGGAATTCATCCTTGGGCATCTCGATCTCAACTACAATGCAATCCCTTGCCGCGTGGGCCTTTTTTATAGTCGCGTCGAATTGCAACCCTTCAATCTGTAGCAAGGTATATAGTGGCCGTCCGACACAGGACGAAAGGGTTGTCGCAGGTAGATTGGAAGGGTACGAAAGTATGACCCTTTTGCCATCGATCCAGCACCGGCTTTCGCGCAATTCGAGCGAGCACTCGAGCGTTCCTCTCAACCAATAGAACCGCCCCGCGGAAAACGGGAGAGAGCCATCGACCGATGTGAAGGGTTGATCACCATCGTCATTGAAGAGCAGCGGCAGGTCGTCCGGGCTGATGCCAGCGAGCTCGAGAACATGGGCGGTAAGACCTGTAATCTTTCTTTGATGAGATCCCGATTCGTCAACTGTCAGGGCAGCGACATTGCGATCATGTTCGCGAAGGTCGAAGTCAATCGCCTCGATCAGCTCTTCGATATCCGAAGCAATCCGCCTCGATCGGGTTGTCGAAAAATCGTGATCGAGCCGAAGAAACTCGGCATGCAGCATAAGGCCGTCATGAGGCCCTTCCGCGAAATCCATCCGCTCCAAGGAAGCTTCCGGCCTCTTTGCAAACCGGGGCAGGAGTTTGCTGTAGGTATCGACCCAGATCTGATCGTACATCGCCGCGTCCGCGAGCATCAGTCCGATGGATCGGGCAAGCGATGCCTCAATCGCGCGCTCGTCCGGATGGGACTGGGGATCTATCGGAATGAGCAGCCGAGGTCCCGATCCAGATGCCTGCTGGAAGTCGAGCACACTTACGGCTATATTTGTGAACCGGTGACCGCCTGCCAGTTCTATTGGGAAGGATTGTTCGAAACCCATCCGACGCAAGACTTTGCGGAAAGTATGCTCGTGGGATTGAGTGTTTGCCCAAAACGCGCGCAAGCTCATCCGATCGTTTGTTAATACGATCTTCTGAACACGGTCCGACTGCATCGATGTTAGTGAGTTGGACATAGTAGCACCTCTACCGGCAAGAACTTACAACCGGTTATAGGATGCTCGCGTCCAGCAGCCCAAGCTTCTTCAAATTCAGCATTCGTGATGTCCGCTTCGCGCCCTAATCGCGGTCGTTTAGCACTTGGGCGTCGATCCCCAAAAGCGGACATCCCTCAAATGGCTACATTCAATCTTTGAGCTTGATTTCGTTGCTGGCCCATCAGTGGTGCTGAGTCAGCGCGTAGATCTGCCGTCAGTTTTCCGCATCCTCGTCGGGAAGTTCCGCCTCCAATGATGCGAGGCGGGTCTCGAGCTCGTCCTGAACGAGTTTCGCCATATTGACGAAGCGCTCGAGACGTTCGACCTGCGACCGCGCGCATCGCGCCATTCCCTTGCCGCTCGATCGCTCATGATTTAGGCTCAGGACGCCTTCCGTAGAGCTCGAGGCGCTACCATCAAAACAAGGAGAGAAAAGATGCACAAGGCACTGTTCGTAGGCATTGAAGCCGGGCCGACCCACCAGGAAGATGCCGCTGAATTTCTCCGGGGTGCGCTGGAGCCGGTCGAGCATGAGCAGGACACGCGGCACTGGTACGCGCTGCGCTTTGGCCCCGCCGACTTCGCCATCTTCGATACCTTCCCCGGCAATGCCGGCCGGCTGAAGCATCTGTTCGGCACGGTCGGCCGGGCGCTGGTGGTGAAGACCTTCACCATCCTCAACGGCTTGCCGGAGATCGAGCCGGCCGACATCCTCGCCCTCAAGGTGCCGGCGGCGGACGCCCTGCCGCGCTTGGCCCTGCATGTTCCGCTTGAAGCACGGGATGGTGCGGAGGAAGAGGTTGCCCGCTTCCTGCAAGAAGCCCGATCGGCCGTGGAGCGGGAGCCGGGCACCCTGTCGTGGTACGCTCTGCGTCTCGGAAAGACTCGGTTCGCCATCGTCGATACCTTCGCCGACGAGGCAGGGCGCGAGGCGCATCTGTCGGGCGAAGTCGGCACGGCGCTATCCGGAAGCTCCGCTTCGCTGTTCGCCGAGCCTCCCCAGATCCACCGCGCACAAATCTTGGCGTTCAAGATTGCATCCGCTGGTGATGAGTAGAGGACGAGCAGGAACACGTCGGTCGCGCGGCCGCTTGAGGGAGGGACAGTCTGATGGACACGAAGCAGAAGGCGCTCGTTGGAGCGGCCGTCGCCAGCACCGCGGCAGCCGGGGCCGCGTTCGCGTTCAAGTTCGCGGGCACGGATTCGAAACTCACCAAGGTCGCGGATTTCGACCATCAGGTGACCGGCGTGAGCGTCACCGAAGACGGGCGGATCTTCGTCTGTTTCCCGCGCTGGACCGACGACGCCCCGATCTCAGTCGCCGAGTTGCTGCCGAGCGGAAAGCTCAAGGCCTATCCGGACGAGAGATGGAATTCCTGGCGCAACGCGAAGGCGAGCGAAATGCCGGTCGGCGAGCATTTCGTCTGCGTGCAATCGATCGTGGCGGATGGTCGGGGCGCCTTGTGGGTGCTCGATCCCGCCGCGCCCGGCAACGAAAAGATCCTGCCCGGCGGCCCCAAGCTGGTCCGTGTCGACCTCGCGACCGACCAAGTCACCAAGACGATCCTGTTCGACGAGACGGTGGCGCTTCAGGGCACCTATCTCAATGACATCCGCTTCAGCGCTGACGGCAAGACCGGTTACATCACCGATTCCGGCACGCGCGGCGCGATCATAGTCGTCGACCTTGACACCGGTGACGCCTTCCGCGCGCTCGACGGCCATAAGTCCACGCAGGTCGAGAAGGACGTGATCGTCGAAATCGATGGCAGGCCGCTTCGTCGACCCGATGGTCGCCAGCCCAGCTTCTCGTCCGACGGCCTCGCGATCTCCAACGATGGCCGCACGCTTTACTGGCAGGCGCTGACCGGCCGAACGCTCTATTCGATCGATACATCGAAACTCAGCAAGGGCGCTTCGGCCTCGGACGTTGAAGCGGCGGTGAAGACCGTCGGCACGACCAACGTCGCGGACGGCCTCTGGATGGGCAGTGACGGCACGCTTTACATCACCTCGCCAACCGACAATTCCGTGAAGTACTGGACGGGCGATGCGCTGGAGCCGGTGGTAACCGACAAGAGATTGCGCTGGCCCGATACGCTGTCGGAAGGGCCGGACGGGACGATCTACGTCACTGCCTCGCATATCCAGGATACGAACTGGTATAAGCCGGGCGCCCCCGCTTCGCTGCCGACCGCGCTTTTTTCCTTTCGTCGGTGACGCGACGCGGTCGGTTTTAACGACCAGTGTCTTGATGTAGTTAGGCTTCGTGGACAAAGCTTGACCTGGGACTCGTCGTTCGATTCAAGGCTGCCTTTTGGAGGCGGCCTTGGGCGAACGGATCGGAGTATCGGATGACGAGTGGGAGCTGGTCATGCCGCTGCTGCCGCCTGAGCGCGGGCGTGGCTGCAGGCCGGCGCAGGATAATCGACGCTACTTCGAAGGCATGATGTGGATCGCGCGCACCGGCGCGCAGTGGCGACATTTGCCGGATGAGTATGGCAAGTGGAACAGCGTCTTCCGGCGCTATCGAAGATGGGTCACGACCGGCGTGTTCGATGCCTTGCTCGAGACGCTGGCCGAACTGGCGGGCCGGGACACCGCCGCCGACATGATCGATAGCACGGTGGTCCGGGCACATCATTGTGCAGTCGGCATAAAAAGGGGACTCAGCAAACAGAGGCGCTCGGCCGATCGCGGGGAGGCTTCACCACCAAACTGCACGCCAGATGCGATGCCAGAGGCCTCCCACTCGGCTTCGTGCTGACGCCCGGCCAAGCGCACGACGTTCAAGGCTTTGCACCGCTGTTCCGGATGATCGGCGATCGGATCGAAGCGTTCCTCGCCGACCGCGGCTATGACGCCGATGCCATCCGCGAGGAGATCGCCGGTGCCGGCGTCGAAGCGGTCATCCCTGCCAAGGCCAATCGCCGCACACCTACACCGTACGACCGGGTAAAATACCGCTGGCGGAACCTGATCGAGCTGCTGTTCAGCAAGCTGAAGAACTGGCGCAGGGTCGCCACTCGATACGACAAGACCAAAGAGTCCTACCTCGGCTTCGTCGCTCTCGCTTCAATCAAGCTCTGGATACCCTTTGTCGACGAAACCTAGCTAAAGAAGCGGTCGCCCGGCAGCTATGATCGACCGCTTCCAAATTGCCGCGAAGGTGCACTGACCGGCCGACGTTGGGGTGGTTTTGCGACTGTCTGGTGTTGAATTGGAATAGGCGAAAAGCGGCCGTCCTTTGCGGGACCGCCTTTCTCAAAAAGGATCGAGTTTCGGGAAAGCCTCCACCACCTATGTTGGTGGCCTAGGCCGCCATGCTACGTCCAGGTCACCTCTTGAAGAACTCCCTCCCATCCGGCGCTGGCTCAACCGCATACTGGCATTGCCGATCGCCATGCAGAACGCGATCTTCGACGAATTCCTGGCTTTGGTGGAAGCCTGCGTATCGGCGGCCCGGGATGCCGGCACGCTGGATGTCGGGGTCGAAAACATTCAGGTCGAAAGCGCCAGCGTTGCCGAGGATATCGTGCTCCGAACCGACGAGCGCACTGGAGCGACTTCGCACCTGCTGCGCATCGACCTGACAACCCGGTATCAACCGACTACGCTGGAAAGAGTGCTCGAGCGGCGCGAATGGTCCGATGGCTGCATCCTCATGCGCAACACGAAGAGCGACAAGGCCGCGCTCTGCGAACCATCGCGCCACTTCATGACCGAGAAGGGCGAGCTGATCCAGCGCGTGATCCTCCACCGTCCCCTGCGCCGGGAATATCATCAGCTGCGCGACCTCGAGGAATCCGCATGGGTAGAATGCGCCGAACCCCGCTTCGCGAAGCTGTGGGAGGCCGAAGCCGAAGACAGCGCATCCCGCCTGCACACCGAGACGGTCCATCTCGCCACGGGCCTACTGCTTCCCATCTGGTCGAACCTTCCGCGCGATTATCTCGAAGTGAACCGGATCGTGGATCTCGAGGGTCGCAGCTGGCTCGGACGCATCGTCTACGACACCGACGTCGCCGACGTGCTGAAAGCCTTCGGCGTAAACTCGAGCGTGAAGCTCACGGATGAAGCGGTCGTCAAAGCACTGCGCGAGAACCGCAGCATCACGATCGAGCAGCCGTTCGGCGCGGTGCTGAAGCGCTCGCGCGTCGCTGGCGATCTTCGCATCGAGATAGCTGGAGCGCCTGCCGACCAGGTCGAATGGCTGAAGAGCATCGGGTGTTTCACCGAGATCATTGCCTACCGCATCCGGGTCTTCATCCCGGCGGACAATCCCGAACCCGTCGTCAAGGCGCTCCTGCCGCCGCTCTGACGATGACGGGCTTGCACGTCGTCAACTGACTGCTATATTCCGATCAAATGACGAATAAAGGAGAATTCGCAATGGCTGGAGTGGCAGAATTCGATCGCGGCAGCGGTTCGCAACCCGCACGTGTTGCTGCGCTTCTCGGTTTTGACGATGCCGGCGATATCGACGACGTCGCACTCGCAGACCGTGTCGCCAGCGGCCTGCTGCCGAAAGCTGCTTCGGGCCTGATTGAAGTGCTCGGGAAAGCCATCGTAGTGGGCGGAATCATTCCCGAAGCGACGTATCGCCGAAACCAGAAATCTCGCAAGGCCTTGTCCCGCGAAATGAGCGAGCGCCTCTATGAGGTGGGCCGCGTGGTTGAAGCAGCGAAGCGAAGCTACGGCGGCGACATCGATGCCGCGCGGCGCTTCCTGTCACGCCCGCATCCGTTGCTCGATGGCCGGCCTCCGCTTGCTCTCGCGCAGGCAAGCTCGGCCGGTGCTGATGCTGTTGTGAACCTCCTCCGTCGGGCCGATGCCGGCTTCGCCGTATGACCCCACGCAAATTGCGCACGGACTGGAGGGTTTGGCGTATCGGTGATCCTGACGGGGAGTTTGCGATCTGGGATGATGGCGGAGCCAGGCGCGCTGCCGGCCGATGGCACGAAGTGGGTGCAGGCGTGATTTACGCCGCGCAGAATTACTCGACCGCGATGCTCGAGAAACTCGTCCACCATTCCGGAGAAATTCCGCCAAACCAGCATTTCATCGAGATCGTCATTCCCGCCGGGACGAGCTACGAGGTCTTCAGCGATGCTCATCACCCCGGTTGGTCGGATCGTAACGGCGATGTCGCCCGCAAATTCGGACGCAAGTGGTATGAAGAGGGACGAAGCGCCTTGCTCGTCGTACCGAGTGTGGTTGCGCGCATGGAGCGAAATTTCGTCTTCAATACCGGCCATGGCGATTTCGGATCGATCTCACCTGGACTCGAAACACCGGTCTGGTGGGATGACAGACTCTTCGCGAGGTGAAGGCTCTTGAGTCCGTTTGTGGGTGGCAAGCCGACAGTCCGCAGTTAGCTCAAGGCGTGGCTTGATCGGGCGTACAATTGGTACAGCGCTCCTAATACCCGCCTTCGCCTACTTCGATACGGCGGAGCACTATGCTCTCGCTTTCGTACTCCTTACTGCCCATACGCCCGCGGCAATCACAGCAGCCAACGTTCCGGCGGTTGCCCAGGGGTGCCGGCCAGCGGCGGTGGTAACGGTGAAATGCCTGCCATGCTGTTGGCCTTCGACATCCCCATCATTGCCTTGTGGTTCGTAGAGATTGCCTTGTTGCTCGGGTATCGGTTTCTCTCTGTCGATCAGCTTGTCAGCCATTGTCGCGGCGATCCTGTCAAACAGGTGAGGAAAGGCTGCCGAACCGAAGATCTGGAACTTGCCCGCACCGCCGACGACTACGTCCCGGCGTGTATGTTGGGCGGCGTCGAGTATCGCGCGGGCCACCACTTTTGGGGCGTACACCGGCTCCGGTAGGCGCGCCTTGAAGCCTGTGGTGTTGCGGGCATGCTGCGGAAAAGGTGTGCCAATGGCGCTGGGCTGGATCAGCGTAACCGAAACGGGTTCGCCATTCATTTGCAGCTCGATCCGAAATGAATCGGTAAAACCTTTCACGGCGTGCTTCGACGCGTTGTAGGATGCGAGAATCGGCCCCGGCATATCCGAATTTATCGAGCCGACATTGATGAGCGCGCCCCCGCCCGGTCTGTCCTTGAAATGGCGCGCCGCGATCACCGAACCATATACGACGCCCCAGTAGTTGGTATCGAAGATCTTGCGGTGATCCTCCATCTCGAGGTCCAGAACCTGGGCGTAGACGCCTATGCCGGCGTTGTTCACCCAGCTGTCAAAGCCACCGAATTGCTCGATCGTCTTATCGGCCAGCCGCTGCATATCCTCTTCAGCCGAAACATCGGTGACGACATAATCCACCGTTCCGCCTTCGCTGCGAATATCAGCGCACACCTGCTTGAGTGCGCTCTCGTCACGGGCGGCGAGCATGACCGTGGCACCTCGGCTTGCGGCCATCTGTGCAGTGCATAGGCCATGGCCGGACGTCGCACCGGTAATGACGATGACTTGCTCATCGAGCGGCTTTAATTTCAGCTGATTTTGCATGGCAAGACCTCCGGATTTTCAAGGGTGACACACACTTACGAATTCCGCCCACCAAAGTTCCTCTGGAATGACGCTTCCGCCCGCAAGGCTATGATGTCCGCTTTCAGGGAGACGGCGGCGAACCTTCAATGACCGGGATGGGGTCGTTTGCGGAACGTCGGCTATCGCGGTCATAGTTTCCAAAAGCAGGCAGACCGCTCGCGGCCCGCTTCCTGCCGGTCCGCAAAGCTCCCTCATTCGGGCGTTTGAGAACCCTTGAGCGTCTCCTGAAACCCGCCATTGGAGCGTTTTCTGGCTCATTGCGGTTCGTATCCGCATGATCTGAAGTAATTGGCGCATTCGTCTGGCTGCACATGCGGACGAGCCTGCCGATGAGGTCCCAAAGGCCTCGAACGGTGTGCTCGCCGGCTTTGCGCAGCATGGCCTTGAGCCGGGAGAACGCCTTCTCGATCGGATTGAAGTCCCGGCTGTAGGGTGGAAGGAAGCGCAGGATGGCACCAACCGCCTCGATCTTTTCCCTCACGGCCGCCCGCTTGTGGCTGGGGAGATTGTCCATGATGACGATGTCACCGGGTCGGAGTTCGGGCCCCAAGACCTTGGTGACGTAGGCTTCCAACCAATCGCCGTTGACCGGTCCATCGAGCACCATCGGCGCGACCATGCCGGTCATGCGCAGACCGGCTACCAGCGTGGTGGTCTTGCGGTGGCTGTGCGGGAAGCCCATGCGCAGCCGCTCGCCCGTTGGGCAGCGCCCATGACTGCGGGTCATGTTCCTGGCAGTCCACGTCTTGTCGATGAACACGAGGCGCTCGGGATCGAGATCGAGCTGGCCGTCGAACCAGCGCTGGCGCTGCTTCAAGATGTCGGGCCTGTCCTGCTCAACCGCGTGCCCAATCTTTTTTGACGCGTGATCCTATGCCGCGCGAAGAAGCGATGCACGGTGCCGATGCCCATCGGCACAACGCGCTCGGTAAGCCGCGCCTCAATCTCGGTTAGGGTGATGTCTCCACGCTCGGCGACCTCAACATGTGAGCTGACATTCAGTTGGCAAGCCCCTGAATGGCAACAAGATCGGATTCCCGATGATCGGTTTAAAGGTGTGGACCGGCATGAGCGGACGTCCGGCCGCCAGTCGAAGAAGCGCCCAACTTACCGCATTTTAATAGATGTCATGTAACAAGCGTCATGTTCGATCTACTTTCTTGTGTTCAAAATGAACATGATAGCCGCCTGCTCGGGTTGGCAATTGCAGTCTGCATCATTGCGGCTGCCTCTACCGTCGTGCTTTTGCGGCAGGCTCGGAACGCTCATGGCGCAGAACGAACACGTTGGGTCCTCGTGGCCGGCACAGCGAGTGGCTTTGGCACCTGGGCGACGCATTTTATCGCGATGATCGGTTACAACTCGTCGATCGTCAAAGGTTACGAACTCACTCCCACCCTTCTGTCACTTCTGGTCGTGGCGGGATCGATCTCTACCGGATTCGCCATTGCGCTCCGTTCGCAGGATTGGCGTGTACGGTGGTTCGCTGGCGGCATTATCGGCGCAGGCGTCGCGGCCATGCACTATATCGGGATGGCGGCAGTCGAGATGTCTGCATCCTATCATCTCTCGACAGGATATGTGGTCGCCTCAGTGATCGCTGCGATTGGTCCCAACTTCCCCGTCCTGTCGTGGGCGATCGACCGGAACGATCGAAGGAGCGGAGTTGGAGCGGCCGGCCTTATTGTTCTTGGCATCTTCTCCCTGCATTTCATTGGCATGGCGGGGATCACCCTTCTGCCAAGTCGCATGCCGCCTTCTACTGACATTGTCCTGTCATCATTTGGCCTCGCGCTGTCGGTTGCCGCCGCAGCCGCATTCGTTCTCATCATGGGCATGGTTGCCGCTATTGTGCGCGGTCGAACCAAGGCGGCTATCGATGCCAATGCCCGCGAGTTTAAAGCGTTGATTCAAGGGATCAGCGATTGTGCCATTTATATGCTCAGTACGGACGGTCGCGTCGCGAGCTGGAATGCCGGCGCGCAACGGCTGAAGGGTTACACCCAGGACGAAGCGATCGGCCTTGAACTTGCGGCTTTCTATTCGCCGGAGGAACGAGAGGCTGGCGTTCCGGCGCACGACATCGAAACGGCGCGACGCGATGGCATCTTCAATGCGCAAGGCTGGCGCTATCGCAAGGATGGCTCCCGCTTTTGGGCACATGTGACAATTGAGGCGGTTCGCAACGAGTATGGCGAGTTCCAAGGCTTCGCCAAAATCACGCGCGATATGACCCGCATGAAGGAGGATCAGGAGCGCCTCGAAGCCGCGCTCTCGAACATGCACCAAGGCCTTTGTCTGTTCGATTCGGAAGAACGCCTGGTCCTCGCCAATGGACGGGTGGCAGACATGTTCAGGGCTGCGCCTGAAGATTTCCCGATGGGCACGCCTTTTGAATTGCTCGTCCGGCATGTGCTTGTCGAGCGAGCGGGAGGCGAGGTGAATGAAAGTCTCGTCGCTGAGACGTTGGCGCGCCATCGCGCCTGCATTTTGCAACCGAATGGCGGTACGCTGACCATTCCATTCAAGAATGACTCAACTCTCTCCATCGCGCATCGCCCACGACCCGATGGTGGGTGGGTCACGACCTTCGACGACACTACCGAACGGCGAAATGCGCAGAAGCGGATCGAGTTCCTGGCGCTCCACGATGAACTGACCGGCCTGCCAAATCGTGCACATTTTCATGATGCGATGAAGGCGGTGCTAACGCAGGCGACCGATCAAGGGCACAAAGTGGCAGCGGTCGGAATCGATCTGGACCGGTTCAAGGAAGTGAATGACGCGCACGGGCATGCGATGGGCGACGCGGTGCTTCAGGAACTGGCCGGCCGCCTGTCGCGACTCTTGCGCGACGAAGAGTTTGTCGGACGGCTGGGCGGCGATGAGTTCGCGGCCTTCAAGGTCTATCATGACCGCTCTGCGCTCGATGATTTTATCGCGCGGTTGAATGAGAAGCTTAGCGCGTCGGTCGATCTCGATAATCTCAGCGTAAGCCTGGGCGCCAGTATCGGCGTCGCAATCTATCCCGACGACGGAAGCAATCTCGAGCAGATATTAAATAACGCGGATCTCGCTATGTATCGGGCGAAAGATGCGGTCGGCCAACCCGTCTGCTTCTATGAGCCGAGCATGGACGAAGCCGTGCGCGCCCGCCGTGTCATCGCGTCCGATCTTCGCGAGGCGATTGATCGCGCAGAGCTCAGCCTCGCCTACCAGGTGCAGAAGTCGGTACGGTCCGGAGAGGTGCGAGGCTATGAGGCGCTGCTGCGTTGGAAGCATCCGCGCGACGGATGGGTCTCGCCGGAGGAGTTCATCCCGATCGCCGAGGAATGCGGAGAGATTGTTCGAATTGGTGAATGGGTCCTGCGGACCGCTTGCAAGGCCGCTGTATCGTGGTCCAAGCCGTGGCGCGTGGCGGTGAATCTGTCACCAGTCCAGCTCATGCATGTCGACCTGATCGAAACGGTTACCGGCGCGTTGGTCGAGTCCGGACTTCCGGCATCAAGGCTGGAGCTGGAGATTACCGAAACGGCCTTCATTTCCGACAAGACGCGAGCCCTCCACATCCTGCGCCAGATCAAGGCGCTGGGCGTCTCCATCGCAATTGATGATTTCGGTACGGGCTATTCGTCGCTCGACACTCTCAACTCTTTCCCATTCGACAAGATCAAGATCGACAAGTCTTTCCTGCTCGATGCAGAAACAAGCCATCAGGCACGATCGATTATCCGAGCGGTGCTGGCGCTGGGACGCAGCCTGAAAGTCCCTGTCCTAGCCGAGGGCTTAGAGAATGATGCCCAGCTAAGATTGCTCAAGGACGAATGCTGTGATGAAGCACAGGGTTACCTCTGGGGCCGCCCGATCAGCAATCCTGAGCAAACCGACCGCAGTCCGCAATTGATCATCGGCAAACTGGCTGGATAGGAGGTTGGACCAAGCTTTGTCTCGGCACTTCACGAGCATGAGCTAACTGAATATCTGCAATGGGTGGCCGAATGCTGGGTGAGCCGGGTTGCGTCCTGCTGGCAGCGCGGAGCGATTTCAACGGCAGATACTGACGAGGCGGACTTTCGACTGCCCGCTTCGGAAGACCGGCTTTGGGTCGACAGCTGCCTCATCGGGGGCTTCGTGATGAATGGCAGCTATCTCTGGTCCACTGCCCGAAAGCTGACAGGCGGCAAGCGACCCAATCTCTGCCATTTGATCGGCCTATCCACAGGCTTCCACACGACCGGTGTAGCTGTATCCAACCTGCTCTCATTCGACCGTCCGCTCATTGCGTAATTTGCAATCGGGCGGAATACTAACGGATCAGTCGGCTCCATTAACTCTTGTCGGTTACGCAGCCTTCACGAATTCGCGCCAAAACCGTTATGCTCAGGGCGATCGATCAACGAAGATGGCTCCTGATTGGCGATACCGGATCGCCTATTGACGATCCGGCTACCATATATCTTAGGCCGCTTGGGCGAGATGAGGGAGGTCGAAGGTGTCACCCCGCTCCCACTGTTCGGCCTGAATCGCGATAAGTCGGTTGTAGGCCCTCACCATGTCGCCATCTGCCGCTTCGAAGGTCGATGCTGGTGCATCGGTAATGTGGTGCAGATTGAGCGCATGGTCGAACCAGTACGCGCCCAGGTTGAAACCGTCTGGCACGAGGGTCGCGCGGTCGTCTTCGCCAGTCAAACAGAGCATGCAGCTCTCGATGTAGTGCATCCCCCCTCCCATCTGTGCGGCCAAGCCGATTTGCGGAACCGTCGGGCACTCTGCAGACTGATGAACCCAGATGAGCGGACGGCCGGTTGTCTGAACCCGGGAAGCGAACTGCATCAGGCCGAAAGCGTGTGGAGCCGACCCGCTCAGCATGATGTCCACCTTGTCTCGGAATTCAGTGAAGCGTCCGGGCCGGCCGCCCAGCAGGTGTGCAACGGCGGCGAGGTAGTTGG
The DNA here is from genome assembly GCF_009828015.1 of Qipengyuania citrea. GTDB lineage: Bacteria > Pseudomonadota > Alphaproteobacteria > Sphingomonadales > Sphingomonadaceae > Qipengyuania > Qipengyuania citrea. The sequence goes on along the minus strand of NZ_WTYG01000011.1, from coordinate 109 downwards.
CGATGCGCTTCTGTTGTTCGATCTCAGTCATCTCAAGTCTCCATAGGCCGCGGGGATCGCGTGCCCTTTTCCGCTCTCTTCCAGAGAGCCACCTCCTTTCGTTCTAAAA
>NZ_WTYG01000010.1 GCF_009828015.1 Qipengyuania citrea | reverse complement strand
GCCACCGTTGCCACCGCCGTTGCCATTGCCGCCGCCGTTGCCATTGCCGCCGCCGTTACCATTGCCGCCACCGTTGCCGTTGCCGCCACCGTTGCCGTTGCCGCCGCCGTTGCCATTGCCGCCGCCATTGCCATTGCCGCCACCGTTGCCGCCACCATTGCCATTGCCACCGCCGTTGCCGCCGCCGTTGCCATTGCCGTTGCCGCCGCCGTTGCCGGCACCGGGCCGGTGGTCAGAACTCTGCGCTTTTATGGCAAGTGCGTAGCCATCAGCATTGCCGCCGTTTCCGACACCACTTTCGCCTTGGCCGTTATTCCCCCGGGCATTCTCCGATGCAAAGGCCGAGCGGGTGCCGGCGGGACTGTTGACCAGCCCGCCGGTGAGCGACCCCAATGAGACTGGCTCATTTGCAATGGCCGTGTCGATCACCCCGTCAGCGGTGCCTCCGGCGATCCGAACCGATTCCTTTGCCTTCCCGTCGCCCGCACTATCCCTGGCAGCCTCGGTCGGCGCCGGAGCGTGCGCCGCATTGGGCGAATCGATAACTTTCGATTCAGCTCCGCTGATGACCAGCCGGTATTGCTGGCCTGCCTCGACCATGCCGATTGCCCCGGGCGACAAGAGATAGCTCGCGCCGCCATCATTGGTTGCCACCTGCACCGCGCCGTCGGTGACCTGCACCGCCGATCCTCTGTCGGATACCGTAACGCTAAATGTCGTGCCCTTCACGACAGCGGCCATATAGGGCGTCTGCACACCGAAATGCGGAGTCGACTTGCGCTCAATCTTGAACAGGACCGTCCCGATCTCCTCGAAGAACTGGGTAATCGCGCTGCTGCTTTCGGGATTGGTGATGCGCAGCCGGCTGTTGGGCGAGACGACCACATATTCGCGGCCGCGCACAAGGACCGCGCGCCCCTTCTTGCCAGTCGAAACGACATCGCCCGAGCGCAGGCTACCCCCGGCCACGGCAATCGACGACACGCCCGCACGCAGAATGTGCACGCTCCCGGTGCTCTCGGAAAGGGTCCACGACGGAGATTCCGCCTTGGCGGTTGCCCCCACAGCCAGCGCCATGATCGCTGCGATCTTTGCGACGTTCTTCACCCTAAATCTCCGCATCAAATTCCGTCCGCGTCGGACATACTGAAAAATGGTTTGCGCAGGCCGCGCTATACCATTCGAAACAGCCTACGGTTTCGAAAGGCGCTGAATTTTCGGTTAAACCCTTATATAATCGTAATCCTTTCCTAATGCTCATGCGGCATCGGAAAGGCATGGCCGATCCAATCAAATTCCTGCGCGACAGTATCGCCCTTGCTGCCTTGGCAACAAGCCTGCCTGCGTTCGCGCAGAAAGCAGGCCATTCCTTCGAGGCGATGAACGAAGACGTTCGTTCGAGCTTTGGTGAGAACGCCGCCGGCCCGCGAATAGATGATACCGTCCTCCAGCCATTCGAGCGCCTCTCACCTCCCCACGAGGAAAGCCCGGTGAGCGAAGACGTCGCCATGGTTATCGGTGCGATAAATATTCGCGGCATTGCCGAACTTACGCCATCCGACCTAGCCGCGAGCTATGAAAGATTCATAGGCCAGAACGCCAGTGCTGAGACCTTGCGCAACCTCATCAACAGCATCGCCGCCCATGCACGCGAACGCGGCTACATTTTTGCAAGCGCGCAGATCCCCGCGCAAGCTGTCAGGCTGGGTATCGTCACGGTCGAACTCGATATCGGGCAGATCGACGAAGTGCGGATCGTTGGGACGGACAATGACCGCTTGCGCAAGACGCTGGCGCCGCTCGTTGGGGGAAATCCGCATGCCTCACTCATCGAACGCCAGCTCCTGCTCGCGGGCGAACTGCCGGGGATTAGCATCGCCAGAACCGACTACCTGCGCGAGGGCGGTGCTGGCGTTCTGGTTGTCGAGGCCAGGGAAATCCCTGCCATCGGCTATGCCGCGCTGGATAATTTCGGCTCGGCCCGCTTCGGCCCGATCCGCGCCAGGTTACGGCTCGATCTAAACGGCATCTTTGCCGATGACGATAGCGTCACTGTCCATGCGATTAGCACCATCGCTCAGCCGCGCGAAATGGTCTTCGTCAACGCCCGCTATGCCAAGACACTCGGCGACGGCGCAACGGTGATCGGTATCGCCGCTTCGGCTGGGCTAACGCGGGGGGACAGCAATTTACGCGGACACAATCGCTACGCAGCGATTTTCGCGAGCAATGCACTGGTGCGGGGCAATGGCTTCAACCTGTGGCTAAACGGTGAGCTGGCCTATCTGAATGTGAGCCAAGCACGGGAGGGCGTGCTCTTTGAAGAGGACGATCTAGTCACCGCCTCGGTTAATTTTGCGGCCAATGCTAATATCGGCATCGGCCGCATCTATGGTGGCATCGGCGCGACGAGAGGCTTGGCGATCGGGGGAACGACGGAGGTTGGCGATCCGCTTGCATCGCGCGCCAATGCAAGTGCCCGGTTCACCAGGGCTTTTGCTTGGTTCGATTCCGCGCTGGACCTTGGAACCGGCTTCGGCCTGCGTATTGCCGCGAATGGCCAGATCGCCTCGCGACCCTTGCTGTCGTCGCAGGAGTTCTCGATCGGCGGACCCTACAGCGTTCGCGGCTATGATTTCAGCGAGCGCTTCGGTGATGAGGGGATCGCGGGCCTTGTCGAACTGCGCAAGGATTTCGACAACCCCACCTCGACGCTCGACTGGCTCCAGCTCTATACTTTCTTGGATGGTGGTTATGCTAGGAATATCGGCACCGGCTTCGGCGGCGGGACACTGGTTTCGGCTGGTGGGGGGCTGCGCGCACGGCTGGACGATTTCGATTTCGCTATCGAAGCAGCGACTCCATTAACAAACATCCGTCTGGAGAGTGCCGACAAGTCGCCCCAGATAAACTTGCATACAGGGTTGAGGTTCTAGCCATTCCGCCGACAGGCGGACGGATGCGGCGGTGATTCTGCAAGAAGTAAGCCGTGACAACAGTGTCGATTTTGAGCTCACTACTGAGTGAACAGAATGTCCGGTTTCGCGACTTGCTTCGCCAGAACTGGACTGTCTGCAATCGGCCCAAAAAAAGTCCGTAAGCAGGACACGTGTCATGGCCATCGCGCCTCTAGAGTAGGTGCTCGCGGCAGACATCAGCGCCGATGCTGGCTCGGCCTCTCGGTTGTTGTGTGCAGATTGGCATAGCGCTGCCTTTCTTTGCAGCAGCGATTTTGCAGCTTCCTCAATGATCCGGGCGGGAAGCCTACCCGATAAGCTAGCGTACCAGCTCCGGTAGGTTCTGCACATGGTTGAAGACGGCGGAAATGACGACCGAGCCTTCACCGACGGCCGAAGCGACGCGTTTGACCGATCCCGCGCGCACGTCTCCCACAGCGAAGATTCCGCGATGGGAGGTTTCGTAAGGCGTTTCCGCGCCGGCCGCTTCACCGGTGTGCACGAAGCCTTTGGCATCGAGATTGACCAAATCCGAGAGCCAGTTCGTATTGGGTGCAGCACCAATCATGATGAACAGCGCGCGAGTGTCCATGCCCCACTCTCCCTGCGCATCCATTACCGTCACTGCCTCAAGATGATCCTCGCCATGCAGTGCAGTGATCTTGCAGCCATAATGAATCTGGATGTTGGGCTCGGCTTCCAGCCGTCTGCTCAGATAGTTCGACATAGAATCCGCCAAGCTCTCGCCACGAACCAGGACATGGACCTGCTTGGCCGCGCGGCAAAGATACATCGCGGCTTGCCCTGCGGAATTGCCGCCCCCGATCACGATCGCATCGGTGTTGCGGCAAAAGCGCGCTTCCATGTCGGTCGCCGCGTAGAATATCCCCGCGCCTTCGAATTCCTCGAGCCGGTCGAGCGGCATGCGGCGATATTGCACCCCGGTCGCGACCACAACTCCCCGCGCACAGACATGGGCTTCGTCATCCAGCGTCGCGCGAAACAGGCCGTCGGGTCGCTTTTCCAGTTTTTCAACCCGGCGCGGCATCGCAAAGCAGGTGCCGAACTTCATCGCTTGTATCTGGCCGCGATAGACGAGGTCGGCACCGGAAATGCCGGTCGGAAATCCCATATAATTCTCGATCCGGCTCGAAGTCCCCGCCTGACCGCCGATAGCAGTATCTTCGATTAGGAGCGCCGACAGGCCTTCCGCCCCAGCATAGACCGCAGCCGCGACGCCTGCTGGCCCTCCGCCTACGATGAGAGCATCGACAATCGTATCGTCGGCGACGTCGAGATCCAAATTGAGGATCTGGGCGACCTTGCGGGGAGTGGGATCATCCAGCTTGCGATCCTGCCCCACGATGACGGCCGGTTCGTGATCCACCAGATTGCACAGGCGCGAGGCCTCATCATCGCTGCTATCGAGGTCGAAGGACTGGAAGGGCACACGGTTGCGCGCGAGGAAGGTCTCCACGTCCTGAACCGCGGCATCCCGGTCGGCACCGATCAGCTTGATCATGCTGTTCTTGAGTTCGAACTGCCTGCGTCTGCGCGCGGCAAACACCGTGATAATATGATCCGAAAGCTCGGGCACGCGGCCCATCAGATCGAGCATGTCCTCACGCGGAACCTCGATGACCCGCGTGTCCACTGTCGCTCGCATTGGAAGAAAATGCGACCCCGCGTTCAGAAAGGAAATGTCGCCCATGAATTGAGTCGGCCCAAGGCTGGATTCCAGTAAGCGCTCACCGGAAAAGGGATCGACGACTTCGATCTCACCTTCGATGACGTAGACAAACGTATCATGAGGTTGGCCGATTTCGGCGACCATTTCACCTTTGTGATAGGCGCGCTCATGGCCGATTGCGCACATCGCCGTAACATGCTCGTCTGCCAGCGGCACGCGCTTCATGACTTCGAGATCAGCGCCGATGCTTTCCATAGTCTTCGTTCTGCTCCGCCTGAAAAGTTCCACACACCGAACGTGGATATGCGAATAAAAGATTGATTCATCAACTGGCGGGAACGAAAGTCATTTGCGTAGGTCAAAAGTAAGCTTACGACAGACGTAACGCTCCAATAGCAGACAGTCCGGAAACGGCCCCGAAGCGGTCGACACACGTATCAATCTGGAAGTTCTCGAGATGCTGTCTAGCGCCAATATCGTCCGGAAGCGCTGCAGAAATAGTACAGTGGCTGCGTGAACTCGATGCTGAAATGCTTCTCCGACGGTGTGATCACGTTTCTTGCATGAGTGATGATCATTTCTGGTGACAGATACGCGTGTACGAGGAGGTCGGTGATGGGTCGCCCGACGCATTTCAGCAGGACTGTTTCCGGCCCATTTCCTGCCATTCCGGCACTCTTCCACAGCTAATGCTTGACCGAGTGTAGGCATATCTAACCTGCTCCAATCCGAACAACCGCTCATTGCGACAGTCGCAACTGGCGAAGACTAACAGATTAATAACTGCCGTTAACCATCGCCGGTTACGAAGCGTTTAGGAATTCGCGTTAAAAACTTTATGCTCAGGGCAATCGACCAACGAAGATAGCTCCTGAGTGGCGATGCCGGATCGCCTACGGACGATCCGGCACACCGTAAAATCTAGGCTGCCCGTGCGAGATGAGGCAGGTCGAAGATGTCACCCCGCTCCCATTGGTCGGCCTGGATCGCGATAAGTCGCTTGTAGGCCCTCACCATATCGCCATCCGCCGCATCCAAGTTCGAGGCCGGTGCTTGAGTGATGTGGTGCAGATCGAGCATATCGTCGAACCTGTATGCGCCGAGATTGAAGCCGTCTGGTACGAGAGTCGCGCGGTCGTCTTCGCCAGTCAGGCAGAGCATGCAGTTTTCGACATAATGCGTTCCGCCGTCTACCTGAGCGACCAGGCCGATCTGCGGAACATGGGGGCTCTCTGCAGGCTGGTGTACCCAGATGAGCGGGCGACCAGTTGCCTGGACCCGGTCGGAGAACTGCATCAGGCTGAAGGCGTGAGGCGCCGTGCCGCTCAGCATGACATCCACTTTGTCCCGGAATTCGGCGAAGCGTCCGGGCTGGCCACCCACCAAGTGGGCAAAGGCGGCGAGGTAGTTGGCGATGCGCTTCTGTTGTTCAATCTCAGTCATCTCAAGTCTCCATGGGACGCGGGGATCGCGTGCCCTTTTCCGCTCTCTTCCAGAGAGCCACCTCTTTTCGTTCTTAATAAGACTATCAGTCGGCCACGTCCGCTTTGCACCCCAATCCTGGTCATTCCGAGAGCTTCGAGATTCGCCCGAAAGCGGCCGTCCACTCAGCGCCGCGTTAGGTCAGCTATTCCTAAAGATTTTGATCGCCTAGCTAACGAGATATAAATCCCAAAAATGGTAGTTTGCGGGATCGAACTTCGGCCGAAAATCGGCGTGCAAAGTAGTCATCGGGCTTGCCCAATTCGCCGCCGACGCTTCCACCATAATCGATAGCCCGAAATACCGAGATAGATCGTGACGAGTCCCGCCAGCGTCACGAGAAGACGCCCGGCAAGTCCAAAAGCGTGCCCCGAGTGTAGCGCGTATTGCCAGATGAAGAAGGTATCCCCTGCGTTTTCTCCAGCGTCGTGGCGCTGCGCCGTGATCTTGCCTGTCTCCATATTTACGTAAGTCCAGAGCCTGCCCTGGTTGTCGACATCGCGCGTATCGAAAGTTCGCACTGCGTAGAGGCCCACCTCGGGGTGCGGGCGAACGCTGTGCACCTGCGCGCGGTCCTCGGTCACGCTGGCTATGGCAGCATCGAGCCCGATGGGATTTGTCGGCGGGCCCCGCTCTTCCATCGCGTAATGCAGGCGATCACTGACCGGTGAGACGGTTTCGACGACTTCGCGGCTTTCCATGGGAAACGAAAGGGTGACACCGGTCAGAGCGAGCATTCCGGTGACGGGCCAAAGCCACAAGCCACTCGCGCGGTGGCGATCCCACAACTGGCGCAACGAGCCGGCATGCCCGCCAACCCTGAAAGCGCTTAGCGCACCTTTCAGACGAGGAAAGGCAAGCGGGAGCGAGAGGAAGTGATCGATCAGCCAGGCGAGCGACAGAAGGCCGACGAAAATTATGCCGATTTCGCCAACGAGCAGGTCGGTATGGAGGCCATAAAGCAAGTCCGGCAGATGGTGGCGATGAAGACTGATCGCGCCACTTTTCCGCCAGCCTGCGAACTGCGCCGAGGCCGGTTCGACGAATGCCTGAACCGCGCGCGCCGTTCCGTCGGGTATGGTCTGGCGACCCAGTAGCCAGTGCGTTCGGTCAGGCCGCTGAGCGAGAAGAATGTTATTGGGTTCGAACCCCGGCAACGCGTCCTGCGCGCTCGCCACCACGGCGTCGATGGGCGCTGGTTGGCCCGACACGATCTGGGCGTGCCGCAGATCGGGATTCAGCAGGCCGTCCAGCTCGTCATACCAGGCGATCGCGCAGCCGGTTATTGCCAGCAGGATGAGCCACGCCCCGCCCAGGATTCCGAACCAGCGGTGCCAGAACCGGAAGGCGGGGCGTGTGCGCATCAGAAGCGGACCGAGGCGCTGACACGGACGTTGCGGCCCGGTTCGTTCACACCGCGCACGATCTCGTAGTCCGGAATGGCGGTGTAATCGCCCACGCTGGCGTGCGCCAGGTAGGTCTCGTCGAACAGGTTGTAGACGGCCGCCAGCAGTTCGAAGCGATCGGTGCCGAAAGGCTGCCAGCGGGCGAACAGATCGAACGTCGTGTAGCCAGGCTTTTCGATGAACTGCGTTTCCGGGACATAGCCCAGCTCCACATCGCGGAACAGCACCTCCAGATCCTCGACGCGCTCGAATCGGGTCAAGCTCGCCTCGAAGCCCAGCGACGGCGCAGGGTCGAACGTGGCGCTGACGTTCCACTGGTCGCCCAGGGTGTTGCCCAGCGCGAGATGCTCGTAACCGTTCACCGGAAGACCGTTCAGTTCCGGGTTATAGTGGTTATAGAAGCCACTGATCCCGAACGCGCCGGACCGGTAGCCACCGCGCAGCTCGAAGCCTTCCGAACGGAATTCGCCGACGTTCTCGTAGTAGGTGTTGTTCTGCAACGGCGCAGTCGTTCGATCGCGGTAGAGCTGGTCGAGCACGACGTTCTCGATCTCCATGCGATAATAGGCGGCCGAAGCGTAGAAACCGTCCGCATCGTAGGCCAGACCCGCCTCGATATTGTTGACCGTCTCCGGCTCGAGGCCCCGTTGCAGGATCGCCCAGGCAGCATTGTGTTCCAGCGTGAAGGCGTCGCCGATTTCCTTGCCGCGGAAGGCCTCGGCATAACTGACATTCGCCGTTAGACCGGGCACGATTTCGTAATCGGCGCCGATGTTGAAGGAGACGCCATCGCTGTCCGCGCCGCCGCCGTAGGTGACGAGATCGAGGCTATAATTGTCGTAGCGCGCGCCGAAACTAACCAGGAGCTGGTCGAAAACCTGCCAGCGATCCTGCACATAGAGCCCGAAGAGTTCGCCTTTCTCGGTGAAGCGACCGACTGCCGGGTCCCACGCCCAAGGCTGCCACATGGCCGGATCGCCCAGATAGGCGCTGGACACATGATCGTTTCGATACTCCACGCCGAGAGTGACATCGTGCATTCCGGCGGCAAGGTTGAGCCGCGCGTCCGCGCCCCAGTTCTCGATTTCGGCTCCGTAGAGGCCCCAACGGTCGAACCGGTCGAGTTCGAACTGCGCGCGGGACCAGTAACCGGTCAATTCCACGCCAAGGATGCCGCCGCTGTCATAGCGATAGTTGCCGATCACGGTGCGTCGCTGCGCCTCGGCAGGAAACAGGGGGTCGCCTTCCAGAACCGGCCAGTTCGGACGGGCACCGAATTCGCCTTCCTCGTCGCGCTGTTCGTAGCTGAGCGAGAAGCCGTGCCCCATGCCGACATCGCCGCCGATCTTGACGAACCCCACGTTCTGCTCGGCGCCGCTCCCGGCGACGAGGTTGCCATCGCCGTCCTCGTAGGGATCGCGGTTCTGGTGGACGTAGGAAGCGATGATACCGACATCACCGGCAATTCTCCCGTATGCCGTTCCCGACAGCTTGTAGCCATCGTTGGAGAACCACCCGGCGCGGGCGATGCCGCCGACGTTGCGGCCGGGTTCCAGCAGGTCGACCGCGTCGCGCGTGCGGAAGCGGATGGCGCCGCCGATGGCACCGAAGCCCGAAGTAGCCTCACCGGCCCCGGTCTGGATGTCCACCCGTTCCAGCAATTCCGGTTCGACAGAGACGCGCCCGACGTGGTGGAAGAGCGTGCCCTGGATCTGGGCGCCGTCGATGGAGATGTTGAGCTGCGCATCTTCCAGACCGCGAACGTAGATCTTCTCGGCGATACCAATGGCGCCGCCGACCGAGACCGAAGGCGTGCGGCGGAAGAGGTCACCCAGGTCGTTTGCCTGCGTGATCTCGATATCGTCGCGGTCGAGTGCGGAGTCGGTCAGCTTGCCGACCACAACGATGGCCTCCTCTCTAGGTGCAGCCTCAGCGCCGTTATCCGGTTCGATGTCGGGGGCAGTCTGCGCCAGTGCGAGCGACGGGCAACAAAGCGTGGCTGCGGCGAGGAGGCTCGCCTTGTAAGTTCTCATGATAGTTTCCCTAAAGCGTGTTTGTGTTGGCCGATCTCGGTGCGCCTATAAGCTTGCTAATGAGAACCATTTGCAGTTGCAAGCCTTGTGTGGCGAATCTTGTTCGCGCTCAAGGTTTACAAGAGCGCGAAATGCTCGGCATTTTGCTGGCCCATGCTCACCCAATCTCATCGAATGACCGAAATTAGGGTCGTCTGCGGAAGAGCGGCTTAGTCCGCTCACGCAATCAGAACCGGACAGTCTGCAATCGGCCTAGCAGCCGCCGTCGATAAGGCGTCCTGATTTTGGACGTTCACGGCTGCTTTCGGATCCCCTTTTAGCTGCCGATGCGGCGAATTCGAACGCAGACGTAGAGCTGGAAACTGCCCGCGATCTAAGGGCTGCTCGGTTATAATTCCGTTTAGCGTTCAGCTCGCCGCGGCTTACCGACTAGCCACACGCCGGTTGCCGCCACCAGTTCCATCGAACAGATCGGCATGCCATCTTCGTAGAGATCGGCGTGGCCGGCTTTGACCATGGCCTTGGCCTTGTCCAAAGCTCCGGCAATCGAGAGACATTCGAAGTCGATCTCTTCAATCACTGAATTGTGATCATCGCGGGCGCGGAGCTTGTAGCTATGCATCACTTGCTTTCCGCTCCGTATTCGCTGGAACTCTTTTTGCCGCCTTGGCCACCCCGGCCGGAGCCGGACTTGTTGCCGCCGCCGCTTTCCTTGTTGACGGTCGCCTAGGCGCGGCGTTCGGCCTCTTCCTGCGAGACGCCGCGGTCCTCGTAGCTCTCTTCAATGTGCTCGGCCTTGCGCTTCTGCTTGTCGGTGTATTTGTCCTTGTCTCTCTTCGCCATCACGTTTCTCCTCCTGTCGTGTCGAGAACCCGTCCGCGCTAAGAGAATACATGGGCGACCCCGCATCGGGCAAGGGTCCCACGAAGAGATTGTCTCACCTTTGCAACGGGTTATCGTAGGGGCGCTGCCCGGCTGTCTACAGGAGAGAGCATCCCACCCGGCAATTGCAGCACTCGGGTCGGTTGTCCTATCAGCTTGCGACGAGCGCGAAGACCCCATCCCGGGACCCGGGCAGAAAGCGGAATAGCGAACCATGGAACTCAACCCTGTCACATCCCTCGAATGGCTCGATTGTGATATCATCAGCCGGCTTGGCGTGGCTGCAATTCTCGGTCTGGTGCTGGGGCTTGATCGCGAATGGCGCGGCCATGCCGCCGGTATGCGAACGCATGGCCTGATCTGTGTTTCGGCAGCAGCCATGGTCGTGTCGATCATGGCCCTATACCATCAGCTCGACGGTCCGCGGATGGACCCCCTGCGACTGTTCGAGGCAGCCGGAGCGTTCATCGGGATAATCGGGGCCGGTCTGATCGTCTTCAGCAAGGGCCAACTCCACAATCTGACGACGGCGGCCCATCTATGGCTGGCGACCATGGTGGGTATTGCCTGCGGTGCCGCGCAATGGCCCCTGGTGGCAATACTGACCGTAGTCAGCCTGATCATGATCACGGTCCTGCGGGTTGCCGAAGACAAGTTCGGCAAGGAGGATCGCAACATCGCGCGCTCGATCGGACGATCGCCCGACGAATAGGCGTCGGCGTCATATCCGCGTATTCGTCGGAGCAGCGGTCAGCCGCGCTGTGCCGCCCCCTTACTCGGGCAGCCGGGAGGTCACATCATCGGTTTGCCGCCGGTAACGGCGATTGTGGCTCCCGAGATGTAGCTCGCTTCATCGCTCGCCAGCATGACGTATGGAGGCGCGAGTTCGGCGGGCTGCGCGGGGCGGCCGAGCGGATAATCCTTCCCGAATTCGGCGACGTCCTCTTCCGGCATCGTCGAGGGGATAAGCGGTGTCCAGACCGGGCCGGGCGCGACGCAGTTCACCCGGATTTTCCGGTCTGCCAGCAATTGCGCGAGGCCGGCCGTGTAATTCTGGATCGCCCCCTTCGTGGTCGCGTAGGGCAGCAGCGTGGGATTGGGCTGGTCGGAATTGATCGACGCCGAATTGATGATCGAACTGCCCTCACCCATGTGGGGCAAGGCGGCTTTGGCGAGATAGAACATCGCGTGGATGTTGGTGGCGAAGGTCCGCTCCCATTCCTCGTCGGGAATGTCCTCCAATGTCTCGAAAGTCATCTGGTGGGCAGCGTTGTTCACCAGCACATCGATACCGCCGAAGGTGCGGACAGCCTCGTCGATTATCGCTCGGCAATGCCCCGCATCGCTGATATCGCCGCGCATCAGGACGCATTTTCGCCCCGCTTTTTCGACCCATTCCTTCGTTTCCTGCGCGTCGTGATCCTCGCACAAATAGGCTATCAGCACATCCGCGCCTTCGCGCGCGAAGGCGATTGCGACCGCGCGGCCGATCCCGCTGTCACCGCCGGTGATGACGACCCTTTTTTCCCTCGAGACGGCAGGAGCCCTCGTAGCTGTCTTCGCCGTGATCGGGCTTGGGGTGCATTGCCTCGGTCGCGCCCGGAACACGCTGTTGCTGCTCAGGCAGGGGCGGCTTGATCCGGTTGGTGGTTCCTTGTCCCATGATGGTCTCCCAAGAGATTACAGAGTGTGAGCGTTCCGGGCCGTCAGGACTTCGTCCCGGGGTAGGTGTCGCCTGCGAGAAGTTTCGCGAGATGTGCGGCATTGATCGCGCACATCTGTGCGGTCTCGGTCACCGCATCGGGGGTTTCGGCCAGCTCCTTGAAGTCGGTGTTGCCCATCGCCTCGCCGACCCAATAGCAGGCCGCGCCCGCCGGGATCGTCCAGCCGGTGTCGTTGAGCGACTGGAACAGCTGTGCCGAGCTCCAGTGCGCGCCATCTTCATTGCCGACGATCGCGGCAATCGCCACCTTGCCGAAGCTCGGCATCCGGCCCTGGTCATCGGTTTCGCTGGTGAAGGCATCCATGCGTTCGAGCACGCGTTTGGCGACCGACCCGATCTGGCCCATCCAGATCGGCCCGCCGAAGACCAGGATGTCATGGCTCAGGATTTTCCCGCGAATACCCGGCCAGTCGTCGCCCTCGCCCTCGTCCGACGTCACGCCCGGGGGGACATTGTAATCGGCGATGCGGATGGTTTCGGCCAGTTCGACATCCTGCTCGGCCAGATGCTCTTGCAGCACGGCGATCATGGCATCGGTCGAGCTTGCTTCGTCCGAAGATTTCTTGAGCGAGCAGTTCAGGGCGATGGCGGTGAGAGGCATAGGTGTTCTCCTCGGTTGTTGCAGATTGGCGAAGGCGTGCGGCCCTAGCGATCGCCGGGTTCGGCCATCCGGCGATGCATCTGGGCAAGCACCGTGTCGGGGATCACGCCGGCGAACATATCCTGGATCTTGTTCATGAAGCCGCTGACCGTGTGGGCGTCGCCTTCGAGAAGGGCCTTGTAGCCCGCCTCGGCGACCATTGCGGGATCGTCCTTGCTGTCCGATTTGCCGACATCGGTGTTCTCCATCCCGGCGCGGTCGAAGAAATCGGTATCGGTCGGCCCCGGCATCAGGCACGAAACAACCACGTCGGTATCCTTAAGCTCGTTGCGCAGCCCGAAGCAGAAGTAGTCGACGTAGCTCTTGGTGCTATTGTAAACGAGCTGGAAAGCGCCGGGGATGTGCCCCGCGATCGAACCGGTCACAAGGATGCGACCGGCATTCTTCGCCCGCATTTTCCGTCCGATATGGTGCAGGAGCCATGTCGTGCCGGTCACATTGGTATGGATGACATGGGCGATGTCCTTCCACTCCTGATCGAGGAACGCTTCGCCCAGCCCGTGGCCGGCATTGGCAAGCAGGACTTCGGGCGTGCGATCGCCGATCGCCGTCACGAGGGCCTGGAGGCCTTTGGGGGTGGCGAGATCGGCTTCGACCGTCTCGACGCCTGCGGCACCGCACTGCCGCGCGGTGGCTTGGGCCGCGCCAAGATCGCGGTCGGCGGCGAGGATCAGGTCGCAGCCATCGCGGGCCGCCAGTTTCGTGAGCTCAAGCCCGATGCCGCTCGAAGCACCGGTAATCACGCATAGCCCGGACAGCTTGTCGATTTTCCCGGCCATGATCAGTTCTCCATCCCGGGCTTCAGAATGACCTTGGTCCATTCATTCTGCTGCTCCTTGAAATTCTTGTAGCCCTCGGCCGCCTGTTCGAGCGGCAGCCGGTGGCTGATCAGGAACGTGGTATCGAGCGTGCCATCCTCGATCTTCTCGAGCAGCGGCTTGGTATATTTCTGGACATGTGTCTGGCCGCCACGGACCTGCAGGCCTTTTTCCATCATTGCCCCGAGCGGCCATTTGTCGGTCATCCCGCCATAGACGCCGGGGATCGAGACCTTGCCGCCGAACCGGACCGCGAGAATCGCCTGCTTCAGCGCGCTCGCGCGGTCGGCGCCCATGCCGACCTTCTGCTTCACGACGTCGAACATGTTGTCGATAGCGAAGCCGTGCGACTCCATGCCGACCGCGTCGATCACGGCATCCACGCCGATCCCGCCGGACATTTCCATCAGGGCTTCGCGCACATCGGTCTCGCGGAAGTCGATGATCTCCGCACCCAGCTGCTTCGCCAGTGCGAGACGGTTCGGATAGTGGTCGATCGCAATCACCCTGGATGCGCCCATCACGATGGCCGACTGGATCGCGAACAATCCGACCGGGCCGCAGCCCCACACCGCAACCGTATCGTCGGGCTGGATGTCGGCATTTTCCGCCGCCATCCAGCCGGTCGGGAGGATGTCCGAGAGGAACAGCACCTGGTCGTCCTCCAGATGGTCGGGAACGACGATCGGGCCGACATCGGAAAAGGGCACGCGGGCGTATTCGGCCTGTCCGCCCGAGTAGCCGCCGGTCAGGTGCGAATAGCCGAACAGCGCGGCCATCGGCTGGCCGTAGAGCGTCGCCGACATATCCTGCTTTTCAGCCGGGTTGGAATTGTCGCAGGCCGAATATTGCTGCTGCTTGCAATGGAAACAGCCGCCGCAGCTGATCGTGAAGGGCACGACGACGCGCTGCCCTTTCTTCAGATCGCTCGCAGACCCCGTCTCGACGACTTCGCCCATGAATTCATGGCCCAGCACATCGCCCGGCGCCACGCCGGGAATGACGCCATCGTATAGGTGAAGGTCGGACCCGCAGATGGCCGTGCTGGTGATCTTGATGATCGCATCGCGGGGATTGATGATTTCCGGATCGCTGACCGTGTCCACTCGAACGTCGTTGGTTCCATGCCAGGTAAGTGCTCGCATCATCCGTTCTCCTGCTTGGCCGCGCGCGTTTCGTCCCGCGTTCGCGCCGATGTCGCTATTTCCCCGGTTTCCATGAGCATCTTGAAACGCTTCAGATCATGCCGGGCCTGGACCTGCGGCTCACGTAGGAACAGCTTCGCCACCGCTCGGCCGAGCGCGCCTGCGGGCGGGTCGTAGGCCATCA